>NZ_CP195038.1:107500-4176030 GCF_051163755.1 Shewanella sp. HL-SH5
AGATTAATATTTCTGTACCTCTGCTAACTGCGATGGAGAGACGGAGAAGGCTAGGCTAGCGCGGCGTTGGTAGTCCGCGTTTAAGGTAGTAGGCGGTGTTCTTAGGCAAATCCGGGAACACGTACTTAAATGTACACGTTGAGAGCTGATGACGAGTCACTAAGGTGATGAAGTAGTTGATGCCATGCTTCCAGGAAAATCTTCTAAGCTTCAGGTTAGTAGGGATCGTACCCCAAACCGACACAGGTGGTCGGGTAGAGAATACCAAGGCGCTTGAGAGAACTCGGCTGAAGGAACTAGGCAAAATGGTACCGTAACTTCGGGAGAAGGTACGCTGCTGTTGGTGATGGGACTTGCTCCCTAAGCTGACGGCAGTCGCAGATACCAGGTGGCTGCAACTGTTTATCAAAAACACAGCACTGTGCAAAATCGCAAGATGACGTATACGGTGTGACGCCTGCCCGGTGCCGGAAGGTTAATTGATTGGGTTATCGCAAGAGAAGCTCATGATCGAAGCCCCGGTAAACGGCGGCCGTAACTATAACGGTCCTAAGGTAGCGAAATTCCTTGTCGGGTAAGTTCCGACCTGCACGAATGGCGTAATGATGGCCACGCTGTCTCCAGCCGAGACTCAGTGAAGTTGAAATTGCGGTGAAGATGCCGTATACCCGCGGCTAGACGGAAAGACCCCGTGAACCTTTACTATAGCTTGGCACTGAACATTGAACCTACATGTGTAGGATAGGTGGGAGACTTTGAAGCTTCGTCGCTAGATGGAGTGGAGTCAATCTTGAAATACCACCCTTGTAGTTTTGATGTTCTAACTCTGGCCCCTTATCGGGGTTGAGGACAGTGCCTGGTGGGTAGTTTGACTGGGGCGGTCTCCTCCCAAAGAGTAACGGAGGAGCACGAAGGTTGGCTAAGTACGGTCGGACATCGTACGGTTAGTGCAATGGCATAAGCCAGCTTAACTGCGAGACATACACGTCGAGCAGGTACGAAAGTAGGTCATAGTGATCCGGTGGTTCTGAATGGAAGGGCCATCGCTCAACGGATAAAAGGTACTCCGGGGATAACAGGCTGATACCGCCCAAGAGTTCATATCGACGGCGGTGTTTGGCACCTCGATGTCGGCTCATCACATCCTGGGGCTGAAGTCGGTCCCAAGGGTATGGCTGTTCGCCATTTAAAGTGGTACGCGAGCTGGGTTCAGAACGTCGTGAGACAGTTCGGTCCCTATCTGCCGTGGGCGTTGGATGATTGAGGGGAGCTGCTCCTAGTACGAGAGGACCGGAGTGGACGAACCGCTGGTGTTCGGGTTGTCATGCCAATGGCATTGCCCGGTAGCTACGTTCGGAATCGATAACCGCTGAAAGCATCTAAGCGGGAAGCGAGCCCCAAGATGAGTCATCCCTAGAGCTTTAAGCTCTCTAAAGGGCCGTAGGAGACTACTACGTTGATAGGCAAGGTGTGTAAGCGTTGTGAGGCGTTGAGCTAACTTGTACTAATGACCCGTGAGGCTTAACCATACAACCCAGATGGGTTTTACTGATACGACTTAGTATTAGAATGGGACGCTTAAATAGTGTGACGAGACTCAAACTCAGATAAAGCAATCAGCTTTCCGAATTATTATTTAATGCTAGTTAAATAGCGTTAGATAACCAAATTTGTCTGGAAACCATAGAGCTGTGGCACCACCTGATCCCATTCCGAACTCAGAAGTGAAACACAGTATCGCCGATGGTAGTGTGGGGTCTCCCCATGTGAGAGTAGGTCATTTCCAGGCGCCAAATAAAACAGCAAGGCCACTCTAATTGAGTGGCCTTTTTGTTTTGTGTCGAAAAATTATTCTTAAGCATAAGTCATACAATTTACATTAAACATAGTGTGGCCGATATGCCCATGTGAGAGTAGGTCATTTCCAGGCGCTAAATACCAATCCGATGATACTAATTACATTAATTCATGGGGCAGACCTATTCTCTCTAATAGCTTAATCGGATCCCTTCTGGCTCAAATATCCTCATCTCCATGAAAGCAGCTATTAACGAGTTTATTCTGAGAAAGTCGTTATCACACTTGCTCTCTATGGTTTAGTTCTGGTGAACCGGGGGGTAACTTGAGGGTTGTTAGGTTAGCAAAATTATCATCTAAATCATGCTGTCGCTGAGATAAATTTCAAATACTCGTACATTTATCTGTTGTTAGCATGTGAGGCAATAATGGCTTTCGTTACTGGCGTGACTGCTCCGTCTAAATATACTGACTCAAACAGTTTCAGCCATACCGCTCGTGGACGAGTTTCTTTCTTGGCCCTAATTGGCTAGTAGTATTATGTTGGCTAAATCTGACTGGACATCAATGCGAGTGAATGTCGCATATTAATGACAGTTAGCATATAGGGGGTTTTAAAAGCGTCCAGAATTACTTAGGGTGACGAGTTCAAGTGGTTATCAATAACAATCTAATTGATGAAGTAAATGATAGGTTTTTGTATGTCACGCTTAATTCAGGTAAGTTAAAGCAATTGATACTTTGGGTTAGATAGGTAGCAACCTAGGTGTTAAAGCTTACTTTGCTGACCTTTAACCTACTGGTAAATATCGTTCGAGGACGATCTTTACCATTTATTCTGCTTGATAAAATAAAGGACCAAACGTTTGGTCCTTTATGTTCTGCAAAATACCCTTACTCAAGTATTTTTCGAATGGTATTAAGCGTCAGGTTTATTGCTTGTTGGAGCTGATTCTACATTGACTGTTTCTGGCTCAGTTTGGCTTTTTCTCTTACTGAAAATCCTTTCAACCACCACAAAGAACAATGGAATTAAGAAAATACCTAGGAATGTCGAACTCATCATGCCACCTAATACACCGGTGCCAATGGCGTTTTTACTGCCGGAACCGACACCAGTACTAATTGCTAATGGAACCACACCGAAACCAAATGCTAATGAGGTCATTAGAATAGGACGCAAACGCACACGTACCGCATGCAGTGTTGCTTCGATTAATCCCGCACCTTTATCGTAGAAGTCTTTTGCGAATTCAACGATCAAGATAGCATTCTTGGTTGCTAGACCCACCGTTGTCAATAACCCTACCTGGAAGAATACGTCGTTAGGTAAACCACGGCCGTTCATAGCAAGCAATGCACCAATAACCCCTAGAGGTACGACTAATACGACTGCAAATGGCACCGACCAGCTCTCATAGAGAGCTGCAAGGACCAAAAACACCACTAAAATTGACAAGGCATATAATGCGGGTGCTTGGTTACCCGACAAACGTTCTTCATAGGACAGGCCATTCCACTCAACTCCAAACCCAGGTGGTAATTGTTCGACCATTTTCTCTATCGCAACCATAGCATCACCGGTACTGTAACCAGGCACGGTAGCACCTTGAATATTGACAGCAGGTAAACCATTAAAGCGTTGTAACTGTGGTGAACCAAAGTTCCAAGAGCCTGTCGCGAAGGCTGAAAAAGGTACCATTTCGCCTTCTGAGTTACGGACATACCAAGTGTCTAAATCACTGGGTTGCATACGATATTTAGCTTCACCTTGTACGTATACTTTCTTAACGCGACCACGGTCAATGAAGTCATTCACATATGAGCCACCCCATGCGGTAGCGAGTACGCTGTTGGCACTGTTGATATCAATACCCAGTGCGCGTACTTTTGCTTGGTCGATATGAATTTCGTACATTGGTGCATCTTCCTGGCCATTGGGGCGAACGCCCACCAAGCTTGGATTTTGTGCCGCCATACCCAGCAACTGGTTACGTGCCTCAATTAATGCATCATGACCTTTACCGCTTCTATCTTGCAGATATAAATCGAAACCATTTGCTGTGCCCAACTCAATTACCGCAGGTGGAACAAATGCAAACACCATGGCATCTTTTATTTGCATAAAGCGGCCCATTGCACGACCTGCGATAGACTGCACATCTTGACCAGGTTCTTCTCGTTCGGCCCAATCTTTTAAGCCAACAAACGACATCCCCATGTTTTGGCCCATACCCGCAAAGCTAAAACCTGCAACACTGAACACAGAGTTTACCGAATCGCTTTCCTGGGTTAGATAGAAATCATTGATTTCGTTTAACACTTTAACGGTACTTTCTTGGGTTGAGTTGGTTGGCAAAATTGCTTGGGTGAATAAAATCCCCTGATCTTCATCTGGTAAGAATGCCGTTGGCATGCGTAAGAAAATCCACGCTGTAGCAATAACAAGCACAAGGTATATGCCCATCATGCGGAAACTGCGTTTAAGAATTTTTGCCACGCTCGCTTCATAGCGAGATGTCATGCGATCAAACATACGGTTAAACCAACCAAAAAAGCCGGTATTAATATGGGTATGACCTTTAGGTAATGGCTTTAACATGGTTGCACATAAAGCAGGTGTTAAAATCAACGCTACTAATACTGACAATGCCATAGCCGATACGATAGTGATTGAGAACTGACGATAAATCACCCCGGTAGAGCCTGACATAAATGCCATCGGCACAAATACCGCAGAAAGCGTTAAACCAATACCAACAAGCGCGCCAGTAATTTGATCCATCGACTTACGGGTTGCTTCAAGTGGACTTAATCCCTCTTCAGACATTAATCGTTCAACGTTTTCTACTACTACAATGGCATCATCGACCAGTAGACCAATTGCCAGCACCATAGCGAACATGGTGAGGGTGTTAATAGAGAACCCTGTTGCCGACAAAATAGCGAATGTACCGAGTAGTACTACGGGTACTGCAATCGTTGGGATTAGCGTTGCCCTGAAGTTCTGTAAGAACAGATACATGATCAAGAATACTAATACGATAGCTTCGATTAACGTATGAACCACACCTTCAATTGATTTTTCAACAAATGGAGTAGTGTCATACGGATAGTAAATTTCTAACCCTTCAGGAAAATAGGTTTTTAAATCATCTAAACGGTCGCGAATATTATTAGCTGTATCGAGTGCGTTTGCACCTGTTGCTAACTTAAAGGCTAGACCAGATGCAGGTTTACCGTTATAGAAGGATTCAACTGCATAGCTTTCTGCCCCAAGTTCAACTCGAGCCACATCTTCAAGATAGACATTTGCGCCAGAAGAGTCTGATTTTAGAATAATCCGCTTAAATTGCTCAGGTGTTTGTAAACGGCTTTGTGCGGTAACAGTGGCGTTTAATTCCTGGCCTGGCATTGCAGGTGAACCGCCTAATTGGCCTGCGGATATTTGAGCATTCTGCTCTCTAATCGCTGCCATTACTTCAATACTGGTTAAGTTGTATTGGGTTAGCTTTAGCGGTTCAAGCCAGATGCGCATTGCGTACTGCGCACCAAACAACTCGAGTTCACCAACACCTGGTACTCGACTCATAGGGTCTTGAATATTGGCAGCAACGTAATCAGAAATATCGTTTTTAGCCAGCGAGCCGTCATCAGACACAAACGCCACAACCATTAAGAAACCCGCGCTGGATTTGTTAACGTTCACGCCTTGTGATTGTACTTCTTGAGGTAAGGAGGTCATTGCCGACTGCAGTTTATTCTGCACTTGAACTTGGGCAATATCGGCATCCGCCTCGGCATTAAACGTTAAGGTAACAGTCGCGTTACCAAAACTATCACTGCTAGAAGAAATATAGCGTAAATGGTCAATACCAGTCATGCGTTGCTCAATAACTTGAGTCACGGTATCTTCCATGGTTTTGGCCGATGCACCAGGATAAAATGCGGTAATGACTACCGTTGGCGGTGCAATACTAGGGTATTGAGCAATGGGCAGGCCTTTAATGGCCAGCACCCCTGCTAACATAATAAGAATTGCGATCACCCAAGCAAAAATAGGGCGATCGATAAAAAAGCGAGCCATAATAATGTCCTATTTTTGTGGAGTGTCTGCAGTTAATACCTGTGGTGATACCGCCGCACCTGGACGAATTTTTTGTAAACCTTCTACAATTAATTTATCGCCAGCTTGGAGGCCATCAATAATGCGCCATTGGTTATCAATTACTTCAGCAGTAGTGACAATACGCACTTCGACATTGTTATCTTGATTAACAATCATCGCCATTGCCTGACCTTTAGTATTACGAGTAATAGCACGTTGGGGCACTAAAATAGCTTGTGGGTCAGTGCCTGTATCTAAGCGTGCACGCACATACATACCAGGTAACAGCACACCATCAGGATTAGGGAATTCAGCACGTAATGTGACAGACCCAGTAGCTTCGTCAACACTGACCTCAGCAAATTGCATCGTACCTTGCTGATCATAAGTGGTACCGTCTTCTAAAATCAGCGTAACAGTAGCATTGTCACTTTTTTGTAACTTACCCGCTTTTAGCTTACTTTTAAGGCGTAATAACTGCACACTAGATTGAGCAATATCAACATTGATAGGGTCTAATTGTTGAATCGTCGCCAAAGTGCTGCTTTGATTTGCGATAACTAAAGCACCTGCTGTTACTGATGATTTACCTATGCGACCCGCAATTGGGGCTTTTACTTCAGTATATTCAAGGTTGATTTTAGCTGTGTTAATAGCAGCTTGCGCAACGGTTACAGATGCTAATGCTTCTTTATAAGCAGCTTTTGCTTCATCAAAATCTTGTACACTGACCGAATTAGTTTTTACCAATGTTTGGTAGCGTGCCGCTTTCGCTTTAGCAGATTCCAAACCTGCGTTAGCACTGGCTAAATCAGCTTCTGCACTGACTAAAGCCGCTTTGTAGGTAGCAGAATCGATTTGATAAAGAGATTGACCTTTAGTGACCTCTTTACCTTCAACAAATCCACGTTCAGTAATAATACCAGACACTTGTGGACGAACTTCAGCTTCTAAAAACGATTTGCTGCGACCCGGTAGCTCTACTTGAATAGACTGCGACTGTGCTGTCACCACCATTACACCAACCGGAGTAGGCGGGCGCTCTTGTTGAGCCTGCGCTCCTTCGTCTTGTTTGCCACAGGCTGTTAACCATAACGTCGCAGTTATCACTGCGGCAATTTTCAATGCTTTGTGCATGAGAGCTCCTACTCTAATGTATCCACACACAACTAGGTTGCTGTGTGAAAAAGGCTATTTCAATTCTAACTGTATATTTTGCTACGCAATTAACATTGCTCATAGAAACTATTCGCAAAGCCAATGGGCTAAATTGTAAATAAATACGTTAACCCGCTTGATTGATAACTGTTTGTTAACGAATTTGGACCAAAAAACTTGTTTTATGAGTAATTTAACTAAAAATGTTTACTCAGTGTGTGGTTAATTTAACAGCTATATATTGCAATTACACTGACCAACTAAGATAACCTTGTTGAAAGTTATTATAATATTCCACTATTAATGGTTTCTGTCTGTTAGCTCTTTTGGTTAGTTTTGCCTATTTTTATTGTAAAACAGGTATTTGTTGCGTTAATTTCGCTGAATTTTGTCATCAAAGATTATGTGCTTGTGGAGTTGCCATGCAAATCAGTCGGCCAAATTCAGGAATAATCAGCTCAACATGATGTTGTTTAGCAAGGGCAGTTGTCCGTTTTGTAAACGCAAGACTCTTGAGCATATTGCAAACATCAGATATTCCTTTTTGCTAATCTACAGCTTGGTTTTCGACACAATTAGCCATTGAAATATCCCAATGGATATACTCATGATTAACAAGACTGGTACGACAATAATCAACATTTTCATTATTAGTCAAAAGTAAACTATACGGTGTAGTTTACTTTTGATCCAGTTGAAAAGTAAACTGGTCAGTGTAAAATAACTTTTATCAATTTTTTGAATATAAAGCGACATGGATACTGAAAAGAAAAGCCGCAGTCAGTTAAAACGACAAGCCATTATCGATGCAGCCAAGCGCACCTTTAAATCGATAGGTGTCGCAGCGACCAGTATGGACAAGCTAGCTGAAGAGGCGCAAGTGTCTAAACGCACGGTTTATAATCACTTTGCCACCAAAGAAGCCTTAGTGATGCACCTAGTGAGTGAATTGTGGCTTGAAGCTATGGCACGTAACCAGGGTCAATATCAAGCCGACAAAGATTTACTGCAACAATTTACGGCCATTATTTTGACCGAAATTGAGTTTATTAATTCACAAGAACATATCGATATGGCCCGAGTCGCATTTGGGCACTTGTTTTACAATAGTGAAGAGATGAACCGAGAGGTTGAGAAAATGAAGCTGCTTGAAACGGCGTTACTGCGCTGGATAAAAGCCGCCGTAAGCGATAATAAGTTAGCACTAACCGATGTTAATTTTGCTAATGAACAGTTAATGCACTTAATTAAAGGGCATTGTTTCTGGCCACAATTATTGGCTTACAAACCTTTACTCACCAGTGAAGAGCGCCAACATCTGGCCGATGAAACTGCAAAAATGTTTTTAAGCCGTTATCAAGTAACAGCTTAATACTTATCATCACTTCTACAGATAGTTATCACCGACGCCGAGTGAAATAATTCGGCTTATTTTAGCTAATGTCAGCCCTGATTCTTGTTGCCAAGTATTGAATGCTGCTTGTGTTTGTTTAAGGCCTGTTTGTGAACTAAATCCGGCATCGACAACGTTTTTGGCTTTTAAATACCCCTGTACATCGTTGGATAATATAAAGGTGTCTTTGCCAATGGAGCGTAAAAAGTACGCACCAGTATTGCCTCCTAAACGGGTACCTTGTTTTTTCAGTGACTGCCATAAACCGATAATGTCTTCGGTTGGCCAGTGGGCGATGAACTCAGCAAAGCTGCCGTGTTTAGCCGCCAATGATTGCACCATATAGGCATTATCCACAATAGCCTGGGTCTTCTTTTGGTGGCGGATCAGTGTTGCGTCGGATGCCCGTTGTTGAATCTGCTCAGGTGATAGCATCAGCACTTTTTGTGGCTCAAAATCAAAGAAGGCTTTTTCATAAGCGGGCCATTTATTGTCGACTACGCGCCACACAAAACCACTTTGAAAAACCCGCTTAGACATAGCTGATAATAATTGTGCATCACTGTATTGGGCTATTTCACTACTGGATAATGTGTTGGGTAACAAAGCTTCAACAGCCGCCATTCCACCTTTGCGTTCACAGGCACGTAACACGATATCAGCAAATTTCTCTAGCTTAGCCACAATATGGTCCTCAGGTATTTGATTGTCATTTAGCGTTTGAGTTATGAGCTAAATTAATCTATTTAAATGATTATATGGCACAAACAAAACAGCCATCTATACGATGGCTGTGGTTGTTTAGATTAACATTAGGCGTTAAATATTTCTTTCTTTTTTAAGTTGTAAAAATTGCTTCCACTTTATCACTTCTGGTGGTAACTCTGGTGTTGCACCTTCATACCCCGCTTCTAACACTAAGGTGTCAATCGGCACTTGTTTGCCTTTACATATAAATACGCCACGGACATGAACAATACAATGCAAACCGCGTGCGGTGACAAAACGCTGCTCAATATAGAAATATTTTTCGTCCCATCCAACCACTTTAGTTTCAACTTCAAACTTTTCAAATGGCTTAATATCACGGATATAAGTGAACTCAGATGCATTAACAATTGGCATCCACTTCATCTTAAGAAATTTTTTCATTAACCCCATATCGGCGATCATATAGGTACGTGCCAAGTCCATAAATGCAGGGTAGCGTGAGTTAGTGAGATGCAGATTTACATCGCAATCAAACGGCAGCGCTCGATAACTAATCTTGCTGGTGCCTAAAAAACCAATACCAGGACAATGGCGAATGCGCCACATGAATAACCACACTAATCGAAAATAAAGATTCATTTACAACCACTCCTTTATGAGTGCCACAGGCTAGCAGAGGTCATACCAGCGAGCAAGCAGAGTTTTCGCGATTTTCGTGGGTGTTTGTGCGTTGAGTTGATTGAACTTATGTGGCTAGGACATTATTATAGCGCTGCTGAATTTCAGCATTAATTCTCAGGGCGGGGCGAAACTCCCCACCGGCGGTAAATACTTATGCCTACTTATATGGTGTAAGCATAAAGCCCGCGAGCGCTCGATTCGTCGAGGTCAGCAGATTTGGTGACTTAGTTTATTACTATATGGTAATAGCTAATATTCCAAAGCCGACGGTTAAAGTCCGGATGAGAGAGAATAGCAACACCATCAGTAGACTCTGTCCACTGATGAAATTCTATTTGGCGTAAAAACCCTCTTCAAAGCCCTGGTTCTGGTATTTTTTAGGAGTAAACCATGAATCAGTTATCTTTACTTGCACCTTTTGGTGATCCAATCGAACGCGTTGAAAAAGCTATTATTGCCTTACAACAAGGTCGGGGCGTGTTATTGCTTGATGATGAAGATCGTGAAAACGAAGGCGACATTATCTATTCAGCACAGCACCTAACCACAGAGCAAATGGCATTAATGATCCGTGAATGCAGCGGTATTGTGTGCTTATGCTTAACCGATGAGCAAGCTAATAAGCTTGAACTGCCACCTATGGTGATGGATAACAACAGTGCTAATCAAACGGCATTTACGGTATCGATAGAAGCCAAAGTTGGCGTGACCACAGGTGTTTCAGCAGCTGATCGTGTTACTACAGTTAAAACGGCAACAGCAGTACATGCTAAAGCCAGCGACTTAGCAAGACCGGGGCATGTGTTTCCACTGCGCGCCCGTGCTGGTGGAGTGATGTCGCGTCGCGGCCATACAGAGGGCACAGTTGATTTGATGCAAATGTCAGGTTTAGCGCCTGCTGGTGTGTTGTGTGAACTAACCAATGAAGATGGCACTATGGCTAAAACACCACAAATTGTTGCCTTTGGTTTAAAACATAACATGCCGGTTCTAACGATAGAAGATATGGTAATGTATCGCTTAAAGCATGATTTGAAATTAGCCTAGTTGATTTAACGGACTTAATAGCTTTGAAGTACTATTGCTGGAAAGAGGCGCATAAGCGCCTCTTTTATTATCAGCCAGCGTACTAGATTAAGCCTGCTTATATGAGGGGTAATGACATTAAAGTGCATCTATAAATGCGTGGTATTGGGCCATTGTCTTAGCCTCAGTTAACATTCCTTGATGGCCAGCATTAGGGACAATAATCAGCTCTTTATTTGCAGATTTGCTAGCCGCATATAACTTCTCTGATAGCCCCACAGGTACTTCCTCATCATTCTCTCCAGCAATGACTAATAATGGCCCTTTATAATATTGTGCGACCACTTTTTCATTATCTATTTTACGAAAATCTTCTGGCATTTCCACACTCATAAAGGGTGCCATATACCAGGGCGTTTTTTCATCTACCCAGTCATCAGCGTTGGTTGCTGAACCATGTAATACTAATGCGTTAATGGTATTGTTTTTGGCTAAATCAGCCGCAATAAAGCTACCTAATGAATAACCATGCAAAATGATTTTTGTTGGTTGATATTGTTGGTGTAAATAGTCCAATTGTTGCTGTGCATCGGAAACAATATTTTTAATACGCGGTTTGCCTTCACTTGCGCCTAATCCGCGGCGATCCATCACAAAAATATCAGTGTTCAACGCTGATAGTGTGGTTAATGCTGATAAGCTATATGGCTCTATTTTCATCCCATTACCTTGGAAAAAAACTAAGGTGATCTTGCTGTTTGGGTTATCAATATAAAAACCATTTAAGCTAACATTATCGCGGGCTGTTAATTGGACTGGAGCAATTAAATGATCTGGCAAGGCTTGCTGTAATTTTTGGGTGAATTCGGTTGTAAAGGTCGTTGGTGCTTTATCGCTAGCAATAAAGGTTTCTTCGCTTATGCGAACAGTGCAGGCAGAAGTCATCAAAATCATTGCGCTTATCGCGGTTTGTTTAACTAACGTATGCATATTATCTTCCTTAATTTATTCATCAATTTGATGCACTAAAATATCGCCCGGTGAACATTGCAAGTGCTGACAAATTGCATCCAATGTCGAAAAGCGAATCGCCTTAGCACGTCCGCTGCGTAGTACTGATAAGTTTTGTGGGGTTATCCCTACCCGTTCAGCCAGTTCAGTTGACTTCATCTTCCGCTTTGCCAACATGACATCTAATTCAATAATAATGGCCATTAAATAGTTAATTCCGCCTCCATTTGTAATTCGGCGGCGTGTTTCATTACCCAGCCAATGCAATAGAAAATAAGCCCAACTAACGCGTATTTAATCTCTTGGCTGCCGATAGTGAAAAAACCGGGGACAGCACTACTTAATCCGGTCGAATGGAGAAATATTGCTACCACCATAGGGTAAAATAAACTGAGTACTATCCACACAAAAAAGACTGTGGCAATGCGCGTTAAGCAGTAAAAGTTTGCTGAGGTAAATACCTGACCATGTTGATATAAACTAAATAATTGGAATAGAAAAAAGTAAATAAACAGGTAAGGTATTATTTCGACGCTGCCAAGAATAACGCCAGGGTTAAATCCATCAGCATAAAGGTGCTGACCTAAGGCTTGCCAGGATGGTTCAAAGTCGACGCTGAGGTAACTGCTAAAAAATCCCCACCAATCGACACTCATAAAATATATGCCGTCTTTATATTCACCTATGGTCATCACAGCAAGGTAACTACCAAGTTGCAGTGTCGCGAGCAGTAGTAGTAACCATTTTATCCATTTACTGATTATTGTAATTCTATCCATGAGTGGCTTTTCATCTGAGTAATGATGCAGCTAAGTTATCATAATGATTCTATATCGGCAATAAGTTATCGATAAACGATAATTTAAGGTATTTAAATAAAGCGGCTATAACAGGAATGGGCGCTGGTTACGCTATTTGACAGGAGTGTTTATGATTGACATTACAATTCGATAAAGAGTTGGTTCAATAGCTTTTTGATCTGTTCATCATCTTCTTTAAATTGAATGCCTACATTTACTTTGCCATTTTCAAAACGACTATTACATACTCTGGCGGGAATGGTAATTTCAAGATCGCTAGGTGAGCGAAGCACAACAAAGATATCTTTTTGGTTTACGGTCACTTTAGGGTTATCGGTTTTAAAAACAAAACCACAACCTTTTGCGGAAATATCAGAAATAATACCCTTTAATTGGGCTGCTTTTTTAACCTCTTGCTCGCCTCTTGCGACAAGCGATGCCGGTAAATGAGTGACATAACGTTGATGAGTACGTAGTTGTCTATTTTCAATTTTTTCTGGGTAGGTTAAAAATATAAATTTTTCAGGAATTTTAGTGATATTTCGAATGGTGGCTTTAAACGCGTAACACTCCCCTTGTTGACCTTCGAGTAGATAACGAACAACAACCACATTGCCTTCGGTCAGCACATCGCTGTAGTTATTCATATTCTGTGGGGCGGGATGTTTTAAGATAATATATTGGCCTAAATCATAACCTGCTAACGTCGCTTTTATACGTAACTTAACAGGATGGTCAATTTGTAAATCGACGATTTTTCCTGGTTTTAAATCAAAGAAAATAGGCTGTATATTGGCTGTCAACGTTCAAGTCCGTTCATAGATTATTATTAGTATGGAGGCCTGTTAATGTATTGTGATAATTCCTGTAAGGCAATTCTTTTTATGCCAATAATTGAAAAATGCCCTAAGTTATCAAGTGTGGATGTTTCAATTTAAACAAAAAAGCGCCTTAATGGCGCTTTTTTGTTTACAGTATTTTGTTAAGCAGCAATACCACTATGTCTCAATAGGGCATCGGTATTAGGTTCACGTCCCATAAAGCGTTTAAATAGCTCCATGGGTTCTTCACTGCCGCCCATTTCGAGTATGTTGTGTAAGAAACTTTTGCCTGTTTCTGAGTTGAAAATACCTTCCTCTTCAAAACGTGAAAAGGCATCTGCAGACAATACTTCAGCCCATTTGTAACTGTAATAACCCGCGGCATAGCCGCCAGCAAAAATATGGGCAAAGCCGTGTTGAAATCGGTTAAAGCTAGGCGGTGTTAATACTGCAATCTTACTGCGTACTTCATCTAAAATACCCTGAATATCGGCGCCCTTAGCGGGATCAAATTCATGGTGCATTCTAAAGTCGAATAACGAGAATTCCAGCTGACGCAACATCATCATGCCAGATTGGAAGTTCTTTGCCGCTAACATTTTATCCAGCAATGCTTTAGGAAGTGGCTCACCGGTTTCAAAGTGACCTGAAATTTCCGCTAATGCTTCTTCTTGCCAGCACCAGTTTTCTAAAAACTGACTTGGTAACTCAACCGCATCCCATGGCACCCCATTAATACCTGATACGCCGCCAACATCAACTTTGGTGAGCATATGGTGAATGCCGTGGCCAAATTCATGGAATAAGGTAATCACTTCATCATGGGTAAATAAAGCCGGTTTACCATTTACAGGGCCATTAAAGTTACAGGTTAAGTAAGCCACTGGCTTTTGTAGGCCAGTAGAGGTAATACGACGACCTCGGCAGTCATCCATCCATGCTCCACCACGCTTACCTGTGCGGGCATATAAGTCGAGGTAGAAACTGCCTCGGTGAATATTTTCTGCATCAAAAATATGGAAAAAACGCACATCTTTATGCCAAGTATCAAATTGTTTTTCTTCTTTAATGGTTAACCCAAAAAGCTTGTTTACCGTAAAGAAAAGACCTGATAAAGCTTTGTTTTCAGGAAAGTATGGACGTAATACTTCTTGGGATACTTCATACTTATGCTGTTGCAGTTTTTCGGCATAGAAGCTTAAATCCCACGACGCCATTTCGGTCACATTGAAATGTTCTTTTGCGAAGGCACGAAGTTCAGCCAACTCGCTTGCCGCTTGATCTTTTGAGCGTTCACCTAATTCATTTAAAAAGCCCAGTACTTGCTCAGGGGTTTCAGCCATTTTGGTTGCCAAAGATTCATCGGCATAGCTTTTAAAACCCAGTAAGTTCGCTATTTCATGGCGTAGTGCAATAATTTCATTCATGTTGTTGCTGTTATCAAACTCACCGGCATTCGGGCCCTGGTCTGATGCGCGTGTCACAAATGCACGGTAGCATTCTTCACGTAACTCACGGTTTTCACTGTAGGTCATAACAGGTAAATATGATGGAAAATCTAAGGTGAATAACCAACCTGCTTGCTCATTTTCTTCAGCCATGGCTTTTGCTGCTGCTATAGCGGACTCAGGAAGACCAATTAACGCTGATTCGTCAGTAATTAATTTTGTCCATGCTTGAGTTGCATCGAGTAATTGGTTGGAAAAATTGCTGGTCAGTTCTGAAAGACGTTTCACTATGTCGCCATAACGGACTTTATCTGCATCACTTAAGCCAATACCTGATAATTCGAAATCACGTAGGCTTTGTTCAATCACCATTTTTTGTGCCTGGGTTAATTGGCCAAAATCCGCGGACTGGTGAATCGATTTATAGGCTTCATATAAGCCTTGGTGTTGGCCGACATAGGTGCCGTAATCCGATAATAGTGGTAGGCAGTCATCGTGTGCTTCACGCCATTCATCATTACTAACAACTGAATTCATATGAGAAACCGGCGACCAGACTTTACTGAGCTCATCATCAACCTCTTCGAGCGGCGCAATTAAGTTATCCCAAGTATATAGACTATTCTTTGCGAGGAGTTCATCAATGCTGTTGCGGCAGTTTTCGATGGCTTGTTCTACAGCTGGCTTGATGTGTTCAGTTTTTATTTGTGAAAAAAGCGGTAATTCTGTGCCACTTAGCAATGGGTTGCTCATAATGTTTCCTCGAAGAGTAGGCGTATGTGATCTTTATGAGGGCGACAGGGTTGAATTTCAAGTCAAATAGGCTGTGCGGATGAATAGGAGTATGCCTAAGAATATTCTATCAGGCATTACCTAGGTTAAAAACTGACTAAAAAAAGTGATTTTGCTCCCGATTTGCATTTACATGCTATTTACAGTGCACTATTGACAACTAGATCGCAAATGCAATTCGTTATCATTATCTTTATTGCCGCTATTGGTTAGTATCACTAAAATTGTTAATTTCTGTTTCGATGAGTCAATAATCATTATGACAAAGTTACCTTCTGTTTCAGCAATCATGAGTACTTATATTTTAAGTCAGGTTTATCTTTTGCGAACCGCGATGATGGGGCTCACCTTGGCAGGTATCCTTTTAACATCGTCAGTTCAAGAACTGTCAGCGTCTGAGTTTGCATTAGATATGGCTTGGGATAGCGAGTATATCTCCGAAGGGCGCAATAACCTCGATAAAGGCGGCATTGCCTGGGGCGTTGCGAGTGTGATTCAAGATGATTTAATGGCTTTTGCCGCATTGGGGCGTGGCGATCAAACGCATTATGTTGAGTGGAACTTTGGTGTTGAATATACAATTCATTTACATCAACAACTTGAAGCGACTGTGGGTTTTCAGCGATTAGAGTTTTATGGTGATGAACGCGGTTCAGACAATGAGCTATTTAGTTCACTCACCTATACTGGAATAGATTGGTTAGTGCCTGCTGTGAGTTACACCTATGCCACTGAAGCTGCAGGGTATTTTGTTGAAGTGAGCTTGCATAGCCCATGGGAGATTACTGAACTATTTAATGTAACGCCATATATTCTCCAGGGCTTTGATTTCCAATATGTGACTGAGCAACATGATGGTGCTAACCACATACAGTTCGGTGTTGAAGTGGGTTATGCACTATCTAACAATGTGGAATTGTCAGCGCACTTTAGCCGTACTAAAGCATTAGAGGATATTAAGCGTGAAACATTGGTTGAGGGTGTGACGGGGAGTTTAAATCAAACCTATGTTGGTGTGCATGTTAACTGTGCTTTCTCATTCGGCTAGATGACTATTGCACCTTTATGTGAAACTTAGTCTACACTTTAAAGCGCAACTGGCTTGTTGTGCTTTTACTACCTCATTTTTTGCAAGGATGCATTATGAAACTTTTCATTTTATTCTGTTCTGTCTTATTTTCTCTCATTTGTCTTTCAAGTATTAATCAAAGTATTGCCGGTGATGATTGGGCAGAGCTAACTGCTAATACAAAGTTAAAACAAACTGAGCTTAATAATCAATCAGCAGTAAAGCTTGGTAAAGATGGTGTTTATGACAGTGAAGGTAAACCTATTAAGATAAGTCAGCCTTCATTTTCACTTGAATATGATGCTGAAGAAGCATTAGTTGCGCCATATCGGTTACAAAATGCCACAAAATCCATCAAAGGGTCAGGAAAAACATCCTCCAAAACAAAATCATCCGCAGCCGCTAAAATGGCCGATGATCCCAGTTGTCGCTGGCTGCATAATCGTATTACCTATTTGCAAGGTAAAGTTCGAACAGAAAACCGCCATCAACAACATTTTGAAAAAGAGTTGTCCGCGAGGTTATCTGAGTGGAAATGTTTGCAGTGCGCAGGAAAAGGACCTTCTCAGGGTGATCACGACCGATGCCAGTACAAACGTTAACGCGAGTTTATTAATGGCACCTAGCATCCAAGTCGTTTCCTCCCTACAATAGCCATATCAATTGCAGCGGAGATTATCATGGCTCAACATTTTGACTATATTGCTTTGGGTGCCGGCAGTGGCGGTATCGCATCAGCAAATCGTGCAGCAATGCGCGGTGCAAAAGTATTAATTATTGAAGCAAAACATGTGGGTGGCACCTGTGTAAACGTAGGGTGTGTGCCTAAAAAAGTGATGTGGTATGGTGCGCACGTCGCAGATGCCATGAATCTTTATGCCAAAGATTATGGTTTTGATGTCACAGTTAATAAATTTGATTGGAACACCTTAGTTGATAATCGTGAAGCTTACATTGGACGTATTCACGAAGCTTACGGCCGTGGTTTTGCTAGCAACAAAGTGACACTATTAAACGGTTACGGCAAGTTTGTTAACAACAACACCATTGAAGTGAATGGTGAGCATTACACCGCCGACCATATTGTGGTCGCAACCGGTGGTGCGCCGACTATTCCTGATATTCCAGGTGCCGAGTACGGTATCGATTCAAACGGGTTCTTTGAGTTACGTGAACAACCAAAGCGCGTCGCCGTAGTGGGTGCGGGTTATATTGCTGTCGAACTAGCAGGCGTATTACATGCCCTTGGTAGCGAAACTCATTTATTAGTGCGTAAACATGCACCTTTGCGCAACTTTGACCCTATCTTAGTTGATGCGCTTGTTGAAGCAATGGCAACCGATGGCCCAACATTACATACTCATAGTACGCCAAAGCAAGTGATTAAAAATGCGGATGCTAGCTTAACGCTAGAGCTTGAAAACGGTAATAGCATTACCGTAGACACGCTAATTTGGGCGATTGGGCGTTCACCAGCAACGGATAATATCGGTCTTGAAAATACTGATGTTACTTTAAATGCCAAAGGTTATGTAGTAACCGATGAGCAACAAAATACTACCGCAAAAGGCATTTACTGTGTTGGCGATATTATGGAAGGTGGTGTAGAGCTAACTCCTGTTGCAGTCAAAGCGGGGCGTTTATTGTCAGAGCGCTTATTTGGTCAAATGCCTAATGCAAAAATGGATTACAGCCTGATCCCTACTGTGGTGTTTAGTCATCCTCCAATTGGTACTATGGGGCTTACCGAACCCGAAGCGATTGAGCAGTACGGTAAAGATAAGGTGAAAGTCTACACCTCAGGCTTTACCTCAATGTACACAGCTGTCACAGCACACCGTCAAGCCTGTAAAATGAAGCTAGTATGTGCTGGAGATAATGAAGTGGTAGTAGGTATTCACGGTATCGGTTTTGGTATGGATGAAATTCTGCAAGGGTTTGGCGTTGCAATGAAAATGGGCGCAACCAAAGCAGATTTTGATTCAGTTGTTGCGATACATCCAACGGGTGCTGAAGAATTCGTTACTATGTAGATCTTTTTCTGGAAAACTAAACTGTAGTTTTTGATACTCTGGAAAAACTGTATTACCCTCATTAAATAGATTACTTTTAATGAGGGTAAATTTTATGGCATACGTTGTTATTTCATCTTCAATCAGTGTTCCCCGTATACACCCCAAATCCTCATTAAATAAACCTATTGAGCTAGATGGTTTTCCAACCTTCTATAATGCAAATCATCAATACCTACTTCCAGTAAATCTGTGGTTCAACCACCTAGTTAATATCCGAAGGTCTAAGAATCTAAACTCAGCAGTCTGTAGTGGCATAGTTATTTTGGCCACCTAAATAGAGGTGATATTATTACCTCGTAAATTACTTTAGGTGAACACATGAGATCGACAACCCGAAAAACATTTAGTCCTGAATTCAAACTTGAAGCAGCCCAATTAGTCCTAGATAAAAACCATAGCATCATCGAAGCTGCAAAGGCGATGAACGTGGGTAAATCAACCATGGATAAATGGGTGAGACAGTTAAAACTAGAACGCCAGGGTGGCACGCCAAAAGCCTCTCCCATTACCCCTGAACAAATTGAAATTCGTGAGTTGAAGAAACACATAGCACGTATTGAGGAGCATAATCTAATCCTAAAAAAGGCTACCGCTCTCTTGATGTCAGACTCGATGAACAATTTGCGCTAATCAGCCAACTCAAGCAGAGCCACTCTATTCTCACAATTTGTAATGCATTCAAAGTGCATCGAAGTAGCTATAAATATTGGCTAAAAAGAAAAGAGCATATTGATGCTGATTTTACAATTTTATGCAGTGAAGTGAAGACCGCGCATCGTATTAGTAATGGCTCTGCCGGTGCTCGAACGATAGCGCAATTAGTGACTAACAAAGGGATTAAACTTAGTCGTTATCGAGCCCGTAATCTCATGATAAAGCTTGGGTTAGTCAG
Source organism: Shewanella sp. HL-SH5 (assembly GCF_051163755.1). Classification (NCBI taxonomy): domain Bacteria; kingdom Pseudomonadati; phylum Pseudomonadota; class Gammaproteobacteria; order Alteromonadales; family Shewanellaceae; genus Shewanella; species Shewanella sp. HL-SH5. The sequence goes on from NZ_CP195038.1 coordinate 127,283, forward strand.
TTGTCAGCAGCCTAAGCATGCTTATAGGAAAGCAACACAAGAGCATGTAGCTATCCCTAATACGCTTAATCGACAGTTTGCTGTTACCCAACCAGATCAAGTGTGGTGTGGCGACGTGACGTATGTTTGGGTCGGTAATCGTTGGGCATATTTAGCGGTTGTTCTAGATTTATTTTCCCGCAAACCTGTGGGATGGGCTTTGTCATTATCGCCAGATAGTGAACTGACGTGCAAAGCCTTGAATATGGCGTTTGAGTTAAGGGGTAAACCTGAGAATGTGATTTATCACAGTGATCAGGGTTCGCATTATACTAGCTTGAAATTTAGGCAGTTATTATGGCGTCTTCAGATTGAGCAAAGTATGAGTCGTCGCGGGAATTGTTGGGATAACGCACCAATGGAGCGTTTCTTTAGAAGTTTGAAATCTGAATGGGTACCTGTAAATGGTTATGGGAATTTTACAGAAGCAGACAAAGCGATCACAAATTACATCACTGGATATTACAGTGAAACTAGGCCCCATCAATATAATGGTGGGTTAACGCCAAATGAGTCAGAACGTTTATATTGGAATGACTCTAAAACCGTGGCCAATTTTACTTGACCACTACATATCACGTGTCAATAACATTTGAAGTTGTCGAACCTAACACAAAAAAAGAATCATCACCCGATAGGATAATGGCTTACCTCGAGAAAGATCATTGGGATGATTATAGTTTTCGAACATCCTTTAACCTCATAATCATTGATAGTAAGAACAATAGATATGATTTAGGACATATAAAAGTCGGCTATACTGGACAATTTGTTCCGGATAAAGAGTATTCATATACATTCAAGCACCTTCCTAAATCATTTTCGAAATTCGATGATATATTCTCTTTAGGTCAGGATGTTGAATACTATAGAAAGTTGATGACAATTCCCGAAGATCAAAGAAAACTTATACTAGAAGGCTTAAACGATGTCGCATCAGACCTAACAGAGCTAAAAAAAATAACAAATGAAAAGGTTTTTCGCGATTCATTATGTAGAAATATAGATGAGGATGAAATAAGAGAAAAATTCAACGTCATACTAAGTGGATCCTCAAAAAGAACTGAATTCGATTTCAAATTTTCATTTAATGACATTGAACTAGAATTTGAAACAAAACCGGAAAGTATTCCACCATCGAATATACACGTCCTAATTGGTCGAAATGGCTCGGGCAAAACAACACTACTAAACAACATGGCATACAGCCAGCTTAGCTTCGAGAACGGTAAGCATGGTAAATTTTACCAAAGCAATGAGCATGGTTATAAATTGATGCCAGCTGATTATTTTAAAAGTGTCGTGCTGGTCTCATTCAGTGCATTTGACTCGTTTGAGTACCCTGAGGAATATAATAAACGATTAAAAGAAGAAGCTAACGATTTACTTGATTTTTCATATATTGGGTTGAAAGAAAATCTTGAAAAAGGGTATTCATCAGAATTAAAAAGTAAAAATAAATTACAAGATGAATTTATTGAAAGTTTAAAAAGGTGTTTTAGATTTGGGCATACTAAAAAACTTTGGGTAAATGCGATCAAGCGTCTTCAATCTGACGATAACTTCGAAGATATGAAACTAACCAACCTCGCCAAGGATGACTTAGATATCAATAACGTAGTAAAGCTTGCCAAGCATTCATTTTCTACTATGAGCTCTGGCCACGCTATTGTGTTGCTTATAATAACCAAGCTTATAACTGAAGTAAAAGAAAGATCATTAGTGTTATTAGATGAGCCAGAAGGTCACCTTCACCCTCCTTTACTGTCAGCATTTATGAGCTCATTATCTGATTTATTGATATACAGAAATGGTATCGCAATTATTGCAACTCATTCACCAGTGGTATTACAGGAAGTACCAAAAAAATGTGTTTGGAACATTATTCGCTACACTCAAGAGCTCACATCTGTTCAAAGATTTGAAACTGAAACCTACGCCGAAAACACTGGGATATTAACTCGTGAAGTCTTTGGTTTAGAAGTTAAAGAATCAGGATTTCATAAGCAACTAACCGAGTATGTAGAAAGTAAGAGTAGTTATGAAGAAATATTAGGAATGCATAAAAATCAACTAGGGCTGGAAGGTCGCTCTATTTTAAAAGCGCTAATTTATAACCGCGATAAGCGTCAGGGGTAGCTAATGCGGTTATTAAAAAAACCTAATTTCGATGTTGGAACATTTTTCACTACTTGTGTTAATGGTATCGGTTCAGCAGCTCTACGAGCAAGATTTATTAAATTTTCAGATAAAGTTGTGACAGCATCATTAGATTATGAGTCGAAATCAAGTAAACATGAACTATATATAGTTATAGATCAAAAACTAAAAGATAGAAAATTGCATTCCCCCCCATTAATTACAAAAGATGAACTCAAAAAACTTTATGAAAATCAAGTTGCAAAAAAAGACAGGCCTGGTAGGCCTACATACGATAAGCTATTAATAACAAGAAACAAACGGTGCCCTTTCTGCTCTGTTGGAAAAGTAAAGAATCTAGACCATTTTTTACCTAAAGCTCACTTCCCAATTTTTTCTGTAACCCCTATAAATTTAGTTCCATCATGCCGCGATTGTAATCAGGATAAAAATGATGACTTCTCTGTAGACATAAGGAAACAAAGTTTACACCCTTATTTTGATGATGTTTCAAAGGTGCAGTGGTTATTTGCAAAGGTTGTAGAGGAGTCTAACCCACCTGTAATTTCATATTATACTGATAGCATTCTTGTTAAGCCAAAAAAACTGGCTCTAAAAGTAGATGCTCATTTTATATCATACAACTTAAACGATATATTCACTGATTTGGCAGCTGATATGTTGAGCGATATCTACAACTATTGCATGAACCAATTCAATCGTGAAGGAAAAGAAAGCTTAAGGCTTTATTTACTAGAACAAAAAAAATCATATGAAAGCGCACACTTAAATTCATGGCAAGGAACTATGTACGGTGCTTTAGCTAACTCAGAATGGTATTGCAGTGGAAAATTTATCAATACTCAAGATCAAAAAAGAACTGAACCTACAGCAGAGGTAGTGAATACTTGCCCAGAGTGTAAGGGAAAAGAAACAATAAACTGCCAGTATTGCAAACCATATCAACATAAAGAGTGCACTAAGTGCCACGGCACTTACGTAATGACTTCGAGCGAATGTAAGCTATGTAAAGGAATTGGAGTCGTTGATGAATAAAAACAGTGAGTTGAAATATCAGATAAGAATAGTAGATTGGTTAATTTTAATTTTAATTATATCGAGTATCTCTATTGCGTATATTGTTAACCAAAATCCCCCTTTGAGGATTTTGTTGATTGGCCCCAAAAGCTTCACGGAGTGCTTGTATCTAGTAAAGGATGCTAAGACTGATACAGGTGCTAAAGCGGTAGCACGTTTTTGCCGTGCTGAATTCCCCTCTTAGTATGTATGGCAACCAGCGCGATGTACTTTAAAGTCTGGAAAATATATTTTCCAGACTTTATTTTTCTCAAAATTCTTTTAATTTTTTTACTTTTCTGGAAAAGAGCTACAAAGATAGAGTGAGCATGGGTTTCCAGAACTCTTCCAGAGTATTATATAAAGAGTAATTCGTTACTATGAGATAATAGTAAGTAAGCGATAGTAATCGAGAGCAAAAAAGCAAACCACAGTGTTTGCTTTTTTATTGTCTGATGATTTATTCCAACCCTGCACCCTTGATACTCAGTCGTTGGTGGTCAGTATAAATGATCACCGATCTGGATAATAAATACATATAAAACATCTCGTTGCACAGCTAACTGTGTTGATATGTAATAGGCTGGCTCTTGATGCGTTAATTCGCCTTGTTAACGGCATCGATAAACTTAAACTAATGCATGAGGATAAAGCGGTGAATTTAAAATGGTGGAAGAGGTAAAACAAGCGGCCGATGTAAGATGGGGTTCTATCAACGAAACGGATCAATTTTTTGAAAAAGTGTTTTCTGTTGATGCTAAATCTAACCGGTTAATCATTTATGCTAGCAATATTCTCCATAGTGCTAATATTACTGAAGCAGTGGAGTTTGACAAATCATCTCCTTACAATCGCACCACAATTAACTCTTTTTCCAATGTGAATTAACGCTTTAGATAATTGATTAGCTAAGATTAATTGATACATTCCTACTTTGACCTTGTGTTAATAACCAAGTTTTAAAGTCTTTCAACGCAGGGATACGTTTATTTGAATGGCCTATTAATTGGGTTAGGGCGTAACTCAGCTGGTGGTAGAGTTCTGGGGAATCATATTGTTTTTGAGCATCGTCAATATTAATCAATGCACCCCGTAAATATTGGATAACCAACTCTACTCGATCAAAACCGTTTATTTCACCAATTTCTTTAATCGCATCAGCGTTCCAGTGATAATAAGTCGCTGCCAATGTTTTGAACTTCTCTTGAAATGCATCGCTGCTCTTACTGAGAATGTCATCATTGGGCAGTACACGTTCAATAACAAACATCTTTTCAGATAAAATTGAATATAAGCGCTGGCAATGATGGTAGATAAACCGAGTATAAGGGTCGAGGTATACTTCAGAGTCATTGCGCGCCTGTGTTAACCAGCGCTCTAGTTGATCACACCCTACAGCTACGATTAAATCCGCTTCGCTATTAAAATGATTATAAATTGTTCCCTTTGAAATCTGGCTAGCTTGGACTAAATGAGAGCGGCATAAGTCAAAGGTTTTATGACCTTTTAAGCAACGCTGTGACACGTCAACTAAGTACTTACCACGCTGATCCCAGCTGCTCATATTACACTCCTCACACTTTATAAAAGATCTTGACTACAGCATCACATTTAAACAGTAACAAACTTCTAACTTGTTGGGCATTGAGTAATACTGGTAGCACTATGAATAATATCAATAGCCCATGTTAAAAATAGAATTGCTGGAAGGTTTTATCGCCGTTGCACAAAGCGGCAACTTATCAAAAGCGGCCGAAAAGATATGCCGAACTCAATCGACCTTGAGTTTGCAAATCAAAAAACTGGAAGAGAGTGTTGGCCAAGAACTATTGATTAGGGATAACAAAGGTGTAACCTTGACTGAGTCAGGTAAAACGCTATTGAACTATGCCTATAAAATGACTCAGCTGCATTTACAAGCGTTAGATGATTTGAAAGATTGCGTTAATCGTGAGGTTATTCGTCTTGGTGTGCCTACTGATTACATCAAACGATACTTAAAGAGTTTTCTGTTGGAGTTTATTCGTGAGTTCACCTGCATTGAGTTGGTTATTGATACCGACGTCAGTGGTAATCTTTATAAGCGTTTGAAGCAGGGGGACTTTGACTTAATAGTGGCAACACATTGGCAGCCACCCGTTCAAGGTGAATTGTTGTTTGAGCGAAAGTTTATTTGGGTTGCAGCCAAAAATGGCCAAGCACATTTACGTAGCACTATTCCAATGGCGCTTTATCCTGAAAATTGTCCCATTCGTGCCCAGGTGTTTGCTAACCACCAACTTTCAATGCGGCCAATTAACGTGCTGTTATCAACGCCTTCTCCTGACGCCTTGTGTATGGCGGTTGAAACTGACCTTGTGGTTGCGCCTATCGCAGAATTTAGGGTTACAGATAAAATGCAAATACTTGACCCGATAGAGCACGGATTACCGCCTTTACCGATGTTTAATGAGTCATTGTATGTTAATCCTGAAACACAGACAGCTACTACGCTACAACTTATTTCGTTGTTAAAATCGAATGTGCAAGAATTAGCAGACGTTCGCAGCGTTAATTAATCTCGATTAACGAACTTATAAAAATGCCAATCTGATTAAGATTGGCATTTTTAAAATTTAATCTTCATTACCGCTTTTACAAAGAATAAAACTGCAATGGAATTTATGCTATTTATTCCTTATGTTTATCGTACTTAAACGTATGGCAGTTGCTGCAGAGTGGTTTTTTAACTTTATGCTCACCATGACATTCTTGGCAAGGTAACTCTTTACCATAGTGAAGGTTATTATGTGGATTTTGCCACTTTTCTTCTTCACTTCTGGCGGTTTGCTTGGCCAAGTCATCAACATCATGGCACTGCAAACAGGCTTGATCTGAGGGATACTGTTTGATGCCATTGTCATGGCAGCTTTTACAATCTTTACCGATAACATCTTTGTGGTAATCTCTAATTTCTACTGCTTGAACTGATAAGCTGGCTAAGCTAAGTAAGCCCAGTGCAAGCATAATTTTTAATGTTTTCATCAATAACTCCTCTTGTATCTGGTCTTTACTAAACGGTCATCATGCTACGGGCAGCGGTCATCCCCATTACCATACACTCTGGTATTGAACAGCTACCTAAGCGGCTAACACCGTGAATACCACCACACACTTCACCAGCAGCATAAAGGCCGGTAATCGGCGCGCCAGTGAAGCTATCTTTAACTTCCGCCTTGGTATTTACCATCACACCCCCTTGGCAGTAGTGTACTTTTGGCCATAAACGCACCACAGTAAAGGGGGCTTTAATATACTTGCCAGCAGCTTTAACCATATTCTTGCCAAACTGTGAGTCTTTACCCGTTTTGACATAGCCGTTATATTCTTCAATTTGAGCTTTTAATGGCTTAAGTGGCACATTGAAATGCTTTGCTAAATCTTCAATTGAATCAAACTTCCAACCTACATTGTACTTAATTACTTTTTCAGTATTAGGGTGATTTTTAGAGTCTTCAAAACTGGTGATTAAAATAGGCGGTAATGGATTACCTTGCTCATCACGACAGGCTAATTCAGCATCTGCACGTATTTTTCTATCGGCAATTTCATCCATAAAACGCTGACCAGTTAAACGGTTAACCGCGATAGAATGTGGGAAGTTGTAGATAGCATAGTTAGACACATAGCCAAAGCCGCCTTCATCAGGTGATGCCCATGGGCCAGATTGGATATGCGCAAGATGCACAGGAATTGCGCCAAGACGGAACATTTCAAACATACCTTCGCCTGTAGCGCCTGGAGCATTGGTACAGCCCACTTCAGCGGTAAGCGTTGGGTCTTGTGCCATTCTTAAATTAACATTTTGTGCAAAGCCACCAGTGGCCATAATCACACCGCGTTTGGCGCGAATGTTGAGCACTTTACCAGGCTGGTCTTCACCAAAGTGGTAATTGTCACGCATTTTAACACCCAACACTTCGCCTTTATTGCCGACAAGAAAGCCTTCAAATTTTGAACGATTGTGGGTTTTAACACCTAAGTCACGACACTTATGCAAAAGTGGTTGGGTAATTCCTGCGCCACAGCTCACTGTAGTTTGGTAGGTTCTTGCTACAGAGTGACCGCCTAATTGCTGTAAATATGGATGGTATTCAGAACCCGCATCCAAAGTCATTTGCAATGCTTCCATTGCATGGGAGGCAACATGACGTAATAGTGCTTCGTCGGCAATACCACGACCTGACGCTAATTGGTCAGCCACCATGCGATCAACTGAATCGTCTACGCCTTCTGTCTTTTGCATCGGCGTAACTGGTGCGGCAAATAACCCACCATTGATAGATGAGTTACCACCAAAATAAGACATTTTTTCAAAAATATGAACGTCTTTAGCGCCTAACTTACTGGCTTCAATGGCTGCGGCTAAGCCTGCAAAGCCAGAACCAATAATGACAATTTCAACTTCTTTGTCCCATTTAACGCCATCCGCTTTTTCGGATATAGCCATTGCTGGTGCAACCATGGCTGCTCCTGCCGCTACACCTAGTCCCGCGATAAACTTACGGCGCCCTAATAGATCTACATTGCTCATGGATCATCACCCCTTTCTTATATTCGACACAATAAGAATAAGGCCGGAATCAATTCCAAAATGGGAACTGATGGCAGTTTTAGGCTAATAAATGAACGGATTGTTAATACTCAAAAGTAGGTAGCAGTTTTGTTGGTGGCGTGAGCTTTCTCACCAGTTGGAATTGATTCCAAATGGTCATAGTGTCATTTCCGTCAGTTTGAAGTTCTGCTGCATAAATCGGTTAGAAGACCGTTGACTGTAAGATCAGTTATGACCATCGCAAGGGCATAAATTGCTATACAAATAGGTGATAACTTTCAATAATACTCCCAATCATCTTTAGCTGAATATTATTATATGACTGTCGAAATTGAACGTAAGTACCTTGTACAGAATGACCAATTTAAATCACTTGCTCACCGCTCAACTCGAATTGTTCAAGGATATTTAAACTCTGAAAAATCGCGCACAGTAAGGGTTAGAATAATGGGTGAACAAGGCTTTTTAACCATCAAAGGCATTAGTAATCAAGCCGGTTTGTCACGCTTTGAGTGGGAAAAAGAAATCAGTGTGCAAGAGGCACAAGACTTGCTCAAATTATGTGAACAAGGGGTGATTGATAAAACCCGGTACTTGGTGGAATATCAAAACCAAGTATTTGAGGTCGATGAGTTTTATGGTGATAATCAAGGTTTGGTAGTGGCTGAGCTTGAGCTAGAAAGTGAACAGCAAGCTGTGACAAAACCGGATTGGTTAGGTGAAGAGGTGACTGGCGATAATCGTTATTACAATTCTTCATTAATGAAGCAGCCATATAGCCAATGGGCTTAAGCTGCTATTGGTCACATCTTTTGTAAGCGAATAAAATGCCGTTTAAATTGATATTTAAACGGCATTTTAATGTTGACAGTGTTTGAGTTAATTCTCTTCACATAAATTTTTACCGACAGCGTAACAACTTGGCTGCCTTGGACACACTGCGCCGCGTGAGCAAATTAAGCGGGCGTCATTTTTAATGCCGCGTTCAATCCAATTAATGTTAAGAATTTTAGCCACACTGGTGAGATCTTGTTTGATGTGCCTTGGAATAACCACAGAGCCACCATTAGAGGCGCACGCTTGTTTCAAATCATTGGCAATCGACAGTGAATCTTTACCCTGGGCATCAATGGCTGGGTTTAAATCAATTCCAGCACACAACACATGTGGATTACCCGCTGAGTCTTCAACCTTAATAGATTCACAGCAATATATTCGCGGCTGATTACCCACATTAAGAATCGAAATTTGCGCTGACGTACCAGATGACGGCTCGTTAATCATTCTGAACACCGCCCAGTGCTGACAAGGGTCTTCCACTAAACGCATGTTGCCCCATGGCAGCGGAATACCATTGCCGCGATATACCGCTTTTAATTTGCCTGGCGCATAGGCATCAAAGAAGTGCCAATGTGGGTAAGGTGACACTACTGTCATGCGACGCATAGCAACCGATGCCGAAACTTGTAATTGCTTGTGCACACTAATTTCATAGCCGTGACGATCAAGCAATTGCCTGAAGGGGACCTTAGGACACAGTAAGGCACCGGCAAAAAAGCTTGATTCAAAATCACGCCAAGCATGCAAAATATCTTGAGCATTAAGGGTGTTTGACTGCGGAATACCGTTGTCATCACCTTCTTCTTTTCGCCCTGAGGTCATCACCGACTTTAAGCCATCTTTATTGTGTAATACACAATGGCCAATATGCACCGCTAAATCATATTTCAAACGATGAGGTCGATTCTTCAAGGTGTTGTTTAAGTAAATCGTGCCGGGTGGTTCAAAAAAAGAGGTGACTAATTGATGTGAACTTGCGCCCATTTCATCACGAATTTCTTGCGGAGTGCGGTCAATCCACTTAATCACTAATCCCATTCTGGCGGCAATGGTGAGCATGTCATCGGCCATTAAGGGCATACGTTTTAAACCCACATCTTCAGCGGCACGCTCTAAATCAGGAAAATGATTTTGGTGATGCTCTTGGTGCGCGCGGATTAGCAAGTGGGCAAACTGCCTGCCCGATGTACCGGTTTGCGACAGCATTTCGGGTATCGCAATTTGTAAAATATCATTAGAGAATAAAAAGCTTGGCTCCAGCGGCATACCACTAATGCCACCTTTATTGCCTTTTTCAGGCGTAATAGCGTGATCTTCTGGCACGTCATCCAGAAACCAGCCGACTTCTTTTTGGAAAACCACTGCAATAACCGCAAGCATATCGGCACTTGGCACACGCTTACCACGTTCAATCATAGATAAATATGACACAGAAGGTGAGTTGTTAGCGTCTACTCGCATACAGCGGGCAGATAAGTCTTCCATGGTTAAGTTGTTGCGTTTACGCAAGTTTCTTATTTTTGTGCCCAGAAAATGGGTCTTTCGCATCAAGCTTTTATCATTTCTCATTTTGTATAATTCACACTGTAAAATTTTTATTGTGAAATTCTTAGTAAAAATAGCATAGACTAAAAATCAAGCTGTGAACAAGGCTTAAATTAAAAACCATTTTGAATCATTATAAATAAAATAATGTGACCTACGATTAAAAGAAGAGGATAAGGCTATGAACATGTCTACTCAAGCAAGCAAAACATCTACCCAAAACCTTAACCACTTCATTGGTGAGCAATTTGTGGCAACCACTAACCCATTGGACCGCTCTATTAATGCGAAAGAATTTTTAGACGCTCAATTTCCATTAGCAACAGGCTCACACCAAGATGTGACTAGCTATGTGGTTTACTACACGCACTTGCTTGCATTTTTAAAAGATGGCACACAATGTGGTTTATTAAATCCTTGCCAATTTGTTGCGCTAACGGGTCATAAAAGCGAGCCAACATCAGTGGTATTAAAAAATAATGACACTCATATTGAAATTTGTTTCGACCGCCAGGGCGATATTGGCTCTGATGATTTGGCGAACATTGAAGATATTCAAATTGAAATGCCAATTAAGAATTTACCGACTCCTTACAAACAATGGATCAGCTTATTACACTCAAGCTGCAAACCAACCGAAGGCCGTTGCAAAGTGTTTACTGCTAAAGATGGTAGCGATTACGCCATGCACCAGCGTTAAGCCTGTTGCTAACTTTAGCGTATTAAGAAAGCATTTAAGCAAGAATTACTCAAAGCCAGCGGGCTAACCCGCTGGCTTTTTGATTACTTGCTTAAGTTGCTTGGCTAGGCAATTAGTTGCTTGGCCAGAAAAAATTAGACTCTTGGCTGACTTTGTTTGATGGCGTGGCTTGGTCAGCAATATAGAAGCTGATGGTTTGCTTGCTCATCGCATTTGTGTTTTCTGACTGTTTACAGCGTAAAGTCACCGGATATTCAATTTGCTCGCCTGGTTGAATATGGACTTTGTTGTCGGTGATAAGAGTGAGATCGCAACCCGGATGTCGGCTATCAATACCAATAATATAATTGACGGGTTGCTGGGTTTTATTGCGGATTTTAAGTTGATAGCTATTTTCGACAAATTCTCCAACTTCGCGATAGAGAGTTTGACGGTCTCGTATCACATTGAGTTGAATTAAGCTGCGATTGGCTAAGTCTACTACCATTAATACGCACATAATGAGTAAAGCTGATGCGTATCCTAGCGCTTTTAATGATAGCTTTTTAGTTGGAATGCTGGGTTGTTGATCTGTATGGCTTTGAGTTATTTGGCTTTGGGGAGCCAAAATAGCGGGAGTTGGCTTTAGTGCATTCTCGCTGGTAAAACTAATTAAGTTGGGTTGATAACCAAATTTTTCCATTGTTTGATTACATGCATCGACGCAGGCACCGCAGTTGATACATTCATATTGCAAACCATTGCGAATATCTATACCTGTTGGGCAAACATCCACGCATAAATTGCAATCTACACAGTCACCTAAATCGGTATTTTGTGAGCGTTTTCGTGGTCCTCTTGATTCGCCTCGGGCGGCATCGTAGCTGACTGTTTTGGTATTTGAGTCAAACATCACCGCTTGAAAGCGCGAGTATGGGCAACAATGTAAACACATCATTTCGCGCATCCAACCCGCATTAATATAAGTACATAAAGCAAAAAACCATACCCAAACGCCAGTCCAAAACCCGCTAGAAAAAGTAAAAATATCAATATATAGATCTTTAGCAGGCATAAAGTAGCCCATAAACCCACAACCAGTAACTAATGCAGCAATGGCCCATAAACTGTGTTTGGTCATGCGTTTACGGATTTTGGATGCAGATAATGGGGCGTTATCTAATGCGGCACGATGGTGGTGGTTCCCTTCAACTTTTGCCTCTATCCACATAAACATAGCGGTCCACGCCGTTTGCGGGCATAAAAAACCACACCATACTCTGCCCCAATAAACGGTCACAAAAAACAACCCAAATGCCGCCGCCATAAACATCCAGGCCAGAATAGTAAAATCTTGCGGCCATAGGGTGATATTAAAAAAGAAAAACTGTTGCTGGGTAACATCAAGCAAAATGGCCTGACGCCCTTGGTAGGTTATAAAGGGCAATAAAAAGAAAACGGCAATCAATAAAGTATTACTGTATTTTCGAATGCGCTGAAACACACCATATTGTTCACGCACATGAATTTTACCTGAGGGAGATGAGCTGACATTCACAATTGGGATGCGTTGGGATGATGGTAATCGACTTGATTCTGGTGCTGACATGTTGTTTTCCTAAAATGACATTACGTCGTTATATAGCAATAGGTAAGCCAACATAGTTTTTATTTATCAAGCTGATTTTAATAGAGAAATATTTTTTTGAGTTGATGATGCATCACGATATATCGCAATTAAGCGAAATGTCGTGATCTAGCGGCAATGATGTTTAAGTGAGTCGCTTGATGAATCCAATATTGATTAAGCGTCAGGCTAACGGTTAATACCGAGTTTTTTCATTCGAGATCGCAATGTGCTGGGCGGCAATGCCAGCATGGCTGCTGCGCCATTTGGGCCTGATATTCGCCATTGAGTCAATTCTAAGGTGTCGATAATATGCGCAGCCTCGGCTTCTATCATGGTTAAAGGCTGCTTAATGGCAGTATTGTTATCTTTGAGTGTTGGAAGCTGTAAGCTATTAAATGTTAACGTGTTGTCGTGGGTTAGAATGATTTCTCTTTCGATTAAATTTTGTAGCTCACGTACATTTCCCGGCCAAGGGTATTGTTGTAACTTGTGTAAGCCTTTTGCGCTTACTTTGGTGATTTTCTTTGCTAGTTTTTGACTGAGCGATGCGACCAAATCACTCACCAGGTTAGGCAAGTCTTCTTGTCGATCGCGCAGGGGAGGAACCTGAATAGGAAAAACATTGAGGCGGTAAAACAAATCCATTCTAAACAAACCCTGCTCTACACGAGCTTGTAAATCATGATGCGTTGCTGCAATAAGACGAATGTTAACCTTAATGGTTTCGCTGCTACCAACCCGTTCAAAAGATTGCTCTTGAATGACGCGCAATAACTTTGATTGCGCTTCAAGGCTGAGCTCGGCTATTTCATCTAAAAAGAGCGTGCCATTATGGGCTAATTCAAAGCGACCTTTGCGTCGACTAATGGCCCCAGTGAACGCGCCTTTTTCATGGCCGAATAGCTCGCTTTCTAAAATGGATGCCGAAAAGGCAGCACAGTTAACGCTTACCATGGGCTGGTCTTTTCGGTGGCTCAATTGGTGCAGGCTACGCGCGACTAGCTCTTTTCCTGTGCCATTTTCGCCACAAATTAATACCGTGCTGTCGGTATTAGCAACGAGATTAATCTGCTGAGTTAAATGGTTTATGGCTTTGCTGTTGCCAGACAAGCCCATAGCGCCTTGCTTACCTTGTAGTTCGGTGAGTAGGTATTGATTCTCTGAGGTTAATCGCTCAGATAAGGCTTGTACTTGTGCGAGGGCTTTGCGTAATGAATCTTCAGTATGCTTTTGAATACTCACATCGCGAAATATGGCAATAACACCAATAAGAATATTATTATCATAAACCGGTGTTGAGCTGTAATAAACAGGGAAACAACTACCATCTTTACGCCAGAACACATCTTCACTGACCTGGCGTGCTATACCATCATGTAATGTGCGATATATCGGACAATCTTGCTGAGGATAATGGCTACCATCTGCATGACTATGATGGTGACAGTCATGAATATTTTTACCGATTAACTCTTCAGCATTCCACCCAGTCATTTGCTCTGCTGCTGGGTTGATAAACACAGCATTCCCTTTAAGGTCAAAGCCATAGACACCTTCAGTCATTGCATTGAGTAGCAAGGTATTTTCTGGCAGAAAATGGCTGGTGGTTAAGCTGGTTTTTTCGGTCATATTTATGCTTACAAAGACTGATCAACAAGGAATATCAATCATTATAACTAAGTCACGATATTTCGCGACTTAAATGTCGCCCACAGCAGTCGGTTCCTGTTACCTAGCTAGGCATAATTTGTGTAGTGGGTTGAAATTATCCACTATAAACATCGTTTGAGTACAATCAAGTTGTTACAATAGCGGATTGCTTTTTTAACGTGTTATTCCATGACTAACTTATCTACTACACATTATAAAATGTGGTTGTTTGTCGCAGTGGGCTTGTTGTGCCTCACGCCGCTAATATCTTCTCCGGTAGCTTTACTGATGGGGTTTACATTAGCGAGTATCGGTTTGGTGCCTGACAGTATTGATTTAGGTAAGTGGGCTAAAAAGCTACTGTCGTATTCGATTGTTGGTTTAGGTTTTGGGATTAACTTACCTGAAGCGATTGACGCCAGCAGTAATAATCTTGGCCTCATTGTGGGCTCAATTTTCTTTACCTTGATTTTAGGTTACGGCCTGACACGATTAATGGGCATAGACAGTAAAACCGGACATTTAATTAGCTGTGGTACTGCTATTTGTGGCGGCAGTGCTATTGCTGCTGTCGCACCGGCGATTAATGCGAAGAATGATCAAATTGCTGTGTCGTTAGCCTGCGTATTTTTACTCAATTCAATCGCCTTGTTTGTGTTTCCAACGATTGGCCATGCGCTGCAATTGTCTCAATATGATTTTGGCGTGTGGAGCGCTATTGCTATTCACGACACTTCGTCGGTTGTAGGCGCCGCGGCGGCCTATGGTGATGATGCGTTAAAAATTGCCACCACAGTTAAGCTTGCTAGAGCGTTGTGGATTATCCCTATCGCATTATTAAGTGCTATTGCCTTTGGTGGTGATAAAAGCAAAATTACCATTCCATTTTTTATTCTGTTTTATTGTGTCGCCATTTTAGTTGCCTACTTTATCCCCCAGGGACAACCGGTTTATAACCTATTGTTTGCTGTGTCTAAACAAGTGTTAGTCTTGTGCTTATTTTTAATTGGCGCGGCGATTACAGTCAAAAAAATGCGCGCTAATGGTCCTAAACCGTTGCTGTTAGGCGTGTTGCTATGGTTTGCTATTGGCAGCAGTTCATTGTTTTATATTGTGACATTTTAGATATGAAAGCTTCAGAGTAATGATACTGAATTTGCCGTGCAGTTTTATGCACAAAAAGATGCTGAAATCGGTAAATAAAATCTATCACAAAGACGTGAATAACTAGAACGAGGGGATCAGCGGTAGCACAACCTGTTTAAGGCTTAACCGTTAGGCGTCGTGCTGTTTAATATCGGGTTTGCTTAATGCGAGCCAAATAAGACCGCCGAATGCGACTAACTCGATTAACGCGCGTGTGAGTCCTGTGGTTTGTATGGAGGCAATAACGGCGATAATACATAAGGTAATAATCACAGCTGATTTAAGCCGACGTGATAGCCATAATTGTGTCATTTCCCCTCCAATATAATGATAAAAGCGGATTATATTATCGAGCTAATGACTTTGCTGGCGCCAATATCAATTTTAACTATCTCATAACTGATTGGTTACCATTTTGTCGTGACTGGGTTAGCTGAGTTAAACATGCTACTAAATGATGGGCTAAATACCGAACGTCACCTCGGGGTAATTGTGCCAGACGATAGCAAGCACTGTAGATGTGGCCAGTTTTACTCGCATAGGCTTTTTAATGAATATTTGAGTGTAATGTTTACGCACTTAACACTTGTTTGCGGGAATTGATAAATCCAAACAGCGTAAATTATGTTATTAGTTATATTGGTAAGAAGTTGGTTATATTGATCATACTTAGTTACATAGTGAGCTGAGTAATATTATGCATTTATGCAAAGGGTTAAGCTAAACTTACTGCAAATGTGTCATCAACCAAGAAGAGATATAAATGCTGAGTTTTCGATTACGGGTGCTGATATTGTTAACGTTTTTTACCTTATCTGTTGGCGCGTCAGCGACTATCTTAGATGTTGATGTGAGTGACCTTCAAGGTGATTCAATCACTGATGCTGTGGTGGAGTTGATCCCTGAACATAGTATGTCAGCATCAACCATTAACAATCATGAAATGAAGCAGCAGAATCGAATATTCCAGCCTTTTGTACTGGCTGTTCAACAAGGCGATAAAGTCAATTTTCCTAACTTTGATCGTACCCGGCACCATGTGTATTCATTTTCAGCCGCAAAACCGTTTGAATTAAAGTTATATGTCGGAAAAGCAGAAGAACCAATCGAATTTGAACAGCCAGGTATTGTGGCGATAGGCTGTAATATTCATGATTATATGCAGGCCTTTATTTATGTCGCCCAAAGTCCACTTTACGGTGTCAGCGATAATAAAGGTCGTGTGAGCTTTAATGATTTAACCCCAGGAACATATAGCGTTAACGTATGGCACCCGTGGCAGAAAACTTCCGTGGCAGTAGCACCAATGGTATTAACCGGCGAACCCCAAAAAACGCTTGAGCTACAGCTTGATATAGAACACCAGGACAAGCCAACATCCCCCCCAGCAGGATTTGCTGCAACCCGTCAGTCAACTCAAATTGAGTTAGCCAATGCGCAATAGTTTTCGACATAGATTGATTTTGGTCTTTTTAGTGGTACTGACAGTGGTGCAACTGTTAACGGCAGTATTTGTGTTGAATGCGACTCAAAATGCGAGTCGGCAACAGCAAATACAGCGATTAAGTGTCGGTATTAACGTTTTTAGCGATATTTTGGCTAACCGCAGTGAACAGTTGAATCAGAGTTTGTCATTACTGAGTGCTGACTTTGGCTTTAAACGTGCTGTTGCAACTAAAGAGCAAGAGACCATTTCTTCGGTTTTATCGAATCACGGTAAACGTATTAATGCTAATGCAGCCATATTACTTTCACCGCAGGGGCAGTTGTTATCGTCTAGTTTGACAGGTTTATCAGCCAACGATGTTGCTAGCTTATTTACCAAGCATAAAAGTGAAGATAACGACTTTGTGATGTTAAATGTTAATCACGCTAACTATCAATTTGTGTTTCAGCCAGTAAAAGCGCCAACATTAATTGCCTGGGTTGGTATGGGCTTTTTACTCGATGAAAATGTGGCTCAACAAGCTAAGGCGATGACAGGTATCGATGTGAGTTTTATTAACTCAACATCAATACCTGTTGAAATTATTTCTACTTTAGCGCCAGAATTGATTCAACACTTAAGTGATATCTCATTCAGTTTTGCCGATGCTACCCTTCACCCACAAGAGCACTATCCTGATAACTATTTGTCCCAGGCTATTCAGTTAGATCCGCAAAGTGATGCGCAATGGGTCGTATTGCATCAGTCTAATCAGCGCTGGCAACTCAATTATCAGCAACTGCGTAACAACATGCTGCTAATATTTGCATTCACTTCTTTATTGGCCTTTATTGTGGCCATGTGGGTCACCAATGGATTAACTAAACCGATAGATGCTTTGGTTAATTTCGCTAAAAAAGTGGGCCAGGGGGAAAATCCTACTAAAATTTACGGCGCCCCTGCAGAATTGCAGGCTCTTGCTGATACCTTATCCACAATGCGCAGTAATATTGAGCAGCGTGAACAAGACTTTTTATATCAATCTGAACACGACCCCTTAACGGGGTTGTTCAATCGTTTTGCCGCCGAAAAACACATCAAACATAAAATTATTGGCTTAACTGGTACCTTGTTATTGATTGATATTAAGCATTTTAGGCAAGTGAATGACATTATTGGTTTTGCTAATGGTGATCAACTGTTAGTCAGTTTTTCTGAACGGTTAAGCCGCTTGTCTATCGATGTATCCCTTGTTGCAAGGTTAGACGGCGATGCCTTTTTATTGTTGTTACAACAACCGGCAAATAAAGCTGAGATTAGCCAGTATTTACATGGTGTGGTTATGCCATTTGATGTTGCAGGGTCAAAAATAACGTTATCAATTAGAACTGGCATTGTGCAGTTGAATGGCTTGTATCAACATATAGACACTCTCTTTAGACACCTTGAGATAGCCTTGAATCATGCCTGTGTTCAAGCCGATGATTCGTATGTTTATCAAGAAGGTGATGATGATAAATATCAACGCGAGTTGTCATTGGTGCGGGATTTACCGCAAGCATTAATTCAAGGGCAATTGCATTTGGTATATCAGCCTAAGGTGAATATTCAACTTAATACTTGTCATGCTGTTGAAGCATTAATTCGCTGGCAGCATCCAGATTTGGGCTTTGTTCCCCCAGATGAATTTATCCTACTTGCCGAGAACTCAGGTAACATTTCGATTATTAGTGAATGGGTTATGGCTGAAGCTATCCGTCAGGCGCACATTTGGCATCAACAAGGGTTAGCTATTTCTGTGGCGATTAATTTATCGGCACATGACTTAATGGATGAGTCATTGCCAGCTCGATTAGCGCAGCAGTTACATGATGTTAATTTACCTATTAACGCGATAGCTATTGAAGTTACCGAAGGTGCGGTAATGACAGACACAGAAACTACCATTAAGGTGCTTAACCAATTTAAACAACACGGCTTTCATATTGCGATTGATGATTTTGGGACGGGTCACTCGTCGTTAGCTTATTTAAAAATGTTACCCGTTAATGAAGTGAAAATAGATCGCAGTTTTATCAAAGACATTCATCATAACGCGACTGACCATATGATAGTTGAAACCAGCATTAAATTGATTAAAGGCTTGGCTTTGTCTGTGGTCGCCGAAGGTGTTGAAACCCCATTAGGGATTGATATTTTAAAGCAAATGGACTGTGATATTATCCAAGGCTATGTGTTTTCTAAGCCCATCAAAGCTGCTGAGTTGCAGGTTTGGGTGAGTGAATTTAATCGCACGACAGCTTAACTCTAATAGCGTGGGAATTTAACATGCAACGTATTTTACATGCCATATCTGCCGCAACTTTATCTATCTGTGTGATTTTTATCCCCAATAGTTATGCTGAATCGAGCAGAATTATTGCCACGGGTGGCGCCAGTGAAATTGAGGGATCAGCTGGTGGCGGTATTGTTCCCTGGGCAGTGATTAACGGTTATGGCAGTAGTGGTGAGTGGGCGGCAACCGCAATGGCTACTAAGGTTGCAGTTGATGACTTTACCCTTAATGTTGTGGGCGCATCCGTCAGTTATGATAATCAATTTGAACTTAGCATTGCCAAACAAACATTTAGTTTAGATTCATTAGGTGGTGAACTCGGACAAGATATTTTAGGGATAAAATATAAACTTGCAGGCGAGTTACTTTATAGTTCCATGCCACAAATCAGTGTGGGTATGCAGTATAAAAAAGTTGACGATTTTGGTTTGCCCAGCGCGGTAGGTGCGCAAGATGATTCAGGTTTAGATATTTATTTAGCCTCTAGCAAGGTGATTTTAGATGCGATAGCGGGTCGTAATTTATTACTTAATGCTACGGTGCGAGCCACTAAGGCGAATCAAATTGGTTTACTGGGTTTTGGTAGTGTGAATTCAAATGACTATCAGTTGATGTTAGAGGGCTCAGTAGCTGTTTTATTACGCGATGATCTTGCCCTAGGTTACGAGTATCGTCAGAAACCCAATCAGTTGGATTTTGCTAAAGAAGACGACTGGCAAGATATTTTTTTAGCATGGTTTGCGAATAAACATTTTTCAGTGACAGCCGCTTATGCCGATTTAGGTGATATTGCGGGTTTTGAGCAACAAAAAGGCTGGTATCTCTCAGTTGAGGGGGCGTTATGAGACACATTGGTATTATGCTAATTAGCAGTGTTTTGTTAGTGATATGTTTAGGCTGTTCTATTACTAAACCATCTACAAACCTACTTTACCAACGCCTTGGCGGTTATCACGGTATTGAGCTAATTACCGATGATTTTTTAAAGCTAATTTCACAAGATGAACGCATAGTGGATCACTTTCGTGAAACGGATATTAGTGTTTTTAAGCAAAGATTAGTCGAACATTTATGTGTTGTGTCCGGGGGCGGGTGTGACTACCAAGGCGAGAGCATGTTTAATGCGCATCAGGGGTTGAACATTAGCCAGGCTGACTTTGACGCTGTTGTCGGCCATTTAACCAAAGCAATGCAGCAGAACGATATTCCGATACAAACCCGCAATGCTTTACTCGCTAAGCTTGCCCCCATGTATGGGGACATTACTTACCATTAATATGATGTATTGATATCAAGAATTAATAAAATGGTGCAGGGTCTACATCTAGTGCGCTTGGGGAGATACCGCGTTCAATGTTAATGTCAGCTTTTAGCAAATCCACCATAGTGACATCGGTATAGCGTTTGTGTTTTAACGAGTAGAAACATTTCACTATAGGGTGTAATGCATCACGGTTTTTAGCTTCCCAGACAATACCGACACGTTCATCTGACAGTTGTACCAGTGATCCCACAGGATAAATTCCAATACAGCGGATAAACTCGTAAACCAATGATTGATCTAAGTGGAAGGGCGTTAAGCTGATTAAGATTTTAAATGCAGCAGCCGGACTCATGGCTTCTTTGTAACAACGTGCTGCAGTTAGCGCGTCAAAAATATCGACAATACAACTCATTCGCCCATGTATTGGAAGTTCATCCCCTTTCAAACCTTTCGGGTAGCCCCGGCCATCTAGCTTTTCGTGATGCATTAAGCATACGTCTTTACTGATCTGCGACAAACCCTTGGTGTCTTCCATAATTTCAACCGCATAAACTTGATGCAGTTTCATATGTTCAAACTCTTCCGGTGTTAGTTTTCCGGGTTTATGCAAAATTTTATTATCGACTTTTACCTTGCCAATATCATGCAAAATACCACCAACAGCCATTTGGCGCAGGGTGTCGATATCTAGTTTGAGGTGTTTACCGAAAGTCACTAATAGAAATGCTACATTGATTGAGTGTTCCAGCAAATAAGCATCTTTGGTCCGCAGCGCTGAAATACATTTAAAGGCGTCAGCATCATCCATCACAGATTCAATCATTTTATCGGCAACGGCTTCAAAGGGACCAACCTCAACGGCTTTACCTTCAAAGGTTTCAGATAATACTTTTTTGATTAACCCTTTCGCTTCATTGAGAAGTTTTTTGGCGTGAACTTGTTGCGCATCACGGCTAATAGTGGCTTTTCTTGCCAGTGGTTTACCAGGCACTTGCTGTGGAGGCACTTTTTTTAGACCGCAACTGTCTGATGAGCGGTCAATATCTACCCATACAAATTTAATATTGCTGTTAGCTAATTTTGTAATAGCGTCACGGCTTTTTATTTGGCCGGCATTGGCAATTTCTACTGTGCTGTTGTTATGATCGATAGCCGTCACAAACATACCGAGGTTTAGTTTGGCGACTGGAACTTTTACAGTGTTTGACGATTCTGTTGAATCACTCATTTGACAAGCGCCCTCAAGGTCAAAAAATGCACTTAACGATTTATACTATAGTTAAAGTGATATTGGCCTGCTTAATGTTGAGCCTTCCTTGGGGTCAATGTTAAAAACCTTAAAGATTTACGTTATAGCATGCGCAATAGTTTACACCATCATTCTGCAATATTAACATATTAATTAATTATAGATCACAGCGTGCAGAGTTGACGATTGACACTGAATCTTTGGTTGATTAACTTTATCTAAATTATCATCATAAATAGGAGTCGGTATTGTCTGGTCACTTTTTTAGCTCACAATTTAATGACTTAAAGCAAAAACTTGCCCAAGTTATGCAGGCGCCTAATATCGTGCCGATTGTACAACTATCTGTAGAAGCACCAGCAGTTCCGCTATTATCTTGGTTGAGTGCACAAACTCAGTATCCACGTATTTATTGGCATGGCCGCGACAAGGCAGAAGAAGTTGCCGCTATTGGGATGTGTAAACAATTCTATTATCAAGACCAAGTGGATGATCATCAACTATCCGCAGACTACCAGGCGCAGCGGAGTAAGGACGCAAGCCAAGACTTACGTTACTACGGTGGGGTAGCATTTGACCGTACGGTTGACTGCTGGGCTGACTTTGGACGGGTTCGGTTTGTTCTGCCTCGTATAGAATTAAGACGAAGTGGTCATAAAATAAAAATCTTACTTAATTTAAACTTCGATGGCCAAGATCGAGAGTTAGAGTGCCAAAAAGCGCTTGATTTAATCTCTAAAATAGAGAGGCCTAAACCGCTTTCACCGCCGAATAAAACACAACTAATGAGTCGCAGTGACTTACCGAATCAAGAGCGGTGGCGCGAGTTAGTTGAGCAAGTGACTCAAGATAATTTTAATCAAACTACCCCTAAAGTTGTGCTGTCGCGACAAACACAAATTGATATAGCTGAGTCACTTGACCCCTGGACTGTACTGGCTTGCTGGCAGGGGCGTAATCCTAATAGCTTCCAGTTTGGTTTTCAATTTAGTCCTGAAAGGACATTTATATCATGTTCACCAGAACGGTTATATTTACGTCGCCAAAATGAGTTATTTACAGAAGCCCTAGCAGGCACAACGACCCGAGGTTTAAATCAAGAAGAAGATGACTTTTTAGCGCAGCAGTTATTAGACGATGCTAAAAACAGTCATGAAAACCAGCTGGTTAGGCAGCATATCGTGGGTGAATTAAAACCACTTAGTCAGTATGTTGGCGCTGACGAGCAAGCTAAAATATTTAAATTAACCCATATTCAGCATTTACACCGCGCAATTCGAGCAGAGTTAAAAGCTGGGGTGAATGATTTTGACCTATTACGCGCGCTGCACCCAACTCCTGCGGTAGGAGGGTTGCCTCGCCACAGTGCACTGAACTTTATTCGTCAGCGTGAAGGTTACACCCGCGGTTGGTATGCCGGGGCTTGTGGCTATTTTAATCATTATGAATCTGAGTTTTCAGTCGCTATTCGCAGTGCATTGATTGAGCCACGTCGAATTACCTTATTTGCTGGCGCGGGCATAGTCGCAGGGTCCGACCCAGATGCAGAATGGCAAGAATTAGAGAATAAACTGGAGACGGTTTTATCGATATTAATCGATTTTTAATGGCTGTTTGAACGCGAGCGGATTACCCATTGATTTGCTCGCATCCAATAAAAAACGCATCTTACACAGATGCGTTTTTTATTATTGTGCCATGCTGTTATTTATTACGGCGTGTAATAAGTGGCAGCATTGGGGCCGACTGGAATGCCTAATACAAATACCCACAGGAAGAAGAACATAGTCCAGCCAATAAAGAACACGATACTGTAGGGCAGCATAGTGGCAATTAAGGTGCCGATCCCCAAATCTTTCTTATAACGGCAAGCTACCGCCAAAATAAGTCCAAAGTAGCTCATCATCGGAGTGATAAGGTTGGTGACTGAATCACCAATTCGATATGCCGCTTGGATGGTTTCTGGAGCATAACCAACGAGCATTAGCATGGGCACAAAAATTGGCGCAGTAACAGCCCATTGTGCAGAGGCGCTGCCTAGCATAAGGTTGATCACGCCACACAGCATAATAAATAACACAAATACTAATGGTCCTGTTAAGCCAATGGTATTTAATGCCTGCGCACCACCTACAGCCAATACCGCACCTAAGTTTGTCCAATTAAAAAACGCCACAAACTGAGCAGCAAAAAAGACTAATACTATGTACATACCCATAGTACTCATACTGTGTGACATGGCATTGATGACATCGACATCCTTCTTCATGGTGCCAACGACTTTACCGTACACTAAACCTGGAATAGCAAAGCCGATAAAGATAAATGCCACAATTCCTTTCAAGAAAGGTGAGCCAGCTACGAGTCCCGTTTCAGGGTGACGTAATGGCCCATTTTCAGGAATAATAGTTAACGCTAATAAAGCAGAAAATGCGACAGCAGCAAAGGCTGCCATTTTTAAGCCACGCTTTTCAATATCACTAACGTTCTCCATGGGTTGGTCATCTAAGTCGCCAGCTTCACTTGGGTCATATTTACCTAATTTAGGTTCAACAATTTTTTCTGTTACCAGACCACCTAGCAAGGTAATTAAAAACGTGGAGGCAAACATAAAGTACCAGTTAACTTCTGGGCCAACTGTGTATTTAGGGTCGATCATTTGTGCTGCGGCTTCAGTAATACCTGACAATAGAGGGTCAACAGTGCCCAATAAAAGATTGGCGCTATAGCCGCCAGATACACCAGCAAAGGCCGCTGCTAGCCCCGCCAGAGGATGGCGGCCCAATGAATGGAATATCATTGCAGCCATAGGAATGAGGACAACATAGCCTAGCTCTGCCGCTGTGTTAGATATAATACCTGCAAATACAATAGTGTAAGTGACTAAGCGCTTTGATGATCCCATCACTAACAAACGCATTGCCGCTGATAACAAACCAGAACGTTCGGCAATACCCACGCCCAGTAATGCCACCAGTACCGTACCCAATGGTGTAAAACCGGTAAAGTTAGTCACTAAGCCTGACACAATACGTTGTAAGCCTTCTGCGCTGAGTAAGCTCACTACGTGAATTAAACCATCAGGACTTCTGCCTGAGGTGCCTTCTGGTCTAGGGTCAACAACCGACAATTCAAAGTAACCCGCAATACCGCTTATCACTACCACAGCGACACAGAACATGGCGAATAAAGTGATTGGGTGGGGTAATAAGTTACCGAGTCTTTCTACTATGTTTAAAAATCGTACAAAGGCACCGGACGAGGCTATGTCAGAGGCTGTTTGAGGCGATTTCGTCTTTGGTTGGTTTGATTGACTCATGTGGTTCCTTGATTTATTTAGGCTTTTTCCTCATCGCCATTAATACATTTATGTGAGCATGGTCGTCAGGATAGTTGATATAGTTTTGCCAACTTATTAGCTTACAGGGGCAGAGTTAATTGAAAATTAATTTATATTTATGAGTTAATTAGGTTTGAGCAAAAATGACTGCTTTAACGGGTAAAAGTAAGCGTTTTATAGTGGATTTGTTGTATGATAAGAGAGTATTTATTGTGGTATGGGTTAAAAATTGCTCACCGCAATTCGTGTTTAAGTGGCTGATTTTAATATTTTTTAGTTTGGTTTTTAAACTTGTCATTTAGTGTGGCTGTGTCATGATTTAATTCGTCACGATATTGAGTTAGATGCAATAAAATTGTTTGTTTTGTCAACCAAATGTTACTGTTAGCCATTGTGATGTAATAAATATAGTTGTGACTTCGCTGAGATTTAAGTGAAATATAAAGTAAATTATGCTTATTATGCTAGATAAGAATTAGAAAAATCATCATTAAGGAAAATATCATGCAAGCATTGCTGCTGAGTGTAAGCTTGGCTGTTATTCTCTGCTACCTATGGTACGCCAGTCTAGTCAAAAAACGTCAATCAGCGATTGATTCTCTGATTGTTTTGAATCAAAAAATTGATGCCCGCTTAGTTTTATTAAGCCAGTTATCTGATGTTAGCTTACAACATCAACCTTTGGATGAAGCGCAAGCTGATCAGTGGCAGCAGTTGCGCGCCCTAGCTGATAATAGCTTGTGGTCACAGGGCATTGATCATCATTTACCGACTACTTTAGCTGTCTGGTCTGAAATGGATATGCTGCAGAAAGGCTTGTTTTCAGCTTTGCATGGCGATGATCTTGATGAGCAGCGGGTGAATGAATATCTACAATTAGAATTAGATTACCAAAATGTGGCTGATTTTTATAATCAAACCGTGACTGAATTGAATCAAGGCGTTGGTATGTTTCCGGGGTCTATTGTTGCCAAGTTAGCCAAGGTATCGGTTATGCCCCAGCTTATACCAGATGTAGGTTAATCGAGTTGAGTGGCATATTGCTTTTAAGCAGTATATTAAAACGATTTCAGCACAGCATTGTGCTGACAAGCTTGGTTTTTTGTCCCGGGTTATTGGCCAATCAAACTGTGGAAAACAATACAAAAAAACCAGTAATAAAAGCGGTATATCAACCCAACCTTCAATCTACACCCGCAGATAAAGCGCATCTTAGTTTGTTTCCCGACCTAAATGAGCTCGCTGTTATTCCGCCAGGGGCAGAGGGTGCGGATAAATCTATTACATCAACCCTGGTGCTAGATAATAGTTATCCACTCGCTAAACCTGATTTAAGCAAGCCTGCTAAAAAACAGCTTAAAGCCAGTTATTCAGAACACGGTATTTTATCCGACTTAGGTGTTGAAAAACGTAAAGTCTATCAATATGAAAAAGATGGTATTACCGCATTCAGTGACACTGAGCCAGACCATACTAACTACCGTGTGTTACTGTTTGAATGCTATGCATGCCGTCCTGATTCAACCATTGATTGGTATAAAACCCCATTATTCACCCAAGATTATGCCAGTTTTGTCGCCGTAGCTGCATCACGATATAAACTAGAGCCTGCACTCATCAGAGCTGTTATTCATGCCGAGTCAGCTTTTAGAAGTAATGTGGTGTCTAAAGCTGGTGCTATGGGGTTAATGCAATTAATGCCAGGCACGGCCAAAGACATGCAAGTGTTAGATGCCTTTCAAGCAGAGCAAAATATAAACGGTGGCAGTCGTTATTTGGCACTGTTATTAGCACGATTTAATGGTGACATAGATCTGGCTTGTGCGGCCTATAATTCAGGTCCATCAACGGTTACCCAATACAATGGTGTACCGCCATATCCTGAAACACAAGCCTACGTGCAACGGGTAAAAATTCTTTATAGTCGCTATCGGAAAGCCAGCTGAGTTTAGCGATAAAGCATAAGCTTGGATAATAAAATAGTGACTCACATTATTGATACAAAAAGAAAATACCAATAAATAACCCTGCCTAATCATATGGCTAAAATTTAAAGGAATGTTTATGACTTTTTCACCCGTTATTACCTCTTTATCGGTTGCCATTGCTGCCCTGTGCTTATCTTCCTCAGGTTATGCAAACGCTGCCGTACAAGCTCCTGCAATAAATGCGGCTCCATCCCAAGAAGATGTGCGCTTATATGACATAGCTACCGCGCCACAGGCCAGCCGGCTAGAACAAGATGTGCGAAAACTGGTGAGCTTTGGTACCCGTCATACCTTGTCTGAAACTCAATCGGATACCCAAGGCATAGGCGCAGCAAGGCGTTGGATAGAGGCCGAGTTTAATCGTATTTCAAAAGATTGTGGTGGTTGCTTAGAAGTGATTACCGTCAGTGACACTGTGCAAGGCAAACGCATTGCTAACTCTACTGAAGTGGTTAATGTCATCGCTATTCAGCGCGGTAAAACTGACCCTAAGCGTGTGGTGATGATGAGCGGCGATATCGATTCTCGAGTCACCGACGTATTAGATGCTACCTCAGTTTCACCTGGCGCCAATGACAATGCCTCAGGCGTTGCAGGTGCAATTGAAGCGGCTAGGGTGTTATCGCAATATCAATTTAACGGCACTATCGTTTATGCCGCCTTGTCAGGTGAAGAGCAGGGCCTATATGGCGGAGATATTTTAGCTAATTATGCTAAAAGTCAGGGCTGGCAAGTGCAAGCGGTATTGAATAATGACATGATCGGTAATATTGCCGGTATTAATGGCGTGGTGAATAACTCTACTGTACGGGTGTTTTCTGAGGGCGTGCGTTTTGTTGAAACCACTGATGAAGCCAAAGAACGCTACTTTAGTGGCGGCGAGAATGACTCTGCGTCACGCAATTTGGCGCGCAAGATTAAAGCGTTAGTTGATCAGTACATGACCAATTTAGATGTCATGTTAGTGTATCGGCTTGACCGTTTTGGCCGTGGTGGACATCATTTACCGTTCAACAAAGCGGGCTTTCCTGCCGTGCGGGTGATGGAAACTAATGAGCATTATGATCGTCAGCATCAAGATATTCGCACTGAAAATGGCATTAATTATGGTGATGTGATTGAGGGTGTCGATTTTGATTTTACTGCAAAATTAACCGCACTTAATGCCATTAGCCTGGCCTCAATGGCATGGGCACCCGCGCCGCCATCAGGTGTCAGTATTAAAGGGCAAGTGTCTCCTAGCACCACACTCAACTGGGCTAAAACAGCGGATAAAGAGGTGGTTGGATACCGAGTTTATTGGCGATTAACTACAGTGCCAGAATGGAGCCATAGTCGTTATGTAGGCAATGTGAATGAATTTGAGCTGAAAAATATGGTCATAGATAATTATCTATTCGGTGTGGCCAGTGTCGCAGCGAATGGTAATGTCAGCCCTGTGGTGTTTCCCGGGGCGGCAGGGGCATTTTTTTAAAACCAATTTAATGATTAAGGTTAAGGACGATTATGAGCAAAAGGATTTTACTGGTATGTCTATTGGTACCTTTACTAACAGCTTGTTCAGCACGAACAGCCACAAATGCAGGTAGCGACTTTGTTATTGGTGCATATGAAAATGCAGAAAAGAGGGAAGTAGCAGAGTCTCGCCCTGAAAGTCATTCATCAAGTAATAATACCCGTAAGGATGTGAGTGTTGGAGCGTTAAGTGCGATATTAGGGGCACTTTCTCGGACGTTAAATGGCGATTAGGAAGCCGATGTAACTGCACTGAAATGATTAAAAAGCCCATGTAATTTGAATTACATGGGCTTTTTAATAAAGTGCTAAAGCATTATATAGCCAATTATTCTGGCACTTCTAGCTTCACTACCGTTTTACCACCGCTATGGCCCAAACGACGCTCTAAGCAGTTAAGGGTTTCTTTTGCGGTGACATCTAATTGCCAAGGTGGATTAATAATCCATAACCCTGCCGCAGTCATACCAAATTCATTACTGTCAGGTTTAATTGCTTGCTCTACTCGTAGTTGATTTCTAATGCCGCTGTTTTTAAGTAAATTGAGCATAGATTCCGTTTGCTCACGCTGAACTACCGGATACCACAACATATACACCCCAGTCGAAAATCGCTTATGGGCTTTAATGATAGTTTCCGCAACATCAACATAATCAGATTTAATCTCGTAGCTTGGGTCGATTAATATCACCCCACGGCGCTCTGGTGGTGGCACTGCAGCGATTAAACCTTGTAAACCGTCACCTTTAAGTACTTTTACTTGCCTATCTTTAACAAAATATTCAGCTAATAAATCGTGATCAGTACTGTGTAACTCGTGTAATAGCATACGGTCTTTTTCACGTAACTCGGCATCGACAAAACTGGGTGAGCCAGGGTAAACCGTTAACTGATCATATTCAGCGTTAAACACTTTAACGGCTTCGACGTAATCTACTAATGCTGCTGGCAGGTTACTGGCCTCCCACAGTTTGGCCACACCGTCTAAGTATTCACCGGTCTTTTGAGCAAACTCATCGGTTAATGAATAAGCACCCGCACCAGCATGGGTATCAATATAGGCATAAGGTTTATCTTTTTTCTGCATTAATTTAAGCACTTGCAGTAACATTGAATGCTTTAGTACATCGGCATAATTGCCAGCGTGATAACCGTGACGGTAACTTAACATGAGATATTCCAAAAAAAGTAGCAGCGTGGACTGCAAGATAATCACATTATAAGTTTTATCTTGGCTAATACCAATCAGCTTAAGCACGGTATAGGTATTCACTGCGGTAGCCTTTTGGCATAATAGGCTTATTCACCCTAAATGTAGGCAATACAGTGACCGCGATTTATTTCAATCAACAATACCCAAGCCTTGTCGATATTTGCCAACGATGGTCACTGCACTATGAACCAAGCGCACCCTTTGAGCTGCGTTTCGAGCAAAATCAATTAACCTTACACAAACGTGACGAGCCCAAACTCGACGGTATTTTGGTCGATTTTGTTACGGGCGCTGTCGCCCATAGGCGTAAGTTTGGCGGTGGCCGTGGTCAGTCAATTGCTAAAGCCGTCGGCCTTAAGCAAGGTGTCACCCCAACCGTGGTAGACGGTACAGCAGGCTTAGGCCGTGATGCATTTGTACTGGCCAGTTTAGGCTGTAAGGTGATTATGGTTGAGCGTCATCCAGTGGTCGCAGCATTATTAGAAGACGGTTTACGCCGCGCCTATGAAGATGCTGAAATAGGCGATTGGATGACGGAGCGCATGAGCTTATTTCATGGTTCCAGCATTACCGCATTAGCCGATGCAGCCAAAGCTAGCGGCACAGAAATTGATGTTGTCTACCTTGACCCTATGTACCCGCACCGTGAAAAGTCTGCCCAAGTGAAAAAAGAAATGCGCGTATTTCAAACCCTAGTGGGCGCCGACTTAGATGCCGACAGCTTACTCAAACCAGCAATATCACTGGCCACTAAACGCGTGGTAGTCAAACGCCCTGATTACGCCGAAGACTTAGATGGCGTTAAGCCCTCAATGGCCATTGAGACTAAGAAAAATAGATTTGATGTATATGTGAGATCGGCAATGAAATAGCGACTATTTAAGTGACCGCTAGAGTATTGGTTTATAAAGATATTCCTGTAGATCTAATAGGTAACTCTTTGAAAATAATTTGCAATCACGCAGAAGACACAGTCAATTCCATGATGCTAATGCCAGATTTAACACCAGCCTTGGCGCCACTGGGAAGGCTGCTTTAAATCACGCCAATTAATCTCATATTCATTATTGTTGTAAACCGCTTGAATGACGCAGCGAATGACTTTTTTATCGTCATCAAATTCAACGGCTGTCACGGCAAAATGTTTTTCTCGATTCACTGGCGACGTTGCCGTCCATTTGCTCAAAAGCAGTGCTTTTGGATTGATTTGATTCATGCAACCACTCCTAAATGGCTCAATTGCGCCCACATTAATAAATGACACACCAATACCACCGAGGTTATTTTGGCCCGCATTTGTTGGTACTCTTTGCTTAATAACGCCCAACTTGGTAACCGCTTTTGCAGCAATAATAGCCAAACAAAACTGCCGGCTAACCACAGTAAGCTAAATTCAACACTAACCCACACACCAAGTGGTAAAGGTAAAGTCACCAGCACGACAAGCCACGCCTGAGTGAGCGACTGGCTTCGAGCTGTCGACTCTTCTAACTGGTCAACGTTATTTTGCTGATGTTTTGCGCCTTGTTTTGTTTCAATATTGAGTG
Organism: Shewanella sp. HL-SH5; assembly: GCF_051163755.1. Taxonomy (NCBI): domain Bacteria; kingdom Pseudomonadati; phylum Pseudomonadota; class Gammaproteobacteria; order Alteromonadales; family Shewanellaceae; genus Shewanella; species Shewanella sp. HL-SH5. The sequence continues at coordinate 158,499 of NZ_CP195038.1, forward strand.
GAGCTTGCCACAAACTGCCTGCCACAAAGCTTAAAATGCTGACACTATAAATAACAAAAGCCTGCAGTATCCACGGTGTCTCGCTAAAAAAATAGCCGCCGGTTAAAATCAAAAAAGGTAATAAGCCTAAATAGCTTAGAGTCACATGATGGGTTGAGTGCATAGTTGATTCTGCTCATAAAAATTTGATCATTCAATACGTGCATATTACATAAGTCGATCAGCTTAAATTCAGCCACAACTTAGGCAGTGGCTGGGCAATGACAGCAAAACTACCCTAACTCAAAGGCATCCATTATGGATGCCTTGTATGTGATTCAACTTTATCTGGCATCAAACCAGTTAATTAATATTATGGACTAGTCGCCACAACAAAATCGCCATCGGCTACAGTGCCATTGGTTACTGTCACTGCTTGTATATCGGCTTGGATAAAGAAAGGTAGCCCAACATCGTCTGGGTTGTTATTGGCATCAGGATCATCATTTTGAGCGACACAGGTGTAACCCACACTGTAGCTACCAGCAACGACGAAACCAAATTCATAGCCTTGGCCAATGACTTGGTTACTTTGATCCATAATATCGTTCACTCTTGCAGCTGCAATAGGCGCAATTTTTGGCGCCACAACGGCATCACTTCTAAAATCGCTCATATTATCAAGCGCAGTTGCATCGGAATATAAATAGGCTGCATGGCTAAAGATACTGCCACCGGCAGCAGCTTCGCACTGTGTCACAAGTTCTGATGGGATATTGCCTTTAATTGCGCCGACTTCTGCATTGTTATATAGCTGCACTGATGCTGGCTTTAGGGTCCAGTAGTCTTTATTTCCTTTAGGGTCTTGTAAGCCGCTATTTAAGTCAAATTCAGCAACAAAGCTGTTGGTACCGGCTGCAATAGTAAATTTCTTATTAAAAAATAAACGCCCAGTATCAGTATCGTCTGCACCAACACCGCCACAAGAGCCATTGCTGTTGGTTGTTAAACCATGGAGATTATCATCCATGGTTTTAACATAAGAGCTATCGGCATTTGGCGTTTCACTTCTTTGCATGTAAATACACATTTGGTATTCGCCAACAGGAATACTTTGGCCGCTCACTAAGGTTTCAACTGCAGTACCTTGAAATTCAAGTAGATTGACTTGTTTTAATGCCCCATCGTCAGACACGTTAAATGAAATACTGCCAGTACTGCCTTTCAGTACCACTTGCTTAAAAGCGATAGTCACATCTTTAGCGTCACTTGGGTTATCTGACACGCCTAAGCTAAACACTCCCATTTGCTCCGCTGGGGTGTCGTCACCGCCGCCACAGGCGACAAGTAAGCTTGATAGGGAGAGCGCTATCAGGGTTTTCGCTGTTTTCATCATGGACCTTCTTATAATTAGTGGGGTGAGGTTGTCGTGTGGAAAAGTATAACTGATCATAAAAGTTAACTTACTGTATCGAGTATTACTCTATTTTCAAGTGTCAATATTTTGAAATATGTCAATAACTTAGCTATATATTGCGGCGTAAAGATAGATAGTTTTTTATTGTTATTAAACTCATGGGGATAGAATCGTTTTTATCATTCGTCATGTAAATAATCACCAACATTAATGATCAAATACAATGAGGGTTGAATGCTGTGTTTACGCACTGAGAATGGCTTTAGTGGCTTATCCGCATAAGTATAAAGACTTAATTTGAGAGCTTGTATGGTCTATTCTATGCAGTTTTACAGTTGAGCTAAATTAGCAGGGCTCAGCTTAAATTTTTTACATTTGTTTTATGTAATTGATTGTCACATTAAATGATGATTTCTTCACTTGGTGCACAACATTTTCGGCGGAAGGCTCCTAAAGTCAGTAGGAGCCTGATTAATGTTAACTAGCCACCATGTCCTCCGTGATGGCCACCATTGCCGTTACCGCACTCATGTATTGTTTGTTGGCCACCGTGTGCACCCGCTTCTATAGTAATTGAGCCCGAATCTTTAAACATAACAAATGGACCATTACTGATATCATCGGTGGTCGGGTCATCTAAATGACCTAAACAGCTGTAACCAACCCGATAGTTCCCCTCAGGCAAGTAACCCATGGCAAAATGCCAATGACCGCCGCCATCTTGCAGCATCGGACTTACCGCCGTAGGTAATATAAAACTCACTGACGGGTTTGTTGTCATATCCGCCATTTGGTTAATATTGGTTACCGCTTCAGGGTACAAATAAGCCATATGACTAAATTGGCCACTAGCTGGGGTCAGATCGGAATAAGTTGTTTCACAATCGGCAATCCATTGGGGATCTACCTCACCAAGTAAATGTCCCATCTGTCGATTATCGATTGACCACATAGCTTGATGGTTTAAGTAATATTGTCCCTGATCCATAGATAAACCACGGTACAAATCAATTTCCATTGTGATGCCAAGGTGTTGGCCTGCAACTATCTCAAAATCCGCAACGGGGAGTTGTCCATTAGTCACATGCAACCCGTGCCGCCCCTGTCCATCTTCGACAAAACAGCCATCATTACCATCACCTTGTTGAATGGTGACATAAGCATCATGAAATTGACCAGAGGGCAAGTCGATACTATCTACCATTAGATGACTATCCATGCCCTGGTAATCGAGTAGATTGAATGCCATGTTCTGTAAGTCGTGCCTGTGGATCACGCCCGCAGAGTCTGTCATCACTAACTCGCCCATGACCATACCCACATGGGTTACGCCAGCCATAGGTGAGTCGGAGATAGCGAGAGATAATTGCCCTTGTGACAGTTGCGGTGTTGTTGCCGTGCCATCACCATCATTTCCGCAAGCACTGAGCAATAAAATCGAGGATAACACCAAGATTGTTCTATTAATCGTCATAAATCCGCCGTAATAATAGGGGGTACACTTGATGGTACTCCTTTTGGAGTAATCGATCTGTGATCCTGCACCATATTTAATATTGAGAAAATGACGAAGTTTAAAACGTGGTGATATTTAAGTAATTGATTTTTAATGGTTTTTATCTCTTGCTTATGCTTTCAGCTTCTGGCGCATCAAGATACCTATATGTGAAATGACAATGATGATTACTGAATATCTGAGTCTTCGACTTTAAAAAACTGACTCTTTTCTGAAAGCTGTTTTAGTGTCCAGGGTGGATTCAAAACGGATATGTTTTTGATCCCCAGTTTATTCAGACCGCTGATGGAGTAGTACCATCCTACATAATCTTCAGCTTCGGCATATGTTTTGTATTTATCACTTTGACCAAGAGTTGTTATGTCTCGAGTGATATTGATTTTTTTAAAAAAATCAGCCTCTCTTTTAGAGGTTGCTACACCATATTCAACAAGCTTTTTTCGGGTTATCTCACGCTCAGATTCTGGTAGAGTATTGATGAATTCAGCCACGCTCGCATCCATTCCAGTTGTGCCGCCATGAAATCCAATCAAAGCATTTTTTGCGATCAATTTTTCATTCGCTGCAGTAAAAATATAGTTAGCGCAAGACGATAGGCAGTACTCTGTCACCTCGATATTTAAATCGTTTTCGTTAATGAATTCAGCTAAATCCAGACCGGCATTTACCTCTCCGCCAGTACTTTTAATCGATATCCATTTGATGTTATTTTTGTTTTCTTTATAGATTTTAAATACCTTTTCGTTGGCGCTTTGGGTTAACTGCCCCTGATAGTAAATTTTATTACCCTCTAAATACACTTGAGTCTCTTCACTTGCAGCCGCAAAGGTGCTGGCAAATAGTAAAATGGAAAGAAAACATTTTAAAACTTTTAACATATAAATCCTTTTTATGTGTCTAAGCGTTTCTAGATTTTGTAAACAGTAACTATCTATATTTACAGTTATATTAATGAATTACATTATTTTAGCAATTTATAATTGCAAGGAATTTAGCGGGGTTAGGGATATTTAGTTGAACAATTGGAGTCTCGCGTATTGGCTCATTTGAATAGGCTAATATAACGACATCAGTGATTTGTGATGGCCTGCTAGGCAAAATATATATCCACTTATTCAAGGTGCTTAGTGAGATAATCAGTGATATTGTGATGCTTTGTATTTGGCGACATTTTATTCATTATGATTAAATATTTGATGGACTACCTGCGGATCATTTTATTTGTGTGTGGGGTATTAATTGGTATTCAGGTGCCCGGTTTTGTTGATCAATATGGGCAACGTCTTGAGGCGCATCAATTAGAAGCTAAACTGAGTTTGGCTGAATTTCAGCGCGATGCTGATCGCTTTTTTGGTGGCGACTTCAATAAGCTAATTAGCCACTATCGGCAAAACAATGATCCGGTTGTTAATGCTGGTGGTGAAAGTATTGAGTCTATTTATCAACGTTATGTGTTGTTAACCGAGGCGCTTACTCAGTTCCGCCTACACAGTTACAGCCCTTATCAACAGCTTATTCTGGCACCGCAACATGACATTCAAGTTGAGGTATGGAAAAACTATTCCCATGTGATTTTATTAAAGCCCGAAGCGATTGCTATTGGCATGTTGCTAGGGCTGTTATTTGCCGTGCTATGTGAATCTATATTATCGATTTTGTACTTGGGTTGCCGTAAGGTATTTGTGTCAACTTAACCGTTTGTTTTGAACTTACTGTGTCAAGATGACATGGTTAACTTACCTAGGCCTAACTTGGCCCGAGTGTTATGACTATTCAACCCATATAATGCACTTCGGGCCGACGTTATTCGCCTGAAAATTTTCTATTACTGACGCCCGATATCATCTCATAATCGATGTAATCACTATAAGTTGCACAACGTTTGGTGGCAGTGTTAGTCCTCTATTTTAATTCTAATATTGTCGGCTATTGTTTCAAGTTGAGTGATTAACAATGCTTGGGTAACGTTTTCTGGCAGCCTTAAGTTGAGCTTGGCGCTGTATACGGTTTTACCAATAGACGTGACTTGTACTCGGTTACTTTCTTGGTGTTCAACACTGGCTTCAAGTTCAGACAATATTTGATTTATATCGTGGGTTAATCCTGCTCGGTCATTACAGTCTAAGGTTAAGGTAAACTCGGTGCAAAGTGGTAGGTTTTCATGCTCGAATTCGGCATAGACGAAGGTTAGCTGAGGAAATTTTTGTGCTAAATGTTGTTTAAAAATCAATTCTTGTTCTGTACTTATCATAACCCGCATCATAGCCGTGAATTGACCGTCGAGTTTGATGACTTTAGTGGTTTCCCAACTGGCACCCATTTCGCGGCTGACCTGAGCTAAAGACTGTAAAAGGTTGGGTTGTAAAGCCCCTAGTACTGTAGTGATAAATTTATGTTTCATTTAAGCTCCCCTGTTTGTTGCGTCTTACTTCAGGTTACCGATAGTGCACAAACTAATCTGTGGTTAACGACACATTTTCATCAAATAAGCGCACTTTTGCGTTAACCTGCACACTTTAATAGTTGGGTGATGATAACGGGAGTTGCGTGTTTAAAACGCCAATGGCTAATAATATCGCTTAAAACTATTAACAAATCATATTGAGCGATTGAATGACTCTGAGTGGCTTCATCTTGGTACTCAGTATCTTTTAAAAATAACAGGATTAACTCGCCTTCATGCTGAATTGTGGATAAACAGTCGGTGGTTAATTGGCATTGGGTTACCTTAGCCTGATACGACCCTCTACGAACCATGACGTTAAAATCTAACACCTGTGAACCAGTAAGCTCACTATGAATAGACCATTCACCTTTAAAGGCATAAGGACGACTATTTTGGGTTAAGTCTATTGTAGGACGGCTAGCTGAAGGCTTGTTAGTCGCGGAGTTATCAGTAAAAGTTAGCCTTAACCCGTTACCTTCAAGTAGTGATAAGTGACGATCGATACCCTTAAATATTGAAAAAGGTCCATTGGTTTGTACTCTTGCCATGCTGATCCGTACATCAAAGTTATCTAGGTCAGCATCTAGGGGCCAAATATAGCGCTGAAATGTACTGCCTAAGCCATTTTTCCACGGTGTTGCCTGGCATTGACTGAATTTGAATAGCATTTTAGTCGGCTTATGTTGCTTGGGTAGAGCTTCAAAATAGGCGTAAATCTTTGTCTGTACAAGTTGCTATTGAAATATAAGTAATCTGCGTTATTATCAATAAATCGCCATGTTAAATTTAAGTGTTTTTATTGTTAACATCTCTTTTCGAATCTCGCCGATTTCAACGTTTAGCAAGTTTGAATCAAACCGTGCTTATCCTGTCTATGCGCGAAGGCTTTATTGCACTTATTCCTTTTTTTGTAATTTCTTCGTTAGCTTTCATGCTGATCGGATTACAGTCTTTGTTGCCCGATTTTGCGGGTAAAATAGCTGTTTTTTCTGCTTTGGACACAAGTCACAGCTTAATTATGGCCATCTCACCTTTAGCAATTGTGATTTCGCTAAGTTACCACCTTTCTAAAAATTTAAGAGTTAACACTATAGTGGGCAGTATTTTGGCTTGCTTGTGTTTTATTACTCACAGTAATTATCTGATTAAAAGTGACTCTGGCTATATGCTAAGCTCTGTTTGGCCTAACTTTTACTCCATAGTTATTCCACTGCTGGTGCCCTATTTAGTGCGTTTTTTTCTTGGTTTTAATGGGTTGAAGCTGGTTAGAGCATCAGTGGCAAGCTCATTTTTAATGAAGCACTTAAATCTTATTCTGCCTTTCTTTTTAGTGTACCTCACGCTGTACTTAGTTTTACCGATTATGGATTTGTTGATTGGTGATTTGACTGCTTACTTGGTGACCTTTGTGACTGGATTGTCATTAGAGGTGCAAGGCTTTATCCGGATGTTAATCATACATAGCCTTTGGTTTATCGGGGTGCATGGTGATAACACTTACTTAAGTCTTTTTTCAAATGTGCTGATGTCAGAATCTTTTGTTGCGGGCTTATCTTTAAACAGTTTTTACAACAACTTTGTTATTGTGGGGGGCTCAGGCTGTTTATTGTCTTTGGTGATTGCAACCTTGTGGCGTGGTCGTTCGTTACAAGAGTTAACGCTGATGAAAGTGTCTTTGCCTTTTAACATGTTTAACTTCTGTGAGCTAATCGTGTACGCATTGCCGATTGTGTTTAATCCGGTTTACTTAATTCCCTTTATTTTGGCGCCAGCGGTTAATTTTATTATTTCATATTGGGTACTTGGTTTAGGTTTCATTGAATTTACCTCTCAAGAAATATCTTGGATGACCCCGGTGTTTTTGAACAGCTGGTTAATCAGTGGTGACATTAAGGCTGTGCTATATCAGGCCTGTTTAATTGTGTTGAATGTGTTTATTTATCTGCCATTTGTGTTGTTTTCCAGCAGATTTGCCAATAATGCCAACTTAATAGAAAAGCTCAGTCATAAGTTAAAATTTACTGATATCCATCAATTGGATGCAGAAGCTCGATACAGCTCTGAGCAGCGAGATTCAATTATTCATATTACAGAATTGAATCAAGTATTACACCAGATTGACAATGGTAAGTTGATTTTATATTACCAACCTAAAGTGGATATAAATCAGCGTAAGGTAATCGGCTTTGAGGCGCTGCTGAGACTGGAAAATAACCTGGGTGAAATTTCTGGCCCCTGGTTTATGGATATTCTTGAACGCAATAATTTAGTGTCGATGATCGATTTCTGGGTGGTCAATAGAATTAAACATGACCTCAAAAAGCTGGCAGAAAATAGTATTAGGCCTTTTGTGTCGATTAATCTTCACCCTTTGTCGTTATTAGAAGTCTCAATTATACAGGGACTAGACGAACTCAATCGTTTGTATCCACAACAGATACAGTTAGAGGTTTTAGAGTCTGGTTTTAAAGATGACAGCCCCCAGGCTTGGGCGAATTTAGCGCAATTACAGCGCAAAGGTTTTAGTGTTGCCATTGATGACTTTGGCCGAGGGTTTTCTAACTTATCACGTTTAATTAAGTTATCCCCCAATGATATAAAACTTGATCGCTCGATGTTATTGGCGACAGATTCTGCCGACGGGTTACTGTTATATAAGCATATGGCGGCTTTATGTTCCGAATTAGGTTATCAATTAGTTGCTGAGGGCGTTGAAACTGAGGCTGAATTAGCGATTGTACGACAAGCGGGAGTGTATTGTGTACAAGGTTGGTTTTTTGCTAAAGCTATGCCAATAAATGAAGCTATGGCGTATCAATTTCCGCCAGAGTGAGTATAAAACTAAACATAAATATAAGTATAAGAAGTGACAATTTATCGATTGTTGAATGCCGTTAATATTGCAACGGTCACGCTATATATGATCTAAGGGAGTTCAGATGTCAGAAACGTTAAAAAATACTATTCCACAACAAGCATTTGATTGGTATGACGAATATGCCCATGGGGGCATGGATCGTCGCATGTTCATCAAAAAGCTCGGTTCGCTAGTCGCGCTGGGATATTCAATGAGCGTGCTGACGTCAGCTTTACTGCCCAATTATGCTTTAGCAGAGCAGGTATCCTTTAATGACACTGCTATAAAAGCCACTTATGAGATCTTTGATTCGCCGTTAGGGTATGGCAAAGGGCGCGGTTATTTAGTGACGCCGACAGATAAAACGGGTTTATTACCCGTGGTGCTGGTGGTACATGAAAACCGTGGCCTTAATCCTTATGTTGAAGACGTGGCTAGACGTTTAGCCAAAGCGGGCTTTGTTGCATTTGCCCCAGATGCTTTGTTTTCGTTAGGCGGGTACCCTGGGAATGATGATGAAGGGCGGGCGATGCAAGCAACATTAGATCGCGCTAAAATTGAACATGACTTTGTTGCTGCGGGCAAGTTTTTAAAAGCTCATCCAAACAGTAATGGCAAGTTAGGCGCTGTTGGTTTCTGCTTTGGTGGTTATATTGTGAATTATCTCGCCGCTGTTGATGCTGAGCTTATTCAGGCGGGGGTGCCTTTTTATGGTACTCCAGCGGCCAAAGAGCTGCGCAAAAATATTAAGGCGCCTTTAATGGTGCAATTAGCTGAGCTGGATGAAAGAGTGAATCAGTCTTGGCCTGACTATGAGCAAGATTTAAAAACTTTTGATGTACCTTATCAAATGCACATGTACAAAAATGCGAATCATGGTTTTCATAATGATTCTACTAGCCGTTATGATGAAGCTAATGCGGAGTTAGCATGGCAAAGAACATTGACATTTTTTACTCAGCATTTAGCATAAGTGATTAATCATGTTTTCAAACTACATGCGAATAGCTGTCGGGTGCGAATACCTTTATTAACTAAGCCTAGTTTGAGCTATCGCTTTAATGCATAAAAAAAGAGGCTCACATAATGTGAGCCTCTTTTTATTTAGCTATCCTAAGCTGAAGTTAACCAGCTTACTTTAGTGGTTTTCATTTGCTCAAAGCTAATGACTAACCTCTAACATGACCGTTACCAGACACTAAAAACTTTTCAGCGGTTAATGCTTCTAATCCCATAGGACCATAGGCATGTAGCTTAGTGGTGGCAATACCAATTTCGGCACCTAAACCTAGCTGACTACCATCAGAAAAGCGAGATGAGGCATTGACCATTACGACCGAGGCATCAACACTACGCTGAAAACGTTGAGCACGCTCAGGGTTTTCAGTACAAATGACTTCAGTGTGATGGCTGCCATTTTGATGAATATGATCTAAGGCCTTATCCATATTATCGACCACTTTAATAGCGATTTCTAAATCGAGATATTCTTGACCAAAATCTTCATCAGCCAATAAATTAGCTTGCTTAAAGAATGGCAGGCTGGTGGCACAGGCGTTGATGGTAACCTTATGTTCAGCTAGGTGCTTTGCCACTAACGGCATAAAGTCGTTAACAATTTGCTGGTGAACCACTAAGCCTTCTAGTGCATTACACACCCCAGTACGTTGGGTTTTGCCGTTCAGCAAAATATTGATGGCTTTGTCAAAATCAGCATCTTTGTCAACGTACAGATGGCAAACACCTTTAAAGTGCTGAATAACCGGTACTTTACTGTTGTCTGTGACAAAGTTAATTAACCCTTCGCCGCCACGGGGAATGATCACGTCAATCAGGCCGCGTTGATCCATCAAATCCATTAGTAGTTGTCTGTCAGCATTAGGTACCACACTGATTAATGCTTCTGGTAAATCAAATGAGGCTAAGGTCTTTTGTAAAATACTAGCGATAGCTTTACTTGAATGAATCGCTTCTTTACCGCCGCGTAAAATAATGGCATTACCTGACTTGAAGCACAGGGCGCCAGCATCTGCTGTCACATTGGGTCTTGCTTCATAAATCATACACACAACGCCTAAAGGCATGCGCATTTTACTGATTTTAAGCCCGTTAGGTTGCTCGCCAATATCACGTATTTTACCTACTGGATCCTCAAGCTTTACAATGTCTTCTATACCTTTAGCCATCAGCTCAATGCGATCTTCATTTAGCAATAAACGGTCAAGCATTGCACTGGCGACATTATCTTGCTTAGCGCCATCCATATCTAACTTATTGGCTTCAAGTATGGCGGGTGAACCTTTACGCAGTTCGGCGGCCATGACTAACAAAACCTTATTCTTTGTTGCTGTATCTAAATTTGCTAACACGCGTGCTGCTTGTGACGCCTGCTGTGACATAGTTGTCATTAAATTCATGTGTTCTCCAAAACGGTTAAATGCTCTTTTGCGATAATAGAATTGTCTTGAGAAAAATAGCCGTCGGTCGTTTTTATATCGTTTTGCTCTTGGGCGATATAATTTAATAAACAACTACTGTAATTCGTCATGGCTTTAGCCACTCTAGTGCCATCATCTGTGGTGACTAAAATGGTGTCTCCTGCTGAAAACTGACCTTTAACTTCAATAATATTTTCGCGGGTCAACATATCTTCATTGTCACCAAACGCTGTGGTGGTGTCATTAATGATCACTTCGCCACGTTCGCGAACGGTGTGAGTCATCCAATGCACTGCGGGTGATAATGGCTCGTTGCTAGGTAAAAAGTGAGTGCCAGGGTTTTTACCTTCAAGTAACTGGTTAAAAGAGTTAACGTCAAAACCATTAATAATGAAGGTATCAATACCATGTGCGGTGGCTTTTTCTGCAGCCTCAATCTTAGTTTGCATACCACCTGTGCCTGTTGAGCTTACTGCTCCACCTGCCATGGCATATATTTCCGGTGTGATGACATCCACTTGCTGTAATAATTTTGCATCACTGTGGCTGTGTGGGTTTTTATCATAAAGCCCATCAACATCAGTGCACATAATTAAAGTATCAGCATTAATGGCCGCGGCAGCCATTGCGGCGAGATTATCATTATCGCCCACTTTCAACTCTTCAGAGGTGACAGTGTCATTTTCATTAATCACTGGCAGTACGTTATATTCGAGTAATGACTCGATAGTTTCTTTTATACTGACATAGCGTTCACGGTTACATAGGTCGCCTTGAGTCAGTAATATTTGTGCCAGTGGCATATCAAGCAACTTAGCCCATATTGCCATCATGTCGTTTTGACCCGCGGCGGCCATGGCTTTCTTCAATGCCTTTGAAGGGGTCTCAACATTAAACCATTGGCGCCCCGCGGCAACAGAACCCGATGAAACTAAGATCACTTGTAAGCCTTGTTTACGGCAAGATTTTATAAAGTCGGCGATGTTTTTCAGGTATTTAGGACTGCAACCGTCACTACCTGGGGCAATTAATGCACTGCCCACTTTGATAACGATCCGTTTATTATTACTTAAAGACATACTTCCTCTTATGACGTGCTTTCAATCAATACTTGATTAACTTCTTTAAATTGGTCAGTTATTTTCTTTGAAGGCTTTTCGCTCCAAAGACTAACAAGCCATATGCTGAGTGCACTAATTAAAAACCCAGGTAGCATTTCATACACTAAGCTACTGAGTGCTGCGCCACCGTCTAACACAGGCGCATAAATCCAAAACAATACTGTTGCTGCACCAGTGATAATTCCGGCCAGTGCACCACTATAAGTGACGCGTTCCCACAGTAGGCAGAACAAAATTAACGGACCAAATGCGGCACCAAACCCTGCCCATGCGTTACTGACAATGCCAAGAATATTGCTAGAAGGTTGTAATGCCATGACTGCCGCTATTAGTGCAACGACAAATACGCATCCTCTGCCCACATTCACTAAGTGTTTTTGCGACAGCGTTTTTTTACTGTAAACACGGTAAATGTCTTCGGTGAGTGAACTTGATGACACTAAAAGCTGTGATGATATTGTGCTCATTACCGCGGCTAAAATAGCGGCTAATAAGAAACCACTAATTAGTGGGTGAAATAAGACGTTCGAAAAGAAAATAAATATGGTTTCAGGATCTTTTAAATCAACATTATATTTATTCACATACGCCACCCCGGTTAGCCCTGTTGCTAGCGCACCCACAATGGTGACCGTCATCCAACTCATGCCAATACGTCTAGCTGTTTTGATATTCTTAACCGTATCAATTGCCATAAACCTAACAATAATGTGTGGCTGACCAAAGTAGCCTAGGCCCCAAGCTAAGCTGGATAATAATGATAATACGGTCAGGCTTTCAAGACTTTGACTGAACGAGGGGATCTCTTCTAGTGAGTAAGCCATCATGGTTTCTGTGCTTTCAAAATAAGTAAAAGCCACCACGGGCACCATAACTAGGGCGATGAACATAATGACGCCCTGCACAAAGTCGGTCAGACTTACCGCAAGAAAACCACCTAATAAGGTATAAGCTACCACCACAAACATGGTGATGAAAACGCCTAGCTGATAGTCGAGCCCGAATGCTGATTCAAATAGTTTGCCGCCGCCAACTAGGCCTGCAGAGGTATAAAGCGTAAAGAAGATAATGACGACAATCGCAGATACCAGCTTAATAATGCCATCTTTTTTGTGAAAACGTTGGCCAAAGAAATCTGGTAAGGTTAACGCATCATTAGCGACTTCGGTGTATACACGTAACTTAGGGGCGACTAACTTATAATTTGCCCAGGCACCTACAACTAAGCCCACAGCAACCCAGACGGTGCTAAAACCTGAGACAAAAATAGCGCCGGGTAAACCCATCAACATCCAGCCACTCATATCTGAGGCTCCGGCGGAGAGTGCGGTTACTTGAGGGCTGACTTTTCTGCCGCCCAACATGTAATCAGATAAGTTAGAAGTGGATTTTTTAGCGGCATAAATTCCGATGCCTAGCATTAACATAAAATATAACGTTAATGTGAAATAGGTATAATTCATTACTTTCCTGCGTTATTGTTTGAGTTCGACTTATATATTGTATACAAAGGGCTAAAAACATAAGTCGCAAGAATTAACCAGAAACAAAGGAGTTCCATTGAGTTTTTAGCGATTCTCTTAGGCTTTACTTTTGATTTGAAGATTTTTCTCATAAAATTATTGCGTTTCATATGATTCACCACGAATGATTAGAGTACGAACCATTATGATACGTTGTTAACGGGGAAGATCAACCCATGTTGGTAACTTTATGACAACTATTTCGTTTTAAAATAAACAAAATAGTCTGTTTATGAGTTATTCAGATTTTGATAGAATTGTAATTATTAGTGTTGAACAGACAGTTGGAGTGAATAAGTCCGATGAAAAAGTATGAAGAGTTACTGGTCTCTTTGCGGCAGGTAATCCGCGCGATTGATTTGTATTCAAAGAAGTTATGTAAAGAGACTGGCTTAACAAGCCCACAACTATTGGTCTTGCTGTCTATTGCGGAACATGACGGTGCTATGGTTAAAGAAGTGGCTAAAACCATTAACTTAAGCTCAGCAACCATTACCAGTATTGTCGATCGTTTAGAAAAGCGAGGGTTAGTGACGCGTACGCGTTCAACCACAGATAAGCGCAAGGTGGGGATCAGTTTAACTGATCAAGGCAAAGAGATAATTAAAGACTCTCCTAAGCCTTTGCAAGATCACTTCATTGCCCGCTTTGAGTCAATGCAAGAGTGGGAACAGTCGCAGATGTTGGCGACCATGCAAAGAATTTCAAGCATGATGGATGCAGAAAAGTTAGATGCATCACCTGTTTTAGAAGTTGGGCAAATATATCAGCATGAGCATTAGATCATTTAGTCGTAATCGTCCCATGTCGAGACTATTACGACTAAATTAGGCTTAAAAAGATTAACCCACTTTTAATTGTGAGCTGCTTTTTATCAGTTTACGGAGTAAATCCAGCAACGCCTTAGCTGATACCATACTGTTACATGTTCCACCTGCGGTATCTTTAGAGATTAAGTGTACCTCACCAATACTGCGATTATTTCTTCAGCAACCGCATTTGTTCCTTTGAGGCGCGGTCTAAATGCTGGCCACCACGCAGCGAGTTTTTAGCGCGATAGATCTAGAAGGGCTTGGTGCATCACCTGTGTTAGAACTAGGGCGACAGCATCATTAAGTATCCCTAGGCCGTTAAATTAGTTGGATATACCACCTGAATAAGAGGTGTTTTTGGCGCTAAATAACCCGTATTTGCATTATAAGAATCGAGATCGCTATGCATAAAACCGCAAGAACGCTTCATCAATGGTTGATGTTATTTTTAGGGCTTCAATTTGCGATATGGTCGGTCACGGGCGCTTATATGGTCTATATGGATATCGATTTTATCCACGGTGATGATTTGGTTACCAACCCGCAATCTAAAGTGCAGCCCGCCCAGATGAATTATTCACTGCAACAGCTCATTCAAGCTTATCCCCATATTGACAATATCAGTGTCGATACCTTGTTAGGTGAAACAGTTTATAGGCTGACCTTAGCGGATAGCGAGCCCACTAAAAAATTAGTTATTAGCGCTAATAGCGGCCAAGTGTTAACGCCGTTATCAGAGTCAGTGGCCGTATCAGTTGCGCAATACTTTTACACGGGTAAGGGCGATGTTGTCGAGGTGACGCTGATTACCGACAACCCTCCTTTTGAGTTAAGCCCGCGCCATTTACCCGCATGGCGAGTCAACTTTAATGATTTTGGTGCCCCTTCGCTTTATGTTTCGGCACAAACGGGCATCTTGGTGGGCAAGCGCCATGAGTTTTGGCGTTGGTTTGATTGGATGTTTAGGTTTCATATTATGGACTACAGCAGCGGTGAAGATATCGATAATATGCTGCTGTTTTGGGGCGCCTTGCTAGCCAGTGGTGGGGTACTGACTGGCATGGTGTTAGTGTATTTCAGGGTGTTCAAAGGCCAGTTTACACGCCGTAAAAAAAGCCGCGTTCAACGCGTGGGAGTTGCCTAATGCGTTGGATTAGAAAGTTGCACAAATGGGCGTCGGTCATTGTCGGGATTCAGTTTGTGCTGTGGTTAGCCAGTGGCCTGTATTTTAATTTGATGGATCACACCAAAGCGGCAGGGCTAACCTATTTTAGTCAGGATATTGTGCCCAATCAGCTCGATGCGACTCAGTTGATTGAGCCTAAAGCCGTACTTGAACAACATAGTGATAGCGTGGCGTTAGATACGGTATTTTTATTGGCTAAGCCCTATTATTTACTTAGCCATCAGCAAGGCTTGTATGCGCATTCTTATCATGAATACACCTTGGTCGATGCCTATAGCGGTGAGGTGGTCACTCTTGATGAAGAGCTGGTAACAAGGTTAGCGCAAGCGTCATATACAGGTGAGGGCAAGGTAGCCGAACTCAAATTACTCACCCCACCGATTAGCGATTTTCCAAAACAACAAAACCCCACATGGCAGGTCAACTTTACTGACGACATCGATACGCAAGTCTATGTTGAGGCGCAATCTGGGCGAATAGTCGGCCACAGTGATCAGCATAAAAAGTTAGCCGATATCTTTTTTATGCTGCATTTTATGGATTATTTTAATGAAGGTAGTTTTAATAATCTGCCTATGATGTTGATGGCCTTTTTCAGTTTATGGTTAACCGTTACCGGGTGTTGTTGGTGCATTGATTTACTTCGAAAAGGAAAATACCGCCGCAAGCGTGGTACTCGGTCAAAGCCCGCTGCGATAAAATTGTTATAGTTATTGCTAAATTAGGCATTTATCACACAATGACAACAATAAAAAAGTTATCATCAGCATGAATTTAGCGTTATGCTATTGCCCTTATCGACTAGTTTGTTAGCTGAGCTAACGACCAAAGTTGTTTTAGATTGAAAGCATTTTATAATTTACACGGTCAACTCTATTAGTTGATATTTTATGAGCCTATATTGAATAATCGCCATCGTAAGATGCTGCAAGATTTATTCAGTCCGGCATATTGGATTTTGAGTGCGATGCAAAAAACACTGAAAAACTACTGGTTAATGACTTTCACTTTGTTCGCACTTGTCGGACAAGGTTTGTTAGCTAATGGTAGTTCTATGGTGCCGATGGATCATCAACAATCCCATATGGTGAGTCAAACATTGAGTGATGGTTCAGATAATAATGTGCCTCTGACCTCAATGCAGCATGTCTCCGCTATGACAGATTGTCATGGCAATATGCAGCCTAATCAGAAATCGCAGCAAGCAGATAACAACAGCTGTTGTAATGGTGTAGGCGGTTGCAGTATCGATTGTAATCACTGCTTAACCATTACCTTTACCGCTGACTTAAGTGATATTCAGTTAGCTATTGCTAATGCTCCTGCTAATCCAGCCCCTATCGCAGTGGCTGTAAACAGTTTCTCTATCGACTTCCCGCCAGCTTTTAGACCTCCTATCGTCTAACGTAAACATCTTAGCTGCGCATTTATGGTATATCGCCCATGTTAGCAGCAAATTTTACTGTTTCTTTTTAAACGAGTTTTAACACATACGTGTGTTAAATCGTTCGAGGTCTATATGAAAATATCCCCCTGTAAAAGCGTATTTACGTTTGTTTTAATGCTAACCACAAGCTTGCTGATGTCATCAGTGACATTTGCTTCCGAGGATGAACATGCGGGGCATGATCATGCCGCACAGCCAATGGATGCTGTAAATAGCACTAACACTGCCGCTGACAAGGTTTTTAATCAACCACAGCCGGCACTACTACCGACTAAAAACAGCGCTAATGACGCGAACATCAAATATGTTTGTCCCATGCACCCGCATGTGGTGTCTGATGCTCCTGGTACCTGTCCAATTTGTGGCATGAATTTAGAAAAAGTCACCCTAGGTGAAGTGGGTGAGGAAGTGGTTGTTGGCGTTTCTGGAGGCATGCAGCAGGCGTTAGGCATGCGCAGTGAAACCGTTACCGAGGGCACCCTGTGGAAGCTAGTTAAAACCATAGGTACGGTAGAATACAATGAAAATATGATTGGCCATGTACATACCCGAGTGACCGGCTGGATAGAAACCCTTAAGGTGCATACGGTTGGCCAGCAAGTAAAAAAAGGCCAATTATTGTATGAGCTGTATTCACCTGAGCTGATAAATGCTCAAGATGATTACATGCAAGCCAGAGATTACCTTAAGCAGGATAAAAACCGTGGTGCGTTATTGTTGAAAAAAGCTCGCCTACGCCTTGAGTTATTAGGGGTGAGTTCGGCGTCGATTCAGCAATTAGAGCGCACCGGTGACACCCTGTATCGCGTGCCATTTTATGCCGAGCAAGATGGACTCATTAGCCGGCTTACAGTGCGTCATGGCATGTACGTGCAACCGGGCGATACCTTGTTTGAAATCGTTGATTTAAGCAGCGTGTGGGTGATTGCCGACGTATTTGAAAATGAACAAAGCTGGTTGCAACAAGGTCGGCCAGTTGAGGTGACGTCTGCGGCGCAAGGCCTGTTTGATATTGAATCCAGCATAGATTACATTTACCCAGAGTTAGACCCAGTGACACGGGCAATGCGGGTGAGAATTCGTTTAGATAACCCGAATCAGCAATTAAAACCAGGCACCTTAGTGGATGTAAAACTGTTTGGTGGTCCAAACCGGGGAGTATTAGCCATTCCAACCGAGGCGTTAATTCTTACCGGGCGTGAAAACCGTGTAGTGGTGCAACGCAGTGATAACCAATTTGCTTCTGTACCCGTTAAGGTTGGCATGATTGCCCAGGGTAAAGCTGAAATCACCGAAGGCTTAAAGGCGGGCGATAAAGTGATTGTGTCGGGGCAATTCTTGCTTGATTCAGAAGCCAGTATTCAAGGTAGTTTGCAGCGATTAAGTGGCAGCAATAGTGCTGCGCCTGATCCACACGCAAATCATTAATCGGAGCTCACTATGTTAGAAAAAATAATTAGTGCGTCGATTAAGCAGCGAGCCATGGTGTTGTTAATGACCGTGGTTATCGCATTAATTGGCTATCAAGCCATGCGGATGACGCCTTTAGACGCTTTACCTGATTTATCTGATGTGCAGGTGATTGTAAAAACCTCATATCCAGGCCAAACACCGCAGTTAGTTGAAGACCAAATTACCTACCCCTTGTCGACGGCGATGCTAGCCGTGCCTGGCGCGAAAACCGTGCGTGGCTTTTCGATGTTTGGCGATTCCTATGTGTACATTATTTTTGAAGATGGCACAGATATTTATTGGGCCAGATCACGGGTTTTAGAATATTTATCGCAAACCCAGGGGCAATTGCCCCCTAATGTCACCCCTTCATTAGGGCCTGATGCATCTGGCGTGGGCTGGGTGTTTCAATACGCCCTTGTTGACCGTAAAGGTAAGCATGATTTAGCTCAGCTTCGATCACTGCAGGACTGGTTTTTAAAATTAGAATTGCAAAGCGTTGAAGGTGTGTCAGAGATTGCCACCATTGGCGGCATGGAGCAGGCGTATCAAATTATTGTCGACCCGCACAAACTGGCGCTGTATCAAATTGACTTGATGACGGTCAGAAATGCGCTGGATAACTCGAACAGTTCTACCGGTGGCTCGGTAATTGAAATGGCCGAAGCTGAGTACATGATCAGCTCGTCGGGTTATCGCCAAACCTTAGAAGACTTTGCCGAAATCCCTTTAGGTATTGTGGCTGAGTCGGGCACGCCTGTATTGATGAAAGATGTGGCGCAACTGCGTACTGGCCCTGCGGCTCGAAGAGGTATTGCCGAGCTTGATGGTCAAGGCGAAGTCGTTGGTGGCATTGTGGTGATGCGTTACGGTGAAAATGCCCTAGCAACCATCAACAACGTTAAAACAAAATTAGCCGAAATTGAGAATGGTTTACCCGATGGTGTTGAGCTAGTGATTACCTATGATCGCTCGGAACTCATTTTAAACTCGGTTGATAACCTCAAGCGTAAAGTACTAGAAGAAATGCTGGTGGTTGGTTTTATCTGCCTTATTTTCTTACTGCATGCCCGTTCAACCTTAGTGGCGATCATTTCATTACCGATTTCAATTTTAGTCAGTTTTATTGTGATGAACATAATTGGTGTCAATGCCAATATTATGAGTTTAGGCGGGATTGCGATTGCGATTGGTGCTGTGGTGGACGCTGCTATTGTGATGGTAGAAAACCTCCATAAACACCTTGAGCATTACCGCGACCAACATGATGGCGAAACGCCAACGGGTGAAGCCCATTGGGAGTTAGTACGACAATCGTCGGTTGAAGTCGGGCCGGCACTGTTTTTTAGCTTATTGATTATTACTTTAAGCTTTGTGCCTGTGTTCGCGCTTGAAGCTCAAGAAGGGCGATTGTTTCATCCGTTAGCCTTTACTAAAACCTTTGCTATGGCGGCATCGGCTATTTTGGCCATTACCTTAATTCCGGTATTAATGGGTTATCTTGTACGCGGCAAAATTCCTGCAGAAAAGAAAAACCCGCTAAGTCGCCTGTTAATTGCTATGTATGAACCGCTGTTACGCGTGGTACTGCGCTTTCCTAAAATGACCATATTAGTCGCTATTATGGCGCTTGGCAGTGCGATATACCCTATGACTAAAATGGGCAGCGAGTTTATGCCGTCACTCGAAGAAGGCGATTTATTGTATATGCCTACCACCTTACCGAGTGTCAGTTCAGGCAAGGCGGCGGAAATATTGCAGCAAACCGATCGCCTGATTAAAACCATTCCTGAAGTGAAAAGGGTATTTGGTAAAGTTGGCCGCGCTATTACAGCGACCGATCCCGCACCGCTAACCATGCTTGAAACCACAATTATGTTGAATCCACGTGATACCTGGCGTGAAGGTATGACACTGGAAGGCATTATTAGTGAACTGCAAAAAACCGTAAAAGTGCCCGGTATTACCAATGCGTGGGTGCAGCCGATTAAAACCCGTATTGATATGTTATCCACTGGAGTAAGAACCCCCGTGGGAATAAAAATATCCGGGGCAGACATTAATGAGCTACAACGAATAGGCACCGAAATTGAAGCTGTAGTGAGCAAGTTGCCAGGTACCACTTCTGCTTTTGCGCAGCGCACCAGTGGTGGCCGTTATATTGATATCGAACCCGATCTTAAAAATGCAGCCCGTTACGGTATGACCTTAAAAGATATTCAAGATGTGGTGCAAATGGCCATTGGGGGCATGCAAGTTGGCCAGTCGATACAAGGGCAAGAGCGTTATCCTATTATCATTCGCTACCCACGTGAGCTACGTGACAACATAGAAAAACTCAAAGACTTACCAGTACTTACCAAAACGGGTAAATATGTGCCTTTGGGTAATTTAGCCAGCATTACCATTAGTGATGGCGCGCCTATGTTAGCCAGTGAAAATGGCCGGTTAATCAGTTGGGTGTTTGTTGATTTACAAGACATCTCCATTGGCGAATACATCAAAATGGCACGTACTGCGTTGGATGAACAAATCACTCTGCCGCCTCGTTACAGTTACAGCTTTGCTGGCCAATATGAGTACATGCAGCGGGTTGAGGCTAAAATGAAGTTAGTTATTCCACTGATGTTAATGGTGATTTTCATCTTGTTGATGATGACATTTAGCTCATTTATTCAAGCGTCGGTGATCATGTTAAGTCTACCATTCTCATTGGTGGGCAGTGCGTGGCTATTGTACTTGCTCGACTTTAACTTCTCGGTTGCTGTGTCAGTCGGCATGATAGCCCTGGCAGGTGTTGCCGCTGAGTTTGGGGTAGTGATGCAGGTGTATTTGAATAACAGTATTAAAGATCGCCAAGCCGCAGGGCAATACAATCATCGCTCTGACTTAACCGAAGCGTTAATTCATGGTGCGGTAATGCGTATTCGCCCTAAAGCTATGACGGTAGCCACTATCTTCTTTGGGTTGTTACCGATTATGTGGGGCAGTGGTACAGGTAATGAAGTGATGCAGAAAATCGCCGCGCCTATGGTAGGTGGTATGGTGACCGCACCGCTGTTGTCTTTGTTTGTTATTCCAGCGATCTATTTACTGATATATGGCCGCAAAATGGCCAAATAGTTCAGTCGCTTGGTATTTTTTTGATTTAATGCCCTCAGTAATTTGAGGGCATTTTTATATGTGCTACTCGCATAAAGCCAAGCTATAACCCGATGGCTTTATAAATGTTGTAATTCAATTCTTCCTCGAACACTAAAATCAGGTGCATTTCTAAGCTGTTTTTGTCAAACTATGAACCATAAAATAGATAAAAACATCAATATAATAATGACAACAAGGACTCCTCATGAAAGCTTTTACACTGGTTTTGACCAGTTTAGCCTTAGCTGTTGCGGGCATGGTGCATGGCGCCGAGATCGACCTTAACCATATTCAGCGCCTAGGCCCCGTTAACCAAAAAAGTGCGGCGCCGTTATCGAAAAGTGCTCATGCCGATGCGTTACGTGCCAACCTTGTTGCAAAGTTAACCCAACCCGATGCCACTAAGCCTATTTTAGTTTTCAATCAGCCATTAACCTGGCAGTCAGCGGTAGAAAAAGCGGAAGGCGAGGGCTGGTTAGCTTACCAACTCCCACTATCAACCCAGCGATTTACCCAGGGTACACTAAAGATAACAGGGCTTGAAAACCCACAAGTGTATTTAAACGGGCAGCTCGTAAAATCCGCAGATGAAGTGCCGCTGGTGTTAGCCAATGGTGATTATCAGCTCATTGTGTTAGCTGATGGACAGCAAGCCGATGTGCCTTTCAGTTTAGATTGGCAGGGTAACAGTGAGGTTGATGTACTGAGTTTTGTAAAGCAGGACACCCAGCGCGTGTCTGCTCAGCAGTTGTTTGATGCCAAAACGATTAGCAGTATGCAGCTATCGCCTAATGGTAAATACCTACTGCAATCAACGGTTGAGTATTCCCCTAGTGAGGGAGACAAAGCTATTTCGGTTACCGAGCTACGTGATGTTGCTAGCAACCAAGTGCTTTATCGTTGGCAAGACAGCTCGCCGCAAAGCAGCGCATTTTCATCAGATAGCAAACAGTTAGCTTATGTGGCTGGGCAGCAAATTGTGCTGTTAGATATCGCCGATTTATCTCTAAAAATAATAGCGGATAAAATTGAAGATGTCTCTGGTTTACAGTGGTATGGCGATACCTTGTTATTTAGCTGGCAAAAAACCTTTAAAGCCGACGAAAAAGCCACCTCAAAGCGCTATCAAGCACTGGAAGACCGCTGGAGTTATTGGCGTAATAACAGCCAGATTTACCAGTTAGATGTGGTATCTGGCGCAATGAGACAACTTACTGAATCTAAGCAAAGCAGCGACTTGTTAGACAGTGATGTCAGCTTAGGTAAGCTGTTATTGACCCGCTCAGTGGTTGACTATGCCCAACCTGCCCATGGCCTGACGCAATTATTTGAGTTGGATATTGCTAGCTTAACGGAAGTTTTAATTGGCGAATACCGCACCTTTGGCAGTGCTTTGTACGGCGAAAATGGCATGTTTATTTTGGCCGGTCCTAATTTTATGGATGGCCTAGGTAAGCAAGATCCCGCTATGGAAGTTAATGACTATGACGGTCAATTATATTGGCGTGAAACTAAAAACGAACAAATCACAGCCCTAAGCAAAGAGTTTGATCCTGCTATTACTAGCATGACAGCGGTTGCGGGTAGAGACTTGATTTTATCCGTGATAGAGGGTGATTTTGCCCCATTGTATTTCTTTGATAAAAGCCAAAATAAGTTCAGTAAAATCGATACGGGCGTTGAAATGGTCAACAGCTTTGGTATTGCTACCGACCAAGCTTTACCTACCATTGTTTATGCCGGAACATCGGCAACTGTGCCGCAACAAGCATACGTGATGAATATAAAGTCAAACCGCAAAGTGATGCTGTTTGATAGCAAAGTGATCAGTTATGCCACCACACGTTTAGGCCAAATTGAAGATTTTGACTTTACCAATAAACAAGGTCAATTGATTGATGGGCGAGTGTACTTACCGATCGATTATGATGCCACTAAAAAGTATCCGGCATTGGTTTATTACTACGGCGGCACCTCACCTGTAGGTCGTCACTTTACTGGACGCTGGCCATTTAATTTATGGGCGGCACAAGGCTATGTGGTGTATGTATTACAGCCTAATGGCACAACGGGTTATGGGCAAGCATTCAGTGGCCGTCATGTTAATGCCTGGGGTAAACACAGTGCGGACGACATAATTGAGGGAACTCAAGCGTTCTTGCAGGCTTATACTGCGGTTGATCCTAAAAAAGTGGGTAATATGGGTGCGTCCTATGGCGGCTTTATGACCATGTATTTAGCTACCCAAACGGATATTTTTGCCGCGTCTATGTCTCACGCTGGGATCAGTAACCTATCTTCATACTGGGGACATGGCTGGTGGGGTTATGGTTACTCTGGTGTGGCGAGTCGAGGTAGTTTCCCATGGAATAACCGTGAGTTATACGTAGACCAAAGCCCGCTGTATAATGCAGATAAAATTACCACGCCGCTATTACTGATCCATGGTGATGCCGATACCAACGTCCCTGTTGGCGAAAGTCATTACATGTATACTGCGCTTAAGTTATTAAATAAAGACGTAGAATTAGTCGAATTTGCCGGTCAAGACCACCATATTAATGCGCGTAATATACGTTTTGATTGGTGGGACACCACAATGGCATGGTTTGACTTACAGCTTAAAGGTGAACCAGAGTGGTGGAACACCCTTTATCCTGAAACCAAAAAATAGTCTGACTAAATAACCTCACCGTCACTTTTAACTCGAGTTAAGGTGAAATAAATTAGCCTCGCAATGCGAGGCTTTTTTTTGTTATTCAACAGTGAGCTGTTTGTCGCCCATTGATTAAACATCATTGCGTTAGACCAATATGATGCCGGTATATTTCAGTGATGGTGTCCCGCAACCATTTATGCGCAGGATTATTACGCTGTCGTCTATGCCAAATTAACGATAATTGTACCGGTTTAATGTTAACCGGCATGTCAATAATTTGAATATTAAAAGCCTGCTGGTATTTATGGGCTAATGATTTGCTACAGGCGCCAATACAATCACTTTGAGCGACCAAAGAAATTAACGAGAGTAACGAGTTGCACTCAGCCACCACTTTTCGGGTAGACAGATTATTCTCCGCATAAAAATCAACAATCGAGGTATTTGCGCGGGTGAGATTGAGCTTAATGTGTTGCTCAGAAAAAAATTGCTCAGCACTAACACTACCATTAATGCGCGGATGATTATGGCGGCAAATCAATACAATTTCATCCGTGGCTAGGGGTTGGTAAATTAAGGTGTTATCGCGGCTATCGGTAATATCAATGGCGAGATCGGCTTGTTGGGAAAATAGTGCCTCATTGATTTGTGTTTCATTGGTATTTTGATCTTTAAAGGTGATTAACGGATTGCCTAGCTTTTGTAAATGCAAAGTATGCGGTAGCAATTGATCTGTGATGGATTCGAAGGCTAGAACAGTGAATTGCTGACGAGAACTTTTGCTATCAAATACCTTAGTATCTTCAACTAACCCTTCTAACACTTCAAGTGAAGGCAGTAGTTGCTCCATCAGTTGATGTGCGTATAGGGTGGCGATAATACCGCGCCCATTACGAATAAATAAGTCTTGGCCGCATAACTGTGATAACCGTTTAATCGAGCCACTGACCGCCGCTTGAGTCACGCCAAGCTGTTCAGCCGCAAGGGTGATCGACTGGTGATGGTATACCTGCGAAAACACTCTATAGAGATTCAAATCAATCTTGTTTGACATAAGTTTTCACCATGGCTGCGGGAGTTAATTCATAAGTATAACTTAATAATCAACCATAGTTACCTTTGTTTATCTAAATTGTTAACAGTTTATGATGAACGCAATTAAGTCAGCGAGCGCTTTGATTATTCGCTTGGCATCAAGTAGCAACCTCAATATGGATGATTAATTATGAACAAGTCAGTTATTGCTTCAATCGTTATTTCAAGCTTGTCTTTTAGCTATTCAGCTGTGGCACATGACCACGCTGCTGGCCAGGATGAACATGCATTAACAACCTCATTTATGTATCAAGGTAAGCCCGCAACTCAGGCGACCAAAGCATACAATACTGAGTTTGCTAAGGGGTTAAAGTTTGACGATACTAAATCGTTTCAAGAAGGCCGTGCCAACTTGATTGCCCCGCTTGATGCAGCAACCGCGGCACTATTAGCCGATGCCTATGAATTTATCGGTGATAAAACACCAGATACTATTAATCCATCGCTTTATCGTCAGGCGCAGATGAATAATGAAGCCTATGGCTTGTATCAGGTGAACGATAACATTTTCCAAATTCGTGGTACTGACTTAGCCAACATGAGCTTAGTGCGTACCGATAATGGTTGGATTGTATTTGACCCGCTAACCACACGCGAATCAGCCAAAGCCTCGTTAGCCTTCGCCCTTAAAAACTTGCCTTTTGGTAATAATGATCCTGTTGTCGCTATGGTTTATTCGCACTCACATGCGGATCACTTTGGGGGTTCTCGTGGAATACAAGATATGTTTCCTAACGTAAAAGTGTACGGTTCAGCCAATATCACCAAAGAGATGGTTGATGAAAACGTACTAGCGGGTAATGCCATGTCTCGCCGCACGTCTTATCAATACGGTGCGACTATGGTGCCATCAGAAACTACTATTGTTGATGCCGCCTTATCAAACGGTATTGCTAAAGGCGAGATCACCTATGTGCTGCCACACCACGAAACAAACTTAAAGGGTAAATTCGAAACGGTAGTGATTGACGGCTTAGAAGTGGTGTTTATGGATGCATCAGGCACTGAAGCCGTATCAGAAGCCGTCGCTTATATCCCCAGCATGAAGACCATTTGGGCAGCGGAAGTGACCTACAAAGGCATGCACAATGTGTATACCTTACGCGGCGCTAAAGTACGTGATGCGCTTAAGTGGTCGAAAGAAATCAATAACATGATCCAAGAATGGGGAGGTGAAGCAGAGTTTTTATTCTCGGCGCACAGCTCACCAGTGTGGAGCAACAATGATATTAATGATTTCTTAAAACTTCAGCGTGATAACTATGGTTTTGTTCATAACCAGTCTTTACGTTTGGCTAATAATGGCGTGGTATTGCAAGATATTGGTTGGGAAATCCAAAAAGTATTACCGCAATCAATTAAAGATGCATGGCACACCAATGGTTACCACGGGACTTACTCGCACAATGCACGCGCCGTATATAACATGTACCTGGGTTACTTTGACATGAACCCTGCTAACCTAAATCCATTACCAACAAAAGCGGAAGCGGCTAAGTTTGTTGAATACATGGGAGGTGAAAAAGCCGTGCTGAAACATGCTAAAGCCGATTTTGCCAAGGGTGAATATAACTTTGTGGCAACAGCATTAAACAAAGTGGTTGTTAGTAACCCAAGTAACAACGATGCCCGTTTGCTACTGGCTGATACTTATGAACAGTTAGGTTATCAATCGGAAGGCGCAGGTTGGAGAAACGTGTACCTTTCAGGGGCACAGGAGCTGCGTATTGGTCGTCAAGCGGGTGCGCTTAAATCAGCATCAGCAGATATTATTGCTGAAATGCCAGTCGGGTCGTTACTGGATTACTTAGCGATTAAAGTGGATTCAATTAAAGCGCAAGAATATGCCTTTGAAGTTAACTTAGTCCTTCCAGATACCAAAGAAATCTACGTGGTTGAGCTTTCGAACGGTAACTTAAGCAACGCTAAAATTGATAAAGTAAAAGACACAGCAACAGCGACTTTGACTATTAATCAATCTGACATCGTTAAGCTGAACCTTAAGCAAACAACGGTTAAAGACTTGCTTGCAAGTAAAGCGGCTAACATTAAAGGTGATGCGTCTTTCTTAGAAACCTTAGCTAAAGTGATGACAGAATTTGACTCGGCATTCGAGATTGTGCCACTACCGTCAGATAAAGTGATTGAAGCTAATCGCGCTATCTACATGCAAGATGTCGCCAAGCCAGTACACAATGACCGTCACCATGGTCATGATAATAAGTAAATACTGATTAACTTACTCTGCAATAAAAACCGCTCATTGAGCGGTTTTTTTATGGGGTTTAGTTTGGTCCTGTAGCTTGCCATTGCTGACAAAAAGCCATAAAGCTTTTAAGCAGTGGGTTTTGATATTTGTCTTTATGGATTAAAAACCAAAAGCGGCGTGGCATGCCAATAGGCGGAGTCAGTTGACTAACTCGACCACTTTTTATGGCATATTGTGCCGCCAACGTGGATAAACAGCCTAATCCCAGCCCTGCTGAAACACTGCTAATCAATGCCTCAGTGGTGTTGATCTCGAAGGCGAGCTGCCAATGGTTAAGTTTCGGTGCCAGAGTATTAATAAAAACCTCGCGTGAGCCTGAGCCGGGCTCCCTTAACACCCAATCGCTATGTTCTAAGTCCGTTATTGTCAGCGTTTTTTGCTTAGCTAGTGGGTGATCGATGGCGCTAATAATGCACATTTCATCGTGACTGAAAGGGATTGAAATCAAATCTGGATGATGGGTTTGACTTTCGATAAGGGCAATGTCTAGCTCAAAATCAACTAACTTTTGGCAAATAGTGGCAGAGTTTGAAATAAATAAGCTTTGCGATAAATGCTGATGTTGTTGCCTAAATTGGCTAAGTAAATACGGGCTAATATGATTGCCTATGGTATCGCTACTGCCCAGCCTGAGCTTGCCGTACAAGGCTGGATTATCGCTAAAAAGATGCGTGATCTGCAGGGCGCGAATAAGTAATTCATCTGCCAAGGGTAAAAGCTGCTGCCCTTCTTGATTAAGAATAAGCCGATTGTTTACCCGATCAAATAATGGATGAGACAGTTGTTTTTCAAGTTCTGCCAACGCCATGCTAATAGCGGCTTTAGACAAGCAAAGTTGTTCTGCTGCAGCCGTTAAAGTTTTGTGTTGCGTAATAGCATGAAATACATTGAGCTGCTTCAAAGATATGTGCATGGCCATAGTGATACCATCCTCGCGTTTATCGTTATCATCAACGCCGCCATTGATGAACCTAGTGTTAATTCGTTTTTATACTCAAGTATATCGTTCAGTATTTCTTAACGCACGTCATTAATAATTGGATATGTATAAACAATTAGCAAGGGTAACATCTCATTAAGAAACACATTCGTGCGTTAATTGAAACAGTAAGAGGTCAGCATGATAAATATGGCTAAAGGTAAATTAATTGCAGCGCCAACGCCTATGGCCGGCTTAGCTTTGGGGATTGCTAGTTTAGGCTGGTGTTGGGAAAACTTCGCCAATTTAAATGGTTATGGTCAACTGATAGGCGCGGCGATTGCCAGCGTGTTACTTCTGCTGTTAGCGATGAAGTTTGTCGTCTTGTCCGATACCTTAAAAGAGGATTTAGCCCATCCCGTGATTGGTAGTGTGGTCCCCACATTTGCCATGGCGACTATGGTAGTGTCTAACTCGGTAGGGCAGTTTTATTTACTCGCAGGCGATGCGTTATGGTTATTTGCCGTTGGCTTACATATCGTATTTTTAATAAGCTTTTTATATCACAGAGCGAAAGCATTCGAACTCCATCACATGGTGCCCAGTTGGTTTATACCGCCCGTAGGGATTATCGTTGCCGACGTGTCATTTTCGGGTACGCCACAATTAGCCTTAATTGCCCATATCGCCTTAATCTTTGGTATGGCGACGTATGCTGTGATGTTACCGCTGATGATCTATCGTTTGATGTTTAGCCATGAAGTGCCCGATGCGGCCAAACCAACTTTGGCCGTGTTAGCCGCCCCCGCCAGTTTGTCATTAGCAGGATATTTAACCGTATCGGCTACGCCATCACCTATCATTATCGCCTTACTATTTGGCATTGCAGTGTTGATGACCAGCGTTATCTACCTGGCATTTATTAAATTACTTACCCTGCCATTTAGCCCCGGCTACGCAGCGTTTACTTTCCCTATGGTGATAGGCTCTACCGCATTATTCAAAATGGTCACCTGGATGGAAACGACCAATATAGCAGTGAATTATATTGATCAAGTACGCCGATTAGCGCAGTTAGAACTAGTCATCGCAACCGTGGTAGTGGCCTATGTGGCAATACGATATCTGTATTTTTATCAGCCGTTTAGGGTGAAAACGATGGTTAGTTAGCGTTTTTGGGATAGGTTTTCGAGGCACCATTGGGCTTAAAACATTTTTATATGAAAGTGGCTTAGGAGGTTTTTTGAAAAGGTTTACCAGCCCTACTAAAATAATGCGTCTAGTGAATAGGAATGTTTACCCTGACCCCACTAAATTCCCAATGAAGTCAAATCGAAGAAATAGAATATTAGGTGTAAGCGCGGCTGTGACCGTCGATGGCAGGGATGCCATCGTTGAGCTTACAGGGACGTACTTGCAGCGTGCCACAGAAGTGCTTGCACATAAGGTGGCTATTTCACATCCATGTGATCGCGTCATTCGTATATCCTATACATCCCTGCCAGCGTGACATTTGTTAATCCAAACGGAGTTTGTAAATACGAAAGGGAACCTGCGGTCTGAATCTGCTGTGGGCGAAGCACTACTAGGTTGATTTGTTTAACATGGCCAACAAACTTTAACGCAGCACTTAGTTAGCCCTGATCTGTTTTAGCGCAGCAATCAGTACATCATGGTCGCTTACTCATACGCGAACTATTATGTTCACTCTTAGGTCCGGTAAAGCACTTTTACCACATGCCAACCAAACTTTGTTTTGACTAAATGCGGCGTGATGAGCTCGCCACTAAAACAGACCTTATCAAATGGTGGTACCATTTGGCCTTGTTTAAATTCACCTAAACTGCCGCCTTTTTTACCCGATGGACAGCTAGAGTGTTGCTTTGCAAGCACATCAAATTTAGCGCCTTTTTTAAGTTTAGCCATAATGTCATCGGCCAACTCTTTGTGTTTGACCAAAATGTGTAATGCGCTAGCAGTGCGTGCCATGATGTGAACCTTTTATAAAATGTCGCTAATGACGGCATTATATCATTGCTTATGCCTGTTGCTAACCTTGCAAACTGAATGATATTTATATGCTTAATTCGCCCGAATTAAGCATAATGGTGCTGGCATATCACTTTATGCTACTGACTGATTTTACAAAATAAACACTTATCATTTTTCCTTAAGAAAGCCTTAAGATTGGCCCGATAGATTGCCAGTATAGGGTTTATAAGGATTAATCATGCCAGCCATCCATAATCAAATTTCGTTACTGTCTTTTCGAAAAACCATCAATGCATTGTGCTTATGCTGTAGCGCTTTGTGGGTGATGACGTTTGCACATTCAAGCATTGCTGCGCCCGCATTAAATTATGCTGTGCAAAATGTTAAGGGTGAAACCGTTAACCTGTCAGAGTTTGCGGGCAAAGTGGTGTATGTCGACTTTTGGTCGTCCTGGTGTGGCCCTTGCCGCAAATCTTTCCCTTGGATGAACGAGATGCACGCCAAATATGCCGCCAAAGGTTTAGCTGTGGTGGCGATTAATTTAGATGTTGAACCTGAGCTTGCTGCGCAGTTTTTAACAAAGTTACCCGCGAGTTTTCCTGTGCGTTACAACCCCGAAGGCGATGTGGCGAGATCATTTGATTTACAAGGCATGCCGAGCAGCTTTTTGTTCAATCGCCAGGGCGAATTAGTGCAAAAGCATGTGGGTTTTTATGATGATAAAAAAGCCCTGTATGAGCAAGAAATTCAACAGTTGTTGGTGGAGTAGTTTATGAAAAACAATTTGATTCGATTCAATATTAAAGCTGGACTCGCTATTGTTATTTTAACCGGTTTATCGGCTTGCTCAACCTTAGGTGTTGAGCCCTGGGAAAAAGATCAACTTGCAAGAGCTGATATGGCTCTAGACAGTGAAAAGCTTGATATGGCCTTAGATGATCATATTTATTTTAGTAAAGAAGGCACCAGTGGTGGTCGCTCATTAGCGGGCGGAGGTTGCGGATGCAATTAACTCAAAAACGCAATATAGCTGGCGCCATAGCCATGGCGAGTTGCAGCTTAATTAACCCTAGTGCTCAAGCGACAGACCTTAATGACACCGTAAAATCAGACGATTGGAAAGTAGATGCCGCCATTATGTATTACGGCGAGCAAGATAGAGTGCAAGCCGCTGAAGTGATCGGCAATGTGCAGAAATCGTTTGGCGATAGCTCATTATTGGACATGAAGCTGGTAGTAGACAGTTTAACGGGTGCATCGGCGTCAGGTGCGGTGGCGCAGGACAGTAGCCAAACCTTTACTCGCCCTTCTGGTAATGGTGAATATACCGTTACCCCTGGTGAAACGCCGCTTGATGACACTTTCCACGATACGCGCGTGCAATTAAGCGCGAACTGGATGGAAGTACTTAATCCAGATTGGACCTTAAACGTGGGCTTAAATGGCTCAACCGAATTTGACTATTTATCGTTAGGTTTAAATGCGGGTCTTGAGCGTAGCTTTAATAAAAACAACACAATAGTGGCGTTATCAGGGGCGTTTACCCAAGATACTATTGATGCTGTAGGTGGCAGACCTGTGGCGTTATCTGAAATGGCACTGAGATCTAAATATGATACTGAAGCCGCGTTTCAAGCGGCATTTGATGACACGCGTCAATCGGGTACCGATGACAAGCAAACGATTGACCTAATGCTTGGGGTAACCCAAAACATTAATCGCTTTTGGTTAATGCAAGCTAACTATGGTATTTCGAATGTGTCGGGTTACATGAGCGACCCATACAAGGTGTTATCTCAAGTGGATAACAGCGGTACCACACAGGCGTACCTATATGAGAATCGCCCTGAAGATCGCTTAAAACACAGTGTGTTTTTAATGACCAAAGGCGCGTTAGATTCTGGTGTAGTTGATTTTTCTTATCGCTACAGTACCGATGATTGGGATATTTCATCACATACCTTGGAAACCCATTATCGTTATTATTTGAGCCCGAGTATTTATGCTCAGATACACCTACGTTACTACCAACAACAAGCAGCAAACTTTTATCAGCCATTTTTGTTTG
Source organism: Shewanella sp. HL-SH5 (assembly GCF_051163755.1). Taxonomy (NCBI): domain Bacteria; kingdom Pseudomonadati; phylum Pseudomonadota; class Gammaproteobacteria; order Alteromonadales; family Shewanellaceae; genus Shewanella; species Shewanella sp. HL-SH5. The sequence goes on from NZ_CP195038.1 coordinate 190,839, forward strand.
CGGATGAGCCATTACCTGAATTTGCCAGCGCAGATTATCGTATTGGTGATATGACCGCGTATACGGTGGGATTAAAGTTTGGCCAACGGTTATCTGGCGGACATGAATTAAGCTACCGTTTAGAGTACTACCAGCAAAACCCAGAAAATAATGGCACTGAGTTAATTGGGCAGTTGAATCAATTTGAACAATTCCCTGCGGTGAAAGCGATTGTGGCACAAGTGAGTTATTCGTTTTAAGATGAACACATAATGTGTTTGTGGACAATGCGCTAATGAGCGGTGCCAATTTGAGTGCTAATCAGACTTATGATGCCAATCAAACCCCTTCAGCGACTTTACAGAGTCGCAGTTGGGGTTTTTTAGGGTGTTTTCGCGCTATGGCAAGCCCTTGTGAGCTATTAATGGCAACAGATAACGCCGATATAGCCCAAGCTATGTTGGATATTGCCCACAAGGAAGCCATTCGCATAGAGCAAAAATATAGCCGCTTTTTAAGTCATAACCCCCTATGGCAGATAAATAATGCCCAAGGTGCTGCTACCCCTATCGATACAGAAACCCTACAATTGCTAACGTTTGCCCAGCAATGCTACCAATTAAGTGATGGCGACTTTGACATCAGTGCAGGGCCATTAATGCGCTTATGGCGCTTTGATGGGCAGTCTTCGATACCGGATGACGCGACCATTACTCAGGCTAAAGCAAATGTTAATTTTGCTAAGGTCTATTTTGATCAAGCTAATATTCAGATGCCGGCGGCAATGAACCTTGATTTTGGCGGTATTGGCAAAGAATATGCGGTTGATAAAGTGGCTCATTTATTAGCGGCTCAGTGGCCGGATATTTCGGTATTAGTGAATTTTGGCGGCGATATTCATTGCTTAGTTGAGAAATCACACTCCCCTTGGCAAGTTGGTATCGAAAACCCTAACGCCTTAGATAATGCCGCAGCGGTGCTTAATATTAACCAGGGAGCGCTTGCCACCAGTGGTGACACGCGCCGTTTTATTGAAGTGAATGGCAAACGTTATGGGCATATTATTAGCCCAACAACGGGCTATCCAGTCGTTAATGCGCCCCGCTCTGTCACCGTACTAGGGCCTAATTGTGTCACCGCCGGAATGTTAGCCACCATGGCGATGTTACAGGGCGCGAATGCTGAGTTATTTTTAGAACAACAGTCAGTGAAATTTACAGTATTTAGATAATTGAGTGAATCAAAAAGGACAAGGTCATGCGGGTGCTACTGGTTGAAGACAATGCATTATTAGCGCAGGGAGTGTGCTTAAGTTTATCTAAGCTTGGTATGCAAGTGGATCATCTCTCAACATATCAACAAGCCTTAACGGCAGTGGATTATGAAGACTTTAGCGTGATTATTCTTGATTTAGGCTTACCAGACGGTGATGGCGCTGATTTACTTAAGCGTTGGCGCAAAAACGGGGTGTCTATTCCGACTATTGTGCTGACCGCTAATACTGATTTTGATATGCGCCTGGCCTGTTTAGATATGGGTGCCGATGATTACCTAAGTAAACCTTTTGACGTGAGAGAGTTAGCGGCAAGGTTGCGCGCTATTGTGAGACGACAGCATGGCCTAGATCATAATCAATTTGAGTATGGTGCATTAAGTATCGACTTTTCTAAATGTGAAGTGCATTTTCGTGGTGAACTCGTTCATCTTTCGCGACGAGAATATCAATTATTACTTGAGTTTGCTCAGTCCGCAGGGCGAGTGTTAACGCGCTCTCAACTTGAACAATTAACCTATGGCTGGGATGAGGTTGGCAGTAACTCTATCGAAGTGCATATTCATCATTTACGTAAGAAAATGGCTAACGAACTCATCAAAACAGTGCGCGGTATTGGTTATACCTTAGTTGAGGTTGTTTAATGTCGGTAAAATCGAATCGGGGTTTAAGCTCGCTGTACTCGCTGCGCATGCTAATGGGCGTTGCTATGGTAACGGCCATTATCATTACCGTGGCTATCACTAATTTACTCAGCCGAGATGATGCTAGCAGACAAATAGAAGAGTTATTTGATGCGCAAATGCTGCAAACAGCCAAAGTGCTGGAATTGTTTTATGTGAGTGAGTTTACCGACGTAAAAATTAAACAACTTATTCAACAGCCTATAAAACTGCATGTGCAACAAACCGATATTGAAACCTTTGCAGAGCAATCAACCACAGCCAACTTGATGTATGAAAACAAAATGTCTTTTCAACTGTTGAGCGAGTCAGGGGAATTATTAGTTTATTCAGATAGCTCCGGTGAGAAATCACTAAGTCGTTTGGTTCAGGGGTATGAGTTACGCAACATTGATAATGCCTTGTGGCACGTGTTTAGCTATTTTTCCAAAACACATAGGATATGGATTGTTACTGCACAAAGTGAGGATGTTCGCGAAGAGTTGTTAGCTAAGATGATGTCGAATACCTGGACCGTGCCGTTCCTTGTGATGCCGGTCGTGTTGTTGGTGTTTCTATTGATTACTTATTACTTATTTAAACCAGTCAAAACCCTCGAAGCTAATTTACTGACGCGCGCGCCACAGGATTTATCGCCCATCAATATTGCTCTGCCTACTGAATTAATTCCGGTGCAGCGGGCTTTAAACGATTATATCCACCGTATATCACAGGCAATGCAGCGGGAAAGGCGTTTTAGTGCTGATGCCGCCCACGAGCTCAAAACCCCATTAGCTATTGTGAAGCTGCACCACAATGGTTTAAGGGATTTATATGGTGACACTGTTGAACAATTAGTCACTGAACCACAACAGGCGCAACTTCACTTAAGTGCTATTGAGCAAGGTGTGGATCGTATGAGCCATATGGTTGAACAGTTATTGTTGTTGTCCAGAGTCGATGCTATTGAGGCGCTTAATTTACAACAGTGTAGGGTGAGTGACATCATTGAGGCATCGATAAACCAGCTTATTACTATTATCGCCGACTACGAATGGCAGATTGATATTTGTCCTTCTATTATTGCCACGGTTGATGAGTTTTATATGGAGTTAGTGTGTAAAAATTTGATAGAAAATGCCTGTAAGTATAGTCCTAAAGAGTCGATTATTAGTATTCAAGCCATTGAGCAAGATAACAAGATTATCTTAAAGTTTGCTGATTCAGGTAAGGGAATGAGTGAGACGCAAATCGCACGAGCAAAAGAGCGATTTTATCGGGTGGATGAAAATGACTCCCAAGGTGCTGGTTTGGGATTATCGATTTGCCAGCACATTATTAGTCTACATGGCGGTGAGCTTAATTTGGCAGCCAACCAACCTAAAGGCTTAGTCGTCAGTATGTCATGGCCAAACGCAACACAATAGACAGCGCGGATAACGTAGTAGCCGAATAAATTAGTTTGGACTAATTTATCTCTACAGACGTACAATGAAGTTATTTGTTAGACTGCATGGCTGATCAAAATACGCGTTTGCAATGAGCTATTGCAATAAACTGTCATAATGTTCAGTCACAATCATCGAACCTTATTTTTATACAGTGGCTTTCTATGATGCCGCTGCAACTTCACTTATCGTTAAGGAACAAACATGATCACTCAAGGACAAACTTTACCAGCGGGTACATTAGGTCAATTAACTAAAGACGGCATGGTAAACCATAACGTTACTGAGCTATTCGCGGATAAAAAGGTGGTTTTATTTGCCGTACCAGGTGCATTTACGCCAACGTGTTCAGAAGCACATTTACCGGGTTTTGTGGTATTAGCGGATCAGCTTAAAGCCAAAGGTGTTGATTTAATTGCGTGTGTATCAGTTAACGATGCATTCGTGATGAAAGCCTGGGGCGAAGCGCAAAATGCATCAGAATTAATGATGCTTGCAGACGGTGATGCTAGCTTTACTAAAGCGTTAGGTTTAGAAATGGATACCGCAGGTTTTGGTGGTGTTCGTTCACAACGTTATGCCATGGTGATTGATAAAGGTGTGGTTAGCGTATTAAACGTTGAAGCGGCTAAGTCATTTGAAGTCAGTACTGCAGAAGCGGTACTAGCTGCCCTATAAGTTTCCCTTTCATCACTTTAACGTGATGATGAACTAAAAAAGCACGCCATCATGACATTGATGGCGTGCTTTTTTATTTTAACGGCCTGTATAGCATGTGTATTAGGTGTACCTGAAACAATGTTAATGCAAAAAGAATTGATCTAAATCAAATAGATGTTTAACATGCCATAAAACGTTTATATGAAATACATGTTAAGGGTGATTTATGTTAGATCAACATACAAAAGAGATTGTTAAAAGCACTATTCCGTTATTAGAGTCAGCAGGCCCAGCCTTAACTCAACACTTTTACCAACGTATGTTTTCCCATAATCCTGAATTAAAAGATGTGTTTAACTTAGCGCATCAACACACAGGAGGGCAGCCAGTAGCCTTGTTCAATGCCGTAGCCGCTTACGCTAAAAATATTGATAACCTGGAGGCTTTAGGCTCAGCGGTCGAACGTATTGCCCATAAGCACACGGGGTTTTTAATTAAGCCAGAGCAATATGCAATCGTCGGTGGTCACTTATTAGCAACCTTAAAAGAGTTAGGTGGCGATGCGGTGACTGAAGAAGTGTTAACGGCGTGGGGTAAGGCTTACGGTTTTCTTGCTGATATCTTTATTAATCGTGAGGCGCAGTTATATCAGCAAACAGCTGCCAAAAAAGGCGGCTGGCAAGGCACTCGTCGTTTCGTTATTAAAGCAAAGCAAGCTGAATCTTCAGTTATCACCTCATTATTACTTGTACCTGAAGATGGTTTGCCGGTTGTTGAGTTTATCCCTGGACAATATCTCAGCTTATCAATTAATAACAGTCAACTAGAGCATCAAGAAATTCGTCAATATTCGCTTTCGGATGCACCGAATGGTGACTCATATCGCATCAGTGTTAAGCGAGAGTCTGCAGGTAAAGTGTCTAATTTGTTGCATGACTATTATCAAGAGGGCGATGTAATTGACGTTGTCGCGCCAGCGGGGGATTTTGTGCTTACCGCCACCAACGATACACCTGTGGTGTTGTTATCTGCTGGAGTGGGATTAACGCCAATGAAGAGTATGTTGAACCAACTGCTATTAAAGTTACACAGTAGCAATATCACTTGGGTACATGCCTGTGAAGACGGAGATCAACATGCCTTTAAAGTGTGTACCTCGGATCAGGTGGCACAGAATATTCATTTAGATCGTTATGTGTGGTATCGCAAGCCAATAGCCACAGATTTACCTGCTGAAGACTATGATTTTGAAGGTACTATTGAATTAGCAAAAATTGCCCAGCGCATATTACCTAACGCACAATATTATTTCTGTGGTCCTATTGGATTTATGAAAGTGGTCAAACAGCAATTATTGGCGCTGAATGTGCCAGAGGGGCAGTTACACTATGAAGTGTTCGGCCCACATTCAGACCTGTAATCGACTTTATGTGAATCCTATGTAAGTAAAATGGACGCTAAAAGCGTCCATTTTTTGTATAAACTGTACTATTAAAAGCTAGAAATAGTGAATATATTCCGCGCCAACACGGTACAACACATCATCAAAACCTATTAAATCTAACTCATAATCACGGCTGACATATTCGGTTGCGAAATGCAGTAAATTGTTCTGGTTGCCTAACGGCACAATAACGCCAAATTTTAAGTGATCTACTTTATAAAATTGATTGTCGTCATACGCCCACTCACCAGAGAAATGGCTGTAGGACGCAGTTATTTGTACGCCACTGTTGGTAAAGGTATACCCATTGTTCCATTCAACAAAGTAACCTAGACCAGAGCGGCCAAGTACATCAACACCGTGGCCAAGTTCTTGGCGAGGCCAATCATCATCTTTTTCTTCTTCGCTATAACCCGCACCGAGTACAAAGCCAAGATCGTAATGATTAACGTCAGTAAAACGACGATTTAAGCCTAAACCAGCAATGGCTAATATTTCAAACTCTTCTAGTTGCTGGCTATTGTAATGGCCTTCAACTCGGGCGTGGGCACTGACGATATATTGCTGCTGATCACCAAAACTGGTAAAAGGACGATAATAATGGAGCTTAGCATCCATAGAGTTACGATAGCGGTCGTCATCGTACTTTTCAGAGTCTTTTTCGTAGTAATAGGTTGCCCGTGCGCGAATATAGTTTTCATCTAGCTTGAACCCATTATTGTAACGGCGATCATCCCAAATGATTGAAAACCCACCACCGCGCGACATTGAGCTATATTCTGAGTCTGGATATGATTCAAGACCGACAATAACCGACGCGGCTAATGGCAAGGCCTTTTCTTCAGCCATAACAGAGGTACTGATATTGGCCAATAGTAAACTACTGAGTACTGACACTATCAATTTCATATTTTGGATAACCTTTTTCAATGTAAACGCAATGTGTTACCAAATGATAACATCTTGAGGGTAAATATCATTATAAAAAAGAGGGATTAAGCGGTAAGTAAGTGTTAGCTTTTGATCATGTTTTGGGTAATAAAACCCGGGCAATTAATCCACCATCAGCTCGATTTGCCAAACTCACTTTGCCATTATGGCGGTCGATAATACGCTTAATAATGGCCAAACCCAGCCCTGACCCCACGCTACCACGCGCACTGTCACCTTGGGTAAAAGGCTGGAAAAGTGTTTCTGCTGTCGCTTCATCAATACCAGGGCCATCATCCTCTACCGAAAAACCGATAAATGCACCTTGTTGGAAGGATGATATTTTTACCCAGCCATTACCGTATCTAAAGGCATTTTCTACCAGGTTACTCAGTACCCGCTTAATCGCTACGGGGTGAATAAGAATTTCCGGACATTCGCTTAAGTTTGTTTCTAGTACACCGGAACGATGACTTTCTTGCTGACTTATCTCTTGAATTAACTGATTAACTTGAAACAATTCACGTTCAACATCTTCATCATTGCGGATATAAGCAATAAATTGGGTGATGATGGCGTCCATGTCTTCTATATCACCGACAATGCCGTCTTTTAAATATTGGTCATCTTCCACCATCATTTCTGATGCAAGGCGAATCCTGGTTAAAGGAGTACGCAAATCGTGAGATATTCCGGCCATCAGTAGGGCGCGGTCTTGTTCTAGTTGTTTCATGCTGTGCGCCATTTGATTAAACGCATGGGTCACTTCAACGATTTCCGTTGAACCACTTAAGGGTAAAGGGTCGGGGAATTGGCCTTTTGATACCGCAAAAGCGGCCTTTTGTAATCGTTTTAAGGGTTTGTTTTGTTTGCGAGCAAACAGCCAACCGCCAGCGACACTGAGTGCTCCGATAACCAGCAAATATAATGTCAGTGGCGATAAGTCAGATTCGTTAATGCTAGTCAGCGGTACTTTTATCCACAATTTAGGCGCTTGCGGTGGGCGGATCCAAACATTTAACGTCTCGCCTTGAGAAAAGCGCACTTCTGCTTCACCGCCTAAGTAGCCTGACATTTGCTCAGATAAAAAACCATAGTAAGCGGCATTGTCTAAACCTGCTTCACGGGCTTGCTTTAGATTGTAAACTGTCATGCCATCGTGACGAACTTTAGCGTTAAGTGCGTCAACCATGGACAGATGTTCACGACCAACGTCAACACCATCAACAAATAGAATATTGATTTGCCTAGCAATAAGCTGGTTAATTTGCTCATAACTGGGTTTAATAAAGTACACAGCAACTGACCAGTAAGACACCAGTTGATTGATCAGCAGCAAGCTACCAATCAATACCACGGTTTGACTAAAGGCGTTACGAGGTAAGAGGCGTTGCCACCACTTTAAGGCTAATTTGGCAGGTTCTGGCACGGTTTACTTACGCGCCGAACCGTCAGGCACAAACACATAGCCTAAACCCCATACCGTTTGAATATAACGTGGGTTGGCAGCATCTTTCTCTATTAATCGGCGTAAACGCGATACTTGCACATCAATCGAACGCTCTAGGGCAGAATAATCCCGTCCACGGGCTAAATTCATGAGTTTGTCGCGCGATAGTGGCTCACGAGGGTGGGAAACCAATACTTTTAATACCGCAAATTCGCCGCTAGTGAGTGCAATACTTTCATCACCATGGAACATTTCGCGGGTGGCTAAATTCAGTGAAAACTCACCAAACTCAATCATTTCTTCTTGCTGTGCAGGGGCGCCGGGTACATCAGTAATTTGTCGGCGCATTACCGCTTTAATGCGGGCAAGTAATTCACGGGGATTAAATGGTTTAGGTAAGTAATCATCGGCGCCTAGTTCTAGGCCAATAATGCGATCGACTTCATCGCCTTTTGCGGTAAGCATCACAATCGGGATCGGGTTTTCTTGCTGACGCAAGCGGCGACAAATAGATAAGCCATCTTCACCAGGTAACATTAAATCTAATACGAGTAAGTGAAAGTTTTCACGCTCAAGCAGTCTATTCATTTGCTCTGCATTGGCAGCGCTGCGTACTTGGTAGCCTTGCTCCATTAAATAACGTTCTAACAACGAACGCAGTCGCATATCGTCATCAACAACGAGAATTTTAGATGTTTCTTGGCCCATGAAAATGTCCCTTTACCTTTAGCATTTTTGTTAATATAACCAGTTTACCGTCTGGCTAATAGTGCCTTAAAAGTAACTTTAGCTTGAAATAGCATTTTTATAACTATTTGTTATTAAATGCTATTGATTTTATTAGTTTTTAATTAATATCAATAAAAGTGTGAAAATTGTAACAAATCCCATTTTGTAGATAATTAACAAGGCTTTGTAAGCTAGGCATGCAAATTGTGTTACATGATTATGTTTAAAATAATCTTCCCCACAAAAACTCAGCGTTAATAGCTTGATCTGAACTGCTGTAAACTTGGGCGTAATAGCCGTTAGTAAAAATCACACAATAGCTGATATCAACCGCCAGTTTCTCAGGCCAATATCCAAAGGTGTGATGGCGCTCAAGTGCTTGGTATTGCTGACCGAGAATATCCACATCACCATACTCAGAGGATAAAGTGAGTAGGGTATTTGCTGCGGACAGTGAGTAATGGATCGGTTGGGTTACAAGGTCGTGAGTGAGCAAGTCGGTTTTGGTTATTTCTGGCAATTCTACAGGCTGCGCGACTAAAGATTGTTGTCGATAAAATACCAGCTCACTGGGAATAAACTGCAGTGCATCAGCCTGTTGCTTGATACGTCCCCAATGGTGGAAGCTGCTATTTGGTGAGTCGAGGTTGATAACAACATGGCGATAACTGGTATCAGGATTAATGTGCAGCAATGCCATTTGGTTTGCTGATTGATAAAGCCAGTCGCCTGTTATAGGCAGGTCATTATTGGGTAGAACACTACTTGGTAGGGCGCGATTAGGTAGAGCAATGTTCGTTAGCACGCTCGTCAGTAGGTTATTACTGAAGGCGAAACCGACATTAAAACACATTGATATAGGCAACATAATGACAAGTGTAAATAGCGGTTTAGGTCGATATTTATCAAATAAGTCTTTTAGCATTGAGTACATATAATTCCCTTTATGTGTACAAATAGAGGGTTAAGTATAGTTGATAAAATGGCACATAAAAAAAGAGCCTCATAAAGAGACTCAATTTTAGGTATTCATAAAGTATGATTTAAGTTGAGTTAGAAGCGGCCTACAACACCCAAACCAACATTATAACCATCAGCATCAGAATCAAGATCTTTTGATAAATCAAATGTAGCAGAGAATGCATCTGACATGCGTAACCAGTATGCGGTTTTAACCATAAAAGCATCATCAGAGCCAACATCCGCATAACCTAAACCCACAGACCAGGCTTTAGTCACATACCAATCTGCATTGATATTGATTAAGTCATCAGCATCTGTGTGAGTCCAAGATGCACCTAGGTCGATACCGGTTGTTGTTTCAAAATCAATAAAGCTACGCACTTCAGCACCGTACTGTGATTCAAAGTCATCACTGCCATCAATATAAAAAGCGGCTACTTTTGAGCTATCATTGAAAAAATAACCCCCATCCAGTTTGTAAACACTGCCACTATTATTGCCAAATTCTACACGTTGGAATTGACCACCAACGAACCATTTTGAATCAAACACATAAGTACCATCAAAACCTAAAGTGTCCACATCGGCAGCGTCAAACATAGAATAGTTAGCGCCAACGTTAGATTTTTGCGCTAAAAAGCCGTTAAGTGCATAAGGGCCGTTTGCTTGGTCAACAGGGCTAACATAGTAGCGATATTTTGCATTCCAAATACCGTCGCCAAATTCTTCAGAGTTAGCGTTATAGCTTAAGCCCGCTTCGTGTTGAAACGCAGCATCTTGTGCAGCTACAGCAGGTAAGCCTACAAAACCTAATAATAACGCTAGAGCAGTAACATTTTTCATCAATCATTCCTTTATTTGATTATTTTTCGCTAGGTAATTCAAGCAAGGTCGGGGGGAGATAGACTGAACATACAAGATGTTTAATCCACTACATTTTTCTTCCAAAACATCATGTTTGTGAAGTGTGCTTTCCTAGCGGCGCAAACCATAAAGCAAATGAGGTTAAAAATAAAATGAAACTTATAAATTAATAAAAAACTTAGACTTTTTATAAATGTCAATCCACTAAATAGAATGGGTTTTACTGTTGGCATTCTACTTTGTAATTAGTTTTATGTGCTATTCCGCTGCATTGAGCTAATCGTGATATATTGCGCTATTGAATTTTTTATCCTCTAACTGTGATTATAAAATTATTATGAGAACGGCGATTGTGACCCGCGAAGGGTTTGAAAAACTCCAGCAAGAACTGCATTTTTTGTGGCGTGAAGAGCGACCTGAAATCACTAAAAAAGTGGCTTGGGCCGCTAGCTTGGGCGATAGAAGTGAAAATGCTGATTATCAGTACAATAAGAAACGTCTGCGTGAAATTGATTGGCGAGTAAGGTATTTACGTAAAGCGATTGAAAACCTTAAAGTTGTTGATTATTCCCCTGAGCAAGAAGGCAAAGTCTTTTTTGGTGCTTGGGTAGAGATTGAAAACGATGACGGCCAACAACTGACACTGCGGGTGGTCGGTTATGATGAAATTTTTGGCCGCAAAAATTACATTTCGATAGATTCACCTATGGCACGTGCCTTGTTAAAAAAAGAAGTTGATGATGAAGCGATAGTCAGTACACCTGATGGTGATAAGTGCTGGTATATTAATAAGATATTTTATCGACAAGCTGAATAAGCTCATTTGAAAAACATTATTTTCTCGCCTTCTTATCGCAAAGTTTGATAAATAGACTCTAGGCTGCGACACCTTGTCGCAGTTTCCGCTTTAGCTTTTGTCTCCCCCTATTGTCGCAGGCACAATTGCACTACAACTTATCTACAAAAACAACAACATGAATGTAAAGTTTTCAATATTAACCGCTGCAGTTTTGTCTGGGCTCTTTAACGGTCAATCTTTTGCTGATGAAATGGAAATTATCACCATTCAGCATAGTGATAATTACGCTGTTGCTTCTGCTTCAGACAAGGCATTAGCCGCCAAAATTGATGTAGGCGATTTATTTAAGGTGTTACCCGGAGCGTCAATTAATGGCAATGGTCCGTTAACGGGAATTGTGCAATACCGGGGTTTGTCTGGGGACAGAGTTAACACTCAAATTAATGGTGCTAAATTGGCTGGAGCAGGTCCTAATGCTATGGATACCCCCTTAAGTTATGCCAGCTTGATTATGACTGAACGGGTAGATTTGTATCGGGGTATCGCGCCTGTTGCTAGTGGTATTGATACCATGGGCGGCACAGTTAACGTTTTAGAGTCTAGCGCCGAGTTTGATGTGGTTAATGGTAAAGCTGCCGGCCAGTATCAAGATAATGGGCAACGTGGTTACTTAGGGGCAAAAGCTAATTTGGCGAATAAAGACCATGCTTTATTGGTTTATGCTGATGCATTAAATGGCAATGAAGATGTTAAAACAGCTAGCGGCAAGCGTATTCACCCCACTGATTATAAAAAACAAATGTTGGGTGGCCAATACAAGTTTAATTTAAGTGACTCTGCCGGCCAGGACGCGTTTATTGGTGTGGGTTATCAACATCTTGAAACAACCGATGCGGGCACGCCAGCATTACCCATGGATATTGGTTTTATTCGCACAGATCGGGTTAATGTTGAAGGTTTACAGCAACTAGCCGACTGGCAACTTGATTGGCACTTAGCCTATTCTGATGCGCGTCATGGAATGGACAACTTTAGTCAACGTAAGTTAATGCCAACCATGGGCGCGCGTTATAACAATGCTGATTCGACCAGTTTTGATGGTGCAGTAGCATTAAGTAAAGATAATTGGCAGCTAGGTGTGGATGTACAAATGGCCAACCATGACTCTGTGATTACTAATCCTACCCAGGCTATGTTCAGTGTCGATAACTTTAATGATGTAGAAGATAATCGCTACAGTGCTTTTGCCCAGTGGGACCAGAAAATCAACCATTGGCAAGTTAGTCTTGGTGCGCGTGTTAAACAATATCAAGCGAATGCGGGTGACGTACATCATTCAATGGCAGCCAATATGCCCGCTATTAATATGCTGATGACGCAGTTTAATCAAGCCGATAAAAGCCAATCGCAAACCGGCTTTGATGCAGTGGTGGATGCAAGATATGAAGTCAATAATGAGCTGTCTTGGATTGTAGGGCTGGCTCGCAAGCAATCTAGCGCCTCTTATCAGCAACGGTATTTGTGGGTACCTATGCAGTCTACCGGTGGTTTAGCTGATGGTAAAACCTACGTAGGACAAATCGATTTAGACCTTGAAACCGCTTATCAAATTGAACTGGGTAGTGAGTATCGCTGTGAAGGTTTATCTATTCTTCCGCGTATTTTTTACCATAGTATTGATGATTATATACAAGGTGTAAGCGCAACCAGTTCTACAGTGATAATGGCAGGAGCTATGGTGGGTGATAATCAGCCTATGCAGTTTGCCAATGTCGATGCAGATTTAATGGGAATGGATATCAACGCTGCGTATGCGTTTAACTCACTTTTTTCAATCGATATGGTAGCCAGTTATGTTGCGGGTGAACGTCGCGATATTGACGATAATTTATATCGTATTGCCCCAGCCAATATTAATGTCGGATTAAACTACGAATCACATTCCTGGTTTGCAAGATTAGAAACCTTAGCGGTAGCGGCACAAAATAAAGTGTCCCAAAGCCAATTAGAACAGCGCACGTCAGGTTATGCGGTGGTGAATATGCTAATGGGATATGAAGCTCAGTCTTGGTTAATAAAAGCCGGCGTCAATAATGTTTTTGATATTGAATATCAAGACCATTTGGCGGGATATAACCGGGTTATGGCAAGTGAAATTTTACCGGGTGAGCGTATGCCAGGGCTGGGTATACAAGCATGGTTAGCGGGAGAATATCGCTTTTAATACTTAATCATTTCAATCGTTTGGTTGAGTACCACACTTTGTCGATGACGACCCACTTTCGCATCTCTGCCAAGAATGAAAGTGGGTATTTTTTTTGCTACTTTTTATTGGAATTTAACTTAAGTTACTGATTTACTGGTTTTTTTAGCAGTTTTCGCTGTAATGTGCGCCTATGCATGCCTAATTGCCTTGCTGTTTGCGACACATTACCATTATTAGCGTTCAGCACTTGCTGAATGTGTTCCCACTCTAAACGTTTGGGGCTAATGGGCTGGTCTACTATGGGATTTTGGTCAATTTCATACTGTTGTTTAGCAAGGGCTTTTAATAATGTTTGGGTGTCTACCGGTTTAGATAAATAGTTGTCAGCGCCTAAACGGATCGCCTCAACAGCGGTGGCAATACTGGCATATCCGGTAAGAAACACGATCGTCGATTTAGGTAATAACTGGCGTAAAGGATTGACTAAGTTAAGGCTATTGCTGTGCTCAAGTTTCATGTCGAGCAGAATATGGCTAGGTAAATGTAGCCTCGCCAATAATAAGCCTTGGCTAGCGTCATGGGCTACGACGCATTCAAAGCCGTGCTGTGTCATACGCCGATGAAGAATGTTAGCCAGCGTTGTGTCATCTTCAATAATCAGCAATTTATGCATGGGTTTCTGCCTGCAACAAATCTGGCGTTATCGCTAAACTTGGTGCTATGGGTAAGCGTACCTGTGCCAATGTGCCGCCCTGTGGATGATGGTGCAAGGTTAAACTTCCGCCCAGTTTTTCTAAGCTTGCGTGACTGAGTAATAAAGCCACCCCCATTCCTTTTGCGTCGCGAATGATGTTTTGACCTATTTGGGCTATTAAGTCGGTAGAAATACCTGCGCCGAAATCGCGAATGTTTAAGTGACATTGTTGGTTGTCGATTGACACAGATAACTCGACTTGGTAATCAGCGTTATTTTCTTTACTGGCTCTGGCTGCATTGTCAATTAATGACATTAAAGCGGGTAAAAGGCTGGTATCCATATTGATTATCGTATTTGTGTCGATATTCACTTTAGTGGTTAAGGTCACTTCAGGCATTAATAACAATACTTGTTGGGTTAATATTTCTAATAGTGAAGTTAGGGCAATATGGGATTGTTGATTGTCTCGTATTGACTGAGTTGCGGTGCGTAAATCCGTTAAGGTTAATTCACAGCGGCCTAAAGCATGTTCAATATCGGGCAGAATATGGAACATGGACTCACCTTCGTGCAGTTCATCGACTAATAAGCGCAAACTGGCTAATGGAGTCGCAAGTTGGTGAGCCATTTGTGCCGACGCAGTACCTAGTGCTAATAACTTTTCTTGGCGTAATTGAGCCTCTCGTAAAATGCCCAGTTCTGCTTCTTTTTGACGAATTTTACGGGCGATAAAGGCAATGCTGGTGGTCACAATTAATGCTGATATTAAAAAGTTAAACCACATGCCCAAAAAGTGTGAACGCATATCCATGGTGTGGTTGCCCATGTTGTGCTCTGGCATGACAAAAATCATCAAGCTATAACTGGCGGTAGACAACAAGGTTAATATCCAGGGCGCCCATTGCGGTAATGCCACGGCGGCTACGGCAATAGGTAATAATAACAATGAGATAAAAGCGTTGGTTGCGCCGCCAGTAAGGTATAACCAGGCGGCCAGTAATAGTGAGTCTATTATGAGTGATGCAAATATCAATAAGGTATTATGCAGGTAATATTTTTTGAAAAAGACGCTTAAACCAACATAAATAGCTTCCACTGTGAACAACAGATAAATCATGCTCGGCGGCGACGATAGGCCAAACAAATCAGCGGCAAAAAAGGTTAACCCTATTTTGAGCAGTAAATATACTAATCTGAGGTGGGTGTGATGGCTATTGCTCAGCCAGCTTTGTCGTTGAGGTGTTGGCAAAAATACAATCCTTTTAAGCCTAGTGATAAAAATGCACTCACTTATTGGGCAGATACAAACGTTTTAACTCGAACAAAATTCAACCAGCAAAGATCAACAGGCCTAATAGATAAATATGCTGGGTGTGTCTCACATCATAATATTATTTTGCGGTTTAATGAACTTATACCAATTTCATAAGCGTTACTTAAGTTTCGGTTATCACAATAGTTAAATATTATCGCTCACTGATATTTAATCATCAGTGTTTAGGCTTACTTGTATTACTTCGAGGTTAATTATGAAAACATCACATGAGTTTCCGCTGGTTCACCGATTAATCCATTGGGGCTTAGCTTTTGCTATGCTGGTGATGTTGCTGACAATATTTTTGCGCTTGGGTTGGATGGAAAAAAATCATATGGCGGCGATTATTCAGCAGGGCTTAGCCAAAATTTCAGTGACTATTGATAGTAAGCAAGCGGTGAGTATTGCCAAGATGATCCGCGGTGAAATGTTCCAGTGGCATATTTACTTTGGGTATGCCGTTGGGGTGTTCTTATCGGCACGCTTTATTTATATGGCAAAATGTGGCTTGCATTATTTATCGCCCTTTAATCCGTTGGCAAGCATGCAACAAAAAATGCAAGCATGGGTTTATTGGTTATTTTATCTTGGGGTGAGCGCTTCGATGATAACGGGTTTATTACTTAAATTTGGCCCTGAGTCGATTGAAGAATTAGCCGAAACTGTGCATAAATTAGCCTTGTGGTATTTCATCCCGTTCATTGTGCTTCACTTAGCCGGTATTGTGTTTGCTGAAGCTGGACATGACAAAGGCATAGTATCGAAAATGATTGGGGGTAAGTCGTAAGTTTATTATTAGCCTAGCCTAACGGTTTACTTTAATGGTTAGGCTAAGCGAATTTATGACAAGACTAAATCACATTCCTGTATATTACTGATTAGTTGTTCAATTTCGCGAATGGGCATAGGTTTACTGAACAGATAACCTTGAAAATGAGAGCATCCTATATCGAGCAAATAGCGTTTTTGTTCGATGGTTTCAACCCCTTCTGCAATGACTGAAAATCCTAAGCTGTCAGCCATGGAGATGATGGTTTTCACAATTGATTGGTCGCTTTGATCGGTTAATAAGTCATCAACAAATGACCTATCAATTTTTAATTGTGACAAGGGTAGCTTCTTTAAATACTGTAAAGATGAGTAACCTGTACCGAAGTCGTCTAATGAAAACAGGATCCCCAGTCTGCCTAAGGCATTCATTTGAATGATGGTATTGTCTATATCATCGAGTAATAGTGACTCGGTTAATTCCATCTTTAGTTTAGTCACATCAATGTCGTAATGGTTAATCATTTTAATTACAGTATCGACAAAGTTTTTTTGACGGAATTGCTTGGAACTGACATTCACGGCAATGGTTAAATGCTTAGTATCACATTGTTGTTGCCATTGTTTTAGCTGTGCACAAGCGGTTTCTAATACCCATTGGCCTATTGGTAAAATCAACCCAGATTCTTCGGCGTAGGGAATAAATTCTACGGGGCCAACAATGCCTTTAGTTGGATGTTGCCAGCGTATTAATGCTTCTACACCCACAGGTTGCTGATTTTGGTCTACTTGTAGTTGATAGAAAAGTTTGAATTGGTGTTGTGTTACCGCCTGGTGCAGTTCAGCTTCTAACGCTGCACGCTTACTGATTGCTTCTTGCATTTTGGGGTCAAAAAAACGCACCGTATTTCTACCCGCTAGCTTAGCTTGGTACATGGCAATGTCAGCTTGCTTCATCACTTCTGAAGTGGTGGTTAAGTGATCCTTAAACAACACCACACCAATGCTGGTAGTGCAATTATAGTGAATGTCGTTGAGCTGAAATACGTCATTCATTCTGGTCAAAATAGTGGTACAAATAGTGGTTGTTTTTGATGCCGCAATAATATCTTCTTCATCAAGCCCTTCTAATATAATGACAAATTCATCACCGCCTATTCTGGCCAGGGTATCTTCTTTTCGTATGCAGTCACTTAATCTGGTAGCAATTAATGTGAGCAATAGATCACCTACATCATGACCGTGGGTATCATTAAGCATTTTAAAATGGTCGATGTCTAAAAACAGTAATGCATTATTTTTATGGAGTCGTTTATTGGAAATAATGACTCTGCTTAGCCTATCTAGTAATAGGCGCCGATTGGGTAGCTCAGTCAGTGGGTCGTAAAAGGCTAATTGTTGTATTCGGTGTTCATTATTTTTACGTATGGTCATGTCATTGATAGTGACAACATAATTTGTAATACATTGATTCTCATTGCGGACAGCATCGATAAATAAATAAGCTGGAAAGGTAGAGCCATTTTTATGGTTATGCCATATCTCACCCTCCCAATTATCGGTTTTAACAACCTTATTCCACATCTCATTATGAAAATTGTCATCGTACAGCGCAGCATTAAATAAGTTAGGTTGCTTGCCTATTAGCTCTTCTTCTGGATAGCCAGTAATCGTGCTAAAGGCCTTGTTTACTTGTAAAATAGCTCGATTAGTATCAGTAATGAAAATTCCTTCATTCGACTCAAATACCTTGGCCGCTAAACGAAGTTTTTGTTCCAACTGTTTACGCTCAGTAATATCAGATATACCTGTGATGTAACCGACCACTTGCTGCTGCTCATCAAAATCGGGGACGTATTGGACTAATAATTCCTGTGCAAACAAGCATAAGTCATAGGTCACAGAAACCCCTGACAGCACCTTATCAATATGTTGACTAATTTCTTGGTAAATTATTTCCCCAAAAATGCTTTTCACCGGCTGACCCACAATGTCATCAGGTTTTAGGCCAAACAAGGCTGCATAAGGTTGCGTCGCATAAATAAACTCTTGCTGCTTGTTGCATCTGGCAATATAAAAAGGCGAATTGTCGTTAATGAATTGCAATTGTTGCTGCTGCTCGATCAGCTTTATCTCTGCGTTTTTAAATGCGGTAATGTCTTGGGAAAACCCCGATATTGTATGTGATTTACCATCAGGACTTGCGATACGTTTACCACGGCATTCTATCCATCGAGTTGTACCATCACTGGGGCGAGTTATAGGGTATTGAATGTGATGTTCGATGCCCGTGTTATAACAGGACTTTATCGACTCAATTAAAGTGTGCTGATATTTAACGGGGATCAACTGACAAAGCATTTCTAGACAAGGTTGTTGATCTTTTGATAACCCAAATAAGCTATACATTTGATCAGACCAATGCAGCGGTGATTGTAAATCGACTAAATCCCAGTAGCCAACCTGAGCATAGTACATTGCTTCTTCAAAGCGTTTTTCGCTATTGACCAACTGATGCTGAATGTCATGGTTCAGTCTTGTTTTACGCATCAGGTGCAAGGTGTTAGTTGATAAATTAGCATAGCTGGACAAAATGACATTGATAAGGCGTCGAGTTGACCCTTGCATTTGCTGTTGTGAATGGACTTTAGCCTCTTTTAAAGGTACTCCCTGTTGCAGCATCATGACTAGGATTGCCATGTAGCGGTCACTTTCTAAAATATGGGATGCTAACCATTGCGTGAGGAAAGATATCATTTGCTCGAGTAAAGCATCAGATGGCGTTGTAGTGAGTTGAGTTTGCAGGGTAATGACCTGCTGAACAAAATCATCATGGCCTAATTTGTGGTTTGTACTGAGTTGATGATTGGGCAAGTATTGATGCCAGATATCTTCTTCAGTTTTAAAGTGGTAAACAGTGTAATTAATTAGCTCTTGGAATACGGCATTCATATCTATCACTGAAGTGCCAAATACCGCCTGATTTGCCAGGCGATTTAAAATGATGACTAATTTTTTATGCTGTTCATCGATTTTTGCTAATCCTGTGCAAAAATTTTCATTCCATGGAAAAATATCTATCGATTCAGTCACTATGCCACCAATTAAATTCTGGTATCTCTAAGTAATCAGTATAGTTGTACATTTTACACTTGTGGATGAATTTTAATTTTCCTGACAATTGTTGTGATCAATTTCTACGGTTTCGTAAAGTAAAAATCATGTTCAATATCTAATTTTATGCGGTTTGTGGTATGGTGAGGCAATTTTAAAATTTAAGCCTATAAACATCTGCTATGCATAATATTGCCCAAATAATTGCCCAAGAATTGAATGTTCGCCAACAACAAGTCGATGCCACTATCGCCTTGCTTAATGATGGTGCCACAGTGCCCTTTATTGCTCGTTACCGTAAAGAAGCTACCGGCGGATTAGATGATACTCAGTTACGGCAGCTTTACTCCCGTTTAGGGTATCTAACCGAGATGAGCGACCGACGTCAGGTAATTTTGTCTAGCATCGACGCACAGGGTAAGTTAACTCCAGCGTTAAAGTATGCAATCGATGAAGCCGACAGCAAAACTCGCCTTGAAGATTTATATTTGCCTTATAAACCTAAGCGTCGTACTAAAGGGCAAATAGCCATTGAAGCTGGCATTGAGCCATTGGTCGATATATTGCTTGCCGATCGCAGCGCAGATGCTGACGCTAAAGCCGCCGAATTTATTAACTCTGAAGCCGGTTTTGCAGATGCAAAAGCTGTGCTGGATGGCGCACGTTTTATTTTGATGGAACGCTTTGCCGAAGATGCTGATCTGGTCCTTAAAATTCGTAACCATTTAGCCCAACAGGCTGTGTTTGAAAGCAAAGTGGTTAAAGGCAAAGAAAAAGAAGGCGCTAAGTTCCGCGATTACTTTGAACAAAGTGAAAGAATCACTAAAGTGCCATCACATCGCGCCTTAGCTATGCTTCGTGGCCGTAATGAAGGTATTTTAAGTTTAAGCATGAATGCCGACCCTGATACTGAAGCCAAACAAGGCAGTTATTGTGAAGTAATTATTGCCGACCATTTCAAGCTTAAACTCACAGATTCAAGTGTCGAACAATGGTTAAAAACCGTTGTTACCTCGACGTGGCGCATTAAAATTGCGTTACAAATGGAAACTGAATTTATTACTAAAATGCGTGAAAGCGCCGAAGAAGAAGCGATTAAAGTCTTTGCCCGCAACTTGGGTGATTTGCTTATGGCTTCGCCTGCGGGCGCAAAAGCGACTATGGGGCTAGACCCTGGTATTCGTACCGGTGTGAAGGTTGCTATTGTTGATAACACCGGCAAGTTAGTTGCCCATACAACGGTTTTCCCGCATGCGCCACAAAATCTGTGGGACAAATCAATAAAGACATTATCCAATCTGGTTGGTATGCATAAAGTGGACATTATCGCGATAGGTAATGGCACTGGCTCGCGTGAAACCGACAAGCTGGCAGGTGAGTTAATTGCGGCGGTAAAAGAAAGCCGTCCAACTCTAACTAAAGTCATGGTCAGTGAAGCGGGTGCTTCTATTTACTCGGCTTCCGAATTTGCCGCCAATGAATTTCCCGATTTAGATGTGTCGATTCGAGGCGCGGTGTCAATTGCGCGTCGTTTACAAGACCCATTAGCCGAGCTAGTTAAAATTGAACCTAAAGCCATTGGTGTAGGGCAATATCAACATGATGTTAGCCAAAGCCAGTTATCGCAATCGCTTGAAGCTGTGGTTGAAGACTGTGTGAACAGTGTGGGTGTTGATTTAAATATGGCCTCTGCGCCGTTATTGGCACAAGTGGCTGGGCTGAATAAAACCTTAGCGAAAAACGTGGTTGATTACCGTGATGAGCATGGCCAATTCACTAACCGTAAGCAATTATTGAAAGTGGCGCGTTTAGGGCCGAAAGCTTATGAGCAAGCCGCAGGATTTTTACGCATTCGCAATGGTGATAATCCACTTGATGGTTCAGCAGTGCATCCCGAAGCGTATTCAATTGTGGAGTCTATTGCCGCCGCGTCGAAACATGATGTTGCCCAATTGATTGGTAATGGCGAGTTATTAAAGGGCGTGAAAGCTGAGCTGTTTGTCACTGAATCATTTGGTTTACCGACCATTACCGATATTTTGGCTGAGTTAGATAAACCCGGGCGAGATCCGCGTGGTGAGTTTAAAACAGCCAACTTTAAAGACGGTGTTGAAGCGCTTAACGATTTAAAAGTGGACATGATCCTTGAAGGCGTTGTGACTAATGTGACTAATTTTGGTGCCTTTGTTGATGTGGGTGTTCATCAGGATGGTTTAGTGCATATATCGTCGCTAACCGACAAGTTTGTCAGTGATCCGCATACCATAGTGAAAGCGGGTGACGTGGTTAAAGTCAAAGTGATGGAAGTGGATATTGAGCGCCGCCGAGTCAGCTTAAGCATGCGCCTTGATGAAATACCGCAACCGGCTAATACAGACGGCAAGCCACAATTTATGGGTCAGCCTGGCAAAGGTAAACCTGCTCATAATAAAGGCCAAAAATCTGCGCATGCTGGTAGAAATGTTACACCGCCAAAAGTTAAAGTGCCGGCTAATGCCGCTATGGGTAATGCGTTCGCGGATGCTTTGGCTAAAATGAAAAAGTAATTTTGCTTGTATATATCATTCAGAAAGCGCTTATTAGTAAGCGCTTTTTTGTTTTTATGCCTGTTATAAACTGAAGTTTCACTGGGCAAGTGAACATTCAGTATTTCTTAAGCCATTCTTAAGTTTGGTTGTGGATGATACATTTAGGTAATTAAGAATATTAAATCATCATAATAGGTAAAGCATGTCGACACTTTCTAAACTATTTTTACGTATTGGCTCTCCTCAATTACATGTCACTAGCGTTATTATTCTATTGTCAGTTTATTTTGCTGTTGTGTTAAATTACCCAATTAATCAACGTATTTATGAATTATCAACAGAAGGCCATCTGCTGTTTAAGCTGTCTCCTGCTGTGCTGTTAACCGGACTATTCTTAATTATTTTCAGCATGTTTTCTATTTCTATTAAGTATGTGTTTAAGCCTTTTGTGACATTGTTATTAGTGTCGTCAGCCACGACCATGTTCGCTATGTTGTTTTATAATGTCATGTTTGACTATGGCATGATTGAAAATATCTTTGAGACTAATACTGGTGAGGCTTGGTCTTATGTGAGTTTACCCTCGGTGTTATTTGTCAGCACTTTGGGTGTTTTTCCATCATTATTATTGTTACGAACTCGGGTTATTCGGGCCGACAGTATCTTAAAAGGTGTCTTGCAACGTATTGGATTAGTTGTTATTGGCTTAGCACTTGTTGGTGTTGTAGCGTTATTTTTTTACAAGGATTACGCTTCTGTAGGGCGTAATAATCATTACTTAAATAAAATGATTAACCCAGCACACATTTTTAATACCGTTAAGTACATCAATAATACCTATTTAACAGAGCCATTAGTTTACAAGGCGCGTGGCACAGATGCCCACTTAGATGCCAAGAAAAACCAAAAGCCAACCCTATTTGTGCTGGTAGTAGGCGAAACAGCTAGGGCGGAAAATATGGCTTATTATGGCTACTCTCGAAACACCAATCCTTTTACTAAGTCGCTGGATATGATCAGTGTTGCTAATGTATCTTCATGTGGCACGGCAACCGCGCATTCATTACCTTGTATGATGTCTGATATGAATCGGGATAATTTTAAGCGAAATCAGGCTAATGCCCAAGACAATGTGTTAGAGGTATTACAGCAAGCGGGCATTGAAGTGACTTGGTTTGAAAGTGATGGTGGTGACAAAGAGGTTGCTAGTCGCATTACTAAGAAAGAGGTCGCCATAAGTGATAATAATCCGCTTTGCGATGGTCTAACCTGTTTTGATGCGGTTTTAGTTGAACAACTGTCAGCTCATATCAAAGCAAGCGCGGTAAATGACCTAGGGTCTACTTTGCAAAATCAATTTATTGCTTTGCACACTATTGGTAGCCATGGCCCGACATATTGGAAGCGTTACCCGAAAGAGATGGAGGTGTTTACGCCCGCTTGTAATCGCAGTGATATTGAAAACTGTACCGATGAAGAAATCGTTAATGTGTATGACAATACGATACATTACACCGATTATATTTTGTCTCAGGTTGTTAGTATATTAAAGCAGTATGAGTCTGAATATCAGGTTGCCATGTTGTATGTCTCTGATCACGGTGAGTCATTAGGTGAAAATGGTCTTTATCTGCATGGTACACCTTACGCGATAGCCCCAAGCCAACAAACTCATGTGCCTTGGCTGATGTGGTTGCCTGAAAGCTATACAGAAGCAAAAATGCTTGACCGGAAATGCATTGTTGAACAGGCCAGTAAAGGTGAACACTCACATGCCAATCTTTTTCATACTCTATTGGGTTTATATGGCGTAGAGACCCATTTAAGAAATAGCCAACTTGATATTAGCCATGGCTGTAAAGTGATTTAAGCAATGTAGATATATGAATCGACAGAATGCTGGCGCTTGAGATGTTCAGTGGTATACCTATAAATGCGTTAATGGAATAAGCAGGAAGATAGATGAAAGTGTTGCTAATTGAAGATTCTGAAGCGCTTCGTCGGGGGATCAGAGTAGGACTGGATCATTTGGGTTATACGGTTGATGAAACCGGTGATGGTTCTGAAGGCCTCAGTATGGCGCTGACAAATCATTATGACTTTATTATTTTAGACTTAATGCTGCCCAATGTAGATGGTATTAGTTTACTTAAAAGTATTCGTAAACTGGGCAACCAAGCCAAGGTGATTATCTTATCGGCAAAATCATTAACTGAAGATCGCGTCGCCGGTTTACTGGCTGGGGCTGATGATTACCTCACCAAACCTTTTTCATTTGACGAACTTCAGGCTCGTTTGGTTACCTTGGGCCGCCGCGGTGATCTAACCTCACATTCGAAAAATATACGATTGGGTGAGTTACTGCTTGATGATAATCAAAAGGTATTAATTTATAAGCAAACTACAATTGAACTGACTAAAAATGAATACAAAATTATCGAGTATTTATTTAACAACCCTAATCAAGTACTTAATCCTGAGCAAATAAGTGAAGCCGTTGTTGGCTCATTTAACCATTTATCTAAAAATACTATCGAAGCCCATTTGTCGGCCGTGCGTAAAAAAGCAAATCTAGTGGGAGCGACGTTACCGATAAAAAACAAACGCGGTTTTGGTTATTTTGTGGGTGAAGATTAATGACATCATTAGCTAATAACCTAGTTAATAGGATGACATGGGCGGTATTAATTATTGTGGTATTGGTATTTTTAGCCGTTGATATCATTATTGATAACTGGATTGATACCGAATTTGATAATGCATTAACCACCAAGTCGAACTACCTTAAAACCTTAATTAAAGTGTCGCCGGCAGGAGTCGAGTTTGATTTTGCGGGGGAGTTTATGCCTGAGTTTACTTTACCTGCCAAAGGGGAGTATTTTCAGCTGTGGCAAAATGGCGTTGTGTTCGAACGGTCTGAATCTTTAGCGCATTTTGCTCAAGCAAATCTAATAAAAGCCGATTTGGCTATTAATGGTCGTCAGTTTTTCGATGTGACCTTGCCAGATGGGCGTTCAGGAAGAGCAATGGTGTCTGTTTTTGAACCGCAGGTGCCTGATAAATATCAAAGTGTTATCACTGAAAATATCGCTCCCATGGTATTAACTGTGGCGCTGTCAGAAGAAGAGTTAAATCATATTCTGATTATTATAGATTCCAGTTTGGCAATTGGTTTATTGCTGGTTATTTTGTTCATGCGCTGGGCTGTGGTGAACTTGATTCACCGGGGTTTGCAGCCATTGAATGATCTAAACCAGGCGCTCAAAGATATCGACTTCCAGCAAGCTGAGTTAAAACTTCCTGCCCATTTTAAAGCGTTTATCGAAATTGAACCGATAAAAAATGAACTCAATAAATTTCTAAGAATCAATCACAAACATCTGCAGAATGAAAAACGGATCACCGCCGATATTGCCCACGAGCTTAAAACCCCGATCAGTGAGCTAATTAGTTTAAGTGAAATCTATATACGTTATCCCGACGACGAACGAATAGGCGTGAGCTACAAGCAAGATGTACTCAGCATCAGCTTAAAAATGAAAGATATAGTCAATAATTTATTATTACTGCAAAAGGCGTCTTCCGAAGGGTTGCAATTAAGCCAAACTTTGATTGATGTTGAAGCTTTTATTCAAAAAATCGTCGCTGAGTTAAATGCTTTGCGAAGCGGATCGTTAGCCAGAGTGAACGTCATCAGTGAGTTAAATGGAGTCATGTGCCAAACAGATGCGTTTTCGCTTCATACTGTACTGTATAACTTGATTGATAATGCACTGTTTTACAGCCCGCAGCAGTCAAAGGTTGATATTAGTCTTATTAAGCAAAAACAACCTGTTCAGGGCAACAAATCAGCGATGATAGTGATCACCATTGAAAATGAGTTACTTAATAGTATCAGTGATGATGATTTAGACCGTTTGACGCTCCCTTTGTTTCAAACCGAAAAGTCACGTCAACACCAAAATAGGCATGGGCTGGGTTTAGCTATTGTGGATAATATAGCCCAGGTGAATCAATACGCTTTTTCGTTTGGCCTCGTTGATACAAATCGAATCGCATTTACCTTTGCATTGCCAGTGATGGGCGATATTAGTGGCTGACAAGAGACAATGGGTTAAGTAAATGTGAATTTTATTAGTTTACAGTGAACTAATATTTATATTGAGCGTCAAATTTGAATCGAAATAATCATAAACAATGAGTTTTATTTTATAAGCTGACTGTAATCATTGAACAATATCGCATTAATCATTATTTGACACATGTTAGTATTCTGTTAACGTGCACGTCGCTGATTGCTGGTGTTAAAACCGATTGCTGTTATGACACAAAGTATCGTGCCATAGACATAAAGTATCCTAAAAATAACAGAATAATATATTGGAGTCATTAATGGGGTTATTTTCCCTCAAGTCGAATGTCGACTACATCAGATCATCTCGTTATCCCAAGCCACATAATATCTACAGTGCTATTTTGGTATTTGCGCTGATCATTTTAGCTGTGACTACATTGAGCCGTATTGGCTTATCACTGTGGCAACTTGAACGAGTTAATGATGCCCAAGGCTGGTCTGATATTATTTTCCAAGGTCTACGGGTTGATTTTGCAACATTGTGCTGGTTGTTCGGTATTGCAGCGCTTGGTACTGCATTATTTGCAGGTAATCATGCAATAGGGCGCTTGTGGGCACTGATTTTAAAAGTCTGGCTAACTCTTGGCTTGTGGTTAATCGTGTTCTTAGAAATATCGACGCCGTCATTTATTCAAGAATACGGCTTCAGACCGAATCGTTTATATGTTGAATACCTTATTTACCCTAAAGAAGTGCTGTCGATGTTGTGGGCCGGTCGAAAGGCTGAACTGATATTCGCTTTTGTAGTGTCTACAGCAACATTATATGCAGGCTGGCGCTTGTCTGACTATTTTACCCGAAATGTGCGTTCACCGCGGTGGTATTGGCGCCCTGTGATGGCCATTTTGGTTATTTGTGTCACTATTTTAGGAGCGCGTTCTTCTTTAGGTCATCGACCATTAAACCCTTCTTTAGTCGCGTTTTCAGATGATCCTTTAGTTAACTCATTAGTATTGAACTCGGGTTACTCACTCACTTTCGCCATTAAACAAATGAGTAATGAAGAAGAGGCCTCAAAGGTATATGGCAAGTTAGATGATCAAAAGGTTATCGATATTATTCGCCGTCAAAGTGGTCGTTCAGCACAAGCATTTACGTCAACTGACTTGCCAAGTTTGACCTTTAACCAGGCAACTTATCAGGGTAAGCCTAAAAACCTAGTGATTATTTTGCAAGAAAGTTTAGGCGCTCGATTTGTTGGCAGTTTAGGCGGGTTACCGCTGACACCTAATATTGATGAGTTATCCTCACAAGGGTGGTTTTTTGAAAACCTTTACGCCACAGGAACCCGCTCAGTACGGGGAATTGAAGCCATTACCACAGGTTTTACTCCAACGCCCGCTCGTGCGGTAGTTAAGTTGGGTAAAAGCCAAACTAACTTTTTTACCATTGCAGAATTATTAAAGCGTAACGGTTATTCAACCCAATTTATTTATGGTGGCGAAAGTCATTTTGATAATATGCGCAGCTTTTTCTTGGGCAATGGCTTTAGTCAAATCATCGATCAAAATGACTACAAAAACCCTGCATTTGTCGCATCTTGGGGCGTGTCAGATGAGGACTTGTTGTTTAGAGCCCATGACGAGTTTACCGCTATGCATGAGCAAGGTAAGCCATTCTTTAGTTTAGTGTTTAGTTCTAGTAATCATGACCCATATGAGTTCCCTGATAACCGGATTGAACTGTATGAACAACCGCAATATACCATGCACAATGCCGTGAAGTATGCGGATTACGCAGTGGGCGAGTTTTTCAAAAAAGCACAAAAAGCAGACTATTGGAAAGACACTCTATTTCTTGTGGTAGCTGATCACGATAGTCGTGTCGGCGGCGCTAACTTAGTGCCTATTTCACGTTTTCGTATCCCAGGACTGATTTTAGGTGGTGGGATTGAAGCCATACGTGACCCTAGAGTGGTTAGCCAAATTGACATGGCGCCGACGTTATTGTCTATGATGGGGATTTCAGACAGTTACCCTATGTTAGGACGTGATTTAACCCAACAAGCGGCAGATTGGCCGGGTCGAGCCATGATGCAATATGATAAAAACTTCGCCTTAATGGAAGGCAATGAAGTGACTATATTACAGCCAGAACAAGCTGCTAAAAGCTTTGTATATGATTTTGGTGCAGAAACACTAACGTCACGTGAACTAGATACCGAACAAGCCGAAAATGCACTCGGCATTGCATTGTGGGGTAGCGCTGCCTATAACAATCATTGGTTTACTTTGCCGAAACAAACTCAAACAGAGCAGCAGTCGCGCTAGTTATTCAGTCGCGCTAGTTATTCAGTCGAGTTAGTTGCCATGCAGTGAAAGTGTCTAGGCGTGAGATAGGTTAAGACGATAGTAGGTATAAGACGTCAGAGGGCGTCTTATACCGTATCAGGGATACTCGCAAGATTGGTCGGTGTGTTGTTTTGGCCATAATATTGGCTAACATGTTGCCTTACTTGCTGATAATACGCTGAGCTTTGCTTAGGCATTTCATCATTACGTACCGAAGACTTACTGCTTTGGGTTGTGCTTTGTTCAGCTTGGAGCGATTGTTTAATACGAATATCTTTACGCTGTATGGTTGGCGTGTTGTTTGCCACTATATTTAGCGGTTGTCCCTGTAAGCTTTTAGGTGCAACTAATTGTTGAACAATGGCTTCTCTTTGGTTTGCTGAACGCTGCTGTTGCTGTTTTTGTTCAACAATATTGTGCGCTTGAGTGCGTTCATTTTGTTGATTGTAAGCTCGCTCAGGATGATTCTTTGTCGGTTGCTGCGGTGGGATAATGGGCGGCTTTTGTTGATTATCCACCCGTGCAGAATCCGTCGCAACATTAGAGGTTACTATCGAAACTTGCGGGTAATGGGAATTAATCAACATACTCAATAACCTCCGCTCGGGATAATCTATATCTGAAGTTAATTTGTTTTTATGGCGGTTAAATTATAGCCAAAATTTAAGCGATATTAAAGTGCTAGCTGTTAATACCTTTAATCCAGTCACAAAGGTGTTCAATAAATAGGCTTGAATGTGAGATAAAAGGCGCATGGGATGCTTTGGCTAGGATAATGTCATCGATATTTTTAGCTTTTACTAGCATTTCAAGCCCACTTTTCGGCACTAAACTATCTGATTTCCCCCATATCCTCAACCAAGGTTGTTTGATAGCGTGTAATTGATAGCGCAAGTCGACCTCTGCCAGCATAGTTAACCCCTGCAGCAAACTGTCCTCACAGGGTAAGGGCTTAGCCAGCACCAGATGTTTTATCATTTGAATATCTGCTTTTGCTGTTTCACTGCCCATGGCTTGAATAGCTAAAAAGCGCTCAATGGTTTTAGGCAGGTTTTTATGTAACTGCTGTGAAAACTGAGATAATACCTGCGGCGCAATGCCTGGCCAGGGTTGCGGCTTTTCATCGGGCTGCGCCATAAAACAAGGGGACGATGCGACTGTAATTAAGGCTTTTATTTTAGTTGGAAATGTTAATGCTACTTGAGTGGCAACTAACCCGCCTAATGACCAGCCTAACCAAATTGCATTATCGGGTAATTGTGTTGCTAGCGCTGCAGCCCAGATATCAATGTCGCCCTCAATAGGGTCACTGTCGCCAAAACCGGGCAAGTCGACATAATGCACTCTATACTCAGACAGGGCCTGTTTTAAGGGTTCAAACACCGCACTATTGACGCCCCAACCGTGAAGTAACACGATATCTTGGCCATTACCTAGGGTATTGATATACAGTTTGGGGTTTGGCAATTTTTTAACCTCTATTTAAAGGAATGAATAGTGAACTCACTTAATAAGCAAGGATGCACGCAGCTATACAATCATCAACCTAAGATTAAACTCCAAAGTCAGTCTGCTGTTATCCCATTAACCGCCTTACATGCTAAAGGCGTTAGGTTATTAACCCATTTTAGTCGTTATATTCGTCGCAGTTTACCTAACCGCTGTTTACTGTGCCAGCAAAGGATTGAGCAGCAAGGCTATGCGAAGTTATTTGACGGTCAAGTACTCACTGGGGTATGTCAGCATTGTTTAGTGAGTGGTTTATATCAAACCGAAGTGTGTTTGGGGTGTGCTAAACCGTTAGTGCAATTACAAGAGTATTGCGGTCAGTGTATGGCAAGTTTGCCGATTAAAGTGATTGCGCCTTGCAGTTATCATCAAGGTTTAGGCCAACTGGTGAGTGCGATAAAATACCAGCGCCAAATAGCCGCTTTACAGGTACTGGCACAACAGCTGGCATACCGCATTCAACAACTTGTTAAACACGGTTTAATTGAGTTACCCCAAGTGATTATTCCTGTGCCATTACACTCAAATCGTTTACGTCAACGGGGCTTTAACCAGGCGTGGTTAATTGCCAAACAACTTAGTACGATGCTTGACCTGCCGTTAGATGATCAGTTTATTTTTCGACTTCAAGATACGCAGCCACAAGCGGGACTGAACGGAAAACAAAGACGTGACAACTGCCACCAAGCCTTTGCTTTGATGGCATCACTGGAACCTGACTTAGCATCAGAATTAGTACCTAAGCAATCTTGCTACCAACATGTGGCGCTGGTTGATGACGTGGTCACAACCGGAACGACGATTAATGAGATAGCCGCATTACTAAAACAACACCACATAGCTAGTCAAACATGGTGTTTAGCGCGTGCCGAGGCGCCTGAGTTACGCGGCTAAATCGATCAATATATTCGCTTAGAATGCTAGGCATAACACCATGCGTGGCAGGCTAATATAAAGAGCAAACGGTTTAGTTGGAACAAACTTTGACCACAAAAGTTCAACAACCCCTAGCGTAACTTTGATACTAGACATCTATTATTACCCATTAATGCAGATGATTTATTGTATTTTTTAATGATCAAACGATGAAGAGGGCTACAAAGAGAATGCAACACAGAGTATCATGGTGCTAATTCTCACTAATTTACTCAGGTATTACCTGACGGAGTAAGTTTTATGATCTCCATTTCCGAAGCAGCTCAGGCTCATTTTGTAAAATTATTAGCAGATCAAACCGAAGGCACGCATATTCGTGTATTCGTTATCAGCCCTGGTACCGCACAAGCAGAATGTGGTGTGTCTTATTGCCCACCAGATGCGGTAGAAGATGATGATATGGAATTACCGTTCAACGGGTTTAAGGCTATGGTTGATGAGAAAAGTGTGCCTTTTCTTCAAGAGGCCACCATTGATTATATTACTGATCAAATGGGTTCGCAGTTAACCTTAAAAGCACCAAATGCCAAAATGCGTAAAGTGTCTGACGACGCGCCATTAAAAGAACGTATTGAATATGTTATTCAGTCGGAAATAAACCCACAGCTTGCTAGCCATGGCGGCAACATTATGTTGGTAGAAATTTCTGCTGAGGATGTCGCCGTATTACAATTTGGTGGCGGCTGTAACGGTTGCTCACAAGTAGATATTACTTTAAAAGATGGTATCGAGAAGCAATTACTTGACCTTTTCCCTGGTGAACTTAAGGGTGTGCGTGACGTGACTGACCATCAACATGGTGATCACTCTTACGCTTAATCTCTGATTATTTTGATTTAAAACGCGCCTATAGGGCGCGTTTTTTGTTATATCAGGCTTTAGATTTAAATGTCCGTCGATAAAACGTTACTACACTAAACAATAAAATAAATGTACCAATTACAGATACGAAAGTAATGAATAGTACATAGCTAAAAGGCATATTCAGTGCATCATGGAGCGGTCTCACAAAGCTGGCTATTTGACCTGCAATCGGTCGGTCACTGTGCTTTAATGCGGACTGAATTTCACCTCGTTGGTAATTCATCGTAATGTTATCTGCTTGTCTTAACCAGACACTATTGCGGCTATCAAAACGTATGCTGTATTCTAAATCTTGTTCTGTAGCGTCTTGCGCCTCTGGTTGCCTTGGTTTACTTACCGCGACTAACAGTGAATCTGGCCACAGCTTCTGAGCGGTATCCAGTTGACTGTACCAGTCGTTTTCCTGGCTTTGCGGATAAGACACATTGGGTGCTTGCTGGTGTTGTAAATAATCCGTCCATAAGCCTTTGTAAGTGATCAAAAATCCACTTATACACAAAATAAATAACGGTAGTGAAATAAATAATCCTAGTTGAATATGGCTTTTCACTAAGCTGCTTGAACGGGTATCTTTTGGCACACTGTGTTTAAGCCTAAATCCACTGCGTACCCGCCACCATAAGTAAACCCCAATTAAGGTAATCACACCGCCAATGATTGCAGCCCATGCGTTGATATATTTGCCCACATCATCGAGTAAAAAATTTCTGTGTAACCAAAAAATTGTACTATAAAAAGGCACATTTTTAGATTCATGGATGGAGATTTCATTTAGATTATTATCTAACGCAATGCTTTTTCCACGGGTCGCAGCTTCAATAAAAGGTGAGTGCTCGGTTGGAAAACGTACCGTACTCATTTCAGGATAACGCTCAAACACAGTTTGGGTTACCTGTGCTTTTTCTGCTGTGTTTAGCGGCACAAATTGCTGGCCTTTATTGTCTAGGCGATTAAGCATATCCATGCTGCCAAGATAGACCCCTGTGGTTAAGACTATGAGCATAGTAATGCTAATAAAAAATCCTACCCAGTTATGAATCCATTTTAAAGCTGATACCACTTTCATAAATAACGTTCTCAGTTTTGATCGTGAAAAAGTCACGACTATTTAGTATTGCGTTTAATTTATGCGAATGATAATTAATATCGTTTAATTCATCAATTAAAGAAGTGTAAAGATGTGGGTAAATATGCAATAGCCAACAAGATTTTATCATTATTAACGAGCTACAGAGGGGATAGCAAAAAAGCAGTCAATAGCCTTTTTGACAAAAATAAATCTTTTATTAGCGATTGAACAAAACAGCCGAGATATTGGCAGTGAAGAGTTTTTTGGAGAGACACTTATTTACAGTCGGCGATTGAAGGCCTATTGATAAGTCTGGCCGTTATGCTGCAACCAACCACCAATATGACGACCATTTGGATCCTTGTGAGTCCAATGAACTACACCACCTTTATCATTCCATTCGTATTGGCCATGAAATACAATTTGATCGCCAATCGATATTGTATTTATCCGCGGCGCTAAGTCTATGTTATGTGCAATGAGTAACGTTTGACCTGATGATAACTGTAAAATAAATTTTTGATGACGCGAGCCCTGGTTGTCGTCAGCTAATAACTTGATTACTTTACCAGCCCCTTTGACTTGTACATTATTGCGCTTATTTTCATAGGCGTTTGCAATTACGTCTTGTGTTGCACTAACGCTAGCTGACTCATTCACACTAACTGTGCCAATATGAGTAGTGCTTTGTGCTGGAGTTTTAACTGATACCGCTGAGTTACTGCCAGTTAAAGATAATTGATAAATGGCCATACATATCAGTAAGAGAACAATTATTTTTTTCATATTAAGCTCTGTTTAGGGAATCGTTATTGTTAACTTAGGCAGCGACCTCTTTAAAATGAATGAGAAGCTACTACGGCTTAATTGCTGCTATGACTTGTTTTCTATTCAACTTTAAACCTATTGCGGCAATATTAGGCCAAATATACCAATGCCTCGGCCGTTTAAAACTTGCCAGCTTCTCACCGACCCAGTCAGCCAATTGTTTTTCAATATCAATCGGTAAGTCTGCTGTGGCATAGTCGATAATCGCAGCTGGGAGTAAACCGAACTTAGCATCAGGTTCACCAAAGACTATAGCGTTAACCACTAAAGGATGTTGCAGTAACACTGATTCAATTTCTTCTGGTTGGATATTCTCGCCACCACAGATAAACATGTTATCGACTCGACCTAATAATATCAGTTGGCTTTTTTCATTTAATTGGCCGCGATCCTGTGTGCAAAACCAGCCTTGTTCATCGACAGGTAAATGGAGCTGGTATTGTTGCTGTTGATTTATCTCTAGATAGCCTTGAAACAAACACTCACCCTTTACCCAAATAACCCCATCAACCAATTTTAACTGTCTATTAGGTAATGCACGGCCATGATGTTGCTGTAAATTAGCTTTGGCAGTGGTGATTTGCGAACTCATTTCTGTCATGCCATAGCTGGTATAAGTGTTCACTTTTTTCTGTGCTAATGATGCTATCAATGTAGCTTCGATAACCCCACCACCAAGTAATAAGGCTTTTAATCCGCTTAACGCCTGTGGCGCTTGCTGCAGAATTTGCAGCGCTTGTGTTGACACCATAGATACGTGGGTAACTGCTTCATCTTCAAGTTGCTGCGCCAATGTGATGTAGTTTGATTTAATCACAATACATGCACCAGCGAGGGCACAGCGATTAACTATTGCCAGACCACCAATGTGAAACAAGGGCAATGACAGTAACCAACGGTCGTTATTATGCAGCGGAATATAACGGCTTGAGCCCTGAGCACTGGCAATGTGATTGATTAACCCATGTACAGCCGCTTTGGGCGTGCCGCTAGAGCCCGATGTCAAAATGATATTAACCGGCTTGTGCGGGTTTACTTTTTGCACGGCATAAACGGGCTGACTATTGTCGAGTTGATGATCAGTCGTTACGTTTTGAGCTAAATCAATTAACGCTGGATGGCGCTCAAACGATACTATTTCGCTTTGTTGCCAAATAAAATGGATCTGAAAACGGCCAATTAGTTGCTCGATTTGGTTAACAGAAAAGTGGCCGTTGATGGGAAAAAATATGGCGCCAATTTCAACACATGCCCAATAAAGTGTCATGATGGCAAAGGTTTGCTGAGCTAAGTCGTGATTTGAGATTTTATTGGCGTTAACTGGTGTTGGGATAATGGTCGCAATAATAGTACCAGGCATTACCCCCTGTTGTAGCAAGTTAGCTGACAGCACAGAAATTTGTGCTGCCCAGTTTGCGTAAGTTATCGATGCTCCCTCAAGTAACACTGCAGTATTATCAGCGGACTGCCGCGCGGCTTGTTGAACTGGAGATAACATCATATCGCTGACTAGCCTTTAATCAGTTTGAGCTTATTTAGCTTTAATTGGCCATTTTCATCTAACAAACGCTGGCTAAATGCACTTAAGGTATCTAGCCCTGCTGGATTATCAGGGGTGAGTGCCTGGCTAATAAGGGCTAAATCAGCAATGCCGACATCAGACTCAAGGCTTGAGCTTAAAATACAACGCACACCTTGGTGATCGGCCAGGCTGACAATTTCTTGCATCTTACTGAGTGAGCCCAGTAACATGGGTTTTAAAATAAATGCCCCTATACCGGGTTGTTGTTGCAACAATTTCTCGAAGTCTAAATCTGTGGTTAGCAAAAACTCATCTAATGCGTATTTAATGCCGAGTTGTTGATACATTTTCAGGTTATCACTGGGTTGCTGGCAAGGCTCTTCAACGTATTCGATTTGTTTTTTAGGTAAACAGGCTAAAAAATCGACCGCCTGATTGAGGGTAAAACCGCGATTAGCATCAAGACGAAGCGTTAAACTGGGTTTACGTGCTAACACCTTATGGACAAAAGCAATTTCACTGTCCATGTCGGTTTGTGCCACTTTGATTTTTACACTGTGTATATGGCTTAAATCAGCCAGTTTTTGATCAATTACCGTTGTGGATAAACCTTGGTACAGCAAAGGGATATTTGCTTGAGTAATGACTCTAACGGGGAACTGTTGCAGGCATTTGGCCGCTAATACACTTAAACCAAATTGCACAGAAGGCAATAAACTTCTCTCTGCAGCCAGGGCGAGTTCAGTGATCTCTTGCCCTATTAACTGAGATTGAAGTTGGATCAGTTCAGCGCTAACTTGCGCGAGGGTTTCATGGCTAAATCCAGTCAATGGTAAACCTTCAATATCAATACCTGCAAGGGGAGATATTTCGGCAAAATATTGTTGGTTATCGTCCAGTGTCACGTTAACAATAATACCAATTCGATGATCAATGCGTTGTTTAGCAACAGGTAAAGGTACGGTTAAATCAATTTGAAATTGATACAATTCAAACGATGCGATCTTAGTCATAGGGCACTCTTATTTTTGTGGATCATCGCGAAGTAACAATAATAACCTGTCAGCGAACATTTGCGGTTGTATTGAATGAATATTGTGACCCACTCCTGCAATTATGCTCACATGAGGCTGTGATATAAGTGTTTGTGCTACGCTAGAGGTGGGTATGTTTGCTTGGGCACTTTGTTGCAGTTGTTCTAGCCAATGACTGGTTATTTGCAGAAATTTTTTATCCTGCTCGCCAGTAATAAAGTAGCTAGGACACTTGAGTTGTTGCAACACGTCTCGACAGTCTTGCTGCCAACCTAATGAGGTTGCTTGGTAGCATGCATGAAGATGATGTGGATTGTTCGATTGGCGCTTACTGATTAGCCATTGGCGCTGATCTGAAGTTAAGCCTGAGAATACCGCTTGTTGATACCATAAACTCAGAAATTGTTTCAAAGGAAGGGCGATAAGCCTATCTGCCCAGCGTTTATCGCTTAGTATTCTTTGTTGTTTATCTGGTTCATTTTGCAAACCGGGATGGGCAGATTCTAGCACTAAACTCAGTAATGCATGTGGCTGTTGTTTGGCGATATGTAAGGCTATGCGCCCACCTAGCGAATAACCAACTAAGTGAAAATTTTGATAGCCTAATTGGGTTACTGCCTTAAAAATATGTTCAGCAGCCTCCAATAATCCTGGGGTCGGTAAACGATATTGATTGCCGCCATGGCCAGGTAAATCGATACAAATGCAATGGTAATACTGGCTCATCTTGGCCATCAAAGGTTGCCAGTCTTCTTTTGCTCCCATAAAGCCATGTAGAAACACCATGGCAGATAATTTAGGGTCGCCGTATCGATTAATCCAAGTCATTAATGCTGTTTAACCCATTGGCTAATTTGAGCGATTTGATTACTCGCTTGATCATGGCTGACATTCACTTCAATCACGCTGGCGCAATTAAAGTCCATAGCTTCGGTATAGGCTTGTATAAACGACTCTAAATCATCGGCTTGACGGTAAGCTAAGCCAAACATTGCTGCACCATAACCAAACTCTAATCCATGTGATAAGCGATAAAAGTCATCTCTGAGTTGTTCGGTTGGAACAGGTAATAAATTAAAAATATTACCACCGTCATTATTTAATATCACTAACACATATGCCGAGGTGATTTGCTTCAATAACGCCAAAGAGTTCAAATCATGTAAGCAAGAAATGTCGCCTATTATCATAACCATAGGGAGTTTGTGACCGATAGCAATCCCTGTGCTGGTGGCTATCAGCCCATCAATACCAGAGGCGCCGCGATTGGTGTATATCTTAGGCAAAGCTGGGCCTATTGGGGCATACATATCATATAAACGGATCGGTAGGCTATTGCCAATAAATAAAATATTATCGGAAGTTTGTTGTTGGGCAATCCAGCGAATAACTTGTGCCTCACCAAAGTGAGTTTGGTCAATGTGTTGGATAAATAATTCAGCTAGGGCTTCATTATGGTTAATGAGTTCTAGCGCCCAGTTGGCACTTGATGATCGTGGCCAGGCTAATTTACAAAATGCACTGACACTGGTTTGCCAAATCTGTTTGCTTTGATGGCTAGGGTCTAAACGATTTGAGCGAGGTAACACTTGCCAATGACTATGCCAAGGTTGATTTGCCAAGTAACTGATTAAGCGCTTGGAAATAAAGCGTCCACCAAACACCAAGACACGATCAGCTTGTTCTAATAGCTTGCTGGTTCTAGGGCAAAGCAGCAGTTGATCGACATTACCAATAACCCCTGAATGCTGTCTTAGCTGAGATTGGGCATCGGTTACTATCGGCCAGGCCAGTTTTTGAGCTATTTCGACAATTTGTTGCGGATTATCTTCAGATGACAAGGTGCCAACCACGATAACGCCCTTACCATGGGCAAAGCGTTTTAAGCCATCTTCGCTGGGCAGCTTTGCGCCCATTGTTGGATGATAATAACTATATGGATGTTGATGGCTTAACCACTGACAAAGAGGTTTTAGATATTGTTGAATAACAATCGGCGCATTTTTAGCTTGCTTGGTTAGGGGGCTAAGTTCATTAGGGTAAAACGGCTCACGGTACATACAATTAATGTGTACTGGTTGGCTAGTTTGGCTAATAGCTTGATCTATAGTGGTTAACAGTGCACTTGCTGGTAAAGCTAAATCTGGCGTAGGTAGATTCACCTGAACTGCATAATGGCCAAAAATACCCGGCTGAGTAATCGCTTGATTGGCGCCACAGTCAATTAATTCCGGCGGGCGATCGCCTGATAATATAATTAATGGTACATGGGTTAACCAAGCTTCTATTATTGCAGGATATAAATTGGCAACGGCGGTACCAGAGGTGGTAATGATCGCCACTGCAGCGCAGCTGGCTTTGGCTAACCCCAGTGCCATAAAGCCTAATCCGCGTTCGTCAAAATGAATATGGCGACTAATGCTGGTTTGTGATGCTGCGGCTAATGTTAAAGGTGTAGATCGTGAACCTGGCGCCATGCATACGTGCTTCACCCCTAAGCGGCTAAGTTCTTCAAAAATTAATTGGCCCCACAAAAGATTTAAATCGGCACTGGCCTGAGATTGCATATTAACAAATACCTGCAAAAAAGAGTCTGTTTTAAGTGTAACCGTTCGTCATAGCGATATCTAAGATTTAGTCTTCATTTTTAACATGGCGCTGAAAAATATCAGTGAAAATATTTACTAAAACCCCACAAGTAAATTTTTTGTTGTGCTAATGTTAGATATATGATTTATATAAAGTCAGATACTTAAACAATGTCAAACTGTTAAACAAGAAAAATCAAACATAAACAGGATAGCTTGATGTTAGCGATAGACTGAGTCTTAAATTGCTTAGGCGATTGATAATGCAATTGCTAATGTAATCGGAGTCACACTAGCTCTCGCTTATGACGGTTACAACTTGGTTATAGCAGGATAAAAACACAATAATCTCACCTACCATAGTGAGTCGGTTAATTGGTTAAGCATTACTGACCAATTAAGTGAACTCATCCCTTATCAAAAGAGGATATGGGTGAATAATCAGGAGAACATATATGCAGACTGCGGCGCTATTAAAAAGAGTTGATGAACTTCCTCGTTTACCTAAAGCGATCAGTGAATTACTCGAAGCGGTTAATAATGAAAATAGTTCAGTAAAAAGTATTTCATCAAAAGTAGCTCAAGATACATTGATCAGCGCGCGGGTACTTCGTTTAGCTAATTCTGCCCATTTTGGCCGCAGTCGAGAAGTGGGTTCGATTGATGAAGCGGTGATCCGCCTCGGAATGCAAACTTTGCGAACCTTAGTCATTGCCTCCGCAGTTGTTGGTGCAATTCCTAAGGTAGACGGTATTGATTTAGCTGACTTTTGGGGCCAAACCTTTGAAGTAGCACTATACAGTCAGGAATTAGCCAAGCGTTGTAATGTGCCCGCAGATGAAGCATTTACCTGCGGTATTTTACACCGTATCGGTGAGTTATTAGTTGCCACCATTGAACCTAGTTTAGCAGCGCAAATTCGTGCAGCGGTTGAGCAAGGTGGTGATGCGCAAGAGCTTGAAACCAAATTATTAGGTTTTGACTCTCCTTCAGTTGGCGCACTATTGGCTAAAACCTGGAAATTTACCCCTAGTTTAGTGGCAGGCATAGAGTTTCAACGTAATCCTATTGCGGCGGAACCCGCATCCAAATTAGCGATTTTAATGTATTTATCTCAACATATTTATATGCATTGGGATGATGAACGTGAGGAAGAAATCTTTACTGCCTGGCTTGCTGCCCTAGTGAATAAAGCCGGTATTATTAAAATGGATATGTCAGGTTTAGCTGAGAAATTAGAAGAGTTACGCGGTAAAGGCTTAGAGATTGGTAAGCAATTAGTGTAAATCGATTTGTAGAGTCAAATTTTTCATATATTTAGAATCAAATCTTGCCATAAGACAGTACCAGCAACTTTTACTAGGTTGCTGGTTTTTTTATTTATAAATTAGTACCTACACCTTGCTTGATTGAACCCGATTATGAGAACGCTTATTTAGCTTAATCCGAATTGAGATTATTTATCCATTCACTCATTACCACGTGGGTTTTGATTTTAATAATGTCAGTTTGTGCATCAATAAATTCACGAATTTCATGTAAGCGCTTCATTGAGTCTGCATGTACATAGACTAATAAGTCCATGTCACCGGTAATGCCCTGGCAGGTAATGACCT
This sequence comes from Shewanella sp. HL-SH5, assembly GCF_051163755.1. Taxonomy (NCBI): domain Bacteria; kingdom Pseudomonadati; phylum Pseudomonadota; class Gammaproteobacteria; order Alteromonadales; family Shewanellaceae; genus Shewanella; species Shewanella sp. HL-SH5. The sequence continues at coordinate 231,060 of NZ_CP195038.1, forward strand.
CAGGGATACTGTGAAAAACGTGAACCACATCTGCGCACCGCGGGCATTTATGCTGGATTTCAAAGTAAGCTGATACCCCTTGTTTTTGCGATTCGCTTAAAAGCACCTGGTAGCCGCGGATCACGCCGGTGTTTTCCAGTTTTTTAATCCTTTCGGTCACAGCACTTCGAGATAAATTGACTCTATCTGCAATAGTCGAAATACTTTGACGCGCATCTTGGCGTAACTCATTTATAATGGCTTTATCAAATTTGTCCACAGCTGATCCGTCATTTTGTTGGTATTTTTACCTTTAACCGTCATTTTGTGGGTTTAATCGAGCAGTTTGCGTTATATCGCCGACAGAATGAAAACCCATGTGGCACTATAATAACCTAAAATAAGCCCAGTAGAATAACAAATGAATCAAATCACAGGAACCATAGGACGTTGGCAAGGCGCAGGCTTAATGGCCACCACTTTGCTGGGTACAGGGGTGTTTATATTACCGCAAATGACGATAGCAGTGGCGGACTCAGGGGCTTTATTAGGTTGGTTAATTCTGACCTTAGCCATTATTCCGGTAGCGTTAGTCTTTGGATTATTGGCGAGCCGTTTCCCCCACGCAGCTGGGCCAGCTTATTTTGTTGAGAAAGCATTTGGCCGAACTGCTGGCAGAACCATTGGGCTCATTTTTCTACTCGTTATTCCTATTGGTGCGCCTGCGGCAATTTTAATGACCTTTCAATTTATGAACGCATTAGTGCCACTGCACAATGGCTGGCAATTAGTCGCTGAACTATTTGTGGTGTTGATGTTGTTAGGCCTAAATATTCGCGGTATTCAGGTGTCAGCCAAGTTGCAGTTTGGATTAACTTTGGCGATTGTGGCTGTGGTAGCAATATTATTTGGCGCAAGTGGTCTCAACTCAGAGCAACTTGAGTCTTTTAACCAAACTAGCCATCCACAGGTGAGTACAGTCATGTTGGCAATGGGCATAGGTTTTTGGAGCTTTTTAGGTATTGAAGCCATGACCCATCTTGCTAGCGACTTTCGTCGCCCAGATAAGGACATGTTACCTGCCATTTTAATGGGTACAGTGTTAGTGGGTGTTATTTACTTAGCCTGTACATTTTTATTGTTAATGGTGCCGTCGGATAACAATGGCGTAGCGATGATAAGCGCGTTTGACTACCTACTGAGTGATAGCTTTTTACGCGGTTATGGTGCTCAAATAATCGGTGTTTTAGGTATAGCCAGTGGTTTGGCAACGGTAAATGTTTATGCTGGAAGCGCTGCAAGATTACTTTGGAGCTTTAGCAAAGAAGGTATTTTACCTAAATACTTTGTGGTGCTAAATCGCCATGGTGTTCCGTTTAGGGCCTTGTTTGCCATTCTGGGCACTATGGCATTAGTGATTGTGCTGACCTTTTATTCTAATCAGGATTTAGAAAAACTGATTGCCTGGAGCAATGGAGTATTTGTGATTATCTATTTATTGGCGATGCTCTCAGCGGTTAAACTATTGAGTAAGCGTTATCTGCCTTTAGTGGCTGCTAGCTGCCTATTTTGTGTCGGCATTGGAATCGCCCTTGCTGACAACATGCTGTATGCAGTTTTGTTGGTCGCTGTTATAGCCCCATTCATGTGGTGGCAAAAAACACACTTACAAAGCAAGTCCATACAGGCTCCGGCTCACTTGCCGGAATAAGCTGAGCTAGCTTTGGGATATAGCGATATTACGCATTTGGATCAGTTCGCTGTGCTTGAGATGAAGTAAATCAGCACAGCGGCGAATAATTTGGTCTTCATGTTGCGATAGTTCACCATCGGCATAAGCTAATTGCCACATTGCCAGCAGTAATTGCTGCTTTTCATCAAGGCTGAACGCTTGATTCACTTCAGCGGTAAATTCAAATAACGAGGTTGCGTTACCTCTGATTAAGCTAGCTTCTTCAATTAGCTCTTTTGTTTGCTCGGCAGTGATATTCAATGCGTTAGCAAGCATGCTAGGTAACAGTGCAGCTTCATTGTCATCCAAGGTTTCATCTGCATAGACCACTTCGAGTAACAGTGTGGCTGCCGCCAGGTGCAATTGACGGGTTTTATCTTCAGGGCTGTCTGCCTGGGAGCGGGCTTGAATAAATTGTTTGAGTTTGGCAATCATCGTTGTTCCTCATTTCGCCTCTTTCTAACAAAGACGCATCTTAATCAACATACATCCTAGCAAAGACAACAATGCCGAGCACAGTGCTCGGCATTAATTTATGTTTATATTTGTAAATGAGCAGATTAATTAGCTGACAAGGTTTGGCTAATGTTTTACAGCAGCGACCCTAAACCTTTCATAAGCAAATCAACTGTGCCTTCACCTGATTGTTGCTGTAAATATTGCTTAGCAATGTCGACCATAGGCGCAATATATTCTTTTGAAATGCCCAGTTTTTCAAAAGAATCATAAACAACTGCAGCGCCCTGGAATGATGAACCTAGGTTACCTGCTTTTGACAATAAGCCTGACATACCTGAATCACCAGCCATGGCCGGTACTGCACCTAATAATGAGTCTATGCCGGGAATGCTGTTACTTAAGGTGCTGAAATCGTTCTTGCCTAGGTTTGACTGGGCTAAATTCAGTATCGAGCCTAAGCCGCCAGCAGCTTGTTGCTCAGTTAAGCCAAGTTGAGACATAACATTGCCCACTAAGGCGTTATCCGCTAACCCAGTTACTGCAGCAGCTTGGGTTGCGACGGGTGCCGCTTCTTTTTTGGTGACATTGTCTAACCAACCAGCATTTACTGGAGCAGAGAGTAATACGGCTGATAATACTGAACAGGCAATAATAGAACGGTTCATAAAGTTGATCCTTTGGTAAAAATAGTGCTGATATTGGCATTATGTTAACTTTTTTTGCCTCTATACGACATATGAAGATTTTGTTTTGTGCAAACTCGATCAATTTTGGGTATCCTTAGCGCCATAATCATCTTAAGCCGATTTTTGGGATCTCACTTATGTCACTTTCAGCGATTTTGACTGAAGCCTATAATTTTTTTCGTAATCATATTAGCCAACTTGCCGCAATAACCTTTCCGTTATTACTGATACAAGTGATGATCCAGCTTTGGCTGGGTAATGAGATGTTGATGCAAGCCCAGGCTGAAACGCCAGAGTTTGGTAGTATTCATGCCGCAGCCATGATGGTGTTGCTGTTACTGTTTTCTATATTGATAGCAGCAATTACGGTATACCTAGAGGTGCGCTCACGTGGCCACGATGTTTCAACCGCTATGGTATTTAAACAAAGCATTCAATTTGTGCCGCCTTTATTACTTGCGGGAGTGTTTTCTGGTTTAGCTATTTTAACCCCAGTGATGCTATTTGCTGCCTTTGGTCCATTTGGCATAGTGGGCTTTGGGATTAGTTTTTATTTATTTTCGCGCTTAGCTTATGTGAACTTTATGGTTATTGTTGAGCGTTTAACGCCATTGGAAGCCATTAAAGCTAGCTTTATATTTACCGGGCCGATTACAGTTAAAACCATTGCGATATTAATGTTGTATCTGCCACTCATATTAATCAGTGGTACGCTTTCACAAATGGCTGCACAAGTTGGTTTTCCACTGCAATTAATTACCGACACTGTGTTCGCTTTTTTTGGGTTATTTATTAACGTGGCATTGTTCCGTCTCTATATGGTTAATCGTAAAATTGATGCTCCTATAGATGACGCCTCAACAGATGATGATAACCACACAGAAGTGTAATTTATTAGACCTAATTTACTGAGTCGATAGGAGAGTCTATTGATAACTGATACTGAGTTAGTTAGCCAATTCTCCATTGAACTTGGTGAAGATTATGCCAGCGCAAAGAGTTATGTTCGTGATATTCCCACTCAAGCGCTGGTTTATATCCGCAGCTTTACTCACAAACTTGCCAGCCTAGTTGCTAAACAGCATCAGCTAGAGTTTATTGGGCCTAATCTATACGATCGCATTGAGCAATTAAACCAAGCTCGCCTTATTGACGTTACTGCTATTCGTACCATGCATAAATTGCGTGCTGACGGTAATCGTGGTGCTCATCCAGAAAAATATCATCTTACCCAACATCAATTAGTGTCCTTGGCTGAAAAATCAATTAAGCACATTATTGACGTGATCAAGCAGCTTTATCCGTTAGTGCACCAAGCATCAGCGCCTGCCTATCAATTTGTGCCTTTTGATTCATTGGCGGGCAGAGATGTATGCTATCGCGCCATGATGCACAATGACCATCATGCTCAGTATTTAGTGGCTATGTCGCTAAAAGCTCAAGCACTAATGGCTCAAGATCAAACTGGCACTCAAGCTGTTGCTCCCGATGAAACACATAATCCACAGTTTAATCAGGATGAGATGCAGCGACTTTTTGCTCAGGCGGCTTATTGGTTTGCCCAGGCAGCACCTTTTGAGCATGCGGCATTATATGAACACGGTGTCAGCTTGCTGCATGGTTATGCTGATTTTGAGCCAGCAAAAAAAGCCCTGCACACAAAACAAGGCGAGTTACTTATTGCTCAAGCCGCTAGGCATGGCATTGCCGATGCTCAAGCATTACTGGGTTACTTTTATCTGGTGGGCAGTGAGGTGTTTGGTGCTGATGTTGAACAGGCTAAATTATTGCTAACCCAAGCGGCTGAAGCTGATAATGTTGAAGCTATGTCTAATCTTGGGGTGTTGTTTTATGAAGCGGGTGAATACCAAAAGGCATATGTTTGGATGAGCAAAGCGGCAGAGTCTGGCTATCCTCAGGCGCAGTATCATTTAGCGTTACTATTAGCCGAAAAATTGGCTTTAAATGTTGGCGATAATATCGATGTGCAGCTTGAGCAAAGTCAAATATGGATGCAAGAAGCGGCCAGTCAAGGCCAGTTAGATGCCATGTTACATTGCGCTACGACTATTCTTCACCATGAACACGCCACTAAAGCCGAACTAGAACAAGCCGAGCGCTACTTACATGATGTGATTAAATATGGCCATAATGTTACCGCAATGATTGAGCTCAGCGTTGCTTTGGCTGACGGTATGTTAGGTCGAGTCGATGTGGTGCAATCAGCTTACTTATTACAACAGGCAAAATTGCATGGTAATGATATTCAGCGGCAAGTAGTAGCGCCTTTGTGGCAGTCGCTATTAATGCAAATTGACAGTGTTATTGACAACCACTGCGTGACCGCGCTTCAGCCTAGTGAAGGTGAGTTGGCTGCCCTGCAACAAGCAAAACATATGCTTAATCTAAGCTCGTGATAGTAAACACTTACCAAAAAGCCCTTTTTCTTGCTAATAGCGTTAGATTAACGTGCAATAGGCAAGCTGTTGACGTGTTAATGCGCCTTGTTTTCAAAACAGATGACAAGTTTGTTATAAAATAGGTTAAACGTGTTGAATTTAGCTAATTGAATGCATCTCTACCTGAATTGAAGGTAAATTAACGCGTTTTCAACGCATAACGTTTGGCGCACGTGCTTTATAAAGAGGTATCACATAACACGAGACCTCTTCATTTTATCGATGTATTTTTAATGTTTAACGATGCTAATCGCTAATCCTGTTACATCAGTAACAGGATTAGATCAGTCTGATGATCCTTTCCCTTTAACTCTAACTATTAATTCCTAGGCTTTGCTCAATATTATCGACACTATTATTCACTTGTGATGCAATGGTTTCACTTTGTTCAAATGCATGCTTGGCACGTTGAATTAAGTTGTCCATGGCGATAACAAACTCATCAAGATGATGCACCTGCTGTTTGGCAAAATCGCTGCCTTGGCTGGCACTGTTGAGCATAACATTGGCCTGTTGTTGAACTTGCTGGGCAACGGCAAGTAAGCTTTGTGCGCGGGTTTTCTGTTGCGCTGATGCTGTGCTTATATCACTGACACTGCTACTGAGTGCACTATTTGACTGGGTAAGTTGGGTGAGAATTGCCATTATTTCTTTTAGCGATACCTGAGTGCGTTGTGACAGGTTACGCACCTCATCAGCGACAACCGCAAATCCTCGTCCCTGTTCGCCAGCCCTTGCTGCCTCAATAGCTGCATTTAATGCCAATAAGTTGGTTTGTTCGGCAATGTTACCAATCACATCAACAATTTTAGCAGCATCACTCACAGAGGTACTGAGTTGTGATAGTGAATGGTTACATTGAGTGACTGTGTGTAATGTATGGTTAGTGGCGGTCAGGACTTCCTGCGCTTCTAGTTGACTGGCTTGCATGTCGTTCATGGTTTGCTGGGCAGTGGCTGTTAATGCGCTAGAGGACTGATTGACTTGATTGGCTAGTTCAATTAAATCGGTAGTTTGACCTTGTGCTTGCTGTACCACGGTTTGGGTTTGTTGGGTGCTGTTTGATAATGAGCCAATTCTTGCCACTAAATCACTTAACGATTGCGACACCTTAGCCATATTGTGCTTTTGTTTATTATCTTCTTGCTCAAAACGTTGTAATAGTTGGTTAAAGTGTGCGGCAATTTGTCCTGTTTCACACTGACTATTCACCGCAAGCGGTTCTCTTTGGTTAGATTCACTTAATAATAAAAACGCGCGGTTTAGCTTTTTCAATGGCGCGACAACTCGGCGTTGCTGCAAGATGAAATAACCGATTGAAAAGAGTGCCAGCAAGGTTACCATGCTATAAAGCAGCCATTGTAAATTGACTTTTAATTGCTGGTCAGTTGCCTGCTGGGTGCTTGCTAATGCGACCAGCTGATACTCTACCTGGTTGGTAGCTTTGATTAATGCGGCTTGTACTCGCTGATTTTCTGTCAACATCTGCTCAGTATTCGCCACCTCTTTACCGTAGCGCTGTGTTATACTGAGTAACTCTGCCCGTGGCGTTTCGCCTGTTTCAATTTGGATCGTTTCATCATCACCTAAGGCAAATTCATCCGCTTCTTCGGTCTGGTAAATGCCCAACAAAGGCAGATTATCTAATTTATCGTGCCACAGGTTTAGGGCATTGATAGAAAAATTTAGGTTGTTAGCTACGCCGCTATCTTTGTCGATTAATATCGCCTGGGTTTGCTGAGACAATGTATACACTAAGCTGGGTAACTCAACACTAAGCGCGAGATATTGCTGTGCGGTATTGAGGTCATGAATGTCTTGCGAAGCTGATTGGGCGTAGCGGCTTAAGTTACGACTGTAGTCGAGCATTTCTGATTCAGAGAATGCCAATAATTGTCTTGGGTTACCTGCTAGCTTACCCGCTGCGCGGTACTTAGTGTCTAAATCACTAATTAATTGCGTCATCAATGTGGTTAAAGAAGCACTGTTTAGGTAAGGATGAACTTGGTGTAACTGAGTAATGTCTACATTAATTTTGGTAATGTCATTACGCGCTTGTTCAAGGTAATTCGTTTGACCTGTTTGTAAGTATTTATCGATATTGCGACTGATGCCATATTGGAAACTATGCTGGATTTTTTGTAAGTCTTGATTCAGTTGTTCACTGACTTGTCGTTGTTGATTGCTCCATAAAACGGTTGTTGCTAGCAACGCTGCCAGCAGTAGCAATAGCGCAGATGCGCCTAAAGATAGAGTGGATATTTTCAAGGGGCTAATACTCACATAAATGGCATGAATAAAAGCAGCATATGGCATTAATATTACAGTTCTGTGTTCGCTGTAAATATTATAGTCTTGATTGCGGTGTAGCTTAATGATGTGTTAACTCCCCTATGTCACTAAAAGGGGGAGTGACATCGGGGGAGGATTATTACATCCTCATTTGATTCAATATTAGATTAGTCTGCTTGATGCTCAAACGTACGTCCACCTTGGTTTGGCTTGTTTTGATGTTTCCCCGCGGGCGAAAACATATCAGCATAAGGTGCAGTAGGTTCGCGTTGAATATCAGCATCGCTTCGGTATGTGTGACCTTGTTGGCGCTGAGATTGTTCAAAAGCACGCTTCATTTTTGGGATAATAACTTTACGACCTAGTAGCTGAAAAGTAATGAAGCTCAGCAATAAAAATAACAAAATAAATGGCAGCAATACCATGGCAATTAATGACAGACCAATAAAGGCCACTAATGCCAAAAGTGGGTTCATTGCGGTTAAGTTGTTTTTCAAATTGGTCGCGCGAAATGATTGATTAAATTGCATAGTGGCTCCTGAATATGATTAGCCCATATAAATAATAATGAAGACTGAAAGGCTAGTGTGCCGCTTTTGGACATAATATGTCACGTTAAAGTGAGTTAATGTTCTCAGTGCAACGTGACATGATTTTTTTCTGGGATTTTTATTATTGATGGTTTTTGTTTATTCAGTATGGAGTGATGCTTTGAGATCCTGGGGAATACTATTAACAATCATTTGTCTCACCCATTCATGACCTGGGTCTTGATTGTTGCGCTCATGCCAAAGTAACACATAGGCCATTGGCATAAACTCAAAGGGTAGGGGAATTTGCACTAATGGATATAGGTTTTGTGCATGGTGCGCAAAACTGGATGGTAAAGTGAAAATTAAATCGGTATGGGCGCAAATACTGGCCGCACCATAAAAGTCGGGCACAGTTGTGGATATTCGGCGATGATAATTACTATTTGCGAGAAAGTAATCCAATGCCCACCAGTCATTACCTTCGCAGCGAACTTGTACATGGCTCATGGCAAGGTACGCCTCTTGATGCCAGTGACCTTGTTGTAATGCAGATAAAATAGGGTGATTTTTACGGACTAAACACACTTGATTATCGCTAAACAAGGTTTGGTATTGCAGGCCATCAGCAAGATTATCCTCTTTAAATTGTGAGTGTGGATGCATATCACGACCCGCAATGCCAAAGTCTATTTGGCCGTGTTGTAAGTCGTAAATCGATTTTTCTGTCCAGCCGTAAGTGTCTAGCTTTAATTGAGGCGCCTGCTTTAGCAGTGAACCGATAAAGTAAGGAATTAATGTTTCATAAGCGCTTTCAACCATAGAAAAAGCAAAGTGACGCTGGCTGGTGGCGGGCTCGAAACTAGGTGGTAAGGTTAACTGATACAAGTTTTGTAAAGCTTGTGGTAACACTTTGCCTAATGCCAGTGCATGGGCAGTTGGTTTTAAACCGTGGGCTGTGCGTTGAAATAATGGGTCGTCTAAAGTGTCACGCAATCGATTTAAGCTTTTACTTAACGCTGACTGGCTTAAGTGCAACCGATTAGCGGCACGGGTCACACTTTGTTCTTCTAATAATACTTGTAACGTAACCAGCAGGTTTAAGTCAATGCGGGCAAGGTTGTCTAAATTCACAACAGTTATTCCTTTGTGGAAATTCATTATGGATTTTATATCATTTCTTGTCATACCACTAATGCGCTAATATTACTTATTAACCTCAATAAGAAATAACGATTGAGGTGAGACACATAGAAGTCTGTGGTTAATCTATAAATCGAGTGAGAAATTTGATGCAACGTAATCTATTACCGTTATTAATGTTGATGGTGCTGCTAAGCCCTTTAGCGATTGATATTTATTTGCCTTCTATGCCAACCATGGCATTAGAGTACGGTGTGTCAGACAGCCAGGTGCAATCCACGTTAGTGCTGTTTTTATTTGCTATGGGTGTTGGACAAATTCTGATTGGCCCACTTGCTGATCGTTTTGGCCGCAGACCGATTGCGATTTTTGGTATTGTGCTTTATGGCGTCAGTAGCTTTCTGGGGGCTTATGCGGTTGAGTTTGAGTTATTGCAACTTGCAAGGGTATTTCAGGGGCTAGCCGCGTGTTCAACGTCTATTGTGGTGTTTAGTGCGGTGCGTGATTGCTACAGCAATAAAGAAAGTGGCTCGATTTACAGTTACCTTAATGGCGCTATTTGTGTGGTGCCCGCACTTGCGCCTACATTAGGTGGATTATTGGCGCTGCAGTTTGGTTGGCGTTCGACCTTTATTTTTATGGCGTTATACGCCATTATCGTGTTGTTTATTGTTGGCTTTAAATTTCCTGAAACTCGACCGCTTAACACTGATACCTCAGGTACATTATACCGCTGGGGACGCTATAAGCCGGTGTTAAGTGATGGTCATTTCATGTTTTATGCCTCGGCTTGTATGGTCGCAATGGCTTCTATTCTTTGTTATGTGTCTTATGCCCCAGTGTGGTTAATTGGTCGTTTAGGTATTTCTGAGCTAACGTTCAGTGCCTTATTTGGACTTAATGCCGTGGTGAATGTTGCTGCTTGTTTTGCTGCGCCGATATTAGTGAAGCGCATCGGTAATCGTGCTGGTGTGGTTGTAGCACTTAACTTTATGGTTGCAGCCGCGGCTATTGAAGTGGTGATGCAGTTAGTGGGCCCACAAACTGGCTTAGCGGCAGGTTTTGGGTTTATGTTACCCATGATGTTGTTATGTGTAGGCTTTGCGGCGTTACTTGGCCCAGCGACTAGCATGGCATTGGCAGGCTTTGGTGAGCGTGCGGGTACAGCAACGGCCATGCTAGGTTGTATTCAAATGAGCGGCGCAGCGATATTAACCGCCCTTATTCAATTAACTGATATTCCAGCGCCCTATGCAATAGCCTTATTAATGGGGGGATTGTGCAGTGTGTTATTGCTGATGATGGGCATGAAACGTTTTAATCATTGGCACCAAGAGCAGCATGCTTAATTGAATAGGCATATGTACTGAATGCTCATGAACCAAAAAAAGCCCATTAGTAAAGTAATGGGCTTTTTGGATCTAGGTCATTAGGTTTTAGAATCGAGCGTTAATGGCGATACCGAGTGAGGTCTGAGAATCAGAATCTACAAAAGTCTGCTCAAGAGATACTTTAGCAGAGAAAATATTTGAGAAACGCCAGAAGTAGCGGGTGTTTATCGAATATGTATCATTTGAGTTTGAGTCACTGAAACTATAATTATCATTAACGACGGTATCAGGCGTAGTAATAATATTTATCCCATCAAAATCATAATCACTATTAAAATAAGTATAAAGTCCGCCCACAGACCAAGAGTCAGTGATATACCAATCAGCGTTAACACCGAGTACCGTTACTGAATTTTCGCTGTGAGAGGTGCGTGATGAGATGTGGTCATCTGGCTCTAAAACGAGAGTGTAATCGCTGTTATTTTTAATTGATGAATGTAGTATAAAGCCATTCAACATCAACCCTGAGATCGACTCAAAAGGCAGATAATGCTGGTAATCAAGTTTGATAAGGTTATTTTTATTTTTATCGCTATAGTATCTACCATCATACTGTTCAGTTACATCTTCAGAGTTCCATAAGTATGCCAAGGTTAATTTTGACTGCTTGGTAAAGTAGTAGCCTAGATTAACACCGTAAAAATTTGAGCTATCATCAGAGTTAAATAGCGTAATGCCTTCAGTGGTGTTTCTAGTATAGTCCCCACCAATGAAAAATTTAGAGTCAAAGACATATTCACCCGCCATATTATATAAATCTTGGTAATCGGTTACGGCATAGCGAGCTGAAATGGTAGAATATTGATTGAGAAAAGGCGCCAGTGCGTAAGGAACGTCAGCTTGATTAACGGGCTCAAAATAATAACTATAATTGAGATTGAGTAAGCCATCAGAGTTTTCAGTAGAGTCTAGAAAGCCTAACTCGGCTTCATGTTGAAAAGTGTCAGAGGTTTCTGCGAACGTGTTCGAACTGACCAATGCCAGCATTAGTGCTAAAGACAAACTTGTCTTAGTCATTTATTCTTCCTTGATATGGTAAAAGTATTGTAAAAATATGATGTTATATGGTTTGCTGTATTCAAGCAACAGGTTTAATTTAAGATGAGAAGAACTTATTGTGCCGTCTGTGATTACCCACAAACAGCTTGTGTGTGCCATGCGATTAGCCCATTACAGGCGCGCACAAATGTCATAGTGATGCAGCATGAAAGTGAAGTTAATCATGCTAAAAATACCGTTCGGTTAATGCGTTTAGTTATGCCGAACATGCGGGTGTTTGTGGGTGAAACCGCAGAAGATTTTATTGATTTACAGGCTTACCTAGCCCAAGCCTCCAAGCCGATATATGTGGTGTATCCAAGTGACAATAGTCAAACTGTGTCGCAATCGGGTGCTCAGGCCGACAGCATCATTATTTTACTGGATGGCACTTGGCGTAAAGCTTATAAAATACTCCAGTCTAATCCATGGCTGCAACACTACCCCGCTATCCATTTAGATGTTGAACACGCATCAAATTATATTATTCGCAAAGCAAAACGGCCTGATAGTTTATCTACCTTAGAGGCTACGGCTTTATTATTGTCGGCGCTAGATAAAACCTTAGACACAGAGCCTTTGTTTGCCGTTTTTGATGCTATGGTGCAACATAGATTGAGCGCCATGCCTGAAAACATCAAAGCCCGTTATCAATTAAATGACAAGGAAGTAAAATGAAGTATTTATTATTAGGATGTTGTTTAGTATTAGCTTCAACTTCAATGGTTTTTGCAAGCGATACTATTACGCCAATCGATCCGGAAAAACCGCGTAAGAAGCTGTCGTTAGAAAAACAGGCTCAGCAAGGCAGAATTGATTCTAAAAAGTTAGCGCAATCGCAATTAGACAAGGCGCGTGTTGCAGCGCAAGCAACCGCTGAACGCGAACAAGATGTGTTGTCGCGCCAGGAGTCAGGTGAATGGCAGAATGAGCAGCGTGAAAAGGCTAAAACGCAGTTTGATGATCGTGCTGAGCGAGAGAATAAATATTTAAAACAAGCACAAGAAGCCGCCGCTAAAGAAAAACAAATTAGTGAAGAAAAGTAGCCTAAGTGTTGAGCCAATAGAGTGTCTTTCATGTCAGTAGATTTAGCTGTTAATACCGTTGTTGCGCCAGAACGCTGCCCATTATGTCACCACACTGAAGTGGTGTTTTTTCACCAAGATAAAGACCGTAGCTACTTTCAATGCAAACAATGTGAGTTGGTTACTGTACCTGCGTCATTTTATTTAGATAAAGCCGCAGAAAAAGCCCACTATGATTGTCACCATAATGATTTTGCCGATGCGGGTTATCAACGCTTTCTATCTCGTACCTTAACTCCATTACTCGCTCGGGTTAACCCCAACGCTAAGGGGTTAGACTTTGGCTGTGGGGAAGGTGCTGTGCTTAGCCAAATGGCAGCGCAGCAGGGTGTTGACGTTAGTAATTATGATTTATTTTATTTCCCTAACCATGACCTACTACAGCAGCAATATGACTTTGTCACCATGACCGAAGTGCTGGAGCATATTGCTAACCCCCAAGCAATATTTAAGCAACTACAAGGCTTACTAAACCCTTCAGGCAAGCTGGCTATTATGACTAAGCGAGTTAAGGGGATTGCAGGTTTTATAGACTGGCATTACAAGTTTGATCCTACTCATATTAATTTTTATAGCCTGTCGACCTTTGAATGGATTGCTAAACAGTATCAATGGCAACTCGAAGTGATCGAGAATGACGTGGTAATGTTTCATTTGCCAGAATCCGCTGACTCTAACTAATTTACTTTTGGGGACTCATTACTGCAAACAAATAGATACAATTGTTCTTAGCCGGCCACCCTCAAAAAATTTAACAATTTAGCAAAATAAAGGTAAGTTAATTGTCCAATTATAATAATTAAACGGATTAATCATGCGCCTTACATCAATTGCTAAGTTCATTACCACTATGACGGTAAGTTTAACTACAGGTTTATTAGCAGTACCAGCCTTTGCCGACCAACCCAATGCTGCTCAGCTTGCTGCAGATGTAGAGGCAAAAGTTATTGAGTGGCGTCGCGACTTACACCAACATCCTGAATTATCTAATCGTGAATTTCGTACCAGTAAAGTCATTGAAAAACATCTAAAGTCTTTAGGGCTAGAGGTGCAAACGGGTATTGCACATACTGGCGTAGTTGCCATCTTAAAAGGGGGTAAGCCAGGGCCGTTAATCGGTTTACGTGCCGATATGGATGCGCTACCTGTTACTGAGGTAGTTGATTTACCTTTTGCATCCAAAGTTACCGATACTTATCGAGATCAAAAGGTTGGTGTAATGCATGCCTGTGGCCATGATACCCATGTGGCTATGTTAATGGGTGTCGCCGAAAGTCTGGTAAAAGTAAAAGATAGCCTAGCGGGAGATGTGATGTTTATCTTTCAGCCCGCGGAAGAAGGCGCACCTGAGGGTGAAGAGGGCGGAGCTGAGTTGATGTTAAAGCAAGGCTTATTTGCTAAACGTAAACCTGATCAAGTATTCGGTATGCACGTGACCTCAAGTTTACCTACGGGTGTGATTGGATTACGTTCAGGGCCAGCCATGGCCAGCGAAGATTCATTCACCATTAATGTCACAGGCAAACAAACCCACGGCTCACGTCCTTGGGGCGGGGTTGATCCTATTGTGGCATCCGCGCAAATTATCACTAGCGTACAAACTATTATTAGTCGCCAGGTTGATATCACTAAAGCGCCAGCCGTGGTGAGTTTTGGGGCAATAAATGGCGGGATCCGCTCTAATATCATTCCTGATAAAGTTGAGTTAATTGGCACCATCCGCACCTTTGATCAAGACATGCGAGCTGCGATTAAGGTCAAGCTAGCTGATATAGCCTCCAATGCTGCTAAAACAGTGGGCGCAAGTGCTGAAACCATTATTGATGCGGGTTATCCAGTAACGGTTAATAATCCTGAGTTAGTCAGTAAAATGCGTCCTGTAATTGCATCTGTTGTGGGCGAAGAAATGCTTATCGAACCCGGTTTAATTACCGGTGCAGAAGACTTCTCTTATTACGCATTAGAAACCCCAGGGTTATTTTTCTTCTTAGGTGTAACTCCACATGACCAAGACTTAAGCCAAGTCGCCAGTAACCATTCACCTGCATTTTATGTGGATGAAAGCGCTTTGAAAGTCGGTGTACAAACTATGACACAAATTGCGCTTACAGCATTAGGTGCAGCAGAGTAAAATTTATTCAACATTGATAGTTAAAATAGCTCAAAGGAGCGAAATATGAAACGGACGTTAACCGCGTTAATGTTATTGGCAGGCATTTTAGGCACATCAAGTGCTGATGCCACTACCGCCAAAGATATTGATAGTTTTACCTTAGATAACGGTATGAAAATTATGGTATTAGAGGATAGCTCTATACCCAATGCCAATATGTACTTATTTTGGAAAGTTGGCTCGCGCAATGAGGTACCTGGTATTACCGGTATTTCGCACTTTTTTGAACACATGATGTTTAATGGTTCAAAAAAGTTTGGTCCGAAAATGTTTGACCGCACTATGGAAGCTGCTGGTGGGGCAAATAATGCTTACACCACTGAAGACATGACAGTGTATACCGACTGGTTCCCCGCCAATGCCATTGAAACCATGTTTGATTTGGAAGCCGACCGTATCGCTAATTTAGATATCAACCCTGAAATGGTTGAGAGTGAGCGTGGCGTGGTGCAGTCAGAGCGCACAACAGGGCTTGAAAACTCTAACTGGCGCACCATACAAGAAGCGTTAAAAGGTGTGGCATTTTCAGCCCATCCTTATAGCTGGTCGGTTATTGGTTATGAGTCTGACATTGCCGCATGGACGTTAGAAGACTTGCAGCAATACCATAAAACCTATTACGCGCCAAACAACGCCGTTGTGGTTATTGCCGGTGATGTAAAGCTGGCTGAAGTTAAGCGATTAGCAAATAAGTATTTTGCACCTATTCCGGCACAAGCACCGCCTAAAGCCGTTCGCACAGTCGAGCCATTACAGCAAGGTGAGCGTCGCGTTTTTGTTAAGAAAGAGTCGGTAAGTACTCCAAATGTGATGTTGGCTTACCATATTCCGGCCACCAGTCATGCTGACTATTATGCGCTTGATTTACTCAGCTCAATCTTAAGTCAAGGTAATAGCTCGCGTTTTTACCAAGGCTTGGTAGACAAGCAACTGGCGACATCGGCAGACACGTACATGCCAATGTCGTTCGACCCTAACTTGTTTTACATCTTAGGTGTTGCTAACACAGGCGTTGAAGCTAGTACCCTTGAGCTTGCCTTACTAGAGCAAATTAACTTAATCGCAACCCAAGGTGTCACAGCTGGAGAGTTAGAAAAGGTTAAAAATATTAAATTAATCAATTTTTATCGTGATATGGAAACCATTAACGGTAAAGCCAACACGCTAGGAACCTACGAGATGTATTTTGGCAGCTTTGAAAAATTATTTGATGCGCCAGAGCGTTATAACACAGTGACCCCAGAAGATATCAAGCGTGTGGCGCAAACCTATTTAATTCGCGCTAATCGTACAGTCGGTGTGTTGGCGGCTACAGAGGAGAGCGACAAATGAGACCTATGAAACAAACAATCAAAATGTCGTTGTCGGCCCTGGCTATTGTCAGTGCATTATCATTAGCGGGTTGCGCTACTACAAGTAACAGTACTGTGGCCAATGTAGTCGAAACAGGCAGCTTTAGCTTACCTCAGTATCAAACGGTGAGTTTATCTAACGGTCTTAAAGTGAATTTAATGGTACAAAAAGAAGTGCCATTAATCACAATCAATGCCGTGGTGCGAGCCGGTGCAGTGAATGACACCACCTCAGGGCTAGCCAGCATTACAGCCCAAGGGCTCATGCTAGGTGCAGCGGGTCAGTCAAAAGCCGATATTGAACAAACACTCGATTTTATGGGTGCCAGTTTGAATACCGGCGCAGATCAAGAGGGCAGCTATATTGATGCCAGCTTTATGAGTAAAGATCTGGATAAGGTACTGCCTATTTTTAGCAATGTATTGTTATCTCCTGACTTTGATACAGCAGAATTTGCTAAATTACAGCAACGTGAAATTGTGGGGTTGTCGCAACAAAAGGAAAGCCCGCGTGCTGTGATTGGCCGTTACTTTAATAAGCTAGTGTTTGCTAACCATCCTTATGCGAACCCAAGTTCAGGTAACAGCGAGTCTATTGCTGATTTATCTATTGAGCAGCTACGAGCGTTTCATCAGGGTTTCTATCAACCTAATAACGTAGCAATTAGTGTTGTGGGTGATTTTGACCCGCAGCAAATGCAAGCTAAGTTAGAGCAAGCTTTGGGGCAATGGCAAAATACTGAAGACGCAGTGCAAGCCGATTTAGCTCAAGCTTTACCTGTAATGGGCGCTAGCCGCGTGTTGCTGGTGGATAAGCCTGATGCAATTGAAACCACTTTTGTGTTTGGTGGCATGGGTATAAGTTACGATAACCCTGATTACGTTGGCTTAACGGTAGTGAATACAATTCTAGGCGGTCGTTTTACCTCATGGTTAAATGATGAACTTAGGGTTAACGCAGGCTTAACCTACGGTGCGCGCTCTGGTTTTGTGCCGTTCTCAAAAGCTGGTGTATTTCAAATTAGTACTTTTACTAAAGCTGAAACCACCAAAGAAGCCATTGATTTAGCCTTAAAGACCTATGCAAGATTGTGGGAAAAAGGTATCGACCAAGCGACCTTAGATTCAGCTAAAGCTTATGTTAAAGGGCAGTTTCCGCCTAAGTTTGAAACCGCCAGCCAGTTAGCAGGCTTAATGTCAGAGATGTATTTATATGGCTTTAATGATGATTTTATTAATCAATTTCAAGCTAAAGTTGATGGGTTAACCATTGCTGAAACCCAGCGTTTAGTTAAGCAGTATTTCCCTCAACAAAATTTGCAGTATGTGTTGATTGGTAATGCTGAAAAAATTGCCGATATTGCCGCTCAGTATGGCGACGTGACCAAGGTTGATATAAAAGACAGTGGTTTTGGTCAATAGTTTGGGGTAGTGAATTGAGCTGTAACTAATAGCCAAACTAAAAAAGACCCACGATTGAGTGGGTCTTTTGTTTTATCGGGTGTATATTTTGAGTTGATTATCTTGGGGGCGATTAAATAAGTGTATCCCAAGCCTTAGGTGCTAAAAACGGGTCAAATATGGCAATCAGTGAAATATGCACTCGCGCTTTACTTTCAACAATCAACCGACTTTAAACAAGATGATATTGAACTGCTTTAAATCGATAACCTGTATTCTATTTGGCATTATTACGCTGCATTGTGCGCCTGCTTTGGCCAATAAAGTGCAGCTTGGGCAACTTTGCCCGTTAATAAGTGGTCAGTGGCAAGGCAGCGCAGCAAATCCAAACGGCCTATCAAAACAGGTGACTACCTCAGTGCTGTGTTCTGCCGATAACAATAATATGTATATTAGTATTAGCCAGGGTGCACGGTTCAGTAATAGTGAAACCTGGTGGTTTCGTGTGCGAGGCAATGAGATCGAGCTGATTTATTCTGATGGTATTAATGCAGACATTAGCCAACTATTTACCTTATACCAGCAAGGTGATGGATTTACTTTTCTAGGAAAGGGTGAAATTAAACAGCGTCCAGCTTTAATACGGCTTTCCTTTGATGCACAGCAAGCTAACGGTAAAACCCACTGGCTATGGCAACAAAGTGCCCACTTTTTAGATGATGATAGCGACAGTTATCAAGTGGTTCGGGGGGTAAGCCTGATGCCTATAGGTAGGTAAAAGTCTGGGCAATAAATGAAATAATATTTATTTAAGCTTGCTACGCCATATAACCGATACCCAGACAGGCTTAATAAATAGCTTAATCAATAGATTAGCTAGTAAAGCTTTGCCTAGCTAAAAAAGTACAACGCAAAGCCTAGCCAACTTAAGCCTAATGCACAGGCTAATGCCCATACCATAGGTGTCATTTGGGTTGATTCAGTAAACTCTAATTCAAACTCAGGTTCATCGTGTTGTATTTTTTGCTTAGATTTAACTTGCTGCTTGCGCGCTTTATCACTCTGTCTTGCTTTGGCTTTATGCTGTTTTTTATATTCAGTAATGCCTTTTTCAATACCGCTAGCAATAAGCTTAGTTTGCGCTTTAGTTTGGCCTTCTTTCTGGGTCGACTTGGCAATGGTTAATGCTTGCTCTTGAGTTTCGTTTGAACTGGATTGCTTCATTCTGCGCCTGCAAAATCGAGCTGTCGCCAGGCTTCATAGCTAATAATCGCGACAGAGTTAGAAAGGTTTAAGCTGCGGCTATTGGCAGTCATAGGAATGCGCAAACGCTGCTCTAATGGCGTCGCATTAATAATGTCCATGGGTAAGCCGCGAGTTTCTGGGCCAAATAATAAAACATCATCTTCGGCAAAAGCAATTTGAGTGTGTGGGCGACTGCCTTTAGTGGTGCACGCCATAATACGTTTACCTGCCATAGCGACTAAAAAGTCTGGGTAATTTTTATGGCGGGTGACTCGGGTTAGGTCGGAGTAATCTAAGCCTGCGCGACGTAGCTTTTTCTCTTCTAAGTCGAAACCTAGAGGTTCAATAAGATGAAGTTGCGTACCATTATTGGCACATAAACGAATAATATTACCCGTGTTTGGGGCGATTTCTGGCTCATAAAGTGCGATATGGAACATGGTGACCTACCTGAAAAAAATAACGGTGCATTATAGCTGAAGTAGTTGAAAGCTTCATTATTAACTCACGCCAGTTAACTCACCCGAATTTGAATGAATAAATGAGCTAACCATTATTGGCTCTCCTTATAACTGTTGAAGTTAACCTGATAATCAATATCTTGTACTCTGGTTTAGTGATTTTTACCGTCCATGTTACTTATAGGGATAATATTTAAGTGAGCCTTTGGCTGCAATTACACCTCAAGAGGTGACTTTTTAATGGCGCTGAGGCAAGGTGATCTTTATCAATAAACCACTTGGCTGAGCATTTTTCGCCTCAATACTGCCTTTATGGACTTGAATAGCGGCTTGAGTTATCGCTAGGCCGAGTCCCCATCCACCACTATTGCGATCTCTGGCATTATCCGGACGGTAAAACGGCCTGAATATCGCTTCTAGCTCTTGCTCATCAATACCCTTACCATCGTCTTTAATCTGAATGACAATATTTTTACCCTCTTCGATGGCTCCGATATGCACGTGTTGAGTGGCATAACGGATAGCATTTCGCAGTACGTTTTCAATTGCACGGCACAAGGGTTTTGGATAGTGCTCAAAAGCTAAGTGCTCATCGATATCTATTTCGAGTATTTTCTGTTGTTGCTCTGCCTCAAACTCTGCATCATCAAGGACTTGGCTCAAGGTTTCGCTTAATTCGGCATGAATTTTTATTTCGCTGGCATTTAGTGTTACTCGAGATAACGTCAGTAACTCACCGATTAAGTCATCTAATTGGTTGGCTTCATATTCTATGCGGGTTAACTCTGTGCTGTCTTGGCCTTTTTTACGTGCCAGCGCCAAGGACAGTTTTAAGCGTGTTAGCGGTGTGCGAAGTTCGTGGGAAATGTCTCCCATTAACCGTTGCTGGTTAGTCACCATAGCTTCAATTGAGTCGGCCATACTGTTGAACGTCATTGCAAGCTGACCCATTTCATCACTTCTGCTGACGGTGGTTTTGTCGACTCTATGCGATAAATCGCCTTTCGCGATTGCATTGGCGCTGCGTTTTAGACTATTCAGGGGTTTACCAAGATGCCAAGCGAGTAAACCACATAATAAGCCTGAGAATAGAATGGCAATAGAGGCTGTGAGTAGTTTGTTCTCTGAAAAGTAAAAGAACCAGGGTCTAGGATGGTTAGCGGGAACTCGACCATAAACTTGAAAGGTTTGCTGGTTAACGCTGAAAGTTAAAGGGCCAAAAATAAGCTCATTTCTAAACTGATGACTAATTGGCTGCTTAGCGTCTTCTGCCATTAATAGAAACTGTCGTAAAGAGCGAGGGACTTTACGGCTATTAATAACTTGACCGTCGTCGTTTACAAGATACACACGTAGCGGTTTGTCGTGTCTTGAATGTTGGCGTTGTAATTTATATAGCTTATCTGTAGTGAGAATATCGGGGGATTGTTGAATGTCTTTAGCGACCGTTTGTAGCACTTGCTGTAAATGCTTTTCAATCGGTGCGCGGTCCTGACTTTGCATAATAATGGGCAGAATTAACACTAATGCAATGGTCAAAGAGCTGCATAGCCAAAAGCCAATCAACAATTTAAAGAATAAGCGATTTAATGGGTTAGTTGAACTCATTAGGGGATCCAAATATAGCCCTTGCCTCGCAGGGTTTTTACCCTCGCTCGGCCATCTTTGCGCTCGGGTAACTTCTTACGCAAATTGGATAAGTGCATGTCTAAACTACGATCAAAGGGCATCAGTTTTTTACCCAATACACTTTCACTTAACGAGTCTTTGGTAACTAACTCACCTGAATTGGCAACTAAGTTAAGCAGTAAGCTAAATTCGGTTGATGTCAGAACCATTAATTGTTCATTGCAATAAACTTCTTGGCGCTTAGGATCTAGGCGCAAGTCACCAATTTTCAAAGCATCACTAGTTAACAGCTCTTGTTCAGCATTGGTCGCACGACGCAATATGGCCCGAATACGGGCGATTAATTCTCGGTCGTTAAACGGTTTTGGCAGGTAGTCATCGGCGCCAATCTCTAGGCCAATCACACGATCGATTTCATCGCCACGGGCGGTTAACATCAATACTGGAGTTTGCTTACGCTTGCGGATGCCTTTTAATACTTCAAAGCCCCCAAGTTGCGGTAGCATCACATCCAATAGAATCAGATCAAAATCAGTTTGTAATGCTTTAGTTAACCCTTCTTGACCATCATAAGCCTGGTTGACAGCAAAGCCTTCCATTTCTAATAACTGGGTTAATAATTCTGATAATCCGACATCATCGTCAACAAGTAAAATTCGATTCATTTCAGCCCTCAATATGCATTCAAACACTTTAGCCTATGGCGAGCTGAGATGAAATCATCATTGCACAGTTTTACATTCGTTGGTGCTTTACTGTTAGCCAGCAGACTTATCTTTTTTTGCTGGAGTCAGTTTGACGATAATGAAGGTCAATATGATTGACCCCACAATCAGCCCAATTGATAGCACTGGATTTTGCAATGACATGGGATTAATCACTAGCATGCTACCCAAGCCTAGCATCATAACCCCAGACATTAGCTTTAACTTTTCGCCTTCTTTTTCAGTCAGTTTTCGCTTGCCCAGTGTCATTGAAAATACAATCACTATGGTGGCTAAAGGGATGACGTAAACCACGTTGTAAGCGATCAAATAAAGATAACGCTCCATGACATCCAGGTTAGAAATGGACAGCACTGAAGTGTAAATCATTGGAAAACCCGCAGTGCACAATAACTCGTAAGCATTCGCCAAAATAGCCAATACTGATGAGCCGATAATCATGGTCGGTAATGAACTGGTTTTAGACAATTTACCCATACGCTTAATAAGCGTCCCTCTATTTTCTACTGACATCGATAGACTGACATCGCCACGGCCGTAAAAGTAATCTTTGATATTGACCCCAGCAGCAATCAAAGCCAATACTCCCGCACAGGTAATAATAATGCCGCCATCACCGCCGCCAAGTAGTTGGAATAAATTTAACCAGGCACTCATAAAGATGAAATAAATAAATCCAGAGAAAAATACAAATATACCGCCCACCAGTAACATGCGTTTTTTACTGCCAGCATTGACCATGATGCTGAGTAAGAATAACAACACGAAAAATGCGCACGGATTAAAGGCATCAACACCTGCCAATACTACAGTTAATAGGGGTAATGACATTTGTTCAGGATGCACTGCACCAATTAAGGGAATATCCACGGGTTGAACATGTGGCTTTGAGGTGTTCGCGCTGACTGAAGTGTCTTCGGTTGCTATGCTACTGTCCATGCCACAAGTGCTAGCGTTATCTTCAACATTATTGGTATCTCCACATGTAGCAAATAAGGGCTCGGATGGTGTGTTATCTAAGGTTAGAAAGTCATCAAGTTTGTCGCCAATATTAGCTTTGCCACCTTGTTTTTGGTAACAGTCGACTAAACGCTCAATAATATATTGGCCAGTGACCTGATGGCTGTTGTAGCCAACAATGGCTTCACCACATACCGCAAAGTAGGGCACAGATTTAGGTTCAACTCCTGTCCGCTTGCCCATTGCCATAAGTTTATCGACATTGCCAGTTTCACTGATTAAGTAATCTTCAACCGTTATCCAATCAAATCGCTCGCCTAATGCGTCAATTAAAGGGTGAGCCTTGCGACAGTGCGGGCAGGTTTCTGACCAAAAGAAATGCAGCTTAACAACTGGCTGCTCATTTTTTTGACTGTACCATAGTGAGTTATCTGCTGATGTTGATGGGTTTATACTGGCTATGGCACTTGGCGCCAATATCAGTATATAAAGCAGTAACAGCAACTTGCTAAATAATCGATTCATAATTTATTCCAATAAAGCACTAATAGTAAGATTTTATGCCCTTATCTAATGACTGTAATGATCAAGTTTAAATTACGTTAACTAGCTCGCATTACTGTGGTGTTTATCATCCAATATGCCAACTAGATCATCTATTTCTGGTGTAAAAGTCGATAGGAAACATTCTTTACATAGCTTTACGCCGTCTTAACGCTGATTGACATTGCATTGGGTAAACTGAGTATCAAATCTGCTGAGGCAGAAAGTAACCCCTTTTTTATACCGAGGAATTTACCAATGAAAACATCATCAATCTTCAACATGAGTTTAGTTGCTTTAGTGGCAAGCTCAGCATTATTGGCTGGTCAGTTATATGCAGAAGAAACCATTAGCAGTGCAGCAAAAACTGAGCAACCTAGCGTTAAAGCCGACAGACATCATGGCCATAAAGGTGGCATGCACAAAATGTTGCGCAAACTAGATTTAACAGATGCACAAAAAGTGCAAGTTAAAGTGATATTTGACAAATATAAAGCTAACCGTCCAGAGCGCCCAACAAAAGAGCAACGTGCAGCGCACAAAGCAGATATGTTAGCGTTAATCACTACCGCTGGTTTTGATGAAGTTAAAGCCACTGAAATGGTTGAAGCAAAACAACAAATGCAGTTACAAAAAATGTTAACCCATATGAAAATACAAAACGAAATTTATCAATTATTAACACCTGAACAGCAACAAAAGTTTCAAGATAAATTTAACTCAGGCAAAGGCCACAAATCACGCCATTAATCTAGTTTATATAGGCTGACATAGATAAAAGCCATTACTTCAGAGTAATGGTTTTTTTTGTTTAGTTAAGCTTGTGACTTTTACAAGATTGAGAAAGGTCACACTTTGCATAAGGTGAGTCGATTGTTTAGTAAACTTTATCCTAATTAAGTAATCAACTTGCTATAGTAAGGGTTGGTAGATTATCAGTATAAAGAGTCGATAGATCTTTTATGAGTGAAACTTCAGAATATGATTTTTGGGTAAAACTGGCTAGCCGTGCAGCGGTAGCAACAGCCCTTTGCTTGATAGTCATTAAGCTTGTAGCGTGGTTGTATTCCGGTTCGGCAAGTATGCTGGCATCGTTAACTGACTCTTTTGCCGATGCTTTGGCGTCAATAGTCAATTTTATTGCCGTGCGTTATGCGATTGTGCCTGCGGATAAAGATCACCGTTATGGTCATGGTAAAGCTGAGCCGTTAGCTTCACTAGCACAAGCGGGGTTTATTTTAGGCTCGGCTTGTGTATTGTTGCTCTACGGCGGTGAAAAGTTGATTAACCCTGTAACGGTTACCCATGCCACTTTAGGGGTCATTGTGTCTATCATTGCCATTATTATGACCTTGGCCTTGGTATTGTTGCAAAAAAGAGCGTTGGAAAAAACCAACAGTACAGTAGTTGAAGCAGATGCTTTGCACTATAAGTCTGATTTATTTTTAAACTCAGCCGTGCTACTAGCGCTAGTTTTGGCACATTATGGTTGGTGGTGGGCGGATGGATTATTTGCGATATTGATTGCCATATTTATTGGTCAACAAGCCATCGATTTAGGCTATCGCTCAATACAAAGTTTGTTAGACAGAGAGCTAGATTCTGATACTCGTGAACAGATTAAAGCATTGGCTTTAGAAGATAAAAGAGTCAAGGGACTGCATGATCTTCGTACCCGTCAGTCAGGTAAAACCAGGTTTATTCAATTGCATTTAGAATTAGATGGTAACCAGCCATTGTTTGAAGCACATTCAATAGCTGATGCGACCGGACTGCGTATCCAAAATGCGTTTGAAGATGCTGAAGTGATTATTCACCAGGATCCCGTTTAGCATCTTTGTTGGTTATGCCTAAGCCTTGCCTCTTAGGCATAGCAACTTAGGCATAACAACTTAGGCATAACAACTTAGGCATAGCAAAGTACTTATTCCATTGATAATTCTTTTAATTTACGGGTTAACGTATTGCGCCCCCAGCCTAAACGTTTAGCGGCATCTTGTTTATGACCTTGGGTATGTTTTAAGGCGGCTTCAAGTAATATCCGCTCAAATTCAGGTTGTATCTCGGTGAGTAAATCGTTATCACCGGCACTGAGTCGTTCATTTATCCAGTCTTTAAGCGCCGATTGCCAGTCTGTATGTGCCGCATTTGGCTGGCTAGTTGCCACAGGATCCTTGAGTAATTCAGGTGGTAAATCTTGTGGCAGAATTTCTTGTCCCGATGCCATTACGGTTAACCATCGGCAAGTGTTTTCAAGTTGACGCACGTTCCCTGGCCAGGGTAATTGCGATAGTTTAGCGGCGGTTTCTTTGGTGAGTATTTTGGGTTCTACGCCCATTTCTTTGGCCGCAGTACTGAGAAAGTGAGTAGCGAGTTGAGAGATGTCTTCACGACGTTGTGACAGAGGAGGTAAATGCACTCTAATGACATTCAAGCGATGAAATAAATCTTCGCGAAATGAGCCTTTTTGCACCAACAATTCAAGGTTCTGGTGAGTTGCGGCAATAATACGCACATCAACCTGCACAGATTGATGGCCACCAACACGATAGAATTGACCATCTGATAGCACCCGTAATAAGCGTGTTTGGACATCGAGTGGCATATCGCCAATTTCATCTAAGAATAGTGTGCCACCATTGGCTTGTTCAAACCGCCCTTGACGCACATTAGCAGCCCCAGTAAATGCGCCTTTTTCATGGCCAAATAGCTCTGACTCAATAAGGTCTTTGGGTATTGCGGCCATATTAAGGGCAATAAAAGGTTTATCTTTGCGTGGGCTGTGTTTATGAAGCGCACCCGCGACTAACTCTTTACCTGTACCTGATTGGCCATTAATTAACACGCTGATAGAGGACCGAGATAAACGGCCAATAGCACGAAACACCTCTTGCATAGCGGGCGCTTCACCGATAATTTCAGGTGTCTTTACCTGTGTATCAACTGCTGGAGTTGCAGGTGTTTGTTCGGTTGCATGGGTTAATGCCCGTTCAACTAGCGCAATGGCCTCGTCAATATCAAACGGTTTAGGTAAATACTCAAACGCGCCTGCTTGATAGGCGCTAACGGCACTGTCTAGGTCAGAGTGAGCTGTCATGATAATTACGGGAATATGCGGGTAATGAAGCTGTAAACGGTCTAGCAGGGTTAAGCCGTCGGTACCTGGCATACGTATGTCAGACACAATCACTTGAGGTTGAGCTAGTTCTAATGCTTGCCATAGTGACTCGGCTGCAGCAAAACTGGCGCAGGTTAATTTTGCGCCTGAGAAGGCTTTTTCTAGCACCCAACGAATGGAGCTATCATCATCTAAAATCCAGACTTGTTCGCTTATTGTCATCTTGTTACCTCGTGCTGCCTAAGGTCTAGAATTTTTGTAATGGCAGGGTAATTATAAATTCGGTATGGCCTGGAGCTGATACGCAGTCAATACGTCCGCCATGTAATCTTGCTATATTGTGTGCAATGGATAAACCTAGGCCGGAACCATCTTCACGCCCTGTCACCATAGGGTAAAACAAGGTGTCTATAAGATCAGAAGGTATGCCGGGGCCGTTGTCGATAATCGACAGGACTAACACTAACTTATACCTTTGTGTACCAAGGGTGACTTGATGTTGAGTTCGGGTCTTTATCAAGATTTCACCGCCAGCATGTTCTAATGCTTGAATGGCATTTTGGACAATATTAAGCACAGCCTGCTGAAGTTGGTCGGGATCCATCTGAAAATCAGGAATAGATGGGTCGTAGTCACGCTTTAGATTTATGTTTGCGGGTAAAGCCATTTCAACCAGCTTTAATACCTTTTGTACCACTTGATGAATATTGTGTTCGGTATGCTGTGTTGGTCGCTGCGGGCCTAATAACCTATCGACTAGGTTGCGCAGACGATCGGCTTGTTCGATGATTAAAGTGGTAAATTCTTTTAATTCCGGTGAGTGCAGTTCTCTTGATAACAGTTGAGCTGCACCGCGTAATCCCCCTAATGGATTTTTAATTTCATGGGCAAGATTACGCACAAGATATTGCGCTGCTTGTTGCTGCGCGTCCATATTTAGCTGCTGGTGAATACGACGTTGTTGATCAACTTGTCGTAGCTCTAAAATACTGAGGTTTTGTTCATTCTCGATAGGAATTAAGGTCAAGTCTACAGTGTGGTGCTGACCGTCTAAGGTAATTAATGCCGCAGTGTTAACTGTGATCCCTTGATTTGATGATACTGCATCTCGCAAAATATGTTCATCAACGCCTAAAAACTGATATAAATCAGGCAAGCTTAATTCGAGTAATTTATGGTTGGCGACAGCCAATAGCTGCTCGGCAGCAGCATTAGCAAAACAAGGCTTTAATTTGGTGTCGATCACTAGTACTGCGGTAACTAGATGATTAAGTAAGTTATTAGTGTCCATTCGCCGTCCTGATTTATTGGGTTGCAGCTTGCACCAATATGTTGCACCAATATGGTGCGATCTGCAACTCAGTTCACGCAGGCAAATAGGAAAATAAGTTCAAACAGTTTTGTTATATGGTACTGTTTTAATTGCCTTTTTTAGCATAGTAAGGCGTTGGTTTTGCTATTCTGCTCACACTTGCCTGGTGAAGAAATATCTTTCTTGGTGAACTAGATGCAAGGACTTTGCCGTTTTGATCTAATGCTTTCACCACAATGATATGTTCTCCTCGGTAAATGCCCATTAAGCTAAAAGTGGATGAAGATTGTGGTTGAGCTTTGACTTCGCCATCAATAAAAAGCGCCAGTAAGATACCTCGGGGGAGTGTTGGGGTAACACTGACAATGACATCAAATTTTCCCTCATTACTGCGAATGGTTTCATCATGTGTGGGTGATACTATATTTAAGACGAGCTCAATAGCATCATTTTGCGAGGTTGAATCCACAATGATTGGGGTATCATTCAGCACGATAGTGTTTTGAGTATTTTCTTTTACTTCGACAAGCTCTGCATTAGGCTTAGCTTCGTCGCTATAGTGAACTTTCCCGTTTTCATCGACCCAGCGATAAACCGCAGCTGTGCTACTGATACTGATTAGTAGCAAGGTAAATAATAAAATGCGCATAAATAGAATCCTTTTGCGTGTGCATTTTACTAGACTAGCTGTTTTTTGATAAAAAAACAGCCAAAACTGTTTGGTTCTGGCTAAGTTTATTTGTAACTAAACTGCAGAGTAAGAGGACTTAAAGGTAGCTACAACAGTATTCAGCAATACCGCTGGTTTTAATACTAAAGCTCACTCCAGCAGCTAACTCAAACTGAGTGTCAGCTGAATAATTGATCCATTCGGTCGTACCAGGCAATAACACTTCAAAGTTACCTGATGTGACTTGCATTATTTCACCTTGAGAGGTTGAAAAGGTATATTCGCCAGGTAAGACAACACCTAGAGTTTGTCTGCTTCCATCGGCTAAAAATACTGTGCGGCTAATGACTTTTCCATCAAAATAAACATTTGCCTTTAGGGCTACATCGACTTGTTTTAACATATTTCCTGATACTCCATAAATGTTTTAAGTGAATTTATATCTATTTTAAATGTATATCTAGTTATTTTTGTGCTCTGCTTAAGAATTATTTATGTGTAAGTTTTTAGATTAGCAGGCACAAAAAAGCCCAGAACAATCTGGGCTTTTTGATACTAATAAGTGGCAAATATAGCGCCACTCATTAATTTTAATTAACTGCGGTTATGACGCTTACGCTCGTTCTCAGTTAAGAATCTCTTACGAACACGAATGTTCTTAGGAGTTACTTCAACTAATTCGTCATCATCGATGAACTCAAGTGCTTGTTCAAGCGTTAAGTTAATCGGTGTAGTTAACACTTGTGCTTCATCAGTACCTGATGCACGCATGTTGGTTAGCTGCTTACCTTTAAGACAGTTAACCGTCAAATCGTTAGAGCGAGCATGGATACCAACAACTTGGCCTTCATACACTTCAGCAGCGTGGCTAATAAACAGACGACCACGGTCTTGTAAACCGAATAGTGCGAATGTTAATGCTTTACCTGTTGCGTTAGAAATCAATACGCCGTTAGCACGTTGACCAATATCGCCACCTTTGTGCGGAGCGTAGTGATCAAATGAATGATAAATTAGACCAGTACCTGAAGTTGCAGTTAAGAACTCAGTTTGGAAACCAATTAAGCCACGGCTTGGGATGATGAAGTCGATACGTACGCGACCTTTACCATCAAGCTGCATATCTTTCATTTCAGCTTTACGCACACCTAACTTTTCAATTACGGTACCTTGATGTTCTTCTTGAACGTCAACAGTCACAGTTTCGAATGGTTCGTGTAGCTCACCATCAACAGTTTTAAGAATTACTTCTGGACGTGATACCGCTAATTCGTAGCCTTCACGACGCATGTTTTCAATCAAGATTGATAAATGTAATTCACCACGACCTGATACGCGGAAACGATCTGGACTGTCAGTTTCTTCAACACGTAGTGCTACGTTGTGAACAAGTTCTGTTTGTAAACGCTCAAGAATGTTACGAGAAGTAACATACTTACCTTCTTTACCCGCGAACGGAGAAGTGTTTACCTGGAACGTCATCGTTAGTGTTGGTTCATCAACTGTTAACGGCGGTAACGCTTCAACTTCAGTCACTGCACAAATAGTGTCAGAAATCTTAAGCTCACCTAAACCTGTAATTGCCACGATGTCACCAGCATTAGCAATTTCAACTTCAGTACGGTCTAGACCCATGTAACCTAATACCTGGCCCATTTTTCCGTTACGTTTCTTACCATCAGCACCAATAATAGTCACTTGTTGGTTAGTTTTTACGTTACCACGCTTAATACGACCAATACCGATAACACCCACGTATGAGTTGTAATCGATTTGAGAAATTTGCATTTGGAATGCACCTTCCGAATCAGCGTCTGGGAAAGAAACTTTCTCAACGATGGTTTGGAAAAGTGGTGTCATGTCTTCGCTAACTACATCTGGATCTAAGGTCGCGAAACCATTCAATGCTGAAGCATAAACAATAGGGAAGTCTAACTGTTCGTCAGTTGCACCTAAGTTGTCGAATAAATCGAATACTTGGTCAATAACCCAATCAGGACGAGCGCCAGGACGGTCAATCTTGTTAATCACAACGATTGGCTTTAGGCCTTGAGCAAACGCTTTCTTAGTCACAAAGCGAGTTTGTGGCATTGGACCATCAACTGCGTCAACTAACAATAATACTGAATCAACCATAGATAGAACACGTTCTACTTCACCACCGAAATCGGCGTGACCAGGCGTGTCTACGATGTTAATGCGGTAGTCGTTCCATTTGATGGCAGTGTTTTTTGCCAGAATGGTGATCCCACGTTCTTTTTCAAGATCGTTAGAATCCATCACACGCTCAGTCGCTTCTCCACGTGAAGCAAGGGTACCAGACTGCGCAAGCAATTTGTCTACCAGGGTCGTTTTGCCATGGTCGACGTGTGCAATAATGGCGATGTTACGTAAATTCTCTAGCACGGATAAAACCTCTATACCATCAAACAAAAAAAGGGATTATTTACAGCAACTATTTAATGATAGCCACCATAAAAAAGCGTGCCATTCTACTCCAGCAAGGCCTCAGTAGATAGGATTTTTTTTGAACACCTCATATTTTCGTCTTATTATGCTATAAATTTGCCGTTAATTTAGTGATATAAACTTTATCATCGCCTTAACGTAGGCTAGGTTACAAAAGATGTAAAACACAGTTTTCGCTATTTTGTTCAGTAAATTGTTATCTGTACGCACTTTTTCGGTTTCAGTCTCTATATAATCAAACTGGCGTGCACCACTCTGGTGTTGTGCACTGTTATGGTGCGTAGAATGGATCTATTTGGTGCAGACTTTGTTTTTTGAGAAAATCTAAAAATATCAAATTTATATAAATCAGATGCTTATATATCTGGCATGATAATAGCTAAGTAAACGTCATCATGTGGACATCATTGTTTTACATTAGTTTGCTGAGTCAATAAAACTTGGTGAACAGTAATATTAAATATTAGAAGGGAATACCCTTGACCCTACCGGAGGCTTGAGAATGTCAGTTGAATCAGTATTAAAGCAACTTAAAGAGTTAGAAGTTAAGTTTGTTGACTTACGCTTTACCGATACTAAAGGTAAAGAACAGCACGTTTCTATTCCATCTCATCAAGTAAATGAAGAGTTTTTTGAAGACGGTAAAATGTTTGACGGTTCTTCAATCGCAGGCTGGAAAGGCATCAATGAATCAGACATGGTATTAATGCCTGATCCAACTACTTTTGTTTTAGACCCTTTCACCGAAGAAACAACAGCACTTATCCGTTGTGACATTTTAGAACCTGGTACTATGACTGGTTACGACCGTGACCCACGCTCTATCGCTAAAAAAGCAGAAGCGTATCTAATTTCTACCGGTATTGCTGATACAGTATTGATTGGTCCTGAGCCTGAGTTCTTCTTATTTGATGACGTTCGTTTTGGTACTGATATGTCAGGTTGTTTCGTGAAGATTGATGCGAAAGAAGCGGCATGGAACTCTGGTAAAGAATACGCTGATGGCAACACAGGTCACCGTCCAATGGTGAAAGGTGGTTATTTTCCAGTTGCGCCAGTTGATTCTTCACAAGACTTACGTTCTGCAATGTGTTTAGTACTTGAAGAAATGGGTCAAGTTGTAGAAGCACATCACCATGAAGTGGCGACAGCGGGCCAAAACGAAATTGCAACACGTTTCAACACTTTGACTAAGAAAGCGGATGAAATCCAAATTCTTAAGTATGTTGTTCATAACATGGCGCATGCTTATGGCAAAACAGCGACCTTTATGCCTAAGCCTATCGTAGGTGACAATGGCAGCGGTATGCACGTACACCAATCTTTAGCTAAAGACGGTGTCAACTTATTTGCTGGCGATAAGTATGCTGGTTTAAGTGAATTAGCGCTTTACTACATTGGTGGTATTATCAAGCACGCTCGTGCATTGAACGCATTCACTAACCCAAGCACTAACTCTTATAAGCGTTTAGTACCACATTTCGAAGCGCCTGTTATGTTAGCTTACTCTGCGCGTAACCGTAGTGCATCTATTCGTATTCCAGTAGTGCCAAGCCCTAAGGGTCGTCGTATCGAAGCACGTTTCCCTGATCCACATGCAAACCCATATTTAGGTTTTGCGGCATTATTAATGGCAGGTCTTGATGGTATACAAAACAAGATCCACCCTGGCGATGCCATGGACAAAGACTTGTATGACTTACCGCCTGAAGAAGCTGCTGAGATCCCACAAGTTGCAACTTCTTTAGAAAACGCGCTTGAAAACTTGAAAGCTGACCATGAGTTTTTAACTAAAGGTGGCGTATTCAGTGAAGATTTCATCCAGTCTTATATCACTTTGAAGACTGCAGAAGCTGAGCGTGTAGCCCGTACTACTCATCCATTAGAGTTTGAAATGTACTACAGCCTATAATATTAACCGCTAACTTTGTTAGCGGTTAAGTGATAAAAAAAGCCTCGCATAGATTGCGGGGCTTTTTATTAAGTTATTTTTACAATTATTTACAACCTTTCTCATTCTGTTTTAACTCATGCTTTGCGAATTTCTGTTTTAAATTCAGCTAACTCGTGTGCGTTAGAACTAGCCAATTTTTTATCATTAGTTATTGATATATATAAATAATTAAATTACATGTTATTTGACTATAACTATTCAGCCAACACTTCGTTGATATCCTTTTGTTTATTGAATAACTTGTGAGCAAGTTATCAGTAATATCAATCATTTTGTGATCCAGCATTTGTACGCTAGCGGTTGCAATGGCGTTTTAGATCCGTAAACTTGCGCCGTATAAATGCCGAGCAATTACTCTAAAAGTGATTTTGGGTTAAAGGCAGATATAAATAACCTCAACTTGGGTTAAGGGATGAATAAGCGGGATTTAAATATTTAAATTCAGATGTTTACTCTCAAACTTGAGCTTTGCGCTGGTAATAAGGCGAACTAACGCGTCAACAGCTAGCCTATTGCAAGTAAATTAAACACAGTTAGCGGTGCAAAGAGCTGTTTGATATGCATTTGTTATCCTGAGCTGAGGTTAAATACAATAACTAAGAGAATGATAATGAAAAAAACAATAATCACTTTGGCAATATCAGCTATTGTCTTTGGCACGACTTCACAAGCTCAAGCTGCAGGTTTTCAGTTAGCAGAATATTCATCAACCGGCTTAGGTCGTGCATTTGCAGGTGAAGCGGCAATGGCCGATAACGCGTCTGCGCAATCACGTAATCCGGCAATGTTAACGTATCTGACCGGGCGTCAACTGTCAGCTGGAGGCATTTATGTCATGCCTAATATTGATGTGACGGGTGACATTGCGATTACCTCTCCTTTATTGGGCGCTCAAGCTATGCATGTGCCAGCCAGTGCGCATGATGTAGCAGGTGACGCACTAGTGCCTAATTTTTATTATTCTAACCAGTTAACTGACGAATGGACCTGGGGATTAACGGTAAACTCAAACTATGGCCTAGCCACTGAAATTGATACTACACATGCTGCGGCAATTTTTGGTAATGAAACCGCGATTACAACGGTAGAGTTTAATCCTAATATTGCTTATAAAATCAATGAGCAATTTTCAGTAGGTGGCGGTCTACGTGTGGTTTATGGAGAAGGTAGTATCAGCGCAACTACGCCTGCTTGGGTGGGGGCGATTAAATCTAATCCAGCATTGCCCGCAGCCGTTGCTGCACGTTTACCAGATTCTGGTATGACGTTAAAAGCAATGGAAGGTGATGATATAGCCTTGGGGTGGAAACTGGGTGCTAGCTGGCAGATAAACGCTGATCATCGTTTAGGTTTGGCTTATCACAGCGGCGTTGAACTTGAGTTAGAAGGTCACGCGTCTGGCTTGCTTTATGATGGTGGTCAAGATTTATCAATTGAAGGTTATCTTCCGATCGAGACGCCTGCATTTGCTGAATTAGCTTCTTATAACCAGCTTACTGAGAAATTTGCGATGCATGCAAGTGTCAATTGGACTCAATGGAGTGTATTTGATCAATTAGTGGCATATTTCCCTGGTGAGCAAAAGCCAGTTAGTGGCGTTGAATCTGACTTAGTAAAAGACGAAAACTTCAAGGATAATTGGCGTTATGCCCTTGGTGGTACTTATCAGCTTAATAATGATTGGTTAGTGCGTGCAGGCTTGGCATTAGATAAAACGGCTGTTGAAGATCAATATCGTACTACAACTATTCCAGATACTGACCGTTTATGGTTTAGTATGGGAGCAGGTTATCAAGCTAGCAAAAATCTTACCGTTGATTTTGCGGTAACCTATATTCGTATGTATGGTGATGCGCCGATTAATGAACAGCAAAATCTGGCTGGATTGGCTTTAGTGAATTTTGATGGCGAAGCTAACGGTGACGTGTGGCTTGCGGGAGTTCAATTAAGCTACAAAATGTAATCCGCATTTTTGAGCCGCTTTTTAATAGCCTCGCATAGCGGGGCTTTTTTGTGTGAATAAGGAAACAAGAATGATTAAATTTATGATGGTCGCAATAGCCTTAGTCGCAAGTTTTTCTGTTCAAGCTAACGATAAAAGCCAACTAGTGAGCCAATTTGTTGAGGCATTTAATTTACGTGATCCAGAATTAATGGGCAAAATGGTGACCAAAGAGGCGCTGTGGTTTGATGTAACACGTGCAGGAATTAATAATCAAACAACCACAAGAGACGAATTAGTTAAATCAATGAAAGATTATTTCTCAGATTCTAGCCGGGCGCACTCTCGAGTAATTAAGTCGATTGACACAGGTGATTTTGTCAGTACGGTTGAACAGGTTTCCTGGCAAAAAGAGGGTAAGTGGGTATCTAAATGCAGTATCGGCGTATATCTATTTGAAGAACAAAGAATTGCAGCGGTTTGGTATTACAAGGCACATCAGTGTGATGATCCTCAGTAAGTCGTGGTCAGCGTTTATCATCCTGAGCTGAGATTAATAACTCATTAGTAATGTAAATGAATAAGAGAGCGTTACATGAAAGCTAAAAAATACATTATTGCATTAGATCAAGGCACCACCAGTTCTAGAGCGATTGTGTTTAATCATCAAGCCGACATTGTGGCTATTTCGCAGCGAGAATTTAGTCAGCATTATCCACAGGCAGGCTGGGTGGAACATGATCCGATGGAAATTTGGTCGTCACAAAGTTCTTCATTAGTGGAAGTGTTAACGCGCGCAGGTATTAGCCGCCATGACGTTGCCGCTATCGGCATTACCAATCAACGTGAAACCACTATTATATGGAATAAGCACACCGGAAAACCTATTTATAATGCGATTGTGTGGCAGTGTCGGCGCAGCCAAAGTATTTGCCAGCAATTAAAAGCGCAAGGCGCAGAAAAGCTTATTCGGCAAAAAACCGGTTTAGTATTAGACCCTTATTTTTCAGCTTCAAAAATTAAGTGGATTTTAGATAATGTTGAGGGCGCGCGTGCGCAAGCTGAAGCAGGCGATTTACTATTTGGTACCGTTGATACCTGGTTGGTATGGAAATTAACCCAAGGCGAAGTTCATGTCACCGAACCGACTAATGCGTCCAGAACTATGCTGTATAATATTCATACTCAGCAATGGGATGAAGAGCTATTAAGTCTATTTCAAATACCGCGGGCTTTATTACCTGAAGTAAAATCCTCCTGTGAAGTTTATGGCCACACTGAGTTAGCCGGTGGCCAAGGCATTCCTGTCGCAGGGATGGCGGGCGATCAACAATCGGCTTTATTTGGCCAACTTTGCTTAGAGTCGGGCATGGTGAAAAATACCTAT
This sequence comes from Shewanella sp. HL-SH5, assembly GCF_051163755.1. Lineage (NCBI taxonomy): Bacteria > Pseudomonadati > Pseudomonadota > Gammaproteobacteria > Alteromonadales > Shewanellaceae > Shewanella > Shewanella sp. HL-SH5. Next base: position 267,195 of record NZ_CP195038.1, read on the forward strand.
GGTACAGGTTGCTTTTTATTGATGAACACTGGTGATAAAGCCGTTGAATCTACCCATGGGTTATTGACCACTGTGGCTATTGGCGATAAAGGTCAGGCCTGTTTTGCGTTAGAGGGGTCGGTTTTTATGGGCGGGGCAATTATTCAGTGGTTACGTGATGAGTTAGGCCTGATTCAAGATGCCTGCGATACACAATATTATGCCGATAAGGTGAGTGATACCAACGGGGTTTATGTAGTGCCAGCATTTGTAGGTTTAGGTGCACCTTACTGGGACGCTGATGCTCGAGGGGCAATTGTGGGATTAACCCGTGGTGCTAATCGTAGTCATATTATTCGTGCTGCATTAGAGTCAATTGCTTATCAGTCGCGAGATTTGCTCGATGCCATGAGTAAAGATTCTGGTGTGCCACTCACCCAAATTCGAGTAGATGGTGGCGCAGTCGCCAATGACTTTTTAATGCAGTTTCAAGCAGATATAACTAATGTAAATGTATTAAGACCTAAGGTGACTGAAACCACCGCGATGGGAGCAGCATTTTTAGCCGGGCTAGCTGTGGGGGTATGGAAATCGACGCAAGAATTACAGTCTATACTGGCAACCGATCGTATTTTTAGTGCGCAAATGGATAACGCTACCCGTGAAACCTTATATCAAGGTTGGCTTAAAGCGGTCAAGCAAGTCAGTACGCAAGAGGTATAAATTAATCCAGTAACAGATTTGGATATTGAATATAAGGTTGAGACAGCTTTTTAGTGTCTGCAGTAAACCTTATTGGTGTCAATGACGCCGCTATACTTCAAGATCTATATGCTTGGTCTTATGTTTACTTTTAGGCTCACTTAAAGGCGCGTCATCATCAGTAATATAGTCGCCAGTGCCTAGTTCATATTCTACTTTCGATTTCTGCTTAGCTTGGGTATTGTGTACTCGTTCGTTATGGGATGAGGGAAGCTCAGCCTGTGGCTCCTCATAACTATCAGGTGCGACCTCACTCGAGGGAGTCGACGCACTTACACGATCGACAATGCGTCTTCGCTGGGTAATAAATTGTACGGGTTTGCTAAGCATGGCATATATGCTGTCTAAACTCATGTTTGCCTCCTTGTCGTGTATGATCACTGACATCCCATGTGAGTAATAATAGGGCTATTGACTTCATTTATTTCAATGCCATCTTTTAGGCGCTGTTACCGTAAGATTGCATTATTATTTACCTTATATCGGCCTGTGTGGGCGATATTTTAATCAAATATTCATTTATTCTATCAAATGATCTAAAAAATGCTTTAGCAATGCTGTAGTACAAATCATCCAGCCTGCATTACATTCTACTAACCAAATGTCTGCTAAGTTCTCTTGTCATCAATTATCAGCAACATAAATTGTATGCTTTTTATGCTTGATGGCGATTTATTTACACCAGATGGATTAAGTTTAATTAAAAATGATATTTAATATGGCGTGTTGTTAAGGGTAAATCATACCGTTTACAGATGATTTAACCTATTAATCGTACGATATAGTTTGATTTGTTAACATTAGGTAAGATAAAAGTTGCTGAAATAACCGCCGATATGTATCTGGTTTTATTCATTAACTCATATTTTTCGTGGTTATTATTCGCTTTATCTATTGTTTTTATTCCCCAGCTAAAAATTCCCTGCTAACCCGCTTGGCGTCTGGATTTAATATATGTTCACATCCCTTGACAACACTTGTGTTGTATCCCTAAACTTAGCATTTGTGGGAAGAAGTGGATCATTGTGGATCAAATTAAAACAACAAGGACTTTCTAAAGGTGTTTCGAGGTGCAAGTGCAATCAATATGGACGCAAAAGGACGGATCGCTATGCCAGCGAGATTCCGCGATGCGTTACGTAATGCGCACGATGGCATGCTTGTATTGACCGTTGATATTAACTCTCCTTGCTTGCTGATTTATCCCTTACATGAGTGGGAACTCATGGAAACTAAATTGTTACTACTTTCTGACATTGACCCCACAGAGCGCTCGTTGAAACGCAAATTATTGGGATATGCCCAAGAATGTGAACTAGACAGCCATGGCCGCATTGTTGTGCCGCCAATACTCAGAAGCTTTGCTAATTTGGATAAAAAAACCATGTTAGTTGGCTTATTAAATAAATTTGAATTATGGGAAGAAGGGGCTTGGCAGCTGCAAATGGAGCAAAACCATGAGCTGATCAGCAACCAGAATTTGGCCAGCCATCCAAGGTTGAGCCAATTTACCCTGTAATGTGATGAAAAGAAGACCCAAATGAGTCAAGAGTTTGCTCACTTAAGCGTGTTATTAAAAGAGACTGTAGAGGGTCTTAATATTGATCCTAATGGCATCTATATCGATGGCACATTTGGCCGTGGCGGACACTCACGACATGTACTGAGTCACTTAGGTCCTAATGGACGTTTAATTGCCATTGACCGAGACCCGCAAGCAATTGAAGCTGCTAAATCGTTTGCTGACGATCCTCGCTTTCAAATTGTTCACGGTGGATTTGGTCAGATGGCCGATTACATTGAAGACTTAGGGCTAGTTGGCAAGATTAATGGTGTACTACTGGATTTAGGCGTGTCATCGCCACAACTTGATGATGCTGACCGTGGTTTTAGTTTTTTACGCGACGGTCCATTAGATATGCGCATGGACAATAGCCAGGGCGAAACTGCAGCGCAATGGATTGCCCGTGCTGAAATTGAAGATATGGCGTGGGTATTTAAAACCTATGGCGAAGAAAAAAATTCTCGTCACATTGCCCGTTGCATTGCTGCTGACAGGGACGAAAAACCCTTTTTACGTACTAAAGATTTAGCTGAATTGATTGCACGTATCACTAAAAATAAAGAACGCAACAAGCATCCTGCAACCCGTGTGTTTCAAGCAATTCGTATTTATATCAATAGTGAGTTAGAGCAAATTGACCAGGCACTTGAAGGTTCTTTAAAAGTGTTAGCGCCTGAAGGACGCTTATCAGTAATTAGTTTTCATTCATTAGAAGATCGCATGGTGAAACGTTTTATTCGTCGTCACAGTCAAGGTGAAAGTGTGCCGTATGGTCTACCTATCACTGAAGATCAAATAAATAAGTCGCGCAAATTGAAGCCAATGAGTAAAGCATTAAAACCATCGGATGAAGAGATTGAACAAAACCCTCGCTCGCGTAGCTCAGTGCTACGTGTGGCCGAGCGTTTGCCGTACTAAGGTAGAAGATTTTGAGCCAGCCTCCACTCAATCTTCCCCGTATCGTTTTACAGGATATATGGCACCATAAATGGGTGGTGCTGGCGACGATTATCGTGATGATAAATGCCGTAGCCGTAGTGTATACCAGCCATGTGAGTCGCAAGCTGACATCGCAATGGGACGAATTATTACAAGAACAAGACCGTCTTGATATTGAGTGGCGAAATTTATTGTTAGAAGAGCAGTCGCAGTCGGAACACAGCCGTGTTACCCGCATTGCAACAAAAGACTTAAACATGTCTAGACCACTTCCCAAAGAAGAAGTGGTGATACGGGCACAGTGAGCATAGGGAATATGTCCAGACAAGCAAAGCGTAAACAAAATCCTGAATTGATCCCATGGCGTCTATACGTTGTGGTGGGATTTGTCATGCTGTTATTTGTCAGTTTGATTGCCCGTGCAGCCTACATTCAAATTATTGAACCGGATAAACTGCGTCACGAAAGTGATATGCGTACGCTACGAACGACCAGTAACCAGGTACAAAGAGGCTTAATTACCGACCGACATGGTGACATGCTTGCCGTCAGCGTACCTGTACGAGCGGTATGGGCCGACCCTAAACACGCATACGATCAAAAAGCCTTTGTTGATATGCGCCGTTGGCAAGCATTAGCCGATGTACTGCAAGAGCCTGTGGATAAATTGGTTGAGAAAGTAAAGCGCGATCCAAAGAAACGGTTTGTCTATCTAAAGCGTCAAGTTACTCCTGCAGTTGCTGATTATATTGAGCAATTAAAAATTGGCGGTATCTACCTAAAATCAGAATCACGTCGCTATTATCCCGCCGGAGAAATTGCTGCTCAGTTAATTGGTATCACCAATATTGATGATGTTGGCATTGAGGGTATTGAAAACACCTATAACACCTGGTTAACAGGGACACCGTCAAAGCAAAAAGTACGTAAATCTCGTGACGGTAGCGTAGTTGAACGTCTAGATATGGTGCAAGAGGGTGAAAACTCTAACGACATCGTCTTAAGTATTGATCAACGCATTCAACAATTGGCATATCGAGAATTAAAGCGGGCTACTGAAACCTATCAAGCAACTTCAGGTTCTGTAGTGGTGATTGATGTGCTTACTGGCGAAGTGCTAGCTATGGTCAATACGCCATCATATAACCCCAATGCTCGCGATAATTTGCAAGCACACCGAATGCGTAATCGCGCATTAACAGATACTTTTGAACCTGGATCTACCGTTAAACCCTTTGTTGTGGCGGCGGCTTTAGAGGCTGGAACCGTAAAGTCTGATGATCTGATTTCAACATCGCCAGGTTGGATGCGGATTGGTGGCCGTCAGGTACGTGATTCAAACAACTATGGTGATATGTCGCTGGCAAAAATACTGGTCAAATCATCTAACGTAGGTATCAGTAAACTCGCCTTATCTATGCCAGTTCAACAATTGCTTGGTACTTATCAATCTATGGGACTTGGCAATTATTCAGGTATTAACTTAACGGGTGAAAGTGCAGGATTAATTCATGATCGCCGCCGTTGGTCTGATTTTGAACGCGCGACATTATCATTTGGTTATGGTTTTACCGCCACGCCGCTTCAACTTGCCCGCATGTATGCCACCCTAGGTAGTGGCGGCGTATTGTTTCCGGTATCTATTTTAAAGTTGAAAGAGCCACCTAAAGGCCAGCAAGTATTATCTGAGCAAGTTGCTAAAGATGTCATGCAAATGTTGGTCGGCGTGACTGAAACCGGTGGTACAGCGACTAAGGCGCATATTGATGGTTATCCTATAGCGGGTAAAACAGGCACCAGTCGTAAGGCGGTAGCTGGAGGCTATGGTGATGATTATGTGGCAATATTTGCCGGTGTAGCGCCTGTGCATACCCCAAGACTGGCTATATCTGTGGTCATAAATGAACCCAAAGGTGATAAGTATTATGGCGGCGATGTCGCCGGCCCTGCTTTTGCCAAGATAATGTCCGGTGCCCTGCAAATGCTCAATGTCGAACCTATTTCTGAACGCGATGCGATAAAGCTTGCGGCTGCGCCAAGGAGCGCGGGATGATGTTACTCAAAGATTTACTCGCGCCCTGGTTTCATTATGCCGGGGCTGAAACTTTTTATAGCTTAACCCTAGATAGTCGTCAGATAGATGAGGGTAAAGTGTTTGTTGCCTTGCCTGGTTATCAAGTTGATGGGCGAAAGTATATTAACGCTGCGATTGAAAACGGCGCAATAGCGGTACTTGCGCACACAGACGATCCCGCTCGACATGAACACGTCGAGTTGATTAATAGCGTGCCTATTATTCATTTCTGCCAATTGACAAGACAGCTGTCAGCTGTAGCAGCTCAATACTATAGTGTCTCAAATAAGCTTAAAGTAATAGGCATTACTGGCACGAATGGTAAAACCTCAGTCAGCCAGATTATTGCGCAAATAGTGACTTTATTAGGTCAAAAAGCGGCTGTAATGGGGACTCTTGGCAATGGATTATGGGGCGAGCTCGTTGACAGTGGCAATACCACAGCTGATGCGATTACAGTGATGCAGCAATTAGCTCAATTTGAACAGCAGGGCGCGAACGTTTGTGCCATGGAAGTATCAAGCCACGGTTTAGTGCAAGGGCGGATTGAAGCTGTGCCATTCAATACCGCAGTATTTACCAATTTAAGTCGCGATCATCTTGATTATCATGGTGATATGGATGCCTATGCCGCAGCAAAAAAACGCTTATTTCAATTTGCATCATTATCCAATGGGGTGATTAATTTAGATGATGCCGTGGGTAAGCAATGGTTAAGTGAATTACAAAAAGATGGATTATCCACAGCTGACTTACTTAACGGCAATGCTAGCAAGCTGCAGTTATACTCCTTTAGCTTAACGAGTAGCAAAGCAGACTTTTACTGCCAAGACACGGTATTTAATGATCAGGGTGTTAATGCAACATTGATTTATCCTTCAGCCAATGGCAAGGATAAATTGAGCGCAAAATTAATCTCACCGCTACTTGGGCATTTTAATCTTTCTAATGTATTAGCCGCTATTTCAGCTTTATCGTTACAGGGTATTGAAATGGCCGACATACTTAATGTGTTACCGAAAATTAAACCTGTTGCAGGTCGAATGGAGCGTTTTGCATGCGATGGTAAAGCAACATTAGTGGTTGATTATGCCCATACTCCGGACGCTATCGAGCAGGCATTAAAAGCGCTTCGCGTTCATTGTGCAGGCCAATTGTGGTGTGTTTTTGGCTGTGGTGGCGACCGTGATAAAGGCAAGCGTCCTTTAATGGCGCAGGCCGCAGAACAATTTGCTGATCGCGTTATGGTCACCAGCGACAATACGCGTAGTGAAAATCCGCAAAATATTATTGATGATGTATTAGCGGGGTTAGCTTCACCCGCACAAGCACTGTCTAATATCGACCGGATCAGCGCAATCAAGCAAGTTGTGGCGCAAGCGAAGCCGGATGACATTATTTTATTGGCGGGCAAAGGTCATGAAACTTATCAAGAAGTGGCAGGAAAACGATTGAATTATGATGAACGCGCATTGGCCATGCAGTTAATGGAGGCTTCAATATGATTTCGCTTTCATTAAGTCAAATAGCACAGAATTTAAATGGTCAGTTGATTGGTGAGGATATCGCTATCAAGGCCGTCAGTACTGATAGCCGTAAATTTGATCATGACAGTCTATTTATCGCGCTCAAAGGTGAACGATTTGATGCCCATGAATTTGCAGCTAAGGCTTTAGAAAATGGTGCTACAGCGTTATTAGTTGAACGAGAGTTGCCGCTGAATATCCCTCAAGTTGTCGTCAGTAATACTCACAAAGCTTTAGGCCAATTAGGTCAGTTAGTGCGACAGCAAGTGGCACCGATAGCCGTGGCGTTAACCGGCTCAAACGGTAAAACCAGCGTTAAAGAAATGGTCGCAACCATTTTATCTCAGCAATTTCAGGTGTTATTCACCGCAGGTAATTTTAACAACGATATTGGTGTCCCACTTACCCTGTTGCGATTATCACCAGGTGATCAGTATGGTGTATTTGAATTAGGTGCGAACCATAAAGGTGAGATTAACTACACCAGTAGCCTAGTTGAGCCGCAAGTTGCCTTAGTCAACAATATCGGCAGTGCACACCTTGAGGGGTTTGGCTCGATAGAAGGCATTGCACAGGCTAAATCTGAAATATTTAATCATTTGTTACCAGACGGTACTGCCGTGATTAATGCCGATGATCAGTTTGCTGATTTTATGGCAATTAAAACTGCGGCGTTTAAGCAGCTGCGCTTTTCTCGGGAGTTAGATGTTACCGCTGATGTGCGAGCTACTAAATTAGTTGCCAGTGCCCAAGGTTGTTATCATTTTTCACTCGAATATGCCTCGCAAGCGGTTGAGGTGCAATTGCCGTTGGCGGGTATCCATCAAGTCAGTAATGCACTGGCTTCTGCGTCTATATGTTTAGCTCTAGGGCTAGATTTATCGATGGTGGCCTCAGGGCTGAGTTTATTGCAACCAGTAAAAGGGCGCATGATGCCGAAAGCATTGGGGCGTTTTTTAGTGGTAGATGATAGTTATAATGCCAACCCTAGTTCAGTCAGTGCTGCGATTAACTGGTTGCAACAACGTCAACATCACCGTTGTTTAGTGCTGGGAGATTTGGGCGAATTAGGCGACAATGCTGCCCCTTTGCACGAACAGCTCGGCAAGCAGGCTAAAATGGCTAATATTGACGCGCTGTATTGTTGTGGCAGTTTATCTGCACACGCAAGTCGTGCTTTTGGTAGTCAACATTTTCAAGATGTCAGTGAATTAGGTCAGATGTTAATAGCACAATTAAATCAGTTGCCAGGTGAGGCGACAATATTAGTTAAAGGTTCTCGAAGCGCAGCGATGGAACGTGTGGTCGATATATTAGTAGATGCCTTTGGGCGCGGGGAGTTAGTGTAGATGCTGGTTTATCTGGCCGAGTATTTAACCCAGTTTTACAGTGGGTTTAACGTTTTTTCTTATGTGACTTTTAGAGCTATTTTAGGGTTGTTGACCGCATTAGTGTTTAGTTTGTGGTGGGGACCAAAATTGATTGAGCGTTTGCAGTTATTGCAAATTGGTCAAGTTGTGCGTAATGACGGCCCTGAATCACACTTTAGTAAACGCGGAACCCCAACTATGGGCGGATTACTGATCCTAGCGGGTATTTTTATCAGCGTATTACTCTGGGGTGACTTATCCAGTCGATACGTGTTGGTGATGTTGTTTGTGTTAGGTGCTTTTGGCGCGATAGGCTTTCTTGATGACTACTTAAAAGTGGTTAAGAAAAACTCTAAAGGACTTATCGCTCGCTGGAAATATGCTTCGCAGTCTATAGCGGCGTTAATTGTCGCTTTTTACTTATATAGTTCAGCGACAATACCCGGAGAGACTCAGTTAGTCGTGCCCTTTTTTAAAGATGTCATGCCACAGCTTGGCATCCTGTTTATCTTTTTAACTTACTTCACCATTGTTGGTGCAAGTAATGCGGTTAATTTAACCGATGGTTTAGATGGTTTAGCGATTATGCCTACGGTAATGGTAGCAGGCGCATTTGCGCTGGTTGCTTATCTGTCAGGTCATGCCCAGTTTGCTAGCTATTTGCATATCCCTCATTTGCCAGAGGCCGGTGAGTTAGTGATTGTATGTACCGCAATTGTTGGCGCTGGTTTAGGTTTTTTGTGGTTTAACACCTATCCTGCGCAAGTTTTCATGGGCGATGTAGGCTCACTCGCACTTGGTGCTGCTTTAGGCACTATTGCAGTATTGGTTCGCCAAGAGATTTTACTGGTGATTATGGGCGGCGTATTTGTGATGGAAACCGTTTCAGTGATTTTACAGGTGGGCTCTTACAAGCTTCGCGGGCAGCGTATTTTCCGTATGGCGCCTATACACCACCACTATGAATTAAAGGGCTGGCCAGAGCCGCGCGTAATTGTCCGTTTTTGGATTATTTCACTGTTCCTTGTGTTACTGGGTCTTGCGACCTTGAAGTTAAGGTAAATTATTATGCAATCCAATTATACGCACATAGTGTTAGGGCTTGGAGCCACAGGGCTGTCGGTCGTGCGTTATTTAGTTTCGCAGGGAATTAAACCTTTGGTAATGGATAGCCGTCGTCACCCACCAGGCGAAGATGTGCTAGCAAAAGAGTTTACTGATGTTGAATTGATGGCAGGTGGTTTTGATTGCCGATATTTAGTTCAAGCAAGTCAATTAATTATCAGTCCTGGTATCTCAATTGATACACCTGAGATTAGAGCTGCGCGTGACATGGGTATTGAGGTTATTGGTGATGTAGAGCTATTTGCCCGAGCCATTGACGATAGAAAACCTTGCGTGATCGGTATTACAGGATCCAATGGTAAGTCTACCGTAACAACCCTGGTGAACGACATCTTGGTTGCAGCAGGAAAAAAAGTCGCCATGGGCGGTAATATTGGTATTCCAGCATTAGATTTATTGGCTCTGGATGTTGAATACTATGTATTGGAGTTATCTAGCTTTCAGCTTGAAACAACCTTTTCGTTAAACTGTATTGCAGCGACTTGCTTAAATATTAGCGAAGATCATATGGATCGTTATTGCAGCATTGCCAGCTACCGGGAAGCTAAGTTGAATCTGTACCCACAAAGTAAGTTTGTGATGTACAACCGTGATGATGAGCTGACTTTTCCCTTTGAACCCATGAATCAAAATACATTCGGTTTAGGGGTGCCTGAAGGGGACGAATGGGGATTAAGCGACGGTAAAATCTTCCACGGTGACAGTGAGATCATGAATTTGAATGATGTCACCTTAATTGGGTCGCATAACCACGCAAATTTACTGGCAGCAATGGCATTGGTTGATGCCTGCTCAGTCGATAAAGCTTTTGCTATTCAAGTTGCTAGTAGCTTTAAGGGCCTAAGCCATCGTTGTGAGCTTGTGGCGGTTGTAGACGGTGTGACGTATATCAATGATTCTAAAGCCACCAATGTTGGTGCAACGGTTGCAGCGTTGCAAGGATTAAATACCCATTTAGGTGAGGTGTTTTTAATTGCAGGTGGTGATGGTAAAGGGGCTGATTTTAACCCCTTAATTCCAGCATTAGAGCATGTGGCAAAGGTCATTACTCTTGGTAAAGACGGCGCGAAAATAGCTAAGCTCAAAAGTAATAGTATTAGCGTAAACACCATGAAAGAAGCGGTTGATACCGCTGCAAAAATAGCTTTCTCAGGTGATATTGTATTACTGTCACCTGCGTGCGCCAGTTTAGATATGTATCGCAACTTTATGGCGCGTGGCGACGATTTTAAGCAATGTGTGGAACAACTAGATGGCCAGTAATGAGCAGCGATTAAGCTTGTTCAAACAAGGGCTGAAAGGAATTTGGCCTTCATTGCTTGATGATAATAGCGCTGGCGTGGAGCTTTACGATCGCACATTTTTAGCTGCTATTATTGGCCTGATGTGTTTTGGTTTTGTCATGGTAATGTCAGCTTCTATGCCAGAGGCAGAGAAGTTAACGGGGAATCCGTTTCACTTTATTTATCGGCATATTTTTTATCTTGTTGGCTGCATTGTCATTGCGTTTGCGGTGTTGAAAGTTGAGGTGAGTCACTGGGAAAAAAATAGCGGCATGCTAATGATAGGCGTGTTAGTTATGCTATTTGCCGTATTGGTGGTGGGAACATCGGTTAATGGTGCAAGGCGTTGGTTAGCCATTGGACCTGTGCGTATTCAAGTCGCTGAACTGGCAAAGTTTGTTTTTATTGTTTATATGGCGGGTTACCTAGTTCGTCGACATGGTGAGTTAAGGGAAAACCGCAAAGGCTTTTATAAGCCTATTGGTGTTTATGTGTTGTTTGCGGTGTTAATTCTACTGCAACCCGACCTAGGCACAGTAGTGGTATTATTCGTTTGTACCGTCAGTTTATTATTTTTAGCTGGAGCCCGAATAACTGACTTTATGGTGTTGATATTACTCGGAATCGCCACCTTTGTGTTACTGGTGTTATTTGAGCCATACCGAATGCGACGGGTGACGTCGTTTATGGACCCGTGGGAAGACCCATTTGGCAGCGGTTATCAGTTAACTCAATCGTTAATGGCTTATGGTCGGGGGGATTGGTTTGGCCAAGGCTTAGGTAATAGTATTCAAAAGTTAGCTTACTTACCTGAGGCGCACACCGACTTTATTTTTGCGGTCATTGGTGAAGAACTGGGCTTTATGGGCATTATTGCAGTGCTAATAGTAATGTTTTTTATTGCACTGCGCGCTATTAGATTGGGTAACCTTTGTTTGCAAATGCAACGACCGTTTGAAAGCTATGTAGCATATGGCGTGGGTATTTGGATTTGCTTTCAAACTGTTGTTAATGTCGGTGCAAGTATTGGCATGTTGCCAACAAAAGGGCTGACATTACCCTTTATTAGTTATGGTGGTAGTAGCTTGTGGGTAATGACCGCTGCGGTAATGTTGTTAGTCAGGATTGATCATGAAAGGCGTGTCAGTTTGATTCAAGCAGTACAAGGGAGGGCTAAATAGTGACAGATACAAATAACAATAATAGTGCAGTTGCTTATAGCCACTCTCCAAGATTATTAGTGATGGCAGGTGGTACCGGTGGTCATGTTTTTCCTGCATTAGCCGTGGCTAAACATTTAGCCGCCAGCGGCTGGCAGGTACGATGGTTAGGCACTGCAGACCGTATGGAAGCACGCTTAGTGCCACAACATGGTTTTGATATTGAGTTTATCGATATTAAAGGCGTGCGCGGTAATGGCTTGCTGCGTAAATTAGCTGCACCGTTTAAAGTGATACGCTCTATTATTCAAGCCAAAGCAGTGATAGACGATTTTAAGCCTAATGTGGTGTTAGGTATGGGCGGTTTTGCCAGTGGACCTGGTGGCATAGCAGCTAAGTTGGCTGGCGTTCCGGTAGTGCTGCATGAGCAAAATGCCATTCCAGGTTTGACGAACAAATTACTGTCAAAAATTGCCACCAAAGTATTGTGCGCTTTTAACAACACGTTTTCGAGCGATGTTAAAAATGTTGAAGTGGTGGGTAACCCCATCAGACAAGAGTTGGTGTTACTCGGTGGGCTAGAGAAACCCCTTAGCGAAGACGCATTAAAAGTGCTTGTTGTTGGGGGAAGCCTAGGTGCTAAGGCGCTTAATGAAACCTTACCTGATGCGGTTGCTCAGTTAGCGACACAGCATTCGATAACTGTTTGGCACCAAGTGGGTAAAAATAACCTAGATTCTGTTAAAGCCGCTTATCAGCAACTAAACCAGCTTGATAAAGTGAATGTAGCCGAGTTTATTGATGATATGGAAGCCGCATATCGCTGGGCTGATGTGGTAGTGTGCCGCTCAGGTGCATTAACTGTATCTGAATTAGCCGCTGTAGGATTACCAAGTATATTAGTGCCCTATCCACATGCAGTAGATGATCATCAAACTAAAAACGCAGCAGTGTTAGTGGATGCAAAGGCGGGTTTTTTATTACCGCAAACAGAATTGAATGCAAAATTGCTTGCTGAAAAATTGCAGCTATTTGCCAGTAATAGACAAGTATTGCTCCAAATGGGGCTAAAAGCACGGGGCGTAGCCGTGTTAGATGCCACTCAAAGAGTTGCAGCTATATGCGCCGCGGTAGCGAAAAAGGGTTGAAATGACAAAGACAGAAAAGTACGCACAGCTTCGTAGCATGATCCCAGAAATGAGACGGATCAAGCGAATTCATTTTGTTGGCATAGGTGGTGCTGGCATGGGTGGTATTGCGGAAGTGTTAGTCAATGAAGGCTATCAAATTAGTGGCTCGGACATTGCGGTAAATAATGTCACCGAACGTTTAGCCCGTTTAGGAGCAAAAATTATTATTGGCCATCAGGCTAACAATGTTGTTGATGTGGATGTTGTGGTCGTCTCAACGGCTATTGATAAGCAGAATCCTGAAATTCTAGCCGCACAGGAAAATCGTACGCCAATCGTGCGTCGAGCAGAAATGTTAGCTGAACTGATGCGTTATCGTCATGGTGTAGCCATTGCTGGTACACATGGTAAAACCACCACAACCAGTTTAATTGCCAGTGTTTATGGTGAAGCTAAGCGCGATCCCACTTTTGTTATTGGCGGACTATTAAACAGTGCAGGTACCAATGCACGCTTAGGTACAAGCCGATATTTGATTGCTGAAGCAGATGAAAGTGATGCCAGCTTCTTGCATTTACAGCCAATGGTCAGTGTCGTAACCAATATTGAAGCTGATCATATGGACACTTATGGCGGCGACTTTGAAGTACTTAAAACCACATTTGTGGATTTTTTACATAATTTGCCATTTTACGGTGTCGCGGTAATGTGTATTGATGACCCGGTTATTCAAGAGATATTACCGCGAGTTGGACGTCAAGTAGTCACCTATGGTTTTAGTGAAGATGCCGACGTCAGGGCAAGTAATTTTGTTCAGCAAGGGCATCAATCTCGTTTTACTGCGCACAGAAAAGACAGACCCGATTTAGATATCGTGTTGAACTTACCCGGAGCACACAACGTGCTTAACTCTTTAGCTACTATTGCAGTGGCCAGTGAAGATGAGATTGATGATGCTTCTATTGTCAAAGCATTAGCAGAGTTTGAAGGTATTGGCCGTAGATTCCAGCATTTAGGTGAGTTTGAGACCCCAAATGGCAAGGTCATGTTAGTGGATGATTATGGGCATCACCCAAGCGAAGTACTTGCAACCATTAAAGCGGCACGTGCAGGTTGGCCTGATAAACGATTAGTGATGGCTTACCAGCCACATCGTTATAGCCGTACTCGCGATCTATACGAAGACTTTGTCGAGGTACTATCGCAAGTCGATTGTTTGCTGTTACTTGATGTTTATGCTGCTGGCGAAAATCCGATACCGGGTGCTGATGGCCGAGCATTGTGTCGTTCAATTCGCGTGCGCGGTCAGGTTGACCCGATATTTATCTCTGGGCCTGATCAACTCGCAAGTGTATTACCTGATGTATTACAAGACGGAGACTTATTACTAACTCAAGGTGCGGGTAATATTGGTGCGTTATCACGTGAGTTAGCAAGCAGTGAACTGGGTTTTAAGCCAGCATGATGTTAAAATAAAACTGAACGGTTTTTGTACAGCTATGCAGTTGAAAAATCGTGCTTTTATACAGCCATTAAGCACTATATAATGGCCGGTTTGTTGCAGGATCGTATCAGCAGTTTTCGGGAGTGATTATCGGTGTCATGGAGCAAGAAAGGACGCCAGTTAAAACAAAAACTAAAACACGTTAATTGGTATTTGTATTTTGGTTTGATGTTTTTGCTCAGTGTGTTGGCAACAATTACATGGAGTGGCATGAAGCTTCATGAGTTACTTAATGATGCTGATGCCCTTCCGATAGAAGCAATTGCCATTAAAGGCGAGCGCCATTATACCTCGGACGAAGAAATCCAGGTGGCGTTGCAATCAATGATGAAAAGTAGTTTTTTTAACGCAGACGTATTAGATATACAGCGGGCATTAGAAAGCCTACCGTGGGTTTATCATGCGTCTGTTAGGCGCGAGTGGCCTGCAAAATTTAAGGTTAATTTGCAAGAGCAACAAGCCGTGGCGCACTGGAACGGTGATGCTTGGCTAAATGTTAACGGTGAAGTGTTTAATGCTTTGGCGGAATTGGACCTAGTTGATTTACCTAAGTTGTCAGGTCCTGATGATATGGCTGAAGAAGTACTTATAAGCTTTAGGCAATTAGATGACTTACTTCAGATTAATGGATTTAAATTAGCCAGTCTGCGATTAAGCCCACGTCATGCATGGCAAGCTGAATTGGCTAATGGCATACAAATAGAGCTAGGGCGTGAGGATAAAATGTCTCGAATACAGCGTTTTATTAATGTCTACCCGACACTAGTGCAAAGTGAAAGACCCGTCGCCAGAGTTGATTTACGTTATGACACAGGTTTTGCTGTGGGCTGGGATGAGACCAATAAGAGAACTGAGAATAAATGACCAAAAATCAGGAAAGAAACCTTATCGTAGGGTTAGATATCGGAACATCAAAGGTCGCTGTCATAATAGGTGAAGTACTGCCGGATGGCGAAATTAGTGTTATTGGTTTAGGTAATCATCCTTCTCGTGGCATGGACAAAGGCGGTGTGAATGATCTCGACTCAATCGTACGCAGTGTTCAAAGGGCATTAGATCAAGCTGAATTAATGGCTGACTGCCAGGTGTCTTCTGTTTATTTAAGTATTTCAGGTAAACATATCGCGTGTCAGAATGAAAACGGCATGGTGTCGATTAACGACGAAGAAGTGACCCAAGAAGATGTCGACAACGTCATTCATACCGCACGTTCGGTTAAAATTCCCACCGAGCGTCGTATTTTGCATGTGTTGCCACAAGAATATTCAATTGACGTGCAAGACGGTATAAAAAGCCCAATAGGTATGTCTGGCATGCGGATGGAAGCGAAAGCTCATATTGTGACATGTGCAAATGACATGGCTAAAAACATCACCAAAAGTGTTGAACGTTGCGGTTTAAAAGTGGATGACTTGGTTTTCTCAGGTATTGCATCGGCAGACTCTGTATTGACCAATGATGAAAAAGATTTAGGTGTGTGTATTGTCGATATCGGTGGCGGAACAACCGATATTGCAGTTTATACCAATGGCGCATTACGCCATTGCGCGGTTGTGCCAGTAGCAGGTAATCAAGTAACCAGTGATATTGCTAAAATATTTCGCACACCGTTAACCCACGCCGAACAAATTAAAGTGCAGTTTGCCAGCGCAAGAAGCTCAATGGTAAGCCGTGAAGACAGTATTGAAGTGCCATCTGTCGGTGGGAGACCTTCGCGCAGCATGTCACGTCATACTCTGGCAGAAGTTGTTGAGCCAAGGTACCAAGAATTATTTGAGTTAGTACTTAAGCAATTACAAGATAGCGGCTTAGAAGATCAAATTGCCGCAGGTATAGTACTAACAGGTGGAACATCTTCCATAACAGGCGTGGTAGACATTGCCGAAGCGACATTCGGTATGCCAGTGCGAGTTGCATCGCCATTGCCTGTTAAAGGATTATATGAATACGTGGACCAACCAATTTACTCAACAGGGATAGGGTTGCTTCACTATGGGGCAAGAAGGCTTATCGAACGTCAGTTCGAACGTCCTGAACGCCAAGGGGTAACTAGCTTTTTAAATCGGGTAAAAAGCTGGTTTAAGGGTGAATTTTAAATAACGCAGACAAACGGGATCAGACAATGTTTGAGATCATGGATTCACATTCAGACGAAGCGGTGATTAAAGTCATCGGTGTCGGTGGTGGTGGCGGAAACGCTGTCGAACATATGGTAAAGCACAGCATTGAAGGTGTTGAGTTTATCGTAACAAACACAGATGCACAGGCATTACGTAAATCAAGTGCGGGTTCAACTATCCAACTTGGACGTGATGTTACAAAAGGTCTAGGTGCTGGGGCAAACCCAGACGTAGGCCGTCAAGCGGCAGAAGAAGATCGTGAAAATATTCGTGCGGCAATTAAAGGATCTGACATGATCTTTATCGCAGCGGGCATGGGCGGAGGTACCGGTACCGGTGCTGCACCAGTCGTTGCTGAAATCGCACGCGAAGAAGGCATCTTAACGGTTGCCGTTGTGACTAAGCCGTTCCCATTTGAAGGCAAAAAGCGTATGGCATACGCTGAGATAGGGATCGCTGAGTTAGCTAAACATGTGGATTCACTAATTACCATTCCAAATGAAAAGCTACTTAAAGTGCTTGGTCGTGGTACATCATTACTCGATGCATTCGCAGCAGCTAATAACGTGCTACTTGGTGCGGTGCAGGGTATTGCTGAACTAATTACTCGTCCAGGTTTAATTAACGTGGATTTCGCCGACGTGAAAACCGTTATGTCTGAAATGGGTAATGCCATGATGGGTACGGGTGTCGCTACTGGTGATGACCGCGCAGAAGAAGCAGCAGAAGCAGCGGTTGCAAGTCCATTATTAGAAGATATTGATCTAGCTGGCGCCCGTGGCGTATTAGTTAACATTACTGCTGGTATGGACATCACAATTGAAGAGCTAGAAACAGTGGGTAACCACGTTAAAGCCTATGCATCTGAAAATGCTACAGTAGTAGTCGGTGCGGTGATTGATCCTGAAATGAGTGATGAGCTACGTGTAACGGTAGTTGCTACGGGTATTGGCATTGAAAAGAAGCCTGATATTCAGTTAGTGCAAAAAACAGCACCACGCCCAGAGCCAGTAGTTATTGAGCCACGCCCAGAGCCAGTTGACGAACCTATTGTTGCGCAAACATATTCTTCGCCGAAGAGTAATGCTGTACCACAATCAGTTCCAGCTCCACGTGCAGATGCAGATTATTTAGATATTCCAGCATTTTTACGTAAGCAAGCTGATTAACTAGCATAACTATCAACCCGTTTAAAAGCGGTTTTGATAGGCTGATATTAATATTGTTTACAATATTAATATTAATAAAGGTGTGATGATTACGTAGTTGATAACGAAATGACGTTGTTCTGGGGTCATTTGCATTTTTTTTGTGAATTGCGCAAGATATGGTAGCATGTCGTACCAGCTATACATGATAGCTTTAGGTATTTATTTTAAGCTTTTGTTTTTATTGTTATTTACGGGTAAATGAATGATTTTTCAAAGAACTGTTCAAAAAATGGTGAAGAGTACTGGTGTCGGATTACATTCTGGCAACAAGGTCACTCTGTGCATTATGCCCGCACCAGTAAATACAGGGATTGTACTAACACGTACCGATCTTACGCCTCCAGTGTCTATACCTGCTAAGGCTGAATTAGTGCGTGAAACGACAATGTGTACAGCGCTTGTAAATGATACTGGTGTTCGTATATCTACAATTGAACATCTATTTGCAGCACTTGCTGGTTTAGGCATTGATAATGCTATTATCGAAGTTGATGCCCCTGAAATCCCAATTATGGATGGCAGTGCCAGTCCGTTTGTATTTTTGCTGCAAAGCGCAGGCATTAAAGAACAAGCGGCACCGAAAAAATACCTAAAAATTACCAAACCTATTCGAGTGGAAGACGGTGATAAATGGGCTGAGTTAAGACCTTTTAAAGGGTTTAGAGTTGATTTTAAAATTGACTTTACTCATCCAGAAATTGCTCGAAGCCAACAACATATGGTAATGGACTTTTCTACATCCGCTTTTGTAAAAGATATCAGCCGTGCTAGAACCTTCGGCTTTATGCGTGACATTGAATATTTGCGTGCGAATAACCTAGCTTTAGGTGGCAGCATGGAAAATGCTGTAGTGCTTGACGAATACCGCGTCCTCAACCCTGATGGTCTGCGTTATGAAGACGAGTTCGTTAAGCATAAAATTCTCGACGCTTTTGGTGATTTGTATGTAGCAGGTCATGCCATTGTCGGTGAATTTAAAGCATACAAAACAGGTCATGCATTAAATAATCAACTCGTTAGAGCGCTACTTGCCCAGCAGGATGCATGGGAATTAGTCAGCTTTGACAAAGAAGCCGATGTGCCTGTCAGCTTCATTGTGCCAGGTTCAGCGGCACTAGCTTAATCGTTTTATCGCCTATTACGGCTGGCCAATGCAGCCAGCCGTTTTAGTTTTTCACCCAGTGATCCTTCAACATGATCAGCCAATGCAGTGATGTGTTGCGCAGCTTCATTACTGATATAAGTGTGATTCACCTGGGAGTTTACATTTCCTATTGCTAATCCTGGGTTGACTTTAACCTCAATAGCAGTGAGCATGGGTAATGTTTCAGCCTGAAGTTGTCGTAGTAGTTTAGGCTTTTGAAAATTAATTCTCGCGGCCCAGGCAGCGGATGACGTTTCAACAACAAGAACACCCTGGCGGAGATTGGCTACTTTTAGCTGCTCTGCCGCAGGACCATCGATAATCTGTTTTAAATAATTATTCAGATTATTTAATAGTTCTGCTTTCTCAGCGAGTTCAGGAAGTTTTCCTGACAAATGTAATAAATTGCTGAGGTCTTGAGGGGGCTTTTTCATATGATAATAAGATGGCTGAGTTAGGCTATGAGTGTAACAGTATTTGTTCAAGGTCGAAATGGGGTCACGCGCTGGCAACCCAGTAAGCGATGGTTTCTTCTACCTATCATGATAATGGTCACCGGAACTGCTATTTATCAATACAGTACCGATCGCTTTGCTAATCAACAAGCTAAAGTGGACGAAAACCAACAATTGCGTGAGCAACAAAAACAGCAAGTTATTGAGCTCAAACACGCAACCGAAATTCAACTGTCTACGTTAGTAACTCATGTTGCTAAAATGCAGGCCAAAATTACCCGACTTGAGGCATTAGGCCAGCAAGTCGCCCAAAATAATTTACTCGACGATCAATTCGATTTCCATGTAGAAGTTGGTATCGGCGGTTACAGTGAATTAGGGACAGGAATCGAATTAAGTCAGCTTATTAATGATATGAATACGCTGGCATCAAGAATTGATAGTAATAATCTTCAGTTGTCACTACTTGAAACAGTGTCAACAAATCTCCATATAGATGAAGAGCGTTATATATCAGGGCGGCCAATCGATAAAGGTTGGTTATCTTCGCCCTATGGTTTACGCAATGACCCTTTTAATGGCCGTAGAACAATGCATAAAGGTATTGATTTTGCTGGGCGAGAAGGGGCCGACGTTGTTGCAACTGCAGCAGGTGTAATAACGTGGTCAGGAAGTATGTTTGGATATGGTGAGCTTATCGAAATAGATCATGGTAATGGTCTTCGAACTCGCTATGGACACAATAAATCTCTGTCAGTAAACGTAGGTGACGTCGTTGCCAAAGGCGATACAATCGCCAGTATGGGAAGCACAGGCCGTTCAACCGGCCCTCATGTGCATTACGAAGTGCTTCGCGGTGGACAACAAATAGATCCACAAAAGTATGTCTATCGCAAAGCAAGTTGATCATATTAACGGTTAATCCGCTCTGAAGAGCCAAACCTACAAGAGATAAGTGACTAAGATGTTAGGTAAATTACTGACAAAAGTATTTGGAAGCAAAAACGATCGTACCCTAAAGAACTTGGGTAAAGTGGTCACTAAAATTAACGCATTGGAAGCAGATTATGAAAAACTCTCCGATGAAGAACTAAAAGCAAAAACCGCAGAGTTTCGCCAGCGTCTAGATTCAGGTGAAAGCTTAGAAAGTCTGATGGCAGAAGCATTTGCCGTTGTGCGTGAAGCGTCAAAACGTGTGTTTAACATGCGTCCTTTTGATGTCCAATTACTTGGCGGTATGGTTTTAGACAGCAATCGTATTGCTGAAATGCGTACCGGTGAAGGTAAAACATTAACCGCAACATTACCTGCATATTTGAATGGTCTCAGTGGCAAAGGTGTTCACGTTATTACTGTGAATGATTACTTAGCCCGTCGTGATGCTGAATTCAATCGTCCGTTATTTGAGTTTTTAGGCTTAACGGTTGGCGTTAACGTTGCTGGTATTGGTCAAATAGAAAAGAAACAGGCGTATAACGCAGATATAACTTATGGCACCAATAACGAATTTGGTTTCGATTATCTTCGCGACAATATGGCCTTTTCTCCACAAGAGCGTGTACAACGCCCACTAAACTACGCATTGATCGATGAAGTCGATTCAATCTTAATTGATGAAGCGCGTACGCCACTGATCATTTCAGGTGCAGCTGAAAACAGCTCAGATCTGTACATTAAAGTGAATAAGTTAATTCCTAGTCTTGTACGTCAAGATAAAGAAGATACCGAAGACTATATCGGTGAAGGTGACTTCACAATCGATGAAAAAGGTAAACAAGTTCATTTAACAGAACGTGGTCAAGAGAAAGTTGAACTACTGTTAACTGAACAAGGCATGTTAGCTGAAGGTGATTCACTTTATTCAGCCGCAAATATTTCATTACTGCATCACGTGTATGCAGCACTTCGTGCACATACTTTATTTGAACGCGATGTTGATTATATTATCCAAGACGATGATGTTGTTATTGTAGATGAACATACTGGCCGTACAATGCCAGGACGTCGTTGGTCAGAAGGTTTGCATCAAGCGGTTGAAGCTAAAGAAGGGGTTCATATTCAAAATGAAAACCAAACATTGGCGTCAATTACCTTTCAAAACTACTTCCGTCAGTATGATAAATTAGCCGGTATGACGGGTACTGCCGACACTGAAGCATTCGAGTTTCAGCATATTTATGGCCTAGATACCGTTGTAGTACCGACTAACCGTCCAATGGTTCGTAACGACATGGCCGATTTAGTTTATCTAACAGCTGCAGAAAAGTACGATGCTATTGTTGCTGATATTAAAGGTTGCCGTGAACGCGGACAGCCAGTGCTAGTGGGTACCGTTTCTATTGAGCAATCAGAGCTGCTTAATACATTATTGAAAAAAGCCAAAATTCCACACAGTGTGCTAAATGCTAAGTTCCATGAAAAAGAAGCTGAAATTGTTGCCCAAGCCGGTAGTTTAGGCGCAGTAACTATTGCAACAAACATGGCTGGCCGTGGTACGGATATCGTATTAGGCGGCAACTGGAACATGGAGATAGAAGCCTTAGATAATCCAACAGCAGAACAGAAAGCTAAAATTAAAGCAGATTGGCAAATACGCCATGATGAAGTGCTTGCGGCTGGCGGTTTACACATTCTTGGTACCGAGCGTCATGAATCGCGTCGTATCGATAATCAGCTACGTGGTCGTGCTGGTCGTCAAGGTGATGCGGGTTCTTCACGCTTCTACCTATCGATGGAAGATAGCTTAATGCGTATCTTCGCTTCAGATCGTGTTTCAGGCATGATGAAAAAGCTGGGTATGGAAGAAGGCGAAGCTATCGAACATCCATGGGTATCTCGTGCCATCGAAAATGCACAGCGCAAAGTAGAAGCGCGTAACTTCGATATTCGTAAGCAATTGCTTGAATATGATGACGTGGCAAATGATCAACGCCAAGTTGTTTATTCGCAACGTAATGAGTTAATGGATGCTGAAAGCATTGAAGACACCATCAAGAATATCGAACAAGATGTTGTTTCTGGCGTTATTGATACTTATATTCCACAGAATTCTTTAGAAGAGTTATGGGACGTACCAGGCTTAGAGCAACGTTTACATAATGAGTTCGCCTTAAAGCTTCCGATACAAGAATGGTTAGATAAAGAAGACGATCTACATGAAGAGACATTACGTGAGCGTATTGTGACATCATGGACTGAAGCCTTTAAAGCTAAAGAGCAGATGGTTGGCCCGCAAGTATTACGTCAATTTGAAAAAGCTGTAATGCTACAAACCTTAGATGGTTTATGGAAAGAGCATTTGGCTGCGATGGATCATCTACGTCAAGGTATCCATTTACGTGGGTATGCACAAAAAAATCCTAAGCAAGAATATAAGCGTGAATCATTTGAGTTGTTTCAACAGATGCTTGAAACATTAAAGCACGATGTCATCAGTGTATTATCGAAAGTGCAAGTACAAGCACAATCTGATGTAGATGACATGGAACAACGCCGTCGCGATGAAGAAGCTAAGATTAAACGTGATTACCAACATGCAACGGCACAAGCATTGGACGAAGGTGAAACGACAGCTACAGCGGAAAAACCTAAGACGGTTATACGCGATGGTGAGAAAGTGGGACGTAATGATCCATGTCCCTGCGGATCAGGTCAGAAATTTAAACAATGCCATGGCAAATTAAGTTAATAAACCAGTTAGCTTAGCTAAACCAGCATAGTGATTATAAAAAGCAGCTTATATAGCTGCTTTTTTTATATCTGATTGGCAAGAGTCTAAGCTTATAAATCAGCTATTGTGGATAACTTTGGGGGTAAATGGTGCAAAACATGTATGTAAGTGGGTAACTATCAAAAAGATCGTAAAAAACCGATCTTTTTACACAAAAGCCCTTGCACTGCCTCAGAATCTCCCTATAATGCGCAACCACTGACACGGCACAGCGCGAAAGCAAAGTGGCATCTGAAGTTAATCACTTAGGAAGTCAGGTTGATTTGAAAGGGTAAAACTTCGGTTTCATCATCAAATCAACAGCGAAAAGAAAGTTTGAAAAAACACTTGACGCTGACAACAGGGTCTGTAGAATACGCAGCCCAAGCCAACGACCTAGCGTCTTACGGCGATGTTTGAAAAATCAACATCAACGCTCTTTAACAATTTATCAAGTAATCTGTGTGGACATTCACAGGTATTGAGTTATTCGAAATTGCTTATTCTTAGGAAGAGCAATCAAAAAATTTAAACTCAATGCAACGATGAATGTTCATAGCAATATGTACAAAAAGACTTTGTTAACTTTGGTTGATAAAGCAATCAGAATTCATTGAGCCGAATCGCAAGATTCAAAAAAACTTTAATTGAAGAGTTTGATCATGGCTCAGATTGAACGCTGGCGGCAGGCCTAACACATGCAAGTCGAGCGGCAGCGGGAAGATAGCTTGCTATCTTTGCCGGCGAGCGGCGGACGGGTGAGTAATGCCTAGGGATCTGCCCAGTCGAGGGGGATAACAGTTGGAAACGACTGCTAATACCGCATACGCCCTACGGGGGAAAGGAGGGGACCTTCGGGCCTTTCGCGATTGGATGAACCTAGGTGGGATTAGCTAGTTGGTGAGGTAATGGCTCACCAAGGCGACGATCCCTAGCTGTTCTGAGAGGATGATCAGCCACACTGGGACTGAGACACGGCCCAGACTCCTACGGGAGGCAGCAGTGGGGAATATTGCACAATGGGCGAAAGCCTGATGCAGCCATGCCGCGTGTGTGAAGAAGGCCTTCGGGTTGTAAAGCACTTTCAGTAGGGAGGAAAGGCAGTAGTTTAATAAACTATTGCTGTGACGTTACCTACAGAAGAAGGACCGGCTAACTCCGTGCCAGCAGCCGCGGTAATACGGAGGGTCCGAGCGTTAATCGGAATTACTGGGCGTAAAGCGTGCGCAGGCGGTTTTTTAAGCCAGATGTGAAAGCCCTGGGCTCAACCTAGGAATTGCATTTGGAACTGGGGAACTAGAGTCTTGTAGAGGGAGGTAGAATTTCAGGTGTAGCGGTGAAATGCGTAGATATCTGAAGGAATACCGGTGGCGAAGGCGGCCTCCTGGACAAAGACTGACGCTCATGCACGAAAGCGTGGGGAGCAAACAGGATTAGATACCCTGGTAGTCCACGCCGTAAACGATGTCTACTCGGAGTTTGGTGACTTAGTCACTGGGCTCCCAAGCTAACGCATTAAGTAGACCGCCTGGGGAGTACGGCCGCAAGGTTAAAACTCAAATGAATTGACGGGGGCCCGCACAAGCGGTGGAGCATGTGGTTTAATTCGATGCAACGCGAAGAACCTTACCTACTCTTGACATCCAGAGAATTCGCTAGAGATAGCTTAGTGCCTTCGGGAACTCTGAGACAGGTGCTGCATGGCTGTCGTCAGCTCGTGTTGTGAAATGTTGGGTTAAGTCCCGCAACGAGCGCAACCCCTATCCTTATTTGCCAGCGAGTTATGTCGGGAACTTTAGGGAGACTGCCGGTGATAAACCGGAGGAAGGTGGGGACGACGTCAAGTCATCATGGCCCTTACGAGTAGGGCTACACACGTGCTACAATGGCGTATACAGAGGGTTGCAAAGCCGCGAGGTGGAGCTAATCTCACAAAGTACGTCGTAGTCCGGATTGGAGTCTGCAACTCGACTCCATGAAGTCGGAATCGCTAGTAATCGTGAATCAGAATGTCACGGTGAATACGTTCCCGGGCCTTGTACACACCGCCCGTCACACCATGGGAGTGGGCTGCAAAAGAAGTGGGTAGTTTAACCTTCGGGAGAACGCTCACCACTTTGTGGTTCATGACTGGGGTGAAGTCGTAACAAGGTAGCCCTAGGGGAACCTGGGGCTGGATCACCTCCTTACCTATACGACTAACTCAATACCTAAAGTGCAGAGATGCATGTGAGTGTTCACACAGATTACTTGATAGAAAGAAAGAGAAATTACGTTGGGTCTGTAGCTCAGCTGGTTAGAGCGCACCCCTGATAAGGGTGAGGTCGGTGGTTCAAGTCCACTCTGACCCACCAATTCTTCATTTCTCCTGTGTTAATTTACCGCTCGTTTAGTGAACTAAACGTCGCAATAAATTGCCTTGGATAAATTCGAATTGGCAAGCCAAATAAATTGGCTGACCTTCTTAGAAGGTAAACGTAAATTCTCACTGTATGTAAAGGGGTTATAGCTCAGCTGGGAGAGCGCCTGCCTTGCACGCAGGAGGTCTGCGGTTCGATCCCGCATAGCTCCACCATTCTCTTTGATGAGAAACATACATATTGGTCCGAGATGCCAAAGATAAACGAAATTTTATCTTTGGCTTTTTTAAGCCCGCTCTTTAACAATTTGGAAAGCTGATAGTACTAACTAAAGGCGCATAAATGATGATTCGTTGTCGTTTGTGTGATTACGTTAGTGCGAAAATAATATTGATGCGAAAGCATCAGTATCTTGAGTTCTCAAAACACTGTTTAAGTGTCTTGAATATTCTAAAAACTAAGGCGAGTCACACTTCCTGGTCGGGAGTGAGACAAGTAAAAACCAGCTAGTTGCGATACAGTCTAATTAGTTCATTCTCTTGTTTACAAGGGTTGTGAAACTCATTTGGGTTGTATGGTTAAGTGACTAAGCGTATACGGTGGATGCCTTGGCAGTCAGAGGCGATGAAGGACGTAATAACTTGCGAAAAGCGTTGGCGAGCTAGTAATAAGCATTTGAGCTAACGATATCCGAATGGGGAAACCCGGCCACATAAGTGGTCATCATACAGTGAATACATAGCTGTATGAGGCGAACCTGGGGAACTGAAACATCTAAGTACCCAGAGGAAAAGAAATCAACCGAGATTCCCCTAGTAGCGGCGAGCGAACGGGGATTAGCCCTTAAGTCTATGGGGTGTTAGTGGAATGAGTTGGAAAGCTCAGCGGCACAGGGTGATAGCCCCGTACATGAAAACTAACCATAGATGAAAACGAGTAAGGCGGGACACGTGACATCCTGTTTGAATATGGGGGGACCATCCTCCAAGGCTAAATACTCCTGACTGACCGATAGTGAACCAGTACCGTGAGGGAAAGGCGAAAAGAACCCCTGTGAGGGGAGTGAAATAGAACCTGAAACCGTATACGTACAAGCAGTGGGAGCGGTTCTTGAGACCGTGACTGCGTACCTTTTGTATAATGGGTCAGCGACTTACGTTTTGTAGCGAGGTTAAGCGAATAGCGGAGCCGTAGGGAAACCGAGTGTTAACTGCGCGTTTAGTTGCAAGGCGTAGACCCGAAACCGAGTGATCTAGCCATGGGCAGGTTGAAGGTTGAGTAACATCAACTGGAGGACCGAACCGACTTATGTTGAAAAATGAGCGGATGACTTGTGGCTGGGGGTGAAAGGCCAATCAAACTCGGAGATATCTGGTTCTCCTCGAAAGCTATTTAGGTAGCGCCTCGAGCGAATACCATTGGGGGTAGAGCACTGTTAAGGCTAGGGGGTCATCCCGACTTACCAACCCTTTGCAAACTCCGAATACCAATGAGTACTACTCGGGAGACAGACAGCGGGTGCTAACGTCCGTTGTCAAAAGGGAAACAACCCAGACCGTCAGCTAAGGTCCCAAAGTGTATGTTAAGTGGGAAACGATGTGGGAAGGCTTAGACAGCTAGGATGTTGGCTTAGAAGCAGCCATCATTTAAAGAAAGCGTAATAGCTCACTAGTCGAGTCGGCCTGCGCGGAAGATTTAACGGGGCTAAACATACCACCGAAGCTACGGGTTTGCAGTTTACTGCAAGCGGTAGAGGAGCGTTCTGTAAGCGGTTGAAGGTGAAGGGGTAACCCACACTGGACGTATCAGAAGTGCGAATGCTGACATGAGTAACGATAAAGGGAGTGAAAAACTCCCTCGCCGAAAGACCAAGGGTTCCTGTCCAACGTTAATCGGGGCAGGGTGAGTCGACCCCTAAGGTGAGGCCGAAAGGCGTAATCGATGGAAAACAGATTAATATTTCTGTACCTCTGCTAACTGCGATGGAGAGACGGAGAAGGCTAGGCTAGCGCGGCGTTGGTAGTCCGCGTTTAAGGTAGTAGGCGGTGTTCTTAGGCAAATCCGGGAACACGTACTTAAATGTACACGTTGAGAGCTGATGACGAGTCACTAAGGTGATGAAGTAGTTGATGCCATGCTTCCAGGAAAATCTTCTAAGCTTCAGGTTAGTAGGGATCGTACCCCAAACCGACACAGGTGGTCGGGTAGAGAATACCAAGGCGCTTGAGAGAACTCGGCTGAAGGAACTAGGCAAAATGGTACCGTAACTTCGGGAGAAGGTACGCTGCTGTTGGTGATGGGACTTGCTCCCTAAGCTGACGGCAGTCGCAGATACCAGGTGGCTGCAACTGTTTATCAAAAACACAGCACTGTGCAAAATCGCAAGATGACGTATACGGTGTGACGCCTGCCCGGTGCCGGAAGGTTAATTGATTGGGTTATCGCAAGAGAAGCTCATGATCGAAGCCCCGGTAAACGGCGGCCGTAACTATAACGGTCCTAAGGTAGCGAAATTCCTTGTCGGGTAAGTTCCGACCTGCACGAATGGCGTAATGATGGCCACGCTGTCTCCAGCCGAGACTCAGTGAAGTTGAAATTGCGGTGAAGATGCCGTATACCCGCGGCTAGACGGAAAGACCCCGTGAACCTTTACTATAGCTTGGCACTGAACATTGAACCTACATGTGTAGGATAGGTGGGAGACTTTGAAGCTTCGTCGCTAGATGGAGTGGAGTCAATCTTGAAATACCACCCTTGTAGTTTTGATGTTCTAACTCTGGCCCCTTATCGGGGTTGAGGACAGTGCCTGGTGGGTAGTTTGACTGGGGCGGTCTCCTCCCAAAGAGTAACGGAGGAGCACGAAGGTTGGCTAAGTACGGTCGGACATCGTACGGTTAGTGCAATGGCATAAGCCAGCTTAACTGCGAGACATACACGTCGAGCAGGTACGAAAGTAGGTCATAGTGATCCGGTGGTTCTGAATGGAAGGGCCATCGCTCAACGGATAAAAGGTACTCCGGGGATAACAGGCTGATACCGCCCAAGAGTTCATATCGACGGCGGTGTTTGGCACCTCGATGTCGGCTCATCACATCCTGGGGCTGAAGTCGGTCCCAAGGGTATGGCTGTTCGCCATTTAAAGTGGTACGCGAGCTGGGTTCAGAACGTCGTGAGACAGTTCGGTCCCTATCTGCCGTGGGCGTTGGATGATTGAGGGGAGCTGCTCCTAGTACGAGAGGACCGGAGTGGACGAACCGCTGGTGTTCGGGTTGTCATGCCAATGGCATTGCCCGGTAGCTACGTTCGGAATCGATAACCGCTGAAAGCATCTAAGCGGGAAGCGAGCCCCAAGATGAGTCATCCCTAGAGCTTTAAGCTCTCTAAAGGGCCGTAGGAGACTACTACGTTGATAGGCAAGGTGTGTAAGCGTTGTGAGGCGTTGAGCTAACTTGTACTAATGACCCGTGAGGCTTAACCATACAACCCAGATGGGTTTTACTGATACGACTTAGTATTAGAATGGGACGCTTAAATAGTGTGACGAGACTCAAACTCAGATAAAGCAATCAGCTTTCCGAATTATTATTTAATGCTAGTTAAATAGCGTTAGATAACCAAATTTGTCTGGAAACCATAGAGCTGTGGCACCACCTGATCCCATTCCGAACTCAGAAGTGAAACACAGTATCGCCGATGGTAGTGTGGGGTCTCCCCATGTGAGAGTAGGTCATTTCCAGGCGCCAATTAAAATTACTTGTCATAATGATGAGTAATAATATAAAGCAAGTTTTGCTGATATGGCTCAGTCGGTAGAGCGCATCCTTGGTAAGGATGAGGTCCCCAGTTCGATTCTGGGTATCAGCACCACGAATAATCTAGTGTATTGTCCTAGTAGAATTTGTCTGGAAACCATAGAGCTGTGGCACCACCTGATCCCATTCCGAACTCAGAAGTGAAACACAGTATCGCCGATGGTAGTGTGGGGTCTCCCCATGTGAGAGTAGGTCATTTCCAGGCGCTAAATAAAACAGCAAGGCCACTCTAATTGAGTGGCTTTTTTGTTTTGTGTCGAAGTACTATTCTTGAGCATGAAAGTCGTGTGGCCGATATGCCCGTCTGAGAGTAGGTCATTTCCAGGCGCTAAATAAAACAGCAAGGCCACTCTAAATGAGTGGCCTTTTTGTTTTGTGTCGAAGAACTATTCTTGATCATGAAAGTCGTGTGGCCGATATGCCCATGTGAGAGTAGGTCATTTCCAGGCGCTAAATAAAACAGCAAGGCCACTCTAATTGAGTGGCCTTTTTGTTTACGACGAAAAACTATTTTTGAGCATGAGTCATACAATTTACATTAAACATAGTGTGGCCGATATCCCCATGTGAGGGTAGGTCATTTCCATGCGTTATATATATTTACTCGCAAGAGTAGTGATAAGCCCGTTACTCAAGTAAAGGGCTTTTTACGTCTATGATTTGTGTTGAGCTAATCTTTGATATTAGGGAATGATATTAGTTAATGGCAGTTGTGTAGCCGATATACCCATGTGAAAATAATGATCAAATGTAGTGAGGTTTTTTTAGTGATGAATACAAAAAAGCCCACACAAATCTGTTTGGGCTATTGAAACTATTACTGCAGAATAGAGCTAGGCTAATTCAGCTAAAATTTTATCAACTATTGCTTGATTCGCTTCTGGAAAATCAAATTGCTGAAGCTGATTGATTGGCACCCATTGTATCTGCTGTCCTTCTAAACCCTTTGCTTGATTTGAAAACTCAGTAACTAAATGAATATCTAATCTGACATGTTTATCTGGATAATCATGAATAATATCCATGAAGGGTATAGAGGTGGTTACATCTAAGTTTACTTCTTCTTTTAGCTCTCTAATTAATGCCTCAGTGACTGTTTCACTGACTTCCACCTTACCCCCTGGGAATTCCCATTTACCGCCTTGGTGAAGGTGTCCGTGCCTTTTAGCCAATAGAATATGATTATCTTGGTTAATGATGACACCTACGGCCACATGAATTCGCTTTTGCATAATGTGTATTCCAATATCGCTTAGGTAGAGTTAGTCTTCTTTAAAGAAAGAGGATTCGTTTAATCCCAGTTCGTCATAACCTAAGTCATCATACATATCAGGGTCTAGTGGTGCATTAACGGGAATAACATGTTTTTCATCAGCCCAGTCACCTAGGTCGATCAATTTACAGCGCTCACTGCAAAAGGGTTTAAATTTAGATTCAGCTACCCATTCAACTTGGGTTTTACAGATGGGGCAATTAACTGTCAATGGCATAATTTATATACTTGAATAATGAAGAAGTAAGATTCTGCAAGATCTTAAAAGGTTTAGCTGCAAGTAGCCAGTAAGAATTGAATTGTTTTGTCGGTATGGCGAAGTTGGTCAAAATCAACAAAGTGAATGGCGTAACGGTTACGGTGGCCACTAATTGTTGGGTAGCACCCTTGAGATACGTCCACTTTAACGCGAATTAGCGCAAGTGGTTGTCCGCTATCACCTTGATAAAAACCTGCTTTTGCTTCAGTAGGACAAAAATCGGCAGTACTGCGGATAAGTTCAAGCAATAAGTTGATTGGGGTAAGCAGAGGTTGAAATTGATCAACCCAGCATTGAAGATCAATTTGACGTTCTTTCCAGGGTTTAGCTAACCAAAAGTGTAATTGGGGCAAATCGAAGTTACAACAAGCTCCGGGCATTCCAAAACGCTGTCGTAATGCAGAAATAAATTTATCTTTTTTAAGGTGAACACCAATTCGGTCTGATGTTTGTAACTGCGCTTTTGATTGTATTAAACGGTTAATCAACTCGTTAATTTGTACTTTATCAACATGGGGTAATTCGAGCCACTTTGACAACATTATTATATGGCGGTCGATATCTTTTAATACATCGGAACGATAGTCACAACGGTCGGTTAATTCACAAAGCGAAAATAGCGGATAAAAACAGCGATGTTGATGATCTTGGGTCAAATTAGCTTGTATTTGTGTCGACAGATATTCTAACCGTAAATAACTACGAATTTTTTCATTTAGTGGTTGTTCGTATATTAGTTCAGTCATCGGAGTTAATTGTTTTCGCCAATTTCAAATATTTGTGATGTAACAAAGCTACTTTGTCCCGTAGCACGTTTAACTCTCCTTGATTATCAACAATATCATCGGCTTTAGATAATCGTTGTTGACGTGATATTTGGCTTTGAATAATTTGTTCAACTTGCGTTGAAGCCACGTTATCACGTTTACTCGTCCTTGAAATTTGCAACTCAGGTGAAATGTCCACTACTAAAGTTGTATTGACTAACTTATCTAACCCATTCTCAAATAGCAAGGGAACAACCAAAATGACATAGTCAGATACAGCATTTTTTACCTGCTGTAACATAGCATTACGGATCATTGGATGTAATAAGTTATTTAACCAGTTGCGCTGTTCTGGTTGGTTAAAAATAATATCTCTCAGCTTGCTGCGATTTAACGAACCATCGGCCAGACATATATCCGCACCGAAATGTTGGATAATCTGTTGTAAACCGCTTGAGTTTGGCTCTACTACTTGTCTGGCGACAATGTCGGCATCAACTAAGGTGATGCCTAAATCAGCAAATAAATTAGCAACAGTGGTTTTGCCGCTGCCGATGCCGCCAGTAAGACCGACAATAAAGTTAGACATGTGATTGTTTAGATAAAATAGTTAGCATTAAATAAGCGTACTCAAATACCAGTTAATGATATCTTGGCCCCAAATAAGGGCTATCCAGCCGGCTAGCGCAATATATGGGCCAAACGGAATAGGTTTACCTGCATGCAGTTTTTTGGTCGCTATCATAGTGATGCCCACAATAGCGCCCACTAACGATGATAATAAAATGATTAGTGGTAGCATTTGCCAACCTAGCCATGCACCGAATACCGCCATTAATTTAAAATCACCATAGCCCATACCTTCCTTGCCTGTGACTAGCTTAAATAGCCAAAATACCGACCAAAGACTTAAGTATCCGGCAGCTGCGCCAATTAATGCATCGCTTGAACTGGTAAACACCCCTTGCAAGTTAATCAGCAGCCCTAACCAGAGTAAGGGTAAGGTGAGTTGATCGGGTAATAACATTTCATCTAAATCAATGCCGGTTAACGCCACTAGAAAGAACGTCAGTATTGCGGCAAACAGAAATTGAGTCGTAGGGCCAAAATAAAATGCCAAGGTGGCCACCATTACACCAGTGATAAATTCCATCACAGGATAACGAGCTGAAATAGCGGTCTTACAGCTGGCGCACTGGCCTTTTAAGATTAACCAGCCCAATACGGGTAAATTATGCCAAGGCTTGATATTAGCCTTACATTTTGGACAAGCGGAACCTGGCACTATAAGGTTGTACTTTACTGGGAACTCATCTATCGGTTTAGCTAAGCGTTTTTCACCGACTTGCTGAACGATATCAGGATGATATTCAGTTAAGTAAAAGTTACACTCACTTTGCCATTCACGCTTCATCATTACCGGTAAACGATGAATAACCACATTGAGAAAGCTGCCAATAGTGGCGGCAAAGATAAAGCTGATACAAACAAAGAGCCAAGTGTACTGGCCCATTGTGGTAATGAAAGTTGAGATAAATTCAGTCATGTTTTTCTTTTTATAGTTATCAATTAAGCCGAATGATATTAGCCAACGATATTGCCCATTTCGAAAATAGGTAGATACATACCAATAATTAAACCGCCTACCACGGTACCAATAACCACCATCATAATAGGTTCTATTAAGCTTGACAGTCCATCTACCGCATCATCAACTTGCATCTCATAGATGTTAGCCACTTTATTAAGCATTTCATCTAAGCCACCGGATTCTTCGCCAATCATCACCATTTGAATCAACATGTCAGGAAATAACCCCGTGGTGCGCATCGCCACGTTCATTTGCATGCCTGACATCACTTCTTGACGCACATTTAACAAAGCTTTGCGATATACAGCATTGCCAGAGGCTCCAGCAGCAGACTCTAAACCATCAATTAGTGGCACACCTGCAGCAAAAGTGGTCGCCAATGTTCGTGCAAAACGAGACATGGCGGCTTTGTGAAGAATATCTCCAATAGCGGGGATTTTAAGCACAAACACATCGACTTTATCTCTCACTGCCTGTGAGTTTCTGTGAGCTCGCACAAATAACCATATACCTGCAGTTATTGCAATCGCAAAGAAATACCAAGAAGCTTGTAACCAGCGTGAAACATTTATAATCAATTGGGTAAATGCAGGTAGCTCAGCGCCAAAGCCGTTAAATATTTCTTCAAATTGTGGTACCACGAATAAAAGCAACAAAGTAGTTACAGCAACGGCCACAACAACAACCGCGGCTGGGTAAAACATGGCTTTTTTTATTTTAGATTTTAATTGTTCTGCTTTTTCACGGTAAGTCGCGATTCGGTCAAATACCGCATCGAGTGATCCTGAATGCTCACCCGCAGCAACTAAATCAACGTAAAGGTCATCAAAATATCGACGATGTGGGCGAAGTGCATCAGACAGCGGAATTCCTGATTGCACATCAGATAAAATGCCGCCGAGTAATTCACGCACCTTGGCTTTTTCATGGCCACGGCCTAATAATTCTATAGTGGTAACTAAAGGCACGCCGGCAGCTAACATAGTAGATATTTGGCGAGTAATCATTGCAATATCCATAGCAGTGATACTTTTTTCGGTTTTAAATAATGGAGCAGGTTTTTTACGAACTCCTTTAGGGGTTACTCCTTGAGTTTTAAGTACTGTGCGAATTTCAGCTATCGTATGACCCCTAAGCTCTCCTGAAGTCTTCTTCCCATCGCGATTAATCCCTTTCCACTCAAAGGTAAACACCTTAGGTTGATGTTTAACTACCTTTTTACTAGAACGGGATTTTCTTTTCGCTGCAGCGGTTGCCATAAAGCGATTCCTTGAAATTAGGCTCACATGTTGATTATTTGTTTTAATTGTAAGCGAGTAGTTAATAAATATCTAAATTAAAACCAAGTAACTATTTTTAGTTAAAACTGGTAACACGATTGACTTCAGCAATACTGGTAACGCCATGGACGACTTTTAATAGTCCTGATTGACGTAAATCACGCATACCTTCGGATTTTGCTTGTTGGGCAATCTGTAAAGAGTTACCACTTTCCATAATAGTGCGTGCTATAGAATCTGATATTTTCATTACCTCATAAATACCGACACGACCTTTGTAGCCACCGGAACATAAATCACAGCCACAGGGTTTGTATACGGTAAAGCCAGCATCGATGTTTTGTTGATTAAAACCAAGGCGCAATAATTCTGCTGCGGGTACATCTTCAGCTTGTTTACATTCAGGGCATAAACGTCTGGCTAAACGTTGGGCAATAATTAAATTTACTGAGCTGGCAATATTATAGCCTGGCACGCCCATATTGATTAAACGTGTAAGGGTTTCCGCAGCCGAGTTAGTATGTAGCGTCGATAATACTAAATGACCGGTTTGTGCGGCTTTAATAGCAATTTCAGCGGTTTCTAAATCACGTATTTCACCCACCATCACTACATCAGGGTCTTGACGTAAAAATGAGCGTAGCGCTGAAGCGAAGGTTAAACCTGCTTTAAGGTTAATATGAACCTGGTTAACCCCTTCTAAGTTAATTTCTACCGGATCTTCTGCGGTAGAAATATTGCGCTCTTCGGTATTGAGAATATTTAAGCCAGTATACAAGGAAACGGTTTTACCTGAACCCGTCGGGCCAGTAACTAAAATCATCCCCTGGGGTTTGGCAAGCATCTCTTCATAAAGCATACGTTGGTCATCTTCATAACCAAGCTTTTCAATGCCAAGCTGAGCAGAAGAAGAATCCAAAATACGCATTACAATTTTTTCGCCCCAGATGGTGGGCAAGCTACTGACACGAAAATCGATGGATTTAGTGCGTGACAGCTTCATCTTAATTCGGCCATCTTGAGGCACTCGGCGCTCGGCAATATCAAGCTTTGACATTACCTTGAGGCGAGCCGAAATTCTGGCGGATAAATTAACTGGTGGCTCAGAAACTTCGTGTAAAATACCGTCAATGCGAAAACGAATCCGGTAACGTTTTTCATATGGCTCGAAATGAAGGTCTGATGCGCCCTTGCGAATGGCATCAGTAAGAATCTTATTAATATAAATAACAATAGGAGCATCGTCGCTACTGTCACCTGTCGGTTCATCATCGTGCTTATCAGTATCTGCAATATCTAAGCCGGCTAACGCTTCTTCATCAATGCCATCTAATCCAAGGCTGTTTAAATCTTCCTCTAGCACTTTTTCTAACATTTTATGCAGTTTATCATCCTCTACCAGAATGGCTTCAGCGTGTAAACCTAGACTGAATTGAAAATCTTCTAATGCTGAAATGTTGGTGGGATCGGAGGTCGCTATGTAAAGTCTATTACCACGTTTGAACAGTGGCAAACATTTATGTTTAGAAATAAGCTTTTTATTGAGTAAGTCTTCGGCAATGTTGGTGATATCAAATTCATTGAGGTCAAGCAGCGGCGTACCATATTCTTCATAACATAATTCAGCTATTTCTCGTGAGGATAGCAATTTAGATGTTGTCAGAGTTGTGACTAATGATTGTCTGGTTTTGCGGGACTGTGCAATCGCAGAAGACACTTGCTCTTCAGATAAGAGCTGCTTCCGTATAAACAATGTTGATAAGCCTAGATTTAATCCCGAAGAAGGCATGCTTGACTACTCAAATAGGTGAACTGTATAAAAATTATTATTGCATAGTTCTATAATACAACCAAAGAAAAAGGCAGCAAAGTTGCTGCCTTTATTGAATGACCTAATAGTTAGGTGCAATCACCAGGTTTGAATTTAGCGTCTAAATCAGAAGTACAAGCCCAAACACCATCAGCACTTCTAGTTAAAGTTAGTTTCTTACCAGTAAACTTATCAGCATTACCACCTACAGCAGTACACTCAATTACTGTAGTACCAGTAAGAGCTAGATCACAGTAAGTGCCACCTGTTGCAGTTTGTCCTACATAACCCTTGTCAGCAGCAGTTAATGATGGTGCTTTACCTTCGTTAACGGCAATTTCAAAAGCTGTTTTGAGTGCCGTTGCTTCAGAATAAGCAGATCCAGCCTGTGACTTAACTGTATAATCCTGATAAGCAGGCAATGCGATTGCTGCTAAAATACCGATGATCGCCACTACGATCATTAATTCAATAAGGGTAAAACCCTTAGCGTTTTTAATTTGATTAATGCTTTTCATTTTTTCTCTCCGTAAATGTGCTTGGGCCTGTCCAATCCTAGGTGCTGAACTGTATATCGGGCTACAACGCCTTTTAACTCATTGCAGTTTATTACATGTTCAGTGGCATCCATCGTTGCCGAAGCCTTACGGGCACATATTATTTGCTAGTGTTGAAGCCATTGAATAACAATGAATTCAGTTTTTGTTGTAATCAACTTTGGTTTAGTCAACGTTTAATCAGTTTAGCTAGGCTTTAAACATTTTGTAGGGCTTTTTAAGCCTATGTCACTTTTTAACAAAGTGCCAACAAGTATTTATAACTAACTACACATGACTTTTCGGCTGATTTGCTTATTTCTAGAGCAAGTATTTCATAAAAACACAATTTTGTAACATCATTTATCAGTAAACTTTGTCAAAAATAGGCTGTTGTTTGAAAAACACACTCTTAATAAATCAAGTTCTGACCGAAAGGCCACTCGCCTAATGCAAACGTTAGTATAAAGTGACCTAAAATGGAATACTTTTATCCGATAAAAGTGAAATTAATGTTTAAATATTCTGTACT
This sequence comes from Shewanella sp. HL-SH5, assembly GCF_051163755.1. Taxonomy (NCBI): domain Bacteria; kingdom Pseudomonadati; phylum Pseudomonadota; class Gammaproteobacteria; order Alteromonadales; family Shewanellaceae; genus Shewanella; species Shewanella sp. HL-SH5. The sequence continues at coordinate 304,470 of NZ_CP195038.1, forward strand.
TGGCAGTTTTTAGGATGAAATATTGCAACTGTTTTTTGACTATTGACTTATAAGGGCTAATTTTTGACAGTCGCAAGTGTTAGGTCATAAAACTGACGCTAAAACTTGCTGCCGACAGTAGGTGTATCAGCACATTTAGGCATCAACGTTTTAGTGCGAGTAAAGGGTTTGTTACGCTTAGGATGTTAATGTTAGCTCAGCGCTTCTTATTACAACTCGCCACTTTTAGTACAACTCATCACTTCTCAGCACAGCTCACCGCTTCTCACTTAATTGAAGCGGTGGGCTATTGTAGTAGTTTTATCCTTTTAGTCGTAATGACAAGTCTAACGCTTTTACATGTTTGGTCAGTGCGCCTACAGAGATGTAATCGACGCCTGTTTTAGCAAAGTCGGCTAAGGTGTCAATGGTGACATTACCTGACACTTCTAATTTTGCGCCTTTGCCTGCATCTTTGTAAGTTTGATTTAAGGCGACAGCTTCAAACATCATAGTGATATCAAAGTTGTCTAGCATGATGATGTCGCTTCCACCGTCTAATGCTTGAGTGAGCTCGGCAATAGATTCCACTTCTACTTCTACGGGTTTGTCACTGTGTAGTTTGCGGGCAGCTTGAATTGCTTGGGCAATACCACCACAGGCCATGATGTGATTTTCTTTAATTAAGAAGGCGTCAAACAAGCCTATGCGATGATTTTTACCACCACCACAGGTTACGGCATATTTTTGTGCGGTGCGCAGGCCTGGAATGGTTTTACGGGTGTCGAGTAAACGAGTATGGGTGCCGGCGAGTTTATTAACATACAGTTTAGTTAAACTTGCGACACCTGATAGGGTTTGAATAAAGTTCATTGCGGTGCGCTCGCCGGTTAAAATGGCGCGGGCTGGACCGGATAAGTCACATAATACTTGGTTGGGCACGACTAAGTCACCATCGTCTACGTGCCAATGCAAGGCAACTTCACCGCCTAGCTGATTAAACACTTGTTCTGCCCAGGCTTTACCGCAAAATACGCCTTCTTCACGGGTGATTAAGCTGCCTTCTACGTGTTTGTCAGCGGGAATAAGCTGGGCGGTAATATCGGCTTTGAGCATTTGTTCAACATTTTGATGTTCGCTATACCCTAGGTCTTCATTTAATGCGGTTTTCACTGCATGGCGGATATCATTTTCAAACATAAGCTAAATCCTTGCGAATATTGGGTGACGAGGTTTTGAATAAAAGGTCACACAAAACACTGTGTAAGCTAATAGATTAACATAACTTTGAATGGGTTGTGAGTGCTGTGACCGTGGTATTAAGGCTATTTTACTGTTAATTTATTCGCTTACCACATTGCTGTAACCTGTGTGAGGTATTGCACAATTCATTATTAGTTACAACGCTATAGAAGTGGCTTGTTTAGAATGAAACTGAACCCAGATAGGATGCAATAGGCCTTAACATTGACAAGAATATAATATGAAATCACACACAAGTATGTCTTTAGGTTGGTTGCCCCAGGCGCGCCGCTGTATTTCGCCGCATTTTAATGCTCGACCTAATAATGAAGTGAGTTTATTGGTTATCCACAATATTAGCCTGCCAGCAGGCCGTTTTGGTTTACCTTATATTGATGCATTATTTCAGGGCTGCTTAGAGACTGATGCAGCAAGCGCTGCTGACGATTCTTTTGTCGATTTAGCGGGTTTACAAGTATCGGCGCATTTTTTAATTCGCCGCGACGGTGAAATTGTTCAATATGTCAGTTGTGATGATAGAGCGTGGCATGCTGGGGTATCTGAGTTTGAGGGTAGAACCAATTGTAATGATTTTGCCATTGGTATTGAGCTAGAAGGCACGGATGATATTGCCTATACAGATGCGCAATACCTTAACCTTGCACAACTAACACTGGAGATTATGGCGCAATACCCTATGATTAACCCAGTACGGATAGTTGGCCATTGTGATATTGCCCCTGGCCGTAAAACCGACCCTGGCAATAGTTTTGACTGGCTAAGGTATCGACAAGCGCTTGGTTTAGGCAATGGGTTAACCTAATTAGCGCTAAAATAATGGTAAAGGCTTACCGTTAAACTTATTTTACATGATTGAGCGTAATGCTTTTATTACACCCTAAGGATACAAGATGGCTTTATTTGCACTACTGGTCGCTATTTTAGTCGAGCGACTAAAATTACTCCCGGTCAGTCTACAATTTGACACCTTGATGCTGCGTTATCACAAACAGTTTTGGGATAAAAAGTCGTTATCAACCGATTTGGGTGTAGCGATAGCGGTAGCATTACCGTCTTTTGTGGTGTTTGCTATTGGGTTGTTAGTGAATGGCTTAGTGTTCGATTTACTGAGTTTATTGCTGTGGGTTGTGGTGACTTTAGTGTGTTTTAGCCATCAGGACTTACGTGACATTTTTAAAAAATACGTGCAAGCGGCATGTCGAGGTGATGTGCAAGCGTGTTATCGCTACGCCGCAGAGCTTGATTGCAGCGAATGTATTGATGCGGTAGATGAGCGTGATTTAGGCATTAAAGTGGGCCAAAGTGTCGCGTGGATTAATTATCGTTACTATGGTGCTGTAGCCTTGTTTCTGGTGTGTTTTGGCCCAGTAGGGGCGGTGTTGTATTGCAGCATTCGATTTTATTATGATTTAAACATTAAACAAGATTTGTCTTTACCCTTAATCGATCACCTACAGCGACTGTTTGATTGGTTGCCTAGCAGAATATTCAGTTTCGGATATGTGTTAAGTGGGCAATTTTCACAAGGGCTAACAGCCTGGCGAAAACGGGCGTTCGATACCCGCAGTAGCGCTAAATTAGTCGTCACTGAAACTGCGTTAGCGGCTGAGTCTTTGCCTGAGGCTGGGCCTGCTCCTGTTAGCGTGCAACCAACATTAGCCCTATTGGCGCTGACCAAACGCAACTTTACTTTGCTGCTTACTTTTGTGTCTGTTTTGACCATATTTGGGATCATTAGTTAGCCTAGATATTGTGTTTTTCGGGCTTTTGTCAAATGGTCTGACCCCTTAACGATTTTTTTCGTTTATGCTGCTTTATCTGAGAGTGCAATTGGTGACTATGCTAGAAACTAGACATCAATAGGATGATTTGATAAAGTGCGCGCTCTCACATAAATTGGTAAGACCAATTTACAATAAGGCTTTCAAGGGAGTTTGAGCGCAATTATGGCTTACAGCAAGATTAACCAGCCAAAAATTTCTGATGTGATCATGGAGCAACTTGAGCGCATGATCCTTGAGGGCAGTTTACAGCCTGGCCAGAAATTACCTCCTGAACGTGAACTTGCGGTCCAGTTTGAAGTGTCGCGCCCTTCATTGCGTGAAGCCATTCAAAAGCTTGAAGCAAAGGGTTTATTAATGCGCCGTCAAGGCGGTGGCACTTATGTTAAAGAACAACTCTGGCAAAGCCTTGCTGATCCTATTGTTGAGTTGATGCATAACGATTCTGAAAGCCAATACGATTTACTTGAATTTCGTCATGCCACCGAAGGCATGATGGCGTATTTTGCTGCACTACGCGGCACTGACGCCGACATGAAAAATATTCAAAATAGTATTTTAGATGTGGAAAATGCCCCCAGTATTGAAGAGCAAGCGGATGCGATTGTGCGTTTTTATCGCGCCGTAGCCGAGGCGTCACACAATGTGGCAATGCTTCATTTAGTATTAAGTTTAACCCCTGTGCTGCATAAAAACGTGGCGCAAAATTTGGAACTTCTTAGTCGTCGTGAAGAAGCTTCCACCATGGCAAATGATCACCGCCGCGCGTTATTGGCGGCGATTGTTCGCCGAGACCCTGATGCGGCACGTGAAGCGTCGAATGAGCATTTAAGCTATATCGAAGAAGTCATGTTGTCAGTAAGAGAAGAAGATAGTCGGTTGCAGCGTAGCTTGCGCCGTTTAAAGAGCGGCGTATAGGTGAGTTAAACAAGACCAAAGCCTGTCGCTAACAAGATTTTTTATTATTAACATACACTAAACACTCTCAATGGTGTCTTAGGTATAACGTATAGGAAAAGACTGCAATGTCTGAACATATGCTAAATGATATTGACCCGCTAGAAACGAATGAGTGGTTGTCTGCTTTAGAATCAGTGGTTCGTGAAGAGGGCCTAGAGCGCGCTCAGTATTTACTCGAGAAAGTGCTAGATAAAGCCCGTTTAGACGGTGTCGCTATGGCAACGGGTATCAATACTAACTATATCAACACTATCCCTACGACCCAAGAGCCGGCGTATCCTGGTGATACCACAATTGAACGTCGAATTCGTTCGGTTATTCGTTGGAACGCCATTATGATCGTGTTGCGTGCATCGAAAAAAGATTTAGACCTTGGTGGCCACATGGCCTCTTTCCAGTCGGCTGCATCATTTTACGAAGTGTGTTTTAACCACTTTTTCCGTGCCCCGAACGAAGTCGATGGTGGTGATTTAGTTTATTACCAAGGTCATATCTCTCCCGGTATCTATTCTCGTGCGTTTGTTGAAGGCAGATTAACTGAAGAGCAGCTGGATAACTTCCGTCAAGAAGTCGGTGGTAAAGGCTTACCGTCATATCCGCATCCAAAGTTAATGCCTGAATTTTGGCAATTCCCTACCGTATCGATGGGTTTAGGGCCAATGTCGGCGATTTATCAAGCACGCTTTTTGAAGTATCTTGATGGTCGTGGTTTAAAGAATACCTCAGCTCAGCGTGTTTATGCCTTTTTAGGTGACGGTGAGATGGACGAGCCTGAATCTCGTGGTGCTATCTCTTTTGCCTCGCGTGAAAAACTCGATAATTTATGTTTCTTAATTAACTGTAACTTACAACGTCTAGACGGCCCTGTAATGGGCAACGGCAGTATTATTCAAGAGCTAGAAGGCTTGTTTAGAGGCGCTGGCTGGAACGTGGTTAAAGTGATTTGGGGCAATAACTGGGATTCGCTAATTGCGAAAGATACCAGTGGCAAATTACTTCAGTTGATGAACGAGACTGTTGATGGTGATTATCAGACCTTTAAGTCAAAAGATGGTGCTTACGTGCGTGAGCATTTCTTCGGTAAGTATCCAGAAACTGCGGCCCTAGTATCTGACATGACAGATGCGCAAGTCTTTGCCCTTAAACGTGGCGGTCATGACTCTTCTAAGTTATATGCCGCGTTCAAAAATGCACAAGATACCAAAGGCAAACCAACGGTTATTTTAGCTAAAACCGTAAAAGGTTATGGCATGGGTGAAGCTGCAGAAGGCAAGAACATTGCACATGGCGTGAAAAAGATGGACATGACGCACGTACTGCAATTGCGTAACCGTCTTGGTATTGATGATTTATTAAGTGACGAGCAAGTATCAGAACTGCCTTATTTGAAACTTGAGCCTGGCTCAGCAGAATATGAGTATTTACATGCACGTCGTAAAGCCTTACATGGTTATACGCCGCAACGTTTACCTAATTTCACCGAGAAATTATCGTTACCAACAGTGGAAGAATTTGGTGCACTACTTGTTGAGCAAAAGCGTGAAATTTCTACCACAATGTCGTTTGTTCGTGCTTTAAATACTCTACTTAAGCATGAAGGCATTGGTAAAAATATTGTGCCGATTATTGCAGATGAAGCACGTACTTTTGGTATGGAAGGTTTATTCCGCCAAGTGGGTATTTATAACCCACAAGGGCAAGGTTATACCCCTGAAGATCGCAGTGTAGTGTCTTACTATAAAGAAGCGACATCAGGCCAGGTATTGCAAGAAGGTATTAATGAGTTAGGTGCTATGTCTTCATGGGTTGCTGCGGCAACGTCATACAGCACTAACGATTTACCTATGATCCCATTTTATATCTACTATTCAATGTTTGGATTCCAACGCGTTGGTGACATGGCATGGATGGCGGGCGATCAACAAGCACGTGGTTTCCTATTAGGTGCTACAGCGGGCCGTACCACATTAAATGGTGAAGGTTTGCAGCATGAAGATGGTCACAGCCATGTTCAAGCCAGCACGATTCCAAACTGTATTTCTTATGACCCTACATTTGCATACGAACTTGCGGTGATTTTGCAAGACGGTATTCGCCGTATGTATGGTGATCAAGAAAACGTGTTCTACTATTTAACCTTAATGAATGAAAACTACGCCATGCCAGCCATGCCAGCAGGCAGTGAGGAAGGTATTCGTAAAGGTATTTACAAACTTGAATCGTATAAAGGTAGCAACAAAGTTCAATTAATGAGCTCTGGTACTATCATGAACGAAGTACGTAAAGCTGCGCAAATATTGAGCGAAGAATACGATGTTGGATCAGACGTGTTCTCTGTGACGTCGTTTAACGAATTAACGCGTCAAGGCCAAGATGCAGAACGTTATAACATGTTGCATCCTGACGCTGAGCCAAAACAAGCGTATATCACTACCATACTGGGCACTGAGCCTGCAATTGCAGCAACAGACTATATGAAAAACTACGCAGAACAAGTGCGTGCATTTATGCCTTCTGTATCATACAAAGTATTAGGTACTGATGGTTTTGGTCGCTCTGATAGCCGCGAAAACTTACGTCGTCACTTTGAGGTCAATGCTGGCTATGTGGTTGTGGCGGCATTAAGTGAACTGGTAAAACGTGGAGATATTGACAAGTCTGTAGTGGTTAAAGCCATTGCAAAGTTCAATATTGACGCTGACAAGACAAACCCGCTATACGCGTAAGAGGCAATAACATGACAATCGAAATTAGTGTACCTGACATAGGTGCAGATGAGGTTGAAGTAACTGAGATTCTTGTTAGCGTTGGCGACAAGGTTGAGTTAGAACAGTCACTGATCTCTGTTGAAGGCGATAAAGCTGCAATGGAAGTACCGGCATCTGCTGCGGGTGTGGTAAAAGAAATTAAAGTCAAAGTCGGTGATAAAGTCGCGACAGGCTCAGCCATTATGATATTCGAGTCGGACTCAGTTGCTGAAGTAAAATCTGCTCCAGCTGCTGCGCCTGCTGCGGAAGCTCCTTCAGCCGCAGCATTGAAAGAAGTGCATGTGCCTGATATTGGTGACGATGAAGTCGAAGTGACCGCTATTTTGGTTAAGCTTGGCGACAGTGTTGCTGAAGACCAATCGCTGCTGAGTGTGGAAGGCGATAAAGCAGCGATGGAAGTGCCTGCACCTTTTGCGGGTGTGCTTAAAGAAATTAAAGTGGCTGTGGGTGACAAGGTTTCTACCGGATCATTTGTAATGGTATTTGAGGTTGCAGGTTCTGCTGCACCATCTGCCACTACAGCCGCTCCAGCCCAAGTTGCCGCTCCAGCGGTTTCTTCTGCGCCATCGGTACAAGATATCCACGTACCTGATATTGGCGGTGACGAAGTTGAAGTCACAGAAATCATGGTAAAAGTGGGTGACACTGTTACTGAAGAGCAAGCACTTATTAGTGTTGAGGGTGATAAAGCAGCAATGGAAGTTCCTGCACCCTTTGCCGGTAAAGTGACCGCTATTACGATTAAGCAAGGCGACAAGGTATCAACGGGTTCGTTGATTATGACCTTTGAAGTTGCTGGCAGTGCACCTGCTACATCAGCACCTGTGGCGGCTCCGGTCTCAACTGCAGCACCTGCAGTTACTCAAGCGACCCCTGCTGCAGCGGCGAAAGAAGACTTTGTTGAAAACAATGCTTATGCACATGCATCACCTGTGATACGCCGTATGGCTCGTGAACTGGGTGTTAACCTAGCAAATGTTAAAGGCACTGGCCGTAAAAATCGCGTAATGAAGGACGATGTTCAAAATTACGTGAAAGCGGCGGTTAAGCAAGTTGAGTCAGGCAGTGTGAAATCTGCTGCTGGTGGCGCAGGAGGTGAGTTAAACTTACTTGCATGGCCAAAAGTTGATTTTAGTAAGTTTGGCGAAACAGAAGTTAAGCCATTATCGCGGATTCAAAAAATCTCTGGTGCAAACTTACATCGTAACTGGGTGAAAATTCCACATGTTACTCAGTGGGATGATGCCGATATTACTGAACTTGAAGATTTCCGTAAGGCACAAAATGCCTTGGAAGCGAAAAAAGACTCAGGCATGAAGATCACGCCATTAGTGTTTATCATGAAAGCGGTTGCTAAAGCACTTGAAGCATTCCCGACCTTTAACTCTTCATTATCAGAAGATGGCGAAAGCTTAATTTTGAAGAAGTTTGTCAATATTGGTATTGCGGTTGATACGCCTAATGGACTTGTGGTGCCCGTGTTCAAAGATGTGAACAAAAAAGGTATCCATGAATTATCTGACGAGCTTAAAGAAGTGTCTAAAAAAGCCCGTGGCGGTAAGCTAACGGCTGCAGATATGCAAGGTGGTTGTTTTACTATCTCAAGTTTAGGTGGTATTGGTGGTACGGCGTTTACGCCTATTGTTAATGCGCCAGAGGTTGCCATTCTGGGTGTGTCTAAGTCAGACTTTAAGCCTGTTTGGAATGGCAAAGAGTTTGTGCCACGGTTAATGTTGCCGTTGTCATTGTCGTATGATCATCGAGTTATCGATGGTGCAGATGGTGCGCGATTTATTACTTATCTGAATAGCTGTTTATCAGATATTCGTACTTTAGTGTTGTAACTAATAGGCTGCTTGAATCATCAAGCAGCCTATTTTGTTAGTGAAATGTGTTGTCTTTAATGCTTGAATCAGTAAAGACATGATTACACAACGATGGGCACTTAGCCTAAGCCACTAAATTGAAGTCAAGATCGGATTAAACGATACTCTGTCATAGAACACAGAATTACTAAAACCTAGGATTGTGATTGTCATCCAAGAAAGTGTAAACTGCGGCCAGTTAACATGATGTGATCACAATGATTGTAAAGACGGTGTTGCCGCCAACTCAAGCAAAAGAATAGAGGAAAACATGAGTAACGAAATTAAAACTCAGGTAGTTGTATTAGGTGCTGGTCCTGCAGGTTATTCTGCGGCTTTTCGCGCAGCAGATTTAGGTTTAGATACTATTATCGTTGAACGCTTCAACACCTTAGGTGGTGTGTGTTTAAACGTGGGCTGTATTCCATCTAAAGCATTATTACACGTAGCAAAAGTGATTGAAGAAGCCAAAATGGTTGCTGATCACGGTGTTGTTTTTGGTGAGCCAAAAATCGACTTAGACAAATTACGTAGCTTTAAAGAGAAAGTGATTGGCCAATTAACAGGCGGTTTAGGCGGAATGTCTAAGATGCGTAAAGTTGATGTGGTTAATGGTTTTGGTACGTTTACCGGCCCAAACACTTTAGAAGTTAAAGCTGAAGATGGTAGCGTTAAAGTGGTTCAGTTTGAACACGCCATTATTGCTGCGGGTTCGCGCCCAATTAAATTGCCTTTCATTCCTCATGACGACCCACGTATTTGGGATTCGACTGATGCATTAGAATTGAAAGAAGTACCAGGTAAACTGCTTGTTATGGGCGGCGGTATTATTGGCCTAGAAATGGGTACGGTTTACGAGGCACTAGGCAGTGAAATTGACGTGGTTGAAATGTTCGACCAAGTCATTCCTGCTGCTGATAAAGACATTATTCGCGTGTTCACTAAGCAAATTAAGAAGAAGGTTAATCTAATTCTTGAAACCAAAGTGACTGCTGTTGAAGCAAAAGATGATGGTATCTATGTGACAATGGAAGGCAAAAAAGCCCCTACAGAACCAGTGCGTTATGATGCTGTGTTAGTGGCTATTGGCCGTGCACCAAATGGTAAATCACTGGCTGCAGAAAAAGCCGGTGTTAATGTTGATGAGCGTGGCTTTATCAATGTTGATAAACAACTGCGCACCAACGTGCCACACATCTTTGCTATTGGTGATATTGTTGGTCAACCAATGTTAGCGCATAAAGGTGTGCATGAAGGTCATGTTGCTGCTGAAGTTATTTCTGGTCTTAAGCACTTCTTCGACCCGAAAGTTATTCCTTCAATAGCGTATACCAATCCGGAAGTCGCTTGGGTTGGCTTAACTGAGAAAGAAGCAAAAGAGCAAGGTATTGCTTATGAAACTGCGACTTTCCCTTGGGCTGCAAGTGGCCGTGCAATCGCGTCGGATTGCAGTGAAGGTATGACTAAGTTAATTTTCGACAAAGAGACTCATCGTGTTATCGGTGGTGCTATTGTGGGTGTTAACGGCGGTGAGTTATTAGGTGAAATTGGCCTAGCAATTGAAATGGGTTGTGATGCTGAAGATTTAGCATTAACGATTCATGCTCACCCAACCTTACATGAATCAGTGGGTCTAGCTGCTGAAATCTATGAAGGTTCAATTACTGACTTACCTAACCCAAAAGCGGTTAAAAAGAAGTAATTAACAGCATCAATAAATAATTTAAAGCACCCTTAATGGGTGCTTTTTTTTAGTCTACACTTAGTTGGTAGTGTTATATTATTGTTATTAAATTTTATGTGATTTATCATATATGGTTATTATTGGCTTTGAATTGCCCCTCCATTTGTACACTATTGAGCCGCATATTCGGGCTTAATTGCGCAATATTGTGGTCAGTAATTTAAGTTTTTTTGCTTAAAGTCCCTTGAAAAGTTGCGCTATTAGTTTGCCTGTTTTAAATATCTGTTTTAAATATCTGTTTTAAATGTTTTTTATTATTTTTAGTTGTGATTGTGATTGTTACTGTATATTGAAAATAGACGGTTTTTGATACCAGAATGGACTTCTAAATCAAATAGGATAAAAGTCAGTTCATTAGTTGTTTTATTTGAGATAAAACAACATTAGGTATTGGAGTATTTCACCTTAAATGTATCGCTTCTGCGCCTTTATAATAGCCGTTTTAGTTATGCTGGGATCAGTTGTACCTGCTGAAGGGGCCGACTTTATTCAGCGTGTGTTTAATGCTAAAGATGGTTTAGCTAATAGCACTATTAACGATATCAGCTTTGACCGTTATGGTTATGCTTGGCTTGCAACTGAACAAGGGCTTTATCGAGTTAGTAATAACTCAATTAGGCGCATTGATAAATTAGGCACTGAGTCTGTTTTAGACGACGAGATGCTTTACCGAGTTGTTCCGGTTGCTGATGAGCATTTATTAATTACCTCTATTAGCACCCTTTACCTATATAGTATAAGGGAACACAAATTCACCCAGCTATTTCAACCTACTGCGATGGGAGGGGATGAAGACAATACTAGCCTTGGCATAGTCTCGATAGTTGATAATCACGCGAATCAATTTGAATTACTGTCACATGACGGCCAACGTTACCTATTTGACATTGCCAGTATGAGTTTGATCCCTGACCCCAAAGGATCGCTATCTTCTACTATCCCTTGGGGGCATCAATTAGTCTTAAGCAACCAAGAGCGTATTTATACTTCCCCCCATAAAGCTGAACTGCACCTTTTAGATGGTAAAGTAATCGATTTAGGATGGAACAAAAAGCGTGGGTCAATTAAGGGGTTAATGCAAGACTCACATCAACAGATATGGCTATTTTCATCTAAAGGTTTGTTTAAAATAATCTTAAGCCAGCGCACCATAACTCCTATTATGGATAAGCCCTTTTATATTGAAAAAGTGGTTGAAGACAGCAAAGGCACACTTTGGCTTGGCAGTCGCAGTGGATTGATTTCATGGGATGTAAATACTAATGACTCGAAGAATTATCATCAGCCATTAAAAACATTTGCAGATATTGATTATATTCATGCCCTTGCAATTGATGAAAACGGTTTGATCTGGGTGGGTGGCTCAGGTGATGGTTTGGCTTTAGTGGCAACCGCCCCTGATTATATTGTTGATTATTTTTCTCAGTCTTCAGAATATCAACTCGATAACGAAATGATATGGTCTATTTTTCAACAAAATAATAAAGTTTGGTTAGGTACTGATGGTGGTTTAGAGGTGATTGATACGCTTTCTAAAGCTTCGACATTAGTTGTGCCCGATGGTTTTGAACCAAATGACAGCATTTATAACATTACTGATCTTGATGATGATCATATTGTGTTATCTACCACTAACGGTTTATTTGTTATTAACAAATATACCAATGCCTCCTCTGATTTTAGTCAATGGAGTGGTGGGCAATTATCCCTAAGAAAAAATGTGGTGATTACTAGTTATCGTGATCCTATATTAGATAGAATTTGGTTTTCGACGACTCAAGGCCTCTACTATTGGCAGTATGGAGGCATTGAGCTGCAGCAAGTGATGCTTGATGATCGTGAGTCACAGCAAGGAAGATTCTGGTTTAGTGCAATTATCAGAGATAACCATAATCGCTTATGGTTAGGGGGAGAGAAAAATTTTGGTTACCTTGATGACGACTTAATATTTACGCCAATAAAAAATGCTTTTTCTCATTTTGATAAGCAACCGCAGATTACCCACTTTCTTCAGGTTAGTTCGGATACGCTATGGCTGGGGACATCGCAAAATGGTGTGTTTGAATATCATATTAACACTGGGGTAATTACTGACTTCGATGATAAGTTAAATATTGACTGTAATGTGGTGCTTTTTTTACAAGAAACCCCAGAGGACTTCTTAATTGGATGTTCTCGCTCTATTATAAAAATTAATAAACGGACACAAACTCACTCTTCATTTACTCACCATGATGGCTTTATCTCTGATGAGCTTAATGAATCAGCGGTGTTATATCAGCCTCAAATGGGGTTATATGTCGGCACGCCTGACGGCGCCATGTTAATTGACCCCAACAAATTAGCTAATCGAATTATTAATAATAATATTTTTCTTGAGTCAGTCTCGGTTTTTTATGATAAAAAAACCGATTTGTTTTTGCTACCTGAGCAATTAAAAACGGTAGAGCCAGGCGCAAGCTTAATTAGCTTTCAAATTTCAAATTTAGATTATCTTGATGACAGCCCAATAAGTTTACAATATCGCTTACTGAAAAATGGCAAAGCTTTGTCTAGCTTTGTGTTATTGGAAGGCCAATCTCAAATTAACATTTCAGGCTTAAACGCTGGCAAATATACCCTAGAACTGAACTATAAAAAACACAGTGTATGGTCGGCTCATCCATTTCAGTTTAGCTTTTTAGTAGATGAGTATTGGTGGCAATCTCAATACTTTAAAGGTGTACTAATTTTCAGCGTGCTCTTTTTTGCTTTTGTTTTATCCATATATCGTCAGCGCCAAGTCATGCGTTTTAAAAAGGTCAATCAAGCTTTAGTTGAAAGCGATGACAGGTTGTCTCAAGCCCTTCGTGGCAGTGATTCTGATCTATGGGAATGGCGCGATGATAACCAAATACTAACCTTAGATAATCGTGGTGGCATGTTAGGCGATAAGTTAAATATTTTGACAAAACTAGTCGATCTTCCTATTCATCCAGAGGATGTTGACCGCGTGACCCAAGCATGGCTTGAGTTGCTTAAGTCGACAGCGGATATGATAGATGTGGACTTTCGCTATCGTCATGAGTCACAGGACTGGCGATGGCTGAGAATAAAAGGACGGGCTATATCGTGGCAAGCTAAAAGCGGTCGACTAAAGCGTGCTGCTGGCATTTACTCCGATATTACCTCACAGCGCGAATTAGAAAGTGAAGTGAACCTATTGGCTGAGGCATTTGAGAATACCTCAGAAGGGATGTTAATTCTTGATGCTGATAAGCGTATCAAAATTAGTAATCTTGCCGCTAACCGAATTCTTGCTATGCGGGGTGAAGAGTTATTGGGTAACCAATTTTCCAACTTAGTGTTATCAAGTCAAGTCCCTTTAAATATCGATAAGCTGTTTAGCCGAGACACATTTTGGAGTGGCGAGCGTGATTTATTGCGTGCAGATAATAAGCCTTGTCCTGTGTGGTTAAATATCTCCAAAATGCTCAATTCTGTCGGCACTACCCAACATTATGTGGTGGTGTTTTCTGACATGACCGAGCGAAAACAGAGTGAACTTAAATTACAGCGATTAGCCAATAACGATCCACTTACAGGTTTAGCTAACCGAACTCAGTTTGTCGTATTACTTAATCAAGTCATTGAAGATGCGGTGCGAAGTGATGAAAAGTTAGCGCTTATGTTTTTAGATTTAGATCGCTTTAAATCGGTTAATGATTCTTTTGGTCATAGCATGGGGGATGCATTATTAATTGAGGCAGCAAACCGTTTGCAATCCTGTTTGAATTCGGAGCATCTGTTATGCCGTTTTGGCGGTGATGAGTTTGTTATTTTACTGCGCAATGCTGATGACATTGATCATATTAACCACCTTGCAAGTCTATTATTAGAGCAGATTGAAAAGCCATTTAAACTTTATGGACGTGAATTTTTTATTTCAACCAGTATAGGAATTAGTTGTTGGCCTGAAGATTGTCAAGATTCAGAAGTCTTGATAAAAAATGCTGACTTAGCCATGTATCACGCTAAAGAAGAGGGGCGTGGTAATTTTCAATATTATTCAGCTGAGCGTAATGCAGAAGCATTATATCGCCTACGCTTAGAATCTGACTTGCGTAAAGCGATTGAGCGAGATGAGTTTGAACTGCATTATCAGCCACAGATTGATATTCTGCATAACGATCGCTTTATCGGCATGGAAGCATTAATTCGTTGGAAACATCCAATTGATGGTTATGTTCGTCCTGATATTTTTATTCAAGTGGCTGAATCGTGTGGATTAATTATTGATATTGATACATGGGTGCTCAAACAAGCCTGCCTTGATGGAGCCCGTTGGTATCAACATTATGGTCAAGAATTTAAACTATCAGTCAATGTTTCAGCGGTGCAGTTTAGACAAATTGGTTTTATTGAGTCTGTTAAATGCGCACTAGCGGAAACCGGTTTTCCACCAAAATGTTTATGCCTTGAAATTACTGAGGGAGTATTAATGAAAGAGATACATGTTGCCACTCAACATTTATCTCAATTAAAAGCTTTGGGTATACAAGTGGCGATTGATGACTTTGGTACCGGTTATTCCTCATTGGCCTATTTAAGATCATTTGAGGTTAATACACTCAAAATTGACCGTTCTTTCTTAATTCAAATTGCTGAAAATCAAGCAGATCAAGCGATTGTATCGAGTATTATTGAGTTAGCACGTAATCTTAAATTACAAGTTGTTGCCGAAGGAATTGAAACTAAGGAGCAATTAGAGCAAGTATTTAGTCGTGGATGCTACATTATCCAGGGTTATTATTTTGCTAAGCCGATGCCAAGATCTGATTTGGATACTTTTCTTGGTATTGACACTAAAGAAAAACCCATCACTTTTCATAATTGAGTTAGGGGGAGTTGACCATTCTTTGCTAGAATATGATCGATTTTAATTGTATTTGGGATAACTAAGTTGGTCATTTTTAGGTCAATACTACATGTTAGATTGTTTAGCGCTGTCATTATAACGCTGTTTTTTTCCGGCTATGCGCATGCTGCAGCAGATAAACTGCCAACATTTAAAGAACGACCAACCATTGGCCTAGTGCTCAGTGGTGGCGGCGCCAAAGGCGCAGCTCACATTGGCGTACTGCAAGTGCTGGAAGCGAACAATATTCCTGTTGATTATATCGCTGGTACCAGTATTGGTGCGTATATTGCGGGCATGTACGCGTTAGGTTTTAGTGCTAATGAAATTGAATCTATTATGTTGGAAGGTGCCTGGGATACGGGCTATTCAGACACGATTCCCAGAGAAAACTTATCTTATCGCAATAAACAATTACGAGATAAATATAATATCCCACTCAGTGTAGGATTTAACAACGGCGAGATCACCTCTCCTTCAGGACTATTGCAAGGCCAAACTATGTCGCAGTTGTTACGACACTCAACTGATTTAGTTGAGCAATTTGGTGACTTTGATGACCTGGCTATTCCTTTTCGTGCGGTAGCGACCAATTTAGCGACGAGTGAAGCTGTTGTGATAGATCGCGGCAGTATTTCTAAAGCTATGCAAGCATCTGCGACTGTGCCTGGTGCACTGCAGCCGGCCAATATTGACGGCATGCTATTAGTCGACGGTGGTATTGCGAATAATATGCCTATTGATGTAGTTCAAGGCATGGGGGCTGACATCATTATTGCGGTTGATATAGGCTCACCTTTAACTCAACAAAGTCAGCTAAACAGTACCATTGCCGTACTTGAGCAATTATCCACTATCTTGACCCAAGCCAGTACCGCGCGTCAAAAGCAACTGCTAAAAGAAAACGATATTCTAATCAGACCTTGGATTGATAATCTCAGCACCACAGACTTTTCGATTATGCCCCAAGCATTAGTGATAGGTGAGCAGGCTGCACAGCTGAAATATGACCAACTGATTAAGCTGTCTATTTCTGACGAAGAGTACCAAGCCTATTCTGATGCTAAACAACAAAAGCGGTTACGCTGGAATAACCCAATTAAACAACCGATTTATCAAATTGTGTTAAATAATGAATCTAAAGTGAATGATAAATTAATCCACGATAGTCTGCAGATAAAGCCGGGGCAGGTTATTACCAAAGAAGAGTTAGAAGCAGCGGTTAAACGTGTTTACTCATTAAACCGATTTGAAAGTGTAGATATCGAATTTAATGATACTGAGCTAGGACGTATTCTGACGGTGAAATCTAAAGCGAAATCTTGGGGACCTAATTATTTTGATGCTGGTTTTAATTGGGAAGATGATTTCACCTTAGATTCGGCAGTGACATTAAACTTAGCTTTTGCGATGACTGACTTAACTGACAATGGTGGTGAGTGGCGCAATGAATTAGAACTTGGTTTTCAAAAGCGTGTAGCGACTGAGTTTTATCAGCCACTTGATAGAGATCAAGATACCTATGCTATCGCTCGATACCAATATGAGATGAAAAGCTGGGATCTTTATGATGAAAATCAGCTAATTTATAAATTAGACAACAACGTGTCGACCCTGACAACGGGCCTTGGCTATAACTATTCTGCCTCGGGTATTATCGAGTTAGGTTTAATTGGTGAATTAGGCAATATTACTAATAACGCTGTGCTCTCGGGGAAATTTGATTATGACACCTATGGTGCTTATCTGAAAATAGCCTATGACACGTTAAACAGTATTAGCTTCCCAACAGAGGGTAATCGTTTTACGTTAGCGAGCTACTATCGCAATGAAAGCTATTCGTCGCGAAGTTTTGCTGATGCCAGTGATAGAACTTGGCAAGTTGAAGCTGATTGGAAAGGCGCACTTAATTTAGGTCACCATGCGGTTGTGGGCAAGATGGCTTTATCTACGGTTGAAAGTGACGGCGACTTTTCTATTCACTTAAGTAACTTAGGCGGTTTTTTAAATTTATCAGGCTTTCATAAAAGTGCGCTTGCCGGTGCGCATAAAGTTTTTGGTGCCGTCATTTACCAGTATGATTTAGGCCGAGATGTATTAATTACCGATATCCCCTTATATTTAGGCACTAGTTTTGAGGCAGGTAACGTCTGGTATTTACGTGAGGATGTTGATATTAAAGACCTTATTTTTTCAGGCAGTCTGTACTTAGGGACAGATACTTCCTGGGGACCTGCTGCATTAGGTTTTGGTTACAGTGATACTGGCGATAGAGCGTTTTACTTATTCATTGGTAAGAACTTCTAAACTCATTATTCAATCAAGGCAGCATCAGCTGCCTTGATTGTTTTGGTGAGAAACACCTATCGATAGTGTTGTTTAAGTATGTCGATGATAGCGTGAGCATCAGCCACTTGATGATGACCAACAATCCATTTAGCTTGTGTTGCCAACTGTGGCGCTGGAATCGCAATCGTTTGCATAGAAGCGGCTCTAGCGGCAACTAAGCCATTAAATGAATCCTCTATTGCTAGGCAGTTGTCTGCATCAATGTTCAGCGCTATAGCACAATTCAAATATACTTCAGGATGGGGTTTTCCTCTGGCTAAAAACTCCGCTGAGGTAATGGCTTCAAAATAATGCCGAATACCAAGCTTATCAAGCACAGCATCAATGATAAGGCTTGGGGAAGAGGTTGCTAGGCCTATTTTTAAACCTTGCTGCTGACAAAAGCTAAGAGTGTCAATAATGCCGTCCATAACTTGACCCTGTTGGCGGATAATATTGACCACTTCTTCAACGATAGCATTAGCCGTTTTGGCATTATCATAGTTGTCCCAAGGGTAGCGTTGGTACCAATAACGCACCACTTGATCGATGCGGAACCCGGTGGTACTTTCGACATCTTCTAAGGTTAACGATAATCCGAGCGCGTTCAAAATAGCCATTTCAGCTTGTTGCCATGCGGGTTCGGAATCGATAAGCACACCATCCATGTCAAAAATGATCGCTTTGATATCCACATTTGCCATAAAAAACTCAATATTGGTCAGAAAGAACCATTAGCGTAACGTTTTCCCTAAATGAGTTCATTAAAAATACAAATTATTAAAAATATTTATTTTTAAAGTGTGAGATTGTTTACAGATGATTTTAATCAACAGATATATTTTAAAGTATTGAATTTTATTATTTTTATTGTCATTTCAAACTATTGTCTAATTTTATTTGTTTAAATCAGGCTTTACATTATCTTTAGTACCAAAAAATCCCGTAGATTTCATCTTAGTAACAGTGTGAGCAGATTCATACTTTTTTAAAGCTGTAGTATACTGGGGATCGGATTTCAAGCCCGAACCTGTGGAATTTCAGCGTGACTAAAACTGACGTTGAGTTTCGCCGTAAGGCGTCAAACAAAGAGGAATGTTGCCGTGCTAGAAGCATATCGTAAACACGTCGCAGAGCGTGCCGCAGAGGGTATTGTCCCTAAGCCATTAGATGCACAACAAGTGGCTGAATTAGTAAAATTAGTTGAGACCCCGCCAGCTGGTGAAGAGGCTGTCATTCTCGATTTATTAGAAAACCGTATTCCACCAGGTGTTGATGAAGCTGCCTATGTGAAAGCGGCATTCTTAGATGCTGTGGCAAAAGGCACTGTAAAATCACCTATATTATCTGCTGAACGTGCCGTAGAGTTACTTGGTACTATGCAAGGTGGTTACAACATTGAGCCGTTAATCGCTCAATTAGATAACCCAGCATTAGCGCCATTATCAGTTAAAGCATTATCAAACACCTTATTGATGTTTGATTCTTACCACGACGTGGTAGAAAAAATGCAAGCAGGTAATGCATCAGCTAAACAAGTTGTAGAAGCTTGGGCAAATGCCGATTGGTTCTTGAACCGTCCTAAACTTGCTGACAAAGTGACCTTGACAGTATTTAAAGTGGCGGGTGAAACCAACACTGATGACTTGTCACCAGCACCCGATGCATGGTCACGTCCTGACATCCCATTACATGCATTAGCCATGTTGAAAAACGCCCGTGACGGTATCGTACCTGATGTGTCTGGCGAAGTGGGTCCAATTAAAGAAATCGAAGCGCTTAAAACCAAAGGTCATCCACTTGTTTATGTGGGCGACGTTGTTGGTACCGGCTCTTCGCGTAAATCAGCAACTAACTCAGTGTTATGGTTCATGGGCGATGATATCCCTTATGTACCAAACAAGCGTGCTGGTGGTTTCTGTTTAGGTAACAAAATCGCACCAATTTTCTTCAACACTATGGAAGATGCAGGCGCGTTACCGATTGAACTAAACGTTGATAAAATGGAAATGGGCGATGTTATCGACATTTATCCATACACTGGCGAAGTTAAGCGTGGTGGTACTGACGAAGTTATCTCTACGTTCGAACTAAAAACAGACGTATTGTTAGACGAAGTTCGTGCTGGTGGCCGTATTCCATTAATTATTGGTCGTGGCTTAACAGACCGTGCTCGTGAAACCTTAGGGTTACCAGCGTCAGACGTATTCGTGCGTCCGCAAGATGTTGTTGTGACTAACAAGGGCTTTACCCTTGCACAAAAAATGGTCGGTAAAGCATGTGGTGTTAAAGGTATTCGCCCAGGCCAATACTGTGAACCTAAAATGACTTCAGTAGGGTCGCAAGACACTACAGGCCCAATGACCCGTGATGAACTAAAAGATTTAGCTTGTTTAGGTTTCAGTGCTGATTTAACCATGCAGTCATTCTGTCATACAGCGGCTTATCCAAAGCCTGTTGACGTTGATACTCACCACACGTTACCTGATTTCATCATGAACCGTGGCGGCGTAGCTTTACGTCCAGGTGACGGGGTTATTCACTCGTGGTTAAACCGTATGTTACTTCCAGATACCGTAGGTACTGGTGGTGATTCACATACACGTTTCCCAATTGGTATTTCATTCCCAGCAGGTTCTGGTCTAGTAGCATTTGCTGCAGCAACGGGTGTTATGCCTCTTGATATGCCAGAGTCAATTTTGGTCCGCTTTAAAGGTGAAATGCAACCAGGCATCACATTACGTGATCTTGTACATGCCATTCCGCTTAAAGCGATTGAACTTGGCTTATTGACCGTAGAGAAAAAAGGCAAAATTAATGCTTTCTCTGGTCGTGTATTAGAAATCGAAGGTCTTGAGCACTTAAAAGTTGAGCAAGCATTTGAACTATCTGATGCATCAGCTGAGCGAAGTGCTGCTGGTTGTACTATCAAGCTAGGTAAAGAGCCAATCATTGAGTATCTTAACTCTAACATCATCATGTTAAAGTGGATGATCAGCGAAGGTTATGGCGATCGTCGTACTATTGAACGCCGTATTACTGCTATGCAAGAGTGGGTTGCTAACCCAGAGTTAATGGAAGCTGATAAAGACGCAGAATATGCTGAAATTATCGAAATTGACTTAAACGACATCAAAGAGCCAATCCTTTGTGCACCAAACGATCCTGATGATGCAGTATTATTATCAAGCGTGGCACAAACTAAGATTGACGAAGTGTTTGTGGGTTCTTGTATGACTAACATCGGTCACTTCCGTGCTACCGGTAAGATGTTAGACAAGTTTGCTAAAACACTGCCAACACGTTTATGGATTGCACCACCAACTAAGATGGACCGCGATCAATTAACCGAAGAAGGTTATTACTCAATCTTTGGTCGTGTTGGTGCTCGCATCGAGATCCCTGGTTGTTCTCTATGTATGGGTAACCAAGCACGTGTTGCTGAAGGTGCTACAGTAGTATCAACTTCTACGCGTAATTTCCCTAACCGTTTAGGTACTGGCGCAAACGTATACTTAGCATCAGCTGAGTTAGCAGCAGTAGCCGCGTTATTGGGTCGCCTACCTTCAGTTGAAGAGTATCAAACTTACGCTAAAGAATTAGATGCAACAGCAGCTGATACTTACCGTTATTTGAACTTCGATCAAATCGACTCTTATACTAAGAAAGCCGGCAGCGTGATTATCCAATCAGCGGTTTAAGCTTGAACTAGTTAATCGTTGAACTAAAAATGCCAGCAGAAATGCTGGCATTTTTGTTTGGTTCTATTTTTCATAGTTGAGATTCGGAAAAGTATAAATATCAACAGCATCAATTTTATTTTGAATTTTAGTGATATTCTCGACTAGGCTTCCTTTGTGGAAGTTAAGATTTTGATACCTAAAAATATGCCCAGTTTGTTGTCCATCAAGCACTAAACTAAGTATGCCACTTTCTTCACCGCTGACCCCGAAACCATTAACGACCACACTTTCCTTTATATTAGTTCTATTATAAAAGCTCAAACTGATCCCTGAGTTATTCGTGGATAATTTTGTTGACTCACCGAACCATACTTTTCCATATAATGTCGACGCAGATAAGCTGGAAGTCCCATCTTTGTTAAACTTGAGAATATAAAGGGCATTTTTATCCATATCAAAAGCTTGCCATAAACCAGTTATATTAGAAGCCGTTGCAATCGGACATCGATCTACATTTGCCTGGATGGAAATAGAAATGAAAATGGTTAAAAAAGCTAAGTATTTCATGAGTGTTTCCTGAGGTCATTATTATTAATTACTTTGCCATTCATTGTTAATTAATACCAGTTTTAGAAGTGGTAGCTCTTTATATTATTAGTTTTAAAATTAACCAATTGCCTGCCGCAGGGATGTTCAGGATGAACTGAATGCCACGATCATATTGATGTGAAAGAGTGACCTTAAGTGCAGATTATCCAGCGAGACGCCGGCTCTTGATTTATAAATCAGCTTCCATGTGGGCTTAACCAAAACCAATAACATCCTTGTTAAACTGCCAGTTCGGCATCCATGCCCCTCGCTCAAAACGTTTCACGCAGTGAAACTTCGCCTTGTTTTGGATACTCGCTGGCTCATCAACACCTGAAATTTTTGTTTCTTCGATTTAGCTTTGTTTCTTCGATTTAGCTTTGTTGGTTGCTACATTTAAAAGCAAAAGGCTGGATCCCCGATAAAAGATCTCGGGGATGACGGTTTGAACATTACTTCAAGTGAGGTTAAATCGAAGAGATAGAATACCGGGTGCAAACGCGGCTGTGACCGTCGATGGCAGGGATGCCATCGTTGAGCTTACAGGGACGTACTTGCTGCGTGTCACAGAAGTGCTTGCGCTAAAGCCTGCGGCAGGCAATTGATTACAGTAATGGTACTATATAAATTTAACGATCAAATAATCAAACGGCCACGGTCTAAAAAATCAGTAGGTTAGGAGGACGTTTTGCGAGGGACTTTGTTATACATCAAATATCACCAGCTAAACATCAGTGATATTTATTTGGTTATCTAATTCCAATACTTAAATTTAATCAATTGCCTGCCGCAGGCTTATGTGCAGATAATCCAGCGAGACGCCGCAAGCACTTCCATGTGGGCTTAACCAAAACATCCCTGTTTTGGATACTCGCTGGCTCATCTTCACCTGAAATTTTTGTTTCTTCGATTTGGCATTGTTGGTGGCTACACTTAAAAGCAAAAGCAAAAGCAAAAGCAAAAGCAAAAGCAAAAGCAAAAGCAAAAGCAAAAGCAAAAGCAAAAGCAAAAGCAAAAGCTAGATCCCCGACAAAAGATCTCGGGGATGACGGAGTGATTATAATCATCTAGGCATTCATCAAACACTTAGCGCTTTATCACAAATGAGGCTAAATCGAAGAGATAGAATATCGGGTGCAAGCGCGGCTGTGGCCGTCGATGGCAGGGCGAATTTTCATGGTATGAAACGCTATGGGCGAGAGTCATGGATGCCGAACTGGCAGTTAAACAAGGATGTTGTTTAAAATCGTCGAGCTTACAGGGACTTATTCTATATAAAGAGTGCAGCGTGACACAGAAGTGCTTGCGCCAAAGCCTGTGGCAGGCAATTGATAGCAGCAATGGTACTTTATAAATTTAACGATCAAATAACTAAATCAGCATTCGGATCAGGTTCTCGCATTCTTTGCCACCAGGTAGCATTAGCTTCTATTTGTCCTTGCTGATCAATTTTCGGATAAGGGATATTTTTACGTCGACAGGCTTTTGCATAAACTGGATGGCCTTGCTCGAACAACATTTTCTGGCAATAAGTTTCATCTAAATGACGAGTGCCATACATGCCTGCCTGTTCACGCTGGCGTTGTGCTTCATACATGATCAATGCAGAAGCGACCGATACATTCAGCGATTGCACCATACCAAGCATAGGGATAATAATATGTTGGTCAGCAATCGCTAGCCCTTCATCACTGACACCGTCACGCTCGTTGCCCATGATGATCACCGTTGGTTTGGTGTAGTCTATGTCGCGAAAGTCGACGGCAGTGTCAGAGAAGTTGGTTGCCAGCACTTGCATGCCCTGAGCAGTAAACTGAGAAGCCGCTTGGCTCATGTTGTCATGCACTATGGTTTTTACCCATTGCTGACTCCCAGAGGCTGTATTGCCTGATACTCGCATTTGAACATCAGGCCATACCGCATGAACTTTATGTATACCCACGGCATCTGCGGTGCGAATAACCGCAGCAATGTTTTGGGTTTTATGGACGGTATCTAAACATAAAGTGAGATCAACCTGGCGGTTGTCTAGCATTTGATTAATACGGGCGAAACGTTCAGGGCTCATAATAAATATTCGGTAAAATTTTAGCTAACAACAAGTAAACAAAAGGGCGCATAAGCGCCCTTTATACTGAGTAATATTGGACGTTAATGACGGAGCTTATAGCTCCATAATGCCGTCCATTTCAACCAATGAGCCTTTTGGTAGCTCTTTTACCCCAATAGCAGCACGCGCTGGGTAAGGCTGTTGGAAGTAGCGACTCATAATGTCATTCACTGTGGTAAAGTGTGACAAGTCGGTTAAGAAGATATTTAACTTCACTATGTCTGACATTTTTCCGCCAGCAGCGTCACACACCGCGGTTAAGTTTTCAAATACTTGCACAACCTGTGCAGAAAACTCATCGCTTACCATGGTCATGGTTTTAGGGTCTAACGGAATTTGACCAGATAGATAAACAGTAGTGCCGACCTTTACAGCCTGAGAATAAGTGCCAATCGCCTGCGGTGCTTTGTCAGTAGCAATGATAATTTTTTCAGCCATCTTGTGCTCTCTTGTTGTTTATTATAATAATTTATATAAGGGTTATCTGTTGCGTGAGGTACGTAGTACTTCTGGAAGTACTCTGATACGGCGCATCACATTGGCTAAATGTACCCGATCATTGACCGAAATACGCAAATTAATTAAGTACACTCGGCCATCGCGCTCTTCGGTACTCAAGTTATGAATATTTGACCCTGCTGAAGCAATAATCGAGGTGATTTTTGCCAATGCACCTTGATGATTGACAATTTCAACGCGCAAGTTAGCATGATATTCAACCCCTTCAGTATTATCCCAATGGACAGAGATATACTTGTCTGGTTCGCCTTGATAACCACGGATATTAGCGCAGCTTTCCATGTGCACAACCAACCCTTTACCCGGACTGACATGGGCAATAACCGCATCACCAGGTATTGGACGACAACAATTTGCATAGGTAACTAACATGCCCTCAGCACCACGTATTGGCATGGCATGACCATCTTTATTGTTGTGTGATTCTAGCTTTTGGCCGAGTAAGCGCTGTGCTATCACTATGCTCATCGCATTGCCCAAACCAATATCGGCTAACAATGAATCTAAGTTAGTATGTTTGGTTTCTTTGATAACTTTTTCGATCAAATCTGCAGGAATACTGTCAAACTTAGTTTCGCCCAATGCATGATTCAATAAGCGGCGTCCAAGTGTGATGGCATTGTCACCCTTTAAACTTTTCAATACTTGACGAATTTTACCGCGAGCTTTACCGGTTACCACAAAGTTAAGCCATGCAGCATTAGGGCGTGCACCTTTTGCAGTAATAATTTCAACCGTTTGGCCTGAAATTAGCGGTTGGCTTAGTGGGTAAGCTTGGCGATTCACTTTTGCGCCAACGCAAGTATTCCCCACATCGGTATGCACTTCATAGGCGAAGTCGACAGCGGTGGAATTAACCGGCAACTCTAAAATACGGCCTTCAGGAGTGAATACATAAATTTCGTCAGGGAAGAGTTCGGTTTTAACGTTTTCAACAAATTCGAATGAGCTAGACGCACTTTGCTGTAATTCAAGCAAGCTTTGCATCCATTTTCGGGCTCTGACCTGGGTGGTATTTTGCTGGCTAGCATCGGTTTTGTTTTTATACATCCAATGAGCGGCAACCCCTTTATCAGCCATTTGGTCCATTTCTTCGGTGCGTATTTGCACTTCAACTGGCACTGCATGGGGTCCAAATAACGAGGTGTGCAATGATTGATAACCATTGGCTTTAGGTATGGCGATATAATCTTTAAAGCGGCCTGGATGGGGTTTGTATAATCCATGCATGGCGCCGAGAACTCTATAACAGGTGTCAATGCTGTCAACGATGACTCTGAAGGCATAAATGTCCATTACTTCTTCAAATTGCAGCTCTTTGTTGCACATTTTACGGTAAATGGAGTAAAGATTTTTTTCTCGGCCTTTGACCTTGCCTGCTATACCAGCATCTTCTAATCGCGTTTCAATGGCACCTTCGATACCAATGATTAATTCCTTACGATTTCCTCGTGCAGATTTAACCACTTCTTTGATCACTCGATATCGCATTGGGTAATAGGCTTGAAAGCCTAAATCCTCTAACTCTATTTTGATATTATGAATACCAAGACGGTTGGCGATAGGTGCGTATATTTCAAGGGTTTCGCGGGCAATGCGACGACGTTTATCAGGACGCAGCGCGCCTAAGGTGCGCATGTTATGGGTTCGGTCAGCCAGTTTGATAAGAATAACCCGAATATCTTGGGTCATGGCCATCATCATTTTACGAAAGTTTTCCGCCTGCGCTTCTTTCTTATCGCGAAATTTGATCTTATCTAGCTTTGATACACCTTCGACTAATTCCGCCACATCAACACCAAATAACTCAGCAAGCTCTTCTTTGGTGACAGGGGTGTCTTCGATGGTGTCATGAAGTAGGGCAGCCATTAACGTCTCATAATCAAGACGCATGTCTGCAAGGATGCGAGCAACCGCAACCGGATGGGTAATGTAAGGTTCGCCACTTGTGCGCATTTGCCCTTCATGGGCATCGCGCGCGACCAAATAGGCCTGCTTGAGTAATTCTACTTGCTCCGGCTCTAAATAAGCGGAAGCTGATTCTTTGAGACCTTCAAACAGATACAAGTGGCGCTACTCCTTAAATTACACGACCTTCCGCAATGGCGGCAACCGCAGCTATTTCAGCAGCTTCGCGTTCACGGACAGTTTGACGCTCATCAGCATCTAAAGTATTAGAGGTGACTAAACCTAATTCGATTTCGCGTAAAGCGATAACCGTTGGCTTATCATTCATCTCTTCAACCATTGGATCTTTACCTTGCACAGCGATTTGGCGTGCACGACGCGCTGCAACCAGGATCATATCAAAACGGTTGCCGATTTTATTTACAGCGTCTTCTACAGTTACGCGAGCCATGTGTGGAAACTCCAGTGTTATCTATGGGGAAAAAATGACGCAAAATTGTACACTAAGACAATTAGTTTGCCAATAGATCGACAAGCATATCATTGTGAGTGTGTCTCTGACTAGCACAGGTTAATCTTTGACTACTAATGATGGCTTTTAAATTGTCCAATGCAGTGTCGAAATTATCATTAATGATCACAAAATCATATTGAGTATAGTGTGACATTTCTGAGACAGCTTGAGCCATACGACTATCAATAACCTCTTGACTATCCTGGCCACGACCGGTTAAACGGCGTGCAAGTTCGGTTTTTGATGGCGGTAAAATAAATACCCCAACGGCTTCAGGCATGAGCTTTTTAACTTGCTCGCCACCTTGCCAGTCTATATCTAAAAAAACATCTACACCTTTGGCTAAGGTTTGTTCGATAACAGTGCGTGACGTACCGTAGTAATTACCAAATACTTCAGCCCATTCAAAAAAGGCATTTTCAGCGATTAACGCTTTAAATTGTTCAACTGTAACAAAATGATAGTGTTGACCGTTAACTTCACCTGGTCGTGGTTGGCGAGTGGTATGAGATACAGATACTTGCATATCACTGGGATTATCTTTTAAAAGTGCGGAGATAAGAGACGATTTTCCTGCACCGCTAGGGGCTGACACAATAAAAAGATTTCCAAGAGTACTCATAGTTTTGCTGTTCTCACAATACGGTTAAGAAAGTTTAATATTATAACTCAACAAAAACTGCCTACATAGCCATAAAATCTCTGCCGATTGAGATTGAAATTCAGTACTCTCTTTTTATACAGATTCATACTAAAATACCCCCGCGACCCAAACGGGTTGCCTTGCTTACGATTCAAGGATTTTTCATGCAGTTAAACACGCTTTGGTGTTATCAAGGCCGCGACAATGCCTTCCGCTTTTTGGCCATCATTTTAGCCAGTTTTAGTTTTTTGTTTTTAGTCGGGATAGTTTTCCCGCAAAGCATGATTATTTTATTTGCAGCACTGCTAACAACGACAGTGATTAGCTTGTCTGCGCTCAGACGTTTACATGATGCAGGTAGACCCATTTTTTGGGTGTTACTTGCTGTCTTGCCACACTTATTATTTGTATTGAGTTGTTATTTGTTTTGGCCTTTTGCTGCTATTGCAGGAGTAGGTTTATTAGGTATTGCTTGTAGTGTTTTTATTAGCTTCTTTCCCGCCATTAGTCAAAAAGTGCCTTATGTTGAAGGTTATTATGGCCCTAAAGCACAGGTTAAGTCGGAATTAGGTGGCGTGAGAAAACGCCGTGAACCACAGGTTTTTGGCCAGGCTGCTCGTGCGGATGTTAAACCGATGGCTGCTGAAGTGCATCATGTTGCTGATGATGAGCGGGGGCAAAATGAAGTCTCAGATATAGGTGCGCATCATGCCTCATTTGATCATGCAGAAGTTGAGGTTAATGAAACCGAACATACAAACAGCAAACATATCGACATTGATACTACCGACGAACCTTTAGTCGCATCAATGCGTTTTTCTGCAATTGATCAAGCACCCGAGTCAATGTCAGCTTTTAAGCAATCTTGGCAGGCATCTCATCGTTTTGATGTTGATCGTGATGCGCTTGATACCGGCTCGGTGACTGAGTTAATCAAATCTTGGTTAAATCGCTTAAAGGAGCATCATATTCCAGTGATTCTGGGCGCTAAGGTGTTAGGTGTATTACTGGTATCGGGCTTAATCGTATGGTTGCTAGTCAGTCTTACTAATAGCGGTGACAGTAATGAAAAAGATATTGCCAAGGTTAACGTTACCCAATCAGAAAAAATCGACAGAGTCAGCGCTAAGCTGCCTGATGGTTTCTGGATAGTCATGCAAGACAGCATATTTATTGTGCGCTGGCTCGGTGATACAGATACGGCAAAAAACCTCTGGCGACTCGATACCGCCCAAGGCGATAAAACCTGTAGTGAGCTCGTTTTTAACGATGGCAGTGAATATAGGCCTATTAGTGTTGATTTAATGAGCGATGAGGCCACTGAAGCGCGTTTTTCACCTTTAGATAACAAATCTATTATTAATCATATTGCAATGCGTGGTAGTTTTAAGCTTTGTGGCTATGACTTTAGCTTAAAGGGCAGTCAAGCTACGTTAATGCAGCATCAAGAGTTTGCTGATTATCTACCGACAGATTAACTGAATATAATTAATACGATATAACTTAAAAAGAATATGGAGCGTATGAGTGAGTGATTTTATTAGGCAGCAAGTGCTGCCTCATTTTGGTATTGGTTTAGATAAAGTCACCATCTCAACGCTTGGAAATGGACACATTAATCAGACATATTTAGTACGTTGGCCCAAGGGCGAATTTGTTTTACAAAGAATAAATACTGATGTATTTACCCAGCCAAATTTACTGATTGAAAATGCATTACATGTCAGTGAACATCTTCAACAGCAAGTTGAACAAGGCCATTATCAATTACAAGTTGTTAAGCCTGTTAGCGCGCAAGATAAACAATATGCTATTAATCTTGGCGATGACGGCTATTGGCGGGCGATAACTTACTTGCCAAATAGCCATACTATTGAAGTGGTTACTAACACCGAACAAGCAAAAATGGCTGCCGGAGCCTTTGGTCATTTTGTCGCGGCATTGAGTTCACTCAACCCAGATTGCATTAATGATGTTATTAAAGATTTTTTGAATTTTCCTTTTAGACTACAACAGCTACAGCAAGCGGTAGGTGATGATAAATGCCAACGTTTGTCAGAATGCCAATATTGGGTTGATTTGGTTTTTAGTCAACATGCGTTATTTGATGAGCTTGAGCAGGTTGAATCGCTATTACCTTTGCGTGTTTGTCATAATGATACCAAAATCAACAACATGTTGTTTGATGAGCGTGATATGTCAAGTATGGCCATTATTGATTTGGATACCTGCATGAAAGGGTATTTGATGTATGACTTTGGTGACATGGTGCGTGCTTTTTGTTCGCCAGAGGAAGAAGATTCCACTGCATTAGATAAGGTAATTGCACGGCCAGAGATTATTGCTGCGGCCAGTGAAAGCTACATCAAAGCATTAGAAGGGATCATTACTCCAATAGAAAAACGGAGTTTATGGCTAGGTATAAAAGTTATGGCATTGATGTTGGGCAGTCGTTTTTTAGCCGATCATATCAATGGCGATGCTTATTTTAGTATTCACAGACCTAATCATAATTTAGATCGTGCAGCTAACCAGTTAACGATTTTTAAAAGTTTGCTGGGGCAAGAAGCCAAATTAAAACCACTTTTCGAGTAATTATCAGTTAACTCAACATATCAATTAATGGGTGAATGTAATTAATGCATATTTCAAAATATCAGTGGATTTTATTTGATGCCGATGAAACCTTGTTTCATTTTGATGCTTTTGCTGGACTGAAGTTATTATTTTCAAAATATGATGTTGAATTTAGTCATGCAGATTTTGACCATTATCAAAAGGTAAATAAACCTCTTTGGGTTGAATACCAAAATGGCGTTATTGACGCCAAAACGTTACAGACGCAGCGATTTGTTGAGTGGGGAATAAAGCTAACCGTTCAGCCTGAGCAGTTAAATCATGGTTTTTTGGCGGCAATGGCCGACATTTGCGAACCTTTACCTGGTGCTAGGACGCTTATTGATGCTTTAGTGGGTAAAGTTAATTTAGGTATTATTACCAATGGCTTTACTCAGCTTCAACAAATACGCCTGCAAAAAACCGGTATGGAGACGGCATTTTCTCAAGTGATTATTTCTGAGCAAGTGGGAAAAGCGAAACCCGATAAAGCGATATTTGATCATGCTTTTGAACGAATGGGCCATCCTGAAAAGCATCAAGTGTTAATGGTTGGGGACACATTACAGTCAGATATTCTGGGCGGTATTAATGCCGGAATTGACACTTGCTGGTTAAACTCTGCGGGTGTAATGGCTGATAGTAATATTACACCTCACTACCAAGTTGGCTCATTAACCGAATTACATCAACGACTATTGCCATAATTAATCGATTCTCATATTCAAACGAACATAAAAAAGCCGTATTAAGTTTTAACTGAATACGGCTTTATCATTTTCATCATTAGCTATTGGAATAAATCTTCCGCAACGCTATCAATAAATGTCTCACCAGAGCTTTGAGTTTCTATCGCATATTCTTTGGGCTCAGTGCCAGCAACAAAATATTCAAATGCGGTTGTGTGATCAGTCTTTCTTGTGAGCTTACCTGTTTCTAAATCAATACGAACAGAGATAATGCCTTTTGGTGGTTCAGCCGATACTTCGGTTGTGCCTTTTAATGCTTTATTCATAAAGTCATTCCAGCCAGGGCCAGCGGTTTTTGCGCCGGCTTCTCCGCCTGATATTTGATCAGGAGCACCGCTAGCCATCCAACTGGCACGCCCTAGTTGACGGCCGTGGTCATCAAATCCTACCCAAAATGTCGAAGTTAACGTAGGGTTAAATCCACTAAACCAAGTGTCACGAGATTCGTTGGTTGTTCCTGTTTTACCTGCAATGTCATGGCGTTTAAGTAACTTAGATGCACGCCACGCAGTACCATTCCAACCAGTACCTTTACTCCAATCTCCGCCACCCCATATAACACTTTTAAGCGATTCGGTGATCAAAAAGGCAGTTTGCTCTGAAATAACTTGCTTAGCATAGCGGCCATTTTGACGATTACAGACTAATTCAGTATCTGAATTAGCGGCTGATAAATCTTGATTCATTGCAGCAAAAAAATCGCTGCTAGCCTCATCGTCAGATGGCTCGCTAATCGTTTGCTCATTTAAACCGGATGAACAAGCCAGAGTAGGAGATGCTTGCTCAATGACATTATCGTATGAATCTGTTACGTGGTCGATAAAGTAAGGTTCAACTAAATAACCGCCATTGGCGAACACGTTAAACGCAGTGGCTACCTGTAAAGGTGTCACCGAAGGTGAGCCTAAAGCCAAAGATTCATTACGGGGTAAATCTTTAGCATCAAAGCCAAATTTTACCAGTTCATCAGTGGCATTTTGTAAACCTACATGACGAAGCGCGCGTACCGCCATAACGTTAATCGATTGAGCTAAACCTACTCTTAGTCGAGTTGGCCCGCCATAGATATCTGGCGAATTTTTAGGACGCCATGCAGTGCCTTGGCGAGTATCAGGCTTATTAATAGGCGCATTATTAATTAAGGTCGCAAGAGTCCAGTCTTTCTCAAGGGCCGAAGCATAAATAAATGGTTTAATATTTGAGCCGAGTTGACGCTTAGCTTGGGTCACTCGGTTAAACTGGCTTTT
Organism: Shewanella sp. HL-SH5; assembly: GCF_051163755.1. Taxonomy (NCBI): domain Bacteria; kingdom Pseudomonadati; phylum Pseudomonadota; class Gammaproteobacteria; order Alteromonadales; family Shewanellaceae; genus Shewanella; species Shewanella sp. HL-SH5. The sequence goes on from NZ_CP195038.1 coordinate 336,632, forward strand.
GCTAAAACTAAATCCACCAACCAGTGTGCGAATAGCCCCATCAAATGGGTCTAAACTTACCGTGGCACTGGCAACCTCAGGAATTTGCGATAATTGCCAAAAGCTGCCGTTATTACGCACATAGACTTGCTGTCCCCGCGATAAAACATCAGTAGCAAGCTTAGGCGGTAAACCTTGACGTTTATCAGTGATAAATTTACGTGCCCATTTTAATCCTGACCATTCAATGGTTATTTCAGAACCATCAGCAAGCATCATTTTTGCTTGTTGATCTGTAACAGACATTACTGCTGCAGGTAAAATACCTTGCATTGGTGGCGTTTGGGCTAACTGTTCAATAATCTCAGTACGACCAAGTGGCGTTCCTGTCCAGAGTTGCGAAATTGGACCGCGATACCCATGACGTTGATCGTATGCGAATACGTTATCTCGTAATGCATCCTGAGCCATTAACTGTAAATCAGATGAAATAGTGGTGTAAACATTATAGCCATTGGTATAAGCCGCTTCTTCACCGTATTTCTGGATCATGTAATCGCGGGCCATTTCAGAAATATATGGGGCATATAAGTCAATTTCTGAACCGTGATATCGTGCCGTAAGCGGGGCGTCAATCGCTTCTTGATATTCTGCCTCAGTAATGTTGTTTTTCTCTAACATTCTGCTTAATACCCAGTTACGACGTGCTTGAGCTCTAGCGGGGTTACGTATTGGGTTGGCCGCTGATGGTGCTTGAGGCAAGCCCGCAATCATTGCCATTTCTGGTAATGACAACTCATTTAAGTTCTTACCATAATAAACTTGCGCCGCTGCCCCAACACCGTATGCGCGGTTTCCTAAAAATGAGCGATTTAAATATAAGGTTAAAATTTCATGTTTAGTGAGGGCTTTTTCAATTTTTAACGCGAGAAAAATTTCTTTTACTTTACGAATATATGTTTTTTCGTTTGATAAGAAAAAGCCTCGAGCAACTTGCTGGGTTATAGTACTCGCACCTTGGCTTTTTTTGCCTGTAGTAATTAAAATTGTTGCAGCACGAATAATACCGATTGGATCAATACCTTTATGTTCAAAAAATCTCGCATCTTCGGTATCAAGTACAGCATTGATAAGCTGTTGTGGCACGTCTTCAAACTCAACAGGCACTCGACGTTTCTCACCAAATTGAGAAATGAGTTTGCCGTCACTACTATATATACGCAGTGGTGTTTGTAATTGAACTGTTTTTAGTGAGTTAACATCAGGTAAGTCAGGTAAAACATAAAAATATGCTGCAGCAATAGCACCTACACCAAGTAAAGAAAGACTAAAAAAAGCAATTATTAATCGTTTAAACCACTTCACGCATGTATTCCAAAAAAACTTAAATAGGGCGATAGTATATAAGCCGCAACCATTTTGGTGAAGTAAAAACGTATAAACAAAAAAATAGTGTTTGTACAATATAGAAACATTTTGTACAAATAAGTGTAACGAGATGATTTTGTGCTACTATATTTTAAAACAATAAAAGAATTGTGATGACGGAATATGCTTTCTAAATTATGGAAGCGTCAAGCTCCGCAAATGGTGGGGGTCGATATTGGCTCCCATGAAGTAAAAGCCATATTGCTTAGTAAGACTGCTGATGGATATAAAATTCAAAATTATGCAACTGTGCCAATTAAAAAAGGTGCCGTTGCCGATCATGATATTCGCGATTCTGAAGCCGTATTAGAATCGTTAAGACAAGTGAAACGTTCTTTGCCCAAAGGGGTGAAGTTCGCTTCTGTCGCTGTTTCTGGGTCCGCGGTTATGACCAAAGTGATTTACATGGATGCTTCATTGAGTGAAGAAGAGATGGAAGCACAAATTGAAATCGAAGCAGATAACTTGATCCCCTATTCACTCGATGAAGTCAGTATCGATTTCGAAACTCTGAGTCAAAACAGCACCGACCCGACAAAGGTGGATGTTTTACTCAGTGCTTGTCGTACAGAAAATATTGACTCACGTGTTGATGCTTTAGATGCTGTCGAATTAGATGTGAAAGTGGTTGATGTTGAAGGGTATGCGTTAGGTCGCTCAGCTGAGTTGATTTACGCACAACTTCCAGAAGGCGCTAAAGACAAAACCATTGCGATGGTAGATGTCGGTGCTAATATCACTACATTTGCCGTTGTCGAACGCGGTGAAACGACTTTTATTCGTGAGCAAGCATTTGGTGGGGAGCTATTCACTCAGTCTATTTTATCATTTTATGGTATGTCCCATGCCGAAGCTGAATTAGCTAAAGTGAGTGGTAACTTACCTAGAAACTATATGTTTGAAGTGTTATCCCCATTTCAAACTCAACTGCTGCAACAAATAAAGCGTACTTTACAGATTTACTGCACAGCCAGTGGCCGTGACAAAGTGGATTACGTGGTGTTATGTGGCGGAACCGGTAGATTAGAAGGTATGGCAACCGTATTAACTAATGAACTTGGCGTTTATGCCATTGTCGCGGATCCCTTTCAAGGCTGTTTGTATGCCGATGAAGCAATTAAATCCCAATTACAGCCATCAATTAATAAGTTCATGGTAGCAAGTGGCTTGGCGCTGAGGAGTTACGCTCAATGGCGAACATAAATTTACTCCCGTGGCGAGAAGAAGCACGGGAAAAACAAAAGCGTGACTTTATTGGTATCCTTGCACTAGTCTTTCTAGTGACATCTTTATTAGTCTATTTGTTTATTAGTTACATTGAATTAGTGACCGATGATCAACGTCAGCGTAATAGTTATTTAATGTCTGAAATTTCCTTATTAGATACTCAGATTGCAGAAATTAGCGAAATAACCAAACGTAAAAAAGATATTGAACGTCGAACTGAAATTATTTTAGCACTTCAGCAATCTCGTAACTTACCCACTCATGTATTAGATGAGTTGGTTAGGATCGTTCCACCAGGCATTTATTTATCGAGTATTGAGAAAAAAGGCAGCACCCTTTGGATTGAAGGTCGCAGCGAGTCAAATAATAACGTTGCAAATATGATGAGGAAAGTGACAACTTCTGAGTATTTATCTGATCCAAGCATGCAGTCTATTATTTCTCAAAATGAAGAATTACGCCAATTGCAGCGGTTCAAGCTAAAAGTGTCTATTACTAATCAGTTCGGTAATCAAGCCCTTGATATGCAACAAGGAGCGAAAAAATGAATTTAGATTTAGACCAATTTAATGATATTGATTTTGAAAATATTGGTGGCTGGCCTAAGTTAGTCAAGCTCGTTTTTGCAGCGTTCTTATCTATATGCGTTATTGGTGCCAGTTATTATCTGTTTATTGCCGATACCATTTCAGTAATGGAGTCAGAACAAAATAAAGAAATCGAATTAAAAGCTGATTTTGAGACTAAATATCGATTAGCTGCTAATCTAAAGTTATACCGCGAACAACTTGTTATCATGGAAATGCAATTTGCCGAGTTATTAAAAATGCTGCCTTCTGAAAATGAAATGCCAGGATTACTTGATGATATAACTTTTGCAGCAACCGATGCGGGTTTAAGAATAAACAGTTTAGACTGGGATAATGAAATTGAACGTGATTTCTATATCGAATTTCCTATTAGGTTAAATGTTGAGGGTGATTATCATGAAATAGGCAATATGGTTAGTGGTGTTGCAAAGCTCCCACGTATTGTTAGTTTGCATGATTTTACTATTACCTACAAAGAGGGCGGTGGTTTGTCTATGGCTATTTTAGCTAAAACCTATCGCTTTAAAGAAGGTGCAGAGTTACCTAAAGAAATTGCTAAGGGGAAGAATTAAATGAAACTCTTACCCGTTTTTATTGGTGTTAGCTTGTTATTGACAGGCTGTATTGGTGACCGCAGTGATTTAGAGTTGTTTGTTACGACCACTAAAGCACAGCATGTTGCCCGTATTCCACCACTAACAGAAACACCAAAGTTTGAGCATTTTTCATATCAAGCTGAATTAATGCGCAGCCCTTTTGTGCCGCCTTCAAGAGAGTTAACCGAAGAGGTTATTGATACCTCAAAAGACTGTTTACAACCCGACTTGGCAAGACGTAAAGGCAGATTGGAAACCTACGCGCTAGATAATTTAAGAATGCGTGGTACGTTAAGTGAAGACGATAGTATTTGGGCATTAATCGAATCAGCCGATGCTAATGTTTATCGTATGGGTGTGGGCGAGTATTTAGGGCTTTATCATGGTCGCATTTCAAATGTAACGCCCCAATATATCGAAATTATAGAATTAATTCCTGATGGTTCAGGTTGTTGGGCTGAACGTCCTAGCAACTTAGAATTATCTGGCAAATAACCATGCGAAGGATGAGAGAATAATGAAATCTTCTGCCGCGATGAGAAAATCAATGACGAATTCATCAATAATAAAAACCCTTCTAGGGTCAGTGCTATTAATTTTTGCCTTGCCGAGTGCTTTTGCGGCTAATCGCCTATTGGATGTGAAATATCATTCAATTGTCGATCATCAATTAGAATTAGAGCTGGTATTCGAGTCTGAAATCACTTCCCCTACAGTGGACCTTTCAGCCAATCCGGCCGAAATTATTTTAAACTTTGATGACACCATCTCTAGCTTAGCGAAAGATAAATTACCGATCGATAGTGTGGGTGTGAAATATCTAACAGCTCAGCAACAAGCCAGTGATCTTTCAGTTATTGTTGCGCTCAAAAGTGTTAAGCCTTATCAGGGTAAAATTGAGGGTAATACTTATCGATTAACGATTAACGATGCGGTATCAGGGCCTTCTAGTGCTGATAATCCATTTGTGAATTCGATACAAAGTATTGATTTTAGAAGAAATGCAAAAGGTGGCGGAGAATTATTATTTAATCTCAGCAATCGCTCTGTGGCTGCCAATGTCGAGCAGGTTGGTGCCAAGCTCGAAATTAAATTATATAACACTAATATCGGTGATGACTTATTGTATGTCATGGATGTTCAGGACTTTGCAACTCCAGTCAGTAGTTTTGAAACATTTAAAGAAGACTTAACCTCACGAGTGTTAGTCGATGTAGGTGGCAACTATGAATACAATTACAAGCAAGATGGTAATGTATTTACTGTTAGTATCGATAAAATAGAAAGAGTATCTGTTGCTAAAGAGGCTAAGAAATATAATGGCCGCTCTTTATCATTAAATTTCCAAAATATTTCAGTCAGAACTGTTCTGCAAATTATTGCTGATTATAATAATTTCAACCTAGTCACGAGTGATACCGTCGAAGGAAATATTACCCTACGTTTAGATGATGTACCTTGGGATCAGGCATTAGACTTAATTTTGCAAACCAAAGGACTTGATAAACGTATTGAAGGTAATATTTTGATGGTTGCGCCGAGTGAAGAATTGGCTATCCGTGAAAGTAACGACCTTAAGAATAAGCAGGAAGTAAAAGAGTTAGCACCATTATACTCTGAGTACTTACAGATTAATTATGCTAAAGCGGTCGATATTGCTGAGCTATTAAAAGGTACAGACTCCAGCTTATTATCGACCCGTGGCAGTGTAGCAGTTGATGAACGTACTAACACTTTATTGGTGAAAGATACTGCAGAGATTTTAGAAAGTATTCATCGTTTAATAGAAGTGCTCGATATCCCTATAAAACAAGTGCTAATCGAAGCACGTATGGTTACTGTTAAAGATGATGTTTCTGAAGACTTAGGTATTCGCTGGGGCATCACAGATCAGCAGGGTACTAAAGGCTCTTCAGGTTCACTTGAAGGTGCGGGAAGCATAGCTGGTGGGCTTGTTCCAAGCTTAGATGATCGCTTAAACGTTAACTTGCCTGCGGCGATTTCGAACCCAACAAGTATTGCTTTCCATGTGGCAAAGTTAGCTGATGGTACCGTGCTTGACCTAGAGTTAAGTGCATTAGAGCAAGAAAACAAAGGCGAAATTATTGCAAGCCCACGTATTACAACCTCAAATCAAAAGGCTGCTTATATTGAGCAAGGTGTTGAGATTCCTTATGTGGAGTCAGCGTCAAGTGGTGCAACATCGGTTACCTTTAAGAAAGCTGTGTTGTCGTTACGTGTTACCCCACAAATTACCCCCGATAACCGTGTGATTTTAGATCTAGAAATCACCCAAGATTCACAGGGTAAAACGGTGCAAACCCCTACAGGTGAGGCTGTGTCTATCGATACGCAGCGCATTGGTACCCAAGTACTTGTGGATAACGGTGAGACGATTGTATTGGGTGGTATTTACCAACAGAACTTAATTAGCCGAGTGAGCAAGGTGCCAGTTCTAGGCGATATACCTTTAGTTGGCTTCTTATTCAGAAACACATCTGATAAAAACGAACGCCAAGAGCTATTGATTTTCGTGACCCCTAAGATTATTTCTGAAAAGTTATAACATACAATAAAATGATAAAGGCCAGCTAACTCTTAGCTGGCCTTTGCTTTTGGCTACATTATGGACTTTTATTGAATATAATTGCCACCATCACTTGCCAGCAGTAGCCTTAAGCTGAGATAATCCTCCGTCAAGTCTCAGTAGAGCAAGGTAATATTTTAAGCGGTCGGCTGTATCTTTAGTCGATCAGGCATTCTTTTATATAAGATTCAGACGTATACGAAATGGCTGAAAAACGTAATATTTTTCTAGTAGGCCCTATGGGCGCAGGTAAAAGCACAATTGGCCGTCATTTGGCTCAAATGCTGCATTTAGAATTCCACGATTCTGACCACGAGATTGAACAACGTACAGGCGCTGATATCGCTTGGGTGTTCGATGTTGAAGGTGAAGAAGGTTTCCGTCGTCGTGAAGCGCAAGTTATTGCCGATCTTTCAGAGAGGCAAGGTATTGTGTTAGCAACTGGTGGTGGCTCAGTTCAGAGTAAAGATATTCGCAATTATCTTTCTGCTCGCGGAATTGTGGTGTATTTAGAGACGACTATCGATAAACAAGTTGCTCGTACGCAACGTGATAAACGTCGTCCATTACTGCAAGTTGATGACCCACGCGAAGTTCTTGAGAACTTAGCAGAATCGCGTAATCCTTTGTACGAAGAGATTGCCGATGTCATCGTAAAGACAGACGAACAAAGTGCGAAAATTGTCGCAAATCAAATAATTGAGCAACTCGGTTTTTAGGTAAAGCAATGCAACAAATTCAGGTCGATTTAGGTGATAGAAGTTATCCTATTTATATAGGCCAGAATTTGATGCATGATAGCGCGCTTTTTAGCCGTTACCTTGCAAACAAGAATATACTCATCGTTAGCAATGACACTATTGCCCCTTTGTACTTATCTACATTGGAACAGGCAATGGTGTCTTGTGCGTCAGTTGAAAAAATTATTCTGCCTGATGGCGAGCAATTCAAAAATCTCGAGCATCTGGATCTTATTTTTTCAGCTTTGCTAGAGGGTAATTTTGCTCGTGATTCAGTTCTCGTTGCTTTGGGTGGTGGGGTTATCGGCGATATGACCGGTTTTGCGGCTGCATGTTATCAGCGTGGAATCGATTTTGTTCAAGTGCCGACGACATTATTGTCTCAAGTTGATTCTTCTGTTGGCGGCAAAACGGCTGTAAATCACCCCCTTGGCAAGAATATGATAGGCGCATTTTATCAACCTAAAAGCGTTATCATTGATACCAATTGCTTAAAAACCCTTCCTGCTAATGAATTTTCTGCTGGTATGGCAGAAGTCATCAAATATGGCATTATTTGGGATGGAGAGTTTTTTTCTTGGTTAGAGCAAAATGTCGCCGCGTTAAAAGCGTTAGATACACAGGCGTTGGAATATACCATAGCCAAATGCTGCCAGATTAAAGCTGATGTCGTCACACAAGACGAAACGGAACGCGGAGTCAGGGCGTTACTTAATCTTGGTCATACCTTCGGTCATGCTATAGAAGCTGAAATGGGCTATGGTACTTGGCTGCATGGTGACGCTGTCGCAGCAGGCACAATTCTTGCTGCATTGACTGCGCAAGAACTTGATTTGATAGATGAGTCAATAGTTTGTCGTATTAGAAATTTATTTGTTGCATTTGACCTACCCGTTAATGCGCCTAAGTCGATGGATTTTGATAGTTTTATTAAGCATATGCGCCGTGACAAGAAAGTATTAGCTGGTAAGATTCGATTAATTTTGCCAACTGCTTTAGGTCAGGCAGACGTTTTCAGTGATGTTAGTGAAGACTTACTTGAGCGGGTGATCAACCGCGCATAATTGACGTGTGGTGGATTTTTTGACTTCAGCATTATTATTACTGCCAACCCAAGAAGAGCTCGTTGAGCGACTTCAGCATACCGCCAGCTATAGTGGACAGTTACTGTTATTATGTGGCCAAAAAGGATCGGGTAAATCTACCTTAAGTGCAGCACTAGCCAGTGAACTTGATGATTATAATTCGGCGCTTGTCCTTTGCCCTCAGCATGCTGCTTCAGCAGAGATCCGACGTAAAATTCTGGTTCAATTAATTTCTTCGCCTATTTTCGACGATGAAATCCCCCTGATGGATACCATTATGCGTATTCAATCAACGTTGACTAAACCCTTACATATCATTATTGATGATGCCCATTTATTGCCAAAAACCTTATGGGCAGAATGCATTCTGCTATCAAAAATTCAATGTGGCGGCTCAAATGTTTCAGTGACTATGGCAATGGATTCCTCTTATCTTTCAAAATTAATGGCTGAGCTATCCAATGACATGCGTCAGTTATTATTGCCTATTACCATTGAGCCATTGCCGATAGCAGAGCGGGATGGTTTATATCAAAGCTTACTAATGAGATCCGGTAGTACCTCTTTTATCGCGAGAGATATTATTCATCGTCAGCTGGAGAATCAAGCTGGAACACCCTTTGAAGTCGTTGAATTATTAAAATTAGCGATAACCGAGCCGAAACAAAATAGCCCTGCTTGGGGGATGAAAATCAAATTAGCCTCGTTGTTAATGCTTGTGGCTGTATTGGTAATAATGGGCTACTTTGTTAAAAATGAGCCAAGGTTTAATCGAGTAGAATTAACCCTGCCACAGAAGCAATTGACCGCACTTCAGCAGCAACAACGAGACAGCGCTGAATCCTTTATCGTATTCTATGGTAAGACATTGATATCATCTATTAAGCCAGCGACAAAAAATAATCAAACTCATTCCCCTTTTGCGATACAGAGCATTAAACTACCCGGGATAGAAAAGGTGAGTCACAGTAGGGGGACTGAGCTTGTAATAGGCTCGACAGCGCTTAATAACAACGAGTCTATCGCTGATGCTGAAAGCTCTGCAGCTGAACCGAAAGCCGCTAGTTCGGATATGCCAAGTATTGTGAAAGATGTTCGCAAGCCAGTGCTCACAAAGATAAATGATAACAATGATCTACTTAATAAGGGCTATACGCTTCAGTTGGCCAGCGTAATAGATAAGAAATCATTAGAATCGATAATAACTAAAATCGGTAATAAAGAGTCTGTTTATATCGCTAAACATAAGCAGCGTTATGTGTTGTTGTTTGGTCAGTATTTTTCTCCACAGGAGGCTCAACAACAGGCTAAGCGGTTACAAGCTGAGCATGGCATAAGTGCTCCTTGGGTGAGAAAGTGGACCGATTTAAGCGAATATAGAATTGAACTGGAAAGTCGATGATAAATAAGTGTAAACAGAGTACAATCTCCAGCTTTAATTTTGGCAGCAAGTAACTTACTTTATGACAAAAAAGCATAGAGCCTTTCTAAAATGGGCGGGTGGAAAATTTAAACTCGTCGATGAATTGTCGAAACATCTACCAAAAGGTCAGCGACTAGTTGAACCTTTCGTTGGTGCTGGCTCAGTGTTTTTAAATACCCACTATGACGACTACTTGTTATGCGATATTAATCAAGATTTGATTAATCTTTATGAAATAGTAAAGCAAAAGCCAGATGCTTATATCAAGGCGACCAAAGCATTATTTGTTGCTGAAATGAATAACAAAGAAGCTTATTATCAGATACGTACCGATTTTAATTTGAGCCGTGATCCTTTTACCCGCTCGGTATATTTTTTATACTTAAATCGTTTTGGGTTCAATGGCTTGTGTCGATATAACCGCAAAGGTGGCTTTAACGTACCTTTCGGCTCATACAAGAAACCCTATTTCCCTGAAGCCGAAATTCGCCATTTTTCAGCTAAAGCCAAAAATGCCACATTTAAATGTATTGGTTATGAAGGTGCATTCGCTTTAGCAAAAGAAGGCGATGTTATTTATTGTGATCCACCTTATGCTCCATTATCGACCACCGCAAGTTTTACTACCTACGCAGGTCCAGGCTTTAGTTTAGATGATCAGGCATTACTTGCCAGACATTCACGTCATACAGCCCATAAACGCAATATTCCAGTGCTGATCAGTAATCATGACATTGCGCTGACCAGAGAGCTTTATCGTGGTGCAAAGCTTGCCACAATATCTGTGCAAAGAAATATTAGCCAGAAAGGTGCTTCGCGAATTAAAGTAGATGAAATTATGGCGCTATATGACCATCACTATTGTGACGATGAAGAAAACTAGGCTTGAGAGATTAGCTAAGGACTTGTTGCACAATAAAAATTAACGTTAAAACCATCACTACAGCTAGAGCAATGCCCATTAGAATAAAAGGCACAGGTGAAGTTGTTTTAAAATCTCGCTGACGATTACTATCGGTTTGTACCCCAAAAAATGCGGCAATCGTGCTGCTAAATACTCGCCAAAAAGACATTGTTAAATCTGCTCTGGCTTATTTGATGCAGGTATATCTGCAAGTGGTTTATCTTTATGACCATATAATAATTCAATTAAGTCGATAAAATGAAATTGACTTGAACGACTATTGCCAGAGATCCAATTTTTCCAACTTACATCATGTTCTTTGGTGGCACAGCGGTTGACCGGGTGGCTAGAGGGTAAACTCGCATTATAATTTACATCCGTATCACAGGCGCATGCCTGATCAATATTTTGTTTGGCTGACGATGAAAATGCAAAACTAATTAGCACGACCAAGGTTGAAGTCGTCACCATAGCAGCGATCGATTTTACTGACTTAGTGCTAAGGTACGAAAATAAACGATGTGGACGTAATTCCATAAGGGGATCCTTTCCATTAATTAACGCCAGTATATTGCTGGCATTGTTCGTTTTCACTTTCAACAAACTTGAACTTAATATAATTTGTTTTCTAAAAAATTTAATACTTAATTAACAATGTGTTAGTTTGCTTGATTTGCATTTAGCTTCTATGGAATTGATAGCTAGTTAGTCATACTAGTGCATTGGTACCATCTAGCTGTACCTGAAATACTGCCAAAATCTTATTCATTATACCAAATCCGTATAGTTTATGAACATTTACAGCATATTTATTTTAAAAATCAAACTTGTTGCATACCTAGGGCTTTTTTTTGTCGTTTAACTAGAGGCTTTTCGCCTCAAAGGGTAAACTATTACTTCATTTATTTTGCTGCGAGACCAAGATGCAACCTTATTTAATTGCTCCATCAATTTTATCTGCTGACTTTGCCCGTTTGGGTGACGATGTTAAAGCTGTACTCGATGCGGGTGCAGATGTGGTGCATTTTGATGTAATGGACAATCATTATGTCCCTAATCTTACTATAGGCCCTATGGTTTGTACGGCATTACGTCAATATGGGATCACTGCGGATATTGATGTTCATTTAATGGTTAAACCTGTAGATAGAATAGTACCTGACTTTGCTAAAGCAGGTGCATCAATTATTACCTTTCATCCAGAAGCGTCTGAGCATGTTGATCGTACCTTACAGTTGATTAAAGAATCAGGATGTAAAGCAGGTTTAGTGTTTAATCCTGGCACACCATTGCATTACTTAGACCATGTAATGGATAAGCTGGATGTTATTTTATTGATGTCGGTTAACCCAGGTTTTGGTGGGCAGTCATTTATTCCGTCAACATTAGATAAATTACGCCAAGTACGCCAACGTATTGATGCCAGTGGTTTTGATATTCGTTTACAAGTAGATGGCGGTGTTAAGGTTGATAACATTGCTGAAATCGCGGCAGCAGGTGCAGATATGTTTGTAGCGGGGTCGGCTATTTTTAGTCAACCTGATTATAAAACGGTCATAGATGAAATGCGCAGCGAGTTAGCAAAAGTATAGTCTATAACGTCAACTTTATTAGCAGTAAATAGTAGCCTAACCATGACAAATTTTGATCAAATACGTGCCATAGCCTTTGATTTGGATGGCACCTTAATTGACAGTGTGCCTGATTTGGCGGCCGCAACCAATGCAACATTACTTGAATTGGCTTTGCCACAAGCAAGTGAAGATCAAGTAAGGGGCTGGGTAGGCAATGGCGCTAAAATGCTTATGCACCGAGCGCTCAGCTTTGCACTGGCTAAAGAGGTTGATGAATCGCTATTAATAGACACTATGCCTAAGTTTATGCATCACTATGGTGTGTTTCTGGAGAAATATAGCCGATTATATCCCAACGTATTGTCGACGCTAATGGCTTTAAAACAGGCTGGCTATCGTTTAGCTGTGGTGACGAACAAACCCTATCGTTTCACTATTCCGCTATTAGAAGCGTTTGGTTTACGTGATTTCTTTGATCATGTGTTAGGGGGGATTCATTGGCAAAAATGAAGCCTGATCCATTACCCCTTAATCACCTTTTGCAGCAATGGCAAATTGAACCACAACAGTTGTTGATGATAGGCGACTCTAAGAATGATATCTTAGCAGCTAAATCGGCCAATGTTACAGTCATAGGGTTAACTTATGGTTATAACTATGGTGAACATATTCGTTTAAGTGAACCGAATGAAGTGTGTGATGACTTTGGCCAAATCGGTCAGTTTTTACTTTCTAAATAATTTTATAACACAGTAATTGGAGCAACAAAACCCATGACTAAACCCATAGTTTTCAGCGGAGCACAGCCATCAGGCGAGCTCACCATAGGTAATTATATGGGCGCGCTACGCCAGTGGGTGGCAATGCAAGACACACATGATTGTATTTATTGTGTCGTTGACTTGCATGCAATTACTGTTCGTCAAGACCCTGAGAAATTACGTGATGCGTGCTTAGATACATTAGCGCTGTATCTAGCCTGTGGTGTTGACCCTGATAAAAGTACCGTGTTTGTCCAGTCACATGTGCCGCAGCATACTCAGTTAAGTTGGGCGTTGAACTGTTACACCCAAATGGGTGAGCTAAATCGCATGACCCAGTTTAAAGACAAGTCACAAAAGCATGCTAACAATATTAATGTCGGTTTATTTGGTTACCCTGTATTGATGGCGGCAGATATTTTATTGTATCAAGCGCAATCAGTGCCTGTAGGGCAAGATCAAATGCAGCATCTTGAACTGACGCGTGATATTGCCACTCGCTTCAATAATGCCTATGGCGATACTTTTACCGTGCCTCAGGCATATATTCCAGAACACGGCGCTAAGGTAATGTCATTACAAGAGCCGCTGAAAAAAATGTCTAAGTCTGATGATAACCGCAATAATGTGATTGGTCTGCTAGAAGAGCCAAAGGCAATTCTGAAGAAAGTTAAAAAAGCCATGACAGACAGCGACGAGCCACCAGTGGTGCGTTTTGATGTTGAAAATAAACCCGGTGTATCGAACCTATTGAGCCTGATGTCAGGTGTAACGGGTAAGTCTATTGCGACTTTAGAAGCTGAGTTCGAAGGCAAAATGTACGGCCATTTAAAAGTTGAAGCAGGTGAAGCAGTTGTCGCTATGCTTGAGCCGTTACAGGAACGTTTTAAGCAGTATCGTGCCGATGAAGCTTACCTTGAGCAGGTGATGAAGCAAGGGGCTGAAAAAGCCAAAGCACGCGCCCAAGCGACTATAGACTTGGTGTATAAGAAAATCGGCATGATTGTATAGGGTTTCTTATGCATAAAAAAGCACCTTTTTAGGTGCTTTTTTGATTTATACAATTAGGTTTTAAAGTTCGACTAATCTTCTTCTTTGGGCTCGACATATTCGAACACTTTAACGACTTTACGAACTCCGGCGGTATTGCGGGCTACGTCAACGGCCAGATCAGCTTGGCTACGTTCAATCAAACCGAGTAAAAATACCTCGCCATTTTCAGTAATCACTTTAATGCGCGTCACATCTAATGATTTCTCATTCAACATACGGCCTTTTACTTTAGTGGTTACCCAAGTGTCATTGCTACGGGTGGTAAAAGAAGTGGGATTACCAATACGTATTTGATTATGAATTTTACCGCCAATATTTAACTCTTGTACTGCTTTAATTGCTTTATCGCGCAACATAGAGTTAGGCGCTTGCCCATACATTAATACGTTACCGTTCATCACCACGCCAGTTATATTGGTTTGATTATTTAAGTCTTCGTATTTTGAAAGGGCGCCAGTAATATCAAAGCCAGCATTGGTATCACTGATTTGAGTAGACATACTGCGCTCATCATTAGCCATCTTGGCGCCACCAACAGCGCCAACCATAACTGCCCCAGCACATCCTTGCAGCAAGGCTATAACCGAGATGATGGCAACAAGCTTTATCATGCTTGTTCATCCTGAGGGAACAACGTACGGTCAATATTGTCACATAAGCAGTGAATGACTAATAAATGTACCTCTTGAATACGCGCAGTAACATTTGATGGCACACGAATTTCAACATCGCCAGCACTCATCAAGCCTGCCATAGCGCCGCCATCTTTACCTGTCATTGCGACAATAGTCATATCACGGCTTAAAGCAGCTTCCATAGCTTTTATAATATTGCCAGAGTTACCACTGGTAGAAATAGCCAATAAAATATCACCAGGCTGGCCTAAGGCTAAAATCTGCTTAGAGAAAATTTCATCGTAACTGTAGTCATTCGCAATGGCTGTAATAGTTGATGTGTCGCAGCTTAATGCAATAGCCGGTAAAGGTGGGCGCTCAATTTCATAACGGTTAAGTAGCTCAGCCGAAAAATGCTGTGCATCACCGGCACTGCCGCCATTACCACATGAAAGAATTTTATTACCGCCGAGTAAACATTGCACCATCATTTCAGCAGCTTTTTCAATTGATTCAGGTAAGGCTTCCGCCGCATCAATTTTAGTTTGAATCGATTCTGTGAAACTGTCTTTAATACGTTCTAACATGCAACAATCCTTACGATATAGAATTTTTACTGGCGGCTAACTACCGGAGTGTATTGTCGCCAAGTCTGTGTCGATATAATGCCATAAATCAATGCTGTGGTAACTATTGATGCTTAAAAACATCCCTTAATCCAACTTATTTGTGTGTTATTTATGGCAATAACATCAAATCGGCAAGGTGGATTTATACCTTGTTGTTGCAAATAAGCGTTGGCACTGAGGCGAATGCGATTAATTTGCTTAGCGCTCAGTGCATTTATCGCGCCGCCAAAGGCTTGCGATTGGCGATATTTCACCTCAACAAACACTAAAGTCTGTTGCTGCTTCATAATGAGGTCAATTTCGCCGAACTTGTAGCGCACATTTGCGGTAACAAAGGTTAATCCTTGTTGCTGTAAATATTCTCTAGCCTGTTGTTCAGCGAGTTCGCCTGATGTCATAGTGGCGTGAGTTTACCTTTTTCGTATTTTCCCCAGGTTAATTGACGATCAATTAACCCATTAGGTTTTAGCGACAATGCACCGCTTCGGCCATTAAATTGGTATCCTGGAAATGCACGCATTTGGGCTAACCGGTTCACTAACTCGAGCGCGTCATACCCCATAACATATAGACGTTTTTGGCTGTTATTCCAGGTAGACCATAAAGATTCAACCATACGAGTTTCGTTACTTGGCTGCATTAACCAAGGTATGTCGCTGATCATCACTTTATTTAACTCTTGTGCCGACTGGGTTGATTCGTTTTCTAAGCGGCCGCGACTCGAAGTATAAAGTGCAACAGGTTCTGCAAATACACTGAAGTTAACGTCTAAAAAGGCTTTTAATAACGATAAATCTTGGTAAGCCGCAACCATATAGATAGCATCTATATCTTGGCGAGAGCGAAAATCAGCTTCAAGTTTGCTGCCCAGTATCTCTTTCATACGAGTAATTCTTGCCTGACTGTCTTCAACCCCTAAGGCTTCCTGCACCGTGAGTTTCATTTGGTCGCCGCTATCAAAATAATGAATTTCAGCGTTATTTTCTGTTAACGATAACCAGGTTTGATTAAAGCTTTCAGCCATACGTTTACCAATGGCGTCATTACTGGTTAGCAGTAAAGGTATCTTAACCCCATCGGCGTACAATTTACGCGCGGCATCACTGGCTTCTTGCGCGGGTGATAACGAGAAATAAAATTGATTAGACTGTGGCTCAAACTGCTCTAGTTGATTTAAATACAGTTGCGGAATAAGTTGCTCTTTACTTTGGTTTAAGCGTTGCAACTCTTCCACTTCATTAGGCAATAATGGCCCGATAATAAAGTCTGCACCGGTATCAGTTGCTTGCTGATAAGCTGCTTTGATGCCTATTTGGCTATCAATAAAATGCAGAGTGACATTGCTATCAAATTCGGCCATATAGCTGGCCATAATGCCCATTTTTATGGGTTCAGCAACAGCCGCTCTTGGGCCTGAAAGCGGTAATAGCACCGCAATGTTTTGCGGGCGATAAGGTTTAGCATTGAGCGCTTTTTCTAAATCAGACGGTAATTTTACCGCACCTGGATGATACGGGTTATTGCGTTGCCATTCGCCTAAATAACGAACCAGCTGAGTGGGTTCAACTGCATAGTGTTTAGCAATATAAGCGAGTTGTAGCCAGCCTGAAAATATTGGGTTTGCCGGTTCACGCATGAAGCTTTTAATGGTTTCTTCATGTAAGGGCTGTAACACTTTCCAAATAACGTCATTAACCTGAGTCGATTCAGATTTAGGCAAATAGTTACTTAACAAACTTAATTGTCTAATTTGATCGATAGGTTGTTGGATAGCCTTATAAAGGCGGGCTTTATACTGATGATATGTCGCCATTTGCCAACGGGGCAGTTTCCAATGGGGTGGATATTGTAATGTGTTTAATGCAGCCTGCGCATTTTGAGTCTTTTCATCAATACGCGCATTTAAGTAAATGTGCTCAGCCTGAATGGTAGACACTTTCACCATATTTTTTAGCATCGATGACAAAATGCTACGAGCAGAACTGTAATTACCATCATTAATATACGCATGGGCTGCTAATAACAGGTTGCGATCACGTTTTTCAGGTAAGCTGCTTTTGCTGGCTTCGGATAAATAAACACTTGCTGGTTGCTCTACAGACACTAATGACGTATTGACTACTTGATCAATACTTTCGGTTTTAGTGGCTGAACAACCAATCAATAATGCTGGTAGTGTCAGTGCCAATAGAAATTTAATTGAAATCAGTCTTTTTAACACAGGGCTTCACTCTGGTAAGATATTGGCTTTAGTTTAACCTGCTCTTACGCTGGGCGAAAGACTTGTGCAAAGAGATTATTGAGGTAGTTATGGATCAAGCCGCAGCACTTTATATTGTGCCCACCCCCATTGGCAATTTCGCGGACATGAGTAGCCGTGCAATTGAAGTGTTAAATCAAGTTAGCTTGATAGCATGTGAAGATACTCGGCACAGTGGCAGATTGTTAAGTCATTACGGTATTGAAACCCGTAAAACAGCCTTACATGACCACAACGAGCGTGATCGTGCCCAGTGGATTGTTGAGCAATTACAATCAGGTCAATCGGTTGCGCTTATTTCAGATGCTGGCACACCGCTAATATCTGATCCAGGCTATCATCTGGTTAAACATGTTAGAGATGCAGGTCATAAAGTCATTCCACTGCCGGGGCCTTGCGCGGCAATTACTGCACTAAGTGCTTCTGGACTTCCCTCAGACAGATTCAGTTTTGAAGGTTTTTTACCGGCGAAAGAAAAAGGCCGTATTGATAAATTAACAGCGCTTAAAGAAGACCCGCGTACGTTAATTTTTTATGAATCACCGCATCGCATTGTTCACAGCCTGACTTCAATAGTTACCGCGCTGGGCGCCGATCGCCAAATTGTTATGGCCAGAGAAGTCACTAAAACCTTTGAAACCTTCTTATCAGGCACTGCTGAAGAAGTACTGGCGATGGTTATCGCAGATGAGAACCAGCAAAAAGGTGAAATAGTTATTATGTGTCATGGCTTTTCCCAGACCGATGACGAGGCTATTCCCAAAGTCGCTATTGATACATTAACGCTGTTAGCTGCTGAATTACCACTTAAAAAAGCTGCCGCAATAGCTGCGCAAATACATGGTTTTAAAAAGAACGCATTGTATAAAATCGGGCTTGAACTCGGTTTATAATTTAAGTCATATCGATAAAGTAAACTATGGATTGGTTTGTTGGCAGGCTTACGCTATAATCCGCGCCGAGTTGGCCAGACAGTTGCCGCGTACTTAGGTACGGGGAGGAAAGTCCGGGCTTCAAAGAGCAGGGTACCAGGTAACGCCTGGGCGGTGTGAACCGACGACAAGTGCAACAGAGAGGAGACCGCCATTTTAGCTTGCTAAAATGGTAAGGGTGAAAGGGTGCGGTAAGAGCGCACCGTGCGGTTAGCAATAGTCCGTAGCAAGGTAAACTCTACCCGAAGCAAGACCAAATAGGGTTCCGCATGGCGCTGCTCGCGTTGGAACCGGGTAGGTTGCTTGAGCCTGTGAGCGATTGCAGGCCTAGATGAATAACTGTCCACGACAGGACCCGGCTTATCGGCCAACTCAACCTTCTTGTAAACAGAGGCCTCGCAGCTATGCGAGGCCTTTGTGCTACAAGATGTGCTACAAACTGAGACACAGAAAATCCCCCATACCTTTCAACGGAATGGCATATATTACTTGCGGTATAGAGTACCGAAAGCAATCCAACAAATGACTGGTTTACCTGCTGTAGTTAGGCTGAGTTTACAAACAAAATCGCCAGAAGCTGCCAAAAAACTCACCAATATAGTTGTATCTAAAATTTGTGAATTAAAAGGTGTAGTAATGGCTAAAGAATTAGAAATGACCTTTAAAATGAATTTAATGACAGTTCCGACTATTTTTGGAGATGTTAAATTCGAGCGTGAGGATCCAAATGAAGAGCTAGAGATGGCTGTTGATTTTATGCTTAAAAATCCTCAGCTTATGA
The DNA here is from genome assembly GCF_051163755.1 of Shewanella sp. HL-SH5. NCBI lineage: Bacteria > Pseudomonadati > Pseudomonadota > Gammaproteobacteria > Alteromonadales > Shewanellaceae > Shewanella > Shewanella sp. HL-SH5. The sequence continues at coordinate 355,795 of NZ_CP195038.1, forward strand.
GAGTTCAGTCAAATCAGCTACCAAATAAGTCCATATCAATCACTGAAGCAGATAATTCAGCTCAATCACTAACTATCAGAGCTATGACTGAAAAATGGGCAATTGTTTGTTCTAAACTAAGTCAGAAAGAGCAAGAGTCTCATAATCGATACATGCAAATTTTACTGTATATGTACGGTGATGCAGGCATTGTTTTTAATAAAAAGCAGATAAATGAGTTACTAAGAGTTAGTAAGCGAATGCCTCGAGGTAATATAAAACCTTATTCTGAAATGTCCATGGATGAACGAATAGAACTAGCTCTGCAAGATGAAGTGCCAGATGAAGATCAGATTACGAATAGTAAGCATGCATTAAAAACTTTCCAAGGTTTCTTTAATTGGCTAGTAACTGAAGAATACATTGAAAGCAGCCCAATGAAATTAAGAACAATTAAAGCGAAAAGAGGTGAGGATAGGGGAGCATTTGACATTCCAACATCCAAGAAAATTATTGATTATGCTAAAAATACTTCTAATTTAAACCTTAAGTGGCCGCTATTGATTATGGCTTATTCTGGTATGAGAAATAATGAGATTCAAAAACTGAAGAGAGGAGATATAAGTAGATGCACTAAAACCGGTATTTACTATATGCAAATACAGTTTAGTAAGACTGAAGCTTCTACTCGAAAAATTCCTATTGCACAACCGTTGATAGATTTAGGCTTTGTGATATTCGTTCATTCATTCAAGAAAAAAACGGATCGTTTGTTTGATGTTTCTGAACGCTATTTAACCTCTCGGTATCCTGAAATCAGAAAGTTGATAGGTTTGGATGAGAGAGATGAAATGGGTTGTAAGCTATCGCTTTACTCTTTTAGGCATACCGTCATTTCACTAATTAGGGCTAATGGTGCGAATGAATTTTTAACAAAAGCAATTGCTGGCCACAAATCATCTAAAAAAGGTGATGCTATACATGATAAGTATTCACATCTATTTTTAATTCCGCTTGAAAAGTTAAAATTGATATTAGATGGACTTTTATATGACGTGGCATTTCCATCATTTATGGACGATATAGATAATTATTAACAGTAATATTTCCATTACATGTTTAATTAAAGAGACTTGATAGGTGGTAGGGATTTGAACCCTCCCCCTAATTCTAAGACGCCTGTATACGCGGGTTGTACGAGTTTTGAATTAGTTAGTTGTTACACCAAACTGTTGTTTTTTATCGTCAGAAGAATGATGTTAGTCTCAAGTGCTAAAGCTTAATCATAGTTATTGATTCGATGCTTTTATTTCGGTATTCAATTTCTAATATTACTTTAGTCATTGCGCAAATACTTATAGCTTCAACCATCGTTATATTTGGAGTAATTAAACTACCATGACCTGCTGTAGGCAATGTATTACGTAGTTTATAAATATCCATCACTGCATTAACAAGGTTTTCAGGTAATTTTGATACATTTTTAAATTGGTCAAAAAAACCACCTAATGGTTGATTAGCAACATTAGGATTATTAGTAATATCTTTAGCCATTGTTTCGAGTACATTTGAAGCTGCGTGCACGGAACCCGCTGCATCATTTTGGTCTAAACAGTTATTCATTCTATCAATTTGCTGAATAATATTGGGGTGTAGCTTATTGATAAAGTTATTACCTAAATTTTTATTAAAAGCTTCAACGCTATCCAATAATTCACAGTCTAAATAGAACTTAGGATTTACTGACATCCATGCATATCTCCAGTCATTTGGTAAATTATCACGGTTAGCGATCAATGTACCTGTGTCTTTGTCTACTTCATCTACATATTTCTGCATATAATCTGCGTAATATTTTAAGTATTTAAATGAAACCTCTGGGCAGAAATTACTAACAGATAAAAGCCTACCACTTTTATTTGTTGATACGACCGGAACTTCTTCATCGCAAAGTGATGAAAAGCTAGTTCTTTGCCAGAAAGAACTTAATTCATCTTTTTTGTTTTCAGTAATACCCGCAATCATATTAATTTGAGATAACAAAACTAGGCTCTCGAAGTAACGAGGGCACTTATGGGCATTTGCATAAGGACAAGTAGATAAAGCATTACGTTTTTTTGCTTCTGCTTGCCACCAACTTCTATCCGGTACAATTCTACTCATAGCTTGACTCAACACCTCACCAAAATAAAATAAACCATTGTTTTATATAAAATAAAATTAAAAACCCTTAAGCCTGTAAGATGCTTTATCATGCATATTTCCGAACATTTGCAATGTACTCACAAAGTTCAATCTCGAGTTCATCTAGGTAATCTAAAAATTCAATTATTTGGTTTTTCATCTCATTTTTAAACACTAATCGAGCTTCTTCAGTATTCTCATCATGTAGTAACCTGTCAGCTTTGTAATTCAATTCGTATAGAACCAAAATATTTTCCATGATTTCGCCAGTACGAGCTGGAGTGTCCTCAAGATAGACATTAGCAATAACCTGCATACTTTCTTCAGCTAATTTTAATTGTTTCAACAACTCTTGCATTAAGGATAAACCAACTTCAATATTTATCTTTTCAAAGATGACTCCATATATATGAAAGCGATAATTGTAACTATAAGACCGCATTTTTTGCATCGTGATAAAAACAGTTTCCAATGAAGAAAGTTTGTTCTTTAAATCTTCTTCTCGTTTTCTTGACGTTCGCTCTCTTTCTGCTTCTTCAGCTAAGTGCTTTAGCTCCGTTCTCAATCGTTTACTTGAGTAAAAGTTATTTAATCCCATAATAGCAAAGGCTATAACGGCAGTGAGCACCGCAGCCAGCGCATTAAGTACACTCTCTAAATGTATTGGCTCAACTATTATTTCTATCATGTCGCTACCAGTTAATTATTGCAAAGGCATAACAGCTTATTGAACACATCGCCCGATAAATTGAGCATTAACATTCCTCTTGAATGCTTTATCTTTTTGATATGATTGTATAAAGTACAGTTTCCTCCAAATAAAAATTAAGGTTTATGACATAAAACTTTAACTGTTCACCGACGAAATCTGTTTACTAGCAAGTCACTCAATCTTATAGATTTCTACACTCCCAACTTTCTGACCTTCAGCACTGCCACCATGATGGTGAAAAGTTCTACGGAAAAAAAATTCTACCTCTGTATTTTTCGAAATTAATACAAAGTCGATTTTTGCTCGTTTCAGGGTAGATATAGCGGCTTTAATAGCTTTATTTGGACAATCTAAAATCTGATCATCTTTCTGTAAATTACCGCTCTGTCTTATAATTCTTAATAGATACTTTCCGTTATCTTGCAGGTTTGAAAGTTCTTGTAACTTGTCAAGATAAACGACACTAGTATCATTAGGATCATCAAGTTGCCTTTCTCTACTAGAAGAAATTATAAATGTAATTAACGCCATAATGACACAAGCTATTAGAGATAATACAAATTCCATTTTACGTGTTCCATTATCAACTCGATCTCGTAGGAAATCGTAAAAAACTAAAGAGAACTTTGTCTTTAATCATATAAGTTTATTGCAATTTATCAGTCTGTTTTAATCAAAGCAATCACCCATTAGTCTTGATTAACTCATGTATTTAAAGAATACCCCCCCTTAACCGCAACAACTAGAATGTGTATAAATCATCCGAGACATTTAAGTCTTATCGTACCTCTACATGTATACTTCAATGAATACACTTGGTAGAATGTAGGAATGCGGCCTAGAGAGCCAAATGAATACACCTATTAATCATTGAATGAGATACCACATGCTGAATACACCTTACCTAACCATTCGCGCATATTTAAGAGCATCGACTAAAGAGCAAGATAGCTCTCGAGCTAAGCCGGAGTTAATTTCATTCGCTACAGCAAAGGGCGTAAAGATTACGACCTTCTATCAAGAAAACGTATCAGGTAACACCCCAGACCGGCCAGAGCTTGATAGGTTGATAGATGAGGCTAGTGACGGTGACATTCTACTTATTGAGAAAATGGACAGGCTTAGCCGTTTACCTTGGGAAATATGGCAAACGCTCAAAGCCAAGATTGCCAGTAAAGGGATCATTATCGTAATCGCTGATCAACCACAAACTCATACCGCACTATCAAACAATGATGAACACTCGGGGTTTATTCAAAAAGCTCTTACAAACTTCATGATCGACTTAGCTGCCGGTATGGCAAGGGATGATTATGAGACAAGAAGAACGCGACAAGCCCAAGGTATTGCGAAGGCCAAAGCTGAGGGCAAAACGTGGGGCGGTCAAAACAAGGACATTAAGCTACACGAAGCAATTTTAACTCATTTACAAACGATGAGTATCCGTAAGACAGCCGAAGAACTTGGTTGTTCAGTATCGACTGTGCAAAGGGTTAAAAAGAGCCAATAACACTAAAAAATAAATTACCCCATTTTTCCTATTATTTACAGCGTTATAAACCTCCAAGCAAAGTTTTGTCGACATAATATGTCGCCAAGACTTTTTTTTACAGTTAAAATACATGAATTAAGCTACTGAAAGTAGTGAAGAAACTTATACGTAGGTGGGGGAAGTATATAATGTTCAACGTTTTAGATAGAACAGAAATGATTGATGAACTAGCCAATCAGGGCATGCCAAGGCATGTCGCAGAACAATACTGTGATGTATCGCTGTTCAAGATACTAAAAGGTGAAACTAAGACGGCTAAAGCTAGGCCATTATCTGCGCTATACACTGCCAACAAAGAAATGCAGGAAGCATTAGCTAAAAAAAGAAAACAACAAATCCATAGCTATGCTCATCTAGGAGGTATACATCGTATGGCTGCAGCCTTTGAAATTGCAGATACCTCAAACCAAGCTAATGCCAATCCAGTTCAGGAAACCAAATCATGTTAGAACGTATGTATTTTTGCTCAAAGCTAGTGGATACCGCTATGCAAGCAGTTGAAGCTGGTGACTCTCAGTCTGCAAAGGCTAATCTACAGGCACTAAAGAACATATTAGACAATATGAACACAGGTGATGAGGGGGTCAATAAAGTTATCAAGAAAATTGCAGCAGCCACAGGCGTAGATGACTTGAAGACGCTAGAAAACTTAATACTGGTTGGCTGCAACATTGCGGCTCGAGGGCATGGAACATCACAAGCAACCTATGCCGCTCACATAGAAAGAGAAGCCAGTATGGCTAAGTTAGTAACATTACCAATGCTAGGGATTAGATAATATGACCATGCAAATCAGAGTGCCTAAAAGCCTTGAGCCAACAATTGAGGGCATCGCCCGTGAATCAGGTCTAAAGTACTGCCATGTAGTCCAATACCTACTCGTTGAGGGACTCGAAACGCTAAAGCAAAGAGCTAGAGTGATGGATGATCCAAGCGGTGATGCTATTGGGTAACAGAGTCTTGCCAAACGTTCAGGCTGAGATTATTGCGATGATTGCAGCGGGTTATACGCTCGCTGCAGTATCGAAGCACTTTGATCTGAGTTACCACACAGTCAGGACTATACAGAAGAGAGTTGGCGTTAAAGCTGGTTCGATGAAACAAGAACTAATAACCAAATACCAAAACGCTCTTAAAATATCACTATCAAGTGATGCGATAAGAGGACAAGCCTCATCACTCCTTATGGATGATTTAGCGTTAGCATCAAAGCTCAGAGATAAGCTTCATTGTCTTCTAGACGAGCTACCAGATAAGCCCACAGATACAAAACAAGCCGTTCAAGTAGCAAGAGCATTAACCGGAATAGCTTCAAGCTTAAAGCTGTCTAATGACACATTGAGAGCTAGCTTTAAATTTGGTGATAAACCAGATGTGAATGAGGACATACCGGAGCTGATAGTAAGGGAAATGCTAGAGATTGAAGTCTTAGAAGTGAGAGCCGCTAAAGTAGGATCTTAAGGCAAAAAAAGCACCTCATGCGAGAGGCGCTACTAAACATGTAACAGTGCAAAAAGAGTATACCAAATTGGCTAAAATTGGTCTAGAAATGCCATCAGAAATGGCACAAAAAACAGAAATAAAAAAAGGCGCAAATTATACGATTTTAAAGAGTGAAACTTTAGAGTCTGAAACAGCGTCAAGCCCAGTGCTGTCTAAGGCTATAGAGTACTCAAATGCAGCAGGAATGAACGGACAACCAGTATATGTATTTAATAGAGTAATAAAGCCCTTATTTACTCATACTAAGAAGGGAGTGAAAAAGCATAAAGAATTACTAATACCGCACCATGATAAATCAGAAAAAAGAACCTTCTCGAGAGATTTAGAAACAGCCTTTTTAGTCTTGCAAGACATAACTCAAATCAAAGAAAATCAAGCAACGATAGTATTCGGCACAGTTAGCTTTTCAATCAATGCCAAACTCAAAGTTAACAGCGCATCAAATCACGCCACTGCATATGGAAAGCTCTTAAGTGGACGCAACTGGAATGAACCAACAATTATCGTGCTTGAGAGTGGCTTGAAAGGCACTAAATCACTCACTCACGCGCATATTATTACCATAGTAAGGGAAACGCCTGAATCAAGTTTGGAGTGTCTTAAAGAGCTTTTAAAGAAAGATAACCCCAAAAGTTATAGTGCCGTATTAGTCAGTCCTAATTATCTCTTTAAACAACCATACACGGAACTGATAGAGCTAGAAGAAGAGCAATTTGGGACATTACCCACGGAAGAAGGGTTAGAGCATCCACATTGGTTAAGCTCATGGCGCGAACCAGACAGTAATGAGGTAAAAAGACGTGTACCTGTAAACATTGCTTGCTGTGATTACTTGTCAAAAGAGTTAAGCACTAAGCAAGCTGCTAAAAGGTATGGTTTTATTAATTTTGGAAACCTACGCGGAATGAAAATAAGAGAACGAATACAAGCAACAAGAGAGTTCAAGCAGAAGTACAAGTCCACTAGCAAATAATAAAAAATAAAACCACTTCATAAACGAGGCGTCCGGCTTCATACGGAACGCCTCAATCACTTAAAAAACAAAACCAGTTTATATTTGATGCCCTAACGAGCCTCTAGAAAGCAATAGTCCTAGAAGAAAACGACCTACCGGTATCGGAACGTTTGAAAGTTTTAGATGTATTTTTTGAAAATTCACACCAAATATAAACCAAGTAATACTTGGAAAATAAATCAGCTTAAGTTAACTTAGTTTGTGTTACAAACTGTGCTACAAACTGAAACACATTAAGAATTAAAGCTTTATAAAACACACTACTTACTAACCAATTTTGCTGTGAGGAGTCGGCTTATCGGCCAACTCAAACCTTTCGAAATAGAAGGCCTCACAGCGATGTGAGGCCTTTTGTTTTTACGCTTATGCCTATATACGCAGTAGCCGTTCTAACTCGCATGTTACGAAGGTTGGTATTATTTACGGCATAAGCTAATTTTATCAAAGATATCATCAGCCTTGTTGTCTAGTGGCAAAATCTAACTAATTGATCAAAGTGCTCATAAACGGTTTGTGAGTGAAATTAACGCTTTAGAAAAGATTTTTTTAACCATTAGTGATTCCACTGGCGAAATCTTTCTGAGTAGTCCAATATCATAACTCTATAATTTTAATATCTTAGGTGATTATGGATTTGTCTTTGGAGTACAAAACTGCCGTTAAGCGGGGCTTCGCAGTGCTATTTTTGGGCTTAATCATCAGTGCCGCTTTGGCCTGGGTAGTTAATGAGCGTAACTCCGCTGAAATCAATAAGTCACTTCAAACTGCTTCAGAACAAATTAGTTATCAAGTATTGAGCCGTATCACTCTTTATCAATATGGCCTGCGCGGTGTTCGTGGAATGATTGTCACCGCTGGCGAAAATGAAGTATCTCGTGAAGCATTTTTTCGCTACAGTGCAACGCGAGAGGTTGATAAGGAGTTTCCCGGCGCGCGTGGTTTTGGTTTTATTCGTATTGTTTCCCCTGAGCAGCAAGCGTCTTTTATTACCCAAGCTCAACAAGATAGTTGGCCTAATTTTGCTATTCGTCAGCTTGCTCCCCACGATAATGACCGTTATGTGATTCAATATATTGAACCGGTTGAACGTAATATTGCTGCTGTTGGTCTTGATATTGGCTCAGAGCTGCAACGCCGAGAGGCAGCCGATGCCGCAATGTTATCTGGTGAAGTGCGTTTGTCTGGGCCAATTACCTTAGTGCAGGCAACGGGCAAATCGTTGCAATCTTTTTTAATTTTGATGCCCATGTACCGAACTGCAGCCACCCCTTTAACACCAGAAACTCGCAAAATGGAGGCATATGGTTGGAGCTATGCGCCTTTGGTGACCGATGAGGTATTGAGCGGATTAGATTTACACCAGCAAACAGCTCAGCTAACCCTGACGGATGTGACTTTACAAGATAACCCCATTACTTTTTATGAAACTGAGGCAACAGAAGCGGCTGCTGTTACCCACTATCAATATACGGTGAACAAGAATGTTTTTGGCCGTACATGGCAGTTTAAGATCCTCGCCTACCCTAAATTTATCAATAACTTAAAGCTTAATCATTCCAGTGTTGTATTTATGTATAGCGTGCTTGTCAGTATTTTATTGGCGGGATTGGTTGTGCTTTGGTCTATTGGCTTACAACGTAAACAACAAGTGTTAACTGAACAGGCAAGGTTAGCTAATATGCTAGCGCATTCGCTCGATGGCATTATTAGTTATGACCTTGATGGCTATATTACCAGTTGGAATCGAGGCGCTGAATTACTGTTTGGCTACAACGAGTCCGAGGTGTATGGGTCACTTAGTACCGAGCTGATTGTACCGCCTGAAAAAGCTGAACTTGAAAAATGTTGGTTTGCGAAAGTGTTAGCTGGAGAGGTTATTTTAAATCAAGTTTCATCTCATCAATGCCAAGATGGTAAAACTTTAGCGACGTCTATGACCGCTATGACGATAGTGGATGAAAATGGTGACATTATAGGCGTTAGTCAAACCATTCGCGATGTTACGGCGCAGCAAGATGCAGAGCTGCGGATTTTAAAATTAAATGAAAGCTTGGAATTTAAGGTTGCCAACAGAACGAAAGAGCTGCAACAAGCTGCATCTGAAAATAGAGCCCTGCTTCAATCAATCAATGATCAACTACTTTCTGTAGTCACTGATATTAATGGTGTTATTTTAGAGGTCAACGACTACTTTTGTAGAATGAGTGGCTATTCTCGCGAGCAGCTCATAGGGAAAAACCATTCAATATTACGCTCTGGTGAACATGATGCCGTATTTTGGCAAGGCATGTGGGCACAGATTAATGCGGGGCAATCCTGGCACGGTGAAATTTGTAATTTAGACCAACAAGGTAGCAGACATTGGTTTGATACCATTATTGGCTCAGTAGCCGATGACAATGGCAATATCGAACGCTTTATAGCACTCAGCACCGATATTACTGAGCGTAAATTTGTTCAGTTAGAGAAAAACAAACTTGGATCACTATTAACCAGTGTATTAGATGCCGCTTCAGAAATGTCAATTATTGCCACAGATGCACAGGGTATTATTAGTATATTTAATTGCGGCGCAGAAAATTTATTAGGCTATGACGCTAAATCGATTGTTGGGTTATCTAGCCCTGCTTTTTTACACATCCCTGAGGAAGTTGAAGCACGCTCAATTGAATTATCACAACACTATGGTTTTGCCATTGAAGGCTTTGATACTTTTGTTTACAAAGCAAGAACAGAAGGGCCAGAGACGCGTAATTGGACTTATGTAAAAAAAGATGGCTCCCATTGCCAAATTTCTTTGTCTGTTACCGCGATGCGTGACAGTGATGGTCAGTTACTCGGTTATTTGGGTATCGGGGTTGATGTTACCCAGTCGCTGCAGCAACAAGAGGCCTTGATCTCTGCAAGTAACCATCTGAGTAAGGCTTCCGAGGTGGCTAAGCTAGGCATTTGGACTTTTAACGTACTAGACAATAGTTTGCATTGGAATGACCGTATGCTTTCGATTTACGGTTATCCATTGAATATGCGAGAGCAGGGGATAACATACCAACATTGGCTTAATCGAGTTCACCCTGATGATTTGAAGATGGTAGAGCAAAAGCTCATGGATGCTATATCTGGCGAAGGAATATATGATCCTGTATTTAGAATCATCAAGGTTGATGGTGAAATTCGTTATATTCAAGCGGCTGCCGAGATTGAAAAAGACAAGCATGAACATGTTGTTAGAGTGATTGGTATTAATATTGATATTACCGAACAACGTGAAATAGAAGAAACGCTTCGCACAGCTAAAGAACAAGCTGATGCAGCCAATGCTGCAAAGTCGGTATTTTTAGCCAATATGAGTCACGAAATTCGTACTCCAATGAATGCGGTGCTGGGCATGTTGCAGCTAATGGAGCATACCGCCATGTCCACTCAGCAAGAGGATTATATTGCTAAGACGCAAACTGCGGCTAAATCTCTGTTGGGTTTATTAAATGACATTTTGGACTTTTCTAAAATTGAAGCCGGTAAGTTACAACTTGACCCGCAGCCCTGCGAAATAGAAATGTTAATGCGCGACCTTGCCGTGGTGTTATCAGGTTATTTTGGCAATCGTGATGTTGAAGTGATGTTTAATCTTGACCCCGCTATCCCATCTTGGCTGCTTCTCGATAAGCTAAGATTACAGCAAGTGCTAATCAATTTAGCTGGTAATGCGCTGAAATTTACCCAACAAGGGCAAGTGGTGATTGGCATTGAGTGCCTTGAATCAACAGCGGATAATAACAAGCTGCGATTCTCGATTACCGACACAGGGATAGGCATCAGTGAAGAGCAACTTAGTCGCATTTTTACCGGATTTGAACAAGCTGAATCTTCTACAACTAGGCGTTTTGGAGGCACAGGTCTGGGGTTAGCCATCAGTAAACGTTTGGTAGAATTGATGGACGGTGAGTTGTTAGTCACCAGCCAAGTTGGCAAGGGAAGTCGCTTCTGGTTTGACGTCACTTTACCGCTAATACCTATGACCGCAGAAGCTTCAATCGATATTCAGGGATGTCGAATTTTAGTGGTAGATGACAATCATACCACTACGGAGATTTTACAAAGTATCTTGGTTAATTTTGGTTGTGTTGTCGAGTGCGCTTATAGTGGTGCTGAAGCGATAACTAAATGTAAACAGGCCAATAATGCTCGACTGCCGTTTGATGTTGTTTTAATGGATTGGAATATGCCTGAACTTAATGGCATAAATGCCGCGAGGTTATTGCGGGCGTCGGTGCAAGGCCAGCAGGGGCAGCAAGGTATTGCGCCTGCGGTAATAATGTTGACGGCTTACCTTGAAGAGGCTTTCCGTCAAGATTATAAAGAATCAAGTGCGCCATTTGTGCACTTTTTAACTAAGCCTGTAACGTCTAAGCTTTTGGCTCAGTCCATTAGCCAAGTGATCCGCGGTGAGCTGATGGCTTTACCGGTACCGTTAAAAATGAACAAGCAAAAGCGCTTGTCTGGATTAACCATTTTAGTGGTAGAAGATAATCAATTAAATAGGCAAGTGGCCGATGAACTACTTACCCTAGAAGGCGCTAAGGTGGTATTGGCCGAAGGTGGTATTAAAGGCGTGTCTTTGGTTACCCAAGCAAAACAGGCATTCGATATCGTTATTATGGATATGCAGATGCCTGATATAGATGGCCTGGAGGCAACTCGACGCATTCGACAAGATGCCCGTTTTGAACTGTTGCCTATTCTTGCTATGACGGCTAATGCCTCACAGTCAGACAGAGTCGATTGTATCAATGCCGGCATGAATGATCACATAGGTAAACCTATCGATATGCAGAAGTTAGTGCCGAGTATTTTGGCCCTCGTAGGGCGTGAATTTACCTCAGTTGCAATCGATAATACTGTAGGCAAGGAAGAGACATCTTTAGTGCTTGAGCCTAAAGTTCCTGCTGAGGGCGAGCATTTATTAGATAGTCTTGAACAAATACTGAGCCGATTTGGAGACAATGAAGTTTTTTTCAAAAAAATGGCCAAAGGATTTGAGGCTGAAATAGATAAACAGTTATTACTGTTTACAGCTGCGATTGGGCAAGCCGATCCATTAATTAGCGCCGCAGTTAGCCATGGAATTAAGGGCGTTGCCAGTAATTTTGGCGCAAAAACCTTAGCTGATTTTGCGGCTTATTTAGAACAGCAGTTTAAACACGGTAACCCTCAAGTGCGACAAGTTGAACGCTGGACGGAGAAGTTAACTTTATTATCTCAACTCAGCGTTAAGCAGCTGTCTGAGTATATATCTGAGACGCCATCAAATGAAGCACCAGCAGTTGACCCACAAGTGCAAGGTTTACCTGAAGATGTTGAACTTATTAACAATAAAATCATGTTGTTGAAGCAATATTTACAACAAAATAACCTGGATGCTATTTACCTAGTGGACGACATGGCCGCTTCATTGTCTTATCATAGGTGTTGGACCGAGTTATATTCCCAAGTTCAAGCGCTTGATTTTGAAAATGCTTTGGCATTACTCGCGGTTATCGAGACGGAGGTAGGTTAATGTTAGATTCTGAAGTACTGAGTTTGGCTGACGATAATAAAGGTAAGATCTTGATTGTTGATGATCAGCCGTTAAATATCAAAATATTGCATCAGCTATTTCATCAAGAGTTTGATGTCTATATGGCCACTAGTGGTAAACAGGCCATTGAAGTGTGCGAAAAAGTGAAGCCTGACGTGATATTGTTAGATATTGAAATGCCCGGAATGACAGGACTACAGGTTTGTGAAGAGGTAAAAAACAATCCTATAACCGCTCATACTGCAGTGGTTTTTGTGACAGCGCACTTTGATGAAGAGTTGGAAGTTAAAGGGTTTCAATTAGGTGCTGTTGATTTTATTCATAAACCAATAAACAGCATTATTACCACCACAAGAGTTAAAAACCAATTTTTACTCAAGCGCCAGTCAGATATTTTACGAGCGATTGCCCTGCTCGATAGCTTAACTGGATTAGCTAATCGCCGTCAATTTGAGCGGAGCTTACCTGAATCGTGGCGCCATTGTATCCGTCATAGTAAGCCTTTGTCATTAGTTATGCTGGATGTCGACTTTTTCAAACGCTACAACGATACCTATGGCCATCAACAGGGTGATGACTGCCTTCGCTCGGTCGCACAAGCTATTTATGGCATAGCACTTCGTCCCTATGATCTGGTCGCCCGATACGGTGGTGAAGAGTTTGTTTGTATTCTACCTGACACTGACAGTGAAGGTGCAGTCTCTATTGCTCAGAAGATGGTACAGGCAGTGCAGGCATTAGCTATTGAGCATACTGACTCTAGTATTTCATCTACTGTGACTATTAGTGCGGGCGTTGCCACCATTTTGCCGACGCTAGACGAGACATGGGAACAGGTACTTAAAGAGGCTGATATGCAGTTATATCAGGCGAAAGAGTCAGGGCGTAATCAGGTTAAAGGGATAAGGTTGTAACTGACATTATCATCGCGACTAGACGAACCTTTCTCGATAAGTTTACCTTGTGTCTTCTTCGACAGCTTGATCCTATCAACGGCTTTTATTCCACCTCGCTCATTTAAGTTGGGCGTCTTTGATATCGATCCATTTATTAAATCAGCAAGCAAGCTCTAAAGTCAGACTTATAAGCCGTTTGCTAAAGAAATAACAGTGCGATTAAATACATTAAGTCAGTCGGTGAAAAGGTGTAATGTTTATTATGCTGTGTGACGTTATCTAGGTACAGCTCGCTTCATTAATGTTGTAAAAGCTAAAAATGTGAAGCTAATAGGGGGGTTGTTAGACCTTAGTCTAGCAGCTAGAGCCTTGACCTCGCACGGTAAGTCGTTGACACTTCTAAGCTACAATAATGCCTCTCCCTACTGGACAAATATTATGCTTATATTTTTCATATGTATTGCGTTGCTGGTCCTAGCTTATAAATTCTACAGCCCATTTGTAGAACGACAAGCTGGAATCGACCCCACCGCAAAAACGCCGCAAGCTCGATTTAATGATGGTGTGGACTATGTTGAAGTTCACCCTGTAAAAGCTTACTTAATTCAATTTTTAAACGTTGCAGGCGTAGGACCAATATTCGGTCCTATTCTTGGCGCTTTATATGGTCCCGTAGCCTTAGTATGGATTGTCATCGGTAATATCTTAGGTGGCGCGGTACATGACTATTTTTCGGGTGTATTGAGTATTAAAGAGGATGGTAAAAGTTTACCTGAAATTGCAGGTCACTATTTTAATATATTCTTTAAAGGTTTAATGCTGGTCTTTACTGCTATGTTACTGTTTTTTGTGGGCGTGGTATTTATCATGAGCCCAGCAGGACTATTAAGTAATTTAAGCTATTTTGAAGGCACATTCTTAAGCGGAAATACCTTCTGGGTATTGGTTATTTTAGTTTATTACTTTCTAGCGACCTTATTACCTATTGATAAAATCATCACTAAGTTATATCCCGTATTTGGGCTGTTAATGATTGTGATGACCCTGTCTTTAGCTGTGGCACTATTAATCAATGCACCGCATTTACCTATGGCCGGAGATTTTCTAGCGTATTTTGACCATAGCCATTATAACAATGATTTATTAGAGCCTAATCCTGACGGGTTACCCACGTGGCCATTATTATTTGTCACCATTACCTGTGGTGCTATTAGTGGTTTTCACTCGACTCAAGCACCTATTATGGCGCGCTGTTTAACCAATGAAAAATATGTCCGCCCAGTGTATTTTGGCGCCATGATGTCAGAGGGTATTGTGGCGTGTGTATGGGCTACTGCAGGTATTGCAGCATTCCCAGGTGGTTATGTTGAACTTAAAGAGATTTTGGCTCAGGGCGGCCCTGGGTTAGTGGTTAATCAGGTTGCAACCACTTATTTAGGTGTAGCGGGTGGCATTATGGCAATTATTGCCGTGGCCATTTTCCCTATCACCTCTGGTGATACCGCGTTCCGTTCATTGCGCTTAACCATTACCGATGCGTTTAATATTCCGCAAAGTATGCGTAACCGTTTATTGTTGGCTGTGCCGATTTTAGTGATTGCTTATTTCATGACGAAGATTGACTTCACATTGATTTGGCGTTATTTCGCCTTCTCAAACATGTTGTTATCAACCAGTGTATTGTGGCTAGCGACTAAGTATTTGTTTGACCGTGGCACGTTCCATTGGATTGTCAGTTTACCGGCGATTATTGGTACCAGTATTACGGTATCTTATATTATGACCGCAGGTATTGGTTTTGGCCTACCGATGGAATTAAGTAAGCCAGTCGGTATTGCGGTTGGTGTGGTGTCATTGATTGCACTTGTACTCGCACATCAAAAGCGTAAAACTGCAGTGGTATAAAAAACAGTTTTTGTAATTAAAAAGACCTTGCGCTTGCAAGGTCTTTTTTTTGGGTTAAAAATTGGCTTTAACTCCTAGGTTAACAGTAGTGCCCAGAGATTTAGTATTATAGCCATTGTAAGTATATGCCTGTGAGCGGGCTGAGAAATAATCTTCATTTAATAGATTTTCAATACCAAGCGATAATTGCCAGCTGTCAATTTGATAGCTGCTGCTGAGGTTCACAACATTGTAATGTTCGATAGGCCCCTGTGCTCCAACGTACGCACCATTGACCTGTTCAAAGCGTTTACGACCGCCTACATACATATAATTTAAGCCGATACTGGCCTGCTGAATCGGCTGCCAGTTAAGGTAAGCGGTAAATTTAGGTGCGGCAATAATGCCGCCATCTAGGTAAATGTCAGCATCGGTATCTTTACCTTCTACCCAACTGTAGGACATTCCGGAACTTAGGTTGTCGAGTATTTGGTAGTCAAGTTGTGCCTCATATCCCCATATTTTTTGTGGTGCACGCACTGGCATATAAACCCCTGTAACCGGGTCAAATTTGTTACTGGTGCCAAGTTCTGATTCACTCTTGTAAGCCGCAATTTCATAGCTTAAATCGTTTAATTGACCAGACAGTCCGATTTCATAATTATCAACAACCGAGGCTTGTGTTTGTACTAGGTTGATATCATTGACGGTAGCGGCTCGTAGTAATCTGCCTAAATCTGAAATATCTGCACCTTGAGAGAAACTAACAAATGGGCTGAATTGAGGAGTTAAGTTATACCTTAACCCCAAATTGTAGGTGGTAGAGTCATAGGTTAGGTCGCCACCTTTTACGTCAAATGGGACAGAACAAGTACTAGGAGTGCTGCATAACTTGAGCGTTTGATAATTATCAACGGCCAAGTCGACACTGTCTTGTCTTACGCCTGCTTTTATAATCCAGTCATCGGCAATAATAAATTTGGTTTGTAAGTAGGCCGCTAAATTATACATGTCCATTTCTGGCACCCAAATACGGCCATCTTCTAGCGGTTGTGAGCTCACATCTTGTAGCGCATCGATACCATAAATGAAGGTTGCGGCAACGTGTTCCCAGTCGGCAGCGGTGGCCAAATTAACGCGCAAGCCTGTTTTTTCAGATTTAATCAGTGATTGTCCACCATCGTAACCTTCGCTAGGGTTAGCTAAGCTAGCTGAATAGAAAAACATGTTCTCTATTGTTTGAAGGTATCCATCTAATGTGAGTTGGGTGTTATAAAAAATATCCTGGTCGACGTATTTCAACATTAAATTGTGATTGCCTCTAGGGCCTTGTGGCACCCCAGGTTTTGCTATGCCTTGAGTGTTATGAATAGCATAGGTTTTAACGCCACTATTAACACTGCCAATTACATCAATTAAATCAGCATCTTGCTGGGCTTTATAATAGTTGTAAGTGAGTTGTACAGACTTATCATCGTCTAGTTGATAAGCGAGTTTAGTGAAAAGGTTATTTGATTGGGTTTCAGACAAACCATAAATTAGGCCAATGACATCGCCTTCGGCATCTCGCTCTAAACCTGTTTTTTCACTTATTGCACTCAATACATAACTAAAATCATCTAGCGTGCCGTCTATCGAGGTATCAAGCCTCACACCTGCGCTGCCCTCTAGTTTTACCGCGCTAAATTTGGTTGAAGCGCTCAGATTAATATTTGCTATATCAGTGCCCGCACGTTTGGTGATGTAGTTGATAATGCCACCAGAGGCGCCATTACCATAAATTGAGGTAGCCCCTTTAATCACTTCAATACGTTCTATTGCACCTGGGTCGATAGAGCTTATCCCCAGTTGACCATTACGCAGAGGGGTAGATTGCGGGACACCGTCAATCATAACCAATGCGGCGCGACCACGCAGTGTTTGGCCTGAATTACTTGAGGTTCCGGTGCTAGGTGCAAGGCCTGGCACACGAAAGGCGAGTAGGTTTTGTAGCTCACTGGTCACTTGCATATCTTGTGCTAGGGTTTGTTGGTTTATTAACGTAACCGATGATGGGACTTCGTCTATGCGCTCAACAGCGCGACTGCCAGTTATGATCATCCGTTCCATTGATTTGTTGCTAGTCTGAGTCTCATCGGCGATAGCGCTAGCTGATGATAAAGACATTAAGCATAATGCCCAGCGCGTCGCAGTCGCTAATTTACTAGGGGTAAATAACATATGTGTCCCTATTGTGAATAATTTTGGTAAATGATATTAGTTATCATTTACGTTTTCAGATTATTTTCACAATATTTACATTCGCGAGACATTTATGCTCGATGCTAGGCTTAGCATCAAACGTGTTATCGAATTAAAAGTGGTCTTTAATTTGGAATCGAAACTCCCAGCTATTCAAGTCTTGTCCATTAGTGAACGGCTTGGCAATATCAATGTGGGCAATATTACCGTAACTTGATTTAGATGAATAAATTCGAGCGCCAATACCAATACTGCCTATAGGATCATTTACTTCATTAAATGCATCTGTGCCACCAAATGCCTGACCAACATCGGTAAATAAAGCCCAGCCCAAATCGGCGAGTTGATATAAATTGATATTAGGGTAATTTCTTAATTCAGCTGTCAACACCCACTGATTATCACCGTGTTGATAATCATTAGGGTAGCCTCTAATACCGGTCTCATCCCCTAAGGCGAATGTTCGGTCAAGGTAGTTATTTTTTGATGTTGCAACGACTGCTTTGGTGTAAGCGGTCCATTTATCTGTAATGTTATAAAAGTATTCAGACGCTAACGAAACATTATAAAAATCATCCTGGCTGGTGGCTAAATCAGCCTCGCCCTGCAGTTTGATTAAAAATAAATGGTTATCTGACTGCCATCCTCTGCTGCTGAGAATATTTAAGTGATATCCCAAATTAGCGTTATCGGCAACATCATTGGTTTCAAAGCCAAGCTTAGCCGAATGGTGCCAACCTAAATTAAAGTCTTCGTTATTGCCGATAAGGTGAATATTATTAAGAACAGTAAAATCATCCTGTAGGTATTCATAGCCTACCCAGGGGTAGATAAAGTCACGATCAACGGGTAATTCGCTTAGCGGATACGTTTCAAGATTTTCAAATTTATTGCTATCTTGAGTTAAACCAAAAGTCACCCGGCTAAGTTGATCCTGATCACGGGTTAACAACCAACCATAGGTTAGGTTAGCAAACTCGACATTATGTTTAAATTCGTTCACGTCGACACCATTTTGTCTAATGATGTCTGTTCGCTCATCTTGTACCCAAGATGTGCCATACATGTGCTTAGTATCTAAAGCATAAAAGGGTTTGTAAAAAGCCAATGCTGTGGCTTGACCATCACTATTATCATAAAAATCTGCGGCAACAATGGCATGTTTGATTGCTTTTACCGGTGCGCTAAAGGCAAATTTATAGCCGGTTCTGTCATCGCTAGCTTGATATTTCACCCGGGTATTAATACCTAAACCGAGTAAGTTATCCTCTTTAATACCAAAAGAGTACTTAGTGCCGCCGCCATTTTTGCTTAAACTCACTGTCGGTAATAAGGACCAGTTATCCCATGTTTCAACCAGCATGGTTTGGTCGGTGGTATTATCGGCGTCTGGCGCCTTTTGGGTAACGGTAATTTTAGCGTCACGAATATAAGATTCAGATCGCAAAAGACGTTGTGCTTCTTCAATATCTTTTTGGCTAATATCATCACCCACTTCAAAACTTAAATTATCTATGATGGTTGAGTCAGTCGTATTGATATGCAGATAGTTAGCCCAGCGGTGGATAAAGAATGATTCGGGGTCAGATTCATCAAAGATTGGATTACTTTGAACCACTATTTTACTGACTTTAACGGTGGAATTTGGGGTTTCTTTTTCAGCTTGGGAGGCCGTTTCAGGTGGCGGGGTTAAGGATGTATTATTTGTATTAATATCAGCTGTAAAAGCTGAAAATGGCAAGGTTGCACACGCGATACTCAGTAACACTAAACAGGTTTTTGGCATCGAGATGTCCTTTAATTATTATCTTTAGACTAATTGTTACTAAAATGATCGTTAACATTTTGCTGGTGTTTTGTTTTTGTTGTCAGCATGTTTAATAACACACCTGAATTGGTATAGAGTCAAGTGTTTACCGTAATTGATTGGTATTGTTTTTGATATTGGTTATTAAAAAAACTAAACAGACAGGATTAGCTATAAATGGGTCGCTAGAATGGTTAATGAGTCAGTAGGTAAAATACTATTATGTAGCGAAAAAAATTAAGCAGGCCGAAAAATAGCAGCCTGCAGTATTTATCTGAGTATGACGACAGCCTATAAAGATCGTCTAGGCGGCACTATCACGTTAGCAAAAATAAGCCCTGCGATAAGCGACATAAAGATTAAGAATATTTGCGACCCCAGGTGCGCCTGATTCAACATTGTTTCACCAGAAATCAGCGCATTAAGGCCGATATACGTTTTACTGCCGGGCACCAAAATAACGATGCCTTGCAACAGCGCGATAGAGGCAGGCGCTTTCATCCAACGTGCATACAAATTGGAGTAAATACCTACTGCCAGAGCGCCAACAAAAATACCGATGGATTCGCCTAAATAAAGGCCGCCTAACATGGCTGAGAAAAAGGCCACAATACCGGCAAAAACACCCCATGGTGAATCTTTTAGGCGGGCTTTAAATATAATCACCAGTGACATAGAGAGCATGGGTACCGCGGACCAAATGGCCCAACGAGGCAGTGGTTCAGGGTCAATGTAAATCGCTTCGCCAAAAATGGCTTTACCGATTGTCATCCCAAGTACGGCGCCAAAATACAGTTTAAACAACTGCATAACGGCATCCATTATGCGTGCCGTGCCTGATATTAAATCGCGCGCCGCTAACTCAGCTAACCCTAAAGTCAGTGCTAAACCGGGGACAAAGATGATGATCCCAGATAAAATAGTCACAGGTAAATTAATGCTGGCATCAAATTGCGCAATACCACAGGCCAGGATAGCCACAACAACGGCAGCCAAAGGCTCTAGCATTTCGGCAACACGTTTAGAGCGCTCAGCCCAAAACACTAAACTGTATACAATTAGCCCCAGCAGGGCAGACCAGAACACATCATGCCAACCCGTACCCATTAACATGGCAAAAGCACCCGCACTTGAACCAAAGGCTAATAAAGTGAGTTTGTGGCCGTAAGGGTTGGGTTTGTTGGCAATTTCTTCTAAGCGGTCAAGCGCTTCTTGCAATGTGCGTTGGCCAGAACTTAATTCTTCAACTAATTCAAAGGTACGCGCCAGTGAGCCTAAATCTAAATCACCGGGTTTTACGCGGGCAACATGGTTGTATTCTTGTTCAGTATCATGTTGTAAAACAAACGTCATAGACGTGGGAGATATAAGAAAATAACCTTCAATACCAAGGGTGTGGGATACCGTCTGCAAATGGGATTCAAGGCGATAAGCTGGCGTACCAAACTTGTGTAATGCTTTACCTAATTTAATGATAAATCTACGTTTTTCGATAAAGTCTTGATTATCCACTGGCCGTCAGTCACTCTTAATTAATCTTGGGTTAATAATGCAGCGAATAGTAACCGATCCGTTGTTATTAATCGATAAACTATTTGCCTTCAATACCAGCCGTTAAAATTTTAGCTGGTTTTTATCAAGGTGATAGTTTACTCATTTATGGTTATGATAGTGTTACAAAAATAGACAGGAGCAAAAAATGGCTTTATTGGTAACAGGTTTATATGCGAGTTTGACCGGATTATTGGTGCTCGCACTTGCTTATCGCATTGTTAAATTACGACGTTTACATGCTATTGGTATTGGTGATGGCGGTAATAAAGACTTATCGTTAGCAATGCGAGTGCATGGCAATTTATTAGAAAATGCGCCACTGGTATTAATTTTACTTGGGGTGGCAGAAGCAAATGGCATGCCTGTTTATTTACTTCACTGTTTTGGTACCGCTTGGATTGTGGCGCGTTTACTACACGCCATAGGATTAACCCAAGGAAAAGGCGGTTATCATTTTGGCCGCTTCTGGGGAGTATTAACCACTTGGATAATCACCTTAGGTTTAGTGATAGCTAATATTGGTTTCTTTATCGGTTTTTAATAACCCAGCCACTTTTCAAGTTATCAGTAATAACATACAGAAATAAGTGGAAATTTTTCTATTTCCACTTATTTTATAGGGTTTTAAGCTCTGGTGAAAACATAAAATTATTTCATCTTTGCTGTTTTTTTAGTCACACTTCCCCCTTGCCAACTGCTATACTCCGCGTCCGCTTCTTTGGCGTATTTTTCAATTTTTAGGTCATACACATGCAAGTTGAGTCTACATTATTTAGTTATCCCAAATTCTGGGCCGAAAGCTTTGGTGCGGCGCCATTTTTACCTATGTCCCGCAAAGAAATGAATAAGTTGGGTTGGGATAGCTGTGACATTATCATTGTGACTGGTGACGCCTACGTCGACCATCCTAGCTTCGGCATGGCCGTTATTGGCCGCATGTTAGAGGCTCAAGGTTATCGGGTGGGGATCATTTCTCAACCCGACTGGTCAAGCAAAGAAGACTTTATGCAGCTGGGTCGACCAAACTTATTTTTTGGTGTCACCGCTGGCAACATGGATTCGATGATCAACCGGTACACCGCTGACCGTAAATTACGTCACGATGATGCTTACACCGCCGGAGATATTGGTGGTAAACGCCCTGATCGCGCCGTGACGGTTTATGCCCAGCGTTGTAAAGAAGCATTTAAAGAAATACCTGTAGTAATAGGCGGTATCGAAGCGAGTTTACGCCGTATTGCTCATTATGATTATTGGTCAGACAAAGTCCGTCGCAGCGTGATTTTTGATGCAAAAGCCGACATTTTAATTTACGGCAATGCCGAGCGTCCTTTGATGGAAGTTGCTCGCCGTATCGCCAGTGGTGAAGCTATTGGCGATATTGATGATGTGCGTGGCACAGCTGTCATGCGCAAAGAAGCTATGCCTGGCTGGCGCGGCATGGATTCACGCAAAATTGATCAACTGCATAAAATTGAACCTATACCCAATCCCTATGGAGCTGATGACGTTGGCTGTGCCAAACTATCTGGGCCAACGGATAACAAAATTTTTGACAACGATGCGCCTAAAGCGATCAGCGTACAACCGCCTAAACCAAAACCTTGGGATAAAACTTACGTACTGCTGCCTGCCTATGACAAAGTAGCAAGTGATAAGTATTTATACGCCCACGCATCACGTATTTTACACCAGGAGCAAAATCCAGGGTGTGCCCGTGCGTTATTCCAGCCACACGATGCTAATCGTGGTGTGTGGGTTAACCCACCGGCTTGGCCGTTAAACACTGACGAAATGGACGCGGTATTTGATTTACCATACCAGCGCATTCCGCACCCTGTGTACGGCAAGGAAAAAATTCCTGCTTATGACATGATTAAAACCTCAATTAATATCATGCGTGGTTGTTTTGGTGGTTGTTCATTCTGTTCGATTACCGAGCATGAAGGGCGAATTATTCAAAGTCGCTCGCAAGAGTCGATCATTAAAGAAATTAAAGATATTCAAGAAAAAGTGCCGGGCTTTACCGGGGTTATTTCTGACTTAGGCGGCCCAACAGCTAACATGTATCGCTTAGGTTGTACTAGCGAGAAAGCCGAAAAAACCTGTCGCCGTTTATCCTGTGTTTACCCATCAATATGTGGCCATTTAGGCACAGATCATAAACACACCATCGACTTGTATAAAGCGGCGCGTGAAGTGCCGGGTATTAAAAAGGTATTGATTGCATCGGGCGTTCGTTACGATTTAGCGATTGAAAACCCAGAGTATATTAGAGAGTTAGCTAAGCACCATGTGGGTGGCTATTTAAAAATTGCCCCAGAACATACCGAAGATGGCCCATTAAGCAAAATGATGAAGCCGGGTATGGGCACCTATGATAAGTTTAAAGAATTGTTTGATAAGTTCTCTAAAGAGGCAGGTAAAGAACAGTTTTTAATCCCTTACTTTATTTCTGCGCATCCAGGTACTACCGATGAAGACATGGTCAACTTAGCATTATGGCTTAAAGGTCAAAAATTTAAGTTAGACCAGGTGCAAAATTTTTATCCTTCACCTATGGCCAATGCGACCACGATTTATCACACTGAGTTAAACTCACTTAAAAATGTGAAGCACACCAGTGAGATAGTGACAGTACCTAAAAAAGGTCGTCAGCGTAAATTACATAAATTCTTATTACGTTATCATGACCCAGCAGGCTGGCCGATGATCCGTGAAGCCTTGATCGCCATGGGTAAAGAATCGCTTATTGGTAATAGCCCAAGCTGTTTAGTGCCGCCAGAAACCCGCAATGAGCAAACAAAACTTAAGTGGGGCCAAAAGCCTGCTAAGTCGTCTGCCAAAGCCGATGGTAAGCAAGATGGCCAAAAAGCCATGACCCGTTTTTCATCAAATCAATTTGATGATCGCAAGGGCTCAGCTAAAGCAGATAAAAAGCCCAAAGCGGCGAGCGGACCCGCTAAAGCTGGCACTAGCAAAGCAGGTTCAGGCAAAGCTAATGCAAGTAAATCTAATGCCAGTAAAGCGGGTGGCAAAAGTAATGGTTGGGCAACACCGTCAAAGCATACACGCTAAGATGCACTAGTTAGGTTTGTTTGATTCATCAAAGCCGTACAGTTAAACTGTACGGCTTTTTTATTAGCTAAATTGGGGGCTCGGCTCAATTATTCAAACGACTTCCTTTTGGTGCATTTATTCAGGTTCAATTCAAAAAAAACTGCTATGGTTGCCAATCTTACCCTTATAAATAGGCATAATAATGACAACAACTCCTATCAAATCAGCCTTATCTTTATCATTACTTGCGACAGCACTTTTTTCCGTTGCAAGCCTTGCGGCAGATGACATTCAAAATCAATATTTTGATGCGTTATCTGCCCACTGTGGCAAAGCGTTTGAAGGTGTGGTGACCGCAGGTAGCAGTGCTGATGATGGTTTTAGCGGTAAAAAATTGGTGATGCATGTGCGTGAATGTAGCGACACCGAATTAAAAGTGCCATTTCATGTTGGCGATGACCATTCCCGTACTTGGGTGATCACTAAAACCGAAACCGGTTTACGCTTAAAGCATGATCACCGCCACAAGGATGGCACAGAAGATAAAGTTACTATGTACGGTGGCGATACCGCAGATTCTGGTACGGTTACCCAACAATCTTTTCCGGTTGATGCTGAGTCCATTGCCAACTTTAAGCAAAATGGTTTAGAGCAGTCAGTGACCAATGTATGGCACATGTACATAGAGCCAAACACCTTTACTTACCGCCTAACTCGCGAAGAACGTAACTTTAGAGTCGACTTTGACTTAACTAAACCCGTCGCATTACCGCCAACGCCGTGGGGGCATAAGTAAGTTTTTGCTGAAAGCATGCGCAAGGCTTAACGTATAAATGCTTCTGCGGCAAGGTAATCAATTGCTAGCCGCAGAAGACTATGTGCAGATACTTCTTCGGGACGCTGTACGCCATCCATGGCCGCTTAACGAGAACATCCCTGTTTTCGATACCCTCAGCCGCATCTACACTTCGCCATTTTCTCTCTTCGATTTAGCCTAATAGGTTTATATCTATACAAGTATCTATTTTTAATAATAAATTTAAGTTGTAAGTGTAACAAAAACCTTGAATTAAACCCACCCGTTAGATTAAAGTATAACCACTTAAGGACAGGGTAGGGTTAGCTGGAACAATCACCGAGCTACCATTTAGGGAAGAAGAAGCCATTCAATTATGATGCGCCAATCAACTTAACATTAGCTTTAAACCTGAGCCAGCAGCTGATTGGACAAAACCTTAAGTCATCCGGCCCAGTTTAAGTGAGCATTGCTGTTACTAAGCTGGGCCTAAGTTAGTCGCCACAAATAAGTGTAATAAAAGTAGATGCAATAAAATGAGTTGCAATAAATTCGTGGAGCTAAGTCATGGAATATGAAATTAATCGAGTCACTACCACCTTGTTGGCGGCCTGTGAGGCGGCGTGTCTGCCAGAACGTTACCAAGCGCTAGTCGATAAATACCCTCAAGATCCCGATGACAACGCGCCTATGGTGTCTTTGCCGGGAAAGATAGCCATAGTGGACAGCTTTGGTCTGCCTATACGCTATGTTAAATCTGAAGGTGGCTACTTTCGCCTCAACCATAAAAAATTCGCTCATCCGCACATGCGAGTCACTATTGAAATGAGACAATGGGTAAACTTTACAATTGCCTCTTTTTGGGGTGGTAATTGGCGTGGCCAGGATATGCCAGAGCTAGCCCATATGGTGCGTTATCTTCGGGGGGAAACCACAGAGAATTATCAGCATTCACCTAATAATTCAGTCTGGTGCTATAACGAGACCCAGCTAACTCAAGTATTAACCGAGTTATTTGCCATCTTTAACGATGTTTGCCAGGCAATGCCACCTTTGCCTCCCGGCACTAAAGTGACCTGGAACTAGTAGGTTGTGAACACATAAATGATTACTGCTGCCTAATTAATAATGCAGCGGCTCTGATGAAATAAGGAGGCAAAATGTCTGTCGCATTAAGGTTCAGCGCTGAGTTAACTCTCAGTGAAACTCAACGAGTAGCCTTACAAGAGTTAACGCTAAAATATAATAATAACAAAAAATATCAATGCCTTGTTATTAATAGTGCAGCGGAATCAATCTGTTTTCAACTTGAAAATACCGCGTTCTCAGGTTACATCAAGTACCCAATCGCTAGTAACTCGGATGATTGGATATTTGATGCCATCAGTTTTGAAGGCATAGTGCTGGCCTGGCTTAGCGAAGTACGGCGCACCTTTGGTGGCGATGACTGGCAAGTTTATCGACAAGATGTTGAGCCGGTAGCCTGGATTGAAGCGTCGAAAAGCTACTACCACGATCCTTTGTAACTCATAAGCTGAAACTACTGATGCCAAAGAGTATGACCTTCAATAGGGATCATAGGTTTGCGACCTGACTACCCAGCTGTTTATAATTTAGTCGGGTCACTGTAAAAATTAAGTTAACCGACTAGATTTTATCTTGCTTGATATAGCTTTCCCACAGCCATCAATGAAGCTAAATCGAAGAAACAAAAATTTAGGTGCAGATGAGCCAGCGAGTATAAAAAACAGGGCGAAGTTTAACTAGGTGAAACGTTTTTGAGCGAGAGGCATGGATGCCGAACTAGCTTTTTAACAAGGATGTTATTCGTTTTTGTTAAGCCCACATGGAGGCTGATTTTAAAATCAAGAGCCGGCGTCTCGCTGGATTATCTGAAATTTATGAAATTTATGAAATTTATGAAATTTATGAAATTTATGAAATTTATGAAATTTATGAAATTTATGAAATTTATGAAATTTATGAAATTTATGAAATTTATGAAATTTAGTGGGGGCAGTGTAAAAGATAAGTTAACCCATTATCTTTTATCTTGTTTGGTATAGCTTTCCCATAGCCATCAATGAAACTAAATCGAAGAAACAAAAATTCAGGTGCAGATGAGCCAGCGAGTATCAAAAACAGGGACGTTTTTGTTAAGCCCACATGGAGGTGCTTGCGGCGTCTCGCTGGATTATCTGCACTAAGGCCTGCGGCAGGCAATAAGTACCAATGAAGTATTGGGCTAAGTGAATCAACCAAACGTGAATTAAGGTATTGTCGAGTCAGGGTAAACATTTATCGCAGATGATTGTAGTGCCATTCTGCTTCTAGTTATTTCCCGCAGGTTACGGTGTTATTTTTAACTCATTCATTGGATTATAGCTATACATAAAATGGGTAAAGAAACAAACAAAAAATGGCTACCTCAGGTAGCCATTTTTATTGGGTAAAACTTACTGGATGAAACTAAATCATCGCAGTTTAATTTGAGTTACTTAGCATCAAAAGTGAACGACTGCCCCGCTAATGCGGCTTCGTACATTAAGCCACCTTTTGTTGCGGTGAAGATAGCCATATTATTGATGTAAACAGCATTTGCTGCATGGTTACTGCCAGCTTGTCCTGCGCCTGCTGAGTTACCTGTCGTACCGACTTGAGCGCTGGCACCGACGTTAATTGCTACCGCAGAGGCCTGGGCGCTAAACTCAAAACTGCCACTGGTGAAGTCATTATAGGCTTTAGCATTTTTGAAGAAGATGATTTCGCTATAGGCTTGACCACCTAGCTGAAAACCAATCGATATTTGCGTTAAGCTTGAGTCGCCAGTGTGCATGCCACCTTTATAAACGCGGCCTTTACCATAGGCTGCACCGATACCAATGCCACCTTTTCCTATCGCAGGTAGCAGTGCTGATGATGGTTTTAGCGGTAAAAAACTGGTGATGCATGTACGCGAATGTAGCGACACAGAATTAAAAGTGCCATTTCATGTTGGCGATGACCATTCTCGTACTTGGGTGATCACTAAAACTGAAACCGGTTTACGCTTAAAGCATGATCACCGCCACAAGGATGGCACAGAAGATAAAGTCACTATGTACGGTGGCGATACCGCAGATTCTGGCACGGTTACCCAACAATCTTTTCCGGTTGATGCTGAGTCCATTGCCAACTTTAAACAAAACGGCCTAGATCAGTCAGTCACCAATGTATGGCACATGTACATAGAGCCCAACAACTTTACTTACCGCCTAACTCGCGAAGAGCGCAACTTTAGAGTCGACTTTGACTTAACTAAACCCGTCGCATTACCGCCAACGCCTTGGGGGCATAAGTAAGTTTTTGCTGAAAGCGCATCTTTTCGATGGGTATCGATCCAGCTTTTACCCACGTTTGTCGTCCGCTTCGGCCATTGTCGACAATCCCTAACGCTTCCGACGGGCCGTCCCTGGCCCAACGTAAGCTAACGTGGCATCCATGCCAAGCTCACGGAATTGTCTCGATGACCTCAATTCAAATGAAGTCTGATAGTGATATACTGATACAAGTAGTTATTTTTAATGAAAAATTTAAGTTGTAAGTGTGACAAAAATCTTGAATTAAACTCACAAATCAAATTAAAGTATAGCCACTTAAGGACAGGGTAGGCTTAGCTTGAAACAATCATCGAGCACGCCATTTAGGGAAGAAGAAGCCATTCAGCAGTAATGTGCTAATCAACTGATTTATAGAGATCACTCTGACCCAGTCAGTTATTGCAGTTATTGCAGTAGGTATTTTCGCACTAGCGCTTCCTATCAGTTTTTTGTTGATTGTATTATTTAGATTTATTCAAAAATGGGGTACTCATTTCAGAGCACCCCAAAGGTAGCGGCTAGTTATTATTTATGTTTAGGTCTTGAGGCGTACCCCTAAAACACCCTACGTTATAGGGAAAATCATATGTCCAGTGGTAGTGGAACATATTACGAGTTTCACCATCCCATTCTATTTCATGGGTATGGCCATGGCATTCATCCAGATCTGCTGATGTTAACACCTCTCCATCTTCGCCTCTTGGACCAAAAATACCAAAGCCATCTTGGATATATCCCATCAGTTTAGAATGCCCACCATTATCTGGATCTAGCTTTGCTAATACATTTTCAGCAAGATAGTGGTAGTGGTATGTTTCAGTGCCGTCAGTATGCCCACCACTGCTGTCTAGCATTTCATAGGCAGAGGCATCGGTTCCAACGGTTGAAGCGCCTTGATAAATAGCAGAGCCAGTAAGTGAAATGCCATTGGCCCCAAACCCAACGCAGTTAGGCTGGGCATTGACGCTTGGAATAGCATCAAAGCTTATTTGGATATTGTGTGATCGAATCAAATTTGGGTTTTTATCATATCCATAGGCGACAGTGCCACGCTCAATGGGGAAGGTGCCAGTCGCTGTTGTTGGCAGGTTGTTTCCGGTGATGAGGCGTTTTCCTTGGCCATCAAGCGTCACGCTGAACTCACTGGCAAAATAACTTTCACCCTCAACTTGCGGTTTAAGAATATAATTCCAGGTACCATCTGCATTGGTCCAGTCGTCGGAAGGCGCTGCTCCAGCACCATCTGCAGGAAGCCGACAAAGCCAGAGTTTACCGACTTCAGGCGTATCATCGCCATTTATCCGCTGCAGAATAAGCGGGTCACCAATGGGAAGATGGGTTAAGTCGGCATTCACCTTGCTGTCGTTACAAGTGACGGTAACATCGGCGATATTGGAGCTCATGGTTCCGGACCCATTATTAATGTTACAGGTGTGATTTTCGGGTAGGGTAATTAATTGGATATTATACGCAGCGCTTTCGCTCACGGTTTCTGTGAATGTAAATCTTGTTGCACCAGCAGAAATTGTTAAGGTTTCATTACCATTAAAAAGACTCAAGCCATCGGTGTGAAGCCCTGAAATTTCGCCTGCTAATATCAATTCACTGTTAGCATTCTTGTTTAAAGATAACAACTCTTCCCAGCCAACGCGTTCAGCGCGGTAGATCTTGTTATTGTTAACATGTAATTCCCAAACAACTTGCGATGGATTAGCGGCGGTCACTTCAACCAAATAAGCATTGTCATTACTACCTGGTCCTCCAGCCGTGATCAGAATATTACCATTGGGCAGTTCATCAACATCCCCTAAAGATTGAGTATATTTATCAATAACATGCTCCCAAACTTGGGTTGCTGTCTTGGTATCAGCATTAACCCGGTACTTAACGGCACGGCTATTATTCTGCGAACCCGCTAACTCAGCTTCGTTACGATTATCAAACATCAGATAGTCTCCGTTGGCGGTTTGCATCGGCGCGTGTTGCGCTGACATCCAACTGCCTTGTTCTAGACTGATAAATTTGTCCTGTAACGACTGTTTTTGGGTGCCTTCAGCGCTACCAAGGATCCAGTTAATATCGCCATTCTGGTGATTAATATTGACGACCCAGCTTTGAGATCGAACGGAGAGTAACAGCGAACCATCGTCTTGCTGCTGTATTGCATTGGCATGTGTCCACTCCATTGCACCATCAACGACACGTGTCGATAATGCTCCGGGGAAACGTTCGGTATCGAGATGGTCGAAGCTCGACCATTGCCATACTAAGGTTCCTGCAGGGTTATATTCCTCGATACGATCACCTTTTAGTGAGTTTCCATTAATATCTTCAAATTCGTTAACCAACACCACAATATTGCCATTATCTAAAATGCTTGCTTCGTGATGGTAGGTAGGGAGTGGGTAAGAGGATAAAATATTACCTTCTATGTCTATTACCCACACTTCGCGCCTCAGCATTAACATTATTTTGCCATCGCCAAGGTATTTGATGGCAGGAGAACTCGCTAACATAGGAACATCAGTGTTGTGTAAATACCAAACAACTTGACCTGCTTCATCTACGCCAATAAAACGGGCATCTGTATCAGCAACCGAAAAAAAGGTAACGCCTGGATAGCTATTATCACTGCTAGTTTTTAATTGAATATCAGGCAAGCTAAAGGGGAGGCTGGGCGTGGTGTAAGCTTTCGGTTCGCTGGTTATTACTTCGCCGGATTCACTGGTGATCACCGCGGTAAATTGGTAGTTGGTTTCAGGCCTTAAACCAACCAAGGTTAAATCATGGGTTAGTGCAGCTGCAGATTTTGAGGTTGCTCGGCTTGGTGTATCTACCGACTCAAATTGAATGGACACCTCAGTGACTTCACTTGTAGTCACATTTGCGTTAACCATTAGCACATTGCTGTCGTGAGCACTGAGACTAAAGTCAAAATCAACAGTAGCTCCATCACTATTAGCCTTCGTAGCAGTGATTGTCACCACATCGGCAGGACTATTAACCTTGCCATCATTCACAACCAGTGAAATATTATAGCTACCATCAAGATCGCTAGTGAAACTTGGACTCACGCTACTGGAACTACTCAATGTTGCGCCGCTACCGCTTGGTATACTCGTTAGCATCCATTGGTAAGTCAGTGAGTCGTTATCAGGATCTGAACTACGGTTTCCATTGAGGGAGACAAGGCTACCCGTAGTGATATTTAGGTTG
This sequence comes from Shewanella sp. HL-SH5, assembly GCF_051163755.1. Classification (NCBI taxonomy): domain Bacteria; kingdom Pseudomonadati; phylum Pseudomonadota; class Gammaproteobacteria; order Alteromonadales; family Shewanellaceae; genus Shewanella; species Shewanella sp. HL-SH5. The sequence continues at coordinate 387,131 of NZ_CP195038.1, forward strand.
TCCCCAGCGTCTGCGATAGGCGCACGATTTGCGCTCCCCGTATCAGGGCTAGGATCATTGGTAGTCTCAGCGCCTCCTCCGCAACCAGATAGTAAACTCAAACTAGTAACTAAAATGGGTACTAATATTCGATGATTAACGTTCATTTGACACTCCTTTTTTATCATTAGTACATAGTCCACCTAGTTCTGCATTTACCTTTACTCAGCTTTATTTATCTTTACTTACCTTTACTCCTTTAAGATGTCTGAATAATGATGAACTCAGCGATTGCGATAATGACCCGAGTGATGTCGGAATTTAGTGGGGTCAGTGTAAAAGATAAGTTAATCAATTATCTTTTATCTTGTTTGGTATAGCTTTCCCATAGCCATCAATGAAACTAAATCGAAGAAACAAAAATTCAGGTGCAGATGAGCCAGCGAGTATCAAAAACAGGGACGTTTTTGTTAAGCCCACATGGAGGTGCTTGCGGCGTCTCGCTGGATTATCTGCACTAAGGCCTGCGGCAGGCAATAAGTACCAATGAAGTATTGGGCTAAGTGAATCAACCAAACGTGAATTAAGGTATTGTCGAGTCAGGGTAAACATTTATCGCAGATGATTGTCGTGCCATTCTGCTTCTAGTTATTTCCCGCAGGTTACGGTGTTATTTTTAACTCATTCATTGGATTATAGCTGTACATAAAATGGGTAAATAAACAAACAAAAAATGGCTACCTCAGGTAGCCATTTTTATTGGGTAAAACTTACTGGATGAAACTAAATCATCGCAGTTTAACTTGAGTTACTTAGCATCAAAAGTGAACGACTGCCCCGCTAATGCGGCTTCGTACATTAAGCCACCTTTTGCTGCGGTGAAGATAGCCATATTATTGATGTAAACAGCATTTGCCGCATGATTACTGCCAGCTTGTCCTGCGCCTGCTGAGTTACCTGTAGTACCGACTTGAGCGCTGGCACCGACGTTAATTGCTACCGCAGAGGCCTGGGCGCTAAACTCAAAACTGCCGCTGGTGAAGTCATTATAGGCTTGGGCATTTTTGAAGAAGATGATTTCGCTATATGCTTGACCACCTAATTGAAAACCAATCGATATTTGCGTTAAGCTTGAGTCGCCAGTGTGCATGCCTCCTTTATAAACGCGGCCTTTACCATATGCAGCGCCGATACCAATGCCACCTTTTCCTACCGTGGGGAAAAGCGCGTAACCATATGCGGTATTAAAAAATGCTTGGGTTTCAGTCGCTTTTTTGAAATTAGTAATCGCATCGGTATAACTTGATTCATCAGCAAAACTTGCTGGGCTTAATAACAAAGATAAGCTAACCATAGTTGCACTGAACAGGGTGAGTAAACGTGTCATAAATACCTCAATAGGGTGCATTTGTGTCGTAATAATATGAGTAAGCTAACATACTGAGCATACTCAATACCGTGAAAAATGAATATTAATTAAGCCAAGCTACTCTTATTTTTAACTATTTACCCGCTTTATCGACTTATTATTTATCCAGCACATAATATTCAAACCACTTTTTGTCCCACTCCATTTTGGCTTTGCGGTGCTGATAAAGGTTAAGTCCATGCCCCTCGTCAGGATAAACAATCATCTCTACAGGGATATTTAAGTAGTGTTTTAAACTGCGATAAAGCCCTTGGGCATGGCCAACCGGAACACGTTGGTCGTGTTCGCCGATATGAATAAGCGTAGGGGTGTTAATTTTATCTGCATAAGTTAAAGATGAGGCTTTATCATAAGCGTCTGGCTGCGCCCAAGGCAGTCCTTGCATAAAGTTAATCACATGACCTGGAGTGTCTTCTTGCATCCACTGTAAACGCTGGTCGAACACACCAGCACCTGAACTAGCCGCTTTGAAGCGATTAGTGGTACTGATTAACGCATTAGTCAGGTAGCCGCCATTACTCCAACCCATTACCGCCATTTTCTCGCCATCAACAATGCCATCAGTAATTAACTTATCGACACCGGCCATAATATCAGCCACCTCGATTTGATGCTCTTTACCGACAAGATCGGTTAAAAACTTATCGCCATAGCCAGTAGAGCCGCGATAATTAGGCGATAGCAGAGCCCAACCACTAGCTGGAAATGTTGCACGCCCATATGAGCGATGCTGCAATGAATAAGATGTGGCAGCGGTAGGGCCGCCATGAATTTGTACCACTAAAGGTAATTTCCCCTGGGATTTTTTATAGCCGTAGGGCAGTTCTAAAATACCTTCAACAGTTGCCCCATCGGGTGCTTGCCAGGTGACTACTGATATTTGCGGTAACTGCCAGCTATCGACTTGCGGATTGATATTGGTTAAGCGTTTAAATTGGCTGCGCTTATAGTCGGCGTCGGCGATAAATAAGTCATGGAAATGGGTCAGGCTATTATGGCTAAATACCACTTGTTTACCTGATACGCCAAAACTGTAGCTGCCTACCACAGTATCACCGGCTAACACGCTACGAGTATCGCCTACTTTTCCTTGGTTTATTTGGCTGCAGAATAATTGCGTGCGTGCCGATTGTGCGCCGAGATAACATAACTCATTACTTTTGGGGCGCCATTGAATATCGCCACCTTGAAAGGTAGTTTTGCCTATTGGCTTAAGCTCAATGGTTGGCGTATTTGCTTGGGTATTGACCACAAATAATTTGCCAGGATAACCATCAAAATCGATTCTAAAAGCCAGTTGCTGGTTATCTTGATGCCAATCTAAACCCAATAACCAACCATAAGGCGAAGGTGCTTGTTGGCGCCATTGTTTATCATCTATGACTTTATTACTGGCGGTTTTAACATCAAAAATTTCAATGTTAGACCAACCTTCATAATAAACCAGTTCATTGTCGCTGGTGGTAATACGGGCGATTTTACTGCCGCTATCATTAACATTGAATTGCCAAACCACTTTGTCATCATCTAGCACTGTTTTCTGTTTGAAGTTAGTGAGATCAAGCACCTTCAATGGATTAGTGTCGCGTTTACCATGGGCATACTTAGGCGCAGAATAATTGGCGCGCATCTCTGCCCATTGATCAGTATCTGTGGATTTTTTATTGGCTAAAAAATAAAGAGATTTACTGTCAGCACTTAATTGGAATGCGTTGACCCCCAATTCTTCTTTGGTCATAGGCTGAATAGCTAGGTTAGCTAATGTGATGCGAAAAACTTGGTTTTTGCCGTTAAACGGCGCTTTGGCATTGTCTTTTTTATCGGCAGAGATAAAGTAAATAAACTCGCCATCATGGCTCCATACTGGGCTTGATTCATTGTCGTGGGTAAAGGTTAGGCGTTGGCTTTTTTTATCTTGGGTGTTAATCAGCCATAGATCAGATTGGGCTTTATCTAGCGCTTCGTCCCAACGGCTTTCCAACCAAACGGCTTGTTTGGCATTAGGGCTAATCGCCACATCTTGCATTTGACCAATGTCGAAAAAATCATCAATGGTAATCGCGTGAGTGCGAGGAGTGGTTGCGGGTGCAGCCTGTGCATCAATAGCCAAAGGGCTTGAAAGCATTATTGCCATCATGCTGATGTAAGAATAAATACGCATGGTATTCCTTTAAGTTGTCGAGTCTTTGTGTTTATCGGCACCATCGTCAGCGATGACATCTTGCAGATAACTGAGTTCATCAGCATCTAAAACTTGTTGGTTATTCACTGTATTGTTTGAATCTGATTGTATCGCGCGGCGGCTGAAGTAGGCGGTGCGAGTGACTTGATGCAAGCCATAAAAAGCCAGAATATACATAGTCACTAATAAACTTAAGCGGGTTATGGCTTGAGGTAAAATAGAAACCATACTGCCTGAGTAAAAAGGTAAATAGACAATAGTTAACCGCACTAACCAATTTATTAGCATGCCAAGAGCCAAAATAGTAATCCAACGAAGGCGTATGTCATTGAGTAATGGGTCGCTGTTGTTGCTGTTGCTGTTGTTGCTGTTGTTGTTTTGTTGGTTTGTTTGCCGCAACAGGCGATAAATCATTGTAAAATAAAAACCAGTTTGAATTATCATCAAACCCGGCAGAATAAGCACAAAAGCATTGATATGGCTTAATTCTGCTAGCGAATGTATTGCCGTATTACTGGCTTGTAGATTAATGCCTAAGCCAAAAAATATCGCCGAGCAGGTTAGTATCGCCGCTAACATTGCAGCCATAAAATGTTTGAAAAAATTAGCCTGGTAATTATCGCCATGTAAACTTTGTTTACTGTAAATATACAGCAAAGGCATTAATAGAAAATAAATCGGGTAACACAGTGTCAGCAATAGGTGGATGGGTATTGGACTGGACTCTTGAGTGAATAATCCGGTAAGAAAATAGAACCCAATTAACCCTAAGATACCCGCAAGTGATTGGTTATCCGTTGTTTGACCTTGATAACTATAACGAATAAACAACGCTACCCCTAAGCAATGAACACCGCCTAGTAAAGATAGCCACCAATAGGCCTGGATAAAAAAAGTTTGATAGTCTGTCATTATCACTCTCAGAGTTGAAAGTGAATGTTACCCCAAAATATCCCATAGGGGGTAATAAACCTCGTTGGTTAGCCCAATTTTCGTTGGTGGCGATTACTAACACCTTCAGGTGGTTTACCTGGCCCAGGCTTACGTTCAGCCAGTAAATGTTTTATTGCCATTATTGGGTGTGGGATTAACATTCTAGGGCCGGCAAATATCATTATTTCACGTGCTTTTTGTTTCATATGAGGCTTGTAACAATGCACCGGGCATTTATTGCAGGTGGGTTTGGCTTGACCATATGGGCAGCGGTCAAGGCGGATTTCTGCATACGCTAAAAAGTCGCCACAAGACTGGCAGACCCCTTCGCTTGGTTTTAAAGGGTGATGTGCTTTACAGTATATCTCGACCATCGCGGTCATGGTGCGAAATTCATACAGTAACTTGCCTGAGAGTAACTCAGAAACGGCCATCGCTATACCTTAGTGTTTTGCTCAACCATTGACAGTGTAGGGCGCTCAATAAGGTGACACAAGTCTACAAGTGCAAGCCGTGACATGTGGCAAATAAATGGCAAAATTGCCTGGCTAATCACAAAAAGTGCGTTGTTCAGCACAAACTCAACGCTTTGTTACAGTTAAATCGCTTAAATACTTGATTTGTTGATAGTGATTAGATTATTAATAACACTGTGTGCTCAAAAAAACAGCGTTGTTTTTCGATAGGCATTAGCCATATTGTAGTGAGTACAACAAACCATACGCGGTAAAGCGCGTTTAAACAGGATGATATTGAATGAAAGTGATCATAGTCATTATTCTTGTGGCGATTGGGGTGTATTTATTTAATCGTGCCAAGGCGACAGCGCAACAAGAAACATCTGAGAATGAATCATCAAAGCCGTTGAACCGTACTGAAGCTGAAATTAGTGCGCTTGATGAGGCCGACATAGTCGAATCGAAAGCTGTTGACCTTACAGTGGTGGAGGTGGTTGATTCGCTGCCAGAGCCAGAGCCAGAGCCAGAGCCAGAGCCAGAGCCAGAGCCAGAGCCAGAGCCAGAGCCAGAGCCAGAGCCAGAGCCAGAGCCAGAGCCAGAGCCAGAGCCAGAGCCAGAGCCAGAGCCAGAGCCAGAGCCAGAGCCAGAGCCAGAGCCAGAGCCAGAGCCAGATAAAGGGCTTTTGTTGCCTAAAACCGGAGCCTGGGCAAGTGATACATTTAAACAGTTAGTTGACCTAGCTAATAATACCGAGGGTAAACAGGGGCAATTTGACGCAATAACCAATGTCATAGGGCATAGTTATAAAATGCGCAAACAAGCCGATTACTGTCAGTATGGTGCTAAGTTGCAACAGGACTATTTGGGGTTATTTGATGAACTATATCAGCAGGACAAGTCACCATTTGTTGATGAAAAAGCCGCAGGCCATTTGCATCTAGCAACATTGCTTAATGATGTAGGTCAGTTTGACCAAGCCATATCAATTTGCCAGCATGCACTTACGCATCAATTATCAGATGGCACCATAACGGGTTTTGAAGGGCGACTAGTGCGCATTGAGAAAGCCAAATTAAAAACTTAGCTGCAATAAAACGGTTGCGGTTACAGCGGTGCACAAAGTTGGCTTGAGCTTTTGCGGCCAGCTCGCAAAAGGCAAACAGACTCTGGTAATTTCGAGTATCATGTTGCTCACTGAAGTAAAAAGCGGACATCAGTCCGCTTTTTTTATGCATTTTCATTATCATTATGGATTCAATCACTTCACTGATTAATTTACTCCATAAAGTGACCCTAGGGATTTATATGACCATCAATCTACTGAATAAACTTACCGCGTTAACGCTTATGCTCAGTATGTTTTTACTGGGTGGTTGTATTCGAACCCCTGAATGGACGTTATTTTATTTTGCGGATGCCACCGATAAAACCGATCTTACCTTAAAGCATGATGTTATTAATGGTTATTACGACACGCTTGAGCAATGCCAAGCGAAAGGTTCAGGTCTGCTGCGTATTCAAGGCATATCGATGACAGAAAATGTTGATTTTATTTGTGGTCAACAATGCCAAACGTTAGATGATAATCAAGTAGATTGTCAGCAATCTGTTAGTGACAAAGACTTTTTGAAGCAGCTGTAGTTAGGCACCATTGTCAGGTGCAGCAATTGTTGTTAACAGAGATTGTAATAAGGGTTTCATCATGCGCTTTAAGCAGGATTTTTTTGAACAATTAGAAGGTTTTTATAGTCAGGTATATCCGCAAGCCATTTCTAACCCGCATTGGTTAGGGTGGAGCGATGACGCCGCCGCATTAATTGGTTTAGATAAACCCAATGATGAATTATTGATGCAGCTTTCGGCTAATCATGCCGCAGAAGGCGCCACTTATTATGCTCAAGTGTATAGTGGCCATCAATTTGGTGGTTACACGTCGCAACTAGGTGACGGGCGCTCGATTATTTTAGGTGAAGCTATTGGCCCTGATCATGCCTGGGACGTGGCATTAAAAGGCGGCGGGCCAACACCTTATTCACGCATGGGTGATGGCCGTGCGGTAATGCGATCAGCGGTGCGAGAGTTTCTTGTGTCTGAATCTTTAGCGGCATTGAATGTGCCGACATCTCGTGCTTTAGCTGTTATTGGCTCTGATTTACCAGTGTGGCGCGAAGGTCAAGAAACCGCTGCAATTACAGTTAGGCTGGCTAAAACTCATATTCGCTTTGGTCATTTTGAGTATTTCAGTTATACCGGTAAAGGCGATAACACCAAGCTAACACAGCTGGTGGACTTTACTATTAAGCAGCATTTCCCGCATTTATCGACAGACAACGCCGGCTATGTGCAGTGGTTTAGTGAGGTGGTTGCCGCGACCGCTAAAATGGTTGCCCATTGGCAAAGTGTTGGTTTTGCCCATGGTGTTCTCAACACCGACAATATGTCAATTTTAGGCGACAGTTTCGATTTTGGCCCCTTTTCATTTTTAGACACTTTCAAAGAAGATTTTGTCTGTAATCATTCTGACCATGAAGGTCGTTATGCATTTGGTCAACAACCAGGTGTGTGTTTCTGGAATTTACAACGGCTTGCTCAGGCACTGACACCGCTGATAGCGTCTGATGATTTAGTCCAGGCATTGAATCAATATCAGCGCCATTTAATCGATCATTATTTATTACTGATGGGTAATAAATTAGGCTTACCTATATTTGAGTTCACTCAGGGGCAGTCAAGTGATGCCGCTAAAACTGAGCAGCAACAACAAGACTTGCAGTTAGTGGATAAGTTCACCTCTTTACTTGAAGCCAATCAATTAGATTACACTAACAGTTTACGTCGCTTTGGTGAGTTAGACTTAAACAGTCAACATGCCAGTTTACGTGATGATATGGTTGATTTAGCTAAGTTTGATCAATGGTTTGCAGCTTACCAGCAACGTGTTGGTAAAGTGGATGATGTCGTCAATTGGCAGCAGGCGAGAAACGCCGCTAATCCAAAGTATATTTTGCGTAACTACCTAGCCCAAGAAGCCATTATTGCCATTGAAGAAAATGGCGATAACACTAAGCTAGCGCAATTACATCAGTTATTACGTCAGCCCTTTGCGGAGCAACCAGAAATGGCAGACTTTGCTAAACGTCCACCCGACTGGGGACAGGGCTTAATTATGTCGTGCAGTAGTTAATTGAGAAGTGAAATGAACATAGAGTCAGCCACGTTAGACCACGAAAATTTAAGTTTATTAATTAGTGCTAACATTAATTTTGAGCAATTTGCCGATTTTGCCGAACCATTAGCAGCGGCATTAGATTGCCAGATCCGTGAGCGTCAGTGGGGCGCTGATCGTCATCAATGGCTATTGGATTTTGAAGGCAGTCAGTTATGGCTGCATTATGAGTTTTATGGTGACATTTGCTGGCTAAGCACCGAACGCCAAGATGAGTTCGACGTGCTAGTGTATTTACATCGCTTACTACAGCCCTATATTCAGTCTTAATGACTAACCTAATGCGATCAGAAAACAACAATAAGCGAATAATATGAGTGAACAAGCTACAGAATTTCATTACCAAGCGTTAACACCTGATTTAATTCTTGATGCCATTGAAAGTATCGGCATTTATCCTGAAACAGGCTTACTAGCATTAAACAGTTATGAAAATCGGGTATATCAGTTCCGTTGTGATGACGCCAAACGTTATGTGGTGAAGTTTTATCGCCCTAATCGTTGGACCGATGAACAAATTCAAGAAGAACATGACTACTCACTCGAACTGGCTGAAAACGAAGTGCCTGTTGCTGCGCCACTGATCATAAATGGCCAGTCGCTACACCATTATAAAGGCTTTCGCATGGCGTTATTTGACTCCATTGGTGGGCGTGCATTTGAGGTCGATAATCTTGAACAGTTAGAGGCTGTAGGGCGCTTTATTGGCCGCATTCATCAATATGCTACTAGGCAGCCATTTGTGCACCGTGAAGTGCTAAATCCGCAAATTTTAGGGGTTGAGCCGTTAAATTATTTACGTGAAAGCGGTATGGTAGCCCCTTCGATGGCCAACGCATTTTTTACTGTAGTAGAGCAAGTGCTAGACAAGACGATGACTATTTGGCAACGTCAGTCGTTTAGCCATATGCGTTTACACGGCGATTTACACCCAAGTAATATTCTATGGACACCCAGTGGCCCAGGATTTGTTGATTTAGATGATGCAAAACAAGGCCCCGCGGTGCAAGATATTTGGATGATGTTAACCGGTGATCGCCAACAACAAACATTGCAGCTGGATATTTTACTTGAGGGATACCAAGAGTTTACTGATTTTGATACACGCCAGTTAAGTTTAATTGAGCCTTTACGGGCACTGAGAATGATCAATTACAACGCTTGGCTGGCTAAACGTTGGAAAGATCCGGCATTTCCAATGAACTTTCCATGGTTTGGTGATCTCAAATACTGGGAGCAACAAACACTGGCATTTAAAGAGCAATTGGCCGCATTAGATGAAGCGCCATTGAGCTTATTTTAAACTTCCTATAAAAATGAAAGTTAAATAAACTTCATTTTTACTGGTTGGTGTAAATTGTTACAAATACAATCGATCTATGATGATGAGTTTATTCAATGCTAAAGGTAAGATGTCAGCATTGATTTATGGTTAACCCAATACATTACCAATATATGCGCTACGCAAAAGGAACTAAAATGAAAAAAGCATTATTAATGGCTGCAGCATTACTGTTTACACCATTGGCTGCAACAGCAGCAGATTACCAAGAAGGTGTGCATTACACTGTGATTAATGAAGGTCCTGGTTCTGCTAAGCCAGAAATTACCGAGTTTTTCTCATTTTTCTGTGGTCATTGTTATAACTTCTCTAAAACCGTTATTCCAAACATTAAAAAGACGTTACCTGAAGGGGTTGCGTTTAATCAGTCCCATGTCGAATTTATTGGCAGTGAAATGGGCGTAGAAATGTCGCGTGCTTTTGCTGTAGCTCACCAATTAAAAGTAGAAGACAAAGTTGAGCCTGCTTTGTTTGCCGCTATCCATGATAAGAAGCAAAGCTTCGCCAGCTTAAATGATATTCGTTTATTGTTTATTGCCAATGGTGTTGAAGGTAAAGATTTTGATGCAGCAGCCAATTCATTTATGGTTAATGCGCAAATGTCTAAAATGAAACGTGATGCGACAAATGCCAAAATCTCTGGTGTACCGTCATTAGTGGTTAACGGTAAATACCGCGTTGAGACTGGTTCAATCAAATCTTACGATGAGCTGTTAGATATCGCTTATTACTTAGCGCAAATGAATAAAAAATAGTTATTCATTATCCTAAAATAAAAAAGGGAGCTTAGGCTCCTTTTTTGTTGGGTCATGTAAAACATAAATAACAGGCAAAAAAAAACCGTACGCTTTAAAAGCTGTACGGTGCAGAGCTAAATAGCTCTGTATACCCTGAGTAACGGGAAGATAATACCAGTACGTCAAAATATTGGCAAGTGACATTTTTTTGTCGTTTGGTTTTTTTCAAATTAATCACTTTTTGATCAAAAAACCGCTGTGGTGATGCAACTTTGTACAAAGCGAGTGGTCAAAAGAAATACGATAAACAATCTATAGGTATTGAAAGCACCCTATAAGGGCTTAAAGTAATCCATGGGTTTGTTTGTTTCGTAATATGTTTATTGAATTAAAGATATCTGGCTTGAGAGTTATTGATGGCGTTAAGTCTGCCTTAGTCTAGTTTAAGCATCATTTAAGGGTGCACTATTTATACTGGCTTCGGCTTGAAGTGTTTATTCTGGTAAGGCATTAACCTCAATAAACAATTCACTTTAATAAAGAGTCAGCCACAGTGAATAGTTTATCCTTGTGCGTGATACAACTACTCGCTACTAAATAGTGCCGACAAGGAGGCGATATGAGAATGTTCCCTGTTTATGCCCCTAAACTTATTGTTAAACACGCAAGAATTTTTTTCAGTGGCGTGATTTGGGTCAAAGATTTAGGTCGTTTAGAATTTAGCTGCGGAAGGTTTTTATTGCCGAAAAAAAGCCTACCACAGGTGAGGCAGGCTATTTTAGAATTAAATGCGCTAATTGAATCACAACATGATCAACCCGCGTAAATTTTAATATTTAATTAAATTTCGCTATTTAATAAACCAACAAGACCGTTGACCTTATCACTCCATGAGTTTAGGTCTTGTTCTAACTGTTGGTTTTTTTCTGATAGTGTTACATTCTTTTGCTTCTCTTCTTCAAGCTCCATTTTTAGTAGCTCAATGTTTTCAAGAGTTGCCTGGATTTTGGTTTCCAGTTGGGACAATAATTCAAGGCTCATGGGGAGTCCTAATGGTTTCTGGATGTAAACCTCATTCTAGCAGTGACAGCCCCCTGTGGAATAGTCTTAATCGCTAAGTGGGCAAAAAATAAACTAAATTTAATACTATTTTTACGTTTAAGCCTATCTTAGGTCAAACCTGTTCATATCACTCGATAAATTCAACTTAGATAGGCCCATTGTTGCTAGCAAAAAAGCCAATGTTCATGATACTTTTTATATTCAATTAAATCATGATGGCGACAACAGCACGATGATCAACCGAATCGATGTCAATCAACGTATGAGCAGTATTGTTATACACAATAAAACCGTTTATTTATGTGGCCAAGTTGCAACCGATAAATTTGCTGATATCACCACTCAAACTCACACTATGTTAGCTGAGGTTGACGCCTTGCTTGTTCAAGCCGGCAGTCAACGTGATCATATTCTGTCAGCCACAATCTACCTTAAAGATATGCAAGATTATGACGCCATGAATCATGTTTGGGACAATTGGCTACCCAAGGGCCATGCACCGGCTAGAGCCTGCGTTCAGGCGGCAATAGCAGAACCCGAATACCTGGTTGAAGTGTCAGTGATTGCCGCTGTGATGGCGTAAAATATGGGATCTGTTTTAGCTGTAAAAAGCTTATTTGAAACAAAGTACTGATGCTTGTTACGTTGAATTGACGTAATCTGCGCAACAATAGAGACGGTAAACTTGACTTTATTTACCGCTCTCAATAGTCTTCAAGCTCAGTTTTTAAGGTGGTATGCAATGGATATAAAATATAATTTAAAACCCGCGTCAGAGCGCCGCACTGAGCAGTTTACTCCCGAAGGTAATGTTGGCTTTGGTAAGCTACGTACCGACCATATGTTTATGATGGATTATCGTGATGGCCAGTGGTGTGATCCTCGCATTGTACCTTATGGTCCTTTTGAAATGGCGCCAGGTGCGATGACCTTGCATTATGGGCAGTCTATTTTTGAGGGCGCTAAAGCCTTTATGCATCAAGATGGTGAAATTTACACTTTCCGTTTAAACAAAAATGCCGAGCGAATGAATCGTTCAGCGGACATAGTGTGTATTCCTAATATTGATGAGCAAACTCAGTTAAATGCCATTAATAGCTTAATTGATGTTGATAGAAAGTGGTTTCCGATGCAAGACGGCGCATGCTTATACATTCGTCCGTTTATTTTTGCTACAGAAGACCGTTTATCAGTTAGCCCGAGTCAGCAATACACCTTCTGCGTTATTTTAAGTCCATCTGGTGCTTATTACGCCTCAGGTGTAAATGAAGGCATTCGCTTACTTATTACCACTAAGTTCCACCGTGCGGTATCAGGTGGTACTGGGGCATCGAAAGCCTCTGGTAACTACGCTGCATCATTACGTGCTGGTAAAGCGGCGGCAGAATATGGTGCAGCACAAGTGCTGTATCTGGATGCGAGTAATAAGCAAATCGAAGAAGTGGGTGCAATGAACCACTTCCATATTTTAAAAGATGGCACCGTGATTATTCCTCAGTTTACTGACACCATTTTAAAATCGATTACCTCGCAATCGATTCTGGAATTGGGTGAGTTACTGGGTTGTGAAGTACGTCAGGAAACCGTGATGTTAGATAAATTCATTGCCGATATAGAGTCGGGTGAAATTGTTGAAGCCGGTGGTTTTGGCACGGCTGCTGTAGTGTCGCCTGTAACCTCATATATTTTTGAAGATCACCGAATTGTGACGGTTGGTGATGGCAAAGTGGGCCCGAATATTAAAAAGATTTATCAAGTCTTTACCGATATTCAAAAAGGTAATATACAAGGCCCACAAGGCTGGGTGAAGCGTGTTGAAAAGGTTGCGCCTTAGGGCTTGATGATTACGCGCTACCTGAGTTAAATAATAAAATCCGATATCAGTGATGATGTTGGATTTTTTATTTATTCACGTTTCACTGCGTCAATACCGCTTTGGCCAAAGTTGCAAAATCGACGAGCTAACAATCGCATTTGTGAATTAGCATCACGATAGTGATGCTTTTTATAAGGCATAGTGGCACTCTATTTATTCTCTGAGTTTTCGGTTTAGTCAGAGTCTGTTAGGCTTGTTTTTTGGGACTTACCATAGAATGAATTAAGCTTATTTTAGTGTGATTTAAGAGGCAATTATGATTTTGATTACCGGTGCAAGCAGTGGGTTAGGGGCGGCATTAGCTAAATGTTACCTTGATGATAACGAACAGGTGATTATTTCTGGGCGTAATAAAACGCGCTTGAATGCCTTAGCACAAGGGACAAACATCTCCGTTATCAGTGCCGATTTAACCTCTGATACCAGTGTTTCAGCCCTTTTTGATCAGCTTGATCAGGCTCAACAAACTCAATTTAGATTAAACACGGTTATTCATTGTGCTGGCAGCGGCTACTTTGGCAACATTGATACCCAAGATGCGGATTCGATATTTAGCCTTATTCAAAACAATGTTACATCGGCCATTTTACTGGTGCGTGAATTAGTTAAACGCTACCGTCATCAAGCCGTCAATGTGGTGATAGTGATGTCTACAGCAGCATTAGCTGCTAAGGCTGGCGAATCGACTTATTGTGCAGCTAAATGGGCCGTACGCGGTTTTATTGAGTCAGTTAGATTAGAGCTAAAGGGTTACCCAATGAAAATTATTGCGGTATATCCTGGGGGAATGGATACCGGCTTTTGGCCGACAAGTGGTAAAACCCTAGATACCTCTAGCTTTATGAGTGCGGATGAAGCCGCCAGTATGCTAAAGCACGCGTTAGTGAGTACTCAGCATGGTTATGTTGCCGATATTACCATTAACCGAGGTTAGCCGGAGATAATAATTTGTTTAGAGTAATCGTTAGTTTTTCGGCGACCAAAAATCGTTTTCAGTACGCGAAGGCGTTAACGTGATTCTAGTGCCTTTATTCAAATAAGTGGTACAGGCAACGCGTAAAAGAGAGCTAAAATTATTGATTTCGCCGCGTTTAATAATGACTTCACGATAAATGCGGGTGAGAAATTCAGCGATAGACAATTTGGCTTCTTCAGCGATTTGCTGCACAATCTGCCAAAATACCGCTTCAAGTCGAATACTGGTCACCACACCGTCAATGCGAATAGAGCGGGTTTGTGATTCAAAGAGTTCAGGGTCTGCTCCAGAGTATATTTCACACATATGATGATCCGTCACGTTGGCTTATTAGTGCCCATCGTGACGGATTATATTTGCTGATGCAATCCAAACTTTACACTTTAAGCGCTGATTATTAGCGAGTTAACAATAGATTAAATTGTGCTAACCAATCTGGATGTGCCGGCCAAGCTGGCGCGGTGACAAAGTTACCATCAGTAATGGCTTCGGTAACGGCTATCTCACAGTATTCACCACCGGCCTGTGTCACTTCAGGGGCGCAAGCTGGGTAAGCTGATATCTTTTTACCTTGAACTACATTGGCGGCCGTTAATAGCTGGACACCATGACACACAGCCGCAATCGGTTTATGACTTGCTGCAAAAGCTTGTACTAACGCAATGACTTTTTTATCAAGACGAAGGTATTCCGGCGCGCGGCCACCTGGGATAAGCAAGGCATCGAATTGAGGTTCGAAAATGTCATTGAAATCGCCATTTAATGCGAATAAATGCCCAGGTTTTTCGGTGTAGGTTTGATCGCCTTCAAAATCATGGATAGCGGTTTTAATGGTGTCACCTGCAGATTTATTTGGGCACACAACAGTGACTTGATGCCCCACCATTTGTAATGCTTGAAACGGCACCATTAGCTCGTAATCTTCAACAAAATCGCCTGCAATAATAAGTACTTTAGCCATAATAAACCTCCTGTTAAATTGATATTCCTTTGCAACTTTACTCGGTTAAAAATCAGGGTGGTAGTAACCCAATACTACAAGGTGAGAGAGAAGGTTTGCAGAGTGGGTATTGTTTAATTCAGCAGTCTGTTTGCCGAAAAGAATAAAAGAAAAGTAGCACTGAGCTATGTCAGTACTACTTTTCTCTCAACATTATTTTTAACCAGCAGCATATTTAATCAATATTAGTTACAGTGACATCGACACGCGTTAGAAAAACCCTAACGGATTAATATCGTAACTGACCAATAAATTCTTAGTTTGTTGATAGTGATTTAACGCCACTTTATGGGTTTCTCGACCGACACCCGATTTTTTATAACCCCCAAATGCCGCGTGGGCAGGGTACATGTGATAACAATTGGTCCATACTCGGCCTGCTTCAATCTTACGTCCCATGCGATAAGCTAAATTCATATCACGGGTCCACACGCCTGCGCCTAAACCGTATTCAGAGTTATTCGCCAGTGCCAATGCTTCAGCTTCATCTTTAAACGTGGTTACCGAAATCACAGGGCCAAAAATTTCTTCTTGGAACACTCGCATGTTATTAGTGCCTTTTAGCAAAGTTGGCTGAATATAAAATCCTTTTTGATAATCGCCATCAATCGCTTCTATGTCACCGCCCAGCAAGACTTCTGCACCCTCATCTTTGCCAATGGCAATGTAGCTCATGATCTTATCGAACTGCTCTTGGGAGGCCTGAGCACCAACCATGGTTTCAGTATCGAGTGGATTACCGCGTTTAATCGCTTTGGAACGTTCAATGATTTTGGCAATAAATTGCGGGTAAATATCTTCTTGGATCAACAATCTTGACGGGCAAGTACACACTTCACCTTGATTGAAAAATGCCAGTACCGCGCCTTCAATGCATTTGCTTAGGTACGCATCTTCAAAATCAAATACATCTTTAAAGAAGACATTGGGGGATTTACCGCCTAGCTCAACGGTTGAGGGGATAATATTTTCTGCGGCGCACTTCATAATATGTGAGCCAATAGGCGTTGAGCCGGTAAAGGCTATCTTAGCAATACGTTTGCTGGTGGCCAGCGCTTGGCCTGCCTCAGCGCCATAACCATTGACAATATTCAGTACACCGGCAGGTAATAAGTCACCCACCAGTTCCATTAACACTAAAATAGAGGCTGGGGTTTGCTCTGCGGGTTTTAACACCACGCAATTTCCTGCTGCTAATGCTGGAGCTAATTTCCAGGCGGCCATTAATATCGGGAAATTCCACGGAATAATTTGGCCCACAACCCCTAAAGGTTCATGAATATGATAAGACACAGTATTGGCGTCAATTTCAGCCGCACTGCCTTCTTGTGCTCTTAAACAACCTGCAAAGTAGCGAAAATGGTCAACCGCGAGGGGAATATCTGCATTTAATGTTTCACGCACAGCTTTGCCGTTGTCCCAGGTTTCAGCAACAGATAATAAGGTTAAGTTAGCTTCCATGCGGTCAGCTATTTTGAGTAATATATTCGAACGCTCAGCGGCTGAAGTCGCTCCCCACGACGCTTTTGCTCTGTGAGCAGCATCTAAAGCCAAATCGATATCGTGTTGATCAGAGCGCGGAATTTGGCAGAAAACTTGGCCATTAACTGGGCTGATGTTATCAAAGTATTTGCCATTGACCGGTTCGACCCATTGGCCACCAATATAGTTTTGATAAATCGATTTGAAGGTCATCACTGAGCCTGTTTCACCGGGTGCTGCGTAGATCATAATACTTTCCTCTAATTGTATTTGTTGGATTACTAATTAACCTAGAACAGTTATAGGAAAGTTTACTATTCTGAAAATCCATAGCTGTTGACTCACAGTACAAATAATTATCTGACCTGTGTTTTATGCGTTGCGCCAATAGTAAGGATTGTTGTACGGAATTATGTATGGGGTTGATAAGCGGGATTGTTATATCGAATAGATGTAACCCTGCAATAGGTGGCAGACATGATAAATGGATTTTTACAGCAAAAGCGCGCAGCGCCTCAAGTGCTGGTTGAGAATAAAATTAGCTTTGCTGGGCCCGAGGTAGAGCTCAGTATTTATGATACGTTTGAGCAAGCGTCCCGCGTAGCGTTGAAGTCAGATCAATTATTGTTTTGCGGCATGGTAACTGGCAAAAAAGTGATGCATTCGGTTGATGATTATGAGGCGGCTTTTTATCCCCATGAGTCTTTTATTATGGCGCCAAATCAGGCGGTAGAAATAGACTTTCCTGAGGCTAAAATTCATCAACCGACAACCTGTTTAGCAATAGAAATTTCGACTGACCGTGTGCAAACAATTGCCAATCAACTGCAAATGCGTGCACCTATTAGTAAAAGTTATGGTGATTGGCAATATCAGCAATCCTTAGTACACACCCATCATAACGAGCAAACCCAAGCTTTGCTTGAGCGCATGGTGCATATTTTTACTGAAAATGAAGTCGACAGAAATTGTTTAATTGATTTAGCCATTTCAGAATTGGTGATCCGTTTGTTACGTTTTCAAACTCGGGATTTTTTGTTGTGCCACAGTGAAAAAGATCCTGAATTTAATGGGCTTAACTCGGCGTTACAGTATATTAAAAGTCACTTAAATGAAGCACTTAATATCGATGCTTTATGTCGCCAGGCTTGTATGAGCCGGAGCAAATTTTTTTATCAATTTAAAATCCATTTTGGCTGCACGCCAATGGCGTTTCAGCAACAGATACGCATCAAGCAGGCGGCAAAATTAATTGCCCAGGGCCAGCAAATTACTCAGGTGTGTTTTTCGCTGGGGTATCACAGTGCAAGTCATTTCAGCCGCTTGTTTAAGCAGGTTTACGGGATGAGCCCGACGGATTATAAACTGCGGCATTTAAGTAGTTAGGCTTGTGATAAAAGGCTGTTTAAGATATTACGGTAGTTAGTTCTTGGCTGTGAATAACTTTGTTTCGACCTGTTTTTTTTGCGTGATAAAGTGCTTCATCTGCTAAATTGATAGCATTTTCAATTTTGGAATCAGCGGTTTTGACATCAACAACCCCAAAACTGGCGGTGACAGATATTGCAATATTGCTATAGTAGATTGGCGTTGATGCTAATATTTTTCTTAGCCTTTCAGCAACATCAAACGCTTCTTTATAATTGGCTCTGCCAATTAAAATAACAAACTCTTCTCCACCAATTCTGCCGATTAAATCGTCAGATTTAACGTGTTGTTTTAATCGTCTAGCAACCTGGCTTAATACTTGATCACCAGCAGTATGGCCATATTGATCATTAATCATTTTAAAGTTGTCGATATCAGAATAGATCAAGCAAACATGTTGATTAGACTGTTTAAAGGAGGTTAGTAGATGGTTAGCTTTATCATAAAAGCCACGTCGATTAAAGCAACCTGTTAATTGATCTGTTATTGCCAATGTTTTCATTTCTTCAGCTAAGTCAGAAGCTAACATGTACAGAACGAAAACGGACATACCAACATAAGCCGCTGGCAAAGAAGTGAAATTCACCATAGCGTATAAGTGCACTAAATCCATATTTATTACAGCACCTTGTGATAAGGCGATACTGGCAGCAATAAATAATGTTAATGCGAAAAGGGCGTGCACTATTGAAGCCCCTATTTCCGCGGGGCGCGAATGTTGACGATGCTTAAGAATAACAAATGCTGTGGTCAGTAAAAAAAACACATCAATATATAGGTATAAAGACATACGTAAACCAATATGAGGATTAAAAATGGTGAAATAAGTAGTTAGTGATACACCTAAGATAGCAAGGCTGAAAAAGAGGAGGCGAGATATTTTAACTCCAGCTCTTAAGCAGTGCCCCCATGTCCCCATAATGACAGCAATAAGTGATAAAGAAGAAACTATAATCCAATAAAGTTCATTGGAAGAGAATAAGGTTTTCCCTAAATTTACTGCCCATAAAGCCGCAGAAACCATAAAAGAAACTGAGAAAAACAGTGTGTATGTCCGTCTTCCCATCGAATACCAGGACATTAGAAAGATAATTGAGAGCATGACACTGGCAAAAAATAACGTAATAAGGGTGTAACTAAAAGGACTGTCCATAAAGAAATTCCAACCTCTGCTGTTCTTTAAATCTATACCAAAATGAGGTTTTGTCTAACTTTAGTGGTAATTAAATAGAGTTCTCAGACTAAATTACGCCATTAAATTGTCCCTTTTTGCGAAGTCAATCTCTCATTGATTAAACTATTGATAGGACAATCGTAATCGTCAATAGCGGGATAAAAAGCACTAAGTTTTATTAAGATAGTGTAGGTTATGCGTCAATACTTTTTAACACTGCAGTTGTGATAGCGCTCGCTGGGTTAAGGTTTCAGAGTAGGCATTTATTTTAGGATGCTCTGGGCTCCAGCCTTTGATAAAACGATGAAAATCAGCCCAGGCAATGGCGTATAGCGGACGCCATGTACTTTCGAGTTGTGCTGAATTGATAGCGGGGTGGTAGTGCGCAGCGCTGATGGCTAATTGCTTGAAATAAAAATCTATATACTGCTGTACGGCTTGTTCTATGCTCGCTGTGGGCTGATTAAATGCCATCACACTACTGAGAAAATAGGCCACATCTTTCATGCCGCAGCCTTTGCCAATGTATTGAAAATCGACCGCAGCGGCTTTAGCTGAATCAGGGGTAAAACAAAAGTTAGCCAGCTTTGCATCACCGTGTACTAAGGTTTTAAACGGGCAATTATTAAGGATGCTATCTAACGAAGCAGCCGCATTTTTGAGTTTATCATCTTGTAATACTTCTAGTTCATCAGGCCTTGTCGCTAAGTGCCAGTATGTGCCAATCGGCCATAATCCCTCGTCAGTATGCTGCATAAATCTGCCATGAAAATGAGCCAGCCAGGTTAAACAGGCCTGAATAACCGCTTGTGTTGGTTGGGGGTTAACACGATTGAAACCGAGTACGGCTAAATCTTCTAAAATGAGCAGTGTCTCGTGGTCAGTTGTTTCAATCCATAGACATTTTGGCACACAAGAATCAGCCGTACAGAGATTGGCGTAATGCTGATACCAATAACTTTCTACTTGATACGATTGGAGTTTCCGCTGGTGTGATAAATCAGTCGCCCAGCCTCTGGGATGAGTTTTGGGCTGTGGGAATTGAATATGTTTAACAATGACCGATGCACAGTGATAACCCGTCAAATAGACTCTAACAAGCTCACCATAACCGCCCCAAAGTGATTGTATAGGGTCAACATGGGAGACGCTTTGCGCGCCAAGGGTTTTAACGATTTTTGCTAACTGTTGTGATTGCATATTACTTTGGCATAACCGGGCGAGATAAATCAAACCGATTATCTTCGGTAACTGTGTAATAAGCGGTTGGGCCGCCTGCTCTCATAATGGGTTCAGCGAGTGTTGTTTGATAGATACCATTGTCATCAATCAGGTGATTGGCGATATGCACCGCAATGACTTCACCAAGCACTAGCCAGGTATCAATATCTTGGCCATTGGCATCTTTTAATTGAATGCATTGGGTTAACTTGCATTCAAAGTTCACCGGACTTTCCGCCACTCTGTCTACCCCAATCAACTTACTCGGTGCAGGGGTTAAGCCCGCAAAGGCAAACTCATCTTCACCGTGGGGTAAAGCCGCAGATGTTTGATTCATTTTTTCAGCTAATTCACGGGTGGTTAAGTTCCACACAAATTCGCCGGTTTCTACAATATTGGCCACGCTGTCTTTCCAAGCTGTGCTGGCAAAACCGATAATGGGCGGGGTGTAATTGAAACAGTTAAAAAAGCTATAGGGCGCAAGATTGCGTTGGCCTTTGCCATTGCGTGATGAAATCCAGCCTATTGGGCGTGGACTGATAATGGCATTAAGCGGATCGTGGGCTAACCCATGGCCTTCACTCGGTTGATAAAAATAGCGGTCGTCTTGAGCCATTAGTCAGTTCCTTATTGTGATGAATGTTTGTTTTTTGAACATTTATGATCCAGCTCCCGCCTTTTTGTTCCGAACAGCCTAATATTAAATCATCAGAGTGATATCTAGCATACAAATTGGAGATTAGCATGCAAATGACATTGCGATTTTTAGGCGCGACACAAGAGGTTACTGGATCTTGTCATCTAATCACAGTTAACCAGCAATCTATATTACTTGATTGTGGATTAATTCAAGGTGGCAAGGCGGATGAGCTGCGTAACCGTGACCCGTTTGATTTTCGGCCTGAACTTATTAGTGCCGTGGTATTAAGTCATGCCCATATTGATCATTCAGGTCGCTTACCGCTATTAGCAAAGCAAGGATTTACTGGCCCAATTTATACCCATAAAGCCTCGGCAGAGCTGTGCGCTATTATGTTAAAAGATGCCGCTATGCTGCAAGAGCGAGACACCGAGCGGCAAAATAAAAAACGTGCCAAAAATGACTTAACACCGCTTGAGCCTTTGTTCACCCAGGATGATGTTGATCAGGTCTTAACCCAGTTTGTTGCCCTAGAATACGGCCAACGTTTTGCGGTAACAGACGATATCGAAGCGACGCTATCCGATGCGGGTCATATTTTAGGTTCTGCGGTAGTCGAGCTTTGGCTGGGGCAGCAACCTGAGCAAAAAAAGCTGGTGTTCAGCGGGGATCTTGGCCGTGAAGGCATGCCAATTCTGTCAGACCCCACCATAATAGAACATGCAGACTTAGTGATGATGGAAAGCACCTACGGCAACCGTCAGCATCGAAGCTGGCAAGATACCCTGACTGAGCTTAAAGGCATCTTTGCCACTACCATTCATAAAAGCCGTGGCAATATTTTACTGCCAGCTTTTTCGGTGGGACGGGCGCAAGAATTACTGTACTTATTCCATATTTATGCCAAAGAATGGGATTTATCGCGCTGGCGAATTTGTCTTGATAGTCCGATGGCAATTAAAGCAACCCAGGTTTATGTGAATAACTATCCATTGATGGATGAAGACTTTAAGCGTTTTACTCGTTTATCGCCTGGGCAACATCCCTTATTATCTACCGCCGAATTTACTAGCAGCACAGAAGAGTCAATCGAGCTTAATGATATACATGAAGGGCTAATTATTATTGCCGGTAGTGGCATGTGTAATGGCGGTCGCATTCGTAACCATCTAGCCCATAACCTTGCGCGCAAGGGTACCGATATTATTATCTGTGGCTATCAAGCTTTAGGTACTCCAGGGCGTCTGCTCGTCGATGGGGCTAAAGAGCTAACCATTCACGGTCAAAGTATAAAAGTGGATGCCAAAATTCATACTATTGGTGGGCTTTCTGCCCATGCTGATCAGGCCGAACTCTTAAGTTGGTATCGTCATTTTGTTGGCAATCCTCCCGTGGTCTTAGTTCACGGAGAGCCTGATTCACAAAAAACATTGCTCGAGATGTTAAGTCAGGACCCGCAATTAGCTCCCCAAAAAGGGGTAATTGTTGAAAAGGGCAACTGTTTAGACTTGAATGCCTTACCTGAATTAGTGTGGGTACCTAGTTAATGAGGTCAGTTATGTCCAGATAGTCTTAGGCCTTTAAACTTAAAAAGCGGAGATTTTATGACTCTGTAAATGGATTTTAATGTGTTAGCTTGTTAAATAACCTTTACTGACATGTTGAAATCAAATGCTGATATATAAATTATTACCGTCCTCTGCAATGGCTTGTTTGCAGGGGTCATTGCTTGCGTTACCTATTATTCTGAATCCTGCGTTTGCTAACGCAAATGTGCCATTATCTAGCAGCGTTAACAAAGCCTTACCACAATTAGAATCGCTTTATATTCACTTACACCAGAACCCTGAGTTGTCGTACCATGAAAAAAATTCCAGCGCTCGAATGGCGCAGGAATTAACCAGTCTTGGATTTACCGTGACCGAAAATTTTGGCGGTTACGGCGTGGTAGGTATATTCAAAAATGGTAAAGGACCGACAGTGATGATCCGCGCTGATACCGATGGTTTACCCATTATTGAACAAACGGGAAAATCTTACGCCTCTAAGGTAACCACACTTGATGCCAGCAATAATAAAGTGGGTGTAATGCATGGCTGTGGCCATGATATTCACATGACTAGCTTAATTGGTACAGCGCAGCAGTTAATGCAACATAAAGCCGATTGGAAAGGCACGCTTATGATGGTCGCCCAACCTGCTGAGGAAGTGGGCGGTGGTGCTAAAGCCATGTTAAAGCAAGGCTTGTTTAGCCAGTTTTCAACCCCAGATGCCGTATTAGGTCTGCATGTTAGTGCGACAATTCCCGCAGGTAAAGTCGGTGCCATTAGTGGTTATGCCCTGGCAAATGTCGATTCTGTCGATATCAAAATCAAAGGTAAAGGTGGCCATGGCGCATACCCACACACCACAATAGACCCTATTGTCTTAGCCGCGCGCACTGTGATGGCACTGCAAACCATTCCGAGCCGTGAGATATCTCCACTTGAGCCCAATGTGGTTACAGTGGGGTCTATTCACGGCGGATCAAAGCATAATATTATTTCTAATGAAGTGATGTTGCAGCTAACGTTACGCTCATATAATCCTGATGTCCGTGAGCAACAAATCGCGGCGATAAAAAGGATAACTAAAGGCATAGCCATTAGCGCGGGTTTACCAGAAGAACTGATGCCTGAAGTGAATGTGCATGATGATGAAACCATCCCCTCTACCTATAACGACCCAATGTTAGCGGCAAAAGTGAAAGCCAGTATTGAAGCTGAAATTGGTACCGATAACGTGCTCGTTGCGCCACAAGTTATGGCAGGTGAAGATTTTGGTTTATACGGCAGGACTGCCGAAAAAGTACCTATCACTTTATTCTGGTTAGGCGCAGTTGAGCCTCAAATATATGCCGATAGCGTGGCTAAAGGAGACACTTTACCGTCACTGCATTCAAGCCAATTTGCCCCAGATTATCGGTTAACTATCAGCACAGGGGTGAGATCAATGACCCGAGCTGCGATAGATTTGTTTAATCAGTAAATCTAACAATGTCTGCATATGCAGGCATTTTTATTTCAGCTATTTTTTATAATAAGTGGTTATAATGCCACGAAATCACTCATTCATTATCGAGCTCCCATGACCATTATTTTGACCACCAATGTCGGCGATATTCACATCGAACTCGATATGGAAAAAGCCCCTGTTAGCGCAAAAAACTTCATCAGATACTGCCAGGAAGGATTTTATGAGCAGACTATTTTTCACCGTGTGATTAAAGGATTTATGATCCAAGGGGGTGGATTTACCGCCGACATGGCTGAAAAACCGACCCATGCGCCGATAGCCAATGAAGCTAATCGCGGTTTAAGCAATGTATTGGGCACTATTGCTATGGCACGCACAGATGCGCCGCATTCAGCTACAGGGCAGTTTTTTATCAACACTGCTAACAACAGCTTTCTCGATCATACCGCCACCACTAACAATGGTTGGGGTTATGCTGTGTTTGGCAAGGTCAGTGCAGGTATTGAGGTGGTGAAACAGATTGAAAAGGTTAAAACGGCAACGATTTCTGGCCATGAAGATGTACCAAAAGAGCCAATTATTATTGAGTCGGTGACGATAACCAACTAAGCATAACGAGTGAGCATCACAGCGGCTAAATAAAATTCATTACCGATTGAGGGGACTCGATTCGGTAGTGGGTTGGCGTTATTGAGATAGACCATAATTACCTAATATAGGCAGAATGTTACGACAGATTGTTACAGGCTGTTACCAAAAACCTTGTCACTATTACCACTAACTTTTACTCACAGCTTCATTCCGTTATTTATTGATGATAAAACTAATACATCATACTAATTTAGGTGTAGATAAGTATGTGCTAATAGCCGGTTTATCGAGAAAGAAGGTTTATCGAGAATACTATGCCGCTTACAGATACAGAATTTAAATCTTTACAGCAAGCTAAACAGTTGCTTGAAAACCCTGGGCTGGCGGCTAAGTTAACCGATTACATCGGCGCGCCTATTGAAAAAGGCTTTGCCTTGCTGCCAAAAAGTATTAGTTCTACAGTGACTAAAGTCACTCAAGCTGCCTTGATGAAGGCAAGTCAAGCTGCCTTGTATACCTTAAAAAATCAGCCAGGGGCGCACTCATCTAATAAGTTACATAAACTGGGCGTAGTAATAAGTGGTGGCGCAGGTGGTTTTTTTGGCTTGAGCGCGATAGCTATTGAACTGCCCATTTCAACCACCATTATGTTACGTTCAATTGCCGATATTGCTAGAAGTGAAGGTGAAATCATCACTGAACCTGAAACACAACTTGCCTGCTTGTCTGTATTTGCTTTAGGTGGAAACACAGTTGACGATGATCAATCTGAGCAAGGCTACTTTGCTGTGCGCACCGTATTAGCGAACTCTATTGCGGAAGCCGCCGAGTATGTTGCCAGTAAAGGGATTTCAAAGGAAGCGGCTCCTATGTTAGTTAAATTAGTTGCCATGATTGCGGAACGTTTTGGCATACAAGTGACTCAAAAGATGGCTGCTCAGGCTGTGCCTGCTATTGGCGCTGCCGGTGGGGTGGTCATTAACACTCTGTTTATTAGTCATTTTCAAGACATGGCTCGAGGACACTTTGTTGTTAGGCGTTTAGAGCGCAAATATGGCGTAGCACTTGTGCGTAAATGGTATGACGACATTGAACTAAAGCTCTAGCCAGGCAGGTGCTATAACAATACAAGTAGCAGTAAGCAGTATTACTTTAGTCAATAACCTAATAATCAAGATCAAAGCGGTACGCTTTGTTTCAACCAAGGATAGCCATAATAATGAGATTGAACTCAGCCATAAAAGGGATAGTGTACAGTGCGTTAGCTTTAGTCGGTTTACATGCTAATGTAACCGTCGCGAAAGATAAATTAAGCTTTTTAGAATACACCATTGAAGCCGACATAGAACTGGTCCAGCCCGCTATATCAGCCAATATTATGGACAATGAAGGTAATGAACTTATTGTCATTGGTGTCGATGATAATGCCCAACGTTGGCTATATATTTATGGTTTTAAGCAAGAAAAATTAAGCTTATTAGACAAACAACCATTAAGCCAAGCACTGTTTCGCTACGATGTTTATCAGCCTGAAGATGACAGTCAGCAATTACAATTACAAAAACTGTACTTTTTAAGTGCCGACACTTTGTGGCAATACCAAGTTGGCCATCCTGCGTTAGCGTCAATATCTGAGCAGGCTACGCAAAGCCAAATCAGTAAAGCTGCCAGTATTAGTTCAATAACCTTAACTCCCCAAGCTGATTTCATCTCCCGTGGAGAATTTGTTAAAGACATCAATAATGATGGCATTGCCGATATTGTTTTAAGTGACTTTAAAGCCATGCATATACTGCTAGCTAATAATGATCCCGCCACTGAAATACAGACCTTTATCACACAATCTTTACCTTTATTACCCAATATTGAATTAACCGATAATGGCGCACAATATAGTCAACCAACCTTGTATTTTTCCGACGCTAATTTTGATAACCGAGACGATATTATTAAAGTGGGCGAGGGATTATTAGAAGTCTATTTTCAGCAAGATAACGGTCAGTTTTTGTTATCGGCGACATTTATTCCTGTGAGTCAGCCTATCAGCGGAGTGAACTGGTGGAATAAGCGTGACATTTATGGCGGACAATTAGATCAAAGTAATTTGATGCACCGTAAAGTTGAAAAACTCGACGATATTAACGGTGACGGAATAACAGATTTAGTCGTGCGCTATACCAAAAGCAGCGGTGTATTTGATAAAAGTAACGATTACGAGGTGTATCTTGGCCGTAACAAGGACAATACCCTCAGTTTTGGCCGTAAACCTACCAGTGTTATTCGGGCTGAAGGCACATTATCTGGACTCAGTTTTGTGGATTTAGACAAAGACAACATAGATGAAGTATTGGTGTCGGGTTTTGATATTGGCGTGTCACAAATTGTTGGCGCATTGTTATCTGGTAGCATTGACCAAGATGTCTATGTGTTCAAAATGAACAGTGAGTTTCAATTTCCCAAACAGGCTAATGTGGCTAAAGAAGTTGAATTAAGTTTTAGTTTAACCTCAGGCCAAACCGGTGAGCCTGTTATTACTCTAGGCGACTTAAATGGTGATGGTTTTCAAGAGTTACTATTATCGGATACCGAAAAACGATTAAAAATATTTCAAGGCCAAAGTGGTGAGTCACCATTTTCTAGCCGCAGTGATGAGTTGGAATTTACCTTACCTCAAAAAGGCTCGCTCGTGTCTGTGACCGACATTAATCACGATGGTAAAGATGATCTATTGGTTCATTATGGCCGCCAGGATGATAAGGCCTTACAGCGCAAAATATTAGTCTTTATTGCCGAGTAATACTTAGCATGAGTTTATTAAATGTTAGCTTAGGCTGATTAATTTATCTGTAATAGATTAAATCAGCCTGGTTTTGTTGATACAAGTTATTAACATTTTTTGAATGCTACTTACTTGTTTATCCTCTCTGAGCATAAGACAATAGTATTAATTCAACTTTCAAAGGAATGAAAATGTTAGTTCGTTCAATTTTAGTTATCTCGTTACTTCTCCTCTCTGCTTGTAACAGCACTATACAAAACACGCATATAGACAAAAATCAAACTCTTGATGTTAATCACGGGGTGGTAGGCGTTCAAGTGATTAACAATAGCGATGCCTTAGCGGTTAATCATAAAGGTTGGACCGAAGTTATTGTGGTCAGATTAGATAACATGGAGGTTAGAAAGCAGCAAGCTATCGATAAAGCAAAAGAAAAAAAGAACTACTCAATTGATCAGCCTAGAGTTGATTGGAAGCCAGACTTCTACTCGTTAACTCCGACTCAAGAAGGGCTAATCGATAGTCAAATATTTATCGGCTCAATGCCTGATGGTCGCTATATGATCTCCAGTTTATATAGTTTCTATAATGGCGGCGATTATACCTCTTGGTTAACTATGCCTGTAGATGCTATGGCTGGCATTTTTACCGTTAAAAAAGGCCAGTTGACCAATCTAGGTAGCATTGTTTTTCAGCCGTTATTAAATGTGCAGGAAAGGTCATTTTGGAGTCAACAATCTAGTCAAAAAGCCTACGTTACTCGTTTAAATACCTTGCGTTCAATTGACAGTTTTTTATTCACTCACTACCCGAATTTAGCTAACAGCCTAAATTTAGATAATATATTGACGTGGGAAAAAGATGCGTTAGACGGTTTCAGGAGCGAATTGAGTACCTTATCTCGTCAAAATGCATATGGTAAAACAGCTATACCACTGTCGATTCATGGTAAAAGTGTTATCGCGTCTAAATTTGGCCAATTAAAATGGCAAGACAAGCAAGACAAATGGCATCAAATTAATTTAGCGACCAATAGCCAACTTGCTGCGATATTGGAAACAGAACAACAAATCATGGTTGCTGGCGAGCGAGGCGAAATTTTTACTACCAAAGACTGGCAACACGCATGGACACCAGTATCAAGAGTGCCTACAACGGAAGCCATAATTTGGTTTGGGGCGGGTAAAAATAGCTATTATGCGATGACGCAATCAGTCAACGAATATAGTGCGTATAAATTCTCTTCATTGGACAGCGACTGGCAGAAATTAAAAAGCTTTCAACGCAACACTAATAATTTTTTAACCGTCATTGGTGATGTATTTCCTATTATCACTAAGTCTGGCCAGCTATCTGTTTTAAATGATAAAAAACTATTCCAACATGACTTACAAACGGATACTTGGACAGATATTAAAACCGACAGCATGCTAGCCGTTGCCTCCTTACCAAAGGGTGATCTAGTTGGTGTAGAAATCAGTCAGTGGGATGGTATTGGCGATCAAGTTATTAGTCAAAATTCTGGTGAGTCTTGGATATCGATTAATCGCTATATAAAATCTTTTGCCGATGGTGATGCCGAGAAAAGTGTCCCGTTAATGTTAGCCGATGGCACAGTGTTAACTTTAGGACGAGAAGGATTAAAGCCTGCAAACGGCAAGCGTGTGTCGAGTGAGTTGAAAATAATATCAACGCATATTTCAACAGCGAATAATAAAAAAGCGTGGCAATACCATGGCTTCGCTAAATCTGATTGTGAAACCTTGTTAGCGCAAATCTCATCAAAGGAAGAATTATATTTCCTTTGTGATAAAGGCGACATTGTGTTTACCAAAGACTTAGGCATGACATGGCAATATGTGATTGATATTGAAATTGCTGACATGCAACTTAAGTACAATCAATTAATTGAGGCCATAAAAGTTAAAAACAGTAAAGTTGCAAAGTCGAGTCGTACTAGTTTGAATTAGTGCTAAGTTTGTATATTTTCACATAACTATATTCATCTCGAAAGATTATTAGGTCCTAATAGGTTGATGATACGTCAGCCTATTTTTGATCTACAGTCCAAAATCTGAAATTTATTGATCTTGTTTCCCGTCTCACCAAATCAAAACTGAGTCTGTTCACAGGTTCACAATATTAAGCAGTTTTACTGGTTTGTTAACTATTTCGCTGTCATTTTAATATGTTGCACTTTAGTTAAATAAATAATGACACCGCTGTCATTTTTATGGTGTAGTAGTGCAATAAATTTACAAAATACTACTCCAGTATTACGATAAACATGAGGTTTCCCTATGACATTGAAAACAAAAATAATCTTGTTTGCTACCTTGCTATTTGTGTCTAATCTAGGGATTGCTCTGGGCGGTTTACGTGCATTATCAGACTCTAGTCACAGTGATAATATTGCCCGTATTAATCAATTAATGAAAAGTACTGCAAATATTGTGGCTCAATTTGAGCAATTTCAACTATCGGGTGAACTCAGCGAAACGCAAGCTAAGGCATTAGCCATCCAAGTGCTGCGTGAGAACAAATATCACGACTCTGAATATGTTTATGTGGTTGATAATAATATGGACTTTGTTGCCACACCGCATGATCCGCAATTGCATGGAACTAGCTTTAATGACTTTGTTGATGCAGATGGCAAAAGCATTGGTCAAATGGTACAACAACTCGTAGGTAACCAAACTAGCAAGATTTTGACCTATGAATGGACATCAGAGAGAGAAGGTGAAGTCGTTGCATTAACCTCTGTTGTGCAACAATCAGAGTTATGGCATTGGTATGTGGGGACTGGCATCAGCTATGCTGAAGCGGACGCAAGATATTGGTCTGTCGCCAGTGGCTTATTAAGTTTTGCGATTGTTGTGGCAATTATTTTATCGCTTAGCTTGGCTCGATTTGGTTTTAAATTACGTCACTCGCTAGGGGCAGAAATTGAGCAAGTACATCAATTTGTGTTAAGCGTGTCACGGGGTAATTTACGCCAGCATCAAGCCTTCTCTGCCGCACAACGTGATAGTGTGGTGGGCGCAATGAATTATATGCAAGTTGGCTTGCAGGGCGTAGTGAAAGGAATTAAAAGCGTTACTGACACGCTTCATCAGCAGGCAGATGGCTCAGCTAAACGCTCTAATGAGCTAGATCAACTGACGCGGGCAATGCATGATGAAACGCAAATGGTGGCTTCAGCGATTACTGAATTAACCGCATCGTCTGCCAATGTTGTTGAACATGCTAAACAGGCCGCACAGTCGGTTAATGCCGCAGAGCAGCAAGGTATTAATGCCCATAGACTTACCCAAGAATCAGCTAAAACGATTTCGCTATTAGAAAACCAGATTGAAAGCGCGGGTAAAAACATTCAAGTGTTAGACGATGAAGTGAATAACATCGCCAGCGTATTATTAGTGATTCAAGGCATTGCTGAGCAAACCAATTTATTAGCATTGAATGCCGCGATTGAAGCGGCAAGAGCTGGTGAGCAAGGGCGTGGGTTCGCTGTTGTAGCCGATGAGGTTAGGCAGTTAGCGCAGCGCACCCAAACCAGTACTGAACAGATTAAGCAAATGATTGATAAGCTGCAAAAGGCGACCCAAGACGCCAAGGCTTCTGTGGTAGAAAGTATTGCGACCAGTGAAGAAACTGTCACCAAGTCAGCACGGGTAACCGACGAGCTTAAAAATATTGCCCAGTCATTATCTGATATTGCCCATATGAGCCAGCAAATATCACAAGCTGCTACCGAGCAGTTAGCTGCCGGCGAAGACTCTGCCCAGCGCATTGTAGTTATTGCAGACATGGCTTCTAAAACTAATACGGTTTCTGAACAGGCTCACAGTGTCAGTGAAGATGTCAAACAGCTCACCTACAGTTTAGAGGCTGAGATTGAGAAATTCGAAATATAAACAATTATCTATGTGAGAAAAAGGCCGCTGATTAGCGGCCTTTTTATTTGTGTCTATTGTAAAAGTGACTCGCAGTAAAGTACTCAATTTATGGTGACTCTTTAGTTGAGTTAATCGACTTGCTTATAACGAATTATTAACATTTAATAGGGAGCTGATTTTAATATTCTGATAGGGACGAAACATGAAAAGACTGGCAATAGGTTTGATTGCATTATGTTGTACGCCAAGTTGGGCGGAAACCGCACTAATTCACAATATACAAGGCTACAGCGTTAATAATGGCCAATTACAAACATTTTCAGCAGTTAAGTTTACTGACGATAAAATCGAGCAAGTTTATATAGATAAACCTGATTTAGCGCTTGAAAAAGGCGTGACCATGATTGATGGCAAAGGTAAAACATTATTACCGGGTTTAATTGATGCCCATGGTCATGTGCTGGGTTATGGTCAAAGTCTTCAGCGGGTTGACTTAGTGGCCACCCAAAGTGAACTTGATGCCATTAGCCGTGCACAATCTTTTGTAAAACAGACACCTTCACAGGGTTGGTTACTCGGCAGAGGCTGGAACCAAGAGCTATGGGACAGTAAAACATTTCCCACAAAAACTAGCTTAGATAAAGTCTTTGCCGATACTCCAGTCGCATTTGGTCGAGTAGACGGTCATGCATTGTGGGTTAATAGTAAAACTCTCCAGCTCGCCGGTATTACCGCAGCCACTAAAGCACCAGAAGGTGGTGAAATTATTCTAGATAGCCAAGGCCAACCTACGGGCGTGTTAATCGATAACGCGATGAACTTGGTATATGAGGTTATTCCTGGCATGACAGCGGCGCAGCTTGAGTCGACTTTAGTCACGGCAATGGAGTCGCTAGCCTCTTACGGCTTAACCAGTGTGCACGATGCCGGTGTGAGTATTGATAATATTAATGCCTATCAAGCATTGGCCAAAGCTAATGCTATGCCTATTCGTATTAACGCCATGTTGTCGGTTGAAGATCCTCAGTATGCTACTTATCTTGCCAAAGGGCCGTTCAAAACCGCTGACGATATGTTCAAAATGGATAGCGTTAAAATATCGGCAGACGGAGCTTTGGGCAGTCGCGGTGCCTCTTTATTGGCAGATTATAGTGATCAACATGGCCATAAAGGCTTAATGCTGTATTCCAATGACAAGTTAGCTGAGTTAATTCTGGAGTCGATGACAGCAGGGTTTCAGGTTAACACCCATGCCATTGGCGATAACGCCAATAAGGTAGTGCTAGATAACTATCAAACCGCGATAGCAAAAACTAAATCGCCCACCTTAAGGCACAGAGTCGAGCACGCACAAATACTAGAGGTGAGTGATATTAATCGTTTTGCCGAATTAGGAGTAATAGCGTCTATTCAAGCAACCCATGCCACTAGTGATAAGAATATGGCTGAAAATCGTTTAGGCAAAGCACGCTTAGCCGGAGCTTATGCATGGCGCAAGTTATTGAATGCCAATGCCCGTATTGCTAACGGCTCTGATTTTCCGGTGGAATCACCTAACCCTTACTTTGGTTTGCATGCCTCGGTAACCCGTCAAGACCGAGATAATCAACCTTTAGACGGTTGGCTCTCGGCAGAAAAGCTTACCCGTATAGAAGCGCTTGATAGTTTCACATTATCTGCTGCTTACGCTGGTCATCAAGAAACTATAATAGGCTCAATTGAAGTGGGTAAAAAAGCTGATTTCATTTTAGTCAGTGATGACTACTTTGAGGTTGAGCCTGAAGATATTTGGCGCAGTAAAGTGATAAGTACCTGGGTTAATGGTCGTTTAGTGTATCAAAATAGTCAATTTGATATGTGATGCACAAGTTCAAATAGCCATAATAATTACCAATAAAAAAGCCTCAAAAAGAGGCTTTTATTGGTGTTTATAATGCATTGAGTTGAGATATCACTCAGCTAAGCGTTTTTCTAGCTCAGTGACTTGGGCTTGCAAAGCTTCTAACTTTTCACGGGTTTTTAATAGCACATGTTGTTGTACTTCAAATTCTTCGCGCGACACCACATCTAATTTCATCAGTTGGTTCTGTAACACCTGTTTACTGCGCTCTTCAAACTCTGCTGCAAATTGCTTAACACCGCTGGGTAAGTTTTCGCTGAGCTGTTTGGCCACTTCTTCTATTTTCTTTGGATTAATCATGATTTGCCTTCCTACGCCAATATTGCAGCCATTGTAGCTTAGGCAGGTGCTGGCAGCAAAATATGACGTCAAAATTGTTAACTCTACCAAGTTACCATCTGCTATGATCCGCCTTCGTGTTTAATAGTGGGAAAGTTATTTAATGAAACTCAATCCAGGACAGAATGAAGCAGTACATTATGTCTCAGGCCCTTGTCTGGTCTTAGCTGGCGCTGGCAGTGGTAAAACGCGAGTTATCATTAATAAAATAGCTTACCTAGTCGAAAAGTGTGGCTATAAAGCGCGCAATATCGCTGCGGTAACCTTTACCAATAAAGCCGCTCGAGAGATGAAAGAACGTGTGGCTCAGTCTATGGGCCGTAAAGAAGCGCGTGGGTTATGGATTTCTACTTTTCACACCCTGGGGCTAGAAATCATTAAGCGTGAACACAAAGTGTTAGGCTTAAAAGCGGGCTTTTCACTGTTTGATGATCAAGACACATTTGCACTATTAAAAGAGCTAACCCAAGACGAGTTAGATGAAGATAAAGATTTAATTAAATCTTTGGCGTCAGCCATTTCTAATTGGAAGGGTGGGTTGGTCATTCCACAGCAAGCGCGCAAGCTAGCTAAAGATGAGCAAGGGCAGTTATTTGCCATGTTGTATCAGCGCTATGCGCAGCACATGAAAGCGTATAATGCATTAGACTTTGATGATTTAATTCTTATTCCTACATTATTACTGCGCATGAATGAAGAAGTGCGCACCCGTTGGCAAACTCGCATTCAATACTTGCTGGTGGATGAGTATCAAGACACCAATACCAGCCAATATGAATTAGTGAAGTTGTTGGTGGGAGAGCGTTCAAGATTTACCGTTGTGGGCGATGACGATCAATCTATTTACTCATGGCGCGGGGCTAAACCGCAAAATTTAGTCCTATTAGGCACTGATTTTCCCAGGCTTAAATTGATTAAACTGGAGCAAAACTATCGCTCCAGCCAGCGTATTTTACGTGCGGCTAATATCTTGATTGCTAATAACCCCCATGTGTATGAAAAGGCTCTATTCAGTGAATTAGCCTATGGCGAACCATTGCGGGTATTGATTGCAGCGAACGAAGAACAAGAAGCTGAGCGAGTGATTGCGGAAATTATTCGGCATAAGTTTGTTGGCCGTACCCAATTTGGTCAATACGCCATTTTATACCGTGGCAACCATCAATCGCGCTTACTTGAGCGGGCGTTGATGACCAACCGTATTCCTTACAAGCTCAGTGGTGGTACGTCGTTTTTTTCCCGCGCTGAAATTAAAGACATTATGGCTTACCTGCGTTTAGTGGTTAATCCCGATGATGATAATGCATTTCTGCGGGTAGTGAATTTACCTAAGCGTGGTATTGGTCCTGCAACCTTAGAACGCTTAGGCAACTTTGCCAATCAAAAACATATTTCAATGTTTGAAGCTATTTTTGATGCGGGCTTAAACCATGAACTGGCACCTGCCGCGATAAAATCTTTATATCAGTTTGGCCAGTTTATTGTTGATACAGGAGAGATAGCCAAGCGGGGCGAATCTGTCGATGCGATTAAAAAGTTGATCCGCAGTATTAACTATGAAGATTACTTGTACGAGACCAGTACAAGCGCCAAAGCGGCTGAAATGCGGATGAAGAATATTTCAGAACTGTATCGCTGGGTCACCGAAATGCTCGAGGGTGATGAGTTGGATGAGCCGATGACTTTACCCGAGGTGGTAACACGACTCACTTTACGCGACATGATGGAGCGTAATAGTGAAGATGAAGGCGGCGATCAAGTACAGTTAATGACATTACATGCTTCAAAAGGATTGGAGTTCCCATTTGTGTTTATGGTGGGCGTAGAAGAGCGTATTTTGCCGCACCAATCGAGTATTGATGAAGATAACGTTGATGAAGAGCGGCGCTTAGCTTATGTAGGCATTACGCGAGCGCAACGTGAGCTGTGGTTTGTTATTTGCCGCGAACGTCGTCAGTTTGGTGAAACAATGCGCTGTGAGCCAAGTCGTTTCTTGATGGAGTTACCACAGGATGATTTAATTTGGGAAAATCGCAAACCACAACAAACAGAACAGCAAAGAGTCGAGTCGGGTAAAAGTAACATTGCCAATCTAAGGGATATGTTTAAAAAGTAATACGTCTAGGTGAGGTTTAAAAGGTGATATTTAACGTGTGTGCCGCCTGAGTTAAAGGGCGAAGGCGATTGTCAAATGAGTAAGCAAGGCTAAAATTAATCAGTGTGCGTGCTTTAACGCTCGTCCTTGACCTATTCGGTAGCCCAATTCTAAAAATTGTTGGCGTTGTTGTAAGGTATCAACACCTGTTGCCACAATCTTTAAATCTAATGCATCAGCCGATAAGCGGTAAGCCTTAACTAATTTCAATTGGTTTTCGTTGAGTAAATGTTTGCTGATTTCGTTATCTAACATCAAAGTTGATATCGGTAAAAAGCTCAAGCTACTGAGTGAGCTATAACCCGTCCCAAAGTGATCAACGCCAATATTCCCCCCAAGTTGCTTAATAATATCAAATGCGTTGAGATGATTCTCAGTGTCTTTAACTAGGGACTTTTCATTGAAGAATAGGGTTAATTTAGATAAATCTATTTCGCTACTTTTGACGGTTTTTTTCAAATTTCGCAGCGCGTATTTATGCTTTACATGTTGGCTTGAAATAGACATATATAGTTGTATGTCTTGACCAAATTGTTGCTTCAGTTGAGGATAGTCTTGGTTTAATCGTTTGAAAATATAATCATCCAGTACGAGTTCGAGTTGTGAGCTATTGGCCAGCTGCAGTAATTTAGCATGGTCCCATTTTCCATGTTTATCATGGTGCCAGTGTGTTTTGGGCTCAATCGCCAGCACGGTTGTTTGATCGATGTCGTATATTGGATGGTAATCTATTTTAATTTGTTGTTGATTGATAGCCTGCTTTAACTGCTGGTCTAAATCATATTGTAGTTCGGACTGGTAGCTTAGTTTACTGTCGAAAATGATATAGCAGCCTTTACCATTTGATTTAGCTTTATACATGGCTTTGTCAGCATCACGTAATATGGACTCGCCGGTTTCTAATTGGCTGGTACTACTGAACGCAATCCCAATACTGGCTCCCGAAACAAAGTCTTGATTGGCTAACAAATATGGCTGACTGATTTGATGCAAAATCCGTTCACTCACCTCTACAGCATCTTGAGTACCATGAATAGTATCAAGTAATACCACGAACTCATCTCCACCCATTCTGGCTAAGGTATCATTTTCACGAATACAATTGTTTAATCGCTTTGCGGTTTCAATTAAAAACCGATCGCCTTCAAGATGACCAAAAGTATCATTTATTACTTTAAAGCGGTCTAAATCGATGAACAGTAACGCAAACTGGTCTAAGCCATGGCGCCTAACATGTTTCAATGCTTGTGATAATCGCTCCATAAGATAATTGCGGTTAGGCAGACCGGTTAAATTATCATGCTGGGCATCGTGAACAAGCTGCGCTTCAATTTTACGGCGCTGATTAACTTCTTCCTGTAGATTGATATTCATTTGTGCCAGGGCTTGGGTTCGCGTAGTCACTTTTTCTTCGAGCAATTCATGGCTGCGCTTTAATGAATAAACCGCATCTTTGCGTTCAATCGCATTAGCAATATGTTGTGAAACGAAAGTCAGCAGTTCAAGATCTTTGATTTGATAATTTTGTTTTGTATCTAAACTGTAAATGGTTAGCGCACCGACAACTTCGCCCTTAATCACTAATGGTATGCCTATCCATTGATGCATCATTTCAGTTCTATTCAGTGCCGGTGATTGGGCATAAATGTCACCATGCTTAATCAAGGTTTTAATATCATCACCACTGAGTAGCCTTGGCTGCTTGTGTTGCAAAATATATTCGGTTAAACCATCTTGCATTGGGCGGCTGGCTGGATGTTCACTGTCCATTTCCGATACATAAAATGGAAATGACAAAGTATTATTTTTATCAATGAAAGAGATAAAACAATTTTGTGCGGGTAAAAGTTGGCTAATAATTTGATGAATACGATTATAAAAATCATGCTCGGCAACATTGGAAGCAGATAAGTCAGCTATTTCGAATAATGACTTTTGTAAGTTTTCTGCTTTTACTCGCTCTTTTACTTCTGATTTAAGGCTGTTATACG
Organism: Shewanella sp. HL-SH5; assembly: GCF_051163755.1. Classification (NCBI taxonomy): domain Bacteria; kingdom Pseudomonadati; phylum Pseudomonadota; class Gammaproteobacteria; order Alteromonadales; family Shewanellaceae; genus Shewanella; species Shewanella sp. HL-SH5. The sequence continues at coordinate 424,948 of NZ_CP195038.1, forward strand.
CTTGGCTTAATTCTCGAGTACGCTCTTCGATCGCTAATTCAAGTTGCTCGTTATGTTGCAGACGCTCCATCACACCAGAAATATGGTGGCTAATAAAGCCCATTAATTCGAGTTCAAGTTCACCGTAATTAATGTGCTCATTGTAACTTTGAACCACCAGTACACCGCTGACAATATCTTGGTTTTTAATGGGTACCCCAAGCCATTGATGGCATGGTGACCCTAAGCCTTCAATTTCTCCCTGCTCAATGAGTTGATTAAAGCCAGCGTCGTCACAGAGTAAAGGTTTACCTTTTCGAAGCACATAGCCCGTTATACCGCGCTTTAAAATGGCAGAGATTTCTTCATCAGGGTATAGCTCAGTTGGGTGGGGATCTTTCTCATCGGCAAAAAAAGGTAAACTCATCATGCCAGTTTTGGGGTTCTGGGACGCGATAAAAAAGTTGTCAGCAGGAATTAAGCGTTGTAAATGTTGATGAACTCCAATATAGAAATCATCTAAAGATGCCGCTTTAGTAGCAATGTTAGAGATACCTAATAAAGCATTTTGAATGATTTCCGCCCGTTTATATTTAGCGGCCAAACGCTTTAAACGCATAACACGGCGTTGAAGTGATTCAACGTTATTGGTTAGCTTTGGATAATTAACTTCCTTATCTATCATTAGCAGTTGCTTTATCCCATTAAATACCAAAAAGAAATCCGTTATTTCAACACCTATAATTAGCATAGTTTGATACGTGATCCAAGTAATATTATGTCACGTACAATGGTGATAATTGCAGCTGATGAGTCAAAAGTTAATCAGTCAGTTAAAAAAAGTAAATCAGGGCTAGACGTGGAGGCAATTTATCCTTAGTATATGCGTCGCTAACCAAGGCGAGCGCCCATAGCTCAGCTGGATAGAGCGTACCCCTCCGGAGGGTAAGGCCGAAGGTTCGAATCCTTCTGGGCGCACCATTCGGTAGTATGTTTTGTCGGATTTGGTTAGTAAGATTGAAAGTCAGTGGTGATTGTAGCTCAGTTGGTAGAGTCCCGGATTGTGATTCCGGTTGTCGTGGGTTCGAACCCCATCAGTCACCCCATTCAATTTATTGTTTTATGTATATTTCGGTGATTAGCGCAGCCCGGTAGCGCATCTCGTTTGGGACGAGAGGGTCAGAGGTTCGAATCCTCTATCACCGACCACATTCCCGCTTTCTTATAGCGAATTTAGCCTCAACGTTAAATAAATATCAGACTTGTTTTCAAGTAAAAATCTCGGTGATTAGCGCAGCCCGGTAGCGCATCTCGTTTGGGACGAGAGGGTCAGAGGTTCGAATCCTCTATCACCGACCACATAAAGCAAAAAGCCACTCTTATGAGTGGCTTTTTGCTATCTGAAATAAAATATTTTTAATAAGATTAATAACCTACTTTAACTGATTGTGATTTAACCGGCAGTTGCTTAACGGATAGTTGCTTAACTAATTGCAGCTTAGCTGACTGTGCTGGGTATAAAAATGCCAGCGATTAAGCTGGCATAGTGATCTTGATTAATGACCGATTAGTCTTCTACGCGTACGCCCCACACATCGTGCTCGTCGGCATGAATAATTTGCACCCAAATTTGATCGCCAGGTTGTACGTCAAACTCGTCGGTTAAATACACTTTACCGTCAATTTCTGGTGCGTCCATGTATGAGCGGCCAATAGCGCCTTCGGTGTTCACTTCATCAATTAAGATTAAATACTCTTGACCAATACGGGCTTGCAGCTTGTCTGCGCTTATTTGCGCCTGTAAAGCCATAAAGCGTTGTAACCTGTCTTCCATAACATCGTCAGGCACATGGTCCGGTAAGTCGTTGGCTTTAGCGCCTTTTACTGGCGAGTATTTAAAACAACCTACGCGATCTAATTGTGCTTCTTCTAAAAAGTCTAATAACTCTTCAAACTCTTCTTCGGTTTCACCTGGGAAACCAACAATAAAGGTTGAACGGATCACCAATTCTGGGCAAATTTCGCGCCATTTAGCAATTCGTTCTAACACTTTGTCTGAGCTACCTGGGCGTTTCATCAATTTAAGGATGCGTTTATTGGCATGCTGAAACGGAATGTCCAAATACGGTAAAATGCTGCCCTGCGCCATTAATGGAATAATGTCATCCACATGCGGATAAGGGTAAACATAATGTAAACGCACCCAAACACCTTGTTTTGCTAACTCTTCACAAAGCTGCTGCATGTGAGTTTTGATTGGCATGCCGTCCCAAAATGCCGTTTTATGTTTTACATCGACACCATAGGCTGAGGTGTCTTGTGAAATAATCAATAATTCTTTAACGCCAGCTTTGACTAAACGCTGCGCTTCACCTAACACATCACCAATGGGACGAGAGTCTAAATCACCGCGCATAGAAGGAATAATGCAGAAAGTACAACGGTGGTTACAACCCTCTGATATTTTTAAATAGGCGTAATGTTTAGGGGTCAGCTTAATACCATGATCTGGCACTAAATCGATTAATGGATTGTGTTTTGGTTTTTCAACATGCTGATGAACCTGTTTAAGTACTTCGTCATACGCATGTGGGCCGGTTACGCCTAGTACGTTAGGGTGTAGCTCAATAATTTCATCTTTCTTAACCCCCAAGCAACCTGTTACCAGTACTTTACCATTAGCTGCTAATGCTTCGCCGATAGTGTCTAAAGATTCTTGTACCGCACTGTCAATAAAGCCACAGGTATTAACGATAACCATGTCAGCATCGGCATAAGTAGAGACTACGTCATAGCCTTCTGTACGTAGCTGGGTAAGAATACGTTCTGAATCGACAAGGTTTTTTGGACAGCCAAGACTAACAAAACCAATTTTAGCCGCGCTAGCTTGTATTGGGCTATTTAGGCTTAATGCTGATTTTGCTTGTTCCTCTATGACCTTCTTGGGTGTCGCTAGGGTAGTGGTTTGTTTAGGGTCATAGTGATTAACAGTCATAGTGCCTCTATAAATAGGTATAAAAAAACGAGTAGATAACAGCCAAAATTGGAGTGGCGGAATTATACAGCAGTCTTTTTGCTATTACAGCTAATGAAAGCAACGCGGGGAAGTTTTTATTGTGTGGCAATAGAGGTTCGATTGAACCTCTATGTGAGTGAGTGTGCTAAAACCATCTTATTGTTAACTAAATAGCCTCGTTTAAGACTTGTTGGCGTTTTTGTTTTGACTGCACTTTAGATTGACGTCGTTGCCAATATAAATAAAATCCGGTGAAGGCTAAAAATACTGGCATCAAGCCTAAAAAACACCAAATGATACGTGTGATTAAGCCACCAAAATAACCAAAGTGTAATTTACGAAAACTGTCGATAAAAACCATTAAAAAACCTGCTTGGCGAATATCTTGCTTTGACAGTAATTTTCCGCTCATTTTATCAAAACTGACCACGCTGCTGTATTCGCTATTCAGTGGGTTTGTGGTGTCGACTTGTCCGTAAAAATCGATATTCCGCTCAGGTTCGTGCGGCATGGCAAGGTAACCTGCTTGGAAACTGTCTATTTCTTTGGATGACTGTTGACGTAATTGCTCGAAGGAAATATCTAAGCCGTGCAAAGGTTTAGTGATATAAACATGCTCGCCGTCGCCGTGTTCCGTGACTTCATGAATAATGCCGCTGATATTCCAGTAAGCTCCGGTAAAAGCCAATATAATCATTACTGGCGAGCTAATGATACCGATCATTTTATGAATGTCGCTGTACAAAATACGCTTTACGGCACCTAAACGTAGGGTGAATAATTTTGTCCAAAATCGACGGTAAATAATCATACCGCTGATCCCTAAAAATAACATGATGAGTGCCGCAATAAAGGCTATTGAAGCCCCTTTTACATGGAGTAAAAATGAGTAATGTAGTTCGAGTAGCCAGTCGGTGATGTAGTGGTCCACAGGTTGAGCTTGTGACAAAAGCTGCCCTGTGTATTGATTAATATAGACTTTATTCCAATCTTCTGTGCCGCGTTTAATCAGGTAGGCAGCATCTGAGCGTGACTTATCATCAAATAACTCCCATCCACCTAACTCATAATCAGGATTAGCCCCTAACGTGGTTTGCATTAAGGTGTCTAAATTAACTCTTGGCGTTGTGGGCAGTGCATCGACAAGCATGTGCGCGGGTCTCAGTAGACTATCTATTTCCACCTTGAAAATCAGTATGCTGCCGGTTATCGACATAATTAAGATAGGCAACATGGCAATTAGTGCACCATAGGAGTGCCATTTAAAGAGGGTTTTTCTCATGCTTACCTCTGTGTAGGTTGTCTGTGCTTTAGATTCGGTTTGACACTTATCATGGCAAAGTAATAGCGCAGAATTTTCTACGCTATTGTTTGTGTATGGTTTGATTAGTGATTACAAACGCCAGCTCATTGTGGCGCTGTAATTAGCAGGTGCACCGTAAAATCCCTGTGCCCAATAAAGACTGGTAAGGTATTTTTCATCGGTAACATTGTTGGCATTAACAGTGAGGTCAAGGCTGTCGGTAAAGTGATATTTAGCCATTAAATCAACAATGGCATAGGCTTTTTGATGAGTCGTAATTTCTTGTCCTGCATTAATGAAGTCAGCACCAACCACGCCTTGTGAGCGCTGTATATCATCTTGCCAACGCATATTAAACCCAAATGTGAGCCCTTCAATTAAGGCTAAGTCATAGGTGGCGGCAAATTTAAATAACTTACTTGGAGTGTAAGCTGCAACTTGGTCATTACCTTTAATATCAAAGTCGGTATAACCAATACTTGCGTTTAATCCAGGGTAAATTTCGCCTGCAATATCCAGTTCAAAACCATTACTGCTAATGCCATCTGAGCCGATATAGCGACGTTCTGTCGGAGGTAGCTGACTTGTACGAGGGTCTACCATAGCAAGATTGGTTTGTTGAATATCAAAATAGGCTAAGGTGGTAATCAGATTGCCATTGAATAGCTCACTTTTAAGACCCACCTCTTGGCTTTCGCCGGTTACTGGGGCTAATGTGTTGTCATTAATATCTAATTCACGCTGTGCGGTGAATGTTTCGGTATAGCTGGCGTAGGCCAATAATTCAGGAATGAAGCGATAGGTCATGCCAAGGTAAGGAATAAATTGCGCATCTTCTACATCTTGAACATTACCGTATGATTCACCCGCGGCCTGCCAGTCGTTATAGCGGCCTCCAGCAATGACATAAAAATCTTCAAACAGATTAAACCGACCGGTAAAGTAAGCTGCTTTTTGGGTTGCGCTGACATCGCTGCCACGCAGATCGTCTTTAAAGGTGGGCTTTGGGGTGTTACCGTCCCAGGTATTTAAATCTGGCATTGCAGGGAAGCCATTTCCCGTGCTGTAGTCGTATAGTGAGGTGTCTGTGTAGTCCATTTGGGCATAATTGATGCCTGTAACAATTTGATGCTCTCTACCAAATAGCGTGACATCACCATTGATATAGATATCTGCTAGGTTATGATTTTCGTCTAAATCATATTCACTACCATAACCAGTTAACCCAAGTTCGGTTGTTTTGTTTGGTGTTCCAAAGACATAAAATAGCTCGGTATCTTCATCGGTAACTTTGTGCGAATAAGTTGCGCGTAAACGCCAGTTATCAGAAAAGTAATGGCTTAATTCAACTACAGTATTTTGCTTTTCAACTTGCCAGTTAGACCAATTGGCTGAAGTGTTGGTTGAACGGTCATAGTTTGTTGGACTGCCATCAGTGTAATACAGCGGTAATGCGCCCCAGTTGTTACCTTTAGCATCATTATCAATATAGCTGTGGCTGATAGACAGGCTGGTATCATCGGTAAATTTGGCGTCAATAAAGGCATAAAGTACCGTTTTATCAGTTTTATAGCGGTCTAAGTAGGAGTCTTTAGTTTGTTTGACTGCAACTACTCTGGCGGCAACAGTATCATTTAATTGAGCAGTGCCATCCACTTCTAAACGTAGGTTGTCCCAGCTGCCATAACTGGCTAGCATATTAAGTTGGTTATCATCTGTTGGGCGTTTACGAATAAAGTTAACCGTTGCAGATGGATTACCCACACCTGTCATTAAGCCGTTTGCGCCACGTATGACTTCAACGCGATCGTATATCGCGGTGTCTTCATCAGCATGGTTATTACCTGAGGTAAGCGGCAAGCCAACACCGTCGATTTGAAAATTAGTGACATCAAAGCCACGAGCCGTGTAATAGGTGCGGTCGGTTTCAATGCGTTCTACGTTAATGCCTGTTGCAGTATCGAGCGCAGAGTTAATGTCATTTAATTGAAAATCGCGCAGTTGTGCATCTGTTATCACCGATACTGATTGCGGTATGTCGCTGATGGCTAAATCAAGGCGTGATGCTCCACTGGCAGAATGTGCATTGTAGCCTTGAATATATCTTCCCTTAACCTCAATCGTTTCAACACTAGGGTCAAGTTGATCTACCGCTTCATTTTGGGTCTCATTTGGGGTTTCAGCATGCAGTTGACTGATAGGAGTCAGTGCGAGAAGTATGGCATATGACAGTGTTAATCGTTTCATTTTTGATCATCTTTATAGCGAGCGAAGAAAACGCGGTTAATGCGCAGCGGTAATTTGCAGGCATAGTTTATATAAATAACACACTAATCTAAATAGAAATGATTACTATTTACATTGGTGGTGAATTGTAAAGAAAACCGAAGAGCGTTCGTTATTAGAAAACCGGAAATTGCAGATTCAGGATTGAATCCTGTAAAAATAAGGAGAGTTTTTTTGGACTTATGGAGCAGTTTAAAAAATATTTTCATGCTGAAAGCTTTTCTGTACGACATTGTTTTTGGTGGGTTTTATCTAGGTTGTATTAGATTTCTTCTGCTCTTAATAATGGAGGGTAAGCGTAGGTAATTGAATTTATGATGAGTAAATATAATATTGTTAACTGATTTTGATTATTTAACGCATTTTTTCGCCGCTATCATTCAAGCCTAAGAGTCTCAAAAACGTATTTCCTTGATATGGGTTTTCCGGATACATCCCTTAAAATAAACAGCGCCAAACCGAAAGGCAGGGCGCTGTTTAGGGTGTTAATAGAGCAGCCGATTAACCTTATTAGGTAATAAGTTTAGCTACTGCAGCCATCAGAATTTCTAGAGTTGATATAGCGAACATCTTTCGCCGTGTCATAATTAATAGGATCAAGTGTTCCATGCTTTTTGATGAATTGATAAAGCATATCGGCATCAACAAAGCCTGTGTCTCTCGCCTTTTCCTTCAACTTTGGATATTTGTTACCGCCCGCAGCATTATAGCTAGGGAGGGTAAATCGATAGTTATTCTCTAGCTTGAAGGGCTTGTCACCAATAGCACTGATATCAACATCCTTAGCTTTACAGTCAACGGTCATCTTGATGCCGCTGAAGTGGGCAAAGCCTCCAGAGCCTTGAGTCATAAGCGCAACCTTAGACAAATACTTTTTCAGTTCGACACCATTCATCTCAGTCACAGTGACACTGTTAGAAAAAGGCAGCACCTCAAGCACATCACGATAACGAATAGGCCCTTTCTTTATGGTGGTACGAATACCGCCGGAGTTCATGATGCCAAAATCTGCTGGCACAGATAGCAGAGTCTGAGCATGGGCTATCATAATCCCTAGAGGTGTCGCTTGGTAACGAACAACCTTTCGATCTCCAATGAAATCGGCCTTTGCTACACCAATCTCCTCTCGCAGTTTTACCTGACCATTGCGCTGATATGGACGCAGTAATTCGAGGGTTTCCGGATCTTTGGGGGTTAGCATAGAAGAATGCTGCATAAAACCATACTTGGTTTCAGTGTTCACTGGAACTAGCTCGTAGTTTGCCAGATGAAGCTCGCCACCGTAGTATTCAAAGTCAGCACGGCCAATAAATTTACCCCATTCGTAGGCTTGCATGATCCAAGTGCCATTTTGACGATCAGGCTTACAAGGCTCATCTCGAGCATATTTCTTTACGTACTCACCCGTGTCCCCTTCCATACAGACAGGCAACTGTGAGTGACCGCCAATGATGGCTTGAATCTGCCCCGGTTCAAGACTGCGAGCCAGAGCTACATCACCCGGAGCATTACTGCCATGTCTACCATTTTCATAGTGACCCATGTGAGTCAGACCAAAGACTAGATCTGGTTGATACTGTTCTTTAAGCTCTGCCAAAACCGCTTTCGCTTCAGCTTGAGCTGAAGTGAATTTTAGATTTTCAACGTACTCTGGGTTGCCTATCTCTGCGGTCTGCTCGGTAGTTAAACCAACAACGGCTAACTTTAAGCCCTGAACTTCGAATAGCTTGTAGGGCTCAAAGTAGCGTTGCCATTCACCATCGACTTGGCGATAGATGTTGGCTGATAACCAAGGGAATTTTGACCAGCTCCTTTGCTTATCCATCACTGTTGATGGATTATCAAACTCATGGTTACCGACGGCCATGGCGTCATAACCGAGGTGGTTCATGCCGATAAAATCTGGCTCGGCGTCTTGAAGATCAGACTCAGGAACGCCAGTATTGATGTCGCCACCGGAGAGCAGTAAAACCTGGCCTCCTTGTTCAATCACCTCTTTGCGGATCTGATCAAGAATGGTTTTGCGTGCTGCCATACCATACCCACCGTTTTCACTATGCCAAAAACGGCCATGGTGGTCATTGGTATGCAGGAGGGTGAAGCGCTTGCAGTCATCGCCTGCAGCGATACAGGCGACAGATGCCGTCACCTTAGGCGCTTTAGGAGCCTCTTCTAGCTTTTTCTTACCACAGCCACTCAATGTCAACGCAAGTGCGATAGCTGAGCAGGTAAGAAGTCGGCCAGAAGGAAGGAGTGAAGTATTCATAATAATCCTTCAATATTAAACAGATACACATTGCCACTAGCTTTATCATCGTGAGAGAAATGCGCCAAGATGAGATATAAGACAACGGCAGTACAGTTAAAAAAAAGCAGCAGCCAGAACGATACCGGTGCTGCTTTATAGGCTTAACTGATGATTAGCCTTGGCGGCGACGCAACCACATTAGCGGCAGCAGCAGAGTCATAAAACCACCTAAGCTACCCGCACCCTCTGGCTTAGTCCAACCAGTATCTTCGGTGTTTATTACCTCAATACTAACAGACTTACTGAAGCTTTCTTCGTCAACAGTTGCCGTAAGCTCGAACACAAGAACTTGATCGATATTGACGCTAGGAGATGTGACATCCAGTGTCAGACCTGCAGCAGTAAACACTGCCGTGTCTCCAGATACTTGCTTCCAGCTGTATTGAGTCCCTTCTGGCGCATCCGTAACTGTCGCTGTGATAGTCGTTTTATCACCTTCGGTCACTTTAGTTGTTCCAGCAAACTCTACATTTAGAGTCAAAGGCACGTTCATCACGCTCAAGCTAACATCTTTGATTGTTTCTAAAGTACCGTCGCTGATGGTCAAGGTGAAGTTCAATGTCTCATCGGCTTTAACCATTGGTGCAGTCAGAGACAAGATAGCCTCACTGCCAACAACAGTCTTCTCATCACCAACAATCTGCTCCCACTTGTAAGTAAGGACAACACCTTCGCCAGCTTTGATTGCAGAGGCATCTATGGTGTAAGCAGCGCCTTCAGTGACACTATCAGGAGTAACGATATCGCCTTCGACTTCCAAAACAGGGTTTGGATCGTCACCACAGACTGCACCATACACTTCTTTTACTAACTCAGGACGGTCAATGAAAGGGTTACGGTTGCCCTGATATTTGTATACCTGGTTGTTACGATTCTGCTCGTAGGTATCAATAGCATCTAACTGGTTCCATGCATACAGAGTACAAAGCGTACCGATCAGCGGCTCGCTATCCTCTGCTGTAGTCGTCAGACGATCTACCACGACAAGATCTGGCATTTGAGTCGTAGCAGTATCCGTGCCTTGATAACGAGTATCCATGTACATGAGCATACGAGCGACATCGCCTTTCACCTCATCACGAGGCTCCCAACAGTCCGTCGTTTTGTCTAGATAGTTACCCGTACCTACACCGTTGAATAGTACCTCTTCGCCTGTATCCTTACACGCACCAAAGTCATTGTTGCTTCGTGCAGAGTTAATACCAGGATCTGATGGACGTAGGTGATGGGCATCGGTATACCCCCACTGAGACTCGCTTGGGAAGCCATGACTCTTAGCCCAAACGTGCTCACGGTTCCATTTACCCACACCGCTACCACTACCCAGATTGTCGTACTTTGATATAGAGCTACCTGTGTAGATCTCAATAACATTTTTATCGTTAGCAGGATCTTGATCTGCGTAGGTTAGCGTGCTCCAAACCTGCTTATAGGTCAGTTGCTTGTGATTTTTCGCAATGATAACAGACAGGGCATTCTTCAGCTCTTCTGCAGTATTAAACTCGCCACTCAGTACATCTGAGTAATAGATCTCAGCATTGAACGTCGTAGGATCGGCAACCGGAGTCAGCGTCTCGCAACCCGTACAAGGACCTGTTTCCGGCTCTGGTACTGGAGGTGTTACTGAACCATCGCAGGCATTTTCACCAGCACAACCTAGGCCATCAGCGGTATCAACATCGAATACTGCCCACTGATTGTTGGCACCTGGGAAATCTGCTTCGGCCACAGTATCACCAGCTGTTACACTGGCTTTACGACGTAAGGTCTTATTCGCACTAGAGAAATTAGCATCGTTTGGATCGGTCCAAGCAGAACCAGGGTCTTCGCCGCGTTTACCGAAGCGATCGATAACCACGTCATCTTTGGTTAATACTAGGGCATCATCACCGTTGAAGAAAGTGACGGTAGAAGCATTGCCGATTTTAAACGCATCTGCGGCCCCTGAGTTATGGAATACCAGACTTTTTCCTGGCGCTAAAGTGCCTGTTAAAGTCTCTGTATTACCTGGATCCGTACTACCATTACCAAACAGAGTTAGCTTGTAAACATTAGCATCTAGATCGATGGCGGTGCCACCAACGTTTGAAATCTCAATCGCTTTGTTGTTGCTGCTGCCTTCGATGTATTCGGTTAGCAACAGTAAGCCTGGAGTTGCTTCAGAGCTACAAGCGCTTTCACCTGAGCAGCCAAGGCCATCAGAAGTGTCTGTATCAAACACTACCCACTGATTGACAGCACCAGGGAAATCAGCCTCGGCCACTGTATCACCGGCGGTAACGCTGGCCTTACGACGCAGTGTCTTATTCGCGGTGGAGAAATTTGCGTCGTTTGGATCAGTCCAAGCAGAGCCAGGGTCTTCGCCACGCTTACCGAAGCGATCGATAACCGCGTCGTCTTTGGTTAGTACTAGTGCATCATCACCGTTGAAAAATGTTACGGTTGAAGCGTTGCCCACTTTAAACGCATCAGCAGCACCAGAATTGTGGAAAACTAGGCTCTTTCCTGGCTGCAGAGTGCCAGTCAGCGTCTCAGTGTTACCTGGTGCTGATGCGTCAGCACCATTGCCAAATAGTGTCAGCTTATAAACGTTAGCATCCAGATCGATAGCACTGCTACCTAGATTGGATATTTCAATGGCTTTGTTGTTGCTGCTGCCTTCAATGTACTCAGTAATCAGTAAGTCAGCACTCGCCGCAGAAGAAAAAGCGCCCAGAACTATGGCAGTCGCGGTGGCAACTGCATTAATTTTAATTCTCATAATGTTATCTCTTTTGAATCTTTGATGGGAAGCGCACTGCCCGAAAGCAGGCGCTTCATTATCTAGTTGATCGCTTATTTGCGCAGACGACGGCGAATCGCTGCCAATCCGAACAGGGATAACAAGCTGATAAAGCCGGCGCTACCAGCTTTACCATTACCACCAGTGTTATCGGTTTCTTCTTCGACAATGTCGGCAATCAAAGAGTCGCGACTAGATACCTTCGCTAGGAATGTTTGCTGAGACCCTTCTACAAGTTGGCCATTACGCATTAACTTTACAGTCACGTTGTAGATAGCTGATGGCGCACCGAAGACCTCGAAATTCACCAAAGCTGTCGTGCCATTAGAAAGGACCACATTAGGCAGCAGCAGTTGGGTCAAATCTAAACGCTGTTCATCATCATAAGGACTCATACTGATAGTTGCGATATCGCCCACTTGAGCAGAAATATCGGTCGGGATCTGGTAAGGGACCTTGATCAGCTTATTCAGTTTTGTCAGGTTCAGAGGCACGTCAGCATCCGCATCACCAGGCTTATAGCTAAGGCTAATGAGTGCAGGGTCGTGATCCGACGCGCGATACATGTCCGCTTTGTAAAACTTATGCGCGCCAGTACCGTCGATACTACCTTTAAAGCTGTTTTGGTAGTCATACAGGCCGGTCTCTGCAGCGTTAACATGCCAGTCAGTGGCATCAATCACGCGATCTTTCAGAGAAGGCGAGATCAAAATGTGATCAAGCGATCCTATTTCGTCACTGAAAGAGTAACTCCAAGGCGTCTTACCCTTCTCTTCAAACTTTTCACCGACAATATCGATGTAGCCGTACGTCTTAGTGATAGTGACTGGAGAGCCATCTTCGTTAAACTGAGGCTTAGGCCCAAGGAAAGTGTGGCTAGCAGTGACGATCGTCTTATTACGTGGGTTCTCGGTAAGAACCAGTACAGGATCTTCTTTACCATAGGCGTTCAAATCACCAAGGATGATCTTATCCCCACGCACATCTAGCATCTCTTCACCTAAGTGCACGGCACCGGCTACGCGGAACTCGGCACAAGACCCTTGGTAATCTAGATCGGGTGCTTCACGGTTGTTCCAAGTTGTGGCATTGCCAAACTCAAGACCTTGCCATTCTTCCCAACAAGTAGAGCCTTTTGACTTAAGGTGATTTACAGCTAGCGTCAAGCGCTTGCCTGTTTGGTTAACGATAAAGGTTACCACCAAGGCATCGCGGTGGTAGTTTTGACCGTCTTCTAAGATCTCTTGATTTTGATCTTTGATCACCTCACCTAAGTCGTTGACGATAGTAGGCGCTCTTTGCTGAGGCATTGGGATAACGCGAGTGCGCTCAATGCTCATCTTGCTTGGGCGATAGATGATACCTGTAGCAATTGCGTCAGAACCAATGGCGTCTAGATTATCCAGCATTTGATTGCCGTTGTTGTCAAAACCAACAAACACATAACGGTTTTCAGTAGAGGTAGGGCCATTGTAATCCTGGGCGCGCTCATCCACATACTGGATATTGACCTGGTTCACAATCTCTGCAATGGCACTGTCATTGCCAAAACCGTTGTTTTCAATCTCCATCAGGGCCATCACATCAGCATCCTGAGCACGAATAATTTCTACCAGCTTAGTTCTCTGGTGAATGTATTCATCGTAGGTATCAGCGCCTCGGCTCTGACCAAAGTTGTTATTGTCGCCACCGAAAGGAGAGTTAAAGAAGTTAAACAGGTTCTGACTGGCAACACGGATGGCAAACTCATCTTCTGCCACTGTGTCACTCAGGTCAGGTTTCTTAGTACGCGGTAGGTTGTGAATAAAGTTATCACTCGTCAACTGATTGGTTATGGTCAGGCTGTAGTCCTGGTCATACTTATCAGTGCCAGGGATCAGCTCGGTTTCATATTGACTGATCACACCCTGCGCATTAACGAGACTATCGTCGATACGAATATAGTTAGTGTGTGGGTCACTGTTAAAGCCTGCGTAATAAGGCAACTCGGTGCCGTTGGATTTAGGCGAACTTTCAATCACTAAACGATAGTCATTGTTCTGCTCATAAGCCGCTTTAGACTCTGGGCTTCCAGCAACATGCAAGTGGTTAGGCTGTAAATTAGGACGCTTATAAGCCGCCACCATGTTGTTACGACCGTTAGGAGTTGACAGGTAGTTGTAGCTGAAGCTGCGAGCAATACGCATATCTTGGTCGCCATCAGTCTGAGGATCCAGATCTGTAGGCAAGTTAACCAACATACCTTCATAGCGTTCTAGGGTCTTATCGAAAGAGCCGTTATCAGCGCTAATAACCTCAATATCTGTAGGCAGCGTTAGAATGTTAGTATCAGTCACGTTCCAGCTAAATGCAGTATCAGCTGACAGTTGCGTCTGGCCTTGGTATTCAGCTACTTTACTACCAACACAAACAGTCTGACCTACTTTTAGATCACCAGCAGCGCTAGAGCTAACAAAGATACCATCGGAAGTCTCTGAGTCGTTGTCAGAAACAAGATTGCGAAGATAGAAGCCTTCGTTAGGGATAGAAACCTTAACTGAGATGATCCCCTCTACGGCAACTTTTTCATCTGATTCAGTCTTACCTTCAGCAATTAAAGGCGAGGTAAAGCCTGTCCCCTGAACTTCGCTAGGAGACATGATTTCACTCTTATCCGTTGGACAAGTGAAAATATCCATGATGTCGGCAGCATCAGCAGCGGGCAGCTCTGATTTACCTAAATCATCAAATCTCATTGGTAAGATGTTCTGCCACTTAGTCGCATCGAAGGTGCCTGATTGAGCGGGATTGTTGCCATCAGCGGCTTGTTTACGACGTAAAGTGGTATTCGGTGCCCACTTGCTACCGTCATTCACTGCTCCAACACGATCAATAACTGTATCACCATTTTTCAGGAAAAAGCCGTCATTGCTGGTCATGAACAGGTTGTTATACCTATTGCTGCTGTCATATGTAGAGACAACAACTGTGCCACCTTGAGTCGCAATAGCATTACGAAACTCTTCAGTCGATCGACTATTAACAATAACCATAGACGCGCCGGAGGCAAGCGTCTGACCACTCAACAGCGGCTTAGCATCAGCGTTGAGTAACTCGTTGTCATACTTACCGTCAGAGCGTTGGAAAGCTGTAATATCATCAGTAAAAGTGAAGGCATCAGAGCCTGTATTAGTGATCTCAACCGCGCCAACATTAGCATCGGCACTTTGGGTCATTTCGGTGATCAGCAGGTCTTGAACGCCAGCGAAGGCGCCCATGCTGATGGTGCTGGCTATGGCCAGCGATAGGAAACTTTTTTTCATAGTAAACTCTATAAAAGTTGAATTCAATTCGGACTAGAAGTACATACGCGCATAAGCGTAGGCTGCTTCAGGGGCTTCGCCAACTCGGCCTTCTAGGGACAGTACGATGTCGCGGGCAGGACGATAGTTAAAACCTAAACTGGCCCACTGACGCTCTTTTCCGTACTCAGGTGGCAGTTCAGAGTAGTCGTAGTTAGGACTAATAAGATCCCAGCCCTCGTACTCTTCGTGGTTTACCGAGCTGATGATTTCCCAGTGCTGGTTCAGGTCGTACTTAGCACTTACCGTTACTCCCTGATTACGGAAGGTCTGATAATCTAGGTATACGTCACCGCTCTTACGTGTTGATAAGTCTTCATCTTCTACAAAACCATTTAAACCAATAGATAAATCTGGCATCAGTTTCAGGCGTGCACCGAAACCTATCTGTTGCTGCTCACCATATTTACTGATCCCGTTAGAGCCGCCGCGCGTTTCTAGGCCAACCACAACAGATAGCAGATCAGACATCCACCCCATGTATCCGTTAATGATGTCACCTTGTAGCGCACCACTCTTGTGTTCACCATCGTATGAGTAAGAAGTTCCGAAAATTAGATTTTCAAATTCAGCTTGATACTTAACTGTGTTCTCTTGGTCACCCGCTTCACCGGTTTCAACGGACTTGTTGAAGGTAAAATCACCGAAGTGGTCGTAATCGTCGAATGCTGTATCGGTCAAGCCGAGCTCGATCCACTGTTGTTCGGTGAAGGCATAGCCTACGTACATTTTGTCGATGGCCAATTCGAACTCACCGTCTCCGCCTAGCCAGTTACGGCGTTGGTAATCGAGCTCAAGACGATAGGTAAATTGTTGACGTTGCCCGGTTACGCCCATGGTGGCGAAGCTATCATCTACATAGCCCTTGGTATCGTAGAACTCATTGTGGTTGTAATCTGCGTGAGTATCAAAATGCCCACCGACACCCACTTCGCCATATAAGCGAACATTGTCGCCTTGACTGTCACCTTCTAGCATTACAGCGCTTACTGAACCTGCACTAAACATAGTGACAATAGCGATTGCAATTATTGATTTTTTTAACATTGCTGTTACTTCCGATTAGTAATTTGTCAGCCTATATTTGAAGGCTAAACTCAAAATTAAAAATATTTATTTATTAATTCGTAAACTGCTAACGGCTCAGAGAGGTGGAGCATTCGATGGCGAAATCGCCAATACCTTTATTACATATTTCATTTATTAACCCCATTTTTATAATATTATTGCTAATTTGTATTAACCTGAGGTGCGATTGTTACAGAGTTTGACAACAAAAAAAAGGATGTTTAGTCACATTTCGCATACATAAATATTTGTCAAAAAAGATAAAAAGAGGTTTATTGGCTTCCACAGAGAACAAGGGGCAAGCTTAGTGTATTTAGGTTTCTAAAAATCAGTCGCTTAAGGAAGAACGTGGTCGGATGTGTCTCGTATGAAATGATGTGAGAATTAATGGGGCTTATTTAAGTTGTAATTATTAAGATAGGCAAGCTAACAAAAAAGATGACGTAGTGTCATCCTTTTTATCGATTTTAAAGCTAATATCTAAAAGCTAGTCGACAAGATCGTACTGGTTTTTTAGAATTTCAATAATGTCAGCTTTCGGGTTAGATGATAAAGTGATTTTTTTACCGGTCACTTTTTCAGCTACACCAGTATAGGTTTCTGACACCAACATCATCGACGCTAACGGTAAATCATTATCGCGAGCTAAAGCTTCGCGTTCAGGCATTCTGTCTTTATTTAATAAAATGTCGGCATCGTCAAAATGGTTTAATAAAAACTGGCGGAAACCTTCTTTTGAGTTTTCGACGATCTTGCCGTCACGATAAGCAGGACCGTCCCAAATGCGTGAAGAGTCAGGTGTACCGACTTCATCCATATAAATCAGTTTCGAGTGACCATCTTTATCAGTGACATAACCAAATTCAAACTTGGTATCAACAAAGACTTGATCTAATTTGGCTAGCGCATCTGAAATAACATTGAAGCCTTGCTTGAGAAGTTTTTCATATAAGTCGATATCAGAAGCTTGTTCAAAACCAAACGCTTGATAATTGGCTTCAATATCACTGCGGCTAATGTTGACATCATCTTGCGCAGGCACGCCTGGAATACCGGTTAAAATGCCTTTGGTCGACGGCGTGATTAATAGCTCAGGTAATTTTTGATTTTTGCTTAATCCCTCGGGTAAGGTGATACCACAGAATTCACGCTCGCCTTTAGCGTAAGCACGCCACATAGAACCGGTAATGTACTGACGACAAATAGCTTCAACTTTAATCGGACGGGCTTTTTGCACAATCCATACAAATGGATGCGGGATATCCAGAATATGGCTGTCTGCTAAGCCATTTTCAGCAAATAACTTAAACCAGTTATTTGAAATGGCGTTCAGTGCCGCGCCTTTACCTGGAATGCCTTGTAAATTGCCTTCACCATGAAAAATACAATCAAAAGCGGAAATTCGGTCACTGATCACCATGATAGCAAGCGGGGTATTTTCAGGTACGTTATAGCCTTTGTCTTTAATTAAACGACGACTATCAGCTTCTGTTAGCCAGTAAACACTGCGAACTTTACCGCTATGCACGGGTTTGTCTGTGCGGATAGGTAAATCGTTATTAACGGCTAAAACGGAATCGGCAAGACTCATAACGAGTATTCCTCTAGTTGAAGGTGTAAGGGCTATTTTTGATGGCGGCTATTTTACCCGTATTCCTCAGTTTTGCCACGTAAAAAGGCTAGGGTTAAATAGGCTTTTTTGATAACAGAACAATCATGGACATAATTTTGACCGTAATAAGCAATATCGCCAGCAGACCGTAATATTAGCTGACAGGTATTCGCATATCAGGCAGTATTCAATTTTGTAAAATAAAGAGTCAATAACGTGACCAATACCCAAGTCGATAACGCCGCCAAGTTAGGTCTGATTTTTGTTTCCATTGCGGTCTTTTTTTGGGGCATTTTACCCATAGCGTTGAAATTGTCAGGGCAGTTTATTGACCCCGTAACCTTGACCTGGTTTCGATTTGTCATGGCGTTTGTGGTGACATTTTTACTGCAATGGCGCTTTGGTAAGCTGAAACAATTTAGTGTTTTAATCAGCAGCGACTGGCTCAAATTAAGCCTTGCCGGTATTTTGTTGATGTTCAATTATGTCTCGTTTGTTTACTCGCTCGACTATCTTGCCCCTGGCACAGCGCAACTGAATTTTCAAACCGCTCCCTTCTTTCTCGCTTTTGGTGGAGTGTTATTATTTAAAGAACGCTTAAATGCGATGCAGCTGAGTTGTTTTGCGACGTTAGCTATTGGTATGTTGATGTTTTTTCATCCGAACTTAAATTTCGGCAATACTGACAATCATCAAATAGTCATCGGGGTGATGATTGTGCAATTTTCGGTATTGTCTTGGACCAGCTATGCCTTATTGCAAAAATCATTAGGCGGTAAATTATCACCCAGTAATGTGTTGCTGTTTATCTATGGGCTGGGCATTTTTGCTATGGCGCCGTTTAGTGACTTTAGTCATTTTGCATTAATGGATTCATCTAACTGGATGGTAGTTATTTTTTGCGGCGCCAATACCTTAATTGCCTACGGCTGTTTTGGTCAGGCGATGAAGTATTGGCCCACGGCTCAGGTTAGCGCCATGCTAGCCTTAACCCCGGTGCTAAGTTTCAGTTCAACGGCGTTAGTGGTGAGTTTTGGCTGGTGGAATGGGGTATTTAGCGCAGATAACCTGGACGCACTATCGCTAATGGGCATAGTGTTGATTATTTGTTCAGTGTTTGCGGTGCAAATATGGCCGCTATATTTGAAGCGTAAAGCAGCTAAACGGCTTGTGAGCTAAGTTTGCTATTCTATTATGCCTGCATCAGCCTGAGTTCAGATAATAGTGACAGGGTATGATGCAGGTTTCTCATGTTCGCGCTAATGTCGTTCGATACAATTTAAAACTTAGGTTTGTACTCAAACTCAGCTTGGGCTTTGCTGTCGGTAAAAATTTCAATAGCCTGTTTTTTATTAAAAAAGCGATTAACAAGGTTATTCGGAAATGACTGAATATAGGCGTTAAAGTTAGCCACGTTTTGATTGAAAATTCTTACCGCCGCGCCTACATTGTCTTCTTGTTCGGTCACTTCATACATAAATTTAGCGAATGACTCCGACGCTCTCAATTCTGGATAAGCTTCAACAGCCACATGAATGCCTTTGATTAATGCTTGTGATGCCTGATCGACCTTGCTTTGTAATCGGGTATCAATATTATTGTCTTGTAGCGCATTAATCCCTTGGCGCAGAGCAGTGATTTTAGGTAATAACTCTTTTTCATAATCTTGGTGTTGCTGCAGCACGCGATCCAATTCTGGCATGATGCGACCCCGTTGTCTTTCTTGCGTTAACACGTCAGCCCACCCCCGCTGTACCGCGTTGTGCTCTTTAATAATACCGTTATAAATACTGAAAACAGCAATGGCGACGACAACCAGAATAGCGATGATAATGAAAGACGATTGCATAATTTATCCTTAATATAATGGGTTAGCACTGTGTTTGATGATTTGATTCACAAAGCCAAAAATACGGTTTACGGTGAACAATGAGGTCTCATTGAGCAGTTCTTGTTTAAATTTTGTCGGTGAACTAATGTCATAATCCATGGGCGGATTAAGTAAATGAGTATTTTTTTGATTGATCAACACACTGCCATCATAGGCGAATTCAATGGTGAGATCATCGAGCTTATGGGCTAATTGTTCGCACGCAACTACCACAGCCGGTTCTAAAAACTTCGCTGCATTAAATTCAGAGTTTGTTTGCAGGTAAAACTTTTTCTCAAATTCCCGCGAGGCAGGCATAAAGTGTTGTTGCCAATGCTTAGGCAACTTGCTTTTGCTCATCACTAAATGACTCGTGTTATTGATTGCGGGGAAAATCACTCCTTGGCGATAGTAGTGATCATAAACGGTGCGAGTGCGCGTTCTGCTTCCGCCTTTACCGTCAGACTCTTGATAGGTTTCTGTTCTTCTATCGACATAGTGATGGTAAACCACAGAGGCACGAATTAATCCTAGTTCAGAGTTAAAATCGATTTCTTTTCCCCACTCAACATTTTGAGAATAATTACCTCGTTTAAAATCGACAAATTTATGTTCAGCTTTATTTAAAAATGTCGCTCCACAATCTGTCATATTGTAAAGATGCTTTAGGGCTTCATCTCTGAGTAAATTAGAGAGATCCTTTAGGCTTTTTTGACGCTTAAATACAGTAAAAATACTTGCTATGAGTGACAGTAAGCACAGAGCAAAGATAACAAAGTCACTGTGAGTATAACGATACAACTGACCTTGAGTCTCAAGGTGGAACCAATATCCTATGCTGGCGATAATGGCGGCTAGTATGCCGAGATATAAGTGCGTGTTGCGGTATTTAAGTTGGTGTGGATACGCGATGGCGTTGTCTAAACATTCTGTGACAACCGCAATAGATTCTGAGTCAGACACCTTCGCCTGCAATTTTTTAATAAACTGAGTCAGGGCTTTATTATTCATTCTTTTTTTATCTGATAGAGACTTAACTTCAGGGCTGAATGCTGACATAGGTGGAGTAGGTTGTTCTTTTTAAGATAGTGTAGGTATATTACAAGGCAGAATTAATCTGTAAAGCGTTAACATTATGCGGGCAGTTACCTTTATATTTTATGAGATTGGCATAACCGAGAGTAAAAACAAAAATGGAGCCGTTAGGCTCCATTTTTTATTCAGATAACTGAATGATTTACTGGTAATTAACCATTGTCACGTGGTTTACGTGGACGACGTTCTGCACTAGCAGGACGGTCACCAGCTGGGCGGTCAGTACGTGGACGACGGTCGCCTGATGGGCGGTCACCACGTGGACGACGAGGTGCAGCTGCACCACGGCCAGAATCAACGAAAACTTCATCACCGGCTTCGCGAATGTTAAGTGGACGACCACAAACACGCACTTTTCTTAAGTGAGTTAACACGTCTTTTGGCATGCCATCTGGTAAATCAACGGTAGTCACTTGATCATATAACTGGATTTGACCAATATAGCGGCTGTCGATGTTAGCTTCGTTAGCAATTGCGCCAACAATGTTACCCACACCTACACCATTTTCACGACCCACATCAATTACATAGCGGTTCATTTTCACGTCTGGATTATCTTTTAATCCTTCAGGTTGACCAAATGTAGTTGGTGTTGATGGACGGTTGCTGCGCTCACTGCGTTCACGACGAGGGCGATCGCCACCATCACGAGAACCACGGTCATTACGGTCACTACGTTCATCACGTGAATCACGTTGACGCTCTTGGATCGGCGGTAATTGAAGTGGACGCTCTTGCTGCACTTGCTGTAATAACGCCGCGGCTAATAAATCGGTATCGATTTCTAGCTGAGTACATAATTCTGCAACGGCATTTTTCATGAAATCTAAGTCACCGTTTAAGGTTTCTTGAATTTGCTCACCTAAACGAGATAAACGGCGCTCTGCAACCGATTCTGGTGTAGGAATTTTCATTGGTGCAATACGGCTGTTTGTTGCACGTTCAATTGTGCGAAGCATACGCATTTCACGGCTTGTCACAAACAAAATTGCCATACCTGTACGACCCGCACGGCCAGTACGGCCAATACGGTGAACATAAGCTTCTGTATCATATGGGATATCGTAGTTAACTACGTGTCCAATACGTTCAACGTCAAGACCACGGGCCGCAACGTCAGTCGCAATTAGAATATCTAACTTGCCACTTTTTAACTGTTCGACAGCACGTTCACGTGCTTGTTGGTTCATATCACCATGTAATGGTGATGAAGCATAACCACGTGCTTCTAATTTTTCAGCTAACTCAACACAGCTATTACGGGTACGGACGAAAATGATCACACCTTCAGTGTTTTCAACTTCTAATACGCGTACTAATGCTTCTAGTTTATTGTGTTGTGATACTTGAACATAGCTTTGCTCAATTGACTCAACCGTTGCTTGACTAGACGCGATGCTGATATTAACTGGGTTGGTTAAGTGCTTGCTTGCAACACGCTTAATTTGCTCAGGCATAGTGGCTGAGAATAATGCAAGTTGGCTGTTAGCTGGCTTATGCTCTAATACCCATTCGATATCATCGATAAAGCCCATTTTTAACATTTCATCAGCTTCATCAAGCACTAATGCTTTTAATGAATCTAACTTTAATGTGCCACGACGCATGTGATCCATTACACGACCAGGTGTACCTACAATCACTTGTGGTCCACGCTTAAGGGCGCTTAATTGTTGATGCATGCTTTGGCCGCCGTAAATAGGCAGTACGTGGAAGCCTTTCATATGTTTAGCATAACTACCAAATGCTTCTGCTACCTGAACGGCTAGCTCACGAGTCGGTGCTAATACTAATATTTGAGGGGCGTTTAGATTGATATCTACTTTGTTAAGCAGTGGTAATGCAAAAGCACCTGTTTTACCAGTACCAGTTTGCGCTTGACCGATAATATCTTGTCCTGCCATAAGCGGGTCGATACTAGCTGCTTGAATGGGTGTTGGGTTCTCATAGCCTAATTCGTCTAGAGCACGCAACAAGTTCTCAGACAGGCCGAGTTCGCGGAAAGTTCTTTCATTGGATGACATTGGGTTGTAGCCTTGTGGATGTGCACGAAATTCGGATGCTCGTGCTGAGTTTCACAGACAGAAAATCAACCCCGTGTCGATTTCCCGCGCCGAAAGGGCGATATTATAGCAACCATTTTGCGGTTTGACTATATAAAATATAATAAATAATTCAATGTGGCCTGATTATTGCCTTATTTAAACTTAATTTTTGGGTTATTTTTCTTTTAACTGCATGTTAGTTTGTGTAATAAAGCTAAAGGCCATTTCCGTTACGCTGGTTAGGAAGTCGATATTTAGCGTGTCTATGGTGTCATCAACCGTATGGTATTTGCTGTGCGGTGGTACGCCAAAATATATCCAGGGAATACCCGCTTTATGAAAAGGGTAGTGGTCGGAAGCTTTTAGCCAGTTCATGCGCTTTATACCCGCGGTGTTAAATTTTGAATAACTTAGTCGGATACACATTTGATGCTGTTGACTTAGCCAAGCTTGTGTCTGGCTAAAGTGGCTGAAGTTTTGCTCGCCTTCTATATAGATTGCCCGCGGTCTTGAGGGGTGGCCAATCATGTCTAAGTTCATTGCAAGTTCAACCTCCATATCAGGGGTTGCTATAATCTGCTCTACTAATCCATAGCTACCATATAGTCCTTGCTCTTCAGCGTCCGTGGCAACCAACATGAGATTAATATCTTTTAAGCCGGTTAATTGCCATTGTTTTGCCATAGCCAGCAAGCCTGCTACACCAGAAGCGTTGTCGTCAGCACCATGAAAAATACGCTTACCCTGTTGGCCTAAATGATCATAGTGGGCGGTAATCACTCGCCAGCGGTTTGATGGCACGCGGCTAGGAATGACGCCTATCATATTAACCCCTTGCAGTTGGCTAAATTGGTATTGATAGTTAAAAGTGACTTTAAAGGATTGCTGCCAAGGAATTAAACCAATGTCAGTAAAACGTTGAGCCAGGTAGTTTTGTGACAAAACTGCCTCTTGGGTACCGGTTTTACGGCCGCTAAATTCTATGGCGGTAAGCGTGCGGATATCTTCAATAATTTGGGACTGGTTGGCCCATTGATGTTGCGGCGGCAAATTACAATCTATTGAAGCGGTATTGGCGCAGCCTGTTAGCATGATTAACAATGCGATACACATTAAGTGAGGGATTAACTTAGGGCGTGTGAGGATGCTGATATTTATTGGTAAAAGGCGGGTATTTCCCTTTAGCGGAAAGGCAGATTGAAGCGTGCTTGTCATCTGGTGCTCTCCGTAAAGGGAATGAATCGACTGTGATTATTTTTTAGTGCTTTTTTTAGTTTTGCTAACTTTATTATGTGCTGCACGCTGCTTATGTAATGCCAGCATCGGCTTTAAAAACCGTGCCGTGTGGGATGTTGGGTGCTCGGCCACATCTTCAGGGCTGCCTGCGACTAAAATCGTCCCGCCTCCGGAGCCGCCTTCTGGGCCTAAATCGATAATCCAATCCGCTGTTTGAATCACATCTAAGTTATGTTCAATCACCACAATAGTATTGCCGTGGGATTTAAGGCGGTGTAATACATCTAATAGTAGTTGAATATCAGCAAAATGAAGCCCAGTTGTTGGCTCGTCCAAAATGTATAAGGTTTTGCCTGTGTCGCGTTTTGACAGTTCTTTAGCCAGTTTGACACGCTGCGCTTCACCGCCAGATAGAGTTGTCGCACTTTGCCCTAAGCAAATATACGACAAACCGACATCCATCAGTGTTTGTAATTTGCGGGCAATTGCAGGAATTGCATCAAAAAACACGCGGGCTTCTTCAATCGTCATTTGCAGGACTTCGTGAATGTTTTTGCCTTTGTATTTTACTTCTAAGGTTTCACGGTTATAACGCTTGGCTTTACAGGCATCACAAGGCACATATACATCGGGTAAAAAGTGCATTTCTACTTTAATTAAACCATCACCCTGGCACGCTTCACAGCGACCGCCTTTGACGTTAAACGAGAAACGACCTACCAGATAACCCCGGGTGCGGGACTCTTGAGTCGCGGCAAATATCTCCCGTATTGGGGTAAAAATACCGGTGTAGGTTGCAGGGTTTGACCGGGGCGTTCGACCAATTGGGCTTTGATCAATATCGACGACTTTATCGCAATGCTCCATGCCTTTAATTTCTTTATAAGGCGCTGGCTCATCTACCGTTGCGCCATTGAGCATGCGATGGGCAATCTTGAAGAAAGTATCATTAATCAGGGTCGATTTACCCGAACCCGATACACCGGTTACGCAGGTTAATAGGCCGACTGGAATAGTTAAGTCGACATTTTGCAGGTTATTGCCTGTTGCGCCAAAGAGTTCGATGACTTTACTTGGGTCGATTAGAGTGCGCTGGTCACTAATGTGAATTTGTTTTTTGCCTGACAGATACTGACCTGTAACAGATTCAGCACAATTAAGAATATCGTTTAAGGTGCCCTCTGCAATAATCTCCCCGCCATGAACCCCTGCGCCAGGGCCAATATCAATCACATGGTCAGCCATACGTATCGCGTCTTCATCGTGCTCTACCACAATGACGGTATTACCTAGATCACGCAGGTGCATTAAGGTATGCAATAGACGTTCATTGTCACGTTGATGCAAGCCGATTGAGGGTTCATCGAGCACATACATTACTCCGACTAAGCCCGCACCAATTTGACTGGCAAGACGAATACGCTGCGCTTCACCGCCTGATAAGGTGTCAGCCGAACGGGATAAGCTTAAATAATTAAGACCGACATTAACCAAGAAGCCTAAACGCTCACCAATTTCTTTTAAAATTTTATCGGCAATTTGTGCCCGCTGGCCATCAAAGGTTAATTCAGCAAAATAGCTTTTTGCTTCGCCAATTGACCAGGTGGTCAATTGTGGCAAGTTGAGATCGCCAATAAACACATTGCGGGCTTCTTCACGTAAGCGTGAACCACCACAGCTATTACAAGGCTGCATATTGATGAATTTAGATAATTCTTCACGTACCGAGTTACTTTCAGTTTCGCGGTAGCGGCGATCCATATTATTGAGAATGCCCTCAAAGGGGTGATTACGCACCACTACATCGCCACGATCGTTTATGTATTTAAAGGCAATGCTTTGTTTACCTGAACCGTATAGCACCAGCTTTTTGATTTTGTCATTGAGCTGTTCAAAAGGGGCTTCAACATCAAATTTGTAGTGTTCAGCTAATGAACTGAGCATTTGAAAGTAATAAAAGTTACGACGATCCCAACCGCGAATTGCGCCGCCTGCTAAAGATAATTCACTATTGGTGATCACTCTTTCTGGGTCAAAAAACTGTTGTACCCCTAAACCATCACAGGTTTGACAAGCACCCGCCGGGTTATTGAATGAAAAAATACGCGGCTCAAGTTCGGTCATCGAATAGCCACAATGGGTACAGGCAAAGTTGGCTGAAAAAATCAGTTCTTCAGTCTTGTCATCTTCCATTGAGACAATTTTAGCAATACCACCGGACAGCTCTAATGTGGTTTCAAATGATTCAGCTAAACGTTGTTTTAAGTCTGGGCGCACTTTGAAACGGTCAACCACCACTTCAATAGTATGCTTTACGTGTAAATCAAGCGTTGGTGGGTCGGTTAAATCGCAAACTTCACCGTCAATTCGGGCGCGGATATAACCTTGGGCAGCTAAGCTTTCTAATAATTTTACGTGCTCACCTTTGCGATCATTAATCACAGGAGCTAAAAGCATTTGACGGCTGTCTTCTGGTAATGCGAGTACCTTATCGACCATTTGGCTGACGGTTTGTGCTGCTAAAGGTTGCGCATGTGTGGGGCAACGTGGTTCACCCACACGGGCAAATAATAGTCGCAAGTAATCGTAAATTTCGGTCACTGTGCCAACCGTTGAACGTGGGTTGTGCGAGGTCGATTTTTGCTCAATCGAAATTGCTGGGCTTAATCCTTCGATATGATCAACATCAGGTTTTTCCATTAAACTTAAAAATTGGCGCGCATAGGAGGATAAAGACTCGACATAGCGGCGCTGGCCTTCTGCATACAAAGTATCGAAGGCTAATGACGATTTTCCTGAACCAGATAATCCTGTGATAACAATTAGCTTATCTCTAGGGATGGTTAAATTGATGTTTTTAAGGTTATGGGTTCGGGCACCGCGGATTTCAATATTGTCCATTTACTCGCTCTATGTTCGCTATGGGGCAAAATGGGTTTTAGTATCGCACATTAAGCACAAGCTGTAAGGGGCTGTTAATCTTTCTAGGTGATTTACCTTAAAAGTTCAACAAACACAGATTATTTATCATAGTGGTATGTCGTCTTGGCTAGTACGAATAGAACCCAAAAATAGATTAGTGATATTTTAAATTCAGCTTTAACTCTCAAACTGTGATTTCCTTTTGAGCATGTGATTCAGGCTATGGTAATATGCGCGATTCGTAGAATTGCTAAAAAGGTATTTGAATGGCCAGTAATGGGCTGTCGGGCATTGAAAAAAAGGTCGCGTTTTCGTTAGCCAGTGTATTTGGTTTACGGATGATGGGGCTATTTATGATCATGCCGGTATTTGCGTTATATGGGCAACACCTTGAAGGATTCTCTCCACTTTGGGTGGGTATTGCCATAGGTGCCTATGGACTCACTCAGGCTATGTTACAAATTCCGATGGGTATACTGTCTGATAAGTATGGCCGCAAACCGATAATTATGGCTGGGTTAGTGGTATTTGCCATTGGCAGTTTAATTGCCGCATCATCTGATCATATTTATGGCGTAGTATTTGGCCGCGCTGTTCAGGGGATGGGCGCAATAGCTGCTGCTGTTTTAGCACTAGCGGCTGACTTAACCCGTGATGAGCAACGTACCAAAGTGATGGCCGTTATTGGTATGTGTATTGGTTTTTCCTTTGCACTCTCTCTTTTGCTTGGCCCTTTAGTGGCACAGCATCTTGGCTTAACTGGTATATTTCTACTGACGGCAGTGTTAGCCGTTGTTGGTATTGTGATAGTGCAATTTTTGGTGCCAAACCCTATCAGTCAAGCCCCTAAAGGCGATACTTTAGCAGCACCCGCCAAACTCAAAAAAATGCTGCTAGACCCGCAGTTGTTTCGCCTAGATGCAGGTATTTTTATTTTGCATTTAGTATTAACTGCGGTGTTTGTTGCATTACCATTAGATTTGGTCGATGCCGGTTTAGTTAAAGAAAAACATTGGATGTTATATTTCCCCGCGTTTATTGGCGCATTCTTTTTGATGGTGCCATTGATCATTATCGGGGTGAAAAAGAATAACACCAAAACCATGTTTCAAATTTCGCTGTTATTGATGATGGCATCCTTAGGTGCTATGGGGATTTTTGCTAATAATTTATGGGTGCTAAGTGGGGCGGTAGTATTATTTTTTACCGGTTTTAATTATCTTGAAGCTTCATTGCCTAGCTTGATCGCCAAGTTTTGCCCAGTGGGTGATAAAGGGTCTGCAATGGGAGTGTATTCTACCAGTCAGTTTCTTGGGGCGTTTTGTGGTGGTATGTTAGGTGGCGGAGCCTATCAGTTGGTTGGTGCCTCTGGGGTGTTTTTTGTTGCGCTTGGGCTAATGACACTGTGGCTATTTTTGACTTTTGGTATGGCTAAACCCGTACTGCTAAAAAGTTATACCCTTGAAGCCAATATAAAAGATAGGCCCCATGCACAAACAATGGCCGCACAGTTATCAAATTTGACCGGTGTAGCCGAAGCAATAGTGGTACTTGAGGACAAAGTCGCCTATTTAAAGGTGAATGACGATTTCAATTTAAGCGAAGCCAGAGCTGTGTTAGGCTCTGTCAATTAGATCATTTTGATCAACCGAATAAGTATATAGAAAAGATAATCGCAGGAGATTTCGATGGCCAGTCGTGGTGTGAATAAAGTCATTTTAGTGGGTAACTTAGGTAAAGATCCTGAGGTACGTTACATGCCAAATGGTAATGCCGTTGCCAATTTTACTGTCGCGACAAGTGAGTCGTGGAAAGACCAACAAGGTCAGCTACAAGAGCGTACTGAATGGCATAACATTGTTATGTACCGTCGTTTAGCTGAAGTGGCCGGCGAATACCTTAAAAAAGGCTCAAAGGTTTACCTTGAAGGCAAATTGCAAACCAGTAAGTGGCAAGATCAAACTACCGGTCAAGACCGTTATAAAACTGAAATCAATGCGATGGAAATGCAAATGCTTGACAGCCGCAATAGCGGTGCAGGTCAAGATAATAACCAATATGATCAAACTCCACAGCAACGCGCTCCACAAGCGCCACGCCCAGCAGCCCAGCCTCAGTACAATCAAGCGGGTGCTAACCAAGGTTCAAACCAGGATAGTCATCAAAACTCAGCGGGTGGCTACCAACAAGCGCCTGCTCAAGGCGGTTATGCTCAGCAAAATAAGCCAGCACCACAACAACCTGCTTATGCACCAAAGCCACAAGCTCCACAGGGTAATTATCAACCACAAGCTCAACAAAATGCAGCACCAGCACAGCGCCCAGCGCCTCAGCCTGCTCAAAACTTCACTCCTGATTTGGATGAAGGTTGGGATGATGATATTCCGTTCTAGGGTTTATGCTGTTAATGCTTAACGCAAGTTAACTGAACTTTAAGGCCTGCTTGCAGGTCTTTCTCTTTTATATGTTTGGTCTGTAAACTCTGTTTAGATGACTTAGACAATCTGAGAAAGAAGATAATGATGGAAAAAATTCTGTTCATTCGTCATGACAAGATTGGAGATTTTATTCTCACATGGCCTGCTTTTTATATTTTGAAAAAAGCGCTACCCAATACGCGTATTGAGGTCTTTGTGGCGCCTGTGATGAAAAGCTTTGCGCTGACTTGTCCTTATATTGACGATGTGGTGGTTGATACCGGCGATGATACCCAGTTAGTCGAGCAAATTAAGGCGAATAATTATGATGCTGTTATCGTGTCGCATTCTGACTTACGCATTTATCGTTTAGTTACCAAAGCGGCTATTCCATATAAAATTGCGCCTAATCATGGCTGGTTTCAATATCTGTACCCCCACCGCGCTAACACTCAGTATAAAAAAGGTGAGCCCTGTTGGCGTGGTAGTTACATGTTGGCGGAACAATTTCTAAATAATCACCAAATATCGATCCCGGCGTTACCGACGCAATTATGGGATGTTAATTCTGAACGTGAGCAGTGGCGCAAATATTATCAGCAACAAAATGATGAAAAGTTAATATTTATTCACCCCGGTACGGGTGGTTCATCTGGCAGCTTGCCGGTTGAACATTTTGGCCAACTTATCAAAAAAATTGATAAGCTTACAAGTTTAGATTGTCGATTTGTTCTAACTTACAACGGTGATGAGAAAGCACTGGCGCTTAACATTCAATCTATGTTGAAGAAGACCAAAATTAAAGTTGAATTAGCGACGCCGCTGAAAAGTTTGGCTGATTTTGCCCGTTCAATTGTTGCTGCAGACATGTTTATTGCGGGCTCCACAGGACCGCTGCACATTGCTGGACTGCATAATATTCCAACGGTGGGCTTTTATGCTGGGCGGCGATCTCAACCTAAAGTGAAATGGCAAACATTAACAGAGCCAGCTAAAAGGCTGGCATTTACGCCACCTGTTGGTCGCCGTACAGGCCGAAATATGGCTTTGGTTGATGTTGATCAAGCGGCTGAAAATATCAGTGAATTTTTAAATCGACATTATGCTAAATAAGCCAAATTTGAATAGTTTGTTTAAACAAAATTAATCCAACTCAGTGGAAACAAAAATATGATCGTAATTACTGGAGCCGCAGGCTTTATTGGCAGTAACTTAGTTAAGACATTAAATCAATTAGGCAGAACCGATATTATTGCGGTAGATGATTTAACTGATGGCACTCAAATGTTCAATTTGGCAGATTGCGAAATTGCTGACTATTTAGATAAAGATGCCTTTCTCGCTCAAGTAAAATCAGGCCAGTTAGATTATGAGGTTGAGGTTATTTTTCACCAAGGTGCTTGTTCATCCACCACTGAGTGGAACGGCAAGTTTATGATGGAAAATAACTTCGAATACTCGAAAATTTTATTGCATTTTTGTCAGGCTAACAATGTTCAGTTTATCTATGCGTCATCAGCATCGGTATACGGTGGCAGCGAGACTTTTGTTGAACAACGTGAAGTGGAGAAGCCACTTAATGTGTATGCATATTCGAAATTTTTATTCGATCAATATGTCCGTCAGCAAAAGCTAACTACGCAAGTGGCTGGATTACGTTATTTCAATGTTTATGGCCCGCGTGAACAACACAAAGGCGGCATGGCAAGCGTAGCATTCCACTTTAATAACCAAATAAAAGCCAATAGCGTGTGCCGTTTATTCGCTGGGGTTGATGGTTACGGCGACGGTCTGCAATTACGTGATTTTGTGTTTGTTGAAGATGTGGTTCAAGTCAATTTGTGGTTATGGCAAAACGCCAAAGTATCGGGGATTTTCAATTGCGGTACTGGTAAAGCACAAAGTTTTAATGACGTTGCAAATGCGGTAATTGACTATCATGGTAAAGGCCATATTGAGTATATTCCGTTTCCAGATAAGCTAAAAGGTGCATACCAGAGTTACACTCAAGCTGATTTAACTCAGCTTCGTGCGGTAGGTTGCCAGCACCAATTTAAGACAGTAGAGCAGGCTGTGCCTGAGTACTTAGATTGGTTGAAAGCGCAGCACTTTATTGGACAGTAAATTGTTTTTAATTGTTTGATGTTATCTGGAAAATTAAATGAAAAAGGCTATTTTTACGCTGGCGATTGGTGATACCAATCCAATGTATAACGCAGCGTTACTCGGATTTAAGCTTTATGCTGAAAAAGTGGGTGCAGACTTAATTGTGTCTGACCAATTTCATTATCCAATCAACATACAAGACCCTCAGCATACCGCTAGTCCAGCTTGGACCGAAAAGCTATATATTAAAGAGCTACTAAAAGAATACGATCGAGTTTTGTATGTCGATGCTGATATTATTATCACTCCACACGCAAAGGATATTTTTGAACAATACGATGACCTGGAAACCATTTATATGTTCAATGAAGGCGCTTTGTTAGAGCGCCAACCTGTACTCGATAAAATATTTGCCATAAAAGGGCCTGTCGCTGATTGGCCGCAAGTCAATGGTCGCCCAGTGTATTTTAATCTAGGCTGTATGCTGATCTCGAATCAAAGCAAATTATTCGACATCGCCACTTTAGAAGACTTACAACAGGTTTGTAATCACATTAAATATTATGAGCAAACCTACATCAATTATCTGATCCAGCGAGATGGGTTAAAGTATCAAAGTATTGATGCAGAATTTAATCGTATGGATGTGCTAGGGCATGATGGCTATCGCGATGCCAGCTTTATTCATTATGCAGGTCGTGGATACACTAATTCTTCTTTGAAGCGTGAAGTACGGTTTGTGAATGATTTTTGCGAATTGAATCAGCATTTGATTGCCAGTGAAACATTGGTGGAAATTAAGCAAAGCGGCTGGGATCTTTTTATCAATAAAGCCCATAAACGTTATAAGCTACCTAAATTTATGTTGAACTATCTTGCTAAGAAGTTTGTCACTATTTAGTGTTTTGGTTGTGGCGAGTCGCGCGATAGGCAATATCGGTAGCGCAATTTATCTGGAGTGATCAATTTTGCTTAAATATAAAGTCTTTGTCATTAACCTTAATCGCTCACCAAAGCGGTTAGAGGCTATTTCTGCACAGTTACAACAGCAAGACATTCCTTTTGAACGTATTGAAGGGGTGGATGGTGCGACACTAACTGCTGAACAAATTGAAGCCGTTTCACCACGCTTATTAGCGCAAAAAAGCTACCATAGAGATTTGGGTAAGGGCGAAATTGGTTGCTCCCTAAGTCATAAACGCGCTTGGCAGAAAATCATTGACGATGATCTTGATTTCGCCTTTGTGCTTGAAGATGACATTGGTTTAGAAGACAACTTCGCTGACGTAGTTAATTTAATGGCAAACTTACCCCATGCAAATTGGGACTTTATTAAGTTGTATCCGCTACGTCGTGGTGGTGGGAGTAACATTAGAGATTCATTTGATTATCAAGGTCACCAATTTGTCAGTTACCATAAGTTTCCGATAAGTGCGGTCGCGCAAGTGATAAGTAAGCAAGGTGCTAAGTCGCTATTAAAAAATATGCCTTATATTGTTGAGCCAGTGGATGGACATATTAAATCGTGGTGGTCATTGGGTATTTATCCATTTGGGCTAATTCCTTATTGTGTATCAGTCGACCTGGCAGGGCTTTCAGATATCAATCCTGTGGGGAGTTTAGAGAAAATGCCGCAACGCAAGCTCACAAAACTGCGTTTGAATTGGTCTAGAGCCTTTAAACGTATGCTAGTGACACCATCATTAGACAAGCATTTTAACCAGTTTAAAGACAGTTTGAAGTAAGGGATAACGTGAGCGGATTAATCAGCCATCAGCAGCTACTTAATGCTAAAAAAGTACTTTATATGACTCACTTGGCCATTGGGGACTTTGTCTACCAAGGTGTCTGGTTATCCGCGTTAAAAGCGAAATATCCCCATTTGACCATTGATATTTGGTTTGACGATTGTCGACGTAGTCCGCATGAGTGGGCAGGTGGACGCAATCAAATTTTAACCGAGTGGATTAATGCCATTGGTGATTTTGGTGATATATATCCTATTGTGTCCAATATCGCTGAGCGTGAGCAATACATTACTAAGGCCCAGCAACAAAATTATGATGTTATTGTGTTTGTGGGCAAAAACCGTTCAACTCAATATGCAAAGTTAGCACGCACTATTTCTAAACAAGCGCTCAGTGTTGCGACCACAAGTGGGGCGAATTTTTTCAGTAATTGGCTTTATTTTAATAAACTAGATGGGGTGATTAGTTACGATGATATTGCTGATTCTACCCAGCATATTACTGAGTTATATGCTGAGTGTTTTAAGCAGCTTTTA
Organism: Shewanella sp. HL-SH5; assembly: GCF_051163755.1. NCBI lineage: Bacteria > Pseudomonadati > Pseudomonadota > Gammaproteobacteria > Alteromonadales > Shewanellaceae > Shewanella > Shewanella sp. HL-SH5. Next base: position 458,618 of record NZ_CP195038.1, read on the forward strand.
GGGTTAACCACATCAGATCTGGTGTCTGGCTATACCCAACTGATGATCCAGCCGGAAGAGAAATACACCCAGCAAGCCCAGCAACTTATAGATGATTTAACTGGTAAAGATAATACCAAGCTAATTTGTTTTATGAATCATTTATCGACTGCGGATAAGAAAGATTATCCCTGGGCCCAGTTAAAGACGGTGATGTTGACGTTAGCTCAGCTTTATCCGCAAGTGGTATTTATCATCAATACTCCACCGAATAAATTGATGTCAGTACAGCAGGATGTAGAGGCTGATAAAGAGTTATTAGCCTTAAAAATTCAGGTTTTTACTGCGCTAGAAAACTTTTTTCAGCTACCAGCCTTAATGGCAAAATGTGACTTCTGTTTGAGTGTCGATACTGCAACAGCACATTTGGCAGTCAGTATGAAGGTACCTCAAGTGACCATTATGGCAAGTGACTTTAAATTGTGGCAGCCTTTGGGTGACAGCCTTATTTTAGAGGGCACAGGCAAAGCCAGTTCAGTTACCACTGACACTGTGATTGATGCCTGTAAGATCCAATTGAGTAAGTGTATTAAATAGTTATTTTTTGATATAGAAAGGGCTTATAAAATGTTCAAAGAGATAGTGAGCATTTTATAAGTAAATTCGGTCTACTTTAATCTGATGGGATCTGATACTTATCGAGAATTTTTTGGTATTCCCCCGTAGATTTTAGTGTCTTTACACCTAGATCAAATTGTTGTGCTTTGATCAGTTTATTAAGATTAAAGCCAACGTATAAACTGATTTTATCTGGCATGGAACCAGCATATTTTATTTGTTCAGACAATTTTAGTTGTCTAGCGGTGTATTGAATAACATATCTATTACCAATAATAATTTGGTGCCGCCCTCTGATCATTCTTATAATATTCATCGACAGTGGTTTATCACCAACAGCCCAATATATTTGCTGATTATTTGACAAGTAAGACTCTAATGCTTCGCCGTAATCGTATCCCTTAATAACTGCAATAGATTGTAATGAAAGATCACTCAGTTTTTCATATCTCCAGGGATTATTGTTAACAGTAAAAAAATCATTACTTACCTCACCGACAACAGTTTCCCCAGTAAGTAAACCTTGTTCAGCAGCCACACTTTTTGATATGGCTAAAACTGCGTCAATATTGCCAACTTGAGTTTCTTTTAATGCACGGTTAAACGGCATGGGTACAAAAGTTACCTGTACCCCCTGGATTTCAAAGGCTCGTTGTACTATTTCAACTAGATAACCTGGTTGGTCGTCACAAATATAAGGACACCACACATCAGAGGCTATATGGATAGTCTTTGCGGAAACTGGAAAACAACATATTATCAAAGTAACAATAGTGCTTAATACGGACTTTTTTGACATAGTGGCTCGTAACATAGGTGCCTTGAGTGCTTCTGGGGGCGCTATTTTAGCTATCCATATTATTTGATCAATATTTTTCGATTATAAATTAAACAATTTTTTCTTTAGGTAACCAAAGATAAATAAGTTTTCGTTTGTGTTGGTATTTTTTTACCATATTGTTGCGATCTCTTGGTTAGTGGTTTTTATTTAAATTATAGGACTAAAAGTATGCTTCAGAATAAAATGATACAGCAGGTGGTGTTTGATCAACCTGGAGATGCTAATGTCATGCGGCTAGGTAGCGGTAGTCTTGCACCTTTACAATCAAGTCAGGTTTGCATAAAAGTACACGCTGCAGGCGTCAACGGCCCAGATATTAAACAACGTATGGGAGCCTATCCCGCTCCTGAGGGCGCAAGTCCTATTCTTGGTTTAGAAGTGGCAGGCGTTATCATTGCGATAGCGGATGATGTTACCCAGTGGAATATTGGGGATAGAGTCTGTGCCCTAGTGCCCGGTGGTGGCTATGCAGAACAAGTTAATACCTTTGCTGCACACTGTTTACCCATTCCTGCAGCTTGGAGTTTTATTCAAGCTGCGGCGCTGCCTGAGACCTTTTTTACGGTTTGGGGCAATGTGTTCATGCGGGCAGGATTAAAAGCGGGTGAAACAGTGTTAGTGCATGGAGGGTCAGGCGGCATTGGTAGCACGGCGATTAAGCTTGCCAGCCAGCTTGGTGCAAACGTTTTTACCACATCAGGCACCGATGATAAATGCCAGTTCTGCCTTAGCCAAGGTGCCACGCATGCGATTAACTATAATAACCAATCCTTTGCAGAGTCTATTCTGTCGCTAACTCATCATCAAGGTGTTGATGTGGTCGTCGATATTGCGGGTGGCGATTTTATTAATGAAAATTTAAAAGTGCTCGCAATGGATGGACGAATGGTATCAATTGCGATGCAAAGAGGGCCTAAAGCAACGGTTGATATTTTCAGGTTAATGGCTAAACGTATTATATGGACTGGTTCGACGTTACGACCACAAAGTGTAGTAGCAAAAGCCCAGATTGCCGCAGAGCTTAAGCAGCATGTTTGGCCGTTACTTGAAAGCGGACAATTTACGCCACCCATTGATAAAGTGTTTGCGTTTAATGAGGTGGTTCAAGCTCATCAATATATGGAGTCAGGTATGCATAAAGGCAAAATAATTTTAAACTTGTGTGACTAAAACTCAGAAAGATCTGATAAAAACTTGAAGCATGAAAAATTTAAGCTAATCTGCAGTTATCAAATATAAATTGGATGATTTTAAAGCAAGAAAGTGTCGGTTTATGCTTGTGTAAAGTGAAAGTTTTTAACGACGTATCATGAGACATACATAAATTTTGTGCTTTTTTTAAGGTCATTACGCTATTGGTAAATTATTTTTGAATATTTTTACCAAAATTTGAAAATTAACTAAATTAGGCATTGATTCTCTGTATTATTCTGTTTAAATACCCACATTATTGAAGCTTAATAATATTGAGCCGAGGTTATTAGTAGTTCATCGAGCATATCTTTTTGGTATATGTGTTGATTTAAGGGCGTTAGCATATATGTATAACACAGTAAAAAAACAATTATGGGTTGGTGAGTTAAGAACGGCTAGAGGGAATACAATTGTTATTCACGACGGCCAATTACCTGAAGCATCCAAAGGGCGTATCTATTTATTTAATACAGTACGCAATGTCATCATTGAGTATGTAGAAGATATCGTTAAAGTAAATTTGCATGATCTTGATGAGGCACAAACTAAAGCTGCGTTGGCTGAGTTTGGCGATGCTTGGCAAGTCGCCCGTGCTGAGTTTATGGCTAAACAGCAAACTCGCATTGATTTGTCTAAGGTGCCCGATACCGCGCCTCCAAAGAAAGCTAAGCCAGCACCTGAGCCAGATGAGATTGCAGATGGTGACGATATTGATGTCTTTGATGACGCTGATGATTCAGATGATGATTTTGACATGGATGATGGTGTCGACGATTAAGTTGTTTGAGTCAAATAGTTAATTAAAGTTGAATAAGCCAATAAAAAACCAGTAGCATGCATACTACTGGTTTTTTTGTGGGTGATAGATACCCTAATGATGATTAGGTGAGTTTGATATCAACAGGCGGGGCTATGTAGCCTTGGTGTGCATCTAGACGTAAGTCGTTAAAGCGGCTTAGCTGCTTATTCTCTTGAATTCCCGTCACTATAACTTGAATATCTAGTCCTTTTGCCACGTTAACCAACGCGCGACATAGCTCACTGTTGTGTTGATTCTCTTCGATAAAAGCAAAAGATTGATCCAGTTTTACATAGCTGGGTCTTAGGTTTTGTAAATAGGCCATGGAGCCGAATTGACGACCGAAATGGTCAATGCCGAAGTGGGCACCACAATCACGAATAATATTGCACAAGTGTTCACATGAGCTTAAATCGCTATAGACACTTGCTTCAGGGATCTCAAAACAAATGCGTTCAGGCGTTTTATGATTTCTAAGGAATTTCTTAATCCAAAGATGAAACTCATGATCGCCAATACTTTGATAAGTTAGGTTGATGGCCACAGGTTCAAAATTACGGTCAAATAAATGATGGCTATTAACGGTTTCAATTAAGCAGCGATCTAACACGGTACCCAATGATAAAATTTCCACAAAAGGCATAAACTGACCTGCATGTAACACTTCATTATCTAATGTGAGTTGACAGTAGAGTTCACGTTGACACACTTCATTGTTTTCATTTAATAATATGGGTTGCCAACGAAATTGAAATTGATTGTTATTGATTGCGTGGGTGAGCTTTTGTCGCCACTCATCACGGCTGAATAATTGCTGCTGAGTATTTTCATACCAATGAAAGATTTTATTATCTTTAATCGATTTTTGTAACGCATTGTCAGCTTGAGCAAGTATGTCCGATACACTCATTTGACCTAAACGTTCAGCGATACCAATATTGAATTGCTCATTGGGTTTACAACCTGCTTTCGATATTTCTTTATTGATTGTGCGGATCATGCCCTGTAAGTATTTACTGAGTTGTTCGTGTTCACTTTCTTCAATTAAGAATGCGAATTCATATGCAGCTATTCGTGCAATAACAGAAGGGCTAATTTCATCTAAATGGTGATGTAATTTATTGCCAAGTAACTTGATGGTTTCATCTCTTACTTGATAGCCATACTGGCTATGCACATCTTCAAGCCAGTCCATTTTAACTAAAAATAATGCACCAGAACTAGGTTCACTGAGCCAACCATTAATCCGGCTTACCATATATTGACGGTTAGGAAGATTGGAAACTTGATCAACTAAGTTTTTCTTACGTAAAGCTGATACTTCTTCATCTAGCGAATTAAACACCTGTTTAAGTTGGCTCGACATGCTGTTAAATGCTTGAACCAATTCCTTTAACTCTGTTGTTTTAGGGGTTGGCATATCTGGGCCAAATTGACGATTAGCAATTTTTTTAGCGTGCTCTGATAGCGAATTCAATGGTTTTAAGATGATGCTTAAACCAACTCGAGCAAAGATGATGGCGATTAAGAATAAAATTGAAAATACTATGATGATATTGGTTATAATCCGCCACATCTCCTGGTAACCAAACCCTGGGTGAGCGGTTATTTCAATTTTAGCCAGCTGTAACCAACCAGATGTGATGATACTTTCTTTAGCAATAGGCTTAAAAATTTCAAGGTCAATAAACCATTGGGGGACATTTTGTACTCGAATGGCATTATTCCAGACTTGCTGTTTACCATCAACTAACCAGGTAAGCTTAATTTGTTGGTAATATCCACCTTCAAACAACACATTGACTAAGGTTTCTGTCGCAGCATCGTCTCCAGCCTCTAGAGCTGGCACAAGCATCAGTCCTAATGAGTGACTGGCATTATTAAGGTCTGACTCCATTTGCTTTGCGAGAAAGCTCTGAGTCTCGTTAAATTGCACGTAAGCTAAGCTTGCTATCGTTAGCAAGAATAGTACGAAAAGTAACGCATAAATCTGTCGAAACAGGGTCATGTGGTCACTACTCCATTTTAAGTTTGGGTTGACGTAAACGGTCAACACCTAAGCGATGTGTTAAATCATTCCATTTTTCTAGTCGTGATGATGAGCCTGCTAACACCCCTCGACCTTTTTCTTTATTTAACCATAACTGCTTACCGTTAAAGCTATACACAGGGAGTAAATCGCGTCGCTGTGTTGCCAGTTTAATTTTCTTGTCTAAATTATCTAAAACTAACGGGACCGAACTCGGTGTTTCATAGTAGGCGAGCACCATGTGGTATTGATTCACAGAAGTCGCTTTTACCATAGTGATGCGCAGTTTATCCTCTGATACACCTAATTGGAGTAAGGTAAAGTATTTGGCAATAGAGAAGTCTTCACAATCGCCGCCATTTACACCGATAAACTCCATTGGTGTGGCCCAATAGTTAGAGTCACCCCAAAGTACTTTGTCATCAACAAATCTGAATAAATTGAAAAATTGATTCACTTTCTCTAGTTGTTGTTTTTCCGGTAAAGCTTGTGCTTCGTCAACCACTTTAAACCAGGCTTTGGCCCTTAAGCCTGCGCGCTGGCCATAATTCTGGCTAAGAGTCGAAATAATTTTGTCAGCATTTAGTGTTTGCGTAGGCGCCGCAAAAAGTGTTGAAATAGACAAAATGGCTGCCACAATTAAAACGTGACAGCCTCTTTTTGTTATGGACTTATTGCATCTCGATAGAGTCAAACGCTGCGAGCCCTTATGTTTATGACAACTTTACTTATCGCTATTCTGTTTGTTGATCAACAGTGTAAATATGCCATTTTAAATTTGGAATAGTCTCTTCACTTTGTACTTCAGCGATAACGCGACGGTTCACTTTTTCAGCTTCTGGAGTGCCACTAGTGTCGATAAGGCGATCAAAACTATAGCCTACAGAGTTCAAACGTGACGCTTCAATACCGAATGTATCTTGGAGTATTGTAGTAACAGCTTTAGCTCTATTTTGTGATAAAGCCAAGTTCAGCTCATAGCTGCCACGGTTACTACTATGTCCTTCAATGGTCACAATCGTTGAAGGGTAAAGTGTCATCAGGCTAGCCACTTTTTCTATTTGTGAGTAATACTTTGGATCAATATAGTCAGAGTTGTTTTCAAATAAAATTTCAAGTTGTTGGCGTTCGTTAATATTCTTAACTGTGCCGCAACCATAATTATCAACTTCTGATCCTGCTATTGTGTCGATACAGCGTTCTCTTGCAGCAATAACGCCGTCACGGTCTTTATCGTTTAGATCAAATTGCTGTTGAGTGGGTTGATCCATAGAAATAGTATCATTCATGGAACAAGCGCTGGTTAAGCTAACCATTAATAGTATAAGAAAGTAGCGCATTAGTTTGCTCCTCCTTCGTAATTACGTTCGCCAGACCAAACATCTGGGCGGGTTACCCGTAATGATTCTAACAACCTACCGGTCGAGTTTAATACGCGGTATTGAGCAATAATTTCATCATATTCAGTTTGTAAATAATCTTTACGCGCTTCAAATAGCTCGTTTTCGGTGTCGAGTAAATCGAGTAAGGTACGCTGACCTAGGTTAAACTGCTGCTCGTAAGCAACTTGAGTTTGTTTTGAGGCAACAACATGTTCACGAATATACATTTTTTGTGGCGATAACATTTCAAAGGCGTTCCATGCAAGCGAAGCACCTTCAACGACTTGGCGGTTTGCGCGCTGCTGAATTTCTTTCGCTTCACTGATTTTGTAGGCAGATTCTCTATCGCGGGCGATATCTTTACCGCCAGCAAATAGGTTGTAACGCATTCTTACCATACCGACTAAGTCATTGCTGTATCCATTGACATTTTGATTGGCAATTTGGCTGTAGCCATCTTCGCCATCAACATCATTGTTCCAGTTACCACTCAATTCAAGATTGAATTTAGGGTAATAATTCGACTTAACCGAGCTGCGCTCTTGTTTAGCTGCGTTGATGTCATTTTCTGAAGATTTCAAAATAGGGTGGCTAGAAGAAGCCAGCTTTATGCTTTCACTTAAGCTTTTAGGTAGCATGTCGGCATCGGGCACTGGTAAAATTAAATCTTCCGGGGCGATTTCCACAATACGCATATATTGTGCTTTAGCGTCATGGAGATTATTTTTAGCCGAAACCACATTGGCGTTTGCGCGAGCTAAACGACCGGTGATTTGCGATAAATCAGCAATCGACCCTAAACCTGAATCTGTTCGCTGTTTTATTTGATCATATATTGCTTCATGGCTTTCTAAGTTTCTTTGTGCAAGAGTGAGAACTTGTTCAGCACGAATAAAGTATAAATACACTTTAGCTACATCTAAAGCCATGTCTTCAGCGGCAGCAAATAATGCCCATTGCTCTGCACTGGCTTCAAATGAGTAACGATCAACTTCACTACTGGTGTAGAAACCATCAAATAGCATCTGCTTGATACTGAAACCAGCTTCTCCACGCTCAAGTTCCATTACCCCTTCATCCAAATTATCATTTAGGGGCTGTACTTTTCGACGTGATGATGGGCTATCAGTTTGCTCCCAACCATAACCTGCCGTGATATCTACCGTTGGCATATATCCTGATTTAGCTTGGTTAACTTGTTCTTCTCGCGCTTTAAAACGGTTGAACACAATACGCAGTTCTGGATTAGTGTCTAGTGTATGTGCAACTGCTTGTTCTAGTGTTTGGCTAGACGCTACAGGTGACATTAATACCGACATAGCCAATGCAAGTGCACTAAACCTTAGTTGTCGATTTGTTGTATTGATCATTTGTAAAAAACCCTCCCGGTTCTTTAGCGCTCTCTCAGCGCAGTATCTTTTGCTCTTAAAATTGGATTTAATATGTACTCAAGTATGGATCTTTTCCCCGTAATAACGTCCACCGAGGTGAGCATACCGGGAATAATTGGCATCTGTGTGCCATCGTCTTTCATTAAATTCGATTCTTCAGTTCTTACTTTTATAGTATAAAAACTGTTGCCTTCTTCATCTTGCGACGTGTCAGCGCTAATGTGCTCCACTGTGCCTTTTAAACCACCATAACGGGTGAAATCATAGGCGGTGACTTTAATAATCGCAGGTAAGCCTGGATGCAAAAATGCGATGTCTTTTGGGGTGATTTTAGTCTCAATTAATAAGCGATCTTCCGATGGCACAATTTCAATTATTTCTTGCCCTGGCTGAACAACCCCGCCCAATGTATTAATATGAATTGATTTTATCGTACCTGCAACTGGCGAAGTTATAACCGCTTTACTGACTTTATCAAACGCGCCAATTTGTGCTTGGTTCATTCTTGATAGCTTGGTTTGCATCTCATTGAGCTGAGCACGTAAATCTGCCGCATAAATGAATACGGCTTCGCGGCGTTTTAAAATGGCTTCGTCCATCGAAGATTTCACTTTGGGGCGTAATAATCGTACAGATTGAAGTTCACCCTGGATATCGTTAACGACACGTTCTAATTTTAACAGCTCAACTTCAGGAACAATACCTTTTCGTGCTAATGGTTTAGTGAGCTCTAGTTCTCTAGAAATGAGTTGATAGCTTGTGGTTAAAGTCGATATTTTAGACGATAGTTCTTCCGTTTCTTGCTGACGTTGTTGTATTTGGCGGACTAATATCTCAAGTTGGTTACTGAGGTTATCTAAACGACCTGAATACTCTTCCTGTTGACGCTTAACCAATGCTGGTTCTTGTTCAATGAGTTCTGCTGGAAAGATTAAAGACTGTTTGGTTATTTTAACCTGTTGGCGCCAGTCAGCAGACATATCTGAAATAACAATACTGTCTAACTCTGCTCGCATACGGATAACATTCGTTTGTAGTCCGTATACTTCTTGCTCCTGTTGAGCAAAGTCAGAGCGGAAGCGAGTATCATCGATACGTGCTAATGGCTGATCTTTCTCGACCAGCATACCTTCCTGGACAAAGACCTCTTGTAAAATACCACCATCCAAACTTTGGATAAGTTGCACTTGAGAAGATGGGATAACTTTACCCATACCGGTCGTCACTTGATCTAGTTCAGAAAAATACGCCCATATAAAAAAGCACAGCATCATGGCTGCCATTGACCAAATAATCAATCTATGACCCGATGGGGCATCGGTCATCATGGCGCCGTAAACATCATCGACCATTTCTAAGTCTGCAGTGGTTAAGTGTTTACTCATGTATTTTGACCTCCAGCAAGCAGGCCATTATTAAGTTTCTCTAGTACTTCTTTTTTTGGACCATCAGCAATAATGTGGCCACGATCTAAGATGACAATACGATCGACTAAGTTAAGTAAATGCATTTTATGGGTAATTAGCAGTAAAGTTCGATTTTTACTGACCTGTGCCATTGAATTGACAAATTGTTTCTCTGCACGAGCATCTAAGCTGGCTGTTGGTTCATCCATTAACAAGATTGGAGGGTCATTAAGCGTTGCTCTTGCTAGAGCCACACTTTGACGTTGTCCTCTGCTTAATGATAACCCACCTTCACCCACTTGTTGATCAAGGCCTTCAGACTCTAGGTGAGTAAACAGACTTACACCTGATAATTGTACCGCTCTAATCAGTTGATGTTCGCTCACTTGGCGAGTGCCAAATAGAATATTGTCTCTAATGCTGCCATGAAAAAGGGTAACATCTTGGGGTAAGTAACCAAAGTTACGGCGTAAATCACTGGGATGTATTTGACCAGCATCGATACCATCATATCGAAGGCTACCATTGGTTGGCTTATACAGACCCAACAACAATTTAGCTAAGGTACTTTTACCCGATCCGTTTCGGCCAATAATCGCCACTTTCTCACCGGGTTCAATGTTGATAGACATAGGGTACAGAATTGGCTTTTCTGCTTCAGGAAAAGTAAAACTCACATTATCAGCGGTTATTCTGCCATTGATACGTTCTTTACTCACAAGCTGACCTTTGTTTTCAAATTCGTCTTCTTGATCCATTATTTGGTTAAGTTGACGTAATGAGCTCATGGTGTAATTGCCCCGAGTAATCAAGGAGGCTAATTGTGCCATGGGGGTGACAGCTCGGCTGGATAGCATAACCGCGGCAATTATGCCTCCCATAGAAAGTTCGTTGTCAGCTAAGCGATATACCCCAAAAATAACCACGCAAATTACGCTAAATTGCACAGAGAAATTGGCAAAGTTGGCTAAATAATTAGCCAGTTTTTTAGTTTTTAATTCCCAGTTGGCAGTATGGCCAATCATTTGTTGCCAGCTCTTTTGAACAATACCTTCAGCGCCATTGGCTTTAATCGATTCGATTGCCGTTAAACTCTCGACTAAATGGCCATGCTTTAAACTGGCAAAGCGGTTACTTTCTTCAATTGCGGCTTTAAGTTTAGGTTGTACATATAAGGTGACAGCAATTATCAACAAGCTTGCGATAACAGGGATTACTGCCAAATCACCAGCAACGATATAAATAATAATGACAAACAGGATTGCAAAAGGTAAATCAACTAGTGAGGTAATAGTTGCAGAGGCTAAAAACTCTCGAATACTTTCAAACTCACCTAGCTGGCGAGCCATGCCACCAACACTAGGAGAACGCAGAGATAATGGGATGCCAATGACTTTAGCAAAAAGTTTAGAGGAGACAATGATGTCAACTTTTTTTCCAGCTATATCAATCAAGTAACTTCTTAGTTGTCGCATGATGAAGTCAAAAACATAAGCAATACCCGCACCAATAGCAAGTACCCAAAGTGACTCAAAAGCAAGATTTGGAACAACTTTATCATAAACATTCATGATAAATAATGGTGACACTAAGGCAAATAAATTGACCAGTACCGACGCAATTAACGCATCTCTATAAATTGGAGCTGAGTCAACAATGCTTTGTTTTAACCAATGCACGCTACTGTCATGAATGTGAACATCAACTGCAGCATCACCACGGTAATGTTGTTTTACTAAAAACAGGTAACCAACATAGAGGGTTTCTAACTCCTCTAAGGTAAGCGTTTCTTCCCCACCCGTTTCAGGAAGTTGGATGACAGCCTTGTCTTGTTCAATATTGATTTCACGTAAAATACAAGCTTTCTTATCTTTGAGTAATAATATGCAAGGTAATAAAATTGGTGTTATTTGATTAAGATCTTTTCGTGACAGCTTTGCTGATAGGCCTGCGCGTCCAGCCGCCTGTGGCAGTAAGTCAGGGGTTAGCACTGCACCGGTTAACGGAAGTCCTGCCGCAAGTGATTCACTTGAACATGGGCTGCCGAAATGCTCGGTTAATAAGACAAGGCAATCAAGAAGTGGATCGACTGTCACTCTTTGTGAGGCCGAAATGGTCCACTGTTCCTGAATCTTGGAAGCAGTTGCTGGCACTGTGGTGATATCCTTAATATTTTTTTATGTACTTATTATTCTTATTGATGCTATGAACATCTTTTATCGCCCCCATATTACTATGGGGGGATTTTTTGCCTAAAATTAAGGGATCATTTGCCCATCAGGCTTATCAATAAACGGGTCAATTCCTTGTCCATTTGGTGCTGGTGTTGGATTTGTATCAACAATTAGCGCACCATCCTTGAGTAGCCCGTTAATGATAACCCCTTCAGCAGAACTGCCATAAATACCCGCTAAGTCAACGCCATCAAGGGTAATCGTTTGCTCGAAAGTACCATCGCCATCAGCATCGATTTCTATAATACTAGAGCCTTTGGCGTTATAGCTAAAGTTAAGTAGATTTTCAAGATTGTTATATTCCTCATTGATGAGTAAATCTCTTAGATCAATCTTATCTTCCAGGCGGTTAAAGTCAGAGATGATATCATTACCAAACTCACCTTTTTGCCATACGAAAGTATCAATGCCGCTATCGCCGCGTAATACGTCATCGCCTAAGCCACCAATGAGAGTGTCATTACCCGCACCACCACGTAGGCCATCGTTATGAGTACCGCCATCGATATAGTCATTGCCAGTATGACCAAAAAGAATATCTGAACCAGATTGTCCATAGATACGATCGTTACCGCTACCACCATTAACTACATCAGCTTTTTGTGATGCCACATCATTGGCAAGCAATAAGCCATCAAGGTCTATCATGGTATCAGCACCCGATAAAGTACCTGTCATAATATGATGATTAGCAATAGTGTTTAGATCGAGTTCTAACTCATCATCAGATTTATAACCAAACGCACCTGTTTCACCTGCGTAAATAATATCGCCGCCACGACCTGTTTCAATATGGTCATTACCTGAACCGCTGCTAATAACTTGTGAACTATCTTTACTATAGCTGGTTAAATTAGCACCTGAAGCGGATATGGCGTTATTATTGGCATCTGTAATCTGACCCGTTAGTCCGCCACCAAAATTGACGTTAACTTGTTTCTGATTTAAGCCATTTTCACCATTAAGTACCACAAAATCATCATTCAGACTGGCACCAGTAGTCGTAACCTTAGCGGCATCTTCAACCGGTACGTTTTGAGCATTCACAAGGTTCACATCTATGGTCAATGTTGCACTTGAAGTATCACCATCAGCATCTCTAATCGTGTAGGTAAATAAGTCTACGGCTCCAGTTGGTATGTTGTCTGTGGTACTCGTTAGCTCATAGGTATAACTTCCATCATTATTAATGATTAAGGTACCGTACTGGCCAGTGATGATTGCGCTGACATTACCGGTCACGCCAGTACTGGTTTGATCGCCAGCTGCAACGCCGATGACTAAACTGATATCAGCACCACTAATATCATTATCCATAACGTTTCCTTCTACTGAAGGTAAGTCATAGCCAGTACCTGCTACCATGCGAATAACTAATTCGTAGCTGGTTGAAGCATTTTCATCGGTGTAAATAGAGGTAACAATATTGCCGTTATTATCTCTAAAGCCAATGACTTGAATGGTATATAAGTCGCCTTCATAGTTGAAGGTGACGTTGGTTTGACCAATTGTGACAATATCGCGAGGATCTGGTCCATTGTTAGGCGTCTCGTTGTGGCTAAAGTTTAGCTTCAAGGTGACGCCAGTAACATTACCAAATGAGTCAATCACATTGAACACTACATCCATAGTGGCGGCTGTGATAGATGAACCACTACTAATAGGGTAGTTATAGTGAGTAAATGTACCTAATACAATATCTTGGTTTAATGTTACTTCGCCGTTAAGTGCTGCATCATTATCCATAAACCCATAGCCAGATTGAGCACCATTTGTGGTACCCCAACGAACTTGATCTAATGCTAAATCATTATCTTCACCACCTCTGCCGACATCGCCATCGAATCGGTTAACGCCAGTACCACCTGTAACCGTTTTCCATTCAGCTTGCACACCACCAATAATGGCGAATGAGTCTTGAATAACGGTTAATGAGGCAGTGTCATTGGTTGCAATAGATGCATCATCATATACCGTTGCATTAAGCGTAGCTGTAGCTTGATCACCATCAATATCAAATGCAGTGATTTGGAACGCATCAGTTAGTGAGTCTGAATTTGTTCCACTATGAGTTTGAGCATTAGTTAACGTGTAAGTGTATTCCAATACGCCATCGTTATATCCGGTAATAGTAAGCTGCCCAAACTCTCCAGCAATTATGAGAGGTGAAGTCGCTGATGCCGCAATTAAAGCCGCTAAGGTCAGAGTATTAAGGGTGCCACCAACTTGAATTTCCAGTCTGTCTAAACCATCTTTTGCCCCGATGGTCATGCTGCCAGAACTTTGAGTTACAGCTGTACTGTTTGATCCGTTTGTTAACCCTGCTTCATATACAGAAAGAATATCAGGAGTGCTTATAGTGACGTCATCGTTCACTGGGGTCACTGTGATGGTCAAGGTGGCTGTTTCACGGGTGTTGGTGGTGTAAGTCACCACTGGCACGCTGCCGTTCCAATCAGCATTTGGGGTGAAGCTGTATGAGCCATTGGCGTTAAGCACTAAGACGCCGCCCACTAAGGTGACGCTGTCACCGGCGCTGAAGCTTTCCTGGCTGCCATTTGCATCAGTGTCCACCGTGAAGCTGACCACGCTAGTGTTGCTCGATTCATCGTTGCTCAGCACATTACCACTGGCGACAGTGTCTTCGCTAACGGTGATCGCATCGTTACTTGTATCTGTGTTGTCTTCAGTGACCGTGATGGTCAAGGTGGCAGTTTCACCGGTGTTGGTGGTGTAAGTCACCACTGGCACGCTGCCGTTCCAATCAGCATTTGGAGTGAAGCTGTATGAGCCGTTGGCGTTAAGCACTAAGACGCCGCCCGCTAAGGTGACGCTGTCACCGGCGCTGAAGCTTTCCTGGCTGCTATCTGCATCAGTGTCCAGCGTGAAGCTGACCACGCTGGTGTTGCTCGATTCATCGTTGCTCAGCACATTACCACTGGCGACAGTGTCTTCGCTAACGGTGATCGCATCGTTACTTGTATCTGTGTTGTCTGCGCCCACATTGATGGTCAGGGTACCGATGTCAGTTAATGTGCCGTCGGTAACCGTGTAATCCACTGTGTCGACGCCATTGAAATTCAGCGGTGGGGTGTAGGTGTAACTGCCATCAGCGGCAATGACTATGGTGCCGCCCTGAGTGGTGGTAAAGGTGCCGGCAACCACAGATAAGCTATCGCCATCGATATCAGTGTCGTTGGCATCTAAGTCGATGCTTGAGTTGAAGACCGTATCTTCTGCAGTGTTAATTACATCATCGACAGCCACAGGTGCATCGTTTGCTGCACCGACATTGATGGTCAGGGTACCGATGTCAGTTAATGTGCCGTCGGTAACCGTGTAATCCACTGTGTCGACGCCATTGAAATTCAACGGCGGGGTGTAGGTGTAACTGCCATCAGCGGCAATGACTATGGTACCGCCCTGAGTGGTGGTAAAGGTGCCGGCAACCACAGATAAGCTATCGCCATCGATATCAGTGTCGTTGGCATCTAAGTCGATGCTTGAGTTGAAGACCGTATCTTCTGCAGTGTTAATTACATCATCGACAGCCACAGGTGCATCGTTGCCCGCACCCACATTGATGGTCAGGGTACCGATGTCAGTTAATGTGCCGTCGGTAACCGTGTAATCCACTGTGTCGACGCCATTGAAATTCAACGGTGGGGTGTAGGTGTAACTGCCATCAGCAGCAATGACTATGGTGCCGCCTTGAGTAGTGGTAAAGGTGCCGGCGACCACTGACAAGCTATCGCCGTCTAAATCAGTGTCGTTGGCATCTAAATCTACTGTTGAGGTAAATGTGGTGTCTTCCTGGACATTAATTACATCATCAACTGCTACAGGTGCATCGTTGCCCGCACCCACATTGATGGTCAGGGTACCGATGTCAGTTAATGTGCCGTCGGTAACCGTGTAATCCACTGTGTCGACGCCATTGAAATTCAACGGCGGGGTGTAGGTGTAACTGCCATCAGCGGCAATAACGATCGTACCGCCCTGAGTGGTGGTAAAGGTGCCTGCAACCACAGATAAGCTATCGCCATCGATATCAGTGTCGTTGGCATCTAAATCTATTGTTGAAGTAAATGTGGTGTCTTCCTGGACATTAATTACATCATCAACTGCCACAGGTGCATCGTTTACTGCGCCCACATTGATGGTCAGGGTACCGATGTCAGTTAATGTGCCGTCGGTAACCGTGTAATCCACTGTGTCGACGCCATTGAAATTCAACGGCGGGGTGTAGGTGTAACTGCCATCAGCGGCAATAACGATCGTACCGCCCTGAGTGGTGGTAAAGGTGCCTGCAACCACAGATAAGCTATCGCCATCGATATCAGTGTCGTTGGCATCTAAATCTATTGTTGAAGTAAATGTGGTGTCTTCCTGGACATTAATTACATCATCAACTGCCACAGGTGCATCGTTTACTGCGCCCACATTGATGGTCAGGGTACCGATGTCAGTTAATGTGCCGTCGGTAACCGTGTAATCCACTGTGTCGACGCCATTGAAATTCAACGGTGGGGTGTAGGTGTAACTGCCATCAGCGGCAATAACGATCGTACCGCCCTGAGTGGTGGTAAAGGTGCCGGCAACCACAGATAAGCTATCGCCATCGATATCAGTGTCGTTGGCATCTAAGTCGATGCTTGAGTTGAAGACCGTATCTTCTTGAATAGTAATTACATCATCAACTGCCACAGGTGCATCGTTTACTGCGCCCACATTGATGGTCAGGGTACCGATGTCAGTTAATGTGCCGTCGGTAACCGTGTAATCCACTGTGTCGACGCCATTGAAATTCAACGGTGGGGTGTAGGTGTAACTGCCATCAGCGGCAATGACTATGGTACCGCCCTGAGTGGTGGTAAAGGTGCCTGCAACCACAGATAAGCTATCGCCATCGATATCAGTGTCGTTGGCATCTAAATCTATTGTTGAAGTAAATGTGGTGTCTTCCTGGACATTAATTACATCATCAACAGCCACAGGTGCATCGTTTACTGCACCGACATTGATGGTCAGGGTACCGATGTCAGTTAATGTGCCGTCGGTAACCGTGTAATCCACTGTGTCGACGCCATTGAAATTCAACGGTGGGGTGTAGGTGTAACTGCCATCAGCGGCAATAACGATCGTACCGCCCTGAGTGGTGGTAAAGGTGCCTGCAACCACAGATAAGCTATCGCCATCGATATCAGTGTCGTTGGCATCTAAATCTATTGTTGAAGTAAATGTGGTGTCTTCCTGGACATTAATTACATCATCAACTGCCACAGGTGCATCGTTGCCCGCACCCACATTGATGGTCAGGGTACCGATGTCAGTTAATGTGCCGTCGGTAACCGTGTAATCCACTGTGTCGACGCCATTGAAATTCAGCGGTGGGGTGTAGGTGTAACTGCCATCAGCGGCAATGACTATGGTACCGCCCTGAGTGGTGGTAAAGGTGCCGGCAACCACAGATAAGCTATCGCCATCGATATCAGTGTCGTTGGCATCTAAGTCTATTGTTGAAGTAAATGTGGTGTCTTCCTGGACATTAATTACATCATCAACTGCTACAGGTGCATCGTTGCCCGCACCCACATTGATGGTCAGGGTACCGATGTCAGTTAATGTGCCGTCGGTAACCGTGTAATCCACTGTGTCGACGCCATTGAAATTCAACGGCGGGGTGTAGGTGTAACTGCCATCAGCGGCAATAACGATCGTACCGCCCTGAGTGGTGGTAAAGGTGCCTGCAACCACAGATAAGCTATCGCCATCGATATCAGTGTCGTTGGCATCTAAATCTATTGTTGAAGTAAATGTGGTGTCTTCCTGGACATTAATTACATCATCAACTGCCACAGGCGCATCGTTTACTGCGCCCACATTGATGGTCAGGGTACCGATGTCAGTTAATGTGCCGTCGGTAACCGTGTAATCCACTGTGTCGACGCCATTGAAATTCAACGGTGGGGTGTAGGTGTAACTGCCATCAGCGGCAATGACTATGGTACCGCCCTGAGTGGTGGTAAAGGTGCCGGCAACCACAGATAAGCTATCGCCATCGATATCAGTGTCGTTGGCATCTAAGTCGATGCTTGAGTTGAAGACCGTATCTTCTGCAGTGTTAATTACATCATCGACAGCCACAGGTGCATCGTTTGCTGCACCGACATTGATGGTCAGGGTACCGATGTCAGTTAATGTGCCGTCGGTAACCGTGTAATCCACTGTGTCGACGCCATTGAAATTCAACGGCGGGGTGTAGGTGTAACTGCCATCAGCGGCAATGACTATGGTACCGCCCTGAGTGGTGGTAAAGGTGCCGGCAACCACAGATAAGCTATCGCCATCGATATCAGTGTCGTTGGCATCTAAGTCGATGCTTGAGTTGAAGACCGTATCTTCTGCAGTGTTAATTACATCATCGACAGCCACAGGTGCATCGTTGCCCGCACCCACATTGATGGTCAGGGTACCGATGTCAGTTAATGTGCCGTCGGTAACCGTGTAATCCACTGTGTCGACGCCATTGAAATTCAACGGTGGGGTGTAGGTGTAACTGCCATCAGCAGCAATGACTATGGTGCCGCCTTGAGTAGTGGTAAAGGTGCCGGCGACCACTGACAAGCTATCGCCGTCTAAATCAGTGTCGTTGGCATCTAAATCTACTGTTGAGGTAAATGTGGTGTCTTCCTGGACATTAATTACATCATCAACTGCTACAGGTGCATCGTTGCCCGCACCCACATTGATGGTCAGGGTACCGATGTCAGTTAATGTGCCGTCGGTAACCGTGTAATCCACTGTGTCGACGCCATTGAAATTCAACGGCGGGGTGTAGGTGTAACTGCCATCAGCGGCAATAACGATCGTACCGCCCTGAGTGGTGGTAAAGGTGCCTGCAACCACAGATAAGCTATCGCCATCGATATCAGTGTCGTTGGCATCTAAATCTATTGTTGAAGTAAATGTGGTGTCTTCCTGGACATTAATTACATCATCAACTGCCACAGGTGCATCGTTTACTGCGCCCACATTGATGGTCAGGGTACCGATGTCAGTTAATGTGCCGTCGGTAACCGTGTAATCCACTGTGTCGACGCCATTGAAATTCAACGGCGGGGTGTAGGTGTAACTGCCATCAGCGGCAATAACGATCGTACCGCCCTGAGTGGTGGTAAAGGTGCCTGCAACCACAGATAAGCTATCGCCATCGATATCAGTGTCGTTGGCATCTAAATCTATTGTTGAAGTAAATGTGGTGTCTTCCTGGACATTAATTACATCATCAACTGCCACAGGTGCATCGTTTACTGCGCCCACATTGATGGTCAGGGTACCGATGTCAGTTAATGTGCCGTCGGTAACCGTGTAATCCACTGTGTCGACGCCATTGAAATTCAACGGCGGGGTGTAGGTGTAACTGCCATCAGCGGCAATAACGATCGTACCGCCCTGAGTGGTGGTAAAGGTGCCGGCAACCACAGATAAGCTATCGCCATCGATATCAGTGTCGTTGGCATCTAAATCTATTGTTGAAGTAAATGTGGTGTCTTCCTGGACATTAATTACATCATCAACTGCCACAGGTGCATCGTTTACTGCGCCCACATTGATGGTCAGGGTACCGATGTCAGTTAATGTGCCGTCGGTAACCGTGTAATCCACTGTGTCGACGCCATTGAAATTCAACGGCGGGGTGTAGGTGTAACTGCCATCAGCGGCAATAACGATCGTACCGCCCTGAGTGGTGGTAAAGGTGCCGGCAACCACAGATAAGCTATCGCCATCGATATCAGTGTCGTTGGCATCTAAGTCGATGCTTGAGTTGAAGACCGTATCTTCTTGAATAGTAATTACATCATCAACTGCCACAGGTGCATCGTTTACTGCGCCCACATTGATGGTCAGGGTACCGATGTCAGTTAATGTGCCGTCGGTAACCGTGTAATCCACTGTGTCGACGCCATTGAAATTCAACGGTGGGGTGTAGGTGTAACTGCCATCAGCGGCAATGACTATGGTACCGCCCTGAGTGGTGGTAAAGGTGCCGGCAACCACAGATAAGCTATCGCCATCGATATCAGTGTCGTTGGCATCTAAATCTATTGTTGAAGTAAATGTGGTGTCTTCCTGGACATTAATTACATCATCAACAGCCACAGGTGCATCGTTGCCCGCACCCACATTGATGGTCAGGGTACCGATGTCAGTTAATGTGCCGTCGGTAACCGTGTAATCCACTGTGTCGACGCCATTGAAATTCAACGGTGGGGTGTAGGTGTAACTGCCATCAGCGGCAATAACGATCGTACCGCCCTGAGTGGTGGTAAAGGTGCCTGCAACCACAGATAAGCTATCGCCATCGATATCAGTGTCGTTGGCATCTAAATCTATTGTTGAAGTAAATGTGGTGTCTTCCTGGACATTAATTACATCATCAACTGCCACAGGTGCATCGTTTACTGCGCCCACATTGATGGTCAGGGTACCGATGTCAGTTAATGTGCCGTCGGTAACCGTGTAATCCACTGTGTCGACGCCATTGAAATTCAACGGCGGGGTGTAGGTGTAACTGCCATCAGCGGCAATGACTATGGTACCGCCCTGAGTGGTGGTAAAGGTGCCTGCAACCACAGATAAGCTATCGCCATCGATATCAGTGTCGTTGGCATCTAAATCTATTGTTGAAGTAAATGTGGTGTCTTCCTGGACATTAATTACATCATCAACAGCCACAGGTGCATCGTTTACTGCACCCACATTGATGGTCAGGGTACCGATGTCAGTTAATGTGCCGTCGGTAACCGTGTAATCCACTGTGTCGACGCCATTGAAATTCAACGGCGGGGTGTAGGTGTAACTGCCATCAGCGGCAATAACGATCGTACCGCCCTGAGTGGTGGTAAAGGTGCCGGCAACCACAGATAAGCTATCGCCATCGATATCAGTGTCGTTGGCATCTAAGTCGATGCTTGAGTTGAAGACCGTATCTTCTTGAATAGTAATTACATCATCAACTGCCACAGGTGCATCGTTTGCTGCACCGACATTGATGGTCAGGGTACCGATGTCAGTTAATGTGCCGTCGGTAACCGTGTAATCCACTGTGTCGACGCCATTGAAATTCAACGGCGGGGTGTAGGTGTAACTGCCATCAGCGGCAATAACGATCGTACCGCCCTGAGTGGTGGTAAAGGTGCCGGCAACCACAGATAAGCTATCGCCATCGATATCAGTGTCGTTGGCATCTAAATCTATTGTTGAAGTAAATGTGGTGTCTTCCTGGACATTAATTACATCATCAACAGCCACAGGTGCATCGTTGCCCGCACCCACATTGATGGTCAGGGTACCGATGTCAGTTAATGTGCCGTCGGTAACCGTGTAATCCACTGTGTCGACGCCATTGAAATTCAACGGCGGGGTGTAGGTGTAACTGCCATCAGCGGCAATAACGATCGTACCGCCCTGAGTGGTGGTAAAGGTGCCGGCAACCACAGATAAGCTATCGCCATCGATATCAGTGTCGTTGGCATCTAAATCTATTGTTGAAGTAAATGTGGTGTCTTCCTGGACATTAATTACATCATCAACAGCCACAGGTGCATCGTTGCCCGCACCCACATTGATGGTCAGGGTACCGATGTCAGTTAATGTGCCGTCGGTAACCGTGTAATCCACTGTGTCGACGCCATTGAAATTCAACGGTGGGGTGTAGGTGTAACTGCCATCAGCGGCAATAACGATCGTACCGCCCTGAGTGGTGGTAAAGGTGCCTGCAACCACAGATAAGCTATCGCCATCGATATCAGTGTCGTTGGCATCTAAATCTATTGTTGAAGTAAATGTGGTGTCTTCCTGGACATTAATTACATCATCAACTGCTACAGGTGCATCGTTGCCCGCACCCACATTGATGGTCAGGGTACCGATGTCAGTTAATGTGCCGTCGGTAACCGTGTAATCCACTGTGTCGACGCCATTGAAATTCAACGGCGGGGTGTAGGTGTAACTGCCATCAGCGGCAATAACGATCGTACCGCCCTGAGTGGTGGTAAAGGTGCCTGCAACCACAGATAAGCTATCGCCATCGATATCAGTGTCGTTGGCATCTAAATCTATTGTTGAAGTAAATGTGGTGTCTTCCTGGACATTAATTACATCATCAACTGCCACAGGCGCATCGTTTACTGCGCCCACATTGATGGTCAGGGTACCGATGTCAGTTAATGTGCCGTCGGTAACCGTGTAATCCACTGTGTCGACGCCATTGAAATTCAACGGTGGGGTGTAGGTGTAACTGCCATCAGCGGCAATGACTATGGTACCGCCCTGAGTGGTGGTAAAGGTGCCGGCAACCACAGATAAGCTATCGCCATCGATATCAGTGTCGTTGGCATCTAAATCTATTGTTGAAGTAAATGTGGTGTCTTCCTGGACATTAATTACATCATCAACAGCCACAGGTGCATCGTTGCCCGCACCCACATTGATGGTCAGGGTACCGATGTCAGTTAATGTGCCGTCGGTAACCGTGTAATCCACTGTGTCGACGCCATTGAAATTCAGCGGTGGGGTGTAGGTGTAACTGCCATCAGCGGCAATGACTATGGTACCGCCCTGAGTGGTGGTAAAGGTGCCGGCAACCACAGATAAGCTATCGCCATCGATATCAGTGTCGTTGGCATCTAAGTCTATTGTTGAAGTAAATGTGGTGTCTTCCTGGACATTAATTACATCATCAACTGCTACAGGTGCATCGTTGCCCGCACCCACATTGATGGTCAGGGTACCGATGTCAGTTAATGTGCCGTCGGTAACCGTGTAATCCACTGTGTCGACGCCATTGAAATTCAACGGCGGGGTGTAGGTGTAACTGCCATCAGCGGCAATAACGATCGTACCGCCCTGAGTGGTGGTAAAGGTGCCTGCAACCACAGATAAGCTATCGCCATCGATATCAGTGTCGTTGGCATCTAAATCTATTGTTGAAGTAAATGTGGTGTCTTCCTGGACATTAATTACATCATCAACTGCCACAGGCGCATCGTTTACTGCGCCCACATTGATGGTCAGGGTACCGATGTCAGTTAATGTGCCGTCGGTAACCGTGTAATCCACTGTGTCGACGCCATTGAAATTCAACGGTGGGGTGTAGGTGTAACTGCCATCAGCGGCAATGACTATGGTACCGCCCTGAGTGGTGGTAAAGGTGCCGGCAACCACAGATAAGCTATCGCCATCGATATCAGTGTCGTTGGCATCTAAGTCGATGCTTGAGTTGAAGACCGTATCTTCTGCAGTGTTAATTACATCATCGACAGCCACAGGTGCATCGTTTGCTGCACCGACATTGATGGTCAGGGTACCGATGTCAGTTAATGTGCCGTCGGTAACCGTGTAATCCACTGTGTCGACGCCATTGAAATTCAACGGCGGGGTGTAGGTGTAACTGCCATCAGCGGCAATGACTATGGTACCGCCCTGAGTGGTGGTAAAGGTGCCGGCAACCACAGATAAGCTATCGCCATCGATATCAGTGTCGTTGGCATCTAAGTCGATGCTTGAGTTGAAGACCGTATCTTCTGCAGTGTTAATTACATCATCGACAGCCACAGGTGCATCGTTGCCCGCACCCACATTGATGGTCAGGGTACCGATGTCAGTTAATGTGCCGTCGGTAACCGTGTAATCCACTGTGTCGACGCCATTGAAATTCAACGGTGGGGTGTAGGTGTAACTGCCATCAGCAGCAATGACTATGGTGCCGCCTTGAGTAGTGGTAAAGGTGCCGGCGACCACTGACAAGCTATCGCCGTCTAAATCAGTGTCGTTGGCATCTAAATCTACTGTTGAGGTAAATGTGGTGTCTTCCTGGACATTAATTACATCATCAACTGCTACAGGTGCATCGTTGCCCGCACCCACATTGATGGTCAGGGTACCGATGTCAGTTAATGTGCCGTCGGTAACCGTGTAATCCACTGTGTCGACGCCATTGAAATTCAACGGCGGGGTGTAGGTGTAACTGCCATCAGCGGCAATAACGATCGTACCGCCCTGAGTGGTGGTAAAGGTGCCTGCAACCACAGATAAGCTATCGCCATCGATATCAGTGTCGTTGGCATCTAAATCTATTGTTGAAGTAAATGTGGTGTCTTCCTGGACATTAATTACATCATCAACTGCCACAGGTGCATCGTTTACTGCGCCCACATTGATGGTCAGGGTACCGATGTCAGTTAATGTGCCGTCGGTAACCGTGTAATCCACTGTGTCGACGCCATTGAAATTCAACGGCGGGGTGTAGGTGTAACTGCCATCAGCGGCAATGACTATGGTACCGCCCTGAGTGGTGGTAAAGGTGCCTGCAACCACAGATAAGCTATCGCCATCGATATCAGTGTCGTTGGCATCTAAATCTATTGTTGAAGTAAATGTGGTGTCTTCCTGGACATTAATTACATCATCAACTGCCACAGGTGCATCGTTTACTGCGCCCACATTGATGGTCAGGGTACCGATGTCAGTTAATGTGCCGTCGGTAACCGTGTAATCCACTGTGTCGACGCCATTGAAATTCAACGGCGGGGTGTAGGTGTAACTGCCATCAGCGGCAATAACGATCGTACCGCCCTGAGTGGTGGTAAAGGTGCCGGCAACCACAGATAAGCTATCGCCATCGATATCAGTGTCGTTGGCATCTAAGTCGATGCTTGAGTTGAAGACCGTATCTTCTTGAATAGTAATTACATCATCAACTGCCACAGGTGCATCGTTTACTGCGCCCACATTGATGGTCAGGGTACCGATGTCAGTTAATGTGCCGTCGGTAACCGTGTAATCCACTGTGTCGACGCCATTGAAATTCAACGGTGGGGTGTAGGTGTAACTGCCATCAGCGGCAATGACTATGGTACCGCCCTGAGTGGTGGTAAAGGTGCCGGCAACCACAGATAAGCTATCGCCATCGATATCAGTGTCGTTGGCATCTAAATCTATTGTTGAAGTAAATGTGGTGTCTTCCTGGACATTAATTACATCATCAACAGCCACAGGTGCATCGTTGCCCGCACCCACATTGATGGTCAGGGTACCGATGTCAGTTAATGTGCCGTCGGTAACCGTGTAATCCACTGTGTCGACGCCATTGAAATTCAACGGTGGGGTGTAGGTGTAACTGCCATCAGCGGCAATAACGATCGTACCGCCCTGAGTGGTGGTAAAGGTGCCTGCAACCACAGATAAGCTATCGCCATCGATATCAGTGTCGTTGGCATCTAAATCTATTGTTGAAGTAAATGTGGTGTCTTCCTGGACATTAATTACATCATCAACTGCCACAGGTGCATCGTTTACTGCGCCCACATTGATGGTCAGGGTACCGATGTCAGTTAATGTGCCGTCGGTAACCGTGTAATCCACTGTGTCGACGCCATTGAAATTCAACGGCGGGGTGTAGGTGTAACTGCCATCAGCGGCAATGACTATGGTACCGCCCTGAGTGGTGGTAAAGGTGCCTGCAACCACAGATAAGCTATCGCCATCGATATCAGTGTCGTTGGCATCTAAATCTATTGTTGAAGTAAATGTGGTGTCTTCCTGGACATTAATTACATCATCAACAGCCACAGGTGCATCGTTTACTGCACCCACATTGATGGTCAGGGTACCGATGTCAGTTAATGTGCCGTCGGTAACCGTGTAATCCACTGTGTCGACGCCATTGAAATTCAACGGCGGGGTGTAGGTGTAACTGCCATCAGCGGCAATAACGATCGTACCGCCCTGAGTGGTGGTAAAGGTGCCGGCAACCACAGATAAGCTATCGCCATCGATATCAGTGTCGTTGGCATCTAAGTCGATGCTTGAGTTGAAGACCGTATCTTCTGCAGTGTTAATTACATCATCGACAGCCACAGGTGCATCGTTGCCCGCACCCACATTGATGGTCAGGGTACCGATGTCAGTTAATGTGCCGTCGGTAACCGTGTAATCCACTGTGTCGACGCCATTGAAATTCAACGGTGGGGTGTAGGTGTAACTGCCATCAGCAGCAATGACTATGGTGCCGCCTTGAGTAGTGGTAAAGGTGCCGGCAACCACAGATAAGCTATCGCCATCGATATCAGTGTCGTTGGCATCTAAATCTATTGTTGAAGTAAATGTGGTGTCTTCCTGGACATTAATTACATCATCAACAGCCACAGGTGCATCGTTGCCCGCACCCACATTGATGGTCAGGGTACCGATGTCAGTTAATGTGCCGTCGGTAACCGTGTAATCCACTGTGTCGACGCCATTGAAATTCAACGGCGGGGTGTAGGTGTAACTGCCATCAGCGGCAATAACGATCGTACCGCCCTGAGTGGTGGTAAAGGTGCCGGCAACCACAGATAAGCTATCGCCATCGATATCAGTGTCGTTGGCATCTAAATCTATTGTTGAAGTAAATGTGGTGTCTTCCTGGACATTAATTACATCATCAACAGCCACAGGTGCATCGTTGCCCGCACCCACATTGATGGTCAGGGTACCGATGTCAGTTAATGTGCCGTCGGTAACCGTGTAATCCACTGTGTCGACGCCATTGAAATTCAACGGTGGGGTGTAGGTGTAACTGCCATCAGCGGCAATAACGATCGTACCGCCCTGAGTGGTGGTAAAGGTGCCTGCAACCACAGATAAGCTATCGCCATCGATATCAGTGTCGTTGGCATCTAAATCTATTGTTGAAGTAAATGTGGTGTCTTCCTGGACATTAATTACATCATCAACTGCTACAGGTGCATCGTTGCCCGCACCCACATTGATGGTCAGGGTACCGATGTCAGTTAATGTGCCGTCGGTAACCGTGTAATCCACTGTGTCGACGCCATTGAAATTCAACGGCGGGGTGTAGGTGTAACTGCCATCAGCGGCAATAACGATCGTACCGCCCTGAGTGGTGGTAAAGGTGCCTGCAACCACAGATAAGCTATCGCCATCGATATCAGTGTCGTTGGCATCTAAATCTATTGTTGAAGTAAATGTGGTGTCTTCCTGGACATTAATTACATCATCAACTGCCACAGGCGCATCGTTTACTGCGCCCACATTGATGGTCAGGGTACCGATGTCAGTTAATGTGCCGTCGGTAACCGTGTAATCCACTGTGTCGACGCCATTGAAATTCAACGGTGGGGTGTAGGTGTAACTGCCATCAGCGGCAATGACTATGGTACCGCCCTGAGTGGTGGTAAAGGTGCCGGCAACCACAGATAAGCTATCGCCATCGATATCAGTGTCGTTGGCATCTAAATCTATTGTTGAAGTAAATGTGGTGTCTTCCTGGACATTAATTACATCATCAACAGCCACAGGTGCATCGTTGCCCGCACCCACATTGATGGTCAGGGTACCGATGTCAGTTAATGTGCCGTCGGTAACCGTGTAATCCACTGTGTCGACGCCATTGAAATTCAACGGTGGGGTGTAGGTGTAACTGCCATCAGCGGCAATAACGATCGTACCGCCCTGAGTGGTGGTAAAGGTGCCTGCAACCACAGATAAGCTATCGCCATCGATATCAGTGTCGTTGGCATCTAAATCTATTGTTGAAGTAAATGTGGTGTCTTCCTGGACATTAATTACATCATCAACTGCCACAGGTGCATCGTTTACTGCGCCCACATTGATGGTCAGGGTACCGATGTCAGTTAATGTGCCGTCGGTAACCGTGTAATCCACTGTGTCGACGCCATTGAAATTCAACGGCGGGGTGTAGGTGTAACTGCCATCAGCGGCAATGACTATGGTACCGCCCTGAGTGGTGGTAAAGGTGCCGGCAACCACAGATAAGCTATCGCCATCGATATCAGTGTCGTTGGCATCTAAATCTATTGTTGAAGTAAATGTGGTGTCTTCCTGGACATTAATTACATCATCAACAGCCACAGGTGCATCGTTTACTGCACCCACATTGATGGTCAGGGTACCGATGTCAGTTAATGTGCCGTCGGTAACCGTGTAATCCACTGTGTCGACGCCATTGAAATTCAACGGCGGGGTGTAGGTGTAACTGCCATCAGCGGCAATAACGATCGTACCGCCCTGAGTGGTGGTAAAGGTGCCGGCAACCACAGATAAGCTATCGCCATCGATATCAGTGTCGTTGGCATCTAAGTCGATGCTTGAGTTGAAGACCGTATCTTCTTGAATAGTAATTACATCATCAACTGCCACAGGTGCATCGTTTGCTGCACCGACATTGATGGTCAGGGTACCGATGTCAGTTAATGTGCCGTCGGTAACCGTGTAATCCACTGTGTCGACGCCATTGAAATTCAACGGCGGGGTGTAGGTGTAACTGCCATCAGCGGCAATAACGATCGTACCGCCCTGAGTGGTGGTAAAGGTGCCGGCAACCACAGATAAGCTATCGCCATCGATATCAGTGTCGTTGGCATCTAAATCTATTGTTGAAGTAAATGTGGTGTCTTCCTGGACATTAATTACATCATCAACAGCCACAGGTGCATCGTTGCCCGCACCCACATTGATGGTCAGGGTACCGATGTCAGTTAATGTGCCGTCGGTAACCGTGTAATCCACTGTGTCGACGCCATTGAAATTCAACGGCGGGGTGTAGGTGTAACTGCCATCAGCGGCAATAACGATCGTACCGCCCTGAGTGGTGGTAAAGGTGCCGGCAACCACAGATAAGCTATCGCCATCGATATCAGTGTCGTTGGCATCTAAATCTATTGTTGAAGTAAATGTGGTGTCTTCCTGGACATTAATTACATCATCAACAGCCACAGGTGCATCGTTGCCCGCACCCACATTGATGGTCAGGGTACCGATGTCAGTTAATGTGCCGTCGGTAACCGTGTAATCCACTGTGTCGACGCCATTGAAATTCAACGGTGGGGTGTAGGTGTAACTGCCATCAGCGGCAATAACGATCGTACCGCCCTGAGTGGTGGTAAAGGTGCCGGCAACCACAGATAAGCTATCGCCATCGATATCAGTGTCGTTGGCATCTAAATCTATTGTTGAAGTAAATGTGGTGTCTTCCTGGACATTAATTACATCATCAACTGCCACAGGTGCATCGTTTACTGCGCCCACATTGATGGTCAGGGTACCGATGTCAGTTAATGTGCCGTCGGTAACCGTGTAATCCACTGTGTCGACGCCATTGAAATTCAACGGTGGGGTGTAGGTGTAACTGCCATCAGCGGCAATAACGATCGTACCGCCCTGAGTGGTGGTAAAGGTGCCGGCAACCACAGATAAGCTATCGCCATCGATATCAGTGTCGTTGGCATCTAAGTCGATGCTTGAGTTGAAGACCGTATCTTCTTGAATAGTAATTACATCATCAACTGCCACAGGTGCATCGTTGCCCGCACCCACATTGATGGTCAGGGTACCGATGTCAGTTAATGTGCCGTCGGTAACCGTGTAATCCACTGTGTCGACGCCATTGAAATTCAACGGCGGGGTGTAGGTGTAACTGCCATCAGCGGCAATGACTATGGTACCGCCCTGAGTGGTGGTAAAGGTGCCTGCAACCACAGATAAGCTATCGCCATCGATATCAGTGTCGTTGGCATCTAAATCTATTGTTGAAGTAAATGTGGTGTCTTCCTGGACATTAATTACATCATCAACAGCCACAGGTGCATCGTTTACTGCACCCACATTGATGGTCAGGGTACCGATGTCAGTTAATGTGCCGTCGGTAACCGTGTAATCCACTGTGTCGACGCCATTGAAATTCAACGGCGGGGTGTAGGTGTAACTGCCATCAGCGGCAATGACTATGGTACCGCCCTGAGTGGTGGTAAAGGTGCCGGCAACCACAGATAAGCTATCGCCATCGATATCAGTGTCGTTGGCATCTAAGTCTATTGTTGAAGTAAATGTGGTGTCTTCCTGGACATTAATTACATCATCAACTGCCACAGGTGCATCGTTGCCCGCACCCACATTGATGGTCAGGGTACCGATGTCAGTTAATGTGCCGTCGGTAACCGTGTAATCCACTGTGTCGACGCCATTGAAATTCAACGGTGGGGTGTAGGTGTAACTGCCATCAGCGGCAATAACGATCGTACCGCCCTGAGTGGTGGTAAAGGTGCCTGCAACCACAGATAAGCTATCGCCATCGATATCAGTGTCGTTGGCATCTAAATCTATTGTTGAAGTAAATGTGGTGTCTTCCTGGACATTAATTACATCATCAACTGCCACAGGTGCATCGTTTACTGCGCCCACATTGATGGTCAGGGTACCGATGTCAGTTAATGTGCCGTCGGTAACCGTGTAATCCACTGTGTCGACGCCATTGAAATTCAACGGTGGGGTGTAGGTGTAACTGCCATCAGCGGCAATAACGATCGTACCGCCCTGAGTGGTGGTAAAGGTGCCGGCAACCACAGATAAGCTATCGCCATCGATATCAGTGTCGTTGGCATCTAAGTCGATGCTTGAGTTGAAGACCGTATCTTCTTGAATAGTAATTACATCATCAACTGCCACAGGTGCATCGTTTTCAGGTGTAATTTCAATAGTTAACGTTGCTGTTGCACCCGTATTAGTGGTGTAAGTGATAATGGGAACTTGACCATTCCAATTTTCATTAGGCGTAAAAGTATAAGACCCATCTTCATCGATGATTAATATGCCGCCGTCGAGAGTCACTTCAGTACCAGCAGGATAGGTTTCACCATTAATGTCAAAACTGACCACAGTAAGATCAGAATCTGGATCACTGTCATTATCTAATACATTACCTGACACAGGGGTATCTTCAGCAGCCACAACTGAATCATTTTCGGTAACAGTAGGGTCGTCAACCGGTGTAATTTCAATGATTAACGTCGCCGTTGCACCCGTATTAGTGGTGTAAGTGATAATGGGAACTTGGCCATTCCAATTGTCATTTGGCGTGAAGGTATAAGAACCATCTTCATTAATAACTAATACGCCTCCTTCAAGAACAACTTCAGTGCCGGCTGGGTAGGTTTCGCCATTAATGTCAAAACTGACCACAGTAAGATCAGAATCTGGATCGCTGTCATTATCTAATACATTACCTGACACAGGGGTATCTTCAGCAGCCACAACTGAATCATTTTCGGTAACAGTAGGGTCGTCAACCGGTGTAATTTCAATGATTAACGTCGCCGTTGCACCCGTATTAGTGGTGTAAGTGATAATGGGAACTTGGCCATTCCAATTGTCATTTGGCGTGAAGGTATAAGAACCATCTTCATTAATAACTAATACGCCTCCTTCAAGAACAACTTCAGTGCCGGCTGGGTAGGTTTCGCCATTAATGTCAAAACTGACCACAGTAAGATCAGAATCTGGATCGCTGTCATTATCTAATACATTACCTGACACAGGGGTATCTTCAGCAGCCACAACTGAATCATTTTCGGTAACAGTAGGGTCGTCAACCGGTGTAATTTCAATGATTAACGTAGCCGTTGCGCCAGTATTGGTGGTGTAAGTGATGACTGGAACTTGGCCATTCCAATTGTCATTTGGCGTGAAGGTATAAGAACCATCTTCATTAATAACTAATACGCCTCCTTCAAGAACAACTTCAGTGCCGGCAGGATAGGTTTCGCCGTTAACTTCAAAAGAAACGATGGATAATTCAGAGTCAGGGTCTGTGTCATTTTCGAGTAAATTACCAGAGACAATTTCATCTTCAGCAACGATTTGGGTGTCGTTTGCCAATACAGAAGGTACATCTTCGGATGTAATGGTATTTTCTTCGACAGTTAGAGGGCTAACAGCGGGTTGGGTCGCAGTGTTAAAGCCAGCATTCGCAATGGTTTCATTACCAGAACGATCTAATGTGATAAAACTACTACCTTCGTTACCGTTTGTAGGTGTACCTGCAGCGGTTTCAGGAAGGTCAACAGTTGGATCCTCACCTGACGCAATAAGGGCTTGTAATGCTTCTATTTCATCAAGCGCTTCCAGGTTAGTGAAATCGTCATTTAACTCTGGTTGAGTAACAGAGATATCATCTTGAGAAAAAATGGTTCCATCATCAAAGGTGATAACAAAACGTGTGCTGTCATCAAAAATTAACAAACTAGCCTCGGGTATTATTTGCCCTGGCTGTAAAATTGTTAATTGATTACCAGCAGATATACTGATTTGGCTTTGTGCCTCAGTTAATACGCCTGCTTTTGTTGTTGTTATCGTACCCATTAATTAGCTCCCAACAGCTATTCCTGACTCGGAAATATTCAATACATTATAGACTTAGCATAACGATGTAAGATTTCTATGCTTTACAACGCCATACACTAACCCAGATTTAACAATTTTACTTCAAAGACACTAACAATGTCAATTTTTTGACATGTTTTTGACTAGTCTTAACCATATGACTTTTTTTAAAAAAGCCGATTTATCTGCGCATATATTATTCAACATACTCATTTTAAAACGATGCCAATTGAAGAATAAAGATTGATGCTTTTTAAGTCGTGTTAGCTACATGAGCGATTCAGCTATGTAAATATGTTATTAAATGAACATAAATTTACCCTCTATCGGTTATAGGTAGTAAAAGTTTAGTTAATTCGATTATTACTGGGTCTGAAAATGCAAAAAAGCCTGCAATTTTATGCAGGCTTTATGGGGAATAAAATAATGTATATAGCTAGCTACTAGCGTTAGCTGCATGACGATAGCTTTGCATCGCCATCGTATTATCACCCAGTTGCTCTTGTACTTGCGCTAAAGCTAACCATCTAGTGCGACTTGGTGCAATTTGACAGGCATTGTACCAATGTATTTTGGCTTGCTTAAAATCACGAGTTTGTAAGGCTAACTTGGCCAAACATTCTTGGTAATTGACAACATTTTCATGTGTTTGCTCAAATTTGCTGAGCAGCTTTCGAATATCATTATCATGCGCGGTAGCTATTTCAGCTACCGCATCGAATAAACTCTCAACAGGGTTAGATTTCAACTGTTTATAAAGCAGTTTTAATGCTTCATCTTTACGTTGTAGCTTACATAATCCATAAAGATAGGCAATTAGGGTTTGAACTTGATTACGTTCAGATTTACTTAGCCAGCCCCAACATTTGTCGAGTTCACCCGCCGTTGCTTCAGCAGCTTGATTGATTAAATGGATATTAGCTTGGGTCGTTATTTCGATGATTTCCTCATCGGAATAAATATGTCGCTTAGCTAAAGTCGGTATAATTAATTTAAGCGCTACCCAGTCTTGTTGAGCTAGATATAAATCAGCTGCCAGCTTGATAACTGAGTCTTTACTTTTGCTCGTTGGATCAAGTTCATTCAACAGGATGCGGGCTTGAGTTAATTCGCCTTGTTTCAATAAATAGCGCGTGTGAGTAGTCAGTACAGCCTTTTTGGCTAAAGGATCCAATTGTGCTTTAGCAAGGTACTTATCACGTTCAATGGTTTTATGTTGATGTTGTGCGGCTCTTGCTGCAGCAAAATAATTAAGCGCCGGCAGCTCGCCATTTTCAGCACCTTTTACCATGGCTTTCTCAGCGGTAGGCCAATCCTCTTCTGCTAGGGCTAATGCACCAATTAAAGTTTGTTTTTTGGCTTTTTTAATACGCCAACGCTCAGGTAAATAGCGACTACTTAACACTAAAGTCAATAGCAATACTAAGACCCTTTTAGTCAATGCTAAGCCAATATAAAAGGCTATTAATGCAAATAAGCCAAAAGCTAAACTGGTTTCAATTTGATAGTCCCATATTGCTATGTAAATATAGCCTTTGGTTTCTAAAAGATACGGTGTGACACACAAACCTAACAGAATGATAATCACATAAGCCAACATTTTTATCATAGTGCTGGCTCCTCTTCAGGCATCATTTTCCCGTATGTCATTAACTGTTGTAACAGTGGGGTAGATTTAAACTGATAAGCATTAACTGACTCAATAGACAGCTGTGATAATACTTTAAGCTGAGCAAGTGTATTTTGGGTGCGACGATCACTAGTATCAAAATACTGGTTTACCCAACGATGAGCATAATTAATTGCACTGTGATAACCCTGTTGATCATAGTTATGTAGTGAAAACTGAGCTTGTAATAATTTTAGGCGCACATTTTCCACTAAATACCATTGTTGTTCTAACGGCAGTAGCGGTTCTAAATCAGTGGTGCGTTCGCGAATAGTGATAAAACCTTCAATAAATTGCTTAAATGACTTAGATAAATTCGTTTGCCAGTCATCAATAGAATCAGATAGAGGTTCAGCTAATTCATCCACGGCTAAATCTGTATCAGCTTGATTTAAGGGAAGGTTAGCTACTTGGTCTATTACCGCATCAATGGCATACACAGAGCCTGCGACATCGGTCGTTTTAATCGAACGCGTTGCGGCAATATCCTGTGCGATGGCTTTACGCAGTTGATGTAAGGCGGGATCTTTCATTGCTTCAATGCGGTTATCGGCCGACTGCAACAAGCTTGCTGCAGTTTGAGGGTCTTTTTCAAGCCACAGTTTTCTACTTGCCATACGCACTAGATAGTCGGCTTCAGACGCCATCCAATGGTTCGGACTGCGTTGAGCGACTACTGCGACTCGTTCTTGTAGTTGTTTTTGCGCCTCTTGCAGCACAGCCAACTGCTGATAAGCTTTTGCATCATTGGTTTGTTGCTGTTCTAATTGGGCAATACGTTGGCTTGGCTCGGATAGTGACTGCTGTAATTCTTGTTTTAGCTTTTGATTGTTTGTTTCAAGCGTAGTTAATTCAGCGGCTAACTCTTGCTGTTGATTTTGCTGACTTTCTTGTTGTGAATTGAGTTGTAAATAAAGCCAATAACAACCAGCAATAGCCGTGCCAGCTGCAATCCAGCTAATAACAATACTTAATCGAACCCACCATGAACTGCGTAACTTACGAAGCCGACTTGAAGGGCCTGGTTGACGTTTTGGCGTAGGAGAGGCTGCTTTAGCAGCTTGAGGTGAGTCGCCCTTTGCCTGAGGTTTAGACACTACATCATGAGTATCAACTTCAGTGGATTCGAGTTTGTTATTTTCCATGAACAGTCCTTGAAAGCAAAATACGACAAATTGATAGTGAAAGGCTCACTATCATTGAACAGTGTTAAATAGTGAAATTACGCTGTTAAGCCCAATGCGACAAGTATTGCCTGAGTATTTGCTCCATTTGCATTGGTTACTTTATGTAAACCTAATGCATTTGCCTGTAATTTCACACGATTACTTGGCACTATGATATGACATGAATCTAACCATGCAAATAATTCTTTTGGAATTAACGCAATTAAATTGGTTAATATCTCACCACTAGTGACCACAATTGTGTCGATACCGAAATCTACCCATTGTGGAACAACCTGTTGATTATCGAGTGTTGGCCGCGAGCGTTGGTATACATCCCAATAGCTGACATTAGCCCCCCGCAGTTCGAGTTGTTCAGCTATTGTTTCGCGCCCACCTGAGCCGCGGCAGATAATAAAGGATTGTTTATTAATATGTTGCAGCTGTGGTAATGATAAAAGCCCTTCACTGTCTTGGCTATTTTCTGGGGCAGAAAAAACAGTCAAGTTGTATTGCTTTAATGCTTCAGCCGTGGCTTTACCTACAGCAAAGTAGCGACATTGAGAGGGGAATGATTTATGACGTTTTTCTGCGGCAAATGCCACCGCATTAGTGCTAATAAAAATGAGATTGTCAACGTCATCAAAAAAAACAGGGGCTGGTAGGTTAGTCGCTTCTACACCTAGAAGTGGAGTGACTATATGAGCAACTTGATACTTATCAAGTTGCTCAATCATATCTTGATTACGACCTTCTGGACGTGTCAGCAAGACTTTCATATTTTAGCCGTTACTGGGCGTAAACCGCATCAAGAATGGTTTTAGCACCACGACTTAATAAGTCATTCGCCAGTGCCTGCCCAAGTTCGATAGCCTGTGTTTTCTCACCAGCGACCTGGCCAGTAATCACCTGGCTACCATCAGGATTACCCACTAAACCGCGAAGTGTTAAGGTGTCGCCGATAATTTCGGCATAGGCACCAATAGGCACCTGACAACCGCCCTCCAGGCGAGTATTCATGGCGCGCTCTGCTAATACACGATAACGGGTTTCTAAATGCTCAAGTGGTGCTAATAAGTTTTTTACTCGCTCATCATTAGTGCGGCACTCAATTCCCACTGCACCTTGGCCGTTTGCGGGTAATGATTCCTCTGCGGAAATAAAGCTGGCGATACGCTGTTTTAACTCAAGACGAATTAAGCCAGCAGCAGCAAGGATAATGGCATCATAATCACCACTGTCTAGTTTGGCCAAACGGGTACCAACATTACCGCGTAAATCTTTGATGACCAAATCAGGGCGAGCAGCACGAATTTGACATTGACGACGTAGGCTTGATGTTCCTACAACAGCACCTTGCGGTAATTCACTGATAGTTTTATAACTATTAGACACGAATGCATCGCGGGGATCTTCACGCTCACAAATTACTTGTAAGCCTAGTCCCTCAGGAAAGTCTACGGGTACGTCTTTCATTGAATGCACAGCAATATCGGCGCGGCCTTCCATTATGGCAACTTCAAGTTCTTTGACAAAAAGCCCCTTACCACCCACTTTAGCTAATGGTGTGTCTAAAATAACATCGCCTTTAGTGCTCATTGGCAGTAGCTCAACAATCAAGCCTGGATGAATGCGTTCTAATTCAGCTTTTACAAACTCAGCTTGCCACATTGCCAGTGGACTTTTACGGGTTGCAATACGAATAGTGTTTTCAGACATGGCCATATTTATCCATCAACTAACAGTAATTGCGCTAATGCTAACATTGGATTAAGGAGTTTGTCATAACTGTGTTGAAATTGTTTGAAGTTGCGCGATGATTTTATCATTTGACCTTAATCTACTTAAGTTAGGGGGCGATAAAGTAAAATAATAAAGAAACTATTTTAACGGACATGATGCAGAGGTTTAGCCCTACTTAAGTTTATTTAAATGCTATAAGCAGTAAAATTAACGGTTAGCGCTTATTTGGTAGCCATCGAAGTTATTATCTGAATTCGGCTGTCTTTAGTTTTGTTCTACGACCTTTGGTCAGATTGCTAAAACTGAATTAAGTGTTAACCTTGTCACATTGAATTGATTTTTTTTGATATAGATCACTTTCGTGCATCCATATGAGTTAAAAGCTATGGTTTGAACGATTAAAGTCGCTGAGGTGAGTGGTTTAAGGATTGAGTCTTTGCACGATTTTCCCGATTTAAATACTGACAATACTAGCGCAATTTATCGTGCTGAAAAATTAAATTCGTTGAGGTTACAACGAGTTAAATTAACCTTGCCCGATCAACAATATCAGTTGTTTTTGCTCATACCTTATCTTTTACAGATTAATGATATTCAATTGCCCGGGTTTATCGATGCAGCAACGCCATCGGGAGTTTGTGATTTCACATTTTCATCTGTAATTGAACAAGCGTGTCAAGCTGCCGGCGTACCATACATATCAACAGTGTCTGAGCAACCCTATGCATTTGAAGGCATTTACGCCATGGGAAGCTCATCCAGTTTTGGTCAAAACCTCAATAGTGATGTTGACATCTGGTTAGTGCATCACATGACGTTGAGCCAAGCAGATATAGACCGACTCCGTGCAAAAGCTTCTCAGTTAACCGCTTGGTTTGTTCAATTTGATTTTGAAGTAAATTTTTATCTTATTCACCCTAACCAATTCCGCGAATGCAGTTTGTATGAAAACTGCCAACCATTGGGTGAAGAACACAGTGGGTCGGTTCAGCATTGGTTGTTACTGGAAGAGTTTTATCGCACCCATATTCGATTAGCTGGTAAACATCTTGCTTGGTGGCCGGAAGCGACTGGCGATGCATTGCTGTTTTTAGGTGACTTGAAAAACTTGCCTGCCAGCGAGTATTTTGGCGCATCTTTGTGGCAGTTATATAAAGGTCTCAATAAGCCGCATAAAGCGCTATTAAAAGTATTATTACTTGAAGTTTATGCCAGCGAGTATCCGCAAAATCATATGGCCACAGAAGAAGTTTGGCAATATTGTTTAAATGATAATTTCTCTGACGATAATGATGCCTACCTTATTCTATATCAACGTATAGAGCATTATTTGTTATCTCGCCGGGAAGTTAAAAGGCTTGAAATTGTACGACGCTGTTTTTACCTTAAATGCGGCATCGCATTATCTGAACCACAACAAACACAGCATGATTGGCGCTATCAAAAACTCACAGATCTAACGGTGGATTGGTGTTGGCCAACTAGTCTACTAGTCACTTTAGACAATGCGACAAACTGGCATTCTGGTCAGTTACAATGGTTTAATCAGCAGTTAAACGAGTTGCTGCTTGCTAGCTATAAAAACCTGCTTCAATTTGCTTCTAAACATGAACTTAGCGATCGCATGCGAGTTGAAGAGCTTGGCCTATTAGCGCGTAAGTTACATGGTTTTTTCAGTGATGATCCCCATACTTTGCCGCCGCTTAATCCACTGTGGAGTCAAAATGTCAGTGAACCACAGCTCGCAGTATGGTTTTCAAAAAAGAAGGCCCAATATCAATTGTTTAGGGGCGTCAGTAACGCGGATAACCTCATCGGGCAGCAGGCATTGTTTGTTGGAAAAACAGACGTAGATGTGGTGGCTTGGGCGGTGATGAATGGTTTGGTTACCGACAGAACATATTGGTATAGCATTGGGCGAAATAAAGCCTATGCCACCAAATTAGCACGCTTAGCCAAAGGGCTAATGCAAAATGTTAATCATACGATTGAAGTGACTAAACGCCATTTATGCCAACCTTGGTTTTATCAGCACATCATTGTTATCGCCAATATGGATAATGATGTAACTGAGCAATGGCATGGACAAGAGATCATGGTCGATTATATGAATGGTGATATTTTGTCGCTAGGCCGTGATAAGAAAAATATGGTATCGAGTATTGATATTATCAGCTTAAATAGTTGGGGTGAGTGGCATAGCCACAGATTTGAAGGTGAATTAGCAGTGCTAGAGGCGCTATCTTTTTTAGTACTAGGATTGAAACGCGCTAACGCACAAAGTCAGTTATCGGTATTATCCTGCTCAACTAAGTTGGTCAAACAAATTCAAGACCAACTTATTCAATTGCTAAAATTATGTCATCAAACCATTCAAAATGTGACCGACAGCCAAACACTGCTCATTGAGCTCAATATGGGCAGTCAAAAATACGGTTTACATTTTAATTCTTTGGGTATGGTTTATAACGTATTAGCCAGCTCTAGAAACATGTTCCATTATAACAGGCCACGCTTAGTCACTCACCTACCACGTCCTGAACTTAATAATGAGCCATTTTCAACGGTACCAGCAATTATTCAACGTTATATAGCTCATGGTGCAAAACAGTTTTTTTTACGGCAATTAAGCGATAAGTTGGAAGTTATTCTTGTCGATGAAACTAATATACTGACCCATAGCGTGCACGACAATATGACTATAAGCCAATTAGTGAACCAGCAGAGTTTAAGTTTTGTGAAAGACAGTCACTGCGATCAGCAAGCATTTTTTAATATGCCGCAATTTTTTCGGTTAGTGAGAAAAGAGGGCTCATTGAAGGTCGAACCTTTTGGCGTAACGGAAGATGAAATGGGCTCAGCGTTCTAGCTAAACCCATTAACAGTGGTAATAGGATTAAATGGTAATCACTATTCCACCTTGCTTAGCAATTGAATCAAGTACAAATGGCACAAAATCAATGTTATTACGGGTATCTAACCATTTACCATTTTGGTAAGAAAAGTGGTATCCACCAGTGATGGTCGCTAACCAGATCTCGTGCAAAGGTTCTTGCTTGTTGATCACAATTTGCGAACCATCTTCAAAGGTCAATTGCACTAGATTTCCGCTGTAATTGATGTCTACATCCGCGTCTTGTTCGTCAATAGCGGTTTCAATAGCGTTATCGATTGCGCTGAATATTTCATCAGCTAATTGGTGAAACTCTGTATCTGTCATAGCCATGCATTTCTATCCTTTGCTTTCTGCGAGATGAATGCGATTATAAGGCCATAATTGATCAGATGCACAGATGTTGAGAAAAATGAGACTGCTTTTATTACTTTTGCTTGCTAGCCTAGTGCTAAGCGCCTGTGGTCAGAAAGGGCCTTTATACAAAACTCCCGCGCAGGAAGATAATAAAATTTCCGCAGCGCCAATTACGGCTGACTTAGAAACACTACCAGCGGGATCAGACTCAACAGCTGATATACAGCAATAATATAGGAAACGTATTGTGGATTTTTTTACTTATCAAGACAGTCATTTATTTGCCGAAGGTTGCGACGTCAGTGCATTAGCCAAAAAATATGGTACGCCACTGTATATTTATTCTCGCGCAACGCTAGAGCGCCATTGGCATGCTTTTGATAAGGCTGTCGCTAATCATCCTCATTTGGTTTGCTATGCCGTAAAAGCTAATTCTAACTTAGGTGTGCTCAATGCCCTAGCTCGCCTAGGCAGTGGTTTTGATATTGTATCAGGTGGTGAATTGTCACGCGTTTTACAAGCCGGTGGTGATCCTAAAAAAGTAGTCTTTTCGGGAGTGGGTAAAACCATTACTGAGATGGAGCAGGCATTAAAAATCGGTATTTATTGTTTTAATGTTGAATCAAGTGCCGAGCTTGAGCTATTAAATGAGGTTGCTGGCCGTTTAGGTAAAATCGCGCCGGTATCATTACGGGTTAATCCTGATGTTGATGCAGGCACCCACCCTTATATTTCAACCGGCTTAAAAGAAAATAAGTTTGGTATTGCGATGGAGGAAGCTGAGCAAGTTTTTGCCCGCGCAGCCGAGTTACCTCACTTACATGTTAAAGGGGTCGATTGCCATATTGGCTCGCAGTTAACTGAACTAAAACCGTTTTTAGATGCGATGGATCGTATGCTGTCTTTGATAGACCGCTTAGCTGAGCAAGGTATTGTGATTGAGCATTTTGATGTGGGCGGTGGTTTAGGTGTGCCTTATAATAATGAAACACCTCCTCACCCAGACGCTTACGCCGCTGCGTTACTTGAACGGCTAGGGCAACGCCCGATAAAGTTGATTTTCGAACCTGGCCGAGCCATTGCTGCAAATGCAGGTATTTTTGTCACTGAAGTGTTATTCCTCAAAGAAAACAGCGACAAACGCTTTGCCATTGTTGATGGTGCAATGAATGACTTAATTCGTCCATCGCTTTACAGTGCGTGGCAGAATATTATTCCTGTTAACCAAACTGACGCACTAACCCAAGCTTATGATGTGGTTGGCCCAGTATGTGAAACCGGCGACTTTTTAGGTAAAGACAGACAATTAGCGCTTAAAGCTGGCGACTTATTAGCAGTGCGTTCAAGTGGCGCATATGGATTTGTGATGTCATCTAATTATAATTCTCGTCCTCGGGTGGCAGAAGTGATGGTTGATGGCGAACAAGATATACTGGTGCGTGAGCGTGAAACCGTGGCGCAACTTTGGCAAGGTGAACACCTGCTACCTTAATGAGTAAATGGAAAAGGAAACACCTTTGATTCAATTCACCAAAATGCATGGGCTAGGCAACGACTTTATGGTCGTTGATGGTATTACCCAAAATGTATTTTTTTCGCCAGAGCAAATTCGTCGATTAGCTAATCGAAATTTTGGGATCGGTTTTGATCAATTATTATTGGTCGAGCCGCCCTATGATCCCGATTTAGATTTTCATTATCGTATTTTTAATGCCGATGGCAGTGAAGTTGAGCAATGTGGTAATGGTGCGCGATGCTTCGCTCGTTTTGTGCGTAATAAAGGCTTAACCAACAAGAATAAAATTCGGGTGAGTACCAGTTCGGGCAAAATAACCCTGCGTATTGAGCGAGATGGTTTAGTCACAGTCAATATGGGCGTACCTGTCACTGACCCGAACCACATTCCGTTTAAAGCTAAAAAGAGTGAAAAAACCTATTTACTGCAAACCCCTATGCAAACTTTTTTATGTGGTGCTGTATCAATGGGCAATCCACATTGCGTGCTTGAAGTAGAAAATGTAGAAAATGCCGCAGTTGCGGAAATAGGTGCCATGTTAACCAACCATGAGCGATTCCCAAAAGGGGTTAATGTCGGCTTTATGCAAGTCATAAGCCCAAGCCATATTAAGCTTAGGGTTTATGAGCGTGGCGCTGCAGAAACACTTGCTTGTGGCACTGGCGCCTGTGCCGCTGTTGCTGTGGGGATACTGCAAGATAAGTTAGACAATGAAGTGCGCGTAGACTTACCCGGTGGTTCATTAACCATTAATTGGGAAGGTGAAGGTAAGTCGTTGTGGATGACAGGCCCTGCTGAACATGTATATGATGGTCAAATACAGCTGTAATATTTAGGTAGATTAAATTTTTATGAGTGAGATAACGTCAGCCGCTGATGTGGCATCAAACCAAGATTCATTATCAGACGCACTATCGGGTATCGATGCAATCGGTCAAGATTTAGGCGCTGAAATGTTGGCGAACTTTCGTAACCAAGTGCTAGATGAAAATCTAGTGCGTGATTATTTACTCGACAACCCTGAGTTTTTCAATCGTCACCCTGAGTTACTGATTGCGCTTCGGTTGAATCATCATGAGCGTGGCGCGGTATCACTGGTTGAGCGTAGACAAGAAATACTGCGCCAAAAAGTGACTCAGCTCGAAGAAGAAATTACTGCGTTAATGAATGTGGCAAAGCAGAATGAACGTATATTTATGTTTAATAATGAATTGTCATTTCAACTACTGGCTTGTAAGGAGCTTAGTGAACTTAGGCAAACCTTGTTTGAAGGGTTAAAGGCTGAATTTGGCTTTACCCATGTGCGTTTAATTACCGTTCACGATATCGACAGTGAACTGGCTAACATTTGGCGTCACCGTATTCAAAATAATTACTATTTTGGCCGATTAACTCAGTCAGAATCAAAACGCTTATTTGGCAGTGAAGTTGGCTCTGTTGCGTTAACTAGGTTATCGGATGAAAATGGTCAGGTCATATTTGCCATAGCCAGCGCTGATGCGACTCATTTCCACCCTAATATGGACTCATTATTATTAAGCCAATTACGTCGTTTACTCAGCCATTTATTAGCAACATTTTAACCTAGTGGTTTGTGACTGATTGGTACATGGTCAAATCTTGGTGTTGTGTTCTCCAAATATAATATTCAAGGCTATGATTTTCAAAGCTGTAGCGTTCAAGATACTGCTGCGTATCAGCATAAAGCAGGAGTCGCCGTGATGACACAGACAGATTGGCAAGCTAAGTA
Organism: Shewanella sp. HL-SH5; assembly: GCF_051163755.1. Taxonomy (NCBI): domain Bacteria; kingdom Pseudomonadati; phylum Pseudomonadota; class Gammaproteobacteria; order Alteromonadales; family Shewanellaceae; genus Shewanella; species Shewanella sp. HL-SH5. Next base: position 501,829 of record NZ_CP195038.1, read on the forward strand.
TCGCCAATACTTGACCTTTGAGCGTCAGTTATCTGATTACACTATTCGCAATTATTTTTTTGAACTCAACCGTGCTCAATCCTTATTGGGCGAAGATATTTATTTACATAATGCTAACCGCGATCAGTTACAAAGTGTGTTAGCCAAATTACATCGACAGGGTTTAAGTCCGCGTTCAATTGCATTAAGCTTGTCGGCACAAAAACAATTTTATGCTTTTTTACTGCGTGAAAATGTTATAGCAATAAATCCTGCTAAAACCCTCAGTGCTCCCAAACAAAATAAGCCATTACCTAAAAATATGGATGTCGATGCCGTCAGCCATTTACTCGATATTGACGCTGATGATCCGCTGGCTATTCGAGATAAAGCTATAATGGAGTTATTTTATTCCAGCGGGCTTCGTTTAGCCGAATTAGCCGCGTTAAATTATGATGACATTCAGTTTGATAACGCAGAAGTTAAGGTCATGGGTAAGGGCAGTAAACAACGGATTGTGCCAATTGGTAAAGTGGCTATCAATGCGTTAAAAGTATGGTTTACCTGCCGTGAACAAGTGTTTTCTTTACATCCCAATGATGCATTGTTTATCAGTAATCAAGGCAAGCGATTATCGCACCGTAGCATTCAAGCCAGAATGAATAAATGGGGCCAAGAGCAGGCGTTATCGGTTAAAGTGCATCCGCATAAGTTACGCCATTCTTTTGCGACTCATATGCTTGAATCTAGTGCCGACTTACGGGCAGTACAAGAGTTACTGGGCCACGCAAACCTGTCTACAACTCAAATTTATACTAGCTTAGACTTCCAGCATCTCGCTAAAGTTTACGATGGTGCTCATCCTAGAGCGAAAAAAAATAAGGGCAACTCATAATGGTGCACACGTTAGCGCAGCAAAGCCAAACGGGTATGATTCAATATCAACGGCTCAAACCTTTTAAAGCCATTAGTTTTGATTTAGATGACACCCTATATGATAACAAACCCATTATCGTTAAGGCTGTTGCGGAGTCATTTAGTCTATTACACCGTAAGTACCCTAAATCGTCCCATTGGACCGCAGTTGATTGGCAGCGTTGTAAACTTGCATTGCAAATGCGGCAACCTGAGTTAGTGCATGACACCTCAGCGGCGCGCTATGCTATGCTGCGTGAAGGGTTAATTCAGTTGGGTTACAGCGAAATTGAATCCAGCCATGGGGCGCAAGCTGGGTTAGATTGTTTTCACCACTATCGCAGTGATTTCACCATTGTCCCAGATGTGCTTGCTACGCTTAATACATTAAAACAGTACTTTACTTTAGTGGGTATTACTAACGGTAATGTGGATGCTAGCCGTATTGGTTTAGATACTGTCATGCAGTTTGTTTTGCATCCAGGATGTGGCGTTAAAATGAAACCGGCAGGTGATATGTTTGATTTAGCCTGTAAACAGCTGGCGATAAAACCGTCAGAATTATTGCATGTTGGCGATCACCCTAACTCAGATATTGTCGGGGCTAAAATGGTCGGATGTCAGACTGTTTGGCTAAACCCTTGCCAGCAAAAAAGGCATAAAAACCCTGCGAGTTTATTACCCCATATCGCGATTGATCAGTTGTCGTTATTGGTTAACTTGATTTAGGTTTTAGCACCACACCTGCGCGTTGTTTCATTTGATCAACTTGCTCATGACTGGCATGCATATCAGCATCACCTACTCGGAAATAACTACCACCGTAGGGTTCTGTGCCGATATAGATAGGTCGAAGCTTGGGATCCACCGCAGGAACATGAATTCGAATCAACTTCTTACCCATAATTTCAATAATTTGTACATCAGTAGGTGAGAGAATATTGTGGCTGATTTTTTGCGGGTTATTAAGGATTTGCCAAATTTCACTGAGCATAGGCATAGGGTTAACAATACCCTCGATACTAAACTCTCCATGGTCTTCCTTTACCCCTAGAATAATTTCACCCCCTAAGGTATTGGCAAACGCGCTATAGGTTTCCCACATAACTTCTGGCAATTTTCCATTACCGTCGCGGCCACCAGCAAGCTTAAATTCTACTTGGGCAGACTCATGAAGATTGGCAATATCATCTAATGCAAAAGTGGGGTAATTATGAGTACTCATAGGATTAGTCAATAATTAATATTCTCAACTTAGCTTATGAATAAATAACTGAAAAAGAAAGCTAAAAGTGAAAACAGTTATCAATACAGCAGAACTGACAGGATAAAATGCTCAGATAAGAGTTTATTATCCCGTTCTGAAGTGAGCAGTCTATAGTGCCAGTGCTTTGGGAAATAGTAGATTATTTTCAAGATGAATATGCATTTGTAAGTCAGCATCAAATTCTGCCAAGGTTTTATAGCAGGTGCGCCATGTGTTACAGGCACCTTCCGGCACTTGATAGTTACTCGTTATTTGTCTCAGTTTGATCAGAATATCAGCGGTATTACCATGTTCATGTTCCATCACATTAATTGGATTACCTATGTGACCAAAACAGCCATTTATCTCTTCCCCTACACTTAATGAGCGAATAGCAGGGAATAAAATCCGTTCTTCTTTCATTAAATGCGGCATTAACTCAGCCACTAATGAATTTACCCATTGAGCTAAAGGTAGTATTTCATCATGGTCATCGCCGTGGGCATTGACCATTATCTCAGTATACTCTTGCAACAATGGCGCGGTATTACGCACGTATTTATGGTGGGTAGCCTCAATGTGATTAACCAACTCAATCAATGACAATTGATCTAATTCAGCCAGCTGTGCTTGGTGTTCAGACGAGCATGATTCAAGGGTAAACATTGCGATTCCAGAAAGGAAAACAGTAAAGCCGAATTCTAAATGCGTCTTTAAATGGTGCAAGTTAATCCGCACTGTTCTGCTAGGCTAATCACAACTTATTTGCTAATGAATGTCGCAATGTGGCTATTTCAACGATTATACAGATTTAGTAAGGCGGTTTAGTAGCAACTATTTGCTCAATAATTAAACCAAAACCAAATAAACTGCCAGCAACAAAGGCTACTAATAAATGTAGAGGAGAGGTGGAGTGATTGTATTAACACATTTATTCTCCAACTATATGACGGCTAACAAATACAACTATTGCGGCGACTAACGTAAATACTACAGTCGCGATTATTGAGTGCGCAGACATTCTACCTATACAGCAAATACCGTGGCCACTTGTGCAGCCACCGGCTAAATAAGCCCCAAATCCCACCAGAAATCCACCCCAAATGGTTAATCCCCAACAGGCATCTAATGTTGTAGGCAGAGTAAAGTCAGCAAAAGGTGCGAATACCCCCTAAAAAAGCCTAACGCCATATTGTATTAGGACTATTGAATTGTAAGGCGCCGCAGATTAAAGCGCTGACAGGGGGGAATTCAGTCATATTCATTTAAGTTAATGGTAAAATGGCAAGTTTATCGTATGGCAAAAATTTACCTAGATATGCTTAATGAGTGATTCATATTAAGCAGGTATAATGCCGCTATTATTGAATGCTAAGAGTCATATTGATGAAATTAAGACATGTAGATAAACCGCAATATCGTAAGATGACTAATCAAGTCCAATTTGGCGTTATAGCCATTTTAGCGATTTCGTCATTAGTCTTTGGCCAAATGTTAATCGCGATATTGAGTTCGGCAACCGTCGTGGCTGGTCAGCCAACGGGCAATTTTTATTTTAATTTTGGCGGCGTAATTATGGGTCTTATGCTATGCACTTTAGTGGTAAAGCATGGCCGTAAAAAACCTCAGTATGCTGATGTCTATTATGTTTGGCAGCTGAAACAATTACAGAATAAAATTTATCGTAAGCTTAATGCGATTCAACAAGCCGCTGCTGACAATAATGTTAACGCGTTAACTATATTATGTTTTTATTATCAAAGTTTAGCGATTGTTTATGAGTTAGATAACAATACCTTAACCATGACAGAAGTGAATCGACAAATCAGCTTATTAGAACAGCAAATTAAAGACAGCAATTTGAGCTGTAATGCAGATGATTTCAAGGTAGAACTGTTAGGTGATTTTTAACTAGCAACTTAAGCTGCAAATGTTTTTATATCATTGTCGAGTAGGTACATGAATATAAAAAGCCAAGGTTGACGCCTTGGCTTTTTGTTACTTTTTTTGTTGCGAAATAGTCGATAAAAATTAAATTGCGATGCTATTAACCGTTAGCTTCACATCAATATTACCGCGAACCGCATTTGAGTATGGACACACCTGATGCGCCGCCTGAACCAGCTTCACAGCATCATCTTGCGCTAAATCTAACTCAACCGCTAATGCGACAGTAAGCGCAAATCCTTTAGTATCATTCGGGCCAATGCCTACAGTAGCGGTTGTTGGTGCAGCTTTAATAGCGACTTTCATTTCACGCGCCACGTGTAAAATAGCGTTTGAGAAACAGGCTGCATAGCCAGCGGCAAATAGTTGCTCAGGATTAGTGTGCTCGCCAGTGCCGCCCATTTCTTTTGGATAACTCAAACCGACATCGAGTTTTTTGTCATCTGTAGTTACTTGACCATTACGACCAGCTAATGCTGTTGCTGAAGTTGTATATAAAGTTGTCATAGGAATACCTCAAAAAGTAAGTTAATTTAAGTTGTGTGCAATTTAATTGTGCTAACTATAAATGATGTTTTTGGAATGCGCAACTAAATTGTGCGCAATTTAATTTATGTCAATTAAATAACCCAAATCTTCTATTAATATAACTCCATACTTAAGGGGGAATTCTTAGTCCAAACAAACTCCATATTTGAGCTCAATCAATCCTCTTATCTCAACCTTAGTGATGACATTTATGACTCAAAACTTAACTAAAGTTGGATGATAAAGCCTTTATGTAACGATTTTGTCATGCGATTGTCATCCTGTATTCGCACAATAGCCATGCTTGTCTGACCTGTTGCAATGATTAACATGCAGACACCATCATTGACTTAAAAGGAATATCGAATGAAAACAGGGTTAAGTCGTCGCGACTTTTTAGCTATGTCAGCCAAAGGCGTTGGCGCGGTTGTTGTGTCATATGGATTAATGGGCTGTAGCAGCGATGACGAAGAGATCTACTCTGGTCAATTTTTACAAGGCATTGCCAGTGGCGACCCAGCCAAAGATGCAGTGATCTTATGGACCAGGGTCACTCCAGATGTTGAAGCTGATATCACAGTGTCATGGGAAGTGGCCTTAGATGCTAATTTTAGCCAAATAGTCACTAATGGAGTAATGAAAACCAACGCCAAACGTGACTATACGGTGAAAATTGATGCGGTTGGCCTTGAGGCTGGCAAAGGATACTTTTATCGCTTTAAATCGGGTAAATATGCTTCAGACGTTGGTATGACTAAAACCTTACCAGAAGGCACTGTTGATTCGGTCAAATTAGCTGTGATGTCATGTGCAAACTACCCTGCGGGCTACTTCAATGTATACGCATTGGCGGCCGAGCGTGATGATTTAGATGCGGTTATTCATCTAGGAGATTACTTGTATGAGTACGGTCGTGGTGGGTATGCCAGTCAGGATGCGGCAGCTTTAGGGCGTGAAGTATTGCCCGCTGGCGAATTATTGTTACTCAATGATTATCGCACGCGTTATGCACAATACCGTGGTGATATGAGCTTGCAAAAACTGCACGCTAAAGTCGCTTTTATCACTGTATGGGACGATCATGAAGTCGCTAATGACACCTGGAGAGAGGGCGCTGAAAACCACAATGACAATGAAGGGGACTTTGATTTACGCAAGCAAGCGGCACTGCAGGCATATTTTGAATGGCTACCCATTCGTCCTTGGAGTGAAGGGAATCATCAAGAAATATACCGTAGCTTTAACTATGGTGATTTAGTTGATTTGCATATGTTAGATACTCGATTGCTGGGGCGAGACAAGCAGCTAGATTATGCGGATTACATGGACCCGGTGACAAAGGCATTTAATAGCGGCGCTTTTTTAGGTGATGTGACTAACGTTAACCGCACCATGTTAGGTCAATCTCAATTATTATGGTTGCAACAAAGCTTACTTGAATCGACGGCGAAGTGGCAGGTGCTAGGTCAGCAAGTGTTGATGGGTAAAATGCTTCTGCCAGCGGCTATTGCGACTCAACAAATGAGTATTCCTCAATTTGCTCAGCTGGCGACGTTAGCCCAATTAGCCGCGCGTGCGCAGGCGGGCGACCCTACATTATCCGCGCAAGAGTTATCTTACTTACAAGCTAATCAAAGTCAGTTAACCCCTGAGGTGCTAGCCTTACTTCAATTGCCTTCTATTCCTTACAATTTGGACGCTTGGGACGGATACGCCTATGAGCGAGAAGTGATTCTGGCGACAGCTAAATCGATGCAGCATAACTTAGTGGTTATCGCTGGTGACACTCACAATGCTTGGGCAAATGAGCTAACAGACAATCAAGGTGAAGTGGTTGGGGTTGAGTTTGCGACCAGTTCAGTGTCTTCACCTGGGTTAGAATACTACTTAGGCCTATCTGACGCTGAAATGCCGGCAACTGAAGCTGCAATAGTGAATCTTATCGCTGATTTAAAATATGCTAATTTGAAAGATCGCGGTTACTTATTGCTGACCTTTAGTGCCGAAGAAGCTAATAGTGAGTGGCTATATGTGAATACGATTAAAAATAAATCATTCACTACATTAGTTGAGCGCTCTGCTTCCGCTAAAGTTAACATCCAACAACCAAAAATCATTTTTGGGTAACAATGAATCACATCAGCCTATGCCGCAGTGGCATTGGCTGATGTAGTCATGGCTATAATCTGATAGTTATAATGTGGTTGCTTACTTTGTTGCTTACTTTGTTGCTTAGTCTATGGTCAGGGCCACAATTTTTAGTGGATGATTGTCATCAAAGGAAGGGAAGTCTTGGTAGCAATCAAGCCATTCAATATTAATGATTTTTCGACCTTGTTTTTCAACGCAGCGGACTAGGCTGTCCAACCAAGATTGGCGTTCCACTTTGGCGACATTGTTACAGCAAACAATGGTTCCGCCGATCTTAGTGGTCAGCATTGCGGGCTTAAATAAGCCTTGATAGTCGTTAATTAAGTCGACCACCCCAAAGACGCTTTTTGCAAAGCGTGGCGGATCTAAAAAGACTAAGTCGAAAGTGGTTTTAGCGAGTTTAGGGAACTTGGGCAGTTTTTGATTACGACGTCCGCCCACAGGTAAACCGGCTAGTTGGCGTAATGCAGGAAACGCATCGCTTTGCACAAACTCACATACAGATTCAACTTTATTCAGTGCGGCATTTTTTTGACCTGCTGCTAATGCAAAAGATGAAAAATCGACATTCATTACCCGCTTGGCGCCGCCCACAGCGGCCGCAGTTCCAATACCACAAGTGTATGAAAATAGATTTAACACTGTTTTATTGTGACTGTGTTTTTGCATGTATTCACGACCAATACGCATGTCTAAAAACAGTAATGGGTCTTGGCCTTCATGGCGTAACTTAGTGGTAAAAGCTATGCCGTTTTCATGCATCACCTGTTCCGACATCGCATAGTCTTGCGCTTCATTGACTAAGTTATTGGCGACGCGAGAATTTTTTTGCGAGCGGTCGTTATACACTACAAAATAATCACCATGTTGCGCTAAAACCTGGGTGATTTGCTTAAGTTGATCTTCATTGAGTGTGTCATGAAATGATTGCACCAACCAAGCATCACCATAGCGGTCTATGTTTAAGCCATTGGCTCCCTCTACTGTGCCATGAAATACCCGATAACAATCAGTATTATTCAGCTTAGCTTGCACAAAAAAGGCTTGGCGCTTGAGCATTGCTTCAGCAAGCACTTTGCTAAAATCTATTTCATCTGATGTCGTCAGAGAAGGGGAAGAAGGCGTTTGAGTGGTCATAACAGAAGTCGCTTGAATGTGGTTGCAAGCCGACTATTATATCAGAGAATTTTAGATGGTTTCGAATAACGACAAGGTTTATTTACGCGATTAATTATCTAACACAGGGTGAACCTTAAATGTTTTGTCGGCAACAATTTTATCGTTCAGCTCTAGCGTCATCCGCCAATCCCCTGTCTTATTGTCAACGGGTGACCATATGCAGTCGCCTAAATAAAACTTCCAATCGTTTTCTTTAATAAAGACTTCACCATCAAAAGGAGGACGAGTATTGCCCTCATCATCAGGTATATTAGGATGATAAATACAATAACGTAGCCGTTGGTTTTTAGCTTTACGGATGCGGACAATAAATCCAAACTCGATATCTAGCGTGGCAGGAACATGTACTGTTGCCTGTAAGAATTGTGGCAACTTTTCACTTTGGCTGTCCCATCGGCTAAAGATGCCGCTGTAAACAATGCTCACATCGGGTTTAAGTTTGCTCACTGATGATGCCTTATTGCCTTAGCTGTTATATGAACTCTATTAACAATTAGTGTGGTGCGTTGTTATCTTGCAAGTGCTTAAGCGCTGCTTGCAATGCAAATTGATAGCCCTGTGCACCTAAACCACAAATAACCCCAATCGCTTTGTCAGAGAAGTATGAGTGATGTCTAAAGGGCTCACGGGCATGTACATTGGATAAATGCACTTCAATAAATGGAATAGCTACGCCTAAAATTGCATCGCGGATCGCCACACTTGTGTGGGTAAATGCCGCTGGATTAATAATGATGAACTGTGCATCAGTTGCATGAATAGCATCAATGATTTCATGCTCAGCGTTAGACTGAATATGCTCTAACGCTACCCCTGAGGAGGTCGCCGCACCTTGTAATTCAGATACAATGGTGGCTAAGTTTTGTGTGCCATAATGACCTGGTTCACGACGTCCCAGTAAATTTAAATTAGGGCCGTTAACTAATAAAATTTTTGCGGTTTGGCTCATAATAATCCTTTGGCAATCTTAACTTGGTGAGGTTATTCACTATTTCAGTTAGCTTGTTTTTAACGCAAGTTAGCGGTTCAGTAAACTTAAATTTATTCAAGGAAAGGTTAATCAATCAAATCGCGGTTTACCCTGGCGCAGTGCTTTAGTGGCTCCGCGTTGTTTTTTGGTTTCTATGCGGCGTTTTTGGCTGCCTTTAGTCGCTTTGGTTGCAATACGCTTTTTGGCGACAATGGCGGCATTTTTTACCAGCAAAATAAACTGCTCCAGTGCCTGCTGTCGGTTGAAATCTTGACTGCGGGATTGCTGACACTTAATAATGATTTTACCGCTTTGGGTTATGCGGTGATCAGCTTTAGCCAATAACTTTTGTTTATAAAAGTCGGGCAAAGACGATTCATTGATGTCGAAGATCAGTTGCGCAGCGGTAGACACTTTATTGATATGTTGGCCACCCGCTCCACTTGAGCGCACAAATTGCCACTCAATCTCTTTGTCTTCGATAGTCACGCTATTAGTAATATTTATCATACTGTAAAGGGTATCACTTTTTAGATTAAAAATAGTTATATATTGGCGACGGTAATATTTGTTATGATTCGCGTCATTGAAGTGAATGTCTGGTAAGCCTATTTTATTCGGCACTTATCCATGACACCGGAGCTATTTATGTTATGCCAAATTTCTGATATCGCCAAAGGCGTTATTAGCCTGTTTGTAAGCGGTCGTTTGTCTGCTAAAGATTATCGCTCATGTTTACAACCCGCTATTCGAAACTATCGTAAAGATTGGGGCCAAGTGTGCTTATACATTGAAGCCGATGTGCTGTTAGAGGGGTGGGAGTTTGGCTCATTAACCGGCAGCGGTGAAGTACAGTTGCCTGAGTTTGATGCATTAGTGTTTGTTGGTGGTCCTGATTGGGTGGGTAACTCGGTCAGATTAATGGGCCCGTTTATGCAAGGTGAAGTGGCATGGTTTCCATTAGCACAAAAGCAAGATGCGATTAATTGGATCACCAAGCGTTCGCAGCACAAAGCTTAAGCGCAATAAACAAGCGCAATAGATATTTGTATTATAAGAGTTGGGCCGTTAGTCTAATTCAGCCTTAACACATCAAGGAAGTACTATGTTATTCAGAAAATTATTAGCATTATCGGCAGTGGGTATTTTCACCTTAGGCCTAACAGCATGTACACCAGAAGTCGGCAGCGACGCCTGGTGTAAGCAAATGAAAGAAAAAGAAACTGGTGATTGGTCTGCCAATGAAGCCGCTGATTATGCTAAACACTGCGTATTCAAATAAACGCTGTTTTAGATGACCAGCATGAGTCACCTTAATTCGTTTTCAATGATGCGTTCAATTAAGCTATTGATTACTATTATTGTGCTGCAATTTGCCGGTGCGAATTTGGGTGGCCATCAATTACATATTGGCAATAGTGCAGAAGAAAAAAGCAATCATGCCCATGTGCAGTTCACGCCTACCTTAGATATTGCCGCCCTTAGTCAGCTAGCGGAGTGCATTCAATGTAGTTGCGCCGCAGACGGTGCCCGCGAGCATGCGCCATCCGATGACCATATTCACCCAGCACCAACAGACAAAATGGTTGATTTATGCCTAGATTGTCAGTGTCACGGTGGTTTAGTGGCCATAGTGCTGCCCGATAATATCGATACGACCGAGCAAGCTAATCAACAACCGTTACAAACAGTTCAATCCTATTTTCCTCCCGCTTTAGGTGCCACGTACCGCCCCCCGATAGTGTAAATCCTGTTTAAATTCATTCATTAAAGGTTTGCTGTTGTTACTGGCAAGCTTGATTATTTTGTATGGCTAAATTGAATGCTTATCGCAGTATTTCAACTTGGTCATGTTTGAGTTCTAGGATTTACTAATGACAATTCCAACTATTTATTCGCCGATAAATACGCGTTTTTTAGCATCGTTTTATTTGATAACACGCCAGTTATTATGGCTCGTTATTATCAGCTTTGGGCTAACGCTTTTTAGCAGCAAAGTGATTGCGGGTGATGATCATGCTCCGCAGCAATCAAAGCCACAATCGCCTTCGTCTTATTCGCAAGAGGATGATCATGATGAGGCATTAACCTTAACGCCGCAGCAACGAGAGTTGGCCAACATTCAGGTTGAAACGCTGACATTTAGTCCATTTGATCTCACCTCTGTTGCGACTGCGCAGCTGGTGGTTGATAAAGACAAAACGGTCACTATAGCACCACAGCTTGCGATGCAGGTATTAAAGCGCCATGTGGTGCCGGGTCAGCAAGTGAAAAAAGGCCAGGCTTTATTAACCTTAGGTGGCACCGAAATAGCACAGGCACAGGCCGATTATATTAACGCCGCCACAGAATGGCAGCGGGTTAGCCGGATGAGTAAAGGGACAATTAGTGCCAGTGAAAAAATGCGCACCGAGGTCAATGCTGAGCTTAAGCGGGCGATATTAAACGCCATCATGATGAGTAATGAGCAAATATCAGCGTTAACCACATCGCCTCAATCGATTGGCCAATTTCAGTTATTAGCGCCAATTAGCGGCCGAGTGCAACAAGATGAAGCCATGCTAGGTCAAGTATTGGATGCAGGCACACCGTTAATGCAATTAACCGATGAGTCGTTTTTATGGGTAGAAGCACAGCTAACACCGGTGCAGTCAGAACGGGTTGAAATTGGCCAGTCTGCACTGGTGCGTGTTGGGCAACGTAATGTTACGGGCGTAGTGATTGGCCGCTCCCATGAGCTCAATCCGATGACCCGCACTGAACAAGTGTGGATCAGTATGGCGAATCCGCAGCACGTGTTACATGCCGGTGAATTTGCTGAGTTGTATTTTCAGCAAAGTAGTTCAAAAGGCGACAAATCAGCACAAGCCAAAAAATTATCTCCCTTAAACGGCATTATTGTGCCCGACAGTGCATTAACGCGCAGCAGTGATGGCGACTGGCAAATTTTTATTGAAGATGAAGATGGTTTTGAAGCGGTTGAAATTGAAGTGGTGCAAAGCCAGCGTGGGCTGAATTTAATTACAGGTCTAGAAAGTGGCTCGCAAGTGGTGGTGTCAGGTGCGTTTTTTCTGGCATCTGAATTGGCTAAATCTGGCTTTGATATTCACAACCACTAGGAGGCAGCTATGTTAGCAAAATTAATTCGTTCTGCCATTGAGCAGCGACTGCTAGTGGTATTAGCCTTATTGGCTGCCATGCTTGGCAGTATTGCGATATTGCCAAAATTAAATTTGGATGCGTTTCCTGACGTGACCAATGTGCAGGTCACCATTAACACCGCCGCTGAAGGCCTAGCGGCAGAAGAAGTTGAAAAGCTGATAAGTTATCCGGTTGAATCAGCCATGTATGCTTTACCTGCGGTAACCGAGGTACGATCGCTATCACGCACTGGCCTGTCTATTGTCACCGTGGTATTTTCCGAAGGGACTGACATTTACTTTGCGCGTCAGCAAGTGTTTGAGCAGCTGCAAGCTGCTAAAGAATCCATTCCTGCGGGGGTCGGCACACCTGAGATTGGCCCTAATACCTCAGGGCTAGGGCAAATTTATCAATATATGCTGCGGGCTACGCCAGAATCCGGTGTGGCAGCGGCTGAGCTTCGCAGTATCAATGACTACTTAGTTAAGCTGATATTAATGCCCGTTGGCGGCGTGACTGAGGTGTTGTCTTTTGGCGGCGAAGTGTTGCAGTACCAGGTGCAAATTGACTTGAATAAACTGCGCAGTTACTCACTCACCATGGAGCAAGTTATTGAGGCGCTTGAAAGTAATAACCGTAATGCCGGTGGCTGGTTTATGGACCAGGGGCAGTCGCAATTAGTGGTACGCGGTTACGGTTTCTTACCCCCGGGAGATGAAGGCATAGAGGCTATTAAACATATTCCGCTCACCGAGTTTAATGGCACGCCAATCAGAGTGATGGACATTGCCAATGTTGATTACGGCAGTGAAATCCGTGTGGGCGCAGTGACTATGACCCGTCGAAATGACAGCGGTGGAGCGGAACAACTGGGTGAAGTTGTTGCCGGAGTGGTGCTAAAACGCATGGGCGCTAACACCAAGCAAACCATTGACGACATTGAAGCGCGTATTAGTTTAATTGAACAAGCCTTACCCAAAGGGGTGACGTTTGAGGTGTTTTACGACCAGGCAGATTTAGTCAAACAAGCGGTCGATACCGTGCGTGATGCGCTACTCATGGCCTTTTTGTTTATTGTGGTGATTTTAGCGTTATTTTTGGTCAATATTCCCGCGACCTTACTGGTATTGCTGTCCATCCCAATTTCAATTGGTCTTGCCTTAATGGTGATGGCATATTTTGGCATGTCGGCAAACTTAATGTCACTGGGCGGTTTAGCGGTTGCGATAGGCATGTTGGTCGATGGCTCAGTGGTGATGGTTGAAAACATCTTCAAGCATTTAAGCCAACATGACGCACAAACCGATGTCGGTAGCCTCGATGGTAATGATAGGGACGGCGCTAGTGCTAATGTCAGCATTAGTTCTAAGGTTTGGCAAGCGGCTAAAGAAGTGTGCAGTCCTATCTTTTTTGCTACAGCCATCATCATAGTGGTGTTTGCGCCTTTGTTTGCCTTAGAAGGTGTGGAAGGTAAGTTATTTCAGCCAATGGCTACTAGCATTATTTTGGCCATGATTGCCGCGTTAATTGTTGCCTTGTTTGCCGTGCCAGCACTGGCAGTTTATGCATTTAAACGCGGTATGGTGATCAGGCAAAGTTGGCTACTGATGCCAATTGAACGGCTTTATCGACAGCTGCTTAGCATGACCTTAGCGCGCCCTAAAACCGTGATGTTAATTGCATCATTGATGTTTGTTAGCAGTATGGCGTTATTGCCGCGTTTAGGCACAGAGTTTGTGCCCGAACTTGAAGAGGGCACGATTAATTTACGCATCACCTTAGCGCCCACAGCGAGTTTAGGCACCTCGATAGAAGTGGCGCCTAAGTTAGAGGCCATTTTGCTGAGTTTTCCTGAAGTCGAATATGCCCTGAGTCGCATAGGTGCACCAGAATTGGGCGGCGACCCAGAGCCGGTTAGCAATATTGAAATCTACATTGGCTTAACACCCGTTGAACAGTGGCAAAGTGCCTCAAATCGCTTTGAGTTACAGCGATTAATGGAACAAAAGCTCAGTGTGTTTCCGGGTTTATTGCTGACGTTTTCACAGCCAATAGCCACTCGTGTTGATGAGTTATTATCAGGGGTTAAAGCGCAGTTAGCGATTAAAATATTCGGCCCTGATTTACAGGTATTATCAGCCAAAGGTCAGGTCTTATCTGAACTGGTGCAGCAAATTGATGGCGCGGTAGATGTGTCGCTGGAACAGGTTAGTGGCGAAGCACAATTAGTGGTTCGCCCTAAGCGTGAATTGTTGGCGCGCTACGGTATCAGTGTCGACCAAGTGATGAGTTTAGTCAGCCAAGGTGTCGGTGGTGTTAGCGCAGGACAAGTGATTGATGGCAATGCCAGATACGATATTAATGTTCGGTTAACGTCATCACAACGCAATTCACCTGATGTATTGCGTGACTTACTGCTCACTGGGGTGAGCGGCGCAACCGTGCGTTTAGGCGAAGTGGCCGACGTTGAAGTCGAGATGGCGCCACCCAATATTCGCCGCGACGACGTGCAGCGCCGCGTGGTGGTGCAAGCTAACGTATCGGGTCGAGATATGGGCTCGGTTGTGAATGATATTTACGCCATCATCCCACAGGCTGAATTACCTGCAGGCTACACAGTCGTGGTCGGCGGGCAGTATGAAAACCAACAGAGGGCGCAGAAAAAACTGATGCTAGTGGTGCCTATTTCAATCACGCTAATTGCGCTATTACTGTATTTCTCATTCGGCTCAATTAAACAAGTGTGCTTAATAATGGCAAACGTCCCGTTGGCACTCATTGGCGGTGTGATTGCCTTATTTGCCACTGGCACTTATTTGTCGGTGCCCAGTTCAATCGGCTTTATCACCTTATTTGGTGTGGCCGTACTCAATGGCGTGGTGCTGGTGGACTCGATTAATCAACGCCGCAAAAATAGCGTAGAGGTCAGTGATAATGAAAGCCTGTATACCAGCGTTTATGAAGGTACAGTAGGGCGATTACGTCCAGTATTAATGACCGCGTTAACCTCTGCTTTAGGCTTAATTCCTATCTTGTTATCAACCGGTGTCGGCAGTGAAATACAACAACCATTAGCGGTAGTGATTATTGGCGGATTATTCAGTTCAACCGCATTGACCTTGTTGGTATTGCCCACGGTTTATCAATGGCTGTATAAGGGTAAATAACACTCACTTAAGTGGATGACACCAAGCCCAATCTTTCGATTGGGCTTTTTTTATTGCAATCATTGCTAATAAAAAGATCAAATAACTGCTTGCTTATTTAAGATTACAGTTGTAATTTAAACAAATGGATTACATATGTAATCTTAATAAGTGAACCACAACCTAGTAAGTGACTAAGCATGAAAGAAATCAGTAACAGTGAATTGTTAGTATTACAGCAACTTTGGCTGCGGTCGCCATTAACCTCTAATGAGCTGGTTGAAGCATTAGAGCAAAGCCATGATATGCATGAAAAAACAGTAAAAACCTTACTGAATCGTTTAGTTAAAAAAAATGCGCTGAGTTTTGAAAAACAAGGGCGCACATATCATTACTCGCCGTTAATTGCTGAGCAGGAATACACATTAAAAGAGTCAGTGTCTTTTGTAGATAGACTATTTGCCGGAAAATTAACCCCATTAGTGGCCGGTTTTGCTGAAAAAAACAAGCTATCGGCTGAGGATGTTGCTGAGTTACAAAGCTTGCTTGATGATTGGCACAAGGAGCAAAAGTGATGATCAGTTGGTTTATGGAACAAACCCTATTACTTAGCTTAGTGTGTTCACTATTATTAATCTCACATCGTTTTTTATTGTCAAAAATAGGCGCGCATTATACCTATAGTCTTTGGCTTGTTGTGCCATTATTGCCGCTGGCGGATGTAGTGCAAACCCTGTTACCACAGTATTTTAATTGGTTAAGCCCAAATCAAACACTGGGCGTTATTCAACAATATTATGTACTGGCCACTGATACCGCATCGATGTCGAGCAGCTTGTTTAAGTTATTATATTTGCCTTACCTGTATGCCGCAGTGGTACTGGTGGTTAACTTAGTCTCAGATTCTATTCATCTGCAACAGCTCACGCGACGCGCCAAGCCTTTTGTGATTGAGTCAGGCAAGCTTAATGTATTTATTCATCCCAATATTGAATCGCCCATGTTAGTTGGGTTAATCGCGCCGCAAATATTAGTGCCAAACAGTTTTACCTTGCTTGATAGTCATCAGCAAGACGCCATTATTCAGCATGAGCTTTATCATTATCAGCGCGGTGATTTATGGGCCAATATATTGGCTTATAGCTTAACGATTATGTTTTGGTTTAACCCGCTGATGTGGTGCGCTTACCGCCGTTTTAGGCAAGATCAAGAGCTGTCATGTGACGCACAAGTGACTGCCAATATGGAAACAGATTCTAAAATTGCCTATAGCAAAGCGCTATTGGCTTATTCGCAGCATGCACCGTTAAGCATGTTACATACTCACTATGGGGACAAAACCATACTTAAAGAAAGGATCTTACAAATGAAAAAACAACATGGAAAAAATACCTTGGTATTAATGGGAGTGACGCTATTACTTAGTGTTAGTGCGCTAACCTTAAATCAGCAAGCGCAAGCAGGCGACAATCAAAGCCATACGCAAGCTAAAGCTGATGGAATATACCCTACAATTCGTATTGAACCTGTTTATCCTATTGAGGCTGCTAAAGAAGGAATGAATGGTTATGTGCAATTGTCGTTTGATATTAATCCAGCAGGTAAGGTATCAAATGTGATGGTGATTAAGTCATCTCCTGCCGGGGTATTTGATGACTCAGCGGTGACAGCACTTGAGCAGTGGCAATATCAAACCTCCGCTAATGGCATGAAAGGTGCGCAGGTTCAATTAGACTTTGTTATTCATCAGCCAGATGCTTCAGTGGAAAGAATACAGGTCCGCTAAAATGACTAAAGCTACGTTATTAAGGCTAAGTTAGTCTGGCTAAATTAACAGGTTAAGTACAACGCTGAGGTGTCAGCTTGCGCCTGTAAATAATAATGTGCCCGTATTAACATTGCACTAGCGTTTGTTTAGGTTTGGCTTGATCAACTAAACCTTACACTTAATCAATATTGAGATGAATTTTCTGTATTTCCTTCCAAGTCAGTTTTATTGATGCTTGTTTAAAGTATTACCTCCTTAGTGATTACTTTTATTTCTATTAAGCTTAAATTTATCATCAATAAGCGTAATTTCGTCAAAATACGATACATTTACGACATTTTTGTGAAAAAAATAATTCCCTTAAAACATACTCAAAGCCGCATCTCCACAGGGTTTACATAATTCTGTCATGTTGCGGAAATGTTATTGTCATTTTTAAGCAGTCTTTTTGTCATTTTTACTCGTTAGTTTTATGCACCAGCAAATGCGTATGCCTATGGCGCGCACTAAACCCTAACTAACTTGAAATGCAATCCGTCTTCGGAGATGACAATGGAACTGAAAAACCTTTTTAAACTTACGGCGCTTTCTACTGCTTTAGCAGCAACTTTAGGGCTTGCGGGTTGTGGTGGTGATATCAATATCAACACAGGTAGCGATACCGTGACACCGACTCCAACAATACCAACAATACCAACAACGCCAACAGAAACGGCTCAACAAAAATCTTATAGTGGCTTTGCCACTAAAAGCACCACCTTTGCATCCGTTGATGGCAAAGAGGTTTGGGAATTAAAAGGCACATTAGCTCCGTCTACAGCGGCATCAACCATTTCTACTGGCGGCCAAAACGGCGATAAAATCGTGCTTGGTAACGACGTTGTATGGCTGCTAAATGGCGCAGTCGTTGCCGGTGGCGATAATGAAAAATCAGTTGAGTTAGCTATTCTGCCTGGTACTAAAATTTTAGGCGGCAGTGATTCATATTTAGTCATTAGTCGTGGTTCAAAAATAATGGCCGAAGGTTCGGCTACCGCGCCTATCGTATTCACCTCAGCAGAAACTGCATTAGGCCAACCAGGCGAAGCGGGTCAATGGGGCGGCTTAGTGTTACTGGGTAATGCACCGGTTAATACTTGTCCTGACTTAGCAAATTGTGATGCGTCATTTGAAGTTGGTAACCACAGTTACGGCGGTGATAACACCCAGGACAATTCTGGTGTGATTAAGTACGTCCGCGTTGAGTTTGGCGGCTTTAAAATTAACGATACCCAAGAAATGAACGGTATCAGCTTTGCTGGTGTAGGTAGCGGCACTCAAGTTGACCATATTCAAGTGCATTTAAATAACGATGACGGCGTAGAATTTTGGGGCGGTAACGTGTCAATTTCAAACGTGGTACTAACAGAAAACTTTGATGACTCGTTAGATTGGACAAACGGTTGGCAAGGTAGCGCACAGCACGTGTATATTCGTCAAGCTGACAACGGCTCAAACCGTGGTATCGAAGCTGACAGCAATAAAAGCGCTAGCGCAACGCCAATGTCTAAACCAACACTCGCTAACATTACCATGCAGGTGGCTAACGGTACTCACGCCGGTGGTGACGATGCTGAAGGTATCTTATTCCGCGTTGGTACAGGCGTAACAGCTTATAACTTATTAGTGAAAGGCGATGTTGATTCTGGCGAATGTTTAGAAGTCAACGATGACAACACAGTCAACAATGCGAATACAGGCGAGTTAACCGTTGAAAACAGCTTAATCGATTGTGTTGAGCCATTTAAAAATGCTAAGGCAGATGCTGCTGAAGGCCGCACTTTAGCATTAGATGTTAAAGCTTGGTATCAAGGTCAAAGCGGTAACTTAGTGGGCGCATCAGACTTAACCGACTATATGCCAAATTCATCATCTGTAGCATTAACCGGTGGCAAAGCCGATTTAAGTAACCTTGATGACCGCTTAGTTGATGCACCTTATATTGGCGCGTTCGACGGTACTACCGATTGGACTTTAGGCTGGACCACTGCGATCCACGGTGACACAGCACCTGCACCGACCACACTTCCTACATTAACATCTTGTCCAGTTGGTACAACTGCTGAAACAGTGGTAGCCGGTTTATACAAGGATGACACAGTTACTTTAGTGTGTACTTTACAGGGTAACGTACTGAACAACACTACACTGCTTGCCGGTCAAAACGTGATGTACAAAATTGACGGCGGTGCGGTAGTGATTGGTGGTGATAAAACTAACTCTGCTACCTTAGCGATTCAAGCGGGCACTAAGTTGTTTGCAACGGATAACAGCTACATAGCGGTTAGCCGTGGTTCAAAAATCATGGCTCAGGGCAGTGCTGCGCACCCAATTGAAATGACCTCACAGCAGGACGTTATTGCTGGTGCAACGGGCGAACGCGGTCAATGGGGCGGCTTAGTGATTTTAGGTAAGGGTTTAACCAATACTTGTCCTGATAAAAATGCCTGTGATGCATCATTTGAAGTCGGTGATTTCCCGTATGGTGGTAACGACAACACTGATAACAGCGGTCAAATAAGCTATGTAGTGATTAAATATGCTGGCTTTAAAGTGAACGACACCCAGGAAATGAACGGTATTTCATTTGCCGCAGTGGGTAGCGGTACGCAAGTAGACCACATTCAAGTCCATGCTAATGGCGATGACGGTGTTGAGTTCTGGGGTGGCGCGGTTAACTTGAAATATGTTTACCTCACGCACAATTTCGATGACAGCTTAGATTGGACCAACGGTTGGACCGGTAAAGCACAGTTTGTGTACATTACCCATGAAGATGGCAATGCAAACCGTGGTATTGAAGGCGACAGCCACAAAGGCGCAACAGATACACCAGTATCTAAGCCAAAGCTGGCTAACTTCACTATCTTACCAGGTACAGACATTGAAAATGCTAGCGGTGATAAAGGCGAGGGGATCTTACTTCGCGTAGCCACAGCAGGTGAGCTTTATAACGTGTTAGTGCAAGGTCGTAAAGGTAGCACAAGCACTACAGAGTCTGGTGAATGTTTAGAACTAGATGGCAGCTATGCTGGCTTAGTCGACAACGTTAACAACAATACCTTGACTATGTCTCACTCGATTATCGACTGTAATGAGCCATTCAAATATAGCTCTGATAA
The DNA here is from genome assembly GCF_051163755.1 of Shewanella sp. HL-SH5. NCBI lineage: Bacteria > Pseudomonadati > Pseudomonadota > Gammaproteobacteria > Alteromonadales > Shewanellaceae > Shewanella > Shewanella sp. HL-SH5. The sequence goes on from NZ_CP195038.1 coordinate 521,960, forward strand.
TGCGGCTACAGCCAATGCTGTCAATGTTGAAGCCTGGTTTATGGGTCAAGAAGGTAACGCTACAACAGCGGTTACCCTCACTGACGGTATGCCAGCGGCAACAGATGCAGCACTTATTGGCACAGGTAAAGACTTAAGTACCGATGACAACTTCTTCGAATCAACCAACTTTATTGGTGCATTCGATGGCCAGAATGACTGGCGTCAAGGTTGGGCTTACTTTCCACAGTAACCCTAATCTAATCGTAAATTAAGTTTATAGCCGCTCGCTAATGCGCAATGTTAGCAGCGGCTATCTCTGAACCGCATACAGGACTGTTAACGTATGAAAACCAAGCCGAGTTTTACCGCCAACAAATTAACCCTCGCAATTATATCGGTACTTTCTGTTACCTCATTTGCCGCACCGGTTTTAGCTCAAGATGACACAGCTAATCCACAGCAAGCACAAAGCAATGAAGCGTCGACAAATAAGACTGGAGAATCTTTTCCCATAGAACCGATTGAGGTAATTTCTGTTACTGGGCGACTACGTACCTCAGCTTCGGCCGCGACAGAAGAGCGTCGCGAACAAATTGCTGTAGCCGATATTATGGGCTCAGAACAAATTTCTAGAACCGGTGATGGTGATGCCGCAGCAGCGCTGCGCCGTGTGACCGGTTTAACCTTAAAAGATGGAAAATTCATTTATGTTCGCGGTTTAGGTGAGCGCTATTCAAGCACCTCACTCAACGGTGCAACAGTACCATCACCTGATCCAACCCGAAATGTGGTGCCATTAGACATGTTTCCGGCATCAATTATTGAATCTTTATCAGTACAAAAGTCAGCCTCGGCAGAAAAACCCGCCGCATTTGGTGGTGGCCATGTCGATATTCGCACTAAAGCAATTCCGGCTAACTTCTTTTTCAAAGCCTCTGCTGGTGGACGTTTCAATACTAATGACAGCAATGACACCTATACCTACAACGGTGGCGGTGATGATTGGACCGGTAAAGATGACGGCACTCGTGCTATGCCATCAAGTATTAATAACGCCATTAATCAATATGGCGGCATTAGCCCAATAGACATAGTCAGTGGCTCAAACGGGGCTATAAATTATCCCGCTGCGCAAAAAATGAATCGTGAATTAGCCTTAGACATGTACCGCGACATGGCGGTAAAAACGGAAAGTACCGACCCAGGCTTTAGAGGCGACGTTGCCATAGGTGATCGCTGGGACTTTTCCGATGATATCGTGTTTGGCGCGCTGGCGGCTTATTCATATAAACAGCAAGCTGAAAACTACACCAAGTATGAAGTGGAGTTAGATGGCGACAGCGAACAAGCTCAAATTGAAAACCAAAAAGATGTTATGGGGACAGATTCAATTGTGCAAATGTCTACCATGCTTAACCTTGGGTTAGAAATTGGCTACAACCATAAAATTGAAACCTTCACCACTTACCTGCGCGACACCTCTGATGACGTGTCGGTCGGTATTGAAGAAACCATAGACACCCTAGGTGAACCTAATGCGCTGCAAGTGTATGAAATTGATTATGAAGAAAGATCATTAATCAGCAATCAAATTAAAGGTCATCACTTTATTGAAGCATTAAATGATGCCGAGTTTAATTGGATGTTCTCTGACGCTAAATCAGAGCGTAATGCCCCTAACGAATTATCATACACTTATAACGTTATTTTAGATGAAGCTAACCAGCCGGTTTCGCGTAACCTAAATACCCAAGATGCCCCTAAATACGTTTACTCAAATCTACAGGACGAAAGCCAAAACTACGGTTGGGACTTTGCTTATCCGGTACAGCTTGATGATGCGTTAATGAAAGTGAAAGTAGGCTATCAATATTACGAACGCACCCGTGAAAGCTTCGCGACACGTTTAGGTTTAGATGTAGACTTAAGCCCAACTGACCCAAATGGTAATATTTTATCTCAAGATTTTGATGATATTTTCTCTAATGACAATATCAATAATGACATCTTAGGGCTTGAGTTGAAAGATGCCTCAACCGACACCGAAGACTATGTAGCAGCAGAGATAAATGATGCCGCCTTTATCAGTTTTGATGTCGACTTTGACGATGTATGGCGCGTTTATGCAGGTTTGCGATATGAAGATTTTCGTCGTGTCACATTGCCGATAACCCCAGAAGGAGAAATATCTGACGAGGGCGGCCGCTACGATTTAGAAGATTACGCCATTGCCGAAGACGGCTGGTTCCCATCAATGTCACTCACCTGGAAGCAAACCGACACCACCCAATGGCGTTTAGGGGCAAGTAAAACCATAGTGCGCCCAGACTTACGTGAAGTGTCGCCGGTTCGATTCCAAGATCCAGTCACAGGTTTTGATTTTTTCGGTAATCCAGAACTTAAAAGCTCAGACATGTATAACCTTGATTTACGATGGGAATACTATTCAGAAACCGGTGACAACTACAGCTTAGGCGGGTTTTATAAAGACGTAGACGCGCCAATAGAGCCAATACAACGTATTTCAGAAGCCGGTCGCCAGCTTAAGTTTTATAACGCTGAGTCGGGTTATATTTATGGTATTGAAGCCGAGTTTTTACAAACGCTAGACTTCATCAGTGAAGGCAGCATGTGGGAAGACTTCTTTGTTGCCGGTAACGTGACCTTAGGTGATTCAGAAATTACCATCGCACCCAATGGCGAAATTGACCCGACTAACAATACACGTCGCATGACAGGGCATTCTGCCTGGGTTGCCAACGTGCAGTTAAGTTACGATTCATCTAACAGTTATCACAGCGCCACTTTGGTTTATAACGTGTTTGGTGAGCGTATTGCTTACGGCGGCCGTGGTGGTCTAGATGATGTGTATGAAAAACCATTCCACAGCTTAGACTTTACTTACAGCTTTTTCCCCACCACCAGTTTGGCGGTTAAGTTAAAAGCGAAAAATCTGTTGGGTGAAGTGACCGAATATGATCAACAAGATATTCAAGTGTATGCCAAAGACCCTGGCACAGAATACACAGTGCAGTTCAGTTACGAGTATTAATACTCATTGTGACCCCCTTAGTTGGCTAGCAATATAAGTTGAACGCAGTAAAACCAAGTACTGATTTTTAGCCGCTTTTACTCATCATTTCAGCTGCTAAAAATGTGTATGGCCACTTTCTTTGGAACGAGAAAGTGGCCTTTTTCTTTTTGTTTACCGCAGTTGCATCAAAATCACTTTTACTAGATCATGCGTTGCTGCTAATTGTTACTGTCAATATTGATCAATACCGATTAACCCCTAAGCCTTGAGTGAATGACGACTATGTTTAACCGCCTTAAATACCTGTTGTATGTTCTATTGGCACTATCGACCAATGCGTGTGCTATGCAGACGGGAGTGACTCAAACGGGCAGTATTAACGCACCATTAATTGATGAAGCCAGCGGCCTAGCAGTATCACGTTTGAATGAACAAATACTTTGGACACATAACGACAGTGGCGACACCGCAAGGTTATTTGCAATAGACACTAGCGGTAATCAGTTGGTCACACTGAATGTTAATGGCGTAATAAATACCGATTGGGAAGATATCGCCTCGTTTGTTTACCAGGGACAAGCGTATTTGTTAATAGCCGATATTGGTGACAACTCACAGCAGCGAACACAATATCAATTACATCTTATAAAAGAACCTGATTTAAGCCAGCTTAATGGCCAAAAAACACTGTCTGTTAAACCTCTTTGGAGTATGACCTTTACCTATGAGGACGGCGCTCGCGACAGTGAATCAGTCGCGGTTGATGTGGCTAAGCAAAAAATACTATTACTGACAAAACGCGATAAACAGCCCATTTTATACGAATTACCTTTAATCAGTCCGATCTCAGGCCTAGGCCAATCAAGCAATCAATCGATTCAAACATTTAACAAGCAGGCCAAAAGGTTGGGTGACATCGCTGCGTTACCCACGGCCGTACTTGATTATGCCAGTATCTATACCTGGATAGGTTTTGCCGGAAAACCCACCGCAATGGACATATCCGCAGATGGATTATCTGCTGTGGTGTTAACCTACACCCATGCTTTTTATTTTAGCCAATCACAGCCCGGTGATTGGCTAACGCTGTTGTCGTCAGCGCCTAAACAAATTAGCTTACCATCAATAATCCAAGCCGAAGCCGTGGGGTTCAGTCAAGATGGTCACAGCATTTACATCACCTCAGAGCGGCTGCCAGCGCCATTATATAAAGTGGATTTGAGGCCCTATCAGCTCCAGCATTAACTAGCACTTTTATTTGGGGCCTATGGCCATTAACGCCTTGATGCTTTGGTCGGAAAGTGAAAGTGATTGTGTCTTTTGGTTATAGTGATAACCACTCAAGTTATTGATAATATTAATTAAAAAAGTTGTCTTGTTTCATTATAAAAATGGCTCAGTCATACTCATGCCGACCCATCAAGATATTCAACTTATCGTAACAAAAAACGAACCGGACACAACTCTGCTATAAAACCTAAATGTTGCTAAGTGTCACTATGCAGTCTACTTTTAATCCAAGGCAATTCAAAAAAACTCATCAAAGGACTCGCTATGCAGGCATTTACAAAGTCATTAATATTAGTTTCTGTTTTTAGTAGTAGCGCAATATTAGCCGATACCATTAGCATCCGAGCTGACAATTGGTTTCCCATGAATGGCCAACCCAACGCTCAGCAACCAGGTTATATGATTGAATTAGCAACTCATATTTTTACTGCAGCCGGTCACACGGTTGATTACAAATTAATGCCTTGGGAACGTGCTGTCGACTCAGTGCGCAAGGGTGAATTTGACTGTGTGGTTGGCGCCTACAAAGATGATGCGCCAGATTTTGTCTATCCTCAGGCACCTTGGGGAATGGACAGTACGGTATTTTTTGTTAAAGCAGGCGACAGCTGGAATTACAGCGGATTGGCATCATTTCAAGGAAATAAGATTGCGATAATTAAAGGTTATGCTTACGGTGATGAATTTGATCAATATGTTATTGATAACCCAAGTATGTTCGATGCCATAGGCGCAAATAATGGCCTTGAAAACAATATTAAAAAGCTCGTGGCGGGAAGGGTAAATGTTGTTGCCGAATCCCCCAGTGTTATGGAGGCAAAACTTAAAAAAATGGGCGTCAGTGGCATAGTAGCAGCGGGCTCTTTGGGCGAGGCGACCGAAATGTACATTGCCTGCAGTCCGGCAAAAGCGACTTCTGCAGGCTACATCAAGTTGATTGATGAAGGGACTGCAAAACTGAGGGGATCGGGTGAATTTGAAAAAATATTATCCTCTTATGGGATCAGTGATTGGCAGTAATTGTTTGTCACTATAGTCAACCATTCTAAATCCATTTGGCCTTGTGCAAGCAAGATACTAAGCCGATATATAGTCACTCACATAGATGCTTTCGGTGAATTAGGACATTCGTCTCCCACCGAAGGCTTTTTACCTAAGCTATCTATTTAACCGTTCGTCCTTGTTGTTCTGTTTATGCTGCTCATCCTAATAGAAGCGGTTGTACTCCGCAGATATTCATTAAAGTAAAAAACATCAAAAAAAATCAAAAAAAACATGGCGTTCCACGATTGCTGGATAGTAACTCAGCCAATAAAAATAAAGTAAAAAATTGAATTTAATATACAAAATAGGTTAAGTTATGACGGCTTAAGGACAGAGTTGGGTAGCGTCGAATTTAATCATCGAGTGCGCCATTTAGGGAAGAAAAAGCCACCATATATGTGCCAATCCGCCCCTCTATAAAGTTTACCCTGACCTAACAATTACTGGCTCAACTAATTTACAACATAAAATAGACCCAGCGGCCAAGCTCATGAGCGAGTGCAGATAAAGCTTTGACCTTAATTGTTTTTTTTTGAAATAGATTAAAGTATAGTCTGGACAGGGTAAACATAATTTGAAATTGCCTACCAATATAACAAAGTCAAGCACATTGACAGCAATGATACAGTTTAGGCTTTGCTATAACTCGCCCTGTGTTCGCGACGCTATGTGAATAATTCTAACAATGGAGTGTATATGAAAACTTTAAAATTAATCCCGATCTTTCTTGCGGTAGCTTCGGTAAGTGCTCTCGCTAAAAACAATATGCTTTACGGCGATGTACAGGTCACAAATGTAGCCCCAACTAATGATTTTATATGGGAGCGTGCAAATCAAAACACTCCCAAATACCCAATAGAGCTTGCTCGTTCAGGAATCAAAGGTTGTGCTGTTTTATCTTTCAATATCTCGGAATCAGGTAACACTGAAAATATTGAGATTGTTAACTCTGTACCTAAAAAGGACCTTGGTAAATACTCACGTAAAATGCTTCAACAATGGAAATGGGTGCCAGCTAAAACAGATACAGAAGGCGTTGCTGAAAAAAGAACTGTGAGGTTGGATTTCTGTATGGGAGGCGAATCTACAGAGCAATCTCAGAGCGCTTGTAAACAACAAGCACAATTAGCGTGTAGTTAATTCGTATAACAATAGACTAACCTGAGTTCGGTTTAAGCCATAACAGAAATCGCATTGAAATTAACATCTGTGATATTGAGTTGTGGCTTATTCTCTTTGAGTTGTTAGGCGATTAAGGCACCAATCATATTCAGTATAAAACCATGAACACTTTGGCGTCTCGAATGTTCGATTTGTGAGGTGTTTTTAAGGAAGTTTACTATGCCGCCCATTTTTAGATTTTTTTGTCACTCTCTAGAAATGCAGGTATTTCTATAATACTTTGTTCGCCGAGCCATTTTTTTATTGAATCATCGGATTTTTTAGACGTACACATAGGATATAAGATTTGTCCAATTTTCGTCCCAAGCATACTTGTTTTATCGACAGGATATTCAGTGCCAACTAAACGACTCGATGCGCTTAAGCACATTGCAATGCCCGTTATATAATGACTTGGAGAAGCGATATCGTTTGACGCACCGCCAATCTGCATCTTAAAGCTTCCAGTTTTGGCGTAAATCGATAATTCATTGTATTCGTAGCCTTGTGGGCAAAGTTCACTGGCGCGACGATGCCAATATTTGGCAAGAATGTCAGTGTCGTACCATCCACCTCCAGCCTGGAATTTAATGTCATGACAATGTGCTATGGGTTCAAAACTTCGATAACCAGGTCCGCCATCTACAGCTGACTGATAAGGCATTTGACAGCCTCCTAGAATGAACATAAACCCCAAAAAGTGTAAAATTTTCATATTATTTCTTATCATGTACTCTTGTTGTTTCTACGGTCTAGATTTATTCATATCAAAACGGCTATTGGACAATTTATTTAACTTCCATACACATATATTTAGTGCCCTTTCACTTGGCTCTAATTACGCTTCACTGCTCAAAATAAAATTGTTCACCGCTTTTGAAATCAAATCTTTTTTCATCGTCGTGCGGGCAACGTTCTGGTTAAACCAAAAGCTCATTGGCTGTTCAAAGCCAATGCCGTGCATATAATTGTAAAGCGCTTTACGTAGCCCTTCGCCAAGCATGTCATGATCCGTGCCGGTTGGGTCAGTGAAGTCGACATCGTTTTCAGCGAATAAAATCTCTGGCCGTTCAGCTAGGGTAATGCCGAATTGCTCAGGATTCATGCCAATAGGGCTGTGGATGGTGGCGACAAAGCGGTGCCAGTAGGCTGACTGAAAACAGCCTTGTTGCATCAATTGGCGCACCATTTCCAGTGAATCAACGGTTTCTTGCTCGGTTTGAGTGGGGAAGCCATACATTAAATAAGCATGCACCAAAATACCCGCGTCACTAAAAGCTTTAGTCACGTGGGCGACGCGCTCAACACTGACGCCTTTTTTCATCAGTTTAAGCAGTCTGTCTGAGGCCACTTCAAGGCCGCCGCTGACCGCGATACAGCCTGAGTCTGCCAGCAATTGGCAGCGGTCTGGGCTAAAGGTGCGCTCAAAGCGGATATTGCCCCACCAACTGATGACCACATTGCGTTCAATCAACCGTTTTGCAAAGGCAAATAAGGTTTTTGGCGGTAAGGCTTCGTCGACAAAATGAAAACCTGTTTGTCCGGTTTCTTCGATAAGTGCTTCGATGCGGTCAACTAGAATATCAGCGCCAGCAGTGTCGTAGCGGTCGATATAATCTAAGCTGACATCGCAAAAACTGCATTTACGCCAGTAACAGCCATGGGCTATGGTGAGTTTGTTCCAGCGGCCATCACTCCAAATACGGTGCATTGGGTTAAGCATTTCACATAACGATAGGTATTCGCCTAGTGGTAGGCCATCGTAAATAGGGGCGCCAACTTCGACCTGTGGAATATCGTGCAGTTCGGTGTTTTGATTTAGATGCACATAGGGCTCACCATTTTCATCTTCGGCTAGAAAGTAAGTGCGCACTAACTCGTCTATCGTGCGCTCGCCTTCAAAGTATTCCAGCAGGGTGATAAGCGGGCGTTCGCCGTCGTCAAGACAGATATAATCGACAAATTCGAATACCCTAGGGTCTTTAAGTGCACGCAGCTCGGTATTAACAAACCCGCCGCCCATAACGATAGGGATGTCAGGGTTAATAGCTTTACAGGTTTGTGCAATACGTAACGCGCCGAGCATATTACCGGGAAACGGCACGGTTAGTGCGACTACGCTTGGCTGCGTGTATTCAAGATACATCTCGACCAACTGCTCCAAAATTTCTGAACTGAAACTCGGTTCGCCCATTAAGGTGTCGTATAAATTGTCAAAGCTTGGGTTGGCTGATGCTAACTTTTCGCCATAACGGCTGACTTCAAAATATGGGTCGACGCCTTGGGTGATCACGTTCGACAGATCATTAATAAACAAGGTGGCGAGATATTTGGCTTTATCTTGCACACCTAAATTACCAAAGGCCGCTTGCAATACATCGCCTGATATTTCTTCCATCTGCGCTATGGTGTCAAAGGCTGGGCCTTCGGGTAAAAAACGGCGCGAGTTAATTCGCATCGCCAAGCTTGGGTCTTTACCCTGTAAAAAGCGGATCGCGGGCTCAACGGCCAGCAGGTAACGATCGTATTCAGCTAGAAAATTGAAGATCACATCGGGCAGCTCATCGTCTTCAAAGTGTTCAAAGTTTTCTTCGACATGCTGGCGAATAATCTCTAGCGCTGGCGCGGTCATCATTTCAAGAAACAACTCAATAGCAGGGTCCCGCTGCACCGCCTCATAGCCCCGTGAGCGTAAAAAACCCGTTAAATACGCCGTTGCTGGGTACGGCGTATTAAGTTGAGTCATGGGTGGAGTCATTAGAAGAACGGTCATAGCCTGCCTTTAAATAGTAAAACCTGAATGCTTATTGCGAAACAGAATATTGGCAGCAAATGTTGCTGCGATAAAATAATGATCAATTCTAACAAATGGCCTGTAAAAAAGCGCCGTAAATTAAAGAATGGTCTCTAGATAGCCACTACCAAGCTGTTTCATTTGTCGCTCAACCCAAACCGCTCTTTGGCTTAGATAAGGGCTGAAATTATTAGGATTACGTTTGCGAGGGCTGGGCAGTAGCACGGCCAGCCGTGCGGCTTCATTTTTGCTGAGATAACGAGCCGATTTATTAAAATAGTGCTGACTTGCGGCTTCTACGCCGTAAATTCCTTGGCCAAATTCAGCCACGTTTATATACACTTCTAGAATACGTTTTTTACCCCAAATGACTTCAAGGCTAATGGCCAACATGGCTTCTAAGCCTTTGCGAATAAAGCTTCGCCCTGGCCATAATAGAAGATTTTTGGCGGTTTGTTGGGTGAGTGTACTAGCACCCCGAAGGCCTTTGCCATCATCATGTTGGTCAAGGGCTTTAGTGATGGCGCTTAAATCGACCCCAAAATGTTTAGTAAATAGTTGGTCTTCTGAGGCGACCATTGCCAGCGGGATATGCGATGGTAGCTTATCAATGCTTATCCACTGATAGCTCACAGGGTAAGGGCTTTGCAACATAAATGACGTAGTGGGCGGTGCGATAAACCTTAATGCCAGTAACAATAACGCGAGTACCAGCATTAATCGCCACATGACATACCATGTCCAGCCGAAAACTCCCCGTGTACGATTTTGCATTAACGCCTCTTTGTTATATTTAGCCAGATTCTTGTGCTGGTCGCTATCGACGCGCAAGAGTATAGGATAAGCGCATTAAGACCAAATTCTAATCTGCCTTGTTTAAATTTTTTCTAAGGTTAGCTGGCTTTATTATAGCTGTAGTGATTGATTCTGCTTTAATTAGCATTTGTTATCGGCTGCTATTTCTGTACATATCAATACTGAATAGCTCACAATTAACGCTCATCTGGGCGCCATTAATCTTGTCATATTAATTCGATATTTTCGTCATATTCACTGCGTAAGCTAGTGCTGATAATCAGTTAATTCAGCGTGTATTATTGCAAAAATGCATAACAACAGGCATGACAGCACGACAATATGGAGCAATAAGATGACAAGGCAAAAAAGCGTAATACTGGGAGTTATTTCTGTTTTGGCCAGTATGCTATGGGTTTCAGGCTGCAACAGTAACGATAATAATGATGATGCTAGCTCAGTAGGCGTTGATAAAAGTGTTAGCGTTCAAGTTGGTCCTAGACCGCTATTTTTAGTCGATCAAATGCAAGCCAGCGAGCTAAAAACTCAATTGGTACAATGCGAGTCGGGGCCATTTTATCGCACGGACTTTTCGATTGGGCATCGTGGTGCATCAATGCAGTTTCCTGAGCACACTAAAGAAGCCTATCAAGCAGCGATTGATTCTGGTGCGGGTATTGTTGAATGTGACGTTACTTTTACCGCAGACAAAGAACTCGTATGTCGCCACTCACAGTGTGACTTAGCCACCACCACAAATATTTTGGCCATTCCAGCGCTTGCCAATAAATGTTCAGTGCCTTTCTCGCCAGCCGATGCAGCTAACGGGGTTAGCGCAACAGCCACGTGTTGTACCAGTGATATCAGCCTAGCTGAATTTAAAACCTTAAAAGGCAAGATGGATGGTTTTAATTCAAAAGCGACCACAGTTGCAGAGTTTATTGATGGTACACCAAATTGGCGCACAGACCTGTACGCAGGTAATGGCACCTTAATGACCCACGCTGAAAGTATTGCTTTGTTTAAAGCTGCCGGGGTAAAGATGACGCCAGAGCTTAAATCGGCCATTGTGAGCATGCCCTATGATGGCTTTACTCAACAAGATTACGCCCAAAAAATGCTAGATGAGTATGCGGCGGCTGGGGTTGATGCTTCGCAGGTGTTCCCACAGTCATTTAATTTAGATGATGTTAAATACTGGATAGCCAATGCGCCAGAGTTTGCTGATCAAGCTGTGTATTTAGATGATCGTTATGATTTTAGCAGTGGTTTTGATCCCCAAAATAGCGCCACCTGGTCACCGAGCATGGAGACTTTGGCGGCAGATGGTGTGAAGATTATTGCACCGCCATTATGGGTGTTAGTCACTTTAGATGAGAATAAGGCGATAGTCCCTTCTGAATATGCCAAAGCAGCGACTGCAGCAGGTCTTAAAATAATTGCCTGGTCACTTGAGCGTTCAGGGCCCCTTAGCCAAGGCGCTGGAGGTTGGTATTATCAAAGCATTGCCGATGCGATTGATAATGAAGGTGACACCTTTGAGCTGTTAGATGTGTTAGCAAAAGATGTTGGGGTAATAGGCGTATTTTCAGACTGGCCCGCTACGGTAACTTACTATGCTAACTGTATGGATAAGTAAGCTATAGCGAGCTTTGTAGACTGAGTCGCTTTGCCTATTTGTTGATTTTACTATTAGTGCCTGATTATTTAATTGATTGGTATGTAGTAGGTAGTGCGCGAGTAGGTTGGCTGATTTAACATAGTAAAAAGCGGGATAATCATCCCGCTTTTTTATGGCTATTTATTCGCTTTATAGCAAAGTTGCAGCGTTAATCAATTTCCCCTTTTAATTGGCATCTAGCATCAAAGTACCTGGCGGGCTTATTTATATTTCTGTTTTACGGTTTCAATCAAAGCTTGCCACTGCGGATACTCTTCGAAACTTTTTTGTAAGTCTCCCCATGGCGACAAAGTGTCATTAATATCGACCTGTTGATCTTGCTGAGTGGCTAAATAAAGATAATAAAACGCCGAGGCACGATAATTGGCAGCACAGTGCACAACCACAGGTTGATTGTTATTGGCCTTCATTAACGCAAAAAATTGTTCCACATCTTCAAGCTTGGGTTGTTGCCAATCAACGCTGATATTGTGGTAACCCATACCCAAACCAGTCACTATTTGTTGTTCATTTTTAAGCGCATTGGGGTTGTCATTGGGGATTAAGTTTATGACGGTTTTAACGCCAGCTTGTTGCAATAATGCAAATTGCTCCGGCGTAGGTAAACCTGCGGTAATAACTTGATTTTGGTTAAATTTAACCGCTTTAATCTGCTGTAATTTACGGGTATCTAAGTTGTCGTTGTTGGCCATAGTGTGTGTGCTTATAAAAAGAAGTGATGCCACGAGATGGATGATGATGTGTAATAATTTCATTTGTTATCCTGCTTTGGCTTTTATTTAACCTTCAATAAGGCGCTTAATCTGGTCTAGGCTGGTTTCACAGTGCTGATAATCTAGCTTGATTGGGTAAAACTGTTGATTATGCAGTAACACTAATGACGGAAACCCTTGAATAGGCAGTTGCCTTGCTTGAGTTATTTCGGCCATTAACTGTTGCTCCACTTCTTCACTATGCATCTGTTGCTCAAAATGGTTTTTATCCATGCCTATGCTGACCGCCAGCTCAGATAACACAGCAATATCAGACGGGTTTTTTGCCCGTAAATAATAGGCTTGTTGAATGGCATTAATCATTTGCGCTTCTAAGCCTGATGCTCTTGCCACCAAAGCTGCGCGGCAACTTGGGTAGGTTGAGCGTCTTGGCTGGCACACAGTCCAAAAATCGTGATTAAACTCAGTGCCGAGTTGCTGGTGTATGTTATGCCATGTTTGCTGCAAAAATTGCTGCATCTCCACTGGCATAGGGGTATTACAGTCGGGTGCTAAGCCACCGACTGTTAATTCAATGGCTAGTTTATCGGTAAACATTGCTAACTGATTTTGCAGTTTTGTCCACGTTGGTTGGTAGCCCCAGCACCAGCTGCACATAGGGTCGTAAACATAATACAGAATCGCTTTATTCATGGTTATTTTGCTAATCATCTGACACTTATCCACATAATGACATAGTTTACGCATCTTTTAAGTATTGTTTAAATAGTGCTGAAAGGAGGTCGGAAATTAGCTATTTTTCAAAGCACTAAATAAATAATGTAAAGCTTGAGAAGCCCTTAACAGTCGTTATAATAATGATCTTGATCACAAAAGGAGAGACGTATGTTCGTAATGGGCTTGTCCAACGATGTCACTGATTCAATTGACGCAACCATTCAAAAAGGCGCATTTCGTGCTGAGGGTACGCTATGGATTGAGGAAGAGTACTTACATTTTCAACCTTTTAATCAAGACCTCGCTTACGGTCCTTATGCAATAGAGTTGGATAATATTAAGTCGGTAACCACTTGCTGGAGCCGCGGTACAGGAGTGATTCCTGTGGATGCTGATTCTATTCAAGTGATTACTTTAGATAGTCAAAAGTTTCGTTTTATTCTGAATTCACCTAAAGAGTGGACTGAAAAGATTTTATCTTTACTAACGCCTAAATTATCACTTAAATCATCGACTAAACCTTCGTCTAAATCATTAGCTAAAAATGCGTTAAATGAATAATGTTCCACTGAGTTTAGTGCCAATAACGGAGGCTGATTTAGCCACCTTATTTGCGTTTGAAAGTGACCCTGTAGCAAGCAAAATGGCAGACTTTCCTGCACGAGATAAAGCCGACTTTTATTTACATTGGCAACAAAAAGTTATAGGCGTACCGGACGCGATAGCACAAGGAATATGGCAGCAAGGTAAGCTTATAGGCAGCATGCTAAGTTGGTGCGACCCTAAAGATAGCTTGATTGAAAATGGACGTTTAATAGGTTACTGGATTAACCGTGAATATTGGGGGCGGGGCATAGCCACTCAAGCTTTAGAGTTGTTTTTACCTTTACTGCCCAAAACGCCATTATTTGCCTATATAGCCGCGCATAATATTGGCTCACTAAAGGTGATTAAACGATATGGCTTTATGCCAGTGGAGTTGACGGCTGAGCAAGCCATAGGCTTACCTGAAGGATTAGGCTTGTATAGAAAAGCCGATTAATGAAAGTGGTGTTTAAAAGTGCTTAGTGACAATAGGGTTGGCGCATTTTTATCGTGCGAATAACGAAAGAACATTTATGATTTAACCCGCTAATGCTAAAATCTTGCCTTCATTTTGGGAGAACCACATGTCTTTTGGCGCGCTAGCATTACATCCGCAATTATTATCACGTTTAAGTGCGCTGAACTTTACCCAACCTACGGCGATTCAAGCAGAAGCAATACCGGTTATTTTATCGGGTAAAGATGTCATGGCCGGTGCTCAAACTGGTACGGGTAAAACCGCAGCATTCTGCCTGCCGATCCTGCATCAATTACTCAGTCTGCAAGATAGTCAAATTGACACAGCTAGTTCAACCCCAGTTAGAAAGGTGAAAGCATTAGTATTAACCCCTACCCGCGAATTAGCCCAACAAGTACACCATAATTTAACTCAGTTGATGGCTGATACTGATCTCAAGGCGGCATTACTTTACGGTGGTGTTAGCACCCAAGCTCAAATTAGTGAGTTAGCTGCTGGGGTTGATATTATTGTCGCCACCCCAGGCCGATTATTGGACTTATTACGTCGACGGGCAACCAGCTTATCTGCGGTTGATTACTTTGTCATTGATGAAGCCGACCGCATGTTAGACATGGGCTTTAGAGATGAAATCATCGAAGTATTAAAACGCTTACCTAAACAGCGGCAAACCTTGTTATTTTCCGCTACCTTAGATGACCGTATTTTTTCATTTAGTAAGCGGTTACTTACCCAGGCTAAAGTGATTGAAACCCACGCCCGCAATCAAACCGCAGTCACGGTGACAGAGCGAGTTTATAATGTCGATGCACATAAAAAATGTGATTTACTGTGTAAGCTTATAACCGTTGAAAAATGGCAACAAGTATTGATTTTTAGCCGTACCAAGCAAGATGCCGATGTGTTGGTGAAACAAATGAGCCAACGCGGGGTAAAAGTGGCGGCTTTGCATGCTGACTTATCGCAATCAATACGTGAGCAAGTACTTACTGACTTTAAAGCTGGCCAATTAACCGCGCTAGTTGCCACCGATGTTGCCGCACGTGGAATTGATATTGCGCAGTTGGATTATGTGGTGAATATGGAGCTGCCGTTTAAGCTTGAAGACTATGTGCACCGCATTGGACGCACTGGCAGAGCAGGCCAAGCTGGTTATGCCATTACCTTATTAAGTGTCGACGATGAACCGTTTTTAATAAAACTAGAAGCTTATTTAGATAAGCGTTTGCCACAACAATGGTACCCAGGTTTTGAGCCCGATTTAACCAAAGTTGCCCCCGTAACCCGTAAAACCAAGAAAGGCTCGTTAAAGCAGCAAGCTAGGCAAAAAGCATTGGCGCAATCAAAACGTTAGAATGGTGTTTCAAAAGGCTGTAGATGTTAATCAGGTAAACTAGGTATAAGCGCTTCTGTGATGCGCAGCAACTACCTATTATACTTAAGACACCATGAATTAAGAACATAGCTATTTTTTTCTGGAAAAACTAAACCTGCTGTCGATGGTTCCTGCCGCGATTGTAGGTGGAGTTATTCTTGTGGCAAAGCTTGAGCGGATCGTCATTTCGCTTATATTACATTAATAAATAAGCTATCTTGTAATATACAGGATGCAGAACATGCCGAGCTGTTAATTTATTTAATGTTAGTAAATAGCCCCAAGGAACCATTTATGCTGATTGAACATGACATTGCAGACGTATGTGTTGGGATGTATGTGGTCGAAATCACTGAACCTAAAGATACGTTTTCGTTAGCTAAGCCTGGGGTGCTTAAAAGTGAGCGTGTTATCGAAGCATTAAAGCGCAAATCTGTCACTAAGCTGTTAATTGATACCAGTAAAACAGAGACAATTGAAATTGTTAAAAACGTACCAATACCTCCAAAGATAACAGCGACTAAGCCTGTTACAACTAACTTTTTTAATCACGAATTAGCCAAAGCTCGCCAAGTTTTTGATGAATCTAAAAATATCCAAAAAAAGTTATTCCATAATGCACAACATGGTTTGCCGTTAGACATGGACCCGGTTCAAAAAATTACTTCCGAATCGACAGATTTAATTTTCAATAACCCCAATGCGCTTTCGTGTGTACTTAATATTCGCAATAAAGATGAATATTTGCTTGAGCACTCAGTGTCAGTATCGGTATTGATGACGATGTTTGCCGTGTATAAAAAAATCGATAAAGAGATTGTTAACCAACTCGCTATCGGTGCTTTTTTACATGATGTCGGTAAAATTATGATCCCCGATCGTATTCTGAATAAACCCGATAAATTAACCGATGAAGAGTTTCATATTATGAAAACTCACGCCAATTACTCGATTGAAATCATGAAAAATACCCCAGGAATCAGTCAGCTTAGTCTCGAGGTTGCAAGCTTACACCATGAAAAAATCAATGGGTTAGGTTATCCATTTGGCGTCGCCGCAGAAAAAATTACCCTTTACGGAAGAATGATCAGCATTTGCGATATTTTCGATGCGCTTACTTCACACCGCTGCTATAAGCAAGGCTATGCCCAAGTAAAAGCCTTTAGTATTTTACGAGTATTAGCTGAAAAAAATGAATTAGATAAAGACTTAGTTGATGAATTTATTCGTTGTATGGGGGTTTACCCTGTTGGCTCAGTGGTGCTTCTCGAGTCAAATAGGCTAGCTATTGTCGAAGGCCATAACCCGAAAGACCCTATTCGCCCTCTTGTGAAACCGTTTTATCATTTAAAACCCAATCACTTTGAAACAGGACAAAAAATTGATTTGGCTACAGTCACCGACGACTTAATCGTTAAATGTGTCCGTGCAGATGATTTTAATCTCAATATGGAACAAATTATTGAGTATTTAGCTCATGAGGGTTAGCGTGTAAAATAGTGCCAATTTAACTTTAATCTAAGTGAGTTCAACGTTTGATTTGTCACATTGCTAACCGCTTTCATTTACCTCCCAGTTTTTAGATAATATCCCATGCAGTTCCTATACTTGAATTATAACAAAGGTTACCGTCACTGAAGTGAAAAGGCGTTACGTTAAAAAGGGCTTGATTACAGCTTTAAAGTGTTGTAATTCTGACGTTTACCAATCGTAGTCTTAAGTTTGAAATGATGAATACGTCTCAATATTTGCAATCATAATACTGGCTTAATCGGCCAATTAGCCTTTGTATCTTGATTGCTGAATTAGGGCTGTTTCTGTTATCATCACTGATCCGATATTCTACGCCCGCTAATGTTGCAGATTAACCTCAACGATTAATGGATTGTGCTTAGAATACGTGCTTTAAATATGTGATATCTATCGACAGCTTTTCGCCTACAGGTAACCTTTATGATTAACCACTTCACTGTACTGGGTGTTAAAGCCAGTGCCAAAGAAGATGAAATAAAAAAAGCCTATAAACGTTTATCCAACAAGTATCACCCAGATAAACTACTCTTAGCCTCAGATGAAGAACGGCAGCAAGCAGAAGTGCAACTGCAAAGAGTTAAGAAAGCTTATGACGTGCTAAGTGATAAAAAACTCAGAAACGCATTCATCAAAGACTTTAATAACGTGATAGTGACAGATCCTACCGCCGCAATGCGCGAGCTGTGGGACCAATTTTACCCTTGAGTATCCCATGGCCAAATCATTAAATATTGCTCGTATCCATGAGCTTAAAAACAATGCCTATGACAATATCGAGTCATATAACGACCCCGATACCCCAAAGGCATTAGAAAATTTTTCTCGTCAGATAAAAGAAATTTTACTGGCTGATATCAGCATGCTGTCTTCAGTACCAGAATACTTACCCGTTGCCTTATTTGGCCAGGTTAAGTTTGCCCCTGACGCCTTACTTAAATGGGCGCATTGGATAGATAATGCTATCCAACCAGAGTGGGACGAGTTTAAGGTCAGTATCGCTTTTAATAATGGCGATATCCCTTTAGTGCAAGCGGTACGCGCCCAAGGCGAGTCGTTACTAATTGAAAGCTGCGCGGTATTGTATTTGCTTAATCAAGAAGCCAATGGCTCGAAGAAAAAAGCCAAGCCAGCGCATGAAGATGACGATGAAGAATATGGCCAATCTAATAGCGACTATGATGATGACGATAATGATAGCGACGAAGAAGGCTATTACGATCAATACGATGACGAGGACAGATAATGACAACCAGTTTGATTGAAATTACCGCTCAAGAAATAAAGCAACTTGCTGACGTTGAACCACAGCAAGCCAGCAAGCGTTTTGAGATCATCGCTAATACCATGACAGACGCCCAACTTGTGGACGTTATTGAGTTGATGGATATCGTTACTCTGACGCAAATCAACAGCCATCATGACATTTCTTGCCCGTCAATCATGTCTGAGTTGATGAGCCCAGAGCAAATTCGTGACATCGTTTGTCAGCAGCCCTTATATTGGGAAGAGCAAATAAAGACCAATGCCGATGAGCTACTTGCTCACACCTTTGAGTTTTTAACGTATTTAATCCGCATTCAAGGCAGTGAAGAAAAACAAGCCGCTATTTTGGAATGTATTGCCGATGATCCTGCTGGTCTGTTTTATTTATCTATTCCTTTTATTGAGCTTATTCTTGCGCCCAGTGAAGCAGAGGAAGGCTCACCTGAACGAGATCATTATGACGATGAAGACGACGGTACAACGGTGGGTTATGACAATTGGCATGCCAATGAAGAGTCGCACAGCCTTAGCATGGACGACCCACGCAGCTTAATGGCGCTTATTCAAGAGCTTACACCAGAGGTTGCCAAGTCGATTAAAAACTTACTGCGCAACGAAAGTTCTGGCTGGGAGCAAATCATCGCTAAGTTCGTTAATGAATTGGTTTTACAGGCGAAAGATAAAAACCAAGTGGCCGATGAATATGCGGAAGTCGACGATATGTTTAGCTTTTTAGATTAAGGATTCCAACTATGCAACTGGCATTACGGGACCCAAATCAAGGGCCATACCTGACAAAAGTGATAGCTTACGGTCAAAGCGAAAACAAACTAAGCCAAGATGAGCTCGAACAAATAAAGGCTAAGGCGATTTTAATGAGCCTTAAGCTGGCTGATAAGTTCTACAACAAGCATAAAGTGCACTTGTTAGAACATGCAGCACACGATGTTATTGGTGTGGTCAGCATAGGGCTTATTGCCTTAACAGGCCAAGAGCCTGCAGCATCTTTACCTTTGCTGCAAGGTCCTGATGGGGTACTTAAGTGCTTTCAAAAGGGCTGGAGCTTGCTCACCCACGCAAGCAGTTTGAACACCAACAAATCACTTTATGGTGATGTGAGCGAAAGCTTACTTGAAAATGTGTCTAGCCCGCCGGATATGGAAGAATGGTTGGGCTGGCAAAGTTATCAAAGTGCGTTAACCGAGCATCAACGTCAGCAAGGTATTAAAGCGCTATTGCAGGCGTTTTATGTTACCTCAGATCACGACCCTTTAGATTGTCTTAATCTTGAAGCTGTATTGGCTGAAGCGGTGATTTATCGCACCTTATTTGCTGATCGCGGCGTAAGACAAGATCTTAAAAAACGCTTAGGTAAAATTGAACTTGATGATGCTTGGTTTAATGGCGATTATTTGATGGCGCAAACTGAAAATGCCATTGCTAAATTGCCTCAAGATTTGGCTGAGATAATCCGTCAAGATTTAAGCAAGCATTACATTCAAGGTTTACTGCGTACCTTAAGTTTTGCTAAAGGCTATCGCGAGTTGCAAATGCAAGGCGCAAGCCTGGAGAAGCTTGAGCGATTCGAGCAAAAAGAAGGCCTACACGGCTTACTGGGTTGGCCGCTATACTTAGATTTGTAGTGAGTTAGGCTTATAGTGAGTTAGATTTATAGAAACAGCTAGATTTTAGACGCTACTAGCGTAATGGCGCTTAAGGTCTTATTTAGTTCCAACTTAGTCCCAACAATAAACATAGCGACCTTGAGTCGCTATTTTTTTAGTTATTTTTTTAGCATTAGCCTGCTGTCTTTAAACTGCCACTTTTCTGTCATCTAATTTATGCTCAATTGTCATAAACCCCGCTTATCTTATGTCCGGAAACTAATCTTATAAAAAGAAAGTTTACTTGTTGCAGATGACAACGATCTCGAAAACACCTAGATATTCAAAGGACATATTATGAGCAAAGCGACATTTGATCCACGACGTTTTAACCAAAGCGATAACACGCCATTTGCCCAGGTGATGGAAAAACATTTATCTCGTCGTAACTTTGTTAAAAGAGGCCTAGGGATCAGTGCGATGACCGCATTCGCCGGTGTGGGATTAACCGCATGTGGCTCAGACGACAATACTGTAACACCCGATCCAGCACCGACTCCTACGCCTACACCGACTCCAACTCCGCCAACAAAAAGCTCTGCGGTATTAGGTTTTGATTCTATTGCTGGTTCAAAAACCGACGCAGTGGCGATTCCTGCCGGTTATTCAGCGTACGTGCTTGCGCCATGGGGAACTCCATTGAACGCCAAAGCCGCGGCCTGGAAAGCAGATGGAACCAATACCGGTGAAGACCAGGCTAATTCAGTGGGTATGCATCATGATGGTATGCATTTTTTCCCACTTAATGACTCAAATGATGATGGTTTATTATGTATTAACCATGAATATATTGATGAAGATGCGCTGCACCCAACAGGACCAACCTTTGATGCCAATGGCAAGCGCACCATAATTGATGAAATTCGCAAAGAGATTAATGCTCATGGTGTATCAGTTGTGCGCATTAAGCTCAATAACGGCATCTGGGAAGTGGTTAGCAATGATGCCCATAACCGTCGTTTTACCGGCGCAAGTGTGATGGACATTGCTGGTCCTATGGCTTATACCAGTTACTTAGAAACACGTTACTCACCCGATGGCAGTCAGGCCCGTGGTACATTAAATAACTGTGGTAATGGCAGCACACCTTGGGGCACTTACTTAACCTGTGAAGAAAATTGGCCAGGTTACTTTGTCAATAAAGGCACATTACCAGCAGACCAAACACGTATTGGTATTTCCAAATCAGGTACCCGTTATGGCTGGGATCACCTAGCCGGTGATGATGACGAACGACTTGATGAATTTGCGCGTTTTGACGTTACACCGTCAGGTAATAGCGCGGGTCAAGATTACCGTAATGAAGCTAATGGCCACGGTTATATTGTTGAAATTGATCCGTATAATCCTAATTCACGCGCGGTTAAACGTACCGCCTTAGGCCGTTTCCGCCATGAAGGCTGTACTTTTGGTAAGTTAGAAGAAGGCAAACCAATTACTTTCTATTCAGGTCATGACTCTCGTTTTGAATACTTATATAAATTTGTCTCTGATGCCGTGTGGGATGCAGCCGATGCTAATACCTCTAATCGTATTGCTATGGGTGATAAGTACATGAATGCGGGTACGCTTTATGTGGCTAAGTTTAGTGAAGACGGTGTGGGTGAGTGGTTGCCATTAACTTTAGATGCAGTAACAAAAGATGGCAGCACCTTAGCCAGCAGTTTTGATACTCAAGCAGCGATTATTCTAAACACAGCCGGCGCAGCAGACTTGGTTGGTGCAACTCCGATGGACCGTCCTGAATGGGCAACGGTTGATCCATTTACTGGCAGTGTTTATTTAACATTAACCAATAACACTAAGCGTACTGAAGCAAACACAGCTAACCCTCGCTTAAACAACAGTTTTGGTCATGTTATTCGTTGGGACGAAGGCGATAAAGCTACCGAGTTTAGCTGGGATATTTTTGTATTTGGTTCACCAACCGACGGTGATGCAGAGACTAACTTGTCAGGTTTAGACGACTTAAATCAATTTGCTAGCCCAGATGGTTTAGCGTTTGATGCCCGTGGTATTTTATGGGTGCAAACCGATAACGGTGCCGATGAAGTGACCTCTTATACCAATGATCAAATGCTAGCGGTTGTGCCCTCTACTTTGGTTGATGCGGATGGTAAGCAGCAAGTGATTAGCGCTGAAACACAAGCGCAGTTAAAGCGTTTCTTTGTTGGCCCTAATGATTGTGAAGTGACCGGTTTTGCAATTACGCCAGATTATAAAACCGCGTTTGTTAACATCCAGCATCCAGGCAACTGGCCATACTCGAATAACGCGACTGAAGTTACTCCAGCGGGTACTCAGCTACGTCCTCGCGCTGCCACTGTGATGATCCGTAAAAACGATGGCGGCGAAATCGGCATTTAATCGGACTGATTTAATAGCTCCTACTAGTAGCACCTGTTTAACAGTGCAGCTTGTTAATAAAATGGCCCTAGACGCAAAGTCTTAGGGCCTTTTTTATTGTTAGCTGAGTATGACGTTTTTTCAACAGCCTCAGCAAGCGTAACGCATCGGTCTCTAAATCAGTTTACGCGACAAAGGACAGGCTTAATTAGCCAGTGCATAACCACCTTTTAGGTGGGCGATATGTGAAAACCCTAGGCGCTGCATAGCTTGAGCTGCCACAAGAGATCGACTGCCGCTACGGCAAACTAACACCCATTCTCTGTCTTTATCATGCTGATGTTGTTGCATAAATTGCACTAAACGCGTTAATGGCACATTTTCACAAGCCTTTGACGTATGGTGTAATGCATATTCGTGGGGCTCGCGGATATCAATTAATTTAACCTTAGAGGAATGTAAGGCGATATCTAAACTGGCTGCTGAATACTCTGTGATGGGTTTAAGTTTGCTGCAACTCGCTGTGGGTAAAGCACCGCAGAGTATTTCACTGCCGGTTTGATCATTAAGTTGGCTGTCGAGTGCTAACTTACGCGCCACAAATTCATCCACAGTGATAGTGTTTTGACTCACCTGTTGTAATAACGGATTGCGCAGGCACTCAGCGCTTAAGTGAGTGGCAAATTCATTTTGATAATCATGGCTTGCACAAATAAGGCTTTGTGGTGCTAAGACAGAGCTGAGTAATTGAATGCTGCCATACATGGATACTGCACTGCTACTGTCGAAATTAGTCCGCCCTAGGGTGCCCATTAAAATAGTGTCCCCACAAAAAGCAAATAAAGTGTTACTGGCTAATGTGTCTGAGCCGCTTAAAGGCTGGCACAGTAGCAAGCTTATACTGTCACCGGTATGCCCAGGCGTAGGCACTTTGACTAGCCATTTGTCAGCCAACTGAATGTATTCCAATTGGCGGCCATTCTCTGTCACTGATAAGGTAGTTTGGGGCCAACCTAGTCCGTCACACTGAATGTTTTGCGGATGTTTTTCCGCCAGCAATACCCGTCCTGAAACGTGGTCAGCGTGGCCGTGGGTATCAATAATGGCGATTAAATCTAACTGCTGACATTGCAGTAAGGTATCTAAACGCTCTGTTAACTCTGGCAGAGGGTCAATAATAAACGCTTTCTTTGACGCCGTTTCGATATAAACCCAGGTGCAGCTAGCGCCTGAGCGTAATTGTACTAAACCATTTAAAGGGGTTTTATCATCAATGTTAGCTCTATCTAGCACCATGCAACTTTGGGTTAAGGCTTGGGCGGTACTGATAATACGCTGACAAGCTTGACTCACTTCAGCTTGTGTCATGGCAGGGCCAAAAGACAGTCTAATAGCCGACTCACTTTGCCAGGCTGGTAAGTCCATAGCATCTAACACAAAGCTACGGGTGACTTTAGATGAGCATGCAGAACCTGAACTAACGCGAATATTAGCGGCGTCAAATAAGTCCATTATTTCTTTGCTGCTAAAGCCTTTAATTGCAAAGTTCAGTGTCGTTGGCACGCTATTGTCAAAGCTGTGATTAAACACAATTTGCGGAAAAGCTTGCCTTAGGGTGTCGGCAAGTTGTTGGCGGTATGCATGTAAGGTTTGATGACTGGCAAAGCATGAGTCTGTTGCAACCAGTTGGTCAAAAATAACATTAATCGCCGCCATGCCTGGCAGGTTTTCGGTGCCTGAGCGCTGGCCGCTTTCTTGTCCACCACCGGCAATGACCGGCGTAAGTGGCGCATTTTCTCTGATATAAATAAACCCTATGCCTTTTGGCGCATACAATTTATGGCCACTAAAGGGAGCATAGTCGATAGTGGTTTGAGCCAGATTAAGCGATATTTTCCCAAGGGCTTGTACACAATCCACTAACCAAAAAATAGTGCTGCTGGCTTGGCGAATGGTATTTTCTAAGGCGCTTAGGTCTTGATATACCCCGGTTTCGTTATTCACCGCCATGGTACAAATCATTAATGATTTAGGCGCATACTGACTAATAAAGTCATGATCTAAGTTGCCATAACCATCAACCGGAATGGCGATGACCTTTGCATTGATACCAAGCAAGGCATTCCAATGTTTAAGCGACTCTGGCACGGCTTTATGTTCTGTTGCGCCATAGAGTAAATAGCAATCTTCGCCCCGTTGTTGAGTGGCTTTTAAGGCTTCTCTGGCACTGATTAATGCTGACAGAATAGCGGTTTGAATGCCTTCGGTTGCGCCGCTGGTGAAAATGATTTTGCCATTTTCAGAACCTAGTATTTGCTTCGCTTTGTTGCGGGTCTGTTCCATTAAATCTTTGGCGCGAAGGCCGGTGATGTGGCTTGAACTTGGGTTACCAAACAGCAGCTCCATGGCCGACAGTGCAGCTTGGGCGGCTTGAGGTAGCACAGGGGTTGTCGCATTGGCATCTAGGTATATTTGGCTCAGGTCGTGGTTATTATTCATTTAGATCAACTCTGCTTGGTATTATTAGGTGAAACTGCATATTTCTTTTTGTTATATCTAATTTCGTTTTGTTATATTAGCAGTTTGGTGATCAGTTACAAGCCTAAACTTATGGTGATTTATCTTTGAAGATTCTATTAATCAGCTTTGTTGAACGCTTACCTTTGATTACCTTGTTTAAAGTATTTTTCGAGCGCTTTCTTGAACCAAAACACCTTGCAACGTATGATGCGTTTTTTTGTCAGCAGGCCCTAAGATGCGTCATTTAACCACTCGTTATCATCCTGAAACGCCGGCAGCATTTATTGATAATAATTCGTCCACTATGCTGACACGTTTGGCTGCCCGTGCCATTGTGCTTCGTGGCAACCATATTTTGATGTTGTACACCCAGCGTTATCATGACTATTCACTGCCGGGCGGCGGGGTCGATGCGGGTGAGGACATAGTGCAAGGGTTAGTGCGTGAGCTGCGGGAAGAAACCGGTGCTAATGTCACTGGTGACATCATTCCATTTGGTTTGTATCAAGAATACCGTCCATGGCGACGTGACGGTTTTGAATCGGTCAAGATGCTGTCTTACTGCTATGTATGTCAAATTGAAGATGAATTGGGTGACACCCAGTTTGAAGCACACGAGATCAGTAATGGTATGACCCCGGTGTGGATTGATATTGATACCGCGATTTCCCATAATCTGGAAACTATTGCTAGCAGTGACAAGAAAGGCTTATCGATAGAAAGAGAAACCTTTTTACTGCAGTTGATTAAAGCAGAGTTATTGAACTAAGCCGAAGGCGACTTTATGGTTAAAGTCGCGGTCAATGACACGTGCAATAACATTCACTCAATGTCTGCTATTCCATTTTCTAGTGACACGATTGAAGTTCAAGATAGGCGGTTAAATACGTACCTTGATAACCACTTTACGGACTTTTTGCGGCGTAGCAAACGTGCCTGGCATGTGTATATCACCAGGAAAGAAAATAGCAAACATACCGGTTTTTAAGGCAATAAATGCCGCATCTTGTTTATTTGATTCGAAGTCAAACTCGGCATAATCATGTTTGTCATAATACGGCTTAGACGGTGTTTGATCCGCTAACGGTAAATAACCGAACTCTTCTGCACCACTGACCACATATTGAACATCAATATATTGCTGATGTACTTCAAATGGCTCAATTTCTCTTGGTTTTGTTTCATAATCATTGACGATAACAAATAGGTTTTTACCGTCTAGTTCATAGTTACCAACAGCTTTGGCGGTAAAATCTGTTTCAGCTAAGTGTGCTAATGCCAAGGCTAAACGTGGATGCAGTTTTGTATATAGGTGGCGATTTGCTAAAGTGTCAACAATCATAAGAGTTCCAATGAATAATTCAGCAGTGAAAGTGTCATAGTATGGCAATAATATCACTGTTTTAACTCTTCAAGTATTAGAGGATCAACATTTGTCAGCATTACGGTTTATTGCAGGTGAAACCGCTTTTAAACAGATAGAAGCGCAAGGTTTACAGCAAGGTATGTTTACCCAGCTATTAGCCGCTTCAGGCGGTCCTAAGTGGATTGGTATTGCAGGGTTAGACAAGTATATTTTTGGTGAGTTTTTTAAGAACCGTCAAGATCCGTTATATATGCTGGGAGCCTCTTCCGGTGCATGGCGTTTAGCATGTTTAGGACAAGACAACCCTTTAGCAGCCTATGAGCGATTAGAACATTTTTATATCACTCAGCGTTATGACGATGTGCCCACCAGAGAGCAAGTCACTCAACAAGTGCAGGGTGTGGTTGATGGTATTTTAGGTGATAAAGCGGGGACGGATATTATTGCTAACCCGATATTTCGGGATCATATTATTGCCTGTCGAGCCCGTCATGTGAATAGCAGCCAGTCTAAGGTTGGCATTGCCATTGGTTTGGCCTTAGCTGCGGCCAGTAATAGCGTTAACCGTAAAAGTATTGCATGGCATTTTGAACGTATTTTACTGAGCCATAAAGATGCCGCATCTCCGTTTGGGCGCTTAAAAGACCTACCAACCAAGCAAATGGCACTGACTGACAATAATATTCGCCAGGCACTGCTCGCCACAGGTTCAATTCCATTATTACTTGATCCAGTGCGCGACATTGATGGTCTGCCAAAAGGTAAGTATTACGATGGTGGCATTACCGATTATCATTTTGATTTACCCCTACCCAAAGAAAGTGGCTTAACCTTATACCCACATTTTTACCCGCATATGAGCCCAGGTTGGTTTGATAAGTCACTGATATGGCGTAAGGCCCGCAGTAATTATCACAACGCGCTCATTCTGGCGCCATCGGCTGAATTTATTGCCTCGCTACCCTATGGCAAAATTCCAGATCGTGAAGATTTTAAGCATCTTGATACCCAATCTCGGATTGATTATTGGCAAACAAGTATTAAACAGAGCCAAAAGTTAGCTGATGAGTTAGCAACTATTGTGGCCAATGGTACCGTAATGGATCATCTTGAGGCTTGGTAAATTACTGGTATTGTGGAACAAAGTAAGTTGCATTTTCAGTCGTACATTAGCATTAATTTACCTTAATTTACTGTTGGTTTTTTCATCGTTGACTACACTGATATGGAGCAGCATCTTATTGATGCTCGCTTTTTTTGGTGCTTCACCTTGATGGTGTTGGAGGCGAAAATGCAAACACGTGAAATGGCTTTACTGATACAAGATGCGGTGTTGTTGCCAAATGGCCGGCTCGAGTTTAGGGTTGCTTTTCCTGCTGAATTGGCGCTGGTGGCATCAGTGCTTAAAGGTGAATACGGTTTAGCCATGGCAGCGCTAAAGGCTAAAAGTGAACTGCCCTGTTATCGCAGTATTACCGAGTGTGAAATTATCGACTTTCACCAACTAGAAGATAAGTCGCTAAGTATTGTGTTAGAAGGTAAGCAACGCTTAAAAGTATTATCGGCAGCTAAACAGCACAATGGCGTATGGATAGCACGTACTCTACCTTGTCAGAATTGGCGCCATGAGCCGATAGTGGGTAAGTTTGAAATTATCAGCGCAGCGCTTGAACAGTTTTATGAAGTTAACCCTGATTTACTTGGTTTGTATTCACAAATTCATTTAGAAGATGCGACCTGGGTGAGTCAGCGTTGGTTAGAGGTTTTGCCCATGTATAGTCGTGATAAGTTACGTTTGGTGGAACAGCCCAATTGTCACAAAACCATGGATTTTGTCCTGCAATTACTAAAATCCCATGTTGATGTATAACCTGATAATATAAGGGTATCTATTCGGTACCCTGATAATTTTTATGTCGAAATCTACTCTCGAGTCACTTTTACCTACTGGCGCTATTGCGGCGCAGCCATCCTATGTTGTCTTACCTCGCGCGAGTGAATCCTCTACAGTTTATCCAACAGTGTTGGCTTTTTTAATTGATAAGTTTCCACAAATATCACCCTCAGCGTGGGATCAACGGATTAAAGAGGGCAAAGTACATTGGCAAGATGGCCAATCAATTGATTGCCAAAGTGAATATGCCGCAACCAAACGGGTTTATTATTATCGTGAAGTTGCAGTTGAAAAAAAAGTACCTTTTACCGAGCAAATTCTTTATCAAGATGATCATAAAATCATTGTCTATAAACCGCATTTTTTACCGGTTACCCCTGGTGGTAATTATGTGAATGAATGCTTAGTACACCGTTTACGTATTCGCACTGGAATAGACACAATAGCCCCAGCTCATCGGCTTGATAAAGACACCGCTGGCGTGATGTTGATGACGGTAAATCCTGACACTCGACATGCTTATCATCAACTTTTTCTCGATGGTAAGATTAAAAAAACCTATCAAGCAGTGGCCGAATTACCACAAGATTTCGCGTTAAATCAGACGATGTTGCCACATCACTGGACAGTTAAAAATCGACTCGAACGAGGAACACCTAGTTTTATCATGCAGATTGTTGACGGGCCTAGTAATAGTCATTCTGAGATTACATTGCTCAAAATTAACAATAACCTAGGACTTTTTGAACTGGAACCCGTTACCGGTAAAACCCACCAGTTACGGGTACACATGCAGAGTTTAGGCATGCCTTTATTACATGACCGTTTTTATCCCAGACTGCAGGCTAAAGACGATGATGATTTTGACAAACCATTACAGTTATTAGCGCAGCGTTTGCAGTTTGTTGACCCAATCACTAATGAAGTTAATGATTGGTGCAGTGAAGGACTTACTATGTGATTTAAGCTATGTTAACAAAGGTTTTTAAAGGCTATTTAATGACTTTACCGTTAATAGTAGCGCACTTAACGAACACAATATTAAGGTGGCTTTGCGGGTTTTGTTTTTATCGACTTTGCCGACAATGCGTCCTGCTATAACATAGCCTGCGAATACCGATGGAAGCAGCATTAAAGAAAGCCAAATGTGCTTCACTTCAACTAAACCTACAATGGCTAAAATAGCCAGTGCAATCATTGAGCTAAAGATAAAAAAGGCTGATAGTGCCGCCCTAAATTGGCTGGCATCTTTTCCGGCCAGCAAAATAGCCATTGGCGGTCCACCAATGGCGGCAATGTTGCCAAAAATACCTGAAACAATACCCGCAATAAATAAGGTTATCCGATTCACAGGTGCGGATAATTTAAAAATACTTAATAAAACCGCTGTAAATACAATGGCAGCAATGGCTAGTCCTAATATTGGTTGAGGGGCGAGCAATAGTAAGCTTGCGCCCAAAAAACCACCCGGAATTCTGCCCAGTAACGCATATTGCAAACCATTAAATTCTAAATGGCTACGCTCTCTGAATAAGGTCATTAGTGAAATTGCAAACCCCATCACAATCACTGGAACGGGCACTAACTGTGGGTCGATAATATACAGTAAGGGACTGGCGACTACGGCTAAACCGAAACCGATTAAGCTTTGGGTTAATGCGCCGCAAAAGATAATAACTGAGGCGAGTAATAACGTGGTGGGATCAATGAATGGCATGCAATGACTCTTAGTAACTAACGTTTTTCAACACAAGCATTTGTATATTGATTGATATCAATCGTTTGATCGTGTCTAAAAACAAAATTCCATCAAGATAACTACCCTGACTAAGCAGGATATTCATCTTGATGGAATGAATAGCAGGTGTAAAATGACTTAAAAGTGATTAATTACTCTAAGTCTTCCCATTCAATACCCATTTGGTCCATCAATGCTTTCGCTTCACGCGGAATGCTGTCAGGCTCATCTTTTGATAAGTCATGATCATCGGGCAATGGTTGACCCGTGTAAGCATGTAAAAAAGCTTCGCAAAGTAATTCACTATTTGTCGCGTGACGTAAATTATTTACCTGGCGACGAGTGCGCTCATCGGTCAGTACTTTCAATACTTTTAACGGAATTGAAACTGTGATTTTTTTTACTTGTTCATTCTTCTTGCCGTGTTCGGCATATGGGCTAATATAGTCGCCATTCCACTCAGTCATTAACTCACCCTTTACTTTAAATACGGTGCAGATTTTAAACCCTTAAAGTTTCTAGTCAAATTATTGCTGTGTTTTAGTGCACATTGCAAATAGATTTCTTTATGTTTAGACGTCTAAACGTCTATTTTTGTTGACCTGAGCTGCTCAGTTAGGTAAATTTAGCCATCTAGACATCTCTTTGTGTGTTCGTAATGTTAGGAATCAATCATGACCAAGTCTTGTAAACAACATAGCAATGCTACTGTCGCCGTCCGACAGGGGATTGAAAGTGACACACAACATGGTGCAGTTGTCCCGCCAATTTATTTATCGACCAATTATTCTTTTGATGGCCATAAAAATCCGCGTGAGTTTGATTACAGCCGTTCAGGCAATCCAACACGTTGTATTTTAGGCGAAGCCTTAGCCAAATTAGAGCAAGGGGCTACCGGAGTGATAACCTGTACTGGTATGGCTGCCATTACGCTAGTGACCCATTTATTAGGCCCAGACGATTTATTGGTTGTGCCACATGATTGCTATGGAGGTAGTTACCGTTTATTTACTAACCTGGCCAAAAAAGGTCAGTTTAAATTGGCCGTCGTTGATCAAACCAACGCGGCAGCATTAGCGGAAGCCATTGCCAAAAAGCCTAAAATGGTGTGGTTAGAAACCCCATCCAATCCATTACTGCGTGTGGTCGATATTGCCGCTATTGCCAATGCAGCAAAAGAAGTTGGCGCATTGGTTACCGTGGATAACACCTTTTTATCACCTATTTTGCAGCAGCCTTTAAATTTAGGGGCTGATATCGTTATCCATTCCACGACCAAATATATCAATGGTCACAGTGATGTGGTTGGCGGCGCTGTTGTAGCTAAAGATCCAGATATCGGCGAGTTACTGCATTGGTGGTCAAACACCTTAGGCTTAACGGGATCAGCGTTTGACAGTTACCTCACTCTGCGTGGTATTCGTACTTTAGCAGTGCGAATTCGTGAACATCAAGCCAATGCCAAACAGATAGTTGATGTGCTATGTCAAAGTCCTGTGGTGGCAAAAGTGTATTATCCAGGATTAACGGATCATCCAGGACATGAGATTGCGAAAAAGCAGCAAAAAGGCTTTGGCGCTATGCTCAGTTTCGAGCTAAAAGGTGGTGAAGCAGAGGTTGTAGCATTCTTAGATGCGTTAACCTTGTTCAGTGTTGCTGAAAGTTTAGGCGGAGTGGAAAGTTTAATAGCCGTTCCTGCGACTATGACCCATAGAGCAATGGATGCCCAAGCCCGTTTTGAGGCTGGCGTTAAAGATACATTATTGAGACTATCTGTTGGTATTGAAGATGGTGAAGATTTAGTGGCAGATATTAAAGCCGCATTAGCTGCAGTCGCAGCGCTGTAGTTGTCGTTTAAGGAGTAATACATGGCGCGTGGTCATTTACATAAATTTGGTGGTTCAAGTCTTGCCGATGCGGATTGTTATCGCCGAGTCGCCCACATTTTACTGACCCATGGTCACAGCGATGACTTAATTGTTGTTTCAGCGGCAGGTAAAAGTACCAACTTTTTATATAAGCTGCTCAATTTGCGTGAAACCGGTCAGCTATGGCAAGAAGAGCTACAAGTATTAATCGGCTATCAGCAAACCTTAATCGAACAATTATTATCTAATGAGCAAGCACGTGATTTACGTGAGCGCTTGTCGACCGACAAGTCACAATTGATTAGCTTATTATCACTTGAACAGCGCAATGAATATCAAATTAGCCATGTGGTGAGTTTTGGTGAACGTTGGTCAGCAAGATTAATGGCGGCGTTATTACGTGAATCTGGTGTAGCGTCATCCCATGTAGACGCCTGTTCAATACTTGTCGCTGACGAAGGTGCTGTGCCTAATATTCGGGTAGAAGAGTCGCGAGCCAAAGTGCAGGCTTTATTAGCGGCTCATCCTAATGAGCGTTTAGTCATTACAGGGTTTATTTGTGCTAATAGTCAGGGTGAAACACTATTGCTTGGGCGAAATGGTTCTGATTTTAGCGCGACATTAATTGCCAGTTTGGCTGATATTGATCGGGTAACAATTTGGACCGATGTTGAAGGGGTATTTAATGCTGACCCGAATAAAATTAATGATGCCAAACTGCTAAAAAGCATGTCTTTGGCTGAAGCCGATCGATTAGCTAGACTGGGCTCTCCAGTATTACATTCACGTACATTACAGCCTTTGTTCAATACCGAAGTGAGTTTAGCCGTACGCTCAAGCTATGCCTCTCACACTGATTTTACATTGATTGCCCCCCATAGTTCGTCAGCTAGTGCGCCTGTGGTAACCAGTTTAAATGAAGTGGTGTTATTTAGTTTTAAAGCCGCCGCAGCGATAGAGCCTTTGTTAACATTACTGACCGAAGCGGGCTTAACCCCATTGGCTTATTGGTCATTGGCGCAACATAAGTATGAATTAGCTTTTACATTAGAAAGGCAAAAACAAGTGCAGTCTTTATTAATGTCCCAAACTGCTGAGTTTGGTATTACGCAATTGCAGGCACAATGCGACTTGGGGCTAGTGGCTTTGGTCAGTGCCGATGCAGAATTGTATCGTAAAAGCTTTGCCCGTTTGCTAAGTCGTGATGCCAAACCTGTTTATCAAGACGGCTTAAGCCTAGTGACATTAGTGCCACAGGGGCAGGTTAGCTTACTGACTCAAAAAATACATCGCCGCTGTGCTGGCCCAAGAATGCGCATAGGCGTACTGCTGCTAGGTATAGGCAATATTGGTGAGGCGTGGATAGATTTATTTAAACGTGCTCGCTTTGGGCTAAATAAAGACTTAGAAGCCACAGTCGAATTAGTCGGTTTGGTGAGTTCTAAAAAGGCCTTTGTTGATAACGCTGGGGTTAATTTAGACAGCTGGCAGCAACAATATGAGCAACAAGGTACAGAATGGACCTATGACAGTTTGTTTGACCAATTAGAGCAACTGTCTTGCGATGAGATAGTCGCGCTTGATATCAGTGCCAGTGCCACCTTGACCTTACAATACCCACAATTGTTTGCTAAAGGTATTCATGTGGTCAGTGCTAATAAATTGGCGGGTTCAGGACCATTGCCTTTTTATCGAGAGCTAAAGCAGCAACTGTGTAATCGACGTTTATTTTGGCGCTATAACGCCAGTTGTGGTGCTGGGTTGCCTATTCAGCATGCGTTAAATGACTTACGTAATAGCGGTGACACGATTGAAGCGGTTGGCGGTATTTTTTCAGGTACTTTATGTTGGTTATTTGAAAACTATGATGGCAGTAAACCATTTTCTCAATTAGTGCTTGAGGCGAAAGAGCTGGGGATTACAGAACCTGATCCCCGTGATGATTTATCGGGTCGAGATATGCAACGAAAATTGCTTATTTTAGCGCGTGAAATTGGTTTAGCCATTGAGTTAGAAGACATTACTCTAAACTCATTAGTGCCTGAAGCATTGGCTAAATTAACATTAGCAGGCTTTTTAAAGCGCATTAATGAGCTTGATGCTGAAATGCTGCAGCAATTTGTGGCCGCCGCAGAGCAAAATAAAGTGCTACGTTATGTGGCGGCATTAGATAAAGTGGGTGGTAAATTGAAAGCTGAAGTGGGCATTCAATGGGTAGACCGTAATCATCCCTATGCCAATTTAACGCCCGGCGACAATGTGTTTGTTATCCGCAGTGCATTTTATCAAGGTAATCCGCTGATTATACGTGGCCCAGGCGCGGGTAGAGAAGTCACCGCGGCAGCTGTTCAATCTGATCTAGTGCATATTTGTCGCGATTTATTGCAAGAATAATACTGCTGTTTTGACAGCAACCCAGTTCAATTAAGCAAGACTCTTTTGAGTCTTGCTTTTTTTTCATCTTCAAATTGAACATTCTTCATCGTGGTTATACGTATTCAATGAATATTTATTCTTGACTTCATGGTCAGTTAAATTACTATATAGACATATGGACGTCTAAACGTCCATTATAAAGTCGCAGTAAAGTAATAGACAGTCATCATCCGAGTATTAAATCCATCGATGTTCGCATCGAAGCAGTTGAAGGAAATATAAAATGGCTTTTCATCACGCCCAGCACTCACAGTCGTTAAATCAGAGCCTATCTGAGTTAAGTGATATCAACGTGTCATTTGAATTTTTTCCACCTTCAACACCAGAAATGGAAACCATTCTGTGGAATTCTATTCGTCGTTTAGAACCATTAAACCCTAAATTTGTATCGGTAACCTACGGTGCTAATTCAGGCGTGCGCGACCGCACTCACAGTGTTATTGAGCGTATTCAAAGTGAAACTAATTTAATTGCAGCACCGCATTTAACCTTAGTGGATGCCAGCGATGAAGAGCTGATTGAACTTGCCAAACATTATTGGAATTCAGGCATTAAAGATATTGTCGCACTGCGTGGTGACTTACCCGATGGCAGCCCAAAGCCGACTCGTTTTGCTAATGATTTAGTGCGTTTACTTCGCTCAGTTGCTGATTTTGATATTTCGGTAGCGGCTTACCCAGAAGTGCATCCGGATGCGCGCAATGCTCAAGCTGATTTAATTCACCTAAAGAAGAAAATTGATGCCGGAGCAAACCGCGCAATTACTCAGTTTTTCTTTGATGTAGAGTCGTATCTTCGTTTTCGCGACCGCTGTGTTACAGCGGGTATTGATGTTGAAATCGTGCCAGGTATTTTACCGGTAACTAACTTTAAGCAAACTAAGCGTTTTGCGGATATGACTAATGTGGCTATTCCTGCATGGTTACACCGTCAGTTTGAAGGTTTAGATGATGACCCTGCCACGCGTCAATTGGTGGGTGCGAACGTGGCTATTGATATGGTGAAAGTATTAGCCCGTGAAGGGGTGAAAGACTTCCACTTTTATACTTTAAATCGTGCCGAATTGACTTATGCTATTTGCCATACCTTAGGTGTTCGCCCTAAGTAACTTCACTTGAGTAATGACAGAATCGTTAAACTTATTAAGCCTTCGTTGTAATAGCAACGGAGGCTTATTAGTATTTAACCTCAGCACAAAGTTCAATTTTTACGTAAGCAATTGAATATTATATTTTTTAATATCGCTTATTCATCTCTTAACCCAAGTTGAGATGACTTATTAAAAATGGATGAAAAATAGTCGGTGTTAATAGGTTAAATAATCATCTATAGTTTGTCCGATGAATATAGATACGGACTTCTTAAGGGCGAGATGATGAATAAAATAATAATCGCTGCAACATTCGTGAGCAGTATGGTAAGTCTACATGTGAGCGCATCCATTCCAGAGTCTTCACCCAAAGAGTTACTACAGACTGTGCCCGTTCCGGCGCAGGTATGTGTGAGTTGTCATGGTGCTCAAGGGCAGGGACTTGATGTTGCAGGACCTAAATTAGCTGGTTTATCAGCATCCTACATGGTTAAACAGATCAAGTTGTTTCAAGTTGGGCAACGGCAAAATGCACTAATGCAGCCTATGGCGATGACGGTACAAGGAGATAATATTCAAGTAGCCGCTGACTACTTTGCCTCTCAAGCCGTCGATGACATTACGCTGCGATACCGTGGTGATAAAGTGGCGATTGCAGATCCCGCCGAAAAACTCGCTTATCAAGGAGATTGGGCGCGCGAAATTCCCGCCTGCTTTACTTGTCATGGTCCTTCTGCGATAGGTGCTGAGCAATTTCCGCGTTTAGCTGGTCAGCAAGCCAGTTATATTAAAAGCCAGCTTGAAGCTTGGCAAAAAGGCACCCGCAAAGGCGATGCCGATAATATGATGGGTAATGTTGCCAGTAAATTAACCGCAATCGAAATTGACAAACTTGCCCACTATTTTGCATCGCTTAAGTAAGGACACGCCATGAAATTCCAATTAAACATCATCTTAGGCGCAGCAGTATTGTTTAGCTTGAATATGAATGCTGCTGTTATTGCTACAGAGCTACCTGATCGCCAGCAAGCTTTACCTTCAGTGCCTAAAGCTAAACAAACCTACCTTCAGCCAGCGGCATTGTCAGATATTCCAACAGGCGAGTTTGGCGATAAAGTTCGCTTAGGTTACCAATTATTTGTCAATACTCAGCAACTGCGTGATAAGTATGTCGGCAATCAACTTAATTGTGTTAACTGTCACCTCAATGCGGGCAATAAAGCCAATGCCTCACCTTTGTGGGGAGCATATTTTGCGTATCCGGCTTACCGTAAGAAAAACGATAAAGTAAATAGTTTTGAAGAGCGGTTACAAGGTTGTTTTACTTATTCGATGAATGGCAAAGCGCCTGAATCAGGCAGCAAAGAGTTAGTGGCGTTATCAGCTTATTCATATTGGTTGGGCATGTCTGGATTAATGCTACAGCACAATGTTGCTGGCCCTGTCCCTGAGTTAAGCGACAGTGAATTGGTCAAAGGGGCAAAACGCGATGACTTTATTTTACCTGAGGCCATCTCAAGTAAAATGGATCAAAATGCATTAGCGCAATTACCGGGTCGTGGTTATCCCGCGGTGCCTAAAGCTGAACAAGCTTATTCTCCTGAACGCGGTTTAGTGGTATATCAAGCGCATTGTCAATCTTGCCACGGGCAAGATGGTCAAGGTCAAATCATTGCCGGTGTAGCTGCTCTGCCACCAGTATGGGGAGCACAAAGTTTTAATTGGGGCGCGGGCATGCACAGAGTCAATACCGCGGCAGATTTTATCTATGAGAACATGCCTTTGGGTAAAAGTGTCCAACTGACTCCTCAACAAGCTTGGGACGTCGCGGCTTATATTAATTCGCAAGATCGCCCTCAAGACCCTAGATTTAAAGGCAATGTGGTTGAAACACGAAGCCAATATCATCAGCATGATGGTTTTTACGGTCAAAGTGTTGCAGGAACAGTATTAGGCAGTACTTCTTCTGCTAATTTTCCAAAAAAATAGTGTATAACTGACATCGTTCTAATTTGAAGTGATTGAGCTGGGCGATGTCAGTTTTCAGCAGCTATCGATTAATATTCAGCATTTAATAATAACTAGCAAAGGTATGACTTTGTCTGCAAAAAACTGCCCCATCTGTGATCAAATGAACCAATGTATGATGGCCAGTGGGCAAGATGTTTTAACTTGTTGGTGTGTATTGTCAGATTATTCAGCGGTCGAACTGATCAAGCGCTATCAGCTAGCGTACCCTCAAGCCAGCATTAATGCGCAGCAATGTGTCTGTCAATCCTGTTTAGCCCAAATGGCACGCATGTCTTTACCTGCCTTACCCGTAGTACAAATTTTTAAGTCTTCGACATCGTGAATCAAACACCTATTTTTAGTTGCTAGATTGTTGCAAAAAATACACTAATCAAGGTACTCTAAAAAATTGCTGAAAATAATGCTTCGAGTTCGATAAATTTCAGCATTGATAAAACATAAATAACAATAAACATAATAATTTAGTTAATCATGGGATATTAAATGGAAGCGGTCACACTTTTAGTAAGTAATATTAACAGCATCGTTTGGGGTGTTCCCATGCTGGTGATGATATTAGGCGTAGGGTTATTTTTATCTATTGGTTTGAAATTTATGCCAATTTTAAAATTAGGCACAGGTTTTAAATTATTATGGTCAGGGAGAACGGTCACTGATGAAAGCGAAAAAGGTGATGTAAGCCCTTTTAATGCTTTGATGACCTCGCTTTCAGCAACCATAGGTACAGGCAATATTGCCGGTGTTGCCACTGCAATTGTCATAGGTGGTCCAGGCGCCTTGTTTTGGATGTGGTGTACTGCATTAGTAGGCATGGCAACCAAATTTGCAGAAGCGGTATTAGCAGTTAAATTTCGTGAAACCGACAGCAATGGCGATCATGTTGGCGGCCCTATGTATTACATCAAAAATGGCTTAGGCAAAAAATGGGCCTGGTTAGGCACAGCCTTTGCGTTTTTTGGTATGTTTGCAGGGTTCGGTATTGGTAATACTGTGCAATCAAATTCGGTAGCAGACGCATTAAGCAGTAACTTTGGTGTACCAAGTTGGATTACCGGTGTGGTGCTAATGGTATTAGTTGGTGCTGTGTTGATGGGCGGTATTAAACGCATTGCAGAAGTTGCCGGTAAACTTGTGCCATTAATGACGGTGTTTTATATCACTGCCGGACTAGCTGTATTAGTGGTGTATATTGATCAAGTACCAGCAGCGTTCGAGCTTATCGTTCACAGTGCATTCAACCCTGTTGCGGCACAAGGTGGATTTGCTGGCGCTGCAGTATGGGCGGCAATTCGTTTTGGTGTGGCCCGTGGTATATTCTCAAATGAAGCAGGCTTAGGCAGTGCGCCAATTGCCCACGCAGCAGCAAAAACTAACAACCCAGTTAAGCAAGGCTTAGTGGCAATGTTAGGTACGTTTATCGACACTATCATTGTTTGTTCTATCACCGGCTTGGCTATTGTTGTTACTGGCTCGTGGACATCGGGTGAAAATGGGGCGGCATTGACCTCGCTGGCATTCTCCCATGCCTTGCCTTTGGGAAATTACATTGTGGCAATTGCACTGGCTATATTTGCATTTACCACCATTTTAGGCTGGAGTTTTTACAGTGAGAAGTGCGTGCAGTACTTATTTGGTGATAAAGCGGTTAAGCCATTCCGCTTAATATTCACCTTAGTCGTACCGATTGGTGCGATTAGTTCATTAGAGTTTATTTGGCTATTAGCTGATACGTTAAATGCGATGATGGCGCTGCCAAACTTGATCGCATTGATGTTATTAAGCCCGGTAGTGTTTGGCTTAACACGTGAGTATTTTGCGAAACAAAAAGCGCTTAAAAAAGCGTTATAAGGTTAAAGCACACCCAGTGCGCTTTAATTAGGACCACATATAATAAGGATGTTGCAATGCCAGCTTTTATGGTTTTAATGTTAATGCTTATGGTGTCATTGTTACTGCAAGGATGCTCATCAATTAAATTTAATACTAATGTATTTGATGTTGGTGAACAAAACATCAGGGCTAATGATGTTGATGTCTATAGCCAGCAATACGTCTTTAATCGTCAATACAAAGACCTAGGTAATGTCGACGCGTCATATTGTCAACAGGATAGACCGACTGATTTAAATAAGACGGCGCCCAGTGATGAGTCATTGATAAAGTCTTTGAAAGCACAAGTCCAGCGAAGAGGTGCAAATGCCTTGGTAGTGCACGAGTGTAAACGCTCAAGCTATGGACAATGTAGCTTATTGATTGAGTGTCGAGGGACTGGATATCTTATTGATTGATTCTAGAGTGATTCGTTTATTGATTGATAGGACATGAAATAAAATAAGGGCAACTATGGTTGCCCTTATTTATGGATGTTAATCCGAGTTATTATCAAATTCTGAATCATCAAATAAGTCTGCTTCTGGGGTTTTGATGGTGACCTTATCAAAAGAGCGCGCAAAGTGGCGTTGCACTCCTTTTAAATCAATATTGCCAATACCTGAAGCAAATCCAAACCATGCATATAGACCACTAATGTCTGCAAACATAGGTGGAAGATACTTGGGCCCAGCAATCACACCTTCTTGATAAGCTTGATAGAGATCAGGAATATCTTCGATAGCCAGTTTACCTAAAAACAGCATAGGGATAAGTTCAGGTAAACCAGTGCTAATAGCACTGCGAATAAAGTTGATGTTTTCAACATAGCCGCGGACATAGGAAATATCTTTGGTAAAGAAACTGCCGCCTTGGACCATGCCACCACGAAATACACGCTGGGTGACTCGGTAACTGTCTTTTGAGCTTAAGTGTAGGTTTCTGAAATATCGATACACTTCGATGAAGTCCGCCCCTTGCTCCGCCATATCAACGGCTGACACCCTATCACTGATACGTCTAGCTCTTCCGGGGTTAGAGCTAAGGGTTAACATCTCCATTAATACCGCTAGACCTTCCTGTGAAGCGGTAACCCGCGGAGAACCAACACTTAACCATGTAGCATGCGGTTGGGCTCGTCCATTGAGTGTGGTGCCCACATGCACCCAACCTTCATGTACTTCATACACATTCATATCTGATTCACTGAACATGGCGCGAGTGTTTATTTTAACCGTGTCACCGCCGACCGCCGCATCTGACACAATACCATCGCTGAGTTTTACGTATATTTTATCATCATGAAAATAGTTAACCAGTCGCTGACTCAGTTGTTTTACGGCCTCTGGTGCGGTGATGATTTTAGGATGTTGTTTACTCATATGCCTTGCAGCGGGTAATGAGAAAATATGACTTAGCCTGTCACCTAGCTGGCGTAATGTATGGCGATCGCCGTGTAATTTATGACTAGCACTGCCATAAAGTTCTTGGCTGAGTTTGCCAAACATGGGTTTACCACGATTATTGAGCATGTCGATCACAATGCGATATTGGTCAACATTGGCAATGAGTATTTTACCTAGTTTATCTTTCTTACCTAAGCCCTTTTCAATCGCAGAGCGAAGACTTTTCAAGTCTTGCTGGGTTTTACCGGTATTGAAAGACACGGGAATTGAATCGTAAAAGTCAGTGCTTATTTCTGGTAGTACTTTAGTTTGTTTGGCTAAAAATTTGTCTTCGATTTCACGTGGCCATTTAATGGTGTCGAGGATTTTAATCGGTGCTTGTATACGGATTAATTCATCCGAAAAGCGGCGAATATCTTGTTGATAACGAATTAAAGCATCAGACATTGCATTACCTATGGTTTGATAAATCTGGGCAAAGTTAATCAATGTTCTCATTAATTGCTTTAATTCACCAATCGAAAATTTTCATCTGCCATGGATTATATTGGTGCAATTGCACTGGTTTATGACCTAAATAAGATGTGTTTGTTACTAAGGTTATGAATTTATTATAGTAATTAGTTGGCACAATCACTGCTTTAACCTCTTATGGTAAAGAGGGAGTGATATATGGCTGCAATGAGTTTTTTAAGTGTTATCGAACGTTATCATGAGCATGAATCGGTTATTCATGAATTATTGGATTCCATTTTATTAGGATTAAGTGACGCATCTATATTTCAGAACCCGACCTCAGATAAGGTGTTTAATGAGCTAGCTAGAAGTTACCCTTTTGTGCAATTGCTGTATCTACTTGATGAAAATGGCACTCAAGTGAGCGACAACCTTGTGGTGTCTAAAGGCAAAGTTAAATTATCTGATAAAGGGCGCGATACCGACAGAAGCCATCGTCCCTATTTTACTGGTTTAGCCGAGCAAGACAGTACTCGCTATATTACTAGCCCATATTTATCTAATACGGGTGGAGGCCTGTGTGTAAGCGCCTCAAGACAGCTGTTAAATGCTAATAGTCAGTGCGTCATTGTAGTGGTTGATATTAATCTTACTCAGTTGATTGAGTTTATGATGGGTGACAGCGCAAGACGTAAAATGACGCCAATATTTAAAGCCGTATATAGTTTTATTGTGCTGGGGCTGTTTGTCTTAGTGAGTGTATTAATGTGGACGGTAGTGTCTGATATTTATCGCTTGCTGTCTGAGCCGGCGCAAAATGATCCGTTACTGCCTTTTGGTATTATTATTTTTCTAACCCTCGCATTAGCGATTTTTGATTTGGGTAAAACGATTTTGGAAGAAGAAGTGCTAATGCATAAAGATATATTTCGTCATAGTTCAACACGGCGGACTATAACGCGTTTTATTTCCACCATCTTAATCGCAATTTCGATAGAAGCTTTGCTAACTATGTTCAAAGCTTCTTTAGGAGAGAAACAATATATTGAGCCGGCCATCATGATGATGTTAGCTGTAGTTGGCTTGTTAGTTGGGCTAGGTATTTATGTTTATTTAGGGGCTAGGGCGGAGCAATTGTTGACTCAAAATCAGCAACAAAAGTTTAATCGCTTATCTTAAAAGTTTAGTTTATTTACCGCTATTAAAAAACAAACCATCGTATTAACGGCTTAGTGACAGCGGTTGTAACGATGGTTTTTTTATTTGTGTGATGATTATATGACTAAAAGAAGTCGTCATCACCAATGGCTTTTCTAAGTTGTGCTTGTTCAAGAAAATCTTCTAAACGCCTTTTGACTTGACGTTTATGTTGCAAATTTTCGGCTCCTTTAGCACTTCTTGGTGAAGTCATCGCTTCAATTTCTGTATCGTCAGGCACTCTTTCAGTGATATTAGCCATAATAAAACCCTCATAACCAATGGTAAACAACAGTACTAAACCAATGAGCTCTTTCTAACCAAAAAATTATCCTTAGAAAAGCAAAATATATTGTTCAAGCTGAACAGTTTTTTTTACCTTCACTATTTGAGCTTAGCAGTTATTTTCCGGCAAGCTAATTGAGCGATATAAAAGAGGGAAAGTACACGGCTTTTTATTTGAAGATTGACGAACATTGGAATCGTCATTATTAGGGTAAGGTTTAAAAATAAAAACGCCACCCTAAGGTAACGTTAACGCAACTTAACATGCCAATGAAAATTGCTTACCTACTAGATTAGCAAACAATTCACATTGTTGTACTGCTATAGATCAAAGCCGTATGAATAACCTAAAACGACTTTTGCATCGTCATCTGCTAAATCTGTGTTAGAAACCATGAAAGATACTGTGCCAACATCTGTGTCAGCACTCAGTGACACGTTGTAATCAGAATAGGTTTCGCTAAATAGGTCTTTAACGACATCACCCTTTGAATAGCCATAATGAGCGCCTAAGCTGACTTTCTCTGTTAAAGGGAAGCTGGCATTAGCTTGTAAGTAACTCCAATCAGTTTCGCTGTCAGCACCAGAAACCCCAGAATCAGCATTGACCACTTTTGAATAACCTAATTCGAGCCATTTCCAACCTAATACAAATGAAACTTCACCAAAATCATAGCTGCTGTCAGCATCAGGGTAGGCGTAATATAAATAGCTTACGTCGTAAGTGAAATCTTCAGCAAACTCTCCAGCATAGCCTGCATAAAAGTCCGCTTCATAGGTTGCTGCATCACCAAAGTCGACATTTGATGCCCAAGTGCCAGCATAAAAACCAGACTCGTGTGCGTAATCAAGGCCACCCTGCAAAGCAACCGCATCATCTGTCTGGGTGACTCCGCGCCATAAGTAGTTAGACGTTGCGCCAATATTAGCGGATACTTCGGCAAAAGCTGTGCTGCTGAGTAATAGTGTGCTTGATAACGCAACTGCTTGTAATAGTGATTTTTTCATCATCTTCCCTCAAAGTTTTATTATGCATTTAACACTGTGTATGTCAGGACTTTAAAACTTCATATATCGAGACAGAGTGTTAAATGTTGGTTTATCTACTCTGAGTTAAGCGAAGGTTGTGCCAATTTTTAAATATCATATATATCAACTAATTACTAAAATTCGAACACGTTGAAAGCCTATTGGTTGCTTTGTAATGGTGCGGCATTGCACTTGGGTTGTGCAGTAAGCTGATCTGGCGATGTTGATTCGAGGATTGCCCGATTTGACAGAAATAGGGCATAAAAAAACCTCCGAAAGGAGGCTTTTAAAAATAACAGTTAACTTATTTTTAGTTAACGCTATCTTTTAACGTTTTACCAGCTTTGAACTTAGGTACAGTTGCAGCGGCAATTTGAATTTCTTTACCAGTTTGCGGGTTGCGACCAGTACGTGCAGCACGTTGTGAGGTTTCAAATGATCCAAAACCAACGATAGAAATTTTTTCGCCATTTTTCATCGCTTCAGTTACCGCTGCTTCAAATGATTTTAATGCACGGCCAGCTTCTGCTTTAGTTAGATCTGCGTTTTCAGCAATTTTTGCAATCAGTTCACTTTTGTTC
Source organism: Shewanella sp. HL-SH5 (assembly GCF_051163755.1). NCBI lineage: Bacteria > Pseudomonadati > Pseudomonadota > Gammaproteobacteria > Alteromonadales > Shewanellaceae > Shewanella > Shewanella sp. HL-SH5. The sequence continues at coordinate 566,181 of NZ_CP195038.1, forward strand.
ATATTGATATTCTCTGCTTTCCATAGAAATGTTTTTAAAAACGTGGTTAACATGCCATAAGCGTTGACGCTTTAAAAGTATTTTGTCCGATAAAAGGGTAAAAAGACTGTGAAATACCCACTATGCTACTCTTCAAGCAGTTGATATAAGATCCGTTTGACTAAATTAGGTTCAAAAGGCTTATCACAAAGGGCATTAACCCCAGCGCTGGATACGTTACTTAAATGGGTGTCATTAGCCTCAGACGATACCATTAAAATAGGAATGTGTGACTGTTGGCTTTCATTACGAATATATTGCGTTAGCGCTAATCCATCAACACTGGGCATGTTGTAATCGGTAATCACTAAATCATACATATTATGCTGCATTAGATTAATAGCCTGCTGACCATCTTCTGCTTCAGTAATAATTTTAATCCCTAAATTACCAATGGTCCGTTTAATCACGTTACGTGCTAAACGACTATCATCAACGACCAACACTCTCAGATTATGCACATCAAAATGGCTCAAATCTAATTCGTCATTACTGATTAAATCTATGGTTGAGTTTAATGCGCGAGCCAAATGATCTGAATTGAAAGGCTTAGGTAAAATGGCAACCACACCTGACTGTCTAAAAATTTCAAGTTGCTCGCGGCGGCATTCACTCGATACCAACATAAACTGAATGTCTTGGTATTCTGGTTTTTGCTTGATATACGCGAGTAAATCCGTTGCTTCCCCGTCAGGAAAGTGTAACGCGCTAGTAATTAAGTCAGGCTTATGACGAGCTATAATCGCTTTGGCATCTTCAAGAGTTGTAGCGGTTTGAATGCTAACAACGCCTTCTTGCTGTAATCGAGACATAATTATTTTTCGTTGAGTCTCAGAAGGCTCAAGCAATAAAATAGATAATTCGCTAGGGGATAAACTGTGCATTTATTAAACTCTTATTATTTTGTACCACTAGATAGACTATAGCATAGACATATAAGTAGATTACTATCAAATACGTCCTCGACAATCAGTTTCAAGTGGTCTTTAAATGCCAATATTATTTAAATACTGACGCGCTTTATGGTTTAGTGCTGCCCACCACTGCAGCGTGACTAGACTTATAGCAGCGCTTGCCACTATCCAAATAGGAATGATTTGGCCATTAAATTCAATTTTCACGTCCTCGGGAGTGATTTGATACGCGATTAACGCAGTAGTTCCCATTGCAATTAACACTAATGTTTGCAGCCCTAGGTGAAAAAAGAGCACTATTTTAGCCCATTTCGCGCGGATCAATAGACCCACTAATACGGGTAAAACACCAAGGGTTAATATGTCAAAAGTCGCATGTTGAGTTGCACGCCAAAGGGCGATAATAGTAAATAAACTGTATAAAGCAATCAGTAATATAATGCCCAAGGGGCGCTTAACCTGTGTCATTTTGTTCACTTGGTTTGATGTATTTAGGATAGAATATCGCAATTTAATGGATATTGGGAAAGTTCAATGACTGAAACACAATTTTGGCAACTGGTTACCCGCAACCATGCAGACCAGTCTTCTGAACAAATCGTACAGCAATTACAGCAGTCACTAGATCCTTTAGATGATGAGTCATTAAAAGCATTTGATAAAATGTTTGGTCAGCAATTGCGCCGAAGTTATCAGTGGGCTATTTGGGGCGCAGCTTATATTGTGACGGGCTGTGATTCTGATTATGCTTTTACTGAGTTTCGTTGTTTTATTTTGTCATTAGGGCAAGAGTGGTATGACAAAATTATTGCCCAACCGGATAGCTTAGGTGATTTGGCGCAATGGCCATTAAAAGATAATTATGCTTATCCGTTTATTGAAGATTACGATTTAGTTGCGGGTCAGTTATATGAAAACCGTAATGAAGATGAATTACCGTTTGTACCTTCAGGCAATAATACGCCTGTGGGGAAAAAGTTTTCGACTAAGCCTAAAGTGTTAAAACAGACTTACCCTAAATTAACTGCGCGATTCCCGTTCTAACTCAGACTGTTTGAGGTTTAAACATGGCCTAAATGAGTCGCCCCACACCCCATAAGTGAAAAAGCCCTGACAAGTCAGGGCAATTTAGATGCGTATTGAGAGTCGCTTTATGTTGGATTCGCGGCTACTTTATACAAGTAGATGTCTCATTATCATAAGATAAATCATATTGTTGACAAATTTTAGCAACATACTGGCTTTCTGCTTTGGCTACTTGTTGAGTAAGTTTTTGTTCTAACTTTAACTCTAATAGCTGTTCATTATTTTGCATTTGTTGACTCAATTGAGTGCTGTGCTGCTCCATAACGCCTCCGTGAAGGTTGGATTCATTGGCTTGGCTTTGAGCTGAAACGGCTAGGCCCACGACAAGAGTGGCGAATAAAGCGGCTAAAGAAACACGTTTTGTTGAATTAGTGATCAGTTTCATTGTTATGACTCCGTAGCATTAATATTGATTAGTCACGACGTTAGTTCCTTGAACAATCGCTAGTGTAAAGACGCTGTCTTTTTGTTGGAGTGATAGTAGCTTCAGTTTGTTGAACCAAAGCTGAACGAAGCATAAAAAAACAGCTGAGTTAGATTTTTACGTTTTTAGCTGTTTAAAAACAGTGCTTTAATTTATATTCTTGGAATATGCTTTATGTTAAGCAAATGTACAGGTTCATTTTGTTAAAGTAGTTTCATCAAGTAAACAAGCTATCTAAATCTATTTAAATTTTGCCTGGAGGCATATTATGAACATTAACTATTTATTGGTAGTAGGGGCATTCGTCAGTAGCGTGGCAATTGCAGAGGAAGTGGAAGTGGTTAGCCCTATCACTGAGACAGGCATTGTTAAAGTAGAGTGGCTAGAGCCTGATAACTACAATGACATTAAAGCCTCAAATGAGTTGCAATCGCGTTTTGAAAATAGATTTTTTGAGACCATAACTAAAAATATTAATAAGCAGGCAGAGAAAACACTTAAGCCTAATCAGAAGCTTGAAATGCAGGTTTCTAATGTCGATTTAGCGGGGGATATGCGTCCTACTTTTGGTGCAACAACCGGCGACTTGCGAGTTGTTAAAGAGCTATACCCACCAAAAATGACCTTTACTTATCAAATTTTGGAAGACAATAAAGTCATTATTAGTGGCGATGAAAAATTGACTGACATGAGTTTTCTGAGCCGTATAAGTCGAATCAATGAACGTCCTTTTTCGGCGGAAACGACTATGCTAAATGATTGGCTAAAACGTACGGTTGCCCCACAACTTGAGGCACCCAAAGCGCTTTAAGCGACATGTAATTCCATTATTTGGTCCGATAACAGGTAAAGTCCGCTAACGGCGAGTTTTGCCTGTTTTTTTGCTTGAGCACTTAATGTCGACAATTGATGCTCTGTCGCATTAGTGGTAATGCTTGGAGGTAATACCCCGATACATAATGAAATCAATGGGTGATGTTGCAATTGTCCATTTCTATCCTCTGTAAATATGCTTTGGCTTTGTAAGTGTTCGTCGCGATAAAATTCACTCTTATGCTGATTAAATTGCTCAATAATGTGTTTGCTGTGATCTATGCTATTGTCACAAGTGCAAATCATCACAAAATCATCCCCACCAATATGCCCTACAAAGCAGCGGTCGCTTTGATACGGCATTAATAGTTTCGCTACCACCTGAATAACTTCATCCCCACGACAAAACCCGTAAATATCGTTATATGGCTTAAAGTGACACAAATCTAAATAGGCTAAATAGAATGGTTTTCGTTGAGTTCTTAACAGCTTAAGTTCCTCTTGAATAGGCACGTTACCAGGTAAATTGGTCAATGGGTTTGCATGTCGAGCCATTTTTATGCGGTGTTCAGTGATTCTTTGCAGTAAATCTTTGGTATGACCGATACCGATGAGTTTGTGATTGCGGGTAATAATAAATTGCTGAGCGACTGTATTAGCGTTTTCTGATGTTAATAATTGACTGACTTCAGATAAAGGCCTATTGGCGTCAATTTGTAATACATGGGTGTCCATTACTGCACTTGCTGGATGATTTTCATGCAATGCACGTCCGTATGGCGTGCTAAATAGCTCTAACAATGCTGTGCGGTTAATAATGCCCTGAGGAATTTCATCCTCGATTATAACAATAGCTTGTAGTGCAGGTTGGTCTATAAACTTCTGACTAAGTTGCTTTAGTTGGGTTGTTGCTGAAGCGGTAATTGCGCTATGACAAATACTTTCCGCTGTTTCGCAGTATCGGGTGCGAGGCATGCTAGGCGCAATAACCTGGGGTTGATAATATTCCTGTGTCGGCTGGGTTTCAGGTCTGCCAAGTAGATATCCTTGGCAATAACTTATCCCTAACTGAGAAAGCATAGTGAGCTCTTCTTTTGTTTCAATGCCTTCAGCAATCACTTTGCAGGTTAAGCTTTGGCATAAATCGACAATTGAGCGAACAAACTCTTGTTTTACAGGGGTAATATCTATTTGATGAATAAAATGACGATCAATTTTAACATAATCAGGTGCGAGTTCTGACCATAGTCTTAAGCCTGAATACCCCGCGCCTAAGTCGTCAATGGCTGTGAGGAAACCTTGATTTCGATAATGATTTAAGCAGGATTTGAGTAAGTCGATATCATCTGCGGGATATTGTTCCGATAGCTCTATGACAACATCATTGGGTGACAAGCCTAATTGCTTAATGAGCTTTAAGGTGGCGCCTTTGGGGTGTGCCGGATCGAGTAATGCTTTTGGCGATATATTAATGAATAACTTGCCCGGTAGTTGCTGCTGTTTAAACGCGTTAATCGATATACCGCGACAGAGCGTTTCTAATTCACTCAGTTTGTCGCAATGTTCTGCCGTTTTAAACAGGGAAGCGGGAGAGTGCAAAGTGCTATGTTGTGGGCCTCTGCTTAATGCTTCAAACCCATGTAGCTTGTTGGTGCTGATATTAAAAATGGGCTGGAACACGGCATCAATATTTTGTGTATCAATGATTTCATTTAATGTATTACATAAATCGATAGAAGACATGAGAGGTATCTTACAACGGATGATGGCTTATCATAATCTTCATCAATGACAGATTTATGTCATATATCCTCTCTAACAAAGCTGCACTCATCGAATTTTAGCATTAAAAAATCCTGCAATGTTTAAATTGCAGGATTGAAGTATTATTTAACCATAGCTTTGGTTAAGCGCTTATTATCCCTAGTTGAGGTTATTTACTTTGCTGTTTAAATGCCTGTAATGTCTGCAGTAGAATGGCCAACTTTTTAACAAATGCCTCAAGCGTTTCTGGTGCTGTGTGGACACTTTCTTGTATGGTTTCAAATTCTGTGGCAAGTTCTTGAACATAGGGTAAAAAGCGATTACTGCTCTGGCTAAAGCCATGTTCTTCTGTGAAGATAGCAACAAACTTACCGTGACCCGCCTTACGAAGTTCATCTAAGCGAATATCACAGTCAATGGCTTGTCTGTAAGCGACTTGCAGGTTTTCTTTTAACTGTTGAATGACTTTGGTATACGGCATAAGAGTCTCTAAATCTAACGATGCATTTTTACAAATTATAAGGTTCTGACATGGATGCAACAAGGAAAAGTCATCATAGTGTGAATATGAATAGACAAATGTTAGCTATATTGAGTCTTAATACGTCAAGGTTAATGAATATTAGTAAATATACGCTATTGATTATATTGGTAAGTTTTTTTATTTCACCGCGGTTATATGCCGCACAAGATGATAAACCCCCGTTCTATAAAGTGACCTGGAAAAATCAGCAAGCTTATTTACTGGGCTCTATTCATGTGGGTAAGGCTGACTTTTATCCTATGGCGCCTCAAATTGAGCGTGCTTTTGAGCAAAGTGCTGCCTTGGTGTTAGAAGCTGATGTTAACAAGGCTGATACCATGGGGTTATTACAACAATACGGCTACGCAGAGGCAGCATTAATTGAGCAAACCAAACTAGTTACAGTGAAGTATTGCCAGTCAATGGAGCAATTTTGTGTAGCGATTCAGCAATTTGCGCCTTGGCTGCAAGCTGCACAAATCAGCATGATGCGCTTTACCGCGTTAGGATATAGTGCAGATCAAGGTGTCGACGTCTCCTTTGCTACAATACGCCAATCCAAACCTCTATTTGAACTTGAAAGTGTGGCTTTTCAATTTGAGTTGATTTCATCTTTTAGTCGGCAAAGCCAAATTCAAATGTTAGACGAGGCGGTAAATGCCACTGATGCCGAAATGCTCGAGTTAATCGCAGCATGGCGTAACGGCGATGAAAAACAGTTAGCCAATATTATGGAGCAGCAAGCTGGAGAGTCAGACGAGTTGTTGAGTAAATTGCTATGGCAGCGAAATCACACTATGAGTGACAAAATGCTAGTATTGATGCACCAAAAAACTCAGCAACCGCTGTTTTTTATTATCGGTGCTGGTCATTTAGTCGGGCAGCAAAATATACCTCAATTGCTGCGTCAACAAGGTGCAACAGTGCAGAACTGTTGGCAGCAAAGCTGTAATTAAAGCAGCCACTATATGATTAAGGATAAATAACAAGCTCAAATGATATCGAGCAGTGCTTAGCTCTGCTTAGTTATCTTTTGAATCGAATTTAAGCTTGTTTAGCCAAAAAGTGCACATAACGACCAAGGGATAAATAGGGTTCACGCTGCGAATAAAGCAGTTCCATCTCTATCAGCTGTTTAATATCGAAATTAGGCGGTAATTGATGCTTTAAATAATCATTGATGACCCGAACACCAGACTGACAAACTATTTGTAGTTGCCATTGGTTAAACCATTTGCGGACGTCTTCGATATATAAAGGATGTGTAGGGGTTAAACCGACTTTCTTTTTAACTTTCATGTCACGCATGACATAGTCAAAGTTGCCAGAAACTAAGCTGTGAAACCGCATTGCCTCTTTGTTGTAAAACATTAAAGAGAATAGGCCTTGTGGCTTTAATAAGGATAATAATCCCAGCAGTGTTGATTGTGCATCGATTAACCATTCGGCCACAGCATGGCATAAAATGATATCAAACTGGCCATTAAGCTCAGGTGTTAAAGCTTGTATAGGGCTGTGAACCAGGGTGATGTTTAACGGTGTTTCACTCGCATCAATTTGTTGTTGCGCCTCGGCCAACATCTGCGCAGAAATATCACAAAGCACCACTTCGTGTCCTAGCACAGCTAACTTTTGGCTTAATAAACCAAAACCGCCGCCAGCATCTAATATCCGTAACGGTGAATGATTTAACGCGGCCAATAAACCTATGGCAGGCTCAAGATCGCGCCACAATACAGCGGCTCTAATATCACCCTTAGTGGTGCCATAGATATTTTTAGCAAATTTTTGGCTGAGTTTATCGAAGTTAGTATCTTGCACAGTACATCTTTTTATTAGTTTAATAGGTGCTTATTCTGCAATGACTGTGGTGATGGGTAAAGCTAAAAGTAGCTGTATCTACTCATTGAACTAATGATAAATATTAAGAGTTAATTCAAGTATTTCAATTTTAGGGAAATACTGAGTTATAATATCACCACTATGGTGCAAGACGTGCCGTTTAAAAAGGGTTGTCACATTGAGTTTCGATTACAAAATTGATTTAAAAGCGATGCCATCGCTTTTTACACTTTATCGCAAAATATTCTTTAGCCGTAAACCTGGTTGGGATAAAAAACCGTTACCTAAAATTGCGATTCAAACTGATAATGTTTTTTTATCAAATGATAAAGTACGTCAATATGCTAACGTTTGTGGCTTTCAATTTGACGAGAAAGTGTTACCGCCCACTTATTTATATGTACTGGCCTTTCGTTTACATGCGGTGATATTTGCACATAAGGCGATCACCTTCCCTTTGCTTGGCATGATCCACCTTAAAAACAGTATTAGTGTATTACGGCCGGTGAAAACGAATGAGATATTAACCGTAAAGTGTCAGCTCACTAGCAGCACTGAAACAGATGCCGGCTTGGAGTTTGTGCTTGAGTCGAGTGTTTACGTTGCTGAAGAGTTAGTCTGGCAAGCGCATTCAACCTACTTGTACCGCATTGAGTCCGCCAAACGTCGTCCTCGGCCACCTCGAGCATCTGATATGGCTTGGGAAAATATACAGCAATGGCGCTTAACAGAAGATTTAGGTCGTCATTACGCCAAAGCATCAGGTGACTACAATTTAATTCATTTACACCCATTACTGTCAAAGCGTTTTGGATTTGAGCGGGTACTTGCCCATGGTATGTGGTCAAAAGCACGTTGTATGGCACAGCTAATGCAATTTATTGGCGAGCGTCCATTTACAGTTGATGTGGAATTTAAATTACCCGTATTTATGCCATCAGAAGTGACTTTTGCCTATGAATCACTTGAGGATGGTAAGTGTTTTGAAATGCGTGATGTAAAGGGTAAGCGCCCTCATTTACATGGTAAAATGCGTTATCTAGATTAGGCTGCTCCCCTTGTAACCCTCAACCCTCGTAATAACAATACGAGGGTTATCTGACGTACTTTTGCTTAGGCAACACTGTGTCCCGTTGATGCTTGCCAAATACTGAACCATTGTTGCTTGGTTAACTGAATGCTGCTTGAGTTTACTGCACTACGAATTCGTTCAATATTACCACTGCCAATAATCGGTGTCGGTTTACTGGGTAACATAGCGACCCAGGCATAAATAACCTGACTTATGTCTGCCGTGCTTACCTGGTCTGCCACCTCTGTTAAGCAGCTTCTTAATCGTACCACTTGCTCTGTTTGCTCACTGAATAATGTACCGCCTCCCAGACATGACCATGCCATAGGGCGTATATTTAATTGTTGGCATTGATCTAATACACCATCGTGTAAATGGGTTAAGCATTGCGGTGATATTTCCACTTGATTGGTGATGAGTGGATCGTCTAGCCGTGACTGCAGCAAAGTGAAATGATGGGGTAAAAAGTTGGACACACCAAAGTGGTTCACTTTACCTTGTTGTTTTAATTGTAAGAAAGCTTCAGCAACTTCATCTGCTTGCATTAAAGGATCGGGGCGATGAATCAGTAATGCGTCTAAATAGTCGGTTTTTAGCTCGATCAGTGAACGCTCAACGCTTCGAATAATATGCTGTTTACTGGTGTCGTAATGGTTGACGTAACGATTATCATACCCATCAAATGCAGGCTTGATACCGCACTTACTTATCAGTTGCATTTTCTGGCGTAAATGGGGAGCAAGGGCAAGGGCTTCGCCGAATAATGTCTCACATTGGTATACGCCATAAATGTCAGCATGATCCATGCTGGTTACCCCAAGCTCAAGATATTGCTCAATAAGCGTAAGCCTTTGTTGCGGGGTCATGTTCCATGCATCAATACGCCAAAAACCGGCAATAAAATCTGAAAATGCAAAATGAGATGTTGTCATGAAGTGTCCTAATATAAATTGATGCTAAAGTGATTCAACCTAATCAATGCACCTACAGCGTAGTCGGTGCATTTTGTTTGTAGTTAGCTATTTCTGATAGATATGCACATCGCGTTGTGGGAACGGAATGCTAATGCCTTCAGCATCAAAGCGCATTTTAACCGCGCGGGTAATATCCCAATAAACATCCCAATAATCATCAGGTTTTACCCAAGGTCTGACGATAAAGTCAACCGATGATTCGCCTAGGGTGTGCAACTTCACAATAGGCTCAGGCGTTACTTGCACTTTTGGATGCTGGGTAACAATGTCTTTTAAAATTGTTTCAGCGTGCTCTATATTATCGCTATAACTGATGCCAAATGTCATATCTACACGGCGCTGGTGCTCTGCGGTAATATTATTAATGGTGTCGCCCCAAATCTTGTTATTAGGAATAATAAGACGTTGGTTGTCTAGGGTTTTGATGGTTGTCGATACTAGACTCATATGGCTGACTCTTCCGGTTACGCCGGCGGCATTAATTAAATCACCTACGTCAAAAGGGCGATAAACTAAAATCATCATTCCCGATGCAAAGTTAGATAAGGTGTCTTGCAAGGCGAAACCAATAATCACACCCGCGATACCAAAACCTGCTAGCAAAGGACCTAACTCAAAACCGAGTTGAGATAAGGCGACCAATAAACCAATAGCGAACACGGCTTTACTCGATAACGAAATAAAGAAGTCTTGTAATAATTTACTAAATTTAAGCTTAGAAGCTGTGACCGTTTTAGTGGCAACTCGGGTCACTATTTTGGCTATCAAACTGCTGATAAATAGTATTAATATAAAAATAATAATTTTAAAAGTAACGCTTGGGCCATTGTCTAAAGCCTGATGTTTAGCAACATTTGCCCATTCTTCCAGTAGGCTGGATGCAACATTAAAATTCAGCACATCCTGGGTGATATCCCCCGATATACTAAATAGGGTTTGTTTGATGTTAGCAGTGTCTTGACCTAATTGTTCTAACAGGGATGCGGCGGTCGATAAGCTGGCGCTATTTTGTGCTAGCCTTTCTTTGAGTGAACTCACGCGCTGCTTTTGCTCTGAGCTAATGTTGTCGCCTGCAGCAGTCGCTTCGCTGACTGATTTCTGTAGCTCATTTTGTGTATAAGACACTAGACTGTCTAGTCTATCTGCACGGGTTATTAAGCGTTTGGTTAGGGTTTTCTTTAAGGTTTCTACATCGAGTTTGACTTTTTGTGCCCAGATAATCGTTTCTAATTCAGCTTTAAGATAATGATCGCGTTGAAATTCGCGTTCTGAAATTCTCAATAAGATAGCATTATCACCGCTGCCACCATCTACCTGACTGCGAAGTTGAATGATATCGGTATTAAGGTAGTGACGTACTTGCTTTAAAAATACTAATTGAGACTGTACTAGTGGAACCACAAATTTCTCATCAATTTCACTGGCGTTAATCAAGTTATCGATCAGGTTTCTCAGTTCTATCACTCTGGTTTTAATGCGATATTCTGTAATTGATTTAATTTCACCTTTTAAGTCTGGTAATAAGTCAATATCACCTTGAATGATTGATGATAATGATTCAATTTTATCGCGAACATCAGTACTGGTTTGATAGACGGGTTCGATTATCTGCTCGGGATTGATAGGTGACTCAGCGTGTGCGCTGACGGTGCCAAGAAGGCAAGCTAGAGTGAAACTGGCAGTAATAAGCATTCTTGATATATTCAGGCTGAGCATATTAAAAGATCCTGTGGGTAAGCTATGTTGATTTTGGCATGCAGGCGGTAAGATATTTTATCATAAAGTGTTTATCTCGCTTAACCAATAAGCTTTTGGTACTAAGCCAATATTAGTCCATAATACGTCGCTGATTTAACAGGGTTGTAGACATATACTTAATATGCGTTACGTTTGAAAGGTATGTTTACCCGCAAGGATTTAAGATGTTATTACAATGTGCTTTTTGTCATAAAGGGTTTTCGGTAGCAAGTGTCACTCAAAGCCGTGGTAGAGGTCTTGGGTCGCATATTCAATGCCCTAAGTGTGGTGCTTGGTTAGGGCGGAATAAGTGGTTAACATCAGCCAAAATTATTGGCTTTTATGTTGCGACAATAGCCGGTGTTGCAGGATATTATCTAGATAATGTGATGCATATTGTTACCCCAACAATCATTTTATCAGTGATATTGGTCGGGATAACACACATTATGGATCATTTAATTCTCATTGAAGCACCTGAAGACCAAGTGCCAAATATAAAGCTAGATTAGCTTATTATCTGTTCTTGGCTTTCTAAAGAGGCTTCCACCCAATAGATGCCACCGAGTACAACAACGCCAATGATAACCATGGTAAGAATAATACCGATGTTTGCACGTATAAAGTTAGCCATGGTCAGTCCTATTTTTGAGATTTAACAGAGTATGCGCCAATGTTACGAACATCAGCTTAAGTTTATCTTAATTTGATTAAGTCTTTAGTTGAATAGCCTAGTCGCGCACAAATTGACGCTAAAAGTGATTTGTAACAATCTATAGCTTGCTTTTTTACTGCTGTCTTTTAGAATTGCTGCTTATTACATCCTCTTTAGTTTGGTATTTTTGTGAGATTTAGCCTTCAGTTAAAGCAACATATCGCAATTTGGCTTTGTGCCATTTTGATGGTATTGGCTTTGGCTGCGTCAAATCACAGTACTGAACACCATGAAGACGGCGTAAATTCTCATCACTGTACTTTGTGTTTTCACCAGCATCAGCTGAATAAAGTACTGCATGCATTTTCTTTTTCTATCCCGATCCAAAAAAAGCAATATGAAGTTAGTGTCGATGTGTTGCCCGTTTTTTCATCAGTTAGCATATTTCATTATCACAGCCGTGGCCCTCCTTATACCGTGTAAACCTATTACAAATTGTTATTAATTTTTAATTGAATCGTCAGCAACTATTGCTTTGACGATGTTAAGTTTATGGTTTTAGTCTCGCTAAATGATATTGCGGACTAAAACGTAGGGAGCATGTATGTCTGTTTTAAAAACACCTTTATCTTTAGTCGCTATCGGCTGTGCGTTTACTTCTGTTGCCGTAATGGCGGAAGATTCAAGTTTAACTAACCCCAATATTAGTGCCGTGTTAGACGGTTATTATCAATCGGGTGATCGTGCAATGTCTGAACGTGCTGAAGGATTTGGTTTAGGTGAGACCGAACTGGCTATCAGTGCCAATATTGACGATATGTTTTATGGCAAAATGACCGCAGTATTAGCCAGCCATGATGGTGATACTGAGCTTGAATTAGAAGAAGCCTTTATTCAAACTATGGCTTTGCCAGAAGGATTATCTGTTCGCGCAGGGCGCTTCTTATCTGATGTGGGCTATCTGAATAATCAACATTTACACACAGACTCTTTTGCCGATCGCCCAGCTGCTTACCGTGCATTTTTAGGTGGTCATTATTTCGATGATGGTTTACGAGTGAGTATTGTTGCTCCAACTGATATTTACTGGAACTTAGGCCTTGAAGTGTTTCAGGGCGATAAAATGCACGCAGCTGATGAGCATGGTGAACGTGACTTTAGCGATTTAGGTGTATATACCGCTTTCACCAAGTTAGGTGGTGATATTGGTGTTGATAGCTCCTGGCAGCTTGGTCTAGCTTACCTGAGTAATGACAACGGCAAAGTGATTGGCGAAGAAGAAGAGCATGACCATGTTGATGAGGGCGATGCTCACGGTGGTCATGATCACAGTGCGCAATATACCGGAGAGAATACCTACATTGCTGATTTTGTCTATAAATGGGCACCTAATGGTAATTATAAATATCAGCACTTAACTGTGAGTGGCGAATACTTTCGTGTGACAGACATTTTTGGCGTTGAAGAATCTGATCACGACCACGCAGATGATGGGGAACACGACCATGACATCTTAAGCGAAGCTGCTAATAACGACTATCATGAAGGTTGGTATGTCAGTAGCGTGTATCAATTAAGCCCGAATTGGTCTACGGGTTTACGTTATGGTCAAGTGGATACTTTTGAAGCTCATGGCGATCATTTAGATCCACAGAAGCTAAAAGAAACTGAAATCAGTTTAGCTTGGCACAACAGCCACTTCTCAACGGTTCGCCTGCAATATACTCATCAGCAAGGGACTAATTTCGAGGGTTTTGAAGACGATAATATCATCACTTTACAATATGTTATGACATTAGGAGCTCACGGTGCACATCAATTCTAGAATGATTAAAATGGCTGCTGGGCTTGCGTTAATATGCTCGGCATCTGCCAATGCAGAGTTAAATGTATTTGCTTGTGAGCCTGAATATGCCGCATTGACACAATCACTTGCGCCCGATGCAAAGGTGTATTCTGCAACTACAGCTATGCAAGACTCGCACTTGGTGCAGGCTCGCCCAAGCTTAATTGCCAAAATGCGTCAAGCGGATTTAGTGGTTTGTGCCGGTGCTGACCTTGAAATTGGTTGGCTACCTATGTTGCAGATGAAAGCATCTAACAACAGAGTTCGTTCAACGGATACAGGGTTATTCTATGCCGCCGAACATACCGACACCCTAGATAAACTCGAAAGTGTCGATCGTTCTATGGGGGATGTGCATGCTAAAGGCAATCCACATTTACATTTTGATCCGGTGAGAATGCTTGAAGTCGCTCAAGGTTTATCCGCTAAATTGATTCAGTTAGACCCGGACAATAAAGCGGCTTATACACAGGCTTTGAGTCAATTTAGTAGCCAGTGGCAAGCGAAAATTCCACAGTGGCAACAACAAGCACAAAGACTGAAGGGTAAAAAAGTCATCGCCTACCATTCTAGTTTTCGTTATTTGTTTAACTGGACTGGGATTGAGCAGGTGGCAGACTTAGAGCCTAAGCCTGGTTTAGCGCCTACAAGCAGTCACTTAGCAACTTTACTTGCCCGTGCTGAAAAGGGAGATGTAATGGCGATAATCGTGGCATCTTACCAGGACGAGCGTGGTGCTGAATGGTTAGCGGAACGAGCTAATCTTAAGGTTGTTACTTTACCTATGTCAGTTGGCGGTAATGAGCAAAGTACTGACTTGATCAGTTTGTACGATAGTGTGCTGTCGTTATTAAACGGAGTGAAATAACTCATGTTTGATTTCGAACTTGCCTCCATTTTATTACCTGCCTTAGTGGCAGGTTTACTCGTGTTATCCACTCATGTGGTATTAGGTCGGCAAGTGTTAAAACGTGGCATAATCTTCATTGATTTAGCCATAGCTCAAGTTGCCGCACTTGGTGCTATTGTGTCTCATATTGATCACGATATTGAGAATATACCTTTTTCACACGTGTGGATGCCGGCGCTGTTCGCGTTAGCTGGTGCGGGTGTGATAGCCTGGATGGCACGTAAATTTGAAGGTGAGCTTGAGGCTTTTATTGGGTGTTTTTATGTGCTTAGTGCAGTTGGGGCTATGTTGCTGTTAGCCAATGATCCCCACGGCGCTGAGCTGTTAAAACAGTTGATGTCAGGTCAAATATTGTGGGTGAGTTGGTCACAATTAATCTTACCAGCTGCAGTGTCAGCAGTTATTTTAGCCGCTATCGCGATTAGACCTAACTTACTTGAAGGCGCTGGTTTTTACTTTCTCTTTGCGATTGTAATTACTTTGTCTGTTGAGCTTGTGGGGGTTTATTTAGTCTTTAGTTCGTTAATTTTACCGGCACTCGCACTGAATAAATACTCAGGTAAAGCTAGATTAGTATTGGCTTATGTGGTCGGTATTATTGGTTATGTGAGTGGTTTATGGTTATCGGCCAGTTATGACCTACCTAGTGGTGCGGCCATTGTCGCCACCCTAGCTATCAGCGCCTTGGTATTTAGATTAGCCATTGCTCAAATCAATAAAACCTCGCCTACAGCGATGAATTAAATTATTTATTATTCATCTATAAAGACTTGTTGTTCATAAATTGTCTGTATCTTTAGGCGAAATCGACGGTTTTCGTCGGTTTCGCCTTTTTTGAGCGTACACATGTATGCAAAATTGATTGAGTCAACTTGCTGGCATCGTTATACTGTCGCCAATTAATCTGCAGGAGTCTGTTGTGCTGCTAATCGCTCGTACGTTAATACTAGCCATACTATTGTGCCTTGCTTTTGTTTTGGTACTTATTTTATGTATCGTTCGTCCTATGCACCGTGACAATGTTCATGTGTTGGCTAGGATTTTTGCCTCAGTATCACCCGTGCTCGGCATTAAGGTGATCACCCGTCATGTGCAACCTGACGTGGTTAATCAACAGAATATCTATTTAGGTAATCATCAAAACAATTTCGACCTGTTTACTCAAACATCAGCAGTGCCTAAAGCAACGGTGAGTTTAGGCAAAAAAAGCTTGGCATGGGTTCCCTTGTTTGGGCAAATTTACTGGTTAACGGGTAATATTCTTATTGATCGTAAAAACCGTTCTAGTGCATTTGATACTATGGCAAAAACGGTTAAAAAAATGCAACAAAAGCATTTGTCTGTATGGATTTTTCCGGAAGGAACCCGTTCACGAGGCAGAGGGTTACTTCCCCTTAAAGTGGGGGCGTTTCATACTGCAATAGCAGCCCAAGTGCCAGTCGTGCCAGTATTAGCCTCTTGTCAGGCACATATTAAGCTAAATCGTTGGAACAACGGTGTGGTTATTGTAGAAATGATGGCGCCAATTACCACCCAAGGTGTAGATAAAGCAGACGCAAAGCTTTTTGCTGTGCAAGTACATACTATTATGGCTAAGCGTTTGGCTGAGTTAAATCTAGAAGCCGCCGAATTAATGGCTAAACCTACGGCTTAAGATAACGTATAATACACAGATTATTACCTTATCTATTTTTAAGTCATTTGGAGTACTTCATGTCCATCGAACGTCAGTTAAAAGAACAGTTAGCCGAAAACCGCGAAATTGTTGAGAACCTTATTGCTGATGGTTCTGAACCTGATGCTGAATACACAATTGAACATCATTTTTCATCAAATAATTTTGACCGTTTAGAAAAAGCAGCTGTTGAAGCATTCAAAATGGGGTTTGAAGTTAATGATGCAGAGGAAATGGAATTAGAAGATGGATCAATTATCTTCTGTTTTGATGCTATCTCAAATCATAAGTTAGAGGTTTCTTTACTTGATCAAGCTTGTGAACAGCTGATTACTATTGCTGTTAAACAAAAGGTTGATTATGACGGCTGGGGTACATACTTTGTCGGTGATGTCGAAGACGATGATTATGACGACGAAGACGACTTCGAAGATGATTATGAAGACGACTTTGAAGATGATGATAACAGTGTTAAAAAGCACTAGGTTCAGCTGAATTTTATTTCAAAATTAGTGTTGGATTCAGTTTAGAAAGGTCTTTTTAAATGAATCGCTATTGAAATGACAGACGTTAGTCTTAAACATAAAAACCACTCTAATGAGTGGTTTTTATGTTTAAGGGCTGATTAACTTGGTTTATCAGAAACCTATTCATTAGCGGTAAATACTACACTTTGGTTGCGACCATTTTGTTTGGCTGTATAAAGTGCTTTATCTGCACCTGATAACCAAATTGAGCTGTTCTCCGTACCAGGTTTAATTTCGTTAATACCCAGACTTACTGTTACCTTAATGATACGGTTATCACTTATAATTTCAGAGGCTTCAATTTTTTTACGTAATCTTTCTGTAAAATACAATGCGTCCGCTGAGCCTGTTTTAGCTAATACAATCGCAAATTCTTCTCCGCCATATCGGCCCGCACAATCGGTTTCACGTAAAGACTGCTTTAGTAAATGAGCAATATGCTGAATAACTTTATCCCCCGCTGGGTGCCCATATGTGTCATTTACACTTTTGAAGTTGTCAATATCGATCATCACCAATGTAGCGTGATCTTGATAGCGGGTATGACGTTCATACTCACGTTCCATACAGTGTTGCCAGTGACGACGATTATGTAATTGCGTTAATCCATCTGTTTGGCTCAACTCTTCAAGTTGCTGGTTCATTGCTTTAAGCTGCAATCTATTTACTGCGACATCGCTTACATCGTAAACAATGATACTGATGTGGGTGATGTTACCTGTCAGTGAAGCGAGCGGCAGCAGTGTAATGTTTTGGTACATGAATTCAGCACGGCCCGTGATGGGGCGATAGTTTTTAAATTTAAACACGTATGGCCGCTGTTCCCAGCTGATGAAAGTGCGGTTTTTGAGCAAAAATACCGACTCCATTTTCTGTTTTAACCAGTCAGCTGGCACTTCCGGCAACTCAGTAAACAGGTTCTTGCCTTTAATAAAGTTCGGTGAAATGCCGCTATGGTTTTCCATGAACCCATTCCACAATTGTATATTGTAATTACGATCTAGCACAATTAAGCCGACATCAATGGTTTGTACCATATCGATAAGCCAGTGAAGTTCGTTCATCGCATCGTGATCATTTGACATATTAACAATATCCAACCTTTAATCGAGAAGATAACCTAGCTTGAAATTCAGCGTTGGTATCGAATCTTCGGTAAACAGTAGCAGCAAGTCGCATTGGATATTGTAATCTTCAATACGATAATTAATTTCCATAGCAAGCGTACGTTGCCACTTTTCAGAACTAGCATGTATAAGGTCGTTAACTGTACAGTGGCGGCCTAATACAATAGGGTGGCTTTGGCTAAACTTCATATCAAGTTGTTCAGATATACCACTTAAAAATGCACCAATGAGTACATTGCCGGTATCCATTAGTACTTCAACTTCGGTGTGAGTTTCTTCTTCACCGTTAATCTTCATCAGTTTTGCCATATCTTCAAAACTCGAATCATGAAACAGTAATAATGCTTCGCCAGCAACACCTGCCCCAATAAATCCCTGGCAAAGAGCTGATATCGATGAAGAGTCTTCAGTTGCCTTTAGTGCCATTGTCAGCTCACTGACTTCAAGCACATTAACGTTAGGAATAGGTAATACCACGAAAACATCTAGCAATTTTGACAGTAAATCAGCTGCACGTCCCATAGCAACGTTAGCGATTTCTTGGCAAGCATCACGTAGGTCGACTTTAACCATCGGCTGGATATCTGCTTCAGCACCCTGAGTAAGGGTGAGTATGCCGTATTCTTGTAAAATATTGCTGATAGCATCAGCGCTAACGGGTTTTTGGATAAAATCTAATGCACCTAAGGCTTTAACGCGCTCGTGGGCTTTTATTTGAATGTCACCGGAAACCACAATGATTAATGCAGGTAAGTCCTGCTGTTGAACGATTTGCAATACTTCATAGCCGTCCATTACCGGCATATTCAGATCAAGGAAAACGATTTCGCCTTTTCCTGCGCGAATAGCTTCAATGCCTTCGGCGCCATTATTGGCAAAAGTCACTTCCACATCCCAGTCTTTTGGGAGTGTACGTGCCATCTGTTTTCTTGCTAATGCAGAGTCATCGCATATTAGTACAGGAATGGTCATGTTGACTTGTTGTCCTTATTTTGCCTTGATGATGCAAGTATTTATTATCACGTGGGCAGCAATACAATCTGGGCGTTTATTTATTATATAAGACGTTTTACTACTTTATCTTTTATTCTAGGATATTCGTCAACAAGATGCGAAATTATTAATGTTTTCATACGTTCATTTGACGAGATAATTATATAGTGCAGTTTTTTGACCAACGCTACCGAAAAAATGTTGCAAAAAGGTAACTGGCTTATTTGTTGCACGTAAATGACTGTCGGCTTATTGACCTTAGCCAATAAATCGACATGTTATATCTATTCGTTATACACGACAAACATGTTAACCTAAAATCTGGACTGACCAGTAAGGAAATGTTTCATGGAAAAGGATTTAGTGACTTTCGAGATAAGACAACAGATTGCTTATGTTTGTCTTAATCGTCCCGACAAAATGAATGCATTAAATTTTGATATGTTTGTCGCTATTGATAATACTATTAAGCGTATTGCTAAAGACCGTAGCATTAAAGCTGTTATCTTATCGGGCGCGCAAGGTAACTTCAGCTCAGGTTTAGATGTTAAAAGTTTGTCCAAGCAGCCATCGAAGGCTGTTTCTCTATTGTTTAAATGGTTGCCAGGTAATGCAAATTTAGCTCAACGCGTATCGATTGGTTGGCAGAGACTACCCGTACCTGTGATTGCAGTTGTTCAAGGTTGTTGTTTTGGCGGTGGGACCCAAATTGTATTAGGTGCAGATATGCGTATTGCAGAGCCTTCGGCAAAGTTTTCTATTATGGAAGCTAAGTGGGGATTGGTGCCTGATATGGCAGGGCTTGCCAGTTTAAGGCACATTATGGCTAAAGATAAAGCGCTACAGTTAACCTATAGTGCACAGATACTCACGGCAGATGATGCTTTAAAATATGGATTAGTGTCAGAGGTGACTGAGGATGCTATGGCAAGGGCTGAAGCTTTAGCTGCACAATTTATGCAAACATCACCCGATGCCATAGCGGCAATTAAACACAGTATTAATCGTAGCTGGGGCGCATCGGTTAGGCAGCTATTAAGTCGTGAGTCGTTAAGTCAGATACGTCTTTTAATCGGAAAAAACCGTGTTATCGCTGCAATTCGTCAAACTAAAAATCCTGAGAAATCTTATCAACCTCGTCAACCATGGTGGTAGAAGCGGCTCCACTCACCATTATTTGCCACAAGCGTTATCGGCCGATAACGCTTCTTGAAAATCCTTCAATTCGTTCAAGTGCTTCTTGCCAACCACTCGAGTTAGCTAAAGTTAAGTCTAATTGATACTGGCGATAGTATTTAATGGGTTTGACTTGGTTGTATTGCTTGCGCGCAGGTGCATTCGCTTGTGCTAGGGGGTGGGAGTCAGGTGAAACTAAATCTAACACTGGAATAGACATCATCACCAATTGTTCGGCTATTTGTTTACGTTGACTCGACTCTTCTATTAAGTCTTCATACTCTCGGTAGGGGTTTACTAAAATTAGCAGCTCAGGGCTTGGTATTTTCTTTTCAAAAAGTAAGTGAGTAACCATGCCTGCACTGTCATCAAAAGCGATGATGATTTTTGCGCCTGGGTATGGCTGGCCAATCGCGGTTAATTGATTTAATGCTTCAGTGAGGTTAGCTTGCTGAAAATTACGTAATTCGAGGAGTTGTGCTGAGTTATATTTAGGTACGGCTTGTTGTGCGGGTAGGCTGAGTTGCGCGTCACCGGCTTTTTTTATTTGTTCACTTTCTGTGGTGAAATTAGGTCTATATAACCCTCTCGGTGGAGTTAAACTGATGGTAGCCCAGCCCTTAGCATTGAGTTCATGGCGTAAAAAACCCACCAGTCCCATGCTTTCTGCCTGGCTGTCTGACGGCCCTATGATGATAGCTAAGCCAAATTGCTGTTTACCACTCCAGGGTCTGACTAATACATCTATTTCTTTTGCTTCTACGGTGATTTTTTTTATTTCAGCGGCGGGAGTTGGGGCAAATGAAGGTTGCGCTAAAACAGCTGTGGACATTAACAACACGCTTAACAATAAATAATACCAAGTACGTAATGAGCTCAAATTAACCTCTTCTTATTTATGTTATAAACCAGCTAGGGTACAAACTTGTCATACCAATAATAGCTTAATGGATTTAAAAAAGAAGCACATGCCTTTTAACGGGGCATGTGCTTCTTTTCTATGCCTATTCAAATAGATTTATTTAAATAGGTGTTAGGTGTGTTTACACGTGGCTCACTAATACCATGCGTATTGCATCAAGTTGCAGCTGGCTGTCATCAATATATTCATTCAACTCTGCTATTTGGTTACGGATGTAATCCAGTTCAGCATCACGGATATTAGGGTTAACCGCTTTAAGCGCCTCAAGACGGTTTAACTCGCCACCAAGCTGATGACTCATTTTATCTTTAGCGTTGAGTACTAATTCAGATAACACCGCTTTTGCATGGCCTTCACCGTGGGCAAACAAAGGGTGCAATATTGGCTGAGAAGCATTAACAAGCTTGCTGGCAATATGACGATTAACTGCACTAAGTTGTTTATCAAAGCTTTTATAATCGACTTTGTCCGACATATTGTTGCCACTCTTATCCAGTAAAATGCGGATAGGAGTAGGTGGCATATAACGGTATAACTGAGTCGATTTTGGTGCCGAAGCATCGGCCATATAAATCAGTTCTAGAAATAAGGTTCCAGCAGGCAATGCTTTGTTTTTTAATACAGCAACACTGGTTGTGCCTGTTTCTGAACCGGTAATTAAATCTAAACCCGTTTGTACGATAGGATGTTCCTGCGAGATAAAGGCTATGTCATCGCGTGACAATGCAGTTTCACGATCGAACGTCACAGTGACACCATCTTCAGGTAAACCTGGATAAGTTGGATATAACATGTGCTCGCTTGGACGCAAGACAATAGTGTTTTCGCCGCAATCTTCTTGATCAACGCCAATAATGTCCCATAGGCGGATGACACTGCCAATAAGGTCGGTACTGCTATCATTGTCCGCTAGGCGTTTAATCAACGCATTAGCGCGCTCACCACCGTGTGAGTTGATTTCTAATAGCTTATCTCGACCTTGTTCCATTGATTTTTTCAGTTGCTGATATTGCTGCTTAGTGTGATTCAGTAGCAGTGTAAGTGCCTCTTCGTCGTCATTGGCCAACACTTGAGTTAACTCTTCAGCAAACTGATTAAATAATACATGTCCACTTGGGCAGGTGAGTTCAAATGAATTTAATCCATCGTGATACCAACGCATCAGGCGTTCCTGAGCTGTTCCCGCTAAGTAAGGCAAATGAATTTGAATGTCATTCTTCTGCCCAATACGATCTAAACGGCCAATGCGTTGCTCGAGTAAATCTGGGTTAAGCGGTAAATCAAATAACACTAAATGACTGGCAAATTGGAAGTTGCGTCCTTCAGATCCGATTTCAGAACAAATAAGCGCCTGAGCACCGCCGTCTTCCTGGGCAAAGTAAGCACCGGCTTTATCGCGCTCAATAATTGACATACCTTCATGGAATACTGTTGCCTGAATGCCTTCACGGGTACGTAGGGCTTCTTCAAGGCTTAATGCAGTTTCAGCTAAGCTGGCAATAATCAGTACTTTTTTACTGCGGTGACTTTTGAGGAAATCAATTAACCAGTCAACACGTGGGTCAAACTTCCACCATGAGCTGTCGTTTTCAAAGGCTTGATACAGCTTTTCAGGGCTTAACGCCTGCAATGCCTTGGCTTCAGGTGTTTTAGCGCCGCCCATCATGTCATTCACGCGCTGAGCAGTAACATATTGTTCCGGCATTGTTTGCGGATAAGGATTAAAATGACGCTGTGGGAAGCCTTTTACTGAGGCGCGGCTGTTACGGTACAGTACGCGGCCAGTGCCATGACGGTCTAATAATTCTTGTAACAACTCGTCACGGGCTTCTTGTTGTTGTGTTTCATCAACATCAGTTGCTTGAATTAATCGAATGTTAGGCTCGATGTCTTTTTCTGACAATAACTCAGTTAAGCTGTTGATTGCATCTTGGCTTAAATTATCATTAGACGCCAAAGCTTGGGCTGCATCGGCAACATCTTTATAGCTGTTTTCTTCGCTTAGGAAAGCGTCGTAATCATAAAAACGATCGGGATCGAGCAGACGTAAACGAGCAAAGTGACTTTGGTGACCCAGTTGATCCGGTGTTGCTGTGAGTAATAAAACCCCAGGTACAACTTCACTGAGTGCTTCAACTATTTTATATGCACGGCTTGGTGCATCTTCTGACCATTCTAAATGGTGAGCTTCATCGACCACCAATAAATCCCAATCGGCATCTAATGCCTGATCAAGACGTTTCTTTTTACGCAATAACTCAAGCGAACAAATCACTAATTGCTCGGTATAAAAAGGGTTATCGTTATCGGCATAGGCTTCAACGCAGCGGTCTTCATCAAATACTGAAAACCTGAGGTTAAAGCGGCGCAACATTTCCACTAACCATTGGTGACGCAAGGTATCTGGTACTATCACCAAAATGCGTTCAGCACGACCGGTTAGTAATTGTTGGTGGATGATTAACCCTGCTTCAATGGTTTTACCTAAGCCGACTTCATCAGCAAGCAATACTCTTGGCGCATAACGGCGACCCACTTCATGGGCAATCCATTGCTGGTGTGCAATTAGTCCTACGCGAGGGCCTTGTAAACCGAGTAAATCAGAAGTGGCTAATTTGTGACGTAACAATTGACATTGGTAGCGCACGCCAAAACGTTCTAAGCGATCAATTTGACCGGCAAACAAGCGGTCTTGTGGCTTATTAAAACGAATATTATGGCTCAGTAATGTTTCTCTTAAACTGACCTTTTCTTGGGTGTCGCTGTGGATCCCGTGATAAATAATAATTTGATCTTTTTGTTCAATTTCTTCAACGGTTAGTTTCCAGCCATCGCCGCTTTCAATGCAATCGCCAGGATTAAAAATGACCCTTGTTAATGGTGCTTCAGCACGGGAGAACATCCGGTTCTCTCCAGTAGCAGGAAATAATAATGTGACCATCCGGCCTTCAACTTGCACAACTGTGCCTAATCCTAGTTCTGACTCGGTATCACTGATCCAGCGTTGACCTAAAGCAAACGGCATCTTCAACTCTCATGTTTAAAGCGGGAAACAAAAAGGGGGCGTATATTATCTCAAACCCATCCAAATTTAAAATTTTAGCACTTAATTAGACAGATATTTTTAAATTATCCTACGTTAGCGCTGAAACGAGCATTTTCAAGTGGCTTGAGTATATTGTGCTAGAGTGTAAAAACATTGTAATTAAATACCTCATATGAAGGTCTATTCATTTAGATTCCAATGATAGGGTTAGGTTTTTAATGTTAAGCCACTATATTTCAACGCTAGATCAAGGTGTTTCATTTTTAACGCAATTGCAGCAAAGAGACTATTGTAAGTTGGCTGATGGTTTGCCCAGCAGCATAGGTGATCATGTTAGACATATTTTAGATCATTTTATGTCGTTACAGAATTGTCTTGAAACGGGCATAGTAGATTATGAAAATCGTCGAAGAGGCTCACTGGTTGAAACCTCATTGCCCGAGGCATTGAATCAATTTAATAATATAAAGCAGTGGATGCTAGCGCTTACTGAAGCGGATATTAGTCAAGTGGTGCGGGTTCATTCTGATATTGGTATCAATCAAACTCATATCATTGAAGTAGAGAGTACTTTAGCCAGAGAACTTATGTTTGCCTGTAGTCATGCCATTCATCACTATTCAACCTTAAAACTGATATTTCAGTTAATCGGTGGTAAAACCCATGCTGAATTTGGCTTGGCTCCTTCAACTGCGAGTTTTAATCGAAAACAATGTGCACATTAAGCTGGTTTATCACTAAAAGCGGGTATGAAGTCTTTTTTTATCCTTAGTTTAAGAATTGGCTAGACGATGGCTGTTTGCTTAGGTGTTTACTTCACTAAGTTCGAGGTCATTGTGCCTGTGATGTATGAACATCATGTTGTAGATAACCCTCTGCCCCTTGCCCTAGATACAGTTTTAGTAAACGTTCAGGTGCGTGAGGCAAGTCTACACTAAGCAATAGCCCCGGTGTTTCGGCAAAGTTGGGGTCGATACTCACACAGTAAAACTTAGCACCCAATTGGTGATATAGCTTTACCAATACCGGCAACCCTTTACCGTCAGGTTCAATTTGCTTGACCAATAACTCTAAAATCTCGATATCGGCAGGGTAGCTGGCTAAATACTGCTTAACATCATTTGGCACAGTAATATCGAACTGTTTCTTGGGCTTAACGTCTGAAGATGAGGTCACCAAAAATTGTTCAATTAACCGCACACTCATAGGCGTGTATTGCTTACTTAAAGACACTGTGCCGTATAAGGTGCGATATTGTGGGAACTTGCACACAAACGCGCCAATGCCCTTAAACAATAATAGTAAACCATGAAAGCTACGCTGATGACTGGCAACTACAAATGATCGACCCATTTCAAGACAGGGCTGTTGTTGATTGATAAATTCAGCGCTAAAGTCAAACATACGGTTTAAATACAGTTGAGATACACCGCCCTGTGCGAGTAAATTATCGGTTTGCCCCATGCGATATGCACCAGTAATTGCCTGATTTTGAGTGTCGTAAACAAATAAATGAGTATAAGTGTCATCGAATGCGTCACCGTCCTGGGGTAAGCCACTGCCTTCATCAAACTGTCTGAAGTTTTCCTCCCGTAAGCGACGAATGTCTTCAATGACAGCAGGACATTGGGCGCGAGATGCGTAGTACACTTTAAAATACTTATACTGGAGTAAGCACTGATCTTGCGGAAGTTGGCTTATTTCGTTGTCTAGATTGTGCGGTAATTGCGAGGCTGCAAGAGGTAACATTTCAGGTGCCTTGCATACCGGCCATTGGTGTTGGTACTCAGGGGCATGCAAGTATGTCAGTAAACGGGCAATATCAGTCGTCATTTGGGTTTTCTCAGGTAAAGATGGCAATAATGTGGCTTGGCCAAAAGTGACCTCAACGGTTTTTCCTTTGCTGTTTAGCATTTCTCTGATCAGTAATAACATTCTAAAACGAAAGTATATCTTGCCCATGAAATAGAAAAAGTCGCTATTTTTTCCTGAAATAAAACAGGGGATTAAAGGTGCTTGGGTGAAAGAGGTTAGCGCGCCCACTATTCGATGCCATTGGTGATCTGTCACCTGACCATCACGACCGGGATAACTGACCCGTCCTGCTGGAAACAGCACTAATAAGCCGCCCTGGGCCAAGTGGTCTTTGCAGGCTCTTAGCGATTTAGCATTGCCTTTCGCACCAGGAACAAGTGGGTTGGTAAAAATAAAGAAGTCGGCTAATTCTGGAATGATTTTCAATGCTTGATTAGCGAGTATTTTGACATCACCCCGCACTGAAGATAATAAAAAAGCCAAAATAACGCCTTCAATTCCGCCATAGGGGTGATTCGCCACCACAATAGCGGCTCCCTTTTGTGGGATAAGCTGAGGTAAATTGGTTTGGCTTTTTACTGTTAACTCAAATACATCAACAAAGCGCGTTGCAAAGGCTTTTTTCTCTAGTCCTTTCAATCCCGAATCTTGATAAACACGATTTAATTGGCTAATGCCTAAAAGGTAATCGACTAGGGTTATCAATAATTTTGAAAAAAAACTACGAGGCTTTTTCGGTAACAGATTGTTAAGACTCAACTGCGGCATATTTTGGTTAAACCCTGTAACAAGATTAATTGAGCATCAAGCAGTGTTTTATGCTGCTGTAGTTGGCGGGTACCTCTTGCGCAACTAGGTCCGTATTTAAGCTAACGGATTACAACACTGGGTTGATTTAAGTTATTTACTATAAAGATATGTTTGAATAACATCGAGTTATTGTTAAAAAAATTGAGCCATCGTTTGAAATAGAGACATTTCTTTGACAACCCTCTTTTTTGAGA
This sequence comes from Shewanella sp. HL-SH5, assembly GCF_051163755.1. NCBI lineage: Bacteria > Pseudomonadati > Pseudomonadota > Gammaproteobacteria > Alteromonadales > Shewanellaceae > Shewanella > Shewanella sp. HL-SH5. Next base: position 593,065 of record NZ_CP195038.1, read on the forward strand.
ACTTCACTTTTAGGTGTAAACCAATATGCAGCTTTCTCATGTATTTACCTTCATCAGCATGATTATCATCGCTGCAAACGTCTGTCTTTATTCTGAGCGCACACTGATCAAAAAACTGCACAATTGCAGCTTAAAATAAATGAAGGTTGGCAATGTCCTTGGTGTAACAGATAAGTTTAACTTTAATGTTATTAAGCAAATCACTAATAAGACCTGTGAAAGTTGCTAATAATTTCAATAACTATTCATAAAGGTGAATATCGGGCTCGTCATTAACAATCATCGGATGTCATACTTTATAGATTCACCCAGTTCACAGACTTGAACCATATAAATATTATCAGCGAGTTAACTTAACAAGGCTAAACGACCCATAGTGCTAGCTTTATTATGTAGTTATATATCAATTTCTTATAGTTTTTTATTCGTTTTTTGACTTCGCTTGGCACTGTGGGGTAATACCCTGATGAGCCAGTAATGAGTGCCGCTAACAGATGTCATAAAAAACCGATTTAGATTTATTCATGTGATTGAGATTATGTTCCTGATAATATGGCCTTTGTCTTATTTATTGCGCGCATTAACCTAATATTATGATGCGCCGACACTTTTGCTACCGCAAAGGGTGCGCTGTCACCAAAGGTACGGAATGAAACCAACAGAGCCTGATTTACAGCTAAAATCACCTATTCAACGTAATTATAATCGCGCGGTTTTTTACACTTATATTGGTGTGATTGTCATGTCACTTATTTCTGCGGCCATTTTTTATGAACGCCAGAAAGAGGTGCAAATTGAACAGCGTGAAGATCAAGTTGCACGGCATGTGTTGCAAATCGATTTATTATTAGAGTCCAGTATTCGTGCGGTAAAAAGCTTACGAGATGTGGCGGTTGATCATCTCCGCCTAGGCGAGCAAGTGCGCAAAGATCGCTTACCTCAATATGAAAAATTCAATGCCGATGGACAGTTTTTTAGTTTAGAACCTAACTATGTTAAAAGTGGTGAACCCTTTACCAATATGGGACGCATCACAGGCATGGGCTCGCTTGATGGTCGCAGTGAAAAGTTTTATCAAGAATTAGAAATGCTGTTTGAGCTATCGCTATCATTTCCCGTCGCTAAAGAAGCCGCACCAAAAGCTTCGTCTATTTATTATGTATCTAAGCGAAAAATGATGTCGTACTTTCCTTGGAGCAGTTCTGATCAACGCTTCAGGGAAGAGCAGCTTAATAAGCAGCAATTTCAATTAGCCACACCAGAATTAAATCCACAACGAAATGCTTTTTGGAGTCCGGCATATGTTGATGGTGTCCAGGAAGGCTTACTAACCACCTTAGGGTTACCGGTTTATCTTGAAGATGAGTTTATCGGCACGATTAACCTCGACATGACCTTAGCTTCATTGGCGAAACAAATACGTACTTATTTTAAAATGCCTGGTACGGTTATTTTATTAGATCAACAAAATAATATTTTGTCCCATAGCGATTTTGACTCCAATGAAATGAATCGTGTGTACCATATCAGCCAACGTATTCCGGCAGAATTACATTCGTTATCTGAATCTGAATTGTTTGACGCCCATGAAGGCATATTACGTAATAATCATTATATTCATTCTGTTGCATTGCATAATGCGCCGTGGCGATTATTGTATATTCAAGAGGAAGGCGCGCTTTTTCAAGATTCATGGGAAAAGTTACAACTGACTTTTATCCTGGTTGTGTTAGCGCTTTCGGTGCTAGTGACCATTGTGCATTGGCAAACCCGCCGTGCGTTCGTTAGCCCTGCATCAAAGTTACTGACCCATTTAGAGGCGTGTTCCCAGTCACCGATACAGCCTCCAGAAGTCATCAGTCCTGGGTGGGAGCCGTGGTTTTTACTGGTCAGTCGTATTTTTGAAGAAAACAAACAATACACGCGCCATCTTGCTGAGCAAAATAAACGTCTCGATAACTTAGTCGCCAGCCGTACTCAGCGTTTACGTGATACCACTGAGCGCCGTGAACGTGAATTTGCCTTATTAAGGTCGCTTATTGATTCATTGCCAGAAGCCATTGTCTTTAAAGACAAAGAAGGTAAGTATCTTGGCTGTAACAAGTCAGCCGAGCGTATGTTAGGTGTGAATGAAAGTGATATTATTGGCTTAACTACCTGTGATTTTACTAGTCCAGAACAAGGTAAGCGCATTTTAGCCGAAGATAAAAAAATCTTAGACGACAAAAAACCACTGCAATATAAAGAGCGAATTGAAATAGCCGGAAAACCGGTACTATTGAATGCCTTTAAACTGCCATTTTACAATCGTCGCAATGAATTGCTGGGTCTGATTTCTATTTGGCGAGATATTACCCGCGAGTATGAATCAGCAGAGCAATTACGCTTATCAGAAGAGCGTTATCACATGGCGATGGATGCGGTTGAAGATGGTTTGTGGGATTGGTATATCGACTCAGAACAAATTATTTGTAACCCAGCATTTTATTCTATGTTGGGCTATGAACCCAATGAGTTCCCTGCTTTATTATCATCCATTGACGGATTGACTCATCCAGATGACCGTGACCGTGTGCAGGAATATCGTAGCCAATACTTACTTGACCCTACCGATGCCTATGAAATTGAATTTAGGATGAAAGGTAAGCTGGGTGAATACCATTGGTTGTTATCACGTGGTCGTGCGGTAGAGTTTTTGGAGTCTGGCCAAACTAAACGTATGCTCGGTACTCACAAAGATATCACCCGTCAAAAAAGTAATGAAGTGGCCTTGCTGGAAGCTAAGCAAGATGCTGAATTAGCTAACATGTATAAAAGTGAATTTTTGGCTAACATGAGCCATGAAATTCGCACCCCAATGAACGCAATTATTGGTATGTTACAGCTAGCACAACGTACTAGCCTGACCATACAGCAAGAAGATTATCTCAGTAAAGCGGGCTTCTCGGCTCAATCTTTGTTACGAATTATCAATGATATTCTCGATTTTTCTAAAATCGAAGCCGGTAAGTTAGAGCTAGAGCGAGTCGCGTTTCCGTTAGACAAGGTACTGGATCATGTGCTGGATATGAATGCCATTAAAGCACAAGAAAAAGGCGTTGAATTATTACTCTATGCACCTGTTACCGCTGGACTTATTCTAAATGGAGATCCACTGCGTCTGGGGCAGATATTAGTTAACTTATTATCAAATGCGGTTAAATTTACCCAAAATGGTGAAATTGAGCTGGGCTGTGAAGATGTTGGCGAGCGTGATCATCGCATTACCTTGAAGTTCTGGGTTCGAGACACTGGAATAGGCATTAGTAAAGAACAGCAATCAAAACTATTTGATGCATTTGCCCAGGCCGATGGTTCAACTACCCGAAAATATGGTGGCACCGGATTAGGTTTGTCGATCAGCAAACACCTTGTTTCTATGATGGGCGGTACTATGCAGGTATCGTCAGAAGTGGATCAAGGCAGTATTTTCAGCTTTACCATTAGTTTTGAAATTGCTGAAGAAAACATCGTCGAGCCGTTAATAGTACCTGAACAGTTGAATAATTTAACCACATTAGTAGTCGATGATAACCCCAGCGCATTGCAAATTTACTCAGCATTAATGAAAGACTTCAGCTTTGGTGTTCGCACCGCTTCAAGTGGACAGCAAGCATTAGATTGTTTGGCTAGACAACCTGTGGATCTGATTTTATTGGATTGGATGATGCCTGAAATGGGCGGGTTGGAAGTACTAACTAAAGTTGATGAAATGGTGGCAGATGGGCGCTTAGCAAAACGTCCTGTGATCATATTGATGACAGCCTACAGTGCAGAACCTCTAACCAAGGATGTTGCCGATAGAAATGTACATGCCATTTTACAAAAGCCCTTTAAGGCATCAGTCTTGTTTGATGAAATTATTGGGGCGTTTGCCAAAGAACCAAAACTCAATGTACAGTCTGTTCCCAAAGAAGATATTCAAGAACAACAATCAGGATTAGTGTTGTTAGTTGAGGATAACTTTATTAACCAGCAAGTGGCATCAGAATTATTAAAAAGTGCGGGTTATGAAGTGGTGATGGCGGACAATGGCCAAATAGCATTAGATTTAATTGATACCCGAGCATTTGACGCCGTATTAATGGATATTCAAATGCCCGTTATGGATGGTTTAACCGCTTCAAAAGAGCTGCGTAAACGTTACAGTCCGGAACAATTACCGATTATTGCAATGACGGCACATGCGATGTCGGGTGACCGTGAAAAAAGCTTAGCGGCTGGCATGAATGCCCATATTACCAAACCAATCGTATTGAATGAGTTATTCGATACCTTATCTCACTGGATTGAATATAAGAATAATAACAATAAGATGTGATCTGGCGTGTATTGAGTAGCAACGGATTGCATGTTTTTTTTAAAGGATTTTTACAAGGAATTTGACATGAATCGACGCCATCTTTCATTGGCGATAATGCTTGCCATCAGCCCTACATTATCGCTAACAACTTTATCTAGTCCAGCATTGGCTGCGACGGCCGAAACAGTCATTAAGCAAAGCCAAGTAGCTCAAGGTTTTGTTAATTTTTATTACGATAGCACCGACGGTCAGTTGTATTTACAAGCCAACAAGTTAAATCAGCCTTTTTTACTGTTAACCAGTTTGCCCCATGGGGTTGGTTCAAACGACATTGGTTTGGATAGAGGCCAGCTTGGCCGCACTCGTATGGTGCAATTTGAGCAGCATGGTCCCTATATTGTATTAAAACAATTGAATACTTACTTTCGAGCCAGTAGCGATAATGTCGCCGAGCAGCAGTCTGTCAAACAGGCCTTTGCTGAATCTATTTTGTGGCGTGGAAAATTACTGCCAGGCAAAAAAGCGTTAGTGTCGATTAATGATCTGGTCATTAACGACTTACACGGCGTATCGGATGTATTAGCCGACACAGAACAAGGTGCTTACAGCCTTGATAGCCAGTTGTCGGTGATCATGCCCGATAATATAAAATCCTTTGCACAAAATGCCGATGTTGACGTTAACCTGACTTTTAAAGCTCAACAAGCTGGCGAGCAAGTTGCCGAGGTTACCCCCGATGGTAAGTTTATGTCGGTGCGGATGCGTTACTCATTTATTCAGCTGCCCGAAGCGGGTTACCAAGCCCGCGCATATCATCCTATGAGTGGTTATTTATCTGACGAGTATGCAGATTACTCCGTTAAGGTAGATGAGCCGTTGGTGCAGCGCTACTTATTACGTCACCGCCTTGAGAAAGTGACGCCAGGCGATGCCCCCAGTGAAGTCATTAAACCCATTACTTATTACCTTGACCCAGGTGTGCCTGAACCGATTAGAACTGCATTATTAGAGGGTGCGCGCTGGTGGGAAGAAGCTTTTAATGAAGCTGGTTTTATTAATGGTTTTAAAGTGGCGATGCTACCAGAGGGCGCGGATCCTCAAGATGTGCGTTATAACATGATCCAATGGGTGCATCGCGCCACGCGTGGTTGGTCATATGGGGCAGCCGTCACCGATCCGCGTACCGGTGAAATTATTAAGGGTCATGTCACTTTAGGTAGTTTAAGGGTTAAGCAAGATCACCTTATTGCCAGAGGGTTAACCGCCGACTGGTCAGATAGACAAGCTGCTGCAGATGCTGCTATGGCACTTTCTTTAGCGCGAATTCGTCAATTGTCGGCCCATGAAATTGGCCACACATTAGGCTTTGATCATAACTTTGCCGCATCAACGAATGATAATGCGTCGGTGATGGATTATCCCCACCCATATGTGCGTTTAGAAAATAACGCCATCGCGATTGATAACCCGTATTCAGAGGGCATAGGCGAGTGGGATAAATATACCGTCGCGTTTGGCTATGGTGCTGCGGCTAATCAAGAGCAACTGCTTAATCAAGCGTTAACTAAAGGCTATCGGTATATTGGCGAAGCGGACTCTCGTGGAAGCGGCGCAAGTCATATTTATGCAAGTCTGTGGGATAACGGCAATGATGCTATTGCAGAATTGTCTCGCTTAGAAGCCGTGCGTCGCCATGCTATTACCCAGTTTAATGGCGAGGCGTTACTTAAAGATGAGCCTAAAGGTGAGTTGGCAGATGTGTTTGTGCCTATGTATTTATTAACCCGTTATCAGATAGAAGCGGCGGCTAAATGGATTGGCGGCACTGATTATAACTACCAGCAATTAGGCTCAGGGCTGCGCTGGTTTTTTGCGGCGCCAGCAAAGCAACATGCTGCGCTGGATGCATTAGTAGCAGGCTTATCGCCCCAAAGTTTAGCGATACCTGATAATGTACTGCACGCTTTAGTACCCAAAGCTGGAAATTATCGTAAAACCCGTGAAAGCTTTAATGGCAATATGGGTGTTGTGAGCGATCCATTAGGGATGGCAGAAGTCATGAGTCGGCATATTGTGGCGCAGTTATTGTCACCAGAGCGACTAAATCGTGTTAACCAAGCTTATATGCAAGATACTGAACAGCTCTCTGTGGTAGATATATTAGATAAGCTTATAGGGGCAACCGTATATCAAGAGTTGTCACGGGAAACACAGTTAGGCATTAATATGCGGGTCAATGCCGTTGTGGTTGAAGGCATGTTAGCTGCATATCATCACCAAGATACTGCCAGTGAAGTTAAAGCCCAGTTATTCGCTAAACTCGGCTTTACCGTGAAGCAATTAAAGCGCCGTAGTACCCGTGCAAGTGAGTATCAAGCAGCGCATTTCGATTGGCTATATCAAGGTATTGAGAAAAGCCTGCAAACACCGGAATACAAATTAATTGCTAAGCCACTTATTATGCCGCCTGGCTCACCTATCTAACCTTCCTGTTAGCTTAGTTGCTTAACGTAAAAGCCCTGAAGATATCTTCAGGGCTTTTTTATGTGGTCAGTTCCTTGGGGTTTTTAGGGTAAAACAGGTCAGGTTTCTTATCTAAATGTGAAAACTGACGGGTATTCTTATAAGGTAACTTCATAAAACCACTGATCCCATGACCTTGAATTTTATCTGCATTAGCAATAATTCTATCGAGCGAAGCCCTGAATGCAGCTTGTTTGCGTGGATTAAGTAGTCGTAAATAGCTATGGATTTTTAAGTGAGTCGGAAGTGCTTCAAAAATAATACAGCCAGTGTGATGAATTTGGTTGAGCCAGCCTAATTCTGTCATTATTTCTGCGGGAAGTTCGAGGTTTTCTTCTGGATCTTTACCATCTTCAAAATAGGAATGCAGACGAGATTTATCCTCCAGTAAGGGCACATCACCAACTTCAAAAGGTAATTGCATTTCACCTGTTATTTCAAAGGGCATTTCAGGATTACTACGTTCGATATGCAGTGTGTCTTTGGCATTAAAAAAGCAGGCTTTAAATACCCCAATACGTTTAATGCCCCGCGCCATAGTGACCATGTTATTCACCGCAAGTGTTAACGCAGTTTTATGACTAGGGTCATAGGTTGCTAAGTTTGAATCAATGTAAACCCCCGTTGGCTGCCAGTGTATTGCCAGTCCACCGACGATTGAGTATTGAGCCAAACGCCCGACAGCCGCAATAAATCCTTTTTCAGTATCTGCCATGCCAACCATAAAATTTCGATAGTATTTATCGACCTGCACATCGTCAATATCTGCAATGTGTTCATGGCTATTATGTTCTTTTAAAAATGATTTACGCGAGCTATAGCTGACGGTTTCAATTACTCTTGGGCGTGGTTGAAGCCAAACCGGAATTTCAGATTTAGTTGGCAGATATGGAATATTGGGTAAGTGCATACGATGGTTGTGACGCATACTTTTTAAAAAGTAATCGCCAGCACGGGCTCTCATCACAGGATCGTTGCTTAACATGCCGTCTAAGGTTTTCGCTAGCTCAATCGGCAGACCAATACTTGTGGCGGGGATAACTTTAGTGCCAAAGCGACTGCTTTGCCCTGAAGCAAGTGCATATAAGGTGCCCGCCACACCTTGTTCATCAAATCGTGCTGAAGAAAGCGCGCCACTGAGCTGGTCTTCGCCGATAAAGTAGACATCACCCATGCGGGCATTTGTCTGGTGCTGATCGCTAGACATTAGCGACATCACATTATCATCCACAGGACGATTAAATTCATCGCGCTGTGCAAATACAGCCGAGCCCCAATCAATTAGCGACAGGTTATCACTTTCAATGTCATACACTAAATTCGATGGTTTAATATCACCGTGGACAAAGGGTTTGCCTTTGCGTAGATAATACAAAATATTGGCAAGCTGGCGGGCTATGCTGACTATCATTGATGCTGGCAATGCCCCCATGCGTAGGCAAATTTTATCTAAATCTTCTCCTTTAGCGCGTTCCATCACTAAAATACCTTGCTTGCCTACGCGTTCAAACTTGATTGCGGCGGGCACATTAGGATGTTTAACTAGACTAAGCATATAGGCTTCTTCTTCGAGCCTGTCTTGAATATTTTGCGGTAACGTCAGACGGGAAAATTTAAACACGTGTGAATCACCCACACTGTTTATTCCTGCAAATACAAAGCCATAAGCACCTTTACCAATAAATTCTATTGTTGAGTAGCCAAGCTTGATTAGCTGCTGCTTACATAATCTGACCCAGGCTTTATGTTTGCGGGCATCATTCGCCTTAAGCAAATAAATAGATTGCTCTTCATTAATATAAAAGTGTTGTAGTTGTGGCGTTTGCAAATGATATCCCCTTAAAACTGCTTAGGTTATTTAAGCCTTATCTCAGCCTGACTTCAAGCGCTTCCTAACTAATTTTATCGGTTAAGTAAACCTTGACCTGTATCAACTTACTTTTGTCCTTGAGTCGGTAAGATTAACAGAGATTTAGCAATCGCTTTTATAGGGAACACGTTATGCCAAATATAAAAAAAGCGGATTTAATTCAACTGTTTGACTTTCCTCGACTACGTATACTGCAATCTATGGAAGTGACACATTGTCCCCATGCGGTATTTTTCAATGCAGCGGACGAGCAATGTATTACCTGCCATCAAGGGGAAGAGTGTGTCTGGATTAATCATAATGATGAGATGGTTGCGATGGAGCAAAAATCTGTCGATGATTTAAAGCAACAATTACTGGTCGCAGTTGATTTTGTCGATTCAAGTTTGTCCCCACACCATTTATCTCGCCGTAACTGTCAATGTGAGAATTGTGTGTGGTTGCGTAAAGTTCAATTGGTTCTTAAGGGGGATTTATCTAACGAATAGTGGCTGGATTGCAGTTGCTTCTGTTGATACAAGCTTATACAGTGGGCTGCAGTTAAATTCGTTGGAGAGATTTAAAATGGAACCTCAATTTTGGCATGAAAAATGGCAGATGCAACAGATAGGTTTTCACCAACCACAAGTGAATCCGTTATTGATTCGTTTTTGGTCTGAGTTGAATTTAGTGCCCATGAGTAAAATTTTTGTGCCGCTATGTGGTAAATCCTTAGACATGTGCTATTTAGCTGAATTGGGTCATCAAGTGCAGGGGTGTGAGTTAAGTCAAACGGCTATTGAACAATTTTTTAATGACAACCAACTCCCATTTCAAGTTCAGCAGCATACCCAACATCAATTTTATGCAGCCGATCAAATTCAGTTAATTCAAGGTGATATTTTTGCTTTAGACCCAAGTGTCACGACAGATATTGGCGGCTTTTATGATCGAGCGGCGTTAATTGCTTGGCCAGAAGATATGCGCCAACAGTATGCACAAACACTTGCTAAGCTGATTCCCGTAGATATATCCGGGTTATTAATTACACTAGACTATCCTCAAGACACGCTTAAAGGTCCGCCATTTGCAGTGAGTCCTGACTGGGTTGAGCAATATTTATCGCCGTATTTTGAGGTGACCTTACTTGCTTGTGAAGATGTGCTTGCTGATAACCCAAGATTTGTGAATAAACAGGTCCCATGGTTAAACGAAGCAGCATATAAGTTAACCCGCAAAAAAGTGATATAGAGTTTACAACTAGCTTAAATAAAAAGGCGACCATAAGGTCGCCTTAATGTTAACGCCTAATTAGATTAGAAGTCGTAACGTACGCCTACAGTGAATACGTTATCATCTTTTAGATCAGTTTTAACGTTAGTTTCAGTGTAGTCACCTTCATACATAGCATAATGTGCGAATAATAACGTCGATTTGGCTACACGATAATCAGCACCCACTGTGATATTTTGTACATTGATATCATCAGCACCTGCTTGACCTAAGGCTTTGTAGTACTTACCAAAACCAGCTTCATCTTGACCATATTCTACTTTTAAGTTAACACCATTTAAGTTGTAAACCGCGTTGACAAAATATGTGTTACCGTCAATGTTGCTGTCAGTTACGCTTTCAGAGTTTTGGAATAAACCGCCCACTTTGAAATCGCCAAACTTAACTTGACCTACAGCACGGTAAGCATCAACGCCACCAATAGCTTTGTTATAAGCACCAGCGACATAGTAATTTTGCTTAGCCAAGCCTTTATCACCTAAGGTGACACTTAATGCATACTGAGCGTCATCAGAAGCTTGGTTATCTTCCATTAAATAGGTTGCATTAAGGGTGATGAGGTCCGCAATAACTGGAGAGTAGTACCATATACCATCAGCGCTACGAGTTTGGCCGCTGACGATACGGTCGATATCAGCGTTGGAGTTGCCAAATAAATCAACACCACCTTCAGATTGTTTAAATACGGTGTCGTTACGACCCACTAAAACAGAACCCGCTGAAGTTTTGATACCTAAAAATGTATTACGGGCTTTGAACGTGTCTCCTGAATTGGAAGTATTTTCAACTTGAAATTCCATTTGGTATAGCACTTCTACGCCGTCAGAAATTTTCTCGTTACCTTTTACGCCAACATTAGAAAAGTTATTCTCTAAATAAGTGCCGCTCTCACCTAAAGTTACGCCATTAGTGCCACTTTGTAAGGTTGAGCCTGCATCTGAGTTAGTTAGCGATAAATCTAAACGACCGTAAAAATCAGGGCCATCAGCAAGTGCACCAAATGATGTAATAGCTAAAATAGACGCAACTGATGCAGATAGTAAGGTTTTTTTCATCTTTCATACTCCCAGAACTTAACGTTCTATGATTCCATTTTAAGAATGGTTTTAATAGTAATTAATGCCAAAAAGTGGCATGTAACAATCTGATTTGAGATTTTACAGTTTTGCTAAGCTTAGTTTGTGGTAGAGATCAAACTTTTAGACCTTAAGTTATTTTTTATATGTAAAACTGAGCTGGAAAGGTGTTTTATTGCTGTTTTTATATTGTATTAAGTGTTTTCGTTGTGTCACTGTTCTTTAAAAAGGATTATCAGCACATCTTTTCGGCGTTTAAGTGGCCTTGGTCACGATCAATTACTGATAGCAAATTCAAAGAGTAACAATGTAGATTAGCAGTTGTTAAATTAAGTGGTGTATTTTTTTAAAGGCAAAAAATGAGTTTGAACAGTTATTTAGCGATTCATTAACGACATTAATGGCATAGCTAAAACTAAAGCATTGAGCTGTAAATATGGACTCGTATCTTAATTTTTTAGGCTATTGTGATTTAAAGTTTTTTATATTTAATTTTTGACTTTTGTAACATCTATGAAGCGACGATATTTAAGCTTGTTCGAATAGTGATTATATAAACCTAGGTCATTTAGCTTTGACGGCGACTAGGCTAAAATAGGCAACTCGTTAAGTCAGTCAGAATAAAGGCATGTGATGTTGTCAGAAGCATATATGAATCGATTTGCAGGTATAGGGCGTTTATATGGTCAAGCAGCATTAAATGCTTTTGCTCAAACTCACGTGGTAGTGGTTGGTATTGGCGGCGTGGGAACTTGGGTGGCAGAAGCCCTTGCCAGAAGCGGTATCGGCCATATTAGTTTAATTGATTTGGATGATATATGTGTGACTAATACTAATCGTCAAATTCATGCCTTAGCTCAAACGGTGGGGCAGTCAAAAGTCGAAGTCATGGCAAAACGTATTCGAGACATTAATCCAGAATGCCAAGTTAATGAAATTGAAGACTTTATTACCTTAGACAACCTGAGCGAATATTTCCCCCGTGAAAATAATACCTCTAATAGTCAGCAAATTGATTATGTTGTCGATTGTATTGATGCGGTAAAACAAAAAGCGGGATTAATTGCCCACTGTAAACGCAATAAAATTCCAATTGTAACTATTGGTGGTGCGGGTGGACAGACCGATCCTAGTCAAATTCAAGTGACTGATTTAGCAAAAACAGTGCAAGATCCATTATTAGCTAAAGTGCGAGGGATTTTACGTAAAGAATATGGGTTTAGTAAAAATACTGAGCGACGCTTTGCTATTGATGCGGTGTTTTCCACTCAGCACTTAGTTTACCCCCAAGCTGATGGCAGTGTATGCGTGACTAAAGCGACAGCCGAAGGAAGTATGAGAATGGATTGTGCTTCAGGCTTTGGTGCCGTGACTATGGTTACAGGTACGTTCGGTTTTATGGCTGCCAGTCGTGTGTTAACTAAAATATCCGCTAAGGCTTGTGCGAAATAATAGCGCTTAAGTCGTTGGTTTTTTTATATCAATACTTTATTAGCTAAGGTGTTACTGGTTCGTGTGATTTTTCACTGACTCAATTACTCAACAATTAACGTATTGTCGGCGAACTTTGGCACATTTTCATAAGGGAAGCTAACAATAAACATTGGGCCGCCTAATGGTGAAATAGGTTCATATCTGACGTTGCCATGCAGTAAGGTCGCGGCATTAAATGCTGCGGCTAACCCTAAACCTATTCCTCCTCTATTTCTGGCAGTAGTAAAGAATGGCTCAAACATGCGGTCGGCTACATCCGCAGGAATACTCAAACCATTGTTTTGAATTTCAATATTCACTTTGTCATACTCAATTTCCGCATTTATCATAATTTGACTGTGTTCGACGCCTTTAAATGCGTGTGTATATGCGTTAGAAATAATATTACTAATAATTTGGTTGAGTAAGTTAATGTTACTAACGATTTCTAACCTTTCATCTATATTTATAGTTATATCCACATGTTGTGGTGAAAACATGATTTGAGCTGATTCGATAATGTCTTCTAGCTGTTTTTTCAAATTAAACTGAGTATTTTTCTCATAACGTTGCTCTGCTGCTACCGTTTTGAATTTTTGGATTAATGTGCTGGCTCGAGTAATATTATTAACTATTAGTTCACAACTTTGCTGGTACTCTTCAAGAATACGGTTTATCTCCTCCAAGGTGGCATGCTCGCTATGGATGAGCTTAATTAAATCTTCTACATGAGAGAGTTGAGAGCTTGCTGCAGTTAAACATATACCAATAGGGGTATTTATCTCATGTGCTAATCCTGAAACTAATCCCCCTAATGCTGCCATTTTTTCCTGCTCGACAAGCACTTGCTGAGCACGTTTTAAAATCAGTAATGACTGCTCTAGTTCTTTGGTTTGTTCTTTAACTTGTCGAGCCAGTTCATCTTTATAGCTTCGCTCAAGTTTAAGTAATCGTTCTCGATCTTCCAGTGCACTTTGTAATGCTGTTTTCGATTCTTGTTCATCGGCAAATGAGGCTCTTACTTGCTGTTGCATGCTATTAATCGCTTTTGCCACCATAGCAAATTCGTCACGTTTACTTTTATGGTCAAAAACTAAGGGATTAAAAGGTTTATCCAAACTTATTTGCTCACAATATTGACTGAGCTTGAGTAAGTGTTTTGTGATGTTCAACCAAACCAAGAATAGAATAAAACCAGCAACTAAAAAGGTTTTTATCGCGTTTGATAGCAATATGAGGATAGCTTTATCATAAAGCCTATCGTAAATAATGTTCAGGTCGGCTTGGACGAGTAAAGTGCCTACCTTTATCTGATTTGAATTGGTGTAAATAAGATCAAATTGTTTCTCAATCGTCGATGTCTGATGATACTTACCTGCCTGCCACTCTTGACCGCTATCATCCTTAATTGAGATATAGGTAATGTCAGGTAATTGACTTAAACCGTCTAACTGAGTACTAATTAAGCGCTCATCTATTACCCAAATACTGGCAGCTAATACTTCTAAATTTACTTTTTCGATACTAGAGAATGCTCTATCTATACGGTTTACATCACTGTTGTAATCGTTAAATAACTGATAAATAGTCGTAAGAAGGGTAATAAGTGAACTAAAAAGCACAATCGAAAGCATAAGCTTTCGACCGATAGGACTAGTGAATAGTTGGTTGGAAAATTTCAGCATATTTTTATTTATTTAATTAATCTAAGTGCTTATATAACAAGTTAGTTCAAAATTTATATTATAGCTATATTTAATTCACTACTTTTCTATTGATTTTTCAATTTCAGAGCAAACTTTATTATATTGATGTTAATTAATTTACCGGCTAAAGGTGGCATTAAACTTGCTTTCAAGAAATTAGATGTTCAAATTTCTGACACTGAGGCTGTGATGAAAAAAGCGATGATTAAAGCAATTAGCTTAAGTAATGCAAAGCGTACTTTCATGAGTGCGATGTTATGGTTGGTAGTGTTATGCTTGGGGTTATTATTTGCCCCGAAAGATCTTTTGTCTCAGTTAGCCCTTGCTGAAATTGTCGCACAGTATAACTATCTTATTGGTTTAGCTTTAATCGTGGGGGCGGCATACTTTTTAAGTCAATTGGTGAGCTTTGTTGCTGATGAGTCCATACAGCATTTACGTCAAAAAAGAACAGTTGAAACTATAGAAGCTAAAGTAAAACTACTTGATCCTGCCGAAAGGGCGTTGTTGAGAGAGTTCTTTTTACAAGGTGCAACTATATTAGCATTGCCCCAAAATGAGTTGGCAGTGAAAAGTTTATTGCATACCAATATTCTGGAAGAGCTAGGTAACCAGCGCCATTATGCGATTCAAGGTCCTACAGCAGAGTATAAAATCTCCATGCCTGCGCGGATTTATTTAAACCGTGACGTGCTACGTTTACCTGCAGGAGAACCTACACAAGAAGAGTTGACTTATTTATTGAAGACCAGACCTCACTTTATCAGTGGCCTAGTTCAACCCCGTAAACATGCAGCTTAATAGCCTTCATTTTTAGAGACAAAGGTGTCAGAAACTCTGTTTTATAGAAATTTGCGCAATAAGAAAGGGGGGCTAAATTAGCCCCTAAAATGGATCAGAATTTATAATTATCGTAAATGACTAAGAATAACGAACAGATATAATATTATAGCAATGATGTTATTCATCATTGCCTGGTGCAGACTTCACAATAAACATCCACATTAAGTAAGATACAATTCCCAAAGTACTAAAAATGACAATCATAGACATTAATCCAATTGGGTTTCCAAACATTAAATCTAACCAAAATGCCATGATATCTATCCTTTTATTTGTGAAGTCCTAGTTATCATAATGCTGAAATAAAATTGCAAAACTGATCTTGATCAATGATTGACTCTATTATTAGGTATACCAGTGTGTAAATGTGATCTTTATGGCGTTTATGTGCTCTAGCTGGTAGAAATTAGCTTCTGCTCACTACAGCGAACTTTTTAAATTAGTGGTGTTTTTTACAGCTTATTTTGAGGAAGCGTTGAGAATTTAGGCAATTGTTCACTTTTGTCAGTAAAGTCAACCCAAAGGACTTGCCATTGTCATAAGCATGGGTATAATTCTGTTCACTTAATTGATACTCATTAAGTGAAGTAATACTAGAGTTTTGCAAAGATATTTTTTTAAGATTTCTTTGCAAAGCTAAATGTAGCTTAAAAGGCACTGCCCGAGTGGTGAAATCGGTAGACACGTCGGATTCAAAATCCGATTTCGAAAGAAGTGACGGTTCAAGTCCGTCCTCGGGTACCATTATTTAAAGCCCTGTTCTTAATTGAACGGGGCTTTTTTTATGCTTATTTAGTGATACTTGATACAAGTAGGTCCCTTCCTTTAATTTTATTTCTGCTCTTACTGTACTATGAGATTATTACATCTAATTTTTAGAAAAGAATTGATAGCCGTCAAAGTCATTTCATCGAGAGTTCTATTATCTGCATTTTACCGTCAAGACTAACTCTAGAGTCTTAGCTAAGTGGACTTCCCAGCTTTCACTAGACACTCTGGGAAGTCCAAAGCATATCAAATAGCAGGGTATCAATTCTCTGAAGCAGAACGCATTGTGAGGCAGTTACAACAAACTGCAGCAGAGGGGTTTAATCGTCAGTTTAAAATGGTTGGATCAAGTTTCTGATTTAGCAGGTTTGCTGAAATCGAACAGTTTGATACGACATCTCATGCTGATGTTTCAGATGAAGAAATCGAGCTCAGCTACACTAATAAAAAACCAGTTGCCGGAGCAACTGGTTTTTTGTTTTACACGTTAACGTTGTTTATTAGTGCTTACGACGACGCAATGCCGCTAAAGGTAGTAATAACGTTGTTAACCAGCCTAGAGAACCACCATTGTCATTATCTGGCTTTGGTGTTGATTTGACCGAGACTTCACCTAGGTTGCTGTCTAGCTTGCCATCATTAGCCATAACAGTGAAAGCATATGTGGCAACTTCTGTAGTTATAAAGCTAATGTCTTTCGCTGTAGCATCGAAACTTACAGTAGGCCCAGAAGTTTGTACCCAAGTATAAGTTAGCTTATCACCATCAAGATCTTTAGCATTTGAAGAAACATAAGTTGTTAAGCCAACAATCTTATCAGTAGATGTTGGAGCGACAGTAGGCGCATCATTAACATTACTAACTGTTAGTGAAACAGCAGTTGGTGTAATTACATTTCCTGCTGCATCCTCAGCGGTATAAGAAAGAGTATCTTTGCCGAAGAAGTTTGCTTTTGGAGTGTAAGTTAATTCACCTGTTTCTGAAATCACAGCAGTACCATTTGCTGGTTGCTTAGAAATCATTACATTTGTTAGTGCGCCAGATGGCATTACATCAATTACACTTTGTGCTTTTGCTGTCATACCAGAACCTGATACTTGAACTCGAGCCACTTTTTGATCGGCTTTAGTATCATTAAGAAGCACATTCATTGATGCAGAACTGTCTTCAACAATTTCTAGTACATCAGCTTGGCCAAAGTTAAACTCAGTAGTTTTTACTTTATAAGCTAACTCGACACTACCTGCTGAAGCTGCTGAAATTTCTACATAATCATTTGCAGCTACAGTTCCACCAGTACCATTGAAGTGGTAAGTTGTACCAATCGATCCACCGATGTTTTCTGCGCCGATTGTTAGTGCAGCAGGCATTGTTGGAACTTTGAAGTAATTAAATGTCACTTCTTCAGCCGCACCGGTTTTAAACCATACGCTGAAGCTATATTGATCACCTGAAGTGTCACCATATAACTGTGCGTCATTCCATTCAACAACAACCCATCGTGAAGTACTACCATTTACGACACCAATAGACATTGCTCCGCCACCAGTATCACCAACAGATCCATCGCTTAAATCGAAATCAGACCAGAATGGGGCAACAATGTTGTTAGGAGTGCCAGAATCAGGTAGCTGCTTGTTAGCATATGTGCCAGCAGTTGCGCTGTTGCCTGGAATAACAATACCATTGTCAGACATGGTAATTTGAGTATATTCTTGGCCGTTATACTTATAGGCAGGAACATTAAATACAAAGTTAGCTTCATCACAACCATCAGCACATACTGGGGTAAACGACAAACCTAAATCTGTAATATTTGGATAAGAACCCGTTCCTTTAGCTGAAACCATCTTAGGAAGTTTCATGTTACCAACCCAAGTAATTACACCCGTTTTTTCATCAACGCTCATACCATTCTGAGTCGCATCTGCCATGTTAACCATAACATCATCTTTGCTTGTCAGTTTTGTGCCTTTAGGGGCTGTAGCTGTGATGGTGGTATTACCGTCAAACATAGTGTTATTAACAACAGCCTTGATTTCAAATTCATCAGCAGTGGTAATATCAGCATCGGTAGTAAAGGTGTTGATTAAAGAAGAGTCACTTGTTTCTCTAGCAAGTACAGCTAGAGGTAGGTGTGCACCTTGTTTGCCATCATTGCTAGTCAGCATGATGTTACCAAATATCCACTCACCGTAAGTGCTGTAAGAAGAATCAACAGTAACCGTGAAGGTTGCAGAAGCGCCTGCAGCAAGTTCTAATGTTGTTGGAGAAACCATTATGCCAGCAGAGTCAGCTTTAGCTGCTAAAGCCCATGATGTTGCTTCAGCACTTTTGTTGTTAACTGTACGTGTGAAGGTACATACGCCTACACATGAATCAGCAGCAATAGAAGGCTTGTCGAAGGTTAACACTGCTTTAGCAGCAGCGTCTAAATCCATACGGCCAGCGCCCATAGCAAATGGTGATGCCGGTGTAACAGCGTCATCATCTAAAATGTCAGCCATTTGGGCTGTAGAAGTTAGTGCTGTTTTAATATCAATCGCAGACCAGTCTGGATGTAATTGCGCCATTAAGGCCGCTGCACCAGCAACGTGAGGACTTGCCATACTTGTACCTGTAATGGCATTGAAAGGTTTTCCGCCATCATCAGGAGAGAATGCAGATAAAATACTTGTACCAGGAGCAGCTAAGTCTGGTTTTAAGATATTTTCATTACCGTTAGGCCCGCGAGAGCTCGATTGGTTGATCATATCAGCAAGGCCTTGGGATACTATACGCTTAATTTCAGCAGAAATAGTACCAGCTGTAGCTGTGTCACCTAATGAATCAATAATTGAGTCACCATCTGCTTTTGAAATCATAACAGATGGGAAAGTAACCCCTGGCATAGACATGGTAATTGGAGCGCCTGGTGCACTGTTGTAAACCACAACGGCTTTAGCGCCAGCATTCATTGCGTTAGTCGCTTTTAAGCTGAAATTACAGGCACCACGAGAAATAAGTGCTATGCCGTCTTTGAAAGAATCTGCAGCAAAAGGCGCACAACCGGTGAAGTTTTCGGCAGCAATATTTTTAGCCGCAATAAT
Source organism: Shewanella sp. HL-SH5 (assembly GCF_051163755.1). Lineage (NCBI taxonomy): Bacteria > Pseudomonadati > Pseudomonadota > Gammaproteobacteria > Alteromonadales > Shewanellaceae > Shewanella > Shewanella sp. HL-SH5. The sequence goes on from NZ_CP195038.1 coordinate 612,027, forward strand.
TGGTGCGGTAATATCTAGTTCAAAAACAGTATCAGATCCTGGAATAGCGAGTAAGTCTTCACCGCCAGCATTAAATGCGTTAGCAAAGAAACGACCTGTAGTGCTGTTGGCTACTGTGATACCGGATTCGATACAAGCAGGGCAACCAATAGTTTTAGCGCCATTACCGTCATTACCAGCTGCACTTACAACAACAATGCCTGCTGCTTCAGCAGCTTCAAACATTGTTTTGTATGGGCTGCTAGCAGGATCGCCACCAGCACCGCCACCCCAAGAGTTGTTAATTACATCAGCGCCATCGTTTACTGCGTGCTCTAATGCTTCCATAAGCATAATGTTAGAACCACTACCGCCAGAACAATCCGCTTTGTTGTAAAGCGCTTTATAGGCCATTAAGTAAGCCGCTGGAGCAACACCTGAAAGGGTGACATCTACGCCTTCATAAGTTACATCAACTTTATTACCTACAGCAGTACCAGCAACGTGAGTACCATGACCACCATAACCTAGTGGGCTCATATATTCGTCAGCACAAACTGGGAATGTAGGAGCAGACCAGCGAGCTACAATCAATTTATTGTTACAAAAGCTGGTATCAACTGTTGAACAGTAATCATCTGTTGGAAGAGCACCTTTTGGCGCTTCAAAGCCGTCATCTGCAAACATTGGGTTTTCTGGGCGAATACCACCATCAATGATAGCAACCTTAACGCCTTTACCAGCATTTTCCATGCCGTTAACTGCATTCCACATTGCTTGGCTATTGATTATCTCATGTGAAGCATCCATTTGTGCTTCATACATTGTTTCAGGGTAAACCGCCTTAACACCGGGAATTGCCATTAACGCTTCAATGGTTAAACCTTGGCCGGCAATAGATACGCCGTTAAATAGTGTTTTGAACTTACGTTCTACTTTGGCGTTGCCCGCTACTTTAGTTAACGCGCTGGCAAATTTATTTTGCTCTGCAGTTAGGTGTGAAGCGTAGTCTTTAACTGGAGCCGATTGAATGTCAATCTTACCATCTTTAGATTTGATTGCTGTGGCTGCTAGGTTTTTAATGCCACCTTGATAGAGCGCTACTGCTGGAGAAGACAGCTCAACAATAAAGCGTTGAGGAGCTGTTATACCATTTGCTTTAACAGTAGATTTTTTATAATTGTCAGTGGATTGTAATTCTGGAGAATACTGTAAACCAGTGTAATCAGTGTTCGCATAAGTAACACTTGAAATTAATGCCGCTGAAATAGCGAGTGATAGTTTAGTCTTCACAACGTCTTCCTTGTTTCAAGTCACCCTCAATGTGTGTCTTAAGAATTGAATAACAATCCATAGATAGGTCGTGGGGTGTAATTGTAATATTTTTATAATGTTTATGTTGCATCATGTAATGCGCCGCAGACATTTTTATCACAACTGGGCAACAAATGTAATGAGTTAAAGGAAAAAACTATTGTTTTTATTATACGGAATAGTATGTTGCTTATATTAGCTTATAGCTAATTGTTCTAAGGCTTAACCGCTCTTACGATGGGGTTTTGCAGGCTAATTAAGGTTTCTGTTGACTGAATTTCGTCTATTGACTGTATGCGATTAATCAATACATGTTGTAATCCATCTATAGATTGGCACATTACCTTTACAAAAATGGAGTAATTACCCGTAGTATAATATGCCTCAACCACTTCATCTAATGCATTTAATTTTGCTATGGCGGCGGGATAATCACCGGCACTTTTCAAATTAATACCAATAAAGCAGCAAACATCGTAACCCAATGCTTTAGGATTAACGGTAATTTGTGCCCCTGTGATGATGCCTGCTTGTTTCATTTTTTCAACGCGGACATGAATGGTGCCTGCGCTAACTGAAAACCGTTTAGCCAGCTCGGCAAATGGCGTACGTGCATCTTCCATTAATGCCGATAAAATTAGGTTGTCAAGTTGGTCGCGCTGAAATGAGCTATCCACAGTAAAATGCCTATTTTCTATTTGAATAGGCATTAATTTACGTCTTTTGTTATGTAATTACTATCAAAATTACTGTTCAGTGATTGGCTCTATAAAATTGGGTAACGAACTAAAGTGCATTAGCTGCGCTGAGTAAGGATGCTTTATAGATAACTCGGTGGCATGTAGCAGTAAGCGTGGTGCCAAACTTTTTGCTAATGGGTCTGCGTAGAAACCATCACCAAGAATAGGATGGCCTAATGCCATCATATGCACACGGAGTTGGTGTGAACGACCAGTAATAGGGGTCAATTTTACCAGGGTTGAACGCTTAGCATAGCTGATAATGTCAATTAGGGTTTCAGAGGGCTTTCCCACCAAATGGTCGACCTTTTGTTTGGGACGGTTAGGCCAATCACAAATTAACGGCAGTGAAACACGTGTTATTGACGCCTTCATGTGGCCTGCAACACGGGCAAAGTACACTTTGTGGGTTTCTCGATCTCTAAACTGACGTTTTAATTCTCGTTCAGCATTTTTTCGTAAGGCTAAGACGATAATCCCTGATGTCGCCATATCTAAACGGTGAACGATTTGTGCATTAGGATAATCACGTAATACGCGAGAAAAAACACTGTCATGGTATTGCGCTTCTCTGCCTGGAACCGACAGCAAGCCAGACGGTTTATTGATCACAATAATATCTTTATCTTGATGGATTATATCCAACCAAGGTTCAGTTGCTGGTTGGTAGATAAAGTCTGCCATGGTGTGTCTCTATAGCGGGAGGTATGAAAGGATGGCAAAGATACTGATCCACCTTATAAGATGCAAGTGGATCATAAAAAAGCTAACTTAAGAAAAAGCTTCGCCATTGACCAGCATAATGGTAAATGTCCACACCACAAATGCTAATGGGATATGCACGAGCGCATAAAAACATTGATCTAATCGACTCATCCCCTTTGCTAGCCAAATTAAATAACCATGAAATAAAATAACAAATGGAAACAACATTATTAGTGGGTAAAGTGCAAATGGACTCGCATCGGCAAAAATACTGTGACTCAGTAAAGCCCAAAACACCATAAAAGTGGTTGTCAGTGGGGGCGTCGCAGTGCGATATTGTTCTGGATAGGGGAACATCCTGTGTCCTTTGATGAGAGACTAACCTTTAATCTCTTTTTTACCATGGATAACCTTGCGATGCACTACTGAATAATGACGCAGACCAGCAGGACCATGTGACACCAGCACCGAAAGTAATACTAAAAGAGTAATAATTTCCACCTGCCAATCAGTTAGTAGCATCAACAAAAATAATAATCCAACCTTGGTAAGCGTCAGCACCCCTTTTAATTGAATCAGCCAGTGCCAGTCTCTGATAATTTCCCATGTCATCAGCAAAATCCCTGTTGTCAGGGTGATGATCCAGTAAGGCAACCATAGACTTTTATCAACGTGCAGTAATATGCCGCCACCAGCCCCAACAACACCAATAATATGTAACGCCCTAAGGCCCGTTTTGGTTAATCGTTCAAACCAAAAGCGTGTTTCGGAAAGCCGTTGCTGTTTTGCATGCATGCTCATTAAAGCTTCTTATCATCGGTTGAGTCTAATCATATTAACAACCCCAAAGTTAATTAGCAGAAATCAGCTTAGTTTTTGGGAGGTAAATCAAAATCTGACTATGTTAAACAATGCGCTGACACGCAAATATATCCATAAATTGAAGGAGGTTATTGATGTGTGACCTTGCTACCAGTGTACCTCTTTAGAGGGTGGTATGTTAGTTGTACGATTAATGCCGCAAGGCAGGGGGATATAATGCTAACACACACAACAAAATCACTATTAGCGTTACTGGTTTCGGGTGCGTTAAGTTCAGCTACATATGCAGCACCAGAAAACTTAGCCGATTTTCATGCTGAAATGGGTAGTTGTGATACTTGTCACGTTAATAAAAAAGGGCCAACTGGCGACAACTTAACCTATGAAAATGCCCAATGTACCAGTTGTCACGGCACTCTAAAGGAAGTTGCCGAAACAGAGCGAGAAGGTATTGTTTCACCACATCAATCACATTTAATTGGCGATGTTAGCTGTACCAGCTGTCACTCTGGGCATGAAAAGTCAGTCACTTACTGTGATTCTTGCCATAGCTTTGAATATCAAATGCCATTTTCGGGGAAATGGCAGCGTGAGTTTGTGCCAGTTAATGCCGACAAAACAGCACAAGATCAAGCGATTGCTAAAGGTGCAAAAGAAACGACCGATGTGGTTATTATTGGTTCAGGTGGTGCGGGTTTAGCGGCGGCCGTTTCTGCACGTAATCATGGTGCTAAAGTTATTTTATTAGAAAAAGAACCAGTGGCTGGTGGTAATACAAAATTAGCCGCAGGGGGCATGAATGCGGCAGAAACCAAAGCCCAAGCAACACTGAAAATTGAAGATAAAAAACAAGTTATGATCGATGACACCATGAAGGGGGGCGGTAATCTTAATGATCCTGCATTGGTAAAAGTGTTAGCGAATAATTCATCTGATTCCGTTGATTGGTTGACAGCATTAGGTGCAGATTTAACCGATGTTGGCCGTATGGGAGGCGCGAGTGTTAATCGTAGTCATCGTCCCACTGGTGGTGCAGGCGTTGGCGCACATGTGGCACAAGTACTTTGGGATGCTGCAATAAGCCGTGATACTGATATCAGGCTTAATAGTCGTGTTGTGCGCATTATTGAAGATGCATCCGGCAAAGTCACCGGTGTCTTAGTTAAAGGTGCATACACAGGTTATTACGTGATAAATGCAGACTCGGTTGTTATTGCAACAGGTGGCTTTGCTAAAAATAATGAACGTGTGGCTAAGTATGACCCTAGCTTAAAAGGCTTTAAATCTACTAACCATGCTGGTGCTACTGGCGATGGATTAGATGTTGCTGAGTTAGCAGGCGCTGCAACCAAAGATCTTCAATACGTACAAGCGCATCCAACTTACTCACCTGTGGGTGGCGTTATGGTGACTGAAGCAGTCCGTGGTAATGGTGCAATTTTAGTTAACCGTGATGGTAAACGTTTCGTTAATGAGCTAACCACACGTGACAAAGCATCGGCTGCTATTTTAAATCAAAAAGGCGCCAGTGCTTACTTAGTATTTGATGACTCAGTGCGTAAAAGTTTGAGTAAAATAGAAGGTTATATTCACTTACATATAGTTAATGAAGGCAAAGATTTAAACGAGCTTGCTAAAAAACTCAACATGCCTGACGCAGAGTTAACCAAAACATTAGCTGATTACAATGGAATAGTTAAAGCGGGCAAAGATACTCAATTTGAACGTCAAGACTTACCTCGAGAATTAGCATCTGCTCCTTATTATGCTATCGAAGTGGCACCAGCTGTACACCACACCATGGGTGGGGTGGTTATTGATACTGAAACCGAAGTAAAAGGCGTCAGTGGTAAAAATATTCCTGGGATGTTTGCTGCTGGAGAAATTACTGGTGGGGTGCATGGTACCAACAGGCTCGGCGGTAATGCGATTTCAGATATTGTCACTTTTGGTCGTATTGCCGGAGAGCAAGCAGCAAAATACGCTAAAGAGCATTAAGATAAGCCGTTATTTGTTTTGCAATTGGCGATTTACATTCTCAGCGAGCCCTTCATCAGGCTCGCTTTTTTGTTGTTATGGCCCGCCATAAATAGGGCGAAACTACTCACATTTTCGATTTTTGTAGCGACTTATTAACGACATCAATGCGTCATTCACATACACTGGATACAAAATTGAGTTTGCTGACAAACTGGCTGGTAGACCTAACGCGCTTTTAACTAAGAGTGAGTCTAGAAATACAGCAGTATTGTTAAGCCTTTAGCTGTAGGACATATTATGAGAATTGGTTTTTTTAGTGCTAAAACATATGATATTCATCACTTTAATCGCACAAATAAAGAGTTTGGTGCACAAATTGAATATTTTGATTATCGACTTTGCATGCAAAATGCCAAACTGGCAGAAGGCTTTCAAGTTGTTTGTGCTTTTGTTAACGACTCATTGTGTGAAGAAGTATTAGTTGAGTTAGCCAAAGGGGGCACAAAAGTCATTGCGATGCGCTGTGCAGGCTTTAACAATGTTGATTTGGTTGCGGCAAAGCGTTTGGGAATGCAGGTTGTTAACGTCCCTGCTTACTCGCCTGAATCTGTCGCTGAGCACAGTGTTGCGTTAATGCTAACCCTTAATCGTAAAATTCATAAAGCGTATCAACGTACACGTGATGCTAATTTTGCCCTAACAGGGTTAGTCGGTTTTAACATGTTTGGTAAAACTGTTGGTGTTATTGGTACCGGTAAAATTGGCCTAGCGACGATTAAAATACTCCAAGGTTTTGGTTGTAAAGTTTTGGCATATGATCCTTATCCTAACCCCGCGGTTACTGAGTTAGGGGTTGAATATGTCAGTTTGGATGAGATTTATCCGGTATGCGACATCATCAGTCTACATTGCCCTTTAACTGCGGATAATCATCATTTATTGTGTCAAAGCAGTTTTCATAAAATGAAAAAAGGGGTGATGGTAATTAATACTAGCCGTGGCGGTTTACTCAATGCGATAGATGCAATGGAAGCCTTAAAAGAAGGTCAGCTTGGATCATTAGGGCTAGATGTTTATGAAAATGAGAAAGGATTATTTTTTGAAGATAAATCCAGTGAAATAATTCAAGATGATGTTTTTCGGCGCCTATCAGCATGCCACAATGTTATCTTCACTGGGCATCAAGCCTTTTTAACCGAAGAAGCCTTAAACGCGATAGCCTTAACCACTTTGAATAATGTTAAAGCGCTGCTAGCAGGTGACAAATCTGGCAACGAGCTCTGTTAACAGAGACTCATTATTGATAGATTGGCGTCTTATGGCGCCAATTTTTTGCAAGAGGCATTATGATTATTTCAACCCAAGTACATGATATTACCACGCCTACAGGCACAATGCGCACCACGGTATTTCGCCCTGATCAAGCAGGGCAGTTTGCTAGTGTGATTTTTTATTCTGAAATTTTTCAGTTAACTGCGCCAATAGCGCGTACCGCAGCCATCATGGCGGGGCATGGTTTTGTCGTGTTGGTGCCTGAAGTCTTTCATGAACTTAATCCTATAGGGACAGTATTGGCTTATGATGATGCAGGCAAAGATAAAGGCAACCAAGATAAGTTTGCCAAACCGCTTGAGCACCATGACAGTGATACCCAGGCATTAATTGATTTTGCACGTTCGCAAACCTATTGCAGTGATAAAGTTGGCGCAATGGGTGTATGTATTGGCGGTCACTTAGCGTTTCGTGCTGCATTGAATCCTGATATTAGGGGCGCATTTTGTTTATATGCAACCGATATTCATTCTAATACGTTACCGTGCAAGCCTGATAATGATTCGCTTACCCGTGCGAGTGATATTAAAGGTGAGTTGGTGATGGTGTTTGGCAAGCAAGACCCACACGTTTCAAGTGAAGGGCGTAAAGCTATTTATCATCAGTTAGAGCAAGTAAACGCTAATTTTAGTTGGTTAGAAGTGAATGCTCAACACGCCTTTATGCGCGATGAAGGCGAGCGTTACGACCCCGCATTAGCTATTCAAATGTATTTGCAGGCGGTGGCTTTTTTTCAGCGAACCTTGAATTAAACTTCACTGTTTTAATGGTGTTATTATCAAAAATCACTCGAAAGCGTAAAATTGACACTATGATAGACAACAAAAAGGCGCTTCAGGCGCCTTTTACGTTTTACAATTGAGGTTAGTTTATTATAACCGTTTGGGAATAACCCGTTTAGCGGTGACTTTTTGTTTGGTCGGCGCGTCATTCGCTAGCTTAATCACCCCTTTTTGGAGCATCAAGCTATTTGGGTAAGTCATTACATCACCTGAGTCGCGTTTAAGCAGAATATGAAATAAGGATATTTCTACGATTACCCCAGACATATCTTCATCTTTTTCAACAATTTTGATCCGATCGCCAATGCGGTACGGGAACACAAAAAAGATCAATACGCCTGCGGTAATATTACTCAAAATAGACCATTGAGCAAACAGGGCCACACCTAGTACAGCGAATGCTGATGAGACGAATAATGACACTTCTTGGTAGCCTAAACCCAATGAAATGGCAATAACGGACAAGGTAACAAAAAACATAAAATATGAAATCAGTCTCGTCACCAATCGGCTACGCACTTCACTAACCTGTTTTTTAATGGCTTGAATTTTAATCCACTTCTTTAGCTGATTTTGGGCAATGATAAACATCCCTAAATACAGCAACACCATCATAGTTTGATTCAACATAACACGTCCTAAATAATACAATCTCAATATGCAGTTGTTATCAGTTATAATACGGCTTTTCAAGCAATTTGGCTTGTTGATTAATTTAAAGTTAATTTAATTTATTTTAAATTTAAAGATGGAATGATATGTCTGATTATAAAGTGTTACACACAAGTGCCGATGAGTTTGGTGACATATTTGTGCTTGATGATGGCCACTTTAGGGTCTTATCATTTGGTGATAATGATGAACAAAGTAAAATGGATAAAACAGAGCCTTTTGTCCCTCAGCATACCTATGTGCAAGCTATGTTATGCGCATTAATGGCAAAGCAGCCTAAAAGTGTGGTGATTTTAGGATTAGGTGGTGGCGCGTTAGTGCATGCTTTACGTCATTACGATGCGGCGATTAAAATCACTGCCGTAGAGTTAAGGGAGCAGGTTATTCACGCCGCTAAAAGATTTTTTCAATTACCCATAGGTAAAAAGCTGACTGTTATTCATCAAAACGCTAATCATTTTCTAAAGGCTGGTGATTTTAAGAAATGCGATATGTTGTTTGTCGATATTTACAGTGAAAAGGGAGTTGACCCAACACTACTATCCGCTGAGTTTACCGAGCATTGTTACTTAGGGCTTAAAGCCGACGGGATATTGGTACTTAACTGCTGGAAAGAACACCGTAACAACACTACATTACTCAGCCACTTACAGATGCACTTTAGTCATATTCATGCGTGTTTAACTGGCGGGGGCAACTGGGTTGTTTTTGCTACAAATCAAATCCAGGGGCTTGCTGCAATGAGTAATAAAGCCAACCAGCAAACTTTATCCCAAGCGTTAGATATTAATATACCTAGGGTGCTCACCCGTTTTGAGCCTTGGCAGTAATCGCTATTTTTAAACATTCTGCTATTCAATATAATAAATCGATAACGGATTATGGTTCAGTTGTAAAACCGATTAGGATGATAGATTTTATCCGTTATACATAATTAACCTGTCAGCGTATTCTAACTCCATCGAAACAGGGCGCAGTTTTAAAGCAAGATTAAATTAAAACTAAGTCCACATTAAAAAACCTTACTAAGTTAATTAATACAATGGAGTTAATCATGACACAATCAATTATCAACAGCACTATCAAGCCATTCAAAGCCACAGCATTTCACAACGGCGCATTCGTTGAAGTGACAGAGCAAGACTTATTAGGTAAGTGGTCTGTAGTGTTTTTCTACCCAGCTGACTTCACTTTCGTATGTCCTACAGAATTGGGTGATATGGCTGACCATTATGAAAAGCTTCAATCAATGGGCGTAGAGGTTTACTCAGTATCAACTGACACTCACTTTACTCACAAAGCATGGCACTCAAGTTCAGACACTATAGGTAAAATCACCTATCCAATGATTGGTGACCCAACGGGCACTATTACTCGCAACTTTGGTGTGATGATTGAAGAAGATGGTTTAGCACTGCGTGGTACTTTCGTTATTAACCCAGAAGGCCAAGTTAAAGTAGCTGAAATACACGACCTAGGTATTGGCCGTAGCGCATCTGAATTACTGCGTAAAATTCAAGCTGCTCAGTATGTTGCTAGTCACGATGGTGAAGTATGTCCAGCTAAATGGCAGCCAGGTGAAGAAACGTTGGCGCCATCAATCGACCTAGTCGGTAAGATTTAAGGCTAACTGCTAACGCGAAATAGATGACTCGTTAGATAGTATATCCAGCCAGTTAATGCCCCTGCATTAACTGGCAATCTCCAGCCTTGCACTCTTTTATTTTTTCCAATCTTTGTTTCCCTTAGACAAATATCATTCTTAGGAGTTGTTATGTTAGATACCAACGTAAAAAATCAACTGAAAACTTATCTTCAGAATCTTAAACATCCAGTTGAGTTAGTGGTATCAACTGATGACTCAAAAAAATCAGCTGAGCTTAAAAGCCTAGTACAAGACATAGTCGATAGCTCTGCACTGGTTAGCAGTATTGAAGCTACAGGAATACGCAGTCCAAGCATGACAGTGATTAACCCTGAATTAACTACCAGCATTACCTTTGCAGGCTTACCTATGGGTCACGAATTCACTTCTCTGGTATTAGCTTTATTACACAGCGGCGGTCACCCAATTAAGCTAGACGCTGACACTATTGAGCAAATTCGTTCTTTGCCAGGTGAATACCATTTTGAGACTTATGTGTCATTAAGCTGCCAGACATGTCCTGAGGTTATTCAAGCACTGAATATGATGGCGGCAATTAACCCAAATATTACCAATGTGATGATTGATGGCGCGTTATTTCAACAAGAAGTTGAGCAGCGTAATATCATGTCGGTTCCATCAGTTTACTTAAATGGTGAGTCATTTTCTGTAGGCGCTATCAGCGTTGTAGAAGTATTAAATAAGCTAGATAAAAATGCGGGTAGCCGCAAAGCGGAGCAATTAAACCAAAAGTCAGCATTTGATATGTTAGTTGTCGGCGGCGGTCCAGCAGGTGCTTCTGCAGCAATATATTCTGCCCGTAAAGGCTTGGTTACTGGAATAGTGGCTGAAAAATTTGGCGGCCAAGTTGCGGAAACTGTCGGTATTGAAAACTTTATTTCAGTTTCTAAAACAGAAGGACCAAAACTGGTCGCAAACCTTGAAAATCACGTTAAGGATTATGATGTCGATGTGATGGAAAACCAGAAGGTAGTTAAGTTGGCATCAAACGGTTTATTCGATGTTGAACTGGCTAATGGCGCTATATTACAGAGCAAAACAGTGTTACTGGCAACTGGCGCAAGATGGCGCGAAATGAATGTACCAGGTGAGAAAGAATACCGTGGTAAAGGTGTTGCTTATTGTCCACATTGTGACGGGCCATTATTTAAAGGTAAACGTGTAGCTGTAATTGGTGGTGGTAACTCAGGTATTGAAGCAGCCATTGACTTAGCGAACATTGTTGAACATGTCACTGTGCTTGAGTTTGACAGTATTTTACGTGCAGATGAAGTGTTGCAACGTAAAGCAAAATCTATGGGTAATATTACTATTATTACCCAAGCACAAACGACCAAGGTGAATGGTGATGGCAGTCGTGTTACTGGACTAACCTATACAAACCGTCAAACAGGTGACAGCCATGAGGTGACTTTAGCGGGTATTTTTGTACAGATTGGTTTGGTGCCTAATACGGAGTGGTTAAAAGGCATTGTAGATTTAACGCCACGCGGTGAAATTATCGTTGATGCACGTGGTCAAACATCGATACCTGGTGTGTTTGCCGCAGGTGATGTGACTAATATTCCCTATAAGCAAATTATTATTGCTATGGGCAGCGGTGCAACCGCCTCGTTAGGTGCATTCGATTATTTGATCCGTCACTCTGATAATGCTGCAGAGCAAGCTGCATAATTAACTCGACTTGATTATTGGATTAGACTTGGCCAGAGTGTTTTTGAGTTTTCCAATTTAGTATCTTATTCAAGCCAGCTTTTTTGCTGGCTTTTTATTTTGAGGACTCACTTTGTCTATTTGGACTTGAGCAATTACAATTACCTTAACCAAATAATAAGAGCATGCATCAAAATGACCTTTGAGCAGCAACTGCACAATGAAACACAGCTTTATTTAAAGAAAAGCTTTATTGGCCTAAAGCTACTTTCGCTTGGTTTATTGCTGTTAGTGTTAATAAATCGGCCTTGGTATATTTATGGTGAAATACCGCTAACGAACATGCTGTTATCTATGCTGCCCTTAATGCTAAGCTTGTTTCTTACTGATACTATTGCGAGTAAATTACTGCCTAAAAAAATTAACTCTTCATATTTTTCATTTATATTCTTGTTTCTCAGTTGGCTTATTTTTACCACTTCACTGTTAATTTATTCTGCCAGCTTTATTGGCGCGGCTATCACGATTACTGATATGTTGGTGCTGGCATTTGGCATATCACTTTTTCCTAATCGAGCAATGTTCTTTAGCATAATTGCTATTTTATCAGCTTATCACCTCAGTATTAATGTGTTGTATGTGACCTCAGAACTGTGGTTTTCAGGTATTCGCTTATTGTGCTTTGTGGTGATAGTTTTTGCCGGACATCATGTTACAGAAACATGGTTTAAACGGGCGATACAAAAAGATATTGATAACCAAAGATTAATCAAAGAGCTAGAAGAGTTGGCTATTAAGGATGGACTGACCCAAATCGCTAATCGACGTCATTTTGATGATGTCATTAACAAAGAAATTGCCAACAGTGAACGAACTAAGCAGCCACTGGCAATAATCTTAATTGACATCGATTATTTTAAAAAACTTAATGATAGTTTGGGGCATCAACAAGGTGATAAATGTTTAATTAGCTTTGCCAATATGCTTAAAAATATCGTTAATCGTCCGCGTGATCTTTGTGCAAGATATGGTGGGGAAGAATTTATATTATTGCTTGCTGAAACAGATCTTGCTGGCGCGATTATCGTGGCGGAAAAAGTCAAACAGCAACTTGAGCAATTAGCTATTTTACACCCTGACTCCAGTGTGAGTGATAAGGTCACTGTGTCGCAGGGTATTGCTGTTCTACTGCCCGGTATGTCTGCAGATGAATTATGCCATTTAGCTGATGAAAAACTTTATCAAGTAAAACGCACGTCTCGAAATCATTTTGCCTATTAAATTAGCTCATTTTAACATAATGAAAGCTTTCAATTATTTAGTTTAGTTTATGCTTGCACAGCCGATAAACAAAGATGATGATAATCAATAGGACTAAAGATAGATTTGTTATAATTTTTTACACCAATTAAGGCATCTGTTGACTATGATTACAGATATCGATCTTTTTTAGGTTAAGTAAAAACAAAAATAAGTGCCACAGCCTCTCACGGACCGAGATATGTTAAAAATTTTAGCTCTGTGAAATCTTTAATAAGATTCACTATATGTCGATAATCGCTTGGGGGCGAAGTATGAATTGGTTTAATAACATTTCCATTTTTAAAAAAGTGGGATTAATATTCGTATTGTCTGTGGTCATATTTACTGTCAACTTAGCAATTAGCATAGTGGCAATAAATAAAAACCAAGACACCATGAACTTTATGCAGAGTAAGGTCAGCGAGCGTGTTGAACTTGCCAATCAAAACGTTATCTTTGTGCAGAGATTAGATGAGTTATATACACAATCGGTTTCTTTTGCTGACGAAGATTTATTGGCTAATGCCACTAAGGTGTTCAAGTCCTTAGATTCAAATCTCAACAAACTCAGTACAATAGATGGTAATCAGTCACAAGCGTTATCATCATTATCTCGCTCACTTGAACAATATAATGAAATGACCTCTAAGCTGGCTCGTGGCATGCTCGATGGCACCATAGACATGAGTCAAGTAGGTCAAATTAGTCACAAAAAATCAGAAATATTTGACACGCTGACTCGGGGGATTAATCAATATAAAATCGATAAAGTCGATGAGTTTTCATCAACTCTTGCTGAAGCCAGTAATCGTTCCGAACAAAGCTTATATCTCACCTTAGGTATTGGTATTGCCCTATTAATTATCATGGCTATTGCAACCATATCTATTGCTCGTTCAATCAGCAGCTCTGCCAGTGACGTGGCAAGCTCGTTAGGCGAGTTAGCAGATGGTAAAGGTAACTTACGTCATCAATTAAAAGTGATTGGTACCGATGAGCTTGGTCAGGTATCCAGTAACTTTAATCGTTTCTTACGCTTGTTAGCTGACTCAATTCAAGGCGTTGTGAGTGTAACCAATCCATTATTGGACAGCGCTAAATCTTTGAAAGAAAGAATGTCCTTAGCGACCAAAGCAACTCAGCAGCAAAGCCAAGATGCGCGTAATGTACAAGTTTCGATGGAAGAGATGCGTCATTCTGTCAATAATATTTCACTTAGCGCGCAACAAGCTGCAGAAGCTGCGCAAGAAGCAGAGCGTGAAGCGACATCCGGGTTGGCTGTGGTTCAACGTACAATTAATATTTCACAAGAGTTAAATAAAGGTATAGAGCTAGCCTCTAACTCTATTAATGAATTAGCCAAGGATACTGAAAGTGTCGGTTCTATTTTAAACGTGATCACCTCGATTGCGGAGCAAACTAACTTGTTAGCACTGAATGCCGCAATTGAAGCAGCACGAGCGGGTGAACAAGGTAGGGGCTTTGCGGTTGTGGCTGATGAAGTGCGCGCGTTAGCATCTAAAACGGCCGACGCAACCAAAGAAATTCGTCAAGTATTAGACAGATTAAAAGGTGCTGCAGTGTCATCTGTTTCCACTATGGATGCGGCAATTACCAAATCATCAGACAATGAGCGTTATGCCAAAGATACTGGTGATGTACTTAAATCTATTCAATCCAAAATTGTCAGCATAAATAGCATGAATACCCATATTGCATCAGCGACTGAACAACAATCAGTTGTGGCTGAACAAGTGGGCGGAAATGTCATTGAAATGAATGAATCATTTGAGAACACCTTAAATATCTTAGGTGAAGTACATAATATTTCTCAAGGATTAGATGATTTTGCAGTGCAACTTAAAAATGCAACCTCACAATTTAAGTTATAAATATTAGCCCTGATTAAATGATAGCTGAGTTGATATAGTGTAAAAAAATGGCGCTCAAGTGAGCGCCATTTTCGTGTATTGCCGTTAGTAATTTCTATTGTTCAATTTTATCTTGTTGAGCTTTATTTAGCTTCAGTTCAGCTTGTTTCACTTCAGCTTGTTTCACTTCAGCTTGTTTCACTTCAGCTGGTTTCACTTCAGCTTGTTTCACTTCAGCTGGTTTCACTTCAGCTTGTTCCACTTCAGCTTGTTCCACTTCAGCTTGTTTCACTTCAGCTTGTTTCACTTCAGCTGGTTTCACTTCAGTTAGTTCAACTTCAGCTGGTTTCACTTCAGCTGGTTTCACTTCAGCTGGTTTCACTTCAGCTGGTTTCACTTCAGCTGGTTTGACGTCAGTTTGTTCAACTTCAGCTTGTTCCACTTCAGTTTGTTCAACTTTAGCTTGTTTCACTTCAGTTAGTTCAACTTCAGCTTGTTCAACTTCAGTTAGTTCAACTTCAGCTTGTTCAACTTCAGCTGGTTTGACGTCAGCTTGTTCAACTTCAGCTTGTTCCACTTCAGCTTGTTCCACTTCAGTTTGTTCAACTTTAGCTTGTTTCACTTCAGTTAGTTCAACTTCAGCTTGTTCAACTTCAGCTTGTTCAACTTCAGCTTGTTCAACTTCAGCTTGCTTAACTTTAGCTTGTTCAAATTCAGCTTGCTTAACTTTAGCTTGTTTGGCTTCTTCTAGTTGAGTTTCTTCTAGTTGAGCTTCTTCTAGTTGAGTTTCTTCTAGTTGAGCTTCTTCTAGTTGAGCTTCTTCTCGTTGAGCTTCTTCGAGTTGAGCTTTATCGAGTTGCGATTTACCGAGTTGAGATTCTTCTAGTTTGGCTTCATCTAGTTTGGCTTCTTCTAGTTGAGCTTCATCTAGTTGAGTTTCATCTAGTTGAGTTTCATCTAGTTGAGTTTCATCTAGTTGAGTTTCATCTAGTTGAGTTTCATCTAGTTGAGTTTCTTCTAGTTGAGTTTCTTCTAGTTGAATGAAAGGTTGAAACTCGGGGTTACGTACTAGGGTTAATTCTTTAATCAAATTATCCGCATGATCAACTTGATCCATCATCCACAATATATAGCGAATATCGACATGAACAGCGCGAGTGATAGTTGGGTTAAAGAACCAGTCTTTGGTAATAGCTTCGTATGTAGAGTCAAAGTTTAAACCCACTAGCTCACCTCTACCATTGAATATCGGTGAGCCTGAGTTGCCGCCCGTGGTATCGACACTCGATAAAAAGTTAACCGGAACCGAGTTAAAATCATCTTTAGGCTCAATGCACGATATAAGTCTACACAGCCAAGAGCGTGGATCGTTATATATCGACTGAACAGTATGTTTACCATAATCGTTAGTCGCGATAGCGGCTAATAACTTAATCGGGGCATTATATGGCTCTGCTCCTGTATGTTTAGCAGCAATACCTTGCAAACGGGTGAATGGCTGCTTGTATAAAGCATCTTTAGATTGATAACCATCAACCATGCCATACGTTATCCGTAAAGTACGGTTTGCATCAGGGTAAACAGGCCAGTTATTGGCTTTATAGTAAGCTATTATCGCAGCCATATACTCGGGACGAGCTTTAGATAATTTACCCTCAATGACCTTACTTTCTTGTTCCAGTGCCATATTAGTATCATGTAACTCAACCGCTAAGCGGATGAAAGGGTCTGTGCTGGTTTGAAATTCTTCAACCGTTTTATCTATCCAAGCTAATCGGGTTGCTTGATCTGTTAGCTCTGTTGACGCATATATGCCATGAATTTTGGCGACAAATCCTTGGTGGTCAGAACTATTGTTTAGTGCGTCATCGAATACTTTAACTTTTAAGGGTTGTGCAATATAGGCGTTTAAATCCTGTAACCATAAGGTTTTATCCACTTCAATATCAAAGCTGCTATCAATACGCTTCAGGCCTGCACGGAACATTTTCATATCACGTTTTTGGTAACCTGATTCACGCATAGCATCAGGTTTTTGCTTTTCTTGTGCTAAACGGTACAAACTTTTAGCAGCAAGCAGTAAGGCACTTGATTGCGCGTTTTCAAAATAATAGTTAATTTGATCATATTTCTGTTGTTCAGCAAGTAAGACTTCAAGCTCTTGAATTAATAGTGGGTTAGCAGATTCATCCTTTTTTAACCATGCTAAAAAGCCGTCTTCTCTACTTTGTTTTATGCCGACAATATCGGTCGCTTTAAAGCCATCTAATAGACCATTAAGCTTCTTCATCCTATTTGACATCGAAGCCATAGTGCCGGCATATTTAATCGCGATGTTTTTATCTATATTTCCCATTTGGGTGATAGTGTCAATTTGTAACAGGTAGCGGGCAGCAAGGGTTGGATATAACCAATCACTGGCAAATTTAAGTTCACTAGTGAGGTTGTAACGACTAGTCGATCCCGGGTAACCGGCGGCAAATACACCATCGCCAGCCTTAACACCGTCAGTATTCACTTTTAAATAGCTTTTAGGTTGAAAAGGGACATTGTCTGCCGAATAAGTTGCAGGTTTACCATTTTTGCCAACATAAGCGCGCAAAAAGGTGAAATCACCCGAGTGGCGAGGATATTCGTAATTATCAATATCACCGCCATAGCCACCAATACTTTCAGGTGGTGCATAGACTAAGCGGACATCGCGAATGATAAGCTGTTTTATCAGGAAATATTCTAGACCGTTATGATAACTATTTACTGAACAATGGTAGTTATTATCGGCTTCACATATTTTAATTAAACTTTTGCTGTTAGTTTGAATTTGTTCATATCGAATTAACGGCTCATCACTTAAATCCGCAGTAACAAGCTGAGTAACATCTGTTACATTTTCAGTAATGTATAAACGTTCATTAGGACCTGCAGAAGGCTCATCGGCCATTGTTTTAGCTAAGAAGCCATCAGCAAGGTAATTGTGTTCTTTTTTACTGTTATATTGAATGCCGCGATAGGCGCAATGATGATTTGTGACAACTAGGCCTTGGGGAGACACGAAACTGGCGGTACAATAGCCCAAACTGACAACCGCATTCATTGGATATTGACCTAGATCAGCAAGTTGTGTTGCGGGAATTTCAATACCGCGTTCAATCAGTTTATCGGCGATAGAAGGCATCTGGTAGGGTTGCCATTGGCCTTCATCTGCATAGGCTAAAGCCGATGACAACACTAAAGCGGCTATCAATGTAATACGCATGTTTTTTCCTTATGCAGTTTATTTTTCCGTATGTTTACAATCGCCGCTGGGTTAATATCACTCAGCTAAATTCGACAACGGTGTTATACCATATTTTTTGCAAGTCGTTAGAATTTTGGAGTGTTAATGTCGCAACAATCAACCGCATTTAGAGCAAGAAATAGGCAGAAAGATATCGAAGTAAATGCCTTAAAGTTACCTCCTCATTCAATAGAGGCAGAACAGTCTGTGCTGGGTGGACTTATGCTCGATGCCGAAGCATGGGATCGCGTAGCTGAAGCGGTTGTAGCGGAAGACTTTTATTCTCGATCGCACCGAATGATTTTCAATGCAATGCAACGTTTAATGGAGCGAGCTCAACCGATAGATCTAATCACGGTATCTGAACAACTCGAAATCGAAGATCAATTAGATGATGCCGGCGGATTTTCTTATTTAGGTGAAATTGCTAAAAACACCCCTAGTGCTGGCAACATCTTATCCTATGCGCAAATTGTACGTGAACGCGCAGTGGTGAGAGACATGATTAGTGTTGCCCATGAAATAGCTGATGCGGGTTATAATCCTGAAGGAAGAAATTCAAGTGATTTATTAGACTTGGCTGAAAGCAAAGTATTTAAGATTGCAGAGTCTCGGGCTAATTCAAGTGAAGGCCCAGAAGGAATAAAATCCATTCTGGAAAAAACCGTCGATAAAATTGAGCAGCTTTATAATAATCCCCATAACGGTGTAACCGGTGTTTCTAGTGGTTTTGCTGATCTTGACAAAATGACCGCAGGTTTTCAGTCTGGAGACCTGGTCATTGTTGCAGCGCGTCCATCTATGGGTAAAACCACGTTTGCGATGAATTTGTGTGAGCAAGCCGCCATGAACGAAGATAAGCCAGTGCTTATTTTTAGTCTAGAGATGCCCTCAGAACAAATTATGATGCGTATGCTGGCCTCTTTAGGCCGCGTTGACCAAACCAAAATTCGTACAGGTCAGTTAGATGATGAAGATTGGGCTCGAGTGTCATCAACTATGGGTATTATGCTTGAGCAAGGCAAAATGTATATTGATGATAGTTCAGGCTTAACCCCAACAGATGTGCGCAGTCGTGCAAGACGTATTGCACGTGAGTATGGTGGTTTATCGATGATCATGATTGATTACTTGCAGCTAATGCAGGTGCCAGCGCTAAAAGATAATCGTACCTTAGAGATTTCTGAAATCTCTCGTTCATTAAAAGCCTTAGCTAAAGAGCTTGAAATTCCAGTGGTTGCCTTGTCTCAGCTCAACCGTTCTTTGGAGCAACGAGCTGATAAACGCCCGATTAACTCTGACTTACGTGAATCAGGGGCAATTGAGCAGGATGCTGATCTTATTATGTTTATCTATCGTGATGAAGTTTATAATGACGATACAGAAGACAGGGGCACAGCCGAAATTATTATTGGTAAGCAACGTAACGGTCCAATTGGGCGTGTTAGGTTAACTTTCCAAGGGCATTTCTCACGATTTGATAATTATTCAGGGCCGCAATTCGAAGAAGATTAATATCATCGATTACCTGTTTAATTTAACAACATAATTAACGATGGTTTAGCTTTGCGGCCATCATTTGTTTTATAAGGCCATTTTTTGAAACCTTTTCCCCGCGCTGAAATTAGTCGTCACGCATTGAAACATAATCTTGCCAGATTACGTGAGATAGCTCCCCATAGCCAAATTATGGCGGTAGTAAAAGCCAATGGTTATGGCCATGGGTTGTTAAATGTCGCCCAATGCGTCAGCAATTATGACGGTGGAGCCGATGGATTTGGATTAGCAAGATTAGAAGAGGCACTTGAACTACGTAATGGCGGAGTGCAAGGGCGCTTATTATTGCTTGAAGGCTTTTTTAGGGCCTCAGATCTGCCATTAATTGTTGGAAATGATATTGAAACCGCCGTTCATCATGAATCACAGCTGCTGATGTTAGAACAAACGAGTTTGTCCAAACCGGTTAAAGTGTGGCTTAAAATTGATTCTGGTATGCACAGGTTAGGATTCAGTCTTGAGCAATTTTCTTCTATTTATCAGCGCTTAATCGCTTGCGATTCGGTCGCTAAACCGATTAACTTAATGACCCACTTTGCCTGTGCCGATGAACCCGACAACCCACTGACATTAAAGCAAATGAAAGCATTTGAAGACCTGATTGCTGGGCTTGATGGTGAACGAACTTTAGCGAACTCTGCCGCCACTATTTTTTGGCCACAAAGCCAAGCAGATTGGGTACGCCCCGGAATTGCGCTTTATGGTGTATCACCAGTAATGGGTGATAAAGGCATTAATCATCAACTCATTCCAGCAATGGAATTAGTGTCTAATTTAATTGCAGTACGAGAACATAAAGCCGGTGACTGTGTCGGTTACGGGGCAACTTGGCAAGCAAAAGAAGATACTTTACTCGGTGTTGTTGCCATAGGATACGGAGATGGTTATCCCCGTAACGCACCTGAAGGAACGCCGGTATTGGTTAATGGACGCAGAGTGCCGATAGTGGGCCGAGTCTCAATGGACATGCTGACAGTCGATTTAGGCATAGATGCCACTGACAGTGTCGGTGATAGCGTGCAGTTATGGGGAAAAGAGCTTGCGGTGGAAGAGGTTGCGGAACATATCGGCACAATAGCGTATGAACTTGTGACCAAATTGACTCCAAGAGTCGTGGTCGAATTGTTGCCTTAAGGGAAATCGACCGCTTCAACTTTCGATTACAGATTACAGATTACAGATCAGCGAGCGAGCCATTAAGTGATGGCATGCTCGCTTAAGTCTATCTAGCGTTCAAGTCTTGCACTAGGAGTCTTATTCTTCTTCAAAGCATATTTCAATAAAAGCCATACCGTATTCATGAGAGAATGGCATCATAATTTTTTTGCCTTTGGCTTGATGTGAAATAGTGTGATTCTTTCCTGATACTACCGCAGGGGTCGCCATATCAAAATCATAACCTTTACTGCTGAGTAAATTTTTAGCTCCGCCAGTGACCATATTGGTAATTTCACCCACTAAATCAGTAATATCTGCGTTAATACCGCTCGGCTTTTCACCTAACATCTTATTCATAATCTCTAGAATAAGTGGCTCTTCGAAAGTAATCGACAGAGACCCTTTAGTTTTAGGCCCCACCATACCAATTAAACCTGAGACATCTCCTTTAGCAAGATCATGATTCTTCAATTGTGGTTTGCCTGGCTTAAGGTCCATCGTAGCCATTGTCGATATCACATTTACTAACGAGACAAGAAAAGGGTTAATAAATTCAACGTTCATATTAAATTTGATCCTTATAGGTAAATGCAGTTAAGGGGAAAGGTAATTAGACTATAAATTACTCTAGCATTAACTCACAGTCTAGAACACCCTTCATTATTTGGGTATCTGAACCTAAGATATACATGATATAATTATCCCATATCGCCAGCTTATTGCAGGCCCGTCTCTATCTTAGTTATATCTTCTTTAATGATGCTGTGGTTATCACTATAGATTAACTAGGGTGGCCGCTTCAGATACAAATATTGGTTTTTATGACTGCTAATGTAAAAATAGATCGCACTTTTTCAATTGCTCCTATGCTGGATTGGACAGATCGCCACTATCGTTATTTTGCTCGCTTAATGTCTGCTAATACTTTGTTATATACAGAGATGGTTACTACGGGTGCCATCATATATGGTAAAGGTGACTATTTAGCTTACAATGAAGAAGAGCATCCTCTGGCGTTGCAATTGGGTGGCTCAAACCCAAAAGACCTGGCTCATTGTGCCAAGCTTGCAGCTGAGCGCGGTTATGATGAGGTTAACATCAATGTAGGCTGCCCGTCTGATCGAGTCCAAAATGGTCGTTTTGGTGCCTGTTTAATGGGTGAACCTGAATTAGTCGCTGAATGTGTTGATGCTATGAAGCAAGTAGCGGATATTCCTGTTACCGTTAAAACCCGTATTGGTATTGATGATCAAGACAGTTATGAGTTTTTAACGCGATTTGTTGAAACTGTCAGTGCGAAAGGCTGTACCGATTTTACGATTCATGCTCGTAAAGCTTGGTTACAAGGTTTAAGCCCAAAAGAAAATCGTGAGATCCCACCACTGGATTATGATCGTGTGTATCAATTGAAGCGTGATTTCCCAGCACTTAATATCGGTATTAATGGCGGGATTACCAGCTTAGACCAAGCTAAAATACATCTTCAGCATGTTGATGGCGTGATGGTTGGCCGTGAAGCATATCAAAACCCGTATATCTTAGCCCAAGTTGAACAACAGCTTTTTAACAGTAATGCGGCGCAATTAAGTCGTGAAGAAGTGGTTGAGTTAATGCTGCCTTATATTGAGCGTCATATTCAGCAAGGTGGGCGATTAAATCACATTACTCGCCACATGATTGGTTTGTTCCAAGGGTTGCCTGGCTCAAGAAGTTGGCGCCGTTACTTAAGTGAAAATGCCCATATAGCGGGCGCTGGAATTGAGGTGGTGCGAGGGGCGATAGCCTTGATGGATGAAAATGCTCCTGAACCGATAGCCTAACTAATTCCCCTAAATTAAGCGCTCATAAGAGCGCTTTTTTTGTCGCTGAATTCCGCGCTGAACATGAGTTTTTAAGTATTTTTAAATCATATATTTTCATGTAAGCGCGTTCTTTTATTGTGATTTAACGTGAATTAGTAAAATTGACTAACCATGTGGTTAATTTTACTAATTATTTGTTTTTTATTCTCAAACATAGTTTGAAATAGGCGAAATATTAACTTTTATATTTATTTATATATTATTTTTCAGTTGGTTAGTGTGTTTTTTAAAAGTTGGCACGGTGTTTGTAATACTAAGTCTGTCAGCAGCGAAAAACAGGTTTCACTGCAAACTAAACAGAAAAGGAAGACATCATGTTTATTTCAAATTCAACTAGTCGTTTAAGTCGTATCGTTGGCGCCACAGCAGTCGCATTAGTTATATCGGTTAGCAGTTTTACAGCGCAAGCAGATGACCTAATGGTTCAAGATACCTTCACAATGCTAGAGCAAAATATTTCAAAAGCTAGCCAGGATTTAATTTTATCAGCCAAGCAAGAGTTTGTGTTGTCATTAAAAACTCAAATAGCTGAACAAATATTTAACAGCAGTTTTTATCCAGAAGATAAAGCCATCGCGAGTGAAGTAACGGAGCGTTCAGTCACTACTGCTGCGAATAAGAAGTAATGATGTTTGCTGAGCAACTAGGCTTGGTTATGCCCTTATTAGCCATAGTGTTACTGCCCTTTGTGAGTTTTATTTGTTGTGCAGTTATCGCTCACTTGCTGACCAAGTTGCAAAATCAAGCTTAGTTTAAGTGGCTGTTAGTTAGAGCCATTTGGCTAGAATTATTAAGATGTTAAGGAGTATTATGGATAGAATAATTGCAAAACTAGCTGATAAATCAAAGATTATTTGTGGAGTGTGTCATTACCTGGCAAAACAATTTGGTTGGTCGGTTATGTGGACAAGAGTCGTGAGTGTATTGGTATTGTTTGCTAATCCAATAGTGTGTCTATTAGCCTATATTGTGTTAGCTATAATGGTGGATAAAAAATCAACTCACTATTAAAGACTCTCTAGTTCAGTGCTTCTTTTAAAAAGCTCTGCCGAACAAGCAACAGAGCGACCGGTTATTGAGGCATCATAACCACTGAATTAGAGAGCGCATCTATAAAATGACGGTTTCAAATAAGCCATATTTTACAGCTTTATCCCTCTTGTTATGATTATCTATTTAGAAATGCTTGAAACATTTGCTTAGCTTCATCACTTTTTAATCGTTGTCCAAAGTGAGTTAATTCAAGCTGCATTTGTTGTTTCACCTGTTGCTGGTTATATCGCAACAATTGTCGTGATGCTTGCAAGGACTCAGGCGGCTGACTCGCCAACTTTTTAGCCTTAGTTAATGCAAAATCAATCACATCAGTTTCAATTACTTGATTGATAATATTTAATTTAGCAGCCGTTTCCGCATTAAATGCATCGCCAATTAAAATAAGTTCAGCAGCTTTTTGCTGACCGACGATTAACGGTAATAATAGGCTTGATGCAGCTTCTGGCACTAATGCTAGACTTACAAAAGGCATTTGAAATTTTGCGCTATTGTCGGCATACACTAAATCACAATGCAGTAATAATGTTGTGCCAATGCCAACCGCCGCGCCTGATACTGCCGCTACTAGCGGTTTTTTTAATTCCAGTAAGCACATTAAAAATTTTACGGTTGGGTGATCACTATTGAGGTCGCCACTTTGCAAAAAATCGGCAATATCATTGCCAGCGGTAAAGCAGTTTCCTTCACCATGTAACAGAAAGGCACGAATCTCATTGTTGCTATCGCCCTCGATAAGGTATTCTGTGAGTTGTTGATACATTGCTAGATTAAATGCATTACGTTTTTCTGGGCGATTGAAGCTGATGATACGTACACCTTGTTCATCACGCATTTTTATAAGACTCATTCGTTGTTTCCTTTGTAAACACGAGCAGGGATTACATGGAGTTTAAGACATTGAAACCAATATTCAAACATCTGTTTAATTTTTTAGCGCTAACGTCTTTATCATTTACTGCAGTAGCAAATGTTATTCTAGTCGATGGGCACGTGCGCGCAATGCCAGCATCTGTGCCAAATACAGCCGCATATTTAACATTAGAAAACCATGGTGATAAAGCGGTTAATTTAGTCGCAGTAAAAACCGCTGTTGCCAAAGAAGCACAATTGCACACTATTATTGAAGAAAATGGCATGGTCAAAATGCGTCAAGTCGAGGGCTTAGCTATTGCTTCTCATGGGGCGCTCAGTTTAAAACCGTCTGGCGACCACATTATGATATTAGGCTTAAATAAGCCATTAGCCGAAAACGATAAGGTAGTATTAACATTGATATTTGATACTGAACAGCAGTTGCAGGTTGAATTGCCTGTATTAAAACAAGCTGGTTCTGAACATCAAGATAATAGCGAACATCATCACCATCATTAAGGAGTCATATTGATGCTATTTACAAGGAATAAAGTTTTTGCCGCCGGCGCTTTAGTCGGTTTAATAGGCTATTTTGTTAGCGTTTGGTGGAGTATAGAGCCAGACCCTATTGAACCCGTTGCTATGCAAACAGATCAAGGAAAGTTGATTACAGGATATGCGACAACAAACTCCTTGATTGCCACAATGGAAACCTTACTGGATAAACCTGGTGGCTGGTTAGCCAACGATATGATGCCGCCGTCGATATTTATGGATAATATGCCGGCATTTGAGTTTGGTGCACTGGAACAGTCACGTGACTTAGCATTGGTTATGCGTAAAGAGTTTAGTCGCTCGCAATCTCAATCTACCGCCGATACGGATTTATCATCAGCACATTCCAAACTAAATATTGAGCACACGAGTTGGTTGGTACCCAGTGCTGAAAGTGAATACCGTGATGCGATTAAATTACTTAAGCTATACCAAGCCAGAATAAGTGATTCAGGCAATACTAACGCGCAATTTTATGCCCGAGCAGATAACTTAAACGAATGGCTTAAAGAAGTACAAAAGCGTTTAGGCAGTATTTCTCAGCGCTTATCAGCGAGTGTTGGTCAAGATAGATTGAATACCGATTTAGCCGGTGATACCGCAGCTCGTCAATCGACTCCTTCAGCAATGAGTGCAGAGATTAAAACCAGCTGGTGGAAAATTGATGATGTGTTTTATGAAAGCCGCGGTTCGGCATGGGCATTATTAAACTTTATGCGCGCTATTGAAGTTGATTTTGCCGATGTATTAGAAAAGAAAAATGCCGAAGTCAGCTTACGTCAAATAATTCGCGAGTTGGAAGCCACTCAGCTAACGGTTTGGAGCCCGATGGTGTTAAATGGTAATGGCTTTGGTTTGGTGGCTAACCATTCATTAGTGATGGCAAACTATATATCGCGTGCCAATGCAGCGGTAATTGATTTAACTAATTTACTTTCTCAGGGATAACAATGAATAAGACTCTTGTAGCAACAGCCATTTTCGGTTTGTTAAGTGTTTTTTCTGCACAAGCAGCAACCGTAGTCGGCTTTAAAGTCGGTGGCGATTTATGGCAAACTGACGCAACAGGTACGTTTAATGCTGACAGTAATGTTGGCAATGCGACGGGTCCTGCCCAAACCTACGACTATGATTCAGAAACCCAGGGCAGTGTGTGGTTAGCGATTGAGCATCCAATTCCAATCGTGCCGAATCTCAAAATTCGTGAAAATCGTCTAGAAGGCTCCGCTTCAAAAGATAGCAGTGGTTTTTATTATAACGGAGTGAACTTTGAAGGTGCATCACAGGTTTATAACGATCTGAGTAACACTGATTTTGTTTTGTATTATGAGATTTTAGATAACGATATTGTGTCATTAGACTTAGGCGCGGCTTATAAGAAAATGAACGGTTCACTTCGTGTTGACGGTTTCGCTGGTGAAGAGTTAACACGCATAGCCACACAGCGCGATATCGACAGTGGTGTCGTTATGGGGTATGGCAATGCACACGTTGGTGTACCTGGATTAGGGCTTTTTGCTTTTGCTGACATCATGATAGGTCTTAATGAAACAGGCGTACACGATTACAGTGCAGGTTTGGGGTGGCAGTTTGATGGCATTGCCTTAGATACGCTCGTGCGTGTTGGGTACCGTGATTTCAGTTTTGATGTAAATGGTTTTTCTGGTAGTAGCCAGGATATGCAATTTTCCGGTGTATTTGCGGGTGTTGAGCTAGCATTTTAGTCCGCAGTGGCCACATTACTGCACGATAAGTATTGGTCACTTTTAAATAGGCTATTTGCATAATATATTGAGTAAGCCGGATGTCGTTTAACGATGTCCGGCTTTTTTTAGCATAAAATAACGTCATACTATTTGTAATTGCAAAGTCAGCGTTCAAATTCCGCATCTATTAAGCAAAGCGGTTTTCAGGCACAATAGCGGCAAAATTTGGCTCGCATCTTTCACGCTCATTTAATTAGCCCGCTTTTATGGCTTGACGTAAATGGGGTGGCACAACCTAGGACTCATTATGACGCAAATTACTCTCACAACCCCTGATGACTGGCATTTACATTTTCGTGATGGCGACATGTTACAAGAAACCGTGCCAGCCACAGCACGCCTATTTCAACGTGCGATTGTCATGCCAAACCTTATGCCACCAGTCACTACAGCCCAGATGGCCGTTGATTACCGTGAGCGTATCCTTGCAGCACGTCCTCAAGGGAGCAGCTTTGAGCCCCTAATGACTTTATTTTTAACCAACAGCACTACAGCGCAAGACATCATTGATGCAAAAGCCGTTGGTGTTGTGGCCGCAAAATTATATCCAGCAGGTGCCACAACGAACTCTGATGCCGCAGTGAAAGCATTAGATACATTGTTTCCAATTTTTGAAGTGATGGCTGAGCAAGGAATGTTGTTGCTTATTCATGGGGAAGTGACTGAATCACACATTGATATTTTTGATCGCGAGAAAGTCTTTATCGATCGCTACCTTGCTCGTATTGTCGAAAACTTGCCACAACTTAAAGTGGTGTTTGAACATATCACCACCAAAGAAGCCGCTGAGTTTGTTGCTGCTGCTTCATCTAATGTTGCAGCAACCATTACCCCACAGCATTTATTATTAAACCGT
Source organism: Shewanella sp. HL-SH5 (assembly GCF_051163755.1). NCBI lineage: Bacteria > Pseudomonadati > Pseudomonadota > Gammaproteobacteria > Alteromonadales > Shewanellaceae > Shewanella > Shewanella sp. HL-SH5. The sequence continues at coordinate 639,784 of NZ_CP195038.1, forward strand.
AACGATTTATTAGTCGGTGGTGTTCGTCCGCATAACTTTTGCTTACCGGTCTTAAAACGCAATATTCATCAACAAGCGTTGCAAGCTGCTGTGGCAACGGGCTCAAGTAAGTTTTTCTTAGGGACAGACTCCGCGCCGCATGAAAAGCACCGTAAAGAATCGGCTTGTGGTTGTGCTGGCTGTTACAGCGCCTGGAGTGCATTAGAGTTATATGCCCAAGTATTTGATAACTTAGGCGCATTAGATAAGTTAGAAGGCTTTGCTAGCTTACACGGTGCTGATTTTTATGGCTTACCGCGTAATACTGGCACAGTAACCTTGGTAAAAGAAACCTGGACCGTGCCAGAAGAGATTATTTTGCCTAACGGTAACCCTATTGTGCCGTTTTTTGCCGGCCAACAAGTGAATTGGAAAGTGAAGTAATACTGTTGAGCAAAATCATTAAATTAAGCCTGCATCTTTGCAGGCTTTTTATTTTTATGGCAAATTCAGTAATAAATAATGGAATTGGTAGATAACTGGCTCGATGATATATCGCGCCATTTTAGTGATAAACCATAGTTTATATTGAAAGTGTTAAATAGGGTTTTGTTGCATGCTGTGCTAAGTCTACTGGGTAGGTTAAGTAAAGTCGCTAAGATTACCGGTAAATAATGTGTTGGCAATCTTAGCTTGCTTTATTTTTTTATTTCTTATTTTAATAATAAGCTGTGTAAAGTTTGGAAAAGGTTATCACCAAACGCATAATTATCACCAAAGCTTAATTGCAGGTAAGAGGGTGTATTTGCATAATTGAATTTTTCGTTTAATTCAACTTCAATAAATACTCCATCAGTATATAAATAATAACTTGGAAGCACATTTAGTTGTTTGTTTTCTGGTAATTGTTGTTTTACTTCAATTAAAGGCAACATGTTTGGGCTGGTCAATAATTTCCATCAAGACTATGGCGTTGGGCGTATAAAATAAACCCAATTTTTTGCGGTTTATTGTTATGAATTGGGGTCAGTTTTTGCTAATCATTGAGCAGCGAATTGTTGTGTAACTTGCCACATCATGTTGCGAGTTGGTTGCTTTTTTGTTAGCGTTCTTGGTTTAAATGAGTGAATTGGTTAAATATCCGCTCAAAAGTAGTCGAATTAAGCAACATGATATATTATTCTAAGGTTGTATCGGTGTTATATACATACCTTCCTTTATCGGCATATATTTTTCATATGTTCGTCGTATAAAATCACCACCATAATATGATTTTATTAAACAATTATCATCCAAAAACCATTTAAGGATAAGAGTGGAACGATGAAAGAATGGTACTTCTCAAATAATGGCGAACTTAATGGACCATTAGGCTTAGCTGAATCAATCAAGTATGTAAAAACCAATCCAAACACTTATGCATGGCATCCTTCCTATGCTTATTGGATGCCAGTGAGCGATATTGCCGATTTTGAAATGACAATAACACCGCCACCATCTCCGATTGAAATTCCACTTGATCTTATTGAGAGTTTTTTAGTAAAAGAGAAAGAACTTAATACAGCTTTGAGTCGGATTGAAACTACTTTGCAAGTTATTGGTGTTTCAATGAGTGATTTAGATCGCGACACGATTAGCTGTAAGAATAAGACCCAAAACTTAAATGAGCAGGTTAAGGCGACTATTAGAGCGGTTAATGAGCAGTATGAAGCCTTGCAGAAAGCCCTGGCTGGTGTCTCTAGTTCACATACTTAATAACTAATAAAAGAATAATAAATATGAATACGTGGTTTTTTTCAAAAAAAGGCGATGTTACAGGCCCTCTAACAACGACTGAAGCAATAGCATTTGTTAAAAATGATGCAAACTGTTACGGATGGAACCCACATTTTACTCAGTGGAAGCCAGTTGGTATGATTGCTGAGTTTGACGAATATGTCTCAGCTATTACACCTCCAGCACAAGTACCTCAGTCACTAGTTGATGATTTTATTACTAAAAAGAACAAACTCGAGTTAGACATTGTATCGATGGACGACAATATCAAGTTTACTAAAACTTATTTGTACGAACTTGAGCAAGAAATCAATATTTACAAACGCTTAACCAATAACTTAAGCGACGATATGAAGGGGAATATTGCTCCTTATGCGCAAAACTATAATAATTTTAATCGGATATTTGATGAATTAGTGGCAGCTTTAGCTATTGCAAAAAGTGAAATTAATGAAGTTGTTTTAGAATTTGATCAACGTGTGGCACAAAGAAAAGCTGAAACGTTGGCAAGTCTTTCAATATCCGACCAAATCGTTGCAGATTCTCAAAGTGATGTTGTTGATGTGATTACACAACCACTGAATGCGACAACAAGTTTAGATCCGGTTGCTCAATCGCCTAAGAAATCTGGCGTAACTAATATGCTTAAATCAGTGTTCAAAGGTGATTCAAAAAAATTGAATACCTTAGCTGAAGTCAGCACTAAAACAACAAATGACCCACTTGTAAAAAGCATTATCACTGAGGACAACTCTGAAGCTAAAGATGAAGTCGTCAACGAAGAAAAGCAAGCTGCTCCCCATTATTGGAACATGCTAAACGCGCCCCGCTCAATCTATTAACTTGAACAATACTACCGTTATTATGAGTGTTAAGATTGCCGTAAAATAAATTATCGGCAATCTTAATCTTGCTTAACTCATATTAGCTGTTACAAAAAGGACAGTAGTATTAAGTTACTCACACGGTTTGATATCATAACTTAGTCATTAACATAGCTAATTTGTTAATAACTTAGCTTTTTAATGATTAAAGAATAAAATAAATATAACGATCAATTATATTGATGAGCTATTTTTTATAGTTTGATTCTTTAGTTAATTTGCCTTGGCTTTGTTCCACATTTGCTTATAGGTATTACGTGTTCTTGAGCTCAGTGGACGCCATAAATACTGCTCTGAGAAAAATGTTTCATCGCCTACTCTGGCATCCTTAACCAACTGAGGGTCAAGTAACTTGGCCGTTTCACCATTAACTATGATAGAACCGTACATTTCTAGTATGCGCTTTTGCACTGGCTCGCTGATCATAAAATCTAATAATAGATAGGCGGCATCTAGTTTTTCGCCATTGAGGTGTTTACCTATTGCTAAGGTATCTAACCACACAGTTTGGCCTTCTTTTGGGGTAGCCAATTTCCAATTCTGTCCGCTTTGATTGGCTGCAGCAACGCCAAACCAATAGGTTGTAACCAGCTCTAGATCTTTCATGCGTTCTACATCAGCCATCCCGCCCCAAAATGAGTCTGCATTTTGTACTAGACTGTCTAATTTTGCTTGTACTTTAGGCCTATCTAATTTTGCAGTATCTATGTCATAAAATGATTCAGGTGGATAACCTAATACCAATAGAGTGGTATAAATATTGGCTTCAAATTGATCACCTGTGATGGCGTATTTACCTTTGTTTTCTGGTTGCCATAGGACTTCCCAGGATTTAGGTTCATCTCGCTTCGCAGCATTGTAAGCCAGGCCATAGGAGCCTCCTAACAAAGGTACTGAATATTTTTCGCCTTTAAATTCATCGTATTGGCTGGTCCTTAATGAACCAAGTACTTTAGAATAGTTGGTCAGTCTACTGAAATCTATCGGCTGAAGAACTTGAAGTAATCTGTCTTGATTCATCTTGTAGTAATTGTGTGTAGGGGTAGTAACATCCGCAGCACTGGCTCGCATCTTGTTGAAAATAAGCTCAGGGTCTGTGATGTAGGGATCCATAATATTTAACTCTACCTCCATTCCTTTTGTTTTGGCATAGGCCTTAAAATCCTCTTTAAACGGACTTATGTAGCCCTCCCATTCGAGTACGTTAAGAGTGACAGCTAGGATATTTGTCGACATCAACAGACCTACTATCAACAGGATATGTACTTTTAAGTATTTACCTACTTGCATAATGTGTGTCCTTATCTAGCTTCGTGTTTTGAGAGTAGCGAATGTTAGTAAGTGTGAGTACGTCTAAAGACGTACATCATGTGCTTTAAGGATTGCTCATAAAAGGGACTTTAGCCAGTTTGGGATTGGTTTTATATTCCATATATAGCCGTAATCGTTGCTAAGTAATTGTAGTGATAACGAGAAATTATTTTAGCCTTGTGGCATTTGTGTACGGTACTTGTATGAGGTGGAGATTAGTAGGGTTATTGCGGGTTAGCTTGCAGATAATAATAGTTTCATTTCTGGCTTAAATGCGTCTTACTTTTTACTGCAATCGAGTTTTATTTAGAACAACAAATCTAATTGGTCAGATTTGTTGTCACTGTGTTGGCGTAAATTTATTTCAGCGAGCTCATTTGGTTTAACGGCTTCTTTTAAGGTGTTGTAAAGTGAGACCGCGAGCTCAGGTGCTTGAAGATTATCAGGAGTATGAATAAATATATAAGGCTGCTTTCCTTCTCTTATCCATTGTGCAAGCTTAATTCGCCAGCGTTGAAAAAAGGCCTGGTTGATTTGTGAGTCACATTGGCCAATAAAGCGCACCACAGGTTGATGAGCGGTTGCAATAGGATGAACAGGGACTTGAGGCTTTTTACGTTGTGCATCAATTAGCGCTGGATTATCTGCTTTTGCGGCAAATAGCGGCCGACTATCCATAATAATACGATTGCATTGATGCGCTATTAATAGTCGGTTTAACGCTCTTTCATGCTCGCCTTTGTTGAAAAATGCCCAGTGACGAACTTCTACGCCGTAGGTAAAATCCTTAGGTAATTGTTGTAAAAATCTCTCAAGAGCTGGCAACGAGCTAGGACCAAACCTTGCTGGAAGCTGAATTTTCCACATAGCTGTTTTATCAGTTAACGGCTCCATCACATTAAAGAAGTGGGTTAACTCTGCTTGAGCATGTTGTAACTGTAAGTCATGGGTGATTGTTTTTGGCAGTTTAAAAGTAAACCTAAAATCCTCTGGTACAGCATCTCGCCAGTTCATTACTGTCGGGGGTGTCGGTAATGCATAAAATGTGGTATTGCCTTCAACGGTATTAAATATTTGTGCATATCTTTCTAACCGTGCCGATACTGGTGCATCGCCATACACGCTTTGCTTCCACTGTGTTTGAGACCACATGGCTAAGCCCAATCTTAGTAAAGGTTCGGTATTCATTTGTAGCCACCTTCAATTCAAGATAATAAATTTATACCCAGCAGGCTTGGTGCCGCTAGCTGCATTAAATTTACGTTTTATCAGCGCAAGATTTAAAGTGCAAAATTGAGCTTACCGTTCACAGTTGAGCTCAAGTATTTGAATTTATCAATTTTCACGGTAATTTATAAATCTCTTAATTGTAAGTTGAGCAGAGTGACTTATTAACCCGCCTTAGTAAAATGGGCATTTATGACCTTTTTTCACCACAAACCAATAAAAAGACACTTCTTATCATTTATCCATCTATCTCAACACTACCGCTATCTGATAAAATGCCTCGGCGATTTCATGTTATATTATCGCGCGGAACATTGCTGACATGTTGTCAGTGTTTTGGTTTTCACCGGAGTGATTGTGTCAGATCCAAACCTAGATATGAAGTTTGATAATTATCGGCCTCAATCTTCTCAACAAAAGCAAAAAGCCAACTCTAGTCGCAGAGGTAAACTGTTGTTTATCTTGCTTTTCATCATTTTATTAGTGGCTGTTGGTGTTTTTGTTGCGTTTGAAGTTAAAACCTCCCATTACCAATCTAAATTAGTTCATCATTACGGCACACAGCTGACTTATCAAGTTGTTCCTTTTGCTACCGACAAAGTTATTTATCCAAAGTATGGCCCGTTTGATATCCGTCATGGCTATACTAAGTTACCCCAATATATTGATAAGCTAGTTAAAAATGGCTTCACTATCGAGCAGCAAGCTAGCTTTTCGCCTATGTTAATGGATTATACCGAATATGGTTTTTTTCCGCCGTACCATGAAAAAGCACAATCTGGTTTAATTATTCAAGATTGTCGTAATCAAGCTGTATTCGATGCTCTATACCCTAGTCGTGCGTATCAAGACACCGACATGATCCCCAGTGAAGTGGTTAATACATTACTTTTTATTGAAAACCGTGAGCTTTGGAACCCAGAGCCTAACCACAACCCTGTGATTGATTGGCCTCGATTTGTGGTTGCTGGTATTACCCAAATTGCCGAAAAAGCTGGCTTGAATATGTCAAATGCTGGTGGCAGTACTTTAGCGACCCAAATTGAAAAGTTTCGCCACTCTGAATTCGGTTTAACCTCTAGTATTGAAGATAAGTTACTGCAAATTGGTTCGGCGATGATCCGCGTTTATCAGCAAGGTGAAAATACCCTTGCGGCTAGGCAGCGTATTGTTCAGGATTACTTAAATACTGTGCCCCTGTCATCTGCGCCAGGCTTTGGTGAGGTTCACGGTATTGGCGATGGTTTGTGGGCCTGGTTTAAAACCGATTTTAATCGAGCCAACCGATTACTGCTGTCAGGACATGATCCCGCTACTGCTGCTGAGCGTGGGCAAGTGTTTCGACAAATTGTCGCCTTAATGATTGCACAGCGTCGTCCATCATATTACTTACTAAAAGGTCATGATGACTTAGAAGTGCTGGTAGACAGTCATTTGCGCTTGCTGGTTAGCTATGCATTGATTGACCCTAAGCTAATGAACTCGGCCATGCAACAACAGCTGCAGTTTGATCGACGCAGAGGCCATCCAGATAATCCTAACAACAAGGGCGTTAATGCGGTTCGCATTAGAACCGCGAGCATGTTGTCGAGCAGTTTATTTGACTTAGACCGCTTAGACTTAACGGTTAACAGCACCTTCCATGGTGATTTACAACAGCAAGTGGGTGACTACTTACGTAGCCTTGGTCAGCAAGAATACGCTCAAAAGGTGGGGTTGTTAGGTGAGCGATTACTGACCCCTGAACAGCTCCCTAATGTACTTTATAGTTTTACCCTATTTGAAAAGCATCAAGGTGCTAATCGAGTCCGGGTACAAACAGACAGTACCGATCAACCTTTTGATATTAACGAGGGCAGTAAACTCGAGTTAGGTTCTACTGCTAAATTAAGAGTATTAGCGACATATCTGGAAATTATTGCAGAATTACAGCATCGTTTTGAAGATAAAACCGTCACCGATTTATATCGAATCGATGTTGAACCCAAAGATAAAATCACCCGTTGGGTGGTCGATTATTTAATTGAAACCCGTGACCGTAATTTAACGCGTATGTTAAATGCGGCGCTTGAAAGACGCTATTCGGCATCGGCGTATGAACGCTTTTTTACCGGCGGTGGTTTGCATGTTTTCAGTAACTTCCAAAAGAAGGAAGACAGCAGAAATCCAACTTTATATGAAGCCTTGCAAGACTCAGTTAACTTGCCGTTTGTACGTTTGATGCAGGATATTGTTAACTATAGTAGTAGCTATAATAGTGAAGGTAGCATGGCGCAATTACTGCGCAATGATAAAGACCCTCGCCGTGAGGAATACTTAAAAGCGTTTGCGAAACGAGAAGGCAGCACCTTTGTACGACGCTTCTATCGCAAGTATCAGTCATTATCACCAGAACAAAGATTAGCGACATTTTTCAATGGTGTACAAGCCAGCGAACATCGACTTAGTGCGACGTACCGCTTCCTACAACCTTACAAAAGTGATCAGGATTTAAAGCTATTTTTAGCTGAAAAAATGCCTGATAAAGTCTTTAGTGATAAACAAATTAGCAGCCTATATAACAAGTATGGCTCAGATAAGTTTAATCTTGCCGATCAAGGCTATATTGCGCGGGTTCATCCACTAGAGCTGTGGGTGCTGAGTTATTTGAATGATTACCCTAGTGCCGGTATGACACAAGTGTTAGAAGACAGCCAAGCCACTTTGATTGAAGTCTATCGATGGTTATTCCGTACCCGCCATCAAAATGCTCGCGATAGTCGCATTAAAGTGATGTTGGAAGTTGAGGCTTTTTTAAGTATTCATCAACGCTGGCAGAGAATGGGATATCCATTTGATTTTATTGTGCCATCACTTGGCTCAGCCCTTGGCAGTTCTGGCGATCGTCCAGCAGCCTTAGCTGAACTAATGGGTATTATTCAAAATGACGGTGTGCGAGCACCCACAATACGGATAGAAGAATTACAATTTGCTTCAGATACGCCCTATGAGGTTAAATTAGCCAATAGTACCCAGCAACCTGTTCGAGTATTCAAGCCTGAGGTAGCAACCGCGTTGAAAAATGCGCTTGCCAATGTGGTAGAAAAGGGTACAGCAAGACGATTAAACGGCAGCATTATCAATGTTGATGGTACTTTGGTTCGCCTAGGAGGCAAAACGGGCACAGGGGATAACCGTATCGCGACTGAAATTCGTAACGGACGTAAGGTGTCTTCAACTGCTATGAACCGAACTGCTACCTTTGTATTTTACCTGGGTGATAATTATTTCGGCACCTTAACCGCATTTGTGCCTGGGGCTAAAGCAGATGATTTTAGTTTTACCTCAGCACTGCCGTTACAAGTATTGAAAGGTATGCTGCCAATACTGACGCCGCAATTATTTAGCCAGCAGCCTTTATGTGTAGCAGAATCTACTGGTATTTAGTCGCGTTAAATAGTTGAAACAAGGTGAGCAGGAGGCGGGGTAATTCCCCCAAAACCGAGCAATAAAAAAGTCAGCGATTATTGCTGACTTTTTTATTGCGTAAACAGGCTATTAAAGCCAGCTTAACGGCCTAGTGTTAAGCTTAGAATCAACGGAGACTAAGCTCAACGCTATGCTGCTATATTAGGCAAAAGCATCTTGTAATGACGGCACAACTTGTTTCTTACGGCTTAATACGCCGTCTAACCACACTTTGCCATCGACTGTCGGTTTGCCATAAGCACGTTCAGTTAAGTCCGCACTGTCTGAAATTACTAACATTTCAGAGCCTTCTTTCATAATGTCTGTCAGCAATAGCAACACACTATGACGATTGCCTTCTTGCTTTAATAAGGCAATATCAGCCACTAGATCGGCTTTAATGGCATCAAAAACCGCTAAATCAATCACTTCTAGCTGACCAATGCCCACTAGGTTACCGTTCATGTTGAAATCTTTAAAGTCACGCATCACTAAGTCGCGTGCAGGAGTACCTTCAACCGCAGACTTAACCTTAAACATATCCATGCCTAGGTCTTTAAAGTCTTCAATACCAGCAATCACCGCTAATGCTTCAACACAGCGAATATCCGCTGTAGTACAGGTAGGTGATTTAAAGATTACCGTGTCGCTTAAAATAGCGCACATCATAATGCCAGCAATATTAGCTGGAATTTCTACCTGGTAGAAATCAAACATCATTTTAATAATAGTGTTGCTGCAACCTACTGGGCGGATCCAACACTCTAGTGGTGTTGAAGTGGTTAAGTCGCCGAGTTTATGGTGATCAACAATACCGACAATCGTCGCCTGGGCAATATCGTCCGGTGCTTGAGTCACTTCAGAATGGTCAACAATATACACATCTTCGCCAGCATAGCTGGTTTTATACTCAGGAGCGTCAAAGCCAAATTTGTCTAAAATAAAAGCCGTTTCAGGTGATAATTCACCTAAACGTGCTGCAATAGCAGGCTCACCAATTTGATTTTTTAAATAAGCTAACGCTATCGCACCACAAATTGAATCTGAATCAGGGATCTTGTGACCCACTACATACATTGACATTATAAAGGCTCCTGTAAATTTGCTGCTGATTTTAGCAAGATTTAAATGCTTGACCAATCGTTATCCGAAAAAAAGCTATCATGCGGTGTTAAAAAGCTTAAGCTGGCTGAGTCCCAATCTAGCCCTTGACCTAACTGTACTATAAAATTAGGGCCATTATATGTTGAAAGAGGATTTTACTATGTTACTTGGTATTCATCATGTGGCCATTATTTGTGGCGACTATGCACGCTCAAAGACCTTTTATCATCATATATTAGGCTTACGGATCATAGCTGAGAATTACCGCGCCGAACGTGACTCCTACAAGCTGGATTTAGCCTTACCCGATGGTAGCCAAATTGAACTCTTCTCTTTTAATAATGCACCGCTTAGACCCAGTTATCCCGAGGCTCAAGGGTTACGCCATTTAGCCTTTCGGGTCGATGATATTGATCAAGTGGTTGCACATTTGGTTTCCCACAATATTGATGTTGAGCCTATTCGTGTCGATGAATACACTCAAAAACGATTTACTTTTTTTAATGACCCCGACGGTTTACCGTTAGAGCTTTATGCTGATCATTTTTAATGCAAAATTAAGCCAAACTCTGTAGTCTCCTGCAACATTTTATCCGTTGTACTTATATTTGCAGGAGCGCTCATTTATATGTCTATTACCGCCATACAAAATAAACTAAAAATCATTGATCGCAGTAAGACCTTCCAGGGGTTTGTGATTTTTGTCATCGTGGTGTCGGCATTATCGATTGGCGCTCACACCTATCATTTACTCCAATGGTTAGAAAGTAGCTTATGGGTGTTAGACATCGGCATTACGGTGTTTTTTCTTTTCGAATTAATTATTCGCTACCTTGCCAGTGATGGCGTTAAAAGCTTTTTTTCTAAAGGATGGAATATTTTCGACACCATTATTGTGATTGGCAGCTTAATTCCACTCGGCGGTTCAACCGTTTTACTGGCTCGATTATTAAGAATATTTCGCGTACTGCGTTTAGTGTCTATGGTGCCTGAGCTGCGAATGCTGATTAATGCTTTATTTAAAGCCATTCCTCGCATGGGCTACATAGTGTTATTGATGTTTGTCATTTTTTATATTTATGGCGCAGTAGGCAGCATGTTCTTTGCTCACATCAATGAGTTTTTATGGGCCGATGTGTCTATTGCCATGTTGACCCTGTTTCGTATTTCCACGTTCGAGTCGTGGACATCAATTATGTATGAAACCATGGCAGTTTATCCTTTAAGTTGGATGTTTTATTTAAGCTTTATCTTTTTAACCACCTTCACTTTTTTAAATATGATGGTGGGCACGGTATTAGATGTAATGAGTGAAGAAAGCCGTCTGATGAGTGAGGCAAAGGCGAAGCAAGCACTGGACGCACAGCTTGATGAAAAAACTACTGAAGTGACTGAAGTATCGACGGAGCCAACATCGACTACATCCCAAGTCGCGGCATACGCCAGCGTGGAAGATATGCAAAAGTTGCATGATAAAATTGATCAACTCACCGCCTTGGTCATTCAGCAGCAAGCATCTGTTTTAGCAAATAGCGCAGCTACTACAAAAGTGAAGTAAGTTCTGGTTAATGTACCAACCCTATACATTGCCAGCATCTAGCTGAATTGAACCTGTTGATATTAAAAACAAAGCCCTTAAAAATTTTCAAGGGCTTTTTTTATGGGTTCAGGTTAATCTAAATAGTTCATTTATAAGCACAAGGAATTCGAGTGTCGACGCCGAATGTATTATCTTCTAAAAGCGCATCATCTAGCCGGGCTAAATCGTATTGGTTAGGCGCTTTGGCGGTGATGCCATTAACCATAGCGGTTATTCCATGGGGCATATTAGCGGGATCATTTGCGCTTGAGGTCGGGTTAACCGGCTTACAAAGCCAAGCCATGTCTGCAATTATTTTTGCCGGTAGCGCCCAGCTAGTGGCGTTAGGGATGATAAAAGCCGGCGTTGGTTTAAGCGGTATTCTTATCACCACCTTGTTGATCACTTCACGTCACGTGTTATATGCAATGGCAATGCGTAATCGAATTAGTCCATTACCATTGAAGTGGCGACTGTCGTTAGGTTTTCTATTAACCGATGAATTATTTGCGATAGCCAATCATGGCCAGCAACATAAGTTTGACCCCTGGTATGCCCTTGGTGGCGGCTTTACTTTTTATCTTGGGTGGAATATCGCGACCTTCATTGGCATTATTGCAGGACAAAATATTGATAATCTTGGTGAGCTTGGGCTAGATTTTGCCATTGCTGCCACCTTTATTGCCATTGTAGTGCCTACAGTGACTAAACCTTCGGTGTTAATTTGTGTGTTGGTGTCATTAGTATTAGCGGTAGTCTGTGCGGTATTAGGGTTACAATCTGGGCTATTAATTGCCTCATTGTCAGGCATGATAGCGGGTTACAGTTACGCTAAATTAACCGGCGAATTGCAGTCGGAAAGTCAGCATTCAGAGCCTAATCATTCTCAGCCCGACGATGCCAGTAAGCAGGCTGTAAACAAGGATGTGCAATAATGATTTGGTTAACAATTATTTTAATGGCGATTATTGTATTTGCCAGTCGGCATATTTTATTAGAGCCTAAAGTGCCAATACGCTTAAATCAAAAAACACTGACGTTTTTAAGTTATTCCGCCCCTGCAGTGTTAACGGCTATTTTTGCCCCTATCGTGTTTGCGCCTGAAAGTCAGCTCGATATTTCATTTTCTAATCCTTATCTTATTTGCGCCGTCGTTGCGACATTACTGGCATGGCTGACTAAAAATACCCTATTAACCACTATTGTGAGTATGGGACTATTTTTTATTATTTATTAAACCGAACAGTAACTTTGGACGTAATAACTGTCATCTAGTTGTATTTAGAGTCAGTTACAATAATCAATGCAACTTTATTCAATCTGATAAATTAAGCATGTAAACCCGCATTAAATAAACGTTAAATACTTAACGATATGAGACGTTAAATCTATTAGGCTTTTGATAATCCAAAACGCTGTGGTAGTTAATAAAGAGGATGTTATGAATAAAACGGTATTAATTACAGGCGTGGGTAAACGGATAGGTTATGCACTAGCAAAGCACTTTTTAGCCCGTGGAGATAATGTGATTGGCACTTATCGCAGCCACTATGACAGCATAGAGCAGTTACGTAAGTTAGGTGCAACCCTTATTCAATGCGATTTAACTGATGCTGCATCGATAGCGCACTTGATTGAGCAAGTTAACGCATCTACTCGTTTAGACTGCATCATTCATAATGCCTCCGATTGGTTACCCGATAACAGCGGCTTAAGCGCCAGTGCAACCATTAATCGTATGATGCAAGTGCATGTAAATGCCCCTTATGAAATCAACTTAGCGCTAGCTGACTTACTGATCTCAACAGCGCAGTTAAATCATCAGACTATTGGTGCCAGCAATATTATTCATATTACTGACTATGTCGCCGAAAAGGGCAGTAAAAAACACATTGCCTATGCTGCTAGTAAAGCCGCGCTTCACAACTTAACCTTATCTTTTGCCGCAAAATTAGCGCCACACGTTAAAGTAAATTCTATTGCACCGGCAATGATTTTATTTAACGAACACGACGATGAAGCATACAAAATCAAAGCGCTAGCTAAAGCGGTTTTACCCAAAGAAGCCGGTAATAGCGAAATTATTGCGCTAGTGGAATACCTACAATCAAGCCATTACGTTACCGGCCGCAGTTATGCGGTTGATGGTGGCAGGCATTTGGTGTAATCAACACAGTTTTAAATGAAGATAAAAAAACATTTAGACTTCTAGATGGCTATTTGTTAGTGTGGATATTAATCAATATTTCACACTAACCATCACCACAAGGAAGGTCTATGTCAGCAGATACTCAGTTTACGGCAAAGTTAAAGCTTGAATCGCTTGCGTTACACCATGGCTATAAGTCAGAAGCGACCACCAAGGCTGCTGCGGTGCCGATATACCAAACCACGTCATACACCTTCGATGATACCCAGCACGGTGCCGATTTATTTGATTTAAAAGTACCTGGCAATATCTATACTCGCATAATGAACCCGACAACGGATGTGCTTGAACAACGCATGGCAGCCATTGAAGGTGGCATTGCAGCCTTGGCCGTTGCATCAGGTATGGCAGCAATTACGTATGCGATTCAGGCGTTAACCCAGGTCGGCGATAACATTGTCAGTACTAGCCAGTTATACGGTGGCACCTATAATTTATTTGCCCATACGTTGCCGCGCCAAGGCGTTGAAGTGCGTATGGCAGCGTATGATGATTACGCGGGTCTTGATGCGCTAATTGATGATAAAACCAAAGCACTATTTTGTGAGTCAATAGGTAATCCAGCCGGTAATGTGGTCGACTTACAGCGTTTAGCTGAAATTGCCCATAAACATGGTGTGCCGTTAATTGTTGATAATACCGTAGCAACACCAGTGTTATGTCGTGCATTCGACCACGGTGCAGACATTGTTATCCATTCATTAACCAAATACATAGGCGGTCACGGTACTACTATTGGTGGAGTGATTATTGATTCAGGTAAATTTGATTGGGTGGCGAATAAAGAACGTTTTGGATTACTAAATGAGCCAGATCCGTCTTATCACGGCGTGGTTTATACCCAGGCCTTTGGCCCTGCTGCATTTATTGGCCGTTGTCGCGTAGTGCCGCTACGTAATACGGGTGCTGCATTATCACCACAAAGCGCATTTTTGTTACTACAAGGTCTAGAAACATTGAGCTTACGCATGGAGCGCCATTGTAGTAACGCCTTAACTTTAGCTCAGTTTTTAGAAAATCATCCTAACGTCAGCTGGGTGAATTATGCCGCGCTACCGAATAGCCCACAATTTGAACGTTGCCAGAAAATTACTGGCGGTAAAGCCTCAGGTATTGTTAGCTTTGGTATTAAAGCGGCAGATGCGCAGGCTGGTAAAGTCGCGGGCGGTAAGTTTATTGATGCACTGCAAATGGTGTTACGTCTAGTGAATATTGGTGATGCCAAGTCACTTGCGTGTCACCCAGCCAGTACTACTCACAGACAACTGGATGCCGCTGAGCTTGCTAAGGCGGGTGTATCAGAGGACCTAGTAAGAATCTCTGTGGGTATTGAACATATCGACGATATTATTGCCGATGTCAGTCAGGCGCTGGATAAAGCTTCAAGCTAATGGGCTGTTAACTGCAGTGTAATTAAGCGCTAAAAGTAAACGTTAGCTTAAACAAAAATCCCCATTACATATCAATGTAATGGGGATTTTTGTTATCAAGCAGCCTATGAAAGCTAAGCGGGCTAAATGACTAGGTCCGTTGATCTTCGCTGCAAAAACAATCTTGAAAGTTCAACAGACCCTAGACGCCTGCTTTGGCTAAACGTCGTGTTGGGGTTATCACTAATGGCAGTGGAATATCCCAGCACTCAATCGGTAAATGGCTCACCTGTTGGCAGTCGTGGGCAAATCCAACCGCCAGAGGTTTATTGTTCACGCTGTTTTTTAAGGTTCGGTCGTAATAGCCGCCACCCATTCCCATACGATTACAACTTGCATCAAACGCCACCAGTGGGGTGACAATCATGTCTAGCTTGGGCGTAGGAATTATGTCTTGTACATTAAGTTTAGGCTCTGAAATACCAAACTTATTCTTAATCAATACCGAGTCGCGATGGTAGTGGCAAAATAATAAATGACCTGGACTGAATGGATGTATTAAGGGTAAATAGGTTTTCACCCCAATATGCCATAGCGCTTCAATCAGCTTTTCGGTTGCTAACTCACCATCATGACTAAAGTACAATGCTACGTGCTGCGCGTTACGTTGCTGAATTTCAGCTAACATATGACGGCTAGCAATTAAGGCTAATTGGTGTTGTTCCGCAACGGTAAAGCTTTTACGCTCATGACGAATGTGGCGACGAATAAAGTCACGGCTCATGCCCTGACTATCGAACAAGGCATAACGCTCTTGGTTGCTTAGTTCAAAACCAGAATCTTGATGGGCTAGATTATCAATATGTAAGTGTTGATTATTGGCATCTACAGCAGACAGGGCTTGATTAGCACTGTCTAAGTTTTTATTTACTGATGAAAAGTATGTAGTGTTAGCGGGCTCTGACTCTGCAGGTAATTCAGCAGTGTTCATGTAGCGAGTAATAGTCATAAATTAGGATGCTCCCCAAGATACCGTAGTAGGTGTAAGCCCTTGAACCGTAGGTTCAAGGCGGGTAAATGTTCATATCCTAAGGCTTCTCGATACGAGCCGAGCATGCACAATGTCAATGAAAGCATTCACCCTGGGTTTGTAAATATCGGCACAGGGACATTACCCACACACGCGTATCCCAGGGAGCAAAACAGGTTGATAATTGCTAAAGCAAGTATCTAAAACTTATTTTAGTCGTCCTTGCGGCTTCTTTCAATCAACGAATGTTCCAATGTTGATTGTAACAAAGAAATACGCTCGTCCATTTGCGCCATATAGTGTCTATTTTTTTGCTTTTCTTCATACAGCTCGTTACCAATATTAAGCGCGGCCATAATGGCTAATTCTTCACGACTTAAATTATTGGTACGGGTTTTAAGGTTGGTCAGTTGTTTTTCGACCTCGCTAGCCACCGAGCGTAAGGTATCCTCGCGTCCTTTCGGACATGCGATAGAGTAGGTGCGCCCTAGAAGGGTTATTTCAACTGCGCTGGTACTCATAATGTCGCGGCAAGATCCTTTAATAAAAGCTTATTTTGTTAAAGCCGAACTATATAGGTGTGCCTATCAAAGCGCAAGGCAAGCGCACGCCTTTTTAACTATTTGCTGGATGTCTGAGCAAATCTGTCTTTTATCTCACATCATGGCTGCAAGTATTTGGCGCAAATAGCGAACTCTGCTAGCATTGGGAAAGTTATCGCCCATTAGGAAATCACCATGGCAACCCCACCTTCATTATGTATCGACAACCTTAAAAAAGCGCTCGACGACGCCGAAATTGGCCAGCATCCTGTTGAAGTACATGGCGCATTAGTCGGATTAATTTGTGGTGGTGTTGACCAAGACAACCATGCATGGGTAGCGCCGTTAATTGATTTAATGAATGACGGCCAGCCGCTAGAAACCAGTTTACTGCAGTTAATAAATGAGCTTTACCAGGACACAGTTGCCCGTTTGGTAGATTTTGATTTTGGTTTTACCTTACTACTGCCAGAAGAAGAAGTGTCGTTATCACATCGTGTTGAAGCCCTGTCGTTATGGACCCAAAGCTTTTTAACCGGCATTGCCATTATTCAGCCTAAATTGAATCAGGCATCGGCCGACGTCAAAGAAGTGATAAAAGATTTAGCTGAAATTGCCCAGGTTGAATTTGATGTTGGCGAAGATGAAGAATCAGAAACCGCTTACGTAGAGTTACAAGAGTTTGTGCGTATGGCCGCGATTTTATGTTACGCCGAGTTTGGTCCTGAGCCATCAATGGATAACGCAGATGACACTCAAAAAGTGCATTAATATTTGATCGCCCGTTTCGGTTTTGATCGTATGTTTAGCTAGTGTGCTTTGACCAATAAACGGTGTGCTTTAACCAGTAAGCAATGAGTTGATATATGAGTTCAGCATCCACAGCAGTATTACAACCCTTTGATATCGTGATTGTTGGCGGCGCCATGGCGGGTGCCTCATTAGCCTTAGGCTTAGCTAAGCTAAATCAAGGCCGAACACAGACGTTATCTATTGCCCTTATTGAAGCACATCAAGCCGACGACAGTCACCCAGGGTTTGATGCCCGCTCAATAGCCATTGCCCACGGCTCTATTTTTGAACTTGAACGTTTAGGTATCTGGCCCAAACTGAGCCATTTAGGTACCGCCATTGCCGACATTCATATCTCTGATCGTGGCCATTTTGGTATGACTGAACTCAATGCCAAACCATTAGGTTTACCGGCATTAGGTCAGGTGGTTGAACTAGCCCAAGTGGGTAAAGTGTTATTTGAACAACTGCAACAAGCCAATATCAGTTTGTTTTGTCCGGCTAAACTCAGCCAGTTAACCACAGACACCGACGGCCATTATTTAACTCTGGACGATGGCAGCAGGCTAAGTGCTAAATTGCTGGTGGCCGCAGACGGTGCCAACTCAGTGGTTCGTCAGCAACTTAATCAAGGTGCTGACAGTATCGACTTTAACCAAAGTGCCATTGTCGCCAATATTCAAACCGACCAACCGCATCAAAACTGTGCCTATGAACGCTTTACCGAAACAGGCCCGCTAGCTCTGCTGCCTATGGGCAATGTAAAGGGAATGCAAGCCAAAAATAGTGCTAGATTATCGCTTGTGTGGGCCGTATCGCCAGCACAAGCACAGCAATTAGCACACACAGATGAAGCCGATTTTTTACAGCAATTGCAGCAAGCTTTTGGTAATAGAGTAGGGCGTTTTACTCAAGTGGGTAAACGAGTGACCTATCCATTAACATTAACCACTATGGCGCGACCGATATTTCATCGCTGCGTGTTTATTGGTAATGCGGCGCAAACACTGCACCCAATTGCAGGGCAAGGGTTTAACTTAGGCTTACGTGACGTGGTGGGTTTGATCAAAGTGATTGAGTCTGAGCTTAATCGTCAACCTACCACTGATAAAAATCTAGATGCCGAGACTAAAACGGATGCAGCAATTGATGTTGGTACAAGCGCTATTTTGCATCAATATTTAGCATCGCGCCAAAGTGATCGCGACAGCACGCTACGTAACATTGAGTTTTTAGTACGCGGGTTTTCTAATCAACACTGGCCACTCGTGGCAGGACGTTCAATAGGATTACGATTACTGTCTTGGCTGCCGCCGTTAAAACGTCCCGTTGCCCAAGTTGCGATGGGCTGGCGTTAGCGGCTTAGTGCTGATTATTATAGATTAAACGACTTAAATTTTGACTGACGCTTTAAAAGGACACTGCTATGTACACCACCCAAACTTTTGATGTCGCCATAGTGGGCGGCGGTATGGTCGGCCTAGCGACCGCAATTGGTTTAGCTGAAGCCAATTTAACTGTGGTGGTTATTGATGCTGGCAGTACACAAGCTCCCAGTGGTGAACCTAAACTACGAGTCAGTGCGATTAATAAAGCCAGTCAGCAACTGTTAACCAACTTAGGCGCATGGCAAATTCTGGACCATAGCCGAGTCAGCCCTTATCAAAAAATGCAGGTGTGGGACAAAGACGGCATGGGCAAAATTGAATTCGACGCCCACTCAATCAGCGAAAATCATCTCGGCGCGATCATTGAAAACGATGCCATAAGCTTTGCCCTAGCCAAACGCGTCAGTGAACTCAGCAACATTACCTATATTGAACAACAAAAACTGCAACGCATTGCCTTTGGCGAACGTGAAGCCTGGTTAACCCTTGAAAACGGCGACAATATCTCAGCCGCACTGGTGATTGGTGCAGACGGCGCCAATTCCTGGGTGCGTCAGCAATGCCAAATACCGCTAACATTCTGGGACTATGGCCACCATGCTATTGTCGCCACCGTTCGCACCGAACTTAGTCACGATGCAACCGCTAGACAAGCTTTTTTACCCGACGGCCCATTAGCTATGTTGCCGTTATATGATGACAATTTATGCTCAATTGTGTGGTCTACATCACCGCAACACGCTGAGCAGTTACTTGCTGCTGATGATAAAGCCTTTGGCAAAGCCCTTACCGCCGCATTAGACAGCCGTTTAGGTGTGTGTGAAGTGGTAAGCGAGCGCCATGCGTTTCCGTTAAGAATGCGCTATGCCCGTCATTTTGCCCGCCATCGTTTAGTATTAGCCGGAGATGCCGCCCACACGATTCATCCATTGGCGGGACAAGGGGTTAACCTAGGGTTTTTAGATGCTGCCAGTATTATTCAAACTGTGGCTGAACTGCATGAACAAGGCAAAGATATTGGTGATTATCGCCATTTGCGTGCATTAGAACGCTGGCGCAAAGCGGATGCAATGGAGATGATAGCCACTATGGAAGGTTTTAAAAGACTCTTTGCTGGACGCAATCCGCTTAAAAAAGCTATCCGCGACATCGGATTATCGCTGGTGGATAATGTTGCTGGGCTAAAAACAGTGTTCATCAGACAAGCCATGGGTAACAAGATGACATTACCTAAACTGTGTCGTGAATCGATTTCTTCCTGATAATCCTTAAAATCGCTTATATATCAGGCCATCCAGCGCGATTGATGTTTTTAATCTAAATCAGCTGTAAATTTATTACAGCTTTCGCATTAGCCAAACTAATGCGAAGTAAGTCGGATTAGAAAATTTTCTGGTATACAATTTCACTCTGCCGAGTATAATTTTGTCCAAATTTTAGCAAATACCTAGGTCGTGTTTCTAACATGGCACTACCCACAATAAGGGATAATAATGGCTAGCAAAACGGTACTCTTCAATAAGCATTTAGCATCAAAAGCCAAGATGGTCGATTTTTACGGCTGGGAAATGCCAATTAACTATGGTTCACAAATAGAAGAGCATCACGCTGTTCGTCAAGATGCGGGCATGTTCGACGTGTCACACATGACAGTTGTAGATGTAACAGGCACAGACGCTTGTGCATTTTTACGAAAACTATTAGCTAACGATGTTGCTAAACTTCAAGTCGCGGGCAAAGCCTTATACGGCGGTATGCTAGACGAAAACGCCGGTATCATCGATGATTTAATCACTTACTACCTAACCGATACCCATTACCGCGTGGTGGTTAACTCAGCCACACGTGTCAAAGATTTAGCCTGGATTAACAAGCAAGCCGCCGCATTTGATGTGACCATTACCGAGCGCCCAGAGCTAGCAATGATCGCGGTTCAAGGTCCTAATGCTAAAGCGAAAGCCGCCAAAGTATTCAATGCAGAGCAAAATGCCGCAGTTGAAGGCATGAAGCCATTTTTTGGCGTGCAATCTGGCAGCTTATTCATTGCTACCACGGGTTATACCGGTGAAACAGGTTACGAAATTATCGTTCCTGAGGACGAAGCTGAAGCCCTATGGCAAGCCTTGTTAGACGTTGAAGTGCGTCCATGTGGTTTAGGCGCACGTGACACTTTGCGTTTAGAAGCCGGCATGAACCTATACGGTTTAGACATGGACGAAAGCATTAATCCATTAGCCGCTAACATGGGCTGGACTATCGCGTGGGAACCAACTGACCGTGACTTTATTGGCCGCGCCGCATTAACGGCATTAAAAGCCGCTGGTACTGAAAAATTAGTCGGACTGGTTATGGAAGAAAAAGGTGTTTTACGCCATGATATGGCAGTGTTTTTTACCGACGAAAACGGTGTAGAGCATCAAGGTGCGATCACCAGCGGGACTTTCTCGCCAACTTTAGGCTATTCTATTGCCATGGCACGTGTACCTAATGGTATTGGTGCTACAGCAGAAGTTGAAATGCGTAAAAAACGTGTCGCGGTAAAAGTAATCTCACCAAGCTTTGTACGCAATGGTAAGCAAGCATTCTAAGTTTATGGTTCAGTACCACGAAATTATTGATTAAGCACTAAAATATCAGATAAAGGATAACAACAATGAGCAATATTCCAGCAGATTTGAAATACGCCTCTTCACACGAGTGGATCCGTCTTGAAACCGATGGTAGCTACACAGTAGGTATTACTGAACATGCTCAAGAGCTTTTAGGTGACATGGTATTCGTTGAATTACCAGAAGTGGGCGACACAGTTACTGCAGGTGAAGATTGTGCAGTAGCAGAATCTGTTAAAGCCGCATCAGATATCTATGCACCTATTTCAGGTGAAGTGATTGCTATAAATGAATCATTAGAAGATTCACCGGAATTAGTTAACGGTGACGCATTTGGCGAAGGTTGGTTCTTCCGCGTAATGCCATCTGACGCGTCAGAAGTTGACGGCTTATTAGATGCTGAAGGCTATCAAGAAGTTATCGACGAAGAGTAAATCTTGTCGACACTGAGAAGCTCCCTCGGGAGCTTCTTTGTTTTGTGTTACTTAATAGGCCTGGTAAATAATATCAGCAAAATGAGCCTTTTTTGATGATAACGGCGTATTAGACTGTTGTTACACATACCACTATTTTACACATACCCAGTTACTGTGCCCTACAGCTCAAAACTGGCATTTTTGGAACAAGGTTAACCATGACCAAGCAAACTCTTACACAATTAGAACAGCACGAATTATTTCTAACTCGTCACATTGGTCCTAGTGCAGCTCAACAACAAGAAATGTTGAACTTTGTGGGCGCGGAGTCTTTAGAAGACTTAACCGCACAAACTGTGCCGGGAAAAATTCGTTTACCCCAAGATCTCACCATAGGTGATTCTTGTGGCGAAGCTGAAGGTATTAGCTACATCCGTGACATTGCCGATCAAAATAAAGTATTCAAAAGCTATATCGGTATGGGTTACTACGGCGTACAAGTGCCTAATGTTATTTTGCGTAACGTGTTTGAAAATCCAGGTTGGTACACAGCTTACACCCCTTACCAGCCAGAAATCGCCCAGGGTCGTTTAGAAGCTATTCTTAACTTCCAACAAGTGTCGATGGACTTAACCGGTCTTGATTTAGCCTCAGCTTCATTACTTGATGAAGCCACCGCAGCGGCAGAGGCTATGGCATTAGCCAAGCGTGTGTCTAAAGCGAAAAAAGCTAACATATTCTTCGTTGCCGATGACGTATTCCCACAAACATTAGACGTAGTCAAAACCCGTGCTGAATGTTTTGGTTTTGAAGTGGTAGTAGGACCAGCATCAGAGGCCGTTAACTACGAGCTATTTGGCGCCTTATTCCAATACACCAACCGCCATGGTCAAATTAGCGATTATTCTGAGCTATTTACCACATTACGTGACAACAAAGTGATCGTTACCGTCGCGACTGACATCATGTCATTAGTGCTATTAAAGTCACCAGGTTCAATGGGTGCAGACGTCGTATTTGGTAGTGCACAACGTTTTGGCGTACCAATGGGATACGGCGGACCACACGCAGCCTTCTTCGTTGCCCGTGACGAGCACAAACGCTCAATGCCAGGTCGAATCATTGGTGTGTCTAAAGACACCCGTGGCAACCCAGCACTGCGTATGGCGATGCAAACGCGCGAGCAACATATTCGCCGCGAAAAAGCCAACTCAAACATTTGTACTGCGCAAATCTTGCTAGCCAACATGGCATCGTTTTATGCTGTATTCCACGGCCCACAAGGCTTAAAAACCATTGCGTCACGCATTAACCGTTTTGCTGACATTCTTGCAGCAGGCTTACAAGCTAAAGGCTTAAGCCTAGTGAACAACACTTGGTTTGATACTATCAGTGTTAAAGGCGCAGATGTTGCCGCCATTAATGCCCGCGCGATTGCAGCAAGTATTAACTTGCGTATCGACGCCGACGGCGTGTTTGGTGTCAGCTTAGATGAAACCACAGTACGTAAAGATGTTACTGCATTATTTGATGTGATTTTAGGCGCAGGTCACGGCTTAGATGTTGCGGCATTAGATGCGCAAATCGTGGCTAACGGTAGCCAATCAATTCCTGTAGCGTTAGTGCGTCAAGATGCTATTTTGACTCACCCAACGTTTAATCGCTACCAAAGCGAAACGGAAATGATGCGTTATATTAAGCGTCTAGAAAATAAAGACTTAGCGTTAAACCACTCAATGATCTCGTTAGGTTCATGCACCATGAAGCTAAACGCGGCAGTAGAAATGCTACCGGTAAGCTGGCCAGAATTTGCTAACATGCACCCATTCTGCCCACTAGACCAGGCACAGGGTTACACTAAGTTAATCAATGAATTATCTGAGTATCTAGTTAAAATCACTGGCTACGACGAAGTGTGTATTCAGCCTAACTCAGGTGCCCAAGGTGAGTACGCAGGTTTATTAGCGATTAAAAAATATCACGAGTCTCGCGGCGACGCGCACCGCGATATCTGTTTAATCCCGCAATCAGCACACGGTACTAACCCAGCATCGGCACAACTTGCCGGTATGAAAGTCGTTGTTACCGCCTGTGATAAAGAAGGTAACGTTGATTTAGCAGATTTACGTGCTAAAGCATCAGAGTTAGCAGACAGCCTGTCATGCATCATGATCACTTACCCATCTACCCACGGTGTATATGAAGAATCAATTCGTGAAGTGTGTGACATAGTGCACGAGTTTGGTGGCCAGGTTTACTTAGATGGCGCTAACATGAACGCCCAGGTTGGCTTAACATCTCCAGGCTTTATCGGTGCAGACGTATCGCATTTAAACCTACACAAAACCTTTGCTATCCCGCACGGCGGCGGTGGTCCAGGTATGGGCCCAATTGGTGTTAAAGCTCACCTTGCGCCATTTGTGGCAGGCCACGTAGTGATTAAGCCAGGCCGTGTAAGCGACCACAACGGCGCCGTTTCTGCAGCACCTTATGGTAGCGCAAGTATTCTACCTATCAGCTGGATGTACATTAAGCTTTTAGGCACTAAGGGTATTAAGCAATCAACCCAAACAGCGCTATTGAATGCTAACTACGTGATGAAGAAGCTTGCCCCTCATTACCCAGTATTATTTACTGGCCGTAATGACCGCGTCGCGCACGAATGTATTATTGATTTACGTCCACTAAAAGAAACCTCAGGCGTGACTGAAATGGACATTGCTAAGCGTCTAAACGACTACGGTTTCCATTCACCAACCATGAGCTTCCCGGTAGCGGGAACCTTAATGATTGAGCCAACGGAATCTGAATCTAAAGTTGAATTAGATCGCTTTGTAGAAGCCATGATCTCTATTCGTAGCGAAATCGCTAAAGTAGAAGCAGGTGAGTGGCCAGTAGACAATAACCCATTACACAATGCACCACACACAATGGCCGACATTATGGACAGCGAGTTTGACTCACGTCCGTACAGTCGCGAAGTGGCCGTGTTCCCAACAGCATCAGTTAAGGCTAACAAGTTCTGGCCAACGGTAAACCGTATTGACGATGTTTACGGGGATCGTAATTTGATGTGTTCTTGCGCACCAATGGAAGATTATCAGTAAATGATAATGGCTACTTGGCCTCGATAATACGGCTTCAGTTTAAGGTTTTTACTGCTCATTGACACCAGTCAACTCTGCGGTAAAAACCTCAAACTTCATTGTCTTCTCATCGGCAGTAACGCAATTATGGTCGTAGTAGGCCAAACGTCATTCCGGCAATGCTTCTGAGCCGGAATCTAAAGCATTAAAAATCGACCTTACGGTCGATTTTTTGTTTGTCTCACACCAGAAAAGTTCTAAACACACCTCATGGCGGTAATGTTTATTTACGTCATTCCGGTAATGCTTTTGAGCCGGAATCCAGCTTTATTCTTTTACATTGACACCAGTCAACTCGGAGGCGAAAACCTCAAACATCATTCTCTTATCGTCGCCAATCACGCAATTATGGTGGCAGTGGGCTTCGTTCAATGATCCGAATAAAAGCAATAAAAAAGCGAATAGTGCGGTTCGCTTTTTTATTGGATGAAATAAAGGTAGATGCGAAATGCTTTAATCTAACCTGCTAATATAAATAAGTTATTTAAATTTATATTGAACTTTGTTAATGTGATGCCGTTTTTTTAGATAATAATTCAAGGGTTAGGATGGAATCTACATTTAAAAGTTCAGAACATGATCATCAAGGGATCTCTGAAGCACTCGATATTGAAAATAATACAGCTACTGTCATTTCAGATGGCAGCTTACATCCTAAATCTGAATTATCGAATTTAGAATTGATGGAGTTATGGAGGCGTAATCTACACCACCTACTTCAACAATTGGGTTTAAAATCTAGTGATGACATGCTGGTTAGCGAACTTAAAGATATCAATTCCGAGATAATCGAAAAGCTACATTATCTTAAGAAAACAGATGAACAGCTCAAGCTTGACAGCGATTTTACTTTATCGAACTTGGGGTTTGAAAAATATAAGTCCGCTCATTTATTAGTTGTAAATTTTTTTACAGAACTTTATAAACAAAAAAAAGCTGAAGAAGAGAGGGCTTCGGCAAAATTTTATTTCTTCTCTCGTGCCAAGCATGTCTCGCAACAAAAAAAGACGATCCCTTGGTTCTATGCGCTTTCCCACTCGATATTACTAATTGTTAGCTGTTTAATATTAGCTGTTGTAGCGTTAAGTTTATTTATATTAACTCAACAAAATTTAATCGTAATATTTTTAGTTTTTGTTTCTGTTATTCATATTTTTTCTATCGCTATAAAAAAAATAAAAAAATATAAGATATCGGCTAGAACTCCATTGAGATTCTTGGTTAGTTTTCTCAGTATTTGCTCCCAAAATGTTGTTTTGTACGCAACGTTTTTTATAGTTGTTCCTTCTGTAATTGTATTTGATATTAAGCCTTACTGGCTCGATGATTTTATAATTATAGGATTGGCAATTTTTTCATTTGTTATTTGGGAGCACTCTCGTGAGACTAGTAAACCTAAAGTTAGTTCTGATAACAAAAAAGTAGTGCTGAATGATACTGCAAATTGTGCAGATGCAAAGGTGAAAACATAATGCACCGAATAATAATTTTACTATCACTTTTACTTTTTTGCCATTCAGTTTCGGCATTAGATATCGATATAACTGAAGCATGTAAAGAAAAGAAAGAGCAACAAAATGCCATGTTTGGCAAAATGTCGACATCTTACTCTGAAGCTTTTTTGTCCGGTCAATGTATTGGTTTTGAAAAAATCAACGTTCGCTATAGTCGCTACGAGATAATCTACCTTGATAGCTTTGAAGATTTACCTAATGCTTGCTCTGAGTTTGTGGAAAAAAAGAAGCTTTAGTTCCCTTTTTGAGTACCTCATTATCCGAAGCCACACTAGCAGGAATGTGTGTTGGGGCCATCTATAAAGTCTCGACAATATGCAATAAGGCTTATGGAGTCAGGTATCTAGATATTGCTAAAGGGATTGTTGGCCTCAGTGCTGAGGATGCGGTAAATCGTATTGGTTACCATTTTGGTTGTAACGAGTATCAATATGGCCAGTAAAGGTAACAGTATCGCAGCGGTAGCATCACGTGCGCTTGGAGTGGAACGAAAACTTCTTCCTGAGCGTTTGCGTGATCGCCTTAATTATTATGTTAAAAATGAAAGTCTTAAAAATAGGCTATTAAGTGAGCCAGATTTTAACTCTGAGGCTAATAAATATACCCCACGTCCAATTCGTACTGGGAGTTGTAAATTCGTTAGAAATCTAGTCGTACTAGATACTTTGTTTAATGATTATGGAATTGTGACCAAGTGTCTCAATGATGATGTACCTAGTAAAGAAGCACTAGGGCAATTTTTTGCTGAGTGGCGGGCTAAAAAAATGCTTTATCAAGCATTAGAGTCAAACTTGCCTGCGTTAGAGGCATTTTTTACCAGAGATAATATCGACTGGGAACAGGATGAAGTACCTTATCCATTTAGTGATGGTGATTACAGCTCGGTAGATTTAATTACTAAAGTGATTATGGCTGACAATAATCCCTCTCCATATGATTGTGCAATTAAAGCAGTAATAACAAATCAGTTTGAGCAGCTAGGCCAGATTTTAGACCATTCACCAGAGCATTTTGTTAGTGTTGAAGGGCAATGGTTAGTGCAACTTTATCAAGCTAAATGCAAAGAGTATAAGGATTTTTACGAATTACTAAATAAATACAATTAAGGTCTTTTTTGTGAAACTCACAGTTTGATACTTGTTCCTGAAGTCAGCGCAGAGTGTGCTGACTAACAGGAGAAGATTATGTATCAACTAATTTTGTTTTATTTGCTTAATGCAAAACATTTAAGTCCCACTGATAAAGCCTTAAAGCACCAATTAACATCTAAGTTCAACTCAGCTAGTAAACCAGCGAGAGGAACGAATGATGCTTAAGTCGCTAAAAAAGAATCTTACAAATGTTCCCACTGCTTATGAAACTAATCCTAACTCTTCATTAAGTAACCTTTCTAGGTCATTACTTAAAAGGCATCGAGAGCTCATCACACAACTAACCATTGGCGAGCATCCACAAGCGCTTGGAGCAAAAAAATTCGTTGTCTACCTAATCTATATCGTATGCGTATGGGACGAAGTTACCGCATGCTTATTGGTTTTAATGGGAAGGAATGGATTTCATTAGGGCTGTATCCCCGTCAGTATTTTACCACCTTAATCAATAGACGAAGGCGCTAATCATTCTGGTTGCGTAACTCAATTAAGTTAATGAAAAAGGAAATTGAAATGTCTAAAAAAATTAAGCCTCAAGATAATGCTGCTAATCAAAAAAATGCTAACAAAGGTACTGATGGTACTAACCGTCAATACGATCAAGCACAAGGTAATCGTGGTAAGCAAAAGCAGCAGAATAACAAGTAAATCTAAATATTCGTAAATAGGAGAAGTGCTCATCTCAGCAGTGAGCACTTCAATGTTAAAGATGGAATTTTACAGAAATGAATAAAATTAAACGTGCATTATTAGTTACTTTTGACTTTACCCAGCGTGGAAAAAGTGGAACAGGCTTTGCCGCAGGTAGTTTACTATCAGCGTGTCGAAGTCATGCTGATTATAACAATAAGTTTACAATCGAGCATTTAGCCATACCTATGACAGATGTCGCTAAAGAGCAATTATCCATAATTGAAATAGTTGATTCGATTAATAAAGTAACTCCTTTAGTGCAACTAGATCGTTTAGCGTTAGCTTGCTATGTATGGAGTTCTGATCTTATTGAACCCATCATTAAACTTTGTAGAGAAAAAGGGTTTAAAGGAAAAATCATTCTTGGTGGTTATCAAATAAATAAGAAAACCTGCCGCCAATTATACCCAAGTGGTGACTTTTATATTCCAGGCTATGGTGAAGCAGCGTTACCGGAATCTATATTGAATGATGCCGCAATAACAAGTCAGATCATTGAGAAAACCGTAAACTTTGAGACTTTAGCATCACCTTATTTAGATGGAACAATATCGCTTAAATTTGGGCAGAAAATGATCCATTGGGAAACTCGACGAGGCTGTGTTTATAAATGTAATTTCTGCGCTCATCGGGACTTAAAAGATAAAGGCGTTCACTTACTTGGAATTGAGAAAATAAAAGCTGAGTTAGATTTATTTAAAATAAAAGGGGTAAAAAAAATCAACATTCTTGATCCTATTTTTAATAATGAACCTAATCATATTGAAATTCTTAACTATGCAATAAAAATAAAATTAACGGCTTTATTGTCATTACAGGTTCGTTTTGAGCGGATAACTAATGATTTTCTAGCACTTTGCGCTCAACTAAATGTTCATTTGGAGTTCGGCTTACAAACCGCAGATAAAGAAGAATCCCAGATTATTGAAAGGGCAAACAATATGAATAGAGTTGATCAAAATATTAAGTTACTTCAGCAATGGAAGCAGTCTTTTGAGGTAAGTCTTATTTATGGGTTGCCCGGTCAAACTCTCGAAAGTTTTAAGCAAAGTATTGCATATTTACAGCAGAGAAATATCAGTAACATTAAGGCTTTTCCTTTGATGTTACTCGAAGGAACAAAACTCGCTGAAAATAAGAACCGTCATAGTATTGTTGAAGAGATCATCGATGATAGCGGCATTCCTCATGTAGTTGAGTGTGATAGCTTTACCCGCGCAGAGTGGATGTTGATGCGTTCTTACGCCAACGACTTAATGATATCTAAGGTGGCATCATAATGTTTATTGTAATAGAAGGACTTGATGGTGTAGGTAAATCAACAATAGCTAAAGCATTGGCTGTAGAAATGGGTGCTGTGTTTCTTACTACGCCAGGCGATAAGTTTAGTAACATACGTAATGAGTTAGAGTTGATATATAAAGACAGCGTTCAAGCTCGGCAGCTATTTTATATGTCCACGGTAGTCTCGGTTGCTGATGATATCCGTGAACTCATTTCAAAAGGGAAAACGGTTATCGTTGATAGGTATTGGTTATCTACACAGGTGTATCACCATTGGAAAAGCGAAGGTAACAACTTTAAGCTTTTGGATATTAAAGAGAGTTTATTGGTTCCAGATGTGACGATCTATCTTGAATTACCATTAGCGCAAAGAGAAAGCCGCCTAGCTAAGCGAAAAAGTTCAAATTCAGAAGATAATTTAACACTTTCAAAAGCAGCAGATGACGAGTTGCGTTATCTATATTCAGAGTATTCTAAGGATGATATAACAGGCTGTTTTTTGGCTGTTAATGCAGATGATACAGTGGAACACCTTGTTAAGCATATCTGTATACTTCTTACTAACAGATAGACCATATGGGTATAAATGAACTCGATGTCACGTTGAATATGTGCATTAATGGGAGTGACAATTTAGAGGCATTTAGATACAAATTATTTTGTATCCATGGCATTTACTCGTGATAATTCTTCATATTATGACCAATTTATTACACCATTACAGACAGACTCTAACCCATTGATACTCTGGTTCCGATTCCCCCACTTATTGCTTGAAATAGTCAATTTCAAGCATGTGTGTGTTGCATTGAATCTTATCGGGGTGCTGCTCAATTGTGCTTAAGGCCGGTAAGTTAGTGGGTAGAGTTTCTAATAATATGGGGGAAATGGTGATTTGGTATTTGCCTGATGTCAGCATATAGGCTTGCGTTAAATCTAAGTCGACAGTTAAAGTCTGCATTGGTTTTAGCTGGATAAAATCATCACTTTGCGGTTTGCCTCGCTTGGCTAGGGCTCCTTGGTATTCGAGTGTTACTTCACCGCGGGTTAGTGTCATAAATTTACTAAACCAAGCATCAAAGGGGGTATTCCAACTCAGAAATTGCCAGCTGTTGGTCCCAGTATTGCGCACTGTAAATTGTAACTGTCCAATTTGGGACGTGGTAGTAAGTTCACATTTAACCGGTTCGATCATGTCACTATGTCCTTGAGTGTTGTGGCTAAAAATCAACATACTGGTTAATAGCATATACGTCAGCAAAGGACGAAATTGAAGCGGTTGAGATACTCTGATCATGAAAAAGCCATCGATATTGAATCTGTGTGGTCATTATAGTCAAAAAGGGCGGAGAAACTCCGCCCTTTTTGGAAAGGCTAGTAATAAAGCCTATTAGTTTTGGAATGGGGTGTTTTCAGCAAAATATTCATGACTGTCGGCATTTTGAATCGCTTGAGCCGGATCACTAATGGCTAATGACTTAGCACCAGCGTGGCCATAAACCACGTCATCCGTTCCTGCTACTATGTTGAAATGGCTGACTTCATGAACAATAGTACCGCCCTTTGAATCTGTCCCCGTTGTTGGTGCAGACCAGAATGCATTACACATGTAAATTTTATAAGGTTGTGTCGGGTAGACATAAGCAAAGTAACTTTTCTTACAGCTACAATCGAACGTTAGTGCTTCATTGTTTAAGCTGCTATCGATTTTGCTAAAGTTACTAGTGACCGTATTCCATCTGCTAGCATCGTAGTTACCAAACCAGGTGTTGTAACGCACTGAACCTGCTTTATCATTGGTACCTTGAAGGTAAGATTTACTGTTGGCAGCCATGGATTTTGCCGCAGCTAAGCCTGATAAAATATCAGTTTGTTGCGTGTTGCTACAGCGACCCGTAAAGCTAATGCCTCCCGGTGTTGTACCTCCACCATCGCCCGTTCCCGGTTTACCTTTGCTCATACCGCCTTTGAATTCACGACCTTCAACATAAAAATTAACTTCATTTGAGTTAATGCCATCAATGCCTAAACGCGCTAACTTCTTTTCTTGGCCAGGGTTAGGGGCAAACAGTTGCATGGAGCTAACGTTATAGCTGATGTCATAGTTACCAGTTTCAGACATGTCATAAATGGATGATAACTCCACATCATAAGATACGCTTTCACCCGACTTTAACTTGATGTAGTCATTTTTACTCGGAGCAGGACGCTTATAGTGTGCGCCCAAATAGTGACGTTCTTCGCCATCAACTACCACTTTGAATAGCGATTCTTCAACACCATCAGCAGCGGTATACCATTTGAGAATTTTGACGGGTACTTTTTCATCGTTAGTTAATGTTACACGTACCATGACATCTTCGCTTGCTTGATAATCTTGTTTACTCATTTCTAAGCTTGCACGTATACCGTCGGCTAGCGCACTTGTGCTACATAGTGCCAATGCTAAGGTCAGAGCAGATAGCTTGCTTGTTTTGTTCATTAAAGTCGTCCTTATGATGTTATTTTTATGTTGCAACTTTGTTTCGGTTTCGATTTTATGCCTAATTTATCGTTTACAGCAACTAAAATAAGTGGGGTCAGATGAGTAAACTTTATTCTATTACCTTAAAAGGGCGCCCCATTTTCTTTGGATGGATACTTTTCCCGTTAGTTTTTCTATTTGATCTTGGAATGTGTCGTTGCCGAACACCATGCCTTTATTGGTTGCTTGACGAATATCGCTAATCATTTTTGCGTTTAAATGATGATGAAATAAAGCTCGATAAGATGTTTGCCTTGCTTGAGGATTTTGGCTTATTGACAGGTAAATTTGATGTGGAGTACAAAGCTGGAAGGTTTTACCTAGAGCATTGATTTGATAGCTCGACCATATATTCGGCAGGGTCATTAACCATTTGCAAAGTGACTTGAGTTAAAGAGTATAGCTGGCCATTTTAAGTTTATTCTGACACCCGATATTCTGTTAGGGTACGCACTCAAACAAAGAACCGCAGCATTGCCCAACCAGGTCAAAAACACAGCAACTTGGTTGAGCAGAACACGTGAATATTATAAAAAATTGTCAACAGACACAGCTTTGCGCTGAGTGTCATTGGCCAGAAAATCTTTGATAACAGCAATATGGCCTTGCCCAGCAATCACCAAAACTCGCTTACCCGGGCTGGCCGCTAGTTGAATGTTGGCATACATGCGAAAGTTTCTGTGCCACCAACTTGCCGAAGCATCTGCGCCAACAAAGTTATCCCCAGCACCCACTTCATTGCTGAGTAAGTAAATGGATTGATTCAGCCGATATTGTTGTTCTGAATTCATCGCACGCAACACGCCAGCCAGGCTCAATGTCTGATGCATTTCGTTACTTTGGGCAGTAACCTCTGCAATCAAGGTATCAAAAGCCGCTTGAATGGCCGGTGCCTTTGTTGGCATTTGTTCAAACAGCTGCTCGGCATTCCAATGTATTTCCTGCTCGTCGAAGCAGCGTACGGCGCTACCGCCTGCGGCTTTAGCCACCCTGAATCCGAGTTGATAACTCTCATTCACTGGCAGTGTAAACTCGCCTTTTAAATACTGTTGATACTGCTCATTTAGTTTGCCCTGAGAGCCTACAGCACACTCCAGCAAAACATCCGTCGGGGCAAAATCCTTTGCCATTTTTTGGCTAAAGTCTCGTAAGTACAGCTGACTGTCAGCAGAGGTAACATCCAGCACTGATGTTTTTACCGTGTCTAAGCCGGGGTTAGTAAAGTGGAAAGTGCCTAGCAACATAATTTGCGCCGGCTCTTCAGCATGAACAGTTTGAGCCCCAATAAACAGTGCGGTTGCCAGACAGATTAAAGCAGATAATTTTTTCATTGAAATAACCTTATGAGTTTTTGAAATTAAACATCAATAAGCGAAAACTATGCCAAATAGTAAGTGATTGTTTTGTATGTCATTGCAAGGAGGTGGTGCGAGTTTCTGCTTTATAGTTCGAAAGGTATTAGTAGAACTGACCATTTTTTAGTGTGTCAGGCTAAGATAAGTGGGGATCCCTCAGACTCTGCCCCACTTATCCTGTTATACCTGTTAGGGTTGGCAGTTAAAGCGGCTGATAAGCATAGACAATACCAAGCGAATTCAATCAAGCACCGTAATGTTTTATCAAATCAATTTATAGGATTAAGAGCTTACAAAGATAAGTTTTTGAGGCTGCTGAAGTCTCACTGGCGAGCAGGAATTAAGACGCTACAATCGTTAATCAAGGATCCACAAGCATGCTATTAAATTCGTGGGGATCCCTCAGACTCTGACCCCATTTATAATGCACAAGTCAGCCCAAGAGCGCCAGTATCTCTTGGGCTTTTTGTTAGGATAAGTGGGGATCCCTCTGACCCTGACGAATCCCCAGGCATTGTCCCAATTTATTCGTTAGCTAAATAATTCAATTCATCTTTATATGGCATTAATGGTTCATATAATTGGTGATATGCCTTGCCTACAGCACCACGGAATTGAATTAATTTAGGTGGATTAGTACCAATTGAAATAATATGTTGAATAGCCAAACCAGGATACGGGTCTATAAATACAATTTCTTTAATCCCTAATTGATAAGCTTTTTTTGCACATAGTTCACACGGACTAGCTGTGGTAAATAACTTTCCACCTTCTATGCCCACACCACCATATTTAGCAAGTTGTAAAAACGCATTTTCTTCTGCATGTAATGATCTTGTATGTACTTGATTTTTTTCACCATCCACAGTGTTTTGAATAGACTTAAAGCAATAGGATAAATTGCGCCCACCTTTTCCTAAGTGAATTATTTTATGTAATTCTAATGTAGCTTGCTCTCTGAATTTTTCATTGTTACGCTCATATTCACTGTATGTCGTATCGCTGGAGAAGTTTTGTAAGTCCTCCAAAGAGCGTAAATTACAGGGTACTTGTCCCTTAGCAACATCATTCCAGCCAACAGATTTAATTGAATAATTGCTATCAGTTACTACAGCACCTACTTGCCTAGATATGCAACCAGAATTCATTTTTGCAGTAAATGCAATTTGCATAACACGTTCTAATGATGTTGGTGTTACTAGTCCAGGGTGCTTAATTAAGCTTAAATACCAGCCTAATTGGGCTTTTAAAACATTATGGTTTTGTGATTCATTTCTCGGATTAAATATATGTATATCCGATATTTCAATACATCTTTTTACATTTGATATTATCAATTCATCATATTTGTCATGCGATGAACTACTATTAATATTTTGATTGCACTCGCCACATTTATCTTCTGTTTTTAAAAGCTTGCCGGACTCTCTGAGGTCAATTTCAACAATTTGGTCAACAGTAAATTTATATTTGTCTTGTAGAAACTTTTTTCTATCATGTGTAGGTGCATTAATAGATACCAAATAGAAAGCTGCGTAACGGTCTTTAAAGTATTTAGCTTCATAAGGATTACGAATAGTATCTATAGCTACATAAGTTTTCTTACCTTCAGATTTATCTTTATAACGATAAAACTTTATTATCCTATTTATCATTCTTGGTAGTACAAACAAACCTTGAGGATCAAATGTCTCGTTTCTATAGTTTGATATTATTTTAGTTGTACGTCTAATTGAATCACCTGCACCTTGATAAATTTGAACGTAACTATTACCTAAATCAGTTTTTAAAACATCCTTTAGATTTAACGTAAATTCA
Organism: Shewanella sp. HL-SH5; assembly: GCF_051163755.1. Classification (NCBI taxonomy): domain Bacteria; kingdom Pseudomonadati; phylum Pseudomonadota; class Gammaproteobacteria; order Alteromonadales; family Shewanellaceae; genus Shewanella; species Shewanella sp. HL-SH5. The sequence goes on from NZ_CP195038.1 coordinate 674,932, forward strand.
TTTACAATTCCGATCCACCGATTAATGTCTAGTTCTTTTAAGTTATGGTTTAAGGTGCTCGTACCATTTAAAAAATAGTCTATCTCTTTAGAAAGCGATTTAAATTCCGTTTGAATTTTTTCAAAATTCGATTTTTCAAGAACACTATCTATATGTACATGCAATTCATTTTTTATTACAGACTTTATAAATGATTTAAACTCATTTACATCAAGGTTTAGGATGCTAGCACTGATTAGTTCACTAACTTTTATTATTTTGAATGGTTCATTATGTTTTACAGCATAATTCCTTACAATACCGTAACGCTTAGTATCCATGCCGTTGAAATATTTTTCATTTTTATAGTTTACTTCATTTTCATAAGGTAGCTGTAATTCTTTGCTTAACAATTTTGATGTTGTTGTGCAACCTGAGCCAGTTCGCCCTGTTAAACCAATTAATATAAAATTACTTCGTTCACCTAATAGGTTTGAAATCAAATTTGTATTGTTCATATTTGTAACCTTTATCTTTATGTGATTTTAATATTTTACATCCACGTGTTGGCTCTTAACTTATAAAACCTAATATTATTTTTTTTGATAAATTCTATTCAACTCAAATATTACTTCAGTTTTATGATTCATATATTTAACCATTCTATAAGTAATTTAAATTAATCACTTTTCGGGATTATCTTACTCAAACACCGCTGCGCCACTTGATACACGATGGCATCGACCTGCTGTTGGCTGAGTGATTGAGTCCTGACAGAGGGTAAGGTTTTGACCAGCTGTTTGTGGTTGATGATCGGAAACGGTGGCCGTGTTTGGCTGGTTACATACCAGCCTGGGAAGACGAGTACTGGGCTGGAAAAGATTTGTTCTCCAGTCGCTTTAGTGAGCCATTGGCTGACCCATTTAGCCTGTCGAGTGGCTTGTTCGAGTGGCTTGGTTTCTACCCATGATGGAAAGTGTAAGCGACCATCTTTATAGAAAAGCTCGTAACCCTTACTGCCATTCTGATTGGGTTGAGTATGGTCTTTATGTCGCTTGTGGCGGCCTTTGGTTTCGATGGCGAATACGCCATTTTTACCTATGGCTAAGTGATCGATGTTAAAGCCGTCGGCTTGTATGTCGTGAAAGATCTGATAACCCAATGCTTGAAGGCCAATGAGCTCATTCGCTGTGGCGATTTCTGCGGTATGGCCTAAACGTAGCTTGGTGAGTTTTGAGAAGTTCTTCCATGTTTTATAACCGCAATAAGTTAATCCGATAATTGCAATAAAAGTGAAAGTATACGGGAAGGTGTTTTGGCTAATGTGTGATTCGATGCTTTCAACTGCAAATGGAAAACTGACAACCATTACAGCCATGGTTAAGCTTGAAACTAAGTCGAACTGTAGGTCTTGTATTTGATTCTGTAAGCTAAATGCAGGAATGCGTAACAGCTGTTCACGATCAACTGGCAGCTTTACCGTGTGGTCACGATATTTAAGCAGTAAGTGCATTATCAACACCATCAAAAACATGCCTGAAAGCAATATGATGATTGAAAATACGCTGTTAACTGCGCTGGTAGAAAAAGCTGTCATTATCTTCCTTGAACGAGATGTAAACTAAACGATTAAGATATTCAGTCTGAAATGCATCAAAAAGATCAAAGGGGAGGGCGTTAAGCGGTGAGCTGTGGCTTTGTGTAAACAATAGCGCGGTGGCTATGGTTTCATCCCTGATTTTGATTGCTTCACTATTTTGTCTTACTGACTGCATTCCTTGTGTATTCAGACAGTAACCGATTTTGTTTACTGCTATCAATCAATATTTACTGTTTATGTGATAATAAGTGCAAAAATGTCATTGCATAAGAATGACTTGTATTAATTTGTATCCTAATTGATGGTAGCAAATGAATGGCTGAATGTGTTGTGTTAATCGGTTAGCTTTATCTGCTGGGGAAAGTTGGCGTGTGTTGTGGCAGAATAAAACCCGTTAGTGCCTGTTATTTTACTGCCTGTTTTTTTAGTGCCTGTCTTTTAAATGCCTGCTTACTTAATGCTCGGGAACTCGTGAAGCCTATGAATAAAGAATACCAAATACGAATAGATCGGGTGCTTCAGTATATTGAGGCTAATTTGACCGACAGCATTTCGCTCACTGAAGTGGCGAAAGTGAGCTATTTTTCCCCTTATCATTTTCATCGTATTTTTTCTGCCATTATGGGCGAGACTGTAAATGATTACATTGGTCGGCGTAAGCTTGAAAGAGCTGCCAATATGTTGATTTTTAATACGGAATTGTCAATCACTCAGGTGGCGTTAGACTGTGGTTTTTCATCCAGTGCCAATTTTTCTAAGGCGGTAAAACTTTATTTTGGTTTTAGTCCGTCTGAAATTAGAAACCCAGACAAAGTAAAAGATAGCAAGATTGGAAAAATATACCGCAAGTATGGAAAAGTGTTTTGTCCTGCAGATTTGTATCCTAGTCGCATTACCAATGAGGTGATGAATAACGCCAATGTGAAGGATATAAATATGAAAGTGGAAGTAAAAGACTTTGTTAGCCAACGGGTGTGTATGTTGAGTTCGGCGCGAGGTTATCAACCTGAGTCGATTTTTGCCACTTGGGATAAGCTTATAGAGTGGGCGGCTAACAATGGCATTAAACACGATGAGCAACAACGTTTTGCGTTTGCCTATGACAACCCAACGGTGACGCCAGTAGATAAGTGCCGTTACGATGCTGCGATAGTGATAGGTGATAGCGTAGACGTTAATTCACCGTTTACGACAACTGAAATCCCCGAAGGCAAGTATGCAGTGGTGTATTTTAAAGGCGCACCTGAAGAGGCTATTCAAGCTCAGCTGAGTTTGTATTCTGATTGGTTGCCAAATAGCGGTTTTGAGCCTGATAATTTTCCGATGTTAGAGCATTATCTGAATGACGCCAGAGTGGATGGTTATGTTGAGATGGAAATTAGAGTTAAAGTTAAGGCTATGTTGTTTAAGCAGTAGTGGCAAAGTGGCGCTAAGGCTAACGTTGTCAAACACAATAGTATGGACATAGATGATTATTGCTGTTTGTATATTTGAAATACTGCTGCAAAGATCAAAGGGGAAAGGTGTTACCGCTACGATTTTACCTGAGCGTGACACATAAAAAGGCCTGCTTATTTAAGCAGGCCTTTTGGGTTTAGCTTTCGCTGTTGGCGATGTCCACTTCAAAAACATCGCTTAAGCTAGTCACTATTGTTGTAATGCACTATTACAAAATCAGTCTATAAAATCAGTCTACAACAGCAGTTTATAAAAGCGGTGTTAGAACTGGTTCATTGTGTTGTCTTTACCAGACGCTTTAAGTGCTTGGTCACCAGAGAAGTACTCTTTATGTGCATCACCCATATCTGAACCAGCCATGTTTTGATGTTTAACACAGGCGATACCTTGACGGATTTCCTTACGTTGAACATTGGCAACATAACCCAACATGCCTTGGTCACCGAAGTATTCTTTAGCCAAGTTGTCGGTAGACAGTGCTGCTGTATGGTAAGTCGGTAGTGTAATAAGGTGATGGAAAATACCTGCTTCACGTGCCGAGTCAGATTGGAAAGTACGAATTTTTTCATCAGCTTGGATAGCAAGCTCAGTGCTATCGTAATCAACACTCATTAATTGCGCGCGGTCGTAAGCTGATACGTCTTGTCCTGCTTTTTGCATCGCATCAAATACTTGCTGACGGAAGTTAAGCGTCCAGTTAAACGATGGCGAGTTGTTATACACAAGCTTAGCATTAGGAATAACTTTACGGATTTCGTTAACCATGCCACCGATTTGAGATACATGAGGCTTTTCAGTTTCAATCCACAATAAATCAGCGCCATTTTGCAGTGAAGTAATACAGTCAAGTACACAACGTTCTTCACCCGTACCAGCACGGAACTTAAATAAGCCATTTGGTAGACGAGCTGGTTTCACCAGTTTGCCACCTTGCTTGAATACCACGTCACCATTTTCAAGTTTTGCAGCATCAACCGCTTCAACTTCAAGGAAGCTATTGTATAAATCGCCTAAGTCGCCAGCTTCTTTGGTTACAGCAATTTTTTGCGTTAAACCTGCACCTAATGAATCGGTACGCGCAACAATCACGCCGTCATCGATACCAAGCTCTAAAAATGCATAACGAACCGCATTAATTTTTGCTAAAAATTCAACATGTGGCACGGTGACTTTACCGTCTTGGTGGCCACACTGTTTTACATCTGACACTTGGTTTTCTAATTGAATACAACAAGCACCCGCTTCAATCATCTGTTTTGCCATTAAGTAAGTGGCTTCTTCGTTACCAAAACCTGCATCAATGTCAGCAATAATAGGTACAACGTGGGTTTCGAAGTTTTCAATTTTGTGTTGAATCGCGGCTTTATCTGACTCTTTGGCGTTATCTAATTCGCGGAAAAGGCCACCTAGTTCACGAGCATCAGCTTGACGTAGGAAGGTGTATAGCTCTTTAATCAACGCAGCAACAGAGGTTTTTTCATGCATAGATTGGTCAGGTAATGGACCAAACTCACTGCGCAGTGCAGCTACCATCCAACCTGAAAGGTATAGGTAACGACGCTTGGTAGTTAAAAGATGTTTTTTAATCGAGATCATTTTTTGTTGGGCGATAAAACCATGCCAGCAACCTAATGACTGGGTGTACTGCGATGAGTCCTTATCGTAGTTGTCCATGTCTTCACGCATGATCTTGGCAGTGTACTTTGCGATGTCTAACCCAGTTTTAAAGCGATTTTGTAGGCGCATACGAGCGACTGACTCTGGGTTGATGGCATTCCATGCACTACCTTCCGAATTAATCAAGGTGGCAGCTTCATCGATATTATTTTTGTAGTGAGTCATGTGTTTATTCCTTAACAAATAGATTAGCGGCAATTGATTACGTTGATAATAATAGTTAGATTTGGTTAAATAAGCCTAATTTATACTTACTATTTTCGGTATTCACCATATGAATGTATCTCGTATCGACTTGAACCTCCTTGTTTATTTAGATGTTTTACTGCGTGAAAGAAATGTGACTAAAGCGGCAGACCAGCTTGGGATCAGCCAGCCTGCAATGAGTAACGGCCTAAAACGCTTACGAAACTTGTTTGATGATCCGTTACTTATTCGCACCAGTCAGGGCATGACACCCACCGAACGCGCAAATGAATTACAACCCATCATCAGTGAGTTGATTATTGGGCTGGAAAAAGCCGTCCAACCACGCGCCAAATTTGATCCACTGGAAAGTGATAAAGTCTTCCGTGTTATGGCAAGTGATTATGCTGAAGCGACGTTAATTCCGCCGCTAATTGCCAAGCTTCGTACTCAAGCGCCCAACATCATTTTAGATATCATGACCCCAAGTGATGTCAGTTTCCCTGATGTAGAACAAGGAAGAGTCGATATGGTGATAAACCGTTTTGACAGTATTCCGCAATCATTTCATCAAAAAGTATTATGGAGTGATGATTTTAGCTGTTTGATTAGTAAGAATAATCCTGTTTTAAAGAAGTTTTCTTTAGACAGTTATTTAAAGGCTAAGCATGTGTGGGTGAGTAAAACAGGGATGGGCGTTGGGGTAGGGATGAACCCTGATGATGTTCAGCGTTTAGGCTGGGTAGATGAAGCATTAACGCGAATTGGGGTTAAACGTCAGATCACCGTTTTTACTCGCCATTATCAAGCCGCCTGTTTGTTGGCTGAGCAACAGGATTTGATCGCAACCATACCAAGTAAGATGGCACGTCATCACAACAATAATGATCGGGTGAGCATTGTTCCGCCGCCTTTTATTATCCAACCCATTGCATTGACTATGGCTTGGAGCCCTTTGCTTCAGCATAATCCAGCTCATCAGTGGATGCGTCAACTTATCACTAAAACCGCAGAAGAGATAAATAGAGGCGATGTTTAATCTTACTGTTATTGTGATTTTTAGTTACGTATATGTTGTAAATTAACCAAAAAACCCCATTTCGCCATATCTTTGGTGAATAGTGGTGATAATGAGTATAAATTGGATAAATAAGATAACTTTGATATAGAGTAAAGAATTACTGCGTATGAACAGTAAGCTGTTAACAGTCGCATGATTTGGGCTAATAAGTTTGGGCTAATGATTTAGCGCCATGATTTAAGGCTAGGTTTACGGTCAACGCACAGGAATTAAGGTAGGGATATAAAATGACAGCACGTATTCAAGTAGGTGGATTACAAATAGCACAAGCATTGTGGCAACTGGTCGACAGTGATATTTGCCCAGGTACTGGCATTGACTCAGCAACCTTTTGGGCTAAATTTGAGGATATTATTAACGAGTTTTCTCCCGTTAATGTGAAGCTGTTAGAAAAAAGACAACAACTACAACAGCAAATTGATCAATGGCATATTGAAAACCCCACCAAAGATTTTGACCCTGCAGCATATAAAGCTTTTTTATCTGAAATAGGTTACCTGGTGCCTGAGGGTGAGGCTTTTCAAGTTCGCACTGAAAATGTCGACCATGAAATAGCAGCGCAAGCTGGACCACAACTTGTAGTGCCAGTTAAAAATGCGCGCTTTGCGCTTAACGCTGCCAATGCACGTTGGGGTAGCCTGTATGATGCACTATATGGTACTGACGCGATATCTGAAGAAGGTGGCGCGGAGCTTACTAAACAATACAACCCGGTACGCGGCAACAAAGTTATCGCTTTTGCCAAACAGCACTTAGATACCGCTTCGCCCTTAGCACAAGGCAGCCATGCCGATGTGACCCGTTATTACCTTGACGCGGGTGTGTTACGGGTGCAATTAACTGACGGCTCTACCACAACCTTAGCCCAGCCAGAAAAGTGTGTGGGTTACCAAGGTAGTGCTGATGCACCAAGTGCTATTTTGTTAGTTAATAATGGTTTGCATATCGAAATTCAAATTGACTCAAGCAGTGTAATTGGTGGCAGCGATCGCGCTGGCGTTAAAGACTTGCTGGTTGAAGCCGCTGTTACCACCATTATGGACTGTGAGGACTCTGTCGCCGCGGTTGATGCTGAAGACAAGGTTGAAATTTATCGCAATTGGTTAGGTTTGATGCAAGGTAATTTATCTGCTTCGCTGACTAAAAATGGCAAAGAGATCGTTAGAGAGCTCAATGACGATCGCGTCTATACCGCTGCTAATGCCAACCAGAGTGCCAACCAGAATGCAGATGTAACGACAGTCACTTTACCCGGCAGAAGTTTGCTATTTGTGCGTAATGTGGGTCACTTGATGACCATTGATGCTGTGCTGGATAAAAATGGTAACCAAGTGCCTGAAGGAATACTTGATGGCATGATCACTGTGCTTGCTGCTATGCATGACCTTAAAGGCAACAATAATGGTCGTAGTAATAGCCGCAAAGGTTCGGTGAATATTGTAAAACCTAAAATGCATGGCCCTGAAGAAGTGCAATTTACCTGTGACCTGTTTACTAAGATAGAAGATGCGCTCAAGCTTCCGCGTAATACTATTAAGGTCGGCATTATGGATGAAGAGCGCAGAACGACACTTAATTTGAAAGAGTGTATTAGGGCTGCGAAAGATCGCGTGGTGTTTATTAATACCGGCTTTCTTGACCGTACCGGTGATGAGTTGCATACCTCAATGCTAGCGGGCGCGTTTGTGCCTAAATCGGTAATGAAACAGCAAAAGTGGATCAGTGCTTACGAAGATTGGAATGTCGATATTGGGCTTGAATGTGGCTTACAAGGTCGCGCTCAAATCGGTAAAGGCATGTGGCCAATGCCAGATGAAATGGCAGCAATGCTTGAGCAAAAATCGGCTCATCCTAAAGCGGGTGCAAACACCGCATGGGTGCCGTCGCCAAATGGTGCCGTGCTGCATTCTACTCATTATCACCAAATTAATGTGGCAGAGGTTCAGCAAAAAATTAAGCAACGCCCACGTGCTAGCATTGACAGTTTGTTGACTATTCCTTTACTTGCTGAAGGGGTAACACTTACCAATGAGCAAATTGCTTTTGAACTAGAAAATAATGCCCAGGGTATTTTGGGCTATGTTGTACGCTGGATTGATCAAGGAGTAGGTTGTTCAAAAGTGCCAGATATTAATAATGTCGGCTTGATGGAAGACAGAGCAACCTTGCGCATTTCATCGCAATATTTAACCAATTGGCTTGAGCATGGCATATGCAGTGAAGAGCAAGTGATGGCGGCGTTGAAAAAAATGGCCGCTGTGGTGGATACGCAAAATGCAGGTGATCCGCTGTACACTAATATGGCACCTAACTTTGACGGCATCGCCTTTAAAGCGGCATGCGATCTGATTTTTAAAGGCAAATCTCAGCCTTCTGGTTACACAGAGCCTTTACTACATGCTTATCGCATTCTAGCTAAAGCAGGTTAATCTTTACTGTTAATCGTTGTTTTGGCGGTAACGCAATAAATAAGCCCTGATCTTATAAAGATTAGGGCTTTTTTGTGGTCGAATGTTTTTTAAGCTTCAAATTGGCAATAGTTATCAGTGATACCGTTTATCCGTTATGCATCATCAGCCTATCACTCCATTCAATTTCCCTTACTGATTAGAGTTTAAAGCGTTTTACCAAACCATCTAAAGCATTTGCCATTGACTTTAGTGCCTCGCTAGAGCCTTCAATACTGGCTGAAGCTTGGGCGCTGCTATCACTGCTGTCACTAATATTAATCACATGCTGATTGATCTCGTTGATCACCGCTGACTGCTCTTCAGTGGCGGCGGCAATCTGAATATTTAACTCTGAAATGTGTATCACATTGGCGGCGATTTCTTCAAGAGCTTGATGAGTTCTTTGCGACGCTTGAACGCCTAGTTTGGCCTGCTCGCGGCCCTGATGTACCGATGATACCGCTGCCTTAGCGCCATTTTGTAATTCAGAGATCATCTTATGAATTTCATCGGTAGAATCGCTGGTACGTTTAGCAAGATTGCGTACTTCATCGGCAACCACGGCAAAACCTCGACCTTGTTCACCTGCGCGAGCTGCTTCAATAGCGGCGTTTAACGCCAGTAAATTAGTTTGTTCTGAAATCGCTCTAATCACATCTAACACGCTTGAAATCGCATCACTTTTTTCGGCTAAGATCACAATATTAGTCGACACACTTTCCATGTTAGTGGCCATGTCATTAATAGTTGAGTTTGACTCTTCTACTACAATTTGCGCGCGCTGTGCTTTTTGAGTCGCTTCGGTGGTTGATTGTGCTGCAACAGAAGCATTGTTAGCGATTTCAGCAATGGTGCTGCCCATTTCGTTAATGGCTACCGACACTTGGTGGGCACCATCACGTTGAACCTCAGTGAGTTTTGTCGAGTGCAGCGCATCTTTATAGACTTGCTGCGATGCGCTATTAACATCAAAGGTAGTAGTAGCAAGCTCTTGAATGACATTGTGTAACTTATTGATAAAAGCATTGAAGCCTTGTGCTAAACGGCGCATTTCTTCGTTGCCATTTTCATTAAGTCGTTGCGTTAAATCCCCTTCGCCTTCACCCAGTTCTTTAAAGGTATCTGCCAGTTGATTTATCGGACGCACTAAGCTGTTACCCAAATAAATACTAATAAGTGTAAATAATGCGGCAATTATCACAAAGGTGATGATGATGTTACTACGCGATTCATCTAGTCCTGCATAAAGCTCTTCTAATGGCACTTGGGCAACTATGTACCAGTCTAAACTTGCAATGTAGCTTGATGCAATCAGCTCTTGACCAACCATAGCTGAGGCATAGTCACTTTTATTGACCAGTTGATTGCTATTAATAGAAGGATATAAATCGGCAATGGTTTGTTTAGTCTTGTAATCGATATTCGGATGCACCTTGATAACACCATTACCATCGACAAGATAAACAAAGCCAGATTGTTCTATTTGAAAGCTGTTGAGGTAATCCACCATTTCATCAAATGACTTAGATACCCCAGCAATGCCGAAGCCATTGGGTTGTTGGTAGTTTATGTAAATATCAGTGGACCCTTTGCTATCTTTATAGATACTGGTTGATTCTGTTTTACCACTGTCTTTAAAGTTAAAAAACCACTTATCATGATCTGGCTTGAGCACCCTTAAGAAACCATTTGTATTCCAATGCCTTTGCTGGTCGTAATCAGTAAATGAGGCATTGCTAAAACCATTATCACTTGCTGTTTGCTTCAAGTATTGGATGAGGTGTTTCTCACCTTCAACACTTGCGCCTTTCTCGAGCCACATTTTGATCATGCTATTTGAAGCAATTGATTGAGTCATTACTCTCATTTGGTTAATTTCACCATCAATAGAGTTACGAATACGTTGCAATAAGTTAGGCATGTCTGATTGCTCTAACCTTGTGGACAGTACATTTTTGGCACTAGTTTGTCCGACATAAGCCACTATGCTGGTTGATGCTATTACCGCCAGTAGCATGGCCGTGATTAATTTATTTCGAATGGATAATGTCGACAGAAAACTCATGAATATTGACTCCTACACACTGCAAACTGAAAGCGTGTTTGTGGTTTAGGTTGACCCAAATTTTAATTGTTTATTATATCGGCTTGATCGTTGCGATTATTAGTGATTATCGTATTGTTTTTTTAAATAAACAGTTATTTTTATGTAGCAAACATCTGGGTGGTTAAAATATAGGCTATTGATTCATTTGTGTTATTACAATGTTTTATATGTGTTACTTGTATGTTTTGCAAGTGTTAAGTTCGGTGGGTGCTTTGCTAAGTAGTTCTATGACGAGTGATTAAATGAAAAAAGTACTGCAACACATAGGTTGCCAACACTTTTTCAACAATGTGAAGCTTAACGATCTAGCGCTATCACTTTAATCCAAGCGGTAACAAAACCTTTAACAAACTTCTGTTTAGATGTGTTAAATGAATACACTTCAGCAATTGAGCGAGGCTCTGAATTAGACCCAAAGATTAAGACTGCTGAAGTTGCAGACCAAATTAGCTCGCCTGTGTTACGATCAAAACCTTGATATATCCCCTCAGCAGTCCACTGTTTCCACGCTGTTGATATGTTGAGTAAATTGACGAAAAGTTATTGTTTAACAAATCCAGTGTGCGGGTCAGTACGCCATGTTTTTGGCCTTGATAGTTTGCATCTAATACACGTAGTCCGCCGGCCAATATGGTTATTTCTGGCACAGATAGCGCCAGTTGGTCTGCTTTATCCACTAACATTTCAACCGGTGACTTGTAGCTTTGCTCACTGTCACAGTAGTTTTTAAAGCCATCTGATGTTAGCTCAAGTACATTAAATGAGTTTACGTCTGTCATGGCTTGTGTTGCTCACAATACCTGGATTAAGCGGCACTGTGACTGTATCGCCTGCATCTTTAGCGGTCAAAATAGGTAAAAGATAAGCAATTGTATATTGCTAATGACTGCTCGCTTAGTATGCTACTTTATTTCTACCCGTCGCTTTAGCTTTGTAAAGTGCTTCATCAGCACTTGCAAGCAAGCTGTTGAGTGAGTTAGGTAAGCTGTCATTACTGGCTGCTATTCCTACACTAATGGTGATGTTGAATTGATGTTTATCTAAGCTAATCTCCATAGCTTCAACTTTTTCGCGTAGATTTTCGCCAATTACAAGTGCTTGTTTAAGATTAGTTTTCGGTAATATTATGATAAATTCTTCGCCACCATAACGCCCGATAATGTTACTTTCATCAAGTATATTGGTACATAAAGCAGCAAATTTTTGCAAAACATGGTCGCCAGCAAGATGGCCTAAACTGTCATTGACGTTTTTAAATAAATCGAGATCTATGATTAACAATGAGAATGAATGATTTTCTTGTCGGCAACTGAGTAATGCCTGCTTACCCAAAAGAATGCACTGACGTCGATTTAATAAGCCTGTTAACATATCCGTTGATGCTAACTCTAATAGTTCTTCTTCGTACATTTTTCGTTCTGTTAGGTCAAGTCCAATCCCTTGATAACCGAGTGGCTGGCCGTCATCTGAAAGAATTAATCTATCGGTCCATTGAAACCATTTTCTGTTTCCAACACTGTCAGTACCACTGTGCTCATGGGCCATAATTGGGTTTTCAGCTGTAATACTGGCTAGGTGATTTTTAGCCCTGTCGATATTTTCAGCATCCATAACATCATAGATACTCATACCTATAATATCATCCGCTTTTGCGCCAAAATAACTGCATACTGCCGCATTGGCTAGGGTGACTATACCTTCTGTGGTGTAGCGATATATCAAGGCTGGCATATCATCTACAACTGCACGGTAAAAGGCTTGTTCATTTTTTAGATCTTTTTCAATTTGCTGTTTTGATTTAGCAACAACAATAAATATCAGCATTTCAAGTAGGTTGCTGTGATGATCAAATACAGGTGAATAACGCAAAGATAATGTCATATCAATTTGGTTATTGATTAAGTTTAACTGTGATGTTTGATCTGACTGGGTTTGATCAGCTTGTAACCAGGGTGAGCATTGTGGCGAGGTTTGAAGCGGGCCTATGATATCAAGCCATTGTTTTCCACATAGGTGACTTTCGCCAAGTAGTTGTTTGATTGGTTTTACTGGTAAGAATAAGAGCAATAACGCTTCAATTACATCATCAATGGCGATGATAGCAAAATTTCTATCAAGTCTTATTACACCCGTTTGTGGTGTTTCAATTAATTTATTGATGTTAATTTGCTTGTTTTGTGGTGGTGTTGCCATGATTAACCTTACAAGAGTTGCAATGCAATGAAGCAAGCATAAACTTTTTGTGTTAGATGAAATTGCAACTACTTTACAAATAGCGTGTGCAAATGTGACCTGCCATGATGAACATAATCATGCCACTTTATATGTCTGAAAGTGTATTGGTTCTATTTGTTAAACACAACCGACTAATTCCTTCGTGTTACTCTATTCTTTGAACATCTAAGATGCTTTTGATCAGTTTATTGTTGTCTGATTATTTAGATGGCTATGATGAGGTTAATTTTTAGCAGCTTTTTTTCTTTAATTAGTTATTTTTTAAATACTATGACAGCGCTTTCTCTCGCTATTGAGTATTATTTTGACTAATCTTTAAGCATAAATCGGTAAAGGAGTAATACCATGAAAGTATGCGATATCATGACCCCAAATCCTGTTTGTATTTCGGATGAGGCTAGCCTTAAAGATGCCCATGAGCTGATGCAAAGTCGTAATGTTCGCCATCTGCCAGTGATTTCTGAAACGAATGGTCAATGTATAGGGGTGCTGACACACAGAAGGATGATTGCCAGTGTCTTAACCATGCTTAATAAATATGGCCAAGGGGCGTTAGATAGAAAAGAGCGCTATACCCCGATTGCAGATGTAATGGAAAATCATCCAGAAAAGTTAGGCCTAGATGAACCGCTAACAGTGGTAGTGCAATATTTTATTGATAACAAGTTAGGCTGCTTACCTGTGGTTGATAATCAAAACAAGGTGCTAGGTATTGTTACCTCGTCGGATTTTGTTAAATTGTGCCAGCGGCTATTGTTGACGCAAAAGTAAGTTAACTATTTTTTATTTGTTTGATTTATTAAAGAAGCCCGAAGTTTTCACTTCGGGCTTCTTGTTTAATACTGAACTGTTTGTTTAAAACTAAGCTTCAGGTTTAACCTATTACAAGGTATAACGAATACCTATGGCGATACCATCTTCTTCTGATAGCGACATTCTGGCTTCTTGTTCTTGATCAGCGCTAGTAAAGTCACTGAAATCTTTGCGACCTTCAACATATAGCACTGTGTTGGTATCCCATACATAGTGTAAACCCATGACCACGAACTGGCGCTTAAACACGTCGTTTGGATCGGCGTTAAAGTTAGGTTGAATAACATAGTTACTGCCGGCATTTAAAATATTATACGATATCAATGGGCGTAAACCGTTTTCAAACTTGTATGATAACAATGATTCGACACCGTATGCGTCTTTGATTAAACGACCTATGTTATCGGTGTCATGGTTTTCTTGTTTGTTATAGTTAGCAGCAGCATAAAGGCCATCATTGTCAAAGTTGCCCCAGGTGACACCTGCACCGTAAATAAGATCGATAGCGGTTGTCTGTTCGCCATTGCCAAATTGAACATCAAACTCACCACGGTTAATACCAGCGGTAAATGTTAGCATGTCAGTTGCACTATAGGTTACAGAGCCGCCATAGGTGTAGTTAAAGTCAACTTGCTGGGCTGCTTTTTCACCATTTTGAAATAGCGATTCACAATCAGCCTGGCTAATTTCTTCGCTTGTATCACAAGTATAGAAGCTGCTGTTTTTAAGCTGCGTTTGAACGGCAAAGCTGAAATCACCAAAGGCATTACGGTACTGAACAGTTTTGTCACCACGGCCAACACCGTTTACAGCGCCATCATCTTTGTTATAGGTATATACGCCAGCGGCATTACCGTCCCAAACGAAACCGTAGTTAGTGTTATAAACCACATCGTACCAGGCACCCCATTGCTTACCTATGGTTAGCGTACCGTAGTCGTCATGCTCAAGCCCCACATAACCTAAACGATTATAAAAAAACTCATCTTGGACAGATTCAAAGCGGTTGTTATAAACAATATCGCTGTTACCAACAGGGTTGACACCCCACTCTAATTTAGTAAAAGCATTCCAGCCATGGGTTAATTGACGATCAAAGCCAAAGTTAATACGTGAGGCGCCATTAACCACTTCAGTTTCACCCTGAGTATTAATGATACGTGCATCAACAAAGCCGCCAATTTCGACAGCATTTTTATCATCTTTGTAAATTTCTATAGCTGAAACAGTCGGGACAATAAACAGTGTTGAAAGCGCGGTAGCTAAAAGTGTGGTTTTCATTGGGTGATTAACCTTGTAATTTGAGGCGGCAAGCTGCACCTCGTGATTTTATGTCTTTGTTAGTTGAATTTGAGATTAGCAAAGGATGCGCAATCCCTCCAAGACAAAAAACATGATTACAGGCGATAAACATCACAATTTCTAACTCATTAACCGATGATAAACAGAATTAAATGCTATAAAAACACCATTGAAACACGGTGGGAACAATAGTTACATTGAAATAACATTGTTTTTGCAGTGTAGGGATAGAGAAATAAATAAGGTTAAATAATGACCTTATTTATTCTTTGAATCAATAGAGTGATTAACTTCATGCCAGCTTAGGATTATTCGTACCCAAATAAGTTGACCGTGTTGCTCAGTTTACCAGCCAAATAGTTGCGCTTATTGCGGTGATGTTTGCGCCAACATTGCGGCTTTCATTGTGGCTTCTTGGCTAACGGGAGTAAGTGATAATATAAAGAGTTACCCATCCGTGCCCAAATTGAGCTTTTAAATATCAACAGGCCTAAGAAATACCTTATTATTTAGCCAATAAAAAAGACCCTAAAAAGGGTCTTTTTTTGCACATAATGACTTTAACAATACCTGTTTAAAGTCATGATGCTAAGTTTAGAAGCGTTGTTTGAATGAAGCATACAAGTAGCGACCAGGAATACGGTACGACGGATCGTAAGTATTAGCAAAGGCTGAGTATGCTAGTGGTGGCTCTTTATCGAATAGGTTACGAATACCTACAGATACAGTGCTCTCCCATGGCGTATTCCAACCCGCTTGAGTATCAAAATAAACTGTTGGAGATAGTTCATTTTCTGGTGCAGATACTTCAGTGGCAACCACTTCAGTAGTACCTGGTTTAAAGGCATAACTTGTTGCCATATTGTCAGGATTACTACATAAATCACGCAGTTCAGGTTGGTTTAAACCAGTTGCAACGGTAATAACGTTAGAACAGTTTTCGGTTTGCTTAGATAAGAACTGAGCCGTTACCGAAGCGAAGTAGTCATCATTATTCCAACCTAATGTTAGGTTAGATTTAACTCTGAACTCACTGCCGCCGCCTGATGCGCCAGGTGTCAACTTACCAACATAATTACCGTCTGAGATATTACCATCAACGTTTACTTCACCACGATTTGGTTTACCTATGTCACCGGCATAATCAACATAAGTTGAGTCCCAGTTAACTTGCCATTCACCAATAGAAGTAGTGAACTGGTAAGTGACATTTAAGTCATAACCTTCGGTTTCAAGACCACCAACAAAGTTTTGAGATAATGCTAATAAGTTTGATATTTCACCTGGGTTACCATTTAACGTGCCAACCATATCGCGGCTAATTAAACCACAATATTGGCTGATACCTTGGATGTAACAACGGTCAGCAATAGATTGCGCCGTGTTAGTACCAATAGCGTTCTCAATTTGTACGTTATACCAATCTAACGTTAAGCCTAGGTTTTCAATTTGACTAGGGTTATACACAAAGCCAAGAATTTTTGAAGTCGATGTTTCTGGTTGTAACTCTGGGTTACCACCCACTTTCGCGCGGAATTGTGGATCTTTTTGTTTAAACGATGGGCTTACGCCAGCGGCTAAACAGTTTGCACGCGTTTGCGCAGAGTTAGTATAAGCTACAGAGTCGATATCACATGGATCGGTAGCTGATGGGCGAGAATCATTTTGACCACTGTATAAGTTAGTTAACGATGGCGCACGGAAACCGTCGCTAGTACTCGCGCGGAACATCAGGTCATCATTTGGTGAGTAAGTTAGTTTAAAGCTTGGGTTGGTTGTGTTACCAAAGTTTGAGTAATCCGATACACGTACCGCAGCATTAAGCTCTATTTTCTTAATAAACGGTAGGTCTGCTAGAAGTGGAATAGCGGTTTCAGCAAATGCTTCCGATACCGAGAAACCACCTTCAGTTGGTTGTGCCGCATTGTCACCTAATACTTGACCCGCAACGGTTAAAGGATCTGGTGAGTCATAACCTGCATGGCGTTGATATTCAACACCCGCAACCATAGCTAGCATACCCGCTGGTAGCTCAACTATATCACCCCCAAGGCTGGCTCCATAGTTATGCAATGATTGCGACGCTAAGTTGCGAGGCGATACTGAAATGTATTTAAGCATTTCAGGGGTAACACCGTCTGGACCACCAAAAATATTTAATGGCACACATGCAGCATCACCATTACAGGTTGCTACGCCATTTGTAATGCTTGACGCACCTAATGCCTTTTTAACCTTGTTAGTATCAAAGAAACCATTTTTCAAGAATACAGAGCTGGTTTCAGAGAATGCGGCAAATGCATCCCAGTAAAAAGAACGATCTGCCAGTTCAAAATCACCCTCAAGTCCACCACTTACACGCCATGTATCGACATCTGCAGAAAATGAGCGAGGTGCAACGATAGGACGGAATGAACCGCCAATAATGTCTTGATCAAATGGGTTGTAAGTCGAATCTTTAGAAATCGCTAAACCGCCCATAGGTTGTGCAGCTAATTGCGCTTCAGAACTTCTTTTTGAGTACATTACATCTGCTTTAGCGGTTATATCATCACTTAACAGATGTGCTGCTTGTAAGTATAAGCTGGTTGTTTCAGAAGGCTGCTGCACATAGTTTACTGGTGCAAAGTTATAACCATCACTTAAACGGTCATACAGTCTAAAGTCACCCACGCTGGTACAGTCTTGGTTAGCAACACAACCCTGTTTGTTTGGGTCTAAGGTATATGAACCTTTAACACCATCAATAGTGGCGGTATATTGTCCATAAGGTGTTGTTGGACTTGCACGGCCACCAGAACCAGAAATATTAGCTGGAAGGTTATAAATAGGCACAGAAGAAATATCGCGTTCGCCACCCAAAATTTCTTGCTGTTGAGTGTAAGCTACGTTCATTAAAATAGAGGTTTTTTCACCTTGACTACCTAAGGTAATAGAAGCCGTTTCTTGCTGGCCACCGCCTTGCTCGTAGCCGCCGATTGTGCCGGCAAATTCAGCGCCTTCAAAGTCATTACGAGTAATAACGTTAACCACACCACAGATTGCGTCCGTACCGTAGTTTGCTGCTGCGCCGTCTTTTAATATCTCAATACGCTCAACCGCAGCTAATGGAATTGTTGATACGTCAACGTTACCACCTAATTGCGGGATCCAACGACGGCCATTAATTAACACGAGTGTTCTTGCTGAACCACAGTTACGTAAGCTAACCGTTGCCGCGCCACCTGTATTGCCGTTGTTGGTTTGTAAACCTAGTGAAGCGCCGTTAGTCGACACTTCTTTTAGTAGGTTAGATAAACTACTTAAACCAGAACGGTCAATATCTTCACGACTGATATTTAACAATGGTTGTGCGGTTTCTAAATCGGTACGTTTGATACGAGAACCAGTCACAGCGATACGTTCTACTTTATTGTTTGCGCCTTCTGCACCCTCTGCGGCATACACTATGCCCGAAGAAGAAACAGTTACACCAAGTAGTGCCATTTTAATTGCTAGCACCATTTGTGTTTTTTTCATGTGGTAATACTCCCTGATAACCATTTTTATTTTTGTTGTTTGTTGGGTCCAATGCACTTTCAATTGGCTTGCGCAGAGCATCTGTTAACGGAGTGTGACAAACAACAATCAAAAGGTGATTTTTTGGTGATATTTGGTGATTAGATTGTGATATATGGTGATTTTTGTTATTGATTTGCTATTATCGCCGCCATTGTTAATTATCTAAAAAAAAAGCGAGCACGCGGCTCGCTTGAAAATATCCAGGCACAACAATAAAGATGGAACAGGTCAATTATTTTGTTTATCCATTGTTGACATGCGAGAGTAACAAATACGTAAACGAATATAATGAGTGAAAAGTGATTTATTACTGATTTCATATGATTTAACAAAGGATTGTTATTGCACTAGGTGGCGACGGAATGGATATGCTGTTAGCAAATAAAAATTATAAAATAAATAGCTTAACGTTAGATTTTTCAACACAAACACTCGCTTTACATGCGGATAAATTTGTCCAACTTAAGCCTCAATCATTTCAGTTACTGTACTATTTTTGCCGTAGTCATCATAAAATTGTCAATAGAGAAGAATTGATAACTCATGTGTGGCAGAGCAGAATTGTCAGTGATAATGCCATTAATAGAGCGGTATCACAGTTACGTGCAGTTATTGCGCAGTTAGACCCAAACATTGAATACATACAAACATTACCTCGTACAGGTTATCGCTTGTGTGTGAAGGTTGTTGAAGCAAACAATCTAATCGCGTTCGAAAGTGCACCAGATAATACATCAGAAAACACTGTGCTTTCTCCTTTGGTATCGATATCAAATCCTACAGCTATATCAAACCCCACATCTATATCAAATTCAATATCTGTAGCAAATTCAACATCGGTTAGTATAGACAGTGAGCAAGCTGATAACCCATCCAACACAAAAAAACGTTTTATCACAAGCTTAATGTCACTGCTACTCGTTATAGGATCAATAACGGTATTATCTGCATCATCAATTTCAACATGGTTAAAGGGTAAAACTCAGCAATTAACTAGTGAGGCATATACTTACCTACCAGGTGCTGAATATGACACCAGTACATCGCGAGATTGGGTTGTTTATATTAATAGAGATGGGCCTGAATATACTGTCATTGCCAATAATAAGCATAACGAAAAACAAGTTGTTTTACATAAAAGTGCAGACACTATTCGTTTTCCTAAATTGTCGCCTAATCTAGATTATATGAGTGTTTTTTTGCGTAAAAATGAACGTTTAAACTTGAGAGGGTGCCAACTTAATGTGTTTAGTTTTCATTCTTTAGCCCTGTTAAAACAGTATCCATGCGGTTTGGGCAATGTGGTTAATCAACGTTGGATCAATAGCTCCACAATCCAAATTGTGACAGCGACAGAAGACCAAGGCATTAGTACCATGACTGTTGATGTTAATTTATCTCAACAACCACCTAGTGTCAGTCGAGCATTTTCTGATGTGCACTTAAAATTTATTAGCATTCAATTTTCACCTAGCGGTGATGAAATAGCGCTGCTGAGTCGTAATTTAATCAACAACCAAACGCAGTTAAATGTGTTTTCTAATTCATCATTAATCGCTCAACGCAGTATCATACTTCCTGGTGTAAACATTAATGCCGTACTTTGGTTAGATAATGGTAACTTTATGTGGTTAGAGTCTGGGCAGTTATTCACCACTGATTCAACAGGTATGGCTCGAACAGAAGTCGTAACCGACATAAAGGACATTACATTACTCAATGCTGTAGATGGCGATAATATTTATGTTAGTCATGGTCAAACTCGCACTAATTTGATCAAGGTGGCAAGTGATGGTAAAGAGCAGCCGGTGGCAATATCATCGCGAGACGAATTTATGCCTGTTTTTTCTCATCATTCTGAACAGTTTATTTTTTTTAGTAATAGAACTGGAAGCAATGAAGTCTGGTTAAGTCGTAATGATAGTTCGATTAGCAAAATACCATTGCCAGAACACGAACTATTAATAAAGCCAATACAATGGTCACCTGATGATTCACATATTGTGATGACGACCAAGCGCGCTATTGTGATTTATTCATTTGATGATGCTAATTTAACCGAAATCGATATGCTTAACTTACAACAAATCGGGTGGATAAATAATACAGAATTAGCTATTTTAAACGGCCAAAATAATAATGAATTAACCTTCTATAATCTGAGTAACCATACTCAGAATCAGGTTGTCTTGCCCGCCTCTATTGCCCACTTTCAAATAGTGGATGAAAAATTATATTTCAGTCAGCATAACAGCAGCGACATCGGCGTATACAACTTAGCTACCCACAAAATTGACTATTTAGGCGTTGAGGCCAACAGCGGCCAAGGAATGTGGCAAATAGAAAATGAGTTTCTTTACTACATGCCTATCAGTCAGGATAAATTGCATATAGAGAAATTGAATCTGAAAACCGGGATTAAGCAGCCTGTATATTATTTTAACATTACAGATGCACCTATTTTCTCGATTTCATCGTCACTCAATATTTTAATACAGCGGCAGATACGCGATGAATCCGATGTCAGTAAAATCTTGATGCACTGAAAAATAGTACCGTCGATTTTAACTGAATTTTATATCTGAATGGTTTATTGATGAGTTTTATCTGCTTTCAAGAGATATTATAGAGGGCATATTTTTGATGAATAACACCTCAAGTGGTAATTTTTTAAACCATTTTTTATAATTTTTCGTACTTAGACTGTATTGTTTATTATGCCAATAATGAAGTTAGAAAGGACTAAACATGATCATAGCTTGTCCCCATTGCGATACTTTAAATCGCGTGCCACAGGATCGCCTTGAACAACAACCTACTTGCGGTAAGTGTAAGCAAAGCCTATTCGTGGGCGAGCCGATAGCGCTTACTGCGGCTAACTTTAGCTACCATGCGAACAAATCAGAATTGCCATTAGTGGTCGACTTTTGGGCCAGCTGGTGCGGTCCTTGTAAAAGCTTTGCTCCAGTATTTACTCAAGCAGCTAAAACATGGGAGCCCATATTTCGCTTTGGTAAACTTAACACTGAAGAGCAGCAAGCATTAGCCGCTCAATTCAATATTCGATCTATCCCAACCTTAATGGTCTTCAAGCAAGGCAAAATAATTGCACAGCAATCAGGTGCCATGCCAGCATCATCATTCAACCAATGGCTAGAGTCAGTAAAATAGCCTTTTAGGTTTTTGATAGGCCAATATTGAGATAATCATAAACGCGACAATAAGATGTCGCGTTTTGTTATGGCGAATCTAGTTCAGGTTAGTCATTCTCGCTGTGGCCGTAACTTAATACTCGGGTAATTTGCCACTTATCGTTAACCTTGTGCCAAACCATCACAAACTTAGCTTTACCTTCACATTCATTCGTCTTATTTTGACAAAAAATATGCACCCCTTCAGTGATGGCGCCAAAGTCCTTAATCGAATGTACGTTGAAAGTCCCCTCAACCAGTTTTCGGCTGTAATGACCACATGCATTATTTTTGGTGTTGGCTATCATGCTATCTCGATCCCAGGTTACCCCGCCATTATCGTGATAGAACTCAACATCAGATGCAAAAAAACTAGCATGTTTTTCCAGCTCATCCGGACTTTGACAACGATTAAATGATTCAAATACCTCTGTATCTAAGGCTTTCATTTTGTCCGTAAGTATTAGGTCATCAGCAACTGCTGTCATTGAGAAAAATACTAATAAAACTAGGGCGATCTTGGTCATTTTTTTCTATTCCTAGAGTCGTGAGCAACAGGGTGCATGATAACTCCTTGATCAAACAAGTTGAGCTTTCATTAATATAGTACAGATGTAGACATAGTATAAATATCGTTATTTACCATCATCTTAAGCCACTATAGATTTACATCGATAAACCGTCTTATTTGTTAGATATGCCGCTGTTCGGTCAAGTCGCTTGCTGAAAGCCAGGTCTATTCATGGCATAAATGCTTCTCTACCAGGATGTTAGTTAATGATTTTAATACAGAATAATATTAGAAGGTTCACGTTAAGTAATCTTGACTATAGTCATAACGCTTGCAAGTCATTGTGAGCAATATGCAGGCTATGCATATGAAGAGGCTGGTTACTACCTAAGGGCAATCAGTGATAATTTACATAAAGGAATATAGTATGAATAGATTCTCTAAAAGGAATATAAGCTCATTAGTCAGTAGCTTAGTGTTGTGCGTATCGGGCACCAGTATTGCCCAAGCTAACCAAGCAGCATATGAAAAAACAGGGTCAGTGGCTATGGCGGATATAGCCAAGAGTAAACTAACTGCTCCTGCTGGATTTAATTGCAGTGCAGATGCCAGCTGGTTTACCACACCAAGCTTGCCTGCGGAAGTGAAACAAAGTAATGGTCCTGGGGACAGTTCTTTTTGCGACTTTTATCAGTTTTCCTGGCAAACCTTTAGTTACTTAATGGCGAAGTCACAAACGAATCCAGATGTGCTCAACTTTCAAGATACCAGTCAATTTAATGAACTTGAAGTGAATACTGATGGTACCCCAGCCAACTCCTGTGATGATAAGCATGACTCACATGTATTGTTTATTCGCTCAACAAAACCACAAGAAAACGGCACCACTTTTACGATCCCTGAGCGTATAGGCCAAGCTGGTGGAGGCGCGACTATTTACGATCAAAATGAAAATGTGGTCTATTATGATGTTCGTTTTAGTAAAAACATGTGTGATGTAAAGGCTATACAGCAAAAGCAGAATTTTCCTGGTGGAACCACTGAGCTTAAAACCGCCTGGAAAGTGCTTGGCGCTAATGATGACCCAAGTAAATTCATCACTATGGATGCCAACATTACGCCGGTTAAAGCAGACCAAAAGGACAGCAAAACCACTCAGCTGGGTATGGTGGGCTTTCATATCGCTGTCGCGACCCCTAATCACCCTGAGTTTATTTGGGCCACCTTTGAGCATAAACAAAACTCGCCAGACTGTACCTTGCCCGAGTCGACCACTGATTGGTCTTTTGCAAGTCAAGCCTGTACGGCTAGCTTAAAAGATAACAAGGCAAATTGTGATTTTAATAACCCAACTAAACAAACGGACATCACTGGCGCAGCAACAGAAATTTGTCGTATGTATCCTTATGGTTCGTCACTTGGGGATGCAAATTTTGATGAAAATACCGGTTCGATTAAAACCCTTAATGCTAACGTACAGCCTTATTTAACGGGTAATTTTAAAGTATTGGCAAACTACTTTAATGTGGGGGCTTTGTGGGTAAGTGACATTACTGAGGGATCTTATATTACCCCCACAAACGGTCAGCCAGTGTCGCAGATTGGTAATCAAAGAGGGTCACTAAGACTCGCTAATACGGTGGCTGAAACTGAATATCAAGATGTAAATACCGCAGCTATAAATCTTAATCCAGATCAAAAAAATCTGGCTTCTGCATCATCGCCTTCAGCAGGTTTTGTGTCTAACTGTTTTGGTTGTCATAATTATACCGGTACGGCAAGCACTGCGAGTAATACTACATCTAATAGTTTAAGTCATATTTTCGATGATATCGCAGTGGGCTCGAATCAGTGTCTGGATGTGCAAGCATCTAATACTATTAATAGTCAGGTACAGGCTAAGGCAGACTGCCCTAGTACCTGTACTAACTCTTCTTCGAAACTTAAGTGGAATGGTCAATGGACAAATCAAAGTGCCAGTACTGGTGCGCAATTACCGCAAACAGTTTGTGGCTGTTGTAATCAATAACCGCTAGCGTTATATGAGTTTTATTGGACATAGTGGGGGAGGGAAACGCTACCCCACTTTATAAATTATTTATGCTCAAATTTAATCGCTTGTTTAACACTGCTGTATAAACAGTGACAAATGAATTGTTAGATGTTTGTGTTGGCTTAAAAATATACACTTAGCCCTAACCACTTAAATGAAAAATAGTTAAGTCAATGACAATGTTTATTTCAATGACGCTACAATCTCACGAAAGAATTCAATCGTTTCATGTTTAGAGATTAAGCTGTCTTGAAAGCCTAAATCTGCGCTATTTTTGACTATGACAACATTGTGTTGTTGATTAACGTAAATATATTGGCCGTAGACCCCGACGCAAAAAAACTCACCCGCTTCAGCGCCTGGTGGTAACCATATCTGATAGCCATAACCAAGTTTGTCAGCTTGCGGTTGCAGGTAATCGGCTTGTGCTGTGGTGGCGGCTTTTATCCAAGCCTGTGAGACGATTTGTTGACCATTATATGCGCCGTTGTTAAGCAGTAAACGGCCAAAGCGGGCGTAGTCGCGAGTTGTTAAATTCAAGCCGCCTAATGCGAAAGCAGAACCTTGGGAGTCTGTTAGCCAGTAGGCATCACTTTGCATGCCTATTTTGTCCCACATAGTGGTTTGTAAGAGCTCGACTAATGATTTGCCGGATACCCGTCTTGTAATCATGCCAATGACATGAGTATCCATGCTGACATAACGAAACACTTTACCTGGTTGGGATTGATTAACCAGTTCACTGGTCATTTTATCTAACGAGCCGCCGATGGCCAGCACACGTCCCATTTTATTAATGTCAGAATAGAAGTCCTGATAATCCTCATTCCACTTAACCCCGGATGACATTTGTAAAACGTGTTTTACTTTCACATTGGCATAACCAGAACTTGCTAGTTCCGGTAGATAAAAATCAACGCTTTTTTCAATATCAATTTTGCCTGCATCAACCTGCATACCGAATAGTATCGACACGAATGATTTCGCCATTGACCAGGAGATGCGTTTGTCATCACTTTGGGTGCCTAAAAAGTATTGCTCGTAGGTAATGTTGTCGTCTTTAAGCACCAGCAATGCCGTTGTTGCCCGCCGCGTGAGAAACTCGTTTGAGTGGGTTGTTTGGTTTCGATAGTTAAATGTCTCTGGTAAAGGCGTTAAGTTAACGCCAAAGGCAGAAGGCTCGCCATGTTGGTTAATTTTCTGGTTAAAAAAGATATCGTTCATGTGTGAAAAATTATCGACGATTAAGGCATCATCAAATAGGGTGATCACGCTGTACAAGCGATTAACGCTTTGCCAATTAAATCCAACAATAATGATGATAACAACAAGAATGCTTAAAACAGCACCTTTGATGAACTTTAACAAAGACGACATTGATGACCCCAAATGGATTAAATTTATTTACTGACAATAACTTACCGTCATGCGAAACATAAATCAAATGGTTAGCTGTGAGAGAAGCGTTAACCACTATTGTGTGCATAGCGGGCGCTATTATCAGGTTTATTTCTTGTGCTTTTTAAGCTCATCCATCATATCAACAACCATTTGGCCAATCAGTTCAGGATTTTGTTGGATCTCTTCTTCAAGGGCTTGCTGTTCTTCTTGGTTATTGACCGTTTTTAATGAACAGTAAACGGTAAAAATTAACCAGAATAATAAGTTGACCCCGAAGCTGGGCCAAAAGCCAACAAGAAACCAGCCCACAATGGTGAATATGATAAATCCGGAAACAGCGGTGAAAATAGTCAGTAATATGGTGTTACCTGACACTTCATCGGGATCGTAATTACCTGATACTCGTTCAAAAAATTCAGTGAGAACCTTTCCGTTTTCAGCATCTAATAGAATACATTTAGCACATTGATCTTCACTGGGTAGAACAGAGAAATGCAGGTTAAAGTGTTCGCTAAAGAGGGCATTGGTAAAAGTAAAAAACTCAGCTTCAACCCAGTCAGATTTTTGTGGCCACGCGCCTGTTAAGACTTTGCCATCAACCGTGCATGAAATGGTGGCTTGATTGTCAATGTAACTAGACCGTATGTCGGATACTTTATCGCTTAGCTTGGCGTTCTCAACAAACATCGCCAGCAGACCTGCATAATCATCATCGTTTTCAATGCATTCACAGTCAAACATCACAATACGATCAGCAGCATGTGCTCTAATGTGCTCGGCCACTTCGTTTGGTTCAATGTCTTCATCGACATCTTTACTTACCCAATTGCTTTCTTTTAAAACAGGTAGGATTGTTTCCAATAGCTTTTCTGTTTTGCTGTCCATCATTCCTTCAACGACAGTACCAATAAAATGACTTATAAATATCATCATCATCCTTAATTAAAATACAGTTAAAACAAAGGTATAAAATAGTCTGTAGTTTACCTGCGGCCTTGCCTTAATCCAACCTCATGTTTGTCTGTTGGAGCGAACAATTTTTAATAAACTAAGTGTAGCGCTATTGGGATCTGGGACTATTTCGGGTCAAGTTATATTTGGCTGAAGAAATTCATTGTAAATTTAGTGGATTTAACATCAGCTATTGTACTTCTGGCGACGGTGTTAAATTCGCTTAAAGTCTTTATCTAACATGTTACTCAGCAGTAGTTTTCCCGCAGGGTTAACCCTAAACTCGCCATATTTGGCTTTAGCAAACTCTTCTGCTCGGCCCTCTTCAAAGAAAAAAGCATTACTGGCCAGTTTTACTCTGCCGCTTCGCACCCGATATTGAATTAACTGTTGATTTGGCTGTAAGGTTTGACCTTGGTAAAGGGCTTCAAATTGGGCAAGTTGATGTTGTGCTAGGGTAACGATAAACAAACCATCATGGTTTTCTAGGTCATTTGCTAGGTTAATTTGGTTGGTTATTTGGTAGTTGAGTGCCATATAGTCGCCCTGCATTAACGAGCGAGGGTCGACGGGCGCCAGTTGAAATACCACAATATCTCCGTTTGCAAGCTGCTGTTCTTGCTGATAAATGCTGAAGTTTACTAGTGCCAATATGGCTAAAGCACTGAGTGTCACCCCAATCGCGCTTTTACTGAACGTCATGGCGTAGCTCCTTGTTTGCGATTGTTTTGCCAATCGATAAAGCCATCGCCAAGCGGATCAGCAATAACACCACACCACTGGCCATTAACCATAATGATTTGTCGAATAAGTTAATGTGCAGCGAGTAGTAATATAGGCCGATAAAGCTAACTAATGCGCCGATGGCAAGGGCAAGGAGTTTGAATTCATTGTAGAAGTAACCTAATAACAGCATCAATAACGCTGTACTGATCCCCGCCATGGGAATGGATAATAAACTGATTAATATTGCGCTTAATATGGCGATAAATTTAACTCGGCTAAGCTGTGCAGTGTTTGTTAGCTCAATAGGCTGGGTGCTTAACTGATTAAATACTTGGTGGATTAACCACAGTGCAGATAACAGTACCATAGCGACAGCAAGGTATTGACTAAAGCGGGCGTCAAATGCCATCAGTACTTCGGGAAGGTCGATCCATCGGCCCATATCTGACAAGGCAAAGTTAGCAAACAGTAAATTAAGGCTCAGGGCGTAACCTAATACCCGCAGACGTTGATAACACTGTGGCCATCGATAAAGCTGCGACCACACTAGCATTAAACTGACAATTAACAGTGGCAGAATAAGTTGGCTGAGTTGGTATATTGCCAATATCGCTAGCACGCTGGGTACCATTGCTATGGCAGCAATAAATTGGTTGGCCTTGTGCGGAATAAGCCACCAATGTAAGGCAAAAACCAGAGCATACATTAACGCTATGATGCCATCATCAGTATGTTTTAGCGCGTCGTGAATCCCCCAAAGCATCATCAACTGGCCAGATATGCTAAAGGCAAATACAATTTGCAGCACAAACTCTTGATTACTTTTACCCACGCGATAATAGGTTAAACAGCCAAGTGTAATGAGTATACCCATCACCAGTATCGACAGTTCCTTGTCGCCGACAGAGGCAATACTCGCTAATACAAATGCCAATATAAACAAGGCTGCTATCCAACCGCCAATAATTTGGGCACCTATAATATACCAGGGACTTGATAACGGAGTGTCAGGTGCTATGTCGTTGCCAACCAGTCCCTGATTAAATAGTGATTGCCATAATTGTGCTTGCGACCCTTGGGCAGGGCTATTTGTTGGCTTACTCATCGCTGGCATCCTTATGGCTAAGTTGGGCTTTTGCGGTGAACTCTGTTTGTATTTGCTTTAGCCAATATAAGCAGCCGCTGGTGAGACCGACAATGATCATGGCAATCAATAAGAAGATCCCGATGGGATCATGACTTTCAAATAAGCCCCTTGATAGTAGTGACACAATGGTCGCGCAGAGGCTGGTTAATACTAAGGTGAGTGGGTAAAGCGCAGGCGAACGGTAACGATACCAGCCAAAAATAGCGGCCATTACCGTTAAATACAGTAACCAGTAGTAACCCAAGTTGACGGTGGATTTGAAATCAAAAATAACCCAAATCATCAGCCAAGTTAAACTGACAATACTTGCTAATAAGCTGGTGGCCTCAACTGCTGGGCACTGAAAACGTAACTGAGCTTGCCATGTTAGCTTGCGAGCAAGGGTAAATAGTAGGTGAATAGATAAATTAACTAAGCCAAAAATGGCAATAATTTGAATATCTTCCAGTAATAGCCCAAACACATGTGAGAATGAATCAAAGTAAATGCCCAAGCTGACGTTCAACAACACCGCAACCAGTAGCCACAACAGATCAAACCCTGCGATAACAGCAAAGGGTAAAATGAACACCGCCCACAGGGCAAACAACTGCCAGGGATCAGCACCTGTTTGATAGGTTTGCCCGACTAATGCGAGTAGTGCGCCGACCATGATACTGGCACCTAATAACATGGCGTTGGGTAAGTTCCAGCCTGCGTTTAGCGCACTAAACTTAGGTGGTTTTGAGGTATTTACTACACCATTAGCGAGATAAAACCCGCCAATAAAGACGACAAATAAGCTTTCAATCATCGCAAATTTAGTCAGGTTGGCTAACGCATCCCAATTAAATGCCATAAAAAATATTACCCCAGCCCCAAGCAATAAAATGCCAACAAATAACACTAAATTAGAGATGAGTTGCAGCCAATTGTGTTCATTGGGATAAGGGTAGGCGACTAGCATGGCGGCGTTAAGATTGTTGGGGGCTATTTTACCCTCAGTAAACCATTGCCATATTTCTGAACGTTTTCTGATTATCATTCCTTTTCCTTGGAATTATGCCGCGGATAATTAACACTGCTTGACGATTTTTGGGTGACCCATTGTGGCCCATTCATGGTAGATATCACCTAAATGTTGCTTGGCGAAACTCCTTGGTGATCTATGCTCATAATGAAAAACAATGGCCAATATAGCAATCATAATCATCTAAAAGTATGCCTATTTGATGGGGCGTAGTGAATTATTGATTCAATGGATAGATTTATGGCATAAAAAAAGCCAGTTTCCTGGCTTTTTATATTGTTAAATGATGCTTACTTTATGTCGTTTGCGCCATTAATTATGATGCTTAGAAAGTGATTGATTTGTCAGCACTACAGGTAGCAGTAGCGGCTTCACATACTTTGTAAGTGTAGTTAAGGGTTGATTTGGTGTTTAATGAATCGGTGTGAGCACCATCATTGGCGGTGGTGGTGACTTTAGTGCCGTTACGATAAACATCGACATTGTTACCTGACAATCCAGCAAAGCTTAAGTTGATAAACTTAGCGCCTTTACTCTTCACGCCATTCAAGCTTAAAGTAATATCGCCGCCAGTAGGTGGAGGTGTTACGCCGCCTGCACAACCATTAGCCGTTAAATACGCATGCGCTGCAGCAGCTTTAACAATACCGTATCCAAAGTAATCATCTTTACCTGACGTGCCAGCATCTTGAGCGGTTGCTTTAAGTGCTTTTCGAATTTCAGTACCGGTACATTCATTGTGCTGTGACCAAACTAATGCGGCAATACCAGAAACCGCAGGTGTCGCCATTGACGTTCCGCTCATAAAGCCAAAATCAGATGTACCAATATTAATATTAACACTTGATGCCGCAAGTAAAGTTGCTCGGTCTTCAAACGCTGCACCAACTGCAGGGATTGAAGTTGCGTTAGCATCACCTAATGTACCGTAAAGCATGCCCGGTGCATTATTAATAAGCACTGCGCCAACACCACCAGATGCTTCACAGTTTGCTACTTTATCGTAGAAAGAAATAACGCCACGATCGATAATACATACATTACCATTTGCGCCGCTATCTACCGCTTCTGCCGTACCCATATAATAAGTTGAGCCAGTGACATTGCCAGAATTTTCCATTGCAGAGGAAGCAACAAAAACGCCATCGACAGTCAAGCTTGATGCCGTAGCCATGCCTGCTGGATAAGTAGATAAGGTGTCTACGCCACCGGCAGTGACTTCAACACAAATGGTTTCATCTGTAGTTGCACGACGACCACTACCTGAGGTACAAGTTGGGAATTGAGAAAAATCGGCAATGTTATTATTGGCATCATTAGCACCAATCATCATCACTGATGGGTAACCTGCTGGGTAAGAACGCACATTGTTACCATCATTACCTGCTGCGGCAACGACTAAACCACCTGCGTCAGTAAACGCTTTAAATGCATTTGATTCAGTGGCGTTAGAACCGCCACCACCTAGGCTCATACTGATAATTTTAGCACCCGCTGCACTACATAAATTAGCCGCTTTTGCTAAGTCTGATGAATAGCCCCAGCCTGCTTCATTGAATACTTTAATGATGTGTAAATCGACACCTGGCGCCATACCGACAACACCAAAACCATTATCTGCTGCTGCAATGGTTCCCGCTACGTGAGTACCATGTGGGCCACCGTTAACATCCCAGCTACCTGTGCCTGAATCATTATCACCGGAAATATTGTTCCACTCAAAATCAGTATTGCTACGGTCTAACCCTGAATCGATGATACACACTTTAATGCCTGCATTAGGGTTAAAGGTGACTTGGTTCGCTTGTGATTGATATACCGCATAAGGAGTGATTTGTTGCGTCATTGGGTTGCCGCTGTCATCAGCAAATACAGACATTAAATGACGTGGTTGATCTAATTCAACAAGTTTAACGTGGGGATTGTTTAATAGCCCTTTTACTTGTTCTAAGTCTTTACCACTAAATGTGGCAGCGATAAAGCCGTCGCCATCAACATGGATTTGCGCGCCTAACTGCTTTGCTAAGGCTTTAACAATGCCTTTTTTTTGTTGATCTACTTGAATGACATAACGATCATCTGCTGCCTGTGATGAGGCACAAACGCCTACAGTTAGAGCTAACATTGCACTTGAAAGTATAGATAATTTCATTGTTTTTCTCTTTTTAGTCATTGTTTTTACCACCACAACATCAGCCTGTCTTTGCAAGCTTTGATAGTACATATTATTTAAGGTCTTTCTATCTAACTCAGTAGAAAGTAGCATAAGGTATTATTTTTAACAATTGTTTAACTTAATATTGCTTTAAATACTTTTATGCAAATTTTAAAATATCCACATGAGTTTATGAGGTGTTGTTTTATAAGGTTAATTTTTAAAAAGTTGCTTCCTTTCAGTGCTTTATGTGTTTTTTTTGATTGATTGTGCGATTGTTTTTATAAATAAGTCATTAATTTTTTAAGAATTATTTTGTTACACCGTTTAACATTTGCTTAACAAGGTGGCGTGGTTATACTCAGTTCTGTCCACTCCTCCAACGGAAAACATATATGCCAACCCATTTCAAACTTAACGCTATAGCAATAGCGAGCTTAATTCTATTAGGCGGTTGTAATGATGATAATAAGGATGACTCATCGGCTGCACAGATCAGCAAAGTGACTCAAGATGTAAGAAGTTTAGTCAGCAAATTAGCATTAACGGGCGACCCGAGTAGTGGTCGTGATTTACCTCAAGTCGGTACCCCTTTAGTCACATTAGGTATGCAATTGTTTTTTAGTAAAGCGTTGAGCGGCGAAATGGATGTTGCCTGTGTGAGTTGCCATCATCCTGCTTTGGGGGGCGGAGATGCATTAGCTTTATCAATAGGTGTTGAGGCGATAGATCCTGAACTACTTGGGGCTGAGCGTGAACACCGTTCAGATGGGACACATTTTGATGGTGGCCCAACAGTGCCACGTAATGCACCCACCACGTTTAACATAGGTTTGTGGGATAAAACCATATTTCATGATGGTCGAATTGAGAGTATTGAAGGCACAATTGGTACCAATGGCAGTGGTACGCAAACACTGACCCCAGACTCAGCAAACAGAGAAACGCCAGATCCTCAAGCGTTGAACTTGACCGCCGCTCAAGCGCGTTTCCCGGTGACTTCAAATGAAGAGATGAAAGGCCATCATAAAAGTGATTTAACCAATGAAGGTATAAGAGATTACTTAGTTGCTAGATTAAGAGGTGATAATGCAGATTTAACCACAAATCAATGGTTAGCTGCCTTTCAGTTAGGTTTTGAAGATGCTGCAGGAACTGCTGAGTCGCTAATTAACAAATCGAATGTGTTTCAGGCGATCGGTGAATATGAACGTTCGCAGGTGTTTGTTGACAACCCATGGCGTGACTTTGTAGCAGGTGATGATGATGCTATCGATATTACTGCTAAAAATGGCGCTAAATTGTTTTTTGCCACTCAAGCTGAAGGTGGGGCAAATTGTGCAAGTTGCCACAGTGGTGATTTTTTCACTGATGAGTTGTACTACAATATTGCTATGCCACAAATTGGCCGAGGCAAAGGCGATGGTGTGACTGGCACAAATGATTTTGGACGCTTTAAAGTGACTAAGCAGGCAACTGATAAATTTGCCTTCAGAACCCCTTCATTATTGAATGTGAGCGTGACGCTACCTTATGGGCATAATGGTGCGTATGCATCTTTAGAAGCAGTTGTGCGTCATCATTTGAATCCAGAAACTGCGGTAACCAACTATTCGGTATCGGATAACGTGACTCAGGTAGGTGTACAAACCAATAACATGGCTGAAAACACCCAAGAGGCTATTGAAAAGCTAATCAGTGATAGAGTTGCAGGAGTAGATAATGTTATTGAAGATATTATGTTAAGTGATGAGCAAGTATCTCAATTGATGGCATTTTTAAATACCCTGACAGATAAATGTATTGCTAATACAACAACAGATGCCTGTTTAGATAAATGGGTACCTAATGATGCAATAGCCGATCCCGATGGTTTAAGGTTACAGGCTAAATTCAGCCAGTAATAATCATTGGCACAATAAAAAACAGGGGTCTATATGGCCCCTGTTTTTTTATTGATATCGGTCTTATTCAGTGGATAAAAACTGCAATGTTTAACCTTGGTTAACGCCACCTTAGTTAAAGTGAATATCGATGTGTCGTGGGAGTTTTAAGATAAATAACCGCCGCTCGGGTTAAAAAGGCGGGGTAAACAAGCGATTTTCAAAACATTTACCTGTTTGATACGGTTATTATCTTCACCTAAATGGCTTTAGCAATCACATTTATCGCTGCCGCTATTGAGCATCAGGCGTGTATTGCCTACAATGACGCACGCTTTATTCACAACAGACAACGACTATGAACGACACAACTTCACAACCTGCTTTACCAGATCGCTTAAGCGTTAACCCACGTAGTCCACACCATGTGGCAGCTATTTTTGAACATGAAATTGGCATTACCTTAAACGGTAAAGAACGTTTTGATGTTGAAGAGTATTGTATCAGTGAAGGTTGGGTAAAAGTCCCAGCTGGCAAAGCGTTAGATCGCCGTGGCCAACCATTGACGATGACGATAAAAGGTAAAGTTGAAGCATTTTATAAGTAATCTGAGTATTATTTTTGTCGCTAGTGAATGTGCTAGTGATGATTGCAGCTAATTATTGAATGTATAAAAAAGCGAACCCATGGGTTCGCTTTTTTTTGGGGTGAAATTCACGCTGTTTTTGTGAGCCGTTTCCTGATTTAATCAAGTCCTAGCTCTATCAAGACCAGCTTTATCAAGCGTTAGAAGTTTGCTCTTATGCCAGCGTAAACGCTGCGACTTTTTTGGATGTAATTGAGATCGGTTGCTACTTGATCGCGTTCTTCATCTAATAAGTTAGTTTGTAGTGTCATAGTTATTTTGGCTACCTAAATAGAGGTGTTATTAACTGTTTGGTAAACTCAATGGAGATGATTTTTACAGAGGAATAAAATGTAATAATGAAAGTGAATCGAGTGCTTGTCTGCAACTTGCGATAATACAGATACATAAATAGGCCTCAGCAACAACTCTGAGGCCTATTTATGTAAGCAAAGTGCTTAAATGAGTGGCATTAACTGCTTATTGCTTGCTGTTAATTTTACACTACTCATTTTTACAAAATATCATTTAATGCCACACCAATACCGATGCGCTGGTTATGGTGGTTATAATCAATTAAGCTTTCGCCATAGCCATTAAAGTACTGGGTATAAACACGCAAGTTACCTATGATGGGATAACTCCAGGTTAATTCGACAGCGCCTTTATTATCACTTGCTAGATTATTTCGCAGCAACATAGTGAATCTGTGTTCATCTAAACCGTAAACCCCGGTGACTTCAACATGACCCATATAGTCATCGATATCTGGGTTGTCATCCCCCTTGGTATCGGTTGGGAAGGCTTTTTCATCCTCAGGAATACGCCACCAGGCTTTTATGCCTAAAGCAAAAGGGCCGCGGTCAAATACCATGGTGCCATAAAGACGATTCCAACTTCTAGACAAGGGATCAGCTTGTCCATTTGATTGGTGCACCGCGCCAAACCCCCAAAAAGAATTTGTTAAGCCTGCCACTTTCCAGTCATTGTTAAATAACATGAACATTTCCGGTTCGTGGTTAGTTTCACGAAAGGGTGATGACACCTCTTTGTTGTATAGCTGCCAATAAGATTGGTTGGTATAGGCAAAAAATAAATGGCCATTATCACCAAACATATTATACCAAAGGGGAAATTTGAAACTAATTTGGAACTTGGCTTCAAGATCATCAACTTGGATATCTTCGTCAGGATATTTTTCCTTAAAAGGTGTGTTGTTAGTCCGTGACTGGTATGTCACAGGTAAAATATAGTTTGGCCTGTGGGGAGTCAGTACAAAAGGTTTTTCAGATGTGGCTAACTCATCTTTTACTCGCTCATCAAGCAGTGAGTCTTCTGCAAGTAAAGAAAAAGAGAAAAAACCTGCGACTAAGGGCAGTACCATCAAAAGTTTTGGAGGTCTCATTGTCACTAGTCCGTTAAGAGTGTTCCTATCATGTAATGGCATTGTAAGCGCAATTCTTGAGTGAAATCATGTGAAATTTTATTTTTTGATTGATATCGAGTAAAAAGTCTTGCCCCCTTATAGCTAAATGGAATAAAAACTAACTATTTACTATTGTATCTGGAATATATAAACCGTTATATTTGATGCCATCAAAGAATATGAGGTAAGTGTAATGGAGTTAGTATCAATGCCTGGTCAGCAGGCTAAAGGCAAGGTGTGGCTGGTGGGCGCAGGCCCAGGCGACATAGAGCTATTAACCCTCAAAGCTTATCGTATTATAAAGCACGCAGATGTGGTTTTGTATGACGCACTTGTTAGCCAAGATATCCAAGATTTAATTCCCCATGGCGCAGAGAAAATCGCGGTGGGAAAACGTGCTGGTAAGCATAGTGCTAATCAGGATGAAATTAACCAGTTGCTCGTTACTAAAGCCTATACCCGTAAAAATGTTGTCCGCTTAAAAGGCGGCGACCCATTTATTTTTGGACGTGGCGGTGAAGAGCTAGAAACCTTAGTGAAAGCTGGCGTTGAATTTGAAGTGGTTCCGGGTATTACGGCTGCCAGTGGCACGTCGGCATATGCCGGTATTCCGCTAACGCATCGAGATCACGCCCAAGGTGTGACTTTTATTACCGGCCATTGCCAATTAGCGAGCCGTCCTATGGACTGGCAAGGCTATGCAAACCCAAACAATACGCTTGTAGTTTACATGGGCATATTGAATGCCAGCATTATTAGTGATGGGCTGATTAACGCAGGGCGCAGTGCCGATACGCCTGTGGCTATCGTCTCCAAAGCGACCACCTCAGCTCAACAGCGTTTTTTTGGCACCTTAGGTGAATTAGGCCAGCTAGCAGCTGACCCCGCGCTTGAAATGCCTGCGTTAATGATAATTGGCGAAGTGGTTCAGTTGGCAGATAGCTTAAATTGGTTTGTCCCTGCGACTGAACAGCAACAACATGAATATTCAAACATTACAGTTAAAAAACTGTAATTAAAATAGTTTAAATTTTGCTGCAGCAGCAGTAACTCAAAGTTAATGGAGAAGAATTATGGCAAGTCGCACATTAAGCCATTTACAACAACTGGAAGCTGAAAGCATTCAGATCATTCGTGAAGTGGCCGCTGAATTTGACAACCCTGTCATGATGTATTCGATTGGTAAAGACTCATCTGTGATGCTGCATTTGGCGCGTAAAGCCTTTTACCCAGGCAAAATTCCTTTCCCACTGATGCATATTGATACGGGTTGGAAATTTAAAGAAATGATTGAGTTTCGTGATAGTCAGGCCAAGGCATTTGGCTTAGATCTGATCACCCATACCAATCAGGAAGGGGTAGAGCAAGGCGTTGGTCCTTACACTCATGGTAGTGCTAAGCACACTGACATAATGAAAACCCAAGCCCTGAAACAAGCCCTAAATAAATATGGCTTTGATGCGGCATTTGGTGGCGCTCGTCGCGATGAAGAAAAATCACGTGCAAAAGAGCGTGTCTATTCATTCCGTGATAAGCATCACCGCTGGGACCCAAAAAGTCAGCGCCCAGAGTTATGGCGCACCTATAACGGCGCAGTTAACAAGGGTGAAAGTATTCGTGTTTTCCCTTTATCAAACTGGACAGAGCTAGACATTTGGCAATATATCTACCAGGAAAATATTGAAATCGTCCCTTTGTATTTCGCTGCAGATCGTCCAGTAGTGAACAAAGGCGGCCAGCTAATCATGAAAGATGATGACCGCATGCCGTTAGATGCGGGTGAAGCAGTTACCACAGAGCGAGTCCGTTTTAGAACATTAGGGTGTTATCCATTAACCGCTGCAATGCCTTCTGATGCCGATACGTTAGAAAAAATTATTGAAGAAATGCTACTCACTCGCTCAAGTGAACGCCAGGGTAGACTGATTGACTCAGACCAAAGCGCATCAATGGAACATAAGAAGCGTCAAGGTTACTTCTAAGTCCAGTATTGGAAATGGTTTTAGACATCAGATTGATAAACTCAAATTGAGTGAGAAAGAATATGAATCAAGCAGAAAATAACACAACACGCATGGCCGCTGAAATTTTAGAGCACGGCGTAAAACAGTATTTAGCCCTTCAGCAAAACAAAGGTCTTTTACGCTTTTTAACCTGTGGCAGTGTTGATGATGGAAAAAGTACTCTTATTGGCCGTTTGTTGCACGACAGCGCGCAAATTTATGAAGACCAATTAGCGACTTTAAAAAATGACAGCGCCAAAATGGGCACCACAGGTGAGGCTATCGACCTAGCATTACTGGTTGACGGTTTACAGGCTGAGCGTGAGCAAGGTATTACCATTGATGTGGCTTACCGTTATTTCTCTAGTGAAAAACGTAAGTTCATTATTTCTGATACGCCAGGGCATGAGCAATATACCCGCAACATGGCAACAGGTGCTTCTACCTGTGACTTAGCGGTTATTTTAGTGGATGCGCGTTATGGCGTGCAAACTCAAACTAAACGCCACGCTTTTATCGCATCATTATTGGGTATTCGTCACTTTGTTGTGGCGGTCAATAAGATGGATTTAGTCGGTTTTGATCAAACGGTTTTCAATAATATTCAAGCTGACTTCGCTAAGTTTGTCAGTGATTTTGGTGATTTAGACATTCACTATGTGCCGTTATCTGCCTTAAATGGCGACAACGTTGTTAACCGTAGTACCCAATGTGATTGGTATCAAGGTGGCACATTGCTAGAGTTACTGGAAACCATTGACACCCAACGTGAATTGAGTGAATTACCAGCACGTTTCCCTGTGCAATATGTACTGCGTCCTAACCTTGATTTCCGTGGTTTCTCAGGAACCTTATCATCGGGCATTTTAAAAGTGGGTGATGAAATTGTCGCACTGCCATCTAACAAGCGCAGCAAAATAGAACGTATTGTGACTTTTGATGGTGACTTGGTTGAAGCGGTTGCGGGACAAGCTGTCACTATCACCCTAGAAGATGAAATCGATATTTCTCGCGGAGATTTACTCGCTAAACCAGACAGCGCGCCAAGCCTAGCGAACCATATTGTCGCCGACCTTGTGTGGATGGATGAAAAGCCATTACAGATTGGCCAACTTTACGATGTAAAAGTGGCAGGCAAGAAGACCCAAGCGGTAGTCAGTGAAATTGAATATGTCGTTGACGTTAATACCCTAGAGCGCAGCGCTGCTACGTCTTTAAGCTTAAACACTATTGCACGCGTGAAGTTAGATTTAACCGAAACCGTCGTATTAGATGCCTATAGTTTAGTGCGTGATACCGGCGGAATGATCTTAATTGATCGCTTATCAAATGCCACAGTTGCAGCAGTGATGGTGGTTGACGGTTATCAAGGTGAGAAACAAGTGAATACTGAGTTCAGCGCGTTTGAACTTGAGTTTAATACCTTGGTACGCAAACATTTTCCACACTGGAATGCTCGCGACATCAGTTTGCTTGGAAAATAATCTATGAATGAAATGTGGTTGTTAGCGATCATATTGTTAGCAATGGTAGGCGGCCTGATAGCAGGAGCCGCCAAACCTGCCACAATGTTTTTTATGGCGCTATTAAGCGCCTACTTATTAGGCTTGGTGGAGCTTAACCAAGCACTAATGAGCTTTACAAATAATGGCTTGATTGTATTAGTGTTGTTGGTGTTAGCCGCTACAGCATTAGAAAAAACCTGGCTGATCGGTAAGTTAAGCCAGGTTATTGGTAAAGGTAGCTTGTTTAGTACCTTAGCTAAAATGGGCGTTTCTACCGCATTACTGTCTTCATTTACCAATAACACTGCCGTAGTGGCATCGTTAATTGGCGTTGTTAGACGTAATCAAGCCCATGCGCCATCTAAACTATTACTGCCATTAAACTATGCCGCCATTTTAGGCGGTACATTAACCTTAATTGGTACCTCAACTAACCTAATTGTTAACTCGTTTGTTGAAAATGCAGGGCTTGAGCCGCTTGGTTTTTTTGAGTTTAGCCAAGTCGGTATTTTGGTGGTGATAACCGGTTTAGCGGTATTGATGTTATTGGCTAATACCTTACCTGATCGTCGTGAAGAAAACCTTGATGAAGCATTGCCTTATCTACTTGAAGCGCATGTGGCTAAGCATTCTAAACTGGTAGGGCATAGCGTGGTCGATAACCGTCTACGTGCACTAAAAAAGCTTTACCTGGTTGAACTTGAACGCAGTGGTATTCGTATTTGTCCCGTGCCACCTAATATGGTGATTCAAGCGGGAGATATGCTGCGCTTTAGTGGTGCAGTTGAGTCCGTTGAGCTATTGCATCAATTTGATGGGCTGGAATGGTTTGGTAAGCAGCATGCTAAAGGTCAAAACCTTGTTGAGGCAGTATTAGGGCCGTCGTCTAAATTGGTCGGTACCACACTTAAAGATGCGCGTTTTCGTGAAATTTATGATTCGGCTGTGATGGCAATTCGCCGAGGTCACGCTCCACTTAAAGGTGGCTTAGGTGATATCGTTCTTCAACCAGGGGATGTGTTATTAATTACTCCCGGAGACAGATTCTCTAATAGTCCAAATTTAAGTACCGACTTTGCAGCCATTAGTGGTTTAGATTTGAATGTTCGATTAGATGATAAACGCAGTAACTGGGTGATTTTAGGCTTTGTACTGACCATTTTAGCCAGCGTAACTGAACTGGTACCTTTAGCAAAAGGGTTAGTGGTTTTATTGCTGAGCTACTTCGCCATTGGTGCGGTGAGTTTGTCGGAATTAAAGCGTCGTTTTCCACTTGAATTAGTCATCATTGTTGGTAGTGCCTTGTGTTTGGCTACGCTAATGATTGATACCGGTTTAGCTAAAAATTTAGCGGATGGGGTTATCAGTGTCTTTGATGGTTATGGGGTGTTTGCGGCGTTTGTTGGGGTATTTTTTATTACTCTCATTGTGACTGAATTGATCACCAATAATGCTGCAGCAGCGCTGGCATTCCCAGTCGCCTATGCGGTAGCAACCAGTTACGGTGTCGACCCTCGTCCGTTCATTATGGCGGTCGTTTTTGGAGCCAGTGCTAGCTTTATTTCGCCCTATGGTTATCAAACCAATTTGATGGTCTATAACGCGGGTAATTATAAGTTATCTGATTTTGTACGAGTAGGATTACCTTTGTCTGTGGTGTATTCACTGACCGTTATTTTTGCAGTGCCATATTTTTTCCCGTTCTAATGAATGAGTCATTTGTAGTATTGAATTTTAGTTTTTATATGCCGTTTGAACGTACGGCATAAAAGGAGTTGTTATGACTGATATCGTTTGGCATCAGCATGAAATAGATCAAGCTGCCCGTGGGCGTCAAAAGAATCAAAACCCAGTGTTATTATGGTTTACTGGCTTATCGGGTTCAGGGAAGTCGACCCTAGCGGGGGCATTAGAACATGCACTATTTAACGCAGGTTTTCATACTTACTTGCTTGACGGTGATAATGTACGCCATGGTTTATGCAAAGACTTAGGCTTTAGCCTCGATGATCGCGATGAAAATTTACGCCGCGTCGGTGAAGTAGCTAAGTTAATGGTCGATGCCGGTTTGGTGGTGCTGTCGGCATTTATTTCACCTACCCGTGCCGAGCGTGAACGAGTAAGGAGTTTATTCCCTGAAGGCAAATTTATTGAGGTGCATGTTTCAACACCCTTAAGTGTGTGTGAGTCGCGCGATCCTAAAGGTTTATATGCCAAAGCTCGCAAAGGTGAAATAGCCAACTTTACAGGTATATCATCACCTTACGAAAACCCTGAGTCAGCAGAACTCACCATAGACACCAGTAAAGGTGATCTGGCGACTCAAGTACAAGCATTAGTTGATTACTTAAGCGCACTGCAAGTGGTAGATGGCGAAAAAATGATGGCAGGTTTAGGCATTTAATCGTAACAGATTGGATTTAATCACAGTCGGTGTGGTTTATTCACATCGACTGTGGTGCAGGTTACTGTGTTTTAAGTAAGCTGATTGCTGCGGGTAAAGAGGTTAATCCGTATTCACTTAAGATGTTTTTAATCCGCTCAATAAACCTGGGTTTATGCTGGCGCACCACATGATAAACTTGAAAGCACTTGATAATATTTTCTTCTGTTAAGCCATTTTCTGCGTGATATACCGCGGTTAAATAACAACGGATCATAAAACAATCAATAATAAGCTGTTGTAAAACTTGTTCCGGGTCATGATCTTCATGCATCGGGAAATGATCGTGGAACATGGAATACAGAATAAATTTGGTAAATAGTTCCGCGTGTTCTGTCAGCTTAGTTGTGACTTCGGTATTCCATATCTCATTAATCTTATCGATTGAATAATCATTTTGTTCATTACACAAAGCTGCAATCGCATTGTTAATCGACTCAAATCGAGCCCGTGTACTTCTAGAATGGGTTTTACACAGCGCATCATGAATTGCCACAAAAGTGTGTTTTTGAGGCAAAGGAGTGTAAGGAATACTGTTAAATTGCTCAGTAATCATGCCCATTTGAGTCATATTCAGCAGCTGATTGTAACGCACGCTTAATTGTTCAATATTAGCCTTATCTAAGCGAACTTCATTACTGGTTTTGAGTAGTAATCCAATGGCTAAAAATGATTCTTGCCAGCTTAGGCCTGAATTTAACAATAAATCTAAACTGTATTCGTAAGATTTTTCTAACCAGGGCGGGCTAGGCATTAGCGCTGCTTTACTGCCGTTTTCATTGGCTGAAAATTGAAAAGCATTGTCGTCAAATAGCACGATACGAGTTACTTCTGGGCAAGATAAAAATAAGCTTTGATATGTATCTGGGCCAATTAATTGCTCGTTTTTAGGGTAGGTTTTACAGGTATAACTTAAGGCTTTCTCACCGGCTTTTGCATGAATGTTACATAGTTTTTGTGGGTCTAGAAAAGGGCAAGCGCCATTATCATCTAATTTCACAACCGCCCATGAGCTGTCGCTTTCTTTGGTTTCGCGTAAAGCAAATTTAGCCAGATCTGCTAAATATTTATGCTTTATGGTTTTTTTATAGCTTTGTTTATCAAATATTATCTTCCAGTCATTGCAGCAACTGTCTGCACATTTAGGCCCTATACAACTAAATAAATCCACATAATTAGGTTTAATTGTCAGGTTTTCCATGTAAATCCTTTTGATAAGTTATCTCAAGATATAATGACTTATTTATGCTTAG
This sequence comes from Shewanella sp. HL-SH5, assembly GCF_051163755.1. Taxonomy (NCBI): domain Bacteria; kingdom Pseudomonadati; phylum Pseudomonadota; class Gammaproteobacteria; order Alteromonadales; family Shewanellaceae; genus Shewanella; species Shewanella sp. HL-SH5. The sequence continues at coordinate 717,663 of NZ_CP195038.1, forward strand.
ATTGTGTATTAAATCAATACCTGCTTCAATACTCTTTGCCAGTTACCACCCATGATGCGATCGCGATCGGATGATTTAAAGCGCGCTTTTTTCAGCGCGTCATCAATCAGGCTCATACGATCGATATTGTTCAATTCGGGGATAACCACATGTTTCGGTTCTACATCAAAACCTAATACATTTTTAGCCCGTAGACTGTGCCACCAATCTAAGTACTCTTTTACCCCTTCAGCATTGTCATTATTGAGCTTTAATAAATTTTCCTGGCCCCGTAATGGATAGTCATTAGCAATCGCTACGCTGTCTACCCCGGCAATTCTGACCACATGATCAATTTGTTTAATGTAATCGCTAATGGTTGGAGTCGGTTTATTGGTTAACCAAAAGCTCATCATAAAAATACCAAATACGCCGCCGGTGTCGGCAATGGCGCGAATAACCTCATCGGGTGAGCAACGGGCATGATTAACTATATGTCTTACCGCGCCATGGCTTAGCACTATTGGGCTTTTACTGGCTTTGGCGGTATCAAGCGCGGTTTGTGCACTGGAATGGCTGACATCAATTAACATATGGCGATGGTTAATGGCCTCAATCAGTTCGTGGCCAGCTGGCGTTAAGGGTAAATTTAACCCTGTTTTACCATTGTTATCCAATGCACCGCCAGCAAAGCGGTTACCGTAATGATGGGTGAGCTGTAAAACCCGTAAACCCTGTTGTTTAAATTCTTCTAGTTGCTGCCAATTGGTGTCGCTGCTGTCATCTTCGACACAATCAGCGCCTTGAATTTGGAAAAATACAGCGGTACGTTCAGTGTCATATGCTCTAGCAATATCAAGGCCTGTTTGCCCCTGTAGATAAACGTTAGGGTTGGCATCGACCACAGCTTTCGCTGCTTTAATGCTTTTGATACAGGCATTATAACTGCGCTTGTAATTGGTGGTGCCGTCAGCCTGCTTGATGGCTTCAATGTCTGATATGTCGGCGATAAAGGCGCTCAACTTAGAAGCTTTAACATCGTTAATATCGTCGGGCAAAAATGATAAACCATCAATGTACAAAGGTTGTGAGCGTGCTGCCCACGCTTGTTGGCTTATAAATGGACTACATAACGCTGCTGCGCCAAGGCCTTTAAGTAATTTACGGCGGGAGAGCAAGTCATGTGACATTAACGATGTATCCTTTTAATTTTTCTCGTTTGCGTAGTGTTTAATGGCGTGTGCTAGTGCATGCAAACCATTGGTACGCGATGGGCTTAACTGTCCGTTTAGCCCTAAATTTTCGAAGTAAGCACTGACATCAAATTGCGCTATTTGGCTGCTAGTTTGCCCTTGTGTAGCCACCAGCAATAATCCAATAAGTCCTTTGACTATACGCGCATCACTGTCGGCTAGGTAAAAATGTTGGTCATTAATGTGTTGGTGGTATAGCCATGCCTGGCTTTCACAGCCTTTAACTTGTGCACTTTCAAGACGAAACTCATCCGCTAAGCTTGGCAGTTTTTTACCTAATAGCATAATTTGGCGGTATTTTTCTTGCCAATTACTGGCCTGTTCTATCAACTTAGCGCCGGTTAACAGGTCGTCAGACAAAGGCAAAAACAAAGTTGAAGCTGGTTTAGCTATGGTGTTAAGACTCATATTTGACCTTACAATAGAATCGATTTTACTTCAGTCAGGGCGCTAATAAAGCGATCAACATCTTGCTGATTGCTGTACACCCCAATTGAGGCTCGACAGCAACCTTTAATCTGCAAGCTTTGCATTAACGGCATAGCACAATGATGGCCGCCACGGATAGCCACGCCTTGCTGATCTAATAAAATGCCGACATCCTGATGGTGCTCATCAGCCAAATTAAACGCCACTGCGCCAATATTGTTATTGTCAGTTGTTACACCATATACGCTAATATCGCCCAATTGGCTTAACTGTTGCTGAAGATATTGAATTAAATGCAGTTCGTGTTGACGAATTTGTATTTTAGGTAAGTTAGATAAAAAGCTGATTGCTGCGCCTAAGCCGATCACTTCCGCTATTGCTGGAGTCCCCGCTTCTAATCTATTCGGTAACTCGCCATAGCTTGTTCCATCAAAACTGACCGTTTTGATCATTTCGCCGCCGGTTAGCATAGGTGTTAGCATTTCTAGCGCATTAAGCTTGCCATATAAAATGCCAACCCCAGTTGGACCATACATTTTATGGCCTGAAAACACATAGTAATCACAACCTATTGATTTTACATCTATGTCTAAATGGGCCACAGCTTGTGCGCCATCAATTAAGGTTATTGCGCCGACTTTGTTAGCCTTGGCAACCATCTGGTTGACCGGATTTAGTGTGCCAAGTGCATTAGTGACATGGGATAAAGCGACTAATTTAGGCTGTTGAGCTAATAAGTTATCGTAAGCGATAAGATCAATTCGGCCATTGCTATCTAATGGAATAGGGATAACCTTTGCGCCAGTACGCTGCGCTAATGCTTGCCAAGGCACTATGTTGGCATGATGCGCAGCGCCATCAACTAAAATCACATCACCTTGTTTAAACTGTTCGGTGAGTCCGTGGGCGACCATGTTGATTGATTCTGTCGTGCCATGGGTAAAGATGATTTGTTGACTGGCGGCCGCATTAATAAAGTGCTGCACTTGCATGCGCACGTTTTCATATTTTTGGGTGGCTCTTGCCGCTAATTGATGCGCTGCACGGTGCACGTTGGCATTATTTTGCACATAGTACTCATTCATCGCATCAAGCACACATTGCGGTTTTTGACTGGTTGCCGCGGTATCTAAATAGCAAAGCGGATTATCGCCTAGCTGCATATCTAGGATCGGAAACTGGCTGCGTATGGCTTGATGATCAAATTGGCTGTCGGTCATTCACTTAACACTCATAAAAAAGGCATCAAGATCTTCAATGATATTGATGCCTATTGCAAGGTTAACCTGACTCTAAACCTAAACCTAAATCTACACCTAAATTATGGCTTAGCACTTAGTCATAGTTTAAGGACAAGGAAAACGGTAAAGCGCGGTTAATTCATTTAATCGACTATGTAGTTCATCAGACAATATGACTTTATGGCTGTCGATATTCTCTTTGAGTTGATGCAAGTTAGTCGCGCCTATGATGTTGGAGGCGACAAACTGGCGAGAATTAACAAAAGCCAAAGCCATTTGAGCCGGACTTAAGCCAAACTCTCGGGCTAGATCAACATAAGCCTGGGTTGCCTGTAAAGCCATTGGTGTACTGTTATAGCGCGCAAAACGTTTGTGTATCGTTAACCTGGCGCCTGCTGGCCATTGGTCATTTTCATACTTACCGGTTAACGCGCCAAAGGCTAACGGAGAGTAGGGCAATAACGGCACGTTTTCACGTAAGCTTATTTCTGACATGCCAACTTCAAAGCTGCGGTTTAGCAAGTTATACGGATTTTGAATGCTCACAATACGGGGTAAGTCGTGCTTTTCGGCTAAGCGCAGATACTGCATAAAGCCCCAAGGGGTTTCATTGGAAATGCCGATATAACGCACTTTTCCTTGTTTTACCACTTCGGCTAGGGCTTCAAGGGTTTCTAAAATGGGGGTGTAACGCTCATCCTCATCATGGGTATAAATCATTTCACCGAAGAAGTTGGTATTTCGGTCTGGCCAGTGGACTTGGTATAAATCTATGGTATCGATTTGTAAACGTGACAAGGAGTCATCAACTGCCTGGTGAATGTTACGCCAATCTAGTGCCATTTTAGGCCGAATATAATCACCTTTTAGCCCAGGAGCAGCGACTTTTGTGGCAATTACTAATTCATCACGATTACCTTGGGCCTTTAAATAGCGACCTAAAATTCGTTCGGTTTCACCTTGTGTTTCTGCCGTTGGCGGTACGGGATACATTTCCGCAGTATCAATAAAATTGATCCCTTGGCCGATGGCATAATCTAATTGTTCGAATGCTTCAGACTGATTATTCTGCTCACCCCATGTCATGGTACCTAAACAGATATTACTTACTTCTAGGCTTGAATGCCCAAGACGTCGATATTCCATATCATCCTCCTGATGGAAACCCTATACTTTAAGCTATCAAGCTTTGGGCAGATTGCAAAGGTTATTGAATCATCAGTAAATGTATTGCTCAAAAAACCAGCGCAATCTTTAATGTTTTCATTATTTGGGATTATTTAGGGAAATGAAAAGGTTAAAAATAGACATTAAAACAATGAACAATAAAGGCTAATCACGAGTTGCTGGCTATTTTTAAGCCAGCGACTGCTTTATTAACCGTGGTATACGAAGTTAAAGATTTCTCAGCATAGCAATTTCACAGGCATCGTGGCCGGTTTCACCAAGGTGCTGACAAGTCTCAAATCCGAGCTTTTGGTATAACGCTAAGGCTTCAACTAATACCGCAGTGGTTTCTAAATAGACCTGGTTAAAGCCTTGTTCTTTGGCAAATTCAAACGCTAAATGAGATATTTTTTTAGCTAATCCTTTACCGCGAACCTGCGGTAAAAAGTACATTTTTTGCAGTTCACAAATATCACTGTATCCCGCTAATGGGGCAATGCCAGCGCCACCAATGATTTGGCCATCTAACTCGATAACCCAATACTGGCTGCGTGCAGTACTGTAAACCTGGCTTAGGGTGTCTAAGGTTTTGTCAGCAACACTGAAGCCTTTATCGGGTGTTAGCCCATATTCAGCAGACACTTGACGAATAACATCAGCAATAGCGGCATTATCATCTACGGTTAATGGGCGGATAATCGGAACGGTAATAGACATAATAAGTTACTCGGCAAAAAAATCAGGGTTAATAATAGGGGCCATGGCTAAAATAATCGCCTGGGTATAAATACTGCCTCGTGTGGCCAGCCCTTGGGTCAATAAGCCAATAGCACCGCCTTTTTGTTTCACATTGTGGGTATTAAACAGTCTGTCCATTACATGGCCTAACTCTTCACCCGCTTCTAAGGCGTTAAACACTTTTTGCGGCAAGGGTAATAAAGCGCTACGACCAATGCTGAGTTTATCCTGATGAATTATCGCCATATAAGCAAACGTAGCTGCGCCATGGTCAAATTTATCCACACCGCCTTCCATTGCAATATAAAAATCCGCAGGCTGATTTGCCTCAATCGCATGTTGCTGACAATATCTAGCTCGATTAATGGCACCTAATTTGGTTTCGGCGTCTGTCATTGGCTGCTCAGCCACTAATGAGGGCGCATGCATGCCTTGGCAATTAATATCAGCCAGGGGGAAATACTGGCTTATCGCATCTTTAGCGGCAGCAATTTTAACCGGATTATTTGAACCGACTAGGATAGTAATCTGTTGTTGAGTCATATGATGCTTTTTTCTTATTGTATTTTTACTGACATAACCGCCATGATAGCAGAAGTTTATACTTGATCAGAAGTTAGTGAAAAGACATATTTTTTAGTGCTTTTAACGTATCGATGTTGATACTTAAATATAGTTAATTATATAAAACAAAGCTTTATAATTTTGGTGTAAGAATTGCTTATCTATGAATAATAATGACAAAAGCTAATAAGTGATGAGTTTTAGCACTTAATAACGTGATCATAATGATGGCTTCAATTAACAAGAAGCCAATGAATAAAAACAAGGAAGAATAAAATGGCCACAATGAAAACCAAAGTCGTCTTAGTGGGCGCAGCAGCGGCTTTGTTAGTAATGTATACCGACGTGTTTAATGTCTCTTACAGCATTGCCAGCGACTTTGATCAAAAACAGCAAGTGTTAATCCTGGACAGCACTGACATTCAAAAGCTCGTTGCAGAAACTGGTGCGGGTAAGTTAGTGATTAAAGGCGATGAGAATGCTAAAAATATTAAGTTAACCGCAGAAATTTTTGCCGATGATGATGCCGACGTGACCTTAGAGTTAGTTAAAGATGGCGACCAAGCAAGGCTAGTGGCTAAAGTTGAGCAAAGTTCAAACTGGATTAATGTCGACTCGCCTTATATCGATGTCACCTTAACGTTACCCCAGCATATGGTGATGGATATTACAGATGGTTCTGGTTCAATCGACATTCAAGGTATGAACGCTGATATTGCCTTAAAAGATGGCTCAGGTAGTATTACAGTAGATGGTGGCAAAGACATTATTATTGAAGATGGTTCAGGTTCACTTGATGCGAAAAATGTATTGGGTAACTTAACCATTAAAGACGGCTCTGGTTCAATCAATGTTAATAATGTCGCGGGTAACCTGACAATTAAAGACGGTTCAGGTGGCATAGATGTGACAGATATTAAAGGCAATCTTGATGTTAATGATGGATCTGGTGGCATGGTGATTAAGCATGTTGCCGGATTAGTGAGCATTAATGATGGTTCAGGTGGTATCGATGTTGAATATGCCAAAGGGTTAACTATTCACACCGCAGGTTCTGGTGATGTAAAGTATCAACATATTGATGGGCCAGTAAACTTATAGTTTTAGTGATAAGTTCGCTATCTGGTTAAGCCAGTAGCGAACAGTAAACGACACATGTGCAAGCTCAGCTAATCAAAGCTCAGTTAGCAAAGCTAAGCCATAAGCGATAGACGACATAAGCTTGACATGGCATGATCGATATATCATTTTTTTAAATATCAAGGCCACTCATGGCAAAGAAATTTTACGTCGTTTGGCAAGGTCATACCCCTGGCATTTATACCACCTGGGACGAAGCAAAGCGTCAGGTGGACAAGTTTCCTGGGGCTAAGTACAAATCTTTCCCTAGCGAATCAGAAGCGAAAACGGCTTTTGCCCAGTCAGCTAATAAGGCCATTTTTTCGACAAAAAGCGCTGTCAGTAAAGGGGCTAAGCCTTCAACATCATCAAATAAAACCAGTGTGGCAGAACATCAACCCACAGCATTAAGTGAGTTTGACGTTGTGCTTTATACCGACGGCGGCTGTGACCCTAATCCAGGTAAAGCGGGCTCAGGTGTTGCTGCATATCGCAAAGGTGAACTTGCTGCTTTGTGGTATGGCTTATTTAACCCAAATGGCACTAACAATACCGCTGAATTAAATGCGCTACATGAAGCGATCAAAATGGCTGCTAGCGCGCTGGCTGACAACTTGACCGTGCGTATTTACAGTGACTCACAATATTCCATTAACTGTATTAGTAATTGGGCCTACGGCTGGAAAGCCAAAGGCTGGACCCGCAAAGGCGGCGAGATTGCCAATTTAGATCTGATCAAACAAGCCCATGCACTTTATGATCAATATAAAGATCACATTGATATTGTCCATGTGGCTGCCCATGTTGGTATAGAAGGCAATGAACTGGCCGACAGAATGTCTATCTATGCCGTAGATCAGCAACAAAAGGATTTTGTTCAGTATCCCGAGCCAATCAACCTAACGTCGATAATGGCGATGCGAGCCGGGTAATTTTAGGTACAGCTTTAAGTATCTTTACTGTGGGTTCATTAACCCGCAGTAAAGATACTCAATATTAAATTTGATCAGTGCAGGCTTCACTTGTTGCGCATATAGATACAATGCTCACATTACCGCTAGGTACTATCATTTTGGTTGTATTGCTCACCGTCAAGTCATGAAGTGATAGCTTTTCCAATAAGACTCCCCAAGATTCGAGCGACATATTCATAAAAGTATAATTGTCGCCAAATGGATTGGTTTTTGTTAAGTCCAAACTATTATTACCCTCTTTAATTGTTGTAAATTTAAAATGGTATTGCCCATCGATATCGACGAAATCCAGAGCCGCATAAGCTAAAGTGCCATCAGCATAGGTAAAGACTAATGATGGTGGCTTGACCGCTATTGAGGTGGTTATTTTGTTTGAAATGCCTGTAGACCATGAAGTGAGTTTTTCTTTGTAAAGCGCGGAGCTTGGTAGGTTATTATTGAAGTAATCAACTGAAAGTCCTTGGGGATAGCTATTGTCAATTAACTCAAAAGCTGAGGTCACCATGCTGCTAGGGATTTCGATAGCACTTTGGGTGAACAACTTTTTAGTCTCATTATACGCTAAGGCGTAGTTGGTAAAGTCAGTTAAATCTTTTTTATCAATGCTTTGACTGGTCGTTTTGTAATGATAAACATTCTGGCAAACCGGTGATTTATCTGTTGGTATTTCTGACTTGTGGTTTTGTTCACATTCAAAAGATTTTGTTTTAGTGACTAGATATTTCTCATACAAAATATCATTTAAGTTAATGACATGCATGACAATAGTCGCATTTGATCTTGCGTTTTGTTTAGTAAAATTAACCAGTTGAGAGTGAGTTGTGCAAGTATTGCACTCAAGATATATTTCTTGTGAAGCAAGAGTTGAAACTGAGAACGTCATTACCCCTAGAAGTGGCAATAATTTTTTCATGTTTAACAAAGAGATCATCCTTAACAATACAATAGTAAACATGCTTGTTTACTTGACCTTCATGGTCAGTGTTTATGTGTTTTAACGTTCATTAAACAGCTTACTAGCCGAGGTTTTGTAAGCTGTTTTGTTGTGCTTGTACAATGGCGACTTAAGTTATTTGGCCTTTTCTTCGTACATTAAATAGTGGCTTTGCTCCATTCCTAAGGCCTCATAGGTTTTTTGCGCCGGTTTATTTTCTTGTTCGACATACAAGCGGAAACTTGCAGCGTCACCTTTTTCAGCGGCCATATCTTTTATTGCTTGATACAGTTTTGCATAAATCCCCTGACGACGGTTTTCTGGACGAATATACACACTTTGGATCCAGTAATACTGGCAAGCGCGCCAGTCGCTCCATTCAAATGTCACCATTAATGAGCCGACAATAACGTCATCAATTTCAGCCACTAAATAGAAACCTCGTTCAGGATTGGCGAGTAATCCGTTTACGCCACGGGTAAGGGTTGCATTATCTAATTGTAGGTTTTCAGTTTCCATTGCCATCGCCTGATTAAAATTAACCAGTGCGGTAAGGTCTGCTAATTGGCCTTTTCTTATTTTCATTTTTTCTCTCAATTTGGCGGTTGATTGCGGTCAATTTAATTTAGGGTCCATTAGCATCCTACTATAAATGACCTATTCACTTATAGTCATGGCGTTAATAACCCGTGGTGTTACCAATACAATATGCGTTTACAACATATATTGTATTTTGCAAGTTAGCTCAGCGGTTAATCGGTATTTGTAACAACCTGTGATGGGTAAAGCGATCAAACTCGAATAATCTAATTCATATCAAGGCTTATTCGCCATTAATGTAAAACAAATAAGCCATCGAATTGACAGTTGAAAAGTGGCATTTAAACTTGCACCGCTCAGTCACATCTTATTGCACCATGATATAACCCTCACATTCAAACACGCAGTGCTGATTTACCTTGAATTGAGTAAACACTTATTTACGACACTCCACTAATGGATAATTGAAATTAGCCCGCCAATCCAGTAATGTGACGCCACGAAAGATAGTAGACCTATGTCACAAATTGTTTAAATAGATGGAGATGATTATGAAAGTTGCCGTACTTGGTGCTGCTGGTGGTATTGGCCAGGCCTTAGCTTTATTGTTAAAAACTCAACTGCCTGCTGGCTCAAAGTTGTCTCTATATGACATCGCTCCTGTTACTCCTGGTGTTGCGGTTGACTTAAGTCACATCCCAACAGATGTAGAAGTAAAAGGTTTTGCTGGTCAAGATCCAACGGATGCATTAGTTGATGCTGACGTCGTGTTAATGTCTGCTGGTGTTGCGCGTAAGCCTGGTATGGATCGTTCAGATCTATTCAACATCAACGCAGGTATCGTGCGTAACCTAATGGAAAAAGTGGCAGTAACTTGTCCTAAAGCATTAGTGGGTATTATTACTAACCCAGTTAACACGACTGTAGCGATTGCTGCTGAAGTATTAAAAAATGCCGGTGTTTACGACAAAAACCGTTTATTCGGTATCACTACACTTGACGTTATCCGTAGCGAAACCTTCGTCGCTGAGCTTAAAGGCTTAAACGTTGCTGATGTTAAAGTTAACGTTATCGGCGGCCACAGCGGTGTGACTATTCTTCCACTACTTTCTCAAATTGAAGGTGTGACTTTCACTGATGAAGAAGTTGCAGCAATGACTACTCGCATTCAAAACGCGGGCACTGAAGTTGTTGAAGCTAAAGCCGGTGGCGGTAGCGCAACATTATCAATGGGCCAAGCAGCATGTCGCTTTGGTTTATCATTAGTACGTGGTCTTCAAGGCGAAGCGAACGTAGTTGAATGTGCCTATGTTGATGGTGGCAGCGAACACGCTGAGTTCTTCGCTCAACCTATCCTTTTAGGTAAAAACGGCGTAGAAAAAGTGCTTCCTTACGGTGACGTAAGTGCATTTGAAGCTAACGCACGTGATTCAATGTTAGATACATTAAAAGCTGATATTAAACTAGGTGTTGAATTCGTTAAGTAATTCAACTCTCTAATAAAAAAACGCGAAGCTATGCTTCGCGTTTTTTTATGGCTGTAATTTCTATCTCTATCTCTATCTCTATAACCAACCCTGCATTACCATTGAATGTCATTGCCAGCCCAATCAATAAAACTGGCTTGGCCGTCTAGGGTAATATTTGACTGTATGTTGTAAAGCTGCTGCGCCACAAACTCAGGAGTAAATAATTTACCTTCGGCCACATTGTGCTGAAAAGGTTTTGATAATGGTGTGTCTGTGGTGCCAGGATGAAAAGCCATCAGTTTGACGTGCTTGAGCCGTCTCGCAAACTCAACCGCAGTGGTTTTTATCAACATGTTTAATGCCGCTTTACTGGTGCGATAGCTATACCAACCGCCAAGGCGGTTATCACTTATGCTGCCGACTCTGGCGCTTAAAATACTGATCACGACTCGACTTCGCTGCTTTGATAACAGCTTTACCAAACCTTGCAGCCAAAGCATAGGCGTGATGGTATTCATTTGCATTAAAGCGAGTAAATTGGCTTCATTGATATCCTCTATCTTTTTTTCAGGTTGTATCGCCCCCTGATGCAGTACCCCATTACAGATTAATATTCTGCTAACACTGCCGTTGCTTGCGGTAATTTGAGGAATGATCTGTTGATTCATCAGATGCTCAATATCCTGCTGTAAATTACTGCATTGGTAATGTTGCCATGATGACTGCTGTTGATCTTGTGTGATTAGACTGTGTATATCGGCACTGTGTTGATAGTCATCTCGGCTAATGGTGATCAAATTAATTGGCTGCGGGTGACCATCGATTTGGCTTTGTTTAAGGCATTGAACAGAAAATGCATGGCCAATAGCTGAATTAGCACCAATAATAATCACAAATTCAGCAGTGCTATTAGCAACAGTGCTATCAGCAGCAGTATTGTTAGCAACAGTATTAGAGGAGTTGTTAGGGTTAGCGGTATTGTGCACTGATCATATCCACCGTGTTAAATTGAAGGTTTTCAAAAGCCTTTGAGATTAATTATCAGTGCTGTTCACTTCAAATCTGATGGCTTCAAATTGTTCTTAGGTAAGCCACATTGACCATTATTACACCGCTGCTTACCGGTAAGCAGGTACGAGATTTTGTAGCGATTTTTAGCAAAAAACAGATACGCTTGGTCCGCGACCGGTTTAATAAAAGGTTTTCTAAGCCACTGAACCCAAAAGTGCTTACCGGTAATTCCCCATGCCTTTGCGGTAACATCTAGCCCCAGCAGCAGTTGTCCGTCTTTAGTTAAGCCGTGCAGTATAGTGTTGGCTTTTTCGATATCAATTTGTGGAAAACGCTCATGTAAATCAGCACTGTATAAGTCCTCTAGATGAATCTCGTCGTGCTTATCATGCCGTTTAAGTTGACGCATTTCATTGGCACACAGTGGGCAGGTGCTGTCGTAAAATATGGTCAATTCCATCATATTTTCCTTATGTCATTACTATCAATCGAACCTGGGTATCAAGGTTAATCATTGCCATTATCTTGTAGAATGGCTGTCTAAAAACGATGTTAACGTTACAGTAGCGCGTAGATGAAGAATTATACGATTAAATAAGCTAATTAGATCCTCATTGTTTTTAAATTGACTTAATGTCCCACTTAGTTAAATGTTAACATTAATTAATATTATGTTTTGAAGGACCAAGCACAATGAATGTTCGTCAGATGTTCTGTTCGTTCTCCTCCACCTCGATCATGCTGCTAAGCTTGATGGTTGCTCCGCCTAGCATTGCTAGCGATAGCAATGACATCACAATTGATACTAATTCTCACTCTTTTGCCCGCCCCGTTAAAGTCATACAGCTTGATATTGGCAAAGGCTTTCGTGAGCGGTTATTACCCGGTGAGGTCCGCGCGGCAGATAAAGCCTCGTTGTCATTTAGAGTCGCAGGACAAATAGCCGATATTTATGTGCGCCCGGGCGATCATGTTAAAGCGGGTGACTTATTGGCCAAGCTAGACAGTGATTTATACCAACAACAGTACGAAGTGGCTAAAGCGCAATACGAACTGGCCAAAGTGCTATTTGAACGTTCCAGTAGTTTAGTGGAACAAGGTGTGGTGTCCCGTAACGATTTTGACCAATCTAAAAGTGATTTCACCATTGCCAGAGCAGCGCTTGATAAAGCCGAAACTGATCTGGCTTATACCCAACTAAAAGCGCCCTATGATGGCATGATTTCAAAGCGTGATCGCAAACAGTTTGAATTTGTGCAAGCACAAGAATCGATTATGGGCATTCGCACTGAATCATTTATCGACATTAGTTTTCAATTGCCCGAGCAATTTATTGGCGCAATTCAAGCTAATCGAGTCAATGAAGGCCCAGTAGAAAATATCGATGTTAAATTTGACAGCCGTGATGCCTGGTATAAAGCCAGACTGAAAGAGCTCAGTACCGTAGCGGATACTAGTACTGGCAGTTATACCATTATTCTCACCTTGAAAATGCCAACCGAATTAAATGTATTACCCGGAATGGCTGCATCAGTCAGGGTTAAGCTGCCTTACCGAGGTGCTAGCAGTAATCCTGTTATTGCCGCGGGCGCTAGAGTTGAAGAAAATGGTCAAACCTATGTTTTTCGTTGGTTACCTGAACAACTAAAAGTCGAAAAAGTAGCGGTGACATTAAATGATAATCAACTTGAATCAGGATTAGAGGACGGTGACTGGTTAGTGGTCGCGGGCGCTAGTGAGTTAACCGACGGTGAAAGTACGGTTCGCTGGGTCAAGGAAAGAGGGCTGTAATATGAAGATTAACAACACCACTAATATTGTCATCAGCGCTTTGGTCTCATTGGTCTTTATGGCCGGTTGTAGCAAACCGCTTGAGATGGCACATAAACCGACCCTAGTAGATGTGTACACTTTACCCAGTATTGAAAATCAGGTGATGCGAGAGTTTAACGGCGTGTCACGGGCGCAAGACCTGACTAAATTATCATTTCGAGTTGAAGGGCGCATAGCAAGATTACCGGTTTCCAAAGGCCAGACGATTAAGCAAGGTGATTTACTCGCCGTGCTTGAAAAGCGTGATTATGAAATTGTGCTCAATGATCGCCAGGCTCGTATGGAGGTGACCTTTAAACAAGCCCAGCGTGGTAAGCAGTTAGTCAATAAAAAACTGATGGCACAATCAGAATATGACCAAATGAACGCGCAATATTTAGTTGCAAAAGCACAGGAAAAACAGGCTGAACTTAGCCTGCAATATACTGAATTACGCGCGCCTTTTGATGGCATGGTCAGCGATGTTTTTTTACAGTCATTTGAAAACATTCAACCGGGTATATCGGTATTAAGTGTACAAAAAACCGAACAAATTGAAGTCGATGTGCAAATCCCCGATATGTTGATAGCCGTCTCTCGACGGGCGACAGATGAAAGTGCCTTCGAAGTCAGTTTTGAAGCATTTGAAGGGGTGGTATTTCAAGGTCGATTACTTGAAATTAATACTGAAAAAGATCCTACTACATCAACCTATATTGCCACTATTGCAGTAGATTTAGACGATCAATATAAAGTGTTGGAAGGAATGCCAGCCAAAGTTAAAGTCAATTTAAGTAACATGACTTACACCTACAGCCGCCAATTTTTATTACCCATAAAAGCGGTTGTAATGAAAGATGGCGACCAACTCGCTCATCAGGAAAGTGGTGTGTGGGTTTATCAGGCCAACACTAAAACCGTGCAGTATCAGCCAGTCAAACTGGGGGTTATTGTGGGTGACAACATTGAAGTGGTCAGTGGACTTAAAGATGGTCAAACTATTATTACCACAGGGGCTTCTCGTATGATTGAAGGCCAACAAGTTCAATTAATTCAAGGGTAATAACTAGATGAATATTGCAGGATATTTCGTAAAAAATACCGTGATAAGTTGGATGTTTATCCTTATTTTACTTATTGGTGGGTTAATGGCCTTCACTGGATTAGGCCAACTAGAAGATCCGCCATTTACCATTAAAGATGCCGTGGTAGTCACCTTATATCCAGGTGCAACGTCAACTGAAGTCGAAGAAGAAGTCACTTATTTGGTCGAAAAAGCCATTCAAGAACTACCTTATATTGATAAAATTCGCTCACTCAGTACCTCTGGTATGTCACAAATTACCGTCACCATGAGAAACAATTATGGCCCAGATGAATTGCCCCAAATTTGGGATGAGCTGCGTCGTAAAGTCAATGATATGGCATCAAGTTTACCGCCTGGGGCGCATGCGCCAATGGTTAACGATGACTTTGGTGATGTGTACGGCATCATGCTGATGGTCAGCGGTGCAGATTACAGTTATCGAGATTTATTGGACTATGTTGATTATGTTAAGCGTGAATTAGAACTCATACCCGGCGTGGGTAAGGTGTCGCTAGCGGGCAAACAGCAAGAGCAAGTTTTTGTTGAAATGTCGCTAAACAAAGCGGCCAGTTCTAATATTGATCCACAGCTTATTTCAAACCTACTTAACTCACAAAACATGGTATCTGATGCCGGTAACATTCGTGTTTCGGGTGATAACCTTAAAATCAGAACCAGTGGCGGCTTTAGTTCCGTTGAAGAGCTAGAAGAGCTGATTATTCCCGGTACTCAAGGTAATAAACTGATTTACCTTAAAGATGTGGCGACCGTCAGCCGTGGCTTTCAAAATATTCCCACAAACCTATTAAGCTTTAACCAAAATAGCGCCATCAACATAGGTATTTCATTTTCATCTGGGGTCAATGTTGTAGAAGTGGGTAAGCTAGTCGATGCTAAATTAGCCTCAATTGAAAG
The DNA here is from genome assembly GCF_051163755.1 of Shewanella sp. HL-SH5. Taxonomy (NCBI): domain Bacteria; kingdom Pseudomonadati; phylum Pseudomonadota; class Gammaproteobacteria; order Alteromonadales; family Shewanellaceae; genus Shewanella; species Shewanella sp. HL-SH5. The sequence continues at coordinate 732,895 of NZ_CP195038.1, forward strand.
CGCCAGACCCGCAGGTATGCACATTGAAACCATGTATAACCAGCCTAACGAGGTGGATGTTTCGGTTAGCAGTTTTGTGTGGAACCTGATTGCCGCAGTCGTCATTGTTATTGGTGTGCTACTGGTCTTTATGGGGGTTAAAAGCGGTATTTTAATCGGTCTTATTCTATTTTTAACCTGCCTTGGCACCTTTATGTTAATGCTGCAGGCAGAAATTGAATTGCAGCGTATTTCACTTGGCGCATTGATCATTGCCTTAGGCATGCTGGTGGACAACGCCATTGTGGTGGTCGAAGGTATTTTAATTGGTCGCCAACGAGGCCAAACCACACTCGAAGCTGGTCAAGCCATTGTTAAGCAAACCATGTGGCCATTATTGGGTGCTACCGTAATCGCGATTATCGCGTTTGCGCCAATTGGCTTATCCCCTGATGCTACCGGTGAATTTGCTGGGTCATTGTTTTGGGTATTGCTGTTTTCACTGTTTTTATCCTGGATTACCGCCATTACGATTACACCATTTTTTGCACAGATATTTTTTGGCAAAGAGGGTGAAAAAGTGCCTGAAGGTGAGTTAGCCGATCCCTATGGCGGCGCATTTTTTGTGTTTTATAAAAAAATACTCAATATTTGTATGCGATTTCGCTGGTTCAGCACCTTTGCGGTACTGGTGATGTTCGTGATTTCTATTGCAGGTTTTGCCTATGTTAAGCAATCCTTCTTCCCGCCTTCAACAACGCCGATATTTTTAGTGGATGTGTGGATGCCAGAAGGCGCAGATATTCGCGAAACAGAAGCGGTTATTAAACAAATGGAAGCCAAAGTCGCCGTTATTGAAAATGTTGAGTATGTTGCCTCAACTATAGGCAAAGGTTTTCCGCGTTTCTTATTAACCTATTCGCCGGAAAAAAACTTTGCCTCATACGGTCAAATAGCGATTCGTGCCAGTAGTTTTGATACTTTACAACCGGTAATGGTTGAGTTTAGACGTCAAGCAGAGCAATTTTTCCCACAAACCCAGCTTAAGTTCAAACGCTTAGAAATCGGCCCTTCGACAGATGCCAAAATTGAAGCCAGATTAAGCGGCCCAGATCCAGATGTACTGCGTCAACTTGCGGCGCAGGTTATGACCATTTTTAACGACACGCCTGGTACGGTCAACGTACGCCATGACTGGCGCGACCGGGTTAAATACATTGAACCGCGCTTTAATGAAACCCAGGCCCGCCGTTTAGGTATTGTTAAAAGTGAAGTGGATAGATCGATTAAGTTCGCCTTTACTGGGGTAGATATAGGGGTTTACCGTGAAGGCACCACCTTATTACCTATTATTGGTCGTTTACCTAATGATGAACGTGTCGATATTGAGTCAATGGAAAGTATCCGTATCTGGAGTCCGGTGATTAACGGTTTTGTGCCACTTCAGCAGGTTGTAGATGGCTTTGACGTTAAATTTGAAGACCCAATTATTCAACGTCGTGACCGTAAACGCACTTTAACCGTGTTTGCCGATGCTGATTTTGAATACGATATTTTGCCAGCGGCACTGTTTAATCAAGTTAGGCCTAAAATTGAAGCGCTTGAGTTACCAGTAGGCTATGAATTGCAATGGGGCGGCGAGTTTGAATCATCAAGTGATGCGCAAGCTTCACTGTTTTCAACCTTGCCTATTGGATTCTTGTTGATGTTTTTAATCACGGTTTTCTTATTTAACTCAGTGCGTAAGCCACTGGTTATTTGGTGTTGTGTTCCGTTAGCGATTATAGGTATCACTTCAGGGTTATTGATTTTAGACAAGCCCTTCAGCTTTATGGCGCTACTGGGTATGTTGAGTTTATCGGGTATGTTACTGAAAAACGGCATTGTGTTGCTTGATCAAATCAACACCGAAATTAATGACGGCAAAGAGATATTTCAAGCGGTATTTGAGTCCACGGTTAGCCGTGTGCGTCCTGTGTGTATGGCTGCGGTAACCACTATTCTTGGGGTATTGCCGTTAATCACAGATGCGTTTTTTGAATCATTAGCTGCGGTAGTCATGTTTGGGTTAGGTGTTGCCACCATCTTAACGTTAATTATTGTACCTGTGTTTTACATCATATTCTTTAATGTGAAATACCGTGATTACAAGACCTTCTAGTCAAGATTGTTAACCGCTAAAGCCCTGCACATCAAGTAGGGCTTTTTTATTGCCGCTATGTGAACCGTTCAACAAAACGTCCCGTATAAAGTTGCATCTGTATTTAATGTGAGCCATAACGATGTCTTCAAAAATAGGCGCTTATAGCCAAGCTGTTATTAATGTCACCAACCTTCGTTTACGCACTTTTATCGGCTTTAACCAGGATGAAAGAGAAAAGCAGCAAGATGTGGTGATCAATATTGAAATACATTACCCAGCAGACAAGTCATTTCAAACCGACAATGTGGCAGATGCGCTCAACTACAAAATTATCACTAAAAAAGTGATCCAGCATGTAGAGGAAGGACGATTCTTACTACTTGAAAAGCTGGTTGCCGATGTCGTGGACATATGTAGCGAACATCCATCAGTGACTTTAGCTAAAGTGACCATCGACAAGCCCCATGCATTACGCTTTGCCGATTCTGTGTCGCTATCTTTAGAACACCGCCGTTAACCTTATTTAAGAGGCCAATTTTATGTCAGCAAATAGCATTATGTCAGTAAACAACGGCATTATTTCAGACGCCGCCAAAAAAGTGCAGTCAGCATTAGTTGCGCACGGATTAGAAACGCCATTATTACCTACAGAGCTCACCGCACAGCAAAAATATGAGCGCATTAAAGGTTTAATGACCGAAGTTGTGGCAACGCTAGGGTTAGACTTAACCGATGACAGTCTAGCTGAAACACCGCACCGTATTGCCAAAATGTACGTTAATGAGATTTTCTCTGGATTAGACTACGCCAATTTTCCAAAAATCAGCCAAATTGAAAATAAAATGGGCGTGGAAGAGATGGTTAAAGTCAGCGATATCAGCGTGGTCAGCACCTGTGAGCATCACTTTATTACCATAGATGGTATCGCTACAGTGGCTTATATCCCTAAAGGCAAAATTATTGGGTTATCAAAAATAAATCGTATTGTGCGATTTTTTGCCCAGCGCCCTCAAGTGCAAGAGCGCTTAACACAGCAGGTATTAGTGGCACTGCAAACATTACTAGAAACCGAAGATGTAGCGGTAACCATTAAAGCAACCCATTATTGTGTTAAGTCTCGCGGCATAATGGACACCACATCAAGCACGCAAACTACCGCCTTAGGTGGCAGCTTTAAGGCTAACGCCTCTACTCGCGCTGAGTTTTTAGCCGCTTAATCAAGTCTAGCCAGTCTGTATCGTTCATCATGAAGTTAAATTAAGGCATTGTTAACTGACAATGCCTTTGCTACTGGGTAGAATAAGCGCAAATGGTTCTTTAATAGAGTTTTTGCATGCACGTACATATTCTTGGCATTTGTGGCACCTTTATGGGTGGTTTAGCGTTATTAGCACGTGCAATGGGCCATAAGGTCACTGGCAGCGATGCTAATGTTTATCCACCGATGAGCACGCAACTTGAGCAACAGGGCATAGAGCTGATTCAAGGTTTTGACCCAAGCCAATTGGGCGAAGAAGGCATTAATCAGCCCGACATTGTGGTGATTGGTAATGCGATGAGTCGAGGCAATCCGTGCGTTGAAGCGGTATTAAACCGCGGGATAAAATATACCTCTGGGCCACAATTTTTGTCAGAACATATTTTGCCTAATCGTTGGGTATTAGCTGTGTCTGGCACTCACGGGAAAACGTCTACTGCCAGCATGTTGGCGTGGGTATTAGAGTATTGCGGCTACCAACCGGGCTTTTTAATTGGTGGCGTACCGCAAAACTTTGGTGTGTCAGCGCGGTTAGGCGACTCGGCTTTTTTTGTGGTCGAAGCAGACGAATACGACAGTGCTTTTTTCGATAAACGCTCTAAGTTTGTCCATTACAAACCCCGTACATTGGTGATCAATAATTTAGAATTTGATCATGCTGATATTTTCGCTGACTTAGCCGCTATTCAACGCCAATTTAATCATGTTATTCGCACCGTACCGGGTGAAGGTAAAGTGATTTGGCCTAAGGATGTGATTGCGGTTAAACAGGTTATGGACATGGGCTGCTGGAGCGAGCAAGAAACCTTTAGTGCAACTGACAGCGATGGTTGGCAAGGTCAGTGTATTGCCGCCGACGGCCACGAGTTTGAAGTGATGTTTAAAGGTGAGTCTCAAGGCGTTTTAAATTGGGGCTTAATCGGTCAGCACAATATTGAAAATGCAATAATGGCCATTGCCGCAGCGCGACACGTGGGCGTTACTCCCAAGCATGCTATTGACGCTTTAGCGCAATTTAGCCCACCAAAGCGTCGAATGGAATTATTAGCAGCACCCAATAATATTGCGGTTTATGATGATTTTGCCCATCACCCCACAGCGATTGAAACCACCCTAAAAGGACTTCGCGCCAAAGTGGGCACAGGTGATAACGCCAGTGGCAAAATTATTGTCGTGCTTGAGCCTCGCTCTAACACCATGAAAAGTGGCGTGCATAAAGATACTCTCGCCAATTCGATGGCGCTGGCCGATGAAGCATGGCTGTATCAAGCCAGTAATGTCGGTTGGGACATTGCCGATAATATGCGTTCAGCTGCTATTCCGGTAACCGTCAGTGATGATATTAGCCAAATTGTGGCACAAGTCAGTCAAGCGGCTAATCCAGGTGACACGGTAGTGATAATGAGCAACGGTGGTTTTAATGGTATTCACCAACAAATCATTAATGCGCTACTGAAGAAATAGTCAGTTATTTAATTAATCATGCTGCTCGCTTCATAAAGGATTAAAGATGGCTTACGCCAAAAAAGATAAATCAATTAGCCTAGCGTGGACCGGGGCCTCGGGTGCACCTTATGGCATCAAATTACTACAATGTTTATTGGTTGCCGATTATCAGGTTTTTTTAATGATATCGAGCGCCGCCAGAGTGGTACTTGCCACCGAACACGGCTTGCAATTAAGTGCTAATCCCGACAAAGCCCGCGAGCAACTACTTAGCTATTTTGCTCAGCAGCAAGCACCTTTAGCCGGTGAGTTAATTGTACTTGGCAAAGAAGAATGGTTTTCGCCGCCAGCATCCGGCAGTGCTGCACCTAAGCAAATGGTGATTTGCCCTTGTTCAACAGGCACATTAGCCGCAGTTGCTAGTGGCATGAGTAATAATTTATTAGAACGTGCAGCCGACGTGGTGATTAAAGAGCGCGGCCAGTTAATACTGGTGCCAAGAGAAACGCCCTTTAGTGCCATACACTTAGAGCATATGCTAAGCCTGACTCGCAATGGTGCCACCATAATGCCAGCCGCACCGGGTTTTTATCATAATCCCAAATCGGTGGAAGATCTGGTAGACTTCATGGTTTCCCGAATTCTAGATCATTTGGGTATTGCACACGAACTGACAAATCGCTGGGGTTATGGCGTTGACGCCCCCCAAGATATTGATAATTGAGAACTGTATGAAACACACCATAGAACCTATGATTTCAACCGAAGAAATCAATAAAACTTTAGATCAACTTGCCGAGCGTATTAACGCCCACTATGCCAACAGCGAACGTTTACTCATGGTTGGCTTATTGAAAGGCTCAGTGGTTTTTATGGCAGATTTATGTCGCCGTATTAAAGGTCATGTTGAAATCGACTTTATGTCGGTATCAAGTTATGGCAACTCAACAACCAGTTCTCGCGATGTAAAAATATTAAAAGATGTTCAATCAGATATTGCTGGTCGTGACGTATTGATTGTTGAAGACTTAATTGACTCGGGCAACACCTTAAATAAGGTGCGTGAAATTTTATTGCTGCGTAATCCAAAAAGTCTGGCCTTATGCACCTTATTAGATAAGCCAGAACGCCGTGAAGTGGATGTGCCCGTTGATTTTATTGGCATGACAATTCCCGACGAGTTTATTGTTGGCTACGGCATTGATTATGCCGAGCAATATCGAAATCTGCCTTACATAGCTAAAGTCGTGCCTTTATAACGACAGCAGTATTACAAATTACTCCCACAATTGTGGGAGTTTTTTTCGATAAAATAAGGAATTTAGCATGACAGAACACACCGATGCCCTGGTGATAGAAAACCTACAAAAAACCTATAAAGGGGGAGTTGAAGCCGTTAAGTCACTCAGTTTAACGGTTAAACAAGGTGACTTTTTTGCATTGCTAGGCCCTAACGGAGCAGGTAAGTCGACCACTATTGGCATTATTAGCTCGTTAGTGCAAAAAACCGCAGGCAGCGTCAAAGTGTTTGGCTTTGATATTGACCAACAACTTGAACGCGCCAAATTGTGTATTGGCTTAGTGCCTCAGGAATTTAACTTTAATCAGTTTGAAACTGTGCTGCAAATTGTGGTTAACCAGGCTGGTTACTATGGCGTGACACGCAACATTGCGTTGGTTCGTGCTGAAAAATACCTGTCACAACTGGATTTATGGCACAAGCGTAATGCGCAGGCCCGTGAACTGTCCGGTGGCATGAAACGTCGCCTAATGATTGCCCGCGCATTAATGCATGAACCTAAACTGCTTATTTTAGATGAGCCCACAGCCGGAGTAGATATTGAACTGCGCCGTTCAATGTGGGATTTTTTAAAGCAGATTAATGCCCAGGGCGTAACCATTATTCTTACCACCCATTATCTTGAAGAAGCTGAAATGCTGTGCCGTAATATTGGTATTATCGACACCGGGCGTTTAGTAGAATGCACTAGCATGAAGTCGTTGCTTAGTAAGTTAAATGTTGAAACCTTTATCTTAGATTTGACTCAAAATCTCAGCGCCGCACCTAAGCTGGAAAACATGTCATGTCGCTTGATAGACCCACACACACTAGAAGTTGATGTGGCTAAAAGCCAAAGCATGAATAGCCTATTTACCCAGCTAACCACTGCCAACATAGAAGTGCTATCAATGCGCAATAAAGCTAACCGCTTAGAAGAGCTATTTGTCGAGCTCGTTGAAAAAGCCAAGGGGGCGAAATAATGAACGCACTGTATTTAGTCGCCTTTAGAAGTATTTTAAAGAAAGAAATTAATCGCTTCACCCGTATCTGGGTGCAAACCTTAGTGCCGCCAGCTATCACTATGACCTTATACTTTCTCATTTTTGGTAACTTAGTCGGTAGTCGTATTGGTGAAATGGGTGGCGTAAGCTACATGGAATTTATCGCCCCGGGGTTAATTATGATGTCAGTTATTACTAACTCATATTCTAATGTGGCCTCATCATTTTATAGTGCTAAGTTTCAAGGCAATATAGAAGAAATCATGGTGGCGCCCGTGCCGCATTATGTGATGATAGCCGGCTATGTCGGCGGCGGCGTTGCCCGTGGCTTATGTGTCGGCCTTATTGTGACTGTAGTGGCTATGCTGTTTGTTAACATCAGCTTACACCACGTTGGCCTAGTAATATTAACGGTGTTTTTAACCTCAGTGCTATTTTCACTCGGCGGGTTAATTAATGCGGTATTTGCCAAAAGCTTTGACGATATCAGCATCATTCCAACGTTTGTATTAACCCCATTAACTTACCTTGGCGGAGTATTTTACTCGTTGTCATTATTGCCAGAGTTTTGGCAAGGTGTGTCAGGGTTAAACCCTGTGGTGTATATGATTAACGTATTCCGCTATGGCTTTTTAGGCTTTGCCGATATCAGCGTGCCGTTATCGGTGGCTATCATGGTCGGCTTTTGTGTCGCCTTATGGACCTTGGCTTACTACCTTATATCGCGTGGTATTGGTTTGCGTAGCTAAGTCTTGTAATAGCCCGGTCTTGCAATAGCTAAACGCTCACAAACCGGTTGTCACAATATCAGTTTAAAAGGACTCGCAAGAGTCCTTTTTTGTGGGCGTTATCTATCTATGGGGCTGGTGGTATGGCTAAAACGAGAACCTATAACATGAGTATACAGTTCAGTCGTTTTAAGATCTGAATGGCCTAATAGTTCTTGAACTGTAGTGGTCAAGTAAAATTGGCCACGGTTTTAGAGTCATTCCAATATAAACGTTCTGACTCATTTGGCGTTAACCCACCATTATATTGATGGGGCCTAGTTTCACTGTAATATCCAGTGATGTAATTTGTGATCGCTTTGTCTGCTTCTGTAAAATTCCCATAACCATTTACAGGTACCCATTCAGATTTCAAACTTCTAAAGAAACGCTCCATTGGTGCGTTATCCCAACAATTCCCGCGACGACTCATACTTTGCTCAATCTGAAGACGCCATAATAACTGCCTAAATTTCAAGCTAGTATAATGCGAACCCTGATCACTGTGATAAATCACATTCTCAGGTTTACCCCTTAACTCAAACGCCATATTCAAGGCTTTGCACGTCAGTTCACTATCTGGCGATAATGACAAAGCCCATCCCACAGGTTTGCGGGAAAATAAATCTAGAACAACCGCTAAATATGCCCAACGATTACCGACCCAAACATACGTCACGTCGCCACACCACACTTGATCTGGTTGGGTAACAGCAAACTGTCGATTAAGCGTATTAGGGATAGCTACATGCTCTTGTGTTGCTTTCCTATAAGCATGCTTAGGCTGCTGACAACTGACTAACCCAAGCTTTATCATGAGATTACGGGCTCGATAACGACTAAGTTTAATCCCTTTGTTAGTCACTAATTGCGCTATCGTTCGAGCACCGGCAGAGCCATTACTAATACGATGCGCGGTCTTCACTTCACTGCATAAAATTGTAAAATCAGCATCAATATGCTCTTTTCTTTTTAGCCAATATTTATAGCTACTTCGATGCACTTTGAATGCATTACAAATTGTGAGAATAGAGTGGCTCTGCTTGAGTTGGCTGATTAGCGCAAATTGTTCATCGAGTCTGACATCAAGAGAGCGGTAGCCTTTTTTAGGATTAGATTATGCTCCTCAATACGTGCTATGTGTTTCTTCAACTCACGAATTTCAATTTGTTCAGGGGTAATGGGAGAGGCTTTTGGCGTGCCACCCTGGCGTTCTAGTTTTAACTGTCTCACCCATTTATCCATGGTTGATTTACCCACGTTCATCGCCTTTGCAGCTTCGATGATGCTATGGTTTTTATCTAGGACTAATTGGGCTGCTTCAAGTTTGAATTCAGGACTAAATGTTTTTCGGGTTGTCGATCTCATGTGTTCACCTAAAGTAATTTACGAGGTAATAATATCACCTCTATTTAGGTGGCCAAAATAACTATGCCACTACAGTTTAATCGCTTCACTATAATGGGCGATAAGCTGTGCATCTAGCTTGTCAGTTTTAGCGCGTTGGCCAATTGCACCGGCAAAGCGTTTTATGTGTACAGGATCAGCGATTACGAAGGGTAAATTAGCATTCGCACAAGCCATAATAAACGGCATTTCAAGCCGTCCCGTCGCTTCAATGACAATACGTTCTGGGTGGTGTTTTTTAATGAGCCTCACCGCTTCTTTAATGCCTTTTTCATCGTTAGACACGGTGAAATAGATATCGAGAGGTCGAATATAAATGTCGAGTTGGAACTTGCCAGTATCGACACCGACGTTAATGTTTTGATTAGTTTTTGTTTTCATAATAAGCTAACTCTTGCTTGCAAATGCGGGTTCGAGACCCAGTAGACTATTCGAGTATTTTGCTTGGAGTCGTTTGTCGCGTTCTTTCTTGTTATCGGTCTCTCAATAGAGGATCCAGCACTCAATCGAACTACGACAAATGAAAGCTTTAGTTGCAGCTAAAGCCTGGGTCTCACATTACCCGAAACTGGGAATGATGTGTAATTAGGTGGGTTTATTATCCATACAAGTCATTAAAGAGAAATAACATGGCCACCCAAGATTGTTGGCTAAACATTAACCACTCAACTACGCTTTATGTACCCTTCCTAAATGGTATTTGAAGATGGCCAGACCAAGACAAACTATCGTTAGCTTAGAAGATACGCCTTCTCCTGCAAATAGAGAGTAGTCACTGTTGTTCGCGTGTGGTGCGTAAGGCTTTTTTGTGCGGTTTTGATAACTCAACAGGCGAGAGCTTTGAACATCGACGCGAATGGGTTGATGCCCGTATTCTTGAATTAGCGACAATTTTCGCCATTGATATTTGTGCCTATGCATTCTTTGTAATGAACAGGGAGTAATCATTTACATGTAGTGGTTAAAGTGGATGCAGATAAAGCAAAAAACTGGTCAGATAAAGAGGTGCTGATGCAGTGGCACAAAGGCTTTAAAGGTACTTTACTGACACATAAGTTCGTAAAAGGTGAAGAGCTGAATGAATTTGAATTAAAGACGGTTAATGACAGTATTAACCAATATCGCCAACGTTTGATTGATATCAGCTGGTTTATGCGCTCCTTAAGTGAGCCTATTGCCAGAATGGCTAACAAAGAAGATAAATGTACAGGTCGCTTCTGGGAAGGTAGGTTTAAATCACAAGCATTATTAGATGAAGCAGCAGTATTAGCTTGTATGGCCTATGTCGATTTAAACCCCATTCGTGCAAAGATGGCCACCACACCCGAAACCTCAGACTACACCAGTATTCAGCGTCGAATAAATTCAGCGATAAAAGGTGAGCAACCAACAGAATTGTTGCCTTTTGTGGGTAATGAGCGCTTAAACATACCTAATGGGTTAATGTTCAGCGTAAAAGACTACATAGTACTGGTTGAAGATACCGGCAGGATAATTCGACAGGATAAACGCGGTGCCATTAGCGCAAGTAGTCAGGATATTCTCAATCGATTAAATATACCTGCTGAAAACTGGTTAAAAATTACTACAGAATTTGGCGGATTATTCAAAGGTGCAGTAGGGGCGTTACCTGCATTAACAGAATATTGTGAACATTTAGACCGAAAGCGACGACAAGGCGCAGCCAACTGTCAGCGATGGTTGTGTGCATAAACTCTAACTAGTCCTCCTCACCATCTAAATATTAACTTGAATATTATCAAGCTTTTCAGCTGTCTTGGTTTTAGCTAATGATTCATTTTGTGGATATCGAGTCTACAAAATCACTCTGTTATATCTGTTAGTTTAGAAAATTACAGTAGGTGTTGACCACTTAAAACAAAAGGAGCTATGTTATGACTTAAAATTATGGGTGGCATTTTGCCTCTATTTACGGCTTAAGCGGGCGCTAGGCTTTTTATGCGTGTATCAACAATGAATCTAAAGTTTCAGCCATTTATCGCATTTGTCATGCTGACATTGTTCGTCACTGGATGCAAAGATCACAAATCAAGCTCAGCACCGGTTGCCTCAGTGAGTTCTCCCAATGCGAGTTCTGCTCATGCCGCGGATAAGTGGCTTGGCAAGTGGGCCGGACCGGAGGGCACATTTCTTCTGCTCGCTGGTGGACGCGGAAAATACGAGGTCACAATCCAAAATCTTGACGGTCCGCAAACCTTTAAAGGCCTTGCTGTGGGAGATCAAATCAGATTTGAACGCAATGGCGTGAAAGAGCATCTGCGAGCAACAAGCGGTGTTGAAACAGGAATGAAGTGGCTTAGCGAGAAAGCTAATTGCTTGTCAGTTCGTGTCGGCGAAGGTTACTGCCGCGACTAGCGAAGGCTTCAATGCTATTAAGTATGAGCACACTCAATATTCAACGATAAATAACATGTCCATATATGGCATTTTTATTCTGTTAACTTAAAAAATCATGGGTGGCATTTTTATTCTGTTTTGCAATTTTATTCTGCATTTTTATTCTAACTTTTTACTCTTTCTCTTTTTGCTCGCAGCATTTTTTATTTACTCAGCTTTATCTTTATGAATACTATGTATCATCACCATCTGTACGGAGATTAACAGAGCAAATTTGATACATTTGGGCTACGATATGAAAGTTAAGGTTCTTCTCGTCATAAATGTATGATCATGGTCTTATATTGTTAAATGAGCAGTATTAATTTAATCGGTAGTAAGTAAGATGATGCTGTAAGTCTTTTATACCCTCTATAAGCACAATAAACTGCTAAAGTTAAACACTTAGACAAACGAACTTAAGAGATAAAAATGAGTCTATCAAGTATTAGAAAACTACTCATAACATCAATATTCATGATTCTCTCTAGTGCTGTATGCGCTGAGAATATTAATATTTATACTTGGGAAGATTATTTTTCTGATGATGTTATCGCTGAATTTGAACAAAAAACGGGTCATAAAGTGACCTTGACTTATTATGACAGCGAACCAGACAGAGATGCATTGCTACTCAGTGAGAAAGCGAAAAATTTTAATGTTGTGTTGATTGATAGTTTAATGCTGGGTATTAATTCAAAAAAACAACCTATGTATCGTTTCTCTGAAAAATCTCTGCCAACAATAGTGAATCATAATCCTAAATGGCGTCAGGCATGTGGCGATGTTGGTGTGCCTTACGCGAAAGGAACTATTGGTATTGCCTATCGGGAAAGTGTCAGCAAAACACCTATTACTTCCTGGACCCAACTTTTTAAACCACCCGCAGAGCACCAAAATAGAGTATTAATGATAAAAGATAATCTTGATACCGCCGCCATTGCTTTAATTGCCAATAATTTACCTCCTTTTTCTGAAAATAAAGACGACTTAAAAGTTGCGTTCGACACATTAAAGCAGCAAGAGCCCTATTTATTGGGTTATCAATACCTATTAACTCACACAGCCATTAATCAAGAAAAAAGCCAAGCCAGTTTGGCTATGGTTTATGGTGGCGACATTGCAACAATAACTAAAAATAGTGGTCAAAATGATTGGAAATATGTTGTTCCTGATGAAGGCACGCTGTTTTGGGTTGATTGCTTAGCTATCCCGTTTGAAAAAAATGCGACAGAAGCGACCTTATCGTTTTTGAATTACATTAATGATCCACAAGTAGCGATTAGAGTGGTAGAAGAAGTTTTATTCTCTACGACTAATGATGCTGCTGTTACTTTAGGAAGTGAAAGCTACTTATCAGATCCTGATTTGTTTATTTCTCCAGAGATCCAAGCGCGCAGTAGTTTTTATCTGCCTATTAGTAATGAATCAATGTTATTGCGTCAGCGGATGAATAACTTGCTAAAAGATAAATAATTTATGAAGCTAAGAAAACGGATTAATTTGATTTTACTGCCCGCTATCGCGGTAGTATTTTTTACGTTTTCTTTTTTCTTTTATCAATCAGCTAAAAATAATATTGTTGATGCTGCTCTGAGTGCTTTCTCATATCAATTTGAGCGCATAGCAAGCCGTGGTGCAGCGAAGGTTATTGCGGTTGAAAACATGATAAATTCTCAACTGCAAACTAAAGAAGCAGCTGATTTATTTGAGAATGCTAAAGTTGATGAAATTGATATCAGAGTGAGTGCGCAGTTTTTAGACCGGTTGATTAAATCGAGTGACAGTAAGTCTATTCAAGATATCGCTATTTTTAATTTACGTGAAAAGCCCATCAGCTACATCAATTTTGAAGATCCTTTTGCCGATGCTTCAGTGACAGATTCAACACATTTTTTAATAAACAAAATCAATAACGCTATTGTAAGTAAAAATCGTCAACGGATATTTGCTCACTACTACCAAATTACCGCCACAGAGACTGAGTCTGATGAGATCCAGCTATTTCGTATTTTTTCACCTTACCTTTTAGTATCACAACCTTTATATAATTACACCAACGATTTAGTCGTTATTCAAACTAGATTAAAACCGAATTATCTTAAAAATATTTTTAATCAAGAGATTAGCCAGTACAAGGAATACCTTTCGGTTGAAATGTTCACACATCCTTTAACTGAGAAAGCGCTTAATAATAGTATTGTTGTAGAGCAAATTGAAGGTGTAGATTCATATCGTTTTACGGTAAAAGTATTTGATGGAATTGTGAACGTCAGTCTAAAAAAAGCGTTTTTTAACTCATCATTAATGAATTTAAAAATCAAAATTGGATTAGGCGCCGTAGCATTATCTTTATTTTGTTATTTTATTTTACATTTGTTGATATATAGACAAATCATTCGGCCAATAACTGAATTGGCAGAAGGTGTTAATGCGGTACAGAAAGGAAATAGTGATTCACTTATACCGTTAAATACTAACGATGAAGTTGCAGAACTCAATAATAGTTATCTTGCATTAATAGAACGTATTCAGCAGTTAGCCAACAATGACGAGTTAACAGGCCTTGCGAATAGAGCATACTTCAACCGAGAATTAAATAATAAACTCGACTCGTGTACGGCTGAGACTAACACGTTAGGTTTACTGTTTATCGATTTAGATAATTTTAAATACGTTAATGACAATTTTGGCCACGAGGCCGGTGATCGTGTTTTAGTTAACTTTGCTAACAGGTTGACAAACTCATTAAGAAAAATCAACCGTGTTAATAATAAACAACAGGATCAATGTATCGCACGTCTAGGTGGTGACGAGTTTGTGGTATTGCTTGAAGGACTGCAAAATGTTGAAGAGCTAGAAGCGATAGCTCAACGTATTGTTGGTTTGTTTGATTTGGGGTTTGAAGCTGACGGCAAAACTTATGATGTTCATGCCAGTATCGGTATAGCATTCCAGTTTGGTAACAAATTTAAAGCTGATGCATTTTTACAGCAAGCTGATAGTGCCATGTATGCAGCAAAAAAAGCGGGAAAAAATAGTTATTGTACTTATGACGACTCGTTAGATAATCAATTAAAAGAGCAGAAATATATTGATTCCGAGGTATCAAAAGCGTTACGTGATAATTCCTTGTATCTGGTTTATTTGCCTTACTACGATACCGAAACACTTGAAGTAAAAGGTTTTGAGGTGTTACTAAGGGCGCCAGCGTTAGAGAAGAAAGGCATTGGTCCTGATAAGTTTATTTCGATTGTAGAACAAAGTGATCTGATTACAAAAATTGATTTATGGGTCATTAATGAAGCCTTGAGTAAGCTGACAAATCTGCGAAGTAAGCAAGGTTTTGACGGTACACTGGCTATCAATATTTCATCTCGAGAGCTGTTTAATGATGGTTTCGTAGCAGAAGTTTCGTCTTTAATGGAGCAATATGAAACTCCGCCTTATAAAATTATATTCGAAATTGCAGAGGCTCCGCTGCTTGCGAAAGATAATAAAGTGTTAGTTAATCTCACTAGGTTAAAAGCATTGGGGATTAAAATTGCTATTGATAACTTTGGAGTAAATTATTCAGCCTTTAGCCATTTAAATCATTATAGATTGGACTCATTAAAAATAGATCGCTCATTCCTACTGCAAATGAGAGATGTTCAGATGGGCAATAAACCGCTGATTGATATTATTTACGACCTTGCCAACATCCATGGGTTAGATGTTGTTATAGAAGGAGTGCAAAGCGAACAAGAATTAAATCATGTAAAAAATTTAGGCTGCAATACGGTTCAAGGTTTTTATTTGTCAAAACCATTAGATTGGAACCAAGCTAAAGCCTTAGTGAATAAAACAAATATAAGTTATTTACCAACGAATAAAAGTGGCTAAATAATATTTGGTTTGTGAGTAAAAACCAGGCTAATAATAAAAGCTATGCTAATAAAGGGCTGAATTTTGCCAGTTCTTTCCCGTTAACGGTTTTTTTAAAAATCACTTGTAAATAACACTGCAATATCTGGACGCTCCCTGTGAGCAAAGATAATACTCAGCTCATTCAAAGCTTTTTGGCCTTAATTTTCAATTCTATTACTTTATACTTGTCATTGCTTTTAATGTGGCTCATTTACCGCTAAAAGCGGTTGTACTGCCCTGATATTTATAAAGGGGCGGGCTTAACAGCCAAGCTGCGCCCCTAATGAAATACATATTACAGTGCCTGTCAATTGCAACACCCATGCGAATTAGGTGTAGTACTTGTTGGCCTTAGCCATTTGTTCATCGTTAACAACAACCTTGGTGAGTATTTAATGTGCTATCTTGCGGCTCGTATCACCCACTCGGATTAACAGCCCTTGACCAGACCGAGGTGTGCATCAAATAATGGGTGGCATTTTTGCTTTTGCTTTTTTGCTTAGCACTATCGTATATAGTGTTATATTGACGTTACTACAATAATTTACGTATTGTAAAATATATACTTAAAGATGTAATGACCGGGAGTTTTACATGACGATAGGTAAGTTTTCACTAAGGGGCTTGGGTCACAAGGTTATTCGCAATTGTAATAGTGTTTACCTAAGCTGTTTTGCAGCCTTTTTTTTCCTGATGATTATAGTGCTGTTCTTGCTCCGTTTTACCTATGCTGCCAATGCAGGTGAAGGGTTAGTTGCAGATACGTCAGTTGTATCTGATGCTGCTGTTTTGCAAGTAAAAATACCAATGGGCAAGGAGTTCGCTGAAAGTCATGTGTCATATTTTCCAAAGCTGTTGGCATTGGCGTTAGACAAAACAAGCATTACAGATGGGCCTTACAAGATATCCTATCTAAATGAGCAATATACCACTCATCGGCTTATTGCTGAACTATCGAAAGATACGCATTTACTCAGTGTCATGTGGACAGCGAACAGCGCTGAACGTCAACAGCAGTTACGTCCAGTTAAAATATCAATTCTGAAAGGACTTAATAGCTATCGTATCTTTCTTATTAGAAAAGATGACCAGGTAAAATTTAATCTTGTTAATAGCTTACAGGATTTGCGAGGCTTTATTGCTGGGCAAGGTGCGCAGTGGCCTGATGCGAACGTATTGGAGGCCAATGACATGCCACTTGTCACCGTGACCCAATCCGATTCTTTGTTTCCGATGCTAGCCAGTAAACGCTTTGATTACTTTCCGCGAGGATTGTATGAAATATGGGCGGAGCAACCCGCCCATGCAAACAAAGGTTTGGTTATAGAGGAGTCATTGATCCTTAACTATCCATCGCCGATTTATTTTTTTGTAAATAAAAACGACAAAGCCTTAGCTGATCGTATTGAGCGCGGCTTAACTATTGCCATCAGTGATGGTAGTTTTGATGAACTTTTCTTTAGTGTTGAAGGGTTTAGAAAAGGGTGGGCTGAA
This sequence comes from Shewanella sp. HL-SH5, assembly GCF_051163755.1. Lineage (NCBI taxonomy): Bacteria > Pseudomonadati > Pseudomonadota > Gammaproteobacteria > Alteromonadales > Shewanellaceae > Shewanella > Shewanella sp. HL-SH5. Next base: position 749,978 of record NZ_CP195038.1, read on the forward strand.
CTGCATAACAATAATCGTAAGCTTTTGAAATTAAAAACTGATTTTCAAGAGCAAGATTAGTGAGTGTATTCCAACTACTAATATGGTCTAAGATGCCTTTGAAACAATCATTTCTTAATCAGACAAAACTATTTCCCACTTGATTGATCTCAAGCTTTTCTGCGACTTCAAAATTATGGGTGGCATTATTGAAGTCCGGCATTCTTGAAGTCCGCAATTGAAGTTCTCAGTAAATTATCGACACTTTCAGAGTGTATTTTGGTCTTTGGTATATTTCATAGCCTAATCTTACAGCGGATAATACCGCGCGATTTATGATGTTATTCGCTTAGAAATTCTTATGCTGATCAACCATTAACAAACAATATTTTGTTACAGCGACTCTGGAATGGTAAAAAAGAAATACGCACCGTTACTCTGTTTATTCTCAATACTGATATTTCCGCCTAGTTTTCCTGTAACAAGGTTATAAACAATATTCATTCCTAAGCCACTTCCGCCCTGGTTGCGTTTGGTGGTGAAAAATGGATCGAAAACCTTTGGTCTGTCATGCAGTGGAATACCAATTCCATTGTCTTTATAGTGAAATTGAATTAAACCTTTATTTTGGATTATTTCGATTTCAATTTTTCCATTGTCAATATCAACTAATCCGTGGGTCATTGAGTTACTGATGAGGTTAGTGATAATTTGCCCAATGGCACCAGGATAGGTTTCGATTGTCAGTGCTTTATCACACATAATATTCCATGTGTGTGATGTATTTTCAAAATAGGGCTGCAGACTTAAAAGAAGTTCAGTGAGATATTTTTTTACATTTATAAAGCGTTTTTCATCATTTGATTGATCTACCGCTAATTGTTTAAAGCGTCCTATTTGACTGGCTGCACGGTTAAGGTTGGACTCGATAATTGCAGAAGATTTAGAGGCCGTCTCTAAAAATTTCTCTAAATCATTACGTGTTAACTTATCTTGATCATAAAGCGTTTGGTAGAAGCTAACTTGTTGAGTCAAATGAGATGATGCCGTTAAACAAACCCCGACAGGATTATTGATTTCGTGTGCTACGCCGGCAACCATTCCTCCCAAGGATGCTAAACGCTCAGAGCGAATAATTTGATCTTGAGCGCTTTTCAATTCGGCTAAAAAACGATTTAGTTCTTGGTTTTTATGTTGTAGTTCCGCTGTTCTTTCATTTATAGATTGCTCTAGGTTTTTATTAAGCAAAAGAATTTGTTGTTCAGTATAACGACGTTCTTTTATTTCATGTTTTAGTTGCTCAATTTTTAGATTAAGGGTTGCAAAAATCGCCGTGGATTGTTCTTTATTGTTACATTGCAACATGATCAAGGGCTGATGATTATTAGCACTGGATCTAATCGCACTCCCATTACATCGGTATGTCGAACTAGACTCATTTTGTTCATGAAATACCAAGCTTGAGGGGAGAGGAGTTTGAGTGCGAGACCACATTTTTAACAGCCGCTCTATTTTATCAGGGCTTTCATTTAAGAGTTCACTGATGTGAATCATAGAGCTTGTTACTTTTAGTAACGGAAATATATATTTAGCGCGGCTGTTAAAGGACACGATAATGCCTTTATTAGTGAGTAATAAATGAGGCGATTGAAGCGCATTGGTGATTTTAACGAAGTTCTCTGGCAGCATATTGATTAACTTCCCTCGTAGTACTCTCTACCTTCGGCCTCTTTTGCCTCGTCAGTTAGTTGAAAATACACAGTGACATGGCAATATTTATCGCCTCGAGCAATTGTTTTATCTAGAGTGACTTTGGCATAGCCGTTATTTTCAGCCGCTATGGTGCCAAAAACGTTAGATGTCATCATGCATAATGAAGGGCGGCCATGAACTTTATCACCAAATGGACAAGTGTTATTACCAAAAATAACCTTATTTTCATCGACGCTAATAATATGAAAATTGCCTTTTATACGAGTTTTGAGGTCTTGTAATACCCCACAAATTTGGTCTCTACTTAGTTTGGATACCTGTAATTCTTTTTTATAGCTATCATTGATTTCAGTGCCAATCTCTTGCCCGACGATACTGATAAATCCCGATGCTTCATCAAGGCCGATAAGGTCCTCTAATTGCCCTGAGATCCCTCGAATAACCGAGCGAAAAAAAGTATCACGTTCTAGTGGGATACTGAGATGATCTAATCGGATATTGTTTACCTTTATCTCATTCATGATTATTTTCCGTCGTCGTTGAAAGTGATTACCTATTGCAATGTCTTAAATAGTTTTTCCAATTTTTGTATTGGTCTACTTTAATTTCAAATGCTTGATCGGCTGGAAGAGGAGGGCTACAGAGATACCCTTGAATTGAATCGCAGCCTAATTCATCCAGAAAACTCAATTGCTCAGTAGTTTCGACACCTTCGGCAATGACATTTAGCCCAATTGAGTGAGCTAAGGTTATAATTGCAGAGGCGATGGCTCTATCATCTTTATTGGTTGTAACATCTGTGATGAATGATCTATCAATTTTCAACAGGTCAAAGGGCATTCTTCTTAGGTAATTCATCGAAGAGTATCCTGTTCCAAAATCATCTATCGATAGTGAGACGCCCAAATTATGCAGCTCATGTAATTTTTCGGCGGTTTCAGCAATGTTATCGATTAATATGCCTTCGGTGACTTCAAGCTCAAGATATTTCGCCTCTAATCCTGTTTTGATAAGTATTTCATGGACCATTTCAACAAAGTTTTTCTCTTTGAATTGATGAATTGAAATATTAACAGCGACTTTTTTTGCCACTTTCCCTGCAGATTGATTGGCTTTTTCCTGCTGACAAGCGGTCTGCAACACCCAATGCCCAACCGGTATAATCATGCCAGTTTCTTCTAATAGAGGAATAAAACTGTCGGGAGAAATTAAGCCATGTTCAGGATGTTGCCAGCGAAGCAATGCTTCATATGCCTCAATTTTGCAGGAGGTTAAACTTAGCTGAGGTTGATAATATAATTTAAATTCGTCACGCTCTAGTGCGCGGCGTAATCCAGATTCAAGCGTTAGGCGGTTTAATGTAACTTGTTCAATTTCAGAGGTATAAAACCGAAATGAATTCCTACTACTTCCTTTAGCAAGATACATAGCAGCATCTGCATTTTTAAGGAGTAATTGTGCAGTAATTCCGTGATCAGGGTAAAGACTGATACCGATGCTGGCTGTAATAAATAATTCAAAACCTTCATATAAGTAGACTTCAGAAAGGGAGCTCAGTATCTTTTGCGCTATCGCAGCAATATCGTCTACCGCTGCGATGTCATTCAGCATAATGGCAAACTCATCGCCACCAAAACGGGCAACAGTATCATCATCACGCATACAGTCTGATAACCTTTGCGCCATTTCATTGAGCAATAAATCACCAACATGATGGCCAAGTGAGTCATTAATGATTTTGAATCTATCTAAGTCTAAAAATAATACCGCCAGGATACGGTTTCTCCAATGTGCTGTTTTAATTGCTTGCTCGAGACGATCGAGGAACAAAACACGATTTGGTAAACCTGTTAGTGAGTCATGATGGGCGAGGTGATAGAGATTCTCTTGTGCCTCAATACGGTCCGTAATGTCTTTACCGCTAGATATATAGCTAGTAATTTCACCTAGGCTATTGAGCTGTGGGGTTATTGTTTTCTCTTCATAGTAAAGGCGTCCGCTTTTATGCCTATTAATAATAATCTCATTAAAAATTGAGCCCCTTTGAATTGTTTTCCAAAGTCGATGATAAAACCGATAACTTTGTTTATCTGATTTTAATATTCTAGGAGTACGGTTTATGAGTTCTTCTTTTGCGTATCCAGTCATCTGACACATAGCCGGATTTACATATTCAATAATACCTTCCTTGTTTGTTATCATAATGCCATCGGCTATTTGCTCAATAGCCGTTGCCAGTTTACGCATTTCAAGTTCAGCATTACGCCGCTCTGTGATATCTTGTAAGGTGCCAACTATGTTAATTACCTGGCCATCAGGGCTAATTGACACATCACCTTGGTGCCTTATAAAAAGTACGGTTCCATTATCAAGCACTAAGTGATGCTCTATATCATAGGGTTTTTGTTCTCGGATTGTTTGCTTGAGAATATCCAAAACATAGTTTTGATCTTCAATTGCTAATTTAGCAATAAAATCTTCTTGCAAAATAAATCTCTTGCCTTGGGGAAGTTGGAGTATGCGATATATTTGTTCCGAGCAAGAAACGCTATCATTTGTAATTGACCATTCAAAATGGCCTATTTTAGCAATTCTTTGGGCCTCTGCGAGTCGATCTTCGCTGCACTGAAGAGCTGCAAGACTTTGGTTTTTGATCACCATTTGTTGTTGTAGTTGATCGTTTACTTCAATTAAGTCCTGAGTTCTTGCTTTTACCAATGATTCTAAATTGTCGTTGTTTGTCGATAGTTGGTTAATGGTGCAAATATCATCATAGGATCTCAGTGAAGTGATCATCGCTGTTTCTAGGTATTGCGAGGTAAGTTTACTTTTTTCTAGGTAATCATTGATATCATATAAGCGTACAATTTTATGCTCAGGGGCTTGACCGGGCTGACCTGTTCGTAAAATAATCCTAACCGTTCTATTTTGCAGCTCTTCACGAATATACCTTACGGTCTCAAGCCCTGCAGTATCACTTTCCATCACCACATCTAGCAATAAAACGGCAGCATCAGGATGCAATGCCATCATTTCACGCGCTTCTTTACCCGAATAACCATGTATAAAATGAATCTTACGTTCTTTAAACGTAAAATCATTAAGCACTAGCTGTGAAACGTCATGAATGTCCTGATCATCATCAATAATTACCACTTTCCATGTTGATTTTTTAGCGGGTATTTTTGAGTCATGGCTGTCAGTTCGTTTTGTTCTTGGAGTGTTAGCGAATAATAATTCTTCACCACGCTCAATACTGGGACTGCCTTGTATGTTCATAGACTTCCTTTACTCTATAAATATTCATGATTAGTTTTATAATCTTTAATATTTATAGCTTAGTAAAATATTTTTGTACATTATGATGGCAATAAAATAAAAATCATCGTGGCCTCGATTGTTGATTAAATATTAAACAGGTTGCTAGGTTTTGTTTGCTCTTTCAAAATGACAATTGAGATGACATCACCCCAAAAATAACGGTTAGCTTATTAGATGCTAGAGCTGATTTTCACTGTTTTTTGGGAGTGGGCGTGAAGGCTTTTTGTGTGGAGTTGAGTGTTTTTAGGGAAGATTGGATTGAAAAAATATATGGTTATCGAAAAATTTAAGCTCGGATGTTTTGAGGCAAATTATGCAAGATATAACGCTAAAGGGCGTATGTTTCCTGACGGGCTTCATTATCTAAATTCTTGGGTAAATAAAGAGCTTAATGTCTGTTATCAACTCATGGAGTCTAACGATATTGAGCTATTCTATGAGTGGTTTAAAAAGTGGGATGATTTGGTCGATTTTGAGTTAGTGCCACTGGATTAGTTTACCGGTAATTAGCCTGTTGGTTGGGATGTTTTTCGCCGGCTGCGACTCTTTCTTCACCAATTACAATCAATTTAAACCGTTTATAATTGGTGTGTTAGTGTATAAAAAGGATTTTTAGTGCTGAAGGTTTAGGGAAGGAGCTGGAGTAACATAATAATCGTACACTTCTAAAATTAAAGGCTAAATGACAACATCAATATTAGAGTTAATAACATGACTATTGATGCTTTTTACAACAGAAACAAAGATTAGCTGTGCCAAACTATAGTTTAGCGTTCGACTCCCGCATCGTCCTACTCAAGCAAACTATAAATTAACAATCAATGACTTAATTAAGACGACTTACTTAACTCAATAAGATTTCGATAGGGTATATTACGGATATTGAATCAGTTATAATTAATATATTCAATGGAACTGATACATAATTGAACCTATGTATAATGGACTAGAACAATGAAAAAGGAATTTCAGTGAAAAACTTATCTGCTAGGCAATATCAATTCATCCCAAGCTACTCAGTCACTCTGAGTCAGCATCAAACTGTAAATGACTCGTTATATAAGCATAAAGCTTGCTAATAATTTGGACTCGTCATCGGCTAGAAAGACCTAGAGCTCACTTCATATTGTGATATTTGCTCATATTTTAATGGCCTAATCAAGGTGTTTAACTATGAAGCATATTGCGGTTTAGTTTCAAATTAATCCCAAGGCATCATAAAATATTTTGTCTATTTACCACAGGGTAGTGGCAATAACCAATTAAATAATATAAGGAAATTTAAATGAATCTTGCTCGTAAAATTACTGCAATCGCTGTAGCGGGTGCTCTTTCTGCTTGTGCAGCGACACAAGTTGACAATACACCAAAGCACCCGACAGCAGTGGTTACTGCAGAATTTACTATTAATGGTTTATATCTGCCGGATCATAAAGGTACGCAAACCGTTTATACACGTGAAAATATGCGTGCGATCGATCAAAAAGCGGAATTTGATAGTTTTTATATGGGTTGGGCTGACTACGATGAGACTCTTATTTTCAGGATTTCTGAAAAACCTACTATGGCATGTTGATCATGATAAAAAAAGTTATCGAGAATGTCCTCTCAGTGGTTGTAAAAATGTGTTTGAAGAATTTATGGCTAAAACCCAAAGCGCTTCAGATGAGGAAGAAGAATATGAAACTTATGAAGAAAAAGGCTGTAGTGTCACGTTAGATAAAAATGACTTCACAGTCGTTGCGACTAATAACACACGTAAAATAGGTGGCTTAGCCTCGCAGGAATATACCGCGACTTGGACAACCGAATTTAAAGATGAAAACGGTAAAATAGACCTTAATTTACTGCAATTTGTATTTTGGACCACCACCCCAACGGCAGACATGAAAGGCGTTTGGAAAATTCATGAAAAAGCCACTGACAACTATCTTAATCAGGTAGGCGACAAAAATGGTTTAGTCCGTTTATTGGGTAAAGATGGCTATAAAGCTATTAGTGCTTTTAGTGGTGACGTAGAGAAAAATGATAAACAAAATTTTAATAGCATTACTGAAAAGCTAGCCACTATTCAAGGTTACCCATTATCGATAAAAATGGAATGGTTTCAAAAAAGTGAAGCTTGCCCTACTGTGAAGAAAAAGCGATCTGACGCTGGGCTCGATTTATCTCAAGGCCTTGAAAGTGCAGCGACAAATTTTTTTGGTAATCTGATTAAAGATGAAGCAGATAACGTTGTTGACAGTGTTGTTTCAGAGTGGAAAAAAGATGCAAGGGTACGTTATATATATGAAGTCACTTCAGTGTCTGAAAAACAAATAAATGATAGTCGATTTAATGTGCCCAATGGCTATACACTTGAAGATAGGCAATAAAAATACTTAGATAAGGCCTCTTCATAAACGACTAAAGCAAGTGTGCTTAACGTTAATAAAACCCGATTAACATTGCGTGTTAATCGGGTTTTATTGATTTAGGGCCGAGTGATATCGGATAAAATCTAAGAGTTCATTTTACTTATGTCCACTCACATTACTGTCAACAACGACTCTAACAGTTTGGCCCATTAATCTTAAAAAGTGCCTTTTGTTATTATGATAACCATTCTAATAACTCGAATGCTTTAAGGCATTTTTTGCTATTTTTATTCAACTTAATAGTCGATAAGCTAGAGGTAATTCACTGGCAAAACTGTTTTGCTAGTCTGGTATTTCGAGGTGATTATGCAAATTATCTATAAAACTCAAGCTCGCCCAGCAATGGATGGTGACGGGGTGAACATTAAACGTGTTGCTGATTTTGGTAAACAAAGCTATGACCCCTATTTAATGTTGGACGAATTGAAGTCGGATGATAAGCAAGATTTTATTGGCGGTTTTCCACCGCACCCTCATCGTGGCATTGAAACCTTTACCTATATTATGAAAGGCGGTTTTGAGCACCGTGATCATATGGGCAATGTGAAAGCTATTCGTGCTGGTGATGTACAGTGGATGAGCACAGGCAGTGGCGTTATTCATTCTGAAATGCCGTTAGCAGATGCCAATGAAGGGCTACACGGTTTTCAAATTTGGCTCAATATGCCAGCTAAAGACAAAATGCGTCCGGCTATTTATCGCGATACAACGGTTAATCCTAACCCAAGCTTGCTCAACAATAAGGGCGCCAAGCTGATTGCGTTAGCCGGCACTTGGCAGTTTGCTGATACACCAGACAGTATCACTAATACCCATATTGAAGGGCTTGCAGGCAGTGGGGCGATCGCTGATTTGATTATTGAGCCAAACAGCTCTGCTAATATTGCGTTAAACCAGCATGGCGCAGTCAATGTTTATATTTATCAAGGCCAGCTTAATGTGCTGGTTGACGGCGAAAATGTGGTGTTTGGCGAAGGCACTATGCTTAAACTTAATCCGCACATATTGGCACAGTTCAACGCAGGTGACTCAGGGCTAGGGTGTTTAATTCTGGCGGGTAACCCAATTAATGAGCAGATTGTGCATATGGGGCCGTTTGTAATGAATACTCAAGCTGAAATTAATCAAGCGGTTGAAGATTACCAGCAAGGGCGTTTTGGCCATTTGGCACATTAATCTTCTAGCGGGTTGCTGATTTATTAAACGGCTAAAATAATAGAGCTTAAACAATGATGCAGTAATTTTTAGGGTTTATTGCTATAATTAGCTCGTTCCGGCCAAAGCCATTTGCTTTGGCCTTATTATTTTTAGTTTGCTTTCAGCACAGGATATTCCTTTGAGTCAATCACCTTCGCAAGTTGCCAGTCAGGCATTTTCATCATTAAACTTAAAACCCGAGTTATTAGATAATCTTAGCACCATGGGCTATGAGTCTATGACACAAATCCAAGCAGAAAGTTTACCGCCGATTTTAGCGGGTGATGATGTGATTGGCCAAGGTAAAACCGGCTCAGGCAAAACTGCCGCCTTTGGTTTAGGCTTGTTAAATAAATTGGATGTGAAGCGTTTTCGCATTCAAACTATGGTGCTTTGTCCTACGCGTGAGCTAGCAGACCAAGTCGCTAAAGAAATTCGTACTTTAGCCCGCGGCATTCATAACGTGAAAGTACTGACATTATGTGGCGGCGTACCAATGGGGCCACAAATTGGTTCACTTGAACATGGCGCGCACATTATTGTCGGTACGCCAGGGCGTATTATTGATCACCTAGATCGTAACCGTCTTGATTTAAGCGATGTGAATATGTTGGTGTTAGACGAAGCCGATCGCATGTTAGAAATGGGCTTTCAAGAGCACATTGATGCGATTATCGATCAAACCCCGCATGAGCGTCAAACCCTGCTGTTTAGTGCGACTTTTCCAGAGCAAATTCAATCTATTGCTGAGCGCATCATGTATAAGCCGGTGATGGTGAAAGTGGAATCAACCCACGATAACTTAACTATTGATCAGCGCTTTTACCGTATTGAAGACAACCAAGGCCGCTTAGAAGCGCTGCGTTTGTTATTACTTGATAAGCAACCAGAAAGCGCTGTGGTATTCTGTAATACCAAGCGTGAAACCCAAGACGTGGCTGATGCACTGCTTGAGTTTGGTTTCAGTGTTTTAGCATTACACGGCGATTTAGAACAACGCGATCGCGATCAAATGTTACTGCAATTTGCTAACAAAAGTGCCCGTATTTTAGTGGCAACTGACGTGGCAGCCCGTGGTTTAGACATTGATGCGTTAGATGCGGTATTTAACTACCATTTAGCTTACGACAGCGAAGTGCATATTCACCGCATTGGCCGTACAGGTCGTGCGGGTAGCCAAGGTGCAGCATATAGCTTCTTTGGTGAAAATGACGGCTATAAAATGGCGATGATTGAAGAAGCGCTGAATAAAGATATTGTGCCTTCAACACTGCCACCATTAAGTGCGTTAACTAAAGCACCGCTTGCACCTCTTATGCAGACCATACAAATTGAGGGCGGCAAGAAACAAAAAATTCGACCAGGCGATATTGTTGGTGCATTGACTGGCGAAAACGGCATTGATTTCAACGATATTGGTAAAATTAAAGTGACTGATATTCGTGCTTACGTTGCGGTATCTCGCACCGTGGCACAGGAAGCTATGTCTAAAATTACTAAGGGCAAGCTGAAAGGTAAAACCTACCGCGCTTGGTTTATGTAAAACAGACTTATCAACTAGCATTATTGGATAGTCGCTTATCGTGACTTAACCCTATAGCTAGTCGTTAGTTTCACCCCAAAAGGAGCATAATGCTCCTTTTTTTGTTTTCGTTTTTTAATAGCATCATCACGGTAAGCGGCAGTCTTATCTGATTATTACTTTGAGCTAGCGCCATGTTTGAGGTAAATTCACCGCAAGTAAAATGATCAATAACGTCAATAGACGGATACTGAACAGTCAATTTCAAAAGGTATGATTGCTATGACTCCCGCCATTGATTTAGTTAAAAAACACCGCTTACCTTTTACTGTGCATGAGTATCAGCATGACTCGAATGCGGTCTCTTATGGTTTAGAAGCGGCTGAAAAACTACAAGTAAAAGCTGAACTGGTGTTTAAAACCTTAGTGGTCGAAACCGACAGCCATAAATTAGCGGTAGCGATATTGCCGGTCAGCCAACAGCTGAACTTTAAGAAAATGGCCAAAGCGCTGAAGGTTAAAAAAGTACACATGGCAGACAGTGCTTTGGTGGAACGCACAACAGGTTATGTATTAGGTGGGGTGAGTCCTTTGGGGCAAAAAAAGCGTTTGGCCACTGTGATTGATCAAAGCGCAGAATTATTACCACAACTGTATTTTAGTGCCGGTAAAAGAGGGCTTGAATTACAGATGTCGCCAACGGATTTACAAGCGTTACTGTCCGCCAGCATTGCTGATATTACCAATGACTAAACTGTTTGTTCACCGTGATGATTCAAACGCCGCCGTTATTCAAACACGGTAGTTATTCAAATTGAGGTCTTAATGCTTCTGGCAGTGAAAACTGCACAGGTGTCGCTGTGACTGGGCAAACAAAAGCAAATTCACAACAGCATAATTTTAAATCTGGAGCATCGGCTGCAGCATTGCCATGTAATCTGTCGCCCACCACAGGGTGACCAATACTGGCCATGTGAATGCGAATTTGATGTTTACGACCCGACTCAATTTTAACCTGCACTTTAGATTGATCTAATTCAGGGTTGTACTGCAATAAAATTGCGTGCGATAGCGCGGGTTTACCATCTACTTGGGTATTAATAGTTACCGTATTATCGGCAAAACGTCCTTGCACTATCACCTGGTAAAATTTATCTAACTGACGAGTCTCAAACAGTTTAGCAACTGCTGCGGTGGCTTTTTTGGTGTGGCCGATAATAATCAACCCAGATGCTGCGCGGTCAAGGCGGTGGATAATATACGCGCTACGTGGCGGCTCGGTATTTAATTCAATAAAGCGATTAATGGTAGTGTGATCGCTCCACTTAGAAGCCTGGCAACGTAAACCATAGGGTTTATACCAAAGGCTGTAATCGCCTTGATCAAACATCAACTCCGCAGTAGCAGGCACTTCAGCGAGTATGTGGCTGTTGTAATATAAATGCAGTTTATCACCCACTTTAAGGGCTTTTTTAGCGCGCCTAAGTCGAATAACCTGTTTGCCATGGGTGTGCCAAACGGCGCCTTTTTGCATGGCCTGTTTAATGACTTGCTTTGATAGGCCAGAATGTTGCGACAATAACGTGCTTGCATCGACCTCACAGGAAGTGATGTCGAGATGACATTCAATCAGATTATCTATTTGTGGTGTATCTGGCATAGTTTGCATCGGCTTTTACAGTTTGATAAACACTATTTTACGTGATTTGTTGCTGAAGAGGTGATCAATTTGGCGATAGGTGAATAATATTTCAGGCCACTTTAACCGTAAGTTTCTTTATTGGTAAGATAAAACAGCGTAGCATTAGCGGCATAAGTAAGCCTTTTTTGGAGCAACAATTGGACCATTTTGTTTGGAATGCAGACCCTGTTTTGGTGTCGTTTATGGGGTTGACTGTACATTGGTACGGCGCATTATTTGCTACCGCGATAGCGGCGGGTTTCCAGGTAATGAAAAAAATCTATCAGGCAGAAGGCTTGGACCTTGAGTCATTAGATAACTTTCTGGTTTACTGCGTTATCGGCATTATTGTCGGCGCAAGATTAGCCCATTGTGTGTTTTATGATCCGAGCTACTATTTTGCTCATCCACTTAAAATACTCGCTATTTGGGAAGGCGGCCTAGCCAGTCATGGCGGCGGCTTAGGCGCCATTTTAGCCCTGTATTATTACAAACGAAAAGTGGGTCTGCCATTTTTGTTTTTGTTAGACAGACTGGCGATTGCCACGGCAATTTTCGGCTTTTTTGTGCGTATGGCAAATTTTGCCAATTCAGAAATTCTAGGTGAGCCAACCACAAAACCCTGGGGTATTATCTTTGAACGTATCGATTTGCTACCGCGTCATCCGGCGCAATTGTATGAAGCGTTTGCTTATCTACTGATTTTTATTTTGCTGGTGGGTTTATACCGCAAAACAAAATTAAAGCTGCAACATGGTGGCCTATTCGGGGTGTTTTTAGTGTTAGTGTTCAGCGCCCGTTTTGCGATTGAATCGGTTAAGGTTAGCCAAACCGCTTACAGCGAAACCTTGATGACCGCAGGCCAGTGGTTAAGTGTGCCATTTTTAATTGTCGGTGTTGTATTACTTGGCCGCGCTATGATGGCAAAAAGTGAACCCGTGACAAAGAAGTGATTAGCTAACGCTATCAATATTTTTAACGCGATTAAATAAGCGAACAAAAAAGTGGTCAAGGCGATATGCGCCTGACCACTTTTTTATGCTAATGACAATTATGTCGATAACAATCTAGTCTCGCGTGCTTGTGAGCCGCTATTACTATTTTAAAATCGCTTTAATTTAAAATCATTTCAATTTAAATATCACTTCAACGCGATCGCTCACAGTGACTTGCCCTTGCTGATAACCCTGATTAGCGTCACTCGACTCGGCCGCCATACGGTACATTACCGGTTGCACTGGCTGTTGGTCAAAATAGCGAATTTGCCACACGCCATCGACCTTTTTATCAAATCCTTTGGCTAACGATGCGGCTTTTTGCTTGGCATCCGTAATGGCGCTTTGACGTGCCTGTTCAATATATTCCGCCTGCTTACTTGAGCTTAGTTTAATGTTGTTAACCCGATTGATACCTTGATCTAAAGCGGTGTCGAGTAAGTCATTTAACTGGCTTAAATCTCGTACGGTAATGGTCATGCTTCTGCTGGCCTGATAAGCCACCAGTTTAGCGGGTTCATTATTTTGATAATGATATTGCGGGCGGATATTTAAATTGGCACTGTCGATATCATTTTTGGCAATACCGGCTTTATCTAATCGGCTTAAAAACTGGCTAATGGCCTTATCTGACTCGGTTTTAGCTTCTTTTGCTGTGGGTGCATCAACCACTACTTCAATATCAATAGTGGCCATATCAGCCTCAATGCTAATTTCGCTGCTGCCGATGGTTTCTAAGTGGGGAAATGGTAAATCTGCCGCAAAAGCCGGTAAAGCACTGAACGCCAGTACTGATGACATGATTGATGCCAGTGCTGATGTGCGTACTGTAGGAAAGGTTAAGGCTGAAAATGAGTTAGAAAAAGTAAGCAGGTTCATGTATTGCTCCAAATAAGGGCGATGTGCCTCAAGTGTAATTTGTTTTATTCGTTAATGTTGATAACGCTATAAACGAGAGTAAATCTAAAAAGGGTTAACAATATTATTTATTTTTTACTACTGGCATCACACGCGCCGTAATGGCGAGTTTTTTCTAAAATCCTGTGGCGTGATCTGGTACCAACGTTTAAAGGCTCGTCTAAAGTTTGCTACGTCAACATAGCCTAATTCAAAGGCTATTTGCTTAATACTCATGTTTGATTCACGTAAATAATGCTGTGCTAAATGTTGTTGAACATTGGTGAGTAATTGCTGGTAACTTGTGTGATGTTTTAGCAGCTGACGGTGCAAGGTGCGTGGGCTTACATGTAATAGCTGGGCGATATCCTGTTGAGATATTTTGCCTTGATGCTTCAAAATAAGTTGTTGAACCTGGCTGATTAAATCTATGGGTTGTTGTGCATCAAGTTGCTGTTGGCAAAATTGTTTGGCCTGAAATGCCGCCGCTGGGTCGCTACTAGCCAGCCTTTGGTTTGCGGTAGTTTGCGATAACACAATACTATTATGCGGTTGTGAAAATAGCAGTTCACAGGGCATAAAGAGTGAATATTGCTCGTAATAATCAGGTTTGGTTACTTTTAAATGAACCGCTTTGATCACGGACTTGTCAGTCAGAAGGTGTAAAAACAGGGTTAGAAACGTCACCGTAATGGCATCAATAAAGGCTTGATGGCCTTGAGGAAGAGGCTGAGACAAGTCAAAGTTGATGTGTAGTTTTTGATGATGCGCGCTGATATCAATTTCAATTAATGGATTACGGGTATGAATAAATTGCTTTAACAGTAATAGCGCATCATTTAACGAGGCGCTATTGAGCATCGCTAACCCTAGCATGCCATGGGCAATAACAGATATTTTTTTACCGACATACAGGCCAATATCTGGCCGCTGTGACAGTGTTATCGCGCTGTCTATTAACTCACTATATTGGCTAAGGGTTAACTGGCTATTGGCTTGTTGTAAGTCAGCTAGTGTCAGTTTATTTTGTTGTAACCATTGCTGCGCCGGTAATTGCCAATCACACAATTGCTGATACAACTGATGCAGATAAAATACCGGTATTAAAGGCTCGCTAACTGCAGACATATGCTTAATGACTTTGTCATGCTTTATAGGGGGAGTTGCAGTCAAGGTCATATCCTAGTCAGACACCAATGCCCTAGTAGTAGCTGATTTAATCAAAGTTGTCTATAAATGACCCCTAGATGTCTTTTTTACCCGCTATTATTTTTACTCACACTTGATAGATTAATTATTAATAAAAGGCATTAGCTAGGAGCTAACGGTGCACTATTTAAAATTTATGTCGTTCCATTTAATGGGCCTATTTACCCTGACTGCGCTGACGTTAGGTCAATTTTACATCGTGCTGGGTTATGCCATCTGGTTGTTATTCTATATTGGTGGCGACATTGTGTTAGGTGATGATGATTCAACCCCAAGTTATGCTCATCACAGTATTATGACCTGGCAGCTTTGGCTGGCATTGCCCTTGTTAATGGCCATTCTATTTGTGTTTAGTTGGCATTTTGCTACTACAGATGTATGGGGTTATGGCCAATGGATAACCGAATTAACTGGCTATGATGCACTAGCGGCCAAAGCCAATACCAGCTGGTATCAACAACTGGTATTAGTGGCTTTTACTGGGCTGGTTATCGGGGTGATAGGCACAGTGACGGGGCATGAACTGGTGCACCGTACCTGGCATAAAATGTCTTACACTATTGGGCGATGGTTATTAGCCTTTAGTTTTGACGCTAACTTTGCCATTGAACACGTATACGGTCATCATCGTTTTGTGTGTACCGCGCAAGACCCAGCTTCTGCACCAAGAGGCCGCAATGTTTATCAGCACATTATTGTGTCTAGCTGGTATGGCAATATCAGTGCCTGGAATATTGAAAAACGTCGTTTATCAGTTAAAGGTTTACCGATATTTTCACGGCATAACCGTGTGTTAAGAGGCATTGCCATGAGTCTGGTTATTCTTCTGGCGGTGTTTGCTTTGGGGTCTTGGCAGGCATTGGCATTTTTTATTCCCACCGCACTGTGGGCTAAAGCAACGTTAGAAATAGTCAATTATATGGAGCACTATGGTTTGGTGCGCGCCAATGGCACTAAGGTGGCGCCACGGCATTCATGGAACACCAATAAACGCATCAGCTCCTGGTCATTGTTTAATTTAACTCGCCATTCGCATCATCATGCGCAAGCTCAAGTACCGTATCACCGTTTAGCACCCTATGAGGGCGCACCTATGATGATCAGTGGTTACTTAGCCACCTTAGGATTAACCCTTATTCCGCCGTTATGGCATCGACTTATGCTGCCTAGGTTAGCCCATTGGGATACTCATTTTGCCAATGATGATGAAAAAGTATTAGCCCAACAAGCCAATGACGCCAGCGGCATAGCGGCTTACCAACAAATGCATCAAGTTGAAACGGGTTCAATACCAGCCTAGGTCAGTATTAACCTAGGCTGATATGTAATGCTATGTAGAGGCTTAAGCTGTTATTACAAATAGAGGCTTAAGCTGTTATTACAAATAGAGGCTTAAGCTGATATTACAAATAGAGGCTTAAGCTGATATTACAAACTTAGGCTAATACGATTACGGCCTTCTGCTTTTGCACGATAAAGCGCGGTGTCAGCGGCGCAAATAAGCGCGGTGGCGGTACGGAACTGGCCTTGTTGTTCACAGGCAATACCCTGGCTAACACTTATTTTTACTTCCTGGGTTAAGCCCATATCAGTAAATTTAATTTGATTAATTTGGCGCTGAATTTTTTCAGCCACTCGTTGCGCCTGCGCCTGGCTGAAGTTAGGCAGAATAACGGTAAACTCTTCGCCGCCAAAACGGGCGGCTAAACAGTCGCGGTTAGGCATGGCTAAGTTAATCACCTGAGCCACTTTTTGTAAGCACTTATCGCCATTAATGTGGCCATAGTTGTCGTTAAAAATTTTAAAGAAGTCGATATCAATCAAAATCAAACTTAACGGATGTTGATGTTGTCTGCTATCGTCCCAGGCATTTTGTAATGCTTCATCAAAAGCATGACGATTAGCTAAACTGGTGAGTTTGTCGGTATTGGCTAAACGGGTTAACTCTTCAAACTTTTCTTTGTGGCTAGTGAGATTGTGCATTACCCCGACAATTAACGGTTTGGCATTTTCACCTACGGGCAGGCACGACAATGAAATGTCGGCATTGACTAAACTTGAGTCAGAGCGTTGCAGTACAATTTCTTTGGGGCCGTGATTAAATGGGGTGAAGGTTTCACGCCAATGGGCAAACAACTCTTGGTATTCTTCTTGGTAGGCCGAGTTAACAAAGTTAGTCCATTTTTGACCAATCAATAACTCTTTTGGCGAGCCGAAAAGTTTGGCTGCATGCTGGTTAATCATTTCAATGACGCCTTCATCATTGACCACAAAAATGGCTTCTGAAATGGCATTCATCAAAAAACCTAGGCTAGATAATTGGGTGGCCTGATCTAACGTGTGCTCAAAAATTTTCGGTGTTGATACTGTTTTTGGGGGACTGGTTAACGCTGTTTTGGCTTGGGTGACAGGCGCATTTTTGTGATCTGGCGTGGGGAAGTTTTTACCTGATAACGCCTTAGCAAGTTCAGTGGCACGGGTTAATGTGTCATGGAATTCTTGGTATTTGTCAGAGGTAATCATGGTCAGTCCCTTTTAAAATATAATGTGTGTCAAACAAACGTATTTCGATGACACACACTATATTGAAAAAAGTAAAAAACTACCTTCCGCTAACCTTCTGGTTTTATCTTGTTGTTTTTAAGTGGAATTAAGTTTTTGGCAAGATCTAAATACAGGCGATTAATTCTGCCCAGGACGATTTACTACTTGAGGATCAGGACTTAATAGTAAGTGCGAACCGAATTCAGCGGTAGAATTTGACAATATAAGTCTAAATTCTGTGTTGCCAATCACCTGGTCATTATCATTTAATTGCAGCGTGTTGCCATTATTTACGACTTGTACCTGGTCTATCACGCCATCAAACGGGGTTGAAAATGCAGCGCCAACAAATTTGAGGCCTTTGTCTGTTTGGTCGACTAACTGGTAAAAGATTTGAGCGTTTTCGGTAACAATAACATCACCGCTTCTTGGGTGATTGTTTTCATCTGTGTAGCTGAAAATAGGTTGGTTATTTTCTAAGGTAACGATCACATTAATGATTGTGTTTTGGTTATTTAATGTTGGCATTGGAGCTTCCTTGTTGTGGGTAATTAAAATGATAATCAGTGATTGCAGCATCGTGCAATTGTTGTTGTAGCTTTTGGGGTAAAGGTTGTTGCCCTAAACAATCGAGTGCTTTTGCATAGGGGGTTATGTAATCAGGGTCTTGTGTCGTAGTAATAGTGTTTTCTAAAAGACTCAGCGTTTGTTGACAGATTAATTTGGCCTGATCAGGGTCATCCAAAGTAGTTAACGTTCTAGCTTGCTGAATCTGACTTGCAGCCAGTGATGCTTTATATGACATATTATTATCGAACTGGTTTACAAGTTGCTGGAATGCATCAGTGGCATTTTTTGAGTAAGGTAAGCTTGTTGCTATGGCACCTGTTTGGATTAAATACTGTGCTGCTGCTAATTGATATGTTGCCCATATTTGTTGTTTTTTGGTGGAGCTAGTTAACACTTCATCATCATTGAGCATACTTGCCAAAGTTGGAATGCTATAGGGACTGTCATCTGCTAATGGGGTGTGAGTGTTTTTTAACATATCAATATAAATAAATGATTTCTGGACTATCCATACATCATTCTCAGGGTCTTGTTTAATGGCATTATTAATAGCTTTTAACGCCTGGTTCATTTTGTTATGAGCTAGCGTTGTTTTACCTTGATACATGAGCAATCGAGCCAAAAACAAATAACTATTGGATAATCTATCCAATAGATATGGTTGTTTTTCATTGGTCGTGGCAGTCAGTAATTGTTGTATTTGTTGATGTATTTTTGTCGCGGCAGGTACGTCGCCTTGTGAGAGTGCGGCGCTGGCTAGCCATGAGTGTGTATCAACCAAATCTGCAATAAGCTGACTATTCGAGGTATCTTGAAGCAAAAGAGACTGCTTTAATTCAAGTGAACGCTCAAATGCTTGTCTGGCGGCCTTAAAGTTTTGCTGCGCCATATTTACTGAGCCTAACGAGTTGTGGGCATAGGATAACTCCATCACAGCATCAAAATCAGTTGGGGCATATTGGTACATGGCTTGGCTGTATTGCAGATATAACTCAAACCACGGCAATGTGGCTTGCCAGTCGCTTTGATCATATTCAAGCTGACCTAACCAGAAGGCATTGGCGCCTAAGGTTTTTAGTAGGGGTAAATGATTGGCTTGTAAATCGACTAATGGCCGCATTCTTTCTCTTGCGGCAAGTAAGGCACTTTTTGCCTCAGTAAGATTACCGCGCGAGTAGGCGACTTCGCCCATGGCCTCTAATGTTTGACCATGCTGGAAGCGAGCATCAAAACTGAGGTCTTGCGCATCATCGACATTATTAAAGTTACTGAAATATTCTAATGCTTTATTACTGATGCCATCGAGTAAATCCATACGACCAATACTGCGCATTTTGTCGGCGAACTCACCCACCATAAAGCCCAGTAAGTTTTCTGCGGCTAGGCGTTTATCCTGCGCGCGTTGCTCAGCTTCCGAGCTTTTTACACTCATAAAAACAGCCAATAAGGTCAGCATGCACAGCACGGCTATGGTGGACATTTTCGCCAGGCGTTTTACGCCAACGTTTTTCTTAGAGGCATGAATAAAGGCGTGTTGCTCAGTATCTAAATTAAACAGCGGGTTGTCGGCCAGTGCTAGTGCTTCTTGCAGCGGTTTACCTTCGGCCAGTAAGTAGGCTTTGTGCTGTTGCTCATCTTGCCAACGCTGGCTAAGTACGGTTAAACGTGCGTTAACCCGTAAGCTGTCACGATGTGCCTCAATCCATTGTAATACCCGTGGCCAGCGTCGTAATAGTGCCTCGTGGGCAACGCTGAAACAGCCCTGGCCATTTTGCAGGTGTGACACAAATAAGCGGTTATCAATCAGGGTTTGTACTAGAGCGGTTTCGTTGTTGTTACTCAGTTGGCTTAAGCGCGCGGCGCGGCTGGTGATGTTGGTTTCATCGGCGGATAAGGTCACTAATAACGATAATACTTTGCTTAAACTGTGTTGGTGCTTTGCGGCTAATGCGGCAAAAATACCTTCGGCTTTTTGACCAATAGCACCTTCTATTCCACCGAGTTTTTGATAAACAGACACTAATAAGGTGTCGTGTTCATCGCGCTGTAAATACAGCTCTTGTAAGGTGTATTGCAGCATAGGCAGTGCGTCAGGGTTGTTAACCGCTTCGGCGCACAGTAGTTCATCTAATGGCGTGTGGGTTTGCGGGTCAGTGTCCCATTTAAGTCCCGCAGCTTTAGCGGGCAGACGGATCATTTGCAGTAACTCGGTGCGGTTTGGTGCGGTTAAGTCAAAGTGTGATCCGCTGGCTTTACCGGCCATTAAACTGGGCCGACTGACCACCTGCGGGTAAAAGTCATTTCTACAGGCGCTGAACACCATAAAGTAGCCGCTGGTGGCGAGCGATTCAATAATATCTAATGCGGTTTGAATGTGTGGCTCGGTAAAAATAGGTGAAGAAAGTAGCACTTCTACACGGTCAATAAATATCGATAGTTTGGGTGTAATTGCGGTGTTAGTTTGCTCGATATTGGCTAAGGCCTGTTTGGCTTGTTCAATGACCTTGGGCATATCTTGTTGCAACATGACGGCGAGATTTTCAGCGGTCATGCCATCAAATACCGGTATCTCGTTTATGTCTAAATCCAGCAGCGCAAGAGCGATGTCGGTAAATAAACGGTCCTGGCTAATATCGGCTAAATCTAAACTGGTGTGAGACACAATGCCAATGCCATCAAACCCCTGTGGGCGCATAAACTGCGGCACCACACCGGCATTTAATAATGATGATTTACCGCTGCCGCTAGGGCCGAGTAATAAACAAAATGCCCGACCAAATTGTACCTGCTTGCTCATGCGTTTTAGCAAGGTGCTGATTTGTTCGCTGCGGCCGTAAAAAACCTCGGCGTCTTTGGCGTCAAATGCGCGCAATCCGGGGAAGGGTGAGCCACCCTGCCAGGTGTTAGCTTGAATATGTTCGGCTTGCTCCACTAATGGATAGTGAACTTCAGCTAAGGTGCGATAGCCGCGTTTACGAATGGTTTCAATAAATTGGGGACTAGATGCGCTGTCACCAAGGGCTTTGCGCAATTGGTTAATAATTTTATGTAGCGGATTATCACCCACCACAGTATGGCCCCAACATTGCTCGACTATGGTATCTGGGCTGAGCACTTCACCTGGGTGTTGGCACAGCAGTTGTAGCACGTCCATTGCTTTGGGCTCAATTTGCTTGATGTCAGCGCCCTGTTGCAAGCTGTTACTTTCTGGATTGACCTGCCAGACCCCGAAGAAGAAATGTTGTTTATTCATATTATTATGTTTTCTTTTTAGGTGTAGTTAACAGCGAAATAACATCGTTAATGTTGATCTTTTCGCCTTGTTCCAGCTGTTTTATGGCTTGATATATTAGCGCATTCACTGGTGTCGCTATATGACATTGCGCCCCCAGTTTGACTACCGCGCCATTTAGATAGTCAATTTCTGTTAAACGTTTGGCTTGAATGTCTTCCCACATTGACGAACGCGCATGTGGGTCAATGGCTAACATAGACTTAGCTGCAATATTAAACAAGCTGTTGGGCAAACGCAGTATTAATGGCAGCCACCTTGGGGCGACTTTAGTAAATTGCATTAACGGGCGCTGTGTTTTATGACATATATCAAGCCATTCTTGCATAGCTTGAGCCAGTAATAGCCTTAAAGGCCGCTGTTTCAATTGAGCCTGTATCGGCAGATCGCAAATAACATTAAGGGCATTATTGAGGTTAAGCAACAGTTTGCCGTTTATTACAGCGGCCATATTGTTATGCAATTGGCAGCTTAGGCCATGCTTGGTCATGTCCTGGCTAATCTGCTGTGTGTGCTTGCATAAAGGCCAGATAAATTGGCCTTCAGTGCCTTTGTGAAAACGGCCATTAGCTAACTGCAACACGTTAAACGGGGTGATGCCCTGATAAATTTGACGTTGGGGCAACTGCTGATGGGCGTTATCAAAACTGCCAAGACCATTTTGCATAAAGATAATGCTGCTGTTGGCATGGGTAATGTTGAGTAAATCTGGGTAGTTGCTTTCAAGCTGATGGCATTTTAAGGTGACAAACACTAAATCGAAACGTGGGGGCTGGTCAGTTAATGGGTCTAATAGGGTTAAGTCGGTGATGATATTGCTAGGCATGACGCAATGGTTTGAGCCGTGATAGTCGCTGATAGTTATGCCGCCATTATCGAGGATGACTTGTTTAATCCGTTCTCGACAGATTACCGTCACATTTTGCTTGGCGATTAATAGCTCCGCTGTCAAGTAACACCCAGTAGAGCCTGCACCATAAACCGCGATATTCATTGCCGTGTTTGTTGGCTTGATCATTTTATTTTACCCAATAAAGTGCATTTACAATGAAACTACATCCGCAGTAAGTGGCTCGCGCTGTCGATTCTACAGGATTGTTAGCGTTAAATTATGCCATTCTCTTTTTATTCAATGGCAATAACATCAACCTAAAATGTAACAAAAAGCATAATAACTTGTAACTTTTTGCCTTTTTTGTCAGCTTAGGTAGCTATTATTATCACATATGACCAAACGAGCGATTTATAATGAAAAAAACAGTATTCGCAGTATCAAGATTAACCACTTTAATCGGCGGCGCATTATTAGCGCTAGCATCTCAAGCCGCTGAAATTCAAATTATTCATGCAGGACAATTACTGGCTGTACCCGGTGAAAAGCCACTAGAGCAGCAATCTATTATTGTGCGCGATGGCATTATTACAGAGGTAAAAGCCGGTTTTGTTAAAGAGGTTGCTGTAACGGCTGATGACACGTTAGCGATTATAGATTTAAGCCAGGCATTTGTGATGCCGGGCTTAATGGATATGCACGTGCATTTACAGGGTGAATTAGGCCCTAAAAATGACAGCCAAAAACTGCGTATGTCTGATGCCGATGTGGCGATGCACAGTGCCTATTTTGCTAAAAAAACCTTATTGGCAGGCTTTACCACAGTACGTGATTTAGGCGCTAAAGCTGAGCAAATTTATGCCCTGCGCGATGGCATTAATAAAGGCTGGGTTGATGGCCCAAGAATTATTGCCTCTGGCGGTGTGTCGGTTACCGGTGGCCATGGTGATGTAGATGGTATGAGCCCAGATTTATTGGATTTATACACAGAAAAAACCATTTGTGATGGCCCTTTTGATTGCCGCCGTGCCACACGCCGGGCAATTAAATTTGGCGCAGATGTGATTAAAATTACCTCTACAGGCGGGGTGTTGTCTGACACCAATACTGGTACGGGTCAGCAAATGGAAGATGATGAGCTAAAAGAAGTGATTGATGCAGCTCACGCTTTAGGGCGTAAAGTGGCCAGCCATGCCCATTCTGCCGCGGGCATTAACGCCGCATTACGCGCAGGCGTTGATAGTATTGAACATGGCAGTTATGCCGATAAAGACAGTATTAAATTATTCAAAAAGTCGGGTGCGTTTTTAGTGCCAACCTTGCTGGCTGGCGACACTGTGGTGCAAATGGCTAAAAGCACAGATGTGTTTTCTCCTGCGATTAAAGAAAAAGCCATTCGTGTTGGCGGCGATATGATGGACAACTTTAAAGCCTCTTATAAAGCAGGGGTTAAGATAGCTTACGGCACTGACAGTGGTGTGTCGCATCACGGTGACAATGCTAAAGAAGCGGTATTAATGCACGCTGCGGGCATGACCAACATGGATATTTTGAAAAGTGCGACGGTTAATGCAGCTGAATTGATTGATATGTCAGCTACGTTGGGTACGCTTGAAAAAGGCAAGTTTGCCGATATTATTGCGACCTCACAAAGTCCGCTTGATAACATTGAAACCTTATTAAATATCCCCTTCGTAATGAAGTCAGGCATTGTTTATAAACAAGATTTATAAGCAAACCTGTTTGTCTTGTTTTGTTGCAAATAGCTGATTTTATGGGGTAAAGTCAGCTGGTTGCTTATCGTTTAACACTTATTTAATTCCAATATTAATATTTTTTAATTGCGCGCAATTGATTATCGCGATAACAATGTGTTTTAATAGCTTCACGCAATGATAATTTTGCTCGCTGTTAATGTTAGGGCTGCTTTTATGTTAGGGCTAAGGCAGATTGATTTGCTTTGGTAGCTTATTACGAAAAGCATCTAAGCGTTGTTTAAGGTCGGCCATTTCGGCCTCATCAATACCACTTTGTAACTTAACGTGCTGAGTGATTTGCATGGCTTTTGACTTTAGCGCGATACCTTTTTCAGTGAGAGTTAATGACAGTTGTCTGTCGTCCTCAGGGTGTCTAACGCGTTGGATATAATCTAAAGCTTCAAGCCGTTTGACTACCGGTGTGATAGCGCCCGATTTTTGGGCCAGTTTTTGGGCAACATCTTTAAGGCTTAAGCCTTCATTTTGCCAAATAATCAACATCACCAGGTATTGGGTGTAGGTTAGCCCTAGCGAGTTTAATAAAGGTTTATAAAGCTGAGTAATCGCAAGTGATGTTGAATAAACAGCGAAACAAAGTTGATTATCAAGATGTAACTGGTGATCTTCTTTCATAACTCACTCTGTCTGGACTGTGATCAAAATGGCTCACAGTCACGTAAATAAGTAAAACGTGTGACGATGTTACCACTGTTGTTTTAGCTATTGTAGCCTTCATTGAGTCAACCTTTGTCAACGTTTTGGATTGCAATTAAAAAGGATTAATCATGTCATCACACAATCGTCGTATCGTTTTAGCCTCTCGTCCACAGGGCGAACCGACTGCCGAAAACTTCCGTTTAGAAACCGTCAGCAAGCCAACGCCACAATCTGGTGAAGTGTTATTGCGTGCGGTTTATTTATCACTTGACCCTTACATGCGTGGACGCATGAATGATGCTAAATCCTATGCTGATCCGGTTGGTATTGATGAAGTGATGGTTGGCGCGACTGTGTCACAGGTTGAAGCAAGTCAGCACCCTGATTACAAGGTAGGCGATTGGGTATTGGCCTTTGGTGGTTGGCAGGATTACTGCGTATCAAACGGTGAAGGCCTAATGAACTTAGGCGCTAACCCAAGTATGCCATCTTATGCGTTAGGCATTATGGGCATGCCAGGATTTACCGCATATATGGGGCTGCTTGAAATTGGCGCACCTAAAGCGGGTAACACTTTAGTGGTTGCTGCGGCAACGGGGCCTGTTGGCGCAACTGTTGGCCAAATTGGTAAGCTTAAAGGCTGTAAAGTGGTTGGCATAGCGGGTGGTGCTGAAAAATGTCGCCATGCTGTTGAAGTACTTGGTTTTGATGCCTGTATCGACCATAAAGCAGCTGATTTTGCTGAACAGTTAGCTGCGCACTGTGACCAAGGCATTGATGTGTATTTTGAAAATGTCGGTGGCAAGGTATTTGATGCTGTTTTACCTTTACTTAACACAGGTGCACGAGTACCAGTGTGTGGGATGATTTCGCAATATAACGCCACCTCATTACCTGCAGGACCGGATCGTTTATCACTGCTGATGGGCACCTTGTTAGTGAAGCGCATTAAGATGCAAGGCTTTATCATTTTTGATGATTATGGCCATCGTTACCCTGAATTTGCTAAGGATATGAGCCAGTGGTTAGCCAATGGCAAGATCCAATATCGTGAGCATTTAGTCGACGGTATAGAGAACACGACTAAAGCGTTTATCGGCCTGTTAAAAGGCGAAAATTTTGGCAAATTAGTGATTAAACTGAATGAGCCACTGTCTATTTAATGAGATTTTTTACTTTATTAGGAATACATAAATGAAAGTACTAATGGTATTAACATCGCACGACAAATTAGGCGATACAGGGCATAAAACCGGTTTTTGGCTAGAAGAGTTAGCCGCGCCATATTATGTGTTTAAAGACAGTAATGTTGACGTGGTACTGGCGTCGCCGTTAGGTGGACAACCACCGTTAGACCCTAAAAGTGATGAAGTGGATTTTCAAACTGAGTCGACTAAGCGCTTTAAATTAGATACAGATGCTCAGCAGCAACTGGCTACAACCTTATTGTTGTCGTCGGTAAATGTTGCTGATTATGATGCGGTATTTTACCCTGGTGGCCATGGTCCATTATGGGATTTAGTCGAAGACAGCACATCAATTGCTTTGATTGAAAATGCGGTAAAACAAGACAAGGTATTAGGGTTAGTTTGTCATGCACCAGGCGCACTGAAGCACGCTAAAAATGCTGATGGTACCTCTATTGTTAAAGGCAGAAAAGTCACAGGATTTACTAATGGCGAAGAGGATGCGGTGCAATTAACCGACATAGTGCCATTTTTAGTCGAAGACATGTTAATTGCCAATGGCGCAGATTATGCCAAGGCAGATGACTGGCATCCGTTTGCGCAGGTTGATGGCAAATTAGTGACAGGTCAAAACCCTGCGTCATCTGAGCTAGTGGCACATAAGATGTTGGCACTTTTAAGCTAATTACTATTATTTATTGGCTTATGCAAAAGCAAACTTAGGTTTGCTTTTTTGTTTTTTACGGACAAAAAATAGATTTTAGTAGGTAAATAGTTGTACAAAACATTAATTTTTCTCAATATAACGGTTAAAGTTTATTCGAATGTCAAAATAATGATATATTGCGCTCAATATGAAATGTGAACCAAGAGGATATGGAAAGCGTGTCGAAATCGTTGAGTGATGAAGAGTTAGCCTGTTTTAGTGATATTTTTACATCAAAGATGACTTTAGGTAATCCTTTACAGTCTAGAACTGATGCGGACATTTTGGCTGATAACTCTTTAAGTGTTTCGACAGAAATTCCTCAGGTATTAGCCCATATTCTCGGGGAGGCTAAATTAACGCTGCTGGCTGAAATTAGCCACTATCGTTTGTGGTTTCCGCTAGTGTTAAAACGCGATGAACTAGGGCAGTTTATTCCTGTATTAGGCGTACCTGAAGTGGTCGATATGCAAGGTGTTGAACGCAGTTGGCGCGTAACCGATTTAAAAGATGTCACCGTTGTTGGTAATACTGAGCAAGAGGTTGAGGTGTTGTCGCTGTCCAGCTCAGGCTTAACGATTAAAATGCGCGGTGACTTACACGCAGAAATGCCTACATCTGGCAAACTTATGCTGACCAATGGTTTGCAAGTGGATGTAGATTTTGAGCCAGTACGTGCTGAAAATGGTATTATGGCGGCTAAAATTAATGCCCATGGTGAAGCAAGAGAAGCATTAAGGCAGTTTTTGTTCAGTGCCCACAAAACCAAGTATTCTCACCTTTATAATATTTAACTCATATCTAGCTAATATTAAAATCCTGCTGCAATACGCCTCTTAACATTTGGTTGAAACCTTTATCTTGTTTTGCTGCAATCAGCTGGCAAATTTCATCGCCAATGGTGGTTAATCGATAATAGGTAAATAGCAGGTGTTGGCTTTTGGGTTGAAGAGTAAAATTATCATGCACAAATTGCATGGGTAATTTTACTTTAGGGTCAAGCAGGCCTGTTTCAAACTCACTATTATGGATCACCCCCGCATCTATTAAGGTTAAAATATTTGAGTAAGGCAACCCATATTGAGACAAGGGGATATTTACCTGATTATTTTTACGAAAATATTGCTTCACCCCGCCATTTATCCGATAACCACTGAGTAATTTATAACGGTTATCTGTGCCAATTTTAGCCGACATGCCTAAGGCTTTTTCAAGAATAAGCGCTTCACGAAAGGTGAATTGTTTTAGTACTAACAGCGAACGAAGGCTAAAGTTACCTGGAGACACTATTTCACTGGCAAGAATACGCGCCCATAAATCCTGCATTTTGCGATTATGAATTTGCTCGGCCATTTGAAAAAACTGATGACTCCAATCAGCATCTAAATCGACACCCGTTACATCTGAAGGGGTGTAATTTAATGCTAATGCAAAAATATTTTCCAGATTGGCTTGATATGCACTTAGCTGTTTACGCTGGCGATGCTGCGCCCGCTCGGCAATAGATGCGCTCGATGGACGGTAATCTTCTTCACTGGCTAGCCCTAACATGCGCCCGAGTAATAAGGCTTTTTTGCGCGCAGACATATTGGCGGTATCTGCCGCTTGTATATCTACTTCAATGATATTGTTGTCTGGTTCAGCCATTATTTACTCATTTATTCGCGTGGTTTAGGCCAGTAAGTTTCAAATCCTGGTTTGGGTGATTTGGGGACATTGAATGCCAGTAATAAAGAGCATACCGCGAATCCTGTGCCGATGAAAAAGACATATTTAGGCGAACTTAACCACAGCATACCCAATAGTACAGGAATGATCACCGCGGCAATGTGGTTAATGGTGAAGCTAACCGACATGGTTGAGGCAATATCTTGTTTATCAGCAATTTTTTGAAAGTAGGTTTTCATTGCGATTGCCATGGCAAACAATAAATGATCAATCACATATAACCCCGCTGCTACATGGGCATTTTCAACATAGGCATAGCTGATAAAAATAATAATTAAGCCCACATATTCAAAGATAAGCGCATAACGCTCACCAATGCGACCAATCAGTTTTCCGATAGCGGGGGCAAAAAATAAATTCACCACATAGTTAATTAAGAACAGGGCGGTGATTTCTGATACCGAATAGCCAAACTTTTCGACCATCATAAAGCCGGCAAAAACCATAAATATTTGCCGACGTGCGCCGGAGAAAAAGGTTAGCAAGTAATATAACCAGTATCGTTTGCGCACTAATAAATGTTTGTGCTGCGTTTCGCTAATAGCAAATCGAGGAAAGTACAGACTCATCATCAGCACCATTATTAGTCCTAATGCGCCAATGATTGAATACATCCAAATGTAGTCAAGTTTTAGCCATGTCATGACTAGCCAAATACTGCCATATCCGATTAACGCCGCGGCTGAACGCCACGCGAGTGCTTTACCCATAAACCCTGGTGCTTCTGCTTTATCTACCCATTGCAATGTTAATGATTGGTTGATGGTTTCAAAATAATGAAAGCCTATCGACATTAAAATTGTGGTCAGATATAGCCCGAGTACGTCGGGAAAAAATCCGGTTATACCCACACCAATACATAACAATGCCAGCGATATAAGGGCAAAGGCTTGTTCGCGAATAAGCAGTAAAACAAATACCGCAGTAAAGGCCAAAAAGCCGGGCACCTCTCGTAAGCTTTGCAGCATACCAATTTCAGCACCGGTAAACGCCGCCCTTTCAATCACAAAGTTGTTTAGTAAGGCTTGCCACACCGCAAATACCATCGACATAACAAAGGTCATCCATAGCAACAAATGCTGTGGATTGGTTTGATAACCCTCAGTGGCTGAGGTATTTGCAGTTGTGCTAGCAGATACATTAGCCGTGGTCAGTGATGATGAATCCATGAAGTTCCAAAGGGTGATTTTAAAGGCGTGTGACCATAGTGGCAAAAAAACATTTTTATGGGAAGTGTAATTTATTTGTAAATACTTTTGCTAATAAAGATCTTAATTTTAATGCAAATGATTATCAATTGAGTTATTGTGTGGCGAATTATTAAAATAAGCTTAATTATTTAAGTGTACGTGGAGAGTTGATATGAATAGCAAAATCTCACTATTGGCGATGACTTTAGCGAGCGTTATGGGCTTAGGTGTTGTAGCGAATGCAAATGCTGCTAATGAAACCGATGCACTTGCCAAGGCTATTGCCAAGCAAGAAGCTGAAATTGCAGCATTAAAGCAGCAGTTAAATCTATTAACCGAGCAACAAAAGTCACAGTCTGCACAGCAACAGGTTGAGCGCGATGCCTTAACGTCAAAGGTTGAAACCGTTGCCAGTGAGGTCTCTACAGCGCAAGATCGTTATAGCCGCTTTAGCTTTAAATCTTACGGCACCGCGAACTACACCAGTGATGAATATTTCGATAACGTTCAAGACACCAGCCCTGAGCGCCGTAATCGTTTTGACTTAGAGCGCATAGTGACTGAGTTTGGTTATCAGTTCACCGATGAGTGGAGCATGGAAGTCGAGATTGAATATGAACATGGTGGCACAGGCACATCGCTTGAGTATGATGGTTTTGATGAATTTGGCGAGTTTGAATCTGAAGTTGAAGCGGGCGGCGAAGTCATTGTTGAAAAAGCGGAGATCCGCTATCGCCCAAGTAAAGAATTTGGGGTTAAGTTCGGTAATATTCACCTTCCAATCGGCCTAACCAGCACACTGCACAAGCCTAATCAATATCTCACCGTTTTGCGCCACAAAAGTGAAGCGGCCATGTTACCGGCTGTGTGGAATGAAAACGGTATCGGCGTTTATGGTGAAATTAGTGATTTTCATTACCAGGCTCAGGTCGTCAGTGGATTAAATTCAGAATACTTCCGTACCTATGACTGGGCTGCTTCTGGGCATCAAAAACGTTTTGAGCATGTTAACGGCGATGATTTAGCTTTTGCCGGACGTTTAGATTACGGCAACTTTAAAACCGGTAGCGCTGTAGGTGTGGCTTATTACTATGGCAATACTTCAGGTAATCGCCATAAAAGTAATAAGTTAGATGTAGATGGTGCAATGAGTATTGTGTCAGTTGCTGGGGCATTTGTCGAAGGTCCATGGATTCTTCGTGGCCAGTATCTTTATGGCACTCTGGAAAACACTGATGCGATTACTCAGGCCAACAAAACCACCCCAGGTTTACGTCCAGGTAACTTTGCCCAGCTAGGTTCTGAGTCACAATCTTTCTTTGTTGAAGCGGGTGTCAAGCTGGACAGCTGGATCAATATACCAATAACTGCGTTCGCTAACATCGATTACTCAAATCCGCTGATGGCGGTTGAAACGGGGACTGCCACCAAGCGTTTTGAAAATACCTGGAGCAGCATAGGTATCAATTATTTCCCTATTCCTGAAATTGTGATTAAGGCTGAAGGCGGCATACATCAAGTTGCCGTGGCCAGTATTCCTGATACTAATTTCTTCGCATTAGGTGTTGGGTACCAATTTTCTTTATAAGTCACTGTCTTAAAAGACGTTTAATAGTGTGTTTTTTTAACGTTAATTTGTTTTACATGGAGTTTTTATGAAATTTAAATATTCAGCTATCGCATTTTCATTAATCATGGGGTTATCTGCTTGTGGTGGTTCTGGCTCAGATGATACTGCGCCAATCGTGCCAGATGATAGTTTCTCATTTGTTGCGACTGAAATGATCACCAACTTAACCAATGAGGTTATTGTTGACGGTTATGCTGATTTAGCCAGTAAAGGTGAAGCGTTATTTAATGCTACCCAAAGTTTAATTAACTCAACCTCTCAAGCGGATTTAATCGCAGCACAAGCGGCCTGGAAAGCGGCTCGTCAGCCTTGGGAGCAAGGTGAATCGCATATTTTTGGCCCTGTTGACTCATTAAGTATTGACCCGCATTTAGACAGCTGGCCATTAAATACTACTGACCTGCAAACACAGTTAAACAGCGCGGTCGGGTTTGATGCTGAAACCATTAAAGGTTGGAACGATGATGTGCAAGGTTTCCATACTATGGAATACCTATTATTTGGTGATGGCGTTAACGACAACACTAAAGACATTGCCGAGTTAACCACCCGTGAACGTGAGTATCTAGTGGCCTTAGCTGAAGTGTTTCGTGATTACACTAAGCAACTTGATGATGCATGGCAAGTTAGCCATAACCCACAAGATACCAACGCACTGCCATATGCTGAGTTATTAAAGCAACCTGGCACCAGTACTAATACCATTTACTCTTCACAACTGGCGGTTGTTGAAGAATTGATCAATGGCATGATTGGTATTGTCGATGAAGTGGGTAACGGTAAAATTGCTGATCCATTTGGTGACTCAATTACCACTGCTGACACCTCAAAAGTAGAATCGCAATATTCTTGGAATTCATTAACTGACTTTTCAAATAACATCATTGGCGTACGTAATGTTTACCAGGGTGAGTATACCGGCAGTGCAGACAAGCAAGGTTTAATTGATTTTGTTGCTGCTGCAGACACTGTTTTGGCGACTCGCATTGGCAGTGAAATTGATGATGCTATCTTAAAAATCCAAGCGATTAAGGGCAGTAATGATATGCCGTTTCGTCAGGCTATTTTAGATGTTGAGGGCCGTAAGCGTGTGCAAGTGGCTGTTGATGCATTAAGTAAGCTGCAAGCCTCGCTAGAATCAGACATGTTACCTTTATTGTCAGATTGGAAAACCAGCTAACGTTTAGTTGAAGTATGCCTGGCCTCAATTGAGGCTAGGTATTTTGATAAACTGTAAAAATGTGTGAACAAAATGATGAAAATAACAACTAAGCTTTATGCGTTAATGTCAGTGATGATGACAACAACAATTTTAGTCGGCTGTGGTGGCAGTGGTGATGAAATTACCACTGAAATAGTACCAGAGCCGCCAGTAGTCACTTACCCTAGTTATACCGATATTAGTGCCTCAGGTGGTGATACCACTACCTTTGATGCCAGTAATTCAGGCCATGGTTTTTCTACCCCAGCAACTAATTTAACCGCCAGTGAGTTGGCATTGCATCTGGAGGGCGACGTTAATTTTGAAACCTCTTTTACCACAGCGCCTAATAGTGAACATCCTGAATTAGATGGACTAGGTCCGGTATTTAATAATGCCGATTGCAACTCTTGTCATCAGCGGGATGGGCGTAACTCAACCCCATTTTTAGCCGCCAATGAAACCCGGGTTAAGCTAGGATCTGCCGCGGGAATATTTTTACGCATCAGTAAAGCACCTGATGAAGTGTGCACTGAAGGAACTGCGCAAAACAATTATTGTGCGCCAATAGCCGTGCCTGATTTTGGTGGTCAGCTATTTCACCGCGGCGTGCTTAAAGCTCGCCCAGATTGGCAGCAAAATGCTTTTGTTGGTCAAGCCGATGTATATTTGTCTTATCAGCGCAGCGAAATAACCTACGCTGACGGCAGAACCCTTATCCTTAAAAAACCTTTATTCGATGTTGAAAACCCCTACGATGCACCGGGTGAAACCAAACAAAGCGCTAATGTTACCTCTAACCTATTGCAAGACGACGTACTAATGGGCTGGCGAAACGGTATGCCAGTATTTGGTTTAGGTTTATTAGAAGCGATACCTGAAGCGGATATTTTAGCCAATGTTGATGTCAATGATGCTAATGGCGATGGTGTGTCAGGCCGAGCTAACTGGGTATTTGATGCCGTAAAAGCCCGCGATGGTGTCGCGCATCCAGTGTCATTAGGGCGTTTTGGCTGGAAAGCCAATACCCCAAGCGTACGAGTGCAATCACTAGGCGCATTACGGGGTGACATTGGTATTACTAACCCACTGTTTCCGGACGAAAGTATTGCAGGTACTAGCTTGCATGATGCCTATTTAACCCGTACAGGTTTTGTTGATACCGGCAGTGATGAAAATGGTGAGCCAGAAGCCGATGCTGCGTTCAGTGACTCAGTGACTTTTTACGCTGAAACCTTAGCGGTTCCAGCAAGACGTAACGTCAGTAACAGCAATGTACGTGAAGGGGCGCGTTTGTTTGAACAAGTTAATTGTACAGGTTGTCACACACCATCATTTACCACGAAAACCGCCGGTGATATTGGCGGTGAACCGATGAGCGATAGCTTAAAGGGTCAAACAATTTATCCGTTCAGTGACATGCTATTGCATGACATGGGTGAAGGGCTTGCTGATGGCCGCCCTGACTTTTTGGCGAACGGTAATGAATGGCGCACACGTCCTTTATGGGGCATAGGCTTAACTCAAACGGTGAATCCGCAAGCCGGATTTTTACATGATGGCCGTGCGGCAACATTGGAAGAAGCTATTTTATGGCATGGCGGCGAAGCTGAAAAAAGCCAACAAGCTTTTATGGCGTTAACCCAGAATGAGCGAGACCAGGTGGTAGCGTTTTTAATGTCACTATAACGACCGATGTAAACCCTATAAAAGAAGCAAGGCTGGTGCTTGCTTCTTTTGATCTATTTTGATGTTAAAGCCGTGATCTGTTTCAAGGTCAATACCTGCTATATAACGTAATATAAGCGAGTTAATTACTTGTTTAGGCGGCAATATGGCTCAGATCCTTCTTGTTTACTCCAGCGTACACGGACAAACCCGTAGAATATGCGAGTACATCCAACAACAAATACCCCAAGCTGATCATCATGTGACCTTAGCGGCTTTAGATGATGTGAGTGATTTGTCTGGCTTTGATAGAATTTATATTGGTGCAAGTATCCGTCATGGTAAACATCGACCCGCTTTATATGAATTTATTCAGCAGCATCAGGTAGAGTTAGAAACTAAACCCAGCGGCTTTTTTTCAGTCAGTTTGGTGGCGCGCAAACCGAATAAAAACACCCCAGAAACCAATGCCTATATGCAGGCATTTTTACAACAAACCGTATGGAAACCCGCTTTATTACAGACCTTTGCGGGGAATTTAGATTACCAGGGCTATGGCCCAATGGATCGCAATATCATTCGATTTATTATGTGGATGACCAAAGGTCCAACCGATCCCAATACCAAGGTTGAATACACTGACTGGCAAAGGGTGGATGACTTTATCGCTAAAATGATTGAGGCGTAACGCTATGGTACTAAAGCTGATATGGCAAAAAATTGCAGCCAAGTTACATGCATTAGTACTCGTCATGTCGGTCATATTAGTGTGCACTAGCCCTTGGGTATTAATAGGGCGGCAATTAAGCGCAAATGCCGGTTTTTGGAGTCACTTTCATGTATACGGCGGCCTAATTACAGCATGTTTAGCGTTATTGTTTGCCATAAAAGTGTGCCTTAAAGGTCAATGGCGACAGTTCTTCCCCTGGTTACTGTTGGACTTTAATCAAGTTAACACGGATCTTGTTGGTATATTAACAGGCAAGATACCGGTTGCAGGAGGTAAGGGATTGTTCAGTGTTATTGAAGGAATAGGTGTTATTTTACTTTTGCTGGTGGCGGTCAGCGGTGTGGTTTGGTATTTAGTTGACCCGAGCAATGCCTTAGTATGGCGCAGCTATCATCAAGTGCTTGGCCAATGTTTTATCGGTTTTATGATTATTCACCTGCTATTAGCGTTACTGCATATTAAGGACTTTTTTGACTAAGCCATGTGTTTAGAGGCTAACAAGTTCTTTACCCTTAGTTATTATCATTATCTAAATTATTTAGCGTATTAACACTATTTAACATTTCAGCCACTTGCTATTTCCTTCGCTCAACTGTTTAATTGCGGCAATTTATCTCTACTTCATTTTATTGAGAATTATATATGAAATCGACTCTATGTTGCTTACTGGTTTTAGGCGTTATGGGTATGAGTGGTTGTGCAGCAACTCAGAATAATTTTGCCTCTAAAGTTAAATCAGAAGGTGCGCAAAACCTTGATTTGTCTCAACAATGGGAGCAGGGTGATAAGGATGTTAGAAACGGTAAAGAGCAATTACAAGATGGCCGTAAACTGGTGCAAGAAGGTAGTGCTGAGATCCGTGAAGGTGAGAAGCTAATCGCCGAGGCAAGAATTGAAGGCCAGAAACAGAAACAAGCTTTTTTGAGTTTTACTAGCACATTAAATGGTGCACCGACGGGCAAACGAGCGATTGTTTTATTGAATAAGCTGGAAGAAATTGCCGATCTTTGGGAAGACGCTGATGACAAGTTTGCAGATGGTAAAGAATTGGTTGAGGACGGCAATACTAAGTTAGCTGAAGGTGAAAGTGCCATAGAACAAGGCCAAAACCTAATCAATAGCGGCAGTAGCCGTATGAAACAGGCTGAAGGTAAATATCAGCAACGCAATGGTTCAGGATTAGTTGAACAAAGACGTGAAGATAAGGCATTAGTTGAACAAATGCATATCGAAGAAAGGTCGAATAACTTCTAATTGTGATTTAAAATTGCGTCGGTTTTCAATCGACTTATTTTTAACAATAAATGTTTAACAATAAAAAAACCGATATTAGCAGTGCTATATCGGTTTTTTAGTTTGTAAAATAAATTAGCAGAGCAGTTTAGTTATTTTTGTAGTGCTAAGTAGTTCATCACATTGATTAAGTCATCAAGGGTGCGCATTTCATTCATATTAATGGCGTATTTATCATTGACGATAAAGGTAGGTACACTTTGTACCCGATATATCACCTGCTGTTGGCGCCATAGGCTCAATTTTTTGTCGGTATCAGTACTGTCGGCCAATTCATCATATTTAGCGGCATCAATACCAAATTTAGCAAAGACCTTTTTAATGTCATCGCGGCTATTAACCTGTGACTCATGTTTGTCACCATGGGCACTGTGATCATGACCGCCATCGTTTTCATCGCCTTGAATGGCACCGAACATTGCTACTTTTAACGCTTCTTGATTGTCCTGAGTGTGGATCACCGCTAGCGAGCGCATAACCTCAGTGCCTAAATCACTGTTCATAAAATCGACATGCTTAGTGTCAAATGTAACTTGCTTGTCTAAGCCTGCTTTAATTTCTGGTAAATACTTGGTTTCCATATTGAAACAGTTGTGACAATAAAAAGAGAAAAACTCAGTCACTTTAGGTTCGCTTGGCACCATGCTATTTGAAATTTGTGTGTAGTGCTTACCTTCTACAAAGGGGGCGGCAAAACTGTTAATCGGGGCAATGATTAAAGAAAAAATGAGTGTGCTAATTACGCTGGCGGCTAATGCAAAATGTTTAAACATGAATACCTCAAAATTATGTTATTAATGGAATTTTATCCGCTAATGATGACATATTTTGACAAACTAGACCGAAAGATTTATGTGATCCAGTGGTGATTTGTGACAAATATTGCACTTTTAGTGCTTCCGATAAGCCTACTAATGATTCAGGCAACTAAGCTTTTGTCGCGTAATGTTTGCCATGCTTCACAGACTTCTTTAAAACGTTCGGCATTGCCTTGGTCACGATCAGGGTGCCATTTTAAGGCTAACTTTTTCCATTGCCTTCTGATGTCTTTGTTTGATGCGCTATCATCTAATTCAAATACTTTTAAAGCATGACCTTTATTCATTAATTGGATGTTTACGCCAATATATTCTTGATAGCTGTTCCAGAACGACTCCAACATTTCACGGACGACATTAATGCTGGTATCGTAATTTTTCCAGTCTAAATAGTAATCCCGCAGTGCAGCGTCTTGACGGTGTAATAGGTCTGCGTTGCCTGGCACAATTCTAAACAACTGAATTTCCATAGCCTTCACTTGTAACCATTGCTTGGGTAGCAAAATATCCTGTAACTCATACAAGGCATTCATCAATAGAAAGTTACGTTTAAACAGGTCCTTTTCTGGTAATGGGTCTAAATCATGCATTAGGCCTTTATTTTGCAATTCACTGGCTAAATGATGCACCTTCCAACTGTGATTCGAAGACTGCAATACACTTAACAGTGGCCAAATAAGTGGATTATCACCTTTTTCAGAAGTCATCGATGACGATGGTGCTTCTAAGCTAGGCTCTGCGGAACGTTTTTCAAATAACATAATGAGCGTCTTCATGCTGAAAATGGCGATAAAAAATACTATGCCATAGTGATGATGCAAGGAAAAGCAGATTTTTATCTGCTTTGCGGCGTGTTCATTGTCTAATAAACGTTAACAATGCAGGCAAAGTGGCTGGTTTTGGTATAAAATTCTCCGCAATAAAAATGGGGGTAAACACCAATGACCGATAAACACTTTATAAGCGCACAACAATTACTTGAAGATTCATTTCGTTTAGCAGCACAGGTTTACCAATCTGGCTTTAGACCCCAATTTATTGTGGGCATATGGCGAGGCGGTGCACCCATTGGTATTGCGGTGCAAGAATATTTTGATTTCAAGGAAGTGGAAACAGATCACATAGCCGTTCGAACCTCATCTTATTACGGTATTGGCACTGACAAGCAAGATAAGAATATTAAAGTGCATGGTTTGCATTACATTATTGAAAATGCCAACGCTACAGATGGCTTATTAATTGTTGATGATGTATTTGATTCTGGTCGCAGCATCCATGCCTTAATCGGTAAGTTGCAGAAATTTATGCGATTAAATATTCCAACGGATATTCGTATTGCTTGTCCTTATTACAAGCCAAACAACACTAAAGTACCGTTGAAACCAGACTACTTTATCCATGAGTCTGACGAGTGGTTAGTGTTTCCGCATGAAGTAAAAGGTCTGACTCCAGACGAAATTGCCAACGGCAAAGCTGATTTGAAAAACATCCAAGATTTATTTATCTAATCTGGGCATTTTTACAACAAATTTGCTAGAATAAGAAAATATATGAGTGCGCCAACAATTTTGTTGGCGCACTTTTTTATCTAACCGATTTTGCTTAATTACAAGAATTGATATAACCATATGGCCTCTGTTGAACTTTTTACACCTACACCCGCCAAAAAGCGTCAGCTTGAACTGTTAGCACCTGCTAAAAATGCCGATTATGGTATTGAGGCAATTCGCCATGGTGCAGATGCGGTTTATATTGGTGGTCCTGCTTTTGGTGCCCGTCATAATGCGGGTAATAGTGTTGAAGATATTGCCCGTTTAGCTGAGTTTGCTCATCGCTATCATGCCCAAGTGTTTGTCGCCTTAAATACTATTTTAATGGACGATGAGTTACCTAAAGCTGAGCAAATGATTTGGGATTTATACGAAGCCGGTGTTGATGCGTTAATTATTCAAGATATGGGCGTGTTGCAATTAAACTTACCGCCAATAGCGTTACATGCCAGCACGCAAATGGATAACCGTACCCCTGAAAAATCCGTTTTTTTAGAGCAGGTTGGGTTCTCTCAAGTGGTACTTGCGCGTGAGTTAAATATCCCGCAAATTCGTGATATTGCTAACAGCACTAAAATGAAGCTGGAGTTTTTTATTCATGGTGCCTTATGTGTTAGTTACAGTGGTTTATGTAACTTAAGCCATGCTTATTCTAATCGCAGTGCCAACCGCGGTGAATGTTCACAAATGTGTCGTTTACCGTGTAACTTGACCACTCGAGAAGGTGAGGTATTAGCGGAGAACCAGCATTTGTTGTCTTTAAAAGACAATAACCAAACCGACAACCTTGAAGCGTTAATTGAAGCTGGAGTGTCATCTTTTAAAATCGAAGGTCGTTTAAAAGACATTACTTACCTTAAAAACGTCACCGCCCATTATCGTCAACAATTAGATGCCATTATTGCCAAGCGCAGTGATGTTGAATCTATTTCTCACGGGCGTTGCGAGTTTAATTTTACCCCTGATCCAGATAAAAGCTTTAACCGCGGTAAAACCGATTATTTTGTTACCCAAAGAACCGAAGCGATTGAACACTTTAGTTCGCCGAAATTTATTGGTGAAAAAGTGGGCCGTATTACTCAGGTTGGTAAAGATTTTATCAAACTCGATACGACTGAAAGCGGCAAAGATATTGTGTTCAATAACGGTGATGGTTTGTGCTTTTTTGTTGAGCATTATGAAACTCAGCGTTTGTCGGATGATAAACTTGCTGGAACTCGAGTTAACCGTGCTGACGGCAATACCTTATATTTAACTGAGGTGCCAAAAGATTTAAAAGTTGGCGTGATGATGTTCAGAAACTTCGACCATAAATTTGAATCGACGTTAAATAAAGAATCCGCTACCCGTAAAATCAGTGTTGATATGCAATTGCATGATACTGAAGATGGCGTTGCGCTGACGATGACCGATATTCACGGCATTAGCGCTACGGCCCGTTTGCAATGTGAAAAGCAAGCGGCAAACGATCAAGCTAAATCAGCTGCTAACCTTAAAAAGCAGTTAGGTAAGTTAGGCAGTACCGATTTTACTGTTAATAAGCTGAACTTATTAACCGAGCAAGCCTGGTTTTTACCGGCCTCTACCGTAAACGAGCTTCGCCGTGATGCGGTTGATGCCCTAATGCTTGCGCGAGTGGCTGCATATAAACGACCAGAGCGCTGGACACATGATAAAGAGGCGCGTTTCCCGCAGAAATCGTTAAGCTTTTTATCTAACGTTGCCAACGAACAAGCGCGTAATTTTTACGAGCAACATGGTGTTATTCAAATGGAAGACACCTATGAAAAAAATAAAGTGCTACATGACGCACCTTTAATGGTGACCAAGCATTGTTTACGTTACAGCTTTAATTTATGCCCTAAAGAAGTAGAAGGTATAAAAGCTGACCCAATGTTTTTAGATGTCGGTAAAGATAAATTGAAATTAGTGTTTGATTGCCAAAAATGCGAAATGATGATTGTTGGCTCAAATCAGATGGTAAAAAGTTAAACTGCACTTAATAAGCACTTAATAAGCACTTATTAGTACAGTAATAAATTAGGCTAAATGCCTGTTAAAGCGTTAATTCACTAGGAAAAATAGATAAATGAGCAAAAAGTATGAGTCTCGCGTGTTTCAAGCTGACAATGGCTGGAAAACAGAAATCACTCGTCGTATGACCTCGACT
Source organism: Shewanella sp. HL-SH5 (assembly GCF_051163755.1). Lineage (NCBI taxonomy): Bacteria > Pseudomonadati > Pseudomonadota > Gammaproteobacteria > Alteromonadales > Shewanellaceae > Shewanella > Shewanella sp. HL-SH5. The sequence continues at coordinate 790,432 of NZ_CP195038.1, forward strand.
AAAACGATAGTATCGAAAAGTCATGATGGTTTTGCAACAGAAGCAGAAGCTACAGCTTGGGGCGAAGAAGCTTTGAAGGGTTTTTTAAGCAAACAAGCTGATCGTAATAAGCGTAAAACGGCTAAACACCTAAAAGCAAAAACCTTGGCAGATGCCATTGCTGCAGAATCAAGCGAAACTGAAGCAGATACTCAAGATTATGATGAAGAGTTAGGTTAGTCACCATAGTATTTGTGTATACAACGAGTTGTTAAAGATAAGTTTCAAAAAAGTGGCTGTTGTGATATATAGTGAGTCCATAATTGCATAGTTATTTTGACTGATATCTAAAATAGCCTCATCAAAGGATGTTGGTGAATGTTTACAAAAGGATGTATGAAATGAAACAGTTTACTGCAATAAAGCTTTGGCTGGGGCTAGCTTGTCTAGTCCCTTGTGCTGTGCTTTTTGCAAAACCGTTCTCTTCAATAAACACGCTGTTTGGCGATGACAACCAAAGCCTTGGTAAAGTTGAAATGCCAAAGGATGTGCAGCAATTAACTGACTTTGCCTCAAAGTTTGGTTTCTTGCCTCCGCTGAATTGGAAATTGGCATTCAGTGAAATGCAAGGTGAGATGTTTATGGCTGAATTCATTCCAGCCAATGAATCGCTAAATGATTGGAGCGGCCTTGTGTGTATGCAAGGCTTTAAAGGCTTAGCTAATGACATTGAACCGCAAAAATTTCTTGATGGAATGGCCGATACCTATAAAGAACATTGCGAAGGCAAGGTAGTTTATACCGTTTTAGGCACATCAGAAGTGGAAGGTTTAGATGCGGTGCATGGTATTTTGGGGTGCACAGTCATGCCCAATATTCATCATGCCTCCATTTTTGTTGAAAAAGATTTTTCCACTATTCCCAAAGGTGAAATTGGATACTTTACTGTGGTTAGCGGCTCCCAAGATCTTTATCTTATCCATAAATCGATACGTGTAGCTGTGTTCAGAGAAAACCAACCCCCGCTTGATGCCAACAACTACCGCGAGTTTATGGCTAACCCTTAAGTCTGTCATATCTTTGATTGCTACGACTGTGAATGCTGAATATTTTTAATGTTCAATTTCTGCCGTAGCTCTCCCTGCCTGTATCTAATTTAGCTGTTAATCCGTATAATCGGCGCGATTTTATGGTCATGATGACTAGTCAATCTTTTGTGGTGCCATAACGTTTAAATGAGCTTATGGATAATCGGGAAATCAGTGAAAAGCTGATACTGCCCCCGCAACGGTGAAAGGTTAAGATAATGTATAACCATTGCATTATTTGTTTGTTGAATAAATTGTTCATACAAAATACCTCAGTCCGGAGACCGGCCCTAAAGATGATTTTAAGATTTCGGTGGGCAGATCTTAAAATGTAATAAGCTATTTTTGATTCGATTTATTCATTCGATGTTGAAAGCGTTTTATTGCGACGTAATTGCCCCATTTTCCCTTTCAGGAGTTAAAGGTAAATGGGTACTAATCCAACAAAACTAGCCTTATCATTAAGCGCTATTCTGGGACTTTCGAGTCTTTCTTTGTGTCTATCTGCAAATGAAATTCAATCTATCGCTCAAGCTGACCCTCAAACTAATGATATCGTGCAGCAAGAAGAGAGCATGGTGATTATTGGCCGCCGTGCAGAAACACCACTTAACATTGCAGCTAACGTTAATGTCATTGATGCCGCTGAAATTCAAATGAGCGGCGCCACCAATTTGGGTGATTTATTGCGTGGTCATAGTGGTATTCAGGTTTCCAATAACAATACTGGCCTGGTTTTTTCTATGCGTGGATTTACCGCCTCACAAGCGGCAAATAATACCCTTATTTTGGTCGATGGACGTCGTCTTAATAATATCGATATTGCCTCACCTAACGTCAGCGCCATTTCGCTTAATCAAATTGAGCGCGTAGAAATATTATCTGGCAGTTCAGGGGTGTTATACGGCGATCAAGCTGTGGGTGGCGTGATTAACATTATCACTAAAGCGCCTACTAGCAATGGTGGTAGCTTAGCTCTGTCTGCGGGCAGTTTTGATACTTTAGAGGCTAAGGGTGATGTTGCTGGGGCAATTAATGATGCTTGGCAATATTACTTAGCGGGTCAGTATAACGAGTCGGACAATTATCGTGATGATAATGCCAATGAAACCAGCTCAATATTAGGCCGTTTACAATATAAAACCCTTGAAGAAGATTTTTATATTGAAGCAAACTACTTTGATAATGATCGTCAAACACCAGGTTCGTTAACCAAAGAGCAACTTGAAGAAAATCCACGCCAATCTAACCCTTGGAATAAAGGCGATTATATTCATGGCATGACGACAGCACTGCGCACGGGGTATCACAATCAAGTTACTGATACCTGGACGTTAGGTGCCGATGCCAGCTATACCGACAGTAATAATACCAGCCAGCAATGGGGCAGTTCAGGCCGTAATGAACGTACTTTATTGTCTATTTCACCCAAAGCGGTTGCTAAGTATCAAGTCGAAAGTGGCGAACTAAATATCATTACCGGTATTGATTACAATTTAGGTGAGTCGATATTTAGCTTTGGTAGAAGTAATCAACAAACCCAAAGCAGCGCTTATATTCAGGCCTCTGTGCCACTGACAACTTCATTATCCTATGTGGTTGGCGGTCGTTATGCAGAAGCTGAGGATGACCTGGTTGATGGGAATATTTATCCTAATGGCATTGATTTAGACCAGGATGCACATGCATTTGAACTGGGCTTAAATTATCGCCCTAATACTGAACATCGTTTGTATGTGCGTGCTGATGATAACTTCCGTTTTGCTAAAGTGGACGAGCAGGCTTATACCTCACCAGGTACAGTGGGCTTAAAGCCGCAGCTAGGGCGATCATTTGAAGCGGGTTGGGACTATGCATACGATATTCATAATCTACAAATTAATCTGTTTCAACTTGATTTAGAAGATGAAATTGTTTGGGATCCCAGTGCTGAAAAACCAGTCGGTGGTGCTTTTAATGGCGCTAACATTAATGCCGATGCATCGCGTCGATATGGTGTCAGTACTGATTATGATATTCAGCTTAGTCCTGCATTAATGCTTGGTGTTGCATATGACTATATTGATGCCGAGTTTACTGAAGGCGAGAATGCAGGTAAGGCTTTATCCTGGGTGGCCAAACACAATGGCCGCGGTTATGTGAGTTATGATTTTGCTAATCATTGGCAAGTATTTGCTGAAGGTGTTTACACAGGCGAGCGCTTTATTGAAGGTGACAATGCTAACGTTGACCCTAAATTAGGGAGTTATGTACTGACCAATATTGCAATTAATTATAGTTACCAGCAATGGTCTGCAAGCCTACGGGCTGACAATCTACTTGATGAAGAGTATGTCAGCGCAGGTTACTATTCGGCATGGGGAAGTGGCTTTTATCCAGGCGATGGGCGTAACTTACGTTTAACCGCAGGATATCGTTTTTAAATCTTGCTGATTTAAATCAAACTGGCTTAAATGCTATTGGTTTAAATCACAAAGTGACTATACTTTATCAAGCCAACAAGTTTCTTGTTGGCTTTTTTATGCTATGGTTTTGCTAACAGCCTAAATACAAATTTCGATTTAATAATAAGGTGACAATGGGGTATGACGGATCTTGAGCAAAGAGTGTTAACTCAAGTTAGGGCAATTATTGGTAATGAAGATCAAGTCATTGGCCGTCGCGGCATTCTTATTCCGCTAAAAAAAGCGCTAATTAACGAAGCTGATATCAGAGTTGTGATTGATATTGTGTCAGATGATCCCGCATTAGCAGGACACTTACTTATGCGCAGTAATACCGCGCAAACGGCAGGGCTTATATCAACTAAGAATCGCAGCATTAAAGATGCGCTAATTCGTCTTGGTCAGGTTAACATTTATCGTTATGCATTTTCGTTCTATCTAAAAGAACGTTTAGATGGTCTTGCCGAGCCTTATAAAAAGTTGATCCATGGCTATTGGAAATTGAACGAGTTAATTGCGGTTGATTCTATTTCGCTTTTACGTCAAGAAACCGAAAAGGGTAGCGGCCTAAAAATTGACGCCGATGAAATGCAAACCTTGGCACTGTTTAGTGTGTTTGGCCAGGTTATCGCCTTAACCGCTTTTGCTTACTTGAACAGCGAGCAAGAAACCCCCGTATCACTGCGGGTTATTAAGTCGTTACTTGACAACCATCAGCAAACACTTTCAATTGAAGCCTTTGAATCTTTAGGTCTAGATGATGATTTGCGTATTGAGTTTATGATTGCGCATAACTTACAACAAACTAAAAACCCTGACTCAGCAGGGCTTCTTTTACGTAGAGTCTTGTCGAAAAGAGGTTTGTTGATAAATCCCCTATAGCGCCAGACCTGAGTAATGCTAAACCTTTGAAGTGTTAGGCCTGAGTTAGACTCGATCTTTGCAGGGCCAACCCTTCCTGTGCCACTAATTCTAACCATTTCTGGATTAAGTTAGCATTGGTGGCATCACGTCTATAGGCTCCAAACAATGGTCGTTTTAAGCCTTCAGCTCCTAATGGTAATGAGGTTAAGCTTAAGCCCTGGCTTTCTTTAATTGACCATGTAGGCAGCGCCGCAACCCCATCATTACAGGCTACTCTTTGTAATAACATTGAGGTTAAATCACATTGTTTTTGTTCGCCAATTTCTATCCCGGCTGGCTCTAAAAAGTGCTTATAAATATCTAAACGGGTCAGCGGCACAGGGTATGTCAATAATGTCTGTTTGGCTAAATGTACAGGGCTAATAAAAGCTTGCTTAGCCAATGGATTATTATTGGCAACCACTAATTTAACCTCAAAATCAAACAAGTGCTGATACGCCAAAGTATGTCCAGGTACAGGATCAGAAGTGAGTACTATGTCTAATCCGCCAGTTTCAAGCGCATTAAGGGAATCGAAAAGATGACGGCTTGAAATATCAATCTGTGCATCGGGTGCGTGTTGCTTAAATGCTTCAATAACAGGCATTAACCATCTAAAGCAACTGTGGCATTCAATGCCTAATTTGAGTTGTTGATTTTCACCTTCTAATCCACGCTTTAAATCAGATTCTGTCGCAATGACCTTTGGCAAAATTTCTTCAGCAAGGTTAAGTAAACGGGCACCTTCGTGGGTGAAGGTGAGCGGTTTACTTTTACGAACAAAAATAGATGAATTAATGCGGGTTTCTAATTCTTTAATTTGGTGAGAAAGAGCCGATTGGGTTACAAAACGTTTCTTAGCTGCACCCGCTAAACTGCCACTTTCCTTTAACGCCATTAAGGTGCGAAGGTGTCTAAGTTCTATCATTGCTCACTCCACATGAAACTTACTCAACTTACCGATGAAATCAATTCGATTACTTGGTAGCAGGTTAGCATAATAAACTTCTAGACGTCCAGACGCCTGTGTAATTTATTTACACAAAGGCAACAATAATCTGTTCGCCCACAAGAAAAGTAGTATGAAAATTACGAGTTTAGCTTTTATGCGCTTTGTTGGGTAACGCGCACTTAAGTTGGCTTTATAGGGGAGCTGGTAAGATTGGGAAGAGCAAGTTTGGAGTTAGCTGAGTTTGGAATTAGCCGAGTAGTGCATGATTATTTCATTACTGCTAGTAAAACTATACTCACACACTCGCTGAAACTAGGCATCTCTTGGCAGCCCTTTTTGAACACTGCGAATAACCCGTTGGGTTTTGCGGCTTAGCGGTTCTATTATGGCGAGCGCTTGTTCCGCTAGCTTTACTTGCTGCTGATTAATGGCCCATTCAATATGTTCAATGACTAATGCATCTACTTCATCTGTTTGAGCTTTTTGAGTCAGTGCGGCAATAATATCATCGCTTGCGGGAGCGTTACCTAGGGCGACGGCTATGTTGCGTAGCCAGCGTTTGTGGCCGATGCGGCGGATAGCACTGCCTTCGGTGTTTGACAAAAATGCACTTTCTGACCAGGCAAACAAACTCAGTAAGTCAGGTTGTATTAGTTTTGCCCGGGTATGAAAGTCGGTTTCCTGGGTGAGTGGGGCTTTGGCATTGACCGGGCATACTAGCTGGCAGTCGTCGCAACCATAAATTCGATTGCCAATTAAGGGTCTAAACTCTTCCGGAATAGCAGTTTGTAATTCTATGGTGAGATAGGATATACAGCGCCTGGCGTCAACAACATAAGGGGCGACAATCGCATCTGTTGGGCAAGACTTGATACAGGCCACACAGGTATTACAGCCGTCTTTAATAGGGACATCAGTTGGCAGGGGCAAGTTAATTAATAATTCGCCGAGAAAAAACCAGCTGCCTGCGTCTGGATGTAAAATTAGCGAGTGTTTGCCTGTCCAGCCTAAGCCTGCTTTTTCAGCTAGAGGTCTTTCTAAAATGGGCGCAGAGTCGACAAAAGGGCGAAAGTCGGTGTTATTAAACGCAAGACTTTGACAGTGTGATGCTATTTTTTCGCCAAGCTGTTTTAGCCGTTGTCGCATGAGTTTATGGTAGTCACGGCCACCGGCATAACGTGAGATATAAGCTAAATTAGGGTCAGTTAAGTTACTGGCAAACCCGGCATCAGGTGGCAGGTAATCCATGCGTGCACTAATCACTCTAATACAACCAGGATGAAGTTCTGCTGGCCTTGCACGCATCATGCCGTGGTTAGCCATATAACCCATATCACCGTGGTAACCTTTATCTAACCATGCTTGCAAATCAGCTTCGTGTGCTGATAGGTCAACATCTGCGATACCAATATGTGCAAAACCTAAATTTTTACCCCATTGCTTAATTTCTCGGGCAAGCTCGGCAAGTTGGTTTACACTTAGTACAGTATTGGGCATGTCAGTATTGAGTAGCGCAGTCGATTCGGCCATGGTAAATCATTAGGTGTGAGTAATCTTGCCGTTGATTATACGCTATCTGTAATGGACTATAGATTTTTTCATTGGGAAAATTCGGTCTTATTATTATGTGTAAGATATTGTATAAAAGAGTGGGGGTTAGCATTGAAGCAACTTTTTTATGTGTTATTAGCGGCTTTAGTTTGCATTAAGTGTGAACAATCAATTGCCGCTGAGCCCTTGATGATCGTCGCAGAAGATTGGGCACCGATGAGTTATCGTGTTAATGATCAACCTACGGGTTACGTTATTGAGTTAATTCAAGTGCTGCAGTTACAATTATCTAGAACAGATCCGATAGTCTTTTTACCTTGGGCACGGGCTAATTTGCTAGGTCAATCTCAAAAAAATGTTTTATTAATTGCCATGGCCAAGAATCATCAACGAGAAAGTCGATTTTCATTTATTGGGCCAATTGCTGAAGGAAGTATGGGGATTTTTGTACTTAAGGATGACCCTATCAAGTTAGATAATTTGAGTGACCTAACTAATCAAGGGGACATAGGGGTATACCGTGAAGGTGATTGTCAGCAGACACTTAAAGACTCGCATGTAAGTCAATTAGCTGTGGCAAATTATCCTGATCAAAGCGTCAAACAACTAGTGCTGTCTAGGGTTCGTTTTTTGTGCCAGGCTGATTTTGGTGTGCCGTATACACTTAATCAAATTGGCAAGCGTAAGTCTGATGTAAGAATGGCATATAAAATTAAAGATTTAGCGATATATTTAGCCTTTTCTGACGGCACATCACCAGCGCTTATCCAACAATGGCATCAGGCATTAAGTCAATTTATGCAAACGCCAGAATATACAGCTTTGTATCAAAAGTGGTTTGAAACTGACTTGCACCCTAATGAGCCAAAGTTATTTACCGTGAATAATTAACCAAACCCTTAATACAGTTTTTTAAGCTGCTTGCACTTTGTAAGCACTTTCTGTGCGGCATAACTAAAAGTAGTAAACTTTCCCGTTGGATTAAATCATTATTCAACTCAGTCTACTTATCTTAAATATAATAAAATCAATAGGTTTTAAGCGCTTCTAACGCAATTTCTACCATCAGCTTTGGCACTATACAGTGCATGATCAGCTTTCAGTAACAATGGAGACAGTTCGGCTTCATTGGTTAAACTCGTCACTCCCGCACTAACCGTTTGATGTAATTCTGGTGATATTTGGCTCCACTCATAATTAGCAATACAGTCTATTAAACGTTGGGCAATTTCCAGTGCGATAGTGTGTGAGATGTTAGGCAATAAGACTAAAAACTCTTCACCGCCGACACGACCAACAACATCGTTTTCTCGCATCATGCCCATGGTTAAGGCTGCTAGCTTGACTAATACTTTGTCGCCAACTTCATGACCTAAGGTATCGTTCACTTGCTTAAAATGGTCTGCATCAAACGAGATTACAGAAAAAGGTTTGCCACTTTGTTTTGCTTGCTTGATAAAAAGCTCACCTTGATGATAGGTATCTCGGCGGTTAGATAGTCCGGTTAACTCATCCGTTAACGCAAGGGTTTGATAGGTCTGCTTACGTTTAACCTGCTTGTAAGCAAATACTGAAACGATAATTAAGATGATGGCCACTAAGATAATGATCACAATTTGCATTGACTCGTTACGCTGCATTATTTGCAGCTGCAATTCTTTGTCGCTAGCCGCTTTAAGTAATAACTCATTTTCATTTTGTACTTTGTCGGTATTAAACCTGGTTTGCATTTCAGCGTTTTTATCGGACATGATTTGTTTGTCTAAGATTAAGTGCATATCAACAAAATCACTTAATGCCTTGTGCGCATTTGCTATGTCACCTTTGGCGAGATAAATATCACTTAATAAGCGCAGATTTTGAGTTTCACCACGTTTATTTGCACCACGGGTAAAGTCAATGGAGGCTTTTTTGCTGTATTCAATCGCTTTATCTAACTCATTTTTTACTAAGTAAGCTTGAGCAAAATACAAGCACATAAAACTATGTGGGCCCTCATATTCTAACGGAACATCAGGTTCTGCTTCTTTAAGTAAAATGAGCGCTTTATCTATTTGACCTTGTAAAATAAGGTTGCCAGCAATATTAACTTTGGTGCCTGCAATGGCGACCTTATCTTTTTTTGATTGCCAGTACTTTAACGATCGATAAAAGCGTTCAGTGGACTCATTAATTTTCCCCAGTGCTTCTAATGAAAATGCGATTTGCACATTAATGGTGTCAGCCTCCATAAGCTGGCCAGACTCTATGTACATTTTCTCTAATTTTATTTGATATTTAAGTGCGGTTTCTGAATCACCAAAACGGCGATAACTGGTGGCTATTTCATTTAAGGTTTCATTCGCCCAATAGGTTAGATTCAGCTTTTCATAAAGGTGTTGTGCGGTAATTAAATCTTCTAAGGCTGCGTTGTAGTTACCTTGGTATGACATCATTGAGCCGCGAATACTGCGTCCGTCAGCGATTAGTCTTGGGTTTTCTAGCTCATATGCGCTGCTAACGGCGGATGATATATCAGCAAATGCGCCTTCGGTTTGTCCTGCATAATTTTTGTAATAACCCAAGCATAGCAGTAAGTCTGTGTGAATTTCAGAAGGGTATGGGTCTGAATAGATCAGTAATTGCTGTTGAGCATACTCAATAGCTTTGGCTAGTTGCTCATTGGTTTCTGATGGTTGGCCCCAGCAATTTTGGCGGATAAACAGTTTTTGACGTACATCATCGTCAGCAGCGATAATTTGTTTATATTCTTTTAGCAGTGCATCGGCTTCTTTTTGATCTTTATAATCTACTTGCTCAAACTTTTGATAGATTTCATCTGCCCGAGCATTATCATAATACTCAGCCCATGCTGGAGATAATAAAAGTAGTGTTGTTAGCAAAATTGAAATGCTAAGGATGTTCTCGCGATATTTTTTCAAGATAACAGGCCACTTATTTTTGTTTGATGTAACAATAAAAACTTGATGTTTATTGTTCCTGCAATGTTTGAATTATAGCCGATTATAGATATAAATAACAAATATATAACAGAAGTGCGACTTGTTATTTTAAACGGTAACAGTATTTGCATTATGAGGGCTTGCAGCGTATAACGTCGCGGTTATCGTTGTTGTCATTTATAAGTGAGTAAAGATGAAGATAAGTACCATTAGACCTGTAATGCTGTCGATATTGCTATTGGTTATGTCTTTACCTAGCCAAGCTGAAGGTGATCTGGAAACCTCTGGTGATGTATTACATCTTGCTTTACCTGCAGTAGCATTAGCTTCGACATTAATGATAGAAGATGATTATCAAGGCGCTTGGCAATTAGCTAAGTCAGGTATTTCAAGCCGCTTAGTGGTTGAAGCACTCAAGTTAGGCGTTGATAAGCAAAGACCTGACGGCAGTGGTGATGACTCATTTCCCTCTGGGCATTCAGCGGACACATTTGCTGCTGCAACGTTTATAAATCAACGTTATGGTTGGGAATATGGCGTACCGTCCTATGTGGTTGCGTCATACGTTGCTTATACTCGTGTTGCCAGCGACAAGCATCATGTTGAAGATGTGCTTGCGGGGGCGGCCATTGGCATTGTAGCGGGTTGGTATTTTACTGATCCTTATGAAAATATTAGCGTGGTGCCACTGGCTTATAATGGCACTTACGGTGTGTTTATTAGTGGACGTTTTTAATCTAAATTCAAACGCTAACTCAAATTATAACTCTAATTTAAATTCTAATATTGATGAATATAAGGTGTAATCATGGTTGAACAAACCTATAGAGATACCGCGAAAAAGGTATCTTATAATGTAGCCAATAAAGTGCTACCAATGGATCAACTACCTGACAGCTTAATTGAAGCCTATGACGGCCTGTTTGAAGAGTTGTTTGCTGATAAAGCACAAGCGTTTAACAATGCCTGGGACAAATTGCCTGCCAGTGCTCAAAAGCTTATTTCGCAGGCTGAGTTTCATGGTTTTTATATTGCTAATGCTTGGATGCAGCTGAGTCGTGTTGCGCAAGAGATTGCCGACAGCAATGACACAGAAGAAGAGATGAACAATAACGAATACGATGGTATTTTTGGCCGTTTAGCTGAGCAGTCGTTAAAAGAATGTTTACGCAAGCTGAAAAAAGCCCGAACCGATAGAGTGATGCTTAATAGCTTCAAAAAGGTTATGGCAGATTAAGCATTTTTTATCAGTTATTTGATTAAAATAAAAATCCCAGTAATTCATTACTGGGATTTTTTACATCATTATTCAAGCACAGATTAAAATGCAGTACGGCGATAACGACGATATTCTGGTTGCCAAAAGTTATTATCAATGGCTTGTTGCAGTAACTCATCAGTACAAGGTAGGGCTAAACCTTGGTCAATTGCGACTTTAGCCACTGCAAAAGCGATGTACTTACTCACTTTATGGATATCTTCAAGCTTAGGCAATAGTGAACCTTCACCCATTGTACCCAATGGCGAACATTCAGACAGTGCACGGCTAGAGGCCATTAGCATTTCATCAGATACACGGGTTGCGCCGCATGATAATACCCCAAGACCAATACCTGGGAAAATAAAGCTGTTATTACACTGGGCTATTTCAAAGGTTTCACCATTGACCACAACTGGTTCAAATGGGCTACCTGTTGCCACAAGCGCCTGGCCTGATGTCCAGTTTAAAATATCTTTTGGGGTCGCTTCGACTCGACTTGTTGGGTTAGATAATGGAAATACTATTGGACGTGGGCAATGGCTGTGCATGGCTTTAATCACATCTTCAGTAAATAGTCCTGGTGCACCCGATACGCCAATTAACACTGTGGGTTTAGCGTTATTAACTACATTGAGCAACGAGACATTGTCGCTGTAGTTGTGCCATTGATCAACCAAAGCTGTTTTTTGTGCCAAGTTACTTTGAAAAGGTAATAGATTAGGCATGTTGTCGAGTAACAAGCCCCAGCGATCAACCATAAAGACTTGCGATCGAGCCTGCGCGTCACTGATACCCTCGGAGACCATTTGGGCAATAATAGCTTCAGCGATACCACAACCAGCACTGCCTGCACCTAAAAACACAATGCGCTGTTGGCTTAGTGTGGTGTTAGCGGCTTTACTGGCTGCCAACAATGAACCGACAGTAACCGCAGCCGTGCCTTGAATATCATCATTAAAACAACAGTACTTGTCTTTATAGCGCTCAAGTAAAGGCATGGCATTTTTTTGGGCAAAGTCTTCAAACTGAATTAATGCATCTGGCCAGCGACGGTTAACCGCTTGCATAAAGGCTTCTACGAATTCTTTATAGTCATCACCGCCAACACGCTGATGGCGCCATCCCATGTACATGGGGTCATCGAGTAGTTGCGGGTTATCAGTACCTACATCTAACGTAACCGCCAGACAGTAAGCCGGGCTAATACCACCACAGCTGGTGTAAAGTGATAGCTTACCAATAGGAATACCCATACCACCAATGCCCTGGTCGCCCAAACCTAAAATACGCTCACCATCGGTGACAACAATGACTTTGACTTTATGACGAGTCGAATTATTCAAAATGTCGTCGATGCGATCTTTGTTCTCGTAAGAGATAAATAACCCTCGGTTACGGCGATAGTTTTTTGAAAAGCGCTCGCAGGCTAATCCTACCGTTGGGGTGTAAATAATCGGCATCATTTCACTGATGTTGTTGCGCACCAATGAATAAAATAGCGTTTCGTTGGTGTCTTGAATATTACGCAGGTATATATGTTTATCTAAGTCGTTAGTGAAGTTAGTAAACTGCTGATATGCGCGTGCGACCTGTTCATCAATGGTTTCAATTACCCAAGGCAACAAGCCTTCAAGGTTAAATGAAATACGTTCATCTTCAGTAAAGGCAGTGCCTTTATTTAGCAGCGGAGATTCAAGAATGGCTGGACCTGCAAAAGGAAGATAGAGTGGGCGTTTAGTATCGTCCATGGGTAACCTTTTTTGTGTGTTGTTTGATAGGTTTGTTAAAGGATAGATTAACATGACTAATATGTATTGTGGTCTGTTAAGTGATGAATTTCACACTTTTTTTATGAAGCAGTTGTTTGAATTACTCGCCAGTAACAAAAATGCACAGCCGCTAGCTGTGCATTGATAGGGTATAACAGGCTTTATTGAGCCTAATCTTATTTACCGCGGTGTTTAATTGACAAACCTTTAACGAAGTTACGCAACACTTGATCGCCACAGGGTTTATAGTTTTTGTGTTCAGGGTTGCGAAACAATGCACCTAATTCAGATTTAGACATCGCAAAATCAGCTAAGGCTAGTACGGCAATGATTTCGTCTTCGCGCATTTCTAATGCGACCCGTAGTTTCTTAAAAATAAGGTTGTTGGTTAGCTGCTTTAAGGGCGTAGGTACTTCGGCGTCAGGCTTTAAACCACGATTTTTGATGATCAAACCATCTAAAAACTGGCACATTAATTTATCGTTACAAGCTTGATAACCTTCTTCTTCCTCTTTTTTCAGTAGCGCGATTATCTCATCTGAAGTGATTTCGGCATTGGCTTGGCTGAAAATATTGATCATTTTTGCATTTGAGTAATCAAAAACAAAACGAATACGGCGAAGAATATCATTGTTAATCATAAGGTTCTCTGGCGCGGCTGCGCATAAATAGTTTAGGTCACGTGACTGAAGTATATTATAGCGATTAATCTTTAATTCGTCAGATTATTCGTGTGCTATAAGTTGCTCTGCTACCGTTTGGCGGATTTTATTTTTAACCTGCTTAATAGCTAAGGTAACTTTTTGTGTTATCGAAAATCATTTCTGTGAAGCGATCATTTGGTGACATACCAATAAATAAACACTATCGCAAAGCCTACTAAATACAGTAGCCCAAACCAAGATAAGCCGACCATTGCCTTACCATAACGGTGTTTCGACGCTAAGGTTTTACTGGTCATTAAACGAAAATTAAGCCATGCAAATATCACTGTGGTCATAAAAGCTAAAATCATCACAAACTCTAATAAAGGCAGCAGCGCACCTTTAAAAAATAAAATTAACCCTAAGCCTAAAGCGCTCATTAGCAACATAATCATATTAAGTCTTTTAGGCGAGTCTTGCGCTTTAGTGAGTAGCTGCCAACCCATATTGAGGGTACGGCTATAGCCATCAATCACGGTCACAGTGGTACTGAAAATACATAAAAACGCCACAATGCCAATAAGGTAGCGGGAGTTCTCGCCCATGACTTGACTGTATAAAGTGATTAATTGATTGGCAAACTGAGCCCCAGAGTCTGAAAACTGCTCCCCCGAGCCATGCATGACTAATGCACCTAATGCCAAAAAGACCAGCGCGAGGATTGCGGTGGTGATGTAGCCTAAATTGAAATCGAAAATGGCTTGTTTGGGGGTTACCGTTTGGCTCTTCTGCTTTTCTAATAACCACAGCGAGTTCCATGCACTGACTTCAATAGGGGCAGGCATCCAGCCCATCATAGCCACTAAAAAACCTACATTAGCCCATTGCCATGCATCAGCAGAAGAGGTGATTACCGGCTTACCCCATTGATTGGAGAAAGCCAATGACACGGCAATTAATGTGCTGATAGTCAGTACAAACATGATAATTTTTGTGATGCTATCCAGCCACTTATAATGGCCGACAATTAACAATACCAATGAAGTGATTAATACTATTAAGGCTAATACATCAATAGAGAGTGGAATAAATTGAGTCAGCATTGCTGCGGTTAACATACATACCCCCGCAGTGCTTGCGACGGCGGCAATAGTATTGAGCCCAGTAAACAGCCACAAATAACCGCGTCCCTGGCGTAAATAACCCTCTAGCAAGCTTTCTCCCGTTGCTGCGGTATAACGCGCTCCAGCAGCAAAAAAGGGATATTTAACCAGGTTTACCGCCAATACTAACCAGGCTAACTGCCAACCATATTCAGCCCCCGCACGAGTTGATGCTACAAGATGTGATGCGCCAATAGCTGCTGCAGCCATTAAAATACCAGGACCTGTTGCTTTAAACAAAATCTTGATTTTAGAGAGTGTGGAAATCGGAACCAATTGTTGATTTAGCATAAAAACCATTTAAGTATATTGTTCAACAGTTAACGTATTAACGGCAAAATATAACCATTATCTTTGATTAGACAAGGGCTAGGTCGGTAATTCTAGTTACTTATCTTATTTATGTATCAGCCTGTCATATTTATTTTTTGAATTTAAATTCATTTATTTTAGCTTTTTATTCTTGATTAAGTGTTTGGTTACATTTACATTACTGCATTGTATTGACTTTGTTAAATTTTAAATTAACTTGGACATGTAAATAATAATCCAAGCAAGTCGTAGGTAATTATATTGTTACCGCAATTTGCAGTAGTCATGGATATAAAATAAAAAATATTTTAAGGAAGATCATGAAAAGACCTAACGTTTTGCGCAGCGCGTGCGCTATTGCTGTATCACTGTCATTGGCCCCAATCGCCTTTGTTGCTCAAGCCGCCGATGCATCAGCTGAAGCTAAAGTTGAACGTATCGAAGTTACCGGTTCTCGTATCAAACGGACAGATATTGAAGGACCTTCGCCAGTACAATCACTTAACAAAGAAGATATTGCTAACATGGGTTTTGACAACCTACAGCAATTATTAGAGCGTATGCCTGCCAATGGTGCGGGTGCATTCTCTACCCGTGGCAACAGTCAAGATTCTACCGCAAACGGCGGTGCATCAATCAGTTTACGTGGCTTAGGCCCAGATGCGACATTAGTATTAATTAATGGTCGTCGTGTCGGTACAAGTGCTTTTGCTGAAGGAATTACTAATTCGTTTGTTGATATTAACAATATCCCGGTATCAGCGATTGAACGCATTGATATTTTAAAGGACGGTGCTTCAGCAATTTATGGCTCTGATGCTATCGCCGGTGTTGTTAACATTGTATTAAGAAAAGATATTGAAGGGATTGAAGTTAACCTAGGTTATGGCGACGACAATGGTACTGGTTATGATGAAACCACAGCCAGCGTAGTGTGGGGCGTAAAGGCCGATAAAGGCAGCGCGTCTATCATTCTAGATTACTTTACCAACGGCACATTATCTGCAGAAGACATGGGCCAATTTGGTACTGCTAATCAATCGCCTTATGGCGGTGAAGATTTCCGTTCATCACGTGGTTTTCCTGGATATTTTTATGTTAATGGCGTTAAAACTATTGACCCTGACTGTCCAGCAGATCGCGCTACCGCAAGTGGCAGTTGTGTATTTGACTATGGCCCATATAATTTAACAATTCCTGGCGCTGAACGTGTCGGCGCCATTGGTCAGTTCGATTACAATTTAGGTGATGATCTTACAGCATTCCTTGAATTGGCAGTGCAACATAACACCTCGGAAGCGGGCGGAGCACCAACGCCATTAGATGAAGATGCCGGCTTAACAGTGCCGGGTTCACACCCTAATAATCCTTTTGGACAAGACATTGATATCGGTCGTTATCGTACCGTTGATGCCGGTGCGCGTCGTTGGGATATAGAATCAGATTCTATGAGACTGGTTGCAGGACTTCGTGGTATCACAAATGATTGGGACTGGGAGTTCTCTGCTCAAAAAGGTCGCAGCGAATCGTCTCAAACAGGTGACCGTTCACAGGGCTGGGTAAGAACAGATTACTTACAAACTGAAATTGATGCCGGTAATTACAATCCATTTGGTGGCACGATTAACTCTCAAGATGTGATTGATCGCATCACAACCAGTTTAGTAAGACAAGGTGTATCAAATATTACGTCTTATGATGCCAGCATTTCTGGGCAGGCATTCACTATTGCTGATCGCGATATTATGATGGCGGCCGGTGCTGAATACCGTGAAGAAGATGTGAGTGACGTGCCAGATGAGCAGTTCCAGCGAGGTTTAATTTTTGGTACTGAAGCGGTATCAGCTCAAGCAGCTCGCGATCAATATGCTGCCTATGTAGAATTTTCAATTCCGATTACCGATGACTTTGAATTACAAGTCGCAGGTCGTTATGACAACTACAGTGACTTTGGTTCAACAACCAACCCTAAAGTTGCATTCATATGGGGTGTTACTGACGAGTTAACTACCCGCGGTTCTTGGTCCACAGGTTTCCGTGCCCCATCGTTAGCGCAAATTGGTTTAGGTCCATCAAGAGAAAGTACATTCTTTATTGATACGTATCGATGTGCTGCAGACGGTGTTGATTGTACTGCGTTAGATTATAACACTGAATTTGCGGGTAACTCTGAGCTAGAGGCTGAAGAATCTGAAACATGGAACCTGGGGATGATTTGGGCACCAAGTCAGCAGTTCGATGTTGGATTTGATGTTTTTAGCATCACTCAAGATAACAAAATAGATAAGCAACCGCTGGGTGATATTTATACCGCGAATTGTGGTCAGCAAAATAGCACGGTTTGTGAGCGTTTAACGCCTCAGAATGGCCAAACATTAGGCCCTATCAGCATTATTCATTCTAGCTTTGTTAATTTGACCTCTCAAGAAGTACAGGGTGTGGATGTGTCATCACACTATGGTTTAGAGCTTGATGGTTATGGTGATCTGAAGTTTGGTCTTGAATACAGTTATTTACATAACTTTGAAAAAGACAACCTCGATTATACTGGAGAGTATAAGTTTCCTCAGCACCGTTGGTTAGCGACGACTAATTGGCGTATGGATGACTTTGCTGCTAACGTTAACTTCAGCTATATTGGTGAGTTTGAAGATACACCTGATATCGATTTTGACGGTGTGCTTGATTTTGAAGATAATACCTCTCGTGCAGTTGAGTCACAATTATTGGTCGATATGTCAGGTTCATACCGCTTCAATGATACGGTTAAGTTATCAGTAGGTGTTAATAACGTATTTGATGAATCACCATCATTCGCTATTGGTGATGGTGACTCAGACTTATATGGTTATGTTATTTCGGTTCATAATCCAATGGGTCGCTACTTCTACACTAAAGTTACAATGAACTTCTAGTCACAAAGTAATAAGATAATAAAAGCCACATTTCCTTTGGGTTATGTGGCTTTTTTGTTTAGTGGATTAGCCTCAAACTGTTTAAGCTATTATTTTATAGTCATTAAAAAAGGAAGCATTAAGCTTCCTTGTTGTTTGTTATGTTATAGCCAATCACTATAGCTGAGTTGCAGCCCATTTAGCTCTGCTTTCACGGCTTTCACTCATGCCGCTATCTGCGCGATAGGTTTTGTATGCTTCTGCATCCAGCGCTATAAGGCTCACATCAACTTCAAGTACCAGCTTACATTCTTTTTTAATTCGCCATGCCGCAGTGTTATACAACTCTGTTACTGGTAATGAGCTTAAAAATTCAGGGTTATATTGGGTATAAAGTGCTTGGGTTGGATATACCACAAACGCTAAACGGCGTTTAGGCTCTTTTTTAAATAACTCTTCAATGCCATCAGTGGTATTGAGCACTTGCATTTCAATGATGTCATCAATTTCTAATAGCTTCTTTTGAGCAGGTATTGGCGCCTCAGCTTCACCGGCTTCCCATGCGATAACCGCTTCAGAAGTCGTTTTAGTGATGAGTGCGACCTGCTCAACTGTTAAACCAAATGATTGGCGTAAACACTGCATTTCAATGGCGTTTAAGCCAGAAGGTTTTGACATAATATTTCCTAAATAAGCTGATGTGTGAATGTGAAAATGGATGTTATAGTCCAAGCCAAATATCTTCAATCCAGTCCCACAATGATTCCCATCGTGCATCACTAAAGCGACCGTTTTTCCAAAATTGCACTTGACCGTTTTCTTCAATGCAGTAAAAGCTGTCACCTATTTGGCAAATGGGGATTTGCTCTCTTGGTAATCCAATAGACCATGCGTAACTGGCTACTTCTGGCAAATACGTGTGCGAGTAGGGATCTGTGGCAGTAACTGGCTCATAAGTGCCATAAATAACGTCACTGGCATACAGTAAATACTCTTTTAAATCCCCTGGAAGCCCAATTAATATTTGTTCTTCAACTTCGACTAGTTGCTCAAAAGTAGGTAATTCAAAAGGAACTGGAACGGTTTCACTGAGTTCTTGTAAATGGTCAATAATGTCTTGCATTGGATGTTCCTTTAGTCGCGATAGCGGTCAATGCGATATTGGGCGGGATTATAGCAGAGATAATGGCTGATTCAGATAAAAAAAATGCGCTCATGTGAGCGCAAAAGGGTGGGTGGAATTAATGGCTGGTTAGGCTGCTTGTGGATAATCGGTAGTGATAGCTTGACGTTTATACACCAGCCAAGCTTTATGGTATTGCTTATGGGATTGTTGACGAATTCGGGTTATTTGCTGTATTTCAAATTCATTCAATGGACGATGTTCTATGCTGGCGATGGCTTCTATTTGCTGAATTTGTTCGTAGTGTTTATGATCCTGACCACTTTTTATATTGGCAATGGTTTGTAGGTGTAACTGCACTTCAACAATCATTTGGCTTTGTGGCAGTTTCAGCAGAACATTTAAATCGCGATAACCTGATGCCTTTGGGTTGGCAAAGCGGTTTTTAATTTGTACCACTTCGCTGTTTTCAGCTAACATTTTGTAGCTTGCCATTAAGTCATCAACATTATTAGCCACTATGCTTCCTCGGGCTAAATCGGTAATTAAACGGGCATCGCCTTCAAACTTATGAGTTACTTTTTGTAACGCCCGCTGATAGCTTTTGGCCGCAGGTAGCAACATGGTTGTTTTATTCTGTTGACTGATAACCGACAAAAGCTGGCCTAACTCAGTTTGAGCCAGATCTGCTTGTGTCATTAAATCAATCAAGTCTGCTGATTGTTGCATAGGCTGGTATGCTTGAAAGTCAGGGATTGAATATAAAATATCAAGCGCATTGTGAGTACCGAGATTTAATCCGTAAGGGACTTTGTCATCTTGTTGATTTACAGGCGCAAGTGACTGGGCGGTAACTTGGCGGGTGCTCAGTAGCACTAAAAAAATAAAAAGAGTACGAAAAAGTTTATTCAATGTAAATTCTCCAAGCGATTAGCTTGGGGACACTGTAACTTACTGAAGCTGAATCAATCCTGAATAAAGACAGATATTTAGATTAAGAAAGGTTAACAAAAAGGGCGCCTAATGGCGCCCTTTAATATTAGATTATGCTTACCAGATTTTTACGCGGCTTTCTGGTGCAAGGTACATCTTGTCACCTTCTTTCACGTCATAAGTGGTATAAAACTCAGGCATGTTAGATAACGCGCCTAGTGCACGGAAATGGCCTGGAGAATGTGGATCAGTTGCTACGCGGTTTCGCATGGCTTCTTCTTTCATTTTCACACGCCAGATTTGGCTAAAGCCCATAAAGAAACGTTGATCGCCTGTTAGGCCATCAATCACTGGTGCTTCTTGACCATTGAGTGACATTTTGTAAGCTTTATAAGCAATGGTCACACCTGATAAATCACCAATGTTCTCGCCTAAGGTTAATTCACCATTGACGTTCAAATCGTCAAATACTTTATAACCGCTATATTGGGTAATAAGGGCATTACCTTTAGCTTCAAATGCTTTTAGATCAGCTTCAGTCCACCAGTCACGCATGTTACCTTCACCATCAAACTTAGCACCTTGGTCATCAAACCCATGGCCCATTTCGTGACCGATAACCGCGCCAATACCACCGTAGTTAACCGCATCATCAGCTTCTAAGTTGAAGAATGGTGGTTGTAAAATTGCAGCAGGGAACACAATTTCGTTCATGGTTGGGTTGTAGTAAGCATTAACAGTTTGCGGCGTCATGTGCCACTCGTCTTTATCTATTGGTTGGCCTAGCTTAGCTAAATTTTTGTTATGTTCAAAAATTGCAGCGCGTTTAGCATTACCTAATAAATCATCCGCTTTAATCGTCAGTTTAGTATAGTCATCCCACTTATTTGGATAACCAATCTTAGGGTTAAATTTAGCTAACTTGTCTTTTGCCGCGACTTTAGTGTCAGCGCTCATCCAATCTAGCGAATCGATGCTCGAGCCATAAGCGCCACGAAGGTTTTCAACAAGCTGTTCCATCCGTGTTTTCGCTTCTGGAGCAAAGTGGCGTTTAACATATACTTTACCGACGACTTCACCTAGGGTATCACTTACTGTAGTGACACCACGCTTCCAACGTGGTTCTTGCTCTGCCTGACCATTTAAGGTTTTAGAGAAAAAAGCAAAATTTTCGTTGTCTACCGCTTCTGATAAGTTGCTTGCATTGTGGGTTAGGGTCATCCACGTGAGATAATTTTTCCATGCATCAAGGTCATTGTTCTTAATGACTTCATTTAACCCTTGGATATAGCTAGGTTGGTTGATAATAATATCAGTTTGCTTATCCCCGCCTAATGCTGCCAAGTAACCTTGCCAGTTAATGTCCGGCGCTAGTTCATCTAAGTCTGCTACTTGATAAAGGTTGTAAGTTTTAGTGCTATCGCGAGTTTCAACGACATCCCAATGCTTTTCAGCAATTTTGGTTTCTAGCGCAAGAACAGCTTCTGCGTTTGCTTTAGCATTTGGTAAGCCTGCTAGGTCGTACATTCTTTCGATATGTTCAACATAGGCTTTACGAATATTAACAAAGCGCTCTTCCTGGTTAAAATAGTAATCTTTTTCTGGCAGGCTTAAGCCATATTGCCAAATATGAGTCGCATAACGGCTAGAGTTTTTGGCATCTATTTCAACGTAGAAAGCTAATGGCGTTCCGCCGCCGTTAGCTTGATTCTCACCAAAAAATGCAGTTAATTCATTCTTGTCTTTTAGTGCTGCAATTTTATCTAAATCAGCTTGAATTGGTGCAATACCTAACTTGTTTAAGGTCGCAACATCCATAAATGAGCGATATAAGTCCGCTACTTTTTGCTCATCGGTGCCATCTGCTAAATTCGGCGTAGCACTTAAATCTTCAATAATGACTTTAACGTCGTCACGGGCATTTTCACGTAAGTCGTAAAAAGCACCAATGTTAGTGCGATCGCCTGGGATTTCAGCTGTGTTCATCCAGCCGCCATTAACATATAAGTAAAAGTCATCCTGTGGACGAATATTTTTGTCCATATTGTCAAAGCTAACACCTGAAGTCAGTGCTTTTTCAACAGCTGCTGCGGTTGCTGTTTTAGTGACTTCAGTTTTTGCTGCCGAATCAGCTGTTGCTTGAGTATTATCACTACAAGCTGACAGGCCAGCGATAAGCGAGGCACAAAGTCCTCCAATAACCAATTTTTTCATGTTGTTTCCCTTGCGTTAAATATGCCCTTCAATGGAGGCTGGTAATTTTGTTTTTATCTTGTCAGGTTTTGAGTGCCAAAGTATTTCTTTGAATTGACTGCTGACTTATTGTTGTGACAGCTATGTTAAGGGGTTGTCGGCTAATAATACAAGCGTTCTCTGGGGGTTTTAGTGTGGTTTTTTGTGACTAGGTGTAACGAAAAGTACGATTTACTCGGCTGTTATTTCTATTTTTAACTTAAGACCGCATAATATGAACAAATTAAAGCAGTGAGTATTGATTGTGCGTTTAGACAAATTTATTTGTGAGAGTACCGAACTGACCCGTACTATGGCGAAAAAAGCACTTCACCGAAGTGATGTTACCTGTGATGGTGTCATTATAAAAGATTCGGGATTTCAAGTGACAGAAAAAACAGTGGTTTGTTTAGATGGCCAAGTGATTTCTGTGGTAGGTGAACGATATATCATGTTGCACAAGCCAGTGGACACTATTTGTTCGACTATTGATGAAGTTTATCCTTCGGTGTTGAGCCTAATGGATATCGAAAAAATCGATACCTTGCACATTGCTGGAAGGCTAGATGCTGACACCACAGGTTTAGTATTGATCACTAGTGATGGTCAGTGGTCTCATAAAATAACCTCACCTAAAAAAGATTGTGGTAAGCGTTATTTAGTCGAATTAGCTGATCCCATTACTGAAGATTTAGTGGCTGTTTTTGCCAGTGGTATTGCACTGCGTAATGAGGATGGGTTAACTAAACCTGCTATTTTAGAGCTTATTACCCCACAACAGGTGCGCTTGACAATTAGCGAAGGCAAATATCATCAAGTTAAACGCATGTTTGCCGCAGTTGGTAATAAAGTGGTTAATTTACACCGTGAGTGTGTTGGCCAAATTGAACTAGACCCAGAGTTAGTGCCCGGAGATTGGCGCTACTTAACACAAGAAGAAGTGGACTCCATCCATTAATTTACGATTTAGATATCCAAGTGGTAAATAGCTTGGTGGTAATTTTTTTGGTTGAAAATCGTGCAGAAACCTATAGCTTTGCTAAAGTTGATTCAGATTGTAAAAATAACGCTTAAAATTTGATGTTGTTAGCATTTTTGATAATCTTTTTTGAAATATAAACTAAAATAGTGGTTAATACACTTATTAAACGCGTGCAGTAAATGTTGAGCTTTGGAACGCATAATACTGATCTGCGCCTAAATGACTTAGGAGTATATATGAAATATTCAATTTTATTTGCTGCACTATTTTTTGCTGGTTCAGCTGCTGCAGTTGACTGTGTTGAGTGTCATGAAAGTATCGACGTTGCTATGCATACTGAAAATGAAGCAACCTTAGCTGTTTGTGCTGATTGTCATGCTATTGGTGATGCGCATGAAATAGACATGGAAATGCACAGCCCTGAACTGACAATGAAAGAATGTACTGATTGCCACCAAATGGAAAAATAAGCTTAGTATTTGTGCAAGCATTGGGCTTTTAGCATAATAGTGATGAATTAAGGTCTTCTTCGGAAGGCCTTTTTTTATGATTTTTTGGCTGTAAATGTCGATAAAAGCATTTAGGTTTAATGTCATATGCCGATAATAATTGAATGGTAATTTTTTTGTAAAGAATATTTAGCTTAATTTTTGGCTTAATTTTTGGCTTAATTTTTGGCTTAATTTTTAGTTTATTTATTAGCTTACTTACATAATAACGACTATATATTAACTATTAAAATGAAAAAAGGATGCGCTATGTTAATCCGATCTAAGCTTCTGTTGAGTGCAGCCGTATCGATCTCGGCACTTGTTGCTATGTTTGCATTACAACAATATTCCATCAACGTACAACAGCAGCTGGCATTGGCAACAACCAGTGTAATGGAAATTGAAAAAGAAATTTATCAACTGAGAAAAGAAGAAAAAGATTTTTTAGACAGATTGGATGTCGTATATCTTGAAAAACATCAACAGAATTTCGCAGACCTAAATGTATTGTTTGAGCGTGTTGAAGAAGTGCTAAATGCTCGCAATATCCCACTTTCGGCTTTAAATGGCTTAAAAGACAGTGTCCAGACTTATAAATCGACATTTAACGATGTTGTGGTGCTGCAAAAAGAAATAGGCTTAACCCCTAAAACAGGTCTGTATGGTCAGCTAAGAGAAGCTGTTCATAATGTGGAATCTATCTTAAGCAGCAATGAAGAAAATGGATTACTTGTTATCATGTTACAACTTCGCCGTAATGAAAAAGATTTCATGTTGCGCCGCGATCCTAAATATATAGACTCGTTTAAATCTTATATTAGTCAGTTTAAGCAAGCGGTAAATAGTTCGTATTTAGCCTCTGGAACCAAAGATGAGTTACAGGCGAGTATTGACCAATATCAGGCTGACTTTCAGGCCTTAGTGAGTAAAGAGCAAGAATTTGGCTTGACTGAAGTTGACGGTAAAATGAAGGTGTTACGCGATGCTATTTATAAAACCGATGACGATAGTAAAGCGTTAAAAGAACAAACTTTAGCTGAAATTAATCAAGCAGAAGAAAATGGCATATATTTAGGCGGCAGTATTTTCTTATTGATTACCCTGGCTTTGTCGATATCCACTTATTATATTATTCGCAGCATTATTACCCCCGTTGAAAATATTACCCGCGTAATTGCCAGTATTGAGCAATCTAAAGATTTAACCCTGCGTTGTGATGACTCAGGGGATGATGAGTTATCACGAATTGCGACTCATTTTAATAGTATGGTGGGAGCATTTCAAAGTTTGATTGAGCAAGTCAATGAAGCTGTTGATGCAATGAATACTTCCTGCCAGGAGCTATCTAATAATGCCTCTTTAGCATCAGAAGGTGTGTTAAGGCAGCTGAATGAAACTGACATGGTTGCAACCGCCATTACTGAAATGGGCGCCACAATTGATGAAATTGCTAATAACACTGAATTAGCCGCATTAAAAGCCAGCCAAACCCACGATAACGCAAAGAGTGGTCAAATTGGTGTAGAAGAAACGATAGCAAAAATTCAACTACTTGCCAGTCAGCTTAATGATTCAGCTAAAGTGGTTCGCGAGCTCGAGCAGGACAGTAAGACTATTGGCAGTGTATTAGATGTTATCCGAGGAATTGCAGAGCAAACTAACTTACTGGCACTTAATGCAGCAATTGAAGCTGCTAGAGCAGGGGAACAAGGTCGCGGTTTTGCGGTTGTTGCAGATGAGGTTAGAAGTTTAGCGATGCGAACCCAAGAGTCTACCGAGGAGATTGCCGGTATTATTACTACCTTGCAAACACGGACTCGCTCTATTGTACAGTTAATGGAAACTAGCCAGCGCCAAGGTGCAGAAAGTGCTGACCAAGCTGCAAGTGCGGGTTCATTGCTACGCTTAATTAACGAAGATGTGACTAATATTATGGACATGAGCACTCAAATCGCTGCCGCAATTGAGGAGCAAAGCATGGTGGCTGCTGAGGTTAATAAAAACGTGGTGGTTATTCGTGACATAGCTGATGAGTCTTCGCATGCTTCAGAAGAGAATGCTGCAGCATCAGAGGATTTGCGTATTCGCGCAGCTGGTCTGCATAAATCAGTGAGTATGTTTAAAGTCTAAAAATACTTTGATGTGTTGGACATGGTTATTAGTATCTGTAGCTCAGTAATGAATTAGCTATTTCTATACTTTTTCTCAGGGGCTGCAGCTATTACATCTTGTATGCGCAGGTGCTAGATAAATAAAAACCTAACTTAGCGAGTTAGGTTTTTTATTGGACGAGAATGCTGCTTTAGTCTTTGAAGTAGCTAAAAAATAACTATATCAAACGTAGCAATATCGAAAGCTGTTACTTTGAAGTGACAGTGTTAACGCCTTCAGGTGTGCCGACTAGCAATACATCTGCGCCACGGTTAGCAAACAAGCCATTAGTCACAACGCCGACTATGGCATTAATTTTAGTTTCCATGACTTTAGGATCTAAAATTTTCATGTTGTGTACATCTATAATCACATTACCATTATCGGTCACTACACCTTGACGATATTCAGGATCACCGCCTAATTTAACTAATTCACGTGCCACATATGAGCGCGCCATCGGGATAACTTCTACCGGTAGCGGGAAGTCGCCTAATATCGATACTTGTTTAGTGTTATCAACAATACAAATGAATTTTTTGGCTACTGCGGCAACAATTTTTTCACGGGTTAAAGCTGCACCACCGCCCTTAATCATATCCATACGGTCGTTAATTTCATCGGCGCCATCGACATAAACGGCTATGTCTGCAACATTGTTTAGATCAAATACCTCAATGCCTAATTGTTTCATTTTTGCTGTTGATGCTTCCGAGCTTGAAACCGCGCCTTTAATATCATCTTTCATTGTTGCTAGTGCATCAATAAAGTGATTAACCGTTGAGCCTGTACCTACACCTACAATGGTATCTCTTTCGACATATTTTAATGCAGCCCAGCCGGCCGCTTTTTTCATTTCATCTTGAGTCATTAGGCAATTCCATTAGTTGTTTTTAACATTATCTCGATTATAACGTAACCTGCGGCGAAATTATTTGCTTGTCGTCATAAAAATGCGCATCTTTAAAAGCATCTAACACTCTTACATTGATATCACTGATGAACTTTCTCTCTAAGCGTACATCCATTACATAAGCTTTTATGGTAATGGTTTGCATATGCTGCCCATAGGATAAATCTGTCCCTAATATGATCCTGATGGGTTTATTTAAAAAGGTGTAAGGTGAGCATTGTGTAGCTTCTTTGGCGAGGGCTATGGCTTGTTTATGATCGGCGTGCAAAGGTAAATTAAAACTGATTACAACCATTTCATCTAGGGCGCCGCTATTGGCATTTGATACGGCATTTTTTAATACCTCAGCATTAGGCACCATGATGGTGTTGTCATCAAAGGTTCGCAGCCAGGTTACGCTCCATTCAAGTTTTATTACTTCGCCATAATGGCCTGCGAGCGAGACCATATCACCCACTCGATAGGGGGGATTTAACATAATAATGAAGCCAGCAATCATATTTTTTGCCGGTTCTTGAGTCGCTAAACCGATAACTATACTGATTGAACCTATCATAGCTAACACTACATTTTGGTGAGGTGCGATAATTCCTGCAGTAGTATAAATTATTACGCAGCCCCAAATAAATAAGCGGATAAACGGGTAAAGTCGTCCCCAGAATAATCGATATTTTGGCAGCTTTATGGTGAGTTTATCTAAACTGATTTTTATTACATTCAATAGCGCCCAGGCAAAAAAGCATATTAATAAAATTAAGGCTATTTTCTCTAATGAGATGATGCTAATTAGCGACTGTAATGCGTCTGTTGTTGATTCCATACCTATTCTCTTTGGTAATGATTAGAAGCTAAAAAGTTTGTTGTGATTAAGCAGGTGCGTGGCGACTATTTTACTCAGTACTGGTGGTATTTGATAAAAGTGTCGCGCAAAATCACTTTCACAGTATTGTGTTATCAATAGACCTTGCCTGCTGAGAAACTCCAATTTTAACGAGCTTTCTTCGATAGACATGTTGAAAATAATGCTTAAATGTTCAACGGTTAATCCGCCATGAACATAAATTTCTGCGAGTGCAAAGAGTGATTCTTCATCTAAACTTTTTAGTGCGTGGGTGTCGATAGTGAAAATATCTTTTGAGTTGAGATCGCTAAGTTTAGATACCTTATGCTCATCAATAGATTGCTTTAAAATGAATAAAGCGAGCCTAGGCTGGCCTTGGCAGATTTTCATTAAGGTTTTGGTGTGGGACTCTAGGGCGTTTAACTCTATGGTGAGAGCTGAATCGCCTTCATTCTCTTGTGTGTTATTGCTTTCATGCGGTAAATTTATACCCATATCAGGTAAGTAAAGCGTAAGAAATGTGGTTAATTCAGTCTGAGTAAAATACTTAAGCTGAACGACGGTTTTAATAAAATGAGTAATTTGATATTGCGAAGAGAGTCTTTGCCATACATAGGTTTCACACCCCATAATCCAGCAATGCCTTTGCCTGGTTTCCATTAATATAGTCGCTAATGTTACCAAAGCTTGATAACTGCCCATTCGGCGCTGCATTAATCGATGAATGTCATCCAGGAAAATAATATGTTGAGGCTGTGCATTGATTAATCTAATGGCTTCTGTAATTGATTGGGGCTCATTTTGGATATCAAAACAATCATATAAAGTGGCGATAGCTTCTTTTGAAGACAGCGGCGCTTTACAGAAGCTAAGCCATAATAGTGGCTCAGACTCCGGTTGCCCGCGAATAATATTCTGAATAAAAGTACTGACACCTGCTCCAAAAGGGGCAATGATCGCGCTCAATTCACCTTGGTTATCACGCCATAACTCAATGGCGTTGTTGATTTGATCTATAGCTTGTTCTCGCCCGATGACATGGTAAATATCAGTATTTACTGAATAAGAGATCTGTTGTTTGAGCGGGCTTCTAAGTCCATGGTGTCGATAGGTTTGCGCAATGGCTTTTAAGGATAATGTATTTGTCGGCTCTGACTCTTGCTCTGTAGCTGCACTATTAGGGTTGATGTAGGTTAGAAATTGTTGCCACTTACCAAGAAGTGCATCGATAGTCATTGCCATAATGTTATCCATTTGATCAAGCCATTAGTAAGCAGCATCTGATCCAACCTCTAAAAAGTAAATCGAATTAACAGGTATAACGTTTTTCATTACGTCAGAATAAGTACTATAACAGTAAATTAACGCTGGCATAGAGTGCTAGTTGTGATTGTTATTATTACCAATTTACTGTGATTATAGGTTATTACTGCTGGCAAGTATGATTAATAAATGAGTATAGCTATCTTAATGACCAATCGATAACGGTTTAGCAGATAACACAATGTCATGACCCCGTAGGCTATTTGTTCATGAAAAGTGAAGTTAAAGCGCTACTTTCGTATGAATTGACTCGCTGATTAATCATCGTTTAGCGTATACTTAATTTTTATTTTTTTATTGAAAAATTAACCTTGATGATGCCATTCAAATCTGCTTTTTCGACACTGTTATTATTAGCTAGCTTAACCCATCAGGCTTATGCAGCAACAGGCGTTGCGTCTTCTCAACAACAAGAGCTAGCTGCGGGTAGTGCTATGCTGGTGGACCTTAACACTAATGAAGTTTTATATTCGAGTAATATTAATCATCAAGTACCGATAGCATCAGTGACTAAGTTGATGACTGCAATGGTGGTGTTAGATGCTAAATTACCGTTAGATGAAATGATTACTGTAGATATTCACCAAGCTCCAATTATGCGTAATGTCTACTCCAGAGTGCGAGTCGGCAGTGAAGTTAGCCGTGAAACCATGATGCTGATGACTTTAATGTCTTCAGAGAATCGTGCAGCGACAGCGCTTGCCCATCATTATCCTGGTGGCTACTTTGCTTTTATTGATGCAATGAATGCCAAAGCGAAAGCATTGGGTATGGAGCAAACTCGTTATGCAGAGCCAACAGGTTTATCGGCTGATAACGTCTCCAGTGCAAAGGATTTGGTTATTTTGCTACAGGAAAGTCAAAAATATCCTTTATTGGGCAAGTTAAGTTCAACTGAGAAAAAACACATTATTTTCAATAAGCCAAGATACAATCTTGACTTCCAGAATACCAACAAGTTGGTATTTAAAGACGGTTGGAATATCGCGCTAACTAAGACTGGCTATACCAGCAAAGCCGGTCATTGCTTAATTATGCTGACCGAAATGAATAAGCGAAAAGTCGCGTTTGTGGTGCTTGATACCTTTGGCAAATATACCCATATAGCAGATGCTAGCCGTCTTAAAAAATGGTTAGAAACGGGTAAAGTAACCCCAATTCCTGCATCGGCTAAGGCATATAAACAACAAAAGCAATTGGCCAAATCTAATAGCTAAACATCAGTAGCTAAAGTCCAAAAGTGGGTGGTTGAGCATTTTATAATGGGCACATTTAGTTGACCTGTTAAGCATTGCCGCTACGACAGTTTATTAACTAGGTTTTGTCGTAAGCCTTAATTTGTGGTGACCTTATAATATTGCATTATTGGGTGAAAGCATTTTAAGGCTCTCATTATTTATCGGCCTGGTAAATTAAATTAATACTTATATTTCATTAAAATACACCTAAAAGTACCTAGGTGTCACAATTGTACCTGCTTGTTTTCTTGTTTAATCAATCTATTATAACCACATAGTGTGAATGAGGAACCGTAATGCAAAGTAGTAATTCTAACGATGTTGATATCCCAGAGATTAATCCTTTAAAGTCGATAAAAAGTGACTCAATTAACATGGACTTTAACCAACGTGTGGTTATTGATACTAATCAATTGGGCTGGGATAAAAGCCCCGCGAAGGGCGTGTGGCGTAAGCGTCTTGCTAGAGAAGAAGCTGAGCAAGGCCATGCAACCAGTATTGTAAAATATGATGCGGGTGCCAGTTTTTCATCACATCCACACCCATTAGGCGAGGAAATTCTGGTTTTATCTGGCGTGTTTTCTGATGAAACTGGCGATTATCCAGCGGGCACATACATTCGCAATCCCGAAGGTTTTAGTCACGCCCCTTTTAGTTTACAGGGCTGTGAATTACTGGTTAAGTTGCATCAGTTTCAACCATCAGATTTAAAGCAAGTTCGTATCGACACTCAACACGCGCCTTGGTTACCGGGCCAAGGTCAGTTGCAAGTAATGCCGTTACATCAGCATCTAACTGAATCCAGTGCGTTAGTTTTTTGGCCTGCAGGATGTCAATTTCAACCACATCGTCATTTTGGTGGTGAAGAAATATATGTTATCAGTGGCGAGTTTATTGATGAGCACGGCCATTATCCTGCTGGGACCTGGCTACGCAGTCCACACTTAAGTCAGCACAATCCCTATGTTGAACAGGATACGGTTATTTGGGTCAAAACAGGGCATTTATAACGGATATAACGCGTCATTTGTGATAAATATTAGTTTGTTGCTTTTAAAGTATTATTTTTAACGATATATTAACTTAACATGCATATTTAGGATGTAATTTAGCAATGGATGCTTTTACTCTTCACGTATCAACCGCAATAGTCAGTGCGATGATGGCTATCAGTTTACTGGCATTTTATGTTGTTGGTCATCGCCAGCGCAGCTTAATAGATTGGAGCATAGCTGGTGGATTATTTTTTGTCAGCAGTTGCATTGGCTTACTTTCTTACTTTTTACCTATTCCCTATTGGCTTGGCCCTAGCTTAGCTAATGCATGTTATATATTAGCTCATCTTGGTTTACTTGCCGGTATCAGACGGCAGCTTCAGCTTACCCCTCAGTGGCCATCAATGATATTGATCGCTGTAATTGTGTTTTTAATGCATTACGTTCCAGGCTTTTTAGAGTCACTGACATCTAGGTTGCTTTATATATATCCTTTGTTAATGCTTATTAATATCTGTACTGTTTTGACCATTATATTGGCGGCTAAATCTAGAAAGCTTCACGCTATTTATTACCCTTTTTTGTTTGCTGAATTGATATTTTTTGGACAACAATTTGTTCGGTTTATATTTGTAGCTTTTGATAAACAATTAACCTTAAGTGCTGCGGGGAATCGCGTTTTACAATCGTCGGGCACTTTGGCTGTGTTCACTTTTTTAATCTTGATAACATTATCGTGTTGTTTAATTGTATATCGTCAACAACAACTCAAATTGCAAGATGTGACTCAGGTTGATCCATTAACAGGGTTGTTAAATCGCCAAGCTTTACACCATCGAGCCAAACAAGTTTTTGAGTTAGGTCTTTATCAAAATGCCCCCATGGCCATTATGATTGTTGAGATTGATTCACTACCTCATATAAGTGAAAAATATGGCTACGGTGGTAGTGATAGTGTTGTTAAGCATGTCGCCAGTGTTTTAGAGTTTACGGCTCATATTAATAGCGGAATTTTTAGACATCATGATAATAAGTTTGTCTTGTTGTTTGAAGAGACTTCAACGGATCAATTGCAACGGTTAACCGTTAGATTAAAAGAGAAAGTGGCTAATTTAGTCATTAAACCATTGCACGATGACCAGAGAGTTAATATCAACATTGGTTTTGCGATGCAGTCAGACAATGACCATAGTTGGCAAATATTAATGCAACAAGCAGAACGTGTCTTGAAGCAACCCATTCAGCAAGTTAATACTTCTCAGACCGCTAGTTTGCAAGAGTTGAATGTCGATAGATTTGGTTTTATTGCGCAACAGAATTAGCCTAGTTTAATGCTCTCTGCTAGTCTATCCAGGTATTGTTATAACTTAGATAGTTCGTTTGATAAACATTACCGTTTCAATTATTCGATGATTGATCAATAGTGAAATAATAGCAGGCCTGTGTATCGGCCTGCTATGAGTAACTTTTGGGAGTAAAGAGGGCTGTTTAAGGATATAAAGTAATAATTACTCTGTATCGTAGTCAAGTACAGGTGATAACCAACGCTCGGCTTCGGCTAAGCTCATGCCTTTACGTTTGGCATAATCTTCTACTTGGTCTTTACCAATGTTAGTGACCCCAAAATAGCGGGATTTCGGATGGGCAAAGTACCAACCGGATACTGCAGCTGTGGGGAACATCGCATAACTTTCGGTAATGTTTAAACCAATGGTTTCATCGGGTTTAAGTAAATCCCACAATAGGCCTTTTTCAGTATGATCAGGGCACGCCGGATAACCTGGTGCTGGGCGTATACCTTTGTATTTCTCACGAATGATGGATTCGTTATCTAGTACTTCATCAGCCGCATATCCCCAAAACTCTTTGCGTACCCGCTCATGCATGCGTTCAGCAAACGCTTCAGCTAAGCGATCTGCAAGGCATTTAAGCATAATGGCATTGTAGTCATCGTGATTGGCTTCAAAGCGTGCCACATGCTCATCAATGCCATGACCCGCAGTGACGGCAAAGCCACCCATGTAATCTGCGACACCAGAATCTTTTGGCGCAACAAAGTCCGATAAACAGAAGTTGTCGTTGCCAACTCGATCTAATTGCATACGCAAGTGATGAGTAGTCATTTCTACTGTGGTTCGGCTTTCATCGGTATACAGTTCAATATCGTCATGGTTGACTGTATTCGCAGGGAATAAACCTATTACCGCTTTAGCCGTTAGCCACTTTTCACTGATGATGGTTTCAAGCATGGCTTTACCATCAACAAATAATTTTCGCGCTTCTTCACCGACGACTTTATCCTCTAAAATATCTGGATAGCGGCCGTGAAGTTCCCAGCTTCTAAAGAATGGTGTCCAATCGATACGCTCGACTAAATCTTCCAGTGGATAATCATCAAAGACCTGGCGGCCTAACACATTTGGCGTGAATGGCGTGTAGTTTTGCCAATCATGTTTACAGCGATTTTCGCGGGCAACCTCAATTGGCACAATGGTTTTACGTTTAGTTTGCGATAAACGTTTTTCACGCATGACGTCATATTCGGCATATTCTGCATCAATAGTCGCCTGGCGTGTTTCATTGTTAATCAGCTTAGAAACCATAGGCACTGCGCGCGAGGCATCGGCAATATAAATGGCGCCGTGCGGATAATGTGGCGCAATTTTTACCGCCGTGTGAATTTTAGAACATGTCGCTCCGCCAATAATGGCTGGAATGGTCAGGCCTTCACGGTGGAAGGTTTTGACGTTATGTACCATTTCATCAAGGCTTGGGGTAATTAAGCCTGACATGCCAATGATATCGATATTATGCTCTTTCACCGCTTCAAGAATTTTATCAACCGATACCATCACGCCCAAGTCAACCACTTCATAACCGTTACAAGCCAAGACAACGCCAACAATATTTTTACCAATATCATGCACATCACCTTTAACCGTCACCATTAAGATACGGCCGTTTGATTGGCCTTCAACTTTTTCTAGTTCAATATACGGGTTTAAAAAAGCAACTGCTTTTTTCATCACTCGAGCGGATTTAACCACTTGTGGCAAGAACATTTTACCAGCACCAAATAAGTCGCCGACCACATTCATGCCGTCCATCAGCGGCCCTTCAATAACATCAAGTGGACGTGCTGCTTGAAGCCTTGCTGCTTCGGTGTCTTCATCAATAAATTCTGTGATACCTTTGACTAAGGCATGCGATAAACGTTTCTCTACTGGCCAACTGCGCCATGCTAAATCTTCTTTTTTAGCCACTTGAGTGCCGTCGCCACGGTACTTTTCAGCCACATCTAATAATTGTTCAGTGTTGGTTGAATCAGCAACCGGGCAGGGCCGGTTCTGAACAACGTTTTCGACCTTTTCTTTTAAATCGGCATCAATGTCATCATAAATGGCTAGTTGCCCAGCGTTAACAATGCCCATGTCCATACCCGCTTGAATCGCATGGTATAAGAACACCGCATGAATCGCTTCACGTACAGGGTTGTTGCCACGGAATGAAAATGACACGTTTGACACACCGCCAGAAATCATCGCATAGGGTAAGGTGGCTTTAATGTCTTTAATTGATTCGATAAAATCGACCGCATAATTGTCGTGCTCATCTATACCGGTAGCAATAGCAAAAATGTTCGGGTCAAAAATAATGTCTTCAGGGGGAAAGCCGACCACATCAACTAACAAACGATAGGCACGGGTACAAATTTGGGTTTTACGCTCACGGGTATCGGCTTGGCCGTCTTCATCAAAGGCCATCACTATGGCTGCCGCGCCGTAGCGTTTGACTAACGTAGCCTGTTTGATAAAGGCTTCTTCGCCTTCTTTCATCGAAATAGAGTTAACGATAGACTTGCCTTGAACACACTTAAGGCCGGCTTCAATCACTTCCCATTTTGATGAGTCGATCATAATCGGTACGCGGGAAATATCGGGCTCTGAAGCGATTAAGTTTAAGAACTTTTTCATCGACTCGGCACCGTCTAGCATGCCCTCATCCATGTTGACGTCGATGATTTGTGCGCCATTTTCAACTTGTTCGCGCACCACATCTAAGGCTTCTTCAAACTTTTCTTCTTTAATGAGGCGTAAGAATTTAGCTGAGCCGGTGACGTTGGCTCGTTCGCCGACGTTAACAAAGAGTGAGTTACCATCAATGGTTAATGGCTCTAATCCTGATAGGCGACAAGCCACCGGAATATCAGGAATTTGGCGCGGCTCATGATTGATCACTGATTCTCGTATTGTTTTGATGTGATCAGGGGTACTACCACAACATCCGCCTACAATATTCAGCATGCCTTCACGGGCCCAATCACTAATGATTTCGGCCATTTCCTCTGGAGTTTCATCGTAACCGCCAAACTCGTTTGGTAAACCTGCGTTTGGGTGAGCAGACACAAAACATTCAGCAATACGGGATAACTCTTCTACATAAGGGCGCAGTTCTTTTGGGCCTAATGCACAGTTAAGACCGATAGATAACGGCTTGATATGACGCAGTGAATTGTAAAAACCTTCAGTGGTTTGGCCGGTCAATGTGCGACCAGATGCATCGGTAATTGTGCCTGAAATCATTACTGGCAAGCGATCGCCAAGTTGATCAAATACTTTCTCAATGGCAAATAAGGCGGCTTTGGCGTTCAAGGTATCAAAGATGGTTTCAACCATAATGATGTCGGCGCCGCCTTCAATTAAGGCTGTGGTTGACTCAACATAAGCATCAACTAACTCATCAAAGCTAACGTTACGAAAGCTAGGGTCGTTTACATCTGGGCTGATTGAGCAGGTGCGATTGGTTGGACCAAGCACACCCGCTACATAGCGGGCATAACCCGTTTGCGCGGCCACTTCATCGGCTGCTTCGCGTGCAACCCGGGCACCTTCTAAATTAATTTCAGCCGATAGCGACTGCATATCGTAGTCAGCCATAGCAATGGTGGTAGCGTTAAAGGTGTTGGTTTCAATAATGTCAGCACCGGCTAGCAGATACTTAGTATGAATATCTTTAATGATTTGACGTTGGCTAAGGACCAACATGTCATTGTTGCCTTTGACGTCGCAATGCCAGTCTTTAAATCTGTCACCACGGTAATCTTCTTCTTCCAACTTGTAGTCTTGGATCATGGTACCCATAGCACCATCGAGAATGACAATTCGCTCTTTTAGCGTGTTTGTCAGTTGTTCAAGCACTTGACTGTAGGAAGTTGACTTGGTCATAACGGATTACCTTTTTAATGCAGTGGCACGTTAACTTAATCGTGACATATTTATCTAACTAGCTATTTTATTGAGAGTTAATGGGTAAATAATGAATAGCTGGCTCTCAACAAACAGAATTTTGTTTGGACATTTATACGTATAGACGTCCATAATACGCGAGTTGTTATCTTCAGGGCAAGGCAGAAAACCATGAAACATCTTCAATTGGTATTCCTGCGCCATGGTCACTGCCTTGGCGGTGATATCCTGCGCGGTAAAACAGATGTAGCCTTGTCTGAGCAAGGTCAAATACAAATGCAACAAGCTTTTAATAGCTTAGCGCTATGCCCTGCTATTGTGTATTCATCCCCGTTGAGGCGTTGCGCTGTGTTTAGTGACCTTATCGCAAAACAACACCAGTTGCCCATAACCCTATTAGACAGTTTACAAGAAATTGATTTTGGCCAATGGGATGGTCAAACCTGGAAGGCATTATATAAGCTACATCAAGCGCAATTAGATGCATACTGGGCAAACCCTTGGCTGCATGACAACACGCCACCAGGAGGTGAGCACTTAGTTGATTTTAGTGCCCGAGTGAAGCAGGTATTAGTGAAAATTATTAGTCAGATGCTGAATTCGATTGACGGTGATGTTCAGGATGAGTCTTTTGCCACTGCAAAATTGACCAATGAAACTCTGATAAGTGAATTACCCAATCAAGCACTTGTTGTGACCCATGGCGGGGTAATGCGTTGCATTATGGCACAACTTTTAGGTGCTGAAGGGCAGGCTGGTGTGTTTACGCAATTACAATTACCCTATGCCGCGTTGATGACAGTTGATGTATTTATTGATGCAGATGACTTACAAATGGCCACACAAGGCAGCTTATGTTTTGAAAAGCTCAGTTTTAGATTGAACTGGCCATCATTAACCACCAAAATAGAGCCGTGTTATATATAGTGCTGAGTATTGGGAATCGGGTAAGCCCGAACTGTCCCCGCAACTGTGATTGTTTGTCCTGCATATTATATGTCTGTGGCCAGCAAAAGTCAGATACCAGCTTGTCACTATTCATTTTTACGCCTGAGCGGGATACTCAGCGGAGCGTGTATGTTTGATCTTGTTCGTGCTTCCCCTATTAGCCATCTAGTTAACTTCGGCTTGTTTATGCTTGGCTTACTTAATCGTAAATCAAGCCATTGTCGAGGGCGTGATTTGTGAGTTCCCAAAGTGTTGAAGCGCTAATGGCCGCTAATTCATCAGCATCGATACCTGCTTTAGTGGTTAATCAGCTGAGTTGGCGACATGATGATACTCAAATTTTAGCTGATATTAGTTTTAGCCTTACAGCCAATAAAATGCTTGGAATTATTGGCCCCAATGGTGCGGGTAAGTCGAGTTTACTGCGCTGTTTATATCGCTACATTACCCCTAGTCGCGGAACAATATCCTTATTTGGTCAAGATATTAGTCAATTTCATGGAAAAGCTTTTGCCACTCAAGTTGCCGTAGTCCAACAAGATACTCCGCAGTTTTTTGATATGAACACCAGCCAGTTAATTGCAATGGGGTTAACACCGCATAAAGGTATGTTTGATGGTTATACGGCTGAAGATAATCAGCTTATTAATGATGCTATCAACAAAGTAGGCTTAACTGATAAAGCATTTTTGCAATATGGCCAATTATCGGGTGGTGAGAAGCAACGTGCTTTGATTGCTCGAGCGATAGTGCAGCGCCCGCAATTACTGATTTTAGATGAGCCAACTAATCATTTAGATATTCGTTATCAAATTCAAATTTTAGAATTAGTGAAAAGTTTAGGTATTACGGTCATTGCGTCTATTCATGATTTAAATCTAGCAAGTGCAATGTGCGACCACCTTTTATTACTCAATAAGGGCCTGCTAGTGGCGCAGGGCTGCCCAACTGAGGTACTAACAGAAGCGCAAATTGGCGACGTATTTGAAGTGTGCTGCGAAGTTAAAAAACATCCGCAACATGCTAAACCGCTGATAAATTATTTTTATGGTTATGTGCCCCAGAAACAGGTGAAAGTGCTTGCTGATAATGGATTAACTTCAAGTGAGTGCGAGGTTCAATCATGAGCCCTGTTAAAGATCACCGTCGCTACCAATTTTTTCTGCTTATATTGGCTATATTGGCAGCAATGAGCCCGATTGCTGCGGCCAGCTTTGGTGCTGCCAGTATCAACTTTACCGATGTGTTATCGGCGATAATTCAACGACTGCCTTGGCAAGATGACTTGGTCTTTCATCCCGCAAGCATTACTGAACGGATTGTATTTGAACTGCGTTTTCCGCGTATTATGCTGGCTTTTGTTGCTGGAGCTGGCTTGGCCTTAGCGGGCAGCGTATTGCAAACAGTTACCCGCAATCCATTAGCCGACCCGTATTTGTTTGGCATTAGTTCTGGTGCATCATTTGGCGCTGTGGTGGTCTTTAGCCTGCTATCAAGCGGCTTATTTGCGCAGGCTGATTTATTAGCGCTTTCTTCTGGGCAACTCGCTTGGTGGAGTTGGCAAAATTTACTCCTGCCTATAGGCGCATTTGCGGGCGCAAGTTTGTCAGTACTGCTGGTGTTGAGTTTGTCTGGTTTAGGACGCAGTAGCCAAATTGAGCGGATGTTGTTATCTGGTGTGGCTACATCATTTTTATTTGGCTCGCTAACGAGTCTAGTGCTGTATTTTTCAAGCCCGCAAGCCACTGCCTCAGTGCTGTTTTGGACATTAGGCAGCTTTGCTAAAGCTAATTGGGCTGGCGTGGTATTACCCAGTGTTATTGTGGCCAGCAGTTTAGTCATTATTTTAGTATTTAAACGTCAAATTGTTGCGCTGCAAGCCGGTGATGAAACCGCGCATACCCTAGGGGTTAATGTCGCCAAACTGCGTTTAAATATGTTGTTATTGTGCTCGTTGATCACCGCCATTTTAGTCGCAAGTTGTGGTGGCATTGGATTTGTTGGTTTGATGATCCCCCATTGTGTGCGTTTACTATTTCCAGGACGCCAGCCTATGGTAGTAACGGCCATGGTAGGTGGGCTGTTTATGGTTTGGATTGATGTTGTCGCTCGTTGTATTTTAGGCAATCAAGAGTTACCAGTAGGTATTATTACCGCAGCCATTGGCAGTGTATTTTTCTTATTTATTCTACGGCACAGGCGCTAATAGCTGAGTTAATAATAGCTTGAGTGTTAATGACGTTTTTTGATGTGTCAGTGATTACCCTGACGAGGAGTGGTTATGTTTACCGTTGTGCCGGTTACTCATCAGTTTGATGCTATGATCCAACATAAGATTGATCAAAAAACTAAACCTCAGGGATCCCTAGGCTTACTGGAAGTATTAGTTAAGCAAATCGCTCAAATACAGTTTTCATGTGATCCTACAGCCACAAAATTACATATTAATCAGCCAGGTTTATTGGTGTTTGCAGGCGACCACGGTATTGCTAAGTACGGCGTGTCTATTGCCCCAAGTGAAGTCACCAGCCAAATGGTGGCTAATTTTGTTCATGGTGGCGCCGCAGTTAACGTTTTTTGTCGGCAAATGGGCTTTAATCTAGAAGTTATAGATGCTGGTGTACTCGCTCCTTTGGGGTTAGATGGGATAACTGAACATCGATTAGGTAATGGTACCGAGGCGATTCATCTAGCACCAGCCATGAGTATTGAGCAAGTCACACAAGGTTTTGAGGCTGCTAGTGAAGTGGTTGAACGACACGTATTGTCCGGTTGTAATGTCATCGCCCTTGGTGAAATGGGTATAGGTAATACCTCATCCGCAGCGGCAATGATGGCGGTGTTACTTGATATAGATGTTGAGCAATGCGTCGGGCGCGGTACAGGTATTGATGACAAGACCTATGCATTGAAAAAATCACTTATCAGCCAGGCATTAATATTACATCGTTCAAGTTTAACTTCTCCCCTGCATATTTTAGCGTGTTTGGGCGGATTTGAAATTGTGCAAATGACTGGGGCTATCTTGGCGGCGGCTGAGCGAAAAATATTAGTGCTAATTGATGGGTTTATCTCTACCGCTGCGGCATTAGTCGCTGTAAGATTACACCCTGCGGCTCGAGACTATTTAGTGTTTGCTCATCAATCAGAAGAACAAGGGCATAAATTAATGCTAGCGCATTTAAATGCTAAGCCTATTTTGTCCCTAGGATTACGTTTAGGGGAAGGAACGGGGGCGGCGTTGGCACTACCCATAGTACAAGCAGCAATCAATTTTTATAATGACATGGCCAGTTTCGAAGATGCTGGTGTTGATAATGTAGTTTAAGGAAAGTATGGCTAATCTATACCGTGGTTTAAGACAATTAAATCTATTTTTTGTGGCATTAAGTTTTTTTACTCGTCTTCCTATCCCATCATGGGTTGTAATTGATGCTGAAAAGCTCAATAAATCTAGCCGATTTTTTGGTGTAGTAGGCTTAGTGATTGGCTTAATCAGCGCTTTGGTATTTTGGCTAGTTCAACTTATTTTACCGGCCAGTATAGCGGTATTAGTGGCCATGGTAGTCGGTGTTATTGCCACCGGTGGCTTCCATGAAGATGGCTTAGCGGACACTGCTGATGGTTTTGGTGGTGGTTGGAGTGTTGAAGAAAAACTACTGATAATGAAAGATTCCCGTTTGGGAAGTTATGGTGCGCTAGCCATTGGTTTAGCGTTATTATTGAAATGGCAGTTATTAGTGGAGCTAGCATTATATAGCCCAATGGCGGCAATTAGTGGTTTTATTGTGGCACATACATTAAGCAGAGTGGTTGCCGCTAGCTTAATATTTAGTGAAAAATATGTCCGAGATGACAGTGGCAAATCTAAACCTTTAGCGCAGCATCAGTCGTTGAACGATTTATTCATTCTGTTAGCCAGCGGTATTTTTGTATTGTTGTGGCTCAATGGTTTTGCTGCTTTTGCTTTGTTTATTATTCTTTGGGGTGTACGTTTTTTATTAGGCAGTTTATTTAGAAGCCAAATAGGCGGATACACGGGTGATACCTTAGGTGCCGCGCAACAAGTTAGCGAAATTGTGTGCTACTTGGTTATTTTGGCGGTTGGTTTAAGTTAGTGATCCATTTAGTGCTCGGTGGAGCCAGAAGCGGTAAAAGTGGCTTTGCAGAACAACATGTGGCCAATATTGTTAAGGCATTCCCGCAACATATGGATGTTATTTACATTGCGACTGCTACAGCTGGTGATGACGAGATGAACGCAAGAATATCGCGTCATCAGCAGGATCGAATTACCAGTCAGCTGTTGTGGCAAACCATTGAAACACCATTGGCATTGGCTGATTGTTTAAACCAAATTGATAAAGCTAACCAGGTTATTTTAGTTGACTGCTTAACCTTATATTTAACCAATCATCTATTATCTTTGGCACCAGAGCAATTACAAAACGGTATCCTATCTAGCTGGCAAACGGAAAAGCAGCAGTTACTGTCTACTTTGGCTAAAATGCAGTCACATGTTGTTTTAGTCAGTAATGAAGTTGGGTCGGGTATTGTGCCTATGGGGGAACTGAGCCGTGAGTTTGTTGATCAAGCTGGCTGGTTAAACCAATCCGTTGCTTTATTGGCTGATCAAGTCAGTTTAGTCGTTGCCGGATTACCTCTTTCATTAAAAGCACCTAAATCCTAATGGCTATAGATAGCGCTCATCTCAAGACCAGTCATACACCATCTACTCGCGACTTCAAAAATATATTAACAGGGGCTTTGATGGTGCAGGGCACCACATCCGATGCGGGTAAAAGTACTCTAGTTGCTGGTTTGTGCCGTGTTTTTGCCCGTAAGCATATTGCTGTCGCGCCGTTTAAACCACAGAATATGGCGTTAAACAGTGCGGTAACCGAAGACGGTGGTGAAATTGGCCGAGCACAAGCGTTGCAAGCCATTGCCTGTTATCTAAAGCCGCATACTGATTTTAACCCTGTATTACTTAAACCTAGTTCTGATACCGGCGCTCAAGTCATTATTCATGGTAAAGCGCTAACCACACTTGAAGCTAAAGCATTTTTTGGACCTGAAAGCCAAGGTTATAAAACCCTAGCATTAACGGCAGTGATGCAATCTTATCGGCGCTTGCAGCAACAGTACTCACTGGTCGTTATTGAAGGCGCTGGCAGTCCCGCTGAAATTAATTTACGCCAGGGTGATATCGCTAATATGGGCTTTGCCGAAGTCGCGGATTGCCCGGTGATAATCATTGCTGATATCGATAAAGGCGGTGTGTTTGCTCACCTTGTGGGTACATTGGCACTATTGAGAGAATCTGAACAAGCTAGAGTAAAAGGCTTTGTGATTAATCGATTTCGCGGTGATATAGGTTTGCTTCAACCCGGCATTGACTGGTTAGAAAGCTATACTAAAAAACCTGTTTTTGGTGTATTACCTTATTTGCACGACTTACATCTTGATGCCGAAGACGGTTTAGTTGAATCTTTAAACCCAAGCCCCTCACTTACCACGAACAAGCTAATCGTATTGGTGCTAGTTTTTCCGCGGATCAGTAATCATACCGACTTTGATCCATTACGCCTGCATCCTCAGGTTGAGTTTCGCTATATCAGTGTGGCTGATCAGCATAAGGTGTTTCCTGATGCTGATTTGATTATTTTACCTGGCAGTAAGAATGTTCGTGCCGACTTACTTTTTATGCGCCAGCAAGGCTGGGATAAGGCTATTTTTAAGCATTTACGTTACGGTGGAAAGGTTATTGGTATTTGCGGTGGTTATCAAATGCTAGGCCAGCTGATTGATGATCCCCACGGTGTAGAAGATATTGCAGGCAGCATCAAAGGTTTAGCTTTGTTGGATATTAATACTGAATTAACCACACATAAAACCCTTACTCAAGTAAGTGGTTACTTACAATTAGAGCAGCAACAGGTTAGCTTTACAGGCTATGAAATTCATTGTGGTGTATCGAACTTTACCCATAGTGATATTACACATCCTATTAAGATCGGTACTGAAGCGACTCAGTTTGATGGTCAAGTTAGTCAAGATAACTTGATTATGGGCACTTATATTCATGGCTTATTTGATAGTCCAGCAGCTTGTCAGCTGCTTTTACAATGGGCCGGTCTTGCGCAAGCTGAAGCAATCGATATTAATCACATTCGCGAACAGCAATTAAATCGTCTTGCTGACGTATTAGAAACACATCTTGATTTAGACAAATTAACCGGAGTGATCTCATGACCGAGAAGACAACAGACAACAATGCAAACATCGACAGTACTGATGTTGACAGTACTAATCTTGACAATACAAGTCTTGAAAGTACTAAGCTTGATAATCAAAAGGCGGATCGCCATAAAGCTCGTCAACAAAAAGTAAAGCTAGGTGTAGATGCTAAAATTGCCGCAGCACAGCAAGAAAAGGGCATTTTATTAGTGCTTACCGGTAATGGTAAAGGTAAATCAACTTCTGGCTTTGGCTCTGTCGCACGCGCGGTTGGCCACGGTCACAAAGCCGCGGTAGTGCAATTTATTAAAGGCACTTGGGCATGTGGTGAACGTAATTTGTTAGAAGGTGCAGGGGTTGAGTTCCATGTTATGGGAACCGGCTTTACCTGGGAAACACAAGATAAAGAAAAAGATACTAAAGCGGCTGTAGAAGCCTGGGAATACGCAGAGAAACTGCTGCAAGATGAGTCGGTGAATTTATTATTATTGGACGAGTTAACCTACATGGTTAGCTATCATTATATTGAGTTAGAGCGAGTTCTCACAGCCTTGAGAAACAGACCTGCAATGCAACATGTGATTATTACTGGGCGTTCTTGTCACCGGGAGATTATCGAGCTTGCTGATACGGTGAGTGAAGTCCAGCCGATTAAGCATGCGTTTAATGCAGGGATCAAAGCTCAGTTAGGATTTGACTATTAATCAATAAATGTCGCTTAAAGCATACATTGGGTTCAGCTAAAAAAATGGCCAACTTATGTTAAGTTGGCCATTTTTATTGGTACTTAGTGTTAACGACGTCTTCTACTACGGCGGCGCATACGGCTTTCTTTATCTGCTGCAGTAGGTTCTCCGTCAGTTCCATTTCGTTCTTCATTATCA
The DNA here is from genome assembly GCF_051163755.1 of Shewanella sp. HL-SH5. Taxonomy (NCBI): domain Bacteria; kingdom Pseudomonadati; phylum Pseudomonadota; class Gammaproteobacteria; order Alteromonadales; family Shewanellaceae; genus Shewanella; species Shewanella sp. HL-SH5. The sequence goes on from NZ_CP195038.1 coordinate 834,874, forward strand.
AGAAAATCGTCATCATGGTCATCATGGTCATCATCTAGATCATCATTGCTGTGGGCTAGAGATACTGGTGATTCCACTTTGACTTCTTGCTTGGGTTCAACTTTTTTATCGCCCCTGAACACTGATTTTAAAATACTGGTCACGCCTTGCAATTTTGCAGAGGGCTCAGCTTTTGAACTAGATTTTTCATCAGGTATAGCAGGGCTTGCTTCAAAAACCTTTTCAAGCTTTTGTTCTATATTGTTTTTTAGTTCTTCAGAAAATTGAATGTTATCAATTTTCTCTTGCGACTTTTTTGGCGTAATATCATCAATAGATTCCCCCGGCTTCAAGCGTACAGCAACATTGTCCATGCTGGCCGATGGTCGGATAGGCTGAGGGTCTAACGATGCTGTTCTGGGTCTAATTTCAGCAACGTTATCTAGGGTGATTGTTTTACTAATAATAGGATCTAAAGGCACTGTTTTTGTTGCAACGGGATCTAATGATAATCCTGAGCTAGCCACAGGGTCTAATGATGCAGACTTGGTTGCTATAGGGTCAAGTGATAACGTTTTAGTAGCGACAGGATCAATAGATGCCGATTTAGTGGCAACTGGATCGATTGATGTTGATTTCGCTGCTACTGATTCAAATGATACGCTCGAGGCAATAATTGATGTGGCAGAAGCATCTGACATAACTTGAGACGGCGTAGGCACTGAAGCTTGATCTTTTTCTCTTATTTGTAGACGTTTATCAAATTCTGTAGTGACTTCAGCTATTTCAGATTTAGCAATACTGACAGCGTTAACAAGTTCTTCAAAATGGGCTTGATAATCTTCATATCGACTTTCAATGCTGCTGATATTGTTCTTAACTTCATCGCTTAACTTACTTGTTAGACGCTTGTATATATTTATTTCTTGTTCTAACTCATATAGATAAGTTTTAGAATATTTAATAGACTCGTCTATTTCAACGAGGTTTTCAGTCAACTCATGTCGCTTAGAGGTAAACTCGTTAATAAGCTCTTTTGGAATTTGAGCTGGCGATTCTGGCTGCGACACTAAACCAGAGAATTCACTAATATGGCTAACCGGCAGCCATTGTGAAAATGCTGGATGCCAGCCATAACAGTTAGGCTGGTCTTGTAAAAACGCAATAGCCTCAACTTCGGTTAATGGCCCTGTTACGTCGCCATCATGTGAAAAAAACCATTTTTTCATAATCATAATTCTTATTTAGTCGTTATCAACAGTGATTAGGAGTTATCGCAAATATGATTTGGAATCATTACTTAGTTGCGACGCCAGCAAGAGTTCTTTGTAAAGCCTCATACTGTTCATTAACACTTCGGATTGTTGTTTTAACTTCTTGATTTAAATTCTGGGTTATCGTTTTCGTCTTATTAGTATCACGATCAAAATCAGCGAGTGAATTGCTAAGAGACTTTATCGTTGTTTCAATTCGACTTAGTGCGGTATTAAGCTCTTGTTCTTTCGCTATAAAACGCTCAATCAACTTTTTTGGGATAGCTTGAGGCGGAGGTGGTGGTGTGATTACTATATCAAACTCATCGACATGACTGACTGGTATCCATTGGGCATAAGATGGATGCCAGGCGTAGGTGTCTGGGTTTTTTTCGATAAACTTGTTTGAGTCCGACAAGCCTAGAGGCCCGCTAACTTCACCATTATGTGAGAAATACCATTCTTTCATAGTTCCACTTTTATCCTTAACAGTGCTTGAGCTTATAGTTATTTTTATAATTAATCAGGGGTGTAGTCTACAACTATAGTCACGTTTTTGCGGCAACGTCACTTGGTTTGTCATGTTTTAGGAGCTAAAAGTGTCAACAACAAGCAGAAGTCATAATTAGCACCTATATATTTTGTTACAATAACCTATATTTTTTAACATGACTACTGTTTATCAAGGATCGATCTTGTTAAATGTGTAATGTCTATTTGACGCAAACCTAACACTGCAGCAGTGTTAAGCTTTTTTTAGTGCTGATATTATAGTCTAATTGTTTTTACCTAGCGGGTCTTTGATGTCGATCATTCAAAGTCAGCAAAAGTATTAAATTCGATCCACGCATCGGTGGTTGGGTGGTTAAAGCCGATAAATGCTGCGTGCAGATGCAACCTGTTTTGCTGAACACCATATAAGTCATCTCCTACAATGGGCAATCCTAAGCCTTGGTGGTGGGCGCAGTGCATTCTAAGTTGATGAGTACGTCCTGTTTTTGGATATAAGTGTAAAAGGGTGCGGGCACCTTTGTGCTTATATACCTCCCAATAGGTTTCGGCTTGCTTACCGTGTTCATAACAAACTAATTGCTTGGGGCGATCATTTAAATCGACTCTAAGCGGCAAGTTTATTGTGCCATTTTGCCCCTTAGGTTTACCGTCAACTAATGCAATATAGCGTTTGATTACTGTGCGATTAATAAACTGTTGTTGTAATGCTTTGTTAGCGTCTTTGGTTAGTGCTATTACCATTAGTCCTGAAGTCGACATATCAAGACGATGTACTATAAGTGGACCAGTGGCTTGGGGAAATAATTGTTTCATTCTGGTTTGTACTGAGTCGGTGACATTTTTTCCTGCCACAGAGAGCATCTCAGCGGGTTTATTGATAATCGCTAAGTCTTTATCTTGATAGACTATTTCAATGTGCTTATTGACTGCGGTATTCACAAGTAATGGATCAGGGTCGACGGTCATACCTTTAAGCATATGTGCCAATATAGGACGGCATTTACTGTGGCAGGCTGGGTAGAAGTTTTTATGCTGCTTTATTTCTGATTTAGGTGATGAGCCCCACCAAAACTCAGCCATAGCGATAGGGGTTAACTGGTGCTGAAACGCATACTGTAATAATTTAGGTGCAGCACATTCACCAGCACCAGCTGGAGACAGATGATTCGGGGCATCGTGAAATATTGTGTTTAAATCTTTGCTTTCTGCTAACACATTTAAAAATTGGTACTGATTAAACAGCTTCTTTTGCAGTTGATTAGAAAGCTGTTTGCGCTGTTTTTTTAATTGGTTTATTTGTTGTTGTCGTGTGTCAACCTTTTGCTGGGTATGGTCAACCTTGATTGCCCAATGTTGTTTTAACTCAGCAAGCTTAAATTTTTGTTGCACACTCTGGCGACTAAGCTCAATTGACAATGATGTGAATGCTTCAGTGGTCATATTATGTTGCGCTAAGGCTAAATCAGCTTGCTCACGCTGATCTTTTCTATGCTTACGGCTTTCAATAATGACAGATCGTAGCTGTGCGAGCTCATTTTCTGAATGCAGCTGTTGATCTGCTAAAAGGTCAACTAACCTGGTTAATTGGGGATCTGTTTCATGCTGAATAATGAGTTGATTGATATCATTGATTTGTTTGTTTTCAACACTAAAAAAGCTGTCTTTAGTTAACATGTCAAACACTGGCGGTACAAAGGGAGGCAAAATATTTTGATCTGCTAACTTGCCTGAAAATGCCGCTAAAAATCCCAGTTTGTCCTGCTGATTTTTTACAATCAGTACCCCAAACATTTTACCTATGACCATTCCACGATCGTTTTCAGGATCTAAGCCAAAGTTATGTCGCCAAGGGTTTGTGTCTAACAAGTCTTGTTGTAACTGTTCTGCCGCTTGTATGCACAGGGTGTGAGGTTGATAATAAAACGGAAAAGTAAACGACTCCGGTAAGCTGTGTTCAGCAATACTGCCATTGAAAAGAATAAAACAGGGATCGTTAACAGCCATTACACACTCTTACTATACCAAAGGGCGGCTATTTTACCTTGTAGTGGATTGTGATGCATCCATAAGCGTTATTACTTTAAGTGGTGTTTTCAAGCATAAAGGTTCAATAGGTCTTAGCGTAATTCAGAGGATGTTGTATTACTAATTTATTTTATGAAAAAATGGGCGCAGTATAAATACTTCGCCCATTAAGTTGTCATTGCATGCGCAGATTATTTCTTAGCAACTCTGTGCAGTGCACACAGTTTATTACCATCAGGATCGCGTAAATAGGCTAGATACAATTCAAAGCCAGGACCTTGGCGTAGACCTGGCGCTCCTTCACAAGCGGTACCACCACTTTTAACACCCATAGCTTCCCATGCATCAGCAGCGGCAGGGGTTTCAGCCGCAAAACCAATAGTCGTGCCGTTACCATGACAAGCGGGCTCGCCGTTAATCGGCTTAGTTAATGCAAAAATGCCTGTAGGGGTGAAGTAAAAGCAGCGGCCTTTATCATCTATGACACCTGGTGCGTGGCCTAAAGTCGCTAAAATTGCGTCGTAAAACTTTTTCGACTTTTCAATATCATTAACGCCGATCATGATGTGACTAAACATGGTGACTCTCCTTGTGTGAACTCATTGAGTTCGATTAATAGACGGGTTTTTGCTCAATTCAGTAAGGTTATTGTGTACGATTATACTGTTTGATTAGTTCAATGGTATGGCTGAGCAATGTCGTATCGCCACTTGCACCATGGCCCGGAATAACGAGATTAATGTTAGGGAACTGTTGGTTTACTTTATTAATCGTTGTCGGCCATACCTGCATATCGGCTTCGCCAATATAGCCCATGGTTTTTGAGTCGAGTGATTTTATCAAACAACCGCCGAATAGCATTTGCTGTTTTGGCAACCACACCACGAGGTTATCTTTTGTATGCCCAGCACCTAAGTCATACACCTCAATAAGATCAGACTTTACAGTGTAACGATGACCTTCAAAGGCTGTATGCGCTTGGGGTTTATTGGTCACAGCTAAAATATCTTGGGTACGGTCAGAGACAATAGTCTGAACGCCATGGTTATTTAAATAGCCTATACCACCGGCGCGATCTTGATGTGAATGGGTCGAAATGCTGGCAACAGGGGTGAAACCTTGCTGTATTATCCATTCAAGTAACAATGCCGTATCGCTGTCTGTCCATGGTGTATCTATAATGTAAGCTTGTTTATCTTGCACCACGACAAGCCCATTGGCTTCGACTACACCAAAGTCAGTAACATTTAAATATGAATGATGCAGATAAACGCCATCGGCAATTTCTGCAATTGCAAACTCACCTAGTTGGCTGGTGCTGTTTGAGCTATTTCGGATAACCGTTTCTGTATTAATCGAATGTGCCTGGCTTGATGCGGTAACGAGTAGACTGAGTAAGCACGCACAGAACAAGCCGATTTTAAAGCCGTTATCCATAGTTTTTCCAAGATAATATTTGATGTTGGTTGAGCATTAACAGCATGCTCTTAAAAAGTAGATAACGGCATGTTACACCGATTTTTCGATATCATTAGTTTGATGAACAGAAAATAATGCCTGCACGTTAACCTTGGCTTTAATCTTCGCCGCCAACAAATAAATGCCTGCCAATTTACGATGAATAAAAATAGCATCCATTGGTGGCGTGTGCCATTCATCTTGTTGTGTGCTCATTGATCTAGCTGCATCGGTGACTCTTTTAGCTAATCGGCTTTGGGCAAAATCATATTCGCCATTGTGCCTTAAGGGTTCGCATGCCTGATGAAAAATATCGACAATCAATGCTTGCTGCTCAGCAGAAATATTGTCTTGGAAGAAACCAATTTGTGATGCAGCCTTAGTGATTAATGCCATATCACTGGTCATTGCACCTTGCATCAGTAATTTATAACCCTGCGATAAGGCGTTTGATATGGTTCGCGTAGCACCAAAGTCAAGCAGTACAATGCAACCTGTATCTGCTTGGTACTGAAAGTTACCAAAATTAGGATCGGTTTGAACAAGCTTAAAAGTAAATAACTCATCAAGAAACAACTGTAATAACCTGGTGGCTACACTATCACGGGTGTGTTGATCTAATGACGCTATAGATTCGATTGACTGGCCTTCAACAAACTCCATACATAAAATACTGTTGTTACTCAGTGCAGGGTAAACTTTTGGCACAATAAAGTGGGCTTGGTGTTTAACCCATTGCTTATATTGAATCAGTAATGCCGCTTCGTGAAGATAATCAGCCTCATGGTGTAGTTGCTGTTTAGCTTGGGAAAGGAGCTCGTCAAGTTTGACGTTATTCGGCACTAATCCTGACATTTTTAATAGTGAGGCGACATTATCAATGTCGCTATCAATACTGTCTTTAATACCCGGATATTGAATTTTTACCGCCAGCTTCTCCCCTGTGGCTAAGTAAGCAAGATGCACTTGACCGATTGATGCTGCTGCAAATGGGCGTAACTCAAATTGACCTAAAGCATCTAACCAATTGTCTCCCCAGTGAGACTTCAATACGCCGATAAGTTGTTTATGGGGCATGTAGTTAGCGTTAGAACGCAACTTGGCCAGTACTTCAGTTAACTCTGGTGGCAATAGCTCGCCTGCATCCATCGAAAGCATTTGGCCGACTTTCATCGCTGCGCCACGTAATTGCGCCAGTTTGTCTGCAATATGGCCAATATTCGTTGGGGTCATAACCAGCTGTTTCAGCTGCGGTGATTGACCCTGGCTGTATTGTTTTACCCCTTCTTTAATTATGTTGCCAGCTAAGCGAGTGGCTAACCCGCCAAATGCCGAAAAACGTGCAACTCGGCTACTGGGTACTTTAGCGGCTTTTTGAGTATCTGATGGCTTGTTCATATAGGCTAAAATCGACTACCAGTAATGAAAGATGATCAAATAATACGCCAATAAAGCGGTTAAGATCATTTAATCAATTTTAATAAGGCTTTAAACCTATCGCCTTCTGCCTGATGTTGTAATTCAAAAAGTAATGACTCTACATTTGTCAGCTGCGCACCAAGATTAAGCATCATTTGAATACCCAGTACTTTGTTATCCGTTGAGCGCGACGACATGGCATCGGCGACAACATGAACATCAAAGTTATGTAGTAGTAAATCTTTGCAAGTTTGATAAACACAAACATGGGTTTCGATACCGCACAAAATAACCTGCCTACGGCCTTTTTGGGCAAGTAAAGTTTGTACTTGTTTTGACTGCCAGCCACTGAAATGTTGTTTTGCAATTGGTTGGCATAAGGGGGATAACAATTCAGCTAATTCTGGCGAGGTTGTGCCGAGTTTATCTGGCAATTGTTCTAACCAAATAATTGGCATATCGAAAAGGGCTGCCCCTTTAATTAACGTTGTTAAATGATGGTGCAGTTGAGCGGAGTGTTGCATCACTTGGGCAAGTTTTCCTTGTACATCAACGACCATGAGTACGCAATCTGCTGGATTTATCATAATTGAGTCCAATTAAGTGTAAGTGATAAGAATAAGATAACGATAAGATAGGTACCTAAGCACAATATTTTATTATGGTAGTAGATTGTTTTTTAGACAAGCTTCCAATAGGGCCTTAGTCTAAAGCTGTGTCAAACGTTAAAAGGATGTTAGCTAATGAGTAAAAGGATTGTAGTGTGCGCAGATGGTACTTGGAATCGGCCAGAACTGGATGTTGAACAAGATCATGCCACCAACGTGCTTAAATTTGCCCGAGCCATTGACCCGATAGCCAGTGATGGTAAATCACAACAGGTATTTTATGATTGGGGCCTTGGCTCTTACCATGACGTGTTAATTAGCGGGGCAACGGGTCGAGGGCTACATAAAAATATTGTCGATGGTTATCGCTATATTGTGCAAAATTACTCCCCAGGGGATGAAATCTGGTTATTTGGTTTTAGCCGCGGTGCTTACACGGTTCGCTGTTTATCGGGATTAATCAATAATTGCGGCATTATCAAGCGGCCCGATGCTAAGTATATTCAAAAAGCGTTTGATCACTATAAAACCCAAGATAATAAATATGCTCCTGACGGTATTAAGTCTGTCGAATTTAGGGAGAAATATTCTCATGCAACACGTGACGTCGCTTTTGTGGGTGTTTGGGATACAGTCGGTGCTATGGGGATCCCTTTTTCATTTTTGGGGCTATTTGAAGATAAAGATGAATTTTTTGATACCAAAATTGGTGCCAATGTTAAAGTAGCCCGACATGCATTGGCAATTGATGAACATCGACAAGATTTTACCCCAACGATTTGGTCATCAAAAGACAGTGTTGATATTGAACAGGTTTGGTTTGCAGGGGCGCACAGCAATGTTGGCGGCAGTTATCCTGCAGATGATGATGGTACTCGGCTATCTGATATTCCGTTACAATGGATGATGCAGCAAGCTCAGTTAAATGGGCTAGGTATTGAACATCATTTACTCGATGGTATCGTGCTTAATCCGCTGGCTAAGTTAGTTAATTCCAGACGCAAGTTTTATCGACTAAAGACAAAAGCGCTGCGAACGATTAACGATGTAGGCGCAGCACAAGTTCACTCGTCAGTTAAAGCGCGCTGGCAACAAGATGACAGTTATCGCCCTGAAAACCTGCTTGAATATGCAAAGCTGCATGGTTGGTAATAAACCTGATATGACTATTATTCTTAGCTATTAACCATTTTAATCACAATTACTAATCAGTATCGCTTAAGTTAAATTTATTAAAAATGAGCACTACACTCGAAAAGGACACTCGTTTGCTATATTTCATACTCACTCGTTTTTTATTATTCCCTATTGTTTCTGCCGCATTAGTGACAGTGTCATTTACCATCTTTGCGCAAACTGTTCAGGATGTCACTCCAGCTAATAGCCACGCAAATATTCACGCTACTGGCGCAAAACGTATTGTTGCTTTATCTCCTCACGGCGTTGAAATGCTTTATGCCATAGGAGCAGGCGACAGAATTGTCGCGACCACAGATCATGCGGACTACCCTGAGTCAGCAAAGTTTATTCCCCGTATTGGTGGCTATTATGGCATTCAAATAGAGCGAATTATTGAGCTTAACCCTGATTTGGTTGTCGTTTGGGCAAGTGGTAATAAGCTGGAGGATATTAATCAAATTAAGCAACTGGGTTTTACTGTGTTTAATAGTGACCCTAAATCATTAGATGATGTGGCGACAGAGATTGAACAGTTAGGGCAACTTACTGGTCAAGCGCAACAAGCACAGAAGGTGGCAAATGATTACCGTCAGCAGTTAGCTGAGATTCGTCAACAAAACACACTTAAATCCAAGGTTAAAGTGTTTTATCAGTTGTGGTCGACACCACTAATGACTGTGTCTAAAGGCAGCTGGATTGAGCATATTATTGGTGTATGCAATGGGGCTAATGTATTTTATGAGGCCGCAAGCGAATATCCGCAAATTAGTATTGAAAATGTATTATTAACTAACGCCGAAGTGATATTACAAAGTCAGGACGAAGGAAATGCCATGGGGGTTAATTGGTCACAATGGCCCGAACTGCCAGCGGTTAAAAACAAACACATTTATCAGTTAGATGCCGATGTATTACATAGGGCGTCACCGCGAGTTCTTCAAGGGATTAAGCTGGTTTGCGAAGCACTTGATAAAGCGAGATAGGATAATTTGAAGCTTCTTGGTTAAGGTAGCACTTAACTTAATTATTAAAGGGGCAAGTTAGCACTGTGTCCCTATTTACCTGAGCAATGAATCGCTAATTAGCGCTGCACTCTAAAATCGGATTCAGCTAGCCAATCGGCAGCTTCTGTTTTGCTAGTGAAAATGCACCTTTCAAAATCACCGTGTCTCTCAACGACCATTTGGTCTATAAAATGTTTTTTGATAGCCGATTTACTGTAAATATGTGCAGCTTTTTGTAGGCCATTATTGATACACCACGTCACTAAAGGAGTGATCACCTGGAACATTTCTGCTTCGCATAACTCCCATTCATCAAGATATACAATATGCCCCCAAGGATTACCTATTAATGGCTGAGCGACATGCATGAATTGATTTTTATAGGCTATGGCAGCCTCTTTATTCCAACTGCCATTAAGTGTTGCCACAATGACATTATTCTCTATCGTTAATGTAAAACTCCCATGTTGGGCAAAATCTATTTTCATTGTTTATTTGCCTTAATAATAAATCATTAAATTATGTTAGTGTGAAAAAATAAAAAAGTCAGCCTAATTTTAAATTTAGGCTGACTTATGTGCTGTTAATTTAGAACAGTGAGATTAGTGAATTTATAAATATTCTACTTCGAGTGAAATCAGCATGGCATCGTCATCTTCAGTGGCGAACTCGGCTCTAATCTCATAATCATTATTGGTTACTGTCATTTTTTCTAACCAGAATGTCGCGCTGCTTGCATACTTATCCATCATGGCTTGTTTAGTTTCAGGTATGTTCATTTGCTTTAAAAAACGCATAAAGTCTTCATCAGATTCAACAGGGTAATTGATACTTTCCGATAGTTTGATTTGCTTGATCGTATTGTCGACGTGTTTTACTTGTATGTGTTTAGACAATACCTCCCAGCTACCATCATCAGAGTAATTGATAACGTTGGGAACGTAGTGAGTGACTAAATCTTGTATTTTTAACGGTTTAGGTTTAGATACTGGTACGAGTAAGTTATTTAACAAGTTGTTGTCGATATCAGAATACTGGATCTGATTTTCATCTCTATCATAATCACGTGAGTAAAAAGTGAAGCCACTTAACAATAAATCTGGTTCTTTACCGTTATAAGAGGAAAACTCTGAGAAATCTAACTTCAATAGATTTTTTTGGTTTGAAACAGTGTATTCAGCTTTTGACTTCTGTTTGAGGTAATTTAATTTTGCGCGTACGTTAGGTACATCATCACGGAACCCAGCTTTATCATCGATAAGCCAATTATTGTCAAAGTCTTCATCATATAAAATAAAATTCTTACCGGTGTAATTCAGTAGTGAATGCTCTTTATAAGTAATTTTTTGTACTTTGTCATTTTCGATGATAAGCCATAAGTCACGGCCATATAACCAAGCCGTGGTGTCTGCACTTAGGGTAAACACGGCACTTGCTGGGCCAAGAATATTGAGAACGTATTCAGTCGAGTTATTAATGTTAATGCCATAAGCACCTGATAAGGTGATATTTGTTGACAGCTTGCCCGCTTCATTTGCTTTGGCAGCAAGTTTTGCCAGTTCTAATTGTGTCATCAGTGCTGGTTTAAAGTTTTTTGATGATGTCCCTGCTCTGGCGGTATTGACTGTTCGCGTTGGTGCTTGCACTACTTGTTCCGGTTGGACACGAGCAATCGCTAGCTCAGGTTCAGGCTTAGGTATTGTAATTGATGTGGCCGGTTTTTTTGTGACGGAGTAACAGAGCGCTCAAAAGTAATGGGTCTACGGCTCAGTTGGTTATAGGCGGTGCTCATTGATGACAAACTTTCATCATCATCACAAAAATCGATTAAATCAGCGGTGATAATTAGCTTATCGGTTTGGATAAGATTAGTGATAATAATGGCATCGACGCGTTTTTCTTTTGCTTTTTCTCTGATCAATTGAAAACTACTGGCTATTAGCTTGTTATTCGCGCTGTCAGTAAGTTTTTTTTCAATATAAATACCATCAACAATAATAGGCGCACATGAAGGTAAAAAATTAAGAATAGGGGGAAGTGATTTGGCTGAAACGGGTAGACTTAAAATAAGCAGCATTAACACTAACAGTTTGTTCATTGTCGGGCACATCCTTTTGGTTTTGCTTGAATTTATGCTAATTACTTTTTAATCATGTTCTGTTTAATTGGCATTGCTAGCGCTTACTCATCCGTACTTTAGTACTGTTTTATGACTAATAATTGAGTAGCGGCTCTAATTTAACAAGTATTTAACAACCATGTCAAAGGTGGACTGCGGATTTTGTTGCAAAAAAGATAAAAATATCACTGAACCGCTATTCTTAACAAATCTAAACAAGGTTTCAAATATCACTAGGAGTTGGCTTACCCTACTGGCTTACAACCGCTTTATTTGCACTGCATTTTTAGCATTGGCTTTCCCTCATCTAGGCTAACCTGATATTCTTATTTTATTATTGATTAATAGACTGTGAATATGGACAAATCGGCTTTTCTTGATGCAATGAACATCACCCGTTGGCGTAGTGCTGACAAACCGGGCAAACCTTACTTGGTATTACACGATGTCGATGCAGATTTATCTGAACAACAGTTTATTGAAAATGTGCTGGCCCAATTAGATATAACCCCAGAGCAATGTGATTTTGATTGTGAAGTGATCAAAGGTCCGCAGGTTGTTTGGGATATGCGTAAAGTAAAAAGACGTCCACGGGTAGCATGGTTAGTCAGTGCACCACTGGAAGATGTGCTTCAAAGTGGGACTGAAAAGCGTCAGCTATGGCAGCAAATTTGTTCTGTGGTAGATAAACAACAAAGCTAATTTTATAGGGCTTATCTTTTACATCAGATTAAATGCCATTATTCATAATTTTTCATATTCATTTCTTATCAATTCATATCAAGCACAATAGCCATTCATAAGTTTTCCCTATAGTCACCCTATCAATAATAAGTGGTAAACATAGGGTGATAATTATGAACAAAATACATCAACTGACTCAATCGGTTTTACTTGGCAGCTTGCTATTTTCAGCCGTGCCATTTGCATTTGCTGCAGATGATGCCGACGTGTTTGGCGGTAAAATTAGCGGCAACATGACTTTTGCATCTGATTATGTTTTTCGCGGTGAATCTGAAACCATGGACGGCGACGTTCCCGTGGTGCAAGGCACGTTAGGTTGGGCTAACGATGATGGTTGGTACACTGGCGTTTTTGCTTCAAATATTAAGTTTGCTGATCCTAATTTAGAAATCGTGACCGCGCCATACATTGGTAAAGCTGGCGAGTTTGGTGATAGTGGCATTACCTATGACGTGATGGTCTTTTCTTACCTTTATCCGGGTGCGTCTTATTCAAACTACACTGAATTATGGATTAAAGTGGGCAAACAGTTTGGCCGTGCAAACGTACAACTAGAAGTGACCCCAACGGTTGATGACTGGTTTGGTGTAGAAGGCTGGCAAGGGGTGAACTACGCAGTACACCCAAGTTATCAATTCGACAGTGCCTGGAAAGTGTCTGGCAGCGTGGGTTATCAGGATTTAGATGGCGAGGGAGCAGAAGGTTGGGGGCACTGGAATCTTGGTGTCAGTAAAGTCTATGCAGGGATTAATTTCGATGTGCGTTACCATGGCAGCACAGTTGACGCTGATCATAAAGTGTATGGTACCCAAACCGAAATTTTTGATGATCGCCTTGTTGTCGGTATTAACAAAAGTTTCTAGCCTGCAATAGCAGCTTCGCAGTAATTATTGGTATGGGATCTGAAACGTCACTCTCCCTTAGTGATATTCAGGTCCTTTTTTTAGACTTTTTTGCTACCCGCTACTCATTCCTTGGAGATCTTTATAGGCAAATGTGAAAAATTATGAATAATATCGGTCATTAGCTTAAATACTTTGGATTTAACGATGGCGCATACATTTGTATCACACACAGTGCTGGTGGTTGATGATGAGGCGGTAATACGTGCTCGCTTAAAAGGATATTTTGAGCGTGAAGGTTATCGGGTACTCGAAGCTGGCGACGGCGAGCAGATGTGGCAACAGTTTGCCAATAATCATATCGATTTAGTCATGTTAGATGTCAACTTGCCCGGTGTTGATGGTTTAAGTTTAGCCCGTGATTTACGCAGCCGTTCTGATGTCGGCATTATTTTGGTTACTGGGCGCGATGAAACTATCGACAAAATTGTTGGCCTTGAAATGGGCGCCGATGATTATGTGACTAAACCCTTTGAACTTAGAGAGCTGTTGGTTAGGGTTAAAAATTTGCTTTGGCGGATTTCGTTAGTTAAAAAAGCCCAGCAGGAAGTGGTCGAGCAATTTGAAAAGTGTGACGATTTAATTGTGTTCGACCGGTACGTTTTAGAATTAAATAGTCGTAAGTTATCCCGCGGTGATGAAGTGATTAAACTCACCAAAGCGGAATTTGAATTACTGACGGCTTTTGCTTTACACCCACAGCAGGTTTTATCTCGCGAACGTTTGATGCAGCAAACAAGTCATCGAAATGAAGATGTCAATGACAGAACCATAGACGTGATTATCCGCCGTCTACGCAATAAGCTTCAGGCAGATTTATTTGTTACCGTACACGGTGAAGGTTACTTATTTGCCACTAAGGTTGAAGACTAGGCGAAACTACACGGTAGACGGGATAAAAGTCAGCAGGGGCTAAGCTATTTTCAAGTGCATTAAAGGACACTTTACCTTGTGATAGCTTAAGTATTTGCGGGCCTATATCACCAAAGGGCGCAGCACCTTCAAGCTCTTTTACTATTACATCAATGGCTAACTTACCTTGTAACACCACCTGATCATCTGTGCTAAAAGCCACTTTATGTCGATACAGTCCCCGCAACGTGGCGGGAGATAAATAACTACTGACTAACTTTACCTGCCCAGCTAGCTGCTTATGTTGTAAAGAGCCTATCGCCGCCTCAATGGCCACGGCACTTCCTAAAATATAATCGGGAATATGATCATTGAGTAAGTGATGCAATTGGTCACGGTAAAGGTTGCGATTATTATCAGTATGGCGAATAGATGACACTTCTATCGGGCTGTTTGCTATGGCATCAAGAATACCAAGTTCAACCCAACTGCTACCGCCAACGCCTTCAGGGCCAGTTAATAGCGCTAGTTTTACTGGTTTATCTGCAGGGATCTTTGATTGCGATTGGCTAATATAATTGCCGGCAATCCAACCCATTTGATACCAATTGACGCCAACGCGGGTATTGATGATAGGGCTATTGAGTTGATTGACCAGCGCAATAATCGGTTTATTGATAGATCCTTTATAATGCTTAAGTAAATCAGGGCTGACAGTACCAAGCAAAATCGCATCAAATGGCTCTGTTAAACAGTGTTCCAGTTGCTTTAGTTGTTGGTCTTTGCGGTAATAACTGCCCGCCTCAAATAACTCTAGGTTAACCCCTAATTGGCTGGCATGGGACACCAAACCATAATCGATGCCTATCCAATAAGCATCTTTAAGGTGGGGAACTAATGCACAAATGCGCCAGTTTTTTTGGGCAGACGTTAAGGCGTTATAATGGATTTTTTCAGTGGTTTGAATTTTTTCATTAAACGGCGTTCGTTGCTCTAATGACCAATGGTTGTCGGTTTTTGCTTCAACCAGTGATGAAATTGCCCCTAAACAAAAAATGAGTATATAAATGAGTTGTCGCATCTTATTGTCTCTATTAGGGTGTCTAAGCCGTTAAGTAAAACACTGTGGTTTTTGTCGAGTAGATTGTAACAGTTTAAGGAATGAATGTGAGTGCTTTATCACTATCAGGTAAGAGCTTAGTTGGTCGGCTCATGCTGGCATTTAGTCTATTGGGACTGCTATTACTATTATTAGTCAGTCTGGGCAGTTTATCCTTATATTGGGTAAAATTAGCCGATCAGTATTTATACGAAGAAGCCTTACCAGCCTCGGAAGCCGCCAGACAACTTATGCAGTCGTCCAATGCATTACTCGACAATGCTCAAGGGCTTGAACGAGTGGAAGAAGAAGCCCAAAGAGCATTTTTAGGACGTAAATTATCTTTAGAAAGCACCAATTTATTTGCTGCAATTGAACGGCTTAATGCGTTAAAAGTGCAAGATAGTCATAACAGTAAAGATAATAATTTAGCCTTACTTGCGAGTGAGATTATTGATGACTTATCTGTTTTAGGGCGTCAGGTTGGCGCACGTTTAGCATTAACTGCACTATTAGATGATAAAGGCAGCGACCTTGCCGAAGCGGCTAGACGAAGCGGTGTGTTGCTTGAAGCCGAGCAAGCGGTAGTCGACTCGGCTATTTTGGCCAAATTAAGCCTAGCTTATCCGCAAGTGGCTGGTGAAGCGCAAAGCGCTCACTTGCTCGACACCATCATAGAACAAGATTTAGATATCAGAGAGCGCTTAAACAGGGCGTTAGCGCTTATTCATCATGTCGCATTAGTGGGCCAATTATTGCAGTCTCCCGAGCAACAACTTGGATTAAATAAAATATTAGACAGCATGACACGGGTGCTTTATCAATCGGGTATTCGCCCTAAAACTAGCGGCCAAAATGTGGCGGGAGAACACCCCAATCACACCTCAGGCTTTGATGTTTCAAATAGCGCTGTGGGTAAGCAAATTGATTTAATGCCGCTTGAATTATTAAAAGGGCTTATTCGCGACCCAGTTCGGGCGACAGAGCTTGAGCAAGAATTAGTTTTGCTAAGGGAAGTGAATATTGGTTTACGTTTACAGCAGCAATATGCGCAAGTACTAGCTAAGCAAACGGCCCTATTGATGCAGCTAACAGACAAATTAAGCCTGTTGAATAAGTCGGTCGATGGGGCGATGAAAGCCCAGCAAATCCAAGCAGACAATGCCCGCCGCGATTTTTTACAGCAACTGTTTTGGGCAAAGTCCGGCCTGTGGGCAACGGGCGTGTTAATGTTCATTATCATGATGCTGGTGGTATATCGGGTGATTTATAAAGGCATTGCCCTGCGCCTAAATGAAGCGACCGCGGCGTTATCACAATTAAGCCTAGGTAATACCGAGGTTGTGCTTGATCCCCATGGCGATGATGAGCTAACCGCTATGGCTTCAGCTATCGAAGCATTCAAGCAAAAAACTACCCAAAATCAAGCGTTGCAAGCCGAGTTACAAACTACCGCATCTGAACTGATTGTGCATAAAGCCTCATTAGAAAATACCGTTCAGGCGCGTACCATTGAATTAGCCGAAACCAATCGTCAGTTAGATGCTGAAGCAAAAGGGCACTCGGCCGCAAGGGAGATGGCTGAGCAGGCCAGCAATGCTAAATCATTATTCTTAGCTACCATGAGCCATGAAATTCGCACGCCATTAAATGGGCTTTTAGGCACGTTAACCTTATTGAGCCATTCACCTTT
This sequence comes from Shewanella sp. HL-SH5, assembly GCF_051163755.1. Lineage (NCBI taxonomy): Bacteria > Pseudomonadati > Pseudomonadota > Gammaproteobacteria > Alteromonadales > Shewanellaceae > Shewanella > Shewanella sp. HL-SH5. The sequence goes on from NZ_CP195038.1 coordinate 851,721, forward strand.
ACCGCCTGCCCAAAAGCAAATGCTGGCTTTGTCTCAATATAGCGGCACTTTACTGCAAACCGTGTTGAACGATATTTTAGATTTTTCGCGTTTAGAACAAGGCAAGTTAACTAACGAGCCGCGACCCGTTGCGTTAAATGATCTGTTAGATGAAGTGATGGCGGTGATGATGTCGGGTGCGGGGCTAGCCGGGTTATCTTTATCGTTAAACCGTCAGAATTTGCCGCAATGGATACATGTCGATGGGCCTAAACTGCGACAGGTGTTGTTTAATTTGTTGGGTAATGCGATTAAGTTTACTGCCAAGGGCGGGATTGAATTACAGGTTGCAGTGGTGGATAAGCAGCTGACTTTCGCGGTTATTGACAGCGGTGTTGGCATTAGTGAAACCGCAATGGAGCAATTGTTTATCGCTTATAGCGCTCAGCCTAATCAAGGACGCACCCGCGGTACTGGTTTGGGGCTGTCAATTTGTAAAGAGTTGGTCGCGCTGATGAACGATTTCGACAATAACAGCCAAAACAATCTCGACAATGCTAGCCAGTGTATTCGGGTGGATAGCCAAGTGGGTAAGGGCTCAACATTCAGTTTTAGTTTACCGCTGGTTATTTGTAATCAAGCCGATGAATTAAGCCGTATCGAATTGCCAAAAGTGGTGCCTAAAAATCTGCTAGTGATTGAAGATAACAAAGTCAATGCTATGGTTGCCCAGGGCTTTTTAGCTCACCTTGGTCATCAGTCTATATTGGTTGAAAGCTGCGCGCAGGCAAGAGCAGTTTATCGGCAGGATAATGCCGCACAGTTTGACGCGATTATGCTGGATATTCAGTTAGGTGATGGCTCAGGCATTGAGTTGTTAGCTGAGTTAACCCAGATTACCAAATCGGCGCATTTAAGCACTAATATCGCCGCGTTTACCGCTCAAGTGCAAGATGATGATATGCAAATCTATAAAGCAGCAGGATTTGATTCGGTACTCGAAAAACCACTGAATATGCAGGCTTTAGCTGCATGGATTGGCGTTGCTTGTGAAGCATTTCAAACCGACACTCACAGTGTGGGGGCGGCATTTCAAACCGAGGCAGCAACGCTTGATCAAGATGAATTGAATCCTAATACGATAGATGCAGATAGCCTAATTGAAGATAAGCCTATTGCTGCTAGCACACTTAAGATGGAGGCGAATTCTTCTCCAACAAACAAGTCAGCGGCGCATTTGCTCAATGAGCAACAGATTACAGAGGACTTACAATACTTAGGCGCTGATGCGTTAACTGAAATGTTAAGCTTGTTTAAAGTAAGCAGCAGCGCTCAGTTAGCAGCATTAGCTCAGTTGCCAGCCAACAGCGGCGAATTATTACATGGACTCAAAGGCAGTAGCGCCAGCATGGGATTAGTTGCGTTAAGTCAGCGGTGTCAGCAATTGGAATCATGTACGTTAAATGATGAAGGGTATCAAGCACTGCAACGATTATGGCAGGACTCGATTGATGCCGTGTCGCTAAAACTGACGGGTATGACTTAAGCTAGCAGATTGCATGAATAAAAAAACACCGAGCAAGCTCGGTGTTTTAGTCCTTGGGGAGGAAGGGTAAAGCTAATTTGCTCGAAGAGCATCACAATCACTGGCAACCCAGTCCCGGGTAAGTCTGGCAAGGGCGGCATAAAAATTACCGCTATCAACCGTCATTACCTTATCGGTAAACTGAGGTAACCAAGCATTCAAATATTGGCCGATAAAGGCCTGTTGTGTTTTATCGTCACTGCAACAGGCTTGGTGGGCTACGTAGGCTAAAATGACCGCGATATGATCCGCAGGTTCAGGAAACTCACTTTGCACAGCCAATTGACTTTGTTGTAAAAAAGTCTTCATTTGCTGATGCTGCTCACCAAATAATAATACTTCATCCCCAGCGTCATTATCGCCAAGATACAAGCTGGCATAGGGGCTTGCGCTATGTTTAGTACCGACTAAAAACAATCCGCAATAATCCGCAGCAAGTTCTAATAACGCCCTGTCAGTATGTAGAGTATTCAACACTGAATTTAAGCTAGCGATATCTTGTGCCAATAAAGGATCGCGGGCCAGTTGAGCAAAGAAGGCCTGAGCCTGACTAGATGTCAGTTCATGCAATAGTTGATGATCAAGCTCTTTAGCAAAAAGCGATGAGAGCAGTCTGTATACCATAGCGCGGCCCTGGTTCATTGGGGTGGCGTACACTTGAGTTTCATTCATCTATGTTGTCTCCTTTAAGCCTATTCAGCTCATTACTAATACTGTTTAAGGTTTACACGCCAAGGATAAACTTTGCATGTAAAACCTTAAGTTGAGCTGATTTAGATTTTCGCTTCAATTGGGCCACTAAACGAGCTGACCTCTGGCACTTTGCCCTGATACTTTTCAAAGTTAACTAAACAAGTATAGGCAGCGCAGGCTTGGGCTAGCTTGGAAGTGCCGATATCTTGAGTCAAGGTATTTGGATCACCATAGCTGCATAATGCACCAATTTCATTACCCCCTTGTTTGCTGCCATCTTTGCCAACAGGGCCGTACCAGGCACCTTCGTGGATACGAATAACACCGCGTGGGAAATTGTCAGACACCACAGCACCAGCAAGCAATTGACCACGGTCGTTAAATACCCGCACTATGTCACCGTCTTTAATGCCACGTTGTTTGGCATCAGTTGGGTTTAGGTAAACGGGCTCACGCCCTTTTACAGTGTAGGTTGCACGATATTGCTCAGACTCACACATTTGCGAATGTAAACGTTTATCAGGGTGACAAGATTGCATCCACACAGGGTACTTATCTGAACCGGGGCCACCATGACTGCGTTCTGACTTTTCCATCCAGGTTGGGTGGCCTGGGCAATCATCATAGTTAAACTGCGCAATCTTACGGCTGAATATCTCAATCAAACCCGATGGTGTGCCAAGTGGCGCCATTTCTGGATCGTTTCTGAAATCAGCGTGACGAGTCCAAGGTTGACCTTCACCAAAGTGAACATAACCGTCTTTCCAGAAGGTATCGAAATCTGGCATGTCAAACTTGCCCGCGTTATCGGCTTTGCACTCGTTATAGAGCTTTTTAAGCCAATCAAACTCAGACATACCGCGGGTATACTCTTGCTCTTTACCCATAATTTTGGCAAATCGAGTAAAGATTTCAAAGTCAGATAAGCTTTCAAATAATGGCTCAACCATCTTTTGCATTGCTAATACACCACGGTTAGCGTAACTGCCGTAGACATCAATATCATTGCGCTCAAACGTGGTACAGGCTGGTAACACGATATCAGAGAAACGGCATGTCGCCGTCCAGTTCATATCAATGGTGACTACACACTCAAGCTTTTTGAATGCCCGCTTCATTTTGTTTCTGTCCTGATGATGGTTCCAGGGGTTATTACCCGAAAACACCATCATTTTGACATCTGGGTAAGTCACTTTTTCGCCATTAGCATCAATGGTTTTACCTGGCTCTAATATGGCATCAATCCAGCGCGCAACAGGTATAGTGCTACTCGCGCCTTTGAAATCATTATTATCAAACAGCGGCTTTTGGCCTTCATCTAAATTACGTGGGAATGCTCCAGGCGCTGCGGCTCCTGATGAGGGGACGCCAATACTTGAGTAATGGTGACCGTAGCTGATACCGCCGCCAGGTAAACCAATTTGGCCAATCATAGTGGCTAACACAGCGGCCATCCAATACGGTTGTTCACCGTGTTGTTGACGCTGAATACACCAGCCCATCATTATTTGGGTACGGCCTTTAGTCATTACCTTGGCTAAATCACGAATGATTTCAGGAGTCACGCCAGTAATCTTACTTGCCCATTCTGGTGTTTTGGCAATGCCGTCAGACTCGCCTAATAAGTAAGGTAAGAAGTGTTCAAACCCCAAGCTGTAACCTTCGATAAACTTTTTATCATGCAGGTTTTGGCTAACCATTTCATGGGCAATACCCAGCATCAATGCCACGTCAGTTTGTGGATTGACATACAGTTGCTCGCAGCCCAAATACTGCTGCGTTTTAGTGACCACAGGGTCAATGCTGATCACGCGGATTTTGCCTTGGTTAACCTTCTCTTTCAGTTTCGCAAGGTAGCCATATGACTCGTGGGTTTCAGCGTTCCAACCCACTTGCAGATTTTTATAGGGATCGTTAGACCATAAGACAATGGTGTCTGACTGTTCAAGGATTAACGGCCATGACGTGCCCTGGGCGTATACCTCTGTTGAGCCTAAAATATACGGTAAAATGGTTTGCCCTGCGCCGGTAGAGTAATCACCAATTTTTTTAACAAAATTACCGTGCATGCCTACAGCGCGCTGCATATGGCTAGTGCTTGAGTGCAGTTGCCCCGTTGCGCGCCAACCCGTTTGACCCGCATGCAAGCCTGATGGGCCATACTTGGTTTGCACTTCGTCTAATGAGTCTTTGAACAAGTTCAGTGCCTTGTCCCAAGTGACGCGAACAAAACGAAAATCACCGCGCTGTGAAGTATCACTTTTATGACCTTTTAATAAAAAGTCTAAACGTACCATAGGGTAACGAACGCGTGATGGGTTATACACTAACCCTTTTACGCCGTTAATCATGTCGGTTGGATACTTGTCTAAGTCAAAAGGGATCACCTGAGCAATGACACCATTTTTACGCTTCATCTTGAATGCGCCAAAATGTGAGCCGGTTGTTAACCATTCATCATTAGCCATGGTTCCCGCAGCTGCCAAAGCCTTAAATGGCGCTAGCACTGATGCACTGCTTAGGCTAACAAATGAGGTTGCTGCTAAGCCTTTAAGAAAGTCTCTTCTGTTCATAATGATGTCCTATTAGTGCGCTGACTTGTCGAAAGTAGATGAATGTTCCTGTAGGTACTTTTGCACAAGTGCTTGGGTATCTTGGTCCATGTTGACGAACGCTATCATGCCTTGAAACATTCCAGGCCAGCTGTTGGCATCGAAGTGCGCTTCAGTAGGTTGGGTATGACACACACTACAACTGTTGGTATATGTGTCTCTTGCATAGTCCCAAAGTGGTTGTAGGTCTTTCACTAGGTAATCTGAGTCGGTCCAAATTTTGGCTTCAACACGTTGCCAAATAAGTCCTGTCATAGGGTCTTCTTTTTGCTCGAACACTTCCATTACACCGTCTTCAAGGGCGGCATCTTTTGACAATTGAGCCGATAAAATGTTTAGGCCAAAATCGTAGTAAATCACTCGGCCCGCACCGACTTTTTTACGCCAGCCATCAATGCCAATTTTAACGCGATTACCTTTGGTTTCTAATACCGTCACTTTAGTGGCAATGTTTAGGGTACCGGCTTCAACGTCAGTTTTTTCGTTGAAGTAAAGTGGTTTAGTTAATGCGGTAAAGTAACTGCTGTTCGCTTCAAGGCTAGATTCGCCAGCACCGACTTGGGCAATTAATTCAGGTGCACGTGAGGTGCCCATATCAGGTAGCTTGTGGGCAATTCCTTTGTGACAATCGATACAGCTTTGGTCTGTTTCCGCAGCACGTTTCATTTGTTTCTGCGCCAGTTTTGACATGTCTTCCCACTTCATTGAGTCGTAGTTATGACAGTTTTTACAGGCCAATGAATCATCACGATCAAAACGTTTCCACTCACGGCTTGCCATTTCAAGGCGTTTCGCTTCAAACTTTTCTTCGGTATTCACGGTTTGCATTAACCAGCCCCACATATCATGTGATGCTTCAATTTTTCGGCCAATTTTACGGCTCCAGTTATGCGGCACGTGACAATCAGGACACGTAGCACGCACACCAGAATGATTAGACCAATGCACGGTTTGCTGTAACTCTTGGTAGGGTTTGCTTTCCATACTGTGACAACTAATACAAAACTCTTCAGTGTTAGTTAGTTCTAAAGCAGTATTAAAACCACCCCAAAAAATAATGCCCATTAAAAAGGCTGAAAGGCTAATAGTGCCTAAAGTGAGGTATTTAGCTGGCTGGTTGAGTGTGCGCCAGGTGTTGATAAACCATTTCATAACGATATCCTTAATAAGATTGACCCAGAGTGAGAAGGACTAGTGAGCGACCACGCCACCAAAGGCTTGGATCATCCAAATAACAAAGCCATAGGCGCTAATGCTGGTGGCTGTGGCAATGGGGAAAAACAAAAAAATGATAAATCCCAGTGCTTTAAGTTCATTGAATTTCACTTTTTTAGGTGTTTCAGATAATTCTTTTGTGGTCATGATTTGCTCTCTTAATGATGACATCTACCGATGAAGCCCATATTAGATAAGAGTTGTTAACGACAGTCAGACCATGGATGAATGGATATAGACAACTTATGAAAGAATATGAATAAATCCATAAGGGGCAATTGTTAATCTGGTAACAATTACTTTAACTAACTGATATGATTTAGGTATACCTGCTCGCTACCTTAGGTAGTATCACTTTGTAATTGCCCATTTTGTGGAAATATTTATGACTTATTCCTTGGTCGCGTTAACTGAAGATCACCTTACTGAAATGTCAGCCATTGAACAGGCATGTCATCATTCGCCGATGTCGCAAGCCACCTTAGCCAGTTGTTTCGGGCATTTGTATCGCGTTGAAGGCGTGATGGCAGAGGGGCAATTATGGGGCTTTAGTATTGTTCAGCAGGTGATTGATGAAGTGACCTTGATGGATATCTGCATTGCCCCCTCAGCACAAGGTTTAGGCTTAGGTAAGCGCTTATTAACCTCATTAGTTGCACAGGCAAAGGCATTCGATGCAGTGGTGATTATGTTAGAGGTGCGCCAGTCTAACTTGAGTGCGATTGGGCTATATGAAAAAGCAGGCTTTGTTGAAACCAGTCGTCGTAAGGGGTATTACCCAACGGACGATGGCCATGAAGATGCGATTTTGATGGATTTGGTGTTGAGTTAATTATCCTCGCTATCGATAGTTAGATTCTCGATTACTCCCGATATTTAATCTCTTCGATTGAGCTATATTTGTAATAGCTCTGTTAGATTTTTGATTTTGCTGAAAATATCAATTCGTTTTAACTGTTAATATTGTTTACTCTTGAATAAAGTCTTCCATAAACCAGGCACATAGTGTGTGGCGACCATCAACCTGAGCTTTGCTATAAATGGTTGAAGCTTGCTGACGTACTGTTTTCTCTTTTGTTAGTCGTACTTCTGCTATTTCTTTAAAGCTCAGTCCTTTCAACAATAACAGTGCGACCTGCTGTTCGCTTTTAGTAAAGCCCCATAGTTCAAATTGTGCCGCAATGGTTTGGCTGTATTCCTGTCTTGCAGCGCGCATTTGACTGGACATGTTGTTGATCTGTTTATCCGCTTTAGCAAGTTTACTTCTCAGGGCTTTTACCTGACGAGAGTTACGGATTAAATCAAAGCCTAAATAAATACTGCCAATTATGGTTAAAAGCACCAGCACGGCTTCTTGGGCGATATGCCACACAGGAATGTCGAGTTGAATGTCTGCAAAAATATCAAACAGTTTGAATAGCGTGATCAACAGTAACAGTACAATTATGAATACATCTTTTTTCATGGTAGATCCTGAATCAAACGGCTTGTATTGGGCTAGATATAAGTGTTTTTAATAAATCAAATAAAATCATGGCTTTATTTTATGGTACATATGTCCCATAAGCGTTTTTATGATACATCTTACCCATGTGGTTTAGGCCCTAAATGATAAAGTGAGTATTCATTTAGGGGAACAGAAATCACTTATGTCGGCAGTTAAGTTTGGTATCAAAATATGTTTGTTTATCGCTTTAGGTAGCACTTGCTTTGGCAGTATTGCTGCCAATAATGCGTTACCTCAATTAGTTGAAATCAGTCAATCAAGACTAGCTAAATCACCGCTAAGTCAGAGATCTGCAATTGAACTGAACAGTTCATCTTGGTTAACAGGGTTACCCAGTGTGAGCTTAAGTTACCTTGGTGATTTGGATAATAGTAACATTTATGAGCAAGAATTATCCCTAAACCTGCCAATAAAAACCTTCAGTTTGCACCAAAGTGATAAACAGCTTGTGCAACTGAGTCAGGCGCTTCAGGCACAACAAACCCGCTTACAAAAGTTGTATTTATCTGGGCTGTTAAGGCAAAGCATGTGGGACCAACGACTTGCCGCTGTAAAGTTAAATCAACTTGATCGTAAATCAAGACTGTTATCTAAACTATATACTCAGCAAAAAAAATTAGCCGACGCAGGGGAATTACCCTTGGTGAATATATTGCTGCTCGAAAAAGAGCTGGTGGATATTGAGCTTGAACAGATAGGGTTTAAGCAGCAACAAACCGAAGCACTGACTTTGTTTACCTCGCTAACTGGCCTAAATCAATTACCCGATGACATAGTCGAAAAAGCCATTGATATAGGTGAGTTTAGCGCGCCAGAACATGTTCAAACTGCGTTGATGCAACATCCTTCCTGGCTGCTTCATTCTCTGCAATTGCAACAAAAACAACTGATGTTACAAAGCCAGCAAAGCGGAGAGCAAGATCCGTGGACGTTATCGTTAACCGCTAAAGAAACCGCAGTTGATCAGTTTAATGACAAACATTTAGGCATAGGAATTAATGTGCCCTTGAGCTTTAGTTCGGCTTTGTCTCAAAGCGATGTTTCTATGTGGCAAAAAGATTTTCAAGAACAAAGTGTCAACGGTGAACGCATCTACCTTGAGCTTACCAACCAAATTCAACGGCTTGCTATTCAGCAGCAAAACTTGCGGGCTCAACAAACCTTGTTAACAAGGGGGGTGTCCTTGAGCCGTTCCATTACTGAAAATTTAGCCCAAGTGAAAAATCAAAACCAAATTGGCTATGAAATTTGGCTGCGTCGTTACATAGATGCTCTCGATACTGAAGCGCGCTTAGCCTTGAATCAAGTCACGTTACAACAATTACATTCTCAGCAACTGCAAGCCTTAGGAATTTCATTATGATGCTCAAGTTTGGTGCTCATTTTTTAACTGTTTTAGTGTGTTTATCATCGGCAGCCACTCGAGCAGAATCTATTTCACTGGCTGACCTGGGCAATTTAACCCTGAGTTATATTCAGCCGCAAAAGTTGGCAAGTTATGAAGGGAGCTCCTTACCCGCTCAAGTTGAGCGATTGCCTGGCAATGATTATTGGGTCACTGCGCCGGAAAATATTCAGCAAGTGACATTCTTAGTCACACAGGGCCAAAACGTCACTAAGGGGCAGGCCATAGTGAGATTAACTGGGCCGGAGGTGTTTCATTTTTTAGCCCAAATTGATGCCGCTGAAAGTTTATATTCACTGGCAAAAAAACGCTATGAACGAAATCAGCCTTTATTAAAAAGTGGCAGTATCAGTACCGATCAATGGCGTGAGATCAGCCTGGATTATTTCAGTACCCATTTAACGTTTGAGCATATGCAACACTTTATGGAGATAGTGCAAGGCATTGATGCAGAGACAGAATCCTTGGTGGTGACGTCTCCTATGACTGGTGTGGTGAAATTGAATCATATCGACAGCCAATATGTAGAGGGCACACAGTTGTTTTCATTGATCCCCGCTGACAGTGTTCGGGTGAAAATCGATGTACCAATGAGCCAGTCAACATCATTATCGGCAATTAATATTAATCAGTGTCATATCGCCATTGATGAGGTGTCATCGATTGCACAGGGGATCTTTTTAACCGCATGGTCAATGCCTATTACCTCTGATTGTGGTCTGTTACTTGGACAGCAAATTACGGTGATCCCTGAATATCAAAAAGCTGTGTATTTGCTGCCTAAAAATAGTGTATTTACCTGGCATCAAGACACGCAAATTTTTACCCAAGCTGCCACTAACTTAACCGCGATGAGCATCGATGTTTTAGGCTCTACGCCGGATCAATATATTGTCGCCAGTGATCATGATTTAAGCCAAATGCAGGTGTTATCGCAATCTGTTGCGGCAGCTAAAGGTATATTGCTTGGTTTGGGAGGCGAATAACATGTTGGCTGCGGTTATTCGTTTTTCGCTTACACAACGCTTATTTGTGTTGATCGTTGCGCTGATGTTAATGCTTGCGGGCGGGCGTGCCTGGTTTTCTATCCCATTAGATGCCTTTCCTGATATTTCACCTACTCAAGTTAAAATTATTTTAAAAGCTCCGGGGATGACGCCCGAAGAAATCGAAGCACAGATCACCGTGCCGATTGAAACCGAGCTGTTGGGCATTCCTAATCAGGCGATTCTTCGTTCGACCACTAAATATGCCATCAGTGACATTACCTTAGATTTTACCGAAGGAACCGATATTTACTGGGCAAGGCAACAGGTCAGTGAGCGTCTTGCTGCCGTGTGGGACAGTTTTCCTGAGGGTGTGTCTGGCGGTGTTGCGCCCATGAGCACACCGCTGAGTGAAATATTCATGTTTTCGTTAGAAAACCCTAATCTGTCTTTGATGGAGCGTCGGCAATTACTTGAGTGGGAAGTGCGACCGTTACTGCGCACTGTTGCTGGGGTTGCCGATGTGAATATTTTAGGTGGATACGCTAAAAGTTTTAATATTAGTCCGAACCCCGCAGCAATGGCTGCGGCTGGGGTCAGCTTTGCTGCGCTGCAACAGGCCATTATGGAAAATAACCATAACGAGGGCGCGGGCAAGCTAACCATAGGTACCGACACCATTATTGTGCGCGCAGAAGGGCGTATTGATGACATCGATGAATTGGAGCAATTAGTCATCAAAGCCGATAACGGCAAAGTGTATCGCCTGACGGATTTGGCTGATATTGATGTTGGTCATTTAGCGCGTTATGGCGCCGTAACCAAAGATGGTGAAGAAACCGCCGAAGCATTAATCATTGCTCTAAAGGATGCTAATACCGCGCAGGTGGTGAGCAATATTAAGCAAAAGCTTGATCAAATAAGCATGACATTGCCACAAGGCAGTGTGATCAACACTTTTTATGATCGCGCTAATTTGATTAATACCGCTATTGATACCATTTCAACGGCGCTGTTTGAGGCAGTGTTGTTAGTGATTGTATTACTCGCCCTGTTTTTAGGTAATGTGCGCGCGGCTTTAGTGGTGTCATTGTCTTTGCCCTTAGCCGCCTTAATGACCTTTTTAATGATGGATTTGTTCAATCTATCGGCTAATTTAATGAGCTTGGGTGGGCTTGTTATCGCCATAGGTATGCTGGTGGACTCATCGGTTGTAGTGGTTGAAAACATGGTGAACCTTATCGCCACCAAACAACGTTTACCGCGCTTGCACCTTATTTTTAGAGCGACAAAAGATGTCGCAGTGCCTGTTGTTTCCGGTACTGTGATTGTAATGATTGTATTCTCGCCTTTGCTAACCTTAACTGGGCTAGAGGGTAAGTTATTCACCCCCGTTGCGGTCACCATAGTGTTTGCCATGTTATCGGCACTTGTGTTGTCGTTAACCGTTATTCCGGTTGTTGCATCTTACTTAGTGAATGAAAAATCGGCGCAAGAACCCAAAGCCATCGAAAAATTGAAAGCCGCTTATTTAACCAGTCTTAAAGGCACTTTTATTTATAAAAAGTCTTTTATGATTGTGGCATTTTCCTTACTGATTGTAAGTTTAGGCTTATTTAGTTTGGTGGGTAAAACCTTTATGCCGACCTTAGATGAAGGCGATATTATTTTACAGTTGGAAAAATCGCCCTCTATTTCACTTGAGGCTTCTATTGAGATAGATAAACAAATTCAACAAACCCTATTAGCTCAGCTTCCTGAAATTAAGCAGATGGTGGCAAGAACTGGCGCAGATGAAATTGGATTAGACCCTATGGGATTGAATGAAACCGATGTCTTTTTAGAGTTAGCCCCTCGCGATGAATGGCGATTTGATACTAAAGATGAGCTTATAGAAGCTATCCGCACCGAGTTATTACATTACCCCGGGGTAAACTTTAACTTTACTCAGCCAATCCAAATGCGCGTGTCTGAAATGTTGACCGGCAGTATTGGTGACGTTGCAATTAAAGTATTTGGCACCGACATCTATACCCTTGGCCAGCTTACCGGGCAAATTGAACAACTTGTCAGTGCCACCCAAGGCAGCATCGATATCAAAATGTCGATGATAGAAGGTAGCCCATTTATTAACTTAACTCTAAATAATGAAATGGCCCGCGGCTTTGGCATGAGCACTATCGAGTTTGCCCGTTATCTTAAAAGTCAGCTTGAAGGTGTGATGGTGACGGAAGTGCTGCAAGGTAAAAAACGCACTCCAGTATTGATTGCCAGTAATCAGCTCGGGCTAAGCAGCATCAGCGAGCTACAGCAGCAATTGCTGGTAATGCCAGACCATTCGTTAAAGCGTTTAATTGATGTGGCAACGCTCAGTTATAAAGAAGGGCCAATTTTAATTGAGCGTGAACAAGGTGACCGTTTCTCTGTGATAACCACCAACGTGCAAGGCCGAGACATCGTTGGGTTTGTGGAAGAGCTTAACGCCAAAATAGCCACAGAGATTAAGTTTCCAAGCGGTTACAGCGTCAGTTTTGGCGGGGAATTTGAAAACCAACAACGGGCAACCAATAACTTACTACTAGTGATCCCAATCGCCATTGCGCTTATCACCCTGATTCTATTCACCACATTTGGGTCGCTCACTAAAGCGAGTTTAATTTTGGCCAACGTCCCCTTTGCCATGATGGGCGGTATAGTCAGTTTGTATTTATCGGGTGAGTATTTATCTGTACCTGCATCAGTGGGGTTTATCGCCTTGCTCGGTGTTGCAGTGCTCAACGGCGTGGTAATGGTGAGTTATTACGAACAAACCAAGCACCTATTTAGCGACTTAATCACTAGGGTAGAACAGGGCGCCGCAAGACGATTAAGGCCTATCTTAATGACAGCCACAACAGCCATGTTTGGTTTGATGCCCTTGGTGTTTGCCACCGGCCCAGGCGCTGAAATTCAAAAGCCATTGGCTATAGTGGTTATCGGAGGTTTGCTGACATCGACTATTACCACCCTTTATTTATTACCAATCCTGTATTACTGGCTGGAGAAACGTCAATGAACGCAGAGCAAGTATTAGTGCTAATCGCTCAAAATGATATTAAAGACGACATAGTTGACACTTTGATTTCACTCGATTTCTTGTCAGGTTTTAGCCTAGGCAATATTTGCGGTTTTAGCCGCGAGCATAGCCACTTTAATATCAAAGAGCAGGTAGAAGGATATCGCGAGTTTTGTAAATTTGAAATTATGCACCCTATTGAGGCTCAAGCCGCATTACTGAATGCGCTATCTGTTGTGTGTAAACACAATCCTTGTCGCTACTGGATCACCCCGATCACGCAAACAGGAACGTTATGCTAGCGAGCTAATGCTAGGTACTTATGTGAGTGCTTAATCTAAGGTATGTGCATAACGCCAAAGTATCTATAAAGCCATAGTGAGTATGGTGTTGGTTGTATTGGGCAATATGATTGGTGTGTAACAAGCGCCAATCATATTAACGTTAATTATTCTTAATACACACACCTGAAATTGACGGATTAATAAATGATAAGGTGTTTAGCTATGAATTTTTATCGCTTTTTAAATTTGGTATTTGTGCTGTTATTGGTTAGCGCACCAATATACTGCGCATATGCTAATAAGAGTGATAATCCGCAGATTAATGGGCAGTTTGAATGGGCCTGTACCACCCCAAATGTACTGAAAGCCACTTTTGAACATCAGGTGACTTTGATATCCATCACCTTAAAACGCGATAACAATATTGTACTCAGTTTAGACTCACAAACCCTAGCAAAGCAGATACTCGATGCTGGCCAATTTGGTGAACCGGATTCAATACACCGGAGCGTTTTTTATATCAAAATTCCAGAGCTTAGCAATGCAGAATATCAGCTGAGTTGGACGGTACAGGACGTAAACGATGCCATTTCAAATGGTCATGGCCTATTAAGCGTATCAGCAGATAACACTTTTCCTCGTCCCTCGACTAAGAAGCATAGATACAATATTTTGCATAAAAAACTGAATCATTAGGGGATGTCACCTTAAAAAAGTGACAGAAATCAAGTCGAATATTGAACTATCAAAACATGATATTGCCTATGGCTTCGGTGATACGGCAGAAGACCTACCAATTCAAGTAAATCATTCCCCATAAAAAAACGGCGCTATAAGCGCCGTTTCTGTTCAAACTCTAAAGCCAAAAAGTTACTTTACTTCTTTACCCTGAGCTTGCAAATCTGCATGGTAGCTTGAGCGGACAAGCGGGCCACATGCTGCATGGGTAAAACCAAGTTTGTCTGCTAATGCTTTAAGCTCGTCAAACTCTGCTGGTGGCACATAACGTTCAACCGGTAAGTGGAACTTACTTGGTTGTAAATATTGACCTAATGTCAGCATTTCAACCTTGTGAGCACGTAGATCATGCAGTACTTCTGCAATTTCTTCGTTAGTTTCACCTAAGCCCATCATTAAGCCAGACTTAGTGGGTACATCAGGATGACGTTCTTTAAACTTTCTCAATAAGTCTAGTGACCACTGATAGTTAGCACCAGGACGCGCTTTACGATAATGCTTAGGCGCGGTTTCTAAATTGTGATTGAACACATCAGGTGGCTCAGTGGCTAAGATTTCTAGTGCTGCATCAATACGACCACGGAAGTCAGGCACTAAAATTTCAATCTTAATAGCAGGGTTTAACAGGCGAATTTCACGAATACAATCAGCAAAATGTTGTGCGCCGCCATCACGTAAGTCATCACGGTCAACCGAGGTGATAACCACATATTTAAGCTTCATATCCGCAATAGTTTGCGCCAGCTTTTTAGGCTCTTCGGCATCAGCGGCTAATGGACGACCATGGGCAACATCACAAAATGGGCAGCGACGAGTACAAATAGCGCCAAGGATCATAAAGGTAGCGGTACCGTGGTTAAAACATTCCGCTAGGTTAGGGCATGATGCTTCTTCACAAACAGAATGTAAGCCATTTTTACGCAGGGCAGCTTTAATTTCTAAAATACGTGTATTAGATGAAGGCAGCTTTACCCGTAACCAATCTGGCTTGCGCAGCATGGTTTCGCGCTCTGAGGGTACAATTTTGATCGGAATGCGTGCAACTTTATCGGCGTCACGTAATTTAACTCCCGGTTGTAATCTTTCAGGCCTATTCATTATTCTGCTAATCCTTGATGATGCACAAGTTGTTGGTAACCCATAACTTGGCTAAATGTTTGAATGAGTTTATCGCCAGCTTCAAGTACGGTTTGTGGACCGCCGAGTGCTTTGCATTGCACCATTTCAAGACCGGCATAACCACAGGGGTTAATACGTTGGAATGGGCCTAGGTCCATGTCTACGTTTAACGCTAAGCCGTGGAATGAACAGCCTTTTCGAATGCGTAAGCCTAAAGAAGCTAGTTTGCGTTCTTGTACATATACGCCGGGGGCATCGGCCTTAGCATAGGCTTCGACATTATATAGCGCTAACATATCAACTATGCTTTGCTCTATGTTGTTAACCAGCTGCCTGACGCCCATTTTATTACGTTTTATGTCGATAAGTGGATAAACCACTAGTTGCCCAGGGCCGTGATAGGTGACTTGACCACCACGGTCTACTTGGATCACCGGGATATCGCCAGGATTTAAAATATGCTCACTTTTACCCGCTTGACCTTGGGTAAAAACAGGTTGATGTTCGACAACCCAAAGTTCATCTTGGCTATCACTGTCACGGGTGTCAGTGTATTCCTGCATAGCATGCCATACAGATTGATAGTCTTGCATACCAAGATGGCGAATGTGCAATGTTGATGCTGGCAAGGGCAACGTCTCCCCAAAGGTTGGACCGGTCACGCGTATGTTCAACGTGTTTAAAATAATTCCTGACTATTATACTCAAGTTTTACACGTTTACAGAACTCTTTAACAGTTAGAGTACGCGTTTTACGCCCTCAATAGCGGCAAGATCAATATACGCTTTTTCAATATGCTCTTTGCTGGTGACGGTAATGCGGATCGTAATCGAATAATAACTGCCTTTGCTTGATGTTTTAACGGTTGGCACATAGTCGCCTGGGGCAAGTTGTTGCGCTACTGCGACTACGCGATCGGCTAGGGTGTCATCAGCATCGCCAATTACTTTAAATGGACATGCATTAGGAAACGTCATTACTTCATCAAAAGTTGTGTTTAGCATCGGATTACTCATTGGTGATTGTTACACTAAATATGGTGGCGATTATACCTGATTCAAGGCTTAGATAACTTGAAATAATAAAGCCGCTGTAAAAGCGGCTTCAATTAATTGATTTTCAGGATAATTATTATTGCTTATTCAAACCAGCTAGCAAACATTTGTTTGAAATAGTCCATCAATTTGCTGAACCAGCTACCTTCTTCAACAGTATTTAATGTCACTAAAGGATACTGAGCAATGTCTTTTCCATCTAATTGGAAGAACACACGGCCAACCGTTTCGCCTTTGGCAAGTGGGGCACTTAATGGCTTAGTTAACTCAAAGTTGGCTTGTAAGTCTTTGGCTTTACCACGGCTGATGGTAATAGGCGTATCTGTTATGACCCCTAGGTCAACATTATCAACATCGCCATACCAAATTTTTTGGCTTACAAAAGTGTCACCCGCTTTGTAAGGCGTGATGGTTTCAAAAAAGCGGAAACCGTAGTTAAGTAACTTTTTACTTTCAGCTTTACGGGCTGACTCACTACTAGTACCGAGTACTACGGTAATTAAACGCATGCCATCGTCACTGGTGGCAGATGAGACTAAGTTATAACCTGCACCTGAAGTATGACCTGTTTTAATGCCGTCTACTTTTAAGCTGTTATCCCACAGTAGTCCATTGCGGTTGTATTGTTTAATACCATTAAAGGTAAAAGATTTTTCTGAATAGACACGGTATTCTTCAGGCACATCACGAATAAGTGCCGCACCTAAAATGGCCATATCGTATGCGGTTGTTTTATGGGCATCTGAATCTAAACCGTGTGAGTTTTCAAAGTAGCTGTCATTCATACCTAGCTGCTTTGCCCATGAGTTCATTAAATCAACGAATGCACCTTCTGTGCCTGCAATGTGTTCAGCCATAGCAACACACGCATCGTTTCCTGATTGAATAATAATACCGCGATTTAAGTCGGAAACTTTGACTGTTTTGCCGACTTCAATGAACATTTTTGATGAATCAGGAAAGTTTTTTGACCAGGCATTTTGGGTGATAAGCACATCATCATCTAGTGAAATATTCCCCACTTTAACTTCATGCCCAATAACGTAACTGGTCAGCATTTTAGTTAAACTGGCAGGGTTTAAGCTGTCATAAGCATTTTGTTCTGCGATGACGCGGCCTGAATAATAATCCATTAACACATAGGCTTTTGCCGCAACACTTGGTGCATCAGGGGTAACCATTGGGGCGCGATTAGGCGTTGGACGTGCATCTGGCTGCGGTGTGTTAGCAGAAGAGGTAAACGACACAAAAGAAAGTAGCAGTGCAGTCGCAATTGGTGCTTTGGCAATATTTATCATGAAATTAGCTGGTCTCTATTAATTCGAAGAAAAGACAATAAAAAAGATTATAACATTAGTCGTGCCACTATTAGTCAACCAAATTGCATTAAGGTTCCTTAATCGAGTAAATTACTAGATAAATTAAGGGACAATAAAGCTTTGTGGGTAACCTTGGCTATGTAGGTTGTCTAATAGTTTATTGGTTAAGTAAATTTTACCAATTGGGCCTAATTGAACTCGATGTATACCATCCCTTGATACTATTCGAGATGAAACGCCGTATTTATTTTCGAGTTCTTTGGCTAGGGCATTCACACGTAGTTTGTCTTTGGATGCTGCGACTTGAATGTAATGAATTTCGTTGCTGGTCGCCTCAGATATGCCTCGCTGGTCATTTGATTCAATATGAATGACTTCGATTTTTACTTTGGCTGTGCCTTTTGCCAACATATCTAGGTGATAAGCACCGGCATAGGACAAGTCAATGACGCGGCCATTATGGAAAGGTCCGCGATCATTTACCCTCACAATAATTTGTTTATTATTTTCAAGGTTAGTGACTTTAACGTAACTTGGCAGCGGTAAGTTTTTATGTGCTGCTGACATGGTATACATGTCATATGTTTCACCATTTGAGGTTAAGTGGCCATGAAATTTAGCCCCATACCATGATGCGTGACCGGTTTCGGAAAAGCCTTTACCTGTAGGCAGTACTTTATAGCTTTTGCCTAAAACAGTGTAATTACGATTGCCTTGGCGGGTGTATGCTTCGTATTTGGGCACCGCATTTTTAACTTTGCTGACATCTGGCGCATTATCAGGATAGCGGTCATCCGCCATTTGGTAACGACCCGATTGGCTACTTGCCCCTACACTGCCTTTTTTGTTATCTGGTTTTGATGAACATGCCGCCATAAGCAATATAGTCATCATGACAATGGTACTTAGATAGAGTTTATTTTGCATTGTATTGGGCTTTTAATTGTTCGCTAAATTGGTAAACCGCCATTGCATAAAGCGGGCTGCGATTATAACGGGTGATAACATAAAAGTTTTTAAGTCCCAACCAGTATTCGTCTGCTTCGGGTTGTTCTAATTTTACTAATAGCGCTTGCTGAGAAACATCAATGTCCTGCGCCGATGCCAAGCTTAATGTCGGAGCCAAAATATCTGAGGCTCGATAATGCAATCTCTCTTTAGTCCATACTCTGGCTTTTGGCGCCTTATTATCGGTATGATTTAGCGGTAAGGCTACAGGAGCTCCTCTTTGCCAACCATGTTGATGAAAATAATTGGCTACACTGCCAATCGCATCTGCTTTACTCGTGAGTAAGTCTCTGCGGCCATCGCCACTGAAGTCGACTGAGTAATGGCGATAACTAGATGGAATAAACTGACCAAACCCCATCGCGCCGGCATACGAGCCTTTCAAGCTGGCATTGTCGAGTTTTTCTTCCTTAATGAGTGACATCAAGTTACCGTATTCACTTCTAAAAAAAGTGGCCCTTGGGGCATAGTAAAAGCCTAAAGTGTACAGGGCATCTTGCACGCGATAGTTACCCATGTAACCACCGTAAAATGTTTCAATACCTATGATGGCGACAATGATTTGCGGGTCAACATTAAATTTATCGGCAGCTTTGGCTATGGTATCGGCATTTTCATGCCAAAACTCTAGCCCTTTGGCCAAGCGTTTTTCGGTGAGAAAAATAGGATAATACTGGTGCCAAGGTTTTGCTTCCCAGGGTTTGGTTATGGCATCAATCACTTCTTGGGTATAAGTCGACTCATTTAAAAATGCTTCAATTTCTTGTTGACTAAAGCCTTGTTTAATTTGCTCTGCCATAAACTGCTTTTTTAAGGCGTCGACATCTGTCGCCGCCGAGGCGATACCAATATGTGTCGATACGACTAAGGTGATCGCGCTAAATAAACGGGTAGATAATTTCATTACACCTTCCTATCGATCAATAAATCGTCTATGAGTTTGAATACTCATTAAAATGCCAAAGCCTGTCATCAGCGTCATCATAGATGTACCGCCATAGCTGACTAGCGGTAAAGGCACGCCTACTACAGGCAGAATGCCTGAAACCATGCCTATGTTAACAAAGATATATACAAAGAATGTGAGTGTAATACTGCCGGCTAATAAGCGTGCAAAACTGGTTTGCGCCCGTGAGGCTATGACTAGACCACGGCCAATAATGAACAGATAAATACTCAATAGCAATAAACTGCCCATTAAACCAAATTCTTCACCAATAACGCCAAAGATAAAGTCGGTGTGTCTTTCGGGTAAAAACTCCAACTGTGACTGAGAGCCATTTAGCCAACCCTTGCCCCAAAATCCGCCTGAGCCAATGGCTATTTTAGATTGAATAATATGATAACCCGCACCTAAGGGATCTTTCTCCGGGTCGAATAATGTCAGCACACGAGTACGCTGATAGTCGTGCATTAAAAAGAACCATAAAATCGGCAAAAAAATCAGTCCGGCAATGATAATAGCACCCACTATTAACCAGCTCATGCCCGATAAAAACAATACAAACACCCCTGAAGCAGCGACTAAAATTGAGGTGCCTAAGTCTGGTTGCTTGGCGATCAGTAGCGTTGGAATTAATAGGATGATTGCCCCACCTGCAAGGTGGCGTTTTTTAGGCGGTAAGGGAAATTTACTGATATACCATGCCATGGTAATGGGGAAGGCAAGTTTAATAAGTTCTGAAGGTTGAAATTCCATAAAGCCAAGATTTAACCAGCGCTGCGCTCCTTTATTAATGGTGCCAAAAAAATCTACCCCTAATAATAAAATAATACCCGCGACATAAATAGGTAGCGCCCAGCGTTTTAATGCTTCGGGATTTATTTGTGCCATGGCAAGCATGATGAATAAAGATAACCCCATTCGCACTAACTGACGTTCCATCATCGCCATGCTTTCGCCACTGGCTGAATAAATAACGAATAATCCAAAAGCCATTAATATCAACAGACCTGACAATAGCGGCAAGTCAATATGCAGCTTTTGCCAAATATTTTTTTTGTGATGATGACCGTGACTATGATGGCTATTCATTTGGTTGCTCATTTGCAGGCGCTGTAGCGGTATCTGTTAGTGTGTCGCTAGGTACAGTCCATTCATCCCTCAGGATATATTCGTCCAGTAAGGCGCGCGCTAAGGGGCCGGCATTAGCTCCCCCCCAACCCGCATTTTCAAGCACAACGGCTAAGGCGATGCGTGGATTCTCATAGGGGGCGTAGGCAACAATGAGTGCATTGTCGCGTAAATGCTCGGCAATAGTATCAGCATTATACTTTTCATCCTGACCGACCGAGAATACCTGGGCCGTGCCTGTTTTCATTGCAGCTGTGTACGTCGCATCGGTAAATCTTGATTTATCAGCAGTTTGACGCATAGCTTCGTTAATAATGTCCCAATTTCTAGGGTTTTTAAGCTCAATCGGTGGCTGTTCATCTATTGGCGCATCAATTTTGACCTTGTCATCTTTAAAGGTTTTCAATAAATGTGGCGTAAAACGACGACCTTTATTGGCCAAAATTGCTGTAGAACTAGCGAGTTGTAATGGCGTACTGGTCCAGTATCCTTGACCAATACCAACAGAAATCGTGTCGCCAATATACCAGGCTTGGTTGTAACGTAAGCGTTTCCAGTCACGTGATGGCATAATGCCTGCGACTTCTTCATATATATCGATATTGGTTCTTTCACCAAAACCAAATTGCGACATAAAACTGGCCATTTTATCGATACCGACTTTATAAACTAGGTCGTAGAAAAAGATATCGCATGAATCAACAATGGCATGATAAACATCAACCCATCCATGGCCCCATTTTTTCCAATCGCGCCATTTGCGTTCAACGCCAGGAATTTGCCAAAAGCCAGGATCCCAAACCCGTGTTTTCTCACTTATTGCGCGTTCTTCTAAACCAAGGAGTGCAACTAATGGCTTAATAGTGGATGCTGGGGAATATTGTCCCTGGGTGGCACGGTTTATTAATGGCCGAGATTTATCATTCAGTAACTCACTATACCCTTGACTACTAATACCATGGACAAATAAATTTGCGTCATAACTTGGGCTAGACACCATAGCTAAAATACCACCGTCTTGAGGATCGATGGCAACCACTGACCCCCGTCTACCCGCTAGCAACTCCATTGCTTTTTGTTGGAGTTTTAAATCAAGCGTGAGATATATATCCTGCCCAGGTGTCGGCGGAGTGACTCTCAAGGTGCGAATAACTCGGCCACGGTTATTCACTTCCTCTTCTAAATGTCCTGGCAGTCCATGGAGTAAAGTCTCATAGAACTTTTCGATACCTTGTTTGCCAATATCGTTAGTCGCCGCATAATTCTTCCAGCTATTACTTTTTTCTAACAGTGCTTTATCACTGGTGTTAATCCTACCAACATAACCTAGAACATGTGTCATGAGGCTATTGTAGGGGTAGTTACGTTTTAACCCTGCTTCAACATAAATACCGGGAAACATGTGTTGATCAACTGAAAAAGCGGCTACTTGCTCTTCGGTCAACTTTCCCTTAATGGTGAGCGGTTTAAAGCGCCGATGAAACTTAAGGGTGTCTTTAATTTGTTCACGTTCTTCTTGAGATATCTCAACCACAGCATTGAGTTGATCAAAAGTGGCATCAAGATCGTCAATTCGCTCAGGGATCATTTCAAGAGAGTGATAAGGTTGGTTTTCTGCGAGTAGCTGACCGTGTCGGTCAAAAATAAGTCCGCGACTGGGCGCGGTGGGGACAACTCTAATACGGTTATCGTTGGAGCGGGTTTCATAATCTTTGTAAGAAACCACCTGTAATTGATACAGATTAAAAAATACTATACTGAGTAAAATGAACACGCAAAAAAAGTGAACAATGCACGGCGTTTGAATAACGAAGCCTCGGCGGCGTGGTCATGCATTGTGATGCGCTTCTTTGGCGGCACTTAAGTCTCCAGCGGGTAAATAGCGAAAAGGTTAGCGTCGCTTTTATCGTGTTGCGGTGTCAACAACCATAAATGTCTTTTAATGAACTCACACCCTATTACTCGCGATGATAAGGATGATTATTATTGATGCTCCAGGCGCGATAGAGGCTTTCACCAATTAAGATACGCACGAGTGGATGTGGTAATGTTAGGGCTGACAAACACCAGCTTTGATCTGCTGCGGCCTTGCAGGCTGGGGCAAGTCCTTCTGGCCCACCAATCAATAAACTTACATCTCGTCCATCTAATTGCCACTTTGTCATTTGTTCAGCTAAATCAGGTGTTGTCCAATTTTTACCGGGCAAATCTAAGCTCACAATATGATTGCCTTTTGCAACAGCGGCTAGCATTGCTTCGCCTTCTTTTTGCAAAATTCGAGCGATATCAGCATTCTTGCCCCGTTTACCCGCAGTGATTTCGACTAATTCTAGCGGCATATCCCGGGGGAAACGACGCTGATATTCTTCAAAACCTCGGGTAACCCAGTCGGGCATTTTTGTGCCTACGGCAATCAGTTGTAACTTCATTAGGCGTTATTGTTCGACCACAATTTTTCAAGCTCGTAATATTCACGAGTTTGCTCTTGCATCACATGAACAATCACTTCACCTAGGTCTACTAATACCCATTCGCTGCTGTCACGGCCTTCTACACCAAGAGGTTGCATGCCAGCTTTTTTGGCTTCAACAACAAGATGTTCACCAATAGAGCGAACGTGTGTTTTAGATGTACCAGTACAAATCACCATAGTATCAGTGATAGTTGATTGTTTTTTAACATCTAATACAACGATGTTTTTTGCTTTTAAGTCTTCGATTTTATCGACGACGAAATCTTTCAGTTCGGTGCTTTGCACGCGAATTACCTCACTAGTCAAAATTAACGGAGCATTATACTCAATTTCATCCCACGGAAGCAATTAAGCAAAGGTGTTTATGCTGATCCATATTGCAATCAGGGCGCGACAAACAGCTTTAATCCTATTTAGATTTGTTTTGGTGATTGGTTATTTAACAAAGGTATAACTTATGTTGCTGAATGTAGCTAAGCGTAGAAGGCATAATAAGTTCATTGACTGGCTGATTGTTGTGTAGCTTGTGACGTACATCGGTTGAAGAAATATTCTGTAAAGCGATAGCGACTGGAATGACTGCACCATGTGTGGGTGGTGTTTGATGAGATGTTAATTGTTGTACATAATCGACATGGTTAATTGATTTGCTATCAAGTACTTGCTGCATTGAATTACAGGTGTCAAGTTGCCAGCCGGGACGTTGGCATAGCACGATATGGCAATGATTAAATAATGTTTGCCATAGATGCCAGCTAGGTAAGTGTAAAAATGAATCCATTCCCATAATAAAATAAAACTGATGCTGCGGATAAGTGTGCTGTAAATTCTGTAGGCTCACGACAGTATATGAAGGGCTATCACGGTTAATTTCAATGTCACAGACCTCAAGATCACTGAATTGCTGGCAAACATCTTCTACCATGGCAAGTCGGTGTTTGCTGCTAACATTAGTGGATTGCTTATGGGGCGGAATATGATTTGGCATCAGCCACACTTTGTCCAAGTGTAATTGCTGTTTCACTTCTAGTGCAGGGCGAATATGGCCTAAATGGATAGGGTCGAAGGTGCCGCCTAAAATACCTATTCGCATGTTTAATCCTAGGTCTAGCTTAATTCTATATGGGCTAAACGATTGTGTGCCCGCGGATCAAAAAGAATACACAAATGGCTCATACCCACCCAATCTTCAATACCATGCTGTTTAAGGTTGAGCTCTAATGTTGATGCCAAACCCAACATATGTTCAATATGGTGAAGCTCTAAACGCGTTAATGCAGCTTGATAAAGGGGTTTTCGTTTATCCCAAATTCGATATTTACCCCACAATTGACTGAGTTGCTCACCCTGTGATTGGGCTAGTTTCAAATTAAGTAATAGGGTTATTTCTTTAAAAATTGCCCACATTAAAATAGGCATGGCTGTACCTTCACCTTGCAGCTGTGCCAACATATGCTGAGCTTGCTTTTGATGATTACTCAAAATAGCGTCGGTAAGCTGGAACACACTGAAGCGTGATTGGTCTTCAAAATAGTCAGTCAGTTGCTCTGGGGTAATGTTGTCATTTGGGCTGACCAGTTGCAAAATTTGCATCGCTTGTTCGGCGGCGAGTAAATTACCTTCAAACAAATTAAACATCATTGCTTTGGCGTCATGATGTATGGTTAATTTATGCTGCTGAATGCGATTGTCTAACCAGCGCTCAAACTGTTTACCTTCAGGGGTGGCACAAGGAATATATAATCCTTGGCTATCTAGTGACTTAAACCACTTGCTGTTAGTTTGTTCAACGCCTGCTTTGGGACCTTGAATGATTAACAGAATATCTGGATTTAGTTGTTGTAATAATATTTGGAACGCATTAGCACCGTCAGTACCAGGCTTACCATTAGGTAAATTAAGTTCGATAATCCGTCTACTGGCAAACAAGCTCATCGATTGCCATTCTTGAATTAACTCTCCCCAGTTAAAACCTGTTTCTTGACTAAGCTGTACTCGCTCATCAAAGCCTTGTTTTTTGGCGGCGGCAATAATTTGTCTTTTACTGTCTTCAATCAACCATAAATCATCACCAAATAATAAACACACTTGGGGAAGTTTCTGCAGATGAGTTTTTAGCTGGTCTGGATAAACCCGCATTTATTCACTACCGATAGATGCAAGTGTTTGAATAATGCTGTCGGCGGCTTGGGCACGCATCTCACGGGTTAATATTTCCATTTCGCGGCTTTTAGCTAATGCTGTTCGGGGATCGTCCTGGTAGTCTCGTCGTATTTCAGCTTGGAATTCTGTTGGTTCTTGCTCAGGTAACATCACAGTATAGTTGACCAAGTAAATTAACTCATACTCAGCGACATTGCCCGTAGGGTAAAGGGAGAGGGTTGCACGCTCTAATGAATCACTGACAAGTCTTAGCGTAGGCGTATCTTCTGCAGCTGCTACCAGTGTGACACGATTAATACGTAGCCTGTCGCCCACTAAGCGGGTTAGTTCGCTATATTGGTCACTACTACTGAGGTGTAATTGTTGTAATTCAACCGGAATCGAGTAACTGCGCTGTAATTTAAAGCCACAACCTGCGGTGGCAATTAGCACAAAAAAGAGTAACGCTAAGCCAATACGTTTTGCCAACATAAGTGTTATCGACATCCTTTATATCCATGGCAACCATGGCGGTAATAATGAATGCCCATCTTATGCTGGTTAGCATAAGATGGGCAAGTTACTCATTAGTGTTCGGTAGACTTTACCCTACCTGTTATTTGCCAAGTTTAGACTGGCAACAACATACTAGTTAGCAACAATATTAAGCAATTTACCCGGTACATAAATCACTTTACGGACAGTCAGTCCTTCAGAGTGTTTTTGTACATGCTCATCTTCCATCGCGAGTGCTTGAACTTGTTCTTGAGTTGCATCTGCTGCGACAGTGATTTTTGCACGTAACTTACCGTTAATTTGCACAATAATCAGTTTGCTGTCTTCAACAAGGGCTGACTCATCAACTTCTGGCCAGCGGCTATCTTCGATATCGCTGCTATTGCCAAGCTCTTTCCATAGATTAAAACTGATGTGCGGCACGATTGGGTACAATAAACGTGTGACTGCGGATAAAGCTTCAGCCATTAATGCGCGATCTTGAGCGGACTCTTGTGGCGCTTTTAATAGATGATTCATCAATTCCATAACGGCTGCAACAGCGGTATTGAACATTTGACGACGACCAATATCATCACTGACTTTAGCAATGGTTTTATGCAGTTCACGGCGCAGTGCCTTTTGGCTGCCGCTCAGTGCTTTAACATCTAACGCTTCTGTTGTGCCAGCTGCGATATGATCGCTGGCCAGTTTCCAAAAACGCTTGATAAAGCGGTGTGCACCTTCTACGCCAGATTCTTGCCATTCGAGGGTCAATTCTGGAGGTGAAGCGAACATCATGAATAAACGGACGGTATCAGCACCGTACTTTTCAACCATGATTTGCGGATCGATACCATTGTTTTTTGACTTCGACATTTTGCTCATGCCGGTGTAAACCAACTCATTACCGTCTTTGTCGATAGCTTTGATGACGCGACCTTTGTCGTCTTTTTCAAGTTCAGCAACATCAAGCGGCGATACCCATACTCGGGCGCCTTTCTCGTTGTTGTAGTAGTAAGCGTCAGCTAATACCATACCTTGAGTCAGCAATTGCTTAGCTGGCTCGTTCGAGTTAACCAAGCCCATATCGCGCAACAGCTTATGGAAAAAGCGGAAATACAATAGGTGCATACACGCATGCTCAATACCACCAATATATTGATCTACCGGCAGCCAGTAGTTGGCTTTGGCAGGGTCAAGCATTTGGTCTGCATGCGGGCTACAGTAGCGAGCATAATACCAAGATGACTCCATAAAGGTGTCGAAGGTATCGGTTTCACGCCAGGCAGTTTGACCATTAATGGTGGTTTCAGCCCAGGCTTTATCGGCTTTAATTGGACTTTGAATACCGTCCATCACCACATCTTCTGGCAGAATAACAGGCAGTTGATCTTCTGGTGTTGGCATAACTGTGCCATCTTCTAAGGTCACCATTGGAATGGGCGCGCCCCAGTAACGTTGGCGAGAAACCCCCCAGTCACGTAAGCGGAAGTTAACTTGGAGTTTACCTTTGCCTTCAGCGCTTAGCTTGGCGTTAATAGCTTCAAAAGCCGCTTTAAAATCTAAGCCGTCAAGTGCTGGGAAAGACGCGCCAGAATTAAACACGACACCTTTTTCAGTGAAGGCTTCTTTACTGATATCAACGTCGCCATCAACAGGTTTAATAACCGCTTCAATAGCTAAACCAAACTTTTTAGCAAATTCATAATCACGCTGATCATGTGCTGGAACTGACATGACTGCACCAGTGCCGTAGTTCATTAACACAAAGTTAGCGACCCAAATAGGCACAAGTTTGCCACTGATTGGATGCACAGCGTTTAAGCCTGTTGCCACACCTTTTTTCTCCATTGAAGCCATAGCGGCTTCAGTGGTGTCAGCATTTTTACATTCTTCAATGAACTCTGCTAAAGCTGGGTTATTCACAGCGGCTTGAACAGCTAAAGGATGACCTGCAGCAATAGCCACATAAGTCACACCCATTACAGTATCTGGGCGAGTGGTATAAATATCGAAACTTTGCTGGCTATTTTCCACCTGGAAGGTCATTTCAATCCCTTCACTGCGGCCAATCCAGTTACGTTGCATAGCTTTAACTTGCTCAGGCCAACCATCAAGCGTATCGATATCGTTTAATAATTCTTCTGCGTAGTCAGTGATTTTAATAAACCACTGTGGAATTTCTTTTTGCACGACTTCAGTGTCACAGCGCCAACAACAACCGTCTTGTACTTGCTCGTTTGCCAGTACGGTTTCGTCATTTGGACACCAGTTTACTGATGAGGTTTTTTTGTACACTAAACCTTTTTCATACAGCTTAGTGAAAAACCACTGTTCCCAGCGATAGTACTCAGGGGTACATGTGGCAATTTCACGACTCCAGTCATAACCAAAACCTAATAATTTGAGCTGGTTCTTCATGTACTCAATATTTTCATAGGTCCATGGAGCTGGCGAGGTTTTATTATTAATCGCTGCATTTTCCGCAGGCAGGCCGAAAGAATCCCAACCAATAGGCTGCAGAACATTTTTTCCTTGCAAACGTTGGTAACGAGCGACAACATCACCTATGGTGTAGTTACGGACGTGTCCCATGTGAAGGCGACCTGACGGATAAGGGAACATAGAGAGGCAGTAAAACTTCTCTTTAGTCTCATCTTCAGTCACTTCGAAGGTTTTTTGGTCTTGCCAGTGCTTTTGCACTAAGGCTTCAATTTCTAAAGGATTATATTGTTCTTGCATCAATCTATTTTCGGCCATGCCGCCCACTGTTGGATTTGCGCGTATTGTATGATCTAACGCGCATTCGCCTGATGAATAACTACATAGAATAAACTAGAAGTGATGCTTTAAAAAGGTTCGTCTTAAGGAGTATTTAATATGAGTGGAAGAAGTACAGCATTATTGGCCTTATATCAGGCATTAATTGACCAAGTGAAACAGCAGTTTGAGCAGGATAACTCATTGACTGCTAAAAGTTTGTTTAAATCTATTACTAAAGGAAAAAACTATTTACAGCTCAAATCTACAGCCGATGAACAAGAGCTGGCTTTGGTAGAAGAATTTTTAAAGCGTGATATTGCCAGCTTTTTAAAAGGGGAAAATGCCGACGATATTAGTTATAGCCCAACAGCAATTGCATTTGAAAAATACCTTATGGCAATGGTTAAGTAGCATAACTGACAGAAGCCAGGTGCAATGGCACGAATTACAGCAAGATTTTAAGCATCATGGTTGCTATAAATCTGGAGAGATTATTAATCAAGGCGTATTGACCTGTGACAACTGCAACCATCAAATGACAATCGACTTTCCTGGCGTGATACCAGATTGTCCTAACTGTGACCACGATACGTTCTCTCGAGAACCCTTGTCGCCTTAAGTGTTGATTTTCTAATGACAGTCGAGTATCGACTGTCGTTTTAAAAATTAACCCTATATTGACAATTACTGGAGCTACTATTACCGATCATTTCATCATATGCGGTTTGGATTTCTATAATGACGTAACGGATCCCTTGCAGTTTAAGCAGTTCTTCTGCTTCTTTAATTGAATTAAGGCTTAGCCTTTTTCCATCTTTACTGCGTGCACTGCGAAAGTTACCACTGCTATCTTTAACACCTAACAGATAATGGTTCGAGTCAGCATAGCTGATGATGGTTGGCTGTAATGGTTGTAGTTCGATAGCATTTTTTATTTCTGAAAGTTGCATTTTTACACCCCATAATGTTTCATAATTGTTAACTATACGCAGGGGCGAGTTTTTAGGTTCATTATTGTGAATGAAAAAACCCCATAATATGGATGGGAAAATCTATAGAGTGAGTTTTTGTAATGTTAAGCTGCAATATTTTTGTAAATTTTTAATAGCAATGTTTAACCGCAATCTTCAACAGGAATATTCAATAGCCGTATTGTGTAACGTTATAGCTTTTTAGCAGCCGCTTAATTGTACAGAATATAAAGGGGGAGTATCAGCATTGGCGGCCTGGGTATAGCGGAAGTAACAGTTATCATTAATGACTTGACCATTTTTATCTATGTCATAACCTATATAGGTGTTGGCTATGCCCTGATATTGAATGCTCAAGCGACTATCAAGGCTAATCCATTTCTCAATGTCAGTATTATCCAAATAGCCCCATTTTAAGCGGGTTTCAAAAATACCGTCACCCTCTAAATCGATATCGATTAAATCAGCTCGACCGCTGACAGGCTGAACTTGTAGGCTAGGAAGTTTCGATTTGGCATACACAAGAGTGTTGGCGGTTTTCACCGCTGAGGATAAGCCCGATAGGGTACTGGCTCGGGCATCTGATCCTAAATTAATAAATTTTGGTAATGCGACAACGGCTAAAATAGCTAAAATTAAAATCACCACTACCAACTCAATTAAAGTAAAGCCCTGTTTAAGTGATGGGGGCGCTCCTGTCGCGATTCTATTCAGTGACATCTTTGCTGTCTTGATGTGTTAATCCTCGATATCTTAACCCCAGTGCGAATAATAAAAATAAGCAGCAAAGAGTCAGTAATGGTGTTTGTCCAATACGTTTGAACCAAGTTTCACCTTGATAAAGCGCAACGTCATTAACCAATACAGCTGTTTCAAATTGAGGCAGGATGTCGACAATTTTACCATAAGGGTCAACTACTGCGGTGACGCCATTATTGGTTGCCCTGAGTAAAGGTTTACCCATTTCAATTGCACGCATTTGCGCAATTTCCATATGCTGCAATGGACCATTTGAGGTACCAAACCAAGCATCATTTGATACAGTAAGTATAAAGTCAGTATCGGTTTGAGTATTGGCTCTGACCTGTTCTGGAAAAACAATTTCATAGCAAATCGCTGGAGCCACTTTATATCCTGCAGCAGATAAGTTTGGCTGAATAAAATCACCCCGTTGAAAAGAGCTCATTGGCAGATTGAAAAAAGGCGCTAATGGTCTTAATAATTCTGCAAAAGGGACAAACTCCCCTATAGGCAATAAATGATGTTTTCTGAATTCATTATCACCGTTAATTTGATAGTCAGCACTAGGTTGTTGCTTGCCGTGATGATTGCCTAAGACGATTAAAGAGTTATAAAAACTCTGTTCTTCTCGACTAATTATACCGGTAATAATGGCAGTGTTGTTTAAGTTAGCTACTTGGTTAGCATTAACTAACAAGTCTTCAACCATGGCTTCTGGTGCAGGGATTGCGGCCTCAGGCCAAATCACAATATCAACACTCGATTTTTCGTCAAAATGATTGCGAGTTAAATCCATAAATTTGAGCATGGTTGGCCATAATGCATCCGGCTCCCACTTCATGCTTTGGGCGATATTACCCTGTACTAATGCTACCTTGACTGATTTTCCACTTGGGGTAATTGGGTTGATATGTGGCGTGATGATTGCGGCAATAATGACAACAGATAAGACAGTAAGAACTGGCAATACCCGTTTTTGTGTTGCTAGCATGACAGCGCCAGCGATTATCGCCAGCACAAAACTGAGTCCAAGCGCCCCAATAACACTGGCTAATTCACTTAATGGCCCATTGGTTTGACTATAACCAACCCATAGCCATGGAAAACCGGTTAATACCCAGCCGCGAAGCCACTCTGTGACTATCCATAACGCTGGAAACAAGCCTAAATATTTAAATGTCAGCACACCATAATGGGTAGATGCCGACTGTGGGGTAATAATTTTATTGAGTAAGTAACCCGCTAATGCTGGGTAAAGCCCAAGATAGAGCGACAAAATAGCCATTAATGCTAATGAAACTATTAAGGGCAGCCCACCAAACGTGGCCATGCTGACGTGCACCCAACTGATCCCGACGGCAAAGGTACCAAAACCGAAGCTAAGCCAATAGCGAAAGGCATGTTTGCCGATTAACTGCTGACTTTGCCATAATGCAAAAGCCAGTGCCAACGGCATAAGTGGCCAAACATTATAGGGTGCAAAAGATAAAGAGGTACTTGCACCAGCAGCAAACGCACTGATTAAGGTGATTAAACTTAATTGGCTTTGAGGTAATAATTTTTTAAACACAACTCGCCTTATTGATCGCTTTATTTTAACAATGCAGTTTGGGGTTAAGTGGCATCATGTAGATGCGTATTATGCCATGAGCCATTAGGCTATAAAGCCATTAACTTGCTACGACAGCGGATTTTAAAATGGATAAAATAAAAAAGCAGCTTAATTAACATTAAAGCTGCTTTATTGATGTTAGATTTTTAATTAATAAAATTAGTTATCGTCGTTAATACTGTCAGAGTCAGGCAGTTTTACCCTTAATTGGATCAAACGGCGAGTGTCAGCATTAGTCACTTTAAATTCAATATTATCAATCATAATGGTTTCGTTTCGCTCTGGTAAGTGACCAAAAGCGTGCGAAACTAATCCGCCAACGGTGTCAAACTCTTCATCGCTGAAGTGGGTACCACAGGCTTCGTTGAAATCATCAATTTCAGTTAATGCTTTAACAATGAA
Organism: Shewanella sp. HL-SH5; assembly: GCF_051163755.1. NCBI lineage: Bacteria > Pseudomonadati > Pseudomonadota > Gammaproteobacteria > Alteromonadales > Shewanellaceae > Shewanella > Shewanella sp. HL-SH5. The sequence continues at coordinate 883,958 of NZ_CP195038.1, forward strand.
TACCGTATTACTGATTTTTTTCACCTCAGTGTCTTCCACTGAACTGTGATCAAATTCATCTTCAATTTCGCCAACAATTTCTTCAAGAATATCTTCAATGGTCACAAGGCCTGATACGCCGCCATATTCATCGACAACGATTGCCATATGGTAGCGCTGTGAGCGGAACTCTTTGAGTAACACATCAACCCGCTTACTTTCAGGTACAACTACGGCAGGGCGGATAACTTGAGACAATGTGAAAGGTACATCTGAATTTTTGAAACCATATTTAAGCAAATCTTTGGCTAACAAGATACCTTCAATATGGTCTTTATCTTCATTTACAACAGGGAAACGAGAGTGAGCAGATGCAATAACGGTTTCAAGAAGCTCATCTACCGTAGAATCAATTTGCAGAGTAACAATTTGTGAGCGTGGGATCATAATGTCTCGCACGCGTAGGTCAGAGACCTCTAACACACCTTTAATCATTTCGCGGGTGTCTTCAGTGATTAAGTCGCGCAGCTCTGCGCCATCTATCACGTCTACTAAGTCTTCGCGATTTTGAGGTTCGCCCTGGAATAATTGGTTAAATTTATCGAACCAACTTTTCTTATAGGCGTTTGTACTCGGGGGGATATCGTCACTCATAATATTTAACTAAATAGATAATTGGGCATCGATGTTATCTTGTGCCTGAAAATCTATTTATTTATGCTTCCTTATAGGGGTCTGTAAAACCTAAATGTTCAAGGAGTTGGGTCTCTAAAGATTCCATTTCCTCAGCTTCTTCATCGATAATATGGTCATAACCTAGTAAATGCAAGCAGCCATGTATCACCATATGAGCCCAGTGGGCTTCTAGGGATTTATCTTGCTGTTGTGCTTCTTTTTCTACCACATCAACACAGATGATTAAATCACCCAATAGTGGCAGATCAATTTCAGCAGGCGCTTCAAATGGAAAAGACAATACGTTAGTTGGTTTGTCTTTGCCACGGTATGTATGATTTAAATGCTGACTTTCGCTCACTTCCACAAGACGGATGGTTAGCTCTACTGCAGGCATTGTTTGACCCACAGCGATGCGCACCCATGATTCAAACTGCGCTTGAGTAGGCAAATTGTTTGCTTCAACCGCAATTTGCAGATCTAAATCTAAATTGATCTTGCTCATTTCGTCATGCTCACACTTTCTTGGGCTGCAAGTTGCCGTTTTTGTTCCCGCTCTTGGTAAGCTTTTTCTTTAGCCGCTTTCTCAAGCTGCTCTTTTTGCTCGAATGCTTCATAGGCTTCAACTATGCTGGCAACAATCGGATGACGAACAACATCTTGAGCCATAAAAAAGTTAAAGCTGATTTCAGGCACTTCACTTAATACTTCTATTGCATGACGTAGGCCTGATTTTTGACCGCGGGGTAAGTCTGATTGAGTAATATCGCCGGTTATCACCGCACGAGAATTAAAACCAATACGGGTTAAGAACATTTTCATTTGCTCTACCGTAGTATTTTGGCTTTCATCCAAAATAATAAAGGCATCATTTAATGTGCGACCACGCATGTAGGCTAAGGGGGCAACTTCAATTACGCTACGCTCAATCAGTTTTTCTACTTTCTCAAAGCCCATCATTTCAAATAATGCATCGTAAAGTGGGCGCAGATAAGGGTCGACTTTTTGACTTAAGTCACCGGGTAAAAAACCCAGTTTCTCACCAGCTTCAACCGCGGGGCGGGTGAGTAAAATACGGCGCACTTCTTGGCGCTCATAGGCATCCACAGCTGCAGCTACTGCTAAATATGTTTTACCTGTACCGGCTGGTCCAACACCAAAGCTAATATCATGGCGAGTAATGTTATGCATATACACGCTTTGATTTGGGGTACGAGGCTTGATGACACCGCGTTTAGTTTTGATACTAATACCAGAATCATTCAGGCCATCATCGGCCTCTAGTGCGACCGCTTCTTGGATAGCCAAGTGCACCCTGTCTGGCTCTAAGTCAGGGGTACTACCTTTTACGGTTTGAGTTTCAATATAGAGTTGCTTGAGAATATTATTAGCGTTAAAGGCATTACGCGGTAGACCAACAATAGTGAAGTGATTATTTTTATGAATAATCTCAACACCCAAACGGCGCTCTAACTGTTTAATATTATCGTCAAATGGGCCGCATAATGAAGTTAAACGGCGTGTATCTGAGGGTTCCAGATACAAATTCATGGTAGTCACTTTAGTCGACAAATAAGGCTCCGTTAATTGCTGTGCTGATCATTTAAAAACAGTGTACGTAGGTACTGGAATTAATTCTAGCGTCCTGCATAAATAGAAACAAAAAATAAAAGGTGGACCAGCCACCTTTTATTTTATCTTGATACGCTTAAACCTGCCTTAAGGTTTAAATTGGGTCACACCTATTTCATCATCTAGTTTATGCTTAGCTAAAATTTCAGCAGGGCGTAGGTTTCTGCGTAAGTCCATTTCAGCTTCACCGCGAACAAATTTACCGCGTAAAGAGTTAGTGTAAACATCAACAATCTCGACATCGACAAAACCACCAATGCTTGAATGTGGCGCTTCAAAGTTAACCACACGATTGTTTTCAGTACGACCACGTAATTCCATTGGGTTTTTAACCGACGGGCCTTCGACTAATACCCGTTGCACTGTGCCTAACATTTGACGGCTATAGCGCATGGCTTGCTGGGTGATACGGTCTTGTAAAATAGCTAGACGCTGTTTTTTCTCTTCATCTGATACGTTGTCTGGCAAATCTGCAGCAGGTGTACCTGGACGAGCACTATAAATAAAACTAAAGCTGTGATCGAAACTCACATCTTCAATTAACTTCATCGTGTCTTCAAAGTCTTGTTCAGTTTCACCTGGGAAGCCAATAATAAAGTCTGAGCTGATATGAATATCAGGGCGGGCTTTACGTAAGCGACGAATAATAGACTTATATTCGATTGCCATGTGGCCGCGCTTCATTTGAGTTAAGATGCGATCAGATCCTGATTGCACCGGTAAATGAAGAAAGCTAACTAATTCAGGCGTATCTTGATAAACATCAATAATATCTTGGGTGAACTCAATAGGATGGCTTGTCGTAAAACGAATACGATCAATACCATCAATACTGGCGACTAAGCGCAGTAACTCAGCAAAGGTACAAATTTGGTCGTCATGGGTTGCACCACGAAACGCGTTAACGTTTTGGCCTAAAAGGTTAACTTCACGTACGCCTTGTTCAGCTAATTGCGCAATTTCTAGAATGACATCATCGACAGGGCGACTGACTTCTTCGCCGCGGGTGTATGGCACCACGCAGAATGAACAATACTTGCTACAACCTTCCATAATTGACACGAAAGCCGTTGGTCCATCAGCGCGAGGCTCGGGTAAACGGTCAAATTTTTCAATTTCAGGAAAACTGATATCGATAACCGCTTTCTCGCCACGTTGAATTTGATCAATCATGTCGGGAAGGCGATGTAAGGTTTGTGGGCCAAAAATAATATCCACGCATTGAGCGCGATCTTTAATGGCTTTACCTTCTTGTGAAGCCACGCAGCCGCCCACGCCGATAATTAAATTCGGGTTTTTATCTTTCAAGGTTTTCCATCTGCCTAATTGATGGAAAACCTTCTCCTGCGCTTTTTCGCGAATAGAACAAGTATTAAGCAGTAATATATCTGCTTCACTTGGATCTTCGGTCAAGGTATAGCCTTGATATTCGTCTAATAAATCAGCCATCTTAGATGAGTCATACTCATTCATTTGACAGCCCCAGGTTTTAATATGAAGTTTTTTACTCATCACTGCTCGCCGGTAACCTATAGTAAAAATAGCGCGATATTTTACCTGTTGTCGGGCCTTGTGGCTAGCCTTTGTGCAAGTTTCGTTAATATTACCCAGGCAGAGACAATACCCTTGTTTTAGGTAATGACTTAATCGCATCTTAATATGCTCGCCTTTTAGAGGTTGTTTACAGGTTAAGCACGCCAAAAACTGCTACATCGTTTGACTGGTGACTTGCTTCCAGGACTATTTTTTTGTTCAAGTTTTCGATTAACGCTCGTCAGTATTTCCGTGCTTTATTGATATAGGGCATAATTGAACCGATTTTGATAACTTAACCTAATACTTGTTAATCATTGAGTTTGTGTAGACTGTTATACCTACTAAGTGATGTTTATTTACCCAAGGAAGTCGCATGTCGCAGAATCAATCCACATCAGAGCCTTTTAGTACAGCTGAGCATTCAGGCAATCAATCACACACTCGCCATTTTGATGTTGTTATTAATGGCGGCGGCATGGTGGGAGCTGCTGTTGCTGTTGGGCTTGGGCAGCTTGGATTATCGGTTGCTGTGATTGAGGCTCGGGCTCCACAAGCCTTTGATGTCAGCCAGCCTTTAGATGTGCGAGTATCGGCTATAAGTGTTGCATCAGCGCAGTTGCTGTCGCGCCTGGGGGTTATGGAGAATTTACTGACTTTACGCCATGTACCTTATACTGGGCTTGAAACATGGGAAATGGAAGGCTGTGTCACCCAGTTTAATGCTGAACAAGTGGCTGAGCCATTGTTAGGTTACTTCTTTGAAAATAGGTTGATTCAACTGGGTTTGTGGCAACAGATTGAAACTTTAACCAATGTTGAGCTTTTTTGCCCCGCTAAAGTGGTTAAATTTGAACGCATAAAGCCATTGGGTAAGGGGGAGTCGTTAGATGTTGCGCAAGATGCGATAACGATTGAACTTGATAATGGCAGTATATTGTCGACTCATCTTTTAGTCGGTGCTGATGGGGCTAACTCGCAAGTAAGGCAATGGGCAGGTATAGGCCTTACCGGTTGGGATTACTCGCAATCGGCTATGCTGATTAATATTGAAACTCGAACCCCGCAGCAGTTTGTTACATGGCAACAGTTTACGCCCCTAGGTCCCCGAAGCCTACTGCCTTTGCCGGGCAATAATGCGTCATTAGTCTGGTATGACTCGCCAGCACGCATAAAACAATTAATGCAGCTTAATGATGCCCAGCTAGCTGAACAGATCAAAGAAAATTTTCCGTCGCGTCTAGATCCTCACTTTACTGTAAAGGCTAAAGGTAGTTTTCCGTTAACACGTCGTCATGCCCAACGATACTATGAGCCTAATTTAGTGATACTGGGCGATGCTGCTCATACCATTAATCCCTTAGCGGGGCAGGGTGTCAATATCGGATTTAAAGACGTCGACATATTAATCACACAGGTAGCCAGTGCGATTGGTAATGGTGACGTGTGGTGGCATGACTGCGTGTTAAAACGTTATCAACAAGCCCGATATGTCGATAACCAGTTGATGATGACCGTAATGGATGCCTTTTATGCAGGATTTAGTAATGATATTTTACCCCTGAAAATCCTGCGAAATGGCATGTTGAAACTGGCTAACATCGACGGGCCTATTAAGCAAAAAGTGCTCAAATATGCACTTGGCCTATAACTAAAAATCTTAAGCTAAAATAGCTTTCGTTAATCGGTGTTTGTTGGTAGCCAAATTGAGTGTTAAAATGCCGCGTTTTAAAGCTGCAGTGCAATATGTGCTGTGGGTAATTCAAACATTATTTAGGTTGTCATGAGCCACATTAAACTGATTGTAGGGTTAGCTAACCCTGGTGCTGAGTATGCGCAAACCCGCCACAACGCTGGTGCTTGGTATGTCGAAGAGCTTGCACGCATTTTTAATGTGCCACTGGTCCCAGAGAGTAAATATTTTGGATTATCAGCTAGAGTGACCATTAACCACCGTGATGTGCGTTTATTAATTCCAACGACTTTTATGAATCTAAGTGGTAAATCTGTTGCTGCTTTAGCGAATTTTTTTCGTATTTTGCCAGAAGAGATTTTAGTTGCCCACGATGAGCTAGACATGCCACCCGGTGTTGCTAAATTTAAATTAGGCGGCGGACACGGTGGTCATAATGGTTTAAAGGACATTATTTCAAGTCTGGCTAACGATAAAGGTTTTCATCGTTTACGGATAGGTATCGGCCATCCTGGTGATAAAAATAAAGTCAGCGGCTATGTATTGGGCAAAGCCCCTGCAACCGAACAAGAATTGATTGTTGCGGCTATTGATGAAGCCGTACGCGCGACAGATATTTTATACAAAGAAGATATGGTGAAAGCCATGAACAGACTACATTCGTTTAAAGCTGAATAGCTTGGCGATACTATTTCGAACGTCATTATCATTAAGATAATTCTACATATAAAGGTATGCATATGGGTTTTAAATGCGGCATAGTTGGTTTGCCAAACGTTGGTAAGTCAACGCTGTTTAATGCGTTAACACAAGCGGGTATAGAAGCGGCAAATTTTCCGTTTTGTACTATTGAGCCAAACACGGGCGTGGTACCGGTACCAGACGCACGTCTTGACGCGTTAGCTGCTATTGTCAAACCTCAACGTATTTTGCCTACTTCTATGGAGTTCGTCGATATCGCTGGCCTGGTTGCTGGTGCATCGAAAGGTGAAGGTTTAGGTAACAAGTTTTTAGCTAACATTCGTGAAACCGATGCAATTGGTCACGTAGTACGTTGTTTTGAAGACCCGAACATTGTCCACGTAGCGAACAAAATTGACCCAGCTGGTGATATTGAAGTGATTAATACTGAGTTAGCTTTAGCAGACTTAGACGCATGTGAACGTGCTATTTTTCGTCAAGCCAAACGTGCTAAAGGCGGCGACGGTGATGCAAAATTTGAAGTAGCAGTACTTGAAAAAATGCGTCCAGTGTTAAACGAAGGCCAAATGTTGCGTTCGTTGGCATTAACTAAAGAAGAGTTAGCAGCCGTTGCTTACCTTAACTTCCTAACCATTAAACCAACAATGTATATCGCTAACGTTGCTGACGATGGTTTTGAAAATAACCCGCATTTAGATGTCGTCCGTGCTATTGCAGCAACAGAGAATGCTATTGTTGTACCAGTATGTGCCGCTATTGAATCTGAATTAGCCGAAATGGAAGCTGATGACCGCGCAGAGTTTATGGCTGACCTTGGTTTAGAAGAGTCAGGTTTGGATCGCGTAATTCGTGCTGGTTACGAATTATTGAATCTACAAACCTACTTTACTGCGGGTGTAAAAGAAGTTCGTGCCTGGACAGTGCCAGTTGGGGCTACTGCACCACAAGCTGCTGGTGTCATTCACACCGATTTTGAACGTGGCTTTATTCGCGCGCAAGTTATGGCATATGATGACTTTATCACTTACAAAGGTGAAGCGGGCGCTAAAGATGCGGGTAAATTACGCGTAGAAGGTAAAACATACGTGGTTAAAGACGGCGATGTAATGCATTTCTTATTTAACGTGTAATATTGACTGTTTTAGGGTTAACGGTTGCATTTTTTAACATGGAGTTGGTAGGATTAATTGTCATAAAAGGATAATTATTATCAATCTAGGTAAAAATATCCGTTTACCTAAAATAGTAAGCCCGTATTAGTTTGGGTTGAAATCTGGGCGTGTGATGTAAATGACAGCATTTTAGGTCGCTAATTCGTTGGAAGATCATTCAGTTTGGTGAAGTAATAGCCGAATAAACAAGAATGATGAAATAAGCGAAAAAAAGCAGTTGACCTCGATACCTTGAATAAGCATAATACGCCCCGTTCCTCAGTAAGAGGGCGATGAAAAATGTAGTGGCAATATAGCTCAGCTGGTTAGAGCACAGCATTCATAATGCTGGGGTCGCAGGTTCAAGTCCCGCTATTGCTACCATCTTCACTTCAAGTGAGTTCAAGATGTAAAACAAGAACAGTTGTGCGGGAATGGTGAAATTGGTAGACACGCCAGATTTAGGTTCTGGTGCCGCAAGGTGTGAGAGTTCAAGTCTCTCTTCCCGTACCATTTATTAGAGAAGCTGGCTTGTGCGGGTTTTTCAAAAGTGTTTCAGTTGGGGTATCGCCAAGTGGTAAGGCACCGGGTTTTGATCTCGGCATCCCCAGGTTCGAATCCTGGTACCCCAGCCATTTTATTGTAAGCGTAATGTTTTTAGTTTGACCATAGTCTTAAACAGATTATTGGGGTATCGCCAAGTGGTAAGGCACCGGGTTTTGATCTCGGCATCCCCAGGTTCGAATCCTGGTACCCCAGCCATTTTTAGTAATAAAAATGTGGCAATGTAGCTCAGCTGGTTAGAGCACAGCATTCATAATGCTGGGGTCGCAGGTTCAAGTCCCGCCATTGCTACCATATTTTTATATGGAATGGTTAGCTAGAGCAGTAAGTTAATTTCAAAAGTTTATTCTAATATGAATTAGGGTATACTCGTAAAAAGTTTGATGCGGGAATGGTGAAATTGGTAGACACGCCAGATTTAGGTTCTGGTGCCGCAAGGTGTGAGAGTTCAAGTCTCTCTTCCCGTACCATCAAATTGTCTAAAGTAATTCATTCGTTATAAAAATATTGGGGTATCGCCAAGTGGTAAGGCACCGGGTTTTGATCTCGGCATCCCCAGGTTCGAATCCTGGTACCCCAGCCATATATAAAAACCTGTCTTTATGACAGGTTTTTGCGTTTTTGCAACATCATAATAGTAGACCATGTTTGAAGTGCATATCAGCTAAACTGGCATTGATATGAGACCCCTTACATTAGTGTTCATTACCTTCCTAGCAATTAAAATAGCATTAATATAACACTGTCTAGATAAGCTAAATTGTTATTGCTATCATGCAGTATTACTTTTCGGGACATTCAGGATATTGATGAATATTGAAATAAAAGATATCACCATTCAAGAGGTCAGTTGCTCAAACTGCCAAGCTTGTTGTTGCCGATTAGAAGTGATGATCATTTCAGACACTGGTGTGCCAAAAAAACATATCGCTTTCGATAAGTGGGGTGGCGAAACCATGTTGCGCTTAAACGATGGCTGGTGCTCAGCATTAGATAGAGAAACTATGATGTGCACGATTTATGAAAATCGTCCCTGGATTTGCCGTGAATTTGAGATGGGTTCATATGAGTGTGTCACTCAAAGGGCCGAGGTAAGTTAGTCTTCACTTATCAGCCAGTATCGAGATAAAAAAATGCCGCTAATATAATGTTAGCGGCATTGTCGTTTTTAATGGGGATTAATTTAAGCCACGGCGTTTAAGCAGTGCATCTGTAGTCGGTGCTTGTCCTCTGAAGGATTGGTAGGCTTCCATTGGTGGGACGCTATTACCTACCTCGCGAATAGTTTTACGATACTTCATGCCTATTTCACGGTTTAGACCACCTTGAGTTTGTACATAAGCAAAGGCGTCAGCGGCTAAGATTTCACTCCACATATAAGCATAGTAACTAGCAGAATAGCCTCCAGGGAATGAATGCGCAAAGAAGCTTGATTTATAACGTGGTGGTACCGCAGCAATATCAACACCATGCTTTTTGAGTGCGGCGGCTTCAAAGGTGGCGACATCTTGCAGTGGCGCATCAGCAGGTAATGAATGCCATTCTAAATCTACTAGTGCTGCGGCCATGTATTCCAATGTGTCGAATCCCTGGTTAAAGCTACGTGCGTTAAGTAATTTTTGCAGTAGGGCTTCTGGGATCACTTCGCCGGTTTGATAATGCTTTGCATAGTTTGCTAATACTTCAGGATGTGCAGCCCAGTCTTCTTCAAATGTTGATGGGAACTCAACAAAATCTCGAGATACTGAAGTGCCTGCTAAGCTTGGGTATTTCACCTTTGAGAACATTCCATGGGTGCCATGACCCATTTCATGGAACATTGTCGTTACTTCATCGTAGCTAACAAACGTTGGCTCACCGTCTGGTGCTTTTCTAATGTTCATCACATTAACGACCACAGGCTTGGTATCAAGCAAAGTCGATTGGCCGACGAATGAGCTCATCCATGCTCCACCACTTTTACCTTCTCGGGTAAAATAGTCTGCATAAAAGATAGCGATTGAACTACCATCGACATCAAACATTTCATAAGCTTTGACATCTTCATGATATACAGGCAAGTCTGGACGTGGCTTCAAGGTCACACCATAAAGTTTTTCAAGGGTGAAAAACACCCCATCTTGTAACACACGTTCAAATTCAAAATACGGTTTAATTGATGCTGAATCTAAATCAAATTTTTCCTGGCGCACCTTTTCTGCGTAAAACTCCCAATCCCATGGTGCCAGGATAAAGTCACCACCGGTTTTGTTGATCATAGCTTGAATATCGGCAGCTTCTTTTTCAGTATTAGCGATAACGGCAGGTACCATAGAGCCAAACATGCTGTATACCGCTTCAGGTGTTTCTGCCATTTGAGACGATAATTGATAATCTGCCCAACTTTTAAAACCTAATAACGCTGCTCGCTCGGCACGAAGTTGTGCTAAACGTGAAACTAACGATGCGGTTTCATTTTCGCCGCTTAGCCCACGATTAGCTGATGCTAACCAGATACGCTCACGTAGTTCACGGTTTTCAAGTTTGGCTAGAACAGGCTGGCGCGTAGTGTTAGTGATGTTGACTAAGTATTTGCCCGTATGACCTTGTGCCTCTGCGTCCATTTGGGCTGCTCGAATACTGCTGTCCGATAACCCAGCTAACTCATCAACAGAATCAACTATTACCGCACTTTGTTTGGTTAGTGTCAGTAAGCGTTGGCTAAACTCATTCATTAAGTTTGATTGCTCTTCGTTTAATAAACGGATTTTTGCTTTTTGTTGGTCGGTTAACTTGGCGCCAGCAAGCACAAAACGCTGATGATACACCTCAATTAAGCGCACCTCTTCGGCGGTTAAGTTGAGTGCATTACGTTGCAGGTAAAGGCTATCAATGCGTGAAAAAAGAGCACTATTCAGGTGAATGTTATCTGAGTGCGCAGCCATAACAGGCGCCATTTCGGCTTTAATTTCAAGTAAGGTTGGATTGCTATTGGAGCCGGTTAGATTGTAGAAAATTTGCGAAGTGCGAGTCAGTAATTCGCCACTGGTTTCTAATGCGACAATAGTATTGCTAAAGCTTGGTGCTTCACTATTGTTCGCGATATTAAGAACCTGCTGATAATGTTCTTTAATGCCTTGCTCTAAGGCAGGCTGAAAATGTGCATCTTTGATAATGCTAAAGTCGGGTGCTTGATATTGTAGAGCACTTGGGGTTAACAATGGGTTTTGCATTTGTACATTTTTAGCGGAAGTTGCTTGAGTTGTTGATGAATCATGAGTGATTGAACAAGCTGTTGCCATCAAAGATGCTGCTATTGATACTGCCAGTAATGCCTTGCGCATATAAGTAAACCTTCAATAAATGATACCTATTATTTTTGTGCTGACAAGGTAACAAGCCTATCTTAAAAGCATCTTAATCTGACAGGATTAGCTAGAATTGCATTTTACCGCATAAAAAAATGCCGTCTGTAATAATACAAACGGCATTAATAAAATGGTATCAGTATATGTTTACTGAATGACGTGCTTAGTGACGGAACATCGCTGAGATAGACTCTTCGTTGCTTACACGACGAATTGCTTCAGCGAGCACTGCTGACATTGTTAACTGAGTGACTTTAGCAACCTTAAGCATTTCAGCACTTAAAGGTACTGTGTCAGTTACAATCACTTCATCAATCACTGAGTTAGCAATATTTTCTGCTGCATTGCCTGAAAATACAGGATGCGTAGCATAAGCAAACACGCGGTTAGCGCCGTGTTCTTTCAATGCTTCAGCTGCTTTACATAGGGTGCCACCTGTGTCGATCATGTCATCAACGATAATACAATCACGGCCTTGAACATCACCTATGATATGCATAACTTGTGCAACGTTGGCTTGTGGGCGGCGTTTATCAATAATGGCTAAATCTGAATCATCCAGTAATTTAGCAACTGCACGGGCGCGAACTACACCACCAATATCAGGAGAAACAACCACTGGATTATCTAATTTTTTCGCTAACATATCTTCAAGTAACACTGGGCTACCAAATACGTTATCTACAGGCACGTCGAAGAAACCTTGTATTTGTTCAGCGTGTAAGTCGCAGGTTAATACGCGGTCTACACCAACACTTGATAAAAAGTCTGCAACTACCTTAGCGGTAATAGGGACACGAGCACTGCGAACACGACGGTCTTGACGCGCATAACCAAAGTAAGGGATTACAGCGGTGATACGGCCTGCAGAAGCACGACGAAGTGCATCAACCATCACGATTAACTCCATCAGGTTATCGTTGGTTGGCGCACAGGTAGATTGGATGATAAACACATCCGCACCACGTACGTTTTCGTTAATTTGAACACTGATTTCACCGTCGCTGAAACGGCCTACAACTGCGTCGCCAAGTTTACAAAATAAACGGTCTGCAATCTTGATGGCTAGATTTGGGGTAGCGTTACCAGCAAAGAGCTTAATGTCGGGCACTTTATGAACCTCAGGTGTTTGCATTAAAATTAGTGGCTAAATCAATTTTACGTGTTAGCACTCAAAATTGACTCAGAAGAATATTGTTCGAACTCATCTAAGCGCACTAGTAGCGGCGAAGTATTAAGCCCTTTTGCAACAAAACCTTTCATATTAGCAGGAAGTTGCGCTAAGACATCAAGAGCTTGTTGCGAACGCTCGAATTCCCCAAACACACATGCGCCTGTTCCGGTCATTCTCGACGGCGCATATTCTACCAGCCAGCTTAAGGCATTGGCAACTTCGGGGTGTTGTTTGGTTACCAGATTTTGACAATCATTGCTCCATTCATTGGACATTAATGTGTCCAGTTGTAGCTTGGGTGTACTACGGGGCAAGTCAGGGTGTTGAAATACACTGCGGGTACAAACGTGGACATCAGGAGCGATAACGAGATACCAATATTCAGTAGGATATACCGGCTGAAGTTGTTCACCCACACCCTCAGCGAATGCCGCTAAGCCATTAATAAATACAGGAACATCAGCCCCTAGCGCTAATCCAATCTCAGCTAATTTACTCACTGAAAGGTTCGTTTTCCACAGGGCATTTAACGCCACTAACGTTGTGGCTGCATCAGATGAACCTCCACCTAAACCGCCGCCCATGGGCAGTAATTTATCTAACCAAATATGCGCGCCGCCATGATAATTTGTGTATTTTTTTAAAGACTTTGCAGCCTTAAGAATTAAGTTATCGCTGTCGGGGACAGAATCCGAGATATTCGAATGAAGATGGAGCTCAGGCGTTTCTGTAACTTGGAAGTCGAGGTAATCGCAATGATCTATAAATTGAAATAGGGTTTGCAGCTCATGGTAACCGTCTTCACGTTGGCCAGTAACATGTAAAAATAAATTTAACTTGGCAGGAGCTGGCCAGCTTTTAGAGGTTGAGTGATTAGGCTTCAATTTATTATCCTATTATTAAGTGGCGTTTATTTTGGCGTCAATGCCTGCCATAAATTGGTCTGAATTTTTATTTGTACGTCCTTACGGACAATTTTTAGCTGCTTAGGCACCAAAACACCGCTTTGTTGCTGCCAGCTAACAAAACTGACTTGCCAGTCGGCTTCATCATCAGGACTGTTAAATTGGAGCACCTGACCAGAAGAATTATAGCTGATAACGTTATCTTTGCTGCCAATTTGTCCTGTAAGCCATAAAGGTATATCAGCAAATGGAATCGTTATCCCACTTACGCCTTCTAACAATGCTTGGGGGTTATTGTCGTGGTAGGTTTTTCCGTCGACCTCTAATGTTGCAAGACCCTGATCATTTTTCAGGGTGAGCACATTGGTGCCCAGCGGAGTGGTTAGGCGTAACTCATTTCCATTAAGGTGATGAAACCAATATAAATTAGTACTAAACTTATCTGTTGATGACTTAAAAGCAATTTTGCCCTGTAGCTCCCAATTATCGGCGTCTTTGACATGGGTGACTTCAATTGGCTGATACTCTTGTGTTGGCAATGAGGTACAAGCACTCAAAAATAGTATCGATGCGGTAATAACCAAAAAGTGAGCTTTAAAAAAACGTTGCAAAAGTAACTCGTGTACTAAGAAGTGATTCCTCTATAATACTGGGCATTGGCATTGTTGTAAAAATGCTTTTGTGATTAAGGTTTGTTAATCGGTTATTTGAAAGAAAAATTAGACATATATTCGGTTTTGTTAACCCTACAGTGTTTTTAATTAGCCTGATTCAGTAGAATAGCCTAATTAACGATACCGAGAAAAACTTAGAACGAGTCAGATGAGCCTAGTAGCAATCGGGATAAACCATAAAACCGCCACAGTAGATCTACGTGAAAAAGTCGCTTTTTCACCAGATAAAATACATGATGCGATGAAAAGTTTGGCAAGTCGCACCACCACAGGCGAAGCTGTGATTGTGTCTACCTGTAATCGAACAGAACTTTATTGTAATAATGGCAGTGAAGCGGACATTATAGAATGGCTGCAGGATTATCATGGTTTAAAGCATGAAGACTTAATGCCATGCATTTATGTATATCGCGATCAAGTCGCAGTGAAGCATTTAATGCGGGTTTCCTCAGGGCTTGATTCATTGGTATTGGGTGAACCACAAATTCTTGGCCAGGTAAAACAAGCCTTTGTAAAAGCTAAAGAGGCTGGTACAACAGCGATAACCATCGACCGTTTATTTCAAAATACCTTTTCAGTTGCTAAAAAAGTGCGCACCGAAACTGAAATCGGCGCCGCAGCAGTATCAGTCGCTTTTGCTGCGGTGAGCATGGCTAAACACATTTTCTCAAGCTTGAGCCGTACTAAAGTCTTGCTTATTGGTGCCGGTGAAACGATTGAACTGGTTGCCAAACATTTAAAAGATAATAATGTAGAATCAATTATTGTCGCCAATCGCACTATTGAACGTGCACAAGCCATGTGTGAAGAGTTCAACGCGACTGCAATTACCTTGCAGCAAATACCTGATTACCTTGCTAAGGCTGATATCGTGATATCATCCACGGCTAGCCCTTTACCTATTTTGGGTAAAGGTATGGTCGAAAAAGCACTCAAGCAACGTCGTCATCAACCTATGTTGCTCGTCGATATTGCAGTGCCCAGAGATATTGAAGCGGAAGTCGGTGAGTTAGACGACGCTTTCCTTTATACTGTGGACGATTTACATAGTATCATTGAACAGAACATGGCTTCCCGTATGGAAGCAGCCGAACAAGCTGAATTAATAACTGAAGAACAATCTCATATTTTTATGGAATGGGTACGTTCTTTAGAGTCTGTTGACAGTATTCGTGAGTATCGCAGCCAAAGTGTGGCAATTAAAGATGAACTGGTCGAACGTGCCTTGAACAAATTGGCTCAAGGTGGCGATGGCGAGCAAGTGTTATTGGAATTAGCAAATAGACTAACCAATCGCCTCATTCATGCCCCCACACAAGCGTTAACGGTCGCAAGCCGTCAGGGCGATTTGAATACGTTAGGACAATTAAGAATAGCGCTCGGACTCGATAAAAATTAAGGTTAGCGAGCTAAATGAAACAATCCGTTATCCGCAAGCTTGAAGGCTTGCTTGAGCGAAATGAAGAAGTATTGGCATTATTATCAGATCCTGGTGTAATTTCCAATCAAGAGCGTTTTCGCGCATTGTCAAAAGAATATTCTCAACTTGAAGATGTCGTCAAAGGGTTTAAAGAGTTTCAACAAGCGCAGGACAATCTAGCGTCAGCGAAAGAAATGCTTGAAGAAGACGACGCAGAAATGCGTGAAATGGCCCAAGAAGAAATGAAAGCGGCTAAAAATGAATTAGCCCGTTTAGAAGATGAACTTCAAATTCTATTACTGCCTAAAGATCCGAATGATGATACCAATGCATTTATGGAAATTCGTGCGGGTGCAGGCGGTGATGAAGCGGCTATTTTTGCGGGTGATTTGTACCGTATGTACAGCCGTTTTGCAGAAGCAAACCGCTGGCAGATGGAAATCATGAACGTCAATGAAGGCGAACATGGTGGCTTTAAAGAAATTATTGTTAAAGTCAGTGGCGAAAGTGTTTACGGCAAATTGAAATATGAATCGGGCGGACACCGTGTACAGCGTGTTCCTGAAACAGAATCTCAAGGTCGTGTTCACACCTCAGCTTGTACCGTAGTAGTTATGCATGAAGTGCCCGAAGCAGAAGCGATTTCAATCAACCCTGCCGACTTAAAAGTGGATACTTTCCGCGCATCTGGTGCAGGTGGTCAGCACGTTAACAAAACCGATTCAGCTATTCGAATTACCCATATCCCCAGCGGAATTATTGTGGAATGTCAGGATCAACGCTCACAGCATAAAAACCGTGCCCAAGCGATGAGTGTACTGGCTGCCCGTATTCAAGCTGTTGAAGATGAAAAACGTCGTAGCGAAGAAGAAACAACTCGCCGTAGTCTTGTGGCAAGTGGTGATCGTTCAGAACGTATTCGTACCTATAATTACCCACAAGGGCGAGTCAGTGATCATCGTATCAACCTGACTCTTTATCGTTTAGGTGAAATAATGGAAGGTGATCTCAATGCATTACTTGATCCTATTATGCTAGAACACCAAGCGGATTTACTTGCGGCCTTATCAGGCGATTAAGGAGCAACCTTGCCCCAGTCATCGTATTCAACAATAGTTGAAGCCCAGCAATGGGCTTTTTCACAATTGGCATCAACCTCTGACTCTGCCCATGTAGATGCAGAGGCTCTGCTTATTCATTGTCTCAATAAAACACGTAGTTTTTTATATACCTGGCCTGAGCGCACACTGACCGTTGAGCAGTTTAAAAACTTTCAGCAGATGGTTAAAAAGCGTCAGCAAGGCATGCCAGTTGCGCATATTATTGGTGAGCGAGAATTTTGGTCATTACCTTTTATTGTCAATGAATCAACACTGATCCCACGCCCAGATACTGAAATATTAGTTGAAACCGCATTAAATTTAGACATTCGATTTAATGCTAGGGTGCTGGACTTAGGCACTGGGACTGGCGCGATAGCCTTATCTATTGCCCATGAAAGACCTAAATGGCGGATAACAGCAATTGATAAAGTGCCAGAAGCTGTCGCCTTAGCGAAAGCTAATCGAGCAAACTTACAACTTGAACAAGTTGAAATATTACAGTCAGACTGGTTTAGCGCGGTAAAAGATCGTGATTTTGATTTAATTGTCTCCAACCCTCCGTACATCGCTGAGCAAGACGAACATTTAAGTATTGGCGATGTTCGATTTGAGCCACAAAGTGCATTGACTGCTGCCGATGAAGGTTACGCTGATATTTACCATATAGCAGACAAGGCTCGTGAGCACCTGCTGCCTGGTGGCTTTTTATTACTTGAACATGGCTATCAACAAGCTATTAGAGTAAGAGAGAAAATGATCGACTTAGGTTACAAAGATGTCGCCACTGTAAGAGATTTTGGCAGTAACGATCGCTGTACTATAGGGACCTGGACAGAGTAGTCATTACACTGATGCTATTGGAAAGCGGCTAGTTTATCGAGTAGACTAGCCGCTATTTTATTTATGCCCAACTGAGAACAACAATAATGGAAACATTTTACAGTTTATATCCAGCGGTAAAACATACTCATTTAATGTTTATTGCTTTAAGCGTCTCGTTTTTTGTGTTGCGTTTTGTATTGCATCTACGCCAATCACCGCTTATGGACAGAAAATTCCTTAAAGTGGCACCCCACGTAGTTGACACTTTTTTATTAGCGTCAGGGATCACCCTTTGCTTCATGATCAACCAATATCCATTCGTGGATCCGTGGATGACGGAAAAAATTATCTCTGTAGTGGCATATATTGCATTAGGGATCATGGCGCTTAAATCAAGCCGTAATAAACTGTTTAAGTTTTTCGCCTTCCTCGGCGCAATCGGTTGGTTAGTGTTAGCGGCCAAACTGGCTCATTTCAAACAAGTCGTATTAATGGGTTAATTGATTTTTAATGGCAAAACTTCAACTTGATAATGCAGTTTCTATTCCTGAAACTGCATTTGAATTATCAGAACATTTAGGTTTTTCTCGTGCACAGCCAGCTCTATGGGCTTGGTATGAAATAGCAGGCTCAGTACTGAGCCATTATGTGGTTGATCAAGAAGCACGGCTGCAAAGGCTACTTAACTGGTTTTATAATGATTTAGGCTTTCAAGCACGTGAAGATTACTTCAGCGTAGAGGCGGCTGACCTTTGTTATTGTGTATTAAAGCGCCAGGGTAATAGTACAACTCTTGCGACATTACTCGTGTTGCTAGCTAAGCAATTGGATTTACCGCTTGAGGCTGTGTTACTGCCGGGGCAAACGGTTTTACGTAGTTTATTGAATGATAAAATCAGTTACTTTGATCCATTAACAGGTAAAGAGTTAAGCCGACATCAATTACATTCATTAGTGCGAGGCGAGTTAGGTAATGCCGCTAAGTTAAAACCAAGCCATATTAAGCCAGCATCTTTAAAACGTTTAATCAGTCGAATGTTGCATGAGCTAAAAGCGGGTTGTATTGTGAGCCAGAAGTTTGAGCAGGCAATGGAATGTTGTAATTTACTGTTGCAATGGCATCCTGATGATGTGAACTTAAATCGTGAACGTGCTTTTATTGCACAGCAATTAGGTTGCATTAAAGTGGCGATGTCTGACTTACAGCACTTTATTGATAATAGCCCACATGATCCCGTGATTGAGTTGGTTAAAATGCAGTTAAAAGAGCTAAGTCAGCACTCACAAATTTATCATTAATATATTAGGCTCATCTGAGCCTAAATATTGATATAAAGAAAAATAAGCGCCTAAGAAAATTTACCAAGTCCGTACAATCAACAATAAATAAAAACAAGAAAATAACCATAAGCGAATTTCGCTTTCTATACTGCATTTGCAAGGGAGAAAACTGCATGACGACGTCGGCACTGGTCACAAATGACGCCACCGCACTGGGTTTACTGGCCGCTATTCTCGGGTTTGTATTTTATACCAGTTCATCGCCACATCCATTTTGGCAAAAATTCTATAAGTTTATTCCTGCACTTTTATTATGTTACTTTTTACCCTCATTGCTGAATACGTTTGGGGTGGTCGACGGTCATACCTCTCAATTATATTATGTAGCATCACGTTATTTATTACCGGCGTGTCTAGTGTTACTTATTTTAAGTGTCGATTTAAAAGCTATTTTAGGCTTGGGCCCTAAAGCGGTTATCATGTTTTTAACCGGCACTGTGGGTATTGTTATAGGCGGACCGATTGCGTTATTACTGGTTTCATTTATCGACCCAACACTTATCGGTAATAACGGCCCTGATGCGGTTTGGCGTGGTATGACAACCCTTGCTGGTAGCTGGATTGGCGGCGGTGCAAACCAGGCCGCCATGAAAGAGATTTATAGTGTAGGCGGGGAAATTTTCTCTGTAATGGTCACTGTCGATGTTATCGTCGCCAATATTTGGATGGCAGTGTTATTATTTATGGCCTCTAAAGCCAAAGAAATCGATGCTAGAACCGGTGCAGACACCCGTGCAATTGAAGTATTAAAAGCTAAAGTTGAAAAGTATCAAGCAGAAAACGCCCGTATTCCGAACCAGCGTGATTTAATGATGATAGTTGCAGTCGGTTTTGGTGTTACCGGTTTTGCCCATTTGGCCGCAGATTTTCTAGGACCCTTTTTTGAAACCAATTACCCCTGGACAGCAGATTACAGTTTAACCTCTAAGTTTTTCTGGTTAGTTGTTATTGTTACCACAATTGGCTTAGCGATGTCATTTAGCCCAGTCAGGCATTTAGAAGCCGCGGGCGCATCGAAAGTAGCTACCGCCTTTTTATACATATTGGTGGCAACTATTGGCTTGCACATGGATGTTACCAAAATTATGGACACCCCGATTTACTTTTTAGTCGGGATTGTTTGGATGTTAGTTCATGCAGGCTTTATGCTGTTAGTGGCTAAATTAATTAAAGCGCCGTTGTTTTATATGGCAGTTGGCAGTCAAGCCAACGTTGGCGGTGCCGCTTCTGCTCCTGTGGTTGCAGCAGCATTTCATCCTTCACTGGCTCCTGTAGGTGTTTTACTGGCAGTATTAGGTTATGCATTAGGTACTTACATGGCGTGGCTATGTGGTCAGTTTTTACTAATTATTGGCGCGTAAGCGTTAAGAAGGTCAAATGAATCAAAAAATCATTGAATTAGCTAATGGCACTGAAGTAGCCAACGATAAACCATTTGTGTTATTTGGTGGCATGAATGTACTTGAATCGCGTGATTTAGCGATGTCGATAGCTGAACATTATGTCGAAGTAACCCAAAAGCTGGGTATTCCTTATGTGTTTAAAGCCTCTTTTGATAAAGCTAACCGTTCATCAGTGCATTCATATCGCGGTCCGGGTATGGAAGAGGGTTTGAAGATTTTTGAAGAAATCAAAAAAACCTTTAATGTACCAATTATTACTGATGTTCATGAAATCTACCAATGTAAGCCTGTGGCTGAAGTGGTTGACGTGATCCAATTACCTGCGTTTTTGGCTCGTCAAACTGACTTAGTTGTCGCAATGGCTGAAACCGGCGCTATCATTAATGTCAAAAAGCCGCAGTTTCTTGCGCCGCATGAAATGCGCCATATTGTGAAAAAGTTTAATGAAGCGGGCAATGACAACATTTTATTATGTGAGCGCGGCAGTTGTTTTGGCTATAACAACCTCGTTGTCGATATGCTGGGTATGGATGAAATGAAGCAATCTGGCTACCCAGTTATTTTTGATGCCACCCATGCTTTGCAACGCCCAGGTGGACGTAGTGATTCAGCCGGTGGACGCCGTGCACAGGCAACTGAACTTGCTAGAAGTGGTATGGCGTTGGGCATTGCGGGTTTATTTATTGAAGCGCATCCTGATCCAGATAATGCCATGTGTGATGGCCCTTGTGCTTTACCATTACATCAATTAGAAAATTATTTGAAACAAATTAAAGCGGTTGATGATCTCGTTAAATCGTTTGAATATATAGATACCAGTAAGTAGTTCATTTAAAACTGCCCTGTTTATCAGGGCTTTTTTATGGCTGTTTAATCGACTTTCATACAACTTTTATGGGGAAAGTAAGCATGTGGATTGCCTTTACTGTTCTTGCTGCATTTATGCAAGCGTGGCGCAATGCTTTTCAAAGTCAGTTAAGTCAAGATGTTAACATTGCCGGTGTCACGTTAGCGCGATTTATTTGGGCATGGCCTATCGCGTTAGTGTATTTATTGAGTTTGTATCAATGGCAACCGACTCATATTCCCGATTTTAATGTTGATTTTATCCAATTTATCGTCGGTGCATCCTTAATGCAAATCTTGGCCACAGGGTTAATGGTAAAGTTATTTAAAATGCAAAATTTTGCCGTTGGAGCAGGATTAGCAAAGAGCGAAGCGTTAGTTGCCGCAATACTAGGGGTATTTTTTTCGGTACTCAGTTAAGTTTATTGGGCTGGTTAGGTGTCATGGTTGGCGGGGTTGCCATTATGCTATTAAGTGCCAAACAAGGCTTTAAACAACTGTCGATAAAAACAGTTTTACTTGGGCTAGCCTGCGGTAGTGCTTTTGCATTAACTTCACTTTGGGTAAGAGAAGCGAGCTTACAACTTGATGCGCCATTCCCCCACGGTGCAGCCTGGGTATTATTGGCCGTTATCAGCCTACAAACGGCTATATTAGTGAGTTATTTACTTAGCTATGATAAAGCAACCTTAGTTGATTTATTTAAGCGACCTAAGCTAACGCTACTTATTAGTGTTACCAGCTGTATAGGCTCAATCGGTTGGTTTACGGCTATGTCTTTACAGGCCGTGCCTTATGTTAAAACATTAGGCCAAATAGAAGTGTTTTTTATGATGATCATCGCCAGTTTTTGGCTTAAACAAAAGGTCAAAATAAATGATATGTTAGGGTTATTATTAATCGCTGTTGCTGCGGTGTTAGTGATGTGGAGTTAGCTTGATTATGTGGCGCTTGTTTAGCTAAGTGGCATTTGACTGATTAGCATTTTCTAAGGCTTTAATGCTTTGCTGATTATTAACGTTAGCGGGCACGGCAATCTGATGTTGTGCAGCGCGCTCAACCACATAACCACTGATATAATCTATTTCAGTTTTTCGCTGTTGAAGAATATCTTGATACATAGATGAGATGTTATTGGCCGTTAGCGTAATGACCTTGTAGACCATCTCTAGGCTGGCGGGTAGCGATAACGATATACCATCAGCTTTAGCTACCTCGATACACTCTTCCACAATCTTGCGAATGTGCTTGGTAAAGCGATCCTCTGCCAACTGACCATTTTTGCATGAAAATATCGTCGTAAGTGGGTTAATCGCGCAATTTATGATTAACTTTTGCCATAATGCGGTAATGATATCGGTGTGCCATATCAGCTCAGGTATTGCCTGCGATAAGCAGTCTTTTAGCGATGTAGCTAATTTTTGCCCTTGGTAATGACCGATAGTTGTTTGGCCATTGCCTGTATGGGTAACCTGCCATTGTGCGTTTCTTAAAGCACCTTGCGATGTTGTGGCTAAACTTAGGCCCATTTTAGGGTAACCACAAAGATGCTTAGCGGCATTTAAGTGTGGACCCATTCCATTATGAAGCAAAATAAGATGACAATGACAGGCAAGCTTAGGTAATAAGTCGCAAAGAAGATTATTGACCTGATAGGCTTTAACGCAAATGATAACAAGATCTAGTTCCGCTAATTCTGAGCTATTTTGTCCAAGTACAGTAACAGTGCGATTTAGGCGTGATTGGGAGTGATCGGTAAATTGAAGTGTGCTCGAATGAGAGCTTGGCTCTCGACCAATTAAATAAACGGCAGTATCCGTTTGCGAGTTAGCTTGTGTCGCGATTAAATTGAACATTAATTGGCCGATAGCGCCAGCACCTATCACACCAATTTTTTGTGTCGTCATCAAAAGCACTCGTTAATTAAGGTTTAGCGCCTTTATCTTTCAGTTTTTTATACTGTAAAAAGCTGAAATGAAGCAAATAGAATAAAGCAATGCCGACAAAGTCAGCAATAACATCGCCTATAGAAGCACTGCGGTAAGGAAGCCTTGATTGAACCAGTTCAATCAATACCGCATAGCTGGCCAATATACCGAACAAGTAATACCATTTGGGTTTAAAGGCATAGTGGGCAAGAAAAGCGAGACCAAAAAAGCTGCCTAAATGACCGACTTTGTCCATATGCTGAAAAGACTGTGAATAGTTCGGCTTAGAAAATACTAAGTAGCTTGTTACTACAACAGCTATTAATAATGCCAATTTAAAAGCATTTCGATAATTGATCACAAGTGTTACATCTGCCTTGAGGCTTATCTAAATTTGCCCCATGATAAGAAAACTACCGATTAAAGTCATCTATATTCCACTGTTATATCGCCAAAACTGAACATTTTGCGTTAAAATAGCCTAAATACCTCAAGCTTTATTAAAGGATCCCCATGCCATCAATGGATATCGTGTCAGAAGTTGACGAAGAAGAACTACGTAACGCGGTAGAAAATTCTCGCCGCGAAGTATCAGGCCGTTTTGACTTACGTGGAAAAGAGATCGATATTGATTTGAAAGACAATGTCGTGACTTTAAAATCAGAAGATGATTTTATCTGTAAGCAGTTAGTCGATATATTACGGATGCAGCTGAGTAAGCGAAATGTTGATCCTTCATCAATGGAAGTTGACGATAAATCGGTTCACAGCGGTAAAACCTTCAGTTTAAAAGTTAATTTTAAGCAGGGTATTGATTCATTAGTGGCTAAGAAATTGGTCAAAGCCATTAAAGATAGCAAGCTTAAAGTCCAAGCTGCTATTCAAGGTGATTCTGTGCGTATTACCGGTAAAAAGCGTGATGACCTGCAAGCTGTTATGCGCCTAGCCAGAGAGTCGGAACTTGGCCAACCATTCCAGTTCAATAACTTCAGAGATTAATTCTGGGTGTTAATAAAAAAACCGACATTTATGTCGGTTTTTTTATTGTCACATATGAGCATTAGGTAAGTGAAAATTTAATAAACAGGAAGGTGCTATTTATTTGTTATTGAACTAAAATGAATTCTTTATTAAATAGTTGTCTTTATTAAGCTAAAGATTAAATAACAGAGTATTCATGGATGAAAATAATACATTTATCACTATGGTCATTATTTCTATATTTATGCCTTCTTCCGTCATCGTTTGCAGTTGATTTAGATATAAAAACGGATAAATGGAAAACATTAGACTTTCCTAACAGGTTTCCTCAGGCCTTCGTTGTGTCAAACGAGTTATCTCCTTTATATTTTGAGACCGGTGAAAATTCAGATGAGCTGGGAGAATTCCTAATCAATTTGAACAAAAGCAAAGTCGATATCGACATAGATGCAGATGATGCCTTAAAAATAACTAAGTTGATGGGTATGCTTGATCAAGTGTTAGGTGAAGAAGAGTTAGTCCTAAATAAAAACTACATAATTAATGTTTCAGTGAGTAAACTTTTTAATTGTGTTCCTTGTACTGAGCAATTGAATTATTTGAGTACACTTGAACTAGATAAATTCAATAGAATCAACATATTTTTGATTGAATGATATTGAACTAATTGCTAAACGCGATCGTTATGACAGAAATGTTTGTAGGCTCGACAGCCGATAAAGGAAACTCTATCGGCTTTTTTAACCTTTGTAGACAATCAAATCGAGTGGAGCGAACTTAACAAAGTCCGCAATATACTCAAAACTCTAAGTTATTAGAATAGTTGTCTGTATTTGCGAATTTCATCATGATTAGCATTACCTAAAATGGATTCCGTTTTTAGCTTCTTCATAATCTATATTTAAACATCATTTAGGCAGTGAACGACTAAAGTGGCGGCTTATCAACACCTGACGACTCATTACTAGAAGCATCTGTCGGTATGGAGGCTATATTTGCATTTTGCGACCGATTTACCAGTACCACGAGTAACAACACCGGGAAACCAATCAGACTAGCGGCAATAAAAAAGTTAACGTAGCCAAAAGCATTGACATACTCGCCTGAAAACCCTGCAATAAATTTTGGGAATAAGATCATAATAGAAGACAATAATGCATATTGGGTTGCGCTATAGCCGCTACTGGTTAAGTTGGAGAGATAGGCAATAAAGGCCGCGGTAGCAATACCTGCGCTGAAGTTGTCGATAGAAATCGCGAAGGTTAAAAAGGGCACGTTGTAACCAATATAGGCCTGCCATGCAAACAGCAAGTTAGTCACCGCAACTAAGAGTGCACCTAAAAATAGAATACGCATGGTGCCATATTTCATCACCAGAATACCGCCAGCACCTGCGCCGACTAATGTCATAATTAAGCCGTAAACCTTGCTTAAAAAAGCTATTTCTTCTTTGCTAAATCCCATGTCAACATAAAATACGTTGGCCATCACGCCCATCACAATGTCGGAAATTCGGTAACAGGAAATCAGCAATAAAATTAGGATAGCTTTTTTACCATATCGTTTAAAAAAGTCGATAAAAGGCAAGATGCAGGCGTTGTAAACCCATGCAAAACCTTTGGCAAGCAAAGGCGGATAACGCTTGGCAAAATCTTGCTGTAATTTCAGTTCGATTGCATCAGCGGCTTTTGTGTCAACTTCAGGCTCTTTAGCAAATAATGTGGTGATTAAGCCAACACTCATAAAAAGCGCCATAACAAAGTAAGCTGTTTGCCAAGATTCAAGGTTGTAGGTCTGGCTATCTGGAGAGATCCAAGCGGCAATAGTTAAGGCCCCCGCGGTAGCAACAATCATAGCGCTGCGATAACCCATTTGGTAAGCTGCGGCTAATGCGGCTTGCATTTTCTCTGGGGCAGATTCAATTCTAAATGCATCAATAACAATATCTTGGGTAGCAGAGGCGAAAGCGAGTAGCAGGGCGCAAATAGCTAAGCGTTCAAGATCTTCAATAGGATCGCTTGTCGATAGGCCAATAATAGCGCCAATTAAACACAATTGAGCGAAGATCATCCAGCCTCTTCGGCGGCCAAAAAAAGCGGTAAATAGTGGTAAAGTCATCCGATCAACTAAAGGCGACCAAGCCCACTTGAAAGCGAAGGTTAGTCCTATCCAGCTAAAATAGCCTATAGCAGCCCTGTCAACACCAGCTTCCCTTAACCAAAAGCTCAAAGTTGAATATACCAACATTAAAGGCAAACCGGCGGAGAACCCGAGAAATAATAGGATCAGTACCCGTTTGTGATAGTAAACGGAAAAAAGGTCACGACAACGGTTTAATATATCTGACATGGATGCTGGATTAATGAGGCGATGGGGCTAGCTTAAGGCCTGGACTGAAATGGTTCAAGCCATTGATTATGAAATTAGCTTAAATCAATGGCTCGACTGCTGGAATTAACCATAAATATTCATTTACATGATTAAGGTCGAACACCGATGCAACTTTGAGGAAACGTGCCACCAATATTAATATAGTCACAGCATTCATTAACCTGACTGCGCAGGAACATATCACCCCGCAACGCCCAATCAGGCCATTTGTCAAAGCAGTGTAATAGATGCCAAAACACTTTTTCAGTGTCCGTTTGTGGGCATTCCACGGCAGGTGTTATTTCTGTTAAATGTTGCCACTCCTCGAGTACATCCCACATATAGAGTTGAATTTCTTTGTATTCGAGTTGGTTGCTTAAAAAAGCTTTTCCATAATATGCCAGTTGGGGAGCTTTGGTTTCAATAAAATCGTTAGCTGTCATAAAACGTCCTTGAAAATGAATGCATAAAGAAACAGCATTTGGAGTATATTTTAGAGTATAGACGCAAAGCTCTAAAACGGTAGCTAGGTACAGCAGAATTAATGTTTGTTACAAAATAGATTATTAATGATTTATTTTAATATGTTGCAGTAAATGCTGTTGGTTTGGTCTGTTTATTTCAACAAATAAAACTGAAGTGTGGCTTAATTTGGTCGATAACGCGCTTTATAAATAAAACGCGTTATCACAAATACCCTTTATATGTTGTCGACAAGCCTGGTAAGAAGCCGATGATCAGCAGTTGAAGGAGTAAACTAACGAGCTTGTAATGTCGCTTTTTTAAGAATGACTTTATTTACTGGCACATCTGGCCAATTTAGAGTGGTATTTTGCTCTGTTGGCACTAACGAAATGGCTTCTAACACATCCATCCCTTCAATAACTTCACCAAACACGGCATATCCCCAGCGACGTTTAGATGGGTCGAGTTTTTTGTTATCGGCAACATTAAAGTAAAACTGACTATTAGCAGAGTGCGGATCGTTATCACGTGCCATAGCGATAGTGCCTAAGCCATTTGATAGACCATTGCCTGACTCGTTCACCACAGACGCCATTGTTGGCAGTTCTTCTAATGCAGTGGTAACTCCGCCGCCTTGCACAACAAATTCAGCAATGACACGATGAAATAAAGTGCCGTTATATTCACCTTTTACAACATAGGTTAAAAAATTATCGACTGTACGTGGGGCGCGAGTGCGGTCGAGCTCAATGACTATGTTACCCATAGAGGTTTCTAAGGTGACTTTGGGATAAAGCGTATCGGGTTGAATATCGACAGTAGCTTGGGCGCTAAAGGTCGTTAATAACAATATAGACACGGCAGTGGTAACTGAACGAAATTTCGAAAACATGAATATTCCTTCTTTTTTAAAAAATCTATCTATCAACTTTTGGGTATATTTAGTTATTTAAAAATTGATGTAATTCATCATCGTTTAGAATTTCAGTGGTTAACTTATCAATCAGTTTGTTCATTTCCAGCTCTAACGTGGCGAAATCAGGACTGAATGAGTCTTTAAAATAACCGTTACCACTGAAGCTTTTGGTAAATTCTTGACGTGAATTCGACGCTTTAACATTGATCACTAAACGTGTTTTCGCTTCGTAATTTAAGGTGTTATTGATGACATTAGTGAGCAAATATTCTAGTTGAAATTCGACCTGCTTACTGGCAGCAGGATCGACCACATAACCAGCTTTACGCATTCCTGCTCTAAAAATGGTATCAAGCTGCGCTCGAATCGGTTCACTTGAGCCCACTAATTTGGGTGCCTCAGGGGCCTGGTCAAGTTGAACAATAAAGCTTTTTGAGCGGGTATCAAGCATCTCGATGCTGATAGCTGTATCATTAGTTGTGTGTAAACCGACAGCTCCAAGAGCTGGGTTTAATGCAATATGAGTTGGCTCGTGGCTAGCACAAGCAGTTAATAACAAGATACTTAATAAAGCAGGGATCATTTTTTTCATGGTGATACTTAAAAATCATTGTGTTGATAGATTATAGCGAAAGGATAACAGAAAACGAGCGTTTTAACATGGCTGGCATCGTGTTGGGTAAATGATTTATCTTGGTTGACAATCTGATTTTATCAGGTCAATTTAGCAGTCATAATAATGTTAAATAATATGGACCCAGTATGCAGCTTGTTCAGCCGCAATTTGCCCCTGAAAGTTTAATTGGCCATGACGGGCAACCTGTTTTTGGTTTATTTGATGGAAGTGTTAAAAACTTAAATGTGAAAGCCTTTAAGTATTTTAATGAAATGGATAAGCCCGCCTCGTTTGTTGCAAAGTATTTTGATTTTAAACAATTTCAATTTGTCAGCATTGTGACTCAGCGTTATATATTAGGTTTGGCAATTGCTGATATTCGCTACGCTGCTTCCAGTTTTTGTTATTTATACGACATTCAAGCTAACCGCTTGGTGCAATCTGAATGGCTAAGGCCTTTTGGGATTGGGTGTCGATTAAGTGCATCTGCTAGTAAGGGCTCTGCAAAAGTGGGCAGTAAGCAGCATCATTTTGAATTTGATATTAAAGATGGTCAGTGGCAGGTCAATATTCTATTAACTAATATTCAAGCCAAGCTAGTTTTGTCGCCACCTGCATTAAGTTTGCCGCTCAGCTTGTCTACACCGACCGGTTATAATGGTTGGACATATACCCAAAAACATAATGCCTTGGCGGTGTCTGGCGAGCTAACTGTTTTCAATGAGCCGCAACCTTTACTTAATGCTTTGGCCAGTTATGATTTTTCAGCAGGTTATATGCGGGCTAAAACAGCATGGCGCTGGGCTTCAATTAATGCGTTAACCTCCCAAGGGGCCATAGGATTAAATTTGGCTGCGGGTGTTAATGAAACCGGTAATACTGAAAATGTTATGTGGATAAATGGTCAACGTCACTTTTTAGGTGCTGCGAACTTTATTTTTAACCGTCAGATTAGTGATGATTTTTGGCAGATATCGACTAATGATGGTCAAGTCGATTTGACTTTTAGGGCACTCAATTGCCGTAAAGAAAAGCTTAACCTTGGTTTTATAAAGAATAATTTTCGTCAATATATAGGTTATTACAGCGGGATATTGATTGATAATGATGGCACAAAGTATCACTTACACAATCAACTAGGGTTAGCGGAAGACCACTTTGCAAAATGGTAGTGATCGTTCACACATTAAGTTATAACACGGACAATTAGATGAATTTTGAATGGTTAATATCTCATCCTGAAGTGCTGCTATTAGCACTTGCACCGCTATTTTTTGTATGCATTTTACTCGAATGGCTGGTTCGAAACCGTTTACCTGTCAACGCTCAATATCATGGTGTTGAAGTGGCGTGTAACTTTGCCTTAGCGGCAATGCATCAGGCTACTGATTTATTGGCCGGGTTACTCATCGCAAAACTGTATTTATGGCTATTTGATTGGCGCATGTTCGATATTCAAATGACGGTGGTGAGTTTTATTGCGCTGATTATTGCCCAAGACTTTTGCTATTACTGGTTTCATCGTGCCAGTCATCGTATTCGTTGGATGTGGGCGGCGCATGTGGTGCACCATAGCTCGGAGAATATGAACTTTAGTACCGCTTTTAG
Source organism: Shewanella sp. HL-SH5 (assembly GCF_051163755.1). Taxonomy (NCBI): domain Bacteria; kingdom Pseudomonadati; phylum Pseudomonadota; class Gammaproteobacteria; order Alteromonadales; family Shewanellaceae; genus Shewanella; species Shewanella sp. HL-SH5. The sequence goes on from NZ_CP195038.1 coordinate 913,806, forward strand.
ACAAAGTTTAATGTATCCATTGGCGGGTATGTGGCTATTTTGGTTGCCTTTGGTTGTGATCGGTTTTGATCCTAACTGGATAGTATTTGTGGTGTTGTTAAACTTAGGTTTGCAGTTTTTTGTGCACACTCAAGCAGTGAAATCTTTAGGGTTTATGGAGTATATATTTAATACCCCTTCACATCATCGCGTACACCATGGCCGTAACCCGCAGTATATTGATAAAAATTACGCCGGAGTATTGATTATTTGGGATAAGCTTTTTGGCACGTTTGAACCCGAAGTGGATACGGTTGAATACGGTATCACTAAACCAGTAAACAGTTTTAATCCGTTAACGGTAACCTTTGCAGAGTGGCGTGATTTGCTAGCAGATGTGAGTCAGCCCCATTTAACTTGGCGGCAGAAAATTGCACTGCTATTGTCACCGCCGCAAGCGAGTAACACCATAGAAAATAGTGGTTCAGATAACAACAACCTTGTAGATGAAAAGACTACTGTTTAATTGCATGTAAAATAACGAATTTATCATTTGATGCAATGGTTGTGCAGTTTTTGAAAATGCGTTTTATTTTGACGTGATACTCTAAATGTCGATTACCTACTACGTGTAATACGCCGCCGGTTGCCAGTTTGCGATAGGCGTCTAAAAACATTTGCCAAGCAATATGGTCGGTAATCGCTTCACCTTGGTGAAATGGGGGATTACATAGGACTAAATCAGGCTCAACATCACCCAGATTGGTCAAACAGTCATCCCAATGAAACGTTGCTTTAGCGTTAAGTTTATTGGCACTAAAGTTAACGCGGCTAGATTCAACCGCCATTTCAGAATCATCAACAAAATGGATATTAGCATTAGGATAAAGCTGCGCAGCTCGTAGCCCTAAAATGCCATTGCCACAGCCTAAATCGACAATGGTATGATACTGACCTTGTGGCATGTTATCTAACATGAAGCGCGCGCCGATATCGAGTTTGTTGGCGGCAAAAACATTAGTCATATTATTAATGCTTAAGCCTAATTCAGCCACCTCCCAACTCACGTCTTGCGGCAAGGCTCTAGTTAAACCATCTGCTATACAAGAAATTACGCGGGTTTTCTTCCAGGTTAAACTGGCTGATGCAGGGCCTAAATTTTTGCTAATCACATCAATAATCGATTTGTTAATCGACTTTGCTTTAGCGCTAATCAACACTTCAACGCCCTGTGGTAACACGTGCGATAACCGCTGTAATTGATGGGCAAAATAGCTGAGGTTTTTGGGCAACTTCATCAACACTAGTTGGATGTTACGTGGCAGTAACTCTCGGCTATTAAAGTACTCAATATACTTTGCATTAAGGTGATTGTCCGACAGGTTTTGCTGTGCGCCCAAAAGACTTGTTTTTGCGTCTGTTTCAATCACTAATGGCCAGTGATCATTTATAGCGGTTAATGCACACTGTAACGCTCCAAAACTGTCATTGATGATGGCAGTATTAACCGGCTTTTGCTGGTTTTCAATAAGGTGCTTTATCAGGTGTTCATCGCTAGCATCCCAGGCCTGCAGATTAGATTCTTGCTTTTTAGGATAACGAAATAAGGTGAGTTCGATACCTTGGCAGGAAAATTGGCTGGTTGTCATTGATGTTACCCAAAAGTGAATGCATTAAAGCTGTTAATTATCGCAGTTAAGGCGTGTGATTGAAATCACTGGTTTGTATATTATATCAAACTGACTCTTACTATGGCTGATTGTGCGTGTTGCTGGTGCTCATGTCATGGTGTGCAGCACTGTGGAAAGTGAGTTTGCTACCTTAGTTATCTATTAATTGCTATCAAGTGCTAGGCCTTAGTACAAATGGCTGGTGTCGATATGATTGTATTTAAGCCTTTGACTGAGTAACATCTGCTAAAACGTAATGCATATAAAGGATTGATATGAAAGGTGCTGGTGGAACATCTGGGGGAATAGGGTCATTTTTTATTGGCTTAATTATGATGAGTGGTGGCTTTTATATGCTGCTCAAGGCGATTAAAGTCACCAGCTCATTTGGCCTTAGCCAAAGTTTATATAATGTAAGCGGTATGAACTTCACCAGCGGGATGATTATGATCCCCTTTATGTTTGGTGTGGGGTTAATGTTTTACAATGCTAAAAATATCTTTGGCTGGATATTGACCTTTGGCTCATTAGTAGGGTTAATTTTTGGGGTGATTAGTTCTATTAATTTCCGCTTCAGCCATATGAGCGCATTTGATTTAATTGTTATTCTGGTGCTGAGTGTCGGTGGTTTAGGTATTTTTCTTCGCTCGCTTAAAACGATTGAAAAACGCTATCCAGAAGCATGATATGTTAAGTGAGCGAGCGTTAACGTTTATAATAATAGACTCATTTTACTGAGCTGCTAGCAAGCAGTGTCAATAAGTCTACCAAGTACTCATTAACAACCTGTCGTCTCTACGTCAATAATTGGCCGGCCACTGACAGAAACTGCTTGCCTGTACCGCAAGTAGCAAGCCGCGACGCCCGCATCTTCTGCAATTTTACCGTGCCAGTAAATCCAAGCACCAGAATAAATACTAGGGCGTTTTTTCCAATCTCCACTGGGGACATCCATCAGTAAGTCGATACCAGATGCTGTGCCATCTGGATAACCATAAGCCAGCTTAACAGCAACTCCATCAATATTAATTGTATTTGTCGCCAGTTTTTCAACGCCAGCAATCGCGGCTTTTGAGTAAGTTAACGTTGCAGCTGTCTGCATCGCACTTTCCATACCTGCCATAGTTGAGATTATGGCATCACGTCGAAAATTAATAAATTTACTTGAGGCAATAATGGCTAATATAGCCAAAATTAAGATGACCACGACCAATTCTATTAGGGTGAATCCACGTGATAGTTTGAATGCATTGTTGGGGCTATAGTTCATATTTTCTGGGTCGAATTAGATTTATGAATGGTCAGAATGTATGTTAGCTAACAGTGTAACAGTCATTATCATTCGATGGCTATACAGTGGATATGGATAATACATCCACAATACTACGATTTATTGGTAGTATCGTATCATCTTAATTTGTTATGTAGGTTATTACAGTGACAAAATCCACGGCAGATAATGCTCCTGTTACTCCTTCAGAGAGTGGCACTCCTTTGATATCCACTAGTGCATTATCGACATCAAATACTACTTATAGCGTACTACCTTGGATCCTCGATTTTCTAAAACCTTATAAAGTGAAAGTGTTTGCTGCGATAGTCTTCCTATTCATCGGTTCACTTGCTTGGTTATCTTTAGGTCAGGGAGTGAAGTTAATGGTGGATGAGGGCTTTATTGCCGACAACGCCGACCGATTAAATCAGATTATGTTATTTATTGTCGGTATTACTATTATCAGTGCTAGTGCTGTTTTCTGTCGATTCTACTTAATGACCTGGTTGGGTGAGCGGGTCAGTGCAGATATTCGTTTAAGGGTTTATTCGCATTTGTTGACCTTGTCACCGGCTTTTTTTGCCTCGCAACGCACCGGAGAGGTTATTTCTCGTTTTACTGCTGACAGCACCTTGATACAAAGCGTTGTAGGGTCAAGTTTGTCGATGGCACTAAGGTCAGCGGTGACAGTTATTGGCGGCATTGTGATGATGGGTTTTACCTCGGTTAAATTAACTGGATTAGTATTACTCGCTGTACCGTTAGTGCTAGGGCCGGTGGCCTTTTTTGGCAATAAAGTCAGACGATTATCGCGTGAGAGCCAAGATAGAGTTGGGGATTTAGGCGCTTATATTGACGAAACCTTGCATGAAATACATACGGTGCAAGCTTATACCCATGAGTCACAGGATAAAGCGGCTTTTACCGAACGTGTCGAGTCGGTGATGAGTGTGGCTAAAGGGCGGATTAAGTATCGCGCGTTATTGATTGCCACTGTGATGTTTTTAAGTATTTCAGCGATTGCTTTTGTGACCTGGGTTGGTGCGCAGGACGTGATGTCTGGCAGTATATCTGCCGGTGAATTATCGGCCTTTATGTTCTATGCCGTTATGGTAGCTGGAGCGGTTGCAACCATCAGTGAAGTGTTCAGTGAAATTCAGCGTGCTTCAGGAGCGACAGAACGTTTAATTGAATTAAGCCTAGCGCCAGTTGATATCGTTCAACTAGCGATACCAGAGCAATTAAAAGGTAAGACTCATGGTGCATTATCATTGTCGGAGTTAGTGTTTACTTACCCTGCAGAGACTAATATTGATGTGATTAATCATTTAAGCGTCGACATTCAAGCCGGTGAACGGGTCGCTTTAGTTGGACCCAGTGGAGCAGGTAAGAGTACTTTATTTGAATTACTGCTGCGCTTTTATCAGCCCAAGTCAGGTTCGATATCGCTAGATGGTATTGATATAGCTAACTTGTCTTTACATCAATTACGCCAGCAGTTTGCCCTAGTGCCACAAGAGTCGGTGATTTTTGCCAGTAGTGTGTTTGAAAATGTGCGCTACGGGCGAATTGATGCGACAGAGGAAGAGGTTAAGCAAGCATGTATTGCTGCTAAGGCCGACGAGTTTATCGTTGATTTCCCTGAAGGTTATAATACCTATTTAGGTGAGCGCGGCGTACGTTTATCCGGAGGGCAAAAACAACGTATTGCAATTGCTAGAGCAATATTAGCCGATAGACCCGTGTTGTTATTAGATGAAGCAACCAGTGCTTTGGATGCGGTCAGTGAGGTGAAAGTAAAACAAGCTTTAGAGACATTAATGGCGGATCGCACCACACTGATAATTGCCCATAGGTTGGCAACGGTTATTAACGCTGATCGTATTTTAGTACTCGATAAAGGCCAGCTTGTCGCATCAGGAACGCATAATCAATTAATGCAATCGAGTGAGTTATATCGAGAATTTGCCAGTTTGCAATTACTGACTGAGCAGCCAGAGTGATCAGATTTGAGTTAAATCGTTCCCCAATAAAAAAGATGTCTGGGCATGTTTTTTTATTGGGGATTAGTGTTGGTTACTTACGTAATTCTCTGCGTAAAATTTTACCAACAGTACTTTTAGGTAATTGGGCGGTGAACTCAATAATACGAGGTACTTTATAGGCGGTAAGCTGAGTACGACAATATTGCTTAATCGATTCTTTGGCTGCTTCGCTATCTTGATCGGGATCTTTTAATACAATTACCGCTTTTACTGCTTCTCCGGAATGATCGTTTGCGACACCTACCACGGCACATTCCATAATAAGTTCATGTCCAGAAAGGACATCTTCCACTTCATTTGGGTAAACATTAAAGCCGGATACAATGATCATGTCTTTTTTACGATCAACGATAGTGTGGTAACCATCCTCTGTTGCTATCGCTATATCACCTGTTTTGAAATAGCCATCTTGAGTCATTACGTTAGCTGTTTCTTGTGGTTTATTCCAATATCCAGACATAACCTGGGGGCCACTTACAGCGAGTTCACCGGCTGTGCCAATTTCCACTTCGTTATCGTTCATGTCTAAGATTTTAATTTTGGTGTCTAAAACAGGCTTTCCGATAGTACCTAAGCGTTGATGTCCTGGCGCATTTAAACTGACAACTGGAGAGGTCTCTGACAAGCCGTAACCCTCAGATATCATGCAACCGGTAGTCTGTTGCCATAAATTGGCAGCAGCGCTCGTTAGCGCTGTTCCGCCGGAAATGGTAATGGTCATATGACTAAAATCGAGCGCTTTAAACTCTGGCTGGTGGCATAAGCCAATAAATAAGGTGTTAAGGCCAGCAAATCCTGTAAAAGGATAAGCTTTCATGGTGTTGATTAATCCAGCTATATCCCGAGGATTAGGGATTAATACTGAGCACCCACCTGATTCAAAATACAGCACTAAGTTAACCATAAAAGCGTAGATATGATAAATCGGCAACGGCGCAACAAAGATATCTTCGCCTTCGGTCATGGTGCTGGCAATTCTTGACTTAACTTGCCCTGAGTTAGCCAACAAATTGCGATGGGTTAGCATGGCGCCTTTTGATAATCCAGTTGTGCCGCCTGTGTATTGTAAGGCAATTAAGTCTGTTTGGTTAGGCTTTACTGGGGTAAATATGTGCTCGCGACCTTGAGATAATAATGTATTAAATTCAATATTGTTGATGGCTGTTTGGGGTTGATCTTGTGGCGCGATCATATCCAGCGCGTGGGTGGAGATGACGTATTCAATGGTAGTAGATTTGACCACGTTTTCTAAGGTGGGCAGTAAGTCTGATAATACCACTAAAGCTTTAGCGCCAGAGTCATTATATTGATGAATTAACTCTCGTTCCGTATACAGTGGGTTAGTGTTCACTATAACAAAACCACTCCGAATAATACCGTAAGCGGCAATGACAAACTGAGTGATATTAGGTAACTGAACGGCGATACGATCACCTGGCTTCAAATTTGTGCAGTTTTGCAAGTATGCTGCAAAGTCACGCGAAAGCTGTTCAACCTCGGTAAAGGTGATGTTTTTGCCTAGGCAAGCATATGCTGTTTTATTACCAAACTTGGCGCAGCTTTGTTCAATCAAATCAACAATAGATTTGTAGCAGCTTAGGTCGAGAGTTGAGTCAGCATCATATGCCATGGTATTCACCTTTATTAGTTTTATATTTATGCCGATTATATCGGTAGGTTAATAATCAAACGAGTGTTTAGATTAGAGCGCTTTTAGATAGTAGGTCAATGAAAACTTACTTTAGTCATAAAGTGGCAACTTATTTATCTATGCTGATGTATTTAAGAATATTTGCTCTATTGTGCGTTTATTAGATTAGTTCACTAGATTTGGTAAATCTTGCTGCATTGACATACAAATACACAGTTTATTCAGTGAGTATAAATGGTTAAATATTAGCACTGGCTTAATTGTAAATTTTAATTTCCAGTGTATTTAATTGGTTTTTTTATAAAAAAATTGATTTATTTTTAATTCAGACAAAACCCTTTTAAAGCAGTATCTTACACCTTGTTTTCGGGTTTTTGCTCGAAAAAGACTGCTTTTTAGCACATTAATTGCTAATAAATGTTGGCAATTGTGCTGGTGTTGTTATAAAAATGTAGCTGAGATGATGGTAATTCATTTTGGGAGAGACGATTTCTTTATACAGGGAGTATTAGGAAGTGGTTATCAAACAATAAAATAATAATGACTGAGAATATAAAATGACTATTAACAATAAAAGAAAATTTGGCAAAAACTCATTGAGTTTAGCTGTTTCTATCGCATTATCCGGTTCTTTATTAAGCGCTCAAGTGTATGCAGCAGATGAAGAAGTTGTTGAACAAAAAGTTGAGAAGATGGCCGTAATTGGCTCACGTTCAGCCCCTCGCTCAGTGGGTGAATCCCCAGTCCCTATTGATATTATTAGCAGTGATGATTTAAAGAAGAATGGTTCAACAGACATGATTGACATGTTGGTGACATCAGTGCCTTCTTTCAACTCACGTGCCCAGCCTATTAGCGACGCGGCAACACTTGTTCGTCCAGTTAATTTACGTGGTTTACCTTCAGACAGTACTTTGGTTTTAGTTAATGGTAAACGTCGTCACCGCGCATCGGTTATTGCTTTCCAAGGCGGCGGAGTTAACGACGGCGCCCAAGGCCCTGATATTTCAGTTATTCCAAGTGCGGCATTAAAGCAAGTTGAAGTGTTACGTGACGGCGCTGCTGCGCAGTACGGATCTGATGCGATCGCTGGTGTAATGAACTTTGTGTTAAAAGATAGCGCTGAAGGTGGCTCTATTTCAGCAACCCAAGGCCAGTATTATGAAGGTGATGGCACATCAACGACTATTGATGCTAACGTTGGCTTACCGTTAACAGACGATGGTTTTGTTAATTTAACCGCTCAGTATAAAACTGCTGATGCAACAAGTCGTAGTGTGCAACGTTTTGATGCAGCAGCTATTTCAGCTGCTGGTAATACAGATATTCCAAACCCAGCACAAACTTGGGGTAACCCAGAAATTAAAGATGATTACACTATCTTCATTAATTCTGGATTTGATATAAATGACAAACACAGTCTTTATGCCTTTGGTAACGTGTCTTCACGTGATGCAGTAGGTGGCTTCTATTACCGTAACCCACACAACCGTGGTTCTGTTTATTCAAACGATGGCGGTGAAACTTTATTAGTAGGTGATGTCGGTTTAGCTGAAACCGGCATTGCATCATGTTCTTGGGTAGGTAACGTTGCTGCAAATGTCCCGAACGTATTAAACACTGCAGATTACCAGTCGATGGTTGCTGACCCAAACTGTTTTTCTATGAACCAAGTGCGACCAGGCGGATACACACCACAGTTTGCCGGTACTATTGAAGATATGTCATTCTTCGCTGGTGTTAAAGGTGAAGTTGCTGATTGGGACTATGATGCAAGTGCGGGGACAGGGTCTAACAAGTCAACTTTTAGTTTACGTAACTCATTAAACCCATCATTAGGTTTAGCGACGCCAACTGACTTTGAAACAGGTGCTTATGAGCAAGTTGAGACTACGGTTAACCTAGATTTCTCACGCTTATTTGATGTTTTTGAAGGGCTAAATTTCGCAACTGGTGTTGAGTGGCGTGAAGAGTCATTTGAAATTACTGCAGGTGAACAAGCATCTTGGGAAGCAGGTCCTTATGCTTCACAGGGCTTTAACATAGGCTCGCACGGATTTAAAGGCTTTGGTCCTGAATCCGCGGGTAAAAATGATCGCAGCAATATCGGTGTTTACGCTGATGCAGAAGCCTATTTAGGTGAGAAATGGTTAGTTGGCGCAGCACTGCGTTATGAAGACTTTTCAACCTTTGGTGATACGCTAAATTACAAGCTAACTGCACAATATTCGGCTACCGATGATTTAGCCTTCCGTGCCTCACACAGTACGGGGTTCCGTGCACCGACAGTGGGTCAAGAAAACGTTGTTAACACACAAACTTCAATTGTTAACGGCGATTTGATTCAATCATTCATTGCGCCTCCAACGGATCCATTAGCCGCTTACTACGGTGGTAAAGTGCTAACTCCTGAAGAGTCTGTTAGTTATGCTTTAGGTGCTGTTTATCAAAGTGGTGATTTCTTCTTAACAGTTGATTATTACACGATTGAAGTAACAGGGCGTATTGCTCAATCAAGCCAAATTGATGTTGAAGCGGCAGATTATGATGACCTACGAGATCTAGGTGTTGAGTTTCCAGAGTTAATTTCTGCAGTAACTTATTATACCAATGACTTTGATACAACAACTCAGGGTGTTGATATTGTTGGTTCATATGATACTGAGTTGTTAGCTGGTGACACTAAGTTCAGCTTAGCCTATGGTTGGACTGACACTAATGTTGATAAATTTAATGAAGAAACCACTGATGCTGGTAAGGTTCGCCGTTTAGAAGATGGTATTCCTGCACATCGTGCCACATTAACTTGGGGTCAAAACTGGGATGAGTTAAGCATGAATTTACGTGCTAACTACTTCGGTGAGTACTATGCAACGCATGCTGATGATACGTCTGATTGGGGTTCTGAAATAGCCAGTTCAGCAGTAACATTTGACTTAGAGGTGAGCTACACCGTTATGGATAGCCTGACCTTCTCGGTAGGTGCAAATAACATATTTGACCAAGAAGCGCAGAAGCTTAAAGATGGTACTTTAGGTGAACTAGGTGGTGTTTATTACGAAAGTGGTCCATTTGACTACAATGGTGGTTACTACTACGGTAAAGTTAATTACCGTTTCTAGAAACAACTTAAGGGCTTAATCAATTTCAGCCCTTAAATAATAACCAATAAAAAGACTGCCTAGGCAGTCTTTTTTGTACCTATTATGTTTTAACATCACTTCATGATGTCTAAAGCCTGATAAACATGCCTGATTTCAAGTACTTTAGGCAGCTCTATTCCTTCTGGGTAGGCTGGACCATAAACTTTGTTGTAAGGTGTACCTGCAGCGCCTTGAATACCCATATACTGTTCAATGACTGTATCAGCCTCAGACCAATTCCCCTGCATTAAAATAATGTTATCGGTCATTAGGGTATTAACTACTTGTTCGCGATGAAGCACATTGGCTTTATTTGCTTGGCAAGGAACACACCAATCAGCTGTTATATCGACAAAAACAGTAAAGCCTTGCTCAACATAAGGAGCTATTTTTTCTGGCGCAAGTGGTTGCCAATGAAGGTTTTTATATGCTTGATAGTTTTCGCCTTTATTAACAAAGGCGATAATGCTGGCAAGACAAAGCGCTAGGCCGCCTAAAACGAAAATAACCGCCATAGGGATAGCTTTGCCTTTAAACTTTGCGAACAATAAACCCGCAATCGCTAACATTAACGATATAAGTAACAATGAAGCAATAATAGACATAGTGATGCTTAATAAAGTGAACTTATAAATAGCATATCAAGATTTACTTAATTTGGTGTTAATGTTCGCAGTAACAATGCAATAGTTTATATAAGAATAAGTAAGGGAAAGTATGAGTTTTACGACTTGGTTAGGGTTGCTGGCCATTTGTTGCCTAGGGGCAATGTCACCAGGGCCGAGCTTGGCTATGGTGGTTAGGCATACATTAGGTGGCAGTCGCTTACACGGTATTGTGTGTGCTTGGGCGCATTCGATTGGTATAGGGATTTATGCTTTAGTGACCTTATTAGGGCTTGCTGTTGTGCTTAGGGCATCGCCATTATTATTTAATGCGATTGCGATTGTCGGAGCCTTGTATTTGGCTTGGATTGGTATTCAGGCTTTGCGCTCTAAAGGTGGTATGCAGCAAAAACTCGCCGCTGGAAACAAAACTAGTTTATTGGTTGCTGCACGTGACGGCTTGGCCATTTCATTATTTAACCCCAAAATTTTATTGTTCTTTTTGGCGTTATTTAGTCAGTTCGTATTAGCTGCAGAGACAATATCAGGGCAAACATTGATTGTACTAACCCCTTTAGTGATTGATGGCCTTTGGTACACCTTGATTGCGATTATATTATCGCATTCCGCAATATTGCCTAAGCTACGTGAAAAAGCAGTATGGATTGATAGGGTGTCTGGAGTGGTGCTAATTGCGCTTGCTGGGCGGGTTATTTTTACATTGATATAAAGATTTTCAGTATAGGCCTCAGTGTCAAGATAACTGTGCGCGTTACATTTTTAACCTGTATGCACATATGAAAGAATGCTTACACTTTGAAATTATAAGTAATGCCATCTAGTTTAGAGATGGCATTATTTTTAATCCAATGATCTAGTTTTTGAAAACTTGCACACTGTCATCTTTTGCGGGTTCGTTTTCAGCTTTGGAGATTGGTGGGTGCTTAATGTGATCGTCTAAGTTTTCATTTAGCATGAGTTTATACTCATTGGCAAACCAAGCTAACGCATTGTCTTTTTCTGCTGCTAGATCAGAAGACTTTATTGCTGCTTCAAATGCATTATAGCGAGATGCTGCATAACGCAATGCTGTACCCACTTTACCAATATCATTTTCTGTTTGACCGATTTGATTGGCTAAAGCGATAAATTGATCCGCTAGTTGATATATAGTCGTAGCGCTTTGTGTTTCAGAACTTGGTGTTTCAGAAGCGACGTTTTGAGATGCAGATTGTTCAGTCATAATGCTCACTTAAGGTGTTAGTAAAATAATGAGTGTATCGAGTTTAACAGCGAAATTCAGTTTAAATTTAGCTATTAGGATCCGAATCTGTGATGACCTGCCCATTACGGGAATCATAATAAATCGAAAGTGTATTTAATTTATTGTAGAAGAAACGACATTGGTCAGGGTTGATATAGGTGACTCTGTATTCAAATGCTGTTGAGTTTACATTGGTTGAAACACTAGGTGCGTCCTGCAAAATAGTGTTCCAAACAGAAATACAGTCGTTAGTGTTATTGAGTCGAGGTGAACTTTCAAATGGTGGGTAATTTTGAGCTGGGTATCCCCATAGATTTATATCAAGCTGTCCAGCAACACCAGCATTTTCATATATTTGTAAATTGTCCGCAGGACCAGAGTTTCCCATAGAAGCCCATTTGAGATGTGCAAGGCTAATGCCTGATGAAAATGCGCCACCTGTACCTTTGACATTTGATACATGGGCATCTTGTTGTAGGTTGATAAACTTAGGCAAAGCTGTGACAGCAAGAATAGCTAAAATAATAATAACAATGACTAATTCTATTAAGGTAAAACCTTGCTGCTGTTGAGTTGCTTTAAATTTCATAATACTTAATAAACGATTTACAATATCAGTACTTTAAAGTAGCTGATATAAATTAGCAATTTACTCCTAAAAAGTTAAGGATAATGAAAGTGAAAAGTTGGCCTATATTTATCGAGAATGAACAACAACAGGATTACTTTATTCGGTTAAATCAATTTCTGTCTGAGCAGCAATCGATGAACAAAGTCATCTTTCCTCCAAAGGCTGATATTTATCGTGCTTTTGAATTAACGCCAGTTGAAAAGGTGAAAGTGGTGGTGATAGGTCAAGACCCCTATCATGGCGAAGGGCAAGCCCATGGGTTAGCCTTTTCAGTTAAATCTGGCGTGAAGGTACCACCGTCACTAGCCAATATTTACAAAGAGTTAGCACAAGATATAGCGGGTTTTTCAATACCATCACACGGTGATTTAACCCATTGGGCTGAGCAAGGCTTGTTAATGTTAAATACGGTTTTAACGGTAGAAAAATCTTTGGCGCATTCACATGCTAAGGCTGGGTGGGAAGTGTTTACCGATCATGTGTTAGATTATCTTAACAGCTTACCTCAGCCACTGATATTCGTACTGTGGGGCAGCCATGCTATTAAGAAGGGACGTCTAATTACCCATGAACATCATACTATTTTAAGTGGTCCTCATCCGTCTCCATTATCGGCATATCGTGGTTTTTTTGGATGCGGTCATTTCTCCAAAATAAATCAACAGCTTATTAAAAATGGCCTCAAACCGATTGATTGGCAGGTGTAAAAAAGCAGTAACAAGGGGTGTTACTGCTTTTTAAAACAACTTAGTGTACGTTAGTTAAACATAACCTAGTGCTTACGGTTTACTGATAAGTGGGCAAGGGCAATAAGCGCTTGTTTATAATCTGTATCTGGTAATACGATCAACGCATCAATGGCTTTTTGTGCTTCTTCTTCAGCCCTTTTTTGCGTGTATTCAAGCGCACCTGATTTGTTTAAGGCGGCCACTATCTCATCAATTGCCTGGGTGCCGTCACCTTTTTCTATGGCCATTTTTATTAACGCTTTGGCGGTATCATCACCATGCACCATTGCATAGATTAAGGGTAATGTAGGTTTACCTTCCGCTAAGTCATCGCCAATATTTTTACCTAGCTCACCCGTTTCTGCCGTGTAGTCGAGTAAATCATCGGTTAATTGAAATGCTGTACCTAAATACTTACCGTAATCACCAAGTGCTTGTTGCCATTCAGTTGGGGAGCCTGCTAATACACCTGCCAGTAATGTCGCTGCCTCAAACAGCTTTGCTGTTTTACAGTAAATGACACGCATATAGTTAGCTTCAGTGGTTTCGGGGTCATTACAATTCATTAGTTGCAGCACTTCCCCTTCAGCCAACACATTGGTTGTATCAGCCAGAACCTTTAGTACATGCATACTGTCGAGTTCAGTCATCATCTGAAAAGAGCGGGTATAGAGAAAGTCTCCAACCAATACACTCGCACTGTTTCCAAATAGTGCATTAGCTGTTTCGCGGCCGCGACGTAATGTTGATTCATCGACGACATCATCATGCAGTAGTGATGCAGTATGAATAAATTCAATAATAGCGGCTAATTTAACATGTAACTTACCTTGGTAATCTACAGATCTTGCTGCAAGAATTGACAGTAAAGGACGCAGACGTTTTCCGCCACCATTTATAATGTAGAAGCCTAGTTGGTTAATTAGGGCTACATCAGATTCAAGTTGCTTATAAATAAGTTGGTCGACAGATTGCATATCTGAGTCTGCCAACAGACGAATGGCGGTTAAATCCATAATACTCTCTAATTTATTGTGGAAGACGTTAACTGTCTTTCTATTTGGTGCGCATCTGGGGTCATATCTTACAGGAGAAACGCGCTGATTTTCAAAGTTGTTGTTACTAATTTTTAAACTTGTTATGACTTATTCTCAATTTCTAAAATCTATGTCGGTGCAAATTTTTTAGTTACTTCATTAATACAAAGGAAAATCCCTGATCTAATATGCTGTAAGAGCAAATGAGTCAGTGCTTTTCAAGATAAATTTAGGTAAAATCATTTCAAAATCCGGTGAAGATAACACAGGAAGATTTTAGCGCTACTTTTAAACTAATAGAATGAGTATTTTTGCGTGGTAGTTAAGGCAATTGTACTTAATGTTTATACAATATTACAGTTTGTAACAGTGAATATTGTGCAGTAGTAACGGCTTTTTAATTTGAACCTGAATTAACGCTTGCCAGTATGAAATTCTTCGCGTAGAATCCGCGCCCATTGTCATTAAAAGTTTTTTAGCACCTATTCTCGTAAGATCGAGTTAGTGTGTTAGTCATTTGGAGTGAAATAGCTATGTACGCTGTTTTTCAAAGTGGCGGAAAGCAACATCGTGTTGCTGAAGGTCATACAGTTCGTCTAGAAAAAATTGAAGTTGCTACCGGTGAAACGATTGAGTTTGATCAAGTTCTATTGGTTGCTGATGGTGAGAACGTTCACGTTGGTGCTCCATTAGTTGCTGGTGGTAAAGTTGTTGCTCAAGTGGTTAGCCACGGACGCGGTGAAAAGATTACTATTCAAAAGTTTAATCGCCGTAAGCATCACGAAAAGAAAACCGGCCACCGTCAGTGGTTCACTGAAGTTAAAATCACTGCGATTAGCGCATAATTTAGGAGTCTAACTCATGGCACATAAAAAAGCTGGCGGTTCTACTCGTAACGGCCGCGATTCAGAAAGTAAACGTCTTGGTGTTAAGCGCTTTGGCGGTGAATCAGTTTTAGCAGGTAACATTATTGTTCGTCAACGTGGTACTAAATTCCACGCTGGTGTAAATGTAGGTATCGGTCGCGACCATACTTTATTTGCTCTAACTGACGGCAAAGTTAAATTTGAAGTTAAAGGTGCTAATAACCGTAAGTTTATTAGTATCGAAGCTTAATTTTTTAACTAAGCTAAAATCTAAAGCCCTGCCTCTGGTAGGGCTTTTGTGTTTTTGTTATTGATCTTGTTTACCAATACAAAATTATTTCTAAGCTCACGTTATCCTCTTGGTTTTAAAACAATAGTGAACTGAGTGATTAGAAAGATCTATTTTTTGCAGCAAGCGGAAGATGTATTATCCATACACCACGCTTTTCTGCCCCCTGATATTTATTGTATTTAGGGTTATAATTAGCGCCAAGGTTCTATAGCTCAAAGGTGTCTTCACCTTGTGCTATTAGATGATTGAAGTGTTAGGAGTCCGTATGAAGTTTGTTGATGAATCCAATATCCGTGTAGAAGCCGGTGACGGTGGTAGCGGCTGCGTTAGTTTTCGCCGTGAAAAATATGTACCGGATGGCGGTCCCGATGGCGGTGACGGTGGCGATGGTGGTAGTGTCTTTTTACAGGCAAATGAAAACCTGAACACCCTTATTGATTATCGTTTCACTCGTTTTCATATGGCTGAACGTGGCACCAATGGTCGTGGTCGTGATTGTACTGGTCATGCCGGTGCAGATTTAGTGTTACAAGTACCTGTAGGTACACGTGCAATCGATCAAGAAACCGAAGAAGCTTTAGGCGACTTAACTAGCCATGGCCAAAAGTTACTGGTTGCTAAAGGCGGTTTTCATGGTTTAGGTAATACACGTTTTAAAAGTAGTACTAACCGTGCGCCACGTCAGAAGACTCTGGGTACTCCCGGTGAAGTGCGTGAAATAAAGCTAGAGCTGCTTTTACTGGCCGATGTGGGATTGTTAGGCTTACCTAATGCTGGTAAGTCTACGTTTATACGCTCGGTATCACGTGCTACACCAAAAGTGGCTGATTACCCATTCACAACTTTAATTCCAAACCTAGGCGTTGTTAACCCACGTCATGGGCAAAGTTTTGTTATTGCTGATATTCCTGGGCTAATTGAAGGTGCTGCGGAAGGTGCTGGCTTAGGTATTCGTTTTTTAAAGCATCTTGAACGTTGTCGCGCATTACTACACATTATTGATATTAACCCTATTGACGGTAGTGATCCGATTGATTCAGCCAGAGCTATTGTAGGTGAGTTAGAAAAGTATTCACCAAAGCTTGCCGCTAAGCCTCGTTGGATGGTATTTAATAAAATCGATCTATTGCTTGAAGATGAAGTAAAAGAAAAAGTCGCTCATATTATTAAAGAACTAGCTTGGGAAGGCGAAGTCTTTACTATGTCCGCCTATAACCGCCAAGGTACTGAAGAGTTAAGTATTAAGTTACTTGATTTCATTCAAACATTGCCTGTTGGTCAAGATGATCAAGATGACGAGCAAGAAGTTGAATTTAAGTGGGATAATTATCATCAGGGTAAAGATGACAGCATCAACGAGAATTTTGATGATACTGATGACTTAGATGATGATGACTTTGATGATGATGATTATGACGTTGAAGTTATTTATCAACGCTAAGTTTTAAAGGATTACCGTGTACGCAGACAACCAAAATGATATAACCCGTTTAGTTGTCCGCTGCGCTCAATTGCTGCTTGCCTATGGTGCAGAGTCTGACTTGGTTGAAGAACTAAGTCAGCGATTAGGTAAAGCATTGGGCCTTGCAAGTGTTGAACTCTCTATATCTTCCAATGCACTTGTGCTAACTAGCCTTGTACATGGGCGTTGTATTACTACGACCAGACGGATCCGAGCTCATGGGATCAATATGATGGTGGTATGTGAATTACAACGGCTATGTTTGCTAGCTGAAAAAGGCATTTATGGCCCTAATGAGGTCCGCCGCCGTCTCGCTCGTATTCAGCCTAAAACATATCCTGCTAAAGTAGTTATTCCAGTCATTGGACTTTCCTGTGCTAGCTTTTGTCATTTATTAGGTGGCGATGTGATGGCGTGTTTAGTGACTTTTATTGCATCCTCCATAGGGATGAGTGTGAGACTTTTTCTTGCTAAAAGACATTTTAATTTACTCGTTAACTTTTCTATTACAGCCTTTATTACTAATGTTGTTGCTCAATTAGGTTATATTTATCCCATTAGTGAAACTCCTCAAATTGCATTAGCCGCAAGCGTATTAATGCTAGTGCCAGGTTTTCCGCTAATTAACGCGATTTCTGATATGGTAAAAGGTCATATTAATGTAGGAATATCCCGCTGGGGAAATGCAAGTCTACTCACCTTAGCTTCAGTAATTGGTATCACTATAGCAATGCAATTAGGCGGGATATTTTAATGCCGCCTCTGTTATTAGACTTATTACATAATGCTTTTTTTTCCGCTATACCAGCTTTTGGTTTTGCCATTTTATTCAATGTACCGCAACGTTATCTTGGATTCTGTGCGTTAGCAGGTGCATTAGGTCACAGTACTCGAACCGTGTTAATGCACGTTAATATGCCGATTGAGTGGGCTACATTTGCTGGAGCCGCTCTCGTGGGGGTTATCACAATTCAATTTGCTAAACGTCATTTAGCGCCACCGTCAATGTATGCCGTTGCAGCTATTATTCCGATGATACCCGGAACCTACGCCTTTAATACTGTTATAGCGCTTATTCAATTAACGGCTCAAAACCAAGTCAGTCCAGAGTTAAGTGCGCAAGTCATTGTCAATGGGCTTAAAACGGTCTTTATTTTGGGAGCCTTAGCTGTAGGGCTAGCACTACCTAGTTTATTATATTATCGCAATCGCCCTATCATTTAATTAGAGGATTCATCATGCGTATCGCAATGATTGCCGCTATGGCTAACAATCGTGTTATTGGTAAAGACAATCAAATGCCATGGCATTTACCTGAAGACTTAAAGCATTTTAAAGCTATGACGTTATCAAAGCCTGTGGTAATGGGGCGTAAGACTTATGAATCAATAGGGCGTCCATTACCTGGAAGACACAATATTGTCATTACTCGACAGTCGAATTATGCACCGGATGGGGTCACTTGTGTCGGTAATTTTGATCAAGCTGTTGCTGCTGCGGGTGAGTGTGAAGAATTAATCATAATGGGTGGCGGTCAGCTGTATGCTGAACTACTCTGTAAGGCAGATGTATTATATTTAACTCAAATTGACCTAGATGTAAAAGGTGATACTTACTTTCCTGAATGGGATGATGGAAGTTGGCTTTTGAAACACACCATTACAGCAACAAATGAGTATGGATTGCAATATAGCTTTAACACTTTTGTTAAAAACTGTAAACTTGTTCAAGAGTTACCCTGAAACTAAATACAATCACAAAGATGAGCGTATTAAGATACAATAATAAATTATAAAGGAGTGTCAGATGCGTTTAATGCCTGTAGCGATAGCCGTACTGATAGCAGCATCTTCTGTGTCGGTCCCTGCTGTAGCGAACACTGATCAGTTAGTTGCTAACATATGTGATTATGTAAAGTCAGACGATAAAAATCGTTTACGTAAAAAGCTTAAAGAAGCCCGTGTAAAATTACGTAATATTTATTCAGCTGTGAGCTGTGATGGCAGCAGTTTATTGCGTACTGCCTACAATTCTAACGCGAATGATGTTGGTGAGTTTATTGCTAAACGTCTTCCTGCATCAGACCTTTCTGCTGCTGAATCAGATGGTACTTCTATTGTGGATTGGGCCAGTGCCAACGGTCATAGTGGTAGCCCTATCACAGCAGCGATTACTGAACGTCTAGGTGGCGGTGCTGGTGAGGATTAATCGTTAAGATTATTCTGTACCTACAATGCCAAATAAAAAATACCGACTAATATGTCGGTATTTTTTATTTGGAAATAAGCGTTTAAGTAAAGCGACGACCTCTAATCGATAATTTATTCCATAAGTTAGCCGTAACAAAAAAGGCCTTTACGGCCTTTTCTCATTAGGAGGATAATTTAAATCTAGATTAGACTTTAAACTCTTTAACAGACGATTGTAGTTCTTCTGCCAACATTGCGACTTGATGGCTTGATTGTGCAGTTTGTTCTGCACCAGAAGAGGTTTCTTCTGATATAAGCGCAATATGTTCAAGCTTCTCAGATACCTGCTGACTGACCAGATTCTGCTCTTGGGCTGCGTGAGCAATGTGAGTACCAGAGTCATAAGCTTTATGAACTGACTTGATAATTGTTTCAAGCGCTATATTGGCCTGTTCATTCTTATCAACACAGCTGCTAGCTTGCGATTTGCCTAGCTCCATAACAGCAACGGCTTGCTGAGCACCTTGCTGTAACACTTCGATCATTAACTGAATTTCTCGGGTTGAATCTTGGGTGCGTGAGGCAAGACTGCGGACCTCATCAGCAACCACCGCAAAACCTCGACCTTGCTCACCCGCTCTGGCTGCTTCAATTGCGGCATTTAATGCCAGTAGATTAGTTTGCTCGGCAATGCCTCGGATAACATCTAAGATTGAGCCAATAGATGCACTATCGGTGTGAAGTTTATTAATCACTGTGCCAGCTTTAGCCACTTCATCTGCCAGGGCTAAGATAGTAAGCTTGCTTTCATCAGCAAGGGAGCGCATGTGTTTGGTTTCTTCGTCGGCTTGTTTTATTTGTTCTAATGCCTGATCTGCGCTCATTGAAACCTGTTGAGAGCTTGAACTTAACTCAGTGGTTGCCGTTGCGACCTGATCGACCTGACTTTTCTGCTCTTGAATGCTAATAGTGGTCTGTGCTGTAATAGCTGAAGTTTCTTCTGCGGCCGCGGCAAGTTGATTTGAACGATCTAAAATCCCCATAATTAAGCTGCGAAGGCTGTCGACTAAACGGTTACAGTTTTTCGACAGTTCAGCAAATTCATCGTGGCCAGAGTCATCTAACTTATGGGTTAAATCACCTGAAGCTAATACATTAAGGGCTTGGTTTACCTGTGCTAAAGATTGTTTTAATGGCTGGACAACCATATAGCTGACAAAAATCGCAACAAATATAGCAAAAAGCACTACTGCCATGGTTTTAACTTCTGCGGAGTCAATCACATCAATTGCTTCGTTACTTATTTCGTTAGTAAATCCATCAATCGCCGTGGCAAATTCGGTCATTTTTACATTGACGGTTTTGGTTTTAACTTGGATATCACTTAAGGCGGCCGCTGCAGCCGCTTCATGTTGTAATTGCTGCTTTTTTAGACCAATTATAGAGTTATTGCCGGATAATAGTTTAAACACTTTATCTGTTTCTGTATTAAGGTCTGCCAATGTATCACTGTCAATTATATCTTGACCTTGTAAACTTATATGGCTCAACTTGCCTTTTGCTTCACTGACCATGAATTCCAATTCTTTTATAATCAGTTCGTACTTACTGCTGTCAGTGACAGCAACGAGGTCATATACCGTAGTGATTAAATTGATAAATGTGTTATCAACAATATTGGCAGAAGAAGCCAAGCTTCTTTCTACAGAGTCTTCACTGGTCTCTAAATCTGTTACATCCAGTAGAATAGAAGATGCGTCATCAGCAGCATTTTCTATCTCGCTGCGCATTTTTAATGCGTCCTCTTGTTTAGATAAGGATTGCAATCTTTCGCTGAGCATTTTATCGGCTACATTTTCATAGGCTAAATAAGCTGTTTTTAGTTGGTTTAGTGGTTGCGAAAGTTGCTCTTGCTCAGAAATTAAGTTTGTTAATTTACTGAATTCAGATACGAATTTTTTATTTTCACTAGCAAGGTATTGTTCTATAGAAGGGATTTTTGAAGAATGGTCACTGTAGTAACCTAAAATAAATTGAATCTGTTGGCCACTAATATTTTCGCTTAACAAATTAGTATGTGCCAAAGCGGGTAGACTAACTTGTTTTAAGGTTTGGGTACCTTTTTTGATGCTGCTATTGCCTAATAATGTGACAACGCCAAGTATGATTAGTAATAAAGTTAAGACAGAAAATCCGCCTATAACCCTAGTGGCCACTTTAATCTTCATATGTTACTCCAACCTATTATTATTTTATCCCAACAGCAAGGACTTTTGTATTCAGGTACTTTTTGAAATCCGATAGTAGATTATCGGCTTATTCGTCTTTTAGTTTAACGCTAAATGAGCTTTTTTTGGGTAATTTTTTCATTTGTTTCAAGGTGCCACAGTGTTAAATGTTCACCCCAACAGCATCCTGTATCTAAAGCATGTAAATGTGTTGCAGATGTTTGCCCCATTAATGCCGCCCAGTGACCGAAAACGATCTGGTAAGGCGCTTTTAGCTTAGACTCAAAATCAAACCATGGCCTTAATATTTTATCTTTCACTTGGTTTGGAGGCAGTTTACATTCAAAGTCTAAACTGGCATCGGAATGTAAAAACCGCATCCGTGTTAGGGCATTGATACAATATATCGTGCGCTCAATTCCATTAAGGTTGTTACTCCAAACATTCGGCGTATTCTGATACATTTGGCCAATAATACTCGTCAAATAATCAGCTTGTTTAAGCTGTTCACTAACCATTAAACTTTCAGATATAAGTGTTGCTAAATCCCACTGTGGAGGCACACCAGCATGAGTCATTATAAGATTATGTTCAGGTAAGTAGCGTACTAATGGTTGTTGTCTTAGCCAATTTATTAGCTTAGGACAGTCTGGCGCTTCTAGCAATGCTTCTAAGCGGTCATTTGGGGTTGCGCGCTTTATTTTGCCATGAATAGCCATTAAATGAAGATCATGATTACCTAGCACTACCTTGCCGCTGTCTTGAAGTGATTCAAATAGTCTTAAGGTTTCTAGCGAGCCCGGACCGCGGGCAACTAAATCACCAACAGCCCAGAGTATGTCTTTGGAAGGATTAAAACTGACTTTTTGTAATAGTCTTTGCAGCTCTTGAAAGCATCCTTGAATATCGCCGACAAAATAATTGGCCATAATTTTATTGCAGCAACCCTGGCACGGCTAACCTGAAGGTGGGAATGACAGCTGAAAATAGTCTGCCATCATTGTAGACCATACCATATGAGCCTTCCATAAAACCGATAGGGGTTTCTAATACTGTTCCACTCGAATACTGGTAAGCGGTATTAGGTGCAATAGTAGGGGTTTCTCCTACGACGCCAGGGCCTTTTACTTCACTTTTATCACCATTAGCATTAGTGATGATCCAGTGACGATCTTTTAACGTTACAGCTTGATCGCCCACATTGATTATAGTGATAGTGTAGGAGAATAAATATTTCTCATCTGCTATATCTGATTGATGCTCAAGATATTCAGTGTCGACTTTAATTTTTATCGGAGATTCAGCTTGACTCATAGGTGATATATTTCGTCCTTAAGCAAAAGGGCATATTCATTGAACATGCCCCTTAAGATGAAGTAATTAATTTGTTGTTTTTTTATCTATATATAAATTAGCCATCGCAACATATTGTTGCACACTGATTTGCTCAGGTCGCAGGGTTGAATCTATATTGAGTAGGGCAAAGTCTTCATCATTGAGCATGCCTTTCAAGTTGTTGCGCAAGGTTTTACGGCGCATATGAAATGCTGTTGTGCATAAATGACGCATTACAGTTACGTCTTTGCATGGCCAAGGTTTTTGCTCATAAGGCAATAAACGTACCACGGCAGAGTCTACTTTTGGCGCAGGAGTAAAGCAGTGCGGAGGCACTTCTAATACAGGTACGACTTGACAAAAATATTGCGCCATAACGGTGAGACGTCCATAAGCTTTGCAACCTGGGCTGGCCGATAAACGCAATACCACTTCTTTTTGGAGCATAAAGTGCATGGTTTCAATATATTCTGCAAACTCAAATAAATGAAACATTAAAGGCGTTGAAATGTTGTAAGGTAGATTACCAAACACTTTCATTTTTTTGCCTTCTTGTCTAAGCAGGTTAAAATCAAACTGTAATGCATCACCCTGGTGAATAGTCAGTTTATCTTTTAATATAGGATGTGTTTTTAATCGCTCAACTAAATCGCGATCGAGTTCAACGACTGTGAGGTTATCTATGGTGTCTGCAACTGGCTCTGTTAGTGCACCTAAGCCTGGTCCTATTTCAACCATAACGTGGTCATTATCAGGGGAAATAGCACCAACAATGCTACTTATCACACCTTCATCAGTTAAGAAATTTTGTCCGAATCTTTTTCTGGCTGTATGGCCTAAATGTACTTTATTACTCATTAGATTAATTACTTACTCTTATCAATCATTTCAATGGCTTTATTTAATGCGCAAAATAAACTGCCACTATCTGCTTGCCCTGTGCCGGCAAGATCTAACGCTGTGCCGTGATCTACAGACGTTCTAATATACGGTAGACCTAAGGTGATATTAACTGATTTACCAAAACCTATAGACTTGAGCACGGGTAAACCTTGATCATGGTACATAGCCAATACAACATCGGCTTGTTCTAGATATTTAGGCTGGAATAGTGTGTCTGCTGGAAGTGGACCGACGATGTCCATACCTTGCTGACGTAGCTCATTTAAGGCTGGTATGATGATATCAATTTCTTCACGACCTAAATGACCATCTTCACCAGCGTGCGGGTTTAAGCCACACACAAATATTTTAGGTGAACCTAAGCCAAATTTACTGACAAGCTCACGATGTAAAATACCGATAATGTGGTGCAACCTGTCACGCGTAATGGCTTTTGCCACATAAGCGAGTGGAATATGGGTTGTCATTAATGCAACCTGCAATCCGGGTGTTGCTAACATCATGACTACATCTGGGCAATTTGCCTGTAGGGCGAAGTATTCTGTGTGACCACTGAATGAAATACCCGCTTGATTAATGATACCTTTATGGACTGGCCCTGTGACAACAGCGTCAAACTCTTTTGACATGTTCTTTTCACCGGCACATTTAAGCGTGTCAACAACGTAGCCACTGTTAGCTTCATTCAACACGCCACATTCAACAGGTTCTGCCAACTTAAATGGCAGAATAGTTAATGTGCCCGCTTGCTGCGCTTTAGCCGGTAATGTTGAGTCATACGTTTTTAGCTGTAACGGTAAATTAAGTAATTTGGCTCTATCTAATAATAATTGTGGATCAGCACAAACAACTAGCTCAGCAGGCCAATCCTGCTGAGCTAGTTTAATGACGATGTCAGGGCCGATACTCGCCGGCTCACCCGGCGTTATCGCGATACGTTTGATCATTGTGAGTTATTAGCCTCGTATATTTTCAGGCTCGAATACTTCGATGTATGCGTCACTGCGCATTTCATCTAACCAGTTTTGTAATTCTTCGTTAAATTTACGACGGAAAATTAATTGGTGTGCTCGATTACTATTAAATTTATCTGTTGCATCTGTTTTTCGACGATCCTCTAGCTGGACAATGTGCCAGCCGTGAGTGGTGCGAAAAGGTTCACTAATTTCACCCGGCTTTAAGTTTTGGAGCGTTTGTGAGAATTCAGGAACATATAAACTTGGTTCAGCCCAGCCTAATTCACCACCTTTTGCACCTGAACCAGGATCTTCAGAATATTGGCGAGCTAACTTATCAAAATCTGCATCGCCACTGCGTATGTCTTTTAAGAAGTTTGCTAACATAGCTTGAGCACGGTCTTCAGATAAAATAGGTGACGGTTTCAATAAAATATGACGTGACTTAACTTCATCGATTTCTTGAGTTTGTAAACCACGAGTATCCATGACCTTAATGATATGAAAACCTGAACCTGATTTTATCGGCCCTAAAATATCGCCTTTTTTAGCGTCAACAACAACTTCTGCAAACAAAGTTGGCATCTCATTGATGTTCATGAACTCCCATATACCGCCTTCAAGTGCTTTGGGGCCAGATGAAGAGGCTATCGCTGTACTGCGGAAATCATCACCTTCATTAAGGCGCTTTAATACAATATCTGCTCTGCGACTTGATAGTTCCAGTTGCTCACTGGTTGGGTCGTTTGGGATCTCAATTAAGATATGACCCACTTGAAATTCAACATCTTTCAAACCCTGTTCTTCAATCAGTTTAACTAGACTGTTTATTTCTTGAGGGGATACTTGGATACGACGCTGTACTTGAATACGTTGAATTTCACCTAAAGTGATCTCTTCGCGAAGTTGTTCACGGTATTGGCTGAAGCTCATACCTTCTGATTCAAGTTGCTGCTGCATCTGGTTTACGGTAATTTTTTGTTCTTTAGCGATATTTTCAATAGTTTGATCCAATTGAAGATCGCCAATAGATAAACCAATCCGTTCAGCTGTTTGCAGTTGTAAACGCGTTGAAATTAAGCGATCAATAATTTGAGTGCGTAAAGCTTCATCAGAAGGCAGCGTTTGATTAGATGCTTTTGCGTTTGCAGAAACAGTCGTAATCATGTTGCTAATTTCGCTTTCTAAAATAATACCGTCATTTAATTGAACGGCTACGCTGTCTAACGTTTGCGGAGCTGATAAAGCTGGTTGGCTTATTGTCAGTGCAAATAACGCAAAAAAAAGTTTCTTACTGTGTTTCATCCAATAAATCCTTGGCACTTTTATTCTGGTATTTTGGGGGGACCCAAATCTATTGTTATCATTTTTGTCAGTTAATCTTAATTAACTTAACATAGGACTACGGTTTTTAATCTTGGTTCAGCAATTTATCATAAGCTATCATAAAAGCGGCTTAATTCCTTAAGTAAAGTGGCTTACGGTAGTTAAATAAACCTTCATTTAGCATATCTTCAACTCCAAGTGGGCCTGATCCGCCTAAGCCTTTAATGACAAAATTGAGGTAAATACCTTTATCAAATTCTTCACGCCCGTCGATACTTTGTGATAAATCGTCATCATAGTTTGTTTTGATGCGGTAATGGTAACTTAATCGTATAGCCCAGCAACATGACTCATATTGGACTCCAGAGTAGGTTTCAACACTGCGAGATTCATTTAAGTCATAATACCAATTACCAACAAAGTATAGGTCATCGCTAATCGGCCAAGATGTTCTGAGGCCAGCTTGAGAAATACTGACTCGGTCATTGGTGTTGGTATTGAGAAGATCTGGTACGTAACGGTAGCTAAATTGCAGTAATTTGTCGTTACTAGGGCGAAAATCTAAAGTGACTTCATTTTTTTTATTTTTGCCATTTTCGGTATCATGTTGAACAGAACCGCTAATAAACCAATCTTTATATAACTGTGCATCGAGCTCTGCGGCCAAAATTGACGTTGACTCAGTTTCCTGTAAACGCTGGTTCTCACTTAATACTTTCGATTCGTCAAAATAGAGCGTTTGCCCCAAACTAAATTTAAACTTTTCGAAATTTAGCTCATCAAACAATCGAGTAGTGAAACCTAAAGTCAGTTGATTTGCATCAGCAATGCGGTCTAAGCCTGAATAACGTCTATCCCGGAATAAACCAAAATAATCTTCCTGAAGTTGAGCCGTGTCGTAAATGCCAATGTTTGTTTGGTCTTCATAACCCACATACAGGTATTGAAACTGTGGCTCTAATGTTTGTTTTGATAGACTATCAAACATCGTTGTTGGACGCTCAAAATTTATTTGGCCCAACACTCGAACTTGAGGAATTGTACGGCTTACTGATTCGTCATAGTCAGTATCGAGATCGATAAGTTGCTGCCAATATTGGGTCTGCATAAGCTTAACTTCACTGGTTAAACTTCCCGCAGGCCCCTGAATGGGTAAGGTTAAACTGGGCACCATATGTAAGCGTGTCGCCGTTGAGTATTCATCTTGTTGATGACGAAAGTTAGTCAGTTCTGAGTTGAATTTAAAGTCAATACTATTGAAAAAATCGGTTTGACGATAATTGAAATTTAATTGTGGCATAACTTGGTAGGGTAACTCGTCCTCGCCCAGTACTTTGATGTCTTGTACTCGCATGTTGAAGTCCCAATTTTGCTCAAAATAGCTGGCTTCACCAATACGCGACAATTGATTATCTGTTGAGCGGTTAACATCGGAATTTAAGTCATTGAAATAGTTGTTATCAGATACATCGGTATAGTTTGCTCTGACACGCCAATTGTCATTAAGAGCGCCTTGATGACTCCAATGATATAAATAGCGATCAGGGTTGTTAAATAGTTTGCGATCACTGCCTAAATATTCAACATTCATCTGTCCATTTTGTTGTTCGCCAGCAAGATAACGGAACTCTGTTTTAGTAAATATACCGCGTGAAGACATGATATCTGGCGTAAAGGATAAGTCATACTCTGGTGCAATATTCCAATAATATGGCACGCTAAATTGCAGGCCATTAGTAGTACTTGTACTGAATGCTGGAAATAAAAATCCTGATTTTCGTTTATCTGATACCGGAATCGTCATGTAAGGGATATATAAAACAGGCACGTCAGCAATACGCAGTTTGGCATTCCATATTTCACCCCATTCTTCTTCACTGTCAATTTTAATCATGTCAGCTTCAAGTAACCAAGATTCATCACCTGGTGGGCAAGTGGTAAAGTTAGTGCCAGATAAAATTAAGTTATTGTCAGAGGTTATCTGTAACCGTTTAGCGTCCCCATGAATTTGTTGACCATTAAGCCAGTATTCAGCACCTTCTAAATTGGCGCTGCTGCTGCTCATTTGTGCTTGCAGTGAATCAGCAGTAATGGTGAATTGCTCATCTTTAAAAATGAGATTGCCATTAGCATTTAGTTGTTGTTTGCGCTGATCTAAAATAGCTTCGTCAGCTGCGATATGCCTTGTGCCCTGACTAAAACTAACATCTCCGCGAAAGTGGGCTTTGTTTTCAAAAGAGGCCGACGAATCGTCTGAAATAATCACAATGTCGGTATCTTTTATGCCAGATAGCTTTTCACGATCGCTAAACGAGCGAGAGACAGGGGGCTCGACTATACAAAGTTGAGGGAGTTCCTCTTCTACATTGGGTGCCTGAGCAAACACGTATTGAGGTAATAGGCATAAGGCCAGAAGATATCGGATCTGCATTATAGTCAAATAATTATGAATTCTTGTTCTGGAAAGTTTGGATTAATAAAGAAGTTAGCAGCTAACAAAAACAATCCATTCTTTAGCTGTTTCCAAATGTTATGCTGGCTATAATAAAGCAATTTTTGTTGAAGAGCCATTGAGATGAGTCAAACAGATTTAAGATTTTCCTTATTATCCTCTTGGTTAAATCAGTATTTTGGTCAAGAAGTAAACGTTTCGCTAATTTGTGGTGATGCTAGCTTTAGACGTTACTTTAAACTGACGGTCAAAAATAACCATTATATTGTCTCCGATTCGCCTGTGACTTTAGTGCCTATTGTGCCATTTATTGCGATAGCAAAGGCATATCATCAAGCCGGTGTATTAGTACCTGAAGTTGTACATTACTGTCTAGAACAAGGTTTTGTTTTGCAAACAAATGTCGGTGATGAGCAGTTACTATCCATTTTGAAAAACGATAATGTTGCTGGTTACTATCAACAGGCGCTGGACTTACTCGTGCCTATTACAGGTGTTACTCAATACCATAATGCAGAAGGTAAAAGCCAATCATTTCCTTTTTACGATAGTGCCTTTGTTGAAAAAGAATTAACTATTTTCACTGAATGGTTGATTGGTGCTCATCTTCAGTATGATTTGTCACAAGTAGAATCTACCATGTTGAATGACTGTTTTCAGCAGTTGATAGTTAATGTAGAGGCTCAGCCTAAAATGGGTATGCATCGTGATTTTCACAGCCGTAATTTGCTTATGAATCATGACATACCCGGTCTAGAGCGCCTTGCTGTGATTGATTTTCAAGATGCTGTAATAGGGCCGATAACCTATGATGCCGTATCACTGCTTCGTGATTGTTATGTCAGATGGCCAGAGAATATAGTGAATTCATTGATGCGTTATCATTATCAATTGCTAATGAAACATGAATTAATTGATCACAATGCCGATTTTTCTGTTTATCAACAATGGTTCGATTTGATGGGGCTACAGCGTCATATTAAAGCTGCGGGTATTTTTGCGCGATTAAAATTAAGAGATGGAAAAGCAGGTTATATGGCAGATATTCCTTTAACCTTACAATATATTGTCGATATTGCGGGGCGTTATCCTTCGCTGAAGTCCTTAAGCCAATGGGTTGAAGAGGTGGTGTTACCAAAGGTGCTCGCAAAGAATGCCACTTTAGGAGGAGGTCTCTAAATGAAGGCGATGATATTAGCGGCAGGGCGTGGTGAAAGATTAAGACCACTAACAGATTTAATGCCTAAACCTTTGGTTAAAGTTAATGGTAAACCTTTAATAGAATATCACTTAGAGAAGCTTGCTGAGTTGGGGATAACTGACGTCATAATTAATCATGCATGGCTTGGACACATGCTTGTTGAATCATTAGGTAATGGTGAACGTTGGGGGTTATCGATTCATTATAGCGCTGAAGCCGAGGCGTTAGAAACCGCAGGCGGGATAAAAAATGCTTTACCTTTGTTAGGTTCAGAACCTTTTTTATTACTGAATGGCGATATTTTTATAGATGCATTACCAGATATAGAAGCCGCATTATCTGTGGTTAATCAACGAAAGGCAGATGCTTATATTTGGTTGGTTGATAATCCATCACATCACTCTCAAGGGGATTTTTGCCTTATTTCTTCGTTAAGTTCTGTGGGTAAGAGCGATCTGGAGCATGCGCTAGTGGTTCTTGATGGTTCTACGCGATTCACTTATAGCGGAATGGGCGTGTATCATCCTAAAATGTTTACTGAGCTAGCAAACGGATCACAACCACTCGGTCCGTTACTTAGGCAATCTATTGCACAAGCACAAATTTATGGTCACTGTTTGACACAATATTGGTGTGATGTTGGCACTATTGCTAGATTAGATGCGTTAAATGCACGAGTAATGTCATTATCTTAAGTTTGGATAACAAATTTTTATAAAATATAACGGAACAGTCAATGCGAATTTGGGGCAAGGTTTTTGGGTTTATCATTGGGTTTATGTTTGGCAGAATTGCTGGCGGCATAATGGGCCTTTTTTTAGGACACCTTTACGACAAGCGTAAACGTTTATCTGGCCTCATCCAGCAAGCGGGTGAGCGACAAGCGACTTTTTTTAATGCGACCTTTGCTGTTATGGGGCATGTTGCCAAAGCATCTGGCCATGTAACCGAAGCTGATATTCGCGTAGCAACATTATTAATGGATAAAATGCAGCTTACGGGCCAGCCGCGTGCTGATGCTCAGGCTGCATTTCGTTCGGGTCGCCAAGCCAATTTTGATTTATTTCAAACCTTAGCCGATTTTAAACGAGTCACACAAAGCCGGCATGAACTGCTACAAATGTTTTTAGAAATTCAAATTCAAACGGCTCTGTCAGATGGCGAACTACAAGCTAAAGAACAGCAAGTGCTTGCTGTAATAGCGGAGCAGTTAGGATTATCTGCAGTGCTAAAAGATTTACTTACTCGCTGGCAAGCAGAATTTCAACATCATCAATCAGGCCAAGGCAGTAAAATGCCACTTAACGATGCTTATCTGGTACTGGGTATTGCCGAGTCTGAAACGGATCAGCAAATTAAACGGGCTTATCGGAAACTAATGAATGAGCATCATCCTGATAAGTTGGTTGCCAAAGGGCTGCCGGAAGAGATGATGATGATAGCTAAAGCTAAAGCTCAAGATATTCAAGCCGCTTATGAAACGATAAAAACTTCTAGAGGTATGCGTTAATTGATTAATTAAACGGTTATATTAATGGATAAAATGTAAACAGGAGTTGGGCAAAATATGAAGCTAGTAAGATTAGCACTTATGGCTGTTTGTGCATTGATTAACCCAAATAGTTATGCTGAGATATTTGTAGCCCCTTTTGGTGGTTATAGTTTTGGTAGTAATGGGCTAGAAGTCTCAGTTAATGATGCCCAGACTAATCTATCAGAGTTAAACATCACTGAAAGTGGCAACATAGGTATTATGTTAGGTGTAACGACCAATGATCCTGGCAATATGTACTTTCTATATAGCCGACAAGATACAGATTTACGTCAAGGCTCGCTGTCATCAGATAAGTTAACCGAACTAGAGGTTAATTATTTCCATCTTGGCGGAACATTATATTTTCCAAATGAGAATTTGAAACCTTATATTACAGCCAGTGCCGGTTTAACCCAACTGCGTCCAAGCAAAGAGTATTCAAGTGAAACTCATTTCTCTATGGGCATTGGTGGCGGTGTTGCCTATGAGGTTACTCAAAATGTTAGTCTGTTTGCTGATGTGCGTGGATATGCCACTTTTTTGAATTCAGATGGTGGATTATTTTGTAATCAAGCTGGCTGTGTATGGCAAATACAGGGTGATTTAATGTGGCAAAGCCAAGTTAACCTTGGTCTTGAGATTGCTTTTTAATGTAAGGACTAAAGGCTAATAGATAATGAAAATAGTTGTGCTAGATGGATTTACATTAACCCCAGGTGATTTAAGTTGGCATGAATTGGCGCAACTAGCACCCTGCAAAGTGTATGAGCATAGCTTAATTGATGATGTGGTTATTCGTTGTCAGGGTGCAGAAATCATTTTAACTAACAAAACCCCAATAACAGCGGATATTTTAAAACAGCTTCCTGATATTAAATATATTGGTGTACTAGCCACTGGTACCAATGTGGTTGACCTTATCTACGCCAAGCAAAGGGGCATAATAGTCACCAATGTACCAGCGTATGGCCCTGACGCGGTAGCGCAAATGGTGTTTGCCCATATTTTGCATCATACACAACAAGTCGCCTTGCATGATAACGCGGTAAAGCAAGGCCTGTGGGCTGGACAGCGTGATTTCTGTTTCACTTTATCTCCATTAATGTCGCTAAAAGGCAAAGTGCTCGGGTTAATTGGTTTTGGTGACATTGCTCAGCATGTGGCACAAATTGCGTTAGCTTTTGGGATGCAGGTTTTGATTCATACTCCTAAAATTAAAGTAGGACTTGCCCAAGGTATAGAGTGGTGCGAGTTAAACGATCTATTACCTAAAGTTCAATTTTTATCACTTCATTGCCCCCTGACTAATGCAACACACCAAATGATCAATACATTGTCTTTAGCGAAATTACCTAGCAAGGCATTAATAATAAATACTGCCAGAGGTGATTTAGTCAATGAACAAGATTTAGCAGACTGGCTTAACCAAGATAAAGGCTTTGCGGCGGTGGATGTATTGTCGAGCGAGCCTCCCAAAATTGATAATCCATTAATCAGTGCTAAAAATATTACAATAACTCCTCACATTGCTTGGGCAACGAAAGAAGCTAGGCAAAACTTGATGGATATAGCGGTGAATAATTGCCGACAATTCATACTAGGCAAATCAACTAATGTGGTTTAGTCGCATATTTATGTCCCTTTAATTAAAAGGCCAGAGTTACTCTGACTTGATAAGAGGGGTTATAAGATGAGTAAGAGGTATGAGATTGCATGAGCGGCATTAAAAAACGCCATATTAATATTTAATATGGCGAAGGTAGATGTCAGTTGCATCGCTTAATTTAGCTAATCACTAAAATATCACTTTAATTTCTGCAGCGGCCTTTTTTGCCTTTTCGATGGCATTTTCAATACTGGTATCTTTGGCCAAGGCGACACCTAGACGACGACGTCCATCAATATCGGGTTTGCCAAATAACCTAAGTTGAGTATCGGGTAAGGCTAAAGCCTTTCCCATACCTTGATATCGAATGTTGTCCGATTTCCCTTCCCCTAGAATGACCGCAGAAGCAGCGGGGCCAAACTGCTCAATTTTACCGATAGGTAAGCCTAAAATAGCCCTCACATGTAATGCGAATTCCGATAAGTCTTGGCTGATTAATGTGACCAGGCCAGTATCATGTGGGCGAGGGGAAACCTCAGAGAAGTAAACTTCGTCGCCTTTAATGAATAATTCAACCCCAAAGAGTCCATATCCGCCCAGCGCTTTAACCGTTTTCATTGCGACAATTTGCGCTTGTTCTAACACATTGTCCGGCATAGCTTGAGGCTGCCATGATTCACGATAATCGCCGTCTTCTTGTCTATGTCCAATAGGTGCGCAAAAATGAATGCCATCAATTGCGCTAATGGTGAGTAAGGTAATTTCGTAATCAAAGGGTATAAAGCCTTCGATGATCACTCGTCCTTGACCCGCACGCCCACCTTGCTGAGCATAATCCCAAGCCGCCTGAATATCGTCAGTAGACTTAATGACACTCTGGCCTTTACCTGATGAGCTCATCACAGGTTTGATCACACACGGGAAGCCAATTTGTGCTATTGCCTGGTTCAGTTCAATTAACGTGTCGCAAAAGAAATATGCTGAAGTCGGTAAGCCTAATGTTTCGGCTGCTAATCGACGAATGCCCTCTCTGTCCATTGTTAACTTTGCCGCTTGCGCGCAAGGCACTACGTTTAATCCCTTGGCTTCTAAAGCCAATAACATATCTGTTGCAATCGCTTCAATTTCAGGGATAACAATATCTGGTTTTTCTAATTCAATGACAGCAGATAAAGCAGCCCCATCTAGCATGTTAATCACATGGCTACGATGGGCTATTTGCATCGCTGGAGCGTTAGGGTATCTATCGACACCTATCACTTCAATACCAAATCGCTGCAATTCAATAGCGACTTCTTTACCCAACTCACCGCAACCAAGCAACATGGCCTTTACGGCATCAGTACAACCTGGCGTGCCTAATATCTCTAATGACGAAGTACTCATATTCACCCTTGTTCAGTGTTTTGTTATTAGAACAGTTTACCTACTTTGGAGGTCGCTTTGCTATTGTTTTACTGTAAATATTAAGCTAATACGTTAGATTTACTTATTTAGCTTTATCTTAACATTAAACAAACATTGTAAATTGTAAGTGGGTATGTAAGATTTATTGTTATTAGATTTTACATGGCCTGGAGGCTAAATGTTTTTAGATTACTTTGCATTAGGGATATTATTTTTTGTCGTTATTTTTATTTTTTACGGCATTATTGCTATCCATGATATTCCCTATGAGATTGCTAAAAAACGTAATCATCCGCAACAGGATGCCTTACATATTGCAGGTTGGGTTAGCTTGTTTACTTTGCATGCTATTTGGCCTTTTCTGTGGATTTGGGCCACGTTATATCGTGAGGATAGAGGCTGGGGATTTTCAGATAGCCGCCAAAGAGAGTTAATTCTTGAAGGTGAGGTAAAAGAACTTATTCAGCAAGTGACTCAATTAACGCTTAGGTTAGACCAGGTTGAGAGTAGTAAAGTGGCTAAAGCCATTGCCTCTAAAGGTGATTTAGCTGCGGTAAAAGTAACTGAAGAGCTTCAAACCGAGTCAGTTGATAAGGAGATAAAATAATGGATTTACTGCTTATTCTGACCTATGGCGCCATTTGTATCGCAATTTTTAAAGTCTTCAAAATTCCATTAAATAAGTGGACTGTGCCGACAGCCTTACTTGGCGGCATAGTGTTAATAGGTTCATTGTTGTTATTAATGAACTATAACCATCCCTATACCAAGTTTACTAGAGAGTACTTCGTTTCTATTCCTATTACCCCTGCGGTGAAGGGGATTGTGACTGAGGTGAATGTTCAGCCCAATATGCCTGTCAAAGAGGGCGATGTTTTATTCAAAATAGATCCCACACCTTATGCTGCAATGGTAAAGCAAAAGCAAGCAGCACTTAAAGAAGCTGAACAACAGGTGCCTCAACTACAAGCTGCCTTTGAGTCTGCACATGCTAAATTAGAACAAGCTCAGGCAGATTCAACCCGGACGGAATCAGCATATAGACGTTATGAAGAAGGACGTAAAAAAGGCGGTCAAAACTCACCTTTTACTGAACTTGAATTAGATAATCGTCGTCAACTTTACTTAGCATCATTAGCGCAGCGCGATGCTGCAAAAGCGGATGAACTTCGCAGCCGCCTAGCATTTGAGTCAAATATTGACGGGGTTAATACTAAGGTTGCGGGATTACAAGCTGAGTTAGCTAAAGCGCAATTTGAATTAGAGCAAACCATTGTGCGCGCACCTGCTGATGGTGTGGTAACCCAATTAGCATTGCGCAAAGGGGTAATGGCCGTTCCCATTCCACTTCGTCCTGCATTAACTTTTATTCCAGATGAAGAACGATATTTTGCCGGTGCTTTTTGGCAAAACTCGTTAATGCGTTTAAAGGAAGGCGATGAAGCTGAAGTTATTATCGATGCTGTGCCTGGTGTGGTGTTTAAAGGCAAAGTGGCTAAAATTTTACCCGCGATGGCCGAAGGTGAAGTCCAGTTTAGTGGTAGCTTACAATCATCAAGTAGACTGTTTCAACGTGGTCGCGTAGTAGTATTAATTGATCTTGATAAGAATACCACCCTTGATAGCTTGCCTGCAGGCGTTGCTGGACAGGCAGCTATTTACACTGAACACTTCAGTCATGTTGCTGTTATGCGTAAAGTACTACTGAGAATGCAGGGCTGGTTGAATTATCTATTTGGCGATCATTAACTTTTAGCTGATCTCAATCAACTTGGTTTAACTAAAAACGTCCGCATTAGCGGACGTTTTTTTAATTAAAGGTGAAGTGATTATTTTGCCGGTTTGGGCGGAAACTGTTGAAGAATATGATAAACAGTTTCAGCCGTTTTCTGGGCTTTAAGCTCGCCACCTTGTTCAAAATCATATTTATCAGTACCGCGCCAAATCAATCGGTTTTCTTTTGGGTCAATGACATCAATCTGAATAGTTTGCATTTTCGCACTATCACTGCCGATCGGAACCCCAATACTGGTACCAATACTTGCTCCACCGCTACTTCCCCAGCTACCTGTCCCCAAACCAATTGAAAGACCTGAACTTTTAGGCTTGGTCTCAGTTTGAAAGGCAAAACTAACCAAGAAATCAGCATTATTATCAGTTTGGATAAAACCTTGGCTGACCAATGCTTGCACAATGTCCCGGTTAACTCTTTGTACAGTGAGTGGATCGTCGGTATTGGCAACATCTACAAGGTTAAAGCTTTGTAACTGACTAAAATCATAATTAATATCATAGTCATTTTTTGGCGTACTTTGGCAACCTAAAGCTGCCAAACCTACTATCAACAATATGGCTTTAGAGAAAAAGTGCAACAAGGTTTTATAATGCATGATTGGCGTTAACATAAGAGGCGTCTCCAAAAAATGTACATTTTTACTGCAATTGGTATAACCTTAACTATATCGTTAATTGGTTAACTTCGCTCTCACTATGGAACAATTAAGTTTTTTCGCTATTCCTAGCCCCTGTGTTGGTATCTGTCAGTCAGATACTAAAGGGTATTGTTCAGGCTGTTTTCGCAGTCGTGACGAGCGCTTTAATTGGCTGCATTTCTCTGAACTTCAAAAGCAAGATATCGTGCGCTTATGTGCTGCGCGGCGAAAAAGACGTCAATATGCTGTATTCAAAGCGCAAAAACTACTGCAACAACAGCAACAAGCGAGCAGTAATAATCAGTTTGATTTTAACCAAGCTGATGATACGGATTTATTGAGTGATTTAAGTCAGTTTGAGCTAGATTAGCTTTTTGCCATTATTATAGGCCAGCTTAGAGTGAATTCAGTTTTTGCCTGGTTACTTGATATGGCTATATTTCCCTTATGGCGCATCATAATCCGTTTAACAATGGCGAGGCCCAAACCGTGGCCTTTATTGCCACTATGTTGGGATTGGCTACGATAAAAAGCATCAAAAATATAAGGATGATCTTCTGCCGGAATACTAGGGCCGTCATTGTTAACTGATAAGTAGACTTTATGTTGATCCGTTCGTAAATTGATTTGAATACTTGATTTAGCATAGCGCTGTGCGTTGGTAACAAGATTTTGTATTGCCCGTTCGACCAAGGACCCTTCGCCTTTAATATAGATTTGCGTGCTGTTAGTAAGACTTAATTCAATATCATGATCACTTAAATCTTCAAGCCTGAGGATCAATTGTTTACAGATGCTGACCAGTTCGCAGTTTTCTAAAATGGGCTCAATTTGCATCGTTTCTAGGCTGGCGTAAGTCAATAACTCCTGCAACAAGTCCTCCATCTCTTTTATATCAGTTTGCATGCCCTCCAAAAAATCAATACGTTGGTTAATATCGCTTTGAGGTAGACAATATTGCGGCAGTAGAGCAAGCGCGAACTTAAGCCTTGCTAAAGGTGTTCTAATTTCATGTGAGACAGCATTAGTAAGATGTTTTTGGTTATCTATTAAACTGCAGATGTGCTGTGCCATATCATTGAAGGTGAGAGCAAGAGGTGATACTTGAGAACTAGTACTGAGCTCAATGCGAGTATCCCAGTTGGCTTCACCAAATTTTTTAGTAGCCATACGCAGTATTTTTAAATCTCGCGAAAGGGGCCATACCCATATTAAAGCTACCAGTGCCAGTGAGGCATAAAAAACGATAGTAAATATTCCGCGTAATTGACTGCGGGGTTCAATGTCAAACGGTCCAGCCACAAGCACTTGTTCACCGACGGCAATAAATTGCAATTGTTGCTCATTTGATTCAGTGGTTAATATCTGATTATCTGCAAGTTGTATATCACCATTTAAGGCAACTTGATTACGTTGAAGCAGTTGTAATGAAAATGAGTGTTGATCACTTATCGCATCCAGAAGAGATTGCCTATCGATCTCTGGCTGCTGAGATAAGAGCAATGCTAAAACAACAAGCGGCGTATCGACATCATCATTTTCGTCAACATGGTTTTGCCAAAGGCTATCTAATGTCCAGCCTATGCCTAAAAAGCTTAAGCTGAGTAGTAAATATAGGCTGATAAATAAACGTTTCATTTTGGTGTTATCACCTAGCCATTCCATGCTTCTGGCGCGAATAAATAACCTTGTCCCCATACTGTTTTAATACGAAACGGCGTTTCAATACTATCCCCCAGTTTTTTGCGTAGACGAGATGTGCGAACATCAATTTTGCGATCTTTGCCATCAAAATCGATGTTGAGTAGATATTGATAAATATATTGACGACTTAATACCTGACCTGCCTGTGAGGCTAACAGCCATAACAGCTCAAATTCATGGTTGGTAAGGTCAACTTGTGTATCGCCTAGTCTAATCGTTTGCGTATGCGGATCGATATTGAGCTTGCCAAAATTAAGACAATGAGACTCTGGCTTATTAGGCAAAGCTTGGCGACGAAGTAAATTATTAATTCTAGCCACTAATAATGCTGGTTCAACCGGTTTCACGACGTAATCATCAGCGCCTAATTCTAAGCCTTTAATTTGATCTTCATTGGTGCCCAAGGCACTCATTAATAAAATAGGGCCGGAAAAATAATCGGCTAACTTTTCGCAAAGGCTGAATCCATCAAGTCCTGGTAGCATAATATCAAGCAAAATAATGTCAGGCTTGTAGCTGATTAAACGTGTCAATACTGTGTCGCCGCGACGTTCTACTTCAACATGCATGTCATGGGTTTTTAAGTAATCAACAATCAGGTTGGCTAGTCGAATATCATCTTCAACTAATAAAACTCTGTGGGTAGATTGTGGTTGGGTCATTAAAATAAGCTCCAAGGATTTCGATAGCGTCTTCTGATTTGTCGAGATGATGCTTTATTGACCTTTAATTTTACGCCCGCAAGCGTGATGTTGTCGTGTTTGCTGACAAGTATAAATTGGATGTCTTTATCGGTTTTTATAGTTAAATTGACCGATTTTTCGTTTGGGTTGTCCGAACACCATCTCGGTATGCTTGGGTAGTCTGAAATAATGCATACAAGTTCTTCATTAACCAAATTCCATGTGAGTAAAAGGTCTATCTCACAGTAATCAAACTGATCATCAGTGAGGCAAAAATTTGGCATAGCATTTAGCTGCACTTGATGTTTAAGAGGCTCTGCCGTTGTTGAAAAAACACTCATAAACAAAACTGATATACCAATAAGCTGATATAAAATGCTGATAGGATGATATTTCAAAATTAAAACCTATAAGCTACGCCAACAAAATAACTTTGACTGTTATCTTGATTGACTAATGGACTATCAGTTATTTCATCAGACAAGGCTGTGTAACGATATGCCATTAAAATATTCCATTGCCCATTAAGAATGTAGCGGGTGGTGAGCTCCATCCCTTTATTCCAGCCTGAATGAGCTTGGTATTGCTGGCTCCAATAGTTATTCTCGTTTTGTCTAACCCCATAATAATATTGAATAACTTTAGCACTTTTCCAGTCAGTTCTTAGGGCTAGGTCAAATACCCATTGCTTAACCGCTAAGCCGTAATTCCAACTAATATGTGCAGTGTCACCATTATGAACATTGAACATGTCATGGGCATAAGCTACTTTAAAGAAGCCAAAACGAGCATAGTAGAAGGCTTCAAGACCACCATAAAAGGTGAATTTTCGCCTTTCTAAACTATTAAACACTTTAGGTTCACTGGTTCTGGATAATGACGATAATCCCATCGGCATAATGTTTAAATTGTCTGCAGAGCTTCGGCTAAAAAAAGGTTACTCGGATCCCAATCATAAAAGAAAGCTCTGTCATCACTATAGCTGGTGACGAGGTTGAGCGAATACTTTTCGGCTTCTTGCAAACTATATCCAAAGTTGCCGTTATCAAAAAACCACTGCTCGCCGTAATAGGCTATCGATGGTAAGACATACAGTGGAATGTCATCATAATCTTGCAATGGGTTGGTTTTCTGGCCAAAACCAATGGCGATAGATATGTCCCACTCACCTTCAGTGATACAGTCTCCTGAGACTAAACAAGGGGGAGCTGTTTCTGCTGCTGCAGTAAAGTGCGCGCCGAGAATCAGCATAAAAATAACTGTATGGATATATTTAAGCATAGGTGACGGCATAACCTTATATATGTTTAATATTAAGATGTTGATATTTAACGTTATTGAAACTAAGTCGTTAAATATGAAGCTCGTAATAAACAGTATGTTATCACTATCTCTCTATTGCATTAATAACTAACCCATGACTGATACAAAGTGTTACGAGTGAGAGGCATTTAAAAAGGGCTGGGTTTAGCTTTTGATTGCTTTCCAGAACAATTGGAAACTAGCTTGCCTGTGTAAGTCATCACACCCAAGTTCAGGATGATCAGTAAAGAAGCGGATTGCGG
Organism: Shewanella sp. HL-SH5; assembly: GCF_051163755.1. Taxonomy (NCBI): domain Bacteria; kingdom Pseudomonadati; phylum Pseudomonadota; class Gammaproteobacteria; order Alteromonadales; family Shewanellaceae; genus Shewanella; species Shewanella sp. HL-SH5. The sequence goes on from NZ_CP195038.1 coordinate 953,973, forward strand.
CTAAGTATTGTCCATGACAGTTTTCAAGTAGCAAAGGGAGCGGGTAGTGGCCAATTAGATTTTGTTGTTGACCTTGTTCAATTAACTCGACAACAAACCCTAATATGCTATTCATTGCTTGTTGCCGCGTAATAGGATCTATTTCCGCTGACAGTGAAAATTGCAAAAAAAACCTTTGTTTTAGTGGGTGAGTAATCGCCCAATCAATGGCATTTTGCCACAGACTATTTGCATCTTGCTCTACATCATTTATGTATCGCGTATTAAGGGTTATTGCATCAGCAAATTCTTGTTTAATATCTAGAAAGAGTTGATTGATAATACTGTTTTTAGAAGGGAAGTGATGAAATAAGGTGCCGGTTGCCACGCCCGCAGCTTTGGCTATAGAAGCTGTTGAGGTGGCATGAAAACCTTGATTGACGAAAAGCGCTAACGCAGACGCTAAGATGGCTTGTTTCTTATCAGTTTGTTTGTTAGTTGCGCTTTTAGTCATCACAAGGATTATTCCTAACGTAAAAAGAACTTCATTAACATCTTTTGAATCACAGTACCGTAAGGCGGGTGAACTAAAATGCCCGAGTTAATTTTACCGCTATTTAATACTGTTTTTGCATGACTAAAGGTAAGGAAGCCCTCTTTACCGTGGTAATGGCCCATACCTGAAGGTCCAATGCCACCAAAGGGTGCGTCATCAGCAGCCACATGAAATACGGTATCGTTAATGCAAACGCCACCTGAGTGGGTATGATGTAAAATATTATTTTGAGTCTTACCGTCAAAACTCAATATATATAATGCAAGCGGGCGATCGCGTTGATTGACATAACCTATCGCTTCATCTACCGATTGATAGCTAATAATTGGTAAAATAGGACCAAAAATTTCATCTTGCATCACTAGCATATCGGCATTCACATTGGTCATTAATTGGGTTGCTAGTTTTCGCTTGCCAGATGTGACTCTGCCAGTAGAAGCTGATATGACAGTCGCTCCCTTTGCCTTGGCATCATCAATCACTTTCGTTAAGCGTTCAAATTGGCGATCATTAATAATATTGCCGTAATCTGGGTTGCTATCAAAGTCAGGGTACATTTTGTTAAATCTTGCTTGGTAGGCTTGTATAAATTCGGCAATTTTATCTTCAGGGCAAAGTACATAATCAGGTGCAACACAAATTTGGCCTGCATTTAAGCATTTACCAAAAATTAATCGCTCTACAGCGGTTTCAATAGGCATGTCAGGGGCAATAATAGCCGGTGATTTACCGCCAAGCTCTAATGTCACTGGGGTGAGATTTTCTGCTGCAGCTCGCATAACATGACGGCCAACAACCGTTGAGCCAGTAAACAGAATGTGGTCGAAAGGCAGCGCTGAGAATTGAGCTGCGACATCAGCTTCACCTTCCACTAATGCGACTTCATTTTGATCAAAAACCTGTGCTAATAAGTCCCGCAATACTTGATTAATGTGTGGGGTGAACTCAGACATTTTTAACATGGCTCGATTACCCGCAGCGATAGCGGTGATCAGCGGACCAATTGATAACATCACTGGAAAGTTCCACGGCACAATAATGCCTACAACACCTAAAGGTTGATATTGCACAGTGACTTTAGAAGGCGAAAGTAATAAACCTGCATGGCGCTTACTAGGTTTCATCCAGGCTTTAAGATTTTTTAGGGTGTAATTAATGTTATTAATACAAGGCATAATATCGGAAATGACGGTATCGTTTTCTGAGCGGTGGCCATAGTCATTATTGAGTGCGGTGACTATTTCTTGCTGATTTTGCAATAGTGATTGCTTTAGTTGTTTCAGTTTAGTCACTCGCGACTCATAGCTTGGAGCAGGCATTGATAAATATTGGCTGCGTTGGGAATGAAGCAATTGCTGTAGTGGTGATAACGGTGAGTGTTCAACGGCCATATTCATAAGGTAACTCCTGCAAAAAGAATCGAAAATACGGTTAAATATAAACCGACTGATTAGTCGGTCTAATTCTAAGGGGGTTTTACTCGATATGCAATAACTGTTGAGTATTTGACCAAGATCACTTAGACGTTGCGATAAAAGACTACACTTTAAATAAGGCTACATTTTTTAAGGAGGTTATTATGCGAAGTAAAACGATTTTATGGCCGACAGATTTTTCTGAGACGGCGTCCCATGCACTGCAATATGCAATTGAAATGGCCAATCTGTATAACGTCAGCATAAGAATTTTGCATGTGGTTGATCAACCTTTTGGTGATGAAAATTATATGATCTTAGCGGTAACTCCAGAAGAGTTAGCTAAAAGTATGGAGGAGGCTGCGGCACAGAAAATGCACTCTTTGCTCGCTAAGTTAACTATTACTACTCCCGTTGAAACCATTGTTCGTAGAGGTGATGCTGTCACCGAAATAGTCGCTGAAGCTAATTCAGGCGATATAGGTATGGTTGTGATAGCCAGTCATGGACGCACAGGTTTTGCTCATTTTTTACATGAAAATGTTGCTGAATCAGTCGCCAATCAAGCAAGTTGTCCGGTGCTGGTGGTCAAATAGTCCAATTGTAGAATTGATTGATTTAGATGGTCTCAGTTACTTACCTATCTAATTTATTCTTTATTATTAATACTTAACCGTCATTCGCACCAAGACCTGCTATTTATTGGCAAAATTAGTGCTTATCGATAAAAAAATGACTTAGATAAAAAGATGACTTAGATAAAAAGATGACCCGGATAAAAAAATAACTGTGCCACAAGAGTGAGTGGCACTCGTTATCTTGTTGAGTGTTAAGTGATGCTTGGTAATTGCTAAATCCATTGCTTATATTGAGTTGAAACGGTATTGAGTGATCGGGCTATTAATGTGTTTGCCACTTCAATTGGTATATAAGGCAGTATAATAGCGCCACTTGCTAAACCTAATTCTAAATAGGCAAGTTGTTGCGTTTTCTGCCTTGCTGTCTGCGTGACTTTCACGTGTTGTATTTTTTCAAATGGAATTCGTTTCCAGTCTCGTCCTAGTAACCCGCTGTGTTGCCAAACTGCATCTTGTTCTAGCACATATCCCCATCGCTTATAGCGAATATAAAGCAGTAGGCTCGCTAATATGGCTGCAACAAACGCGAACTCAACCAGTTTGATGTCTATATCCAAGGTGAAAAATAGGCCAAGTAAAATACTAAAGGGAATAAATGGCAGCCATATTCTTTTATATAACCAAGCAATATTTATCCCAGTGTAGTCGGTCGGTAATGTAATAACTGAAGGGCTTAATGAAGGTAACATACTGAATATCGATTCTATTTCAGTATTTTTAATAGAAGGGATAAGCATATGTTGCTTGGTTCTTTCCTCCACTTCATTACCTTTTACTTGCTTCAAAAACAGCGTCCAGCGGTTAACAAAGCGCGCTAATAGCGGTTGTTGAAAATGGATAACCTGAATGCGCTTAATCGCTAATGCATCTTGTTGATGAGCAATAACCCCGCCACTACGTTGCAATGTCTGTTGATGTTTATCGAGTGAATATGGATAATATTTGAGTACTGAGGCTAGAACTGAAATAGCCGAAAAAAGTAGGTAACCCATGATAAATAAACTGCTAATCATGATTAATTGCAGCATGAAACTATCATGTGTGGCTTGGTTTACCCATTCTATTGATGCTTTAATTAAGGGAGATTGAGCGACTTTCTCCCACTCAATTTGTCCAGCTACAGGACCTGCAATAATGGCGAACCAAATAAAGTTATTTTGATAAAAACCAAATATGATCAGCTCCTTCAAGCTTCGTTTTATAATCGGTTGGTCCGAGGTCGTCGCTTTCATCGCTATTTTGCTAGTTTCATCATCCTTGCTTGTTACTGTTTCACTGACATTATTTAGCTGCAATAAGTGCTGCTTTAAAATCTGCGCATGTTGAGCGTCAAGGGCAGTTAGCTTGGCTTCATCTTTACTTGAACCAGCGGTTTCTATGACTAAAACGGCAAGTTTGAGTGGCTTGAAATAAAAAGGTTGTTCAAAACGAATATTTTGAATTCGATTAAGAGGGATTTCATCTTTTTTAGTGAAAAACAGCCCTCGTTTTACATCGAGTTGCTCTGTACTTATTCTGTAGCGAAATTTTCGCCATTGAATGAAGGCAAATGAGGTCAATAAAATAAGTAAGACTATGAATCCATCAATAACCCACACAATCGATACATCGTTGCTCCAACCAGCATAAAAAATTGGGATTAAAGCATAACCGTTACTTAGAATGTTTTTCAGCGAACCGAACACAAAGCTTAATATCGACCAAGGTGATAATGCTTTCCAATCAGTTAAACTCGGGGTTGGCTTGATGTTGGCTTGTTCATGTGCGCTTGATGGTTGATCATCAGTCATGTTGAGGATCCAAATCAGTATTTAACACTTGTTGTTCTATTTGTTGGTTCTGCGCCGCTTGATGCAATAAATGCTGGCGAAGGTGTTCAGCTACTTCCGCCGGCAATCCGGGCAAGTTTATTTCGGCTTCACCTGATCCCGCACTGAAACATTTTAGGGTAATAAGTTGGTATTTTCGTTCAAGTGGCCCCTGAGATAGATTAACGTGTTGTAACCGTGTGTAGGGTAGTGCGGTTGTTGATACCCAAAATAAGCCTTGTCGCATAATAAATTCATCTTTAAATACGCCATAGCAAACCGTTAATGCTTTTAAATAAGTCAATCGAGTAGCAAAAGCCCCAATGGCTACAATAATAGGCAAAATAATAATTTTACTGATCAAATCCAAGGGTGAGGCCAGTATTATAAAAAGACAAGTTACTGTGGCTATTGCGCCAAATAATACACCGCTGGTGTAGAGTTGCAGCTTAGGATAATTGTCGTCGACCTTATTTAGGACTAAATCCTGTAAAGGCGTCAGCTGAGTGGGGGGCAATAAGTCACCGTGATCATAGCCTGTTAATGTAGGTGGCATCTGGCTGTGTATATCTGGATTAGTCATTATGTCTCATCAGTCATTAAAACTTGAAAGATACTATATCGACATTTTATGTCACATGATAGTGGGGTGATTGGTTGTAGTTTGTTTATTTATAATCAGCTTCTTCCGATGATTATTAGCATTTTTAGATGATAATGATGTTCTATTTTAGGTGATAATTAGGTTTTATAAATGATGGAGCAGGGTGGCACACATGACGTTAGATTTATTTACTGATCACGATCCCAACATTAAGTTACCTCCAGTGGTGCACCAGCCAGATTTTCTGTCCGAGCGTCAGCAAAGGCTTCTATTACAAGAGGCGAGCGATTACCCTTTAACTAAAATAGAAATTGAGGTGTATGGAAAGAAGCACTTTATTCCGCGCACACAGGTTTGGTTTGGTGATGAAGGGTGTGATTGTCGATACTCTAAAACTTTGATTAATCCCTTACCTTGGCCTCCAGTATTGTCAAAATTACGGCAAACATTATTACAAAAGTGCCACTTAGACTTTAATGCCGTGTTGGTTAATCGGTATGCTAACGGCACAGAATGTATGGGCTGGCACAGTGATGATGAGCCTGAAATTGTTGCTAATAGTGCTATTGCATCCATTACACTTGGAACGTGTCGCGACTTTGTTGTGCGTCATAAGGCATCTCAACAAAAAATGTCATACCCTTTGCAATCGGGCGATTTATTGATTATGCAACCTGGGATGCAACAAACTTGGCAACACTGTTTGCCTAAGCGTTTAACGGTCAATACTCCACGGATTAATTTTACTTTTAGGCAGATAACACCTTATTTTTACCAGCTATGAATTACCCACAATGTGTTTTATAAAACAGCACATAAGGTTTAAAGGGTTATCAAGACGCGGCCTGTTTGGTGTCAAAAACATCAGCCGCTATTCTCGCGAATTCATAATTTTATCTTTGTTTCTTGTTGAGTTAACATTTTATCGCCACAGTGTTTGACGTTTACGTTTTAACCCAGTACTCTTCGATTTTTAAGAGCCCAAGAGTAGGTCGCTATGTCAGTTGCACAGACTATTACTGATAAACTGAATCAGTCGTTTACACCATCACATCTTGAAGTGATTAATGAAAGTAATCGCCATCATGTTCCACCTAATTCAGAAACCCATTTTAAAGTGGTCATCGTCAGTGATCTATTTGATGGGCAGCGTCCATTAGCGCGGCATCGCAGCGTGAATGCGATTCTAGCTGATGAATTAGCGAATGGCGTACATGCATTATCAATTAATACCTATACTGAAGCAGACTGGCAAAATCTTGCTGAAGTTCCTCGAACCCCAAACTGCAAAGGGTAATAGAGCCATTTAAAACCTCACTGATTAGTGGGGTTTTTTATTGAATTAAACTTCAAGTTAGCATAACTATTCTTTTGCGATCTAAGCTTGATTACCTTTACATTAACGCTATATTTATACGACTTGCTTGAGCTGATTGCGCCATTTGTCAATAAGATAAAAGGGACACTGATAATCAAGTGCCTATTTCTGTATCGAGAAACCATTGAGGTTATGTTTTAATCGGATGCCGAAACAGCAAACGGCTGAAAAACTATCACAATTAATCACTATAAGTCTTAGTTGAGTTTAATTCATGCTGGTAGAGAGTTGTGCATTGTTGATGGTATGATGATTCTGTTATCGTTAAACGTGTTGACCATTTTGAGTTGTTTCAAGTTAGCGCGCCCTTATCTTTGGAGAACACAATGCCGTTATTAGATAGTTTTACTGTAGATCACACTCGTATGAATGCTCCCGCTGTTCGAGTTGCCAAACATATGAGCACTCCAAAAGGGGATGCAATCACCGTATTTGATTTACGTTTTTGTGCTCCTAACAAAGACATTTTAAGTGAACGTGGTATTCATACTTTAGAGCATTTGTTTGCAGGATTTATGCGTGATCATCTTAATGGTGACAATGTTGAAATAATCGATATTTCACCGATGGGTTGTCGTACCGGGTTTTATATGAGCCTTATTGGTGAGCCAAACGAGCAACAAGTTGCAGATGCGTGGCTAGGCGCAATGGAAGACGTATTAAAAGTGACTGAGCAAAAAGATATTCCAGAATTAAACGAATATCAGTGCGGTACTTATGAGATGCATTCACTTGAACAAGCACAAGATATCGCCAAAAATATTATTGCTGCTGGTGTTAGCGTAAATAAGAATGATGATTTAGCATTAAGTGGTGAGATTTTAGGCACGCTTTAACGTCAGTTATTACACAAAAAAGCGGCTTAGGCCGTTTTTTTGTGTCTAAAATTAACTAATTTTTAACAGCTTGTGGTTGATGCTGTTTTTATGTGGATTAAACCGTTATTGTATATAGCATTAACAGTGCATTTTATAAGACAAGATAGAATACGGAGATTGATATGTCTGATCGCTCTTTTAGCGTTTCAATGGTGGCCTCAGCAGTATTATTAATGCTTGGCAGTTTTCCAAGTGTAGCAAGCACAGTAACGGAGTCTATTGAAGATAAAAACTCCCGTATTGATTTACAACAAGATGAAGTGTCCATATTTCATTATCGCCAATCGGCCAATGTATTAGCCAAAGCTGGTGTAACGGTCCTTCCCAATGTTGAACATGCGCAGAATGCGATTTCAATTCGTGGTGCAACCAATGGCGTTGCAATATTACAAGATAATATTTTTTATTCTGCGGCTCCTTATTCTGGCCAAAACCTTATTTCTCAACCGAACTTATTTCTCCAATCGGCAATCTCAACTAACAAGCACACCAATGTAAACTCAGGTGGGCAGGGCGCTTTTGGGCAACTTAATTATCTGACGGCCAAAATCAGTGAGCGTGAAACAGATGCGATTATTAATATTGAAGCCGATCAAGATGGATCGCCTGCAGGGGGCTTAATTGTTAGTGGCAAAACTAAGCAATATGGCATGTTATTGGGCGTTGATTACCAAAAAGATGAAACGGATGTAGGGCTTAACAGCAGTATAGATAATAAACATCAAACAACAGACATCCTGTTTAAAATTAATGCTGATAGCCTAGTCGGTGCTAGAAATCCACAAAAAACAGAGTTCAGTTATCATTTTACTGATACTACACTTGATAATAGTGATATTGGATTAACCCTCGCAGATTTTACTACATCGGCTGATAATCGCTATGCAGCGACAGCGTTGGATTTTGATCAAGGTAAGCGTCAACGATATGCCCTAGCGCATCAAGTTAATTTATCAGGTCAGTCGATTATGTCGACAGACTTTTATTATCAAAGCTTTGCTCAACGTGGCCATAATACGTTAACAATCAATGACGAAATAATTAACCGTCAGTTGTTACAGGTATTATCGGATTTTGAAACCAATCCTACTTCCCAAGGCTTACCCACAAGTGCAGTGGTTGCCAATAACGATTTTGATGGTTTTGGTGTGCAGACGAAGGGTGTCAGCCTTTATGGCGCTCATGAAGTAACCTATCAAGCGCGTTATCATAGTGATAAGGCTGAAATGAAAGTGGCTAAAATAGATTACTTATTAAGTGAAAATTTAGGCCTCAATGCACTGGATGTGCAATATGGTATTGGTGATTATACGGATGATGCAGATGCATTTACTACGTCGGTTAATACCAAGCTGAACTATGATGCCTGGTCAGTAAATTTCGGCTTAGGTTATGAAAGTGTGAGCGTGACGCGTGAGTTAGGTGATAATGCAGATTTATTAACCGCGGCTGACTTTTCTAATGATGGCTGGTTACCTTCTGTTGAACTTGCTTATAAAAAGGATGCCTGGCTATTAGCATTAAGTGCTAAACAAGCCTGGACCGCTGCTGGTGCTGGTAATGCCGAGCAACTAGCACAAGAGGCATTACAATACCAACTGGCATTACAATATCAACAAGAAAATTTCAATGTCGGTTTATCGACTTATATGCATGACTTTGACAATCAGCATATGACCTGTAAATTGGGTGTTAATTGTGTTCCTTTGCAAGAGGCATTACAGGTTAATTTACAAGATGTCTCTGTTGCAGGTGTAGATTTAACGATTGACTACAAAATGGACTTTAATAGTTTCTTTATTCCAATGGCGTTAGATTATAGCTATACCCAAGCTGAATTTGGTCAGTCTAGCTGTGATGCCGTTGTTGGTTGTTATGCTGATGGCCAACAACTGCCTTGGGTGCCAGAGCAACAAGTTAGCGCCAGTATTGGGCTGGTTATGGGCAAGTTTAGTATTTTTGCTAATGGCTTGTATCAATCAGAAACTGGCAGCGTGTTTACCTTAGGGAATTATGGTATTGACTCGCAACTTAAAATTGATTTAGCAGCGCATTATCAAATGACTCAAGCGCACAATGTCTATGTCCGCATAGAGAATGTGTTAGATGAAGAGTTAATCGCTAAAAATTATCAGATGGGAATGTTATCTCAAAGTGAAATGACAACCTACATTGGTTATCAAGGTAAATTCTAATTCAGATTGTAAATTTTACACCTGTCAACTAGCCTGCTTATTATAGGTTAGTTGGCTAATTATCCGCTGGGCAGTGTTCTGGTTGATAAATAATCATTTCATCTTTAAAGATAGTGTAAAGCTCATGCTGAAATAGCATGGGCTTTATTTCTAATCCTTCCTATTTTAAAAATATTAATCAAAAATATTACTTTTAAAATTAATGCTATATTTTAGTTTGCATGGAACAAAATATGCACTTTGGACCTAATAAATAATCGCCAGTCGCTTTGTACTATATTAGAAGACTAAATTGGTGCATTGGTTTGAAAACACCTATTATTTTCGTGGCGATAGTCTTATATATGGGGTAAAATGCGCGCGACCAGCGTGATTATGATCGCATTTCCGTGTTAAACCTGCGCTAGCTCCAGAATGAGGTGTTTTTTAACACATTGTTTTTGTAGCAGAACGTGGCGCATTGTCTTTCCTTCAAACGTAGTGCTTGTGGATATGATTACAATTAAGAAAGGATTGGAACTACCTATAACAGGTAGACCAGAGCAAGTTATCCATAATGGCCCAGCCATTAGATACGTAGCTACTTTGGGTGAAGAGTATATTGGCTTACGTCCAACGATGAAGATTAAAGTGGGCGATAAAGTACAAAAAGGCCAGGTTCTTTTTGAAGATAAGAAGAATTTAGGCGTTAAATATACGGCTTTAGCCAGTGGTACTATTTCCGAAATTAACCGAGGTGCTAAACGTGTACTTCAGTCTGTTGTCATTGAAGTTGAAGGTAACGATTGTGTTGCGTTCAATAAATATGATGCTGGCTCATTAGACACGTTAGACTCGCAAGTTGTTCGTGATAATCTGATTGAATCAGGTTTGTGGACGGCATTGCGTGTGCGCCCATTTAGCAAAGTGCCTGCAGTTGATGCTGCTACACAAGGCATTTTTGTGACTGCTATCGATACACAACCTCTTGCTGCAGATCCTGTGGTAGTCATTGCCGAATATAAAGATGATTTTGCCAATGGTTTAAAGGTGCTTGCACGTTTAACTGAAGGTAAAGTGTATTTATGTAAAGCACCTGGTGCAGATATTCCTTCAGCAAATGCCCAAGTGGCAGAGTTTGGCGGGAAGCACCCAGCGGGGCTTGTTGGTACACACATACATAACATTCTTCCAGCTTCAGCTACGCGTAGTGTGTGGCATGTGGGCTATCAAGATGTAATCGCCATTGGCCAATTATTCACTCAGGGCACTTTAAATACTGAGCGTGTTATTGCCATTGCCGGCCCTAAAGCAAAACAACCTCGTTTAGTTCGTACTCAAGTAGGCGCAAGCATTACTGAGTTAACGACAAATGAAGTTGATGAAGGCAAAGTGCGTATCGTTTCAGGCTCAGTATTAAACGGTCGCTCAGCAATCGGGCCTCATGCATACTTAGGCCGTTACCACGCACAAGTTAGCTTACTTGAAGAAGGTTACGAGAAAGAGTTATTCGGCTGGGCTATGCCTGGCGCAGATAAATTCTCAATAACTCGTGCATTTTTAGGTCACTTAAGCCCTTCTCGCTTATTTCCTATGACAACTAGCACTGGTGGTTCAGACCGCGCTATGGTGCCAATTGGAAACTATGAGCGGGTAATGCCACTTGATATTCTTCCTACCATGTTATTACGTGACTTAGTGTCAGGTGATTATGATGGCGCCGTGAGATTGGGTGCTCTTGAGCTAGATGAAGAAGATTTGGCGTTATGTACTTTCGTATGTCCAGGTAAATATGACTATGCGTCATATCTACGTGACTGCTTAGATACGATCGAGAGGGAAGGCTAATGAGCTTGAAAGATTTTATCGAACGTATTGAGCCGCAATTTGAAAAAGGCGGCAAATACGAGAAGTGGTATGCACTTTATGAAGCAGCAGCTACGGTATTTTATACTCCAGGTAAAGTGAACAAGGGTAGAACCCATGTTCGTGATAACATCGATCTAAAACGTATGATGATTACGGTTTGGGCGTGTACATTTCCAGCAATGTTTTTTGGTATGTATAACGTGGGTCTTCAAGCGCAAGTGGCATTAGTTGCTGGCTTTGGTACTCCAGATGTTTGGCAAGTTGGCTTGTTTGAGTTATTTGGTGCTCAGTTAACCGCTGACTCTGGTATCACATCATTGATGTGGTATGGTGCGTGCTTCTTCTTACCTATCTATGCGGTGACTTTCGCTGTAGGTGGTTTTTGGGAAGTATTATTCGCTTCAGTCCGCGGTCATGAAGTCAATGAAGGCTTCTTCGTTACCTCAGTATTATTTGCATTAACCTTACCAGCAACGATCCCTTTATGGATGGTGGCGTTGGGGATTACATTCGGTGTAGTGGTTGCTAAAGAAATCTTTGGTGGTACAGGCCGTAACTTCCTTAACCCTGCGTTAGCGGGTCGTGCATTCTTGTTCTTTGCTTACCCCTTAAGTATGTCTGGTGACACGACTTGGGTTGTTGCCGATGGTTATTCAGGCGCAACTGCACTAAGTCAAGCTGCACAAGGTACATTTGACTATGCCAACAATGCAAATTGGATTGATGCTTTCATGGGCTTCATTCCGGGCTCTGTGGGTGAAGTTTCTACCTTTGCTATTTTGCTGGGTGGTTTAGTCATTATTTATGCTCGCATCGCTTCATGGAGAATCGTTGGTGGTGTTTTCATAGGTATGGCTGCTATTGCAACATTATTAAACGTAATTGGTAGCGATACTAACCCTATGTTCGCAATGCCTTGGTATTGGCACTTAGTGTTAGGTGGATTTGCTTTCGGTATGATGTTTATGGCGACTGATCCTGTATCAGCTTCATTTACCAATTCTGCAAAGTGGGCCTACGGTCTGTTAATCGGTGCGATGGTAGTGTTTATCCGTGTGATTAACCCTGCATTCCCAGAAGGTATGATGTTGGCTATTTTGTTTGCCAACTTATTTGCCCCATTATTTGACCACTTCGTCGTGCAAGCAAATATCAAACGGAGGATCGCACGTGGCTAGTAATAAAGATTCGTTCGGTAGAACGCTATTTGTTGTTGTCGGCTTATGTCTTATCTGCTCAGTGCTTGTTTCTACCGCTGCTGTGGTATTAAAACCTATTCAGCAAGAGAACAAGTTACTTGATAAGCAAAAGTATATACTTGAAGCGGCAAGCCTTATTAATACTAAAGAAGGTAAGGTCACTAAAGCAGATATTCTTAGCAAATATAATCAATATGTTGAAGCGCGTTTAGTCGACCTGAAAACCGGTGAGTTTGTCGAAGGTGACGCTAATGCTTATGATCAACGTAAAGCATCACGTGATCTAAGTACTTCATCAATTCCTGAAAATGACATTGCCTCGATCAAGCGCGTTGCCGATAAAGCGGTAGTGTATTTGGTTCGTGATGATGATGGTAAATTAACCAGTGTTATTTTACCTGTTCACGGTTACGGCTTATGGTCAACCATGTATGCGTTCTTAGCATTAGAAGCTGACTTAAACACGATTCAAGGCTTAGTTTATTACGACCAAGCTGAAACTCCGGGTTTAGGCGGTGAAGTTGAAAATCCAAAATGGAAAGCCTTGTGGAACGGCAAACAGTTATTTGATGAGCAAGGTAACTTTGCTATCAGTGTAACTAAAAACCCTGCAGTGGCGAGCACTGTTTACGGTGTTGATGCACTTTCTGGTGCAACATTAACCAGTAACGGTGTACAACATTCATTGCAGTTTTGGTTAGGTAAAGAAGGCTTTGCAAGCTTTATCGCTAAAGCACGCAACGGAGGGTTAAGCTAATGGCTGACGTTAAAGAACTTAAACAGGTTCTGACTGGACCGATTATCAATAATAACCCAATTGCCTTGCAAATATTGGGTGTATGTAGTGCCCTTGCTGTTACCACAAAGCTTGAAACTGCACTGGTAATGACGATTGCATTAACAGCGGTAACAGCGTTTTCTAACCTGTTTATTTCGCTTATTCGTAATCACATTCCAAGCAGTGTGCGTATTATTGTACAGATGACCATTATTGCCTCATTGGTAATTGTGGTTGACCAGGTACTACAAGCTTATGCTTATGCTATTTCTAAACAGTTATCAGTATTCGTAGGTTTGATTATTACTAACTGTATTGTAATGGGTCGTGCTGAAGCTTATGCAATGAAAACGCCTCCGATGATGAGTTTTATGGATGGTATCGGTAACGGATTAGGCTACGGTGTTATTTTATTGTCTGTTGGTTTTTTCCGTGAATTATTTGGTAATGGTTCATTATTCGGCGTAGAAATCCTCAGTAAAATCTCTGACGGTGGTTGGTATCAACCTAACGGTTTATTACTGCTTCCACCAAGTGCGTTCTTCTTGATCGGCGGTTTTATCTGGTTGATCCGTACTTATAAGCCAGAGCAAGTAGAAGCAAAAGGGTAAACGCAATGGAACATTATATTAGTTTATTAATTCGCTCCGTTTTCATTGAAAATATGGCGCTGGCGTTCTTTTTAGGTATGTGTACTTTTTTAGCTGTGTCTAAGAAAGTGACTACTGCGATGGGCCTAGGTGTTGCAGTTATCGTGGTACTGGCTATTTCTGTACCTGCTAACCAAATTATTTATCAAGGTTTACTTGCTCCTGGTGCTTTAGCTTGGGCTGGTATACCGGAAGCTGATTTAAGCTTCTTGAAGTTCATTACCTTCATCGGTGTGATTGCAGCGCTTGTACAAATTTTGGAAATGGCATTAGATAAATACTTTCCACCTTTATACAATGCATTGGGTATTTTCTTACCATTGATTACTGTTAACTGTGCAATTTTCGGTGCAGTATCATTTATGGTAGAGCGTGATTATAACCTAGGCGAAAGCGTAGTGTTTGGTATCGGCTCTGGTATCGGTTGGGCGTTAGCAATTGTATTGTTAGCGGGTATCCGTGAGAAAATGAAGTATTCTGATGTGCCAAATGGCTTACGTGGCTTAGGTATTACCTTTGTTACCGCAGGTCTTATGGCTTTGGGTTTCATGTCGTTCTCTGGTGTTTCTTTGTAAGAAATACTGAGACGAAGTATTAATTTGAACCTTTAAGGAATAAGTGAATGGGTATTCTTGAATCTACTCCAATAGATGTTTATCTAGGTGTGAGTATGTTTACTGTTATCGTACTAGTTTTGGTATTAGTGATTTTATTCGCTAAGTCGAAGCTGGTTGCTAGCGGTGATATCACCATTAGTATCAATGGTGATGCAGACAAGGCAATTAAAACAGGTGCCGGTGGTAAGCTACTGGGTGCCTTAGCCAATAATGGTATTTTCGTATCAAGTGCATGTGGTGGCGGTGGCTCATGTGGTCAATGTCGCGTGATGATTAAATCTGGTGGCGGTGATATTTTGCCAACAGAACTTGATCACATCAGTAAAGGCGAAGCTCGCCAAGGTTGTCGTTTGTCATGTCAGGTCAACGTAAAAAGTGACATGGACATTGAATTAGACGAAGAAATCTTTGGTATTAAAAAATGGGAATGTGCAGTTATCTCTAACGATAATAAAGCCACTTTCATTAAAGAACTGAAGCTTCAAATTCCTGATGGTGAAACAGTTCCATTCCGTGCCGGCGGTTATATTCAAATTGAAGCACCTGCTCATCATGTTAAATATGCTGAGTTTGAAGTGCCTGAACAATATCGTGGCGACTGGGAACATTTTGGCTTCTTCAAGTTAGAGTCAAAAGTAGACGAAGAAACAATTCGTGCATACTCAATGGCTAACTATCCAGAAGAGTTTGGTATTATTATGTTGAACGTGCGTATTGCTACGCCACCTCCACGTAATCTGACCTTACCTTGTGGCAAAATGTCTTCTTACATTTGGAGCTTGAAAGCGGGTGATAAAGTCACTATTTCTGGTCCTTTTGGTGAGTTCTTCGCTAAAGACACTGATGCGGAAATGGTATTTATTGGTGGTGGCGCAGGTATGGCGCCAATGCGTTCTCATATCTTCGACCAACTTAAACGTTTAAACTCGAAACGTAAGATCAGTTTCTGGTACGGTGCGCGTTCTAAACGTGAAATGTTCTATGTAGAAGATTTCGACGGTCTTGCTGCTGAAAATGATAACTTCAAATGGCATGTTGCTTTGTCTGATCCTCAGGCAGAAGATAACTGGACTGGTTACACAGGTTTTATTCATAACGTATTGTATGAAAACTATCTGCGTGATCATGATGCGCCAGAAGATTGTGAGTTCTACATGTGTGGACCTCCAATGATGAACGCAGCAGTTATAGGCATGTTAAAAGATTTAGGTGTTGAAGATGAAAACATCTTATTAGATGACTTCGGCGGTTAATATCAATTAAGTTAAGGTGCTAAATTTAGCACCTTAATTTTTTATAGATTGCAGTATGCATTAGCTACTGCAATTTTTTGTTTTATGGGATAGTTCATTATGGCGAAATCAATTAAATCATTCCTGCTCATCCTGATTGCTTGCACAATTACAGCCTGTACACAGCCTGAGACAACCATTAAGTTGGAAGGGAGAACAATGGGTACCACATATCATATTACTTTGGTCACTAACGAGCATTTGCCTCAAGCACAATTGTTACAAACAGAAATAGATATGGCCCTTGAGACCGTTAATAATCAAATGTCTACCTATCGTCCGAACTCAGAGTTATCTCGTTTTAATCAGGTACAAATTAGACAAGGTGTCGATGTCTCACCCGATACTCTTTGGGTTGTAAAAGAGGGGATCCGTTTGAACGAGATAACTGACGGTGCTTTAGATATTACTCTTGGGCCGCTGGTTAACTTATGGGGATTTGGCCCAGACAAACGTCCTACATCTATTCCGACAGCTCAAGCCATAAGCGATGCTAAAGCAAAGACAGGGATCAATGAGTTAACTATTGAAGGCACCAAGCTAGTTAAACATAATGCCGATTTATATGTTGATCTATCCTCAATAGCTAAAGGCTTTGGTGTTGATAAAGTGGCATCTTTATTAGACAAGTATCAAATAGAAGGTTATTTAGTTGAAATTGGTGGCGAAATTAGTACCAAAGGGACTAAATTTGACGGCACTCCTTGGCGTGTCGCAATTGAAAAGCCTGCAGAAGACGGGCAAGAAGTGCAGCAAGTGATAGAACTTGATACAATGGCCCTAGCAACATCAGGTGACTATCGTATTTATTATGAAGAAAACGGTGAACGTTTTACGCATTTAATCGATCCCCGTACTGGTTATCCAATTAAGCATAAATTAGCCTCAGCCACTGTGCTGCACAAAAGTTCAATGACAGCAGATGGTTATGCTACAGCAATGATGGTATTAGGCACAGAGGCATCATTAGCACTTGCCAAAGAGCAAAATTTAGCAATAATGCTGATTGAAAAGCAGGAACAAGGTTATCAGGTCTTTTATAGTGAGGCCTTTAAGCCTTATCTTGATTGATCCATCCATTAAACTGGAGTCCGAAATGAGCACATTTATTGCTGCGTTTGTGGTGTTATTAGTTTTTTTCTTATTGATGTCTATTGGCTATATCATTAAGAAAAAAGCAGTGGAAGGAAGTTGTGGTGGCTTAGGAGTGTTAGGCATCGAAAAAGCCTGTGACTGCGATGACCCCTGTGACAAACGTAAACGTCGAATGGCAGAAGAAGAACGCCTCGAGAAGTTAGCGCAAAACAGAATCATCTAACTTATTTGATTAGAGTTAATAAAGTTGTACATATAACAGCGCACAAAAAAGTGGGCTGTTTTTATATGATGACGCTGAAATTTATCGTCTTTAGCAGCATTTTTAGCTATCTGACTAGCAAGTCAGTAAAAGCTTAGGTAAGCTGTTGCCCATTATCTATGTAACATCCCTGTCGTATTACTTGTAGGTTTTAAAGTAAGTCATTCCAAACGATTATTATTGTGTCGATATTTTATCGGCACGGGATGCTTTTGTTTTATGGAGATCACTTAACATGAATAAAGTTCCAATGACCGTTGTTGGTGCTGATCAATTACGCAAAGAATTAGACATCTTAAAGTTTGATCGACGCCCTAAAATTACAGAAGCAATTGCTTCGGCGCGTGAGCTTGGTGATTTAAAAGAAAATGCAGAATATCATGCAGCACGTGAAGATCAGGGTATATGTGAAGCCCGTATTCGTGATATTGAAGGCAAACTGTCTAATGTACAGATTATTGATGTCACTAAAATAGAGAATACTGGCAGAGTTATCTTTGGTACTACTGTCAGCATTCTCAATATCAATACCGATGCTGAAATGACTTATCGAATAGTTGGTGATGATGAAGCAGATATCAAATTGAATTTGATATCTGTTAACTCCCCAATTGCTCGTGGACTTATTGGTAAAAACGAAGGTGATGAAGTCGGTATTGCCACTCCTGGTGGAATAACTGATTACGAAATTTTATCAGTTAAATATATCTAATTTTTACAGATAATAAAAAAACCACTGCCAAGGCAGTGGTTTTTTTATGTCAAATTGTTATAACTTAAGTTAATGAACTCGTTGATTCATTGACAGTAATTATTTTACTTTTGGAATGGCAATTTTCATTTCTGCAGATTGACGGAAGATAACTAAAATATGACCGATAGTTTGCACTTTCGTAGACTGTGTTTCACGAACAATGGCGTCAACGATGGCATTTTTAAGTTCTCTATCAGAAGAGGCAACTTTTACTTTGATCAATTCATGATAACTAAGTGCGCTATCAATTTCAGCCAGAACACCTTCAGTCAAACCATTGGCACCAAGCATCACAACGGGCTTTAAATTGTGCGCCAAGCCTTTTAGATGCTGCTTTTGTTTGGTTGTTAAATTCATTTATACCAACTTTTACTGAGTTACTGTTGAAAAGCGGCTATTCTACCCTTATATAGTCTTTATGTAACTCTCAATCGTTGCGGAATTTCAATGTCAGCTAAAAAACGTACAGCCAGCTCTAATCGCTGGATGCTAGAACACTTTGATGATCATTATGTTAAATTGGCTCAAAAACGTGGAATGCGCTCGCGCGCTGCTTTTAAACTAGAAGAAATTCAGGAAAAAGATCACTTGATTAAGTCAGGTATGACTGTAGTAGACTTAGGTGCAGCTCCTGGAGGTTGGTCTCAAGTTGCGGTTAAGTTAGCTGGAGAAAGGGGTAAAGTCATCGCCTGTGATATTTTACCTATGGATCCCATTGTCGGAGTCGATTTCTTGCAAGGGGATTTTAGAGAAGAAAAAGTACTCGAAGCTTTGCTTGACCGTGTAGGTGAAGCTAAAGTGGATGTGGTATTATCAGATATGGCACCAAATATGAGCGGTGCAGATGTTGTTGATCAACCTAGAGCAATGTATTTAGTTGAATTGGCATTAGACATGTGTAGGCAAGTATTGGCTCCAAACGGCTGCTTTGCCGTCAAAGTCTTTCAGGGGGAGGGTTTTGACGATTATATGAAGTCGGTTAAACAAGTTTTCAAAGTAGTAAAAACCCGTAAACCAGACTCATCTAGGGCCCGCTCTAGAGAAGTCTATTTAGTGGCGACTGGTTACAAGTTGTAGTAGTCTAATATCCATTATCGCAAGACTGTAATAGAGGTCTAATAATTTGAGTGACATGGCAAAAAATTTAATACTCTGGGTCGTCATCGCTGTTGTGTTGATGTCAGTATTTCAGGGTTATTCCCCCACTTCTTCGAATTCGCAGAAGATGGACTATTCCGCTTTTCTTGATAATGTCCGAGATGGACAGATTAAGACTGTTGAGATTAAAAGCGATCAGCGTACTATTGAGGGAACAAGATCTTCAGGAGATAAGTTCACCACGATTATGCCTATGTATGACCAAGATTTAATAAATGATCTTGATCGCAGAGGTATCTCGATGAAAGGTCAAGAAGCTGAAGAATCAGGCTTCTTAACCCAAATATTCATTTCATGGTTCCCAATGCTACTGCTTATCGGTGTTTGGATTTTCTTCATGCGTCAAATGCAAGGTGGTGGCGGTAAAGGTGCAATGTCGTTTGGTAAGAGTAAAGCCAAACTGATGAGTGAAGACCAAATTAAGACCACTTTTGCTGATGTTGCAGGTTGTGATGAAGCAAAAGAAGAAGTTAAAGAGCTGGTTGATTATTTACGTGATCCAACCAAGTTCCAAAAGCTAGGCGGCCGTATTCCAACTGGCGTGTTAATGGTTGGTCAACCTGGTACAGGTAAGACCCTATTAGCCAAGGCTATTGCCGGTGAGTCTAAGGTGCCATTCTTTACTATATCAGGATCTGATTTTGTTGAGATGTTTGTTGGTGTTGGTGCATCTCGTGTGCGTGATATGTTCGAACAAGCAAAAAAATCTTCACCTTGTATCATTTTTATCGATGAAATCGATGCAGTAGGTCGCCAACGCGGCGCCGGTGTAGGTGGTGGTCATGATGAACGCGAACAAACCTTAAACCAAATGCTGGTTGAGATGGATGGTTTTGAAGGTAATGAAGGCGTCATCGTTATTGCTGCAACTAACCGCCCTGACGTTTTAGACTCTGCGTTACTTCGTCCAGGTCGTTTTGACAGACAAGTCGTGGTTGGATTGCCTGATGTTCGTGGCCGTGAACAAATTTTAAAAGTACACATGCGCAAAGTGCCCTTGTCTGAAGATGTTAAAGCAAGTGTTATTGCCCGTGGTACACCTGGATTTTCTGGTGCTGATCTCGCTAACTTAGTTAATGAAGCTGCATTATTTGCTGCGCGTGGTAATCGCCGCATGGTTAGCATGGAAGAGTTTGAACGGGCCAAAGATAAAATTATGATGGGCGCAGAACGCCGTTCTATGGTGATGTCAGAATCTGAAAAAGAAATGACAGCTTATCATGAAGCTGGGCACGCCATCGTAGGTTGCTTAGTACCTGAGCATGATCCTGTGCACAAAGTGACTATTATCCCACGTGGACGTGCATTAGGTGTGACCTTCTTCCTGCCATTAGCTGATGCCGTTAGTCAAAGTCGTCTAAAACTAGAGTCACAAATTTCTGTGGCTTATGGTGGTCGATTAGCTGAAGAGTTGATCTATGGTAGTGATAAAGTGTCAACTGGTGCATCACAAGATATCAAATACGCTACTTCTATAGCGCGTAATATGGTGACTCAGTGGGGATTTTCAGACAAATTAGGTCCTTTACTTTACGCTGAAGAAGATAATGAAGTGTTTTTAGGTCGTAGCATGGGCAAATCAAAAGCTATGTCTGCTGATACCGCTTCGCTTATTGATTCTGAAATTAAAGCATTTATTGATAAAAATTATCAACGAGCGCAAACAATGCTGACTGAAAACATGGATATTTTACACTCCATGAAAGATGCATTGATGAAGTATGAAACCATTGATTCATTGCAAATTGATGATTTGATGAACCGTCGTGAAGTTCGTCAACCAGCTGATTGGCAAGTTGATGACTCTTCTGATGATAAAGGTGATGGTAAACCTGAAGCAAAAGATGATGATAAAGTTGAAAGTGTGACAACTGAATCGGAAGATAATGCTAAGAAAGATGATTTAAAGCCTGATGAGTCGCCCGTTAAGTAATTACGTGGTGTAAGTTAAAAAAGCCCCGCAAGGGGCTTTTTTGTTTTAGCTGATGGGTAATTATAGGTAACCAGTAATGTTTAAATTATCACATGGTAATAAACAGTTAGATTTAGCTCAACCTGTTGTAATGGGGATTGTTAACGTAACACCTGATTCCTTTTCCGATGGTGGAGAATTCAATTTATTTGAACATGCCTGCAAACATGTTGATTATATTATCGAGCAAGGTGCTAGCATTATTGATGTCGGTGGTGAATCGACCCGTCCAGGTGCCTCTGAGGTCACTGTTGAACAAGAACTTGCAAGAGTATTACCTCTAATCAAATATATTGCTGATAAACATGATGTTTGGATCTCCATTGATACCAGTAAACCAGAGGTTATGCAGCAAGCTGTAGCAGCGGGTGCCAATTTAATTAATGATGTTAGAGCTTTACAGCTCCCTGGTGCAATTGAGATGGCAGCAACTTTAAAAGTGCCAGTTTGTTTGATGCACATGCAAGGTGAACCTAAAACAATGCAAGACTCACCAGAATATGGAGATGTTATCTCTGAGGTAAGTGCTTTTTTTGAGCAACGCATTCTAGCTTGTGAGGCTGCAGGGATCACAAGAAGCAAGATAATATTAGATCCAGGCTTTGGCTTTGGTAAAACTTTAGCGCATAATTACCGCTTATTAGCGACATTGCCGCTGCTACATCAATTTCACTTACCAATATTAATTGGTTTGTCTCGAAAAAGCATGATTGGTGATTTATTAGCAAGGCCAACGTCTGAGCGCTTGGCCGGCAGTCTTGCCGGCGCGTTAATTGCTGCGCAGCAAGGAGCTCAAATTATACGTGTACATGACGTTCCCGAAACCGTCGATGTACTGAAAGTCATGTCGGCTACCATGGCGAATATTTAAGTTAGCCGCTGATAATAAATTAATTACAACAAACTGAGTGAATTCACTTAAGTGGGGATATGTGAAACAAAGACAATTTTTTGGAACTGATGGCATTCGTGGAAAGGTCGGTTCAGGCAAGATGACACCTGAGTTAGCATTAAAACTAGGCTGGGCAGCTGGACGAGTGCTTTCACGCAGTGGTACTAAAAAAGTGATTATCGGTAAAGACACTCGTATTTCAGGTTACTTATTTGAATCAGCACTCGAAGCGGGCTTATCTGCAGCAGGTTTGAATGTGTTACTGCTTGGGCCTATGCCGACACCTGCGGTGGCATATTTAACCAGAACATTTAGAGCAGAAGCCGGGGTTGTGATCAGTGCATCGCATAATCCTTATTATGACAATGGTATTAAGTTCTTTTCAACCGATGGCAGTAAGCTAGATGATGCTATTGAACTTGAAATTGAAGCCGAACTTGAAAAGCCACTGGTATGTGTTGAATCACATTTGCTTGGTAAGGCACGCCGTATCGATGATGCAGCAGGGCGTTACATTGAGTATTGTAAAGGGAATTTCCCTGCAGAGCATACGCTTACAGGGCTAAAAATTGTAGTGGATTGTGCCCATGGTGCTACTTATCACATCGCACCGAGTGTATTTAGAGAGTTAGGTGCTGAAGTGGTTGCTATTGGTGATAAACCTGATGGGTTAAATATCAATGATAAAGTTGGCGCAACCGCAATGGCTAAAATTTGCGAAACCGTACTCGCTGAGAACGCAGATTTAGGTATCGCGTTAGATGGTGATGGCGATCGTATTATGATGGTTAATCGACATGGTGAAGTGATTGATGGCGATCAAATTTTATACATATTAGCTGTCGATGCACAAAAGCGTGGTGTATTAAAAGGTGGGGTTGTTGGCACTTTAATGTCCAACCTAGGGCTTGATTTAGCCTTACAAGAGTTGAATATTCCTTTTGTTCGCTCTAATGTTGGCGACCGTTATGTGATGGAACTGCTGAAAAAGCATGAGTGGCGTATCGGCGGTGAAAATTCAGGTCATATTCTTAACTTAGATCATGGCACTACAGGCGACGGTATTATTGCAGGTATTTTAGTATTGGCAGCGATGCGTAGGCAGAATGCTTCCCTTGAGTCGCTTACCGAAGCGATGAAGATGCTACCGCAAGTGCTAGTTAATGTAAGATTTGAAGGCAGTAATAACCCACTTGATTCTGATGCAGTTAAATCGGCACAAGCCTATGTTGAGCAACAACTTGGTGCTCGAGGCAGAGTATTATTAAGAAAGTCTGGTACAGAACCGCTTATTCGCGTGATGGTAGAAGGCGAAGAGCATGATCAAGTGCTAGCCTTTGCAAATAGAATTGCCGAAGCGGTAAAAATGTCCTGTTAGTCAGAAATAAATCATAAATTTTCAATTAAGCTGTTGCTGGGGTAAAAAGTAACCACTTCGACAGCTTATTGTAAATATTCATCTATTACCTATTGTAACTTGATAAGTGGTTCGCTATTATTCACGCCGCTTTCAAAGGAGACAGTGATGGCACTCAGACGTCCTATGGTAGCTGGCAACTGGAAAATGAATGGCAATTCGGCATTAGCCCAAGAGTTATTTAAAAAGTTTGCAGCAAAGCTCCAAAATGATTCAGCTGAAGTGGTTTTATGCCCGCCTTCAATTTATCTTGAAAGTGTTAGGCAACTGCTTGAGTCAAACAAGCAAACCCTAGATGGGGCACTTGTTAGAATGGGCGCGCAAAATCTTAGTCAACATGACTTCGGCGCGTATACCGGCGAAATATCCGGGCAGATGCTAAAAGATTCAGGATGTCGATACGTAATTATCGGTCACTCCGAACGTCGCCGTATGTACGGTGAAACGAGTAATATAGTGGCAGAAAAGTTTGCCGCAGCTCAAAAACATGGTTTGACGCCTATATTATGTGTAGGAGAGTCAGGTCCAGCACGAGAAGCAAGACGTACTTTTGAAGTTATTGCTGAAGAGTTGGATATCGTCATTGAGAAAAATGGCACTATGGCTTTTGACAATGCGATTATCGCCTACGAACCTTTATGGGCTGTAGGGACAGGTAAGAG
This sequence comes from Shewanella sp. HL-SH5, assembly GCF_051163755.1. Classification (NCBI taxonomy): domain Bacteria; kingdom Pseudomonadati; phylum Pseudomonadota; class Gammaproteobacteria; order Alteromonadales; family Shewanellaceae; genus Shewanella; species Shewanella sp. HL-SH5. The sequence goes on from NZ_CP195038.1 coordinate 978,020, forward strand.
CGCAACTCCAGAGCAGGCACAAGAAGTTCATGCGTTTATTCGCAGTCGCCTCTCTGAAGTATCTCCATTTATTGGAGAAAATATCAGAATTTTATACGGTGGAAGTGTCACGCCAAGTAATGCGGCAGATATTTTTGCCCAACCTGATGTTGATGGTGGATTGATTGGCGGAGCTAGCTTAAATTCGTCCGAATTCCTAAGTTTATGTTCCATAGCAATGAGCGCATAATAATATGTACGAAGTACTTATAGTTGTTTACATGGTGGTAGCAATTGGCCTAGTAGGTTTGATTCTTATTCAGCAAGGTAAAGGCGCCGATATGGGCGCATCATTTGGAGCCGGAGCGTCTGGTACGTTATTTGGTTCTAGCGGTTCAGGTAACTTTCTGACTCGCAGCACAGCAGTTTTAGCTATCGCATTTTTCGCTTTAAGCTTAGTAATTGGCAATCTTAGTGCCAATCACAGTAAAGCTGAAGATAATTGGAGCGATATAGGTCCAGCCACTGAGCAAATCATTGATGAAGCGCCAGTAGTAGAACAACAATCAGAAGATAAAATCCCTGATTAAAGTACCAAATTAGCCGAGGTGGTGGAATTGGTAGACGCGCAGCCTTGAGGTGGCTGTGTCTTAACGGACGTGCGGGTTCAAGTCCCGCTCTCGGCACCAGTTAAAAATTGTTCAGTTAGCCTTGTATTACTGAATAGTTATTGCAAGATTAGACGTAAGTCAATATACTTGCATGCAGTTGACGCGGGATGGAGCAGTTTGGTAGCTCGTCGGGCTCATAACCCGAAGGTCGTCGGTTCAAATCCGGCTCCCGCAACCAGCTCCCTGTTATTGGATATTTCGATAACAGATACAGGTTCTATAGCAAAATAGCCTCGTATTTACGGGGTTTTTTGTTATATGGACTTTTGATTTTCCGTGATTTTAAGGCGGATTATACAGGGGCTTTTGCCCTTTTTTTGTTTTTTGGGGGTCATTTTTGGCAACATTAGAATCAAGACTGGTAGACATGTTAACGGTACCAGTTGAAGCACTTGGTTTTAAGCTTTGGGGCATTGAGTATGTCCAAGCTGGTAAACACTCGATAGTACGCATATTTATTGATCATGAAAATGGCATCCATATTGAAAACTGTGCCGAAGTGAGCCGACAAGTGGGTGCGGTACTTGATGTTGAAGACCCTATTTCTACAGAATTTACCCTTGAAGTATCTTCTCCGGGTGTAGATAGACCTTTATTTACTGCTCAACAATATGCAGCCTATGTAGGCGAAGATGCAAAAGTACAATTGACTATGCCGGTAGCGGGTAGTCGAAATTTAAAAGGCGCCATTGCTAAAGTTGACGGGCAAATGCTCACAATAACAGTAGATGGAAAAGACTTGGTTGTTGCTTTGGATAATATCCGCAAAGGCAACATCATCGCAAAATTTTAATAGTTTCAGGTGAAGAACGAGGCTAGACCAAATGAATAAAGAGATCCTGCTAGTAGCAGAAGCGGTTTCAAATGAGAAAGCGGTTCCGCGTGAGAAAATTTTTGAAGCGTTAGAAACTGCCCTTGCAACAGCAACCAAGAAAAAATACGAAGGTGATATTGAAGTTCGTGTTGCTATCGATCGTAAAACCGGACACTACGACACTTTCCGTCGTTGGATGGTTATCGATGATCAAGGTGAGCCGTTAGAAAACCCATATAGCGAAATTACCCTTGAAGCTGCACGCTATGAGAACCCTGATCTTCAACCTGGCGATTATGTCGAAGATGAGATCGATTCAGTAGTATTTGACCGTATAACAACTCAAACCGCAAAACAGGTTATCGTACAAAAAGTACGTGAAGCTGAGCGTGCTCAAGTTGTTGAACAGTTTATTGAGCGTGAAGGCGAGATTGTTACTGGTGTTGTTAAGAAAAGCACCCGTGAAAACGTGGTTGTTGATTTAGGTAATAACGCTGATGGCGTGATATTTAAAGAAGACTTAATTAGCCGTGAATCATTCCGCCCAGGTGATCGCGTTCGTGCATTACTTTATGCAGTTCGTCCAGAAGCACGTGGCGCGCAGTTATTTTTAACTCGCAGTAAGCCTGAAATGCTCATTGAGCTTTTCCGTGTTGAAGTGCCTGAAATTTATGACGAGTTGATTGAAGTTATGGGTGCTGCCCGTGAGCCAGGTGCCCGCGCTAAGATAGCCGTAAAGTCAAACGATAAACGCATAGATCCAATAGGTGCTTGTGTTGGTATGCGCGGTGCACGTGTTCAAGCTGTATCGAATGAATTATGTGGTGAGCGTGTTGATATCGTGTTGTGGGATGATAATCCAGCACAATATGTCATCAATGCGATGGCACCAGCTGATGTTGCTTCAATTATTGTTGACGAGGATAACCATTCAATGGATATCGCCGTTGAAGCTGACAGTCTGGCACAAGCAATTGGTCGTAACGGCCAAAACGTACGTTTAGCGACTCAACTTACTGGTTGGGAATTAAACGTAATGACAGTAGAAGACATGAATAAGAAACACCAAGCGGAAAGCGCGAAAGTGGTTGAATTATTTATGGCTACTTTAGAAGTAGACGAAGATTTTGCAACAGTTCTAGCGGAAGAAGGTTTCACTTCATTAGAAGAGATCGCTTACGTACCAGAAGCAGAATTACTTAATATTAACGGATTTGACGAAGATATCGTGGCTTCTTTGCGTGAACGCGCCAAAGCAGCGATTTCTACGCGTGCATTAGCTTCAGAAGAAGCATTAGATGGTGCACATCCAAGTGAAGACTTATTAGCGCTTGACGGTTTAGAAAGACATCTTGCCTTCGTATTAGCAAGTAAAGGTGTTGTTACATTAGAAGACCTTGCTGAGCAAGGTATCGATGATTTAATCGAAATAGAAGAATTGACAGAAGAAAAAGCAGGTGAGCTCATCATGGCAGCCCGCAATATCTGTTGGTTTGGCGAAGAAGCATAAGTCGATCAACAGGGGGATTTATTTGATGGCAGATACAAGTTTAGAAAAATTAGCTCAAGAAGTGGGCAAAACGGTTGATCGTTTAGTTGAACAATTTAACGAAGCCGGCATTACAAAGACAAAAGCTGACACCGTTTCTGAAAATGAGAAACAGCAGTTATTAGATTTTTTGAAGAAGCAACATGGTGGCGAATCTGCACCAACAAAAATGACATTGCAACGTAAAACCGTATCTACGTTAAGTGTGTCTGGTTCTGGTGGTCAGTCAAAAGACGTTAAAGTTGAAGTGCGTAAAAAACGTACTTTTGTTAAACGTGATGACGCCGATGTAGCTAAACTAGCTGCTGAAGAACAAGCTAAAGCTGAAGAAGCTAAGCTTAAAGCGGCTGCAGATGAAAAAGCTAAAGTTGAAGCAAAGGCTAAAGCAGATGCAGATGCAAAAGCTAAAATGGCTAAAGACGCTGAAGCTAAAGCTAAAGCTGCCAAGGCACCAAAAGTTGAGCCTAAAGCTGATAAGCCTTTAGACCCAGCAGCTCAAGCAGCAAAGGAAGAAGCTGAACGTATTAAAGCGACTCAGGAGAAAGTTCTGACGCAAAAGCAAATTGAAGAAGCCGACAAAGCTGCTGAAAAGGCGCGTAAATTGGCTGAAGAAAACTCTAAGCGCTGGGCTGACGAAGAGCGTCTACGCCTAGAAGCTGAAAAAAATGGTGATCACCATGTAACGACATCTAAAGTAGCGCGAGCTGCTGAAGATAGTTCTGATATGGATGATGAAAAACGTGGTCGTCGTGCTCGCAACAAAAACACCAGTAAGAAACGCGGTGGTAAAGATGCACGTGACGGTCGTGAAAGACATATGCGTCGCAATACAGCACCACAGTCCATGGCTCATGGCTTTAACAAGCCTGTTGCCGCAGTGACTCGTGATGTGCGTATTGGCGAAACGGTTACAGTTTCTGAATTAGCTCATTTGATGGCAGTCAAAGCAACTGAAATCATTAAGCAAATGATGAAAATGGGTACTATGGTTACCATTAACCAAGTACTTGACCAAGAAACTGCGCAGTTAGTGGCAGAAGAAATGGGCCATAAAGTGGTTCTACTTCGTGAAAACGAACTAGAACATCAAGTAATGCAAGACCGTGATGATAACGTTAAGTTAGAAACACGTGCACCAGTTGTGACCATCATGGGTCACGTTGACCATGGTAAAACGTCATTGCTTGATTATATCCGTCGCGCTAAAGTAGCAGCTGGTGAAGCCGGTGGTATTACCCAGCATATTGGTGCTTACCATGTAGAAACTGAGAACGGTATGATTACTTTCTTAGATACTCCTGGTCACGCTGCGTTTACCTCTATGCGTGCCCGTGGTGCTAAAGCGACTGATATCGTTATTCTAGTTGTTGCTGCTGATGATGGTGTAATGCCACAAACAATCGAAGCTATCCAACATGCTAAAGCCGGTAACGTGCCATTAATCGTTGCGATTAACAAAATGGATAAGCCAGATGCGGATCCTGAACGCGTTAAAAGCGAGCTATCTCAACATGGCGTAATGTCAGATGATTGGGGTGGAGATAATATGTTCGTCAATCTTTCAGCTAAGACTGGTGAAGGCGTTGATGATCTATTAGAAGGTATTTTACTTCAGTCTGAAGTATTAGAACTTAAAGCCGTTCGTGACACAATGGCAGCAGGTGTAGTCATTGAGTCTAAGCTTGATAAAGGCCGTGGACCTGTCGCAACTGTATTGGTTCAAGAAGGTACTTTACGTCAAGGCGATATCGTTCTATGTGGTTTAGAGTACGGAAAAATCCGTGCAATGAAAGATGAGAATGGTAATTCAATCACTGAAGCCGGCCCTTCAATTCCAGTTGAGATTTTAGGTCTTTCTGGTGTGCCATCAGCGGGTGATGAAGCTACCGTTGTACGTGATGAACGCAAAGCACGTGAAGTTGCACTTTATCGTCAAGGCAAGTTCCGCGATGTTAAGCTTGCTCGTCAGCAGAAGTCTAAACTTGAAAACATGTTTGCTAACATGGAAGAAGGTGAAGTTCAGGAATTGAATATCGTTCTTAAAGCGGACGTACAGGGTTCTCTGGAAGCGATTTGTGATTCATTAACAGGTCTATCAACAGCTGAAGTTAAAGTTAACATTATTGCTCGTGGCGTTGGTGCCCTTACTGAAACTGACGCAACGTTAGCTGCAGCGTCTAATGCTATTATGGTTGGCTTCAACGTTCGTGCTGATGCACAGGCGCGTAAGACAATTGAAGCTGAAAGTGTTGATTTACGTTATTACAGCATCATCTACAACTTAATTGATGAAGTAAGAGCGGCAATGACTGGTATGTTAGCGCCTGAGTTCAAGCAAGTGATCATTGGTCTTGCTGAAGTTCGTGATGTATTTAAGTCTCCTAAGTTAGGCGCAATTGCTGGCTGTATGGTTACTGAAGGTATTGTTAAGCGCAGTGCACCAATTCGTGTACTACGTGACAACGTGGTGATCTACGAAGGTGAGCTAGAGTCTCTACGTCGCTTTAAAGATGATGCCACTGAAGTTCGTAATGGCATGGAATGTGGTATCGGGGTTAAGAATTACAACGATGTTCGCGTAGGCGACCAAATCGAAGTATTCGAAATCGTCGAAGTAGCTAGAACGCTATAACATGTGAAAGGGCGGCATTAGCCGCCCTTTTTGATTTAATGGCTTAAGTGGGTTAATAGTCATGGCAAAAGAATTTAGTCGTACTCGTCGTATCGCTCAGCAGCTTCAACAAGAGCTGGCTATGGTGCTGCAACGTGATATGAAAGATCCTCGTATCGGTTTTGTTACAGTTAATGACGTTGAAGTTTCACGTGATTTAAGTTACGCGCGGGTATTTGTGACTTTCTTCGAAGAAGACATTAAGTTAGTTGAAGAAAAAATTGCGGCGTTAACCGCTGCTGCACCTTATATCCGTACATTAATTGCAGGGCGCATGAAACTTAGGGTTATGCCTGAGCTGCGTTTTATGTACGATAGTTCATTAGTCGAAGGTATGCGCATGTCTAACCTAGTTAGCCAGGTCATCACTAAAGACAAGCAAAAGCAGCAAGACAGTGGTCGTGTTGATGAGATTGACCAAGACGATACCCAGGAGAAAGATTAATGGCGCGTCGTCAAAAAGGTCGTTTTATTGATGGCATCGTTTTACTCGATAAAGGCACGGGCATTAGCTCTAATCATGCACTTCAGCGAGTAAAACGTTTTTTTAATGCCAACAAAGCTGGACATACCGGTGCGCTAGATCCTCTAGCAACGGGTATGCTACCTGTGTGTTTAGGTGAAGCTACCAAGTTTTCTCAACATCTTCTAGATGCTGATAAACGCTATACAGTGATTGCTAAGCTAGGGCAGCGAACAGATACCAGCGACTCAGATGGCGAAGTGGTTCAAGAGCGGGACATTAATTTTACTGAAGATCAACTGCAACAAGCATTAGCCCATTTTCGTGGTGATACTATGCAAGTGCCTTCAATGTATTCTGCATTAAAGCATCAAGGTAAGCCACTTTATAAATATGCTCGAGAGGGTATTGAAGTCCCACGCGAAGCAAGACCGATTACGGTTTTTGAATTGAACTTTTTGGGACTAGAAGGTGACCAGCTAACACTTGATATTCACTGTTCCAAAGGAACTTACATTCGCACTATTATTGATGATCTTGGTGAAATATTAGGCTGTGGTGCGCATGTTATTATGTTGCGTCGTACACAAGTTGCCAATTATCCTTACGATAAGATGGTAACCTTAGAACAGTTAGCGGCGATGATTGATTCTGCGACTGAGCAAGAGATTTCTCCTTTTGAAGCGTTAGATTCACTATTACTGCCTATGGATACTGCGGTAGCTAATTTCGCAGAAATAAATTTACCGGAAGATATGTTGTATTATGTTATGCAAGGCCAAGCAATACAGGCATCGGGATTAAAACCCGACGAATTAGTGCGCATCACCATTGGTGAAGAGCATAAATTTGTTGGTGTGGGGTCTATGAATGATGATGGTTTACTCGCACCTAAGCGTCTCATTGTTATTCGCGAAGCTGAATCAGATAATACTTTAAGTTGATGCAAGTTTATTATTGCTTAAATTGGGCAAACTAATTATTTATATTGCTCTAGTCATTAATTCTCGGTAGAATGTCGCGCTTCCTTTAGCTGAGTTAGTGATCGGCTAAAGATTATTTATTATATTTTGGAGATACACATGTCACTAAGTGCTGAAACTAAAGCAAAAATTCTAGCAGACTTCGGTCGTTGCGAAAACGATTCTGGTTCTACTGAAGTACAGGTTGCTTTATTAACTGCTCAAATTAACCACCTTCAAGGTCACTTTAAAACGCATATTCACGACCACCACTCACGTCGTGGCTTGTTACGTATGGTAAGTGCTCGCCGTAAGCTTTCTGCTTATTTAAAGCGCACTGACGTAGCTCGTTATACTGCTATGATCCAGAAGTTAGGTTTACGTCGTTAATACGACTTTGGCTTACTTTAGTAAGTCAAAACCGTAAAAAGGAGGCTTAGCCTCCTTTTTTATTGTCTTAAATTTGATGATTTCTAAAGTTGTAATATTTTAGCGCTTTCAGAGGCAATATACTTTTGTTCGAACTCTTCTAATGGTAATGGCTTGCTGAAGAAAAAACCTTGCCCAATAGGACAGTTATTTTCTCTAAGCCAGTCAAGTTGCTCCTCATTTTCAATTCCTTCAGCAACAATTGATAAATTTAGTTGGCGCCCTAGCATCAAAATAGTTGATGCTATTGCACTATCAACCGGAAGATCGCTTACAAAAGCGCGATCTATCTTCATCGTGGTTATAGGCAAATGGCGTAAATAAGATAACGAAGAGTATCCAGTACCAAAATCGTCAACTGCAATACCAAAACCAGCGGATTTGAGTTGTTCCAGTTTTGCTATTGCCTGTTCTATATCATTCATCAAAGATGTTTCGGTGATTTCTATTTCAAGTAAGTCTGGACGGATTTGATAGCGTAAAGCAAGTTGTTTGATATCAGGCACCAAACTTGAGTCGGCAAATTGCTGGGATGCGACGTTAACGGCAATAGGAACGGCATAATTGTATTTTTTCTGCCAATCTCTCAGTATTTTACAGCTTTGTTCAATGACCCATCTACCTATTGGAATAATAATACCAGTCTCTTCAGCTACAGGGATGAAAGACATTGGGCTGATGAGTCTGCCATCTTTTTGCCAACGAATTAATGCTTCACAACCAATAACTTTATTTGTGTTAATGTCGAATTTAGGTTGAAAATGAAGTAGGAACTCATTGTTTTTAAGTGCATCGTGCAAAGAGGCTTCGGTACGAAGTCTTACCGCTGCCCGCTCGGTCATTTGTTCTTTAAAAAACGCCCATTGATTCGAACCTGCCGCTTTAGCACTGTACATGGCGATATCAGCATGGCGTATTAAATCCTCTGCACTCTCACCATCATCAGGGTAAATGGAAATGCCGATAGAGGCCGCTGGGTGGATGGTGTGTTCATTTAACTGCAGCGGAGCGTTAAGCTGTATCAGCAGTTTATCAACAAAGTCTGCCGCCTGATCTGGGCTTTGGATATCATCGGCTAATACGACAAATTCATCCCCACCTAGACGAGCAACGCTACCCTTATCACCAACAACGCGTTCCAGAATACGGGCGATACGTGCTAGAAATTGATCACCTAATGCATGGCCTAGCGAATCATTAACATTTTTAAAGCGGTCTAAATCGATAAACAGCAGTGCAAAGTTGCGTTTGTGCACACGCGATCGTTGAATAGTTACATTGAGTGTTTCTAGTAATAAAGTTCGATTGGGTAATCCTGTGAGTGGATCTCGGGTGGCCATTTTACGAAGCTTATTTTGAGTTTGGCTAAATTGCAGTAAAATTTGATTAAATTTACTGGCCACTAACCCTAACTCATCATCCTTATGGGCTTTAGAAATTGGTAATAAGTTTTCACCGGGTGAATCAGGGTCTATTTTATCTATGGCTTCACTTATTCTCGCGATAGGTTGAGTTAAGAATCGATGGAAAACAACGGTAAGTACCAAGGTGAGTAATAATGCACGGGCCAATGTTGCAATAAAGCTGAGCTGAAGTTGGTCAAACAGATGCGTCGTTAACTTTTGAGTGTCATAAAATATCGTTAAACTACCAATTAGCTGTTGCTTTTTACTGCCTTCAAAATAGAAGGGGCGGTATAAGGGGCGTGATATTTCCTTTAGGTCGCCAAATAAACGGTTACTCAATAAAATGTAATTTTCTGAAAAGTCTTCACCTTCATTCACCACACTGACAAAAAGTGACCCATCATCAAGCTCAAGCACCGCAGAGCCCACATTATCAACTTTAATAATACCCTCTAAGGTTTGCTGAGCTAATTTATCATCTAATGCCCAGATGGCATTCGTGGTTGTTTGCTCTACAGAGTTAAGCAGTTCTTGCTGCGAGCTGGATAGTTGTTGTTTAGTCGTAACAACAACTAGGGCTATTTCAACTACAAATACAGCGATTGCAAAAAACAACGCCGTAAATACGACAAGATTAGTTTGTTTCCAAGTCAGTGATTTAAATCTTGAGGTCATCATTAATTCCGTGTCTTATAAGACCAGTAATGTTATTCGTCTTTATTATTAGTTTTTGTCTATTATTTTAATAGTTCTGTGACAAAAAATTCGTTTTATGTGATTGATAACAAATTGATTCATTAAATAGAATCTATCCATTACCCTAAAGTAACTGTAGTAAAATTAGTGCTACTTGTCACTCATATTTATGCGATTAGCGTCTAACACCGGTGATTTAAGTTTACGCTAGCAAAAATAATGAAATGATTTACCAAGTTTGAAGTACTTTATTTATCAGTAAATAGGGAAGTATTTTAGAATGAAGAGTAAATTTTTATACCTAGATAAGAAGTGTCTATTTAACTATTGATTCTATTTGAAGTATACTTGCGCAGGTAATTTAAAGGTCATTAATTAAGGAATGGGTCACGTGAATCCAATTGTAAAGAGTTTTGAGTATGGTCAACATACAGTCACCTTAGAAACGGGTGTTATTGCACGTCAAGCTGATGCTGCTGTTTTAGCAAGCATGGGCGATACCACAGTGTTAGTTACTGTCGTCGGTAAAAAAGTTGCTGATTTAAGCCGCGATTTTTTCCCACTAACTGTTAACTATCAAGAAAAAACCTATGCTGCGGGTAAAATCCCTGGTGGTTTCTTCAAGCGTGAAGGTCGTCCGTCAGAAGATGAAACTCTGATTGCCCGTCTTATCGACCGTCCAATTCGTCCTTTATTCCCTAACGGTTTTAAAAACGAAGTTCAAGTTATCATTACTGTGGTTTCTGTTGACCCACAGATTGAGCCAGACATTGTATCAATGATTGGTACTTCCGCAGCATTAGCTATTTCTGGTATTCCATTTAGTGGTCCTTTAGGTGCTGCTCGCGTTGGTTATATCAACGGTGAATATGTGCTTAATCCAAGTGTTGATCAGCTAGCGACTAGCGACCTTAATTTGGTTGTAGCGGGTACGCAAAGCGCTGTGTTAATGGTTGAGTCAGAAGCGAAATCGCTTGCTGAGGAAATTATGCTAGGTGCCGTGACTTATGGTCACGATCAACAACAAGTAGTTGTCAATGCGATTAGCGAATTTAAAGCTGAAGCAGGCAAGCCAACATGGGATTGGACTGCACCAGTTCAAGATCAAGATTTAGTTGCAAAAATCAAAGAACTTGCTGAAGCGGGTTTGACAGAAGCTTATCAAATTGAAGTTAAGCAAGATCGCTATGCACAAGTTGGCGTAGTTAAATCAGCGGCTAAAGCTGCATTAACAGCTCAAAATAGCGATGTTGATTTACGGGAAGTAGATAATCTACTTGCCAGCCTTGAAAAGAAAGTTGTTCGCGGCCGTATTATCAGTGGCAAGCCACGTATCGATGGTCGTGAACCTGACATGATCCGCGCATTAAGTGTATTAGCAGGTGTTCTTCCACGTACTCATGGTAGCTCACTGTTTACCCGTGGTGAAACTCAGGCGTTAGTGACATGTACTTTAGGTACAGAGCGTGACGCACAGAAAATTGATAGCATCATGGGCGAACGTACTAATCGTTTTATGCTGCACTATAACTTCCCTCCGTACTGTGTTGGTGAAACTGGTATGGTTGGTTCACCTAAGCGTCGCGAAATCGGTCATGGTAAATTAGCATGGCGCGGTATGAAGGCTGTTATGCCTTCAGCTGAAGAATTTCCGTACAGCGTTCGCGTAGTATCTGAAATTACTGAATCTAATGGTTCAAGCTCTATGGCTTCAGTATGTGGTACTTCATTAGCATTAATGGATGCTGGTGTACCAATCAAAGCATCTGTTGCCGGTATTGCGATGGGTCTAGTTAAAGAAGGCGACGATTTTGTTGTACTTTCTGACATTTTAGGTGATGAAGATCACTTAGGTGACATGGACTTTAAAGTGGCTGGTACCCGTGATGGTATTACTGCATTGCAGATGGATATCAAGATTGAAGGTATCACTAAAGAGATCATGGATATTGCACTGCAACAAGCATACGGTGCACGTGTTCATATTCTTAACGTAATGGATCAAGCAATTGGTTCTCATCGTGATGATATCTCTGATCATGCTCCACGTATCACGACTATCAAGATCAATCCTGAAAAAATCCGTGATGTTATCGGTAAAGGTGGTGCAACTATTCGTGCACTGACTGAAGAAACGGGTACAACTATCGAGTTAGATGACAACGGTACAGTCAAGATTGCTTCTAATAATGGCGAGGCAACTAAAGAAGCTATTCGTCGTATAGAAGAAATTACCGCTGAAGTTGAAGTTGGTCGTATTTATAATGGTAAAGTGATTCGTATCGTTGATTTCGGTGCATTTATTAACATCCTTCCTGGTAAAGATGGCTTAGTGCATATTTCGCAAATCAGTGATGAGCGCGTAGCAAATGTATCAGATCACTTAGAAATGAACCAAGAAGTTGCTGTTAAGGTGATGGAAGTGGATCGTCAAGGTCGCGTACGTTTATCAATTAAAGAAGCACAAACTAAAGAAGCTGCTGAATAAGCGACTATTTTAAGTGTAAAAATTGAGTGTGATGAAAGGGAGGCCAATTGGTCTCCTTTTTTTTAGTTTTTTGACAATTAAATCAAATAGCAAATAGCACTAACCCCGCTAGGTTGTTATCATGCTGATTATTAATGAACCTGATTAAAGGTAAAGTAGATGGAATTTAAATTACGCACCTCGTTTGTCGCCATGGTGGCAGGTGTTAGCTTGTTGCTTACTGGTTGTGCTGCTACTTCGGGTTCAAATGGGGATGTTGCGATAGGGCAAATTATTGTCGCCCCAGTTATGCCAGATTATAAATTAGAAGTGACTTTGGCCAAGTTGAATGAAATTTTGGCTAGTATGGAACTGACCAACGATCAGCGTGCACGTTTTCATTATGATCGCGGTGTTATTTACGACAGTGTTGGATTACGCCTACTCGGACGTATTGATTTCCACCAGGCACTTAAGCTACAACCAAATTTAGCTGATGCCTATAACTTCTTAGGTATTTACTATACCCAAGAAGGTGAATTTGAAAGTGCATATGAGGCTTTTGATGGCGTATTAGAACTCGCCCCAGAATACGACTATGCATACCTTAATCGCGGCATCGCATTATTCTATGGTGAACGCTACGAGCTTGCAGTAAAAGATATGATGACTTTCTATCAACGTGATCCAAATGATGGTTATCGCTCTTTATGGCTATACCTCATGTCATCACAAATTGATGCGAAGGCTGCACTAGTTACGTTAGGTACTCAGCGCGGGCAACTTGAAGATAAAGCTTGGTCAAGTGTATTAGTCGACTACTACTTAGGCAAATTAACCAAGAAACAATTATTTGCTGCCGCTAAAGTGGGTTTAAATCAACCTAAAGAATATGCAGAGCGTTTATGCGAAGCGTACTTTTATTTAGGTAAACGGGCAGAAGAGTTAGGACTGTACCAAGAAGCGGCAAATTATTACCGTCTCACCCTAGCAACTAATATTTATGATTTTGTTGAACATAGATACGCGCGTATCGAGTTAGCTAAAATAAAACACATCCTCGAACAGCCTCCTCAGTCCTAAAAGGCGCTTTGCCTAGCCAAGCTTACTGATAGGCGCTATAATTTGCGCCTTTTTTAGTATCAAGTGCAAAGGTTACCATGTCAGGCATAAATGTTGAGGTCGACAAACGTCGAACCTTCGCCATCATTTCCCACCCGGATGCGGGTAAGACAACAATTACTGAAAAAGTATTGTTATTCGGTCAAGCAATTCAAGTCGCAGGCACGGTTAAAGGCCGAGGCTCTAAGCAGCATGCTAAGTCGGACTGGATGGAGATGGAGCAAGAACGTGGTATTTCTATCACTACCTCTGTAATGCAGTTCCCCTATAGAGAATGCTTAGTCAATTTACTTGATACACCAGGGCATGAAGACTTCTCTGAAGATACTTATCGTACCTTAACCGCTGTTGACTCTTGTCTTATGGTTATCGATGCCGCTAAAGGTGTAGAGGATCGTACTCGTAAGCTAATGGAAGTGACTCGCTTGCGCGATACTCCCATTATCACTTTCATGAATAAATGCGACCGTGATATTCGCGATCCTATGGAAGTGATGGATGAAGTGGAAGAAGAGTTAAAAATTGCCTGTGCGCCTATTACTTGGCCAATTGGTTGTGGTAAGTCATTTAAAGGTGTTTACCATATTCATCGTGAAGAGGCTATTTTATATAAATCAGGCCTTGGTCACATGATCCAAGAAGTGCGTATTGTAAAAGGGATTGATAATCCAGAGCTTGATGAAGCTATTGGCAGTGAGTTAGCAGATCAATTACGTGATGAGCTTGAGTTAGTTGTCGGAGCATCACATGAGTTTGATTTAGATGCATTTTTAAAAGGCAAGTTATCGCCAGTATACTTTGGTACTGCGCTAGGTAATTTTGGCGTCGATCATATGCTTGATGGTTTGCTTGAGTGGGCACCAAAGCCTCAGTCACGCAATACTGAAGTGCGTGAAATTACCGCGAAAGATGAAAATTTTAGCGGTTTTATCTTTAAAATTCAGGCTAATATGGATCCAAAGCATCGGGACAGAGTTGCTTTTATGCGCGTGGTGTCAGGTAAATATGAAAAGGGCATGAAAATGCACCATGTTCGTATTGGCAAAGATGTGCGGATTTCAGATGCATTAACCTTTGTTGCTGGTGATCGCGAGCAAGTTGAAGAAGCCTACCCAGGTGATATTATTGGTTTGCATAATCATGGCACGATTCAAATAGGTGATACTTTTACCCAAGGTGAAAAATTTAAATTTACCGGTATTCCTAACTTTGCACCGGAAATGTTCCGTCGTATTCGTTTAAAAGACCCATTAAAACAAAAGCAGCTTTTAAAAGGTTTGGTGCAGCTTTCTGAAGAAGGTGCAGTGCAAGTCTTTAGACCAATAGACTCGAATGACTTAATTGTTGGTGCGGTTGGTGTGCTACAGTTTGAAGTGGTTGTGGGACGTTTGAAGAGTGAATATAACGTTGAAGCTATTTATGAAGGTATTAGTGTTTCTACAGCACGTTGGGTTTACTGTAAAGATGAGCGAAAGCTTGAAGAGTTCCGCCGTAAATGTAGTCCAAACCTTGCGTTAGATGGTGGTGATAATTTAACTTATATTGCGCCGACAAGGGTTAACCTTAATTTATCAATGGAACGCTATCCTGAAGTAGAGTTTGCGAAGACACGCGAAAACTAATCTATTTTAGGCTAGGCTATAGTTGATGTTAAAAAGGCAGTAGTGACTGCCTTTTTTATTGCCTGTTTTTAGAGTCGATTCTATGTCCTTACCTATATTTGATACCCACGCACATCTTGATTTTGAAGTATTTGATCATGACCGTGATGAATTATTCAACCACATGCGAAACAAAAATATAACTAAAATACTTATACCGGGCGTGAGTCCTGAACTGTGGTTTAAGCAACTGGCTGTTGCTCAGCAATATCAATGTTATTTCTCACTAGGGATCCATCCCTGGTATCTTCCTGAGAATATTGATACTGCACTTGAAGAGCTAGAGCATCAAATTTATCTAAATCAAACTAACCCATTATTTGTTGCTATTGGTGAGTGTGGCTTAGATAAATTACGTCCAGAATTTGAGCAACAACAAGCGTTGTGTGAACAGCAATTACAGCTAGCAAAAAAGTACCAACTTCCCGTAATTCTGCATGCGGTAAAATGCCATGCTTTGTTAATTGAGTTGTTAACAAAAGCTGCGTTGACAAAAGGTGGCGTTATACACGGTTTTTATGGCAGCGTTGAGGTCGCAAAACAGTACCAAAAATTAGGTTTTAAATTAGGCATTGGTGGCTTGATATTAAACCCTAGGGCAAAAAAACTGCATAAAGTAGTAGCAGAATTATCTTTAGAATTATTTGTCATTGAGACTGATTCACCGAGTATGTCACCCGAAAATCAGCTTGATAAACGCAATACACCGCTCATTTTACCGTTGATTATTGAAAAAATAGCTTTTTTGCGTCAAATTTCAACTGTTCCTATATTAGAACAGCTTAATAGAAATTCTTTGCAACTATTTGAGCTTTAGCTACTTTTTTTGAAACGAGGCCTGTTTGCCACAATTGTCTTGCGTAAATATCTGAAACTAAACTTTAAAAGTTTGATCAAAACGACGCTTTTCCTCAATTGCTCGGTTATAATCTGTCTTGGAAATAAGGTGAGTTAACAACATTAATAAGAAGTGTTAACAATTAAAAAGGGTGATGTTTAATGGATATAGTTATGAGTCTAGTAGGGGTGGTCACCCTACTTGTGATAGGTTTCTTACTATCTACAAATAAAAAAGCTATTAACGTACGTACCGTGCTTGGCGCTTTAGCAATTCAAGCGTTTTTTGCAGGTTTCGTATTATATGTGCCAATTGGTCAACAAGTATTAGGTGGTGTTTCAACTGCCGTTGCTGATGTAATTGGTTATTCTCAAGCAGGTATCAACTTTCTATTTGGCGGTTTAGGTACTGACGCTATGTTTGGTAATGGCGTAGGCTTCGTATTCGCCGTTCGCGTATTACCTGTTATTATCTTTTTCTCTTCTTTAATCGCTGTTCTTTACTATCTAGGCATTATGCAGATAGTAATTAAGTTCATCGGTGGTGGATTACAAAAAGCACTTGGTACAAGCCGCACAGAGTCTATGTCTGCTACAGCAAACATCTTTGTTGGTCAAACTGAAGCGCCTTTAGTTGTACGTCCTTTCATTCCAACAATGACTAACTCTGAGTTATTCGCAATCATGGTAGGCGGCTTAGCCTCTATCGCTGGTGCGGTACTTGCTGGTTATGCTGGTATGGGCGTGAAAATTGAGTACTTAGTAGCAGCATCATTTATGGCGGCTCCTGGTGGCTTAATGATGGCTAAACTAATGCACCCAGAAACGGAAGCAACCAATAATGACATGACTGACTTACCAGAAGATACTGATAAGCCAGCAAACGTTATTGATGCAGCTGCATCAGGTGCCGCTTCAGGTATGCACTTAGCACTTAACGTTGGTGCAATGCTTTTAGCCTTCGTTGGTCTAATTGCAATGGTTAACGGCATGCTTGGTGGTATCGGTGGCTGGTTCGGTTTCGAAGGTTTATCACTAGAACTGATCCTTGGTTACATCTTTATGCCGTTAGCATTCCTTATCGGTGTGCCTTGGTCTGAGGCTATGGTTGCTGGTTCGTTCATTGGTCAAAAAATCGTT
The DNA here is from genome assembly GCF_051163755.1 of Shewanella sp. HL-SH5. NCBI lineage: Bacteria > Pseudomonadati > Pseudomonadota > Gammaproteobacteria > Alteromonadales > Shewanellaceae > Shewanella > Shewanella sp. HL-SH5. Next base: position 994,887 of record NZ_CP195038.1, read on the forward strand.
GTTAACGAATTTGTGGCTTACTTGAATTTTGCTCCTTATCTTAAAGATATTGCTGATGGTGGCATCTTGGTTGAAGCTACAGGTCAAGCAATGACAGACCGTACTAAAGCGATTATTTCTTTCGCACTGTGTGGTTTTGCTAACCTATCGTCAATTGCGATTTTGCTAGGTGGTTTAGGTGCTATGGCTCCTACTCGTCGCCATGACTTAGCTAAGTTAGGCGTACGTGCAGTTATCGCTGCATCATTAGCTAACTTAATGAGTGCAACACTTGCTGGTTTATTCCTAGCACTGTAGTAAAAGATATTCTTTTACTACAAGGGCTTTACCTACTTTAGTGAGTAAAGCCCTGTATTTAAGATTACATAATCATAATGATTGGCGTTAATCCACCGGTTTCCAGATAGCGAAGTGGTAATGAGTGAAAGGTGTATATTTTCATATTAACACCGCAAAATCATTCATTTTCGAATGCGACACAAAAGTAACTGTTAGTGTGATGTTGTGAGTAAGTCGCGACATTGTTCACAAAAAAATTTAGTATTCGTTTTTTACCGGTTAAATATTGTGATTTACAACAATAGCGGTAAAATACGAAAGCTTAAAACAAAAGCTGTCCTAGAAGGCGGCAAATTATGATAAATGGGGTTGATGATGAAAAACTTTAAAACTTTAGCTTTAGCAGCAACAACTATGGCAGCAATGGCTGCACCTGCACTAGCTGCTGACCGTGGTGAAGATATTCGTTCTGGCGATTACAGCTGGATGCAGTTCAATGCTATGTACTCTTTTGATGAGCTACCAAGCACTGGCGAAAGTGGTCACGATTATCTAGAAATGGAATTCGGCGGCCGTGCTGGCGTTGTTGACCTATACGGTTATGTTGATGTTTTCAACTTAGCGACTGGTGACTCAGGTGATAAAGCGACTGGTTCAGGCGCTAGCAAAATGTTCATGAAGTTCAATCCACGTTTCTCACTAGATGCTATTACTGGTAAAGACCTTTCTTTTGGTCCAGTTCAAGAGGTCTACTTCTCTACTCTATTTAACTGGGGTGGTGGAGTTGTCGGTGAAGATGTAAACGCATCTTTCTGGGGTATCGGTGCTGATGTTATGGTTCCATGGTTAGGTAAAACTGGCATGAACTTATACGCACACTATGACATGAACGGTAAAGATTGGAATGGTTACCAGTTCTCTGCTAACTGGTTTAAGCCTTTCAAATTCTTTGATAACAAAAGCTTCATAGCTTTCCAAGGTTATGTTGATTATCAATTTGGTGCTGATGACGAGTATGGTAATGAGTTTGTTCCTATGAGCTCTAGCGGTGGTGCTGCATATTTCGGTATTCACTGGCATTCAGACAACTATGCTTTAGGCTATGGTCTTAAAGGTTACAAAGATGTATACCTTCTTGAAGACGGCGCAGGTATTGTTGGCTTAGATACAACTGGTTGGGGTCACTACCTAACAGCTACTTACAAGTTCTAATACTTTGTAAGACATTGGAGCCACAAAATTTGTGGCTCCTCTATAGTTTTTAAAAGTTAATACTTAATTAAATGCATTATTAAAAATGCCGTTAATTAAGCATTAAGCACAACGCGCTAAAATGGATTTTTCGCGGAAAATGATAAAATAAGTCATTAATTTATTTTGCCTTTTCCGGTCTTCAAGGATTCAAGTCGTGGTACTCGTTATCAGATTGAATACTTAGGTTAGTAAATCATATTAGTTTACTGGCAACACGTGAAGACTCGGCCATAGCTGTAATCATATAAGCTGTAATCTGTTTAGCTATATTCTAGTTAGCTATGATCATATGCCACTTTACTTTGTTGCCCTGACAAAAATTATCTACTGATTTTTCTTTATGGAGAACAAACATGACTGATTTAAAAAAAGCTGCGCAACTTGGTATCTCATTAATGGATTTAACCACGTTAAATGATGATGATACTGATCAAAAAGTTATCGACTTATGTCATAAGGCCAAAACTGCTGCAGGTAATACCGCTGCAATTTGTATTTATCCTCGCTTTATTCCTATTGCACGTAAAACCTTGAATGATCTTGATTGTGAAGACATTAAAATCGCGACAGTGACTAACTTCCCACATGGTAACGATGATATTGCAATTGCAGTATTAGAAACTCGCGCAGCAGTTGCTTACGGTGCTGATGAAGTCGATGTGGTATTTCCATATCGCGCATTAATGGCAGGGGATGAAACCGTCGGTTTTGAGCTAGTTAAAGCCTGTAAAGAAGCCTGTGGTGATGATGCTATTCTTAAAGTCATTATTGAATCGGGTGAGCTTAAAGATCCCGCATTAATTCGCAAAGCATCAGAGCTATCAATTGATGCAGGTGCTGACTTTATTAAAACCTCTACCGGTAAAGTGCCGGTTAATGCCACGCTAGAAGCGGCTGAAATTATGCTAACCGTGATCAGCGAAAAGAACCGTAAAATTGGGTTTAAGCCCGCCGGTGGCGTAAAAGATGCAGCTAAAACAGCAGAGTTTTTAGCTGTTGCGGCCCGTATTTTAGGTGAAGACTGGATCAGCCCAAGTACTTTCCGTTTTGGTGCATCAAGCCTGTTGACGAGCTTATTACATACTTTAGAGCTTGCTGACGCACCAGCACCGACTCAAGGTTACTAATTTAAATCAATGTTATAGCTAAGGTTTATTGCCTTTAGTGTTAATAAACCTATAGCTATAGATATTTTTGGCGATCCAAATCTAGCAGCCTGTGGATTGCCTAGATGGAGGCTATATTATGTTCCTCGCACAAGAAATTATCCGCAAAAAACGTAATGGTGAAGTTCTTTCCACCGCAGAAATTCAATTCTTTGTTAACGGTATAACAACTAATACGGTATCAGAAGGCCAGATTGCCGCCTTTGGCATGGCAGTTTACTTTAAAGATATGAACATGGACGAGCGTATTGCATTAACGATTGCAATGCGTGATTCAGGCACAGTGTTAAATTGGGACTCATTAGGACTAAACGGTCCTATTATTGACAAGCACAGTACTGGCGGCGTTGGCGATGTTATTAGTTTAATGCTTGGCCCTATGGCGGCAGCTTGCGGCGGTTATGTGCCCATGATTTCCGGGCGTGGTTTAGGCCATACCGGGGGGACATTAGACAAGTTTGATGCGATTCCTGGTTACCAAACTGAGCCATCTAGCGAATTGTTCCGCAAAGTTGTTAAAGATGCTGGCGTAGCGATTATTGGCCAAACGGGTGATTTAGTACCCGCCGATAAACGTTTTTATTCCATCCGTGATAACACAGCTACTGTTGAGTCTATTTCGCTGATCACTGCATCAATTTTATCTAAAAAATTGGCCGCAGGACTCGATGCACTGGCTATGGATGTCAAAGTGGGTAGTGGCGCATTTATGCCAACTTACGAAGCATCTGAAGAGCTAGCTCGCAGTATTACCGCTGTTGCAAATGGTGCGGGCACTAAGACCACTGCATTATTAACTGATATGAATCAAGTCTTAGCTTCGTGTGCAGGTAATGCTGTTGAAGTACGTGAAGCAATACAGTTCTTAACTGGTCAATACCGCAACCCACGTTTGTATGCGGTGACTATGGGCTTATGTGCTGAAATGCTGATTTTGGGCGGTATTGCACAAAATGAAGTTGAAGCGCGTATTAAACTAAATACTGTATTAGATAATGGTAAAGCAGCTGAAGCCTTTGCTAAAATGATTGCTGGTTTAGGTGGGCCAACTGACTTTGTTGAGGCGTATGATAAGTATTTACCCCATGCCAAAATTATTCGTCCTGTGTATGCCAATACTAGTGGTTTTGCTTACAAAATGGATACTAGAGAGCTTGGCTTAGCGGTTGTTACTTTAGGCGGCGGTCGTCGTAAGCCTGGCGATGCGCTTGATTACAGTGTCGGATTAACTCAAGTTTGTGCATTAGGTCAAGCCGTTAACAAAGATGTTCCGTTAGCGATGATCCATGCGCAATCTGAAGAGGCATTTTCAGAAGCTGCGGCAGCAATTCAACAGGCCATCGTGATTGGCGATAGTGCGCCAGAAAAGACGCCTGAAATTTATCGCTATATTCGCGCTTCAGATTTATAAAGGAAAACACAATGAAACGTACTTTTATCTTAATGTTAGATTCATTTGGTCTTGGTGCTGCAACCGATGCTGATAAGTTTGGTGATGTTGGGTCTGATACTTTTGGTCATATTGCTCAAGCCTGTGCAGAAGGTAAAGCAGATATAGGCCGCAAAGGACCACTAGTTTTACCTAACTTGGCTAAATTAGGCCTAGGCCATGCAGGCTTTGAAAGCACGGGTAAGTTTGCTGATGGCTTTAACGCTGATGTTGAAGTGATTGGTGCCTATGGCCATGCCGATGAGTTAAGTTCAGGTAAGGACACGCCCAGTGGTCACTGGGAAATGGCGGGTGTACCTGTATTGTATGAGTGGGGATACTTTAGCGATTTAACTAATTCATTCCCAAAAGAGTTAACCGACAAAATTCTAAAACGTGCTGGTCTAGAAGGGTTCTTAGGTAATTGCCATGCTTCGGGCACTACCATTCTTGAAGAGTTAGGCGAAGAGCACATGAAAACGGGCATGCCTATTTTCTACACGTCAGCAGACTCTGTTTTTCAAATTGCGTGTCATGAAGAAAGCTTCGGTTTAGAAAACCTCTACAAGCTGTGTAAAATTACCCGTGAAGAGTTAGAGCCGTATAATATTGGACGTGTTATTGCACGCCCATTTGTTGGGACTGGTGCAGCTGATTTTGCTCGTACCGGTAACCGCCATGATTATGCCGTATTACCACCAGCGCCAACCGTATTAGATAAGCTTAAAGACGCCGGTGGTGAAGTGGTCAGTATTGGTAAAATTGCTGATATTTATGCCCATAGTGGTATTACTCAGCAGTTTAAAGCGACAGGTCTTGAAGAGTTATTTGATGAAACGCTAACGCAAATTAAACGTGCTGGCGATAACACCATAGTGTTTACCAACTTTGTCGATTTTGACTCTCATTATGGCCACCGTCGTGATACAGCAGGTTATGCTAAAGCATTAGAATATTTCGATACCCGTTTACCTGAATTATTTGCGATTTTACAGCCAGATGATTTAGTGGTATTTACCGCAGATCATGGTTGCGATCCTACTTGGGTTGGTACTGAGCATACTCGTGAACGTGTACCTGTATTAGCTTATGGTGCAGGTTTAGCCGCTGGTTCATTAGGTCGTCGTCAGTCTTTTGCTGATATTGGTCAGTCGATTGCAAGCTATTTTAAGCTAGAACCTATGGATTATGGCCAATCTTTTATAGATTAGTCACATTTTCGAACGACGGTTCTATATAAAACTTAATAGCTTTGCTAAACTATCAACAAGATTAAGCAATACAAAATAAAATAGAAACATAGGGGTTATAACATGGCTACACCACATATTAATGCTGTTGAAGGTGCATTTGCTGAGACAGTGCTTTTCCCAGGCGATCCATTACGTGCAAAATACATTGCAGAGACATTTTTAGAAAATGTTGAGCAAGTAACCGATGTACGTAACATGCTTGGTTTTACGGGTACTTATAAAGGTAAGCGTATTTCTGTAATGGGTTCAGGAATGGGTATTCCATCTTGTTCTATCTATGCACATGAGCTGATTAAAGAATACGGTGTTAAAAACTTAATCCGTGTTGGGACATGTGGTGCTATTAGCACGGATGTAAAAGTACGTGATGTGATTATTGGTATGGGTGCATGTACTGATTCACAAGCTAACCGTTTACGTTTCAAAAACCAAGATTTTGCAGCAATTGCGGACTACAGCTTACTAAGCGCTGTAGTTGATTCTGCCAAAGCACACGGCACTAAAATTCAAGTGGGCAACGTTTTCTCTGCTGACTTGTTCTATACACCCGATCCTGAAATGTTCGATGTTATGGAAAGAATGGGTGTATTAGGTGTCGAAATGGAAGCCGCTGGTTTATATGGTGTTGCCCATGAATTAGGTGCTAAGGCACTATGTGTTGTCACTGTATCAGACCACATCCGTACTGGTGAGAAAACCACTTCTGATGAACGTCAAACGACTTTCAATGACATGATAGTGATGACTTTGGATGCTGCATTAACACTTTAGTTTTAATTGCATACCAATAAAAATGGGCGCATTAAGCGCCCATTTTTTATTTTATATTTACATAATTTTATTAACTTTTATCTTCCGGCTCATCTTTAGAGGCGAGATGTTTTCTAAATTGTTTAATACGTGTTTTTCGACGATCAAAGTCAGCGCGCTTAAACGATAATGCGCGTGATAACAAGAAACCAATAAAACTGGCCACAAGTAGCATCCACTTCAATAGTTCCATATTCTCTTGATGCAAATATTTAATTTCATCAAAAAATTTGCTCAGGTCTAATCTTACTTCCACATAGCCAAGGTTATTGTCTTGTTGCATCACATTTTCAATTAATGGTGGATAATTGGCTAATAGTTGACGTAATGCTTCTGAATCAGGTGCTAAATCATCGGTAGTCACTGATTGGGCAAAAGCGAGTCTGACTCCTTGAGAGTTATAAATATTAACCGACATTACTTTAGGGTCTGATGCTAAAGTCGATGTCAGCCATCGTAGTTGTTCATCATTTTGTAAAAACATAGCCGGAGCTGCACCGTTTGCCGCCTGTTGCGCAAGGGTTCTCGCCATAAGTTGAGTCTGTGAACTCAACAGTTTTTGACCGTTTTTCAAGCTGCTTTGCCAAAGATTGATTAGGCCTAATACTAAGCCTATGGCAACAATAACCTGAATGATCCTGCTAATTTTTTGTCTTTTCTTGAGACCGTTAACAAAAATCACTTTAATCCTCAGTCATTTTTCTATTTAATGAAACGCTTAGTAGGCGCCTGATTGCCATATTTTTGATGGCTTGGTGGTGTGGAAATTATATTAATCTAAAAACTCATCAGTAGATAGTTGTAATCAAAGAGGTCTGATCCATGCACCGCAGAAGTCTAGCATCCGCCAATGCACTTAATAAGAGTACCCCAAGTAACAGAGGTGTCAGTATTCTATCTTGGTTATTAACATCAACTACCACTGAGTATTGGCACAATGACCTATTATGCCAACGCTATGAAGAGGCGCAGTATCATAGTGATATCGCTTCTTTAAGTCATGAACGTGTTAGAGTGATATTTGAATTATCGGCTCAATCACACATTGATGCATGGCTTGCTGAACTGCCGTTTCCTGCGTATTTTAGCGTACTTGAACGCGAAAATGATCTTATCGGTATAGAAATTTCAGCCAGTAAGTCTTTTACTGAAATGAAGTCGGCTTTTGATATTAGTGTGACTCAGCATAGTTTAGCGGCTGAATTATTATTGATTACTGCGCCATTACCTTTGCTGAACCAGCGAGGATTGCTAGTGATGGATATGGATTCAACGGCGATTCAGATAGAGTGTATTGATGAACTAGCTGTGTTAGCTGGAGTGGGTGATGAAGTGGCCGAAGTCACCGCTAGTGCGATGCGAGGTGAATTAGATTTTGAACAAAGCTTACGATTACGAGTAAGCAAACTCGCTAATGCAGATGCAACTATCATTGATACACTATGCAAAAATTTACCATTGATGCCCGGCTTAACCGCATCTTTAGCAGAGTTACAAGCTAACCAATGGAAAGTGGTTGTCGCCTCTGGTGGATTTATGCCATTTGTGAATCATTTAATGTATCTGTTAAAGTTAGATGCAGCCTTTGCTAATGAACTGGTTATTGAGGATGGCAAACTGACTGGTCATGTATCGGGTGATGTAGTCGATGCGCAATATAAGGCGACTGTTATTGGTAAGTGTGCTCAAAAGTGGCAAATTGAAACAGGACAAGTAGTGGCTATCGGTGACGGTGCTAATGATATCCCGATGATCCAAGCCGCTGACTTAGGAATTGCGTTCCATGGTAAGCCTAAGTTAATCAATGCGGCCAATTTAGCGGTAAATAAATTAGATTTACGTGCTTTGGTTTTTTGTTTACAAGCCTCATAAGCATTACGCTGCTGTTGTTACTCAAAACAGCGCAGTTGTATTATTTAGGATGTTTGCTCTATTTTAGTTGATATTGATGGCAGTTATGGTTAAGTATGGGCTTACTCACTCAATACCAATAGCTGCCATTTTGATATCACCCACTCAACAGTCTTTGTTTATTCCCTATCGACAGGGGCAATTACATCTACGTTATATTCCAGCTCAAACTTCGCATAAGCGTCTCACACCTATTTTAATGCTGCATGGTGCTATGTCTAACGGTCGAGTCTTTTATAGTGACTCAGGGCGTGGTTTAGGCTGTTTTATGGCGCAGCAAGGGTTTGATGTTTATGTGCTAGATACCGCAGGAAGGGGGAAAAGTACTCCCTTGATTGATAAGCAATATGAATTAGGCCAAGGGGAGGTTATTAGAGAGCAGTTACCTTTGGTGCAATCATTTATTTTAAAACGTCATCCTATGACATCAAAAGTACATTGGAGCGCACATTCCTGGGGGGAGTGTTAATGGCAAGTAGTTTAGCTCGGTTTGCGGATTTACAGACGAGTGTCGCCTCACTGTTAACTTTTGGTAGTAAACGTACCATCAAAATTAAGTCATTACGAAAATGGCTAATGGTAGATCTTTTCTGGAACCGGTTCGCCCCTTTTTGTGTATCTAGGCAAGGCTTTTTCGATGCTAACCGTTATCGATTTGGTATGGATAATGAAAGCCATCAATCACTACTCCAGAGTATTGATTGGGTTAGGGGGAGTGGATAGACCATGATGACCAGTTTAATTACGCACTTGCTGCAAAAAGTGCAAACTGGCCTAGTACGTGGTTTATTGCCGGAGAAAATGACACTGTATTGGGTAACCCGTCGGATGTGCAAGATATGATGGCAGAGTGCGGTTTGCAGCAAGCAAAATATACCTTGCTTGCTAAAAAAAATGGCTACCTAAATGATTATGGCCATGCGGATATGTTGACTCACAAACAAGCCAACGATGACCACTTTATGCAGATTAAAAAGTGGTATCTTGAGCTGAGTGACTGACGATGCTAAAGCTTATTTTATTATGATCCATTAAGATGCGGCTAAGTTCTTGTTGTTTTGCACTGTACTCAGTTTAGGGAAACGTAATTTTACTTCTGTCGTGATGTCTAGAAATTCGCCAATACCAATAACTTTCCAGAGCTGTTCTTCAAGCTGCTTGGCTTTATGATTTGCATGGATAGTAATATATTCTAATTCACGACGAATATAGGTCATATCTGGTTTATCTGCTGCCCCCAAATATACCCTTAACGCCATAAATCTACCTAAACGTTGGCTTTGTTCTATAAAAGATTGTTGATCTACGACACTGATTTCTGTCGCAACTTTGCAATTTAGATTGATTGTGCCACGAGCGTGTCTAGTTATTTGAATGAATACTTCAAAAAAGCGCATATCATCAGCGGCTTTCATTGTTTTAATTGGATCTATAATTTGACTTTTTAGTACCCCATCTGCCATGAGCGGTGTCAGGTTGTATTGCATTATTTGATCTGTATCTTGAGAGAATAAATGGCTTATCTCATCTACTTTGGTGCCAATGCCGATGGCTGAAAGGGAGAATGATTTACTCTGTTTTTCAATAAAATATGGCACGCTAACTAGCTCACGCATCATCAAATTTTTCATTCCATCAGCCAGCTCTTTTTGTTCACCATCTTTATCGGACAGTTGAGTTAACTTTGCTTTGTTGTGATTGATCAGTTTATTTAAAAATTCAACGCCGATATGTGGTGAGTGACCAATTAATGCACTTAAATGAAGTATGCTGCCTTTTGAGCGCGTTCTAATAAGTTGGTATGGTAATGCGCTCAAGTCAATCTGAATTGCTTTGGCCTGTAAGCTAGGCAAGCTAAGACTAACAGATGCTGGTGAGTTAAAATCGAATGCTTCCGCTAAGGTTACTTGCAAGCCTCGGCTAGAAATATCATGGGTTATTCCAGAAGCAATTTTATTACCTTGTTTGATGTTAACTAATGTTTTAAAAGCGAATCTTGATTCATGGCGCCGCTCTGTAAATGGCATTGATATTCTTTTAATACTATTCACATTTATTTTACGTTGCGCAAAGGTTTTTAGTTGGTTTACATCTTGGTTATTGAACCAAGCTTGATATTGGCTATTTACACTCGAGTTTGTGATATCACAAACTTGAATAATATGACTAAAACTGGCTAACTGTTGTTCTGTTAATGCTGAATATTGTGCATCATCGCCCGGAAGTGTAGAGGTTTTATAATTCAGTTTATGATCCACTTTTTGGCTAACTAATTTATAGACCCGCCAACTAGACTTTTTTGAACCAAAACCTAAGAATAATCCCAAGTGTTCGCTTTGTTGCAGTTCAAATAATGTCGCTGAATAAAAGTGCACTTTTTCGTTGGCTATATGTGTAAAACAAAACATCAGTTGATGTTCAGTAATATCCGGTGACTTTAATAAATGCACTATGCGGTTATTAGTTAACATCCCTGGCAGCTGGTTAATATCATCCTCATTTTGAAAAAAATGCAGTAATGGCTGATTACCGCGGCCAAGCAGGGCATGGGTGATATGAGGCTTACCTTCTTTAATCGAAATGTAGACAGGTAAATGAGGTTGTAAGGGTAAGTAATGACGCTCGAACCCTAAACCTGTAGCATTAACAATGACATCGTTGACATCGACTTTGTAGCGAAATTTATAACTATTAATTAATTGAGCAATAACCTTATCTAGTTCTTCACTGCTACCAATTCGTTTTAGGCGAAATATGGCGTTGTCATCTTTATTTTGGATATCAACAATAGCGTAATCAACACCCTGCTGTAAGTCTTCAAAGTAAAACTCTTCATTAAGTTCAAGCAACTTTACCCTAAGTGGTCTCTCAGGTTGAAAGTTATGTTTTAATGGGAGTTTTATTCTGGCGCCGCCAACGGATAAGTCTAGGGTAGCCCCTAATACTTCAGCGGATCCAGATTGTGACACAGCAATTTTAATGCTGTAGTTCATTCGCTCTTCACTACGATTAAAATAACTGCCTAAAACAATACCTGGTACCATAAACGGTGAGGCATTTAGGCTCGGTTCATTAGTGCTGCCTTCTTGTTTAAGCTGTTTACGTTTTTGGTGAGCTTTAATGACTTTTTCATACACACCTAAGGTGTATTTGTTTCGATAAATAGGTAACGCTTCTTCAAGGGCTTCTTTTGAGGGCGCATCTAAAAAGTGTCGTTGGTTACCAATGAAAACTTCTTCACAGGCCAGTTCGGTTTTATCACGTAAGTCTATTACGCGAGTACACAGGGCTGATATGCGGTTTAGCTCCATTTTAAGTAAAAAGCGGGTAGAATTTGATTCATCAGCCGTAAGGCTTTCGAACAGTTCCTGAAAATCAGGTTCCATTAATAAGGGCTTTAATTGTTCTATAAGTGCGCTGTGGTTGTCTAGGCTCATCTTCTATTATCGTTTTTAATGCTTATTGTGAGTCTGGCTGTTAATCTTATCGGCATGAAAAGACATTGCTTTATCAATAGTATGGGTCTGAAGTTAATCTTAACCCTATTTGAGATAAATGATAAAGTTTACAGAACAATTAGTGTCTATGATTTGATATATCTTGGACTGAAAAGAGTTCTTCCTCAACTTTTTAATTTACTAACTGAGCATTATGGCAAAGAATAAAACAGCATATGTGTGCAATGAATGTGGTCAAGATTTTCCGCGTTGGCAAGGGCAGTGTAATGCCTGTCAGGAATGGAACACGATCACAGAGGTTCGTTTGGGCGCAAGCAGTGCTACGCGTACCCATCAGTTTAGTGGTTATGCCGGTTCCACCAGTAAAGAAGTACAGACGCTCGATCAAATAGATTTAAATGAGTTACCTCGTATTGCCAGTACGTTTGGTGAGTTAGATCGGGTTCTTGGTGGCGGTATTGTTCCTGGTAGCGCGATACTTATTGGTGGCCATCCTGGCGCTGGTAAAAGTACGCTTTTACTGCAAACCTTGTGTCAATTAGCGCAAATTATGCCCGCCTTGTACGTCACGGGAGAAGAGTCTTTACAACAAGTGGCTATGCGCGCCCATCGTCTAGGGTTACCGACTCAAAATCTGCGTATGCTGTCTGAAACCAGTGTTGAAGCTATTTGTGATGTTGCGATACAAATAAAGCCTAAAGTGATTGTGATTGATTCTATTCAAGTGATGCATATGAGCGATATTCAATCTTCGCCAGGAAGTGTGTCTCAGGTTCGAGAGTCAGCTTCATATTTGACCCGATTTGCAAAACAGCATGGTATAGCGGTCATTATGGTTGGCCATGTCACCAAAGATGGCAGTTTAGCTGGCCCGAAGGTATTAGAACATTGTATTGACTGCTCGGTGATGTTTGAAGGTGATAGTGATAGTCGTTACCGTACTTTACGTTCACATAAAAATCGATTCGGCGCAATTAATGAGTTGGGTGTTTTTGCGATGACGGAACGTGGCTTAAAAGAAGTGGCCAATCCCTCCGCAATATTTTTATCCCGTGGCGATGAAGCATCATCGGGATCATTAGTTATGGTGGTATGGGAAGGTACGCGTCCATTGCTGGTGGAGTTGCAGGTTCTGGTCGACAGTTCAGCCATGTCTAACCCTCGTCGAGTCGCGGTGGGGATGGATGCCAATCGTTTAGCCATGCTACTGGCGGTGATGCACCGCCATGGTGGGTTGCAGATGTCTGATCAAGATGTGTTTGTGAACGTTGTAGGTGGTGTGAAAGTAACTGAAACCAGTGCCGATTTAACGTTATTATTGGCGATGGTATCGAGTTTTCGCGGTCAGGTTTTACCAACTGATTTAGTTGTTTTTGGTGAAGTTGGCTTATCAGGGGAAATTAGACCTGTGCCTAATGGCCAAGAACGTTTAATTGAAGCAGCTAAACATGGTTTTAAACGTGCTATAGTACCTAAAGCTAATATGCCCAAAAAAACACCAGCGGGAATGGAGATTATTGGGGTGAACAAATTAACTGAAGCTTTAAACGCACTCTAGTTGTGCGTTTTCAGCGTTAAATTGAACGGTTATTTATTCTTCGGGTTGGATTAGCATTTCCAACTCTCGATTAAGCAGCTCAGCATCACCTAAATTAAGTTCAATAATACGGCGCAAGTGACTAATACTTTCAACATCGATATGTAAACAGCGTAAGCCTAAATGCTTGCTAGTTTTATGTACAATTTTTGTGTTCATGACTAACTGAATATCTGAATCAGGTAATACAAACTCTAATGTTATATCACTATTTTTTGTACCGCTGAATGTGTCAGGGATTTCGACCAAAGCACCATTAAGGCTTAAATCTAGAATCGTTGTACGCCAGGTAGACTCAGCCTGAGCAAGATAAGCATTAGCATCAAATAGAATTCTCGAAAATTTGCGTCTCTCGTCCATTAGTCTGTCCTTTAATTTATAGGATTAGTGTTGTATTGATTGCTATAGATTAGCATACGATATAAGCACACATAAAACACCCAGATTCAATTTATTTGTTTCGTCATTATTTCTTCGGGTAATTCAATTGTAAATATAGCGCCTTGTTCTGGAGCCGTGCTCAAGGTGACTTTGCCTTTTAAAACCTGATTAACTAAGTTATATAGAATGTTCATTCCCAGGCCGCTTCCACCCTGTCCACGTTTAGTGGTGAAAAAGGGGGTAAAAATCTTCTGCTTAATTTCATCTGACATACCGCATCCATCATCTTTATAAATAATTTTAAGCCCGTTAGGTTCTCGCGTTACGGTTAAAGTCAGTTGGCCGATTTTATTATCAGGGTAAGCATGAATTATCGAATTATTTAATAAGTTGCTGATAATTTGATACAGTACGCCCGGCTGACTGTGTAATGAAATATCTTCAGGGCACTGGTAATCATATTGGTGTTTAGTACGGGATAATAATGGGTGCAGTGACACAAATATTTCATCTAAATATTGTTTCAGATTAAAGTCTCTTACTTCTTCATGCGATTGATCCACCGCAACTTTTTTGAAACTTTGTATTAATTTAGTTGCTCTATTTAAATTAGATAGCATCAGTCTTGCACAATCAGCAACTTCAGATTGATATAGTTCAAAATCTTCGTGTGAAACATCGCCAGATTGATATTTTTTATTGAACTCCTCGACCCTGTCTGAAAGGTGCGATGTCGCTGTCACACTAATACCGATTGGAGTATTCATTTCGTGAGTAATACTTGCGACGAGTCCACCTAACGTGGCCATTTTTTCCTTATCAATGAGCTCATTTTGAGTGAGTTTAAGCTCTTCAGTGCGAGACTTTACTCTATCTTCAAGCTCAATGTTGAGCAGCTTTAGTGCTTCTTCAGTTTCTTTTAACGACTGAATATTCTTTATTGTACCCGTTATTCTGTTTGGTTTGCCTTGATTATTTCTCTCTATCACTTGACCTCTATTAAGTACCCAAAGCCATTTGTCATCAGGTGTTTTTGCTCTATAAGCCAGTTCAAATTTATTTTCCTCTAAGTTTAAGCAAGAGGTCATAATATTAATTACATGGGGTAAGTCATCAGGGTGAACGCACTGTTGTAGGGTGTCCATTAAACTGATTTCGTGTTCAGGATATTGTAAAAAAGTATTAGTGCGAGTAGCGGTTTTATTGCGAATGTCCCAGTCCCAAAACTCATCACCACTGCCCCATAATGCGAGCTGTAATCGCTGCTCGCTTTTAGCAACTTGCTCCATCATAAAGACTTTAATGCGATATTTGCGAGTTTGTAACCAGCTAAAAAATCCGATGATGGCAATAAAAAACAAGCAATAAAGTAAATATGCCCACCATGTTTGCCAGGGTGGGGGCATAATATGAATCTCCAAGGTTCTTATCTGGCTAAACTGATTATTGTGATTTTTAGCTCTGACTTGAAATTGGTACTTACCCGGTGATAAGCCAGAAAAATGGGCAACATGACTGTTTAAATCATCAAACCATTGCTGATGTAGTCCTAGCATCCTATATTCATATTTAATCTGTTGGGCTTGATGTAAATTATTACTGTGAAAACGAAATGAAAATAATGTGTCTAGATAACTCAACTGAATATTATCGGCATAACTGACATCCAGCGATTGATTAAACCGTGTGTCATCTTGTAGACGCTGCAATTTATTTAATAAGTAAAACTCGTCGATAATGGGCATTTTAGGTTCTGGTGTGACGGGTAAATCAGAGGGAGTAATGATGTTAAACCCATTTATGCCACCTAAATAAACACGATTATTATCATCAACAAAGCCTGCACCGAAATTAAACTCATTATTCTGAAGCCCGTCCACATCAGTATAATTACGTATTGTATGATCTTTGCTATTAAGAACGCTAAGCCCTTCAGATGTACCGACCCAGAGTTGATCCGACTTATCTTTAACCATAAGGTAAGCGATATTGTCGATTAAACCATTTTGCTTATTAAATAGTTGCACCGCCTTTGTTTCAGGTATAAAAGAGAAAACCCCATCACTGGAAGAGATCCACAACCTATCTTTTATCCAATACGCATTAAATAAATGTTTGCTAGGAAATTGCTCAACAGTGTTTGGCGCATATTGCGTAAATTTTCCCTCTACAGACATATGAATTAACCCTGCACCATAAGTCAATATCCAGTACCCGCCTTGCTGAGCAGGTAAAATCTTACTTATCTCATTACTCGCAAGGCTGTCCGGTAAATTGGGATCATGAGACCAGGATTTAAAACCATATATAGTGGGTATAAATAAACTTAGCCCTGCATCTTTTGTCGTAACCCAAGCTTGCTTAGTGTCATCGAATAAAATGCTATAAAGATGGTTACTTGCTATTGCCAGAGGGTTATCTGGCTGAGCTACATATTGCTTAATTTCCTTGGTTTTAATATCCATGATATATAAACCATTGCCGCGCGTACCAATCCAAAGCTGTTGTTTATCATCTTGTGTTATAAAACTAATAAAGCTTTTACTATCAAATTGTGGGTGGGTAAAAAGTGAGAAGCCAGTAATGTTTCTTTGAGTATCTTCTGCTGCAATGAATAACCCTTGGGCAGTTCCAATCCAAAGGACGTTTTGTTTATCTCGATAAATAGTTCTAATATCGTTATCAGAGATATTGTTTTCAAAGAATGCATATTGATTGATAGTATTGAAAGCTTGGCTATTTAGATCTGTTTTACTTAAACCAGCCCCTCTTGTGCCAATCCATAGTTGGTGTTCGTCGTCTATCCACAGCCTGGTAATTAAATCACTACTGACACTACGAGTATTGCTTGCTGAATGAGAAAAATGTTCAAATTGATGTGTGTCTGGCTGATACCAAGCTACACCAGCTTGTTGAAAGCCAATCCAAAGTTTACCATCGATATCTAAAGCTAAGTCATTGATATTGTTTTGCTGAATGGTATCGGGAAAAAATAACTGGTGCAAAGTGGTGGTAGGCGATGTTAACCCTTGGGATAAATCTAGATGCAATAATTCACTATTACTGGTTGCTAGCCAAATGTTATTATCGTCTCCATTTGCAATACGAGTAATATATTTTGTTTGCTTAGATTGTTGAGATATCGTGGTTAATTTTTTTGTTCAGGTAAGTAAAGTTGTAGGCCTTGATTATGATAAACCCATAAACGCGATGATTTATCTAAAAATAGGCCGTGAATATTGTCATCTAATAAACCTTTGTCGCCGATATTTAAGTGTTCAATAACCACATTTTGTGTAGCAGAAAAAATATAAATTCCGTTATTAGTAGCAATCCAAATATTACCTTCACTATCTTCACTTAGGTCGTTAATTCCGCTAGAGGGTAATCCAAATTTAGGCGCGTTGTAATGCTCAAAACGTTTGGTTTTTGGTTTGAATCTATTTAAACCATCATTGACGGTGGACAGCCAAAGCTCACCTTTTTTACTGTAATACAAATGACTAATATGATTGCCTGATGGGCCATATTGATCTTCTTTTAAGTAAATCTTAATTTCTTTACCATTGTAACGATTCAAACCAGCCTGTGTTGCTATCCATAAATAACCATCTTGATCCGTAATGACATCATTAACAGTGTTCATGGATAAGCCATGCTCGGCTCCAATCGTGTCAAATAGCACCACAGCCTGAGTAAGATGAGGAGCAAAAAAGAATATACACAAAAAAGTATAGTAGCTTAGTAGGCGTTTTTTTCTCACGCAGTTGATCCTTACACTTTTTTACTTTAATAATTATCTTAAGTGTTAAATTTAAGTGTAGAACTAAATTAATAAAATGCGAGTTAAGTACTGGCGTTGACAAAAAAAGGAACCCGAAGGTTCCTTTTTATTTGTTAACTAATTTGAAGTTAATTCATTGCTGCTAACTAATTGAAGCTAACCAATTACTGTTAACCAATAATACTCTCATCAGGGTCTACGATGGGTGAGTTTGGCATAATCCGCACGGATTTAATCATGTTATCCGATACTTCGATGACTTCTATATGATAATCAGCTAAACGTAAACTTGTGTTAGCTGCAGGGATATCCTCAAGATATTCAACAATTAATCCGTTGAGCGTTTTGGGGCCATCGATGGGGAAATCCCATTTCATCTCTTTATTTAAATCACGAATGTTAATAGTTGCATCGATTAAAAAGCTTCCATCCTGTTGGATGTTAATATCTTCGCTTGGTGTCGTCATCATTGATGTGGTGAAGTCGCCGACTATCTCTTCTAAAATATCTTCAAGTGTCACAAGTCCTTGAATGTCGCCATACTCATCAACAACCAGCCCTATGCGTTCTTTATTTTGTTGAAAATTTGCTAACTGCACGTTTAGCGGTGTGCCTTCAGGAATAAAGTACAGCTCTTTTACCGCACGTAATAATGATGACTTACTAAATTGCTCTTTTGATTGTAGACGAAGAGCATCACGTAAATGGATAAACCCAACCGAATCATCAATTGTGTCTCGATATACTAATACACGAGTATGTGGGCTTTGGATAACAAGCTTATTAATGAGCTTAAAATCATCATTCATATTGATAGCGTAAATATCGGAACGCGCAATCATAATGTCTTCTACGGTGACTTTTTCTAAATCTAATATCGACAATAACATTTCTTGGTGACGCTGGGGGATGAGCGCACCAGCTTCGTGAACAACGGTACGTAACTCTTCTTGGCTTAATGCATCATTGGTTTTGACTGTTTTAATACCTAATAAACGCAGGAAACCGCTAGTAATAATGTTAAGCCCTTTTACTAACGGCAGCATAATAATCAATAGCCATTTCAGAATAATGCTTGATGGAAAGGCGATTCTTTCTGGGTGTAATGCAGCATAGGTCTTGGGGGTGACTTCTGCAAAAATCAAAATAACGACAGTCAGTACGCCGGTAGTGATAGCAATGCTGGCAGCTTCATCAATATTATATTGGCTAAGTACGCGCATACCGATAATGGTTGCAATTGAAGATGCGAGGATATTTACTAAGTTATTGCCGATAAGAATAAGCCCAATTAATCGGTCTGGCCTATCAAGTAGCTTTAGCGCTCGCTGTGCTGGTTTGTTACCACTGCCAGCCAAATGCCGTAAACGATAACGGTTAAGCGTCATCATGGCGGTTTCTGAACCAGAAAAGTATGCAGAAATCAAAATCAATACTACAAGGAAAATTAACAGTGCGCTGGTAGATATAGCGTCCAAGGAAGGGGGCTCCGTTATGGTATGTAGGCCGTTATTGACGACCAGAATAGATATATTTAACCAGCATTATTAACCACTGACGAAAAGAGTCAAGTTATAGAGGCTTATAATATTAGTAAAGTAAAAGACATCATGCAGAGTGAACAACTTCATTTCGTTGAAAGTACCCGCTTTTTAACGGTTATGACTACTTTCATAGTCATAACCGAAGTGGGAATTAATTAATAATCAATTCTTTAACAATACGGGCACCAAAATAGCCTAATGAAAGTAGTCCTGCACCAGATAAACTGTAAACCACAGCAGTGCGGATACGACAGCCTATTGTGTAGTGTTGCCACAACATAGTGCCATATACAGCCCAGGCAGCCATCGACAGGATAGCTTTGTGGCCTTTACCATCAACAAACATATCTTCTAAAAACACAAACCCAGTCACTAGTGACAAGCTTAATAAAATAAAGCCAATCACAATAAGGTGATATAGCTGACGCTCTACGGTCATAAGCGGTGGCATAGCAGTGCTCATGATCATTTTCTTATTTTTAAGCTTATTTTGAATAATCCACAATTGCAGTGCATAAAGTGCTGCAATCATTAATGCACTGTATGCCATAAGCGATAATACAACATGTGCAAGAATTTCCGGGTGCAGTTCAAAATGAGTGATATATTGAGGAGGTAGTAGCCATAGCAAAGCTACCGAGATGATTGAACAGGCATAAATTACCGGCAACACGACAATCACTTTTAGCCGCGGTAAGGTAACGGTAAAGGTAAATGCGATGATCCAGTTCACCATTGATATGACATTGGTTAAGCTGAAGTTTTGCCCATCAAGTGTAAAAATTGAATGAGATAAAGCAAAACCATGCATTACCACACCCAGAGCAGATATCATCATAAGAAGTTTGCGATTGGGACCATCAGCATGAAATAGCCGGCTAGTGGCAAGAATCAATGCAATACAATAAAAAAACATAGCCGAAGCAGAAAAAATAACCATCTGATTTAAACCTATCAAGTTATATGGACATGCTGACTAGATATAATATCTAGTCTCAAAACGCACATGAACACTATTGGGTAAGATTAACATGAAGTCACCTAATAAGGGCAGTGACCTATTACGCAAAATTTAACAGTTTCTGACCGTTAGCTGCAAATAATTTACCTTATTACATCTGTTATGGGTAATAAGACACTTGAACACCATGATTAAACATGAGTTTGATCCTGTTATAAATAAGGCGTAAGGCTAATCGTTTGAGTTAAAAATGAATAATTTGTCACACAAGCGCGCATCTTAAAAATTTTTGAGTATAATAGTGCGCATTATCGATAAGCGTATTAAGAGCGGTTAAATGTTTGAGAATCTATCTGACAGACTATCACGAACACTAAAAAATATAAGTGGTCGCGGTCGATTAACGGAAGACAACATTAAAGACACCTTACGTGAAGTCCGCATGGCTTTGCTCGAGGCTGATGTTGCATTGCCAGTAGTAAGAGACTTTGTTAGCAGTGTAAAAGATCGCGCTGTCGGACAAGAAGTCTCTAAAAGTTTAAGTCCAGGCCAAGCTTTTATTAAGATTGTGCAAAGTGAACTTGAACGCGCTATGGGGGAAGCTAATGAAGAGCTTGACCTAGCTGCTCAGCCTCCGGCTGTCATTATGATGGCGGGTCTTCAAGGAGCGGGTAAAACTACCTCTGTAGCCAAGTTAGGTAAGTTTTTACGCACTCGTCATAAAAAATCCGTCTTAGTTGTCAGTGCTGATGTTTATCGCCCAGCGGCAATAAAACAGCTTGAAACCTTAGCTGCTGAAGTTGAGGTTGAGTTTTTCCCATCTGATGTCAGTCAAAAGCCGTTAGATATAGCAAAAGCGGCAATAGCTTATGCCAAACTAAAGTTCATTGATGTTGTTATTGTCGATACAGCAGGTCGTTTGCATGTTGACGAAGCCATGATGGACGAAATTAAACAGCTTCATGCGGTTATTAAGCCTGTAGAGACCTTATTTGTTGTTGATGCCATGACAGGTCAAGATGCAGCAAATACAGCTAAAGCCTTTAATGAAGCAATGCCATTAACAGGGGTGATTTTAACCAAGGTGGATGGTGATGCTCGCGGTGGTGCGGCGTTATCAATTCGCAGCATAACTGGCAAACCGATTAAGTTTTTAGGTGTTGGTGAAAAAACTGACGCGCTTGAACCTTTCCATCCCGACCGTATCGCATCGCGTATTTTAGGTATGGGTGATGTTCTTTCACTGATTGAAGAAGTTGAACGCGGCGTCGATAAAGACAAGGCAATGAAACTGGCTTCTAAAGTGAAAGCTGGTGGTAGTTTTGATTTAGAAGATTTTCGTGAACAGCTGCAGCAAATGAAAAACATGGGCGGCATGATGAACATGATAGAAAAGCTGCCCGGTGTCGGTAAGTTACCTCCAGAAGCATTAGCGCAAGTTCAAGACGGTAAAATGACTGGCCAAATGGAAGCGATTATTAACTCCATGACAGCCAAAGAACGCAAAAACCCTGATGTAATCAAAGGTTCACGCAAACGTCGTATCGCGCTAGGTTCAGGGACACAAATTCAAGACGTAAATCGCCTGTTAAAGCAATTTACTCAAATGCAAAAAATGATGAAAAAAATGTCAGCTAAAGGCGGCATGAAAAAAATGATGCGTGGTATGAGCGGTATGTTACCGCCTGGTATGAAGATGCCCGGTCGTTAGTTAATCAATTTAATCTTCGGAAGTGATACTTTGCTTGGCGCTATAACCCTTTTTGCTGTAAAAAACGGCGCTTTGGGTTGCATTAGTTTCAAAGTAGGGTAAAATCTTCCGGCTTTCTTACTGGGACCTTCGCGAACACGGGTTCCAGTTTTTATTTTTGCTTCTAGCAAATCATTAGAGGAATAAAACGCATGGTTACCATTCGTTTAGCTCGTGGCGGCGCAAAAAAGCGTCCATTTTACAATATCGTTGTTGCTGATAGCCGCAATGCTCGTGACGGTCGTTTCATCGAACGTGTAGGCTTTTTCAACCCACTAGCTCGTGGTCAAGAAGAAACTTTACGTTTAGATTTAGATCGTGTTGAGCATTGGGTTGCTACTGGCGCGGCAACATCTGAGCGTGTTGCTAAGTTAATTAAAGACGCACGTAAAGCAGCTGCTTAATTGCGTTTAGGTATAGATAGATGAGTAGTAACCAACAGCCGATTGTGCTGGGTAAAATAGGCGCTTGTCATGGCATTAAAGGTTGGCTAAAAATCACTGCCTATACCAATTCTGTTGAAGGCATTTTTGATTATTCTCCTTGGCTTATATATGACCAGGGGAAATGGCGTGAAGTTAAAGTCAGCCAGTGGCGCTCACAAGGTAAGGCGGTTATCGCTGAACTTGAAGGGGTTGTATCACGGGAACAGGCGCAAATGCTCACAAATTGTGAAATTGCGATTATGCCTGAGCAAATGAAAGAACTCAGTGATGATGAATTTTATCACCGTGATCTTATCGGATGTGAAGTGACTAATAATAACGGCTACAACATGGGCATTGTTGACCAGATCGTGGAAACAGGATCTAACGACGTGTTACTTGTTAAAGCTAATGCCAAAGATGCTTTTGGCAAAGTGGAACGTATGATCCCCTTTGTCCCTGAACAATTCATTTTAAAAGTGGATTTGCAAGGTAAACAGATAATAGTGGATTGGGATCCTGACTTCTAAGTCGAGGTACAACATATGTGGTTAGGGGTAATAACCCTGTTTCCAGAGATGTTTCGTGCTGTTACAGACTTTGGGGTGACGGGTCGAGCCGTAAAAAACGGCCTGCTTAAGGTGCACACGTGGAATCCTCGCGATTTCACCCATGACAGACATAACACGGTTGATGATCGCCCATACGGTGGTGGACCTGGAATGTTAATGATGGTGCAACCTTTACGAGATGCCATTCATGCTGCAAAAGCTGCAGCGGGTGACAGAGCGAAAGTGATTTATCTATCTCCTCAGGGACGCAAGCTGGATCAGCAAGGCGTTACTGAGTTAGCTAAATCAGACAGTTTGATTTTAGTGTGTGGTCGCTACGAAGGTATCGATGAGCGCATTATTCAAACTGAAGTAGATGAAGAATGGTCAATCGGGGATTACGTGCTTTCGGGCGGCGAAATACCTGCAATGACTTTAATCGATTCAGTGGCTCGCCTAGTACCTGGTGTACTGGGTAAGCAAGCTTCAGCAGAGCAAGATTCTTTCTCTGACGGATTACTGGATTGTCCTCATTATACTCGCCCTGAAAACTTAGATGGCATGGACGTACCGGCAGTGTTGTTAAGCGGTGACCACGAAAAAATCAGACTCTGGCGGTTGCAGCAAAGTATCGGAAGAACTTTTCTACGACGACCAGAAATATTTGAAAATCTAGCTCTGACTGACGAACAAACAGCCTTATTAGCGCAGTTTGTAAATGAAACGGACACGTCCGTATAGTCATTGTTTCAGTTATTCTAGAATGGAGTAAGTTATGAACAACATCATTAAAATGCTCAACGATGAGCAAATGAAAACAGACGTACCTGATTTTGGTGCTGGTGATACAGTAGTAGTTCAAGTACGCGTAAAAGAAGGTGATAAAGAGCGTCTTCAGGCTTTTGAAGGTATCGTTATCGCTAAGCGTAACCGTGGTTTGCACTCTGCATTCACAGTACGTAAAATCTCTAATGGTGAAGGTGTTGAGCGTGCTTTCCAAACGCACAGCCCATTAATTGCTAGCATCGAAGTTAAGCGTCGCGGCCGTGTTCGTCGTGCTAAACTTTACTACTTACGTGAGCGTTCAGGTAAATCTGCACGTATCCGTGAAAAATTGGCAACTAAGTAATAGTTATCAATTTAGTTTAAAAGATGCAGTGTTCGCACAACTAACCGCCGAAAGGCGGTTTTTTGTTTTTAGCATTCGTCCCCATCATTTTTGAGTCATGTAAGCAGACTTTTATTTAGCCCTTAGCTTTACTTATAGAGCCTGACTCATTATCTGAGTTTCACATTAGTCATTTAACAATAGATAGCCATATGATCCTCATGAATACTGATATGGCAGTAATTACACATTTGAGTTAAATAAGCCTTGATCTCATAAAAATGCACAGGCATAGTTAGCTCTATGTTGTAATGGTGTATCATTACAAAAATACAGTGGTTTTAGTTATCACTAAAAAGTGTGACTAGATTGCTTTTTACCTTATTACAGTGAGCCGATATCATGCAGCAAGATACCATCAACAATATTCATATTAGTTCTGAGCAAATACTGTCAACGCCGTCACAACTGAAACAAGAGTTACCCTTATCAGCACATGCATATCGTTATATTTTGGATGCGCGTAAAACGGTAGCAGACATTGTGCATAAACGTGATAGTCGGGTATTGGTTGTGACAGGGCCTTGTTCAATACATGATATTGATGCAGCTAAAGAATATGCGCTTAAGTTGAAAAAATTACACGATGAACTCAGTGATGACTTTTATATTTTAATGCGCGTGTACTTTGAAAAACCTCGTACCACAGTAGGCTGGAAAGGGCTTATTAACGATCCGAATATGGATGAGTCTTTTGATGTAGAAAAAGGACTCCGTATGGCTCGTGAATTGATGATTTGGTTAGCTGAATTAGAATTGCCCGTGGCAACTGAAGCGCTGGATCCTATTAGTCCTCAGTATATTTCTGAATTAGTCACCTGGTCTGCTATTGGCGCCCGCACCACTGAATCTCAAACCCACCGAGAAATGGCATCGGGGTTATCTATGCCTGTAGGTTTTAAAAATGGTACAGAAGGCAAGCTAGATGTTGCTATTAATGCCCTGAAATCTGCAGCCAGCAGCCACCGTTTTATGGGTATTAACCAAGAAGGCCAGGTCAGCTTATTGCAAACTGCCGGTAATCCTGACGGTCATATCATTCTTCGTGGCGGTATCGCACCTAATTATGATGCTAAAAGTGTGGCTGAGTGTGAAATACAAATTCATAATGCTAAGTTGAATGCACGTTTAGTGGTTGACTGCAGCCATGGTAATTCATCTAAAGATCACAATCGTCAAAAACAAGTGTGCGAAGATGTATTTAATCAAATTGTCTCGGGCAATAAATCTATCATTGGTGTTATGCTTGAAAGCCATTTAAATGCAGGTAATCAAAGTACCAATAAGCCATTAAATGAACTTGACTATGGTGTATCTGTCACCGATGCCTGTATTGATTGGGCAACAACTGAAACAATTTTACGACAAGGCGCTAACCAATTATCTGCCGTACTGCCAACTCGCTTTAATGTGCTGCAAGTTGTTAATGGTTAATGAAAAGTATGATGAACGAAAAAACCACAGCTGATTTAGAAAAACTACGCGATTTAATCGATGGCGTTGATCAACAACTTCTACACCTGTTGCGTAAGCGACTTGATTTAGTGGCACAAGTTGGTGCAGTCAAGCACGCCGCTGGTGTGCCCATTTATGCCCCACAACGTGAAGCTTCCATGTTAGCTAAACGTCGTGACGAAGCGCAAAAGATGAATGTATCGCCACAATTGATCGAAGATATTTTACGTCGCTTAATGCGTGAGTCTTATTTGAATGAAAAAGATGTTGGCTTTAAACAGGTAAAAACAGACTTAGGCCATGTGGTTGTCGTTGGTGGTGATGGCCAGTTAGGTCAGTTATTTACTCAAATGCTCACACTATCTGGTTATCAAGTGAAAAGCTTGGACAAGAATGATTGGCACCGCGCCGAAGCACTATTTGATGGTGCCGGAATGGTGCTGGTTACTGTGCCAATTAAAGTCACCTGTGATGTTATTCGAGAACACCTGACTCATTTACCCGACACATGCATTTTAGCTGATTTAACTTCGATTAAAGAACAGCCTGTTTTGGCGATGCTAGAGGCGCACAAAGGGCCTGTGGTAGGTTTACACCCTATGTTTGGCCCAGATGTCGGCAGTTTAGCTAAACAAGTTGTGGTGGTGTGCCATGGGCGTCAGCCTGAATCTTATCAATGGTTACTTGAACAAATTGCTATTTGGGGCGCAAGAGTTGTTGAAGCTGAACCGGTTAAACACGACAAAGCGATGCAACTTGTACAAGCTATGCGTCACTTTTCTAGTTTTGTGTATGGTGTGAATCTATGTGAGGAGCAGGCTGATATAGATACATTACTGCAATTTAGTTCGCCAATTTATCGATTAGAGCTGGCGATGGTAGGTCGATTGTTTGCTCAAGATCCCGAGCTTTATGCCGATATTATATTTGCACAGCAAGGCAGCCAAGACGTGATAAGTGATTATTTGGATAACTATCGAGACGCGTTAGCATTATTAAAGTCAGGTGACCGTAATGCGTTTGTAGAAGAATTTAAACGCGTCGCTAAGTGGTTTGGTGACTTTGCTCCACAGTTTCAACATGAAAGCCGTGCAATGCTGCAGTCAGTGAATGATATGAAGACAGGTTAATCATTTTTCATTTTTTGTTGTTTGCGTAAATACAGTATAGGGCTTACATTTATATTCTAGTAGTCAGCGTATATTATCGATGACAGAGCAATTAAATTGCCCTTTACCTATTCTATTTTGGAGATGTGCCCATGACTTCATTCGATACGCTGTCAACATCAACATCAACATCAACATCAACATCGCAAGATAATACCGTAGGCCATTTTCTCTATGCAATGATGAGTGCTTTTCCGCTTTTTTTTATTCCTGTGTTAATGAGCTTTTGGCTTAATCTTATTCAGAAAAACATTAAGCCTAATTCATTACTTGCATCGCATTTGCGTTGGCAACGACTCAGTATTATTGGACTATGTCCCTTTTTTATAGCGGGCTATTTATTAAGTCCTGTTTGGCTAAGTGTGTCGCTCTATCTTATGGGGATAACGTGGTTTAGTTACCGTATATTTAAAGGCTGGGTGAGTTTGAATGAAGGCTTAATGGTTTAGGTTTTATAGTATTATTCAGAAGGAATAAAAAATGCCGGTTAATACCGGCATTTTTGTGGATAAAGACTACAAATAAAGCTCACGAAGCAGGTTGCTATCGGCATCGGTACAAGGCGCTGCTAATACAATACCATCAGCGTTAAGTTGCTTGGCGGCTTTGGCCTGTGGATATCGGTTATTGCTCTTCTCATTAGCTACATTGCAAATGATAGGTAGATGGCACATTTGTTTTATGCTGACTAATGATGATAAGTCGAGACTGATTTGATCTGGCTTTGCAAAGCTTCTGACCCCAGAATCACACAGGATGACCTGTTGATTTCCTTGCGCTAATACTATTTGTGCAGCAGCAAGCCAATCTTCAGTACTGGCCATGTTATTACGTTCAATAATGACAGGCCTATTTAAGCTGCCTAATTGACCGAGCAAGCCTTGATTAAACATATTTTGACCACTTAACATAACCATATCGGCTAAGTGGGCACTGCTGATATCGTTTTCTTGTTCGATAAATAATACGCTTACTAATCCCGCTTGCTCAATGACCTGAAGATGTTTCTTTAGTTGGCTTTCGCTAGTTACGCCCAAAGATGGGTTAAGAATAATAGCTTGAAAGCCCGCTTCTTTAGTTTGTTTTGCAAGACTCGCTAGCTCTGTATCAGTTTTAGGTGCATCAACTAATTGAAATGCGCCAAATTGATTATTACCTACTTGCAATTGTTTGCATTGGACTTCACTGTCCTGTGACTTATATTCGCGACTATATTTAGTTGTGGGTGATGCAGTATGCTGATTTGGTGACTCGACAGCCCTTGAGCTGTTCGGTTCAATCAGTAATTGTGCTTGCGACAATTGTGTTGGCTTGACAGACTCACAAGGGTAGCAACCTAATACTTTAATAAAACGGGTTAATCGCTCTAATTCCTTAATGGCTTGCTGCACATTATGGTTGGCAAGATTGCCATCAATGTCGATATAGAACATTTCTTCCCAAGGTGTACCAGGAATGGGACGCGACTCAAGTTTAGACATATTCAAACTATGAGCTTTTAACACCAGTAGTGCTTCAACCAGCGCGCCAGGTTTTTGTCCTGTAGCCATGATTAACGTTGTTTTAGCCGGTAATTGTGCTGGTACATCAACTGATTTACGCGCAACAACAATAAAACGGCTTTGATTTATTTTTTGGTTCGCTAACCCATCTTCAATAGCGCTTAGCTGATATAGAGCACCCCCTTCAGCGCTACCAAT
This sequence comes from Shewanella sp. HL-SH5, assembly GCF_051163755.1. Lineage (NCBI taxonomy): Bacteria > Pseudomonadati > Pseudomonadota > Gammaproteobacteria > Alteromonadales > Shewanellaceae > Shewanella > Shewanella sp. HL-SH5. The sequence continues at coordinate 1,022,932 of NZ_CP195038.1, forward strand.
AGCGGCAACACTTTGATTATCAGCTTCAATCACTTTAGACATTGCCTCAGCACTGCTAGCACAATACTCAAGTTTAAATTCTGGATGTAAGCTCAGGTAGCGGCTGCATTGACTAATGGGTTGTGGGTGCGCATAGACGGTTTTAATATTGGCAGTATCAGTACCTCGTTTTGCTAATAAGCAATGTCCGACTTCTATTGTGGTTTCGCCCACAATCGATAGGCTGGTATGTTGCAAAACGTCGTACACCTCATTAATTGATCCTGAAGAGGTATTTTCAATCGGTAAGAATCCGTAATCAGCATGGCCTGATTCAACTGCGTTGACAATGTCATCAAAACTTTGACAGCCAAAGTCGATCATTGTCACCTGCCTTCTATCACAGTAACGAGTGGCGGCAAGATATGAATATGAACCTCTGGCTCCTAAAAAGGCCACTGTATAGTGTTGTTTCTGTGTGTCAGGATTGGCTCTGCCGTGTAAAAAAGCTTGCTGGTTAAGCACAGAGTCCTCAATGATGCTTTGGTAAAGAGATATCACAAAATGTGCATCAAGCCCTTTGTCTCGTCCAAGTTGAACAAGTCGTTCTAATAATGCTTTTTCCCTTTGGGTATCGCGAATAGGTCTAATATCAATTTCTTTACTGCGGGCGACTTCAAGACTGAGTTCACGACGTTTAGAGAGCAAGGTCAGTAGCTCATTATCTAACGATGTAATCTGTTCTCGCGTTAGATCTAACCCTTGTGGCTTATTCATACTAACCTCTTAATATTGTTCAATTCGATTGCTTATTTCGATAGTGAAAACTAAAAAGCCCCCCATTTGGGAGGCTTTGGTATTTTCATTTTCTTTTTAATACAGAAAAACCGCCTCCCTATGTGGGTTGCATAAAAAAGAAAATAAAAACGCGACACAATATTTTGTTCATAGGTTAAAACTAAAACTTCGCTAGGTGAGTGTCAATGTAAAATTGTTCACTTTGGCTTAAACCTGCATAAAAAAGCGCACCCGAGGATGCGCTATGTGTTTTTGGTATGAGTATCAAGCGGCGGTATCCTCCTTGTAGATATACTCAAAATCATCTTCTGCACGTTCAAGTATAGTATGACGTTGAGCTTGGGGTTTATGGGTCAGGCGATTTAGCTGTTTTTCCAGCTTTTTACCCATTGCAGTAATTGCTGCGTAAAGGTTGTCGTTTTTCGCCTGGGCAAATAGTTCTCCACTTGGCAAGCCTATAGATGCTTCAATTTTAAAGAGCTGCTTTTCCTGAGTAATAATGACATGCGGGTTAATAAGATGAACATCGTGTCTTGTGAGCTTTTCAAATTGTCCTTCAATACGTTCAAGAATAGGGGCAGTGACTTCAAGTTGCTTGCTAGTGATTTTCAGCATATTTTGAACCTTCTGTTGTATTGCTTAACTTCAGATTACCAACTTAAGGCTATTAAAATGTGATCTATATCGCATAATTGAACGGGAGTTTTGTTAGGTGGTATTAATTTGAGCGTATAGACATTGTCGTTAAAAATAGCGGTAATTTAACTTGAAAAGCTAATTAACTAGGCGCATATTTGAATGGATAACAACAGCATGTTAGGCGGTTTAAGAGTGTGTTAACCTGTATTTTTAAGGGGAATAGTTTTTTAACTTAAGTCACCTATGCATTGCTTATACTTCTTTACGTTTTCAATTCCCCTAAAGTGAATAAATAATTTTATAATGAGTGATGTTTTCGCTTATAGCGAAGTATTACAACACTGATTAAAGTCGAGCAATTAAATGCAACCTCAATTCAAGCAAATCAAAGTGTGGGATTTTCCAGTCAGAGCGTTTCATTGGATTATGGTGATATTACTCGGTGCATTATGGTGGAGTGCTGATGCTGGCGAGATGAGCCTCCATCAAATATTTGCATATTCACTAATGACGCTGTTAGCTTTTAGACTTGTTTGGGGAATTATTGGTAGTGATACTGCCAAATTTACCCATTTTATTCGCTCCCCTAAAACGGTTGTTCAATACGCCAAAGATAAACAGAAAACCCAATCTTTAGGGCATAATCCGCTAGGCGGCTATATGGTGGTATTACTACTGAGCCTATTAATAATACAACTCGTAACAGGATTATTCGCTACTGATGATATTTTTACTGAAGGGCCCTTTTATAGTTATGTATCATCTGCCACAGCGAGCACATTGACATGGGTGCATAAACAAAACTTCAATCTTATTCTCGGTTTTGCTGCAATGCATGTTTTGGCTGTAATGGTTTATCTCATTAAAGGTGAAAACCTAATTACGGCAATGATAACAGGCTATAAGCGTGTTCACGGTGAATTACAACAACCTAAAATGGTACCCATCTGGCTTGCGTTAATTGTGTTTGCTGTTTTATTTACAGGGGTGTGGTTTAGCTTGTTAGCAGATGTCGTCAAGTATATGTAGTCGATTGCTAATCGGTATGCCTGCTAAAAATTAAAGCCCATTCGATATTAGCGATATGGGCTTTTTATCATACTAGAGCAGAATGTTTGCGATATTAATCTTTTTTATAAACGTCGTGACAGCCTTTACAGCTTTGACCTGTATCACCAAATGCTTTTTTGATCTGCCCTAAATCCGTACCTTGCGCAATGACAGCTAATTTAGTGGCATTTTCTTGGAATTCAGTCATTTTGCTATCAAAATCGGCTTTGTCAGTCCAAATTTTAGCTAACGCGTCGGTATTACCTTTGTCTGAACCTGCGATAAAGCCTTCATGAGGGATTTTTGATAGTGCAGCAACATTGGTTGCACGAGCTGCAAATACCGTGGCATCAAATTCTTTTTTACCTTTTAACATCGCACCCATATCGCCAAAGTTATAGGCAATTAAACCGAATGCTGATTGGCGATATTTAATGGCATGATCAGTATCTTTAAAGTTATTAGCATAAACGCTTGGGATAAGTAGTGCAGTTGCCGTCATTGCGAGTAAAATTTTTTTCATTGTATTCTCTATTATTATCAGGGAGTATCGGCTTTATTTTACACATTTATTGTATGAAATCACCTTTAGATTGTTTCTGAATGTGAGGCGAGTTTACATAACTTCACTTTTGGATATCGCTATATAGTTTGTGCAGCTTTTGCTTTCGGCTGTTTCCTTGTTATTATCAGGGGGACTTTATTAAAGAGAGTACCTATGAGAGCGAATTGGAGTTTAGTGGTCGATAAAATTTTGACTCATTCGAATCATGATGAATTAGCGGTGTTATTTCGGTTATTGCTGACAGAGGAAGAGCGCAGCGCAGTTGCTGGCCGATTAAAGGTGTTTCAAACCTTACTGGAAGGTAAGTTAAGTCAAAGGCAAATCGCAGCTGAGTATCAAGTCAGCATTGCAACGATTACACGCTGTTCTAATTACCTTAAAAACATGTCTAATGAGCAGCGTGAGCAAGTTCAAAAGTTGATTTTGTAGATTGATAGGACACCCATTACAATAAAAACCGCTTGATGTGATTAAGCGGTTTTTTATTTTTTGTTAAGCCTTTATTATCTCTAGTTAAGATTGATTAACGGCCATGGGTTCTAAACACTGGAATTTTATGGCGTCTATAACTAGAGCGCCTTAAAAGTAGGTAAGTCCCAAAGGTTACCAAGCAAATAGCAAACAGAGCGCTAGAATCTTTAGGGATAAAACGATAAAGCAAAGCTGCCGATAAAATATAAAGGAATGGCATATACCCATACAACCAGTCTGGCCATAAACCTTCTTTACGTCTGCGTTTAGTGTCGGTTCGACGGTTTTGTGAGCGTAAGTTATAAATTCTGGCGCCAAACAAAAACACTACAACAGCGGCTGCAATTGCATATTCTTGTTGTAGAATCAAAATACTTACCCCGCCAATAGCAATATATGTGTAAGGTAATAACTCATAAAGTGGCTTAATTAACATGAGCACTCCGTCGCTAATCATTAATTATTATTATTTTTATACTGAGATATACCACGCTGCTAACGCATGTTTATTAAATTGTCCTCAATCATAAACAAGGTGGAAAGGGCAAGCGTGACACTATTAAATGGCGTATCAATTGATACCACACAGGATAAAGTATAGCGTATAAAAAAAGTCGCTGACTATATTTTAATCAGCGACTTGCATTTATTCAAACTTTCTACTGGTTTTAATTAGGTGAAATAACCTAATAGCTTAGTAAAATAGTCTACATTTATTATTAATTACAACCACATCCGCCATTGCCATCACAACCCGGTTTTTGGGTGTCACAAGGTTCATGATCGTGCTCATGATTATGTTCATGTCCACCGCCACAACTGCCACCATGGGCATGAATGTGTCCGTGGGCGATTTCTTCCGCAGTTGTTTCTCTCACAGCAATAACTTCAACATTAAATGTTAATGCTTGGCCTGCTAGGGGATGGTTACCGTCAACAATGACACTATCGTCTTTTACTTCTGTTACTTGAACAGGGCGCTGACCCATTTCTGTTTCTGCAATAAAGCGCATACCAGGTACGATATCTTCAATATCACCAAATGCAGCTAAAGGCACTTCTTGCTTCAAACCTTCGTGATATACACCATAAGCTTGTTCGGCTGGTATGTTTGCTTCAAATTTATCACCAACAACTTTACCTTCTAATTCAGCTTCTAGGCCAGGTATAAGATTTTCGGTACCCTGAATATAAATCATTGGCTCTGCATCAAAAGAGCTTTCCAATAATTGACCTTGTGCATCGCTTAGACGGTAATGAATGGTAACCGCGGCATGTTTTGAAATTTTCATAATGACTCCAATTGCTGATATGGGCGCATAATACCTTTATTTTTTTGGGGCTGCGATGATTTGTGTCGTATTTTGCTCAATTCCTATTGATTTAGTTAACTCGTTATTGTTTTTATCCGATTAATCGAATGCTATAGAAATTTACTCATTTATTAAGCATCAGGAACATTATCAGCTTGCTCATTCTTGCTGTACTACTATAGGGGAGAGCATAATGGGTGCGATTTATCTTTAATTATTGAAAAATATAACAATTTAATTGTGATACTAATAACGTTGACGTTAGCGTAAATGCAGTATTTTAATTGTTTTATTGCGAATGCAATTGATGTTTCAGTTTATGAAATATGAAATCTTAAATAAATCAACTTAAATGCTAATTAATATGCAAATTTATTGGCAACTGGGGTTGACAATATAGTGCTAAAAAAGCAATTCTGTAAGCATTAGTGAATAAGAGTTACCAGCAATGGAAAGCGTATGCGTTTGGTAACACTGATGAAACCCGAATAAGTGAGCGATATGTCAGCCTACAAGTCCGTTGTAATAGCAACCATTACAATCATTACAACCACCACTATTAATATAGTGGGGGCGGGCTGATTCATCCTAAATAGAATTCAGTAACAAGCCCGCTTCCCACAAAAGAAGCGGGCTTTTTTATTATAAAATTTTGCATTGATGTCATGATATTGGCAGGAGAAAACGGTATGAAAGTGATGAAGTTTGGTGGTACGTCGTTAGCAAATTGGCCTCGTTTTTTAATGGCGGCTGATATTATTGCTGAGTCCTCTGAGGCTGAACCAGTAGCAACGGTCCTTTCTGCCCCTGCAACAATTACGAATGCATTGTTGGAAATGGTTGATATAGCGGTGGAGGGAAAATCTTACCAAGCGGTTGTTGATCATATCGATCATGTTTTTAATAATTTATATACCCAAGCGGGTGAAACCTTGTTGTCTGTAGCTCAACAGGAATTGCTTAAACAGAAACTTAATATGCAAATGCAGCAATGGAAGTCTAAGTTAGAGGGAATATCCTTGTTAGGTGAGTGCCCGGATTCAGTAAGGGCTGCTATTGTTGTTTCTGGGGAGCGTTTATCCGCAGCGTTAATGGAGCAAGTGATGTTGGCTAAAAACATTACTGCCGCTCAGTTGGACCCAGTTGAATTGTTTCTTGCCCATGGACAGCCTTTAGAGTCTGTAGTTGATATTAATGTCAGTAAACCTCGGTTTGCAGTATTACCGTTAAGTGAATACAGAGTATGGGTTATGCCAGGTTTTACCGCCGCAGATGCTCATGGAAAAACTGTGACCTTAGGCCGTAATGGTTCTGATTATTCTGCTGCCGTGTTAGCCGCTTGTTTAGATGCATCTAGCTGTGAAATTTGGACCGATGTGGATGGTGTTTATAACACAGATCCTCGTGCGGTGACAGATGCTAAGTTATTGTCTCAGTTGAGTTATCAAGAGGCGATGGAGCTATCGTATTTTGGTGCGAAAGTATTGCACCCTAAAACTATCGCCCCAATTGCGCAGTATCATATTCCTTGCTATATCAAAAACAGCTTTAATCCATCAGCCCCAGGTACATTGGTATCGAACGATGAAGATCAAACTGGTTTACAAGTTAAAGCCATTTCTAATCTTGATGATCAGACTATGTTTAACGTATCTGGGCCAGGTATGAAGGGGATGGTTGGGATGGCCAGTCGTACGTTAGCAGCCATTTCGCGCAGTGGTATTTCGGTATCATTGATCACCCAAAGCTCATCTGAATACAGTATCAGTTTTTGTGTTGGTACTCGTGACGCAGCGAAAGCGAAATGGGCTCTAGAACAAGAATTTGAATTAGAAATAAAATCCGAATTACTTGAGCCTATTGAGTTGCGCCAAGGTTTAGCTATCGTGTCCTTAATTGGTGATGGCATGAAAACGCATAAAGGAGTGGCGGCTAAGTTCTTCAGCGCGTTAGCTAAGGCGAGCGTTAATATTATAGCAATCGCTCAGGGGTCGTCAGAGCGCTCTATTTCAACCGTTATCCAGCAAAGTAAAACCAAACATGCTATCAGTGCTTGCCATCAGGCTTTCTTTGATGTGCAGCAATACGTTGATGTGTTCTTAGTCGGTGCTGGTAATGTGGGCGCAGGATTGCTTGAACAAATAAAACAACAAAATGACATGCTAAAAGAGCAGCACATCAGCATTCGAGTATGCGGTATTGCTAACTCACGTCAAATGCTACTGGACAGTAATGGAATTGAATTATCTAACTGGCAATGCTTAATGACTGATAATGCTCAACCCTATGATTTAAATAATTTATTACTATGGGGGCAAGCGCAACAATTACTCAACCCAGTCTTAGTCGATTGTACCTCAAGTGAAGCTGTTTCAGACCGTTATTTAGATGTAATGAATGCTGGATTTCACGTGGTCACGCCAAACAAAAAAGCCAATACCCGTGATTATGCATTTTATCAAGCATTACGCAAAGTGAGTTTAGAGCAACGTCGTCAATTTTTATATGAAACCACGGTTGGTGCAGGTTTACCCGTTATTGATAACCTGAAAAAGTTGTTATGCGCGGGTGATAAACTGCATAAATTTAATGGTATTTTATCAGGTTCGTTATCGTATATTTTCGGGATGCTGGATGAAGGAATGAGTTTATCGCAAGCCACATCAATTGCCCGTGATAAATGTTTCACAGAACCTGATCCTCGCGATGATTTAAGTGGAATGGATGTTGCTCGTAAGGTGCTTATTTTAGCCCGTGAAGTTGGCTTGCCGTTAGAGCTTAGCGATATTAACATTGAATCTGTATTACCTACTGATTTTGATGATAGTGGTGATGTTGAGACATTTATGGCCAACTTAACCCGTCTTGATGCACAAGTCTCTACAAGAGTGTCTAAAGCTAAAACGCAGGGAAAGGTGCTGCGTTATGTTGGTCAAATTGATCAAGGTAAGTGTTATGTTCGCATTATTGAAGTTGATGCGACCGATCCTTTATATAGTGTCAAAGGTGGTGAGAATGCGCTGGCTTTTTACAGTCGCTACTACCAACCCATTCCATTTGTTTTACGTGGCTATGGCGCGGGTACTGATGTGACTGCAGCAGGTGTGTTCGCCGACGTACTTAGAACCCTTAACTGGACACGTGAGGTGGGTTTGTAATGAATAGCATTAATCAAGCTCAACTGAGTGTTTATGCACCAGCATCTATGGGGAATGTAGGTGTAGGTTTCGATTTATTAGGTGCTGCGTTAGCGCCTATTGATGGTAGCCTTCTGGGCGATAAAGTCACTATTAGCGGTATTGAAAGCGGCGTTGAATTTACTCAGGTAGGAGCTTGGGCGCATAAATTACCAACGGATTTGAAAGACAATATCGTTTATCAGTGTGCCGTTTTTTTTCTTGATAAACTACAACGTCAAGATGGCGTTAAACTCATTTTAGAGAAGAATTTACCCGTTGGTAGTGGGTTAGGTTCGAGTGCTAGCTCTGTAGTTGCTGCTCTTTATGCACTAAATGAATACTTTGAACAACCATTTGATCAACAAGCTTTGCTATTGTTAATGGGCGAGTTTGAAGGACAAATCTCAGGTAGTGTGCATTATGACAACGTTGCCCCCTGTTACTTAGGTGGCATGCAACTAATGCTTAATACTGCCGATAAGGTTTGTGCGGCGATACCGAGTTTTAAGCAATGGTATTGGGTGGTGGCTTATCCTGGTATTTCATTATCGACCGCTAAAATGCGCGCATTGTTACCCGATCAATATGATAAAGCGGTGGCGATTGATTTTGGTCGTTATTTAAGTGCTTTTGTACATGCTAGTTATCAACAAGATGCTGCTATGGCAATTGAAGTGCTCAAGGATGTAATGGCTGAGCCTTATCGCGCGGCAGCTATTCCTGGCTACCTTGATGCCAGAGAAGCTCTAGCGCAACAAGGAATGCTGACTACGGGGATTTCAGGCAGCGGACCAACATTATTTAGCGTCACCGACTCATTAGAAAAAGCTCAGCAGGCTAAAACCTGGCTAGAGCAACATTATGTGACAGAGCAAGGTGGTTTTGCCCATGTATGTCAATTAGATGAACAAGGTACTCGACGCGTTTAGTATCGAAACAAAATTTTCAATTTAATAGGTAGTGGTAATGGAATTATATAATTTAAAACATCCTTCGCAGGAAGTTAATTTTAGTCAGGCTGTTCAATTAGGGCTAGGTAAAGATAGAGGGTTGTTTTTCCCTAAAACGATCCCTGTGTTAGATGATATTGACAGTTTACTTGATATGCCATTTGCGCAGCGTAGTAAACTTGTTTTAGGCGCTTGGTTAGCGGATGAATTAGGACAAGATAATGTTGACGCGTTTGTTGATAAAGCATTTACTTTTGAGGCTCCCCTAAAAGAAGTTGATTTTCATCGCAGCTGTTTAGAGCTTTTTCATGGTCCTACACTGGCGTTTAAAGATTTTGGTGCACGTTTTATGGCGCAATGTATCAATTTATTATCAGGCGATAAAGGGTTAACTATTCTGACAGCAACCTCTGGTGACACAGGCGCTGCTGTGGCGGATGCATTTTATGGTTTAGATAAAGTACAAGTTGTTGTGATGTATCCGAAGGGGAAAATCAGTGAGCTGCAAGAGAAAATGTTCACTACTTTAGGCAAGAATATCCACACAGTGGCGGTTAATTCTGATTTTGATGCTTGCCAGCATTTAGTGAAGCAGGCCTTTGATGATGAAGAGGTCAGAGAAGGTTTAGCGCTAAACTCTGCAAATTCAATCAATATAAGCCGTTTATTGGCGCAAATTTGTTATTACTTTGAAGCCATCGCCCAAGCTAAAAAAGCTGGTCATGAAAACTTTGTGGTATCAGTTCCTAGCGGCAACTTTGGTAATTTAACTGCAGGTTTATTTGCTAAAGCGATGGGCTTGCCAATAAAGCGATTTATTGCAGCAACCAATAGCAATGATACTGTGCCACGTTACTTACAAAATGGTGACTGGGCACCACATGATACTGTTGCAACTATGTCAAATGCGATGGATGTGTCAGAGCCGAGTAATTGGCCCCGCGTTGAAGCTATTTGTGAGCAAATGGGCTGGCCACTTTCTGATATTACTGGCTTAGCATTAAATGAATTGCAAACCTCTGAAGCGCTTAAAAATCTATATCGATTGGGTTATCAATCAGAGCCGCATGCTGCTATTGCAGCTCAAGGTTTACGTCAATTATTGGCTAAAGATGAGTATGGGATATTTTTAGGTACAGCGCATCCTGCAAAATTTAAGGATGTGGTTGATAGAGAGTTACAAGTTGACTTACCTTTACCACCTGAACTTGAAGCTGTCGTCAATAAAACTATTTTATCTGTTGAGTTAGACGCTGATTTTACTCAGTTAAAGTCACATTTATTTAGTACCCTTAGATAAATACACTGTTAGCAGAAACACTAAAGCACCTTTTTAGGTGCTTTAGTGTTTCTGAAACCCCTAGCTTGTTAATTATCTGGAATATGATCTCTGTCATAACTAATTTATATAGTTGTAGTAGATTGGAAGTTGATAGGATATTGACTACAATTTGAGTAAGTGAGATAGACATGACGGAGAAGACGATGCTTAAGCGATTAATACGTGATCACCAGCACATAGCCATTTTATTGAATATACTCACCAACAAAAATGCCCGTTTAGCCGAAGGTGAAGCTGTTAACTTTAATCTTGTTAGAGATATTGTTGAGTACATGCAGGGATATGCAGAACATAGTCATCATCCAGTAGAAGACATCACTTATCATTATTATGCCCAAAAAATGTCTATACCTAATAGCGATCAGCTTCGTGATGAGCATGAGCGGTTGGCGCAAGTTTCCGGTTCTTTGATGTACAGTTTAAATATGATCCTCTCAGATATTGTGATTTCAAGAGAAAAGTTGATCAATGATTTGGCCAACTACATCAAGTTACACGTTGAGCACATGCAGTTTGAAGAAACGGAGGTTTTTCCTCACTTTGCTAAAGCATTAGATGCTAGTGATTGGCAAAAAATTGAGCATTTATGCCATAAAAAACTGGTTGTGGATCCACTATTTAGCCAAAACGATAATGTAATTTTTGAAGAGCTTCGACAGTATATTGTGAAAGCAGATAAAAAAATTAATATCTAACATTATAAATGTTATCAGTTTGATCAAAAAGAGCACCCTAGGTGCTCTTTTATTATATTGCTATTTAGTGAATAAATATTCACGGCTACTCATATCTATAACACTAAAGTATTGGCATCAAATTCAAAAGAATCATCAATATCTTGTAATTCTTTTAGTAAGCGTTGCTTATCCTTAATTGCCTCAATCTCTCGCCATTTACGCTTTTTGTTAGATCCTTTGGAACGGCTTGGTCTTTCAACAACTTCGTCTAACGCACCACCATAGTCTAAACGATCCATGGTAACCTCCCTTGTTATTATGATGTCTCTATGCGAATAAGTATCATATTTCTATTGTAGGGTGCAACTTTTATGTTTCAATTGTGTTAAGCGAAAGTGAAGTTTTGATGAAGCTATTGAACCATAATTGGCATGATGTGCTGAATAGAGTGGTAGTAGACTAATAAAAAGCCAGCTTACGCTGGCTTTTTTAGTGGTTAAATCTGCCCTTGACGATACAAATTGATTAAGGAATTACTGGAACAATCTAATTCATTTGCATTCTGGTCAGCTCCAATCCGGTCGAGTACATCGTTGCCGAGTAATTTACCTAATTCAACTCCCCATTGGTCAAAGGAGTTAATCTGCCAAATGACACCTTGAACAAATGTTCTGTGCTCATATAAAGCAATTAAAGCGCCTAAGGTTTGTGGAGTCAGTTTATCCATTAATAAAGTGTTGCTAGGTTTGTTACCAGACATTACTTTGTGTTTAGCTATCAGCTGTTTTTGAGCATCATCAAGCTTGCTTGTGCTCATTTCGGCTAACGCTTCTTCGTATGTACGACCTTGCATTAACGCCTGAGTTTGGCCAAAGCAATTTGATGCCAGTTGATTGTGATGCTCACCAAGCGGATTATGACTTTGTAATGGCATGATAAAGTCAGCAGGAATAAGTGCAGTACCTTGATGCAATAGCTGATGGTATGCATGTTGCCCATTGGTGCCTTCGCCGCCCCAAATAACAGGACCTGTGCTGTAATCAACAGTTTGCCCTTCTAAAGTGACCGACTTGCCGTTGCTTTCCATATCAAGTTGCTGGAAATAAGCAGGTAAACCACGTAAATAGTGATCATAAGTTAAAATGACATGGGACTGTGCACTATGAAAATTACTATATAACACAGATAGCATTCCCATAATGACTGGCATGTTTTGTTCTAGCGGTGCTTGCTGAAAATGTTGGTCCATGTCAAAGGCACCGGATAATAATTGTTTAAAATTATCCATACCCACAACCAGTGCTATCGGTAAACCAATTGCTGACCATAAAGAATAGCGGCCACCGACCCAATCCCACATAGGAAAAATATTGTCGGCATCCATACCAAACTCAGTCGCTTTAGCAACATTTGAGGTAACAGCCACAAAGTGCTGGGCAACGTCGCTCTGTGATGCCCCTTGTGCTAAAAACCACTCTTTTGCGCTTAGCGTATTAGTAAGCGTTTCTTGCGTGCTAAACGACTTTGATGACATGACAAATAACGTGGTCTCAGCGTTCAAACCCTTCAATTTCTCACAAATCGATGTAGCATCCACATTGGCAACAAAATGACAATTTAGTCCTTGCCAATAAGGTCTTAACGCCTGAGTTACTATTTTAGGGCCTAGAAAAGATCCGCCAATACCAATACTAACGATATCTGTAATCGCTTTTCCTGTGTAGCCTTTCCATTGACCACTTTGTACTTGCTCAACAAACTTAGCCATTTTGGTAAGAGTTTGCTGTACTTCAGGAACAATGTTTTTTCCGTCAGCTTTAATATCTTGGTCAGCCATACTTCGAAGTGCGGTATGAAGTACTGCACGTTGCTCAGTATTGTTGATAATGTCACCGGAAAACATTGCGGTGATTTTATCTTGTAGCTGAGCTTCATTAGCAAGTTTAAATAACAACGCCAAGGTTTCTTTATCAGCACGGTTTTTTGAGTAATCTAGCAGTAAACCACAGCTTTTGAGATGCATTGAGTCAAAACGTTGCTTGTCTTGACTAAATAGCTCACGCATGTGAGGCAGCGCAGCTGCATTACTAATTAACTGTTGCCATGTAGCTGATTGTGTTAATTGAGTCATTAATTCACATTCCTTGTTTAGCTTAACTTCTCTTTTAGCATGACCTCAAGTTTACCTTGGTCAATCGCAAAATTACGAATACCTTCAGCAAGTTTATCAACCGCCATTGGATCTTCATTAAATGCCCAACGGAACTCTGCTTCAGTTAGCGCAGTAGGTGCGGTTGATGATGCCGGAACTGCTTTAAGTTTTTCAGTAACAAGGATATCAGTATTGGCTAACTCTTCTAATAGAGCCGGTCCAATGGTTAAGCGATCGCAACCTGCTAATTCGATGATCTCACCAATATTACGGAAGCTCGCCCCCATTACAACCGTGCTATAGCCGTGTTGTTTGTAGTAATCATAGATTTCAGTAACCGAAATAACCCCAGGATCCGTTTCCGCAGTGTAATCTTTACCAGTATCTTTCTTGTACCAGTCAAGAATACGGCCTACAAAGGGAGAAATAAGATAAACACCAGCCTCTGCACAAGCTCTTGCTTGAGCAAAGCTAAATAATAGGGTTAAGTTACAGTTAATGCCTTCTTGCTCTAACTCTTTAGCTGCGCATATGCCTTCCCAGGTAGATGCTAATTTGATTAGAATGCGTGATTTATCTATTCCAGCTTCTTTATAAAGCTTGATAAGCTTATGTGCCTTATCAATAGAGCCTTGCTTGTCGAAAGAAAGACGCGCATCTACTTCAGTAGAAATACGGCCTGGGACAAGTTTTAGAATCTCAACGCCAATGTTTACCGCAAGCTTATCACCGGCATCTTCAATTTGTTGTGCTTGAACGTTGCTTTGGTTTTTTGCCCAGATAACAGCATTTTCGATTAAAGAGGCATATTCAGGAATTTGTGCAGCTTTCAAAATCAACGATGGATTTGTGGTTGCATCTTCTGGTTGATAGCGTTTGATTGCTTCAATGTCACCGGTATCTGCGACAATAGTAGTGAATGCTTTGAGTTGAGCGAGTGCGTTGGCCATGTAACGTTTCCTCTCGATAAAAAATGGTTATTTTACTTCCTTTATTAAACGCGATTTTACTCTTTATTCCAACGTTTTGGTAAAAAAATTACCAAATGTTGCACTGTTTTGCTTAATTTTTGTTTTTTATTGTTGTTAAATTTCGAATTTAGTGCAAATTTATGTTTATTAAATTGGGTGATAAAAACATAAATATGACTAATAGTAGATGTTTAGAGAAGTTTACTATTGTTCAGTAAATAAAAAAGCCGCTGATATCAGCGGCTTTTCGTTAAATCGATTAGTATTAAATTATTTTAATACAGCACGTTTTTCAGTACCAGTAACGATAGCTTCAATACGACGGTTCTGTCTATGAGCTTCAGCAGTGTTACCTTCAACTACAGGCTTAGTTACACCATAACCGATAGATTTAATACGGTTTGCACTAATGCCATATTTTGATTTTAGTGCATTGGCAACTGAACTCGCACGACGGTCAGATAGCGCCATGTTATATGCTGGTTTACCTACGTTTGACGCATGGCCTTCAACAATAACGGTATGCTCTGGGTTTTTCTTCATATAGTTAGCTAATTTCTCTAGATCAGAGAATGAAGCTTGATTAATAACTGCAGAATCATTAGCGAATAATATGCCACCTAAGTCATGCTTAGTTGTTGCTAACTCGTATACTGTACAGCCAGTCGCATCCACTTTGTGGTTACTTGGTGTATTAGGACATTTGTCTAAACGATCAACAACGCCATCAGAGTCAGAGTCAGCATCGGCAGCAACAACTACTGGAGTAACAACTGCTGCGGCTACTGGAGCAGCGTGGCCAGAACCAAAGCGATAGCTTAATTCTAGACCCCAATAGTTACTTTCCATTTGTAGGTTGTTTAATACATCCGCATCAAGGTTTTCGTAACGACGATATTTTGCTGCTAACTTTAAGTTTTCGTTAAAGTTATAACCAACACCAACGCCAGCAAATAAGGCTATACCTGACTCACTTAAGTTTACGCCATTAAAAGACTGTTTATTTTCTAATAGATAACTATAAGTACCTAATTCAGATGATAGGCTCCACTTGTCGGCTAGTGGGTAAAAACCGACTAAACCTAAGCTAAGACCTGTGGCACCTACGTCATACATAGTGTTATCAGTAGCCGTCCAATCAGCGCGACCTAAGTCACGGTAACCCATTTCAAGACCGATATATTCATTGAATAAGTAACCACCTACAACATCCCAAGCGTACGGGGAGTCTTCACCGCACATTTTAGTACCAGGTTGGTCACAGTTTTGTTCGTAATTGTTGACACCTAATCCACCACCAACATACCAAGGCGATAGTTGTTCTGCAGCTGATGCAGCGAAAGGTAACATAGAGGTGAGTAGTACTACTTTTAATGTGTTCTTCATCATTTATAAGTCCATTGTTATTATACTTCACCAACACGCATGCTTTACGATTATTGTAAACATGTGCAACTGACACTTGAGAGGTGAATCCGTTATGTTTTAGTCAGCGCTTTAATTATCATCGTTAATTATGTGATTTGCTATAGTAAATATGATTAATTTAACTTTAATGCTTAAATTATGGCATGGCTGGGACGTTTAAAGAGTTTTATACTCACATTTTTGTTGCGGGTTGTGGCTTAATGTTTCTTTTTTGTTGCATTGGCTGTCGATTTATATTCATAATAGAATAATAAAAAATGCGTCCTGTGGACGCATTTTTGTTATTCTATACCTAGGTAAATAAAGCTATTGTTAAATCAATTTACAATAATTTAATGTTAGCGAGTCCATACCCAGTTTTCGATTTCAACAGGATCTACCCCATTTGCCTTGATATAGTTTTTATGGTCAACCAATCGTTGCAACATATCAGTGGTAATACGAACGTGTTGGGTTTCGTCAATTACGCCTTGTTGGAACAATTTATACGCCATGTCGATAACTAAGTGGTAGCGAGAGGTGCCGTTACGTACGCCCATATCAAACGGTGTAGTCGTTGAACCTTCTTCTTCATAACCCTTAATACGGAAACGACGGTTACCTTTATAATCAAATACTAGCTTCTTAATGGTGTTTGGGTAACCGTGGTAGTTAAATACCACGCCTTTATCTTCTGTAAAGACTTCATCCATCATCCAAGGCTTGCTTTGGAACTCAAGACTACCTAAGCCACTGCTGTGAAGTTCTGACACACTCACAAAGCGAATGCGTACCCGTGGTAGAATTTCACGAATTAGTACTAGTGAAGCCATACATTCTTGAGTTGCATAATCGCCACAACCGGCTAAAACAACATCAGGATTAGTATCAGAGGCGAAATCCCACACCATCATGCCGTCTTTAGCTTGCTTACGAGCTTCGTCTAATGACAACCATTGTGGTAGTGATTTCTTACCAGCAACAATGATGTTTAGTTTGTCACGATCAGCATAAGCTTTTTCGGTATACACCAAAGTACTGTTAGCATCTGCTGGTAAATAAGCAGAAATAATGTTTGGGTGCTTCTCAAGCATAGCACCTAGGAAAGACGGATTCTGATGAGAATAACCGTTGTGATCTTGACGCTCTAGTAACGAAGACAGTACCACGTTACACGCTGGAATTGGCTTGCGGAAATGGATGTCTTGACTTGCATGGACGTATTTACAGTATTGATCAGCCATAGATGACACAACTTGAGAGAAAGCCTCATAAGTTGGGAACATACCGTGACGGCCCGTTACTGTGTAACCGTGTAACATACCGAAAAGTAAGTTTTCAGATAATAGTTCAATCACACGACCGTCGCGAGACATATCCTCATCCCAGCTCTCAATCGGCCATTGCCAGGCGCGATCTGTTTCTTCAAACACAGCTTGAAGTTGGTTTGAATAAGTTTCATCTGGGCTGAAAATACGCAGGTTACGTTGATCGCGGTTTAATTTGAATGCATCACGCATCCATTCACCCATTTTCAACATTGAGTAACCACGTTGACCCCGTGGAGTCTCAGCGCCGTAACCAAGTTTAGTAAGATCAGGGTTAGCTAACGCACGTACCACTTCGCCGCCGTAGCTTAGACGTTGACGGCCACAGCAAAGATCTGTTGGTGGCATCAAAGACATAATGTCTTTATCAAATACTAGCGCGCCGGTGTCTGTTGTTTGTACTAGTTCATCAAATTTGTAGCTGGCTAGCCATTGATCAAGCGCATCTAAATGGCCTTTGTCAGTTGCACAGTTATTAACGATGACTTGATGAGATTCACAGTTGCCTGCAAGTTTTTTTCCATCATATTCAGTAGTACCAGTCCAGCCTTTTGCTGTTCTCAATAAAATCACTGGCCAGCGTGGTTTAACAACATCTTCGCCAGAGCGTGCACGGCGTTGAATGTCGTTTATCATGTCATATGACAAGTCCATAGCGGCTGTCATTTGTTCGAAGATATCAATATCAAGTTCATCATCAACAATAATTGGATGATAACCAAGACCACGGAATTCTAAATCAAGCTCTTCATGACTCATGCGGCCCATACGGGTTGGGCCAGAGATTTTATAACCATTGATATGCACGATTGGAAGAACTGCGCCGTTATTTTTAGGTGATACCAAACGGTTAGCATACCAAGATGCTGCTAGTGGGCCTGTTTCAGCTTCACCGTCACCGATTAAACAGGCAGCAATCAGATTTGGATTATCTAGCACAGAACCCCATGCAACAGACAATGAGTAGCCAAGTTCGCCACCTTCTAAGATTTGTCCTGGTGCTTCTGGGTTAGCATGCGAAGGATAGCCATAGGCTGCAGAGAATTTTTTACAGATATCTTCGATACCGGTTTCTGTATAAGGAATTGTCTCTGGATAGAAATGGCTTAATGAACCTTCCATGA
The DNA here is from genome assembly GCF_051163755.1 of Shewanella sp. HL-SH5. NCBI lineage: Bacteria > Pseudomonadati > Pseudomonadota > Gammaproteobacteria > Alteromonadales > Shewanellaceae > Shewanella > Shewanella sp. HL-SH5. The sequence continues at coordinate 1,040,877 of NZ_CP195038.1, forward strand.
ATAGGTTGGCCTGTACTGCAGGAAAACCATGACCAGGGCCAACAAGGTAGATGAACTCACGATTATGTTTAACAATAAGACGGTTTACGTTAGCGTAGACAAAGTTAATACCTGGGCAAGTTCCCCAATGGCCTAGTAATCTAGGTTTAATATCAGTGTGTTCAAGCTTACGTTTATAAAGTACGTTTTGCTTCAAATAAATTTGCGAAGTTGCAAGGAAGTTAGTAGCTCGAACAAACTTTTTGAGTGCGATAATTTCATTAGCATTTGTCATATTGACCTCATTAAAACGAGAAAAATTGAATGTTAGTCTTAATTTGAGAACACTGTATTTCATTTTGAGAGTCAATAATGTGTTGTGGATCTAACTTTTGTTAATTAGGTGGTGATATTTCACTGAGAGTTATGTTGTATTTGTTGTTATGTTGGTTTTATAAAGTGGAGGATTGTTATGCTGTTGTTGATCTGAGGGCGATAAAGTGATTTTTACGGTGAATTTATTAAGTTCTAATTGACTGCCTGTGCTAATTTGTTTGCAAAGAACATCATCGAATATCTTAATTAGTCTGAATGCAGTTTCAAACTAAATTAGAGATCATTGGTTGAAAAGGTATAATAAGCCAAGCCACAAGACTGGTTTTTAATTAATAAAAATATAAACCAATAATAATCAAGCAATTAAAATAACTTTATATGTCGTGATTACAGCATCTATACCCAGCTATAAATAAGATTGTTACACGATATATTGAGTTATTCCAAAGGAATAGATAAGCATTATGGCAATGTTAGAAAAAATAATTAATTATTTAAACGGCCTACTTTGGGGCGAGTTATTAGTTTATGGGCTGGTTGGAGCTGGCTTATATTTTACGATACGCCTTGGGTTTATTCAGTTTACTCAGTTTGGTCACGGCCTTAAATTACTCGCCATTAGCCGTAGACCGGGTAAAAATGGATTATCTTCGTTTCAAGTTTTTTGTACCAGTATGGCTGCTAGAGTCGGTGCAGGTAATATGGCTGGTGTTGCTTTTGCTATAGGTGTAGCAGGTCCTGGTGCCGTTTTTTGGATGTGGGCTATTGCTGTTTTAGGCATGGCCACAGCGATGATCGAATCCACTCTTGCTCAAGTTTATAAAGTAAAAGATGTTGATGGGCAATATCGCGGCGGTCCTTCTTACTATATGGAGCAAGGCTTAGGACAGCGTTGGATGGGAGTGTTATTTTCTGTTCTCTTAATTATCTGTTTTGGTTTGGTCTTCAATGCAGTTCAAGCTAATACAATAGCCGGTGCGATGACCGCTGTATTTGATGTTGATGCACTCTATGTTGGTATTTTGATTACGTTATTCAGTGGCGTGGTTATTATGGGGGGATTAAGAAAGGTTGCTAAAGTATCGGAATTTGTTGTCCCTTTTATGGCATTAGTTTATATCATTATGGCGTTTATTGTCGTACTGATAAATATTGAGGAACTACCAAGAGTATTTATGCTCGTTATCAATAGTGCATTTGGATGGCAAGAAGCTGCTGGTGGCGCTATTGCATATAGTGTCTCGCAAGCTATGCAGGCTGGTATAGCTCGTGGGTTATTTTCAAATGAAGCGGGTATGGGTAGTGCTGCTAACATTGCAGCAAGTGCTTCACCCAACCCAAATCATCCAGCATCTCAAGGTTATATACAAATGATGGGGGTATTTTTTGATACTATCGTTATTTGTACCGCAACGGCGGCAATAATATTGCTTTCGGGTGATGCTGCTGGATCTGGTGAAGGCATTGGCATGACAATCAATGCATTAACTTTCCATGTAGGTTCGTGGGGCGGTGCCTTTATTGCTTTTGCTATCTTGTTATTCTGTTTTACCTCAATTATTGCAAATTACTCTTACGCCGAAACTAACATCATGTTTTTGTCTGGCAACAGTAAAAAAGCGTTACCTTTATTTAGACTTGTCGTATTAGGTATGGTGATGTTTGGTGCTATGGCTAAAATTGGTTTGGTATGGGATTTAGCTGATGTGTCCATGGGACTGATGGCATTGGTTAACATTGTCGCGATAATGTTACTTTCAGGATTGGCGATTAGGGTCATTAATGACTATCGTCAGCAAGTTAAAGAAGGAAAAGATCCGGTATTTGATACCAGTAAATTTCCTGAGCTAGCCGATCAATTGGAAGAACAAATCTGGCCTGACTTATCTGCTAGTAACAAAAAATAAGCCGCTATTGTTTTTTGTGCATTGATTAAATGCGTTAGGGTAATCGAAAAAGCCATGCTGAATCAGCATGGTTTTTTTATATCAGTCACGTATTATGTGGTGTATTCAGATAAAGGAGTTAACCATGCTGGTTTTAGTATCACCTGCCAAAACATTAGATTTTGAACATCCGCCGATAACGGCAACGTTTACTCAACCGACATTATTATCCCATAGCGAAACACTGATAAAGATATGTCGGCAACTTACGCCTGTTGATATTGCTAGTTTAATGAAAGTTAGCGATAAAATAGCGGGTTTGAATGCTGCCCGTTTTGAGCAGTGGCAACCTGATTTCACTCCAATCAATGCCAAGCAAGCGATGTTCGCTTTCAGAGGGGATGTCTATACCGGATTTGATGCAGATAGCTTATCAGAGTCGCAAATTCACTCAGCACAGCAACATATGCGTATTTTGTCAGGTTTATATGGCTTGCTAAAACCCCTCGATTTAATCCAACCTTATCGCTTAGAAATGGGCACCAAATTAGCTAACTCGGCTGGAAATAATTTATATGCATTTTGGGGGGAGATTATTACCAATGAAGTGAATAAAGCATTAGCAGAGCAGGGTGATGACATCATCGTCAATCTAGCCTCTAATGAGTACTTTAAATCAGTTAAAGTCAAACAGCTTGAGGGGCAACTTATTACCCCAATTTTTAAAGATTGTAAGAATGGTCAATATAAGATAATTAGCTTTTATGCCAAAAAAGCGCGCGGTTTGATGGCAAGGTATATTGTCAATAATCAACCTAAGACATTAGAGCAGTTAACTGAATTTGACTTAGAGGGTTACTATTACAGCCCTGAACAGTCCAAGTTAGATAGTCCGGTTTTTTTACGTGATGAGCAACACTAGTGTTTATTAATATTTTCAGATGAATATAGAGTCAAAAGTCGGTTCAGTTTAGTCATAAAAAAATGCCCTTTTCGTTAAGGGCATTTTTATGGATAAAACATTCTATAAATATAACCTAGCAGAATAGTAAGTTGAGTAGGCTCACTTGACGGTGATTACTCCGATTTAGCGAGTGGCCTTAGCTCAATTTCAGATTGCGCCATCATATAAGCAAATTGTACATATGCTGCTACATTTTGGGCTAGTGCCTTTGGGTCTATTTTATCCAAAGTATCATTAGGGGTGTGATGATAATCAAAATAATCTGTACCATCTTGTTTTAACGATGCAACAGGCACACCTAAACTTGGCATCATAGAAACATCCGGCCCACCAGACGCGTCATTTGTTCCTAAAGCAATCCCATTTAATGTCATCGTCGACACCTGATGCTGAATTTGGCTAAAGCTTGTCGGTGCAACATTAAAATCAATTTGATAAACAGGACCAGCACCAAAATCAGATTCTGCTGCTATGTAATGCTTTTCTAATTCATTGGCATGCATCTCTGCGTAGGCTTTTCCACCGACTAAACCGACTTCTTCAGCAGCGTAGAGTACAACGCGGATAGTACGAGCAGGCTTTTGTGGTAAATCTTGAATTAACTTTGCGGCTGCAGTGACAATTGCGACACCGGCTCCGTCATCAATAGCGCCCGTACCCTCGTCCCACGAATCTAGATGCGCGCCTATTAAGACAATTTCATCTGGTTTGCTACTGCCTGTCACCTCTGCTATTACATTATAAGATGTGGCAATACCTAAGTTTTCAGATGTCATATTCAACGACATAACAATATTGGGGTCGCGTATTAACATGGCGTTGATTAAGTCGGCATCAGGTGCTGACATTGCCGCCGCGGGAATTTTAGGCACATCTTCTTGGTAACGCATCATACCCGTATGAGCCATACGGTCATGATCAGTCCCAATTGAGCGTATCACAACCGCAACAGCGCCTTTTTTGGCGGCTTCTACAGCCCCTTTAGAGCGTCCGCCAACAGTAATACCATATCCGTTGCCATCTTTATGCCGTTCAGTCTTATGGTCGATAAAAACAATCTTGCCCTCAATACGCCCAGGTGAGGCTAAAGTGAGTTCCTCTAATGACTCAAAACGTACTATAGGTGCTTGAATGCCTGTCTCTGGCGTACCAATACTGCCACCAAGGGCTGTAATCACCAAAGGCTGCTCAAATGGTGACACAATACTGGCCGAAGTCATTATCCCTCTAGACCATGCTGGAACTTGGACTGATTCTTTATAGACTTTATCAAAGCCCATCAGCCACAGTTTTTCCATTGCCCATTCGACAGCCATAATATCTTTATCTGTACCAGCTAATCGTGGTCCTACCTCTACGGTGAGTGACTCAACAATATCGTAGGCTCTGTTTGAATTAAGGGCTTGTTGCGCTAACAGTTGACTGATTTGCGCATCTTCAGAGTCATTAATCACTTTTTCAGGCGATTTAGATTGTGATGGTGTTGTTTGCTGGCAGCCAAATAATGCCACTGTAAATAAAGCTGTTAAGCTGACGTGCTTATAATTTCTCATGAGTTTCCTTCAAATATTCTAACTATGTCTCACTTTTTTAAACAATCTACCAAAAAGTGTGCTTCATGTCCCGACTCTATTTTTAAGGTGACGCTATATTAGGCAAATGTTAGATGAGGAGAGTATTTTAGGTGATGGATATAGAAAAAATGCAGCAACAAGCCGACCATGCCGTTGTCTTATTAAAAGCGCTAGCGAATGAACGCAGACTGTTTATTTTATGCCACCTGCTTAATGATGGTGAAATGTGTGTAGGTGATATGAATAAAAAGCTAGGGCTAAGCCAGTCTGCTTTATCGCAACACCTTGCATGGTTAAGAAAAGATAATCTAGTTGGCACACGTAAAGAGGCACAAACCGTTTATTACTCATTAAAAAGCGATGAAGTAAAAGCGCTTATTCAAGTGCTGAATAATATGTACTGCCACTAATCTGTCTTCTTTTAAGCCTTAATCGCTATTAAGCGATTAAGGCTTTTTATTATCTGTCACATAATCAATACTATTGGTCGGCTTACATGCTTACATCGAATACATATGCTGAATTTTAAACATAAAAAAACCGGCCTAGGCCGGTTTTTTGAGATTGATTACTGAATTAAGCAACTAGTGCTTTGATTCTAGCATTCAAACGTGACTTTTGACGGCCAGCTCTATTCTTGTGAATAAGGCCTTTTGTCGCCATACGGTCAACTATTGGTTGTGCAACTGCGAACGCTTCTGTAGCCGCTTTGTGGTCACCGCTTTTGATAGCAGCGATGACTTTCTTAACGTATGTACGTAACATTGAGCGACGGCTTGCATTATGCTGACGACGCTTTTCAGACTGAAGCGCGCGCTTCTTTGCAGACTTGCTATTAGCCAAGGTGCAACTCCTAAAAACTGGATTTGATACTTTTAAAGGCCGAGGAATATGCCTGCTTTAAGTCGCTTTGTCAACGACTAAAATTGAAATTTCATCATAAATGATAAAATATACAATCGGCGTGCTTATCTTCAACCCACTCGTGTAATATGTGGCGTAATTCTAACAGCTCTTTAGCCTATGTGACAGAGTTTGCTTAGAATATTTGCAACAAATACCATTAAATTTTATGGGCAAGATGAGCTTTTGGGGGTCAATTGAGTAAAAAGTTAATTAAATCAGGTGTCGTTGTCAGTGCTATGACATTGATTTCTCGTGTGATGGGGTTAGTGCGTGATGTTGTTATTGCTAATTTAATGGGTGCAGGAAGTAGCGCGGATGTTTTTTTCTTTGCTAACAAAATACCTAACTTTTTACGCCGCCTATTTGCTGAAGGTGCTTTTGCACAAGCTTTTGTGCCTGTGTTAACTGAATATCAAGAAAAGCATTCCCCTGAAGAAACCCGGGAGTTACTCGGAAAAGTTACCGGTACGCTTGGTTTGCTGGTGACGATAGTAACCTTAGTTGGTGTTATTGGCTCTCCTATACTTGCAGCATTATTCGGCGGCGGTTGGTTTTTAGACTGGTTGAACGATGGCCCCAATGCCGAGAAATTCGAGCTTGCGTCTTTAATGCTTAAAATCACCTTCCCTTATCTGTGGTTTATCACTTTTACTGCGCTAGCAGGATCAATCTTAAATACCAGAGGCCGGTTTGCTGTATCGGCATTTACCCCAGTTTTTCTTAACATTGCAATCATCGGGTTTGCTTTATACATCTCTCCCACTATGGAAAATCCAGAAATTGGATTGGCATGGGGGGTTTTTGTTGGTGGTCTGGTGCAGTTTGTATTTCAAATCCCTTTTTTAATTCAAGAGCGCGCTTTAGTTAAACCTTCTTGGGGATGGCATCATCCTGGTGTCGTTAAGATTCGCACCTTAATGCTTCCCGCACTGTTTGGGGTATCGGTTTCTCAAATCAATTTGCTGTTTGATACGTTTATTGCCAGCTTTTTAATGACGGGATCGATTAGTTGGCTGTATTACGCAGATAGGTTACTTGAATTTCCACTCGGATTATTTGGTATTGCTATCGCAACGGTAATTTTACCAGCACTCTCGAGAAAGCATATTAATGCTGAAGGGGAAGGGTTTCGTCAAACAATGGATTGGGGCGTTAAAGCTATTTTACTATTAGGTATGCCTGCTATGTTTGGCTTGATTTTGCTCGCGCAACCTATGTTAATGGTGTTATTCATGCGCGGGGCATTTAGTATCACCGATGTTGAAATGGCTTCATACAGTTTAGTTGCTTATGGTGCAGGCTTGCTGAGTTTTATGATGATTAAAGTATTAGCGCCAGGTTATTATTCTAGGCATGATACAAAAACACCGGTTAAATTCGGTATTATTGCCATGGTAACCAACATGGTGTTTAACCTTATATTTGCTATTCCATTCGGCTATGTAGGTTTAGCAATAGCGACATCCTTATCGGCATTGCTTAATGCTGGTTTGTTATATAGCGGTTTACATAAGGCTAGGGTTTACAATCTTAGCCGCGCAACATTGATATTTGCGCTTAAAATTGTTATCGCGACAGCGGTCATGTCTGCAATGTTATGGTATTTTTTACCAGCTCAATCGCAATGGCTTAGTTGGAGCATTAGTGAAAGAATGATGGCGTTAGTCGCGCTTATTTGTAGCGGCGCATTAACTTATCTGGTTACCTTACTTTTGCTCGGTGTCAGACCATGGAAAATAAAAACAGCCCCAGTGGTTCTTTAAACGCAGATTTATAGTCGCTTAATAGAGTTATTGGGTTTAAGTGGATAGCGGTTTGGGTATATAATCTGCCGATTTACTATTAATAAACAATTTTAGGCAAGCATTGGCGTAATGGAATTAATCCGCGGTATACACAATTTATTACCTTCTCATCATGGTTGCGTGCTAAGCATAGGCAACTTTGATGGTGTTCACCGTGGCCATGCTGAGGTGATCCGTAATTTGGTAAGTAAAGCGCACCATTTTCAACTGCCTGCGACCATAATGACATTTGAGCCACAACCCCAAGAGTTGTTTCGTGGAGAGCATGCTCCAGCAAGGTTAAGCCTTTTAAGAGATAAAGTCCGTTTATTGGACGAATTAGAAATTGACCGCCTATTATGTGTTAATTTCACACGATCTTTTGCCAGTCAACCCGCTCAGGCGTTTATTGAAGAATTATTGGTTAACAAACTAGGTGTTAAATACCTGGTTGTCGGTGACGACTTTTGCTTTGGGAAAGGGCGTGAAGGCAATTTTGAGATGCTGGTAGCCGCAGGTAAGCAGTTTGGTTTCAGCGTAGTCAGCACTCAAAGCTTTGTCGTTGGAACTCACAGAGTGAGTTCAACTTTAGTACGTGAACAGCTCATGTTAGGTCATTTAGAACAAGCAAGACGGTTATTGGGTCATCCATTTATGTTGAGTGGTAAAGTGGCTCATGGGCAAAAAATTGGTAGAACTATCGGTTTTCCAACGGCAAATATTGCGTTAAAAAGAAAAGTCGTGCCAATACGCGGTGTATTTGCAGTACGATTTTTTTGGCATGGTAGTGATGTATATGAAGGTGTTGCAAATGTGGGTTTTCGCCCGACAGTGCAAGGCCAAGTTTGTCAGTTAGAAGTGCACTTATTTGATTTTGATGGTGACTTATATGGCAAGCGAGTAGAAGTTGAATTAGTGGCTAAAATCCGTGACGAACAACCTTTTGAGTCATTGGATGCACTAAAAAAACAAATTTTGAATGATGCGAATGAAGCTAAGGCTTTATTCTGCTTTGATGCAAGCTGATTATTCAGCTTAATTAACGGTATGGGATCAATGAGCGACTATAAACTGACTTTGAATTTGCCGGAAACTGAGTTTCCGATGCGCGGTAATTTAGCTAATCGCGAGCCAGAAATGTTAAATCGCTGGACGCAGGATGGGTTATATCAACACATTCGTGAACATAGAGCTGGCCGTAAACCGTTTATTTTGCACGATGGCCCTCCTTATGCGAATGGCAGTATTCATATTGGTCACTCTGTAAACAAAATCCTAAAAGACATTATTATTAAATCAAAAACCATGTCTGGTTTTGATGCGCCTTATATCCCTGGTTGGGATTGTCACGGTTTGCCGATCGAGTTAAAAGTCGAGCAAAAAGTGGGCAAGCCAGGGCAGAAAATTTCAGCGGCTGAATTTCGTGAAGAGTGTCGTAAATATGCTGCTATTCAGGTAGATGGTCAGCGCGATGACTTCATTCGTTTAGGTGTGCTAGGTGACTGGCAAAACCCTTACCTCACCATGGATTTCACTACTGAAGCTAACATTGTGCGTTCATTAGCCAAAGTTATTGACAGCGGCCATTTACACAAAGGTGTAAAGCCAGTGCATTGGTGTACTGACTGTGGCTCAGCACTTGCTGAAGCTGAAGTTGAATATGAAGATAAAACATCACCAGCGATTGATGTTGCTTTTGAAGCGACAGATAGTGCTGCTGTTGCAGCAAAATTTGCGGTAGAAAATTATCCTCATCCAGTATCAATGGCTATTTGGACCACAACACCGTGGACATTACCGGCTAACCGCGCGTTATCTTTAAGCCCTGAGTTTACCTATAGCTTAGTGGAGTTTACTAAAGACGGTGTGACAGCTGCTGTGATTTTAGGCCAAGTGTTGGTTGAGTCATGTGTTGAACGTTATGGATTTGATTCACATAAAATTATTGGTGAAGTCAAAGGCGCAGAGCTTGAACTGACTCGTTTTAAACACCCATTTTTAAGCTTTGATGTACCTGCGATTCTTGGCGACCATGTTACTACTGAAGCGGGTACTGGGATTGTTCACACTGCACCAGGGCACGGTCAAGACGACTTTGTTGTTGGCCAGTTATACGGTTTAGAAGTGGCCAACCCTGTTGGCGATAACGGTGTATTCAAACCTGATACTGAGTTCTTTGCCGGTCAACACGTGTTTAAAGCTAATGACAATGTAGTCGCACTATTAACGGAAAAGGGCGCACTGCTTAATCACGTTGCTTATCGTCACAGCTATCCGCATTGCTGGCGCCACAAAACACCGATTATATTCCGTGCAACACCGCAGTGGTTCATCTCAATGGACAACAAAGGTTTACGTGCACAAGCTTTAGCTGAAATCAAGAAAACGCATTGGCTACCAGATTGGGGTCAAAGTCGTATTGAAAAAATGGTTGAAAACCGCCCAGATTGGTGTATTTCACGCCAACGTACCTGGGGTGTACCAATCACATTATTTGTACACCGTGAAACCGATGAGATTCATCCAGATAGCGTGTCATTGATGGAACGTATTGCCCATAGAATTGAGCAACAAGGCATTCAAGCTTGGTGGGACTTAGATGAATCAGAACTATTAGGTGAAGAAGCCTCTCAGTATCGTAAAGTCACTGACACCTTAGATGTTTGGTATGACTCAGGCTCTTCATTCTCATCTGTTGTTGCGGCGCGTCCAGAGTTTCAAGGCCATGATATTGATTTATACCTTGAAGGTAGCGATCAACACCGCGGCTGGTTTATGTCATCACTGATGATTTCTACCGCGATGAACGGCAAGGCGCCTTATAAGCAAGTACTTACACACGGTTTTACCGTTGATGGTAAAGGCCGTAAAATGTCTAAATCAGTTGGTAACGTGATTGCGCCATTGCAAGTCACCAATAAGTTGGGTGCCGACATTTTACGTTTATGGGTCGCGGCAACCGATTATAGCGGTGAAATGACTGTTTCTGATGAGATTTTAAATCGTAGCGCCGATGCGTATCGCCGTATTCGAAATACCGCTCGTTTCTTGTTGGCTAACTTAAGCGGCTTTAACCCAGAAACCGATATGGTAGCGCCAGAAGATATGGTGGCATTAGATCGCTGGGTAATGCGTCGTGCTGATGCGCTACAAAGTGAAATTATTGCCGCGTATGATCAATATAATTTCCACTTAGTGACTCAAAAGTTAATGCAGTTCTGTTCAATTGAATTAGGTGCATTCTACTTAGATATCATTAAGGATCGTCAATATACCGCTAAGCAAGATGGTAATGCTCGTCGTAGCTGTCAATCGGCATTATTCCATATTTCTGAAGCTATGGTGCGTTGGATCACCCCAATTTTAAGCTTTACCGCAGATGAAGTCTGGCAATTACTACCAGGCAAACGCGATAAGTATGTGTTTACTGAAGAATGGTATCAAGGGCTACAGTCTGTCACTCTTGAAAGCGATTTAAGTGATGATTACTGGCAGAAGCTGCTTGCTGTTCGTAATGAAGTGAATAAAGTGATTGAACAAGCCCGCCGTGATAAACGTGTTGGTGGTTCATTAGAAGCTGAAGTGACTTTATTTGCCGATGCAGAACTTGCCGCAGAGCTAGCTAAGTTAGATGACGAATTACGTTTTGTATTATTAACCTCAAAAGCGGTAGTTGCGCCTTTAGCTGATGCACCATCAGATGCTGTAGTAACTGAACTTGAAAATCTAAAATTAGTGGTGACTAAAAGTGAAGCGCAGAAATGCGAGCGTTGCTGGCACCACCGTGAAGAAGTTAGCACCATTGAAGCCCACCCAACATTGTGTCAACGCTGTGTGACCAATATTGAAGGTGAAGGCGAACAACGCGAATTTGCATAAGGATAGAATGTTATGAGTACTGTTCCAGCAACATGGAAGGACAGTGGCTTGCGTTGGTATTGGGTAGCTGTATTTGTGTTTATTGCAGATCAGCTATCTAAACAATGGGTACTGGAAAACTTTGATTTATATGAATCAATTCAGTTATTGCCATTTTTTAATTTTACTTATGTACGAAATTACGGCGCTGCATTTAGTTTTTTAAGTGATGCCGGAGGTTGGCAACGTTGGTTTTTTGCGGTTATTGCGATAGGTTTCAGCACCTTGCTAACCATCTGGTTAAGAAAGCAGTCACATCAATTGTTACGTACAAACCTTGCTTACACACTCGTTATTGGTGGAGCATTAGGTAATTTAGTTGATCGTTTAATGCATGGCTTCGTAGTGGACTTTGTAGATTTCTATTGGAAAACTAGCCATTACCCAGCATTTAATATTGCTGACTCTGCCATTTTTGTTGGCGCGATATTAATTCTGTGGGAAGCCTTTAAGCCTGATGTTGCTCAAACTGAGCAGGAGCAATCAAAGTGACCGATTTAAATAAACCCGATAACCATGCTATTTTATGCCATATGAACCTTATTTTAGAAGATGGTTCAACCGCAGATAGCACCAAAGCATCAGGTAAGCCTGCGCGGTTTAATTTAGGCGATCAAAGCCTGAGCCCAGCGTTAGAAGCACAAATTAAACATTTATCTGAGGGGGATAAACATATTTTCACCCTGGATGCTAAAGATGCTTTTGGTGAGTCAAACCCTGATGCTATTCATCATATGGACCGCAGTCGCTTTCCAGCTAACATGAAGTTAGAAGCTGGGGTTATTGTCAGTTTTTCTGGCCCAGGCGGCAGCGAAATTCCAGGCATTGTACGTGAGACAATAGGTGACTCTATTACTGTGGATCTAAATCATCCATTGGCTGGGCATAAAATCACTTTTGAGCTAGATGTTGTACAGGTTATCACGGAGTAAACATTACCTATGTTAAAAGTTGATCCTACTTCAGCTAAACTCAATATTTTATTAGCAAACCCACGTGGTTTTTGCGCGGGTGTTGATCGTGCTATCAGTATTGTTGAACGTGCTTTAGAGTTATTTGAACCGCCTATTTATGTGCGTCATGAGGTAGTGCATAACCGATATGTAGTTCAAAACTTAAAAGACCGTGGGGCGATATTTGTTGAAGAGCTAGAACAAGTACCCGATAATTCAATTGTTATCTTCAGTGCACATGGCGTTTCTCAAGCGGTTAGAAAAGAAGCCAAGCAGCGTGGTTTAAAAGTGTTTGATGCAACTTGTCCCTTAGTGACTAAAGTACATTTACAAGTGACTCGAGCAAGTCGCAAAGGTATTGAATGTATTTTAATTGGCCATGAAGGCCATCCTGAAGTAGAAGGGACCATGGGGCAGTACGACAATGATAAGGGTGGCGTTTATTTAATTGAGTCACCAGAAGATGTCGCCGCATTGTCGGTCAAAAATGCGGATAACTTATGTTTTGTTACCCAAACAACATTATCTGTCGACGATACACTGGATATTATTGCCGCCTTACAGAAACGCTTTCCTTCAATTGAAGGGCCACGTAAAGATGATATTTGCTATGCCACTCAAAATCGTCAAGATGCGGTGAGAAGTCTTTCTGCACAAGTTGATTTATTGATTGTTGTAGGTTCTAAAAATAGCTCTAATTCAAACAGGTTGCGAGAGTTGGCAGAAAAAACCGGTACCCAAGCTTACTTAGTTGATACCGCAGCAGATGTCGACCCTAGCTGGTTTAAAGATGTATCAAAAGTTGCTGTTACAGCCGGAGCTTCAGCACCTGAGGTACTGGTTCAGCAAGTTGTTAAGGCTATTGCTGAGCATGCTCCAAGTGTGATTACTGAAGTTGAAGGGCGAAAAGAAGACATTGTTTTTGCTGTGCCTGCAGAGCTAAGGTAGCGTTAGCGCTTTTTCTAGTTCAAACTGTATTAAATAAACCCGTAGCGTTAAGTTACGGGTTTTTTTGTGCTTAAAATTTAATCGGAGTATACTTGTTACCAATAATCGCTTTATATGAAGGTAAACATATTAAGCTAGATTGTTAACAACTTGTAAGTTAGAATTGTTGAACAGAAATTTGATATAAGCTATCGTTTTTTAAGCTTAAAATGTAAAATTCGAGGTCAAAAATATGACGGTTGTCGGAGGGTTGACGCATGTCATCTAAAGGGAATGGATTTTCCTTAATTGAAGTTATGGTCTCACTGGTAATACTGGTGATAGGCCTTATTGGCATTTTTAATTTGCACATAGTGGCCAAACAAGGCAGTTTTGAGTCTTTTCAACAAACTCAAGCATCTTATTATGCCAATGATATTGTTAACAGAATGCGAATGAATCCATCTGAACTTAGCAATTATGAAGGAACTTATAATGGCGGCACGTCTGCGCCAACTAAAGCCTGTGATGTTGCTATTGGTGTGAACAGTATTTGCACTAATGTTGAGACCCGCCTATGGGATATATACCAGTGGGAACAGTCGTTTAAAGGTGAAAATGAAAAGTATTCTGGTACGAGTGTCGGCGGATTAGATTCTACAACCGCTTGTATAGATATTACTGGTAGGGATGTCATAGTTGTTATGACCTGGCGTGGCATTCGCGCTTCAACAGATGGATTAAGCGAGGGCAGTGCTTTTGCAAAAAGTTGTGGCTCGTCAAATGATAGGCGTCGTGCGCTAGTTATTAATACCGCGATTTTGTAGGGTAAAAAATGCTAAAAAAAATAACATTACAAGCGGGACTGTCGCTTGTTGAATTAATGGTCGCCATGCTGATCAGCTTGTTTTTAACCGCAGGTCTTTTTAGCATGTTTAGCATGTCATCAAGTAATGTGACCACCACGAGCCAGTTTAACCAATTACAAGAAAATGGCCGTATCGCATTAGCTATTATGGAAAGAGATATTAGTCAACTAGGTTTTACAGGTGATATTACCGGCACCGACTTTATTGTTGGCACCAATACTATTGTATCAGCTTCAGCAGTGCCTAATGATTGTGTTGGCGCCGGTGTAAATAATGCAAGCTTCCCTAATAACCAGCTTTCTCACTTTAGGCGGTTGTGGGGTTATGAAGCCGGGGTAAGTGGTGAAGTGTTGGCCTGCATTACCCCAAATGCGAAGACTGATGTTCTACAGATGAAGCGTCTTGTTGGTCCGTCCGTTTTGCCTGCCAATATTAATCCTACTCGTTATTATGCAGCATCTACATCTACTCAGATTGAAATTTTTAATGGTAATGCTGTTCCACCTACCCTAATGAACAGCCGTATTTGGGAATATCAACATCATGTTTACTATATTGAGAATGACGGCGATATTCCAATATTAAAACGTCGTACACTTTCAATTGGTAATGGGATGAATAACGATGAGCAATTAGTTGAAGGCATCGAAAATATGCGTATTTTGTATGGTTTTGACAATAATGGTGATGATACTGCAGACAGTTATATGCCTGTACAAAATGTAACATCACTTATGTGGGATAATGCATTTTTCCAACGTTTAGTGTCTCTTCGGGTTTACCTGTTAGTGCGTAGTACCCAAGAAGACAGAAGTTATACTAACAACGTGACATATACTTTGGGTGATAAAACCGTTGGCCCACTTAATGATAACTTTCGTCGAAAAGTTGTCTCCACGACTATTGTATTAGAAAATCCTGTTTTAATTAGGAATTAATCATTAAACAAGTTTGCAAATACATTTAGGTAACAGCAATGCAAAATTCAATAAAAAAGCAGCAGGGAGTCGTTTTATTCTTCTCTTTGATCATTTTAGTCATAATGACAGTTATAGGTGTCGCGCTTGCAGTAAATTCTACCCAGTCATTGCGTATGGCTGGTGCGGGATCTGAGCGAATAGAGGCCATGATGTCTGCTCAAGGTGCGCAGGTAAAGGTCATAGCTGATAATGAAGGCGCTGTAATGGGTGCTATGAGTGTCGTGACTGTAATGAATGATGCCGTATTAGGCGTGACGAATACGATTACTCCTATGTCAGTAGGAGATGTTGACTGCCAACGCAGTATGAAGGCTAATTCGGGAAAATCACTAATATGCCGACGCTTTGAAGTATCAAGTAGAGCAAGTTTTGGTCGCAGTAATTTAGGGCAAGTTACTGTTATTTTAGGTTTTGAACAAGAAATGTTACCTTAGGAGCTAATTATGATAAAGCTTATATCGTTTACATCGTTATTTGCGGTACTTTGCTTATCTGCTAATAGTTTCGCAGATGACACTGAACTTTATGTTTTTGAATCTACAGCAAGGTCAGGTTCAAGACCTCAGGTGCTCATTATATTTGACACATCGGGTAGTATGGGGACTAATTTTTATACCGATAAACCGTATGTCCGCAAACAAGAAAACGTTGAAAATGGCAATCTAAAAAAAGACACTAAACTCTTCTTTACGCGTAACAGCAGTAATATCCCGACCGCTTCGAGTAAGCAATTCTTTTTGCATGGTGTCAACGGTTGTGATGTTGGGGAGCAGTACCTTGAAGACTATGGTATGTTTACTGGGTATATACGTGAACATAAGTACGTAGGAGAAAACGGGACCTGGTCAGAAATACCATTAACAGATGGCTCAGGCATAACCCAAGTTGACTGTTATGAGGATATCGCAGAACGAAATTATTATAATAACAATACTAATTTTTGGGGTTTTCCAGTTGATGGTTTAGGCACCAGTTCAGCCCCCTTAAGTTATACTGCAGCTAATAACTCCTCTACCACCGCAGAGATTGATGCGGCTATTGCTAAAGCGAAACTAACTAATTTTGGTATTGGTCAACCAATAACACTTTATACTGAAAAGTATGTTAATTGGTACCACAACACAAAATCCAAAAGTAACTATTCGAGAATGGAAGTCGCTCAACGCGTAATTGAAGATACCATCGTTACGACACCCGGTGTAGATTTTGGTTTATCAGTGTTTAACCGTAATGATGCCGATGGCAGTAGAAGTGGTGGGCGTATTGTTTACGGTATTTCCCCAACTAACGAGCTGACTAAAGGAAAGTTGTTAACTACAATTGGAAGTCTAAATGCTGATGGTTACACGCCATTGTGTGAAAATCTTTATGAAGCGTATCGTTATTTCGGCGGATTAAGCGTCATGTATGGTGACGATGATCCAAGTCGAATTCCCTATAGAGATATCAGCATAGAGTCAAATGGTAAATACAAATCTCCTTTTGTCGGAAAGCAGTGCCAAGATAACGCTTATGTTATATATGTTACTGATGGAGAGCCGACTCGCGATAATAATGCGGACACATTCGTACTAGGGTTATCTGGTGTAAAAGTTGCGGATAAGTTTTCCGATAACTACCTTCCTGCTTTAGCTGGCTGGTTAAACAAAAATGATGTAAATACAGCTGTTGATGGTATGCAAACTGTCAGCACATATACTATTGGTTTTAGTTCTGGTGCTGATAGCGCTGCACCTATTTTAAAAGAAACCGCATTACGCGGTGGTGGCGCATATTATTCAGCTAAAGATGCACAAAAATTGCAGGAAGCATTACAGCAAATTTTCTCAAATATCTTAGAGGTTAACTCGAGTTTTACCTCACCTTCTATTGCTAGCAATAATTTTGATAGAACCCAAACCCTCGATTCCGTTTATTATGCAATGTTTTTACCTAACAAGGGACCACGCTGGCTAGGCAACTTGAAAAAGTTCAAAGTCACTGGTAGTGGTGATGTTGTAGACCAATCAGGAAATAATGCCATTGGTGATGATGGTAATCTAAAATCCTCAGCGTGTTCATATTGGACTTCAAAAGCCGTCTGCGATGCGACAAGTGGTGGTGGCGATGGTAATAATGTTGCTATCGGTGGTGCTTCACTTATGCTGCAAAATACTGCAACGAGAACCTTGTACAGCAACTTTGGTTCCGGAGGCTCATTAAAAGCATTCACTAAAGCTAATGCAATAAATGGCGCTGGCATTGGCAATGAAGATGAACTCGCGCGCTTTATGGGAGTAGATAAATCTGAGTTAGATAAATTGTTTAAATGGACCCAGGGCATTGACGTTGATGATGAGGATAAAGACAAATCTACCTCAGATACCCGTGTTGATATTATGGGTGACCCGCTTCATTCAAAACCTTTAGCAATAAACTATGGTACCGCTGGTTCTCCTGATGTTCGCGTGATATTAGGCACAAACCAGGGTTTTATTCATATGTTTAAAGATAAGGGTAATACGGTAGAAGAGTCCTGGGCATTTATGCCACAAGAGCTATTACCTAATCTAAGAGAGCTTCGCGCCAATATTCCCACAGGCGTGCATTCTGTATACGGGATGGATAGTCCTTCAGTGGCCTATGTTAAACGCAATGCTTCCGGTGCAATTGAAAAGGCTTGGCTATTTACCGGTATGCGCCGTGGTGGTAAGTCATATTATGCTCTTAATATCACCGACCCAGATAAACCATCATTCATGTGGAAGGTCAGCCCTGACTCAGCCGGTATGAGTGATATGGGCCAGTCTTGGGCTGAGCCTGTTGTTACTTTTATTCCTGGCTTGCCTGCAGGCAATACTTCTCCAGCTAATGCTTTACCAGTGCTGATTATTGGTGGAGGCTATAATCCTTCAACAAAGGATGGTGCTGGCGTTGGCCAAGATGATACCAATGGTCGTGGAGTGTATGTACTCAATGCCGAAACTGGCGCGCTTGTACATCATTTTGGCATAGCGGGTGGTAGTAATAAAACCAAGCTTGATGGTATTGTTGATAGTATTCCGAACAGCGTTGCAGTATTGGACAGTAACAATGACCGATTGACAGACCGAATATATGCAACCGACACCGGTGCTAATGTGTGGCGAATGGATCTTCCTAGCGCTTCGCCGGATAGTACCACAGTACCTTGGACTGCATTTAAGTTTGCCAGTTTAGGTGGAACGTCTCAAGGTAATGATCGTCGTTTTTTTGCAGAACCTGCAGTCGCCCAAACAGTATTTACTAACATCTCAGAAGTCAGTGTAACAACACCTACTGGCACTACGACCACGCGAACCTATCAAAATGTCCCCTATGATGCAGTCACAATAGGTACTGGCCATCGGCCACACCCGCTAGATAAGTCACGTTCGGATAAGTTTTTTGTCCTACAGGACAGAAATGTCGTCAGTAAGTCTTTCACTGGGACAGCAGGTAATGTGGTTCCGGCGGCTTTAGAGCTATCGAACCTTTACAATGTGTCATCAGCCCCTCCCGTAACAGAAGATGAAAATGTTGCCTTTGGTAAGATGCGTGGCTGGTATTATAACTTCGGCGCTATTGGTGAAAAGAGTTTGTCTGCCTCGACGATTATTCAAGGGCGTGTGTTCTTTACTTCATATGTACCCGGGGATGCGACATCTGCGAATCAATGTTTAGTATCAGGTAAAGGTCGCTTATATGGCTTTGATTTACATAAAGGTACTCGCTCATATACGCAAGAGTTTATGGAGATGGGCGCTCGTGTTCCTGATACACCGCAACTGGTTATTCCACCCAATGGCGCAGATGACAGTTACATGTACCTTATCGGTATTGGTAACGCGGGAGATAAAATGGAGAAAGTAAAAGATCCTCTAAATCCCGATCCTGATGGCTGTAAAGCAGGTGATGAAAAATGTATTGGTGCAGGGCCTGGTGTAAACAAAATTTATTATCATATTGACGAGTAAACTAAATGAAACTAAAAAATGGTTTTACCCTGATAGAGCTTATGATTACCGTTGTTGTGATTGGCATTTTGGCATCTATTGCTTACCCAAGTTACACTCAATTTGTCGCTAAGGGCGCGCGAGCTGATGGTGTCGCTGGGTTAATGAATGCTGCAAATAGACAAGAGCAGTACTATTTAGATAATAAAAAGTATACCGATGATATGAATAAGCTAGGTTTAGGTGCGGATCCCTGGATAGTCGAGAATAAATTTTATTCCATCGATGCTGTAGTGGTAAATAATAGTGATTTTACATTAACCGCAACAGCAAAGGGAACTCAAGCGACTCGCGATTCGGCTTGCGCTTCAATTACCTTAAATGCAGCAGGGAACAAATTGCCTAAGGAGTGTTGGAAATGAAGTTATTACCTTTACTTATCGTTGGTTTAGGATTCAGTATCACGGCTCATAGTGATGAATTACCGCTCACCTATAAATGTTTTATTGAAACTCAAAACGGTGTAGATATAGCTAATTTTAGTTGGCTTGAAAGTGATTTGATAAAAGAACAGGCTGCGCTATTGACTCAGGATGTTAGCACTATGACAGGTAAACGCGGTGTTGTGAGGCATATTGACGAATGTGTAAAACTTGAACAAAAATTTAAGTCCAAAATAGCCAATAAAATGGATGAAGAAATTACTCAATAACTCATCAACTGAGAAATTTATTTTATTGTGTAAAAAAGGTAGCCATCGGCTACCTTTTTTTAATTGCAGTTTACACTAGCTGTGATTGCTGAAACTCGCCCGGACACGCCAATTGTTATTCCTTTAGAATCAGGATTACTCTTATCACCCGGACAATAAATGATACTGCCTGTTTGAGCCTGGTTCATTAACCCATCAGCATTGAATGTATAGCGTGATAAAGTTGATTTAATAAAGTCATTGCTGTCTACGGCATCGACGGTACGTAATACAGTATCCTGTATACCATTATTGTTTTCCAGTGACCCCAATGCCCCATTATCGATAAAAACACTAAATCCTTCAGTCCAGTCAGCGCCGCAACTTGTTCCATTAAATGGGCATATTGATACCCTGCTACCGTAACTTACGGCTTGGCTGCGGGCAAATAATATGGTTGATTCAATATTACTGATAACGCCTCTAGCACGCTGTCCTTCATATAATGATACTAATGAGGGCACAGCTACAGTCATCAAGATACCTGCGACGACCACAGTCACCATTAACTCAACCAGTGTGAAGCCATTAGATTTATGTTTCATTTTATTATCCTTGGTCATATGTATTCAGTATAACCAAGAGACCAATGAAATTCAGCGATTTATTTTATTCAGGTCAATATTATTTGAGTGTTAGGGTTTGCAGGCAATATTTTTCTTAGTGGAAAATCTCACTCTGCCTGCTTGATTGATAATAATTGCTTTAGAGTAAGGGCTGTCAAACGTTTCTGGGCAATATGTAAGTGTGCCATTTGTACCTGATGCCAAGCCGTCGGGCTGATACCGTATTGCCTTGCGATTATATTGTATTATATCTTCTTGATGAAACTGGCTGACTTCTTGAATGATTTTATCTTGGCCATCCAACTCATTCGGTTTACCTGAGTCAGCAAATATTGAGAAGCCTGTGTGCCAATCATTACCACATTTTCCTTGCTCGAGCGGGCATACCGTTATTCTTACGCCATAACTGATCGCCATGTTTCGAGCAAATTGCATCGATTGCTGAATTGTCCTGATATTACTGTCGACTCTGATTTGTTGTTGTAATGATTTAAACGAGGGAAAGGCGATAACAGACAGTAAGCTGGTGATCATTATTGTGGTCATTAATTCAATAAGATTAAAACCCAAATTGCGCTGATATAACATCATAATAGACTCATCCTTGATTTATCAATATGCCGCTCCCTGCGACACTTGGTTAAATTATAGTCAGTAATTGATTTTTTGCTTAGAATAAATCAATTTAAAAATAAGTTTAAAATGCAGCAGAAACTTACCTAACTTTCGAGTAAGATATTCAGTAGTGATAGAAAATTGATATAAACTTTAAAAGTTACATCATCTTAGGTAATTAAGTTAACCTATACAGCCCTTTTAGGAGTGATTAAATGAAAAAAGTAGAAGCCATTATTAAGCCATTTAAATTAGATGATGTGCGCGAATCACTCGCTGAAATTGGCATTACCGGTATGACAGTGTCTGAAGTCAAAGGTTTTGGCCGTCAAAAAGGGCATACTGAATTGTATCGTGGCGCCGAGTATATGGTAGATTTTTTACCCAAAGTAAAAATTGAATTGGTAATACAAGATGAATTACTTGAGCAAGCTATCGATGTGATCGTTGATACGGCCAGGACAGGAAAAATTGGTGATGGTAAAATATTTGTCACCGATGTAGAGCGAGTTATCCGAATTCGTACCGGTGAAGAAAACGAAGAAGCTGTATAAGCTAAGGCCATTATGGCCTTTTTTATTATCTGAGCTTTCTGTTAGTCACTATATAGTTATGCATTTTATGGTTTTTATTTAATAGGGTTATGTAATGACTCAAAAAATTGTAATCGTGGGTGGTGGAGCTGCTGGCTTAGCATTAGCCTCTCGATTAGGTCGTAAATTTGGTCGTAGTAAGCAACTTGAAGTCTGTTTAATTGATAAAAATACTATTCATATTTGGAAGCCAAAACTGCATGAAGTCGCAGTAGGGGTGATAGACCAATCAATCGAAGGTCTTCAGTATCGTGATCATGGTTTAAAGAATGGTTATCAATATATTAGAGGCAGTATTGAAAATTGCGCTCCCGATCAAAAATGTATTTATTTAGCGCCGGTACTCAATGATGACAATGAAGTCATTATTCCACAGCGCAAAATTGAATATGATTATTTAGTACTCGCACTAGGAGGTGTCTCTAACAGTTTTAATACTTTAGGTGCAGAGAAAAATTGTATTTTCTTAGACAGTTTAGAAAGTGCTAATCGTTTTCATGACAAGCTCTTAGATGCGCTATTACAACTTAACGAGACACAAACTCACCTAAGCATAGGTATTGTCGGAGCGGGTGCTACAGGTGTTGAATTAGCCGCTGAACTGCATCATGTTATAGAGTCGGTTACCCAATATGGTTATACCAATATTTCAAAGCAGCATTTAGAGATCCATCTAATTGAGGCCGCCGATAAAGTGTTGCCACAGTTGCCGGAACAAGTCAGTTTTCGTGCTCAAGCTGTGTTAGCCAAACTTGGCATTAAGCTGCACTTAGCGGTTCAAGTAAAAGAAGTCACTAAGGCAGGCTTTATCACTGCAGCAGGTGAAACAATAAATGCCAATATAAAAGTTTGGGCAGCGGGTGTAAAAGGGCCTAAAGTGTTAGAAAACTTCAGCGCATTACCGATTACCGCTCGAAACCAAATTGAAGTTGATCATTATATGAAAGTGAAGGGCGTAGACAATATCTATGCCTTAGGTGATTGCGCTCAGCTAATACTGGATACTGGTAAGCTTGTGCCACCAAGAGCTCAAGCCGCTGCACAAATGGCTGAAACACTTTTTAAAAATATCAGTGCACAAATGAAACAACAGCCACCAAAAGTGTTTGTTTATAAAGATTATGGTTCTTTAGTATCACTGAGTCGTTTTTCTGCTGTGGGTAATTTAATGGGTAACTTACGCACGGGGACGTTTTTTGTCGAAGGACATTTAGCGCGTCTTATGTATATATCACTTTATCAGCGCCACCTTATTAGTTTATATGGCTGGTTCTCGGCATTTGTATACCGCTTAGCGCAAAGATTATTGCGTTGGAAAAGACCTAAGCTTAAATTACATTAGTCTTTAACTAGTGAATATAAAAAAATGCCTTATTAATAAGGCATTTTTTATCGCATAAAAAGACTTAACAGGCGCTTATAAGGGAGATGATGCCGAATCTCGTATTACTGGTGTAGGGGTGAACACCTTAAAGCTTTCTTTGCCTTGATCTTTTCGTTTATCAATTAATAATTGAGTCGCAATTTGTGCTATCTCAATATTGGGTTGATGAACAGTCGTCAGTTTTGGCCAGGTTTGACGCGAGAAAGGGCTATCTTCGAAGCCTACAATGGATAAATCTTTTGGTATATCCAACCCCGCTAGTCGTGCAGCAAAAAGTGCACCAGCCGCTATTTCATCATTACAGGCAACAATTGCAGAGGGTCTATTTTTCATCGCAATTAATTTATTTGCCCCTTCAACACCCGATTCAAAAGAGTATCTTCCGTCTAATACCCAGTCTTCGTTGACGGTTAAATCATTACTTTCTATGGCTTGTTTGAAGCCATGTAATCGCTCTTTGGTTGATGCATGTTGATGATCACCACTTAAAAAACCAATATGCTGATGCCCAAGGTTTATCAAATGTTGCGTTATTTCAACGGCGCCGTGTTTGTCGTTAACTAAAACGGTTAAGCCTTTATCATCATTTATCTGCTCACCTGCGATAATTCTGACGTAATTGGCATTAATTTTATCTAGTGCAGCCAAGATATTAGGGTCTTCTGACATAGGCGGAGTTAACACTAACCCAGCTAGTCGAGAATGTTTGACCATAGTGGTGAGTTCTTCACAAATTGTTGGCGATTTTGCATTACAAGGATGGATGAGCAGTTCGAAGCCCCTATCTTTGCAAGCAGATAAAATGCCGTTTTGCATATCAATAACATAATAAGCATTTGGGTTGTCATAAATGAAGCAAATCACATATGAACTTGTGCTGGCTAAATTTCTAGCCGCAACATTAGGTTGATAATTTAACGCATTAATAGCTTGGTTGACTTTATCTATAGTCGTTTGCTTTACCGAAGGTTCCTTGTTAGTGACCCTTGATACTGTTTTTATTGAGACGCCTGCATATTTAGCCACGTCATTAATGGTTACTTTCATGTGAAAATTAACTCTTCTTCAGGCGAAATCCAATTAACTGATCCCCCGTAATTGATCAGTTAAAAGGGTTATTTATCTGCCAATAGTGCGAGTTTTTAAATAAATAGGCAATCACCAATTTATAACAGGTAGGATCTGTTCTATTTTAAAAGGTAACAGAATGTGATTTTACATTATATTTACATTCTTTACTCTCATGTTTTATATAAGATTATTTAACTCTCGATCTATTTATCAGACAAAAACACAGTAAAAAAATAGCTTGAATAGTTATTTTGTTGTGGCGTGACTGTTAATTTTTGTGTAATGTTTGCCCTAGACATGACAGCGTTGTCATTCCGTCGGAATGGTTATGAACTCTAAAACGATAATAAAGTTATGGAAGGGGAAAAAAAGATGCGACCATCTACCTTTAAAAAAAATGTACTAGCGACTAACATCGCAATCCTACTTGGCAGTGTTGTATCTGTTGGCGCTTATGCTGCAGACGAAGCTGTTGCTGATGACAACATTGAGAAAATTGAAGTACGTGGTATGCGTGCATCGATGAAAGCTTCTGTTAATGAGAAGCGATTTTCAAACTCTGTGGTTGACGCTGTGACTGCAGAAGATATCGGTAAATTCCCTGATGGTGACGTTGGTGAATCATTAGGCCGGATCCCTGGCGTTGCGGTAAACCGCCAGTTTGGTCAAGGCCAACAGGTTTCAATCCGTGGTGCATCAAGTCAATTGACTAGCACACTACTAAATGGTCACTCAGTTGCTTCAACAGGCTGGTTTGATCAACAAGCGATTGACCGTAGCTTTAACTATTCTTTATTACCACCACAAATGGTGAGTGGTATTGAAGTGTATAAGTCTTCACAAGCTGATTTACCAGAAGGTGGTATCGGCGGTACAGTTATCGTTAAAACACGTAAGCCGTTAGACTTAGATGCAAATACTGCATTTATCAGTGCTAAAGGCGATTACGGTACTATTTCAGAAGAGACTGACCCTGAATTATCTGGCTTATATAGCTGGAAAAATGAAGATGAAAACTTTGGTTTCTTAATCTCTGGTGCCGGTGCTAATACACAGTATCAACGTAACGGTATTGAAACACTTTTAGGTTGGGGGAAATTGTTCCTTCAACATTCCAACAAGACCGTGAACGTACAGCATTGAACGTTGCAGCTCAATATAGAGCAAGCGATGCATTAGAGTTTGGTTTAACTTACACAGGTTTAAGCTTACAAGCAAACAATGCTAACACCTCAATTTTCTTATTCCCAACTCAACAGGGTGAAAGCACCTGTAACCAAACAAATGCTGCTGGTGTATGTACAGACATCACTCATTCAGGTGTTGGTGGTTTTGCTTGGAACCAAGCTTGGGCTCGTGAAGCTGAAATGAATTCAGATACTATTGATTTCGATTTCACTTACAACAACGATAACTTCAAACTTGAAGGTCGCGTAGGTAATACTTCGGCTGATGGTGGTACTAGCTTAACGTCTAACTATGGTGGCTCTATTGGTCAACCAGGCGATTTCGCAGGTCACTATGATGCAACTGGCGATATTATTAATATCGATATTGCTAAGAAAGATTTTGCTGCAAGTGATTATAATGGCCAGTTATCTAGTGCGGGTTGGGCGTTAAAGAAACAACCTAACACAGATGAAGAGACCTATGCACAGTTTGATATCACTGTACCAACTGATTTAGGTGCGATTTCATCGATTAAAACCGGTTTACGCTATGCTGATCATGATGTAACCCAAGAAACTGATGCTGCAATTGTTGGTGATATTGCAATGCGTGATGCATCATACTACTACGATGGTACTATGAGTTCAGGTGCAGGCTTTACTTTGCCTAGACCAAACTTTGATAACATGATTAATGATGCTAAAGCGGCAATTGATGGCTTTACACGTGATAAATCTGGTTATGGTACTCTGAACGAGAAGAACCTTTCTTTGTATGCAATGGCTAACTTCGAGTCAGAAGGTATCCGTGGTAACTTTGGTTTACGCTATATTTCTACCGATGTTGAGTCAGATTATTATGATTTGAGCAGCACGGGTCAGTTTGCTGATGCATTGTCGACCGATTCATCAAGCTACAGCGACGTGCTACCAAGCATTAACGTGGCATTTGACTTAGCACCAGACTTAATCCTACGTACCTCAGCATCACAAGTTATTTCTCGTCCTAACTATGCTGAATTATTTGCTACCTCGACTTTACCTGGCTTAAATGATGGTACTCCTGGTAATGAAAAGCTTAACCGTGGTGCAGTATCATTAGACCCGTTTAAAGCTTCTCAAGCTGATTTAAGCTTAGAGTGGTATTTCAGTGATTCTGGCTTAGCTGCTGCAACTTACTTTATCAAAGATGTTAATTCGTTTATTTCTACTCGTCAGAAGTTGAATCAACAAATTGGTATTAATGACAATGATTTAATTGCCCAAGGCGAAAGCTCATGTGGTGTTGGCGTTTATGACTGCTGGACGGTAAGCGAGAAATACAATGCTACAGGTGGCCGTATTGAAGGTCTTGAATTACAACTACAAGACTCTTATGACAACGGTTTAGGTTATTCTGTTAACTATACTTATGCAGATGCAGGTTCTCCTGCTGAAAACTATCCTGATCAAGTGGGTGTGTTCTCTGACTCTTCTAAGCACACTGTTAACTTAGTTGGTTATTATGAAATGGATGCATTCTCTGCCCGTCTAGCTTATAACTGGCGCAGCGAGTACATGATGCGCGAACTACCAGGTTTCTATGGTAACCGTCAACATCAAGACTATGGCACACTTGATTTAAGTACAACTTACAGTGTGACAGAGTGGATGGATGTGACTTTTGAAGCAGTTAACTTAACTGAAGAAGACAGTATCCAAACGGGTGTTGCGCCATTAGATGCTGAAGTGATCCCTGAGTTCAAAGCTGACTATCCAGTTTGGAGCTTTGAAGGTGAAGCACGTTATAAAGTGGGTGTAGCGTTCCGTTTTTAATCAAATGATATAGTTGATTATAAAACTTTAAAGCCCAGCTTCTGCTGGGCTTTTTGTTATATTTCCAGAGGTCTTATGAATATTCAATCAATTGCGATTATTGGTGGTGGCACAGCTGGCTGGTTAGCGGCAAATCATCTTGGTAAGGCGTTACTTCATATGAATGTATCAATTACCTTAATTGAGTCGCCAGATATTCCAACCATTGGCGTAGGTGAGGGAACCGTTCCTACCATACGTAAAACATTACAAAGCTTTGGCATTAGTGAAACTGAATTTATTAAGCGCTGTGATGTAACATTTAAGCAGTCGATCAAATTTCAAAATTGGCTAGACAAAAAAAGTCATGGAAATAATAATTTCTACCATCATCTTTTTGATCCACCAAGCCCAATGGGTGATGACTTATCTGATTTTTGGCTTCAAGGCTCAACTAAGGCTTATGCTGATTTTGTGTCAAGTCAGCATGCTGTTTGTGAAGCTAATTTAGCACCTAAATTGATCACTACCCCTGAGTATCAGGCGGTACAAGGATATGCATATCATCTTAATGCGGCTAAGTTTGCGCTGTTACTCGCTGACAACGCAAAGCAAAAATTTGCTGTTAAGCATCTTGTAGCTAATGTACAGGACACTCGTTTAAGTCAAGATGGCAGTATTGATGGCTTAATATTAGATACGTGTGGTGAACAAAAATTCGATTTTTATATAGATTGCAGCGGTTTTGAGTCTGTGTTGTTAGCTAAAGCGTTAAAAGTGCCATTTGTCGATAAGTCACAACAGTTGTTCATTAACAAAGCGGTTGTTGTGCAAGTGCCTACTGAGTCTGAAGCCATTATTCCACCCTATACCAAAGCGACAGCGCATCAAGCCGGTTGGATTTGGGATATTGCTTTAACAAATCGCCGGGGCATTGGTTTAGTGTATTCCAATTCGCATCTTGATGATGAGCAAGCAAAGCAAAAGTTAAATCGTTATCTTAACGGCCACTTAGATCAATATTCTTATCGCACTATTCCAATGCAAGTGGGTTATCGAAAACAATTTTGGGCTAAAAACTGTGTCGGACTAGGGTTAGCTCAAGGCTTTTTAGAACCAATTGAAGCAACTTCGATTATGCTAACCGATTTTGCTGCTGGGTATTTAGCTAGCCGTTTCCCTACCGATAGCAGTCAGTGCGAAAGCTTATCAGTGCGCTTTAATCACACCATGACATATGCTTGGGAGAGGGTAGTTGAGTTTGCTAAAATGCATTATTGTTTATCCGATAGAACGGATTCAGACTTTTGGATGGATAATAAAGACGCTAAAACTATCCCTGAAGGGCTGCAACAAAAGCTCGCTTTATGGCAACAATATAGTCCATTGAGTGAAGATTTATTTTCAAAGTTTGAAGTCTTTAATGTCGAGAATTACCTCTATGTATTGTACGGGATGAAGTACAAAACCAAAGCGCCTCAATTAACACCTAAATCAGCGCAAGTAGCTCAACAACATGCGGCGCAGATAGCATTAAGAGGTAAACAACTGAGTGGACATTTACCTGCACATAGAGAGTTACTGCAAAAAATTCACCAGTATGGTTTACAAAAAATCTAAAAATATATTTTTTGATGGATATTTAAGCGGTTAACACATTGTTATCTCGATAAGCTCAGTTCCCGCTTGAAAAATCTGAGTATCTTGGTAGTTTCAAGTACTAATTTATTTTAAACACATTATAACAAGCCTCAAAAGTTGTTATTACCACAGCCATATTTAATGAGAAGCGCCTCAAGGAGCCAAGATGTCTAACCAAATTACCCTGATCGATCATACTAAGCACGGTGATCTAAAAATCATTCCTAGTGATTTTTCTCACGTTGCAGACCAGCATATTGTACCTGTTACATTACACGAGATTGCCAGAGCGGCAACTGAGTATCCAATCGTATTTGTTAAGAACAGTGATACTGGTGAGTTTCAATCTGTTGCTATGTTAGGTTTAAAGCCTGGTGAAAACTTAAGTGTAAAAGATGGTAAGTGGTTAGGCTTATATATCCCCGCAGTGGTTCGTGACTATCCATTAGGTTTAATATTAAACCCTGACGTTAAAGATAAAGTCTGGATAGGTATCCGTGAAGCAGCAAAAGATTTAAGTAAAACCGAAGGACAAGCATTATTTGAAGGTGAGCAAGAAACTCCATTTTTAGAGTCTCGCAAAAAAGCGCTAATTACGCACTTTGAAGAAGATCAGGCTACCCGTGGTATTTTAGGATTCTTAGCTGAAAAAGAACTGCTTGTTAGCCAAACACTTACAGTTGATGTTGCAGGTGAGAAACGTAACATTAACGGTCTGTATTTGATTGATGAGCAGAAGCTAAATCAACTTTCGGACGAAGACTTTTTAGAGCTTAAAAAGCGTGGATTATTAGGTCCAATTTTTGGTCATTTAGGATCGTTAAACCAAGTTAACCGTTTAGCGCGTATGGAAGTATTAGGGCGTTAAGTTTTAATATTGCTAATAAAATGGCGCTAATAAGGCGCCATTTTAATTAATATCCGCTAAAATCCGCTAAATCCTCGGGAAGAACTCAGTGAATACGGAGGAGTCTGTTTACAGCTAAGCAATAAACAACATTATCGTTCCAGTTAAAATTATCCATACCGCAAAAAATAACTTAAGTTTCACAACAGAAAAAAACAGTGCGACCCGTTTGGCTAGCAATCCACCGATTAATGCCCCAGGCCCTGCAAAAAGTAACACCTCAAAATTGGCTAATGAGTCTTGCCCTAAGGTGATAGGTGTTGCCGACCAAACAGTGAGTGCACTGACTACAACCCCTACCGCTATTGACAGTTTGGTGCAATATCCCCGCAGCATTAAGTAAATCACCGCTATCTCTCCAACGCCAACAGATAACCAAGCAGTAATAATGCCACCGATAAAGCCTATGCAACATAATAAGACACAGTCGAATAAAGGTTTGGCCTCAAACTGAGTCGCGATGCCATTGTTGGTTTTTTTTAGGCTGTTTATAATGATAATGCTGCCTAAAATGATTGAAAATAGGCTAAAGCTGATATGTAAAGATGCAGGAGCGTTAATGTGCATTAGTTTACTACACCATAAACCTGCAATAGAGGATATCGAACAACAGATGATCATGGTACTGAAGCCATGCCAGGTTTTGTTATGATGATGTTGTTTTATATAATGATGGCACCAGGTTAATGCACCTGCTGTCATGCCAAAGCATTGGATCAGAAATGAGGTTGATATCGCTTCTTCGGGGCTAAATCCTAATGCAGAAAATGCAGGAATAAATATTACACCACCTCCCGCTCCTGTCGCATTAGCAAATATAGCTCCACATATTCCTAGCAGTGTAAAAACACTATGACTATTCAATAGCTGTGAAATATTGGGTGTGTGCCAAGCCCATAACACCCACGAGCTAAATAAGGTAATTGTAATAATTAAACTCGTAAGTGGAATTTTGGCAATTAGACGATTCATAGGCATATAAAAAAGTGCAGCGTAAAGGAAAGTGGATTAATCCTATCAGTGTGTAGATAACATGTCATCGTACTATGTTAACAATCTGTTGTGGTATTAGAGGTGTAGCACGGTTAATGTAACTAGCTGATTCTTAATTGGTTAGTGTTTTTTTAATATTGAGTTAATAAAATTGTGTCAAAAAGATGTAGATCTCTCGCCATTTATTAGGTAACTTAAGCAATGACAGCGTTGTCATTGCTTGTAGGTAACGTTGTTATTTAAGGTCAACATGAATAGGAAGAGGTCTCCAATTCATGAGTGATAATGGTTTCTCGGTCGGGCGAGATATCATTTTCCATTTTAATATACTTTTAGTCTCTCCCCAGAAACGAGTATAGGCTGGGAACATGTCTTAACTGATTTATGTCCCAGCTTTTTTTTCCTTAAATTTAACATTGAACATTTATCAAGCACTCATTTTACAATGTGGTGTGCTGAATCAAACCAGCAGGATACTATTTTATAGGCAGTAGCCTAACCTCAGTATTTATTGGTTATGATATCAATCGGCCACACTAAATAAGCCCTAATAAAAACAAAATTTATAACGAGGACGCTATGAAAACGACTTGGGCGCTCAGTGCCATAATGATGTCATTAAGTTTGACTGCATGCTCTCCATCACAATCGACTGTATCTACTTCAGCAACAGCCACCTGGCAGCAAGGTCATCTTGCTGAATTTGCAGATGAACTGATGGTTAAATATCGTTTAGTCTCCAATTTACCAGAAGAAGCATGCCCTGCAGATGCTAAAGCTGATGAGCGTTGTTTTATTGCTGAGATTGATTTCACTAGCTCAAAAGATATGCTAAACGGCGATTGGGAAATCTATTTTAGCCAAATGCGTCCAGTTCAAACGGTACTTAACGACGAGTTTACTATTGAGCGTGTTAAAGGCGATCTTCACCGTTTAACGCCAACCGACCAATTTACTGGTTTTAAAGCAGGACACGTAAAAACAGTACGTTTTCGTGGCGAGTTATGGCAATTATCAGAAACTGACGCTATGCCTAATTACTATATCGTTGCTAAAGACGCTAAAGGTATTGAGCTAGCACCACAGATCATTAGTAGTACGCGTGTTGAAATTGATGCTGACACGGGCATGGAAGTTAGGCCATACGTCGAAGCATTTGTTGATGCTAAAAGACAATATCAGCGTAGCGATAAAGATAAATTGGTTTGGGCAAAACCCGCTGTGTTATTTGAACAGAATAAAGCCGTATCTGTTGCACCGGCATTAATCGCGAATTCTTTATTACCCACACCTCAAACACAAGTCCTGCTAGATAATGTCAAAGCGGTATCTTTATCTCAAGGGATCACCTTAGACACTCAAAGTGCCACTGATGCAAAGTTGAATGTTGATGACATTCAAGCGGCTTTAGCCCGCCTAGAACGCATTGGCGTACCACAATCAGAAAATGGCGTAAAAGTCTCATTTGCAACGTTATCGCCAGTTGATAACCTAAACGCGGGCTCATATCAGCTAACGGTTGCTGATTCGGGCATTGTGATTAAGGCCAGCGAATCGAGTGGATTTAGCTATGGTATTGCGTCAATAACCTCGCTGGTTAATTTAAACGATCTAACCATAAATGCGATGAAAATTGATGATAGCCCACGTTATCAATATCGTGGTATGCATGTGGATGTGTCGCGTAATTTCCATAGTAAACAATTCCTGTTAGATCTGCTTGATCAAATGGCCGCCTATAAACTTAACAAACTTCATTTGCATATGGGTGATGACGAAGGTTGGCGTTTAGAGATTGATGGCTTACCTGAATTGACGGATATTGGCAGCAAACGATGCCATGATGTAACCGAATCAAGCTGTATTTTACCTCAATTAGGCAGTGGACCTTTTGTTGACACCAAAGTGAATGGTTACTATACAAAAGCTGATTATATTGACATTCTTCAGTATGCGAATGCGCGCCAAATTCAGGTGATTCCGTCAATGGATATGCCTGGCCATTCACGCGCCGCGATTAAATCAATGGATGCTCGATACCGTAACCTTATGGCCAAGGGCGATGAGCAAGCGGCAAAAGAGTTCGTACTCACAGACCCTAATGATACCACCCAGTATTCGTCGGTACAGTATTATGACGACAACACGCTGAACGTGTGTATGGAATCGACTTATCATTTTGTCGATAAAGTGATTACCGAAATAGCGGCCCTGCACACCCAAGCGGGACAGCCTTTAACAACTTACCATATTGGCGCAGATGAGACCGCGGGCGCCTGGTTAGAATCACCTATTTGTCATGATTTTATTGCCAATAACCAATACGGCGTGACAGATATCAAGCTAGTGGGTCCTTACTTTATTGAGCGCGTAGCGAATATGTTAGCTGAAAAAGGTATTCAGCCAGCAGGTTGGAGCGATGGTATGAGCCATACTAATCCAGCGAATATGCCGTCTAACTCGCAAAGTAATGTCTGGGATGTGATATCTCATAAGGGCTATCAGCGTGCTCATCAGCAAGTTAACAATGGTTGGACAACGATTCTTTCAAATCCAGAAGTGCTTTATTTTGATTTCCCTTATGAAGCGGATCCAAAAGAGCATGGTTATTACTGGGCATCTAGAGGCTTGAATAGCAAACACATATTCAGTTTCATGCCAGGTAATTTACCTGCAAATGCTGAACAGTGGTTAGATATTGAAGGTAACCCATTTGAGGCTGATGATCGTCCTCAAGTAGATGAAAATGGAAAGCAAACCAGTGGCCCTATTGTTGCCGGAAAAGCCTTTGATGGTATTCAGGGGCAAATATGGAGCGAAACATTACGTAGCGATCAAACTGTTGAATACATGATTTACCCAAGATTGTTAATGCTGGCAGAAAGAGCGTGGTACAAACCTGGATGGGAAGTTCCGTATCAACATGATGGCGCGTTATATAACCAATCTACTCAGCACTTTAGTGAACAAATGAGACAGCAGCAGGCGACTGAATGGCAAAAAATGGCTAATCATTTGGGCCACAAAGAATTAGCTAAACTTGATAAAGCAGGTATTGAATATCGAGTGCCTACAGTAGGTGCAATTATTGATGACAAAGGCGTATTAACGGCAAATATTGCTTTCCCTGGTCTACAAATTGAATATAAAGAGCAAGGTAAAGCGTGGCAGTCTTATCTTAGCCCTGTAGCGGTTAAAGGCCCGGTTGAAGTTCGTGCGATTACACCTGACGGTAAGCGAAAAGGGCGCACTCTAGTTGTGAATTAGTTGTTGTCTTGTTTACTTAAAAAGTCGCTAGCAATGACATTGTTGGCGACTTTTTTATTTTAGAAAGCCAAGTTTATACCTCTCTATTATCCATCTATCATATTGTTTTTAAATGGTTAAGTTTTAAATTCTATTTGGTGTGATATTTTTACGCAAAAAACAAATGACAACGCTGTCATTTTAAGTGTAACATAGCCTTAACTTATTCATTGGCTCGAATACAATCAAAAAAATAGTAGCCATAAACTGAATACCGAGAGGGAAGTCATGGGTGAAAATCAGCTTAGCAATTCGCAGCTTTACATTGGCATCGATGGCGGTGGCAGTAAATGTCGCGCAACCATTTATACTGAAGATTATAAGCTATTAGGCACTGGTGTCTCAGGCCGGGCTAATCCATTACATGGCTTAGAGCAAACTTTTCAATCAATAACAGAATCAACCCAGCTTGCTTTAGCCAATGCAGGTTTATCCGCTGAAGCCTGTAGCCAACTAGTTGCGGGTCTAGGTCTTGCTGGCGTCAATGTGGGTCATTTCTACGATCAAATTTCAAATTGGCAACATCCATTTAAATGCATGTATTTAACAACCGATCTGCATACTGCTTGTATTGGCGCACACAATGGTGCCGATGGCGCCGTGATTATTACCGGTACAGGCTCATGCGGATATGCCCATGTCGGCCATCAGAGCATCAGCTTAGGTGGACATGGTTTTGCCCTTGGTGATAAAGGCAGTGGCGCATGGCTGGGCTTAAAAGCAGCCGAACATGTATTACTCGCCCTTGATGGATTTGCAACCAACACTCAGCTTACACAAAAGTTACTGACTCACTTCAATGTTTCAGAGGCTATCGGTCTGGTTGAAAATCTTGCGGGTAAGTCATCAAGTGTCTACGCCCAATTAGCCCGGTTAGTGATAGAAAGTGCCCATGACGGTGATGACGTTGCTACGGCTATCGTTAAAGAGGGAGCCAGTTATATCAGTGAGCTTGCCCGAAGACTTTTCACGATTAATCCTAGCAGATTCTCAATGATTGGCGGATTAGCTGAACCTTTACTGCCTTGGTTAGATGACGATGTAGCGGACAAGGTTTCCCCTGCGCTTTCTCCGCCTGAATTTGGCGCGTGTTTATTTGCTCAAAAACAATTTAAAACCCAGTCGGTAGCTTAATAACAATAGCTTGATTTAACTGTTTGAAGACACGTAATTAAATCAAGTTTTTTAAATAAGTTACTGGTTATGACATAACAATTTTGTATAAAGGTTTATTATGACAACTAATACCATCATGGAACAAGAAGCTCGCACAGCCCCTCAAAAAATAGCTGAGCAATTAAAAGCGAATGAAAGCATTACGACATTACTGGGTGAAAAGTTACGAGAATTTAAACCAAAGTTTGTCATGATAGTTGGCCGAGGCTCATCTGATCATGCAGGTGTGTTTGCTAAATATTTATTTGAAATTGAAGCTGGCATTCCAACATTTGCAGCAGCGCCATCTGTGGCAAGCGTTTATGGTAAAACGTTACAACTTGAAGGCGGTTTAGTGATTGTTATTTCACAATCTGGCCGTAGCCCTGATATTCTTGCCCAAGCAAGAATGGCTAAAAATGCTGGCGCATACTGTGTCGCGTTAGTGAATGATGAAACTGCGCCAATTAAAGATATCGTTGATGTGGTTGTGCCATTGCGCGCAGGTGAAGAGAAAGCCGTTGCGGCCACTAAAAGTTATTTAGCGACCCTTTCTGCCATTTTACAAGTTGCCGCTAAATGGACTCAAAGTGAGTCCTTAGCACAAGCGGTAGACTCTTTACCACAGGCGTTACAGACCGCTGTTGATGCTGAACCACAATTAACCGCAGAGTCATTAGATGGCGTTAAAAACCTTGTCGTACTCGGCCGTGGTTTAGGTTATGCAGTGTCAAAAGAAATAGCATTAAAAATGAAAGAAGTGTGTTCAATACATGCCGAAGCTTTCAGTAGTGCTGAATTTTTACATGGCCCAGTAACCTTAGTTGAAAAGAAACTGGCAATTGTAGATGTGTGTATTAATGATGAATCTTACGCAAGCCATGTAGAGCAAATTGATAACGTTAAGCAACGTGGTGCTGATTTAGTGCATTTGAATCAAACGGCAGCGGATATTCACCCACGTGTTGCACCTTTAGCGTTATTACAGCGTTTTTACATTGATGTAGCCGCGGTTGCTATTGCTCGCGGTATTAATCCAGACCAACCTGCTGGCTTAAAGAAAGTGACACAAACACTGTAATATCTTTAATAAAACTAAAATAAAACGAGAGCATTATGAAACAAATCCTGATTGTTGAGCGATTATTCGATGGAGAAGATTTTCATCAAAATATGGCGGTCACTATCGAAGCAGGCTGTATTATCGCAGTTCAATCTGCTGAAGCTATAGACATTGATATTGATCCTAATACCATCTCTAAGCTAGCGGGTACGCTAACGCCAGGGTTTGTTGATGTTCAAGTTAATGGCGGTGGCGGGGCATTATTTAATGCCCAGCCCAATGTTGAATGCATTGAAACAATTGGCCGCGCCCATGCCAGGTTTGGGACCACAGGTTTTCTACCGACTTTAATCACTGATGATGTTGAAGTGATGGCAAAAGCGGCTGATGCCGTTGCGCTTGCTATTAAGCAAAATAAAGCGGGTGTATTAGGTGTTCACTTTGAAGGGCCGCATTTGAGCATCCCTAAAAAAGGCGTTCATCCCCAGCAGTATATCCGCAATATCAGTGATGCAGAACTGGCTATATTTAGCCGCCAAGATCTGGGTATTAAAGTGGTTACCTTAGCGCCTGAAAACGTTTCAACTCAAGTGATTAAAAGTCTAGTTAAAGCAGGCGTCAGAGTATGTCTTGGTCATTCAAATGCAGATTATGACACGGTTGTTGCAGCACTAAATGCTGGCGCTACTGGCTTTACTCATTTATTCAATGCCATGTCAGCTTTAGGTTCACGTGAACCGGGTATGGTTGGCGCAGCACTTGAAAGCCAGGATGCCTGGTGTGGTCTTATTGTAGATGGGCATCATGTACACAGTGCTGCAGCCAGAATCGCAATTAATGCTAAACCACGCGGCAAAATGATGTTAGTCACTGATGCTATGCCACCAGTTGGCATGAGCGAAGATGCAAGTTTTGAATTATTTGGCATAAAAGTAGTACGTCAAGGCGATCGACTTAATGCCACTACAGGCGAGCTGGCGGGTTGTGTGTTAGATATGGTTGGTGCCGTCAATAACAGTGTCAGCATGCTGGGCTTATCCCATGGTGAAGCATTGCGCATGGCATCATTATATCCGGCCCAGTTCCTTGGTTTCGAATGCGGCCCAGGCTCAACAAGTAACTTAGGTTCATCAAATAGCTTAGGCTTTATTAAACCTGGGTATCGAGCTGATTTGGTATTACTTAATCAAAAAAATCAGGTCAGTCGAACTTACATTGGTGGCAAAATTGTTTTTGCCCAGTAATCGATTTATTCGTTCAGTTTCAGCTTCTCGATAATAATAATAATAGAGGCCTGTATGTCTGTTAAGCCCGCTACTAGAATAAATAGTGAACAAACTAAGCCAGATAAACCAAGACTAAAGTCCCTTGATGCTTTACGTGGCTTTGATATGTTTTGGATTATTGGTGGCGAAGGCTTATTTGCCGCCATGTTTGCATTAACCGGTTGGGCGGGTTGGCAGCTAGCTGCGGGTCAAATGCAACATAGTCAATGGCATGGCTTCACCCTATATGATTTAATCTTCCCGCTATTTATTTTCTTATCAGGTGTGGCACTAGGCTTATCGCCCAAGCGATTAGATAAGCTTCCTTATCATTTACGAATGCCTTTATATCGACATGCGGTCAAGCGTTTAGCGTTGTTGATTTCTCTTGGGGTACTTTACAACCATGGTTGGGGAGCGGGTATCCCTTCAGAACCTGAACAAATTCGGTTTTCTAGTGTATTGGCGCGTATTGGATTCGCCTGGTTTTTAGCGGCATTTTTAGTTTGGCATACCTCATTACGAACTCAAATTTTTACCGCTGTAGGTATACTCATTTTCTACTCATTATTATTATGTTTTATGCCTTTTCCCGGTGGTCAAGCAGGTGTTTTCACTATGGATGGCAGCATCAATGCTTATATCGATGGCTTGCTTCGCCCAGGTATTGCTTATCAGCATAGGGCACTCGATCCTGAAGGTGTGTTATCAACCTTGCCCGCTGTCGTCAATGCCTTAGTCGGTGTGTTTGTTGGGCAATTTATTGTTAGACCGCATGATAAAGGCGATTGGGCAAAAGTTGGGATTATGGCGCTCTCTGGGTTGGTATTGTTAGCTTTAGGCTGGTTGCTAAACCCGCTAATTCCGGTCAATAAAGACTTATGGACCCCTAGCTTTGTATTGGTTACCTCTGGCTGGAGTTTACTCTTTTTAGCGTTATTTTACGCCATTATCGATGTGCTGAAATGGCAGAGGTGGTCGTTTGTATTTGTCGTGATAGGGACCAATGCAATTATTATTTACCTTGGTTCAAGTTTAATTGATTGGCATTACATTACTCGCAGTGTGTTTGGCGGCGTTATTCAAGCATTTCCTTCAGCAAGCCAGCCGCTTGTTGGTGTGGTGGGTTTTATCACAGTGCAGTGGTTAATTTTATGGTGGATGTATCGTCGTAATATATTTATTCGAATTTAAATTAAAGGCAGGTCGAGCTGCTACTAGTTATAAATGACAGCGTTGTCTTGGTGGTTAAAGTGTTCTATTATCGAACAAGATAGTCTATATGTGACTCAATCCATATCTAGATTATTCAAACTACAAAGGCCCTATAAATAAAAATAATGAGCAGGTTTATGGAAATGACAACAACAGAACAACAATCTAAAAGCAGTTTTGTCCCTATGGCAATTGTCGCGGTGCTGTTTTTTATTCTTGGCTTTGCCACATGGTTGAATGGCTCTTTGATGCCATACCTTAAGCAAATTTTGCAACTCACTCCCTTTCAAGCCTCGCTGATATTATTCTCATTTTACATTGCGGTAACCTTCACCGCATTACCTTCTGCCTGGGTGATCCGTAAAGTGGGTTACAAAAATGGCATGGCATTAGGTATGGGGATCATGATGCTAGCCGGATTATTGTTTATTCCTGCCGCACAAACGCAAATTTTTGTATTATTTTTACTTGCGCAGCTAGTTATGGGAACGGGGCAAACGTTACTGCAAACCGCGGTAAATCCTTATGTAGTTCGCCTAGGCCCCGAAGAATCAGCGGCTGCTCGCGTCAGTGTGATGGGTATTTTGAATAAAGGCGCGGGCGTGATTGCGCCTATGGTATTCACAGCGTTAATCTTAGACAGTTTTAAGGATCGTGTTGGTACTGAACTAAGTCAAATTCAAATTGATGAAATGGCTAATAGCTTGATTTATCCTTACTTAGGTATGGCAATATTTATTGGTATTTTGGCTATAGCCGTTAAAAAATCACCACTGCCTGAGCTTGAAAAAGATGAGCAAGAACAAGGTTCTGAAAAAGGTCAAATCAAACAAGCTTTGGCCCATCCTAACTTAGCTTTAGGTGTGGTCGCTTTATTCGTCTATGTTGCCGTTGAAGTGATTGCTGGTGACACTATTGGTACCTTTGCATTAACTCTGGGTGTTGAAAACTATGGTGTAATGACTTCATATACTATGCTGTGTATGGTGTTCGGTTACACTTTAGGTATCATTTGTATCCCACGGTTTATTTCACAGCCTAACGCATTAATGGTCAGTGCTATTTTGGGATTAGTGTTAACCGCTGGCATCGTATTTGGTGACAGTCAGTCCTATGCTATTGCCAATGTATTATTAGTCCCATTTGGTGGTGCTCAGCTTCCCGATACTTTACTGATGATTGCCTTTTTAGGTTTGGCTAATGCTATTGTTTGGCCTGCGGTATGGCCATTAGCATTGTCAGGTATGGGTAAGTTAACGAGTACGGGTTCTGCCTTATTAATTATGGGTATTGCCGGTGGCGCTTTTGGACCACTATTTTGGGGATTAACCAGTTCTGCAACCTCATTAGGTATGCAGGGCGGTTATATGGTGATGTTCCCATGTTACTTATTCATCCTATTCTATGCAGTTAAAGGCTATAAAATGAAAAGTTGGAGATAGCTTTTTATTATCAAGTCCTGCTAACAATAAAGAAGAGCGCATGAGCGTTCTTTTTTTATTTCATCAAATAATGAGTAACGAACCGATTAATA
This sequence comes from Shewanella sp. HL-SH5, assembly GCF_051163755.1. Classification (NCBI taxonomy): domain Bacteria; kingdom Pseudomonadati; phylum Pseudomonadota; class Gammaproteobacteria; order Alteromonadales; family Shewanellaceae; genus Shewanella; species Shewanella sp. HL-SH5. The sequence goes on from NZ_CP195038.1 coordinate 1,080,928, forward strand.
AGATTCAGGGCTGCAGTTTGAGTATCAGCTGATGGTTCGATGTGTTTTGCTATATTATTGATACTTTCTATTCTTAATGCTTTAGATGAAGGGGGATACAGTGATAGGCGGGCTGAGACTATGCTTGAGATAAAAGGATTAATTAAATCGCTAATATTCAGATGCAAAAAAGCCACTCATTGAGTGGCTTTTTTGTTTTTTATGGTGCCGGCACCAAGAGTCGAACTCGGGACCTACTGATTACAAGTCAGTTGCTCTACCAACTGAGCTATGCCGGCTAAATTGTGGTGCCCGAACCCGGAATCGAACCAGGGACACGAGGATTTTCAATCCTCTGCTCTACCGACTGAGCTATTCGGGCAACTAAACTAAGTGTCTAGTTATCTACTTCACACTTAACAATCTTACTAAGTAAGGCATGTCTCGTCTGGAGTGCGCACATAATATAGTGATGGTTTTTATCGTGCAAGTGGTTTTTAAAAGTTTTTACTCGTTCGGTTAGTTTGTGCGCAAGATGGTGTTTTTTTAAATACTATTGCAGATTTTTAAAGCAAACATGAGCTGAAATGATTATTTAGATAGAGTTATTAGCTGGTATTTAGCGAGTAAATATCCATTTTTTACAATAGTTCTATTTATTAGAATGATTTTAACAATTTTTAGAGGTTTTATTTCAATAAATAGTAAGTAGACTGTTTAGATTAGTTTTAGTCGCAGTTACTGAGTAAAAAACAAGGATCTGTTTATGTTAAACAATACTCCAACTCGATATGGGTTGCTTAATATCTTAGTTCATTGGCTATCCGCCATTGCTGTCATAGGATTATTTGGCCTAGGTTTTTGGATGGTAGAGTTAACCTATTACAGTAGTTGGTATAAAACCGCACCAGATATTCATAAAAGTGTCGGGATTATATTATTATTTTTAACCCTTATTAGAGTTTTTTGGCGAGCAACAACCGTAAAACCTAATCCCATTTCAACCCATAAAACCTGGGAGAAAAGCAGCGCTCATTTGGCACATAAATTACTTTATGTCCTGATGATAGCCATTATGGTATCAGGAATATTAATTTCGACCGCTGATGGACGTGGAATATGGGTATTTAACTGGTTTGAGTTACCCGGTGTCGGTGAGCTATTTACCGACCAGGCTGACTTAGCCGGACTGTTCCATCAATATGCTGCATATAGCTTAATTACTCTGGTGATAGTCCATGCAGTCGGTGCGTTAAAACATCACTTTATTGATAAAGATTCAACATTAACCCGTATGTTATGGGTTAAGCATAAATAATCACCAAATCATTTATACAAAGGAAGGATTAACATGAAAAAACATCTAATAGCAGCATTAATGAGCACGGCAATGCTAACGCCTATGTTTGCCACAAGTACTGCCAACGCAGCTGATTACGTTATTGATACCCAAGGTGCCCATGCTTTTATTCAATTTAAAGTAAGCCACTTAGGTTATAGCTTTGTGATGGGGCGCTTTAATGATTTTTCTGGTGATTTTAGCTTCGACAGTAAAGATGTCAGCAAAGGTAATATTAAAGTAAACATCAATACCACTAGCGTTGACTCAAATCATGCTGAGCGTGATAAGCATTTACGTAGCGCTGATTTTTTAAATACCGATAAATTCCCGCAGGCTAGTTTTAAATCAACGTCGGTAGAAGATAAAGGCGAGGGTAAGTTTGTTGTTAATGGCGATTTTACCTTTAACGGCGTGACTAAGCCTATAGCGATTGATGCGGTGATGATTGGCGAAGGTGACGACCCATGGGGCGGATACCGTGCAGGTTTTACCGGAACAACCAGCTTTAAAATGAAAGATTACGGTATAAAAATGGATCTTGGCCCTGCATCTGCCAATGTCGAGCTTGAATTAGTTGTTGAAGGGATCAAGAAGTAATAAAGTCATAATTAAGATATAACGGCTAATCTGTAATAGTTTGGCTGCTTTAGTATCAGAAACGGCCTGTAATCTAGATTACAGGCCGTTTTTATTTGAGCAATTAAACTACTGCAGATATCAAGTGATGATAAATATCAGTCATTATATTTAACGCTAGGGAATGGGTAGTGAGCTCTTTGTTGATACAGGCACGTTTAAGGTTACATAGATGAAGGAGGTTTCTAGCCGGAATAGCATCAATAAAAAAGGATAAGTAAATAACTTATCCTTTAATCAAAAGCAGAAGGAATTGAATTAATCTTCGGCTGGTGGCACATAGCCTTCGATTTCAACGTCTTTGCCTTCAAATAAGAAGTTAACCATTTGCTCTTCAAGAAACTTACGGTCCTCAACATTCATCATGCTAAGTTTTTTCTCATTGATCAACATGGTTTGTTTTTTCTGCCACAAACCCCACGCTTCTTTGCCAATATTATCAAAGATACGTTTACCCAGATCGCCTGGATAAAGTTGAAAATCTAAGCCATCAGCTGACTTGTTTAAATGAACGCAATTTACCGTGCGAGCCATGTTTACTCCTTAACGTGAACGGGGGAAGCGACAGAATCAGACTGTTGATTTAACACCGCACCAAGATTGCCAAGAATCTTTTCTGTTGCGGCGGCTAATCCGACTTTGGCTGGATGCTTGATGTTATACCAGAGTGGTGGACTTTGTTCCATCACCCCAGTAAATTCCTGTGGGACTCTAACGTCATTTTGAGTAGACACTTCAACCATAATAGGCTGAATATCTAAATGAAAATGACTAAATGTATGCCGAAAACCGACTAAGTCAATGGCAGATTTTTGCAGCGACTGTAACGCTAAATACTGCTCTATTGATGCTTGGTCATCAAATTGTGGAAAACACCACAATCCGCCCCAAATGCCAGTAGGTGGACGTTGTACTAATTGTACTTGGCCTTGATGAAGCATGACTAACATCCAGGCTTGTTTAGTCGGAATTGTCTTTTTAGGCTTTTTACCCGGATATAGGCTTTGTTTGCCACTAAGTTGAGCAATACAATCAATGGCTACTGGACAAGATGCGCATTGAGGTTTGCTTCTGCTACAAATGCTAGCGCCTAAATCCATCATAGCTTGATTGTACTTTTGCACATCATCACTTGGAGTTAACTGTTCCGTTAAATGCCACAGGGCTTGTTCAACGGCCTTTTGTCCGGGCCATCCTTCAACAGCACCATGTCGAGCCAATACGCGTTTAACATTACCGTCTAAAATAGGGTGGTGCTGGCCAAGTGACAATGACAAAATGGCTCCAGCGGTTGAACGGCCAATGCCCGATAATGCTAGCACTTGTTCAAATTCAATGGGAAATTCACCCTTAAACACATCGCGAACATGGATAGCGGCTTTATGCAGGTTACGGGCTCTGGCGTAATAGCCAAGGCCAGTCCAAAGATGAAGCACTTCATCCTGTGGCGCATTTGCTAAATCGACAACGGTAGGAAACCTTGCCATAAATTTTTCGTAATAGGGGATCACTGTTGCAACTTGGGTTTGTTGTAACATTATCTCTGAAACCCATACTCTATATGGGGTTTTATTGATCTGCCACGGTAATTTTTTACGACCGTGAACATCATACCAAGCGATAATACGCTCAGCGAAAGTGGCTGCTATTTTCATGCGGGCAGTGTAGCGATACGCCTATAATCAAACAAGGTTTATATAAACAATTGTTAGTAGATTAGGTATACTGTGCCGCTGAAATAAAAAATTTAAGATTAACTATTATGATCCGGGCCGTTTCGGTGGAAATTGCACCATTGTAATAAAGAGGCAAAAATGAGCGACGTTACTACAGCTGAATTTAATGAAGAAGGTAAGTACCTTCGTAAAATCAGAAGCTTTGTATTACGTGAAGGCCGTTTAACTAAAGGTCAGTCACAAGCTATTGAATCACATTGGCCAGCAATGGGGCTTGATTACAGTCCTGAAGCATTAAATCTCAGCCAAGTATTTGGCCGTGAAGCTGATACCGTATTAGAAATCGGTTTCGGTATGGGTGGCTCTTTAGTGCAAATGGCTAAAGCTGCACCTGAGCTTAACTACATAGGCATTGAAGTACATAAACCAGGTGTTGGCGCATGTTTAGGCGATGCAGGTGAAGCGCAAGTGACTAACTTACGCGTTTATCATCACGATGCTATGGAAGTGCTAGAGCACAGTATTGCAGATGGTTCATTATCACGTGTGCAGTTATTCTTCCCGGATCCTTGGCACAAAAAACGTCATAATAAACGTCGTATAGTGCAGCCTGAATTTGCGCAGCTAATTCGCCGTAAACTTAAAATTGGTGGCGTATTTCATATGGCGACCGACTGGGAAAATTACAGCGAGTATATGCTTGAAGTAATGCAAGTTGCTGAAGGTTTTAAAAACCAATCTGCCACTGGCACAGTGGTTGAAAGACCAGATTATCGTCCATTAACAAAATTTGAAGCACGGGGTCATCGCTTAGGCCATGGTGTTTGGGATATTATGTTCGAACGTATTAGTTAATAACGTCTAAATTAGGAGACAGTATCATGGCAACAAATCGTAGCCGTCGTTTACGTAAGAAATTACGAGTTGATGAGTTCCAAGAGTTTGGTTTTGACATCCAATGGACGTTTGAAGAGTCTGTGTCAGAGCAAGATATTGATAGCTTAATCGATCAATTTATTCATGAAGTGATCGAGCCTCGCCAATTAGGCTTCCATGGCGGCGGACATAAAGAATGGCAAGGTATTATTGCGACTCAACACATTGGTAAATGTACCGATGAAGACATTGCAGTGATTACTGATTTTTGGAAAAGCAAACCAGTAAAAGATGTAGAAGCTACAACTTTATATGATATTTGGTGGGGTTAATTGCTAAACCAAGCATTATTACAAGAGGCGGTCGACAGTGTTCGGCCGCTTTTAGGTAAAGGCAAAGTAGCCAATTACATACCGGCATTAGCCAATATTGATAGTACTAAACTTGCAATTGCAGTAACCACAGTTGATGGTCAAACAATTGGAGCTGGAGACTATCTTGAACCCTTCTCTATCCAATCTATTTCAAAAGTATTTAGTCTCACCCTCGCGCTCAATCTTTATCGTGAAGATGAAATATGGAGCCGAGTAGGCAAAGAACCGTCAGGGCATTCTTTTAACTCACTAGTTCAAGTTGAATTAGAGCGGGGTAAACCGCGTAATCCATTTATTAATGCTGGCGCGTTAGTCATTGCTGATTTGTTACAAACCAGAAGCAGTGCACCAAAACATCAAATGTTAGAAGTGGTGCGTAAGCTGAGTATGAATCCAACTATAAGTTACGACAAAGTAGTGGCTGATTCTGAATTTGCTTTTAGTGCGCGTAATGCAGCGATTGCTTACTTAATGAAATCGTTTGGTAATTTTAACGGCGTAGTTGAAAATGTACTTAAAAACTACTTTCATTACTGTGCCTTAAAAATGAATTGTGCTGACTTATCTAAGTCGATGCTTTACCTGGCTAATCGCGGTAAAACCTTGTCAGGTGAACAATGGATAACGCCTATACAAACAAGGCAACTCAATGCCCTGTTAGCAACCTCGGGTTTATATGATGGTGCGGGAGAATTTGCCTATCGAGTAGGTATGCCGGGTAAAAGTGGAGTCGGTGGCGGTATTATTGCCGTGATCCCTGGTGATATGTCTGTTTGTGTTTGGTCTCCAGAATTAGACGGTAATGGCAATTCATTGGCCGGAACCGCAATGTTAGAACATCTTTGTCAAAAATTAGGTCGCTCGATCTTTTAAACATATTTTAATCTAGATAAAAATGATTAATTTAACTAAGTTTTAGTTTTTTTGGCTAATGCAATTAAGTTATTCGGTTAGTGTTATCTTTAATTTTATTTTAAGTAACTGAAATAAAGCGGCTTATTACTTTTGGCACACAACATGCTATGTCATTAGTAACTTATCAATAATTGTTGATTGACTGCTTCTTCTTAGTCAATTGTGATTCCCGTATAGCAAAAGGATTTATTAAATGACTCAACATAATCAAGTCACTAAAAGCACGCTTAATAGTCAGAAATTACTAACGGGCCTTGTATTTTCTGGACTGATTTTTACTGCCGGCGCGTTCACCCCTGCAATGGCTAAAATGTCTTTGAACGATCAAAGCTGTAATGTCACCTTGCACTACGACGTAACTGTTGAGCCTAAATCCGTTAAGGTCAGTGAAAAGGGATTAGAAAAATACCGTGTTGAAGTTGGTCAGTTATTCGTGGAAGGAAAACCGGTAAAATTAACGGCTGCTCAGCAAAAAACATTAACTCAATACTCTGATGAAGTCTCTCGTCAGGTGCCTGAGGTGATAGATCTAGTTGGTGAAGTTGTTACCTTGGCAACCCAGGCAGTTACAATGGCGCTGACTCCGTTGCTTGGTGACGCAGCCGGTAGCCAAATCGATAAATTGATGGATGGTATTGAGCAACGTGTAGATACTATGGCTTATCAGCAGGGTGATATGTTTTTCATTGGTTCAACAGAATCGTCTTTAGAAGAAACCTTTAATGATGAGTTTGAGCAAGAAATGGAAAACATTGTTTCAAACTCAATTGGAAGTTTGATGATGAGCATGGGAAGCCAGATCATGTCTTCAGAAGGTGGATCATTCGAACAGAAAATGAATGCTTTTGCGACTAAAATGGAAAATGTAGGTAAAGATATTGAATTACAAATGGAATCACAATCTGAGGCTTTAGAAGGCCGAGCTGACAAAGTCTGCGGCGATTTTGAAAAGTTGATGGTACTAGAAAATCAACTTAGAAAAGATATTCCACAATTGGCACCTTACAAACTAGCCAGTTTAGAGGCGCAGCCTTTATCTGAATAATCTTTTCTACTTCCCTTACCCGATAAATTTTACGCGACTCAAGCGCGTTAACTTGAGGAAGACTTTGTAAATCATTGGTTTCAATGTCTTATGTATGTCACCTGACTTTCCCCCTGCTAGTGCTTATTTGGCAGGGGGCTTTTTATATCCGTTATGTACCTTCCTGCAGCACCTCTTCAAGTAAACTAGCAAGTTTGTTCTGATAAAAAAATTCTCAATTATAAATATAGAGCAATGATATAGTTTTTTGTTATACTCATAAAAATTATAAGAAAAATGCACTCTATTTAAATTTTTGCTAGTTTTTCGGATAATTGGCGTAACTTTACAACCTATTGGATTTATTTAATGTTTAATAATGCTATTTAAGCCAACGGCTTCCATTGATATGACATTCATGGAAGATAAAGTGAGTAAAGAAATTGCCGAAAATCGTTTTCAATGTCGTAACAGCTTAAGGCGACTTTCATGTTAGAACTGTTAGAACCAATTGCCATTTTTACCCATGTTGCTCGTGCAGGTAGTTTTAGTGCTGCTGCAAGACGCCTTGGAATATCCAAATCTAAAGTAAGTACGCAGGTAGCTGATTTAGAACATAAATTAGGCGTGCAGCTTATTCAGCGAACAACTCGTAGTTTAAGTTTAACTGAAGCGGGTAATTTACTTTATTTACAAGGTGAAGAGCTGCTGCGCGATGCTGAACAAGCGGTTTCCAGTGTGCATAATTTGAATGATGCAACACGTGGCGTACTTAAAGTGGGAATTTCACAATCATTTGGTACCATGCATCTTATCCCTGCACTACCAGCGTTTATGGCTAAACATCCTGATCTAGAGTTGCAGGTAAGTTTGTTGGACCATAAGGTTGATGTTGTTAGTGAAGGCTTAGATTTGTTGCTAACGATGTCTGAGCAACTTCCTTTAGGCATGGTGGCTCGTCCATTAATGAAGTGCCAGTTCTTATTAGCAGCATCGCCTGAGTATGTGGCTAAGCACGGTAACATATCGCGCCCTGAACAGCTTGTTGAACACAATTGCTTAGTTTACCAAGGTGAATGGCATGAACACAGCATGTGGCAGTTCAAGCGAGGTGACGATTATTGTGAGATTGGTGTATCAGGTAATTTCCGCGTTGATAATGCACCGGCTTTAAAATCAGCAGCCGTTAGCGGGTTAGGTATAGCCTATCTTGCCAGTTATCTGATGGAAGATGAAATCGAGAAAGGCACATTAGTTCCTTTACTGACAGATTGGCAATTGACCAACAATTTACCTTTGCAAGCCGTGTACCCAAGACGTAAGCACTTAGCTCCTAAAGTTAGTGCCTTTATTGACTTCATTAAAGGCCATATTGGTACATCGCCATATTGGGACGTTAAATTCGAACATTTGTATAAATTACGTAAGTAATTTTGGAAACATTGTTCTTAAAATAGAATAAAGCCATGAAGCCCAGCATGGCTTTTTTATTTGTGTTTTTTATCAAAAGCTTAAGCTGATTATTATGCAGTAAAAGCTAAATTAGTAAATCAATGGTTTAACCGTTGCTTACCATGGGGGTGTTGCAGTCTGTTCTTATTTGAATACAATAGATGTCAGTTGATTCGAAATGATTTGAATAAATACGATTTTGAGAAATGACCCCTTTTCATTAGCGTGTACAAATCAGCCACTTCGCAGATTTTGAGTCACGGCTAGCAGCAGTTTATAATTAAAACAATGTTAGCTTTGAAACCATCATCCTAGTTTTATTGGTTTACCCCAGACTTTGTCTGGGGTTATTTTTTGTGTAAAAAAAAGCAACAACCCATGGTCGCTGCTTTATTTTCAAAAACTCATCTTATCGTAACGTCGTTACTTAATCGATTTAACCCAGCGGTTCACTTTAGTTTCCAGTACATCTAATGGTAACGGTCCATATTGTAAAACGAGTGTGTGGAAGTCGCGAATGTCGAACTTGTCGCCTAATTGTTTCTTGGCGTGTTCACGTAGCTCAAGGATTTTAATCATCCCCACTTTATAAGCTGTGGCCTGTGAAGGCATAACTACATGACGTTCAACCATTTTTATGGCATCAGACTCTGCATTGGGCGTGTTTTCAACGTAATAAGCAATACCTTGTTCACGGGTCCACTTTTTAGTGTGGATACCTGTATCTACCACTAAGCGACAGGCACGCCATAATTCCATGGCTAAGCGGCCAAAGTCTGAATAAGGATCAGCATATAAGCCCATTTCTTTTGGGAAGTATTCAGTATATAAACCCCAACCTTCGCTATAAGCAGTGTAACGACCATACTTACGGAATTGTGGAATACCTTCTAACTCTTGTGCGATGGCAATTTGCATATGATGACCAGGAATACCTTCATGGTAAGCCAGTGCCTCCATTTGGTATTTAGGCATAGCGCTCATGTCATAAAGATTAGCGTAGTAAATACCAGGTCGTGAACCATCTGGTGCTGGTTGATCATAAAAGGCTTTTCCGGCCGACTTTTCACGGAATGCTTCAACCGGGCGTACACTCAAACTTGCTTTAGGTTTGATTTTGAATACTTCATCTATTCGAGACTCCATATTATCAATCATCGCTTTAGCATCAGTAATGTAGGCATCACGACCCGCTTGAGTGTCTGGGTAGTAGAATTGCTTGTCATCCCGCATAAAGGCGAAAAATGCTTGCAGATTACCTTCAAAGCCGACTTTTTTCATAATAATACGCATTTCATCTTGAATGCGCGCGACTTCACTTAACCCTAAATCATGGATTTGATCCGAAGTCATATCGGTAGTCGTTGTACGAGCTAAGGCATTATTAAAGTAGGTCTCACCATCAGGGAACTTCCAGGCACCATCTCGGTTATCTGCCTTTTTCTCTAATTTAACCAGGTAACTTAGCAGGCTTTCATAACCTGGTTTTACACTGTCTATTAAAGCTGACTTTGCATCAGCAAGTAATGATTCTTTTTCTGATTCAGTAATAGATAATTTTGCGACTTTACGATTAAAATCTGCCCATAACGCGCTGTCTTCTCCCGTTGAATCAAAAGGTGCACCGGTAATAATATTCTGGCTGTCTGATATTACGTAAGGAAACACGAATTTAGGGGCAATAATGTTTTTATCAGCACGTATGGTTAATTCAACTTCAAGTTGAGCCAGCAGAGGCTTTACGCCTTCTAAACGGCTGATATAAGCCTTAGCATCGCTTAGATCAGTAATTTGATGTTGGTTAATTAAAAATGAGGCAATCATTGAATGCATACCATACATCTGGTTAACCGGGTAGGTATGGTAACGCCATTTATCATCAGCAATAGCTTGCTCTAAGCTTGCTTTAAATAGCTCAAAACTTAAGGTTGTTTGTTGATCAAGCTTGCTGACATCTAATGTCAGTAATTGAGCTAATTGTGCTTTAGCGAGTGCAAGATTTTTATCTGCACCGGCATCTGAAATATCACCCCATTTATCATAATCTTGCTTTATGCCTAAATAGGTTTGATTGATAGGATTAGCCATAATGCTTTGCATGAATAACTCATCAAACAATGCATTAGCTCTTTGAGATTCAGTCTGTGGTGAACTGACTTTTGTAACACTTTCTTGAGCACTATCAGCAGGCATTGAATGTGAGTGAGCGTAAATATTACCGCTTAAAAGGCTAGAAAGAGTCAACGCAAGTAACGTTGTTTTAGTTTTTATCAGCATTGCGGGCATTCCAATCTTATTTTTAAAAACGCTATCCTAATAAAGCTGGAGGTAAAAGTGTAAATTGAAGTGTTAGTAAGTGTTTCGATATTGTGAAAATAACCTGAAAGACACTCAAATTAGTTACAGTCTGGTGCGACTAGTTAGCACCAGACTGATATGTTATGTAAAGCTTATTTGTTGCCTTGCTTTGATTAACCCTTTTATTACAGTTAAATAAACTGTGATAGAAGATCGTTGACAAACATATGACCTTTTGAAGTCAGCTGCCAATGGGTGTCGGTTTCAGTTAACAAGCCTCGATGAATTGATTTAGCCATACCTTCTTTTACAACTGTCGCGCTTTGACCTGTTCGCGCTTCAAATTCTGCTTTAGGAATGGGCGTCATCAAACGTAAGCGATTCATTAAATACTCTAAAGCTCTATCTTCGGTTATGACCTCTGTGGTTTCTGAGGTGTAATCACTCGCCGCCAAGTAGCCCTTAGGGTGTTTAACTTTGACTGTGCGAATAATGCTGTCCGTATCTGGCAGAGTAATTTTTCCGTGGGCGCCACAACCAATACCTAAGTAGTCACCAAATTTCCAATAGTTAAGATTATGTCTGCATTGAAAGCCTGGTTTGGCGTAGGCTGATATTTCGTATTGCTCATAACCTAGTGCAGCTAATATTTTTTGTCCTTGCTCATAGATATGCCACAATTTTTCATCATCGGGTAATTGTGGTGGTTTAGAGTGAAACAAAGTATTGGGCTCAATGGTAAGTTGATACCAAGATAAGTGCGGTGGCATTAAAGCGCCAGCGGTATCAATATCATGCATGGCTTCATCAAAGCTTTGATTGGGCAGACCGTGCATTAAGTCCAAGTTGAAACTTAAGTAATTGGCTTGCTTGGCTTTCTCTGCTGCTGTTTTTGCTTCATCTTGATCGTGTATACGCCCCAATAGATTAAGCTTTTCTTTAGAGAAGCTTTGCACTCCAATAGATAAACGCGTCACGCCTGCGGCGCGGTATGCGGCAAAATCGTCATGTTCAAGCGTGCCTGGGTTGGCTTCCATGGTAATTTCAATGTTTGTTTCGAATGGGATCATGGCTTCAACCCCTTCGAGTAAACGTTGTATTTGGCTAGCGTCAAATAATGAAGGCGTGCCGCCACCAATAAAGATAGTGTGAATAGGTCTTTGTTGAACATAACTCAGGTCATTTTTAAGATCTGCCAATAACGCGTCGACATATTGTTGCTGTGGTAACTCGCCATTTTGTCCATGGGAGTTAAAGTCGCAATAAGGGCATTTTTGCACACACCACGGAATATGGATGTACAAACTAAGTGGTGGTAATGACAACATCGATGGTTAGCCTATTTAAATGGGTATAATGACACTTTTCGCTTAACGGTAGCTTTTAAAAATGAATATTCAACTTACTATTAGCCCTGAATAATTCCTTTGGCCTTCATGGCTGCGACTAACATGGCTAATGCCTTACCACGATGACTATGGGCATTCTTTTCATCACTGGTTAGTTCAGCGGCGGTTTTATCAAATCCGTGTGGAATAAAAATAGGGTCGTAGCCGTGGCCTTGCTCACCTTGGGGGACTAAATTAATAGTGCCTTCCCACGCAGCTTGGCAAATAATTGGCGTCGGGTCTTTGGCATGACGCATATACACTAATACGCATTGAAAGCGAGCTGCACGATTTTGATGTGACTTCATTTCTGTAAGTAACTTTTGATAGTTGCTGACTTCTGTCGCGCCTTGGCCTGAATAACGTGCCGAATAGATACCTGGTTGGCCGTCTAATGCGTCAACTTCGATACCTGAATCATCTGCTATAGCGGGTTTACCCGTAATTTCAGCAGCATGACGAGCCTTAATAATGGCATTTTCAACAAATGTAGTACCAGTTTCGGCGACTTCTGAGACATTAAATTGGCTTTGGGCAAGCACTTGAATATTGAATTGGGCCAACATTTGATCAAACTCGTTAAGTTTGCCTTTATTGCCGCTGGCTAACACAATTTGTTGTGAAATGGGTGCTTGCATGAAACTGCCTTATTTTGTCATCTGAAAAGATCGGCATTATACCCCAAGCTAGCAGTAAAAGAAGGCGGTAAATCAGCTCGCTAAGTTAACCAGTGCAAGTTTAGCTAACCCAATACGGGCTTATTAGTCTGTATTCTAATCAATCAACATAAAACTTTTGCTTAAATTTTAGCGAGGTATTTAATTTTTTAGCGTGTTTAATGGCAATCGAAAAGTTAATTTCCTGGTCGTCACGATAGGGGACCTGGGCAATATAATAAATAGCATCGCCTTCACGAATTTCTTTAAAATTAAGCTCCATTTTTGCATCAAGTAAATTATTAGCAATGCCCGATATTTCAACCGCAACCGCTGGATTACCCTCTTGGCTTGTATCTAATACCGCAATATTGATAATGCCGTTATAGCGGCTGCGCTCAATACCATAGGTTTTAGCTATAGTGGGGGTAATAAAGGTGCTGTTAAGTGCCATATAATGAATGTCAAAATTACCGACTTGTTGTTTCTGCTCTGCTTGTGCTGGCGCAATTAATAGCATTAGGCTCATGATGAGTGCAAACGGGAGTATTTTGTTAAACATTTTAATATCCTTTTTAAAAGCAGCGCAAAACTGCTGTATGTCAGAACTGTAAGTATAGCGCTATATCATGTGTCGCGGTTAATTCTGGCATTAGGTGTCGCAATAAGCGTAACGCCATTTTTACATCAATCTAGTGCCAGTTTTCAGTATGAAAAAGGCAGTCTAAAAAGACTGCCTTTCAATATGATACGTTTTAAGCTAAATCATCGCCCAAAATGGAATGTATTGGGAAAATAAAATATTGATAAAATTCATCGCAATAAATAATACTAATACTGATAAATCTAAACCGCCGATTGCCGGGATCACTTTACGAATTGGCGCTAAAATTGGGTCGGTAAGTTGAGACATTATCATGACAATAGGGTTGTAGCCCTGATTAAACCAGCTTAATACCGCACGAATAAGCAGCATCCAAAATAGCAGTACCCCAGCGTTTTTCAGCACCGAAACTACTGAAAAAAGTAATAAGGTAGCAATATCAATTCCAGCGCCTGCAATGAATGTCAGCACTAACATTTTGAGTATTACTACGATTAAAGCTAATAGTAACGATGCTGTGTCAATGCTACCTATAGAGGGGATAACTCTGCGCATTGGCGCGACAATCGGTTGGGTCGCTTTTACTACAAATTGGCTAAATGGGTTGTAAAAATCGGCTTTAACTAGCTGTAGCCAAAAACGTAAAATAACAACCATTAAATATAAATCAAACAAGGTGCTAACTAAAAAACTAATCGCATTCATGATGTTGCCTTACCATTTTAGTGTTCAGGGTATAGTCATTGGCCTGATTTATTAACCAATGATGTCAAAATAACTTGAGTGATTTTAGCACTCAAAACCGCGAAAACACGTAATTTAAGTCAATTTATATACTTAAAATGTTTTTGCCATTTCTTCTGCTTTAGCAACACAATTACTCATTGCGCTATCGACTAATTCTCGTAAACCACCTTTTTCAAAGGTTTCAACGGCTTGGGCTGTTGTGCCACCCTTTGAGGTGACATTATTACGCAATGTTGCTAAAGATAAATCTTGATTCTGAATCACCATTTGCGCCGCACCCAGTGCCGCTTGCTCTGCTAATGCCCGTGCTTTGGCTTCATCCATACCCATTCTTTTGCCTGTTTCTATCATTGACTCAATAAACAAGAAAAAATAAGCTGGTGAGCTGCCAGCAAGCGCGATAACTTGATTAAGTTCGCTTTCTTTTTCGACCCAAATGACTTTGCCACCGCTTTCCATCAAGGTTTGGCATATGGCTTTATGTGCTTCAGTAATACTTTCATCAGCAAAAATGCCTGTCATGCCATAACCTAATTGTGTTGGCGTATTTGGCATAGTGCGAATAAGTTTAATGGGTTGGTTAAAGTATTCTGGGTATCTCGATGCTGGAATGCCTGCAGCAATAGTGATGACTAACTTATTGGATAAATCGAGAGTTTGCATAGACTCACAAACTTGTTGCATCAATTGGGGCTTGACGCTGAGTACAATCACATCAGCATCTTTTGCAGCCTGAATATTATCGTTAGATACCAGAATACCAAAGTCACTATTAAGTGCATCAAGCTTAGGTTGACTGGGATTAGTCGCGTGAACTAACTCACTTGGATAACCATTTTTTACCAGTCCGCTAATAATGCTACGGGTCATATTTCCTGCACCAATAAAACATACTTTTGCTTGTGTCATTATATTGTCCAACTTTTAATTCGATTACGTATCATGTTTGTTTATATGAGGGCAAAAAAGCCATTTTCAATGTTAGCCACTGTGCAGCGGTATCCATAAGCTATCACTTTTAGAACAACTTGAAGGTGAAACTACCCATATTTCTATCGTTATTGAGCTTGTTAATGTTGCATGCACTAACATTTAGAAGGCGTTAATACAGCGTGTTGCGAGCGCTAGCTTACGCTCTGTCTCCAAATATCGCACTGCCTATTCTTACCATGGTAGAACCATTAGCAATGGCCATATCTAAATCGCCACTCATTCCCATTGAAAGGGTATCAATACCTTCAAATTGTTGCTGTAAGTGCTGATATATTTGCTTAAGTTGACTGAACTCAGCTTGCTGGACGTTGACATCATCTGTCGCGGTCGGAATGGCCATGACTCCCCTTAGCGATAAATTTGGCATTTGACTGATTTGCTTGGCTAATTCAATAACAGCTTGCGCATCAATACCTGATTTGGTGTCTTCTTGGCTAATATTGACTTGAATGCACACCTGAAGCGGTGCTTTTTGCGCAGGGCGTTGATCGTTCAGCCGTTTGGCCGTTTTCTCACGGCTTAAGGTATGCATCCAATCAAAGTGTTCTGCAACAATTTTAGTTTTGTTCGATTGTAATGGTCCAATAAAGTGCCATTCAATATCTGGATATGCCTGTTGCATTGCGATAATTTTTTGCTCACCTTCCTGGACATAATTTTCGCCAAAAAGTCGCTGTCCAGCCTGATAAGCTTCTATAATGTCGCTAATAGGTTTAGTTTTACTCACCGCAAGCAGCTTTATCTCGCTGGGCGAGCGTGAACATTTTTGCGCCGCTTGATTCATTCTACTCTGGGCGATTGATAATCTGTCTGCTATTGTTGTATTCATATTGTTAAAATGGACGTCTCTATAATGGAAATCACTGAATTACTGGCCTTTAGTGTAAAACATAAAGCATCAGATCTACATCTTTCTGCAGGTGTTTCACCTATGATCCGTGTTGACGGTGAAGTCAGAAAAATTAACTTGCCGCCGTTAGATCATCAAGGTGTACACAGTTTAGTGTACGACATTATGAATGATAAACAGCGTAAAGATTACGAAGAACATCTTGAAATAGATTTCTCGTTTGAAGTGCCTAACTTAGCACGTTTTCGTGTTAACGCATTTAACCAATCCCGTGGTGCTGGTGCTGTATTTCGTACAATTCCTTCTGATATTTTGTCACTCGAGCAGCTAGGTGCACCGGATATTTTTAAAAAAATCTCCAGCTTTCCTCGTGGGTTAGTATTAGTGACAGGACCAACAGGCTCTGGTAAATCAACCACATTAGCGGCAATGGTCGATTACATTAATGAAAATCGTCATGAACACATTTTGACGATTGAAGACCCAATCGAATTCGTTCACCAAAATAAGCAATGTTTAGTCAACCAACGTGAAGTGCATAAGCACACCCACAGTTTTAATGCGGCGCTTAGAAGTGCACTGCGTGAAGATCCCGATGTTATTCTTGTGGGTGAGATGCGTGACTTAGAAACCATTCGCTTAGCCATGACAGCGGCAGAAACGGGTCACTTAGTATTTGGTACTTTGCATACTACCTCAGCGGCAAAAACCATTGACCGTATTGTTGACGTATTCCCCGCAGGTGAGAAAGGCATGGTACGGACCATGTTGTCAGAATCACTTCAGGCAGTTATTTCACAAACACTCATTAAAAAGGTCGGTGGGGGACGTGTAGCCGCACATGAAATTATGATGGGTACACCGGCTATTCGTAACTTAATTCGTGAAGATAAAGTGGCACAAATGTATTCAGCCATTCAAACCGGTATGGCCCATGGTATGCAAACGTTAGATCAATGCTTACAAACGTTAGTTAATCGTGGTTTGATTACGCGTGAAGATGCCATGCATAAAAGCGGTAATAAACAAGCCAACTTTTAAGGAATAGTACAATGGATGTTCGCCCTTTTTTAGCCACTATGGTTGAAAAAAAGCTTCTGATTTATTTATCACAGCGATGTTTCCACCAAGTGCCAAAATTGATGGTGAGTTACATCCACTGTCAGAACAAAAACTCACTCCTGCCCAGTCATTAGAGTTTGTTGAATCTTTAATGACTGATGTGCAGAAAAAAGAGTTTAAAGAGTCTCGCGAATGTAACTTTGCCTATGCTGTATCGGGCTTAGGGCGTTTTCGTGTGAGTGCATTTTGGCAGCGTGACTCAGCAGGCTGTGTTATGCGCCGCATTGAAACCACGATTCCTGAAGTCGACGACTTAAAGTTACCGCCAATTCTTAAAGATTTAGTGATGAGCAAGCGCGGCTTAATAATTATGGTCGGTGGCACGGGTACGGGTAAGTCAACATCGCTAGCCGCGTTAGTGGGTTATCGTAACGCCCATGCTCGGGGACATATTTTAACCATTGAAGACCCGGTCGAATTTGTGCATAACCACCGTAAAAGTATCGTGACTCAAAGAGAGGTGGGTATTGATACCGTGTCTTTTGATGCGGCACTTAAAAGCTCTTTACGCCAGGCACCCGATGTTATTTTGATTGGTGAAATTCGTACCCAAGAAACCATGGAGTTTGCATTATCGTTCGCTGAAACGGGTCACTTATGTATGGCAACCTTGCATGCCAACAACGCCAACCAAGCACTTGATCGAATTATGCATTTAGTGCCAGAAAGTAAGCATGCTCAGTTATTATTCGATTTATCGCTTAACTTACGCGGCATTGTTGCTCAACAGCTTATTGCTAAATCTGATGGTTCTGGTCGCCGTGCGGCAATTGAAATCCTTATCAATACACCGCGTATCGGTAGTTTGATTGCAAAAAATGAACTGCACTTACTTAAAGAAACCATGGCTAAATCGAATGAGCAGGGTATGCAAACATTTGATCAGGCCTTACTTGGTTTGTACTCTGAAGGTGAAATTAGTTACGCCGATGCATTACATCACGCAGATTCTCCTAATGATTTGCGCTTAATGATTAAGCTTAAAACCAATGACTCTTCTAATTCAGGCTTTTTAGAAGGTGTGACATTAGACATGGATTAAGCCAAGTTAATTAACGCTTTGTGCTATTTATGATTAAGCCGCAACAATCGTTGCGGCTTTTTTGTTATAATAGTTGCCCTTTTTCTGTACCTTTGCCATCAATAATTAAGCTGTCACTTTACAACTGTTCAAATGGGGATTTACTTTCATCACGTTAACACCACCGTAAGGATCATTTCATGTCTTCTCTCAAGAAATTATCACCATTATTGCTCGCTATTTTATCCTTTCAGCCTCAAGCCGTTGAGGTCACTGATGAGTTAGATATTGGTGGCGCAGTTCGCGTTAATTACGGCTGGAAAGATTATGACAATAACGCAAAATTAGAGTTTGAGTTATTTCGCGCCGATGTGAATTACAATTCAGATGATGGCTTGTTTGCGTCAGCTCAATATCGTTGGTACCAAGATATGGATGTCATCCACCATGCGTATATGGGTTATCAATTTGATGAGGCGCAATCAGTACAGGTGGGAGTTACGCAAGTGCCATTTGGACTATTGCCTTACGCCGCGCATTCTTTTTGGTTTGGTGCGACATACTACATAGGTTTTGAAGATGATTACGATGCCGGGTTACATTATCAATAACAGCGTGATAATTTGCGTGTTGATTTAGCTTATTTCGCCAATGATGAGTACGGCAAAGGTAGTCGCTTTGATCGCTATTCATTCGATGTAGCAACCACAGAACAATCACCTTATCAAGAATCTGGCCAATTAAATGCCCGAGTTGAATATGAGATAAGCCAAAATAGTTTTAGCCAAAAGATTGGTAGTTCTATTCAATATGGTCAACTCGATTATGTTACTAGCGTTAACGGGGTAGAGGGCATTGATGGCAATACACCTAATACAGATGACATCAGCACATTTGCCGGAGCAGTGCATTGGCAAGTAGATTGGCAAACCTGGCAACTTCAATTGCAGTATTTACATTACAATTATGATGTTAAGTATGGTAATCGTATCGCATTATCGGCATTTTCATACCCATTTGAAATAGCGGCACAAGCTGATGTAGTAACCGCTAACCTATCAAAATCTATCGATGTCGATTGGGGGACTATTTCAAATATTAACTGTTATAACGATTATAGTACGGTACTTGCATCGGGTAGCGGGCTTGCTGATTCGGCTCAAAATGTCACCGGTTGTGCCATTAGCGCCGGTAAATTTTATTCGTATCTTGACTGGATAGCGGGTAAAAATATGTACTTTGTTGGCGGCGACGGTGTTGGCATTGATAATGGTGATACCTCGTGGCATTCTCGACTAAACATTAATGTCGGGTTTTATTTTTAATTAGGCTCAGACTTACCGATGTACAAGAGTTAATTTCGCTATATCAATGATTTCAAACTAGTGATCTAAGTCAGCAGTATAACCGTATACATGAGACATATTCTGGGCTGTAAAATTGTGCTGATAATATTGATTTAATCGTCACAAGCACTTACTCAGTTAGTGCTTACTAGCTAACTAGCCATTTTCTAAAATTCAGGTTTTAAAAGTCAGTTTTTAGTAAAGCTAGATATCAGTAGATTTAGTTAAATATTAGCAGCTTAACGTATTCATTAATTCAATAAGGATGTCTTATGTCAGGTTTATCGCAAATGTCTTCAAAAACGCTTCCTTCTATAGCGAAGCTTTCATTGGTTGCCACATCACTAGTGGCTCTTACTATCGGTATGACATTTTTCAGTGCTAATGCCAGTGCAGCAAGTTGCCCTGATTACCTAAATGTAGAAGCGCGTAAACTGCATTCAGACGATAACGTCAACTTGTGTGAGCTCACCCAAGGTAAAACAGTGTTAATAGTCAACACGGCTTCAAACTGTGGCTTTACCTCACAATTTGAAGGGCTTGAAGCCTTACACAAACAATATAAAGACAAAGGGTTAGTTGTTATTGGTTTTCCATCTGATGATTTTTTCCAAGAAGAAAAAGATGAAGCCAAAACTGCCGATGTCTGTTTTATCAATTATGGTGTGACATTCACTATGGTTGCCACCTCGCCAGTGCGTGGTAACGATGCCAACTCAGTCTTTCAGCACTTAAACCAGAAAAGCACGGCGCCAAAGTGGAACTTTTACAAATATTTAGTTTCGGCTGACGGTGAAACTGTGACCCAGTTTAACTCGCGCGTAAAACCAGATAGTGAAGAGCTTAAAAAAGCTATCGACAAGCAACTAAGTATTTAATTATTTAATTATTTAATTTCAGTCGCATTTTTAATAAAAAATTGAGACAAGAGGATATTTTCCAAATATCCTCTTGTCATAAATAAATATATTCATCAGTTCATTATACTAGGAGCGAGCTTTGGCGCGATTTTCAGGGTTAGATAAAGAGACAGGGCACAGTGCTCGCGGTAAAACAGGCGTATTGTTGCTTAACCTAGGTACGCCTGACGCGCCTACCACCTCAGCCGTTAGACGTTATTTGGCAGAGTTCTTGGCCGATCCTCGTGTAGTCGAAATCCCTAAACTAGTATGGATGATGATCCTTCACGGTATTATATTACGCGTTCGTCCAGCAAAATCTGCCGCTTTATATAAGCAAATTTGGACTGAGAATGGCTCTCCGCTGCTGGCTATAAGTCAACAACAGCAGGCTAAGCTCGATAAGTTATTAGCTTCCAGCGGAATTGATGCTAGCGTACACCTAGCCATGCGATACGGTTCACCCTCCGTCGCTTCAACTTTGCAAAAAATGCACAAGCAAGGAATTGATAATTTAGTGGTATTACCGCTTTATCCTCAATATGCCGCGCCAACAACGGCTTCGGCATTTGATGCAATCGCCAAAGAGTTATGCAAATGGCGCTACTTACCCGCATTACACTTTATTAATACCTATCATGATCATCCTGATTTAATCTCAGCACTGGCTAATTCAATTGAGCAAGATTTTGCTAAGCATGGCAAACCGCAAAAATTAGTGCTGTCCTATCACGGTATGCCGGAACGTAATTTACATCTAGGCGACCCTTACTATTGTTTTTGTATGAAAACCAGCCGTTTAGTGGTTGAGAAATTAGGCTTAACGGAAGACGATTACGTCGTTACTTTCCAATCTCGTTTCGGTAAAGCAAAGTGGTTACAGCCATATACTGACGTCACCATTGAAGCTTTACCTGCTAAAGGCATTAATAATATTGCTGTTATTTGCCCTGCATTTAGCGCTGACTGTTTAGAAACCTTAGAAGAAATTCAAGGGGAAAATCGTCACGTATTTGAAGGCGCTGGTGGCACAGACTTCAGATATATTGAATGTTTAAATGATAATGACGACCATATTCAAATGATGGCTAACATTGTAAAACCTTATTGTTAGAAACAGATCCCGGCCCACAAGCATTGCCGGGATGACGTATATAAGCATTGTCAGCATGACGTATAAAGTCTTTCGTCAGCCTACATGCTTCCCATGCGTCATCCCCGAGTGCTTTTGTCGGGGATCTGCTTTTAATACAGTTAATGCCATTAATACAGCATTAAAAATGTACTTTCTCGCCTCGTCTATCTCAATTTCATAGACTAAAACCATTGTTTCCAATCATCATTTCGTAAGCCTGCATACTTCCAATCCATCATCTTCAATGCTTTCAATGCGTCATTTTCAATGTTTCCAATGCATCATCATGAATGTTTCCCGTGCGTCTTCAAATGATGGCTAACATTGTAAAACCTTATTGTTAGAAACAGATCCCGGCCCACAAGCATTGCCGGGATGACGTTAGAAGCATCATCATGAATGCTTCCCATGTGTCATCCCCGAGTGCTTCTGTCGGGGATCTGCTTTTGTTTCAACTAAACACCATTAACACAGCATAAAAATTTACTTTCTCGCCTCATCTATCTCAATTTGATAGACTAAATCTATTGTAAAAAAGCACACATAAATTATGAAAATAGATCCTAATATAAGATTAGTATTCAGTACCGATAAAGGCCGTATTGAACCTGAAAAAGAAGTAGAAGCAGTACCCGATGGTGACGGCATAGTTCGGATCCATAAAGATACTAAAGGCCGTAAAGGCAAAGGGGTGAGTGTGCTAAAGGGCCTAGGTTTAGATCAAACTGAACTTAAAGCCTTAGCGCAGAAACTAAAAAAACAGTGTGGTTGTGGCGGTACTGTAAAAGACTTTGATATCGAGGTTCAAACAGATAACCGTGAACAATTGAAAACCCTATTAGAAAAAATGGGTTACACGGTGAAGCTAGCCGGTGGATAACCCCTTAAACATTAAGCCCCTAATATCCAAAGATAATTAATATCAAACGATTATTAAATAAAGTATTGGTTTATATACTTGTACACTCTGTTTCAATAAGTAAGTATTAGGGCTAGGTATTCAAGCAAAGGAAGTTATTATGGATGGTTCAGAAGTCAGTATTGCCAAAAAAAGCCGTCTTCAAGGTGACTGTTTACAAGGTTATCTATTAATTGCTATGCCATCGCTTGAAGAGACATTTTTTGAGCGAAGTGTTATCTACATTTGTGAACATGATGAAAAAGGCGCAATGGGGTTGGTCGTGAATCGCCCAATTGGTCTTGAGCTTGAAGACTTACTAGAGCAAATGGGACTTAATCCTTCACCTGAGTCGGCTTTCTATATTAATTCTCAAGTATTATCCGGCGGCCCAGTGTCACCAGATCGTGGCTTTGTGCTTCATAGTCCACAGCCTGATTGGATTAATAGCCATCAGGTAACTGATTATTGCATGCTGACGACATCACGCGATGTATTATCAGCCATTGGTACTCAAAAAATCGCCCGCAGATTACGTCGTCGCATTAGGTTATGCTGGTTGGGGAAAAGATCAATTAGAGCAAGAATTAGCAAACAATACCTGGTTAACCATTAAAGCAACTCCAGAATTGTTGTATACCAAAGACCCTGAGCATCTGTGGGATATCGCCTCTAAACAATTGGGCTTTGATATGTGGCAAATTTCATCTCAGGTAGGCCATGCTTGAGACAAAAATACGACACTAGACACTATGCCAAGTCTACATTATCTACCTGAAGGAACATCATGCAACCTCAAACCATATTAGGTTTTGACTATGGCACCAAAAGTATTGGTATCGCAATCGGCCAAGCTATAACCGCCAGTGCCAGTCCATTAATGTCGATTAAAGCGGTTGATGGCATTCCCAATTGGGACGATATTGGTAAGTTGATAACCGAATGGCAACCAGATCTAGTGGTGGTAGGATTACCGTTAAATATGGATGGTACAGAGCAAGAAATGACCCAGCGGGCACGTAAGTTTGCTAACCGCATTAATGGGCGCTTTGGTATAAAAGTAGCGACTCAAGATGAGCGCTTAACAACGGCAGATGCCAAAGCCAGATTGTTTGAACTTGGTGGATTTAAAGCACTATCAAAAGGGCAAATTGATGCAGTTTCTGCGGTACTGATTGTCGAAAGTTACTTTGAAAATCAATTCGGAGACTAATCGGCTTCATCGTATTTTTAAATCAGACCTTTCGTTACCCTCAATAGTATTTAATTTATTGATTAAATGATGAACTTGACAATCATTTAACTGTCTATAAGCTGGTGATTATTTAAATGTTTTTGGAGTTTGTATGAAAAAGTTAGTTTTAGCGATAGCAGTATTAGCCTTAAGT
Source organism: Shewanella sp. HL-SH5 (assembly GCF_051163755.1). Taxonomy (NCBI): domain Bacteria; kingdom Pseudomonadati; phylum Pseudomonadota; class Gammaproteobacteria; order Alteromonadales; family Shewanellaceae; genus Shewanella; species Shewanella sp. HL-SH5. Next base: position 1,104,547 of record NZ_CP195038.1, read on the forward strand.
GCATGTAGCACATTAAAAACCAATACTGATTTTGACCCAGCAGTGTCATTTGACCAATATAAAACATTCACTTGGGTTGCAGCCAAAGAAGAAGACAAAGGTTATCACTTAGATGGATTACTTGATCAGCGAGTGAGAGATGCCGTCGATAGTCAAATGGCAGCTAAAGGGTTAACTAAAGTCGCAGCTGATGCGGATTTATTAGTTAACTACCTGACCAAAGTAGACAAAAAGATTAATGTCGATACGTTTAACAACAACTTTGGCTATAACCCATATTATGGACCAGGTTGGGGATGGAGTGGTTCAATGCACACTCAAACCACGGTGCGTGAATATGAAGTCGGAACGTTAATAATTGATTTAATTGATAATAAAACGGGGAAACTTGTATGGCGTGGTAGTGTTGAAGACACCATACGCGATCAAAATACGCCACAAGAGCGTGTAGAGATTATCAACAATGCCATTGGACATGTAATGTCAGCTTACCCGCCAAAAGCAGAAAAGTAGTATAAAACTGATATAGATTCTTAAAGCGCTTCCCTTTTGGGCAGCGCTTTATTGTTTAAAAGTCAGCATTTCGTAAATATCAGAATAAAATAACTAACACTAAACATGAACGACCATAAACATAAGTCAGTGTCATCTATCATTCTGTGCTGTTTATCTTTACCCACTCTCACCCATTTGATAAAATTCCTAACCGTGATAAGGAAATTCACCCTTCATTTGTAAGTGAGTCATGATGAAATCTTGGTATCTTTTGTATTGTAAACCGCGTGAGGAATTACGTGCACAACAGAATTTAGCGCTTCAACAAATTGAAAGCTATTTACCAATGATTAAAGAATCAAAAAAATCAAAATCAATCACCAAAATGGTCGACGTACCGTTATTTCCTAATTACCTGTTTATCCATTTTGACCCTACTGAATTCAGCGTGAGTAAAATTCACTCAACTCGCGGTGTCAGTCGTATTATCGGCTGCAAAGAAGTGATGACACCTATAGATGATAGATTAATTAGTGGCATTAAACGGCGCGTTAATGCTTTTGTGCCTGAGCTGGAAAAAGGCTTAATAAAAGGCGATAAAGTTACCTTTACTGAAGGACCTTTTATTGACCTAGAAGCCATTTTTGAAGAGCGAAATGCAGAGAAGCGCTGTTACGTATTGTTCAATATAATGGGTCAACAAAAGCGTATTTTAATTGATGAACAAGCAATCAAAAAAAGTGCAGCAGGTAATGATTGTTAATTAATCGAGTTGATTATAAGTTAGTCGACACAATAGAGATATACTGACAACCTTGTAAGACATTGACTATAGCAGCTTATGTTTATAAATTTTAACCGCAGATAAACATTAAGGATTTGATGGTTTTTAATGTTTTATATCAAATATTTATTGGTTTTTTTTGATGTTAAAGTTACTTGTATGACTTTATAAGTTTTATAAAATGTTTTTTTAATTCCGACTGATTGATTTTTCTACATATTTAACAACACACTTAAGTTATAATACGCACCAAATTTTACATTGGTTCAGTTTGAACTAATAAATATTTAATCAAAAAATTAGATGTTTCGCAATGCGAAGGGCACAATAGAAGCCGCAATCTAAGGGCGGTAGCGTGTCTGAAAGACAACAGACAGAAAAGTTTCTGTCTTTTAGCTAACGCCGAAGACCGTCTCGGTCGCCACGCGGAACGGTAGCAAAGCATGGCTTCTCGGTCGCCACGCGGAACGGTAGCAAAGCATGGCTTCTCGGTCGCTACAAAGAACGGTAGCAAAGCATAGCTTCTCGGTCGCTACAAAGAACGTTAGCAAGGTTAGCAAAGCATACTGTGTTAATCGCTACAAACAGCAGTATATATATTTTGAAAATTTGGCAATTTGCCAAGTACATAAGCCTTATCGTCGGTCGCCTAGTTCGCTATAGGCTGTTATCAAATTAACCCTAATTTTATTAATAATATTGGAGATACCTGGTGTTTCATAAAACCAAAACATTGTTCATTGCAGGCTTATCTGCCTTTATTATATTAACCATGCCAGTACAAGCGGTTACTCCATCACCACAAATGATTGAGCAATTTAAACAGCTGCCTAAATCAGAGCAGGCAAGAATTGCGAAACAATACGGTATTGATCCATCTTCTTTTGGAGGAGGCAGTAGCGCTGCACCAAAAATTGAAAACCCTCAGGTGGTAAATGAGAGAACCAGTAACCCAGACTCTTCAGCTGCAAAAAAATCAGACTCTGAATATGACTTTAAACGAGACAGCCAGCGTAATGAGCTAACAAGATTTGGTTATGAAATGTTTGCGGGAGAACCGACAACATTTGCACCAGTGTCAGATGTTCCTGTGCCAAGTGAATATATGATAGGCCCAGGAGATGTCATTAATGTTCAATTGTATGGTAAAGAAAATCAAGAATATAGTTTAACCGTTGGTCGTGATGGTAATCTTCAGTTTCCTTCACTTGGCCCTATACAACTTAATGGCATGAGCTTTTCAGCCGCTAGAGATTCAATTAGCGAGCGAATTAAGCAACAAATGATTGGTATTGAATCTAATATCAGCATGGGCGAGCTTCGTTCTATTCGTATTTTTGTTGCTGGCGATGCTTATAAACCTGGCTCTTATACTGTTTCTAGTTTATCAACCATTACCCAAGCATTATTTGTTGCTGGTGGTATTAACGAAATAGGCAGTTTAAGAAATATTCAAGTCAAACGAAATGGTCGATTAGTCGGTAAATTCGATTTGTATGATCTACTATTACGAGGTGATGCATCTGGTGATATAAACCTACGTTCAGGTGATGTTGTTTTTATTCCTGCGGTTGGTGGATTAGTCAGTGTAACCGGTGAAGTGAGAAGACCTGCAATTTATGAAATAGCGCCTAATGAAACCATTTCAGATATCGTTACTATGGCAGCAGGCGTAAAAGCAGCTGCGTACCCTAAAGCCACCAGTTTAGAACGTTTTAATAGTAACGGCTTAAAAAGTATTATTAACCTTGATTTAACCTCAGCTAAAGACCAAACCTTATTAGCTAAAAATGGCGATTTTATTCGAGTTAAAAATTCATCTAGTCAATTTGAAAACACCATTACACTAGCCGGTGCAGTGGTTCGTCCTGGTAAATATCAATGGCGAGAAGGGATAACCATTGCCGATGTATTACCGAGTGTATGGGGTGATTTAGCGCCTAGTGCCGATTTAAACTACGCCCTAGTGATTCGTGAAGTAAACAAGTACGGTGATATCAATGTATTGCAATTCTCCCTCGGTTCCGCAATTACTGGCGAAACCTTAACTGACAATCTGGTTTTATCACCTCGCGATAAAATTCTCGTATTCAATTATGATGATTCTACACAAAACCGTTTTGAATTAAATAAGCTAGTTAAGCAAAGAGTTGAAGCAGTTGCCGCGTTAAAAGGTGATTCACTACTGGGCAATGATCTTTTCCAATCAGGCTTTGCGTCATTGGATTTTTCGGGTAATAAAAAAACAGCTAAAACAAACATTGGTGGCGTCATCATTAGAGACACTGATTCGTCGCAAGAGCAGAATGCGGTAAAGAATGAAGTATCACAAATGTTAGCTAACTTATTTGACGATATTGAACTCATTAAAGTCAGCTATGCAATGAGCAGAGCTGAGTTACTTTACCCGATTATTAGTAAACTTTACCAACAAGGTAATGGTCACTCTAATGTTAAAGTTGTTGCCGCAGCAGGTAAGGTTCGACACCCAGGTTTGTATCCCCTAAGTGACAACCTAACCGTGAGTGACTTAATTAAAGCCGCGGGTGGCTTAACCGAAGGTGCATACCTTGAGAATGCTGAATTAACCAGAACACAAATTAATGATAATGGTTCAGGTATTATGCATCTAAGTGTTGATGTCGCATCAGCTCTTATGGGGGACCAGACCGCTAATTTTGCCTTGCAAAGTCGTGATGCATTGACTATTCAAACTATCCCAGACTGGCAAGAAAGTAAAAGCGTTGAGCTTCGTGGCGAAGTTAAGTTCCCAGGTGTTTATAATATCGGCCGAGGCGAAACATTAGCCAAACTGCTTGAACGTGCCGGTGGTTTTACTGAATATGCAGCGCGAAATGCGTCTGTATTTGTGCGTGAATCAGTAAGGCAACAAGAAGAGTTAGAAATCAAAAAACTGGCCAATCAATTACGCCGTGACATAGCCAGTCGGGGCATTTCTAAAGACGGCATTCAAGTTAATTATGCTGACGCTCAATTGATGCTTACTGATTTAGAAAATATAAAAGCAGTAGGGCGTTTAGTGGTCGATTTAAATGCTATTAGCTTAGGTATAGATGAAGCCGACTTACAGTTAGAAGATGCCGACGTGCTTTATATCCCAGCTATAAAACAAACCATTGCAGTAATGGGTGAAGTTCAGCATCCATCAACACACAGGTTTAAATCGGGTTACACCCTTGAACAATATCTTTCATTGTCAGGTGGCCCACGCGAACGCGCAGATGAAGACCGCATTTATATTATCAAAGCCGATGGTTCGGTTACTTTACCAAGCAACAGTGCTTGGTTTGCAAGTGAAACAGAGATATCACCAGGTGACACGGTAATAATGCCGTTAGACACCGAATATAAAGATAACTTAACTCTTTGGACGCAAATTACCGGTATTCTCTATAACACTGCTGTAGCTGTATCCGCTATTTCTGGGCTGTAATTTTACATCATAATCAACAGAGTAATGATTAGCTGAGTGTGCTAATCATTACTTTCAGTAACTCTGTTACAACAGTTATCACTGTTAATTTTTAATCATTTAAAGAGATAATTCATTAATGTCGACAGAAATACATAACTATACCGACGCAAATTTTTCAGCAAATTCACAGCAGAATAATTCTGATGAAATAGACCTTCGAGAATTATTCTCAGTCATTTGGCAAGGCAAGTGGATAATTATTGCCATTACTTTTGTTTTTGCTGTTGGCGCTGCAATACTTGCTATAAACCAACCCAACATCTATAAATCAGAGGCTTTATTAGCCCCAGCTGATACAGAACAAGGTGGTGGTGGTTTAGCTGCACTAGCGGGGCAATTCGGAGGTTTAGCCTCAATGGCCGGCATCAACCTAAGTGGTAAGGGAGGTGTTGATAAAACCCAAATGGCCATTGAGGTGATGCAATCACGCCAATTCGCCAGTAATTTTATTCAAAAACACAATCTTTTACCTGACTTAATCGCGGCTAAAAAATGGAATATGGCCGATAACACGGTTAGTTACGATGACGAATTATATAATTATTCAGAAAAAAAGTGGGTTCGCCAAGTACAAGCGCCTTTTCAGCCAGAACCTTCTATGCAGGAAGCGTATAAAAAATTCAATAAAATCATGACGGTTAATACTTCAAAAGATACAGGTATGGTTACTGTATCAATTGAGCATTTGTCCCCTGATATTGCTCAGCAATGGGTAAACTGGTTAGTTGCTGACATTAATAAAGTCATGAAAAACCGGGATGTAACAGAAGCCAAACGGAGCATTGCTTTTTTAGAATCCCAAATTGAAAAAACTAATGTAGCTGATATCCGCACCATTTTATATAAATTGGTCGAAGAACAGGCTAAAACGATTATGTTTGCCGAGGTTCGAGATGAATATGTATTTAAAACCATCGACCCAGCATTAGTGCCTGAAGAAAAAGCAAAACCCAAGCGTGCATTGATCGTTGTGTTAGGCACAATGCTCGGTGGGATGCTGGCTATAATGTTGGTATTAATTAGATATTTTGTTAGAAAAGAAGGTTAACTTCGTCGTCAATTCGGCAAAGCTTTTGAGCCGGAATCTAACTGTTTATAAGAGCCTATTAACACTGCTTAAAGATAACAGCGAAGCTGAAAAACAGTAAAGCCTAGTTTCTACAAAGGATAGCTAATATTGACCTGTCTCAAAATAGATTATAAGTGTCTCAGCGTGGTTTAAAATGCTGAGATTAAATGTTGTAGATTTTCAATCCATCTTGCCTGAGTTAAATCAATATTCAGGCTGTTAAAAATATTCGGAAACATAAAAATGAAAATTTTAGTCACAGGTGGTGCCGGCTTTATCGGCTCAGCAGTAGTTCGTCATATTATCAATAATACCCAAGATAGCGTCATCAACGTTGATAAATTGACCTATGCCGGTAATCTTGAATCATTGGTGAGTATCGAATTAAATGAACGATATGTTTTCGAACAAGTTGATATTTGTGAACGTGCTGAATTAGACCGCGTCTTTAAGCTACACCAACCAAATGCAGTGATGCACCTCGCGGCTGAATCCCACGTTGATCGTTCAATTACCGGACCATCTGATTTTATTCAAACTAACATTGTAGGAACTTATACCTTGTTAGAAGCCACGAGAGAGTATTGGAATACTCTGACTGTAGATGCCAAGAAAGCATTTCGCTTTCATCACATCTCTACAGATGAAGTCTATGGTGATTTACCTCACCCTGATGAGGTTCAAAGCAAAGAAGAGTTAACTCTATTTACAGAAACAACCCCATATGCGCCAAGTAGCCCTTATTCAGCGTCTAAAGCATCAAGTGATCATCTGGTCAGATCGTGGTTACGAACATACGGTTTACCCACCATTGTGACTAACTGCTCAAATAATTACGGCCCTTACCACTTCCCAGAAAAGCTTATTCCATTGGTTATTCTTAATGCACTAGAAGGTAAGAGCTTACCTATTTATGGTAAAGGTGATCAAATTCGTGATTGGCTCTATGTTGAAGACCATGCCCGTGCCTTATACAAAGTGGTTACAGAAGGAAAAATCGGGGAAACATATAATATCGGTGGTCACAACGAGAAACAAAATATTGAAGTGGTCAAAACCATTTGCAGTATTTTGGACACTCTAGTGCCTAAAGACACTTTATACGCTGAGCAAATAACTTATGTCACCGACCGACCAGGTCATGATCGTCGTTATGCGATTGACTCGAGCAAAATGAGCAATGAACTTAACTGGCAACCAGAAGAAACATTTGAAACGGGTTTGCGCAAAACCATCGAATGGTATTTGACTAACGAGACATGGTGTCAACATGTACAAGATGGTAGCTATCAACGTGAGCGTTTAGGCATTAATTCATGATAGTAAATGTTTAATATTTGGCATGTATAACGTAAAACGATTGAGGATTTATGAAAGGAATTATTTTAGCAGGCGGTTCAGGAACTCGTTTATACCCACTGACAAGAGGTGTATCTAAACAGTTATTGCCAGTATATGACAAACCAATGATCTACTATCCAATGTCAACATTAATGCTTGCAGGCATTCGCGATATATTGATTATTACTACGCCAGAAGACAATGAAGGTTTTAAACGTTTATTAGGCGATGGTTCTGATTTTGGGATCAATTTAACGTACGCAATACAACCTTCACCAGATGGCCTAGCACAAGCATTTTTGATCGGTGAAGAATTTATCGGTAAAGACAGTGTGTGTTTGGTCTTAGGTGATAATATTTTTTATGGCCAGTCTTTTAGTAAAACATTGAAGAATGCGGTTAATCGTGAAAACGGTGCCACAGTATTTGGCTATCAAGTCAAAGATCCAGAAAGGTTTGGTGTGGTTGAGTTTGATAAAGATATGAAAGCAATTTCAATAGAAGAAAAGCCAACCAAGCCAAAATCAAATTATGCTGTTACTGGTTTATATTTCTACGACAACAGTGTTGTTGAAATGGCAAAACTAGTAAAGCCGTCACACCGCGGCGAGTTAGAAATTACCACATTAAATGAAATGTATTTGAACCAAGGTAACTTAAATGTAGAGATACTCGGTCGCGGTTTTGCGTGGCTAGATACTGGTACCCATGAAAGTTTGCATGAAGCGTCTTCTTTTGTACAAACCATAGAACATGTGCAAGGCCTAAAAGTAGCTTGCCTAGAAGAAATCGCGTGGCGTAATGGTTGGTTAAGCTCTGAACAGCTCGCTGAATTGGCCAAGCCAATGATGAAGAACAGCTATGGTCAATACTTGGATCGTTTAGCTAACGGAGTTTAAGTATGAAAATATTAATAGCGGGTAAAAATGGCCAAGTAGGTAGTTGTTTAGTTGATCTACTCGAAGCACAGACTGAGCTTACATTTTTAGCATTAGAGCGTGAAGAGCTTGATATCACCGACCCAGTTCAGGTCAATAAAATAGTTACAGAGTTTCAACCTGATATAATCATTAATGCAGCAGCTTATACCGCTGTAGATAAAGCTGAACAAGAATGTGAATTAGCCAACGCTATCAATAATGATGGTCCCAAAAATCTTGCGCATGCGGCAAATAGAATCAATGCTACTATCATTCATATTTCAACAGATTATGTCTTCGATGGCGATAGCGCTGAAAGCTATACTGAGTCTGATGTGACTGCACCTCAAGGTGAATACGGTCGTAGTAAGTTAGCAGGAGAACACGCAGTAGCTCACGCTTGTCCCAAACATATTATTTTAAGAACAGCATGGGTCTTCGGTGAACACGGTAATAACTTCGTTAAAACCATGCTACGCCTCGCTAAAACGAGAGAGTCTTTAAGTGTGGTTGCTGATCAATTTGGTGGCCCTACTTATGCGGGTGATATAGCCAACGCGATACTCGCAATTTCAAAGCAGATTTCGCGCGAGAGTAATGCTTATGGCGTGTATCATTTTTCTGGTTTCCCCCATGTAAGTTGGCATACTTTTGCTGAAAAAATATTTGAAATAGCAATGGATAAAGATGTTATTCTCCAGCCTATTAAAGTTAAACCAATCACAACACTAGACTATCCAACTCCAGCTAAACGCCCTGCAAACTCACGTTTAAATTGTGACAAAATTCAAAATGCATTTGGTATTAAGCAAAGTGATTGGCAAGTAGCGTTAGTGCGAATTGAAGAGTATTCATAAATGAAAGTAATCGATACGACAATCCTTGACGTAAAAATAATTGAATCTGCCGTTTTTGGAGATGAGCGTGGCTTCTTTATGGAGACCTGGAATCAACAAAAATTTGAGGAACTCGTAACTGGTAAACCGACAAAGTTCGTACAGGATAATCACTCTAAGTCCAAGCAAGGTATTTTAAGAGGTTTGCATTACCAAACTGAAAATACCCAAGGTAAATTAGTTCGTGTCGTCTCTGGTGAAGTATTTGACGTTGCGGTAGATATACGCAAAGAGTCTCCAACATTTGGTCAATGGGTAGGTGTATATCTGTCCGCAGAAAATAAACGTCAATTATGGGTGCCAGAGGGATTTGCTCATGGTTTCTATGTGACAAGTGATGAAGCAGAATTCGTATATAAATGTACAGATTATTATAATCCAAAAGCAGAAGTCAGTATTAGCTGGGATGACAAAGAGTTAAATATTAATTGGCCTTTAGTCGATAAACCTGTGCTTTCAAATAAAGATGAAAACTTAGCTATACGTTTAAATCAATTATAGAGTCAGGTGGAAAAATGATCCATAAATTAGCGGATGTCCAGTCTAAAAATATTGGTAATAATACTAATGTTTGGCAGTTTTGTGTTGTGTTACCAGGTGCAGTTATAGGCAGTAATTGTAACGTTTGTGCAAATTCATTAATCGAAAATGATGTAATTATTGGTGATAATGTAACCATAAAGTCTGGTGTACAGATTTGGGATGGGATACATGTTGAAGATAATGTGTTCATTGGACCCAATGTAACCTTTACCAATGATAAGCGTCCAAGATCTAAAGTCTATCCTGATGCATACTTGAAAACAGTCGTTAAGAAAGGTTCATCAATTGGAGCTAATGCAACCATTTTACCTGGTATCACCATAGGTGAAAATTCTATGGTTGGTGCAGGTTCTGTGGTAACTAGAAATATTCCAGATAACGCCATTGTAATGGGAAATCCGGCTAAAATTACTGGTTATGTAGCAACAAGTGCAGAGACAATTATTCCGAGTAATAACTTTGGATTGAAATATCAAGAATCAAAAGTTAACGGTGTATCACTACATAAATTTCATTTGGTGAATGACTTAAGAGGTAATTTATCCGTTGGAGAATTTGAGAAGGAAATTCCATTTACTCCTAAACGATATTTCACAGTGTTCGGTGTGCCTAATAAAGAAGTCAGGGGCGAACATGCTCATAAAGAATGTCAGCAGTTTTTAATCTGTGTTAGCGGCAGCTGCAGTGTTTTAGTTGATGATGGCAAAAATAGAGAAGAATATATATTAGATAGTATTGATAAAGGAATATATTTACCAGCGATGACATGGGGTGTTCAATATAAGTATTCAAAAGATGCCGTACTCCTTGTTTTTGCTTCTCATTACTATGATGCAGATGATTACATTCGCGACTATTCAACGTTTACACAAATGAGCCAAAAATAATGATCCCTTTTCTAGATTTAAAATCAATTAATGGTCAATACGCTGATGAGCTGAAACAAGCTTGTGCTCGAGTTATCGATTCGGGCTGGTATATTATGGGAAATGAATTAACTCAGTTTGAGAGTGAGTTTGCTGGTTTCTGTGGTGTCAAACATGCCATCGGAGTAGCAAACGGGCTAGATGCTTTAATCTTAACATTGCGTGCATGGAAAGAGTTAGGCAAGTTGAAATCAGGCGATGAAGTGATCGTACAAGCTAATACCTATATCGCTTCGATTTTAGCGATAACAGAAAATAATTTAGTTCCTGTATTAGTTGAACCTAATCCTGCTACATTCAATCTTGATCCTGACTTAGTTCGTGCAGCTATCACACCTAATACTAAAGCTATTTTACCCGTGCATTTATACGGATTAATTTCACCTATGGCAGAGCTGATGTCTATTGCAGGAGAGCATGATTTATTGGTTCTCGAAGATTGTGCACAATCTCATGGCGCTGAAATAAACGGTCAAAAATGTGGTAATTGGGGGCATGCAGCTGGATTTAGTTTTTATCCTGGAAAAAATTTGGGTGCACTTGGTGATGCTGGTGCTATAACAACCAATGATGACGAATTAGCACAAACGTTAAAGGCATTGCGTAATTATGGTTCACATAAAAAATATGAGAATTTGTATCAAGGTTTGAATAGCCGTTTAGATGAAATTCAAGCTGCTATGTTGAGAGTGAAATTGAATTTTTTACCTTCAGAAACGTTACGCCGTCAGCAAATTGCTCAACGTTATTTGTCAGGAATAAAAAATGAACTAATTATTTTACCTGAGTTTAAAGAGTCGCTTTCACATGTTTGGCATCTCTTTGTGGTCCGTTGTAATAAACGAGACCAATTACAGCAGCACTTAATTAATTCAGGTGTCCAAACATTAATTCATTACCCAATTCCTCCACATCAACAAAAAGCCTATGCTGATATGGCATTGCAATGTTTACCAATAACTGAACTAATTCATAATCAAGTCGTATCACTACCGTTAGATCCAACAATGTGCGATGAGTCAGTCGATGCTGTTATTGAAGCTGTAAATGGCTTTAATGCATGAGACGTCTTCTAAAAGTCACTGCCATGACAGGGTTACTAACTCTTCTAAAAATGGTAATGGGCTTTGTAATAGCTAAAGTAGTGGCCGTTTACACCGGCCCTACAGGTTTAGCTATGTTAGGGCAGGTACAAGGGGTTGTGGCGGTTCTCAATGGATTAATCAATGCTCCTGCTGCCAATGGGGTAGTTCGCTTTACCGCAGAGAAACAAGCTGAAGGTTATGAAGCATGTTCTCCTTGGTGGAAAGCTTCATTGCAATGGATTTTGATACTAGCTGGGATTACTATTCCAGTAGCGTTATTGCTATCTGATTATTTAGCTATTTTATTATTTCAAGATGTAACACTTTCTTGGATTATTACTGTTACGGTTTGTGTTCTACCCTTATCCGCTATTGGGACACTTTGTAATTCAGTCATCAATGGTCAGCAAAACTATCGTCGCTATGTTGGTTTAGGCATGCTCTCGGCAGTTATATCGGCTGCATTGATGTTAGGAATGATATTTTACGCAAATATAAAAGGTGCACTGCTCGCAGCGGCATTGCAATCAGCATTGATTGGTTTAGTGATGTTATGTGCCAATTTACGCCAACCTTGGTTTAAATTACGGTATTGGTGGGGGACCACAAGTGTTACAGCGCGCAAATCCATAGGTAACTATACGCTAATGGCGATAACGACTGCGTTGACCTTTCCTGTATCATTAATTCTGGTTAGGAATATCTTAGTTGCAGAAGTGGGATGGGAGTCAACTGGCCACTGGCAAGCTGTTTGGAAAATATCAGAAGTTTATCTCAGTGTCATCACCCTAGCTTTAGGTACCTACTATTTACCCAAGTTATCATCCTTAGTTGGTGTGGATTCAATAGTTAAAGAGATACATCATACAGTCAAAATAATTTTCCCTATTGTTTGTATTATGGCCCTTGGCGTATATTTATTAAGAGATGTCGCTATATGGCTATTATTTACTGAAGAGTTTGAAGCAGCACGAGATTTGTTTGCAATACAATTAACTGGTGATGTGGTTAAAATTTTAGCTTGGTTATATGCATATCCAATGTTGTCAAGGGGGGCTACGAAATGGTTTATTTCAACAGAAATAATTTTTTCTCTTAAGTTTGTATTGCTAGCATACTTTTTAGTCAAGTTATATGGTGTTTCCGGTGCAAATATTGCTTATTTAATAAATTACTCCATATATTTTATATTTGTATTCTTAAACGTCAGAAAGTTTTCCGTTTAGTTCTTTTTAATCATGTATTTATATTTTTAGCGTTAGGATGGTTTTGTGAAAATAGTTATCCCTGTTATAGGGTTTGGTCGAGCCGGTGGTGAACGTGTACTTTCAAAATTAGCGACTGAATTAATTGGTGATAATAAAGAGAACGATGTATCTTTTGTTAAACCACGAAATGGTACAAAACCTTACTATCCTACAAGCGCTAATATTATTGAGTCTACATTTCATTCTGATGGTTTTAAACCATTCGATTATTTAAGAAACCTTTTAGAAATTGTTATTCTGTGTAGAAAGCTTAAACCAGACGTAGTTATCGCCAATTATTTTATAACTGCATATTTAGCTATTTTTTTATCACGTAAAACGTCAAAGTATTACTATATACAAGCCAATGAATCCAAAATAAATAAAAACATTATTTTTAAGGTTTTAGCATTTTTTAGTTATCTTTTACCGTTGAAAAAAATTGTAAATTCAACACAGTTGTTACCAAAATGGTTAAATAACTATATCGCTGAAATTCCAGCAGGAGTGGATTTAAATTTATATAAAAACAAAAAAGTTAAACGAGATATTTCAAAATGGAAAGTAGGGTTTATTGGAAGAAAAGAGAAATATAAAGCATCAAATGAAATTGTAGACATACTTTTTTCATTAGAAGAGCATCTAAAAGAAAAAATTGAAGTTCATGTTGCATTGTATTTATCAGATGACAATAAGGATAAATTATTTGCCTATAATTTCCATGAAGTCAATTCTGACGCTGATTTGGCAAATTTTTATAACGAATGTGACATTTTAATAGCCGTTGGGCTGATTGAAGATGGTGCATTTCACTACCCTTGCGCCGAAGCCATGGCATCCGGTTGTCTAGTAATATCGAATTATGCCCCACTAAAAGACTCCCATTTGCGGATAGATAGTTTCTCAGCATTGGATGTCACAGATAAATTGACATACTGTCTGGAAATTATGAGTCCTAAACAAATTGATTCTGAGATTGAAAGGAATTCTCAAATCATGCAGAATTATTCGTGGAAAAATATCGGTTCAAAATTTAAGACTATAATATCTTCGGGTAAATAGTCATGAAAAATAAACTAACATTGCTAAATGTGATTGATAAATGATTGTCTACTACGCTCCAATAATATTTGTATTAGTGTCTCTTGTTTTTTTATTCGTTAGAGCAAGAGGCGTAAATTTATTACTATCAACAATATTGGTTTTATTTGTAACATTTATAACCGGAAGTAACTATTATGCAGTATCAGATTATGATAACTACATTGAATTATATAATAGTATTCCAGATATATCAGTTTTTAAATTTTCTGATTTAAAATACTACTATGGTGAAATTGGCTTCGTCTATTTGGTTTCTTTGCTAAAATATTTTTCAATTCCTTTTGTTGCCTTTACATTGGTATTATCATTTATATCGATAGCTTTAAAATCTTACTTTTACGCTGAATTTAATAAAAATGCATTCTACAGTATATCAATGTATTTATGTTTGTATTTTATATTAGTCGAATTTATTGTTATTCGTTGGTCGGTTGCAGTAGCATTTATTTTGGTGGGATACTGTTTTATATTTTCCAAGAAATATATATATGGTATGTTTTTTTTATTGTGTTCATCTGTTTTTCATTACTTTTCCTTGATGTTTATTGTTTTATCATTATTCATAAATCGTTTCTTTTCATTTCGACTTTATTTAGTATCTATTTTATCCGTTACATTTGTATCTAGTCTATTGTCGCTATTAGATTTAAGTTTTATCAGTAGCTTTGATACTAACATTAGCACGACGATTGCATTTTATGTTTTAGAAAAAGATACAGAGATTGGACTAATATCTAGAGCGAAAGTTTTTATATATGCAGTTATTATTCTATTTTATCTTGGCTTTAAAAGTCGTGATTATATTGATAAATCATCAAGATTCTTAATTAATAGTTCGATGATATTTATATTTTTCTCCATCCTTTTCTTTGAGTTTCCGGCATTATTTCAACGTGCAACTGTTATAACTGATGTTTTTTGTATCGCAACTTTAGTAAGAATAGCTGAATGTAAATTAAAAGGTAATATTGTTAGTTTGTTTTACATTCTATTATCTTTCGCACTTGTATTCATACTGTGGTCATTTATTGATGTAAATAATAGTTATAACATACGAGTATGGGATTACGAATCCTGGTCAATATTTCTGTATTAACCTTATCATTATAAATTGAAGAGTTATTGTTTTGCTTAATAATATAAAAAGTAAATTAGTGGCAGTTATAACAACTTTTGATCCTGACTTTATGTTGATTGAAAGATTGAAGTTATTAGATGAAAAAAATATAAATTCAATTATTCTAATTGATGATTCTGGTATTGGTAGAGTCGACCTGTACATGTCAGAACTGTCAAAACTAGGTGTTATCGTTATAAAAAACAGTTCTAATCTAGGTATTGCAGCTTCATTAAATGTAGGGTTTGAAAAAGCGTTGGAGTTGAAGGCTGATTTTGTTCTGACATTAGACGATGATAGTGGACTCTCTACTACTTATGTTAGTACTCTTATGTCATTTTTATTAGACAACTCTAATGAAAAAGTTGTTGCTTGTGGTGTAATCCAAAATGAAGAATGTTTAACATCAGAAACGAATTCTACTAATACACAAAAACGAAACCTTATTACTTCTGGTTGCATTTATCCTGTATCTGTTATTAGTGATATTGGTTTTTTTAATGAAGATTTTTTTATTGATTTAGTTGATTTTGAATTTTGCACTCGGCTTAGGAGAGCAGGATATGCTCTATTTGAAGTTCCACTAGCTAAAATGACTCACACAATTGGATCCTCTGTAGTTATTAATCTGTTGGGAATGGATGTTATTGTTTATAATCACAATCCATTTAGGTTATATTATCAAATTAGAAATGTGTACCTTTATATTTACAAGTATTTATTAATAGATCCATTATATTGTGCATATCTTTTAATAAATGTCATTAAAGTATTCATTAAAATTATTTTTTTCGAATCAAATAAACTCGCAAGACTTAAATTTTATCTTAAAGGCACATTCCACGGATTAATAAATTCTGGCGGTCGTTTATGATGATTATCCAAGTATCATGCAATAAAGAGGTTTGTCTTGATTAGTGTATGTATGGCTACCTACAATGGTAGTCCTTTTATTAAAGAACAAATTGAATCAATCCTAGAGCAGCTTAGTGCTTATGATGAGTTAGTTATTTCAGATGATGGTTCAACTGATAATACATTAGACGTTATTAGAGAGATTAATGATAGTCGGATTAAAATATATATTAACTCAGGTGTCAGAGGTTATTCAGGTAATTTCGAAAATGCTTTAAGCCTTGCTTCTGGTGCAGTAATTTTTTTGTCAGATCAAGATGACATTTGGTTTCCTACTAAAGTAAAGTTATTCTTAAAAGCATTAGACCACTCTGACTTTGTTATCAGTGATGCTAGAGTCGTTGATCCAGATTTGAATGTTTTAGATGAATCTTATTTTGATTCACGTTCAACATCATTCGGATTTCTTAACAGTTTAATTCGCTGTAGATATTTAGGTTGTTGTTATGCATTTAAACGGAATGTTTTATCTAAAGCATTACCTTTTCCCAAGAAGCATAAACTGTTACCTCATGATCTATGGTTAGCTTTAGTTGGTGAGAGTTATTTTTCAGTTTCATATCTAAAATTTCCCCTTGTTTATTATCGAAGACATTCAAGTAATGTATCAGATGGAGGTGAACTTTCTTCTAATAATCTAGTTACAAAATTTAAAATAAGAGTTTACTCGCTTCTAAATATTGCTAAGGTTTTATTTAAATGAAATTTATTTGGATGTTAAGAGCTATTCGCTACAAGATATTTTTTGGTTCTTTTGGTTTAATGTCATACATAGGTAAACCTATTTACATTTCTGGGGTAAAGAATATTTTCTTCGGCAAAAAGGTTAGAATATATCCGCATTCACGGATTGAATCTTTAGGCGGTAAAATTAAAATTGGTGATAATGTATCCGTAGGACAAAATTTGCATTTGATTAGTAAACTAAATGTTGATATTGGTGATAAAACCACAATATCAGCAAACGTATTTATTTCAGATGTCGATCATGAATATAAAACTATTAATGTTCATATTATGGAACAAGCACTACATTCTAAAGAAACAGTTATTGGTGAAAATTGTTTCATCGGGTATGGATGCGTCATCTTACCTGGTACCATTCTCGGTAAACAATGCATTGTTGGAGCAAACTCTGTTGTAAAAGGCGTTTTCCCTGAGCATTGTGTTGTTGCAGGTAGCCCTGCAAAAATTATTAAACGTTATGATGTCAACGATGGAATTTGGAAGAAAACTGATGTTTTTGGAAACTTTTTTTAGGATTTAAAATGAAAAAAAATGTATTAATTACTGGTGGTGCGGGTTTTATTGGTTCTAATTTAGCTCTTAAGTTAATAGAAAATGGTTGCAATGTAACAGTGCTCGATAATTTATCACCTCAAATACATGGTGATGACCCAGAGTTATCACCACTGTATCGGTCAATAAAAGGTAAGGTTAGATTTATCCATGGAACCGTAGAGTCACGTGAAGATTGGATAAATGCGTTAACAGATATTGATACAGTGGTACACCTTGCGGCAGAAACTGGCACTGGTCAGTCAATGTATCAAATACAGCGATACTCTGATGTTAATATTAAGGCCTCCACCATATTTTTAGATTTGATCGCAAATAAAAAACACAATATCACCAAAATGGTAATTGCATCATCACGTTCAATTTATGGTGAAGGTAAATATGAATGCTCTGAGCATGGCATTGTCTACCCGAATGCGCGTATTGAAGGGGATATGGGTTCAGGTGATTTCAATGTTAAATGTCCAGTTTGTTCTGTCAACGTTGAATTACTTGCTACTGACGAAGAAAGTAAAATTCATCCTTCTTCTATCTATGGTGTTACTAAACAAGTTCAAGAACAAATGTTTATGATCACTGGGCAAAGTGCTGGGATTCCTACAGTGTCTTTGCGTTTTCAAAACGTTTACGGTGCAGGGCAGTCTTTATCAAACCCCTATACAGGCATTCTATCCATATTCTCAACTCGTATTAAAAATGGCAATGATATAAATATCTTTGAGGATGGACTCGAAAGTCGTGATTTTATTTATATTGACGATGTTGTTGAATCTATAGTGCTTTCTATTTTCAGTGAGGAAGCTAATTATCAAATTTTCAATGTCGGATCGGGCGTTTGTACCGATGTTCTGACGGTTGCGGAAACGTTGAAAAATGTATATCAATCGAGTTCCGAAATACTAATTAGTGGCAATTATCGGGTTGGAGACATTCGCCATAATTTTGCTGATTTAACGTTGATTAAATCTAAAATTGGTTTTGAACCTAAAGTCGATTTTGTCACTGGGATGAAAAAATTTACTGATTGGGTTAATGAGCAAGAAGTTCAAACTGATTTATATGAAAGTTCAATTGCTGAGATGAAAGCAAAAGGTTTGTATAAGTAACTAATCTTGATTAAGTGTTAATTAATTATGCTAAAAAATAAGAAAGTACTTTTTATTGCTCCATCTTTTTTTGGATATGAACTCGATATAGTTGAGCAGTTTATTGCATTGGGTGCAGATGTTGATTACTTTGATGAACGCCCATTTACATCCTCTGTAGCTAAAATCCTTAATAGATTAAACTTTAAAGCCTTTATTAAGAGTGGTATTGAAAAGCATTTTACAAAAATTTGCAATAAAGCTGATGAAACAAAATACGACTATTTGTTAGTGATATCTCCAGAGACTTTAGAAAAAAGTTTTATTGACAAGATACAGTCTACTAATAAAAGTATGATTTCAATTTTATATATGTGGGATTCTTTTAGAAATAAGCCCAACGCAAAAAAAATTGTATCTTGTTTTGATAGAGTATTTTCTTTCGATCCGACTGATCGGATCAGTTGTGTCGATATAAATTTCTTGGCGCTTTTTTATAATAATGATTTTAAATACATTGAAAGAGATGCATTAAGTTCTACTCAATATGCAGTGTCTTTTATAGGCACTGTTCATAGTGATAGAGTCAAACTTGCTAAATTGATTATGAAGCAATTTGAAGATAGAGGTTATGACACTTTTAGCTTCTTCTATTGTCCTAGTAAGTTACTTTTTATATTAAAAAAAGTGTTTACTCGTGAATTTGATTTCATCTCTTTTAACGAAGTCTCTTTTACTTCAATGTCAAAGTTAGAGATAAAGGATGTTTTTCTCAATTCTAGCGCTGTAATCGATATTCAACACCCCGATCAAACTGGATTAACCATGCGCTCTGTAGAAATGCTTGGTTTAAATAAGAAATTAATCACCACAAATGCAGATATAAAAAATTATGATTTTTTCAATAGTCATAATATTGCAATAATTGACAGATACTCCCCCAGCATTCCTGAAGAGTTTATTGATGCTAACTACCTACAACCAAATGATAGTGTGGTGAATCAATATTCAATCCAGAGTTGGCTTAGATCTCTGTTTAATGAAAATTAAAGGAGGTTCTTCTATGTTCAATAGTAGCTCTACCGAGTTTTGTCCTGAATCAGTTTTATTAACGGGATCTAGTGGGTTTATCGGTTCATATGTGAACCGATTACTTGATTATCGGTGTGCTATTGCTCGCCGAGTATTTGATCCTAAATTGAGTAATGAACGTCAGGTATCTATATCAGACATTATTGAATCTCAGACTTCGTCATTACTCAATGAAACTCAAGTAATCATCCACCTAGCAAACTTAGCTCATGCAACTTGTTATACTAGCTTAGAGTTACAATCTGTTAATGTAGATTTAACCTTAAATTTGGCCAGAAAAGCTGCCAATCTCAAAGTTAAGCGTTTTATTTACGTCAGTTCAATCTTAGTTAACGGTATTAACTGTTCAGATAGTCCTTTTTCCTCTGAATCTAAGGCTTCACCTAACAGTCCATATGCTAAGTCTAAATGGGATGCCGAAGTTGGCTTAAAGAAGATTGCACAAGAAACAGGATTAGAAGTGGTCATTATCAGGCCTACTTTAGTTTATGGTCCAAATGCTCCAGGAAATTTTGGTTTATTGTCTAAGTTAGTTCAAAAATTGCCTTTTTTACCCTTCGGGTTTGTTAATAATAAACGTGATTTTATCGCGGTTCAAAATTTAGCTGACTTGCTAATGACTTGTTCAAAACATCCAAATGCGGCGGGGCATACCTTTTTAGCATCTGATGGGCATTCCATATCAACAAAGGAATTTACTAACGCTATTGCTAAAGGACTGGGAAAATCTGCTATTCAAATACCTGTTCCTGTCAGTGTAATGCGTATAGTGGCCAAGTGCGTGGGTAGATCTGCGATGATAGAACAGTTAGTTGGCAATTTAGAGGTTGACAGTTCAAATCTTCAGGATGTCTTGAGCTGGACACCACCTTATACGATGGAGCAAGCAATGGATTCACTTTCAGGGAATAACAAATGATTCGTTTTATAGATTTTTTAGCTGCATTCTTTGGTCTGTTATTACTTTGGCCTATTCTATTAATTGTTACTATTGTTGGTTTATTTGATACTGGCTCGCCTATTTTCATCCAAACACGTGTTGGGAAATATAAAAAACCGTTTAAACTGATTAAGTTTCGCACTATGTCAGTTGAGACTAAGTCTGTAGCAAGTCATCTAGCTAATAATGCATCGATTACCAAGTTAGGCAACTTTTTACGAAAAACTAAAATTGATGAGCTACCGCAATTGATTAACGTACTTAAAGGTGAAATGAGCTTAGTGGGTCCTCGTCCTAATTTATTTAATCAAGAAGAGTTGATTGTCGAGCGTGATGCATTAGGAGTGTATAATGTCTTGCCAGGCGTAACAGGTCTCGCTCAAGTTCAAAATATCGATATGTCGACCCCACAACTTCTGGCCGAAACAGATAGACAAATGATTGATGGATTAACTATTTCGAATTATTTTAAATATATTCTGATGACCATTACAGGTAGTGGTTCTGGTGATGCAGTGAAGTAGTGCCTATCTGAAGAAGGTTTATTAACCTTTTGTTCAAGTTGCCGTTTTTGTTAGATAACATTAGATAATTTACCGTATCTGTAAATTTATAAAACTTAACGTAGTTTAGATCGGGTTTTAGTCTTTTAATGGCTGTTTGTTCTAACTATACAAAGTACAATGGATGTACCTATTTTAGGTTGTAGTAGTTTTGATTAAAAATAATTTTATTCAGGAGCGCAAAATGGATTTTTTGCAAAGCATTTTTTCTCTGCCTCGGGCTTACAAACGAGTAGTAAGCCTGTTGGTCGATACTCTGTTTATTTTGTTTAGCTTCTGGTGTGCCTTGTTTGTTCGCTTAGATAATGTGTCACTATTCTGGGATCCATCCTATTGGATGGTTGTTGCCACAATTTTACCTATTAGCTTGTTTGCATTTACTCGGTTGGGTTTATATCGTGCTGTGTTGAGGTATATGGGATTACAAGCTCTAATGGCAATATTTGTTGGGGTTGTAATATCAACAATCGCACTTGTCACAGTGTCTTTTTATACCGATACCAATATACCTCGTACAGTACCACTAATTTACATGGCTTTCTGCTTAGTGCTAATTGGCGGTTCGCGCTCTTTATTACGTTCTCTAGTCGGTACCGGCATCAAACGTGTTGGTGAGCCTGTTATTATTTATGGTGCAGGAGTTAGCGGCCGTCAGTTACTTACCGCCTTAGTGCAAAGTCACGAATATTATCCTTTCGCATTTGTTGATGACGATAAGACTCTTCATGGTACTGTACTTCAGGGAGTGCATGTTCATCCTCCTTCGATAATTCGCAAGTTAATTAAGCAAAAGTCTGCTACAAAAGTATTGCTTGCTATACCTAGTGCTACCCGCTCTAGACGCCAGCAGATTTTAAGTTCTCTTGAGCCTTTAGCAGTTCAGGTATTAACTATTCCGGCAATGTCAGATTTAGTCAGCGGTACAAAATTATATACGGATATAAAAGAGGTCGAGATTGATGATCTTTTAGGGCGAGATTCAGTCTCTCCCCGTCAGGATTTACTTGCTGGTAATATTAAAGGCAAAGTGGTCATGGTAACAGGGGCAGGTGGTTCTATAGGCTCAGAGTTATGCAGACAAATCTTGAAGCAAGCTCCTAAGAAGTTAGTCTTATTTGAATTGTCAGAATTCGGCCTTTATGCAATAGAACGAGAGCTGAATGCTACCGCATTAGATTTAGGTTTAGATGTTAAAATTTTCCCTATGATGGGCTCAGTGCAGCGTGAAAATCGAGTTAAAGCCATAATGGAGTCTTTTGGTGTACAAACGGTTTACCATGCCGCTGCTTACAAACATGTTCCGCTTGTTGAGCATAATGTTGTTGAAGGGGTAAGAAATAACGTATTTGGTACCCTGTACACTGCCAGAGCTGCGATTGAAGCTAAGGTTGAAACATTTGTTTTGGTGTCTACTGACAAAGCGGTGCGCCCAACAAATGTAATGGGTACAACCAAGCGTATGGCTGAGTTAGTACTGCAAGCTTTTGCTAAAGAGAAACATAGCACTCGTTTTTGTATGGTTCGCTTTGGTAACGTGCTTGGTTCATCAGGGTCTGTTGTGCCACTATTTAGAACTCAGATTGCTAATGGTGGTCCTGTTACTGTTACTCACCCTGAAATTACTCGTTTTTTTATGACTATTCCTGAGGCATCTCAATTAGTTATTCAAGCGGGCGCTATGGGCAAAGGTGGTGATGTGTTTGTTCTTGATATGGGGAAATCTGTCAAAATTGTTGATTTAGCCAGTAAAATGATCCGTTTGAGTGGTTTTGAGGTCAGAAGCGATACAAACCCAGACGGTGATATAGCAATCGAGTTTAGTGGTTTGCGACCAGGTGAAAAACTATACGAAGAACTGCTTATTGGTGATGATGTTACTGGTACTGAGCACGAACGTATCATGACAGCTAATGAAAATTTCCTTAGTTGGGCAGAGTATTCTAAAATTCTGGAGCGCTTAGACATTGCTTGTCATGAATTTAATCATGAAGCTATCAGAGACATTTTGTTAACCACGCCAACAGGTTTTGCACCTACCGATGGAATTTGTGATTTGTTGTACCAACAGAAAGCAAAAAATTCATTTTCTCAAAACAAAGTGGTTAATTTTGCATCTTAGATAGCAAAGTTTATTCAATACAGATTGTGATTTAATATGTTTAAAGCCTTGAGTGAAAACTCAAGGCTTTTTACGTTTTTGGGGAGCAGATCCCGGCCAAGAAGCGTTGCCGGGATGACCCCGGTGTTTTTAAGGTTGTTAACTTGATCAAGCTCAGCCAAGCTATGTCACCTCCTTCAACCTCAGTCATCAGTCAAACAGAGTTCACTGTGGCAGTTTCTATTTGTCATCCTCCATATCCCTTTGGCTGCTCCTATTTGTTATCCAAGTGGCAGGCCCCATTTAGTCATCCCCGAGATCTGTTATCGGGGATCTCGCTTTCCGTTTAGGCTGTTTTTTGTGCTAAGTTAAGTCTATCTAAAATATAAAAGGGATTTTTATGCGGATACTTCATCATGGGGCGGTAAATGGGGTGACAGGTTCTTGTCACCAATTGGATATCAATCAAGGTGAGGCTTTATCGAGTTACCTTATCGATTGTGGCTTGTTTCAAGGCGCAGAAACGGCGGGTAAGTCTTCTGCTGAGCAGCTTCAAATTGAGTTTGATATTAGTGCTATTCAAGCGTTAATTGTTACTCATTGTCATATTGACCATGTCGGTCGCATCCCTTATTTAATTGCAGCAGGTTTTGATAAGCCGATTTATGCCACTAAAGCGACTGCGGCATTGTTGCCGTTAGTGATTGAGGATGCATTAAAAATTGGCGTGACGCGTGATAAAAAGTTAATTGATGCTTTCTTATTAAAGCTTCGGTCATTAATACGGCCGATAGATTATCATCAATGGGTATCATTGCCGCTTGTTGACTTCACTACTAAGCAGGATGAAGTGACTGAGGTCAAACTTAAGTTTAAACCCGCAGGACATATCTTAGGTTCAGCCTATGTTGAGTTTGTAGTGGCATAGTTATTTTGGCCACCTAAATAGAGGTGATATTATTACCTCGTAAATTACTTTAGGTGAACACATGAGATCGACAACCCGAAAAACATTTAGTCCTGAATTCAAACTTGAAGCAGCCCAATTAGTCCTAGATAAAAACCATAGCATCATCGAAGCTGCAAAGGCGATGAACGTGGGTAAATCAACCATGGATAAATGGGTGAGACAGTTAAAACTAGAACGCCAGGGTGGCACGCCAAAAGCCTCTCCCATTACCCCTGAACAAATTGAAATTCGTGAGTTGAAGAAACACATAGCACGTATTGAGGAGCATAATCTTATCCTAAAAAAGGCTACCGCTCTCTTGATGTCAGACTCGATGAACAATTTGCGCTAATCAGCCAACTCAAGCAGAGCCACTCTATTCTCACAATTTGTAATGCATTCAAAGTGCATCGAAGTAGCTATAAATATTGGCTAAAAAGAAAAGAGCATATTGATGCTGATTTTACAATTTTATGCAGTGAAGTGAAGACCGCGCATCGTATTAGTAATGGCTCTGCCGGTGCTCGAACGATAGCGCAATTAGTGACTAACAAAGGGATTAAACTTAGTCGTTATCGAGCCCGTAATCTCATGATAAAGCTTGGGTTAGTCAGTTGTCAGCAGCCTAAGCATGCTTATAGGAAAGCAACACAAGAGCATGTAGCTATCCCTAATACGCTTAATCGACAGTTTGCTGTTACCCAACCAGATCAAGTGTGGTGTGGCGACGTGACGTATGTTTGGGTCGGTAATCGTTGGGCATATTTAGCGGTTGTTCTAGATTTATTTTCCCGCAAACCTGTGGGATGGGCTTTGTCATTATCGCCAGATAGTGAACTGACGTGCAAAGCCTTGAATATGGCGTTTGAGTTAAGGGGTAAACCTGAGAATGTGATTTATCACAGTGATCAGGGTTCGCATTATACTAGCTTGAAATTTAGGCAGTTATTATGGCGTCTTCAGATTGAGCAAAGTATGAGTCGTCGCGGGAATTGTTGGGATAACGCACCAATGGAGCGTTTCTTTAGAAGTTTGAAATCTGAATGGGTACCTGTAAATGGTTATGGGAATTTTACAGAAGCAGACAAAGCGATCACAAATTACATCACTGGATATTACAGTGAAACTAGGCCCCATCAATATAATGGTGGGTTAACGCCAAATGAGTCAGAACGTTTATATTGGAATGACTCTAAAACCGTGGCCAATTTTACTTGACCACTACAGTTTGACCTAATAGGTAAAGCAAAGCATCGAGTGGTGTTTTCGGGGGATTTAGGTGCCACTTATGCTCCTTTACTGGCCAGTCCCCGCAGTCCTTATCGTGCCGATACGTTAGTCATTGAATCTACCTATGGTGATAAGAATCATCTGGGGCGAAAAGACCGCAGTAAGTTACTTAAGCAGATTATTGAAAAGTGTGTTGCCGATAATGGTGTGGTACTTATTCCTGCATTCAGCATTGGCAGAACTCAAGAGTTATTATATGAGTTTGAAAACATTATAGCTAAAAACCAGCATAATCCTATTTGGCAAAATATTGATATTATTGTCGACTCTCCTATGGCAGCTAAGTTCACCCAGAAGTACCTGCAATTCTAAGCTTTATGGGATAGTGAAGCTAAACGGGTGGTTAATAAAGGCCGTCATCCGTTAGATTTTGAGCAACTTTATACTATCGATAGTCATCAAGACCATCTAGAGGTGATCAATTACCTTAACTCTCGTAATAAGCCTGCAATCGTTATTGCAGCCTCTGGCATGTGCAGTGGTGGTCGGATTATGAATTACCTAAAACGCTTTTTATCTGAGCCTACCGCTGATGTGTTGTTTGTTGGCTATCAAGCTCAAGGTACTCCTGGTAGAGACATTCAAAACTTTGGCCCCGAAGGGGGTTATGTGATGTTGGATGACGAACGTATCGATATTAAAGCCGGTGTGTATACTATAAGCGGTTACTCAGCCCATGCTGATCAAGCTAATTTAATTAACTTCGTCAAACGCATGCATCATAAACCCAAACATATTCGCATAGTGCATGGTGATGATGAGGCCAAACAAGCCCTTGCAGACAAGTATCGCCAACTACTACCCGACTGTAATGTGGTGATTGGTAAAGCTTAGGGTCTACGTCATTTCGCGAGTTGTTATTTAAGGCATTTAGATTTTATAAATCAGATCCCGGCCCAGAAGCATTACCGGGATGACGGTAGGGGATGTATTACCGGGGTAATGGTAGGTGGAAACTTACCGGGATGACGCTACGTGGAAGCTTACCGAGATGGCGCTAGGTGGATACATTACCTCTATGAGTACCGGTTTGATTTTTTTCTTCGTCATCCCCGAGATCTTTTATCGGGGATCTCGATTTTAGATATTTTGTATGAAGATTAGATCCCGGCCCAGAAGCATTACCGGGATGACGGTGGGTGATGCATTGCCTGTATGACTGCCGACGCGGCATTACCAATATGATTGCCGGTTTGATGTTTTTCTTCCTCATCCCCGAGATATTTTATCGGGGATCTCGATCTTGGTAGTTGGCCGGTAGTGGCCGATATTGTACGTAGAGCATTTGATTTGAAGGCATATTGTAGGATTTAAAGTAGATCATCATAAAGATCAAACCAGTAAGGGTTATTTTTCTCTATCAGTTTGATTTTCCAATCTCGATGCCATTTTTTAAGTTGTTTCTCACGAGTGATGGCTTGATAAATATCATCATGAATTTCAAAATAAACTAATTTCTTGGTGTTATATTTTTTACTAAACCCATCACATACGTTATTTTTGTGTTCATATATACGTTTTATGAGTGAAGACGTTACCCCTATATAAAGAGTGCCGTTAGGTTTGTTGGTGAGTATATAAACGTATGATTGCTGATCCATAGCAGTGAAAACCTATCCATAGTTAGCGTGTTTTCTGGTTATTATGGTAGTTGATAAAATTGCTTTTGGCATATAGCGGTAACAAGGCGCAGGTACTGGTAATAATGTTATTGAGCGCTCAAATAAGTCCAGAGAACGTCATCCGCTATTTTTGTTCGTGCGGATGACGCCATTTAAACTGGGTTAATCTAGCCCTAAAAACCCTCCAGTTTGATGTGCCCATAGCTGGCTATAAATACCGCCACTGGCGATAAGTTCTTGGTGGCTACCTTGCTCAACTATTTTGCCTTTGTCTAATACGATTAACCTGTCCATCGCGGCTATGGTTGATAGTCGATGGGCGATGGCGATAACGGTTTTACCTTCCATTAATTCATATAATGATTCTTGAATCGCCGCTTCAACTTCAGAGTCGAGTGCTGATGTGGCTTCATCTAACAGCAAAATAGGGGCATTTTTAAGTAATACCCGGGCAATGGCGATACGTTGGCGTTGTCCGCCTGACAGTTTGACACCACGTTCACCAACTTGAGCATCCAGGCCGACATTGCCATGTGGGTCTGTTAATGCGGCAATAAACTCAGTAGCTTGTGCCTGTTGAATAGCAGCAACTAATTGTGCTTCGCTGGCATTAGGGTCACCATAAAGAATGTTTTCACGAATGGAGCGGTGTAATAGTGATGTGTCCTGTGTCACCATGCCGATATGAGCGCGTAATGAGTCCTGGGTGACATCTTTTAATCCCTGTTGATCAATTAAAATCTCACCTTTTTCGATGTCATGAAAACGCATTAATAAATTCACTAGGGTAGATTTACCCGCGCCTGAACGCCCCACTAAGCCGACTTTTTCACCGGCTTTAATGTGCAAGTCTAGCCCTTCAATCACGCCCGTTTTTTCACCGTAATGAAAGCTTACCTGGTTGAAGTCAATTTGCCCTCGGCTAACATTGAGTGGTTTGGCATCGACTTTATCTTCAATCAAAATAGACTTAGATAAAGTATTCATTCCATCTGTCACTGTGCCGATATTTTCAAATAATGAACTGATTTCCCACATTATCCATTGTGACATGCCATTGAGTCGCAGTGCTAAGCTAACCGCAATAGCGATAGCGCCGACTGTGATGGCATCGTCCGCCCATAACCAAATAGATACCGCAGTAATAGTGAAGGCTAAGATGTAGTTGATGATTTGTACTGATACGTTAATCACGGTGACCAGACGCATTTGGCCGTAAACGGTTTTTAAAAAAATCATCATGCTGTCTTTGGCGTAATCGGTTTCTTGTTGGGTATGAGAAAACAGTTTTACGGTGGCTATATTGGTATAGCTGTCAACAATTCGCCCTGTCATGGTTGAACGTGCATCGGCTTGTTCTGTTGCTATAGCTTTAAGTTTTGGTACTAATTTCCATTGGATAGCCACATAAGCCGCTAACCAAATTAGCATCGGCAGCATTAGGCGTAAGTCTGCGCTGGCAATCATGACTAACATTGAGGTGAAGTAGACTAAAATGTATACCAATACATCGAGTAGTTTCATCACAGTTTCACGTACAGCAAGGGCTGTTTGCATGACTTTGGTGGCCACTCGGCCTGCAAAATCATCTTGATAGAACGAGATACTTTGTTTTAGTAAATAACGGTGTGCCATCCACCGGATAGCCATAGGGTAATTACCTAACAAGGTTTGATAAACAATTGATGCATGTAGCCAAACTAGAAAGGGAATAACGACTAACACGATAACCGACATGGTGATTAATGTGTCACCTTCATCTTGCCATAATGTCTGAGGGTTTTTCGTCACCAACCAGTCAACCAGTTGCCCCATAAAGCCAAAAAGGGACACTTCTAGCATCGCCAAAAGAGCCGTTAGCACCGACATCGCAATTAATGGCGCGCCGAACCCTTTGGTATAATGACGGCAAAAAGCATATAAGCTTTTGGGTGGCTGAGTCGGTTCTTCGGGTGGCAAAGGTTGTACGAGTGATTCAAAAAATTTAAACATGCAAGGCTCTGGTTATTCTTCAATAATCTTTGCTGTTAGGATACCTCAAGTACTTTATAACCTCAGTATTATTTACCGCTAATATTGAGAGAAATGTAAATGGCTGTGTTTGTGGTGGTTGTTCAATTAGGGGAGGCTTCAGTACCGATTTCCGCTAGTGCAAAATGGTCTGCTGACGTAAAGTAAGCTTATTATTCATTCTACTGGTGCCATTGTGGCTATTCTTCCTGAACATGACTGTACGATTTTGGCCGAGGTGTGTCGTCAAGCTAGGCTTAGCCGTGACGCGCGGTTTGATGGCCAATTTTATACGGGTGTTTTTAGTACAGGGATTTATTGTCGCTCTATTTGTCCCGCGTCACCGCCGCATGAGAAAAACGTTCGCTACTTTGACAGCCCAATTAAAGCGGCTAATCATGGCTTAAGGCCTTGTTTACGTTGTCGTCCAGACAGTGCGCCTCACTCCTATGCGTGGATAGGCACTCAAACCACATTACAGCGGGCGATAAAGCTAATCGACAATGGCGCAATGGCAGGTGAGTCGGCTCTAAGTGTTGAACAATTGTCTGACAAACTCGGCATTAGCAGCCGATATTTAGTGAAATTATTTACTCAATTTCTGGGCACATCACCAAAGAAATATGCTCTATATCAGCAAGTGATGTTTGCTAAAACATTATTACATCAAACGGCGTTGCCGATAACCGATGTAGCACTTGCATCTGGGTTTAATAGTATCCGCAGTTTTAATGACACATTTAAGCAAGCGCTACAATTAACGCCAACATCACTAAGAAAGAATCTTAGTAAAGCCTCTATTGATAGAAGCGACAAAACAGTTCAAACAGTGTCGACGGATATGCAAAGCAACCATCAAAACACCTATCAACGCGATGTTATAAACACCCGCGCGAGCATCACCTTAAAACTTAGCTATCGTCCCCCCTTAAACTGGCAGGCAATGCATGACTTTTATCATTTAAGGCAAGTTGCCAATATGGAATGGTTGGCTGACGATATTTATGGTCGAAGTTTTAATCTTAATGGCGTTAAAGGCATATTGCAGCTCAAACACATAGAGACTAAGTCACTGTTTGAACTTGCGGTAAGCTTTGTCGAACCAACAGAATCACGTTATTTAGCTGCTGTGGTTAATGCCGTCAGAAAAATGCTCGATTTAGATGCTGACATGTTAACCATTGAAGGCCAGCTCAAAAGTATTAAGGCTATCGATATCAGTGCAGTTGCATTAAAGCCGGGTTTAAGAATACCGGCTACATTTTCGGTGTTTGAAGCGGCCTGCCGCGCCGTGCTTGGTCAACAAGTTAGTGTGGTACAAGCCTCTAAGTTGCTCAATACTCTGGTGGAACATTATGGTGAGAGTATAACGCTTGGTCAGCAAACGTTTAGGTTGTTTCCAACGCCTGAAGCCATTGGCAGTGCTAGTTTAGATGAACTGAAAATGCCAGGGGCAAGAAAGTTGGCATTAAATGGCTTAGGTAATTTTGTGCATAATAGCCCGCAGTCTTCACCACTTGATTGGCTTGATGTTAAAGGTATTGGCCCCTGGACTGTCGCCTATGCGCAAATGCGCGGTGAGAGTCAGTCTAATGTATTTTTGATTGGTGATTTAGTGATCAAAAATCGCTTAAAAGCATTATGTGACAAAAGTGCTACTAGCATGGAAACCGCAAAACAATATCAACAACTGGCAGATCAGGTTGCCGAGCAAGCCGCGCCATGGGGCAGTTACTTAACGTTTCAGTTATGGTCAGCCGAGTGATGTTGGTATTACTTAATCTCGGTATGATTTAATTAAAGCCCGCCTGGATTTAATTTATACAAGGATACACAAAATGGTTAATCAATATCAGCCGCCAGTATTAACAGTCAATTTAACCAGCCCTGTGGGGGTGTTGTCAGTAAAAGCGTCAAGCGAAGGACTGACTCATTTGACGGTTGTTGATATTAGCCGTCAATCGGCTGCTGTTGAAACATTTGGTGAGGTTATTGAACTTGAATGTAATCGCGAGCAATCAGATGACCTAAGTCGACAACAAAAGCATCTTGCTCAGCAACACATAAACAAGGTCCATAAGCAGTTAACTGAATATTTTGCCGGTAAGCGTAAGGTGTTTGAGTTATCTCTCGCGCCCAAAGGTACTGTGTTTCAGCATCAAGTTTGGCAAGCGTTATCAGCCATGCAATTTGGCGAGATATGCAGTTACAGCGACATTGCTAACGGTATAAATCGCCCTAAAGCGGTAAGGGCAGTTGGTGCTGCAAATGGGGCCAACCCGATTGCGATAATAGTGCCATGCCACAGAGTTATTGGTAAAAGTGGTAAGTTAACCGGTTATGCCTATGGCTTAGATATGAAGCAATTCTTGTTAGGGTTAGAAGCTAAATATTAAAATGCCAAGTAAGATGTTGCTCGGATTGAATAAATAGAAAAGCCAGATCCCGGCCCAGAAGCATCGCCGGGATGACGCTAGGTTAGAGGTTGTGGGATGAGGATCTAGTGTGCTTATTTCCGGGATGACGATCTAGTGTGCTTATTGCCAGGATGACGATAGGTTCTACATTTTGGGATGACTTTACCTTCGTCATCTTTGAGACTATTTTGTTCAGTCATCCCCGAAATCTGTTATCGGGGATCTCGCTTATTATTTCCATTTTAAAGTCTTTCCGATAATGTCGATGCATTACGTCATCCCCGAGATCTGTTATCGGGGATCTCGCTTGTTATTTCCATTTTAAAGCATTTTCGATAATGTCGTGGCTGGTTCAGACTGTAGAATTGGATTGTTAGCTCACAGAACGGCACTCTGCTGATTGAATTATTTCAGACTTCACCCACAAACTAATGTAAAATTGTGGTTTATCCAAATTAATTGAATTGATACATGACCCAAACTGTTACTTTTACTGATTTTGGCTTGTCGGCGCCTTTGCTAGCTCGACTTGCTGAGCTAAATTATACCTCCCCAACTCCTGTGCAAGCGGCGACAATTCCGGCGTTATTGCAAGGTCAGGATATTCTTGCGGGAGCCAATACCGGTTCAGGTAAAACAGCTGCGTTTGCATTACCTATCATTCAACATTTAAGCCTTAGCACCAAGAAAAATACCTCAAAAAATAATAATGTCAGTTGCTTAGTATTGGTGCCAACGCGTGAACTCGCTAAACAGGTGGCCGATAGCTTTCAGTCTTATGCGAGTCATTTAAATGGCTTGATTAAAACCGTTGCCATTTATGGTGGTGTGTCAGTCAATACCCAAATGTTAGCTCTACGTGGCGGCGCCGATGTAGTGGTTGCTACGCCGGGGCGATTATTAGATTTACTCTCTTCAAATGCACTTAAGTTAAATACCGTTTCTCATTTGGTGCTTGATGAAGCTGATCGCATGTTAAGTCTTGGTTTTACCGAAGAGTTAACTCAAGTACTTGAGTTAATGCCAAAGAAAAAGCAAACCTTGCTGTTTTCTGCGACTTTTCCTGAAGAGGTCCAAGCCCTAGCTTCATCATTATTAACTAAGCCACTTGAGATACATTTACAAAGTGCTGAAGCGAGTACTTTAGTGCAACGGGTTTTTACTGTTAATCGTGAATCTAAAACGGCATTATTAGCGTATTTGATTAATGAAAATCAATGGCGTCAGGCACTTATATTTGTTAATGCAAAAAACACCTGTAATCATTTAGCCCAAAAACTGGCTAAAAGAGGCATTAATGCAGAAGTGTTTCACGGCGATAAAGCACAAGGTGCAAGAAATCGTGTATTAGAAGCTTTCAAATTGTCTGAAATTGATGTATTAATTGCCACCGACATTGCGGCTCGCGGTATTGATATTGAAAAACTACCCGTGGTAATTAATTTTGATTTACCCCGAAGTCCTGCTGATTATATGCACCGTATTGGTCGAAGCGGCCGAGCTGGTGAAGTGGGTTTAGCCATAAGTTTGCTTTGTCATGATGACTATCATCATTTCTCAGTAATAGAGAAAAAGAATCAAATTCGCCTTGAACGTGAGCAAATAGTAGGCTTTGAGGCAGATGAAGAAATGCCATTAAGCGCGCAAATCGTTAAACCAATGGCTAAGCCTGCAGGAACGGGAAAAAAGAAGCGTAAAAAACTTCCTCCTGAAAATGTAAATGTTTGGTCTAAAAACGAAATTAAGTAGTAGGTATATGAAACAAGTTTTTTGGTTAATAGATGGGCAACTTGCAGGACGCAGTGGTCCCAATAAAGATGCATGGGATTTAGCAGAACTTAAAGCCGCCGGATTCGGTGCGATAGCGTCACTCAATGATGGTGCTATGTGTGACACACAAGCTATGGCCGATTTAGGGATAGCGCATCAGGTATTTAGCTTACCTGATAACATCCCGCCTATTGAAGGTGATGTTGAGATTTGTGCAGAAATTATGCCTAAGGTGTTAGCTTTTATTCGTCAGGCTGAGTCGGAAAATAAAGCCGTATTACTGCATTGTCGCTCAGGTATTAACCGTACCGAACTTATGATGGCGTATTATTTAATGGAAAATGGCGCAGCCCCTTTGCATGCCGTTAGCCAGGTGCGTAACGCCAGTGGTTTAGCGTTTGACGCTGAAGGCTGGGATCAGTTCGTTTACGATGTGCTGTACAAATTACAAGAGTCATCTAACTAATTATTGGTATTTGTTAGAATAAGGGAATACTTAGCAGTGCAATACTGAATCGATTTATTAATGATTCAGTGATTATCTGTCGGGTATTCCTTTTTTATTGGATGTTAGGTTCTTAGCCATTACTCATCAAATTTAACAATTATATCCAAATGGTATTGAAATAATCCGCCATTCACTTTATCTATATTACTTTAAATAGAAAATTGAATCGATAGCACAATAATGACAGCCATTTACTGCTATATTATCAAAGTAGTCATTTTATATTTTTAGTGAGGACACTCAATGGCATCAAAGGTTAGCAAAGCCAGTCAATCCCAAGGGTTGCTCCTGTTTCATTTAAATCAGAGTCAACTGTTTGCATTGGGTACATTAAAAATTCGTGAACTGGTGCCTTTTACTGCCTTGACAAAGATCCCTAATTCTCATCCTAGTATCATGGGGGCCGCAGCTGTGCGCGGTGGCACCATTCCGATTATTGATATGGCAGCAGGTATTGGATTTAGACCGATAGATGAAAGTGAATTAAAAAATTGTTTTATCATTATTACTGATTGTCAGCGGATGGTGATTGGTTTTGTGGTACGCGCAATAGACAAAATTATTGAATGTAATTGGCGTGATATTGAGCCGCCGGCGACTAACTTAGGCAAGAATGCCTTTTTAACCGGTGTGACACGTTTTGAAGGCCAGTTAGTGCAATTGCTAGATGTTGAGCTATTGCTATCAAAAATCTTCCCGCATGACCCATCTGTTAATCGTGCCATTTTAACCGATGTGCAGCGAGAAAAACTTAAACCATTACGTATTTTGATTGTTGATGACTCAAAAGTAGCCCGTAAGCAACTATCTGATGCGTTAGATTCGATTAACATTGGCTACCAGGTTACATCTAATGGCCAAGAAGCATTGACTATGATGGTTGAGGCGGCAAAAGAGCGCAATCCAGTACAACTGTTGGTGAGCGATATCGAAATGCCTGGTCTTGATGGATATGAATTATCGTTCGAGGTCAAAAATAACCCCGACATTGCCAAAGCTTATATTATTTTACATACCTCACTTTCAAGCGAAATTAGTTTAAGTCAAGCGAAGCAAGTTGGTGCCAATGAAGCGTTAACTAAGTTTGATGCCAAAGAATTGATCGAAGCCATGTTACGCGGTGCAAAACACATTAGCGACGCAGTCAACTTCGTTAAATCTCCCAGTTAACATGTTTAATTAATGTGGCTAACATGGAAGTTTAGGGTAATTTCCGCATCAATTTAATGTCTTTGCTAGACTTTGCCCGTCTCATCCTGATATACAGACCTTAGTAAGTAAATCAATAATAATAAATAATGTTAAGGTAAAGTAATGAATCAAAACACATCACTGTTTGCACGTATCGCTAATGGTAGCTTAGTACTACAAATTATTGGCGGGATTATTTGTGGAGTTATCCTCGCGTCTGTGTCAAGCGAAGCCGCTGGTCAGGTTGCTTTTTTAGGCGATCTATTTGTCGGAGCATTAAAGGCCATTGCGCCTATTTTAGTGTTTGTTTTAGTGGCGTCATCTATCGCTAATCAAAAGAAAGATAGCCAAACTAATATGCGTCCTATTATTGTGCTGTATTTGATTGGTACTTTAGCCGCAGCGATTACAGCGGTTATGTTCAGTTTTATGTTTCCAACCACACTACTATTAGCCACAGGTATTGAAGGTTCTAATCCACCACAGGGTATTGGTGAAGTATTAAATACCTTGATGTTTAAAGTGGTTGATAATCCAGTTAATGCATTAATGACGGGCAATTATATTGGCATATTAGCTTGGGGTATCGGCTTAGGTGTCGCAATGCACCATGCAAGTGATTCAAGTAAACGCATGTTAGCTGACTTAAGTGATGGCGTATCGACTATTGTACGTTTTGTTATTCGCCTAGCACCTATTGGTATTTTCGGTTTAGTTGCGGCAACTTTTGCTACGACTGGCTTTGCCGCATTAGCCGGATATGGACAGTTATTGCTAGTATTAGTTGGCGCTATGTTATTTATTGCATTAGTGGTAAACCCGTTGATTGTATACATTAAGATTAAACGTAACCCGTATCCTCTGGTATTGAAATGCCTACGTTCAAGTGGTGTGACCGCATTTTTCACCCGTTCAAGTGCCGCTAATATTCCGGTTAACATGGCGTTGTGTGAAGAGCTAAAACTGCATAAAGATACTTATTCTGTGTCTATTCCGCTAGGTGCGACAGTTAACATGGGTGGTGCTGCGATTACCATTACAGTACTGACTTTAGCGGCAGTGAATACGTTAGGTATTCAAATAGACTTTATGACAGCGATTTTATTAAGTGTTGTTGCTGCAGTGTCTGCTTGTGGTGCATCAGGTGTCGCTGGTGGCTCGTTATTACTCATACCCTTGGCATGTAGCCTATTTGGTATTTCAAATGATGTGGCAATGCAAGTTGTTGCGGTTGGCTTTATTATTGGCGTTATCCAAGACTCTGCTGAAACAGCCTTGAATAGTTCAACCGATGTCGTCTTTACTGCTGCAGCTTGTGAGGCCGCAGAAAATAAAGCGAATCTGGTTTAATCACCATGCTATTGCGTTTTTAAATTCAATAAGTGACTGCTATCCAAATGCAATAATGGCAATATCATCACGTTAATCCAATAGCGTTAGTGTATTTGAAACAAAAATGCCGCCCTTTTTTAAGGACGGCATTTTTGTTTGAATAACGGGTTAAATCACATATTAAGGGATGCTAGAAATGTGCTGAACTAACAAACTCTAATAGGGTTTGCTTGTAAGGATGAGTAATCGTTAGCGACTGTGCATGCAATTTTAATCTTGGGCTAGCATCAATACTCGCTTTATCAGCATAGAATGTGTCGCCAAGAATAGGGTGACCTAATGCCAACATATGCACCCTAAGCTGGTGGGTTCTACCAGTATGCGGACTAAGCTCAACTAAAGTGGAATAGGGACGTAGTTCAATGATTTTATAGTCGGTTATAGCGGCTTTGCCTTGGTCGGTAACGTGTTGAAAAGGCGGGTTATCAATTATTGGGCCCAGGGCTAAATCAATTTGGCCTGTTTGGTTGTCGATATGTCCGCTTACTTCAGCAATATAGACTTTTTTAGCCTGGCGATTTTGAAACTGCGTTTTTAGGTGTGATTCCGCTTTTTTATTACGGGCAAAAATTAAAATGCCTGAAGTGTCACAGTCAAGGCGGTGAACCAAAATGGCATCTGAGTATCGCTCTGTTAGCCGATTAATGGCACAGTCATGGGTCTCAGGCGCTCGTCCTGGATTCGATAATATTCCTGACGGCTTATTGATAACAATAATGTCTCTGTCTACGTATCGAATATCTAGCCAGGGAATACTGGGTGGCTGATAAGTAAATATGTGCATTGATTTTCTCTTTGGTCACTTTTGTACAGCGTGAGTTTTGGGGGCTCTACAGCAAGTTCAGGTTTCTACAATAAGTAATGCCAATGATACCGCCTGTTTGGGCTTATAAAAAAGTCGTCAGCCATAAACGTAATTTTAAGCCCCAAGTGGTGGTTACACCAGAGGTAACGAAGCGGATATGCTGATTTTCATCAATAATATAGATAGAAGGAAAAGCATTTGCGCCCCATTGTTGCGATAAACTTGGCTGGTTTATCACCTGTGGTAATTGTGCCTCGTTAATAACTTCAAAACTGAGCTGATTAAGTTGCATATATTGGGTGATATCATCATCAGAACCAGAGGCAACGGCAATCGATATGACTTGGTAATCATTGGAAGAAGCAACAGAGTTGACCATTGGCGAGGTTATTTTACAGGCCGAGCACCAGGTCCCCCAAAAGTAAACGAGTGTCGGTTTGGTTGATGTTGATGCTAAGGTCGTTAAGTCAAAAGACTGTTGGCTAACCGTTACCGCAGACAAATTAGGTGCTTGGCCGTTGATCATGTCGCGCTGTAAATAACTGGTTATAACGAAAAGTATCACTAGGATGATACTTATATCGCGCAATTGTTTTACCCAGAATGAGCCGGTGCGAATACGTTGGCGAAGCAAAATTTTATTGTCCATTAGCTATTATCCCAAACTTCAATAACTTCCACTTACAGCATCTTATAAAGCTATTTCGGTCAGCAGCCTATTATTGTTTGCAGATCCAATAGCTAAATATTTAATGATTAAACTAAATATTCTGCAGGTGTTTTACGGCTGTAAATACGGCTGTATGCCATTAGTTGAGGGTAAAAGGTGCGAAATGCAATTTCAATTTCGATATAAAGTTTATCTACATCTTTGATGGCACTATTGAATAGCTCTGGTTTAGACAGACGTTTGCTGACGCCTGTGATGGCCTGATCCAAACCTTGTCTCGATTGATAACTGCTTAACCAGTCTTGTTGAATAATACTTGGAATAATCGTTTGCAGTTTCGGGGGCAATTCTTGAGTTGTCTGCATGCATTGGTAAGCTTTTTGAGTGAAATCTAGTAATGATTGTTGATGGTATTCTTCCCAGTAATAAGCTAGATAATGATCAAAAGCTAAATCGATTAAAATGGGCGCAACTCTGCGAGAGCTACTAGGAAATTGACTGAGTAAGTCCTTAATAATTTCATGACTATCGGTCACAATATCAATTTGTCTGTGCAACCAGATCCCTTGCTGCAAGTGTTTAGGGTGGTCGATTATGCTGCCTTTAGCAAAATCACCCGCAAGATTAGCCGAAAGGTGCGTGTCGCTAATATCTGCGAGATGTAGATGTGCTAAAAAGTTCATAATTTTATACTTCTTTTTTGTAGATTTTACAGTATGATAACGTATGAAAAATAATCAAGCTATTTGTTAGTTATGCTATTTCTGCATTAATAATACAGTGAGTTAATGTACCACAGACTCTGTCTCGGCTGAATAAATAATGCTGAAGTAACCATGCTATAAAGATTATTTAGAAATACGATTTATATTATTCGTTTTGTTTGTTTTAGGATCATGGAAGATGAAAAGCTGGCTTAATAAAATATTGGGGCGCGAACCTATGTTGGTACGCCATAAAGTGCAGGTTGATTTGCGCTATCATTCCTATCGTTTCAGCATGGATGATTTTAAACATCCAAATACAGACAGTTCCGACAACACAGATGAATCAGAATTAGCTTCGGCTGAAGATCAGGCCTGTGAAATCGCTTCTTCTACAGAATCTTCAATTAAGTAATTAACCCGGCCTTCAGCTGGCAGATATGCCAGGAGACCCGTTAAGTAATGACATCAGTGAATAACTTATAATAGTCACCGTTAATACTAAGGTTACAATAATAATATTGTCATAAATTGATCGTCTTAACTTGATCTTTATCTATGGTCGCCATAGACTGGCGGCCGATTTTTGACTAGTTGAGATCCAATTATGCGCGTCACTGACTTTTCGTTTGAGCTGCCTGATGAATTGATTGCCCGTTATCCAACGGCGCAGCGCAATGCATCGCGATTACTGACGCTTGATGGCCATAATGGCGCCTTAGCGGATAAAAAATTCACCGATTTACTGCAAATGATAAATCCTGGTGATTTGATGGTATTTAACAATACCCGCGTAATACCTGCACGTTTATTCGGTCAAAAAACAACTGGCGGAAAGCTAGAAATTCTTGTTGAGCGTATGCTAGATGATAAACGTATTCTGGCGCATGTTCGTAGTTCAAAATCACCTAAAGTTGACAGCTTAATTGACTTAGATGCTGGCTATCAAATGAAAATGATTGCTCGTCATGATGCTCTATTCGAACTTGAGCTGTTATCTGATAAGACTGTTTTAGACGTCCTTGAGCAAATCGGCCATATGCCGCTGCCTCCTTATATCGACCGTCCCGACGAAGATGCTGATAAAGAGCGCTATCAAACAGTGTATAACCAAAAGCCTGGTGCGGTTGCTGCACCAACGGCGGGGTTACACTTTGATGATGCAATGCTTGCAGCATTAAAAGACAAGGGCGTTAATATTGCCTTTGTTACCCTTCATGTGGGTGCTGGTACTTTTCAGCCAGTGAGAGTGGATAACGTGCTTGAGCACAAAATGCATTCTGAGTGGGCTGATGTACCACAAGAGGTTATCGAGTTAATTGCGCAAACTAAAGCCGCAGGAAAACGTGTTGTCGCAGTCGGTACAACTTCCGTACGTTCATTAGAAAGCGCAGCAAAAGCCTGTGGTGATGATCCATTAACGGCGTTTTGCGGTGATACGGATATTTTTATCTATCCTGGTTTTCAATTCAAAGTAGTTGATGCCATGGTGACTAACTTTCACCTGCCTGAGTCGACATTAATCATGTTGATGAGTGCTTTTGCCGGTTATGAAGAGGTAATGAAGGCCTATCATCATGCGATTGAGCAGAAATATCGCTTTTTTAGCTATGGCGATGCGATGTTTGTGACGAAAAAAGCCCCGTAAGCGGCAAAATTGATTTAAAATAAGCGCCCACTCATATGTGGGCTTTTTTATTGAATTTTTACTGGTTTGACTGTTCATTACTTGAAGTATGAACATTTGCCCTCATTACTATTGAAACAACAACAAGTCAGACTGTTTATCTGACAAGGTGATTTATGAAATTTGAGTTAGATACCACTGATGGACGTGCGCGTCGTGGCCGCCTAGTTTTTGAACGCGGAACGGTAGAGACGCCAGCATTTATGCCTGTAGGCACATACGGTACTGTAAAAGGTATGACCCCAGAAGAAGTCCGCGAGACGGGTGCAGATATTCTGTTAGGAAATACCTTCCACTTATGGTTACGTCCTGGTGAAGAAATCATGCGTAAGCACGGTGACTTACATGACTTTATGAATTGGCAGCGCCCAATTTTAACCGATTCGGGTGGGTTTCAAGTATTTAGCTTAGGTGATATACGTAAGATCACTGAAGAAGGCGTACATTTCCGTTCACCTATTAATGGTGAAAAGATTTTCTTAGACCCTGAAAAGTCGATGCAAATTCAAGATTCGTTAGGCAGTGATGTGGTAATGATTTTTGATGAATGTACACCTTATCCAGCAACACATGATGAGGCACGTAAATCGATGCAAATGTCATTACGTTGGGCAAAGCGCTCACGCGATGAGTTTGACCGCTTAGAAAATCCAAATTCATTATTTGGCATTATCCAAGGTGGTGTATTTGAGGATTTACGTGATGAATCGATTGAAGGTTTAACGAATATCGGTTTTGACGGTTATGCGGTTGGTGGATTAGCGGTAGGTGAACCTAAAGCTGACATGCATCGGATTCTTGAACATGTTTGCCCACAGTTACCCGCTGACAAGCCTCGCTATTTAATGGGCGTAGGTAAGCCAGAAGATTTAGTTGAAGGTGTGCGTCGCGGTGTTGACATGTTTGACTGTGTTATGCCTACGCGAAATGCCCGCAACGGTCATTTATTTACCAGTGAAGGTGTGATTAAAATTCGTAATGCACGTCATCGCGATGACACTGCAACACTTGATGCTAAGTGTGATTGTTATACCTGTAAAAACTATTCACGCGCCTATTTATACCACCTAGATCGTTGTAATGAGATCCTAGGTGCGCGTTTAAACACTATTCATAATCTACGTTATTATCAAATTTTAATGGAAGGTTTGCGCGGCGCGATTCAGACAGGTACATTAGACGCCTTTGTAAAAGACTTCTATACCGGTTTGGGGCGTGAAGTGCCTGAGTTTAAAGGCTAATTTACTGTTTATTTAGACTTTTTTGTTCATTTAATTGTTTATTTATAAGAAGAGAGAGAACTATGTTTATTTCAAATGCATATGCAAGCGCAGCAGGCGGACCTCAAAGTGGCGGCACCATGGAATTAGTGTTCATGCTAGTCATGTTCGGCTTAATCTTTTACTTCATGATTTTCCGTCCACAGTCAAAGCGTGTTAAAGAGCATAAAAACCTAATGTCATCGATTTCAAAAGGTGATGAAGTCCTCACTAGCGGCGGTATTTTAGGCAAAGTGACTAAAATCAGTGATGAAAACGATTATGTGTTATTAGCGATTAATGATAACAATCAAATCACCATTAAAAAGGACTATATTGCAGCAGTATTACCTAAAGGTTCTATTGCCTCGCTATAAGCCAAGAGGGCGTCAGAGTGTTAAATAAATACCCTATGTGGAAAAACTTGATGGTGATGATTGTTATCGCCGTCGGGTGTTTTTATGCAATGCCGAACCTTTTTGGTGAAGACCATGCTGTTCAAGTTGTCGCGACTCGTAGTGCTGAAGTCACTGTCACCACGCAATCAAACATCACAGCCGTACTTGAGAGTAAAGGCATAGCGATTAAACGCTCTGAGCTCGAAAATGGCCAATTGTTAGTGCGTGTTAGTGATCCTGAGCAGCAATTACTTGCTAAAGAAGCGATAGCAGAGGCATTAGGCAATAATTATACCGTGGCATTAAACCTAGCGCCGGCAACACCAGAATGGCTTGAAGCCCTTGGTGGTTCGCCAATGAAGTTAGGTCTTGACCTTCGTGGTGGTGTTCACTTCTTAATGGAAGTGGATATGGGCGAGGCGCTACGCAAAATGGAAGAAGCTAAAATAGCTGATTTCCGTAGCCAACTGCGCGAAGAGAAAATTCGTTACGCGGGGATCCGTAAAACCCCTAAAGGCATCGAAATTAAATTTCGTGATGCAGAAACTGTGGGTGTTGCCGAACGTTTTCTTAAAACCAAAAGTAACGACATGGTTTATTCTGATGGCAGTCGTGATGGTAATTTCTTTTTAGTTGCCGATATGAGCGATGCTTATATCAAGCAAGTTAAAGAAGAAGCGTTACAACAGAACATTACCACTATTCGTAACCGTGTTAACGAGTTAGGGGTAGCTGAGCCAGTCGTTCAACGTCAAGGTGCTGAGCGTATTATCGTTGAATTACCAGGTGTTCAAGATACAGCTCGTGCTAAAGATATTTTAGGCGCAACCGCTTCAATTGAATTCCGTATGGTTGATGACAAAGCCGATGCTGCAGCTGCTGCAAGTGGTCGAGTGTCTGCTGCTTCAGAGGTTTATCCTCGTCGTGACGGTGGTATTGCTGTACTGCGTAAAGAAGTCATGTTAACCGGCGATCATATCACGGGTGCACAACCTACTTTTGATGAATATAGCCGTCCTCAAGTGGCAATTAACTTAGACGCTAAAGGTGGCAATATTTTCTCAAACGTGACCAAGGATAACATTGGCAAACCAATGGCAACCTTGTTTATTGAATATAAGGATAGTGGTTTACGTAATCCTGATGGCACAGTGAAAATGACTAAGATTGAAGAAGTCATTTCTGTCGCCACTATTCAAGCACGTTTGGGACGTAATTTTGTCATTACTGGCCTTGAGCATAAAGAAGCACAAAGCCTGGCATTACTGTTACGTGCGGGTGCATTGATTGCACCAGTGACAATTGTTGAAGAACGTACTATTGGTCCTAGCTTAGGTGCTGAAAATATTCAAAACGGTATGCAAGCTATGATTTTTGGTTTGGCCATCGTATTGGTATTTATGCTGGTTTATTACCGCGCATTTGGCTTTATTGCTAACTTAGCATTGCTTGCCAACCTAGTGATGGTTGTAGGCGTGATGTCGATGATACCTGGTGCTGTATTAACACTTCCTGGTATTGCCGGTATGGTATTGACGGTTGGTATGGCGGTTGATGGTAACGTACTTATTTATGAGCGTATTCGTGAAGAGTTACTGGCTGGACGCAGTGTTCAGCAGGCGATTCATGAAGGTTATGCTAATGCATTTTCAACCATTGCTGATGCCAACATTACTACCTTTATGACAGCGTTAATTTTGTTTGCTGTAGGTACTGGTGCAGTAAAAGGCTTTGCGGTGACCTTAATGATAGG
Organism: Shewanella sp. HL-SH5; assembly: GCF_051163755.1. NCBI lineage: Bacteria > Pseudomonadati > Pseudomonadota > Gammaproteobacteria > Alteromonadales > Shewanellaceae > Shewanella > Shewanella sp. HL-SH5. Next base: position 1,147,987 of record NZ_CP195038.1, read on the forward strand.
TATTGCGACTTCAATGTTTACCGCAATTGTCGGTACGCGTTCAATCGTTAATGCGCTTTGGGGCGGTAAACGTCTTAAAACGCTGTCAATTTAAGGAAGGAGTTGAACATGTTTCAGTTATTTTCAGTGAATAATACCGTCAACTTTCTTCGCCATGCGGCGCCGATAAGTGTTATGTCGATGCTTCTAGTGATTGCCTCATTTGTGTCTTTAGGAACAAAAGGCATTAACTGGGGCCTAGATTTTACCGGTGGTACGGTTGTTGAAGTTGAGTTTTCTAGCCCAGTTGATTTAAATGTATTACGTAGCAAGCTAACGTCTGTTGAAACAGAAGGTGCATTAGTACAGAACTTTGGTTCAAGTACTGATGTGTTGTTCCGTTTGCCTGTGCGTGAAAACATTAAAAGCGACGTTCAAGCCACTGGCATTATGAAAGTGGTTAACTCAATGGATGATAACGCAATTCAAAAGCGCGTTGAATTTGTTGGACCTCAAGTAGGTAAACAGTTAGCCGAGCAAGGTGGTTTAGCGGTTATTGTCGCATTAATCTGTATTTTGATTTATGTGTCGTTCCGTTTTGAATGGCGCCTGGCTGCCGGCTCTGTAGCCGCGCTTGCCCATGACGTTATTGTTACCCTAGGTGTATTTTCTATATTACAGCTTGAGTTTGACTTAACTGTTTTGGCGGGGCTATTAACCGTTGTCGGTTACTCGCTTAACGATACGATTGTTGTATATGACCGTATTCGCGAGAACTTCCTCAAAATGCGTAAAGGCACGCCTGAAGAGATCGTTAACCAATCAATTACGCAAACAATGAGCCGTACCGTGATTACAACAGGTACGACATTAATTGTGGTTATCGCACTATTCTTAAAAGGTGGCACTATGATCCACGGATTCGCCACAGCGTTATTGTGTGGTATTTTTGTGGGTACATACTCATCGATTTATGTTGCAAGTTATTTAGCCATTAAATTGGGTATTAACCGTGAGCATATGATGCCAGTTGAAATCGAAAAAGAAGGTGCTGATCAGCCTCCAATGATGCCTTAATCAGCCAACTTTTGAATAAAAAGCCACTTTAGTTTGCTAAAGTGGCTTTTTTTATAAAGCTAATAATGTCACTTAACATTAGCTGAGTTACTCAAACCAATCTTTTACTTGATCCCATATCCCAAGTGAAAGGTCAGGGAATAGGTCGATACCTAATGCTGACTTTAAGATATACAGTGACAATAACCCCAACAAAATACCCGCCAATATTACCGCTATGATACTTAACATCAGCATGGCCACTGACATTTTCTTTTCTGTGCGAGTATAAGCACGTTTGTTTTTACCTAACAGAAACACATAATAAAATCGCCATTTTATAAACGGGAACTTAAATGTGCCTCTGTTATCAATAAAGTGGCCGCCCCATGTATTGGGGCCGAGTGCACTTTTAATGCCCTGTAGTTGCTCATCAGTGTAAGTTTGGGCTAATGACGAGGGGAGGCGCCCAAGTAACTTTACAATGAGTTCATCTTGACGAATATCGAGCGCAACAGGTGATGATGCTATGTTTTTGTTTTCATCAGTTGGCAAGTTCGACATTCAATAACCTCAATGTGTGGCGTGATAGGGGGACTGATTAACAATAGCTAATTAAAACCTATTTGGGCGAGACTTTATGTGCAAATGCTGTTTGCTAGCTTTTGCATTCAATGGCGAAATTTACTCAGCTGTATTAGACATTATCTTCAGTATGTTAGCTTCAGTTTGTTAACTGCTATTTCGCAGGTATTGATAATGATAACTCATAATTTGCTTGACCATTGTCTGTCGTTTTAAAAAAACCTTGACCCGTCACGTTTTTAAAATCACCCGTTCCAGCATCAACTACAATGGTAAAGTTACTTGAGGCAATATGATTTTGATATTCGCCTGTGTGTTGTAACGTAATGGTACCTTTTAATTGGCTAATAAAAATATTAATCACCTCATAGCCAACAAAAAAGGCATGATCATCGTTCAGATATGTCATTAGGTAATTTACGTTAGCATCGCCTGTTATCTCGCCATCATATTACTGGGTTATCTTTGCATGGGTTTGCTTACCACCTTCAGCAAAGGTGATGTAGGTGCTTTCATCCCAAGCGGTGATCTGAAAGTGGCCCCTGTAAATGTCATTTTTACTCATTGTTCACCCTGGTAGCTTTGAGAAGACTTAACTGTGATACAGATGATTTATAACGGTAATAGCTGCTTTTGTCTAATTTTCAACCATGGCACGGTTCTCAACTCGACAGTAAATAAGTTTAGCAGTAGGATGAATAAAAATTTTGCTAAAGTGATAGAGGCTTAAGCTGTATTTCACTTAAAATAATACCCTAGGATAATAATAATGGAACAACGCAAAGTCTTGTTAACAGGGGGTAATTTACTTCAAGCCCATACTTGGAAAGGTTTGTTGGAAACCAGTGGGATTGAAGTTGATTTACGTGGTGAGGCGTTAATGGGAGGGGTTGGGGAGCTACCTGTTGATCTTCAGAGTGTTGAATTATGGATAGATACAGATCATTTAAGCGAAGCGCAAAGCATTTTGGCTAACTTAGATGTTGAGCAGCCGCAATGGCAATGTGTACAATGCCATGAAACCAATGAAGGTAGTTTTGAGCTTTGCTGGCAATGTAGTTCTCCCAAAAGTGAGACACATAACTAAGTTTATCGATAATTTTAGTAAACAATTATCCAGATAAATTCTTCTATACTCAGGATTTAATACAGGGGGAATTATGCAACCCACTTCTGCATTTGCACAGCTAGTCGATTCAATTAAAGACAAAGTGACTCATATTAGTATTGAACAATTTCAAGCTGATGATAAATGGGTATTAATCGATGTTAGGGAAGATCATGAATGGCTACAAGGTCACTTACCTAACGCGAAACACTTAGGTAAGGGGATAATTGAGCGTGACATTGAAACGCGTTTTCCTGATAAATCAACTCCGTTATTGCTTTATTGCGGTGGTGGACATCGCTCGTCATTAGCGGCTTATAATATTCAGCAAATGGGGTATACCCAGATAGGATCATTAGTTGGTGGTTTTAAAACCTGGGTTCAACATCAATTTCCAGTGGTGCAAGATTAAGTGCAATATTTCCCGTTATTTGTAGATACAAAAGAACTCTTTGTGTTAATCGTTGGAGCCGGTGAGGTAGCGAGTCGAAAACTTGATTTGCTCGCCCGTACTGATGCCACTATTCATGTTGTTGCACCTCAAGTGGCTGCTGATGTTGAAGCTTATGCTAACAAAGGTAGGATAAAACTATCACGCCGAGAGGTTTCTATTGAAGACATGTCCTGTTATGACCTCATTTATTTTGCAACCGCAAATGAAAAACTCAATACTGAATTAGCGGTTATTGCGAGTGAAAAAGGTATTTGGGTTAATGTGGTTGATAATCCTAAATTCTGCCGCTTCATCACGCCTTCAATCGTGGATAGAGGCCGACTTGTTGTAGCGATAAGCACTGCAGGTGCTGCGCCAGTATTTGCCCGTACAATTCGCTCACGTTTAGAAACCTTGTTACCTAACTCATTAGCGCCCTTATTTGATTATGTTGCCAGTAAGCGGGAGGACGTGCAGCAAAAGCTTACCAATGGCAAAGATAGACGTTTATTTTGGGAGCGATTTTTTAATCTTAATCAAGATCGTTTTGATACTGCGACCGATACTCACTACCAGCAAGCATTTAGTAGTTATGAAAGCCGTGGTGAAATTTTATTATTGGATGAAACCACTCCAGCGGGTTTATTGCCCATCGCTGTGATGCCACTATTGCAAAAACTGGATGTAGTATTTATTGAAAATGATTTAGATGAGCATACAAATGAGCTATTAAGGCGCGATGCATCAAGGGAGTCGCTACCCGCATTAAGTACGATCTCAAAGCAGTTTGAACTTGGTGATAGAATGTTGCTTGTGGCTTCAGCTGAAAAAGTTAATCAACTTAAAGCACACTTTCCTATGGCAAAACATTTAAGACCAGGGGCTATTTAAGCGCATTTCATTTATGATTGCGTTCATCTTTTATAACCGAGTAAATTAGCTCGGTTTTTTATTTTTGAGGTCAACATGGCACCTAAATCTACCGTCTACAAAGTCAACTTACAAATAGCTGATATGGATAGGCATTACTATGGTGAGCATCCATTAACGATTGCACAGCATCCGTCAGAAACCGATACCCGTATGATGGTGCGTTTATTAGCTTTTGCTCTCAATGCCAGTGAATCTTTACAATTTAGTAAAGGACTTTGTGTTGATGATGAGGCTGAATTATGGGATGTCGATTTATCAGGTGTGGTTGATTTATGGGTTGAGTTTGGTCAGGCCGATGAAAAGTGGTTACGCAAAGCATGCGGGCGAGCAAAAAATGTCATTTTGTATACTTATGGTGGTCGTAGTGTACCGATTTGGTGGCAACAAAACCAAAGTACTTTAAGCCGTTATAAAAACCTAAAAATAGTTAATTTCCCAGAAGCAGCGGTAGAGCAATTAGCTGCATTTGTGGGTCGTAATATGGCGGTTCAAGTGAATATTAATGAAAGCCAAGTATGGTTATCTAATGCCGACATAAGCGTACTTGTTGAGCCTGAAATACTTCAATAATATTAATTATCACTGGCTTATCTAGGGTCAGTGATCTTTCTTCTCATCATCTCAAAGCTTACCCGCCTAGCACAATCCATACGCAATAAAACTGAACTGAACCTTAATTATCATAATATGAACTAAATTTAATCCTTTGGTATATTGTGAAATGTTTATCTTGGGCAGATAATAAAATTCAGTTAATAACAGTTGTAACTCTTTATATTGCATTTAAATCAATGGTTTAGATTTATATTGCTAAGGATGTCGTTGTGAAAAAATTAACCCTACATGAAGTCGAAGCAGTCGATGAACTTGCTTGGCCTGCAAACCATCAAGAATATAGTCTTCATTCACCCGCTTTAGATGTCTTTACCGATTTTAAAAACGTAAAACCTTTGGTTATCGATGCACACGCTTCTGCTGTAGAAGTTGAAAGCTTGATGAAAAAAGCACATGTTAGATTAAAATTAGTTATTGATAAAAAAGAACATTTTATTGGTTTAGTGAGTTATGACTCATTAAATAGCCAAGAAATCGTTAAAAAGCTGGTCAAAGGAGATTTACGCGAAAATTTACTCATTACTGACTTTATGATCCCTAAATCGAAGTTAAAAGCGATTGCTTATGCTGACATAGTTAACGCTAAAATTGGCGATGTCATTGAAACCCTGAAAGTTGCTGGTCAACAACATTGTTTAGTCATAGACCGCAAAGATCATACTATCCGCGGTGTTTTATCGGCAAATGATATTGCTAAAAAATTACACTTGGCGATAGATGTGAGTACACCAACCAGTTTTGCGAGCATTTTTGAGGCTATTTCACCTATTCCTCAACCGCTTGTAGTGTAAATTTGAAGCATAAAAAAGCCCCGTTAAGCTAATTGTCAAATCGCTAAACGGGGCTTTATTGTGTAAATCATTTCGATAAAATGATTGTTTTATCTCTAACTGATTACTTAAAAGTCAGTGTCCATGTATCGATATAGCCAGTATCACGACTTGCGTTATCTACAGCCTTGAGCTTCCAAGTTCCGCTTGACTCAACACCGGTAAAGTTTGCACTGTAGGTTGTGTTGATGTTGTCGGTTCCACCACCGCTGTTGCTATGTAAAGCAACTTTTTGGCCTGTAGGGCTAATCAGTTCAACTTTTAAATCACCAATATATGTGTGGATGATCCCCACGTTAACAGAAACTGTCCCTGAATCACCAGTGCGTGTTACATTAATTGAGCTTGTAATACCGGTAGTATTGTTATCAGGAATGTTAGCGTTAGTGGTATTGGTATAACTTGCTGGACCACCTGTCGTTCCGCCACCTGTAGTGCCTGCAGTATAATTAGCGACTAGGTTTACGCCACTAAATGCGCTGTAGCCTTTAACCATCACATAATAGGTACCCGATTGAACTGTGGTTATTGGGCAAGACTCGCTATTACCACCTTTCCAAGGACGACAGTCATAGCTAGTGGTAGATGGAGAAGCACCGTATTGGACATATAAATCTGCATCACCTGTACCACCGCTCATGGTGAAGCTGAGGTTTTTAGCTCCTGCAGGGACATCTAGCGAGAAATAAAGCTCATCATCTTTTGCACCGGTGAGGTTTGATTTTGTCACGCCATTAACAAGCACTAAATCTCCACCACCTGTGCCTGGATCAGTTGGGCCATCACATGATGCATCTAAATAGGCTTTAGCCGCTGTAGCGTTAATCATGCCGTAACCAGTTTGATTATCACGGCCGGCAACACTTAAATCATCAGCAGTTGCATTTAATGCTGCACGAACTTGTGTTGCTGTACATTGTGGATGATAGCTCCACACTAATGTTGCTACACCCGAAACATGCGGTGTTGCCATAGATGTACCATTGTAAAACGCGTAGTCCTTGTTGCCCTGGTTGGCAACAGTTGTGCTGGCGCCAAGCTTAGCGCGAAGTGCTAAACCAGTTGCTCTGTCTACTGATACCGTAGGAATTGTGATGTCGCTGTTAGCGTCAACTAGGAATGGGTTTTGTAAGCCGGGCAATGCACTATTACTGTAAACAATTGCGCCAACTGCACCGGCCGTTTTACAGGCTTTGGCTGCATTTATTTCAGGATAGCTTGTACCTTGATTGCCAACACGCTCAACTAAACAAATTTTGTTGCTCATATTGCCACAGTTAAAGCTAGTTCCACTTACGGTACATTCAGCTAAGGTGGCGGTTACTTGGCCATTAACAGGGCTAGGGGCATAGCTAGTGCCTGAAGGTGTTAAACGATTGTGTGGAACGACGCCATTATTGAAGTATGATTGTCCGCCGATAGTAATGTCAGCCAAACGCCCTTCACCTACGGTTACAGTAGATAAAATTGCTTCACCAGGACCAGATATTTCTACTTGGTTAGTATATTGAGAGAAAGCAGCGCGATCTCGATTGCTATCAACAGCAGCAACAGACATAACACCGTCATATGAAGCTGGGTAGCTGTATGTGCTGTCGCCAGCGTTACCCGCAGCTGCAATCAGTAATACGCCATTGTTGTAATGTGCATTTAATGCATTACGCTCAGTAGTGGTTGAGCCGCTTCCACCCAAGCTCATAGTCACCACATTGGCACCATTGCTAACACAGGTATCAACAGCAGCCACAAGTGATGAAGAATATCCCCAGCCTGCCTCATTAAAGACTTTAATGACATGAATATTAGCATTTTGGTTAGGCATAACCCCAACAACACCTTCATTGTTGGCTATAGCCGCAATGGTACCAGCGACATGCGTACCATGGGCGTTGTTATTACCCGGTTGATACCAGTTACCTGTACCTGAATTGTTTGTACCTGTAACATTGTTGCCACTTAAATCATTGTGGCTACGGTCATACCCTGAATCGATAATACAGATGGTACGGTTACCCGTTTGGCTATCGCTAAGTGCAGTAGCACCTACAAAGGTTTGCCCCCAAGGAGTGGTTTCAGCAAGCAAACGGCGTGGCATATCTTCTTCGACATATTCAACATCAGCGCGAAGGCGAAGAGATTGTACTGACTTTGGATCTAATTTAACGGTATAGCTATTACCACGGGATATGCGCTTCATCTCTTTGGCTTGAACACCGTTTAGTGCTCTAAAATGAGAGAATATTTCGTGTGAACGTGGCTGATAGCTAGCAGCATCATCCGATTGGTTTGTTGATTGAGCATTAAATTGTTGTAGATTTGATTGTATGTCACTGCCATTTCTAAACTTAACAATATAACGTTTAGGTAATGGTGAGGTATTATCTAAGCTAGTTGCTGAAATCCCATTTTGTGATGTTAAGTTTAGGGATTGAGGTGCGGCATATAAGCTAGTAGATACAGCAAGCGCTATACCTGAGAGGCTGAGTAAAACTAAAGGTCGTTTCTTTTGCATTTTTTATCTTCCATGTGATGTTTTTATTATTTATATTATTTTTATAGTTGAACTTTCGGCTTATTACTTAAGGGTAAACTTCGTTCAACAACTAAAATGTAACAGGATGAGTACATATGTAAACAAAATGTTACCGTGCGCTGTTTTGTATAATCGTTAAGTAGCTTATGTTTGTGAGTATTTACCCGCTAAAGTTGACTTTTTATTCTTTTTTGAATGTAGCTATACAAGGTTAATATTCCTGTTACACAAGCAATTACTAATAACCGAAACATAAAGTTAGCGGCGGTATAGTGTTCAATTATGCTTAATGGAAAGTCGGTATGGCGTCTTTAGTTGTATATAAATAAAAGGAATAACTTATATATGAATGGAATATTAAGGCGAGCCCATAAAGCTGATGCATCACAAGCTTTTATAGTCCGAAATCTTGCTATATTATCCCAATGTGTTGATTGTTATGGTATTGATGCAATGACTAAATGGACTGAAGGTCAGATGCCTGAGGCATATGCTGATAAGCTATCATATGATGGTTATGTCTATGTGGTTGACGGGCAGTCAAATCTATCTGAACAACAGTTAATTATTGCCTCTGGGATGCTTGATGTTAGTAGCGGATTTATTGATGCGCTGTTCGTCCATCCTGAATACATGAATTTAGGTATCGGCAAGTTAATGTTGGCTCATCTTGAGCGCATAGCAAAAAAATCAGGATTGACTTTTATTGCATTAGAGTCGACGTTAAATGCTGCTGCATTTTATCGAAAATGTGGTTTTGTAGGTAATGAAATCAGTGTTTATCACTCCCCTAGAGGCTTTGATTTAGACTGTGTTGTGATGAAAAAACAACTGGTTTAGTTGACCTGTGGATAGTGTTTTTGAGGTTAAGTAACAGGGGACTATTGAATAAAAAATGCCTTTATTATTCACATAAAGGCATCTTGTAAGATGTGTAACCTGAACTCGGATTCTGTCGCTAACCGTTAATATTACTTACGCAATACCAAATAGATTCAGGGTTTTGACTGTATCAATGCATCAACACCGCCCGCGTTAGCAGTATTGCTAAATCCTGCTTGGGTTAATGCATCATCTGCAATGCCACTTCGGCGCCCACTTCGGCAATATAAAACAATGCTGTCATCATTTTTAAGCCCTAGTTTTGCCACGCCTGCAACAATTTGTTCAAAAGGAATATTAACAGCTCCTTCAATATGTCCTTCATTAAATTCTTCAGCAGTACGAACATCAATCACTAACGCTTGCTGATCAATCATCTGCCACGCTTGTGTTGGTGTGACATCTTTAGCAAAACTCATAGGTGCAAATGCAACTAAGCTAGTTGCTAATATTGTCAACAATGTTAATTTGCTGTTTGGCTTTTTAATGGCTCTCATTAAACTTCATATTCCTTATATTTAGTGTAACTGATTGCCAGAAAATAGTATTTTTGGTGGCAATCTCTTATTTTTCGGTGGCAATCATTGCTTCAGTTTTCAAGCCTAGCTTTTTCATTACCATTGCCGCTGGGCAAAAACCGGTAAATGCGCTTTGAAATAGGTTAGCACCTACAAATACGGTCAGCCAGATAAAATGATGGCTAACTATAGCGGTCAGTACTAATGACAGCAGTACCATAAAGCCAGCAAAGGCCATGATAGAGCGTTCGACAGACATTCTGTTCACTTTGTTAGTGGTTTTATTGGTCATGGTATTGCTCCTTTATTTTACGGTTAATCGGTTGCGCATCACTGCAAAGTACAACACAGGGATCACCACCAAGGTTAAAATAGTTGAGATAAAGATGCCAAATATAAGGCTAATAGCAAGACCGTTAAATATTGGGTCATCTAAGATAAATAAGGCGCCAATCATTGCTGCTAAAGCGGTTAACATAATTGGTTTAGCTCGAACTGCCCCAGCGTTAATAACCGCTTTATCGAGTGCAATTCCCTGAGTGAGTTGCTGGTTGATAAAGTCGACCAGTAGTATCGAGTTACGCACTATAATACCCGCTAAGGCGATCATTCCTATCATTGATGTTGCGGTAAACTGTGCTCCTAATAAAGCATGCCCTGGCATAACACCAATAATGGTCAATGGTATAGGTGCCATAATAACCAATGGCACTAAATAAGATTTAAATTGGCCAACCACTAACAAGTAAATAGCTATCATGCCAACCGCATAAGCAATGCCCATATCGCGGAAAGTCTCATAAGTGATCTTCCACTCCCCGTCCCACAATATCGCCACTTGCGATAATCCATCTGGTTGATTAACAAAATGCTGTGCTATGGGGTAGGGCTTATCAATATTGGCATCATCAATTTGAGCTGAAATATCGAACATGCCATAAAGTGGACTATCTGTTGGTCCCGCCATATCCGCCACAACCATGATCATCGGCACCATATTTTTGTGCACTATTGGGGCATTAATACTGCCTTTATTAATGCTGGCGACAGAGGATAAATTAATTGACTCGCCAGCTGGATTGATTAGTTTTAGATTAAGCACTTGCTGCAAATCCACTTTTTCAGCGTCATCTAATTGCAACCTGATAGGTGTGGGATATTTATTGGTTTGGGAATGTAAATAGCTGACATCTTTGCCACCAATGCTGGTGGCAATGGTATTAACGATTTGCGCGTACGATAGCCCAAGCAGGCTTGCTTTCGCGCGATCGATGTTAACTTGCCATTGCTGTTGTTGGGCTGGTAAATAAATATCCACATCAACCACATGTTCAGTATTTTTAAAGCGTTGCTCTAAGGCGTTAGCCGTTTGCTCGCGAAGTGCTGTTGTTGGCGCATAAACTTCTGCCAAAATTGGCGACCATACAGGCGGTCCTGGAGGCACTTCGACCACTTTTATGTTGGCGTTATAACGATTGGCAATCTCCTTTAGTGGTTCCCGCACAGCTAATGCAATACTGTGACTGTCGCGGCTACGGTGTGACTTATCAACCAAGTTAACCTGAATGTCGCCTAGCTCCTGGCTGCTGCGTAAAAAGTAGTGACGCACAAGCCCATTAAAGTTCATTGGTGCGTGGGTTCCTGCGTACCACTGCTGGTGGTTAATTTCTTCTACTGTGCTGAGGTACAGGCTCATCTCTTGTAATACGCGCTGGGTTTGTTCCACAGGCGTGCCTTCAGGTAAGTCGACAATGACCTGAAACTCGGATTTATTATCAAATGGCAGCATTTTAAGCACAACAGCCTGCATGACGGGTAATGCAAGTGCGATAGCAATCAGTGCGACAATACCAACGGCTAGGCCTTTTCGAGCTTTGGCGGCATGTTCACCAACTAAAAATGGTGACATTAGACGGCTGAACAATTTAGCCAGTTTGTCATTTGCCTGATCTACTTCCGCCAAACTAGCGTGTTCAGCTTTTGGGTGGTGGGCCAGTAACTTGTAAGCTAACCAAGGCGTTAGAATAAAGGCGATAGCCAGTGATAATAGCATGCCCATACTGGCGTTTATGGGAATTGGGCTCATGTAGGGCCCCATTAGACCAGACACGAATGCCATTGGAAGTAATGCCGCAATAACGGTGAATGTGGCTAATATGGTTGGTCCGCCAACCTCATCGACCGCTTCGGGAATAATTTCAAGTAACGGTTTATTGCTTAACGCCATGTGCCGATGAATATTTTCTACCACTACAATGGCATCATCGACCAGAATTCCGATAGAGAAAATAAGCGCAAACAGTGAGATCCGGTTTAGGGTAAACCCCCATGCCCACGAGGCAAATAAGGTTAGGGCTAAAGTGACAATAATCGCAATGCCAACTACGGCAGATTCACGCGCCCCCATGGCAAAAAGTACCAATAATACTACTGCAGAGGTAGCAAACATTAGCTTAAAAATAAGCGTGTTAGATTTATCTCCAGCGGTTTGGCCATAATCACGTGATATGGCAACCCCAACATTATCGGGGATCAGCAGGTTATCTACTTTTGCAATGCGGCTGAGCACGGCATCAGCAATATCAACCGCATTTTGGCCAGCTTGTTTACCAATGGCGATAGTGACAGCAGGGTAATCACCTGTGCTATCAACGTGACGAACATTGTGTTTTGGCGTATCACTTTTTAAGGTGATCTCAGCAACGTCGGATAGATATACCGCAGAGGAGATACCTTGATTATTGGGAGCGGTATTGACTTTCACAAGTAAGTTTTTGACATCATCAATTGTATTGATAAATTGCCCTGCACGGACTTTAATTTCTTGGTTTTGTTGCACCAAAGACTGCAGCATAGATATCTGATTATTATCTTGTAAACGCTGAGATATTTGGTCAATAGTGACCCCAAAGCTATTCATTTTGGCACTATCAAGACGGACGTTAAGCACCATGTCATGACGGCCCTGGGTATAAATCTCTTTGGTTCCGGGGATACGTTTAAGTTCTGTCTCTAATCCGTTAGCGACTTGTGTGAGTTGCTCTGCGGTCATGTCGGCAGACTTAGCATATAAGGTCAGGCTGACAATAGGGACATCATCAATGCCACGCGGTTTAATCAGTGGCTCGCCTATACCCGCAGCATGATTAAATTTGTCCCGGTTTGAGTATAGCTGGTTGTATATATTGACCACAGCTTCGTCACGGGGAATACCCACTTCAAAAATGGTAATAATTAATGCGCCATCGGGTTGAGAAAAAGAGTAAAGCGTATCAACGCCTTTAATTTCGGAAATAATTTGTTCAGCGGGTAAAGTGACTTGGTGTTCAACTTCACTTGGGCTAGCGCCGGGGTAGGGAATAAAAACGTCTGCAAAGGTGACATCAATTTGCGGGTCTTCTTCCTTTGGGGTCACGATGACAGCAAAAAGCCCTAACAATAAACCTAATATTGCTAATAAAGGCGTTATTGCACTGGCTTGGAAGGTTTTAGCAATGCTACCCGAAAGGCCAAGAGCAGGTGTATTCGATGGTTTCATCTGTTTATTCCTGTTTAGTTGGCTGTAGCTTGACCAAGGTGGAGCACATAATTGGCCGCGTTTAATACTATATTGTCCCCAGGCATAACACCGGCAAGCACCTCTACCATAGCCACACCTTGATCATCTTCATAGGCGTTGCCTAAGCGAATTTGAGTTTGTAAATAGTGCTTTTGTTGCTTGCGGTAAACAGTGGTCATTTCTCCGACTTGGTAAAATGCAGATTGAGGGATACTAATCACATCTTTAGTCGCAACAGGTAAGGCGACCTTTAACCATTGCCCTGCCTGCAAAGTGTTGTCGGGGTTATTGATAATAGCCCTTACCTTAAGGCTGTGGTCTTGTTGAGTACTAAATTGAAATGGATTGAGCTGTTCACCCATATATTGATAATTATCATCTGAAAAACGGACTTGAGTCAGTAAATTAAGTTGCTGGCGATACTGTTGTGGAACATAAAAAACGGCTCTAAGCTTATCGGTAGCATAGCCAGAAAGTAGCGCTTGGCCATAGCTGATGGTTTCACCTTCTTCTATCATTTTAGCGGTTAACCGCCCGGAGAATGGGGCACTGACAATGGTGTAATTAACGCTTTCTTTGGCGCGAACTAAACGTGCTTGGGTTGCGCTGACAGCCTGTTTAGAGCTTTTAGCATTGGCAGTGGCTTCATCCATTGCACCTTGGGATACCGCTCCTTGAGGGAATAATGTTCTGTAACGTTGAAATTGAGCCTGTGCTTCCACATTCATGGCTTGTGCTTTAGCCAGATCGGCTTCAGCCGCTGCGAGTTCAGCGCCTTGCTCTTTGCTAGTTATTTCCAGTAATGCAGCGCCCTCAGGGACTAAATCATTGACATCATAATGAATCGCTAATACTCGGCCGGACGTTTGTGCCGCCACAGTTGCAGCTTTCACCGGTTCAACTTTAGCGTCAAGTTGTAAGTAACTTGTTTGCTGATTTAATTGGATCTCAATGGTGCCAAAATCAGGACTTTGTGCAACGACTATGCAGGGGGCCATGAGGCCTGCGATGAGCAATATGCTCTGACTGAATGATGTAGATAATCGAAGTATTGATGTATGCATAATAGTAGCCTTATAAAAGTCCATAAGAAAATTCTAATGGACTTTGGTGATGCTTGCAAGGTGTTTATTAGTAAAAGTTAATGCATTAGACTTCACTTAAGTTACACACTCGTTACATCGAAAGCCAGATATAAAAAAACCGCCCTAAAAAGAGCGGTTTAAATATTCAATACCTAGTATTAGAACTTACATGTATTAGAACTTATAGTTGTATTGAGCCGAATAGTAGGTGGCACCTGATTCAGTAAAGGCATTAACAGTCGAGCCCAGCCCGCTTTGTTCAATAACATGCACCTTTTCGCCAACAACCTTAGTGATACCGAAATCGAGTGAAGATTTTGGCGACAGATTATATGTGAAACCTGCTGAATACCACATGCGATCTGAGTCAGGAATAGATAATGAAGAGACTTCACCTACTACGCCATCATCACTGGCAATACCGGTTCTTACTGTCCAGTTGTTATTAATGTCATATGTTGCCCCTAAGCTAAGAAACCAAGAGTCTTTCCAATGGTATTCTTTTAAGCTATGTGACGCTGTACCTTTGTCACCTTCGTTTAGTGAGATCTGGTCAAAGCTGCTCCACTGAGTCCACTGAGCCGTATAGTGCACAGCAAACTTTTCAGTTAACTGATGAAAACCAGCAAATTGGGCTATATCAGCAATAGGGATATTAATTTCATCAAAATTTTCAGCTAGGTAACGTACATCGCCAGTGGCATTCATTTCTGGACTGAAACGATAGCTTAAACCAAATCTGTTATTTGGATTAATTTCATATGCTAGACCAACAATGCCGCCTAAAGCCCAACCATCGGCTTCAACATCAACTAATGAGCCAAGGATATTACTGTTTCTGGTTAACGTACCAGAAGCTTGGATCACGTCTAAACCTAGGCCTAGACTAAGCGATTCATTAATGCGATATGACGCACTGGCATTTAAGTTTACTGTTGTTACTTCAGTATTACCGAGTAAATCCGCTGGCGCTGGAATGGTATTTGGGCCCAGTGAGCCATGGTTATTAGCTAATGGGGTTAAATCGGTACCCGTACCATAGTTACTGAATGCAGCAAATCCATAAGCAAAGGTGTCATTAACTGGGTTGATAAAATAGGCATTAGGGATAACTTTTGCTTCAGCGGCGTTATCAATATGGCCTAATTCAAATGTTCGCCCCATGAAGTCCATTTGTGCATCACTAACCTCTACGTTGACATCGGCATATGACACACCAACAGAGAGTGCTTTTTGATCAAACAAAGCCATTGCGGCAGGGTTACGTGCTAAAACCGATGCGTTGTCAGCTATTATGGCATCACCCGCCATCGCACGGCCAATACCTGCAGCAGATTGGCTATTAAGCTGAAAGCCAGCAGCAGTTGCCTGAGTGCTTGCAAGTGCTACCGCAGCTGCTAGTAATGTCTTGTTGAATTTAGTCATTGCTTATTACCTATTTTGAGCTGTTATTATGATTGAAATTATGACTGGATAAGCCAATTTCATTGTGCAGCTTTGAATGTGCAGGCATCTTAGGTAACAGGGGAGAGGCTAACAAGTCCGACCACATGTTAGTTATTGTTAATATTGAGTTAATTCAAAAGGCTGGTTTTTTGTGTATGAAGATTGTAGTCGGTGGTTTTTTATTTTAATTTGTTGTTTAACAGTAGGTTGGCTTGTATTTTGGCTGGTTATGTTGTTAATGCTATGTTACTTTCAAACACGGGTGTTAGATGAAGTTAAAATGTAAGAAAGCGTACACTTGTACGCTTTTTTACACAAAGGTTGTTTATTTGTTCTGTTTGATCTATTTCAGTACCTAAGCTGTTATTTTAATCGATAACTATTTCTGGCTTTGTAGGTTTTGTTCAAATGCATTGAACTGGCCTTGCACTTCAGTCGATGGTGGGAATAATTTACTAAATACAACCCCAAAGATAGTAGCGAAAAAGAAGCCAGGAATAATTTCATATAAATCGAAAATCCCACCTTTTAATTGCTCCCAAGCTACAACGGTTACCGCACCGACTAATATTGTTGCAATTGCACCGTTACGGCTAAACCCTTTCCAGAAAAGCGATAGAATCACCACAGGACCAAATGCAGCACCAAAACCTGCCCATGCGTAACTGACTAGGCCTAATACGCTGCTTTGTGGGTCAAGGGCAATAATACCTGCAATAAGTGCGATACTAATAACGCCGATTCGACCCACTAACATTAATTCTTTACTGCTGGCTTGAGGGCGAAGCCATTTGCGGTAAAAATCTTCCGTTATCACACTTGAACAAACCAATAGTTGCGAATCAATCGTGCTCATTATTGCCGATAAAATAGCCGCAATAAGTAAACCACCCACCCACGGATTAAACGCTGCACGGGCTAAGTGAATAAACACGGTTTCAGGATTTTCTAAAGGTGATTGGGCGAAATATAATGTACCTGCAATGCCGGTGGCCAGTGCACCAATTAATGCAACAATCATCCAACTCATGGCAATACGTCTTGATAAACGTAAATCTTTCGCACTGCCAATCGCCATAAAGCGAGATAGGATATGTGGTTGACCAAAATAGCCAAGTCCCCAGGCCAGCAATGATACTAGGCCAATAACTGTGGTTTTATCGCCCACAAATGTCAGCATGGCAGGATCTAAACTGTCCATGTTTGCCTGGGTGTCGGCGTGATTAAATATGGCGACAGGCACAATAATTAACGCAATTAGCATTAAACAGCCCTGGAAAAAGTCTGTCCAGCTGACAGCAAAAAAACCGCCAACAAAGGTGTATGACACAATAATGACCGAGCCAATGACCAAGGCTAGGGTGTAATCAAGGCCAAAGACTTTTTCAAATAGAATGGCGCCGCCCACCATGCCAGATGATGCATAGAAGGTGAAGAATATTAAAATGGTCACCGCTGATACTAACTTAAGGACACCATGATTATCGTTAAATCTATGTTCGAAAAAGTCGGGTAGGGTGAGGGAGTTATCTGCAAGTTCAGTATAAATTCGTAAGCGTTTTGCGACAAATAGCCAGTTAAGCCATGCGCCAAACACTAAACCAAAGCCAATCCAGGCTTCACCTAGTCCACCTAAATAAACCGCGCCTGGCAGGCCAAGTAACAGCCAACCAGACATGTCAGAAGCGCCGACACTTAATGCGGTAACTGCTGGGCCCATCTTGCGACCGCCGAGAATGTAATCATCGACAGATTCCGTTTTCTTATATGCCCAAAAACCAATCCCCATCATAACGGCTAGATAGCCTATGAAAGTGATTAAAATAGGTGCTTGAATTTCCATGATTGTTCCATATGGTTATTTTTATGGAGCAATGCTAGCAGAAGATTGATGTAGTTCACACTTTCGCGGGGGGAGTATAGGGAAAAAATACTCAGCCGCACTGTAAAGTACGGCTAAGTGCTATGTTTAGTTTGTCGTAATTACCTTAGATAAACGTTTGCTCAATTTCGCGTTTAATGTAATTTAGATCAGATTGCTGTTCACCGACAAGTAGCATATAGGTTCCGGCAAATTTGAATCCTTGTCCTTTGTATTTTGCATCGGCAAAGGCGTCATCTAAGGTTAATCTGTTCTCTGCTGGCACAATAAACAAGGTTACTTTGTGACCATTTTCATCTTGCATAACCAAATGCAAAGATTTAACCCCTTGAAAATCGCAGTAGGCAGTATAGAAGACTCTTCCTGGCTGCTGAATAAATTTAGACTGTTGTAGGCCTGATAGACTGGCTAACTTGAAGTTTACGTCATTAAAACCGATGTTTTGTTCCATCTGTAGCGCTTTGGTTTCATGGTAAACATGGGCTAAAGCATTTTCAGATAAATCAATTGGGGTAAAACGTAGCATACTGAAGCTAACCCCAACAACAAACGCAATAGACGCCGCCATCGCCATTAAATAGCGAGTACGCTTTTGCGTTTGATGATGTTGGCTTAGCTGTTGACGCAATAATAACTTGTCCGCTAGGTCATCAGGTACCGGAATATTAAGCGCCTGTGTTAGCCTGTCATCAAGTGCTTGTAAATCTTTAACCAATTTCGCATCAGCTGAGTTATTTGCGATATGCTGCAAAAAGTCATCTGACTGAGTATTGGGATCGCCATAAGCTTGGCGACGAAATTGTAGATCATCCATTTGATTGACCTCTTACTTCTGGGCTGTCTAATGCATCTTTTAATTGGTTTCTGGCACGAAATAATCGTGTCATTACCGTGTTGCGATTTAATTCAAGCATCTCGGCGATTTCATCTCCGCTAAATCCACCAATGAGCTGTAATAACAAAGGTTCACGATATTCTAAATCAAGTTTGCCGATTTGCCTGCGTAGCCAATATTGCTCGGTTTCATCTTCAGTGCTACTAGAGATAACATCTTCAAGTAGCTCTT
Source organism: Shewanella sp. HL-SH5 (assembly GCF_051163755.1). Lineage (NCBI taxonomy): Bacteria > Pseudomonadati > Pseudomonadota > Gammaproteobacteria > Alteromonadales > Shewanellaceae > Shewanella > Shewanella sp. HL-SH5. The sequence goes on from NZ_CP195038.1 coordinate 1,166,497, forward strand.
GTTCTACATCACTGTAATCAAACTGCTTACGCTCAAAACGTCGGGCATTTTCCCTACGTAAAATAGTGATAAGCCAGGCTTTTGCGGCTTTATCATCTTTTAAAGAATCTAACGCACGCCATGCCCGTAAAAAGGTTTCTTGAGTGATATCTTCAGCCACATGTTTATTACCGCATAACCAATAGGCATAACGGAAAATGTCGGTATGAAGTGCCCTGACAAGGCTATCGTAACGTCTTTGTTTATTTACCATGTCAGATAAGACCGTAGGGTCGGACTTTTTCTTTCGCAGAATTTCAAACATTTTTATATTTTTCTCATAATAATTACACTTAGCTTACTGGGTCAGCGCAAGAGTGCAACGACTATTGTTGAGGTTATTTTATTACTGGTCTTCATTATTATCAGTGACAGATCACTAGTGGCAATTATTATAAGTCGCTACAAAGTGCCAAATAACACCTCCCTTTTATGCTATTTCATAAAAGGGAGCACAACCCATTTGATAGTTCTTAAGGATTCAGTTTAGCTATGATTGAATCCGTCTGTTTATTGCTATTAGGTTGATATGATTGGATTGCATCAATAAGCTGTTTTTTATTCACAGGGGTTGTATGTTGGCTGTAGCGGCCTGATTGCAAAACGCTAATTGCCTGTGAAAGTAATTCAGAAAGCTGACTAATTTCCGCCAAAGTGACTTTACGCTTCAATATCGCTGAAAAATACTGTTGCAGCGTGCATATCACATCGCTGACATTATTACGATCGCAGGCATCCACTATGGCTGCTAAGTTAGCCATATTCGTTGTCGGACGTGCGGTGATTGTTGTGTCACCAGCCTGATTTTGATGACTTTGGCCTGCGGCTTTTCGCCATAACACTAAAGTGATTAACCATAGTGCTGCAAATAATCCGGTCAACCATGGCCAGTAATCCTCGCTATTGTTAGATTGAGCTTGAGGCGTAATCAGTAGTGCATTATCGGCCATTTGCCCGGCGACAACCGTAATGGTTTTAGCCGGTAAAATGGCATATTCCTGCTGCTTTAATTGGATATTCCACCAGGGTACTTTTATTTCTGGCAGGGTATAAGTGCCCGGTTTAGTGGGCACCATAGCGGCAGTTAAGCTGTATTGCGAAATCACTTGTCCATCACGAATACCCGTTTGGCGTAACGGCTTCTCAGGATAAATCTTCATTCCTTCTGTCGCAGGCATTGTCAGCTCGGGGAGGCTATGTTCATCAACATTAATCGCAATTAAGCTGATGGTTCGAGTAATGGGGCTGCCTGCTTCAAAGGTAGTTTTATCATCGGGCCATACTTCGCGTAAGGACACTAAATCACTCACTAACCACTCACCTTGATAACTCGGTGGGTAGCTGTTTATTTGAATCACTTTCCGCTCGGCTTCAGTTTGCATCGGAATGCTTTCATTAAAACCAAACATGCCGCCACGGTTTTGTGTTTCAATTAATACATCACCAGAAAAAGTTGCACCGTTAATAATAATTTCACCAGGTAAGCCTGCAACAATACCGTAGTTACGCTCAATCACTCTAAAGCGGCGACCATTGACGATTTCAGTGCTGTCGGTATCTTCACCAATTTGTTTTATTTGTGCACCTTGGACGACAGGGGCACCCAGTACACCGCGTTGCAATTCTACGGCTAAATAGAGTTTTACCTTGTAGTTAATTAACTGACCAACGTAGGCTTCATCAACATTAGTGCTGACTTCAATATACAAATTTTCAGCTTCTTGAGGCTGACTTCCTGCTGGATTAACCTGCAGGGTAATTGGCGATGAACTTACTCCGCTGATAGTGAACGCTGGAATAGTCACCTTACCGGTATATTTAGGTGATAACAGCACTTGCCATCGAGTTTCTTTGGTGGTGCTGAAGTTTATCATTTGAGTACTTCTGCCCACACTTGTGCGACCAACAATAAAGTTATTCAGTAATGAAGATGTGTCTAATGCGCCGGCATTGAGATCGTCATCGGCGCTGATGTTCAACACAAAGTATTCACCTTCACTCACCGGATTTTTGTCGATACTGGCCTCTACTTGGGTGAGCGCCATAACCGAAGGGGCCAAAATAATAAGGATTAGGCTTAATAAAATTCGAATTACCACTGTTCTTTTTCCTTGACCTGTTGACGACGTTTTTGATATTCCAATTGCATTTTATTGCGGATCAATACTTGTGGATCCTCATTTATTGCTCTTAATGCTCTTTCCATATCTTCTGGCAAAGGTTGTTGGCCTATCGTTGTTGGGCTAATAACCTGATTTATAGGCTTGCCATCCTCATCTAATGTTTCTTCTAAAGGTGTTGCTGAAGTCGTTGGCTGATTTGATTGCTGAGCATTTTTAGCATCCGTACTATTAGCATCCGTACTTTGCTCAGTATCGGCTTGCATACTGGCTTCATTACTTGGTGCAGGTTCATCTTCCGCGGTTGAGTTTTCTGAAGAGCCTGATTTAGACTGAGCATTATCGGCATTTTCTTCTGCTTGATCATTAGGCTTATCATTGGGTTGACTGCCAGATGATTGTTGCTGATTTTCGTCTTGGCTATCTTCAGACTGTTGTTTGTCTGGTGTTTCATTGCTTTTAGATTGTTTATCCTGCTCAGCATTCTCAGGCTGCTTGCCTTGTTGGTCCTGGTTAGGCTGATCAGAGTCTGAGCTTGAATCTTGAGAGTCTTGTTGCTGATCATTTGGTTGACTGCTGTTTTGCTTGTCCTGATTTTGCTGACTGTTCTGCTGGTTATTTTGATCATTTTGTTGTTGATCTTTATCCTGCGAGTCATTTTTCTGCTCACCATTTTGATCGCTATCTTGTTTATTTTGCTGTGACTCTTGTTCAAGTAATTCTTGTGCTAGGGCTAGATTTTCTTCTGCCTCAATAAAATCAGCTCGTAATCCTAAAGCTTGTTGGTAGCGCTTAATGGCTTCAGGTAAATCTCCTAACTGCATCAAACTATTGGCTTGGTTATATAAACCTTCGGCGCTATTGTCTAATTCAAAACCTTCAAGCGCTTGTTGGTAATTTCCTGCCTTATAATGGGCGCTAGCCTGCCAATTAGGTTGACTGAAATTTGCCGCCGCTTTGGCATACTCTTCTTTATCAAAAGCCTGCTGAGCTTGTTGATCCGCTGTCAGCCATAAGTCATCCCAAATATTGGCCTGTACAGGCTTGCTATAGCCAGTACTGAAGGCTAACAAACCCATTAGTCCAGCTAAAGGTAGCCAGGCTGTAGGTAACATAAGGTTAGCTAGCACACCGTGTTTAAAGCTTAATAACACAGGTAGTAATAATAATAGTGCTAAATAAGGACCTAAATCTTGCCATGATTCACCTTCAAGTTCAGTGGCTTTTGCTTGGCCATCTTCAGCAAGCCATTGAATGAGTTGTTTGATATCGCTGCCATCTGACTGCGCTGCAATTAACACTCCTGAACCTTGTTTAGCCAGTTTTTGCAGCAACTTAATATCGGTTTTAGCGACCACCACTTCATTGCTGCTATCGCGCATTAATTGGCCATCAGATAGCTTTATAGGGGCACCGGTTTTACTGCCAAAGGCTAATATGGATAAACGGTAGCGGCTATTTTTTAATTCATCATATACCTGGTTAAATTGCTGATCTGAAACCCCATCTGTCATTAGAATAATATCACCAGTAATATGGCCGCCCTGGGCTAAAAGCTGCTGTGCTAATGTGATGGCTGAGGATAAATTTGAGCCTCTTACAGGCATAATATCCGGTGATAATGTGGGCAAGAGGTTCAACAAAGTGCCATTGTCACGGGTCAAAGGACTAATGGTAAAAGCATCACCCGCGTAGGCAATTAAGCCCGTTTCGCCTTCTTTTATTTCAGACAGTAAATCCGTCGCGCGAAAGCGAGCGTGGGATAATCTATTTGGAGTCAGATCGGTCGCGTACATGGAGTAAGACATGTCCATAATCAACACTCGGCCTTGATCCGTCGCAAAAACAGGTAAGTTTTGTTTACTGATAGCAGGACCTGCTAATGCTAATACTGCAACAATCCAACAAAATGCCAGTAACCCCTTAGGTTTATTGCTTTGCTCGGCACTGTCGCTGATCAGCATGCGGGTTAGATGCGGCGCAATATACGCTTTCCAAGCAGATTGTTGCTGATGACGGCGCCAAAATAGCAAGCTTAATAAAATCAGCGGCACTAAACCTAATAGCCACTCTGGGCGGATAAAGTGGATCATTCTATTTTGCCCCCACGCTTAAATGAAGGTAGTACCAGACCAGCTTGAAAGTGTTGCTGGGCACTAATTAAGATACTGAGCAATAAAGACATTAATAAAGGCCAATAGAATAATTCTTTCTTCGGGCGATAACTTAATTGATCGCGGCTAACCGGCTCTAATGTATCTATGGTCTGATAAATTTTTGCCAGATCTTCACTGTTTCTAGCGCGAAAATACTGCCCATTGGTCATATCGGCTAGCTTTTGTAACTGAGTTTCGTCTAAATCCATTGATGGGTTAATGCGCTCTTTACCAAAAATAGTACGGCGCTCAAGTAACTCGGCGCCAACACCTACGGTATAAATAGTAATGTTTCTTTTTGCAGCTATTTCTGCTGCCATTTCGGGTTCAATATTACCAGCATTGTTTGAACCGTCAGTTAACAACACCAGCACCCGATTACTTTCATCAACCATTTCAAATCGTTTTACCGCTAATGCGATGGCTTCGCCAATAGCCGTTTGTTTGCCGACTAAACCAATTTGTGCATCGGTTAAAAACTTTGCCACCGAGCGTCTATCTTGGGTCAGTGGCGCTTGTAAATAAGCGTGATCAGCAAATAATATTAATCCGAGGCGATCGCCTTTGCGACGTTCAATAAAGTCGGCTAACACATGCTGAATTAAGGTGAAACGGTCGACGATTTTGCCATCAATCACCATATCTTCAATTTGCATACTGCCTGATAAATCAACAGCCATCATTAAATCACGACCTTTTGACGGTAACTCAATCGGGTCGCCCAGCCATTGGGGCCTTGCTACTGCACACAATAAACATACCCACATTAGCCAATATAATTTGCGTGAGCGTTTTACCGTTTGTTGGCTTTGGTTTTTGATGGCGTGACCGACACCGGGAAGTTGCAGGTGTCCACCTTGGTCGACGATTTTTGTTTGTCTAAAAAATAACGGTAATGGCAATAAAATAAACACCAAAGGCCAAGTGACACTTAACATGCAGCCTCCTGTTTATGCTGTTTATCAGTATCTTGAATGCTGACAGGCTCAAACGGATGTTTATTGGCTAGCCACAGACTCGCCAGCATTAATAATTGCTGATTATCTTCAAGTGTGAGCCCTTTAGCCTGGTGGCGTTTGACTAATAACGTACCTATAAGCTGTTGTTTGGTTTTTGGTAAACGTTGATCTAGCCAATTAAACCATGGTTGACCATTTAAATGTGCCAGTGATTGTCTTGGTAAATAGGTCATTGCGGTACGTTTTAGTAAGCTATTGACCTCTGAGGCAAAGTTATCTGCATTACTGTCCATTGATTGTAATATTTTCAGCGCGGTTTTTCGGGGCGCATGATAACGACGCTGCTTGAGAACTTTACCCATAATCCAGCTCAGTATTAGGATAGATAGCACAAGTAATAGCCAATAGCCTGGTGCGATTGGCATAGCTGAAACCATGTTAGGCAATAAAATGTCATGCATTTGAGCTAAAGGCGAAACACCTTGGTTAGCCACCGCGGCAGGTGCGGCTGCCGACGCTATGATTGAGTTAGTTAAAATAGGTAACATTTAGCGTAATAATTCCAATTGGTCACTCAGTGGTTTACCTGCATCGATGAATTTAGGCTGCACATTAAGCTGCTTCATTAATTGTACAAAGCCTTGTTGGGCAACTTGCTGCTCTACTAACCATTTTTGATAACTGTCGCGGGTTAATGTTAATTGCTGCTTGCCATCACGTACCGGAAAAGCAAACTGCTTAGGCAAATTCAGTGTCCCCTGGCGAAGCGGATCTGTTATTACAAATGCACCTATATCACAGTGACGTTTTAGTTGTGTTAGCGGCGCAAGGCATTGCGGACTGAAATGGTGGCCATCGGTAATGATCCATACTAAAGAGCCCGGTTTTGCTATCCGCTGTAATCGCTGGCAAGCTTTGAACATATGTTCGGGGTCTTGCGGCAAATTATCAAATTGATTGAGCTGTTTTTGATGCACATCAATTAAACCTGAAGACAGTTGTAACATGCCTTGTCTACGGCTACGGGGCTTGAGCTCTAAATGGGTTGTTTCACTGGCAATTAATGCACCGAGTTTATCACCATGCTTTACCGCACTCCAGGCTATGGTTGTGGCCACGTGGGCAGCCTGAACTGCTTGTAATAGTAATTGTGAGCCAAAATATAAACTGTGGCTTAAATCGACTAATAATAGGATAGGGCGTTCGCGTTCTTCAATAAACAATTTAGTGTGAGCCACGCCGGTACGCGCGGTAACTCGCCAGTCAATAGAGCGCACATCATCACCATTTTGATAATGACGTACCTCAGCAAACTCCATACCGCGACCCTTGACTAAACTTGCCCTATGACCAGCCATAGCCGCTTTTGTGCGTGTTTTACGGTCAGCTACAACATGCGACAAGCTTTGGCAGGCAATTAATTCCTGCTCGTTCAAGTTTATGCCATCACTAAATAACGGCAGTGATAATTCTGCTGTGCTCATTGCTTAAGGTACTGCTACTTGAGACAAAATGGTGTCAATAACGCGATCTGCGGTTATGCCTTCAGCTTGCGCTTGATAGCTTAGTAGTAGACGATGACGTAGCACATTAGGCGCGACGGCTTGAATATCTTCTGGTGATACATAATCACGACCATAAAGCCAAGCTCTTGCACGGGCACAACGTTCTAATGAAATAGTGGCACGTGGACTAACGCCATACTCTAACCATTTAGCCAATTCAGGGCTGTATCGTTCAGGCTGACGGGTTGCCATAACGATTTCAACAATGTATTGCTCAAGAGGGTCTGCAAGATAAATTTCAAGTGCTTGATCCCGCGCGGCAAATACATCTGCCTGCGCAACAGGCTCAGTAGTGGGCAATTGATGGCTAATCGCTTCTTTACGTGACTGACGTAAAATAAGGCACTCAGTTTCTGCATTTGGGTAATCCAGATTAATGTGCATTAAGAAACGATCTAACTGAGCTTCGGGTAATGGATAAGTCCCTTCATTTTCTAACGGGTTTTGGGTTGCCATCACTAAAAACAGTTTAGGTAAAGGGTAACTGGTTTTACCTACCGTGACTTGACCTTCTGCCATGGCTTCTAATAAGGCTGATTGTACCTTAGCCGGGGCACGATTTATTTCATCAGCTAGAATCAAGTTATGAAAAATAGGACCTGCTTCAAATTCAAATGTGCCAGTTTGCTGGCGATAAATGTCAGTACCGGTTAAATCTGCTGGCAATAAATCGGGTGTAAATTGAATACGATGAAACTCACCTTCAACCCCATCACACAGAGCTTTAACTGCGCGGGTTTTAGCTAGGCCTGGAGGGCCTTCAACCAGTAAGTGACCATTAGCTACTAAGGCAATTAAAAGATTTTCAGTCAACACAGGTTGACCTAAAATAACAGTGTCGAGATAAGTTCTTAAAGAATGAAATCGGCTTAAAGGCATACGGTTACTCAATCATTTGCTAATAACATAAACACAATGCGGCTTATGTTATGAATTCTATATGGATTTAGCTAGTAGGATTAACAGATTTTAACCCTTAATGAAACCAATAAGCGCAATAAGCTACACTAAGGGGATTTTATCGGTTAGTTGTCGGTTAATAGCTAAAGTCAGTCACGGCAGATATAGTGCTATTGCAAGATATATCTAAACAGGTGTTTAAAACCAGTAAATAAAAAGTTAGAATCAAATCACACTTTGATGGTCTGACCACTATGGTCGGGCGAAACGGATATTAACAACTTGAGCTTGTGTCGCCAGGTTAACTATAAAAAGAGGGTGAAAAATGAGTGATAGACAACAGGTAACAAATGCCCGCGGAGAGCGTATTGCAATCGTCGCCGGCTTAAGAACGCCTTTTGCAAAGCAGGCTACCGCATTCCATGGCGTATCAGCATTAGATATGGGCAAAATGGTAGTTAATGAGTTGTTGTCTCGCTCAGAATTAGATCCCAAAACTATTGAACAATTAGTCTATGGCCAAGTTGTTCAAATGCCAGCGGCGCCAAACATTGCCCGTGAAATCGTGCTAGGCACAGGTATGGATGTTTCTACCGATGCTTACAGTGTTACTCGCGCGTGTGCGACATCCTTCCAATCAGCGGTTAACGTTGCTGAATCCATCATGACCGGTAATGTTGAAATCGGTATTGCTGGTGGTGCTGATTCTTCATCTGTATTGCCCATTGGCGTGTCTAAAAAGTTAGCTCATGCATTAGTTGACTTAAACAAGGCGCGTACCTTCCAGCAAAAATTTGCCATTATGCGCCGTTTAGGTTTGAAAGATTTAATGCCTGTACCGCCTGCCGTAGCAGAGTATTCAACCGGTTTATCTATGGGGCAAACCGCGGAACAGATGGCTAAGACTTACGGTATTAGCCGTGCTGATCAAGATGCATTAGCCCACCGTTCACACACGCTTGCAACTCAAACGTGGAACTCAGGCGTGTTGCAGCAAGAAGTGATGGCGGCGCATATTCCACCTTATAAGCAGTTTATCGACCGTGATAACAATATCCGTGAAGATTCAGTACTAGAGTCTTACGCCAAGCTTCGTCCAGCTTTTGACCGTAAACACGGTACAGTCACCGCGGCTAACAGTACGCCATTAACCGATGGTGCATCAGCAATCATCTTAATGAGTGAAGGCCGAGCTAAAGCGCTTGGGTATCAGCCTATTGGTTACATTAAAAGTTACGCCTTTACTGCGATTGACGTTTGGCAAGATATGTTAATGGGCCCGTCATATGCTACACCGTTAGCGCTGAAACGCGCTGGTATGGAATTAGAAGATTTAACCTTGGTTGAAATGCATGAAGCATTTGCTGCCCAAACTCTTGCCAATATGCAGATGTTTGGTTCGAAGAAGTTTGCTCAAGAAAAGTTAGGTCGTAATCGCGCAATTGGTGAAATCGACATGAGTAAATTTAACGTGTTAGGTGGCTCATTAGCTTATGGTCATCCTTTTGCGGCAACCGGAACTCGTTTAATCACCCAAGTGTGTCAAGAACTTAAGCGCCGTGGTGGTGGAACTGGTTTGGCAACGGCGTGTGCCGCGGGTGGTTTAGGTGCTGCAATGATCGTGGAAGTGGAGTAATTACAATGGAAAAGACATTTAATTTACAACGTCGTGACGACGGTATCGCTATTTTGACTATGGATGTTCCTGGTGAAACCATGAACACCTTAAAAGCTGAATTTGGTGCTGAGATTTCAGAAATACTCATCGAAATAAAAACCGATGCTAGCATTAAAGGGCTAGTTGTTGTCTCTGGCAAAAAAGATTCATTTGTTGCCGGTGCTGATATCAGTATGTTGGCCGCTTGTAAAAGTGAACAAGACGCAAAAGACTTATCACAGCAAGGGCATGTGGTATTTAATGAGCTAGAAGGTTTGACTATTCCGGTAGTTGCTGCGATAAACGGCGCGTGTTTAGGCGGTGGTTTAGAGCTGGCTTTGGCGTGTCATTTACGTGTATGTAGCGATGATAGCAAAACCGTACTTGGTGTACCTGAAGTACAACTAGGCTTGTTACCTGGTGGCGGTGGAACACAACGTTTACCTCGTTTAGTGGGCGTAGCAACAGCCTTAGATTTAATGCTAACGGGTAAGCAAGTTCGTCCCAAACAAGCATTAAAAATGGGTTTAGTGAATGATGTGGTACCTAACTCAATTTTGCTTGCTACCGCAATTGAGCTTGCTAAAAAAGGTAAAAGCGCTGCCAAACCGATTAAGCAGTCAAAGTTAAATCAATTTTTAGAGTCAACCTCATTTACCCGTGACATCATGTTTGATCAAGCGCGTAAACAAGTCGAAAAGAAAACAGCCGGCAATTATCCTGCTCCTGGAAAAATTATTGACTGTGTTCGCCAAGGCTTAAATAAAGGTATGGCAAAAGGCTTAGAAATTGAAGCGACTCATTTTGCTAATTTAGTAATGTCCAAAGAGTCAGCTGCACTGCGCAGTATTTTCTTTGCGACCACCGAAATGAAAAAAGAAACCGGTGCTGAAGGTGCTGAGCCTCGCATCGTTAAAAAAGCCATGGTGTTAGGTGGCGGTTTAATGGGCGGCGGTATTGCTTCTGTCACCACAACTAAAGCTAAAATACCGGTACGGGTCAAAGATATTTCAGAGCAAGGGTTAAGCAATGCTTTAGCTTATGCCTATAAGCTGCTGGATAAAGGTGTTAAGCGCCGTCATATGACGCCTGCTGCCCGTGACAATGTGATGTCTCTTATGACAACTACCACTGATTATAAAGGTATTAAAGATGCTGATATCGTAGTTGAAGCTGTATTTGAAGACTTAGCATTAAAGCATCAAATGGTTAAGGATGTTGAGCGTGAATGTGGTGAAAATACTATTTTTGCTTCTAACACTTCATCATTACCTATTGGTCAAATCGCTGCCGCTGCCGCGCGTCCTGAAAATGTGATTGGCTTGCATTATTTTTCACCGGTTGAAAAAATGCCGTTAGTGGAAGTGATTGCCCACAAGACCACCTCACCTGAAACTATCGCCACTACTGTAGCCTTTGCCCGTAAGCAAGGTAAAACACCTATTGTGGTTCAAGATGGGGCGGGATTTTACGTCAATCGTATTCTTGCGCTTTACATGAATGAGGCCGCGCAATTATTACTTGAAGGTCAGCGAATTGAACATCTTGACCGTTCATTAATTAAGTTTGGTTTTCCGGTCGGCCCAATGACTTTATTAGATGAAGTGGGCATTGATGTTGGGGCTAAAATATCGCCTATTTTAGAAAAAGAGTTGGGGGCGCGTTTTTCAGCACCAGCGGCATTTGATAAGTTACTTGCCGATGATCGTAAAGGGCGTAAAAACGGCAAAGGTTTTTATCAATATGGCCCTAAAGCGAAAAAAGCCAAGTTGGTTGATGAATCGGTTTATGGCGTATTAGGTATTAAAGCTTCATCTGATAAAGAAGCAAAAGAAGTTGCCGAGCGCTGTACTATTCAAATGCTTAACGAAGCGGTTCGTTGCCTAGAAGAGGGCATCATTGCTAACGCAAGAGATGGTGATATTGGTGCTATTTTTGGTATTGGTTTCCCACCATTTTTAGGCGGCCCTTTCCGTTATATTGATTCATTAGGGCCTAAAAACCTGGTTGATACCTTAAATCGTTATCAGAAACTTTATGGTGATCGTTTTGCTCCCTGTGAAATGCTAAAAAATATGGCAACTGAAGGAACTCATTTTCATACGAACTGATGAATGCTGAGTCACTAGATTTAGTGGAGATTAAAAAAGCGGCAATTATTTGCCGCTTTTTATTACCTTGCCGGAATACTTTTGCCTGAATTTTAATCGAAGTGAGTGGTGCTTTAGGCTATAATGCGGTTAGTTTGTAATCTTTTAGTATTATTAAGATGTATCAATTTGGACGAAACTAAAGGCAGTTTTAATAATACAGATAGCCTAGGCTGAAAATGGAATGCTGCTGTGCAGTGTTTTTAGCCATTATTATGATGGAATGCAGTTAACTGAAGATATAAAGAGGTTTCAGTGATTTTTCAATTAGATTGGTTATTACTCGCTTTATTGTTTGTATTGAGTAGCATTTTTCTTGGCTTCTCTGCTTATTATGCAGGTTTAGCTGTTAAACGTTGGGCATTGGTTGGCGTGGTTTTAGGGCCTGTGGCATACCCATTATTCACTACTCATAAGCATTTAGCTTATCGTAAAGTTGAAGGTTTAGGCGCCCATAGAGCGAGTTTTTGAGGCTTAGTGCGTTCATAAAATATGTTGGCCTGATGAATTAGGTAGAAGAATTGGCTAGATGATTTCGCAACAGATGATTATTTAGATTGATAAACGAGCCTGTAAATCATTATCTGTTTGTTTAATAACAGCAAATGTCTAAACAACAAAAAAGGAGCTCGCAGCTCCTTTTTTATTAATACCCGCTTAGTTATTTCCACCAGGCTTTAGCTTGAGTCACTTCTAAACGCTCTAAGCCTGCAGGCAATTTAACTTTCTTACGAGCTGGTTTAGCTAAACCCAATGCAATTTTCAATGAATTAAACATAGTTATATTCCTTATGCAGTTTGAGTGTCTAAAACCTTAATAACTGGTAAGCCTGCCGTTTGAGTTTCTAAAACCTTAATCACTGGTAAGCCTGCCGTTTGAGTTTCTAAAACCTTAATCACTGGTAAGCCTGCCGTTTGAGTTTCTAAAACCTTAATCACTGGTAAGCCTGCCGTTTGAGTTTCTAAAACCTTAATCACTGGTAAGCCTGCCGTTTGAGTTTCTAAAACCTTAATCACTGGTAAGCCTGCCGTTTGCGTGTCTAAAACCTTAATCACTGGTAAGCCTGCCGTTTGAGCTTCTAAAACCTTAATCACTGGTAAGCCTGCCGTTTGAGTTTCTAAAACCTTAATCACTGGTAAGCCTGCCGTTTGAGTGTCTAAAACCTTAATAACTGGCAAGCCTGCCGTTTGAGTTTCTAAAACCTTAATAACTGGTAAGCCCACTGATTGCGTATTTAGAGTTTCAGATGGCGCAGCTGTAGTTGCGGATAATAGTGTTACTACTGATAGTGCAATTATTCCATTAATCATTTTAGTCTCTCTTAGGGTAAGGTTATTATGAAATTGTTATTTTTGACAACTAACAATTCAATAGCAGTTCCTGTGCCAATGTTGACTAAAAGTAGTATATTTGTTCTTTTCATGGTTTTTTACGCTGTGTTACTTTATTCATATCTGCAGTTAACAGAGCTTCAAAGTCTTTTTCAGGAACAGGTTTGCTAAATATATACCCTTGTATTTCCTCACAATTAAGAGCTTTTAAAATATTAAGCTGAGCGGCCTGCTCTACACCTTCTCCTACCACAGTTAACCCCATATTGTGGGCAATAGTAATAATAGAATCGACCATTTTTAAGTCGCGATCAGATTTGTCTATATCATCGACAAATGATTTGTCAATTTTTAAGCAATTGATTGGAAAGCGCTTAAGATAGGATAATGATGAATAACCCGTACCAAAGTCATCTAAAGCAAGACTAACGCCCATTTTAGCGAGTTGTTGCATCACTTTTATGGCATTTTCAGGGTTTTTAATTACCGTTCCTTCGGTGATCTCTAACTCTAAATGGTGGGCCGGTAGCTTGGTAAGCCGTAAAATTGACTCTATTCTTTGCTGTAAATCTGGGAGAGCAAATTGACGTGACGATAAATTGACGGCAACCCGGCCACTAAATAAGCCTTGCTCCAACCACTTCTGCGCAGCAAAACACGCTTTTCGCAACACAACATCACCAATCTCAACTATTAAGCCGTTTTCTTCAGCAAGTGGGATAAAATCATTAGGCGGAATAATGCCATGTTTAGGGTGGTTTAATCTGACGAGTGCTTCCATACCTGCTAAGCAATCATTTTTTAAATCGACTTTAGGCTGGTAGTAGACTTCAAAAAAATCTTCCTTTAATGCTTCACGAATTAAATTTTCAACTTCTAGTTGTCGTAATGCATTCTGGTTTAGGGACTCAGAATAGAATTGATAGCGGCTACCACCGGCAGATTTCGCATGGTACATAGCAATATCAGCTTTGCGCAACAATGCTTGCTCGTTTTGCTCGTCCTCTGGATAAAGTACTATGCCAACACTAATGCTTAGCACTAGAGAATCCCCATTTATTTCGAATGCGGGTTTCAGTGACTGAATAATGTTAGAGGCAATCATGGCACTAGAGCCAATATCGGGGTTCTGGTCAATAAGTAATGCGAATTCATCACCACCCAGTCGATATAAACTGGCATGACTTGGGATTGAAGTTCTAATGCGTTCTGCAACGGATATAAGCAACTCATCACCGACTTGATGCCCTAGAGAGTCGTTTATGCGTTTAAAATTATCTAAGTCTAATACCATCAAAGTATGGTGAATATCTTTCTTCACTAGGTTGTTTAAAGTTACTTGTAAACTTGAGCGATTTGGCAAACCAGTGAGTAAGTCGTTATTGGTTAATTTACGTAATTCTTCTTCTTGTTGCTTACGGCGGGTGATATCTGAAAAAACACCCACATAATGACTTGTCTCGCCTTGTTCGTCATACATAGCGTCTATGGTCAATTCCATCAAAAAGAAGCTTCCATCTCCTTTATTGGCTTCTATTTCACCATTCCAACGTCCTTGCTGGCGTAATGTGCTTCTAATTTGTTCCGAATATGAATTAGGATAACGAGTAAACTCAAGTTGCTGCTGTAAAAAATTATCGCGGCTACACTGTGCGACATCACAGCATGCTTCGTTAACTTCAACAAACACATAATCCTGGTTGAGAATGAACATTCCCTCTGAAATATTTTCAATTGCACGGGCAAAAAGTTTAAGCTGTTCTTCAACTTGCTTAATATTATTAATGTCTTTAATTGTTCCTGTCATACGAACTGGATGATCTTTCTGATCGCGTTCAACGATTTTGGCCCTGTCTAAAATCCACATCCACTGGTCATTGCGACCCTTTACTCGATAAGCGATTTCGAAGTGATCTGTGATACTGCTAAAATGATCATTAAGGGCTTTTTGCACTCTAGGTTGATCTATAGGATGAATATTACTTTCTTCACCTATTGTTCCTGAGCGATGTCCATCTTGAGGGAAGTCTAGTGTGCCCCAAATATTGGAGCGAAATATTTTTCCGCTTTCTATATCCCAGTCCCACATTTCATCGCCGCTGCCCCAAAGTGAAAGTTTAAGACGCTCTTCACTAAGTACGATTTGTTTTTGGATTTCTCTACGACGTAAGATAGCTTTTGTTAACAGTAACAATAATATTAGAGTGATAAAGCTATAAATTATTTTAGCTTTGATCGAAAGCCACCATGGTGGAGAAACGAAAACTTCTATATTTTTGATAACAGACTTTAAACCTGTTGATTTTTCTATAGCATAAACACTAAATATGTATGAACCATGGGGGACGTTTGTGTAGGTTGCCGAGTTGAAATTTCTATTTGGAAGCCAATCAATATCGATACCTTCAAGTTTATAATAAAATTCAAAGTTATTTATATTTGAACCAATAATACTAAATTCAAAAGTGAAAGGGTACTCAGAATGTTTTAACGTAATTGATTTTTTATACTTTATTGATTTATCTAGGATGTTAGAGCCGATTAATACATCCTCATTAAAAATTGAAATATTTTTTATTGACAATGAATGAGGGAGGGTGCTTTTAAATGAGTTTAGTACTTCTTTAGGTGATATATACGTCAGTCCGTATGGTCCACCTATTATGATACCTGTTTTTGTTTCTATTGTGGATTGAGTACTATAATCAGAAAGAATTCCATTTTCAGGAGTTAGTTTTATTTGAGTTTCATTTTTTAAGTCTAAAAGGTTTACCTCCATGTTTGAAGGTGCAATTATAACATCATCTATAATATTTAAAGAGTATGTTATTTTATTGTTTTTAAGTATTTCTTTAATGCTTCCAGTTGTTTTTTCATAAACGAGAATGGCTGTTCTAGAACCAAAAAAAATTTTATCATTATAATTTACTAGGCTGGCAACAAGCTCCTTGTCATATAGTGTTGATATCTCTTCATTGCTATAAATTAGTAAGCCTTTCTGTGATGCTATGTATATGTCACCATCAATGTATTCTAAATCAAAAATTGGGTGATTGGTTTTTGTGTTAATTAAAATTGTTGATTTGTCTTCAATGTTATATAGAAGGATTTCGCCATCAAATGTAGCTGCTAAAAA
The DNA here is from genome assembly GCF_051163755.1 of Shewanella sp. HL-SH5. Classification (NCBI taxonomy): domain Bacteria; kingdom Pseudomonadati; phylum Pseudomonadota; class Gammaproteobacteria; order Alteromonadales; family Shewanellaceae; genus Shewanella; species Shewanella sp. HL-SH5. The sequence continues at coordinate 1,182,511 of NZ_CP195038.1, forward strand.
TTTATCTTGACTGATCTTCTTTAATTTTACGATATATTTAGATGTTATTTCTTCAGTCATATTTTTTTTATAATTAGATTGAATTAAACCTGCTGAAGAGCCTATAAATATATTCTCACCCATTACTAGAACTGTTTTATAACCTTCGTACGTTTTGGGTATATTTTTAAGAAGTATTTTTTTGGATAAGTCGCCTTTCAAAGTAATGATTTCTTTGTCATTATTGGTAATGACAACAATGTCATCCCCTTCACTTATAGACCAAACTTTTTCAATGTCTGAGTCTATTTTTTTTGCAAGGTTACCATTGGTTGAAATATGCTTTATGCCATTCGTGTAGTCCGATAAAAACAAACTATTTTTACTTAAATAACTTATAGTAGAACTATTCTTTGTTAACTCTATGTTAATCCTTCCGATTGTTGTTATTTCGGGTTTAGATTTATCGAAATTTATTGAGAAGACTTTTTTTAAGCCAAGTATTAAAATTGATTTTTGATTTTTGTTGTATGCTATCGAAGATGTTTGGTTGCTTAGTAATTCTTTATTGTCAAAAAATAGACCGGAATTTTTTGATATTAATAACTTGTTGTTAATAACTTCAAAGTCAGTTGAGTTATTGGATTTAAGGTTTGTGTTTTCGTTTAATAAATATATTTCCCCATTGAAGTTCCTTAAGTATATGTCATCGCCTGAAGTTCTTATTTTTTTTATTTCTTTTATTTTTTTATTTTTTATATGTCTTATTTCTAAGTCGAAATTATCATTGAAAACATATACTTCATTTTTTAATCCGATGTAATTAATTCCATTCTCATTATGTATTGCCCATATTACCGAGTTTGAAATAGGGTGGTTGGGTTTCGCAAGAGAGAAGGTTTCCGTATATTTATCAAATATTGCTAGTCCTTTGTCGGTGCCAATAAGAAGCCTATCTTGGTCATCAATCATTAGATTGCGGATAAAAGAGCTGGGTAGGCCGCTTCCATTATCTTCAGCATAAAAATGGGTGAATTCTGTGCCATCAAAACGGTTTAAGCCATTAACAGTACCAATCCAAATGTAGCCTTCACTGTCTTCAACTATGCTGGTTACTGTATTTTGAGAAAGACCATCTGCGACTGTGTATGAATCATAATTGAGAATAATATCTAGCTGTTCTTCGTTAAAGTCCGAAAAAGACATCGACATAGCGAATGATGCTTGAAAAAAAGCAAAAAGAAATAATAAGAGTAAAGGTAAGATTTTAGGCATAATTTTTATTTTTCTTGTTCTCGTAGATGCCAAGTAGAAGCGTTGATTTGCCTACTTTTTCAGAATCCATGGGGTTTGTCAAAAGTCTGTTAACACAAATGAGACTAAGTGTTGTTTTTTTACCCTTCTTGAGCTGATGTAATTTTATACGAGTTAGTTGTTTTGTTTAACTAGTACTAAGTAATTAGTGATTTATACTCCACATAGTAATAAAGTTAGTTTTTTGTATGGTTTAAGTTGATGTTAAACATTTACAAAGTAATTTAATGTTAACAGACATAATCTCTAAAAGTTAAATTTTTCAGCAGCTTGCTTAAATGTTCTTAGATCTAGAATCATATTTTTAGATCCGAGTTGCTGTTGAGAATGTTGCTCACCACAACTGAATAAGACTAAGCGGTCACAATGCTTGCTCCGCATCTGTTGCATCATGAATTTGATTAAGTCTGCTCTGGTGAGTGTTTCGACCTTTGCGGCAACATTTTCACGTTGATCAAATTGATAATCCCTATTACCTAGACTAACCCAATAGCGCTGTCCACGGGTTTTGAGATTAGAATCGTGTTCCATAATTTGGCTAATTAAACCCTGTTTAGTACTTTCCCATTGTTGATTGGTTATTTGCATTACCGCATAGCTAAAGTCGGCTATAAACTCATCAATGGCTTCAAGCAAAACTCGGGGACCAGTAGAAGGGGATTGGATATAAAAAATCAGCCCAGGATGTCTGTTGAGTGGTAGGTAACCTGTGCCTACCATGTAACCTAATTGCTGTTTTGTACGCAGTTCATGAAAAAAGGTTGATGACATTGTATGGTTTAATAAACTGAACAGTGCCATCTTATCTGTAGTTGCTTCACTAGATTGATAATAAACAATAATAGCACTGTCTTGATGCTGGATTGCTTTCTCACGTAGCAAGGTACCAACACCTTGTAAGTTAACTAACTCTCGTGATGATTCATGGCTAGGTTTTGTCACCAGGGATAATAAGTGTTGTAATTTCTTACCCAATGCTTGAGCTTCTGACACCAACCAATCACCGTAGACTAGACCTTCCAGATAGATTTTTTCATAAAATTCACTTACATGATTGTGAAGTTCATCTAAGGTAATTGTTTCGAGCTCTTCTGCCATTCTTACCGGTTCAAAACTACGCTTTTGTAATGTGACTGTTAAGCTGGTAAATAATTGCGAGATAGGTTTTGCTTGAGCAACATTGTTCCAGCTTCTTAAAATCTGCTTACGGATCATGTTAAAGCGTTCTTGGGTAAATTGTCGCTCACGCCCTTTATGAATAATCAACGCAAGCAAGGTTTCCTGATTGCCCGTAAACCCAGTAAGGTGGAGGGTAATGCCACCTTGATGCGGATAAATATTATAATTTAATCCAGCAACTTCAGCCTGATAGGTTGATTCAGTTAAGTAGTCTAGCAACAGCTCAACATATAAACGGGTTAAGGTTGCATGACGGGGTGACATACTGGCTTTTTGTGAATCAAGTGATAAGTAAAGGTGCCCTTTGGGCACATTAAACTCGTCATCTTTTCTATGCCAAATTCTATAGCCTTCGCCTTCAGCCACTACCACAGGTACTGGATGTTGACTTGCCTCATTTCTTGACTGCGGATCGGGCACAATAAATGGATTAGCTTGGGGCAGTTTTAAAGCTTGTCTAATCTCAGTTTGTTGCCAATATGCTAATCGTGATAACTCAATATTCGATACCTTGTAAGGTGTGTGATACCAGGCCGCTTGCTTGTCGGTATCAAGATCTTGGGCAACAACCTGCAAGCGCATATTGAGCGGATGCATTAATTCAAGTAGCGACAGTGCTTCAGCCACATCCAAGTTATCCATTCTATAATCACCATAGACCACATCCTCAATATCATAGTGATGCATGTTAATGCTGAGGTGGCTGGCGAGATCTAATGCTTTAATTTGTTCTTGAAACCGAAAAGCGGTGTTTAATAAATTAGCGCGTTCTTGGTAACGCCAATCTTCAAGTCCATGTATTTTGATGAGTTGGATATATTCAAAAATACACTTAACGACTTCATCGATAGCATTAAAACCTTGATCAGTTAATTGAATACTGACTGAGTAATCCTTAAAGTTAAACCCATTGATGCCACCGCCAGCTGATAAGTTATTAGCTAAGCCTTGCTCTTTTAAGTAAGACAACAAACTTCCTGGACTTTCATTGCCTAACAGGTGACTTATAAAGGTTAATGGTTTGCGTTTATAGAATTGGTCAATTCCGGGTAGTGCAAAATTTACACTGATTCGTTTTTGTTGTTTTAAAGGGATAATTGAAATCTGTTTGAGGCGTTCAGCATCTGTAATCAGTGATTCAGAAGGGTAGTGTTTACTTACTCCTCGATTGACGATGCCTTCAAAATAGGTTTTAGCCCATAATTCTGATTGGTCCAGTGAAGCAGGCGAAACCAAACACAGAGTCATAATGTTTGCGCAATATTGCTGTTGATAAAATGACAATAACTCTTCGCGTAATTCAGACTGCGGCCCAGCTAATGTGGCGAGATTACCCACTGAGAATTTAGAAAAAGGGTGGGCTTGGTTAGTGGTCTCTTTTTGCACCTGATATACACGGCGAATATCGTCTTTTAGCTTTAAACTATACTCAGACTCAATAGCATGACGCTCTCTATCGACCAATTCGATATCAAATTTAGGTGCAATAAAAAACTGACTGAAGCGATCTAATGACTCTTCAAAAACATCTGCATTAATAGTGTAAAAAAAGTTTGTTTGTTCGGTGCCAGTCCAAGCATTGTTATTACCGCCATGCTGATTAATAAAAGCATGGTACTCACCTGAGTCAGGGAACTTTTCTGTTCCTAAAAATAGCATATGTTCTAAAAAGTGTGCCATACCTGGGCGATCGACAGGATCATCAAAGTGACCAACTTGAACAGCCATAGAAGCAGCAGCTTGGTTGGTTTGCACGTCTTCAACTAGTAATACCCGAAGTTGATTCGATAAGCGGATATAACGGTATAAACGATGATCATTTTGACTTGCATGTATTGCTGGAAAATCGGACAAGTGAAGGCTCCAAGTAACGGTTCTAGTTACATATTGATATTGTTATCGGCTTTTAGCAAATAACTCGTCAAACTTTATGACCACTATCGACTAAAGTTGAGTTAATTTTTATTTGGTGACGGTTTCGCAAGTGCTTTAATGACGCTACAATTGACGTATTAGTAAAATAAGATTGATAATGAGTTAAGTATGCAGCTATTTTTGATGCGCCATGGTGAAGCCAGTTTTGATGCGCCATCAGATCGTGAAAGGATGTTAACGCATCACGGACGTTACCAAACTGGCCAAATGGCTAACTTACTCAATAGTCGTATTTCTCAGCTTGATTTAGTTTTAGTCAGCCCTTATTTGCGCGCCCAACAAACGTGGCAAGTCGTCAGTAAACACTTACCTAAAGCAAGAAAATGCGTTGTGTTAGACAATATTACCCCTTCAGGTGACCCTAAAATGGCCGCTGATGCTATTTTAGCTTATGCTCAGCAATACAAAGCAGACACTGTGTTAGTGATTACTCACATGCCGATAGTAGGTTTTTTGGTGAGTGAACTAGTTGCGGGATTAGAACCGCCTATTTTTGCCACCTCTGCTTTTGCACAAATTGACAAGCATTCAGAACAAGCAAGCTTTGTGGGCATGAATTACCCTAGTGGGGTGTAACGTTTATTTCTACAAAGTTTCAGTAAATGATAGGGCTATTCATCTTGTAAGATTAATAGCCGATTATCTCTCAATCTCTCAATCTATCTTCGATGTGGCTGATCGCCAATATCAATCAAAATCAGTAGTGCTGCATCACCGCCCCATTCTTTAGGTGCTTGATGAAAAGCCTTTACTTTGGGGTGTTGTGCTAACCACATGGGCAGCTGCTGCTTTAAAATCCCCATACCATATCCATGCATTACACTGCAGCAAATGCTGTTTTGCTTTACGCATGCTTGAATAAGAGCGGCAAGCTCTAGTTTGGCTTCTGATTGTCTTAATCCATGCAAATCAAGCAATAGGTCTGGTACGTAATCGCCACGGCGTAAACGTTTTAACTCTATTTTATCAACGCCGTCGTTCGTCCAGCGCATTGGCCCTGTGACGGGCAATAACGGTTGATAGGTGTCAGAAAAGTAGCTACTTGAATGAAGCTGTAGCTCTTTTATTTCCACTTGCTGTTTGTTTTTTACGGGTTGTTTAAAGTGATGGGCTTGTTGCTTAAGGGGTTTTATCCCGGCAACTAAATCACTAAACGACTCGAAATCAGTGATATTTTTGTCATTCATGGCGATATTGTATTGAATTCTAGCCCATCTTAATAGACATCAGTTACAATGCAGCAGAACTATTTTTTAGGAGTGTGTTTTGGATAAAATTTTTGTAGATGAAGCGGTAACCGAGTTACGTACTATTGGCGATATGCTCCGTTGGGCTGTTAGCCGTTTTAATGACGCCGGAATTTTTTATGGCCATGGTACAGATAATGCTTGGGATGAAGCCATTGCATTAGTTTTTCATGCATTACACCTACCGGAAGAAATTGGCCAGCAAGTTATTCAAAGCAACCTAACCAGTAGCGAAAAACATAAAATAGTTGAGCTGATTATTCGCCGTGTTCGTGAACGATTACCGGTTCCTTATTTGACTAATAAAGCCCATTTCGCAGGATTAGAGTTTTTTGTTGATGAGCGTGTGTTAGTGCCACGTTCACCTATTGCTGAAATGATTAATAATAATTTCAGCCCTTGGTTATACAACAAACCAGTACATCGTATTATGGACTTGTGTACTGGCAGCGGCTGTATTGCCATAGCCTGTGCTTATGCTTTTGAAGATGCTGAAGTTGATGCGCTTGATATTAGTGAAGATGCCCTAGAAGTGGCGCAAATTAATATCGAGACGTTAGGCGTGTTAGATCGTGTATTCCCAATTCAGTCAGATATGTTTGCAGCAATTGAAAAAGGGCCACATTACGATTTGATCGTATCTAATCCTCCTTATGTAGATGCTGAAGATATTGATGATATGCCAAGTGAATATCATCACGAGCCAGCCATTGGTTTAGCATCGGGCCGTGATGGGTTAGATTTAACCAAGCGTATTTTAGCTAACGCAGCCGATTACTTAACCGAGAACGGTTTATTGGTGGTTGAAGTAGGGAATTCTATGGTGCATTTAATGGAACAGTTCCCTGATGTACCCTTCATGTGGGTCGAGTTTGAATTTGGTGGTGACGGGGTGTTTGTATTAACCCGTGATCAGCTAGTTGAAAATCAATCACTTTTTGCCATCTATAAAGATAGTGAATAATCATGCTGTAATAGTGTAGCATTACGCTATTCAGTTTTTTATTGGTAAAGGGATAAATGGCGCATGTCAGGAAATAGTATTGGGCAAAACTTTGTCGTCACCACCTTTGGTGAAAGTCACGGTGTGGCACTTGGGTGTATTATTGATGGTTGCCCGCCGGGGCTAGAATTAACCGTTGAAGATATGCAACATGATCTTGACCGTCGTCGTCCCGGCACATCACGCTATACAACAGCTCGTCGTGAAGCTGATGAAGTGCGTATTTTATCTGGGGTATTTGAGGGTAAAACCACAGGGACTTCGATTGGTTTATTGATTGAAAATACCGACCAACGTAGCCAAGACTACTCCAACATAAAGGACTTATTCCGCCCTGGACATGCTGATTACACTTACCAGCAAAAGTATGGTCTGCGTGATTATCGTGGCGGTGGACGTTCGTCAGCCCGTGAAACCGCGATGCGTGTTGCGGCTGGTGCTGTGGCTAAAAAGTATTTGAAAGCGGTGCATGGTATTGACATTCATGGTTATTTATCACAGCTGGGTCCGATTGCTGCTGATTCAGTTGATTTAGCACAGGTTGAGCAAAATGCCTTTTTCTTTCCTGATGCGTCAAAGCTTGATGCACTAGATGAATATATGCGTGAGCTGAAAAAGTCAGGCGACTCTGTCGGTGCAAAAATTACCGTATTAGCTACAGGTGTGCCAGTGGGTCTTGGTGAACCAGTATTTGATCGCCTAGATGCAGATATTGCCCACGCACTAATGGGTATTAATGCGGTAAAGGGTGTTGAGATTGGTGATGGATTTGGTGTGGTGACACAAAAAGGATCTGAAGGGCGTGATTTGATGTCACCGCTTGGTTTTGAGTCAAATCATGCCGGCGGCGTATTAGGTGGCATATCTTCAGGGCAACCGATTGTGGCCAATATTGCCTTAAAGCCAACATCGAGTATTAGTGTGCCAGGTAAAAGTATGACTGCGCAAGGTGAGGTTGCCGATGTTGTCACTAAAGGTCGTCATGATCCTTGTGTCGGGATCCGCGCAGTACCTATTGCTGAAGCTATGTTAGCGATTGTATTGATGGATCATCTATTACGTCATCGTGCTCAAAATCAAGATGTTCACAGCCTAACACCCGTAATCGGAATGCGTTAAATGCCAACCAATTCTAGCCCTGAGTTTCAGCTTCGCTGGCTCAGGGCTTGTTATTTTTTCTTCTTTGCTATTCTTGGTGTTCTAGTCCCTTATCTTGGGGTGTTTTTTGACGCCCGTGGGTTTGATGCCCAAGAGATTGGTTCATTACTTGCCATACTCATGGCTACGCGGATTGTTGCGCCTAACCTTTGGGCTATGGTTGCTGATAGAACAGGGATGCGGGCAGGGTTGATCAAGCTAGGGGCTTTTTGTGCAGCACTGACTTTTATCAGCTTTTTCTTTGAAGGTGGTTTTTGGTATTTAGCGATTAGCTTGACCATCTATACCTTTTTTTGGAATGCCATTTTAGCGCAACTTGAAGTCATCACTCTTGAGACCTTAGGTGACAATGCCAATCAATATGGCGCAATTCGAAGTTGGGGCAGCGTTGGTTACATTGTTTTAGTTGTGCTTACTGGCGTGAGTATCGAACGTTTAGGGGCTGAGGTGTTGCCGTATATTGGCATGGTATTATTTATTGGCCTATTAATATGTTCAATGCCGCTACCTTCAACTAAAGCCGCTGTGTTAAGCGGGTCAGAACGACCTAAATTACGACTAGATAAATCAATCATTCTGTTTCTATTGTCAGCCTTGTTATTACAAATGAGTGTTGGACCTTTCTACGGTTTTTTTGTGCTCTATCTTAAGCAAGTTGGTTATTCAGAAACCTTTGCTGGGATCATGGTGGCCTTTGGGGTATTGGCCGAGATAGGCATCTTTTTATACGCTTCAAAATTGATTGGCAAATATGGTTTACGCCTGTTGCTTATTGTTAGTATTGTGCTGACCTCTGTGCGTTGGTTAATTTTAGGGTATTATCCCGATGTGGTCATTATGCTGATTTTTAGCCAAACATTGCATGCATTTACTTTTGGTTTGACCCATGCCGTGTCTATTCAATTTATTCACCGTCATTTTGGTATCCATCATCGCAGTACTGGCCAGGCCTTATATGCTAGCTTAAGTTTTGGTGTGGGTGGTGCGTTAGGAACTTGGGTTAGCGGCTATATTTGGGGCGATGGTAGTGGCGCTGCGCAAGTTTGGTTATTCGCAGCAACTTGTGCGATAGCCTCTGCCGTGGCCGTTATGTTTATTCCCGATATGAATGGTAAAAGCCAGCACAGCTGATGTTGTGGATTCAAATATAGATTAATTGTTTCATTCAACTGCAATTTATAGAGAAGGAGCCAATGTGAAGCCGTTTCGTTTAGGTTTACTCATTAACCCACTAGCAGGTTTAGGTGGCAGTGTCGGTTTAAAAGGGTCTGACGGTGTTGCCGAAGAAGCATTGGCCAAAGGTGCTGAGCCCAAAGCGCATCTGCGTATGCAACAGGCTCTAGATGTTGTGTCCGCTTATAAAGACAGAATTGAAATCGTTACCTCGTCGGGCAATATGGGCGAGGATTTGGCGGTTAAAATGGGCTTTAATACTCAGGTTGTGCATCACTGCGGTGATAATCAAAATCAATCTGGTGCGGATCTAAGTGAAGTTAATAAAAGTACTCAAAGAGTATTAATTACCACACAGCAAGATACCCGTGACGCTGTAAAGGCATTATTAGATCAGTCACTGGATTTATTACTCTTTGCTGGTGGTGATGGTACTGCAAGAGATGTGTACTCTATTGTTGATGATGCTATTCCTGTATTAGGCGTACCTGCTGGGGTTAAAATTCATTCAGGCGTTTATGGCATAACGCCTAAGGCTTCGGGCTTAGTGCTTAAAATGCTGCTGGATGGTGAGTTAGTCAGTTTAATGACCGCTGATGTCATGGATATTGATGAAACGGCATTTAGGCAAGGTACAGTTAAAGCCAAACGCTTTGGTGAAATGTTAGTGCCAGCAGAGCCGCGTTATGTACAAGCGGTAAAAATGGGCGGTAAAGAGACAGATGAATTAGTATTGGCCGATATCGCAGCCGATGTGATTGAATCTATGGATGATGAGATTTTTATCATGGGCTCTGGCAGTACTGTCGCGGCAATTATGGATGATCTTTATTTAGATAACACCTTACTTGGTGTTGATGTTATTCAAGATAAACAATTAATTGCCACAGATGTAACAGCCCAAGAGTTGCTGCAGATAACAAACGGCAAATCAGCCAAGCTTGTGATCACCTTAATTGGTGGCCAAGGTCATGTGCTTGGAAGAGGTAACCAACAATTGTCACCCGCATTGATAAAACAGCTGGGTAAAGACAATATTTTGATCGTTGCCACAAAAACTAAGCTAAAAGCACTTGAAGGACGGCCATTAATTGTGGATAGTGGCGACCCAGAATTAGATGTAGCCCTTACAGGCTATTATAAAGTAATAACTGGTTACCATGATTACGTCATGTATCAAGTGGCTAACCCAGATTTGGTGGAATAAACCCATGTTAGAAAAGTATGATGTCGCGATGGAATCTTGGATACAAGAAACCGTTAGCAATGGTGATGATGATGCATTATTTGCCAGTGGTTACTTACAAGGCCATATTGCAGTGGTTTTAGCAAAACTTGAAGTGCAAGCTGATCAAGGTATTGATGCACTCGACAATCAAGTGATTCAGTGTCTTGCGCTGGCAAATGAAGAACTTAATGATGCTGATTATGTATTAGTTGCCCAAGCTTGGCAGCAATTACGCAGTCGTATTGTATCTGCAGTAGCATAGTTAATGTCACTTACTATATTAGATGATAAACAGCTCGAAACAGCATTTGAGCAAGTATCTGCTCACGTTGCAATTGGGCTGGTTAATCCCAAAACCCCAGTGAATGTGGGCGGGATTATGCGCGCATCGGGTTGCTATGGTGTCAATCAAGTATTTTATACTGGTAGACGTTATGATTTTGCGGTTAAAGCGGATACTCAATATGAAGTTGATAAAAAGCAAGCTGCCAAAACCATTCCACTGAAAGGCGTTGAATCATTATTAGCCCAAGTGCCCAAAGGCAGTAAGGTCATTTGCGTTGATCTTGTTGTGGGTGCGATTCCATTACCGCAATTTATCCATCCAGAGAATGCCTTCTACATTTTTGGCCCTGAAGATGGCACCATTCCCCAGCAGCTTATCGATGCCGCTGATGACGTAGTTTATGTGCCGACCAAAGGGTGTATGAATCTTGCTGCTTCAGTAAATGTGTTGCTCTATGACCGATTAGCCAAATCAACTGAGCATCAAACGGATGATAAGCTGATTATCAAAAATCGCGATACTAATAACCGTACCCGCGTGAAGCACTGGTTAAAGAAGTAACCAATAAGTAGGGTGTTTTGCTGTTAATCATCAAGGCACTTTGTTTCTATGTTGTTTTAATTCCACGTTTTAGTTTTTTTACTTGATCCATAAATATCTATTTTTTATCTTCCTAAAAATCCGCAACAATCATCACTAACTCATTTTCCTAGCGAAGCTTAATCAGCGGTTTTCTTTTGGCGGGCATAAAGTGATTATCCCCGATGAGTTGCTTTTAGGTTTTTGTTTTATCAGTGGGAGTGTTAAAAATAAAGAGGGTGGTGATAATAAATAGATTGCGGGAGCTGGATTACTGTTAATAACTTAAGCGACGACATTCGTTGGCTTGTATAAAGAGTCGAGCCGGACGAGTTGCTTTAAGATTTTTTACTTTGTGATAGTGAGATTTTTAAAACTAGAAAGGGTTGTGATTATAACTGAGATTAATAAATTGGTTGCGGTAGCCGGATTACTGTTAACAACAGAAGCGACGACCTTCGTAGGCTTGTATAAAAAGTTGAGCCGGACGAGTTGCTCTAAGGTTTTTTTACTATTGTGATAGTGAGATTTTTAAAACTGGAAAGGGTTGTGATGATAACTAAGATTAATAAATTGGTTGCGGGAGCCGGATTTGAACAGACGACTTTTGTAGGTAATAAGAGCTGAGCCCGACATATCTACAAACTAAACAACACTATTAAATTGGTTGCGGGAGCCGGATTTGAACCGACGACCTTTGTAGGTAATAAGAGCTGAGCCCGACATATCTACAAACTAAACAACACTATTAAATTGGTTGCGGGAGCCGGATTTGAACCGACGACCTTTGTAGGTAATAAGAGCTGAGCCCGACATATCTACAAACTAAACAACACTATTAAATTGGTTGCGGGAGCCGGATTTGAACCGACGACCTTCGGGTTATGAGCCCGACGAGCTACCATACTGCTCCATCCCGCGACTGTATTTGTTGCTTTTGCTGGGTAAATCTATTTCTTCATTAGTTATAAATTGGTTGCGGGAGCCGGATTTGAACCGACGACCTTCGGGTTATGAGCCCGACGAGCTACCATACTGCTCCATCCCGCGACTGTATTTATCGCTTTTATTACTTGCTCATCAAATTGGTTGCGGGAGCCGGATTTGAACCGACGACCTTCGGGTTATGAGCCCGACGAGCTACCATACTGCTCCATCCCGCGACTGTATTTGAATCGCTTCGTTTATCGTAATTATTTAAAGTTCTATTAAATAATTATTGGTTGCGGGAGCCGGATTTGAACCGACGACCTTCGGGTTATGAGCCCGACGAGCTACCATACTGCTCCATCCCGCGTCCGATAAACGCTGCTTTGTTGACTCGCATCCTTAAGAAAGTTTGCTGTGCCCTTCAAAGCGGAGCGAACTATAACGACTGACCTTTGGCTTTGCAAGCGTATTTTTAAAATATGCACCTGTTTGCAGGTAAAGTGCTCGGTTTGGTTGTTTAAATAGCGATTTTTAGGCTTAAGGGCTGAAAGATGAGGTTGTCTCATTAACGTTAGGCAATAGAAGCACTACCAAATTAGATAAGTCGTTGGGGATATCCGTTTGAGCAGGTATAATGCGCCTCAGAATTTATTGAGTAAAGATGACTAGCCAACCCATGTTTAATTTTTTTGCTGCCTCCCCGAAAGGGTTTGAATATAGCCTTGCTTGTGAACTGAAAGAATTCGGTGCGCAAGAGGTAAAAGAAAGTGTTGCAGGTGTTTATTTTTCTGCCCCCCTTGAACTCGCCTATCGGATCACTTTATGGACAAGGTTAGCAAGCCGAATTGTGTTGGTTATCTATAAAGGTCCTTGTGAATCACCGGAGCAGTTATATAACGCTGCTTACTGTATTGACTGGCCGTCGCATTTTTCTAATAAGAATACCTTTAGTATCGATTTTCACGGTACCGGCGGTTTTATTAACAACACCCAGTTTGGTGCGTTAAAAATCAAAGATGCTGTCGTTGACCGTTTCCGTGATGATGGTGACAATCGCCCCGATGTTGAAAGGGTTAACCCTGATTTTAAAATTGATGCACATTTCCGAAATGGACAAGTCACTATAGCGATGAACTTTTCAGGTTCGTCTTTGCATCAGCGTGGTTACCGCTCGACTACCGGTGAAGCGCCATTAAAAGAGAATTTAGCTGCCAATATGTTGGTCCGTTCAGGTTGGCAACAACAACCTGTTACCTTATTAGACCCATTTTGTGGTAGTGGCACCATACTAATTGAAGCGGCGTTAATGGCTTGCGATATTGCCCCAGGTCTTAAGCGTGAACGTTTTGGTTTTGAGTGTTGGCGCAGCCATAACAAAACCATGTGGGCATCTGTTCTAGAAGAAGCTCACGCACGTGCAACCTTAGGTAAAAGCCGTTGTAACATTAAGTTTTATGGCTCTGATATCGATTCTCGTATCGTGTCACTGGCACAGCGCAATGCTGAAAACGCAGGTGTCGATGATCTTATTGAGTTTAATGTTACCGACGTGCTGCAATTAACCCCACCTGAAGCGGAAGGTTTCTTAATTTCTAACCCACCCTATGGTGAACGTCTTGGCAGTGTGACTGAGCTACTACAGCTTTACTATCAACTCGGCGACAAGTTCAAAAAAGAATTTGGTGGTTGGAAAGTGGCCATGCTGTGCAGTGATGTAGAGCTTATCTCATCACTAAAGCTTAAAGCCGATAAACAAATGAAAATGTTTAACGGTGCACTTGAGTGTGTGTTTAACCTTTATACCCTGCATGCAACAGACACCCGTCGCATCGCGCCTGAGTTACCTGAAGGTGTCGATATTGTTGATATTGCCCCCGCGTTTTCTAATCGTATTAAAAAGAATATGAAGCAGTTAGAAAAGTGGGCAAAGAAAGAAAATATCAATAGCTACCGTATCTACGATGCCGATTTGCCAGAATATAACGTTGCTATCGACAAATACGTTGATTACGTTGTGATTCAAGAATATTCAGCCCCTGCGACTATTCCAGAAGCGATTACTAAACGTCGTGTTAGTGATGTTTTACTGTCTTTACCAGGTGCACTAGGCATTAGTGCTGACAAAATTACCTTGAAAACGCGAGAGCGCCAAAAAGGCACTAATCAATATGAAAAGTTGGATGAGAAAAAGTTAGAAGTTATCACCCAAGAATATGGCGCACGTTTCAAATTAAACTTAACCGGTTATTTAGATACAGGTCTGTTCTTAGACCATAGAGTTACTCGCAAACTGGTAGGTGAAAAGTCACGAGATCGTAATGTATTAAACCTTTTTGCCTACACGGGTACCGCGTCAGTTCATGCAGCATTAGGCGGTGCTAAATCGGTTACTACCGTTGATATGTCGAACACTTATATCAGCTGGGCGAAAGAAAACTTCAGCTTAAACCGCCTAGCGGGTAGACATTACCAATTTGTACAAGCCGATTGTTTACAGTGGATTAAAGAAAATAGCCATAATAAATATGAGCTTATATTCATAGATCCGCCAACGTTTTCTAACTCAAAACGTATGGAAGACAGCTGGGACGTTCAGCGTGACTACGTCAATATGTTAGGTGATGCAATCAAATTGTTGTCTCCAGAAGGTGAAATTATCTTCTCTAACAATAAACGTAAATTTAAAATGGATATCGATTTATTAACCAAGATGGGCATGAATGTTGTCAATATTGATGACCAGTGTTTGCCGCTTGATTTTAAACGTAATCCTCATATTCACAATGTTTGGCTAATTACCCATGCCAAATGAGAGTGAATATGTGTTGTATCATACCGAAGGCTGTCACTTGTGCGAGTTAGCATTAGCTTTGGTTGAGCAATCTAAAATCAATTTTAAGCAGGTCGATATTTGTGAAGTTGCAGAGTTAGCCGAGCGTTATGGCACTTCCATCCCCGTGTTTGCTGATGGCCAGCGTGAAATATGTTGGCCTTTCAATGCGTCTGAATTAGCGCGATTTTTAGGAGAGTAGTGTGAGTCTTGTTCGAATTAGTAATGGCTCATTAGCCTATGGTTACACGCCATTATTGCAAAATGCCGATTTTACCATTGAACCCGGAGAACGGGTGTGTATTGTTGGCCGTAATGGTGCTGGAAAATCGAGTTTAATGAAAATTTTGTCGGGTGATGTATTACTCGACGATGGCGAATTTAACATCACTAATAATGTTAATGTCAGTCGCTTACAGCAAGACCCTCCTAAAGCAGAAACAGGCACTGTTTATGCTTATATTGCCGCAGGTTTACAGGAAGTTGGTGAAGCATTAGAGAAGTACCATCAATTGTCTCACGACATCGCCGATGCATCGCCTGACGAAATGGATCGTATGCTAAAGGAAATGCAGCCTCTTCAGGACATTCTTGATCATAATAACGGTTGGCAGTTAGATTCTCGCATCATGCAAACCTGTGAACTACTTCGCCTAGATGCGGATAAGCCATTATCTGAATTGTCAGGTGGTTGGCAACGTAAAGTCGCGTTAGCGCGTGCGTTAGTAAGCGAGCCAGATTTATTGTTACTTGATGAACCAACCAACCATTTAGATATCGATACTATCGAATGGCTTGAGCAGTTCTTAATGAGTTTTAAAGGCGCTATTGTGTTTGTCAGCCATGACCGTGGTTTTATTCAACGTATGGCGACTCGTATTGTCGATTTAGATCGAGGTGTGGTGACATCTTGGCCTGGTAACTATCAAACTTATCTTGATGGCAAGATTGAATGGTTAAGAGTTGAAGCTGAAAAGAATGCTCAATTTGATAAAAAACTGGCAGAAGAAGAAGTCTGGATAAGACAAGGTGTTAAAGCACGTCGTACCCGTAATGAAGGACGAGTGAGATCTCTTGAAGCATTACGCCGAGAGCGGGGAGAGCGCTTAAATCGTCAAGGCAATGCCAAAATGGCCGTGTCAGATGGTCAACGTTCAGGTAAGTTGGTGTTTGATATTCTTAATGTTGATTACAACATTCCTGAGAAAAATTTAGTTAAAAACTTCAGCTCAACTGTCATGCGTGGTGACCGTATTGCCTTAATCGGCCCTAATGGGTGCGGCAAATCAACTCTAATTAAATTGTTAATTGATCAACTGCAACCGCAATCTGGTGAAATTAAAGTCGGCACCAAGTTAGAAGTGGCTTACTTTGATCAGTACCGTGAAGCGCTTGATCCTGAAAAAACCGTTGAAGAAAACGTCGGTGAAGGTAAAAGTACAGTAACAGTAAATGGACAAGATCGTCATATTTTAAGCTACTTACAGGATTTCTTGTTCTCGCCTATGCGTGCAAGAACGCCGGTTAAAGCCTTATCTGGCGGAGAGAAAAACCGGTTATTGCTTGCTCGCTTACTCCTACGTCCAGCAAACTTAATTATCCTCGATGAACCAACAAACGATCTTGATATTGAGACCTTAGAGTTGTTAGAGTCACTACTAACTGATTTCGAAGGTACCTTATTAATCGTCAGCCACGATAGAGCATTTATCGATAATACAGTGACAAGTAGCTGGTGGTTTACTGGAAATGGCCATTGGAGTGAGTATGTTGGCGGTTACCAAGATGCGGTATCCCAAGGTGCAAAATTTTATTCTGAGGAACCTGCGGCAGAAATCGTTGTCCAAGCTCCAGCGGTTAAAGAAGTGGCTCCAGTTAAGGCTGCTGAAAAGCCTGCAAAAAAGCTGTCTTATAAGATGCAACGTGAACTGGATGAGTTGCCAGCTAAGATGGAACAGTTAGAGCAAAAAATTGCATCTTTACAAGCAACGACGAACAATGCTGACTTTTATAATCAGCCTCAAGATACGGTTAATAATGCATTACAGCTATTAGCGACAACCGAACAGAATTTAGAAAAATGTTTTGAGCGTTGGGAAGAGCTTGAATCATTAAAATAAAGAATAATAAAACAGGAATAGTTTACATGAAGTTAAAGTTAGACAGAGCCTTATCATTGGTTGCTATCAGTGTATTAAGTGTTATTGGCAGTGCGCAAGCAGCACCTGTATATGAGATTGATAACCTAGATGAAGTGACTTACGATTTACGCGGTACGCTCACAGGCACTCGTTCAGGTTATGCGTTAGGTGTTGATAATAACGATGAATTAGTCGGTATTTCTAAGGGGAAAAAGAAGCTCAGCACTGAAGATATTGAAGGCGGCATTATAGATGTTGAAGATGGTATAGCACCAGCCGAAAAAATTACTTATTCAATTTATACACCAATTGAAGCAAATAACTTTACCTTTACTGCTGCTGCAAATGCTGCTGAAGCATGGAAACCTGCTTTTTTTAGTATCGCAGGTACGACTGCTCCCGACACGTTAGATGCGGAAGGCGAGCAAGTCGTCAATTCAGTGGATAGCTATTTTTATGGTATGAATAGCAGCGGTATTAAAGTCGGTGCTTATAGTGCGCCAGAACAAAAAATACCTTATGAAGGTACCATAGAAGACCAAGAGTATTGGTATATTCGTGATTTTGAACTGCGTGGTGTAGCGGTTCAATCGAATGAAAGTCCTGCAATTGAACTGCCTTTAATTCCGCCATATACCACCTTTACGCGTGAAGCTAGCGGTGATAAACCTGCCGCGACGGTTGAGTTAGGCGGTTGGTCATCGGCGTCAGCTGTAAATGAAAGTAATATTGCAACGGGTTACGGCAGCACTGAGCTGGCTTCATTCAGTAAAGACCGAGTCAACCTTTGTATTGATAATTATAATCCTGATGTGGATAACCCTGCACCGATCGATGTCTGTGTTCAAGCAGATCAATACCCTGTCAATAATCGCCGTAACATTCAATATCAAACCCGTGCTCTTGTGTGGGATTTAAATACTATTGATGATGAAGGTAAGCCTTCAGTTACTGAATTACCTTTGGGGTTAACTCCAGGCGATTCAACTTTGGTATTTACTGCCCAAGGGCTAGGTATTAATAGTCAAGCAGATGTTGTTGGACGCTCCCATGTTTATCGCAATGGGGATACTAATAATTTACGTCAGGATGCCGCTTTTTGGAAAAAAGATGCAAATGGTGTGTATCAATATAATTGGGTTGATTTTAAAGATAACGATATTTTAGCCTCAATGTCATATGATATAAATGATGATGGTTTAATGGTTGGTAGTTACCAAAAGTACATTGGCGGCTATGTACGTAGTAAGTTTTTCATTTTTGACACCAATAATACAACAGAGTTACCCGTCACTCCTGATGATTTTAATATCGGACTTTCAGATCTTAGTAGCAAAGCGAAAGACATTAATAATAAAGGTCAAGTAGTGGGTCAAATTGAAGTGACTTACGATAAAGAAAAACCTAGGCCAAAAGCGGGTTTTTTATATAATCACGCAGATAAAGAGTTTTTAAACATTAACAACCTTTTGGTTTGTGAATCAAAAGGTTATGAAGCTTCTGGTGATTCGTGGGCTCGTAAGAAAATCACTATTCAAGATGGCACAGGAGAAGAGTTAACGTACGATTCAGAATTTTATGTCGTTGAAGCTAATAGTATCAATGAAGATGGTACTATTGTGGGTACCGCATTTATTCGAAAACCACAGTATCAATTTGATCTTCTGGGTAACTTAATCATCAATGAAGAAAACGGCCTACCTTATTTTGCGCTAGACGGGAATGGTAATCCGGTTACATCTTATCTTCCTCGTATGGTGGTGTTAAAACCGACTAGCGGTGAAGCGTGTAGTTACACTGATGTACCAGAAGAGAAACCTTATGTGCGTCAAGGTGCAGCAAGTTTGTCATGGTTATTTGCGCTGCCACTATTATGGTTAAGACGACGCAAAGTCAAATTAGCTAAGTAAGCGTTAATCACTCTAGCAGCTTGTTGAACTCAGTTAAACGCTGATTTACGCTATGTGCTGATACTGTTATTGAGTAGACTATGAAACATAAAAAATCGAGAAAATATTCTCGATTTTTTTTTATTTTTATTCTCAATATGTTAATTAACCTTCACTCTAATTGATGATTTTTTGTGTTGATCTTGTTTGAAAAACGAGCTATTTCTATTTGTCTGGCTTGTTTAATACAACGGGTTTTAAGTATAGCGAGTCAGTTTAATCACAAACGAGGACGCTTACATGAAAAGACAAAAAAGAGATCGTTTAGATAGGGCTTTTTCAAAAGGGTTTCAAGCAGGGATAGGAGGACGCTCTAAGGAATTGTGTCCCTATGCTGGTTTAGACCCTCGGTCGCAATGGCTTGGCGGTTGGCGTGAGGGCATTGATGGCAGGTTGAATGGGCTGTTTAATAAATGATCTGAATCATTTGTGGATTATATAGACCAAAAAATGCCCTCACTTTGAGGGCATTAACATAGTCAGGTAATTAGACTTGTTGAGATCATTAATATTCAATTCTAATTGAGTTAGAAAGTAGAAGTGTCGCTAAATACACCCACTTTTAAATCTTTCGCTGAATAGATTTGACGACCATCCACTTCTAATGTGGCATCTGCAATACCCATAACCAGTTTGCGATGAATAGTGCGTTTAATATTAAGTCTGTAGGTCACTTTTTTTGAATCGGGTAAAACTTGTCCTGTAAATTTAACTTCACCGACGCCTAATGCACGGCCTTTACCATCAGCGCCTTCCCAGCCTAAGTAAAATCCAACCAATTGCCACATAGCATCTAAGCCTAAGCAACCCGGCATAACAGGGTCAGTGATAAAATGGCAATCAAAAAACCATAAGTCTGGATTGATATCGAGTTCTGCAACGATCTCGCCTTTACCAAATTCACCGCCATTATCATTAATAGTGACAATGCGATCCATCATTAACATGTTGTCTACAGGTAAACGTGGACGATTAGGACCGAGTAAATTGCCGTGACCACATGCGATTAGTTGTTCCTTGGTAAAACTGTTTGCTCTTTCCATTTTTCTCAATACCACTAGAATGACTTTTTGATGCAGACAAGATAGCGAACACGTGTAAGCTAAACAACTCCGATCACTAAATAATGCCTAATTTTGCTAATATTTTTGCAAAAAAGTTAAGTTCGACCTCGTCTCCGTGCCCTGCAAGACGATCGAGTCGTTGTTGTACCATGCCGTATAAGGTTTCTGGTGGAAAATCATTATCCTCATTTGCTACACCAGCAGGGATAGTCATCAATAATTCAACAGCTTGATCCATGTGCTCAATGGCGTAAATATGAAACTTTTCCTCAGCAATTGCAGCTATTACCTCTGGTTCAAGGTTTAACTGCAAAATATTCGCTTTAGGAATAATCACACCTTGCTCACCTGTTAAACCTCGGCGAGAACATAAATTAAAGAAACCTTCAATTTTCTCATTCACGCCGCCGATAGCTTGTACATTACCAAATTGGTCTAATGCACCTGTGACAGCTAAAGATTGTAAAATCGGGTGTTCTGCAATGGCAGACATTAAGCAGCAGTACTCAGCTAATGAAGCACTGTCACCATCAATTTCTTGATAAGATTGTTCAAATACAATATTGGCATTTAAATGAAGCGGCGCATCACGGCCAAATATGCGATACAAACAGGACGAAAGGATCATCATGCCTTTTGTATGAATATTGCCTCCAAGCTCAGATTTTCTTTCAATATCCGCAATTTCTCCATCACCATAGTGAACTGATGCCGTAATACGGGCAGGTTCTCCATATGAGTAGTCGCTCGTATCGATAACCGTTAATGCATTGATTTGCCCAACCATAGCCCCTTCGGTAGGGAGGTTAATAAAGTTATCATCAAAACTTTGGGCTGAATAAATTTCTGAACTATTGTGACGAAACTTGAGTTGCTGTAAAGCTTTAGCCACAGCATTACTGTTAATACCATTACCCTGTTTGTTACTTGGCAGGCTAGGAATAAAAGCCTTAGCTTGAAGCATTAAAGATCGCATGCCTATCATGTTCAGACTTAATCTTTGTTGATGCTCAATGAGTCTAGAACTGTACCAAAGTAACGGTAATATGCTTGATGTTTCAAGCACTACGCCTTGTTTATTGGCTAATGTCGCTAACCACTGCACATATTGCGTTTCTGAATGTTTGGTTAAATCTAACTCATAACTGATTTCAGCTAATATTGGAAAATGCTGACTAAATAATCTGTCCTCACTTTGTAAGTGACTAAAAGAGATACCCGAGCCCACTAGTATAATCTTGCAGTTTAATGGAATAGGGGCTAAATCTTGATTAATACGATACTCTCCATCAGAGAGAATTTGTAACAACAACTCCCATAGACCTTCGCGTTTCCAAATTGACTGCAAACAAATAAACACAAAATGATTAGATGCTAATGCCCCTGCTTTATATTGGCTATTTTTATCGGTCTTTTGCATTTTCCCAATAAGGTCATTACGTCTTATAGGACCTTGTAAATAACAAAACAATGATTGTTGTTTAGCGATTGTGCCAACATTTTCAGGGGGACGCTGCGGCTGCCATTTAAATTTAACCGGCTGGAGATCTTCTGTTGATTTTGTTGCAACCAGGTATTGATCCGCAGGAGTATCAGCCTGTGTACATAATGCTTCAATAAAATCGACACGGTCCACACCTGGGAAATCAGCTAGAAACAGATTTTGCCCGCTCACTTTATTCATTAATTTAAAGCTATCAACAACTCTATCCTGACCCAGCAATAAGTGACTTGGATAAAAAGTACTTGGTACCTCTTTAGGTACATGAAATTGTGGTGCCAGTTTGGCACTAGGAAGCAATGTTAGATTCATAAATTAATAAGTGGACGATATACTGGAAAATAATGACTCAAATAGTAGCATAAAGCGCTGTAAAGTCTTTAAATGAATCGTCTAGCAAGTTAACTGTTATAAAGGGATGTAAGCCCAAGTAGGGCGGTTTTATCCATTTTTGCATAAAAACACATCATAGTGGTCAAATGGTAAACATTTAGATTTTTTTTTAAAGTTTATAGTTTACAAGCACCAGAGATACTTATATTATTCAGCTCGTTCGGAGGGATGGCAGAGTGGTCGAATGCACCGGTCTTGAAAACCGGCAACGGTTTATCCCGTTCTAGGGTTCAAATCCCTATCCCTCCGCCACATTCTAAAGTGAAAAAGCCATTGATAATCAATGGCTTTTTTGCTTTTTAGCATTTGAAAAATCATATTCTCAGACCCAAAACGGATGACTGAGACATATGTACCTATTCAGAGCCACAAATTGCACCTATTACACCCGCATGGTATTGCCTGCTTATCTTCGTGATAAAGGCTTTGCTGCCGACATTAAAGTATCCTTGCTCACTAAACAGCGCTCAATCGCGATAGGCCGTAATCTTGTCGTTGCGGGTATCTTGCGCCCATTAATCAGCAACTTAACGCAACAATCAATGCCAGATGCGTTTAAAGCACAGGTTAATCAATTGATTAATGATACCCGTGCAGGCTTTGTGGGGGTAACAGATACGCTTGATGATAAGGCTAAGCCCGTGCGGGAAATCATTCAGTTTATTCCCACTCGGCCAACACAATTAGCACATAATAGTACGGCATATGACAATTACCCTTCACCAACAAACTTGGCATTCTCAAATAAATCGAGTAGTAAAAATCAAACAAATTCAGTCGCTAACGTCACATTAACGGATGCACTAATTAAGTTTATAGCGTCTAAACAAAAGCAGTCTGTCTCAGTGTTAACGGTAAAGCAGCTAAATCAACGTATAGGCCACTTTATTGAGCTAACCCACCTAGATGATGTATTTGACATCACTAGCGCTGAGGCGATGGAATACAAGGATTGTTTACTTGAAGAGGGCAGAAGCCACAAAAGTAACAAAGACTACCTAGCAGCGGTGTCGCAGTTCTTTAAATGGTGCAAATTGATGCGCTACACCAGCGCCAACCCGTTTGATGAAGTGAAGCTATCAAAACCGAGCAACCAAGCTGGGCATGATTTAGCGCGTCAGCGCTGGCAACCAGCGCAACTAAAACACGTACTGCAATCACAAGACTTTATTGATAAACACCCTGACTTTAAATGGATAACACTATTGATGCTGTATCACGGTTTACGACCTTCAGAGGCTTGTCAGCTACACAGCAATGATATAACCGTAATCGATGGTATCAGCGTCATTCACGTGACTAATGAAGGCATGAGCCAACAACTTAAGACTGCGCAGTCAAAGCGAACCGTTCCGCTACATCAAAAGCTAATTGAGCTCGGTTTTACCGATTTCGTTCAAACCATAACTGACCGAGCATCAAAAAACAGTCAGTTATTTGATTATCAACCCAGTAGCGATGGTGTTTGGGCGCACAGATTCTGCCGAGAGTTTGGCAAATTACTCGACCAACTTAACTTTATCGCAGGTAAGCGACCTACAGCCTATTCATTTCGTCACACCTTTATTGATGAGCTTAAACAACTGCAAATCGAAGAGTCGATGGTGGCACAAATCGTTGGACACGTTTATCACAACATCACCTATGGACGATACGGCAAGCAATATGATGTGAAAACACTCAAACCTGTGGTGGATAAAGTCAGTTACACATTGAATCTATTTCTACCAGTATAAGAAGTGGGATTATATGAGAGGATTTTTGCTGAAAGATTAACCGTAGAGGGTTAATCATGACAACAGTCAGTAAATCCTGAGTGACTTTATATGCCAAAATTTGCTCTCACAGAACCAATAACCAGCCTGAGAAATGATGAAACCTACCCGCGGCATCATTTCTCAGTAGCACTTATCAAATCCTACGGGCGTAAATCGATAATAAATCTTGCTGAGAAATCGAATATTCACCTTTTTCGCGTTAATTTCACGCTCATTTCACGTAACTGTTCACTTAAAGAATGCAATTTAAACCGCTTCGCACTCAGTGAGTGCGAAGCCAAAGCAGCCCACTTAAAAAGTGGGACTACAGCGAAACCCGGTACGCACCTATCCCACTTTTGTTCCAAAAGGTCGGATAGGTGCTACGGGCAAGGGGATACCCCTTTGAACCCAACAGCCACATGCTGCGCATGTTAAAAATCAAAAGCGTTAAAGACAAAAGAAGCATCACCACTTTTATATGGTCTGCACTGTTTTTATGTACAGTTATAATGGTGTTTCATCAATTTATGATAAAAATTGATTGAAAATCGTTCTTTAGTTGTATCGTATTTAAAATAGAAAAATCGTAATTGTCTGATATTAATGCTTTTAATTTTTCTGGCGGTGACCACAAACTCTACTTTACACGCAAGCTCGGTTTGTTTTTGTCTGCTTGATACAATTAATTGCTTTACTTCAATAAGATAGCAAATGTAGGATATTATTAATCAATAAGTTAAGGGACTGACTTTACTGCGCAAGCCCTTCAATAAGCTGTTATATACCTAGGGATAGCCTGAGTTAAATGGATGCATTGAGCAAGCTTCAAGAAAAAAATAAAATCCATTCTAAGCATCAGCGTAATGCTAGCTGGAGTACTGTTTGGGTGTTTTGTTTACTGAGCCCTTTGCTATTTAGCTATGGCTACGAATTTTATTTTTCAGTGATAAAAAGCATTAAAATTGAGACTCTTCATCCATCTATAGCCTTATTTGGTTTACTAGGTTTTGGTTTACCTTTATCGGCTATGGGGGACTTAATGCTTTTTAAGCGTGTTAGTAAATTATTCCTACTAATTATCGCAGAAGCTTGGTTTATCTGGTTTTGGGTTGTTACTCCATTATCTTGGTTAGCTTTTTTACCATTGATTCCTGCATTTGTTATATTGCAAGTGCAACTACCTAAAATAAAGGCAGAGAAGTAAAAGGTATATAACAAGTCAATTATGGCATGGACGCAAAACGCATGGCTTGCGCTCCTTCGTCGCTAAGTTTAGCCATGCATTTGTGCGCCCCATATTGAGGCGTTATACATACTTGAGGTACGTCACATTTTAATTCGAGCGATAAATAGTCAGAGGAACTTAAAGCCTTATTTTTATTCG
Organism: Shewanella sp. HL-SH5; assembly: GCF_051163755.1. NCBI lineage: Bacteria > Pseudomonadati > Pseudomonadota > Gammaproteobacteria > Alteromonadales > Shewanellaceae > Shewanella > Shewanella sp. HL-SH5. The sequence goes on from NZ_CP195038.1 coordinate 1,207,544, forward strand.
CAGACTGTGAAAGTAGGTTCTGTTGGTTGCTTCTTGGGAATTATCGTTGCGTACAACTTGTTCTTTGTAATAGCTTCCAACTTAGGTATTGAGGCTGATGTGCCTATTCGTAGCTATAGTGGTGGTTTAATCTCGGCCGCATTCGCTTTGTGTATATTGGTTTTGGCAGTCTCTCTGTATATATTTTGTTTAGTATCAGGAGCTATTTATTATGGCTTCAAACTCAAGAAAGAGCTTATTAGTAAAGATGAATTCATGAATATTGTATTCAAAGGGGTTTACCCAACTCGTTGGCAAAAGGGGTTATAAGACGGATGTATAACAAACCAAGTCAGCGGGAATTTTACTCGCTGTAAAACACTCATAAAATCCCCTGCTTGGGGCGTTAATCATTGACAACCTAACCGATAAAGACTTAAATGTCATATATCGACTACGAATGTTCACTTTCTGAGATGTGATTTTTCGATTAGCAATTGATTATAATGAATTTTAATTTTATTTTGCGTCTGGTTTCTTGGGTTCAAATCCCTATCCCTCCGCCACATTCTAATGAAGAGGCCTTATCGAAAGATAAGGCCTTTTTATTTGGGCTAAAAATAGGAATTTAAACCTCTGGGTTCCTATTTGTGACAAGCAAGCTATCCCTCCGCCACATTCAACGACAAAGCCTCATCAGAAATGATGAGGCTTTTTTGTTTTGGCGAAAGATAAAACTTTGAACCTCGGGTTCCTCTTTGTGACAAGCAAGCTATCCCGCCGTAAGATTCAAGACAAATATAAAAAATAGGAATAATGGGTATTTTGTTTCTGGCATTTGATGCTCTCGATAAGGACTGACTTAGACACCTAAGCTGTTAATCATTGAATTTACGGTATCTGAAGGGATGTTAAGGGCATGACCCAAAGCATTTGTAAACTTGCTAACTTAAACTGCGAGAATGATGACGAGCCACTGAATAGTCGCAAGATTTAATTGATTTTTATCACTAATGCCTCAATCTGAGACATTTTGAGATGTCGTTGAAAAATGCGTTTCATAGAGGCAATATACTTTTCTGTTACGCTTAGCTTGATACATGGCAATATCAGCATGGTTGAGTAAATGTTTACGATTGGAACCATGGCGTGGGTATTCAGCAATACCTATGCTTACCCCAACATGAATAATGTGCTGTTCATAATTTATTGGTTGGCCAATGAGCTGGTGCAGCTGCTCAACAAAGACCTGACCATGACTAGTAAAGCTGCCAAGTAATAACACTCCCAATTCATCTCCCCCAAGCCTTGCTACGACAGCATTTTCTGGTAAGCAGCTACGAATGCGTTCAGCGACAGATATTAATACTTTGTCACCGCACTCGTGCCCATGAGTATCATTGATCTTTTTAAAATCATTTAAGTCGAGTATTAAGCAGCAAAATATATGATTGTCTTGGATTATTTGTGAAAGTTTTTTATAAAATACGATCCGATTGGGTAAGCGAGTCAAGGGATCGTGATGTGCCTGGTGTAAATGTCTATTAGCTTGATCGACAAGTAAATGAATGGTTTTTTCACTCATGCGAGTAATAATAAAAACAAAGCCCCCTCCGCCACAAAAGACTAATGCCACCACTATTTCCAATTTGGTCGCTCGGTGATCGCTTAACATGTAGAGATAACCGAGGTAACCGACGATAAAAGCAAAAACTAGCCCGAGTAAAATACGCCACCCTAGCTGCTGTTCTGTGGGTAAACGGCTAATCGACAATGTAGGTCTTAGAGATAGCAGTAAGAGTATTAGACCTATAAGAATAGGGGCTTGGGCTAGGCTATTCATTTATTCTCCCTTATTGAGGTTGGTCAACCTCAATAAGTTACTGAAACGTTCCAAAACTATAGAAGGTGCATCGAAAGGCTGCAAGTGAGGATACGTTCGGTGTTTTCTTATCTGGAAGAATAAAGTGTTTTATATCGGCTCGTATTTGCTTCAATCGTGCTGCTTAAATTGTACCACCCATGATTCTGTGTCGCGCACCTATGGCGTACAAGGCTGGTTATTTGAACGGTTGACGGCCAAAATGGCACTAATTGTTTTGCTTATGACAGCGCAGGCCGACCTTTAGTGATAACAGAAGCCAATGGCAATGATATTAAAGTAACCTATAAATGCTTTGGTCATAAAAACAAACTGCATGACATCAACCAGGGGATAACTTTATTTGGCTACAACGTTAGGTGAGCTGGACAAGCAAAAGGCCTCATCAGCAATGATGAGGCCTTTTTGTTTGGGCCAATATAGGACGTTGAAGCTATGATTTCCTCTTTGTGACAAGCAAGCTATCCATTCGCTACATTCCAAGGTTGTTTCATTTTTGACTTTATTAACTTGGCAGTGATTTATGTAAGAGTGTAATCACTGCGAGTGATGGTTTAAGCTAATTTTCATATCAGAAATCACTTTTGGCTAATGGGTCAGACAGCTGCACATAAGGGTTCTATTTGATGCTAATCAGCAATTTTTTGGGGTATTAATGTCTGACTTGTTTTGACTCTGTCATTTAAATAGAGGTACGGCTAACTATAATACTATTTTATGTACTCCCTCAGACAAAAAAAGCATGTAATATTAACAAGTTCTTGGGTTATTTTGACTTGTGTTTTAACCTAAACCAAAGGTTAATAGTCATAGCTAAATCGGCTGTTTTCTGCAGACTGCTAAATTAACGTTCAAAGGACCCGCAATGAACTTCAGTGATAAACCTGACCGTACATCGTCAAAAGCCCATAAATGGGAAAAATATAAAGGTACCGATATACTGCCTATGTGGATCGCTGATACTGAGTTTCGCTGTGCTGAGCCTATTTTGTCTGCCTTACATCAGCGAATTGATGATGGCCTGTTCGGATATACCTCACCGGCTCACGATACCGATGCCTGTGAGGCCGTTGTGGCGTGGTGCCAACGTCAGTATAACTGGAAGATTGATCCTAGTTGGCTAGTCTGGACTCCGGGTGTGGTGCCGGCTTTTAATGTGGCTATACAAGCATATTGCCAAGCAGGGGATACGATTATCGTACAAACACCCAATTATCCTCCTATATTGGCAGCACCAGCACTGAATCATCTCAACCGAACCTGTATAGGCTCGATAGAAGTGGAAGGTCGCTGGACACTTGACTTTAATGCCTTAGAAGCGGCTGCCGCGGATCCTAAAGCCAGCTTATTTATTATGTGTAATCCAATGAATCCGCTTGGTACAGTCTTAAATCAAGCCGAACTAGACACCATTGCAGCAATATGCACAAAGCATGGCGTCATGCTGTGCTCGGATGAAATACACTGCGATTTAATTTTAGATGACGTGCCACATTTGCCTGCCAGTGCGCACCCAGAGTTAGCTGAGCATTCAGTGACATTGATGGCCGCGAGTAAAACCTTTAATATCGCGGGATTAGGTACGTCTTTTGCTATTATCCCCAACGAAACATTAAGAGCAGCCTTCAACCATGCAGCCCGCGGCAGGTTACCATCGGTAACCGTCACAGGGCTTACCGCTACTAATGCAGCCTTCAGGCATTGCGATGACTGGCATCAACAACAGCTGGCTTATTTGATAGAAAATCGCGATTATTTAGTCACTGAGATCAACAAAATTGACGGTTTAAAAGCTATCTCACCCGCGGCGACTTTTTTACTCTGGGTTGATGCAAGCGGTTTGCAAGTTACCGATACGCAAGCCTGGTGTGAAGCCAAAGGTGTCGGTCCATCAGCGGGCAGAGACTTTGGTGATAAAGACTATTTTCGCTTGAACTTCGGTTGCTCACGAGATTATTTAGTCGAAGCAATTAAAAAACTGCAGGGCGGAGTCGTTTAACCACAAGCAAAATTTTTTGCGGATAATATCAATATAAAGTAAAAAAGTTGAGCCTTTATCCAGTAGTTAATCGTATGACTATAGAATAAAAATTTAAGGAACGTGTTTCAGGATGACTTTACCTATACAAAACGCTCAAGAAATGGCTAAACGATCCGCAACGTTCGTTGAACCTGGTGCATTGCGCAGAACCCCTAAACTCAGCAGTGGCAGTGTGGATGACAAGCGCAAAGAAATCGCGCTTTACTTCACTAATACCTTTGATACCTATTCGCAACTGTTTGATTGTTTGCGCGACGATGCTGGTTTTTATCAAAAACCTATCCCCTTGCGCCACCCGCTTATTTTCTATCTTGGGCATACGGCCACTTTTTTCATCAACAAGCTACTATTAGCAAATCTGATCCCCAATAGGATAAATCCTCATATGGAGTCAATTTTTGCTGTGGGTGTTGATGAAATGAGCTGGGATGATTTGTCCGAGGACAGTTATGACTGGCCCAGTGTTGCTGCGGTAAAAGACTACCGCGCTAAAGTACGTGCCACAGTATTAACATTAATTGATACCTTGGACCTTGTGCTACCCATTGATTGGGAAAAATACCTGGTGGCCTATCGTCATGGGGATTGAGCACGAGCGTATTCACCTTGAGACGTCGTCGGTACTCATTCGCCAGCATGAACTGGCTAAAATCCAGTCATTACCTCAATGGCCTGCTTGCAAAGAGACTGGCCAGGCGCCAAAAAATAAATTGATAAGCGTCGCTGCCGGCTCTGTTAATCTTGGCAAATCCTTTGATAGTGATGTCTATGGCTGGGACAACGAATATGGCCAACATCAGGCAGAGGTCGCTGAATTTAAAGCCAGCCAATATTTAGTCAGCAATCAGGAGTTTCTTGAGTTTGTTGAGGCCGGTGGTTATGAGCAAAGTAGTTTCTGGAGTGATGAAGGCCTGGCTTGGCGACAATTTACTGAGGCGAAACACCCAGCATTTTGGCATTGGCACAATGGCTGGCGTTTACGTCTGATGACCGAAGAAATTGATATGGCTTGGGACTGGCCTGCTGAAGTTAACTACCATGAAGCGAAAGCGTTTTGTGAATGGAAAACAGTAGAAACTGGGCAACTGATCCGCATGCCAACGGAAGATGAATGGTATCGCTTGTGTGCAGAAGCGGGCGTCGAAGAGCTGGGTAATAGTAAGGCCAATGCTAACTTGCATCTTGACCATTTTGCATCATGTTGCCCGGTAACGCGCTATCAACATGGTCATTGGTTTGATGTGGTGGGCAATGTGTGGCAATGGACTGAAACGCCTATTTACCCGTTCGATAACTTTAAAGTACACCCACTGTATGATGATTTCACCACGCCAACTTTTGATGGTAAACACAATCTAATCAAAGGCGGCTCATGGATTTCAAGTGGTAACGAAGCACGCCTTAGTGCACGTTATGCGTTTAGACGTCACTTCTTTCAGCACGCTGGGTTTCGTTATATTGCCTCTAGTATTGAAGCGACTTCTCCTAAGGCTTATTACGAAAGTAATCAATTATTGTCAGAATACGCAGAGTTTCACTTTGGTGACACTTGGTATGGCGTAGATAATTTCCCTAAAGCCTTAGCTGATATTGCACTTGAGGCAATGAAGGGTAAACCCACAGTTAAAGCCCTTGACTTAGGCTGTGCGTGTGGTCGAGCAAGTTTTGAGTTGGCCCGTCAATTTGATGAAGTAGACGGTATTGATTTCTCAGCAAACTTTACCCGTCTAGCGGCTCAAATGGCGCAGCAAGGTGCAGTGCGTTACGCCCGTGCCGAAGAAGGCGAATTAGTTAGCTATCATACTCGTACCCTGCAAGAACTAGGGTTGCAAGCTTATTCAAACCGCGTAGCATTTCATCAAGGCGACGCCTGTAATCTCAAACCCCAATTCACTTCTTATGATTTAGTACTGGCGGCAAATTTAATTGATAGGCTCTATCAGCCGAGCCGTTTTTTGGCCGATATCGCGGCGCGTATCAATGACGGCGGCTTGCTCATTATTGCATCGCCTTACACTTGGCTGGAAGAGCATACACCTAAAGAAGAGTGGATAGGGGGGTCAAAAAAGATGGCGAAAACTACAGCACATTAGATGGCTTGAAAGATCAATTATCAAGCCACTTTAAGCTAGTGGGTGAGCCGCGAAAAGTCCCGTTTGTGATCCGTGAAACTCAGCACAAGTTTCAGCATACCTTGTCTGAACTTACGGTTTGGGAGCGCTTGCCTCGCGTATAAGCGCGTCAATTTCTTGAGCTATCTCTTTGTGGTCTACCAGTTGTTCAAACCAACTGGTGGCCACAATATCGCTTTGCAGTCCAAGCAAGGTTCCCAGCACTATGCCGCGATGTACGTTGTCACCGCCTAAGTTAGTATTGACTTGCAGTGCTTGCCAAGGATCATTTTGGTATTTACAGGCCAGATACAAAACGACAGGCCAAGAATCTGAAATATAACATGCCCTTGAAAACACTTGGCCGACGACTTGATTGTCGGGCACGTTACGTTTTAACAGACTGGCTAAATTAGTACTGGTTAGGCCTATACTTGCTTCAAGTAAAAGTGCTTTAGCGCCGCCCTCATCCGGGCCATCCAACAGACCACACAAGAGTTGCACGTAGCTATCACATACCTGCATTAAAGATTCATCAGGATGGGTCAATGCCAGATGCGCTCGGCAGGTAATCTTTATTTCGTCTTCGCTTATGCCTTTAAGTCGTTCTGAAAAAACCAAGGGCGCTACGGTTACCAATGCACCTATGGATGCGGTGTCGTGAGTTATCATCCCACAATTTTCAGGCTTGCGTCCCTGCGCCAAGTTAGCAAAAAATCCTCTGTGGTAGGACTCTGCATAAGTATCTGGATGAGCGGCGGGAGTCATTGTCATAAAGTCAATGTAGGCATTAACAAATGCTTGTCGGTCGTAGCGTTGTGGCGAACGCGCCAAGGTGCGCATCAGCACACGAGCGCAATGGGCGTTAAGGGTATTTTCACCCGCCTGCATGCCTTGATGGTAATGCACATTCGGTCTGTCCCAAAACTGCGCCTTATCTTTTAAAATAATATCGCCTACCACTTGCGGCGGCTGATCTTTAGATGCATGTCCCTTAGACGAACTATCATTGGATTGTCGCCCTCCTTTGTGTTTAGAGTGCAACGACATAATAGATGAAGGATGAAACTCAGGTGCGGCTTCAAAGCGCTGAATACCACCCGTAAAAGCACGCTCTATTTCTATTGGTTGATAATACCAATGCACCGGCATGGCCAAGGCATCAGCAATAAAGCTTGTTTTAAGTGCCCAGGTAACGCGAAGTAGCTGAGAAGGGTTGTGATCCATGGTAATGCCTCTTTTACATGGAATAAAACACGCGCAAATACATTATATACCGCAACAATAGCTTACGAATCGATAACGAATGGGTAATTTTTACCATGTTAATATTGATTAAAAACGTATGTGGTCATCCTTGATACGTCATTTATACCAGACTAGATGTTTTTTTAAGGCAATAGGCTAAATTTACTTCGCAACCATAATCTTCACTCAGACAAGCGCAACAGTTTTTTAGCCAGCTTTTTCTTTGGCGCTAAACGACCACTTACAAAAGATGAAAGGTTTATTTTTGATATCCTGCTTGTTTATAGTTTACCCAATTACTTGTACTGATATACTCAGCTTCATCCCAATTGTTACCATAATGTGTGCCAATGTCTGTAATTACGCCTAACTTACCCCGTAGCCCTAGTTTTTTGCAGTCTCTTATCTGTTTTAGCGTGATTATCATCACCATAGCGGGTGGACTTTTTGGTCTAGGGATCAGCCTGCATACACTAATGTTTCTGTGCCTGTTGTGGGTAGGACTCAACGCTTTTAGTCTTGGTTACGGCTATATACAGATACGTGAGTTGATGACTAACGCCCTCACCAGAGCCATGCCTGCCATCTATATATTTATATTGATCGGCATGGTGATTGCTAGTTTTATGCACAGTGGCACCATCGCCACACTTATTTATTATGGCCTTAGCTGGTTGAGTCCGAGTTTGTTTTTGGCTGTTGGTTTATTACTGTGCGCCTTGATGTCGCTAGCAACTGGAACATCTTGGGGTACCGTTGGCACCTTAGGTGTGGTTTTTATTGGTATCGGCTCTGCCATGAATATTCCACTGCCTTTAGTCGCAGGTATGATTGTTTGCGGTGCCACCTTCGGTGATAAAATGTCGCCGATTTCAGATACCACAAACCTTGCTGCTATGAGTGCTGGCACCGATCTTTATCGACACATTTACGCCATGCTGTTCACTACAACGCCGACTTTTATCCTCACTTTTTTAATATTTTTAGTGATCGGATTTAACTATGGTGAGCAAAATATAGACTTGGCAGAGGTCACCTCAATTCAAACAGCACTCGCCAACAATTACAGCCTTACGCCGCTGATTACCTTATTACCCCTGATTTTACTCGCGGTACTGAGCATTAGAAAAGTGCCCGCTGAAGTGACTATGTCATGCAGCATTATACTTGCCGTGCTAATTGCGATTTTTTATCAGCAAGAAAGTGCTATCTCTGTGCTTAATGCGCAGTGGGAAAATACACCGGAATCAACGGGTATCTCCAGTTTAGATGCTTTGCTTGGTCGCGGCGGCATTAGCAGCATGAGCTGGACCTTACTGCTGGCGTTAATGGCTATCGCGCTAGGCGGAATTTTGCACGGCGCGGGATTTCTTAGCGCACTATTAGCAGGCATCATAAAAAGAGTGCAGCGCACCGCTACCCTTATTGCGACAACGATTATGTCGGGCTTTTTAGGTAACATTGCTATGGGCGAGGCCTATATTTCGATTATTCTAAGTTGCCAACTGTTTAAGCCTAAATATGAGCAACAAAATTTAGAGCCAGCCATTCTTTCGCGCTCAGTTGAAGAAGGTGCCACTATGACCACAGGTCTTATTCCGTGGACTACGGCCGGTGCCTTTTATACTGCCACACTAGGGGTAGATGTACTTGACTACGCGCCCTATGCTTTTTTCAACTACCTTAATGCCATTGTAGCAGTGGCAATGGCAGCCTTTGGCATTGGTCTTCTCAAACTGAAAACGAAACCTGATGTGGCATAAAGGATATTGATATCATATAAACCCTCCGGTTTTTTAGTGTTAATACGGTAAAATTCAAGCCAATGCTTGAGTTGAATCGACCTCGGAGGTGTTTAATATTCGTAGACGATGTGGAATATTATTCCTTTTGAATAGGGGGAATATATGAGTGTCTGATTTTCTGACCTAATCGATAAATTCAGCTTTAGTACTAGCTCCAAGGTCGAGGAATTCATAGTGACATCAAGCACCCCCTTATTCCCCGGCCATCTTCTGCAAAAACTCTAAGCGTTGCTGTTCTTGTTCATCGGGTTGCCATGGCTCATCTGACAGTTGTTCGACAGCAAAATCGCCAAGATCAAAACTAGGCTGCTCGCTATGACCATAACGTGTTAACTCCCCGGGCACACCAGGGCGAAGCTCTAACACAAAAGTCGCTATTTTGAAGGGACCTGAGTGTGTTGCAAGCACGCCTTTATAAGCTTTAAGCATCATTTCAGCACCACCTTCTGAGAGTTTTTCTGAGCTGGTGAGTAAGGCTATTGGTTGGCCGTTTTCATTGTGTAAATTAGCCCGTAAACGATAATAGCCCGCTTGTTCAACGTCTAATTTGATGGGGATAACCATATCACTGCCTTCTGCCCGAATGTTGCCTACTCCGGTGATAGTGGCTGCTGGATAACTGTATTCAATGCCTGTTGATATTGTTTGCTTTTTGCCTTTCGCGCTAAACGTTACACTCACTTCTATTGGGCCATCCCACTCTTCTTTCGCGTCGAGCTGTGCAGCCCATTCCCCTTCATCGCCGAGCATATCTTTTTTAGCAAGTATGTCATTACCATAGTTAATATCAGTACTTTGTTCGTTTTTAAGTGAGACCTTAACAGCCGTTACTGCCATGCCGTTTACGACAAGTTTTACTATTACAGGCTCAGGGTAGCTGAAACGATATTGAGGTAGCACTATGCTAGCGCTGCCGCCGCCTTGTAACATAACGGGCTGTGGCAGGTAATTGTTGGGGTTGAGTAAGTGGCTATCTTCAGCAGTTAATGGCATTGAATAAGAAGGTAACGTTAGCTCATTAGCATAGGCATCTGCCAACAAAGAGAAACTCTCACTAATAGACTCAGGGATTGTTTCTACTTGATATTTTATCTTGGGTTTTACCTGCGAAGTTTGAGCTGGCGGCTGAGTAATAGAAGGCTCCTTTTGGGGTGTAATCAACGCCTGAGCTGGCAATGTCGCTGGCTCAGAGGTGAAATACCAATACCCTGCTAGACCGACTAGCAGGGTAATAGCACTGACAAGTTTTTTATTATACTTCTTCACAATGATTAATTAGCCGCCTGATACACAAGGGATGACATACTGGTATTCGCCGAGTTGCGGACTAGTCGATAACGTGAACTAAACACCCACCAACCGCGCTTTTCTTCATAGGTATTAAATTGTAAATTGTCACCATTTAGGTAATTAGCACTGCTGTTAGCTGTGGTGACTTCATCTTTGGCACTGTTTAAAATAGTGTCACCATGACTGTAGCCTTCGCTCATTAACATAGGGTAATGATACGGCATAAACTGGCTCGGGCCACTGACAGATTGAAGTTTACCATCAAATGCGACACTGCGTGAGCAGCTGTTATAACTGCCTACCGATGCTGCACCACAGCTTGAGTGGCTGGCAACTACACCATCATCTTCACCGGGTAAAAATGCACCCGTAGCCCCAAGAAAGTCAGACCCAGCACCCGCAAAACGTAAGCGGGGTACTCTACTTTCTGGAAAGGGCGCAAGCTGGCGGGCACTATTAACACGTAAATCATTAAGTACACCAATTGTTGATGGTGTTGGAGTGGTGCCTAGCCATAAGGACACTGCAAACCTTAAGGTTGCATCGATAAGGCCTGAGCCATTGGCAACATTGACGGCAAGATCGGCTAATTCAACACCACCACCCGCACCTGCAAAATCGAAAGTGGCCACAATGTTTAATGGCTGTAGACCGGCATTTTGTAACCATAGTGCTTGATTATCAATAATATAACGGGTGACTAAATCACCTGTCGAGTGAGTGACAAACACACAGCCACTGGCACAGGTTCCATCACGGGACATTTGCTGTAATTTAGGCCATACGTAATTGCTAGTGATTTTATTGGCTATACGCTCATGTGATGGCCAATCGATACGTTCATCGGCGCGATCCCGCCAATACTGAGCCCAATATTGATCGCCATTATCGCTAACCTGAGTGCCTGTTGGCTTACTTTGTAAGTTGTCGGGTTGAAAGCCATGTACTAATACGACTGGATGGCCACCTACAGCGGCTTGAGCTGCACCATTGAGTAAGCCCGCCATGAGTAAAAATAGTGATTTATTCATCTGATATCCTTGTCTATTGTCTGCTACGGCGGCCACCATTACGACTAACATTATTGTGTTCAATGAAGGTAATAGAAGCGCTAGCATTTTTATTATAATTAGGGGGTTAATTTAATTTTTTTTTACTTTCAGCAATCAACATAGAGGAGAAAAAAAGATTGCAACAGTTAAAAATTAGTCATTTTATGACAAGAAAGGGGCTCGTGTTTGAATGTTTTATAGTCAGTTTGATAAAGTTATTTTGAAGGTGTTTACCATAAGTGATTTTAAGGCATGGTTATTGTCAGTTTAAATCAATATTATTTTAACGTTTTATTAACACTAGTGTTTTAAGTTTTTACTCCAATTATTTTAAAAATATAACATTTAACTAATTATTACCTAAATATCCCGCCTCGTTAACATCAAAAGTAAGTTTGTGCAGGTTTTTATATAATGAAATCGATTTGATATCAGAGGGATGGTTTTTAACGTAATAACTTTATGTACCATTCCCGATACAAAATAAAATTTTTTGCCGCTGTGTCTAGCATAAAGCCTACTTTGTGCAATACTTTATTTTAGTGACGATTACAATTTGGTAACAATTTGTTGTTGAGTCATTATCTTTCGCTTTTAAAAATATTTAAACGTAACTAGGTTCTCTTTATGGAATGACTGAGCCATTAGGATGGATTAATTCAATCGATTACAATGGTGACATTTTATGAATCTACAAATTAAACATAAGATGCTATTAAGCTCTTTGATTCCGCTTGCTCTACTTATTTGTATCTGTGGCATTGCCATTAATATGATGGGAAAGATTGAACAAGGGGTGGTACGAATATACCATGATAGAGTAGTGCCTCTTGAGGACTTGAAAGTCATCGGAGACGATTATGCTGTGTATGTTATTGATGCTATCAATAAAGCAAACGCCGGAGATTTTAGTGCTCAAAATGCAGCAGATGCATTGAGAAATGCCAGAAAAAATATTGAGTCTCTTTGGACTAAATATATTGCGACTGAACTGACAACAGAAGAGGCGCGTTTAGTTAAAGAAGCTAAAGTGATGTTTGTGCCTGCTGACAAGCAAATAGATATGTTAATCAGTAAACTCAATACATTATCAGGCAATATAGCAGGGCAGTTAAGTTCAGATATTATTCCTTTATATCAAGTAATAGATCCTATTAGCGGTAAAATAGCAGAGTTAGTATCGCTGCAAATACAAGTGGCCGAAAATGAAACGCAAGCGGTGAATGAGGTTTACAATGCTTCTGTGAACTTATTTCTATTTCTAACCGCAATCGCGATAATTGCCAGTATCATATTGAGCCGATGGGTCAGAACAAGTGTTATGTCACCTATTACCGATATCCTTTCTAAGTTAAAAGTGATTAAAAAAGACTCTGACTTAACTCAGGTTTTTAAGCAGTTTAATGATGATGAGTTGGGCCAAATCTCTACTAATTTAACAGGGGTTATTGCACATTTGAGGGGGATTCTTGAGTCAATATCTGATGCGGCGAATACGATTAATAATTCTGCTGATAGCTTGAATGATTTTACCCAAGAAACTAACAACCGGATGCTAAAACAGCAATCTGAAACTGTGCAAACAGCAGCTGCGATGAACCAAATGACAGCAACGGTTGCTGAGGTTGCTCAAAGTACGACAGCTGCAGCAGATTCTGCTCAAAATGCCGATAGTCATGCCCAAAATGGTGATCTAATCGTTCAACAATCTATTAAAAGTATGTCACTTTTGTCGACTAAAATTCAACAAACATCAGAGGTTATTACACACCTTGCCAGTGAAAGCCAGAATATAGGGCAAGTGCTTGATGTAATTAAGAGTATTGCTGAACAAACTAATTTACTTGCGTTAAATGCTGCTATTGAGGCTGCGAGAGCTGGCGAACAAGGTCGTGGCTTTGCGGTTGTTGCCGATGAGGTTCGTACCTTAGCTAAGCGTACTCAAGAGTCGACACTGCAGATTGAAACCATGATTGATAACTTGCAACAAGGGGTAAAAAAAGCAGTTATTTCTATGGAGTCAGGCGTAGAACAGGTGAATGAAGCTAACAAAAACACCAATTCAGCCGGTGATGCGCTAAAAGAAATTGTCTCTTCGGTTGATAACATTACCGAGTTAAACACCCATATTGCTACGGCAGCAGAAGAACAATCGAGTGTAGCTGAAAGTATCAATCGCAGTATTATCGCTATCAGTGATATTGCCCAGCACTCGACTATGGCAGCAGAGCAATTAAGTCATTCAGTTAATAATTTATCAGAGCTTGCGAGCACCATGCGCGCTCAGGTTGGAACATTTATATTGCATTAATTGTTATTACGTAAACTTTACCACACTTAAGTGATTAACTTTATGCTATAACTTTGGATGGATTTTAAACAATATTCTCACGGATAGATTTAATTTATTAATGGTCTACGCTGCTAACTGAATGATTGACGTTATGCGCCTGTAATAAACAAATAGATCAGCAAACAAAAGAGCCACAGATTAACCTGTGGCTCTTTTATGTTTACAAACTATGGTACTGGTTTAATTCAATTTAGCTTATGCCCGCATTGATTTCTCACCACGAGACAGCCCCACCACGCCTGAACGAGACACTTCAATCACCTTAGTAACTTCTGTTAAGGCACCAATAAAGGCATCAACTTTATCACTGGTTCCAGCCATTTGGATGGTGTAAAGGCTTGCTGTTACATCAACTATTTGGCCACGAAAAATATCCGCTGTACGTTTAACTTCTTCACGCACATCACCAATAGCTTTTACCTTGACCAGAGCTAGCTCGCGTTCAATATGTGCCGCTTCAGTAATGTTAGCCACTTTTAGAATATCAATAAGCTTATGCAGTTGTTTTTCAATTTGCTCTAACACTTTTGCATCCGCTATCACGGTAATGTTTAAACGTGACAGTGTGTTATCTTCCGTTGGTGCGACGGTTAAGCTTTCAATGTTGTAACCACGTTGTGAAAACAAGCCTACAACGCGAGAAAGTGCACCGGGTTGGTTCTCAAGTAATACAGAAATAATACGACGCATTAGCTTTTCTCCGTTTTGCTTAACCACATTTCGTTCATTGCTCCACCACGAATTAGCATTGGATAAACGTGTTCTGTCTCATCAACACTAATATCTACAAATACTAATCGATCTTTTATGGCTAATGCTTCGGCCAATTTTGACTCTAGCTCTTTTGGATCGCTAATTGTTATTCCTACATGGCCATAAGCTTCGGCAATTTTGGCAAAATTAGGCACAGAATCCATGTAGGAGTGCGAATGGCGACCAGAGTAAATCATATCTTGCCATTGTTTTACCATGCCCAAAAAGCGGTTATTCAAGTTGATAATTTTAACAGGGGTATCATATTGCAGTGCCGTTGATAGCTCTTGAATATTCATTTGAATAGAACCATCGCCAGTAACGCACACGACGGTTTCGTCTGGGAAGGCCATTTTGACGCCCATGGCGGCAGGTAAACCAAAGCCCATGGTGCCTAAACCACCGGAGTTAATCCAACGGCGTGGTTTATCAAACGGGTAATAAAGGGCAGCAAACATCTGATGTTGACCGACATCCGAGGCGACATAAGCGTCACCATTGGTTAGTTTATATAAGGTTTCGATAACTTGTTGCGGCTTAATACGGTCAGTGGTTCTATCAAACTCTAAACACTGTTGAGCGCGCCATTGAGTAATTTGTTGCCACCAAGCATCTAATGCCTCGGTATCATTCTTACCTTTGGTGCTGGCTAACAGTTCAAGCATGGTATCAAGAATATTATCCGCTGAACCTACAATCGGAATGTCTACTCGTACGGTTTTTGAAATAGATGCAGGGTCTATATCTATGTGTAAAATAGTGGCGTTAGGGCAATATTTATCAACATTATTGGTCGTACGATCATCAAAACGTACCCCAATACCAAATATCAAATCACAATTATGCATAGCATTGTTGGCTTCAAATGTGCCATGCATGCCTAACATGCCTAAGCTTTGTTGATGAGTCCCAGGGAAAGCGCCTAAGCCCATTAATGTGCAAATTACCGGAATATTAAGTTGTTCAGCAAGTGATAATATCTGTTTGTCACACTCTGAAATAATCGCGCCACCACCCACATAAAGAACCGGTTTTTTGGCCGCTAATAAGGCTTGGAGTCCACGGCGAATTTGACCTTTGTGACCAGTTGTTGTTGGATTGTATGAACGCATTTTTACGCTGTCTGGATAGATATAATCATAAAGATTATCAGGACTTAGGCAGTCTTTTGGTAAGTCTATAACCACAGGGCCGGGACGACCTGTAGAGGCGATAAAAAAGGCTTTTTTAACGATTTCAGGAATATCAGCCGGGTTTTTAACTAAAAAGCTGTGTTTAACGATAGGCCTAGAAATACCAATCATGTCACATTCTTGGAAGGCGTCATTACCAATGAGTGAGCTTGGTACCTGACCAGATAACACCACTAAGGGGATAGAGTCCATGTAGGCTGTTGCAATACCGGTGATGGCATTGGTTGCACCAGGACCTGAGGTTACCAGTACCACGCCAACTTTACCCGTGGCGCGAGCATAACCATCTGCCATGTGAACCGCGGCTTGCTCGTGACGAACTAATATATGTTCTACACCAGCTATTTTGTGGAGGGCATCATAGATATCTAAAACAGAACCACCCGGGTAACCAAAAATATGGCTAACACCTTCATCTATTAGTGAGCGCACAATCATACTGGCGCCAGAAAGCTTTTCCATGAAATCAATCCTCTTAAGTTACCGTTATGGTAAACAGTATCTTGCATACAACGACGGTAATCGTTCTAAAAAATAAACTTAAACGGTTATTTAAGTCTGTTAAAGGTTAAGACGTACCTTAAACCCATTATCCGCTCTGCAGAACGTATGAGCTTTATCATATGTAAATTTATATTTACTGCAAGTGTTTTGTTTATTTTTTTAATTAATTTGAAAATATTTCATATTTAATCTAAGTGAAAGGATTGTTGTCACCAGAGTATGTTGGATTAGACAAACAAAAAAGCCATCAAACGCTTGGTTGATGGCTTTGTGGAATTTACGCGTTAACTTACCAACGATAGTTATCAGTTATCAGTTATCAGTAAGAGTGTGATATTTGCTTTGATAATTTTGTAATATTTGACACGCGGCAACCATTAAAATGGCCACTAACATTAAGCTGGCGAATGGCACTGCTGTACCAGTATAGAAATAGGCGAGTAATGGACCTGCTGTTGCCCCAAAACCAAATCGTAATGTACCAATAACCGCAGTAGCCGTGCCGGTTTCTTGCTTAAATTTCATTAGCACAATCGCATCAGCATTCACTGACATAATCCCTAATGCACCCATTAGTGGGATCAGCATTATCACTGTAAAGTGATAACTTAAATCAAACACATTCACCAGCACTAAACCAATGGCGGCAATAGTCGCAAAAAAAGTACCGACATGTAACATACGCTTTGAGCCATAACGACTGACAATACGTGAGTTAACAATGTTGGCTAACATTAATGCACCCACATTAGAGCTGAATAGAATGGCAAATAGCGACTTGTCTAATTCAAACACTTCCATGTACACAAATGGAGATGCAGTTAAATAACAGAAAAATGCAAAAGAGGTCAGTACACCACTGGTGATATGTAATTTTACACCTTGGCGAGAAAACACCGTGTAATAAGATCGAAAAAAAGATTTTTGGCTACGTTGTTCTAAATCAGTATCACTGGGCATTTTTAACTTTGTTAACACAATGATAAGTAATAATGCCGCGTAAAAACTTAATACAAAAAAGATTAAGTGCCAGTCACCCAGCTCTAATATAAAACTGCCTATTGTTGGGGCTATTAACGGCGCTAACATCATGATTAAACTGACGTAAGACATGCCTTTGGCAGTATTGTCACCGTAGATTTCTTTAATATAACCTGGCACCACAACGGTGGCTGCTGCGCCGATAAAGGCTTGTAAAAAGCGCAGTACAAGAAACTGCTCTATGGTTTGACTGAATCCAAGCAGTAAGCTGATGACACTAAAACCGATTAACCCAGTAATTACTAATGGCTTACGGCCAACTCTGTCAGCAATCGGGCCAAAAGTCAGCATGCCTAACGCATAGCCTGCCAGGTAAATACTTAGCGATTGCTGCACCATGGTCACATCGGTGCCAAAACCTTTCGCTAAAGTTGACATAGCAGGTAAGTACATATCAATTGCTAAGGGCGTTATCGCAACGATTGCCGCTAACATAGGGAGTAACATTGCCAAATGTGGAAAAGTGTTTAGAGCAGCTTTGTTTGAAGATTGAGACACAAAAACCTCAGGAAATTATAGAGAAGCCATTTGGAGCAAATAAATGAGAAATTATATTTCAGTAGAGTAGTTTAACATGTAATTGGTACTTTGGATTTGAGATTTTGTAATCAAAAGTATCAATTTTTCTCATCCTCTTAAAGCACCTTGATACTCATTGAGCCCCCTCCCTAGCAAGCCGCATCAGCGGTATGCTTAAGGTGACCAAACCAACAGGAGAAAGCTCAATGAGATTTTATAATAACTCACATCCATACTACTGTGGTATCGATTTACATGCACGCTTACTTTATGTCTGCATCATTGATTCTAAAGGGGAAGTTGTCGTCCATAAAAAGATTGGCGCTGACAAAGATGACTTACTACTCATACTTGAACCCTATATCGGCAATGTCATTGTCGGGGTTGAGTGCATGCATTGTTGGTATTGGGTGTCTGATTGGTGTGCTGAACTGGGTATCGACTTTATTCTAGGTCATGCCCTTTATATGAAAGCGATTCACGGCGGTAAAACTAAGAACGATAAAGTCGATTCATTTAAAATTGCCACACTGCTGCGTGGTGGCAATTTTCCAATAGCCTACGATTACCCAAGTGAAATGCGCGCTGCGCGTGACCTGTTACGTCGACGTATGAAGATTGTTCGTCACGGCGCTATGCTTAAAGGTCATGTGGTTAACACCAACAGCCAATACAACTTACCTGCCACTGACCTAAACCTTAAAAACATCTCTGCAAGACAAAAAATGCGGGAGCAATATCAAGATCCTATTGTGCAACGTAATATTGATTTAGACATGGCGCTACTTGATTGCTATGCCAAAGAACTCGCTCAAGTTGAATGGTTCATTGAAAAACAAGCCAAAAATCATAATCCCGTGTATCTAGAACTACTTAAAACAGTACCTGGCATCGGTAAGATTTTATCGCTGACTATCCTCTATGAAATTGGTGATATCAGTCGATTTGAGTCAGTGCAAAAGTTTGCTTCATACTCTCGATTAGTCAAATGCAAAGCTGAGTCTGCGGGTAAAACCTATGGTACTAATGGTAATAAAATCGGTAATGCTCATTTAAAGTGGGCATTCTCTGAAGCTGCTGTGCTTTACCTGCGAGGCAATGATAAAGCCCGTAACTATCTTAATAGATTACAAAAAAGAATGAGTAAGGCTAAAGCGTTATCTGCACTGGCACATAAGCTTGGCCGTTGCGTCTATTTCATGTTGAAGAACAAAACGGTGTTTGATGAACAACGATTCTTAAAAGGATAAGTCGCGCAATAAGGTGAGCTGAACATCTAACTAGATACTCTTGAAAAGAGAAGCGAGCATGAACGTGAATGATGTGGCTAATGAAGCAATGACTTCTCACCATCATCACTATGCCAAATGCTATTTAAGCTACATTGCCTTGATTAGACACCTTATTGGCGCGCATTAATGAGTACAATCACCAAAGTCGTTTACACCTTAAATGAGCCTGAAACTAACTGTGCACAAAGCACCTCTGACTTGAATAGTGCCATCTTAGGGTTAACCGATAAATGTCTAGTGCCCCTGATATTTCAAAGGATTGAAAAGCGTCAGGCAGCGATAAGATCGCACTAAGAGAGCCTCTATATGTGTTTGCTGTAAACGATGATTTGACAGCTAACTGACAGACGAAGTAGATGAATTTGTTGATTGATTTTAATTTGACTGCAAAAGCAGTCAAATAAGTTAGGCTCGCCTATTGACTGGCGGAAGGCTCATATGTGTTAATATCCACTAAGGGCAATTATCGGGTTATGCAGCAGAGGTTCATTTTTATGTCACATTTCTGTGCTAGAAAAAAATCACACAAGTTGCTGTAATTTTTTTAATAAAAACCTATCATTGCTGCATTAGCTTTAATGACAAGGAAACTGCTGTGTTGTCACGTTTGTACGAGTTTATGCCAGGTTTAAATACACTTATTAACTATGAGCGAAAGTGGTTTGCGGATGATGTTAAAGCGGCATTATCAGTTGCTGCTGTAGCGCTTCCGGTTGCAATAGCTTATGCCCAACTTACCGGCGTTAACGCAGCTGTTGGTTTATATTCCTGCGTCTTACCTATGATGATATATGCTTTGTTTGGCACCTCAAGGCAACTTATTGTTGGGCCTGACGCAGCGACTTGTGCTGTTATTGCAGCAGTGGTTACGCCACTGGCGGCCGGCGACAGTGTTAAGCATTGGCAACTGGTTATGACCATGACCGCAATGACCGGGTTTTGGTGTTTAATTGCTAGCCGATTTAAATTAGGGGTATTGGCTGATTTTCTGTCCAAGCCAATTTTAATGGGGCTATTAAATGGTGTGGCAATTACCATTATTGTTGGTCAGTTTTCAAAAATATTCGGTTTCACTTTCGATGAAAGATACTTACTTGAACGTTTAGGTGGCGCACCTACTTATTTGTCAAAAACCCACGTTCCGACCTTATTAATGGCCATACTCACAGTGGCGATTTATTTTGGTATGAAACGGTTAAGACCAAGCTGGCCCTCATCAATGTTTGCCATCGCGTTTGGGGCGATATTAGTTTGGGTGTTTAACCTTGAGCAATTTGATGTCAAAACCATAGGGGAAGTAGCAGGAGGATTACCTTTGTTTCAAGCGCCAGAATTTAACGTTGGTATTATTCGCGAACTTGTTATGCCTGCACTTAACTTAGCGGTAGTCAGCTTTGTCAGTATGATGCTGACTGCCCGCAGTTTTGCGGCCAAAAATGGTTATGACATTGATGCAGATAAAGAGTTTAGAGCACTGGGGCTGGCGAATATAGCCTCAGCATTATCACAGGGATTTGCAGTAAGTGGCGCTGACTCCCGTACCGCGGTGAATGATGCTAATGGTGGTAAAACACAATTAGTGTCAATTATTGCTGCGGCGATTATTGCCATTATTGCTATTTTTCTGACTGCGCCGCTGGAGTTTATTCCAAGTGCTGCGCTCGGTGTGGTGTTGGTGATAGCGTCAGTGCATCTTTTAGATTTAAAAGCTGTGTGGCAATTAAGACTACGCGACAAACAAGCCTTTTACTTAGCGTCAATAACCTTATTTGCGGTATTGTTTATCGGTGTTATCCCTGGGATTACATTGGCCGTGTTATTGGGTTTGTTCCAATTTATTCGAACGGTTATGCGCCCAACAGATCAGGTTTTAGGGGTTGATATAAAAGGGGTGATCAGAAGTTTAGATAGCAGTGACAAAGCTAAACCTGTGGCTGGTATCTTCATCTATCGTTTTAATTCACCGTTAACTTACTTTAATTCAGGTTATTTTAAACGTCGATTGTTAGAGCAATACGCAAGACAAAAAGGCGATATAAAATGCGTTATTATTGATGCTGTACCGTGTTTTACTCATTTAGATTTAAGTGTAATGGCAATGCTTGCCGATTTAGATGCGCTGTTTAAAAAGCGCGGCGTGCGGCTTGAGCTTGCTGGTAGAAAGCGTCAATTACTCTCATGGTTTGAACAGACCGGGATGAAGTCTGGCAATGAAGGTATTTATATCCGTTCAGACTTGTACCTAGCGTTAAAAGTCAATCAAAGTAAACAAGCGGCAGATGAGGCATTGCAGGAACATGGGCCCGATACTGAGCAAGATAAGTTTGAGCAACATAAGGTTGTGCTGACCCACAGCCAAATATAGACTTCGTCCTCAGGTTAAACTGAGGACGTTTAGGCGCAGGTTTAAGTTTAGGTACAGGCTATGTACGTTATCAAGTTTGACCTTGAAACATCATTAACTACTGATAGTCGAAGATAACTTCTACAGGTAAACCTTCAATGGATACTGGAAGTGAATCATCGGGCGTTAGAATTATTTTTAACACCGCCTTATCACCTTCAAAAGGCCCTGATAACTGCTGTGGTAATCGACTCACTAATTCAGTTGGCTCAGAAATTTTTGCTCTGAGCTTACTACCATCAGGCAGCTTAATTGTTGCCTGTTGTCCTATTTGTGCGTGGCTAAAGTATTTAGGGGCTAGATAGGCAGTAATAACAGGTTTTTTGCGACCAGAGATTAGTAACATGGGTTGGTTCTCAACAATATATTCCCCCGACTGAACCATTATATCGACTATTTGACTGTCAAATGGTGCTGTGGTTGTTAGCTGATTCTTGATGGCTATTAAGCTCACAAGTTCTAATTCAATTTCATTTTTAGATAATGTTACACTGCCGGCAGACGACAGTATTTTTTGGCGTTGTTTTTCTTGGGCTAAATCCGCTTTCGACTTAGCGAGTTCCATTTTAGAAGATATATAGGTTTGATGGACCATTGCCATTTCTGCCGATGCAATAAGGCCTTTATTTTTTTGCTGTAAGTCTTGATATTGTTTTACTAATCGTTCTTGGGCTGTCACGCCTTCCTCGGCGATAGATATTCTCTGCCTAAGCTGCAACAAAATAGCATTGTCCAAGCCAACACTTTCGCGCTCAAATTTGTCGAGATGGTCTTTTAGCTTTGTTATTTTAGCGTCAAGCTGCGGGTTTGATATGGTAAGAATCACGTTGCCTTTTTTGACTTTATCTCCACCACTGACCTCTAAATTAACTAGTACTCCATTATAAGGTGATCTTACTTCTAAAGGTTCAGTGGTTATGATTCCGTTGGCTAGAATAAATATTTCAGGCCGAATTAAGATCCAAGAGATTAATATTAAAGGAATAATTACCAGTAATAGTAATAAATACCAACGATTTTTAAAACCGCTACGTTTAGCGCCAGCATAGGGTACTTTTAATCCATTATCAGTTTGAGGCTTACTGGACTTAGGTGATGCGTTATAACTTACTTTCACTAAAATTTTCTCCCGCGTTTTAACACCCACCAAGGTGCCATAGAGCTTTCTTCATGCGACCGACGAATCATTTCATTTAAGAGGGCAAACAAGCACACCATTCTCATAAACAGTGCGTAAAAAGGGTAAAGTGGTAACCATTTAATTAAAGATAAATCCTGTTTTAGTCGCTCTGAAATAGCACACAGCACAAAGAGGTAAAAAAATAACAGAATAGAGAAGTAAATGGTGTAAATAACCAAGGAAATAGAAACAACAAATTGCCAAGGATATAATGCCACTATTCCGACACTGTAAATAAAAATAACAAATGGCATTAATACATTTTGTAAAAAGCCATAAATTAATGTGAATATGAAGGTACTAAACCCTAATAGTTTTGGCGTAAACGCAGGCCAATGCTTTCTGAAATAAAGAAAAAGTAAATCGCCATCCCAGCGTAACCTCTGCCAAACAAGCTCTTTCAAAGTAACAGGGGCGTCAGTATGTCCTATGGCTAGGGTTGCAAACGGAATTCGCCATTGGGGGTGCCTTTTAAAATACTGCTTAATCCTAATCGTTAGATCTAAATCCTCAGCAGTATGAGTGTCCCATCCACCTATTTGAATCAAAAAAGTACGACGAAATGCGCCAAACGCACCTGAAATATTATTGATAAGGTTCCATTGGCTTAACCCGGTTTTCCCACCCTGCATAGAGATTAAATATTCGATTGCTTGCATACGAGTCACTATCGATTGGGAAACATTTCGTACTCTTAGTGCGCCGCCTAAGGCGGGTACATTTGGATCTTCAAAATACGGCACCACCTGGCTGACCATATCATTATCAAATGAAGTATCAGCATCTGCATTGATCACTATTTCACCGCTAGCAAAGTGTAATCCTGCATTTAAAGTTGATACTCGTCCACCTCTTTGCCATTTAGGTAAAACAATCACTTTTCTATTGGGTAGATTGCACGCCTGTGCAGATTGAATCGCCGACTCATAAGTTAGTGCATTTTGTACCGCGCCATCTACCACCGCAATAATTTCAATATTTCCAGGGTAGGTTTGCTCAATGAGTGATGAGATTGTACTCATTACCGCCTTGCCTTCAGCGTAACAGGTAATAATACAAGATACTTTGGGTTGATAAATGGAAGCTTTCGGTGTTTGAATGAAGGTCACATAATGAAAGCGTAAAATACCACTGATAACTATCATCATCAGAGGTAATTCATAAATAAATATTAGCGGTAAAAGCCATATAAAAAACAACAAATGATTAGCGAGTTGATACCAAATATCTGTAAAGATATAAAGTATTGTATGTAGTTCGCTCATATCGTTATAGACTTGGTAGTTAAAATTTGGTCTGTGAGCCAATCTTCAACATTATCACCTATATCCGCCGGTAAGCTGATGGCTTTTACGGTAAATTCAATATTTGATTTATCTTGATACTCTTTTACATTCAGTAGTTTTGAGTAAATTGATTGCAATTGTTTTGTATTTGTCATCGGGAGCAATATTAACAGGCCATTATCGGTATAGTTTGTACACGCATCGGTTACCCGAACAATACTTCTTAATCTGTCTTGAAAAGCATCCAATTGCATTAGAGCCTTCGCTTCACCTTCAGATTGTAAAAATTGATTAAAATTAATCAGCTGTATACACAGTAAGGTATGGGTATGTTTATGCCTTTTAGCTAATTTGTTTTGCCAATCAATTAACCATAATAACTGCTGCAGACTCATTTGCTCTCCTGCAGAGAGTGAAAACAAAGTGTGCTTTTTACCTTGAATTGCCAATATTCGACCTTGGCTAGTTAGCTTGAATCCATAAACATTTCTTACATGCAGAGCATCAATCGCATGGGCTTGTCCGCACTGTAAGCATTCAGCTTCAACCTGTGCTTCTACAAAAATATGTTCACAATTATTACAGTGCTGATTTTCTATTGGGCGGTCATAATCCACCCCAATATGGCGTAAATGTTGTAAACAATTAGGGCACTGTAAGCTGGTTAATTTTTTGAAATCGTCTTTAGCACCCACATGGCCACAATTGAAGCAATGCAAACTACTTCGATTACCAATATCAATATTTTTACAACTTGGGCATATATCAATGTAGTTTAAATGGCCGCAATGACAGTCTGGGCATAGTCTGATCCGATTGACTAAATGGTCGGTTTCAATCCAGTTATTTTGTCTAATACCATTTAGCCATGAAAAACAATCTTCAGGCGCTATTCCCCAAGCTTGCAATAGTGGATAAACATAGAGTCGCGAGCTTTGAGGTTGGCGCATTGGTTCAAGAATACTGTCGCTATGTAGCCACATATAACAAAGTAGTTTAAACGCTAAATTATCTTGATAATCCAGTTTGACTAGGGAAGATTTTTCTAAAAAGGTGTCAAGCTGAGTGGTTACATTTTGAGTTAACATGCCATTGGATAAATACCCAGACAGCTTGCTTTCCTTAATAACGAGCAAAAGGCAAAGCGATAACTCATCATCTTTTCTAATTGCGTCGAGTTGCTTGTCTTGTTGATCCTCTGGAAGCGACAATACAATCAGAGCAGGTTTTAGGCCGCTCGATTTTAAGTGTTCAAACGAGGTGAAATGTTGAAAGTCTAACGGCCAATCTTCATTTGATAAATGGCCCACCCAGCAAAGAATGGATTCACAGTACCTTTTATCCGCACTAGCGTGCACATCGCTCAACATAACAATCTCAACGTTAAATATTTGGGACGGCATAGTACAGTAATGCAGAGAGTTATAGAATATAAATAGTACTGAAATTGTTTGAATATACATCTAACGTATGAATTTTTAACTTTATAATATTTAAGTATATTGATTATAAAAAGCTATCTATACCAGTGGTATAGTGGTTTAAAGGTTTGGCTAAACGGTTTGACTTAATTGAAGTTTAATTTGCTAATCGATATTGGCAGGAAGATATTTATTTTGTTGTCATAATGCCATTGTTAAACTAGTATTCGCAGCCTAAATGGGTATTCACACTCTATTGAAAAATTCGGGCGTATTTAATTATTCCCTTTAAATTTAGCAAACCACGCCCCCTCGAAATTCTGACTTAATCTTGTTTTTTAAGTCCTAAAGTAAAGTAAAAAGCGTCGTCTCTTTGGATGTAGCATGTATGGTTTCGCCGATAAGTGAAGCAGTGCTGGATGTGATCGCAGATGCGTTAGTCGATAAAGGCTATAGTCTTTTATCAGATATCATTCCTGATTATGTTAGTTTAGCCCTACTTGAAAAAATGCAGGCTAAGCATGACATTGATTTTAAATATGCGGCTATTGGTCGTGGTATTGAACAGCAAGTTAATGCTGAGATCCGCTCAGATAAAATCAGTTGGCTTGATAAACAAGACCACACAGACAAAGCGTACCTGTCTATTATGGAGCAACTTAGAGAGGGCCTTAATCGACGCTTATTTATGGGGTTGTTTGATTATGAGAGCCACTATGCAGTGTATGAGCCTGGGGCACATTATAAAAAGCATGTCGATGCTTTAAAAGGCAGCCAAAATCGAATTCTTACAACGGTATTTTTCTTAAATCCACATTGGCAATTGGACGATGGCGGCGAGCTGCTTATTTATGATGAGTTCGATATACTGCTAGAAACGGTAAAGCCTCAGATGGGAACGTTAGCCATATTTTTAAGTGAGCGCTTTCCCCATGAAGTGTTACCAACATTAAAAACCCGTAACAGTATTGCGGGGTGGTTTAGGGTAAGTCATGCAACGCATGGTTTTTAATGGTATCTTTGATTTTAATGACGTGTTTTTTTAAATTTAGCACACTAAATAGGACGGGATATGAGTATTAAAGCGAAATGGTTATTAACGGCCTCGTTAGTATGTTTAAGCCAAGCTGTCTGCGCACAAGATCAGGCCGAGAAAGCCTTTGCCGATGAAGTGGTTCAGTGTGCAGCTTATTACCAAATCGCTTCGGAAGCGATTGGTGCAATGAACGCACCGCAAATGCAGGCAGTGGGTGAGCGTTTAAAAATATCGGCGACTGATGCTGCTACATTAGCTGCAAAATATCGCAGTGCAGAACAAGTAGCAAAAGATATTATAGCCGAGAAACAACAACAAATTGCTAAATTAGGTGGC
This sequence comes from Shewanella sp. HL-SH5, assembly GCF_051163755.1. Lineage (NCBI taxonomy): Bacteria > Pseudomonadati > Pseudomonadota > Gammaproteobacteria > Alteromonadales > Shewanellaceae > Shewanella > Shewanella sp. HL-SH5. The sequence goes on from NZ_CP195038.1 coordinate 1,234,270, forward strand.
TCGTCTAATTTAGGCGGGTTAATGGGGCAATACAAAGAGTTGTGCAAAACCGTTGTCTATGAGCCTCAAAAACGACTGGACTATTGGTCGATGGTGACCATGTAGCATCCCAACATTAATAACGCTACCTTGCTAATACAGAAAAACCGTATTCAATGAATACGGTTTTTTGTTAGCTTATAATTTATCACCTGAAAGAATTAATATGCACAGCCTATAAAGCTATTCTTTAAGTTATTGTTTGTTATGTTTTTATAATCCATAGTTTGCCGCTAATCGGGGTAATATATTTTGTTCTTGCAGCAGTGATATCCATTTTGTAAGTTGTTGCTTGCTAATAGGTGCTTTGGGATTTAATAAAACACCATGGTCATATTTTTGGTCCCATTTCTTAGAAATTAATAGCTGAGATTTGACCTCAGGATACTGGGCTAAATAGAATTGCAAATAAGACCAGGTTACAGGGGCGATATTTGCTCGGCCTCTGAGTATGCTCACAATTGAGGCCTCGTTTGATCTGACGAATTGAATATTGTAATCATTATTAAGTGCCTTTGGGTCAACTTGCCACTGAGCAAATGCATAATGATATCCTTTTACCAGGCTGAGTACTTTACCGTTAAAGTTATCAAAATATTGTTGTTCGATAGCCTTGTCTTTCAACGCAATAAAGAGTTCTCCATCATTAATATGTAATGGCACAAATTCATGTTCAATATCTTGCCAACCCCAAATAGGGCTTTCAAATAATATCATGTCATAACGGTCCATCTTATACGCTTTATAGCGGTTACCAATACTCGTCGCAACAAATTCAAATTGTACTTCTGATTGAATGCCATTCAATGCCTTTACCACATCAACTGATAATCCAGTATAAAGTCCATCACTTGATTGATTTAAGTAGGGCGCAAATTGATAACCAGCAACCTTAACAATAGGTTTGCTGTGGGCAGATTGTACCGATAAGACGGCAAAAATAAGTAATATGAATAATTGGCGATGCATAGTATTTTTATGAGTATTATATATGTACAAAAATGTACCACAAAGGTTGCAAGATAAATACTGTAATCAAAGTGACAATAAGGTGCATTGGTTAGATAAATAATATGAAATGGGCGTGATGATGAATAGAAGACAGTTTATGCGGTTCAGTTTAGCCACGACGACCATGCTGGCCATAGGTGGCACAGCTTGGGTGAGTGTAGAACCTGAAGTGGTACCACTTGATATAGACTCCATGATTTCATTGCTTGATAAGGTTATGATAAGTCATCCAGTCGCTAATGGAGAGTGGGATGTCGCTCAAATTTTGCAGCACTGTGCACAGAGTGTGGAATATTCAATGTTGGGTTATCCGCAACACAAATCTGATTTATTTAAAGTAACTCTTGGGTCATTGGCATTTGCTGTGTTTGAGTCAAAAAGAAAAATGTCACATAGTTTAAGTGAACCTATTCCGGGTGCAGCAAGTTTGGATAAGCAGTTACTGTTGAATACGAGTCATAACCTCACAAATGCTTATGCGCGTTTTAAACAATCATTAATTGATTTTCGAGCCTATGATGGAGTCCTAGCGCCGCACTTTGCCTATGGTGCGCTAACTAAAAAGCAATATGAGTTAGCCCATAGCATGCATTTTATGGATCATTTATTTGAAGTTGAACTCCGATAGTTCTGATAATCATGTTATTAAAATAGACCCTAAGCGAGAAAATGATGTGGTTTCAAAAAAGCATCCAACTAGCGGCTAAAAGACGAGGCTTTCACCTCGTTGAAGATGAGTTATTGCAACAATTACCTGAGCTTAAAACCTTTGAAATAGGCTTGGCGCATTTTTTCATTCAACACACCTCAGCGTCACTGACATTAAATGAAAATGCCGACCCAACGGTAAGGGGCGATTTTGAACGACATTTCAATGTTATGGTGCCTGAAAATGCCCCTTATTATCGACATACCTATGAAGGTGCTGATGATATGCCCGCGCATATTAAGTCGACACTCATAGGTGCTGAACTGACCATCCCCATTAGTAAGGGGCGCCTTAATTTGGGGACGTGGCAGGGGATTTACCTGTGTGAACACAGAGACCAAGGTTCGGCGCGCAATATTATTGTGACCTTAAGTGGCCAGTAAGTAATCAGCTTGAGGCACAGACCATTTTTATTTAGTTGAAAGTTGGCTTATCGTGCTTGTCTTGCTTGTGTGAGTTCAAGGATTAGTGATAAATTTGTCTGCTAGAAACTTCAAAGCATCATATGTTTTATTATGTCGATGTTTCGCAAAACAAAAATGCCAACATTCAGGATGAATGGCAAATAATAAATAGGTGGTTGAAGTTGATATCTGTATATTTAGTTGATGATCATGAGTTAGTTCGTACTGGGATCCGTCGCCTTTTAGAAGATGAGCGTGGCATTAAAGTAGTTGGTGAAGCACATGATGGTGAAACCGCCGTACAATGGTCTCGTCAGAATGAAGCTGATGTTATTTTAATGGACATGAACATGCCTGGAATGGGCGGTTTAGAAGCGACACGTAAAATACTACGTTATCAGCCTGATGCTAAAATAATAGTACTAACGGTACAAACTGAAGACCCTTTCCCTAAAAAAGTTATGCAAGCGGGGGCGTCGGGTTACTTAACCAAAGGTTCAACTTCCCCAGAGGTTATCCGCGCAATTAGCCAAGTGTCTCGTGGCCAGCGTTATTTATCCCCTGAAATTGCCCAGCAAATGGCGTTAAGCCAGTTCGATAGCAGCGATGAAAATCCTTTTACTAGCCTTTCAGAGCGTGAGTTACAAATCATGCTGATGATAACCAACGGTGAGAAAGTAAATGAAATTTCTGAAAAGCTCAATCTAAGTCCTAAAACGGTTAATAGTTATCGTTACCGATTATTCGCTAAGTTAGGCATTAATGGTGATGTTGAATTGACCCGCTTAGCCATTCGATACAAAATGCTCGACACGGGTTCATTCTAATCAAAGTTCGCGAGAGCCCAATTAGGTTGTCGTGATTTTTATTTGTGTCACCATTAAATGTGTTGTAATCAATTATGTCTGAAGGGTTCCAATCTAAACCATTCCTTAGCACTGTAACATCATCACCAGGCGTTTATCGTATGTACGATAAACTCGACAAAGTGATTTATGTTGGCAAAGCCAAAGACCTTAAAAAGCGTTTAACCTCTTATTTTCGGTCTAATTTACCCAATGTAAAAACCCAGGCATTAGTCGCTAACATTGATCACATCGATGTCACGGTTACCCACAGCGAAACCGATGCACTTATTTTAGAAAATGACTATATCAAGCAGTACATGCCTAAATATAATGTATTGTTACGTGATGATAAGTCTTATCCTTATATTTTACTGAGTGGCCATAAACATCCGCGTTTGGCTTATCATCGCGGAGCAAAGCGCGAGAAAGGTCATTATTTTGGGCCATATCCTAACGGCGGTGCTGTTCGCGAAAGCCTTAATTTAATGCAGAAGTTATTCCCTATTCGTCAATGTGATGACCTGTACTACAAATCTCGTTCTCGCCCGTGTTTACAGTATCAATTGTCCCGTTGTAGCGCTCCGTGCGTTGGTATTGTGTCTGATGATGATTATCAAGAGCAGGTTAAATTAGCCACGTTATTTTTACGCGGCAAAGATCAGCAGGTGATCAGCACTTTAGTGGATAAAATGGAACATGCTGCTATTAACATGGCCTATGAGCAAGCTGCTCAATATCGAGATCAAATTAGCGCATTACGTAAAGTAAGTGAGCAACAAGAAGTCTCTAATAATAAAGGTGATATGGACGTTGTTGGCGTGCATTATGCGTCTGGAATTGTCTGTTTTCACTTACTGTTTATTCGAGAAGGTAAGATTTTTGGTAGCCGCAGTTATTACCCAAGTGTGCCAGTGGCCACAGAGTTAGATGAGGTATTATCATCATTTTTGGGGCAGTTTTATTTAAATGAAGACGTGCAGCGCACAGTGCCCAAAGAAGTGATCCTCAGCCACGAATTTGACGGGATGGAAGTGGTCGCCGCCTCAATAGAACAGGCGTTACAGAAAAAGTTTTCGATAAAAACACACGTTCGTGGTGAGCGAGCTAACTTTTTACGTTTAGCGATAACAAATGCCAGTAATGCCGTGGCTACCAGATTGTCACACAAGAATACAATTGAACAACGTTTTAGCTTACTAGAAGAGGCCTTAGAGCTGTCTACGCCAATAAACCGTATGGAATGCTTCGATATCAGCCATACCATGGGTGAGAGTACAGTGGCTTCGTGTGTGGTGTTTAATCGTGAAGGGCCGCATAAAGCGGATTATCGACGCTATAACATCAATGGTATAACGGGCGGAGATGACTATGCAGCAATGGAGCAAGCAATTAGCCGCCGCTTTGACCGAATTGATGAAACCGGCAAGGTGCCTGATATTTTATTTATTGATGGTGGGTTAGGCCAACTTCGTATTGCGCAAAACATCGTTGATGAAAAATGTGCCCATTTAGCTAAACCACCTTTGATTGTGGGGGTAACGAAAGGAGAAGGGCGTAAAGCGGGGTTAGAAACCTTTGTATTAGGTGGTTCTGAAGAGATTATTCAAATTGCCAGTGATTCACCCGCATTTCACCTTGTTTTGCATATTCGAGATGAGTCTCATCGTTTTGCTATTACAGGACACCGTAATAAACGTCAGAAAACGCGTAATACTTCAACTTTAGAATCGATAGCGGGTGTTGGACCTAAAAGACGTAAAGCTTTATTGCAACATTTGGGCGGATTACAGGAAGTAAAGGGTGCCAGTGTGGCAGAATTAACAAAAGTTCCCGGAATTAGCCTAGAAATGGCACAAACGATTCATGACACATTGCGAGGGGGCTAAAATTAAGGCAAGATTGGCGCAGCTTACGAATAATTGGTCTATTTATGCCGTTTAACTTACCTATTGCATTAACACTGTTTCGTTTAGTGCTACTGCCTGTATTTATATTTTTCTTTTATTTACCCTATACTTGGGCACCTTTTGCTGCAGCATTTATTTTCTGGCTTGCTGCGGTGACGGATGCATTAGATGGTTATGCTGCCCGTAAATTAGGTCAACTAACCCGTTTTGGTGCTTTTTTAGACCCAGTTGCAGACAAGGTGATGGTATCGACTGCATTAGTCTTGTTGGTTCAGCAAAATGATAATATTTATTTAACTCTAGCCGCATTGTTTATGATTGGACGTGAGATTGTTATTTCAGCATTACGAGAGTGGATGGCTGAAATAGGCAAACGTGGTGTTGTTGCCGTGTCCTGGATTGGCAAATATAAAACAGCAGCCCAAATGGCCGCTATAGTCGGTTTGATTTGGCAACCTACGCCATTTCTAACGGATATGGCCTATGTGTTGTTCTATGTGGCAGCATTGCTGACTTTCTGGTCGATGATAAGTTACATTTCAGCGGCTTGGAATGATTTAACCGCGGAATAGCACATAAATACTTCAATAAGATTATTTAGTGCGCAAACGATAAGTTTTAATAAAAACAGCAATTGACACCGGGGATGAAATCGGTAAAATGCACCCCCGTAGACAAGAGACTAACAGCTAGACAGCTTAGTGCTTAAAGCGAGTTAATCAGATTTACGCGACATTAGCTCAGTTGGTAGAGCGATACCTTGCCAAGGTATAGGTCATCAGTTCGAACCTGATATGTCGCTCCAAATCCTTTTTTACGTTGTGGCGCGATGGCAGAATGGCTATGCTGCGGATTGCAAATCCGTCGACCTCGGTTCGACTCCGGGTCGCGCCTCCACTAAATTGCGTTTAATGGCTTTGATGTTAAAGCGGTTAAAACAACACTTTGCCCGAGTGGTGGAATCGGTAGACACAAGGGATTTAAAATCCCTCGCTGAATAAGCGTGCCAGTTCAAGTCTGGCCTCGGGTACCATTATTAGACTCACCTTGATATTTTATATCTGGATTGAGTGATGGATAAACCAGCCTCGACATTACGTCGGGGCTTTTTTATGTCTGAAAGTCAGTAATGTTTGAATTAGCAGGCACGCTAAAGCAAGCGTACCACTGTCGTTGTCAGTGCAGTCTGGCCTCGGGTACCATTATTAGACTCACCTTGATATTTTATATTTGGATTGAGTGATGGATAAACCAGCCTCGACATTGCGTCGGGGCTTTTTTATGCCTGTAGGTTTTTAATGTTTGAATTAGCAGGCACGCTAAAGCAAGCGTGCCACTTTCCGTTGTCAGAACAGTCTGGCCTCGGGTACCATTATTAGACTCACCTTGATATTTTATATTGGATTGAGTGATGGATAAACCAGCCTCGACATTGCGTCGGGGCTTTTTTATGCCTGTAGGTTTTTAATGTTTGAATTAGCAGGCACGCTAAAGCAAGCGTGCCACTTTCCGTTGTCAGAACAGTCTGGCCTCGGGTACCATTATTAGACTCACCTTGATATTTTATATTTGGATTGAGTGATGGATAAACCAGTCTCGACATTACGTCGGGGCTTTTTTATGCCTGTAGGTTTTTAATGTTTGAATTAGCAGGCACGCTAAAGCAAGCGTGCCACTTTCCGTTGTCAGAACAGTCTGGCCTCGGGTACCATTATTAGACTCACCTTGATATTTTATATTGGATTGAGTGATGGATAAACCAGCCTCGACATTGCGTCGGGGCTTTTTTATGCCTGTAGGTTTTTAATGTTTGAATTAGCAGGCACGCTAAAGCAAGCGTGCCACTTTCCGTTGTCAGAACAGTCTGGCCTCGGGTACCATTATTAGACTCACCTTGATATTTTATATTTGGATTGAGTGATGGATAAACCAGCCTCGACATTACGTCGGGGCTTTTTTATGTCTGAAATTTATTGGGTTAATAAGTTTATCGGCATTAGTTTTTTATCAAAAAAAAGCCTCAACAATCACAGTTGAGGCTTAAAACTTGAGTCTTGAAGACTATAGCGCTAGTAATTGCGGATAAAATTCGTTATCTAATTGGGCTATTTGGGTTTGCTCGTTGAGCACGTCAGCTAAGATTTCATGGCTGGTTAACGGATTCGCTAAAACCACTCTGAATACGGTTGTGTGCTGTCTTTGATACCTTGCAGGGCGAATACGGGTGCGAGATACAAATGACTTACCTTGTTCACGCTGGTGCTTTTGAATAAATTGAGTTAAGCCATCCAAAAGCTCATTAGTTCTGGCAACCATTTCAAAGTCATTAATCGCAATTGCTTCAGTCAGCTTTAACTGTACCGACAGTGGCACATACCGATAGGTTAACAAACAAAGCTCTGGTTCGGTGACTAGCTCAAACTCTGAATGCTGCTCAATTAGCTGTGCAAAATAACGGGCTTTTTCTAAGCTGTTATTGATTAATATTTCATAGCCTTCACGACCAATAATTTGTAGGCAAGCGTGCACTAGCATAGCCATGCCAGGGCGAGAGCCCTCAAGGGTTTGGCTGCCTAAATCCTTTGACCCCACACGGAGAATATATTCCGCATGATGGGCAATAGTATGTGCCAGTTCAGGGTCTTTAAATAACACCATACCGGCACCCATTGGCACATACATTTGTTTATGGGCATCAATAGTCACTGAGTCAGCCAGTTCAATTCCCTTAAGTAAATAACGATACTTATTGGACAGTAAACTGGCGCCGCCCCAGGCTGCGTCAACGTGAAAATGGCAGCCAAGCTCCGTGGCGAGTTCGGCTAACTCGGTTAATGGATCTACGTTCCCTGTCTCTGTGGTGCCAGCAACGCCGACTATGGCCATTACTTTTATATTCTTTTGCTTAAGCTTTAACGCGGCTTGGCGCATGGCGGATACATCGACTTTATTATTGGCATCCGTAGGGATACTCACAATATTATCCCGACCAATGCTGAGTAAATCAGCGGCTTTACCTAATGAATAGTGGCCTCGTTCAGACACTAAAATCGCTAAATCATCATAACCATAATGGCGTAGTGCTTTAAGCATGCCTTCTCGGCCTACACCTTTGAAACTTCCCTCAGCTTTTAACACTTGATTGCGGGCTATCCACAGTGCAGTAATGTTGGCCACTGTACCACCAGAGCAAAATGCGCCTAAAGAATGATTGGCGCTGTGCATCCATTGTTGGTAAAAAGCTTCATTTTGATCATAAATTAAATGATGCATCATGCCTAAAACCTGACGCTCAAGTGGGGTAAAGGCTTTAGATGTTTCAATTTTAACTAAGTTTTGATTGAGCCCAACCATCATTTTAGACAAGGGCAATACAAAATAGGGTAAGGCAGAGGTCATGTGACCAATAAAACTAGGCGCAGAAGTGTGCACCGAGTGCGCCACTAAGTTTTGCATAATTTCATCTGTGTAATCAGATACAAAGCGAGGCGCAGCTGGTATTTCAAACGCTTGAAAGTCGGTTTCTATTTCTGCCAATGGTTTTTCTAACGCGGCAATGCTGTTTCCCAAAAAGCCTGCTAAGTCTTGGGAAAGCTTTTGTTCGATAATACTTAAGGTCGACTTAGCATCTTCTGGCACAGTAAAAATGCGCAATAAACTTTGTTCTGATGCATCAGCTTGACGGGTTATATTCGAGGTCATTTAGGCTTGCCGTAATAATAAAAAAGCGCCTCAATGAGTATTGGTTAATGTTGATAGAAGTACAACAATACCCATTGACGAAATAAGGGGGCTAACTTTACTTTATGGCTTAGTTTGCTTCAAGTTTTTATCTTCATTGCCTGTGGGGCAATCGTCATATTTTTACTACAGCTTTATCACCTAAACTAACCGCAGTAACTAACGCGCAATATCCATGGTAGGCACATTGAATTTCTGCATGGTTTGCAGCACAACGCATGCTCGGCTAAATTGGCAATTATTTTGCGTTGGTCGACAGTTACGGCTTGTTAACTGATTAAGTGTTTTTATTTTACACATACACAATAAAAATGTTCGATTACCGCACTAGAGTCATGTTTATCCACATGTCTGCACTAAATAGCAGTCAGTTATGCTAGTATTAGCCACTAATTTTTGTGCCGTTTTAATTAAAGAATAACACCTATTATTTAATTAACTTTTTGGTACAAAGCGTTACTTTTTACGGGAGACATTATGTCTATTAAGACAAGTATCAACCCGCCTGTATTTCTCTCTTCAGTTATTCTTATTACCATGATGGTTTTACTCTGTGCCATCGCACCAACTGAAGCTAACTTGTTTTTTAAATCAGTACAGCACTGGTTAGAAGTAAAAACGGGTTGGATGTACATATTAGGCGTTGCCATCTTCTTAGTGTTTATCATTTTTGTGATGATGAGCCGCTTTGGAGATATTAAGTTGGGGCCAGAGCATTCTGTGCCTGATTATAGTTATAAAAGTTGGATCGCCATGCTGTTTTCGGCAGGTATGGGCATAGGGCTGATGTTCTTTGGTGTAGCAGAGCCTGTGATGCACTACCTGGCGCCACCCGATGCATCACCTGAATCGATTAAAGCGGCGAAAGATGCATTAAAGATTACTTTTTTCCACTGGGGCATTCATGCCTGGGCTATTTATGCTGTAGTGGCGCTGTCATTAGCCTACTTCTCGTATCGACACAAATTACCTTTATTACCTCGCTCCGCCTTATACCCGTTAATTGGCGAGCGGATTTATGGTCCAATTGGTCATGCCGTTGATACCTTTGCGGTACTTGGCACTATGTTTGGTGTGGCTACTTCATTAGGTTTTGGTGTGCTGCAGATAAACTCAGGTTTGAGCTATCTTATTGACGGCCTGCCTAACAATACCACTGTGCAGGTGGTGTTGATTGTGATCATCACAGGCATTGCCACTTTATCGGTGTTTTCAGGACTCGATAAAGGCGTAAAACGCTTAAGTGAGTTGAACTTAGGTTTAGCATTATTATTAATGGTATCGGTATTAGTGCTGGGGCCAACTGTGTTGTTGATGCAATCTTTTGTGCAAAACACCGGTGGATATTTAAGTGAGATTGTTGGTAAAACATTTAACTTATATGCCTATGAGCAAAAAGATGACTGGATAGGTGGTTGGACATTATTGTATTGGGGCTGGTGGATCTCATGGTCTCCTTTTGTGGGTACCTTCATTGCGCGCGTCAGTCGCGGGCGTACTATTCGTGAATTCTTAATCGGCGTGTTATTTGTGCCATCAGCGATTACTTTTTTATGGATGACAGTGTTTGGTAATACGGCAATCGATGCCATTGCCAATCATGGTGCGAGTTATTTATCTGAAGCGGTATCCAGTGATGTATCAGTTGCACTGTTCAAGTTTTTTGAACACATGCCATTCTCGACGATTTTATCAACAATTGCTGTCTGTTTAGTGGTGACATTCTTTGTGACATCATCTGATTCTGGCTCACTGGTTATTGATAATTTAACCTCGGGCGGTGACAATAATGCTCCAGTTTGGCAACGTATATTTTGGGCGGCATTACAGGGTGTTGTAGCATCTGTGTTGTTGGTGGCGGGTGGTTTACAAGCGCTGCAAACGGCCGCTATTGCCAGTGCAATGCCATTTTTAATCGTGATGCTATTGATGTGTGTGGGTCTGTATAAAGCATTAAAAGATGATTGGCTTAAAATCAACAGCGTGCAGTCACACAATACCAGCGTGCAATATGTTAAGGCCAATATGACCTGGCAAGACAGATTAGATATTTTAGTGTCTATGCCCAGTAGAGAGGATGCACAAAATTATCTTGATACTATAGCTCAACCGGCGTTAACTGAAATGAGAGATACCCTAATAAGCAAGGGCCAATTAGCGGATATTATTTTTAAGGATGAGCGGGTTAGGTTGGTTATTGGGCCAGATGACTTATTGTCGTTTGTATATGGCCTTCGTATACGAGCTTACACAGTTACGGGCACAACAGAAGAGAATATTAGCTCTGATCAAGCCTATTATCGTGTGGAGGTTTTCCTTGAGCACGGTGGTCAGCAATATGATGTGATGGGATATACTCAAGAGCAAATTACAGCTGATATTGTCACTCAATATGAGCGTTATTTGCATTACGTGCACTTGTCGCATGCGGAACTTGTCGATTAATCAACGCTAATTACTGCACATTTGTGCATTAACAAAACAAAATCATTGCCCCAAGCGATAAGCCTTATTATCCTTGGGGCAATTTATTTATGCTGAGGTTAGATTCGACATGGTTGGTGAGAGCAAATTAGACAAGGTATTGGCTGAAGCAAGAGACTATAAAGCCAAGCGTGAGACCGGTTATCGTGAACAGGCGTTAAAGCTCTACCCTTGGGTTTGCGGACGCTGTACTCGAGAGTTTACCCATAAAAACTTGAGTGAGTTAACCGTACATCATCGTGATCATAACCACGATAACAATCCATCGGATGGCACTAATTGGGAATTGTTGTGTTTATATTGTCATGATAATGAGCATTCGCGTTTTGAAGAGTTAATTCGTTATGGCAGTACTACAGAAAACAAGCAAGATGTCGCGACCCATAATCCGTTTGCCAATTTAAAGTCGATGATGAAAAAGTAAGCTTGTTTATTCATAGTGCCAATAGCCATATCAGCTTGAATGCCGTTAATGGGTCAAGCTGAGTGCTATTGTTTACGTTTGCTTGAGAGTGCCAGCTAATACATTAATAATGTTGTGATGTTTGCCTAAAGTAATCTTTTTTCAGCATCTAACCATTTAGCTCTTGATAGAGTCTGGCTATTTTTACTGTCAGCGAACTGTAATTTACGAGATTCTAGTTGATCCAAAATGTGTTGCTGTTGTTGATCGTTGGCCTGTGACCAGATAACAATTTCATCGACATGTCGATAACACCCCATACAGAAATCATCTTCATTTAAGCCACATCGAGCGACGCAAGGTGAATGCATTAAGTTTACCTGCCTATTTTTCGGTAATGATATGCCTTGATATTATCATGTTTAAAATTGAGCTGTTACAATTGCAGTCATCGATTTGCTAATGTGTTAACTGTCATTATGGCCGAACAGGTTCAAATATCTCAGCAAGATAGCGAGTTACCGCAATCTGCCGATCTCCCCCTAAAAGATGTTATCAAGCCAGATTACGCTACTCGGCTAAGCCAATTATCCACGTTATTAGCGTTGACCCAGCCTTTATGGCAGGTGGTGGCATTTGATTGCAAGTACCTGCCTTGGCAACAAGCATTTCCAACATTAGCTGCCAAACTATGGCGCATTCCTGATACTGAGATTGATCTAATAGACAGTAACCCCTCGTTACTGTTAAGCAGTTTACTGCCGGCATTAGAACAGGATTTGCAAGCTGCAAAACAGCACCAGACTCTCAGTTTGCTGCCGTTACTTAATCGCCAAGCTTATGAGTTGGCAGCGGAAATAAATCAGCCCATTGATGAGTCTGCTCTTAAACATTTTAGTGGTCATATTAAAGGCCGTAAATGGCAACAAATTATTGCTTTTACTGAGCAGGCTTTTGCTAATAACCATGACCACCTTCCAATACTTGAGTGGTGCGCAGGTAAGGGTCATTTAGGCCGATTGATTGCAAAAACACAACAAGGTTCTGTGACCAGCTTAGAGTGGCAACAGGATCTCTGTGAGCAAGGGCAGTCTTTTGCTGATAAATGGCAGTTAGACCAGAAATTTATTTGTGCAGATGCGTTTGCCGATGTTGGCGCAAATACTTCGCCGATTAAACAAACACAACATGCAGTGGCTTTGCATGCCTGTGGCGATTTACATGTTCGTTTACTTCACTTGGCCAGTGAAGCAGGTACCCAGATTATTTCAATTTCGCCATGTTGTTATCATTTGATCCAAAATAGCTATTATCAGCCATTATCAAGTATCGCAAAACAAGCTAAATTAACCTTGTCCCGACATGATTTACAATTGCCATTGCAGCAAAGCGTGATTGCCAATCAAAAACACAATGTCCTAAGACAACAAGAAATAGCATGGCGTTTAGGGTTTGATAGTTTGCAAAGAACAGTACGCCAATCGGATCAATATTTGCCCATACCCACCATCAAGCAAAGCCAGTTAGCCGGTTCGTTTAGTGATTTTTGTTTTTGGGCAGCAGCCCAGAAAAGTATATCTATACCCAGTGATACTATTTTTGATGATTATCTTCAGCAAGGGCTTAACCGTCAGAGGTTAACCCAGCGGATCGATCTGGTTCGACATTTATTCAGGCAAGCTATCGAGCAATGGTTGTTAATAGATAGAGTGTGCTTTTTAAACGAGCAAGGTTACCAGGTAACACTGACGGAATTTTGTCCAACTGAAATAACCCCAAGAAATGCTTTAATCCATGCCTATAAAACACATTTGGTTTAATTTATGTTATTAAGCTTTTGTTTAGACTGTTTTATTTTATAAAAGTCTGATTGATTCAGTTATCTAGCGCAAACTTAATTTACAGCAAGCGAATAATTAAATAGCAAAACCATGTGAGTTTTAACGGTTTTTTATTGCAGTTTTAAGCCATTCTTGTTCAAATGTCGGGTTATTAGTGAATTACAACAAATCAAGCCACCCAACAGTGATGTTTGTGTAACGACATCTTGGTATAAATGACCCTGTGCTTTGGATATTTAAGCCAAATCTGAGTGGTATTGAGTAAAAGTGAACAAATGGTTTAATGAAATACTCTCGCGTGTTTATCAATAGTCTGGCTTATGAGCTAGCGCCTCAAATTGTCACAAGTCTAGATCTCGAATCTCGTCTTGCGCCTTTATATCAAAAGTTTCGTATACCTATGGGGCAACTTGCTGCTTTAACGGGCATCACTGAGCGCCGCTGGTGGCCTAAAGGTTATCGTCTATCTGACGGTGCAATTGCTGCGGCAAATAAAGCAGTGAATGAAACCGGCATCAATGTGAGCGACTTAGGGGCTGTGGTTTATACCGGAGTGTGCCGTGACCAACACGAACCGGCAACGGCTTGTCGTATTGCCGCTAAGTTAGGTGTATCTAAAGATACTGCTATTTATGATATCAGTAATGCTTGCTTAGGCGTTTTATCCGGTATTTTAGATATTGCTAACCGAATTGAACTTGGACAAATTAAAGCCGGTATGGTGGTGTCTTGTGAATCTGCTCGCGATATCGTTGAAGCAACCATAGACCATATGTTGGCTGAACCGACTATGCAAAATTTTGCCCAGTCATTAGCGACTTTAACAGGTGGTTCTGGCGCGGTGGCAGTTATTTTGACTGATGGCAGTTTATCGCTTAAAAATACTCGTCAGCACCAATTATTAGGCGCAAGTCATCTTTCAGCGCCCGAGCATCACAATTTATGCGAGTGGGGCTTACAGGAAGCGGGGCATATGTTGTACCGCGAATTTATGCGTACCGATGCGGTAACCTTGTTAAAAGAAGGCGTCGACTTAGCCAAGCATACCTGGGATCATTTTCTAGAACAGCGTGATTGGGTTGTGGAACAGGTTGATAAGGTCATTTGCCATCAGGTAGGGGCATCTAATCGTAGGCAAGTGTTGAATGCGTTAAACATTCCGCAAGAAAAAGAATATCCAACCTATCAAACCTTAGGCAACATGGGCACGGTGTCTTTGCCCGTTACTGCGGCTATGGCCCATGATGAAGGTTTTTTACGTCAAGGCGATCAAGTCAGCTTTTTAGGTATTGGCAGTGGTTTGAACTGCATGATGTTAGGGATTAAGTGGTAAAAATCCCTTATTAATTGAACACAACTCATTGAACAGAAAACAATAAGCATTCAATAGGACACATCATGACGTCGCACACAGAACAATTACAGTCATTACTGCCATTTGAAAGCCATTTTTTAGATAGAAATGGCCATCAGTTACATTATATTAATGAAGGCAACGGCGAACCTGTTGTTATGGTTCATGGTAACCCAAGCTGGTGTTATTACTTTCGCAACTTAGTCAGTGCGCTTAGTGCTAATCATCAGTGCATTGTGCCTGATCATATAGGTTGTGGAATATCCGACAAACCAAATGATCCTGATTATGATTATACCCTAAACAATCGTATTGATGATTTAGAAGCCCTACTAGACAGTTTAGGTATTACAGAGAACATTACCTTAGTGTGTCATGACTGGGGCGGGATGATAGGCACAGGCTTTGCTGCACGTCATCCTGAACGTATTAAGCGTTTAGTTTATTTAAATACCGCAGCGTTCCATTTACCTCAGTCTAAGCCGTTTCCGTGGGCATTGTGGATTTGCCGTGAAACCTTATTAGGCACCTTGTTAGTGCGCGGTTTAAATGCTTTTTCATCTGCGGCATCGTATGTCGGTGTTAAGCGCAAACCTATGGATAAAGCCGTGCGTGAAGCCTATGTCGCGCCATTTAATTCGTGGAAAAACCGTATTTCGACCATTCGTTTTGTGCAGGATATCCCATTAAAGCCAGGTGATCGTAACTTTGATTTAGTCACTGACATTGGTGATAGTCTAGTTAAGTTTACGGATGTGCCCACCTTGATTTGTTTTGGTTTACAAGATTTTGTGTTTGATAAACATTTTTTAGCCGAGTGGCGAGTACGTATGCCCCACGCTGAAGTTCATGAGTTTACAGACTGTGGACATTATATTTTGGAAGACGCCAGTGATGATGTTATTGAGCTAATTCAAGGTTTTATCAAACAAAACTAAAGGCTCTTCGGAGCCTTTTTTATTAAAGACCTAAGAATTTTTATCGGTAATAACGGCAAATTGATTTAATTGGCATTATTTTTATTCCACTTTGATTAAGTAACTCAGCTATTTATGACTAACTCAACATCTTTGCCAGATCCAACAGCGGATCAGCACACGCAGCCTAACTCAGTAACTGAATATGCTAATTTGTGTCAGCATTTAGTGAATGCCGCTATGCACAGTCCTGATTTATTAGCGGTTGCAGTGCAACAGGCTAAAAGCAACGGCCAGTATCAATATCAAGAGTTAACCTTTGCCGAACTGAATAAACAATCCGATGAGATGGCCTATAAGCTGAACGCCGCTGGCATTCAACAGGGCATGAAAGCGGTATTAATGGTGACGCCAAGTATTGCTTTTTTCAATCTTACTTTTGCACTTTTTAAAGCCGGTATTATTCCCATTTTAGTCGACCCAGGTATGGGGATTAACAATCTAAAGCAATGCTTTATTGAAGCTAAACCTGATGCCTTTATTGGTATACCTAAAGCCCATATAGCAAGACGTGTACTCGGTTGGGGTAAAAAATCAGTCAAGTATTGCATTAATGTTGGCGGTAATCGCGTTGAGCGCTGGCTAGCGGGTTGCCTCAGTATTGAGTCGTTAAAACAGGTTAATGGTACCCAGTACAATCGTTATCCTATGGTTAAATTAGCCGAAGATGACATGGCCGCAATTCTGTTTACCAGTGGCAGTACCGGCACGCCCAAAGGCGTGGTTTACAGCCATAAAATGTTTGAGGCCCAAATAAGTGCCTTAAGAAATGACTATGGCATTAGCGTTGGCGAACGCGACTTAGCCACTTTTCCGCTGTTTTCATTATTTGGCCCCGCCTTAGGCATGGCTTCAATTGTGCCAGACATGGATGCCAGTAAGCCCATTACGGCTGAGCCGAAACACTTATTTGCGGCAATCACGCAATATCAATGTAGCAATATGTTTGTTAACCCCGCACTTCTTGAGCGATTAGGCCAGGCTGGCGAGCAAACTCAACATAAGCTCACCTCGATAAAGCGGGTTATTTCAGCCGGCGCGCCAGCAACCATTTCATCTATCAAACGTTTCAGCAATATGCTTGAGCCTGACGTTGAAGTGCTTAATTCCTATGGCGCGACCGAGTCGTTGCCCATCAGTAAAATTGCTAGCAGCGCATTATTCACTACAACTGATAAAACCGATCAAGGTGCAGGCATTTGTGTTGGACAGGCTATTGAAGGTGTTGAAATAGCGATTATCGATATTATTGAGCAACCCATCGCGCACTGGACAGATGATTTAATATTACCCGCTAATCAAATAGGCGAAATTGTGGTGAAAGGCGCCATGGTTAGCCAGGCCTACTATCAACGTGATAGCGCCACCGCAGGGGCAAAAATACAAGACGGCACGCAGATGCATCACCGAATGGGTGATGTTGGCTACCTTGATGAGAATAACCAACTGTGGATGTGCGGCCGAAAAGCCCACAGAGTCGATGCAAGCGTGAAGGGCCAATTTGAAAAACGGTATTTTTCTATCCCTTGCGAGCGCGTATTTAATACCCATGAGCAAGTGAAACGTTCAGCGTTAGTGCCAGTGACTATTGATGGCAGTATTGTGCCACTCTTATGTATAGAACTGAATAAAGGGGTGGTGTGCTCAACCTCCAAAGTGCTGTATCAAGCCCTACTCGAACTTGCTAATGCTCATCCACATACCCAGGGGATAAGCCGCTTTTTAATTCATCCAGAATTCCCGGTTGATGTGCGTCATAATGCTAAAATATTTCGTGAAAAATTAGCAGTTTGGGCTCAAAAAGAATGGAAAGAATAATGTTTGAACAACACACTATGCTGACAGATTATCCAATTGAAGAGCAGATTACACTAAATCAACTCAAGCAAAAGGTGGCGAAGGTTTTTGTCACCGGTGCGGGTGGTTTTTTAGGTTTTGCTATCTGTAAACGACTCATTGCCGCAGGTATTGCCGTGGTGGGTTTTGCAAGAAGTGATTACCCTAAATTAACTCAGATGGGCGTGCACTTAATTCAAGGCGATATTGCTAACCCTGAGCAAGTGACTGAGGCGATGCAAGGCTGTGATCTGGTATTCCATGTGGCGTCTAAGGCTGGAGTTTGGGGCAGTAAACAGAGTTATTTTTCACCTAATGTTGATGGCGCAGATAACATTATTAACGCCTGCCAACGATTAAATATTCAATACTTAATTTATACCAGCACCCCAAGTGTGACCTTTGCCGGTGAGGATGAGAATGGTATCAATGAACAGGCACCCTATGCCAAAAGCTATTTAAATTATTACGGTGAGTCTAAGGCGATTGCTGAAAAAATGATGCTAGCGGCCAATAGTCCAAGCTTAAAAACGACCGCATTAAGACCGCATCTTATCTGGGGGCCGAATGATCCCCATCTTGTCCCACGGGTGATTGAGCGAGCCAAAGCAGGGCGTTTAAAGCTGGTCGGCAAGCAGGATAAGTTAGTTGATACTATTTATGTCGACAATGCGGCCTATGCGCATCTTCTAGCGGCGGTTGATTTAACCTCAGCGGCAAAATCTGCGGGTAAAGCGTATTTTCTCAGTAATGATCAACCTATTACCATGGCGCAAATGCTCAATAAAATATTAGCCTGTGTTGATTTACCTCCGGTGAGTAAGCGAGTACCAGCGGGATTAGCTTATGCTGTAGGCGCCTTGCTTGAATCTGTTTATTTGGCATTAAATAAAGCCGAAGAACCAATCATGACCAAGTTTGTCGCTAAGCAGTTATCAACCAGTCATTATTTTGATATTAGCGCCGCTAAAAAAGACTTAGGTTATCAACCTCTGGTATCGATTGACGAGGGGATGCTTCGATTAGCTGACTCACTAGTCAGTACGCGGTAATTGATTTACTTATCAGCTCAATTTACTTTTAACACACAGATTGATTTGCAGACTTTAGTGTAATTTACTGTTCATCATTTTAAAGTATGCTGCGAGCTAGTTAATCTTCACACCCTATTTATGATCAATGCTATAAGGAAGTAGTGTTATGCATATCAAATCTGTTCTCTCATCTTCAAATGTTCTATTATCTGCTAGTCGCTACAGTTTATTACTTATCCTTGTCAGCCTGACTATGGCTCAAACGGGGCAAGCTATTCCGTTAAATACTCAGCTTGAAGTGTTTTATGCTGAACAGGATCACGTTGAATCTAATCCATTAATCGGTACATGGCAGCTAGTGTCAGGTCAATATCTTGATGACAAGCAGCAATGGGTCGATTATAAAAGTCTGCATTTTACTTCGATCAAAATAATATCTAAAAGTCATTTCAGTTTTACCACGATGAAGTCTGTCCAGGGTTCTAAACAATTTTGGGCTGCGGGAACCGGAACCTATCAACTAACTGATCAATTTTATATCGAAAAACCGGTACTTAATTCTTTTGGAGTGTCTGAGGGTGAAAGCTTTAAGTTTGAATATCAATTTAAGCAAAACCGACTGCATACAAAGCGCGTTGAAAATGGTGTGTTAAAAGAGACCGAGATTTGGCGACGGATCTAAACTTATTTTATATCTTGTGGCTCAGGCTTTACCCTAAATTGTTTAGTCTAAAGCTATTAATTTGTTGCTTTTAGTTCAAAGCATCAGATATGTGGTGAAGGCTTGAGTTAACTTAGGCTTTAATCAGTAACATGCTCTACTCATATCGCTATAATCTAGGTTATGTAACATTGTATTTACATCTTGCCCGAAACTATTTTGCTTATCCATATTGGTTATATCTTATTCCACTGTATCTTAAATTGGCTCACTACCTTAAAACTACTACAACTAAAGTGAGCTAGGAGAACAAGATGCAAGATAACAAGCAAGCCAAATGGAATTTGGCGACATTAGCGATTCATGGTGGTCATCAGCGTGAAGCCTTTGGCGCGTTAGTTACCCCGCTTTACCAAAGTGCCACATTTGTATTTGATAACGTAGAACAAGGTGGAGCACGCTTTGCGGGAGACGAAGCTGGCTATATTTATACTCGTTTAGGTAATCCCACCACTTCAGAGCTTGAACGTAAGATGGCACTGCTAGAAGGCGCTGAAGACGCCGCTGCGTGTGCCTCAGGTATGGCGGCGGTATCAAGTGCTTTACTTACCCACTTGCAAGCCGGTGATCATTTAGTGGCTTCTAAGGCGGTTTACGGCTGTACCTTTGCATTAATGACAATCCAGCTGAACCGTTTAGGCATAAAAGCCACCCTAGTTGATTTTGCTGATTTAGCGGCGATAGAAGCGGCGATTACCCCGCAAACTAAAGTACTTTTTTGTGAAACACCGGTAAATCCGCATTTAGATGTGTTTGATTTAGCGGCAATGGCTCAAATCGCTAAAAAACATAACCTAGTATCGATTGTTGATAACACCTTTATGACGCCTTTATTGCAGCAACCGCTGGCAATGGGGATCGATATGGTGATCCACAGCGCGACTAAATACCTTAATGGTCATGGTGATGTCATAGCCGGCATAGTGTGTGGCAGTAGTGAGCATTTACATAAACTTAAATATGAAATACTGAAAGACTTTGGTGGAGTGATATCACCGCATGATGCATGGTTAATTTTACGCGGTTTAAAAACCTTAGATGTGCGTTTAACGCGTCATTGTGACAATGCAGAAGTTCTGGCTGAATATTTAGATAAACATCCCGCCTTTGGCAAGGTGTTTTATCCTGGTTTAGCCAAACATGCTGGGCATAAGTTCATTGGCACTCAAATGAAGCGTGCTGGCGGCGTTATTGCCTTTGAACTCAAGGGTGACAAGCAAGATGCGATGAAATTTGTTAATCGTTTAGGCCTGTTTACCATTGCCGTTAGCTTGGGCGATGCCGAATCACTTATTCAGCACCCAGCGTCGATGACTCATTCTCCTTATTCTCCCGAAGCAAGAATGGCAGCTGGGATCACAGACAATCTGTTAAGAATTTCAGTGGGTCTTGAAAATGTGCAAGATCTGATTGATGACATAGAGCAAGCACTGAGTTAATAGCGAGATGTTAACGATTAGTCTTTAGACTTCAGACGCTAGCTGAAGGCTGTCGGCGATGTGCTGATAGCCTTCATATAAGCTGATATCCATTGCCGATTTACTGTTGGCTGTTTTTCTATAATGAATAAGCACATTCTTTAGGTAACGCTCGATAACAATCGATTGCTCAGCGCAATCACTTTGCCAAATCTTATTGCCAAACAAGCTTATCAATGGCGCTAATGTTTGTTTTACCAGGTTAGTTGCCGGCCGAGTGACGTAAAGTAACTCATAATAACGGCGGTTTTCGCTGATAAGTTGCTCATCAATCAATTGGCAATGGTTGGCATTGAGCATGGCTCTGAGTTTTGCGACATGATGTACTGGGCAAAGTAAAAAATCTAAGCTTAATGACGGATGCGTGTATATCAATTGTTGAACCATTTGTAGCATTAAATCCCCACCCACACCCGCAATAATCACCAGTTGTCGACCTTGATAATTATTTAATGGCATTTGCGCTACATCTAAACAATGCACTTGCCAATGCTGTGCTGTGTCAGCTTTGTCAGTTGCGTATGTAGTGAGTGGGTAAAATAATTGCAGCTTGTGTTCAACTTGCTGCATAAGCTCGGGGACGATATCCACAAAGTGGGTTGTCGTTGCCAGTTTTTGATTGAGTATCTCAGCACCTAATAACCCGTGGTCGCAGCAACAATCCCAGACATGCACATATTGTGGGGTGATCATTTTGACGATATTGGATAAGCGATGACTGAGTTTCATATGATCTATTTCAGCTAATATGGTTTTAAAAACAGGATTGTAACGACAAAAATACTTGTTCGCTAGCGCAGATAATCTCGATTTATATAGATATTAGCGTGATTCTTCCATAAAATGGCAAGTTAACTTTTTTGCCGCTATCTTGACCATTTTCAGCGGCGCACCTGGGTGTAATGAATGTCGGCTAAACTGTTTAATCTTCCTATCAAGTTATCTCATGAATTATTGGCTAAATTGTTTACCGCTATTCAAATTCAAAAGGCGCAAAACTACTTGATCCAGGGGCGTGTGCTGGAAGTGACTGCTAGCCACGACAACCACAATATAGAAGCCTATACCCAAGGTGCTGCGGATGAGCCGTATCGACAAGACATTAGCCTAGTCAATGTGAATCACAAAGTAATTATGCGCTCTTATTGCACCTGCCCCGTGAGACGAGACTGTAAACATGTTGCCGCAGCCTTGTTAGCACTAATAGATAATAAACCGGTTGAAGAACAAAGGGTTTCCCAGTGGTTAACCCAACTAGATGGATTAGATAAACTTCATGCTAATTCTGATGAGGAAGAGGTTCTAGAACGTATTATTTACTGTTTATCAAGTGATCCCCAAGGCGTGTATGTTGAGTTAAAAAGTAGCAAGCTGAATAAAAAGGGCATGTATAACCGCGGCAGTAAACTCACTATTAGTGACTTACGTTTACATTTGCCTTGGTGGGTAGGCCCTGAAGACAAGCAAATTATAGGGTTATTATTTGCCAATAATTTGCAAGGTAACAAGGTTTACCTTGAAGGCGAAATTGGCTATTTAGCCTTAATGAAAATGATGCAAGCTGATGTGGCTTTTTGGGAAGATAACCGATTCCCGCTAGTTTCCTGTGACGGCATTACCCCTGAGTTTATATGGGCCGATATGGAAAAAAACCATACTCAAATGCAGATGACCATGCCAGGATTAAATAACTGGGAGTTTATTGCGACTGAGCCGCCATTGTTTATCGAACTCGACTATTTAAAGCTAGGGCAAATTGATACAGACTTGTCGGTTAGTCGACTCACTTTATTGCAAAAAATGCCACCGGTACCCAAAGGTAAGTTGGATGTAATAAGCCATGCTTTATTAAAACATTTCCCGTCTAAGATAGTGCCCATTCCGAGTGAAATTGAATTTAAAGAAATTAGCCAAGCCCTGAAAACTCGGCTGACATTTTGTTTGATTAATCGCACTGATAGCCTGTTAAAGCAGCCTGCAATAAGGGTTGAATTTTGTTATGGCGATATTCGTTTCGATGCCAGTGAGCAGTTTGAACACATCAGTTTGTTCAAAAAAAGTAATGTGCAATATCAAGTCCATCGCCAGGTTGAGTTTGAAAAGCAGCATTTGAGTGAATTGCATCAACTGAATTTATTTCCTGTGTTAAATGAGCTTTTAGATTTAAGTCAGAACAAACGCTATTTTTTAAGCCAAGGTTTATTGCCCGAAGCCATTTTGGCCTGGGCTGAATTATCAACTGATGGAGCTGAGGACCTTATCGAAAAAGGATTTGATGTTCGGTTTGATAATGACTTTGACTTACATATTATTGATGCCGAGCTGGCGGTCGATCTTGTCGATGAAGATGAGTCAGGTTGGTTTTCGTTGTCGCTAAATGCCGATATTGATGGCCAGCGTATTTCATTATTAGCGCTGGTAGCAAAATGGTTACAGCAACATGGTGAACCCGATGACGAACAAGAGCTGATATTACCCAGTGATAATGGTCGCTTTATTAAAATTAAAGCCAAATCAATTAAGCCATTGATCTCAGTGATCCAAGAGTTATTTAATCGCAACTCTACCGATGCAATTCAAATTCCACGCAATCGTGCTCATTTGTTAAATGATCTTACCGCCAGTGAAGTACGCTTACTCAATGGCGAGCGGATACGTTTACTTGCCAGCAAGTTAGCTTCTTTTAACGGCATTACGCCGATTGAATTACCCCAAGGCTTAAATGCCACTTTACGTGATTACCAAAAGCAGGGCGTAGACTGGCTGTGTTTCTTGAAGGAATACCAACTAGGGGGTATTTTGGCCGATGACATGGGACTGGGTAAAACGGTTCAGGCGCTAGCATTTTTATTGTATGTGAAACAGCACACTGCCGTTAATGATCGTAAACCCAGCTTGATTATTTGTCCTACCAGCCTGGTGGGTAACTGGCAAAAAGAAGCTGAAAAGTTTACTCCTAGTTTGAAAGTTATAGTGATCCATGGCAGTCAACGCCATCAATGGTTAAACAAGCTAGAACAGTACGATGTGATAGTGACCACTTACCCATTAATTATGCGTGATGAAGATATTTACCATGAACATGTTTTTGAGCACATTATATTAGATGAGGCTCAACAGATTAAAAATGCCCAAGCTAAAGTGACTCAAGTGATTAAAACCTTGAAAGGACGTTTTAGATTGTGTTTGTCAGGTACGCCACTGGAAAACCACTTAGGCGAACTAAAATCATTAATGGACTTTTGCTTACCTGGGTTGCTTGGTCAACATACTTACTTTAATAAAGAGTTTAGAGGGCCGATTGAGAAGCAAGGTGATGCCGATAAGTCGACCTTATTGAGTAAGCGTATTTCCCCGTTTATGTTAAGACGGACTAAAAAGCAGGTGGTTGCTGAGCTGCCAGAAAAAACTGAAATTATCCAGTCATTGGAACTTGAAAAAGATCAACGTAATTTGTACGAGTCAATTCGTCTTGTGATGGAAAAGAAGCTGCGTGAATTATTTGCTAAAAAAGGCGTGTCGAGTAGCCACATTGAGTTTTTAGATGCGTTATTAAAGCTGCGTCAGGCCTGTTGTGATCCTAGGTTAGTGAAATTAGAACAAGCTCAAAAAGTCACAGACAACGCCAAGCTGAACTGGTTAGTGCAAAACTTGCCAGAAATGTTAGAAGAAGGGCGTAAAGTACTTATTTTTAGTCAGTTTACCTCAATGTTAACGCTAATAGAGCAAGAACTTAACGTATTGGGTATTAGTTACAGTAAGTTAACCGGCCAAACCAAACAGCGCCAAAATCAGATTGATGCCTTCCAAGAAGGTGATAACTCAGTCTTTTTAATTAGCTTAAAAGCGGGTGGTACAGGGCTTAACTTAACGGCGGCTGATACTGTGATCCATTATGATCCTTGGTGGAACCCAGCAGCAGAGCGCCAGGCAACCGATAGGGCGTATCGCATTGGTCAGCAAAACCCCGTTTTTGTGTATAAGTTAATTGCTGAGGGCACAGTGGAAGAGAAAATCCAAGCCATGCAGCAGCATAAGCAAGGGCTAGCAGACTCTATTCTTTCCGATGGCCAAAAAGGCCCTTGGAAAGGCAGTGCTGATGATTTATTGGCATTATTACGTTAGTAATATAGGGGTGATTTATGCGCTATTTTAAGAAAGCATGCTTTTTAATGACATTTTTATTATTGGGGTGTACTGATTCAAACACTTCTAAAGCGCTATCATTTCACACAGCGGATGAAAATACTCATACCACTCAAATACAATGCTCAGATGTCTGGTATCAACAGGTTGAAGCACAGTTAACCTCGGGTGATGGTCAAGGCCATGGGCCTGATATTGGCAGTGAAGAATGGCAAAGTGTGATTGAATTTAAGCTAAGGATAAGAGGGGACAAGTCAGTCCCCCAACGTAATAGCGATGAATGGTGTAGCTTTATTGATGAACAACTTCAACATTAACAACCATTGTACTTGCGATAACAGTAACAGCGCTTTACTTCCTACGCACCAGAAATACGTAAAGGGTCAAATGAACATTATATTACTCAGCCATCAACGAGAGTTAGACCGTAAAACCAATACGGGTAAGTTGGTTCTCGAGGTGATGTTGGGTCAAGTTAAGGTTATTGTGTGGGATAGAGTTAACCCCAATCCTTATTTACTCGATAAGTTAGCGACTAAGCAGGTAGGCTTATTATTTCCCAAACAAGAACACTCGACATTAAATGATATTCAAGCTCCGCTGCAACGTTTTATTGATATCGATAATGACAATGCACACAGGTTAGCCGAATTTAGCCATGTGATTATTATTGATTCAACATGGCAAGAAGCACGTAAAATATATAATCGAAGTGATTATTTGCATCAATTGACTAAGATTACCCTAGTGAATGAACTCCCATCGATTTTTAGTTTAAGAAGAAATCAAATTGAAGGAGGCTTGTGTACCGCAGAGTGTGCTTGTTTGCTGTTATCTCATTGTGGATTATCAACAGAAGCGGATGTGTTGCGAGAAAAACTGATTAATTTCAATCCAAAACTTGGCTCGGTTTAAAGGCATAAATAAATCTAGGCAAGTTCCATTTGCCCAAATTTCAATCACAAGATAATTCATTTGTTAATATAATGTTAATTGATGGTGTAATGCAAGAGCTTTACAAAAAAACGCTAATCTTGATGGTAGATTAGCGTTTTTTCGCTTATTTATTGTTCTAATTTTAGGTTCTAACTTAGTTAGTTTCTATTCCCACAGTCGTTATAGCTTATAGCTCATACTTAGCATGATCATATGTGCTGTATAGTCATGGCTATTACTACCAAAGCCAACGATATTCCAAATAGCATCTGGGGCGATGTCGTTGGCGGCATCATTATCTAGGTACTTTTCAATTTTATAGTCTAAACGTAAACCCATTTTGTCAGTAGCTTGATACTGCGCATAAAGGTTAACATTATGCACTTTGGCAAAGTAATCACCATAGTCGCCGGTTATACCTTGCCTAACCTGTGTGGTGCTATCCGAATCTGAGTAGGTGTAGTCTAGGCCTAGGCGCAAACGGCTATCCATTAAGTTGTTGTAACTTAGCCCTGCACCCATTACATCAATCACATCTTCAATATTAGCCTGCCAAGTAGCGGTAGCGAAGTTACTGCTACCCGATTGAGCTGACTCGATAACTTGATGATTATAAAATGCATTTAGCATCACATCAGCACTGAACATATAGCTTAAGTTTGCGTCGTAACTGGTGTCTTTAGATTCAGTTAAACCGATTTCGGTATTGGTGTAATCATCAAGTGCATAACGCGCACCAAAATCGATAATTAGCTCATCAATTGGCGTATGACTTACACGCGCTTCAACCTGACTTCTGTCCCTGTCAGCAAGATAGTATTTACGCAGTAATTGATTCTGCTCTTGTGATGTCCATTCAGAGACTTCATAGTCTGAACCATCACGTTGGCTAAAGCTGCTTTTAACCCACATGTCCCAATTATCGAAACTATTGACACGAATACGGGCCCAAAGGTTATTATCGTCAGTGATTTCACGATCTTGATAGCTTCGCTCATCACGTTTGAATTCATAACCCCCATCTAATTTAATACCATAGTTGATACGATAGTCAGCACCTAACTTAGCTCGATGTGAAGTGTGATCATAGGGCGTATTGTAAGCCACTTGACCGTTAACATTATTGATACTAATTTGAGTCCACTGCTCAATTTGAGTGTTGTTTTCTCTGTCGCTGTAATCATAACTGCCATTCACTCTTAGCGTACGGCTAATTCTGCTGACAGCTTTTAAGTTTAAGCCTGTTATATCAACGCTAGCATCTAATGACTCTGCTGGCAGCTGATATCCGTAACCTGATGTGACAAATTCTTGATCTTGACTCATTTGCCCCAGCATTAAGCGACCCGATACCGCAGTCACAGAGTCATTGAACTGACCCATAAGTGATACGCTATGGGCTTCATTATCTGGGTCTAATGACATGTAACCACGTGTTTGAGCACCAAAGGTAGGGTTAAAGGTACTGTCATAACTTAATTGGTTGTTAGCATTTTTAAATGATGAACCATTGTAGTTTAAGCTAGTAAACCAATTGTCACCTTTAAGCTTAATACCGGCTTCTAGTGTGTCTGTGGTGTAATCCACTGGCTGCGGTAGCATGATAGATTGGTTGAAAAAACTCCCCGATGCTTGCTTAAGACCCGTTTTATCTTCACGCTCATAATTAACAAAGGTTGTGAACAGTGACTCCGTTTGGTATTCAATGCCTAAACCGGTTTTTTCACGTTTAAGTGATAATTCAAATGGATTTAAACTTGAGTAAAGCATAGGCATTTGTGAGCTTGAACCCGCGGTTACCCAGTTGTCGGGTAAGGTCAAATTACTGCTACCAACGCCTTGGTAGGGCGTCTGTGCGGTATTGGTTTTATAGCTAGCAATTGAGCGATAATTAAAATTTAGGTTATAGGTTCCCAGCTTACCCACATTAATATCAGCACGACCATTGTCCATGCCAATATCGGTAGCGTCTACCTGTGCTCGATAACCTTGGGTACCGCGATAATTGATATCGGCATCTAACTTGCCTGCAAATTCATTATCACTTTTGAAGGCATTAGCTGACTTTATGTCGCTTTGACTGTTATGACCCACACCAACGCCAATACTGCCAGTTGTGCTAGTTGCAACAGCACATCCTTTACAAGCCCATGCATCAAATTTTACATTATCAGTATTAGCATTGGCTAAGCCATATCCTCCGGCCATAGCGGTAAAGCTGGCTGGCGCTAATAAGGCGAGGGTAATTAAGTTTAATTTGTACTTCATAGTGTTAACTCCCTAGCGCTGTAATAGCTTACCCGATGGATGGTTAGAACCATGTACCTGGCTGTGACAATTTAAGCAACTGCGTCCGCCTGTAAATGCATTGTCACCCACACTTGAACCCATACCTGTGTTACCTAAATAAGCGTTACTTGCATGGCCATCGCTGGTATGACATTGCTGACAAAGTTGCGGTGCACGGGTTTTAAGCATGGCGTCATTCACGCTGCCGTGAGGATTGTGGCAACTGACGCAATTTTCGGTCACTGGAGCATGTTCCCAAA
Organism: Shewanella sp. HL-SH5; assembly: GCF_051163755.1. Classification (NCBI taxonomy): domain Bacteria; kingdom Pseudomonadati; phylum Pseudomonadota; class Gammaproteobacteria; order Alteromonadales; family Shewanellaceae; genus Shewanella; species Shewanella sp. HL-SH5. The sequence goes on from NZ_CP195038.1 coordinate 1,262,688, forward strand.
GTTTAGGGCCACGTTTTTCGGTGTGACACTCGTAACAGGTTTCATTAACGCTTGGTTTAATTAAGTCAGCCTCCGCTAAGCTACCGTGTGGATTATGACAATCACTACAGGTCATTTGATTCCACTTCATTGGGTGGCTAGAGCGTTTATTCATGTCGGTTTTTTGCTTAGTGTGACAGCTTGTACAGACTTCCATTTCCGTTTGCTTAGACAGCACAGGATCTTTGGCTGTATGAACACTGTGACAAGATGCACAAGAAACATCAGCATTATCATGGTGGCTGGTATTCCATGACATGCGTTTGTCATCTAAGTGACAACTCATACACACACTGTTTTGTTTATCTGCTGGCAGGGTAGAGTTTGGGCCAAAGGCTATCATCGGCTCTTTACCACCCTTGTTATGCGAGCCTTGTGGGCCATGACAAGCTTCACATTGTAAACCCGCCATAGGGCTTTTGCTGGAGTCAATCGCACCATGTACGCCTTTAAAAAGATCCATGACCTTTTCTGAACGCTTATGACACATTAAACAAGAGTCAGCACCTTTAGGTGAGTATTTACCTTCAGCAAATTTTGTATCTAATGTCGCTTCCACTTCGGCTGGCGACATTTTTTCATCCCATTTTGCTGCACTAGCAGGGCTTACTAAACCCATTAGCAGCACCAGTGAAAACAAGGCTGATAACAAGATTTGAGATGTTGTTTTGGTCTTCATAAGTAGACTTCCTAATTTGTCCATAAAAGCGCTATATCGCTAAATCATTAAGCGCATTGCCAATAAGTCAGGGAGAAATGATCAGCTTCTCCCTGTGGGCAATTTAAAACTTCATAGCAGCATGATTTTCAATGCTGGGGACATGACAACCTAAACAGAATTCAAGTTGCGCAGCGTCATTAGCTTGCTGGTAAGATCCGTTAACTACCGCGCCTTGTCCTTCAGCGTGTGCTTTGATTTCGTCAAAACCATGACAAGAAGCACAGGTTGCAGTGATAGGCGTTGTGTAACTATCTCCACCACCGGCAGTGGCTAATGCGCCTTTTAGCTTGAATGCATCAAGGTTGAAGTCATTGTGACATTGGGTACAGTTACTAATAATGCTCTGTTCGCCATGTACACTGTGCAACTTCATTTCAATAGCGCCCTGGTTTGCGCCTGAAGCATAAGTGCCATCCGGTGTATGACAAGCAACACAAGCATCGACTCCAATAATCACTTTACCATCGACTTCACGACCTAATTGTTCGGTCATGACAAAACCAGCATGATGGCCTTTATGGATTTCAAAGGCTTTACCATGACAGTTTTGGCAAGTACTGAAGTTAACCGAATCAGTGTGACGATAACTTGGCGCAGCCCCTGATAATGTCCCATGGGTTAGTTCAGCTTTCATTGATGTTGTCGCCACGCCGTCAGCACAGTCAATCGCCTGTACGCCGTCATTACACATTTCTAATCCAATAATAGTGAATGCGGTATCAGTATCACCGGCACCAAAAGGAAGTTTGGCGATATTGAAGCGCAATACACCATCAAGGATAGTGACCTTATCTTGAACTAAGCCACTTTTAACTAGGTCTTGAGTGACTTTTTTGTAACCTGTAACAGGATTTGGATTGTATCCCATGATAGGGAAGTTAGGGCCAACGTTAGTGATAGTTTCAAGGCGCTTAATTTTACTAATTAAGGTGTTAGCATCAATCTTAGCCCCATTAGTATCAAGTATGGTAACTGATAGTGTTGCAGATAAGTCATCTTGGACAGCTTTGTTAGCAACCAAAGTTGCGCTCATGCCATACATGTCAATAAAATCGGCTTTTTGGGTGAAGGGACTTGTATGAATTTCTTCAGTCCAGCTGGCGTTATGACAGGCAATACAGTTTGAATTATCGAGTTGTTGTGAGTGGCCATTACCCGCTTTAAAGTCAATGTCAGCGTGACAACTTGTACAGGTTTCCATGGTGGGTATACGAGACCAATTTTGCCACTCAGATAGATTTTCATCTTCTACATGACAAGACTGGCAGTTATTTTCGATTAAATGCTCAGCTGCTGCACCTGTGTATTCTTTACCGTTTTTATCGGTAAAGGTTTTTGAGGTGTTATGAATATTGTGAACTAAATGATTCCATTGACTTTCCATAGACATCGAGCTGCTATGACAAGTTGCACACGTTTCTTGGGTGTAATAATTACTATGGCGAGTGGTTAAAGGTTTATCCTCAGCATGGCAACTTGTACAGGTTGCATGTGACACAATGTTTTTGGTGTACTGTGCTTGATAGCCATTACCGTCGAAGTCTTCGACTATTTCTTTTCTAGGCACCGCAGTTACACCGTTAAGTAAGGTGGAACCTTGTCCGCCCGCATAAACATTATAACGTTGAGTCAGTGCTTGGTTATAACCAGCTACTTCGAATGTAAAAGTATAATGACCATTTTTCAAGTCGGTATAATTGGCTGTGCCAGACACTCTAGCAGTACGCGTCCATTGAGCACTATTGCCTGCTCCTGTGGCGCCAACGGGCGTTAATTGCGCTGCAGTAATGCCTAAATCTTGTAAACCAATAATGGGCATATCTTGTTCGTTAGTCGCAAAGACATCGATAACCGGTTTACCGTCTACATAAGTGACGTTAGTAACATCTAAATTAAGTACTTTAATATCTGCAGCTGGCTCACCGCCGGGTAATCCTGGTGTGCCCGGTTTACCATCATCTCCACCACCACAGCCCGCTAATGTTAATGTTGTTGCGGCTAGTATTAGTGCTATTTTTGAGTATTGTGTGTTCATCATATTTCCCTGTAAAGGTAAAACATATTCTTAACTGTCAGTATTTTCTGCGTTCTACGTCAAAGCGTGTTGTTTTCAGTTAAGTCGATGTTGGAAAACGTTGTTAATAATAAGATTACGTTATTAAATCGAGTAAATCTTCATCGGTCTTTACATTATGTGAAGCCGGTCTTTCTATTTATAAAGAGGTATATTAATTGCCTATATAGTCACGCATAAATGTAACCTTAGATAGCAAAGCCGCTCTATCGAGCGGCTTCATTTTATCTTTACGTTAACCGTTAATGACCGCCCCAATTTGAATGAGATTGAAGAATTCTAGTATCCGTATGACACGTTGAACATGTCTCTTGAACATTCATCGCCCCATAGTCAGCGGCAGGAACACCAAGTTGATTTATAGTGCCAATCACTCCGCCATTACTTTCAATATGGCCAATCGTTGATTCACTTAATCCATAAGGCGGTAAGTGGCAACTTACACAGGCAGCTGTTTGCGGTGACACCACTAATAAGCCACCATTACTGTCTTTACCAAATGCGACTGGCGATGCTGTTGTTTTGATGTTCTGAATCGAGAATCCATCATCACCATGACAAGCTTGGCATTCGGTTTTTTTGAAGAATAAATCACCGTTTGAGTCATAAACATAGTGCTTAGCATGTACCTTGATAGCTAAGTTTGAGTTTGACCGTGTACCATTATGGCAAGATGCACATCCATCAAGATCATTAGAATAACGGTGGGTGATCTCTGTGGTATGACATTGTTGGCAGTCAGTCATCTTAGCGTGTTGCATGCGCGGTGATGAGTTAACCGTGCTGCCATCTAGGTTGTAGTAGAAAGTATCAGAGGTAAGGTATGGCGCATATTGTTTGCTTCTATCGCCATCTGCTCGGTTTAAGTCATCTACAACACAATCTGCAATAACGCCTTTTTTAGAACAGACATGAAGTTGGCTGCTCAGTGCTATGGTAGATTTAGCATCAATGAGTGTTTTGATATTGAAGCTGGTTGCACTAATTAAAGCATTGATAGAACCATCACTTTGTTGAGTAAAGGTATTAATGCCAACTTTTTGATAGTTAACCAAAAAGTCATCGCCTAAAGTACCATTGATAACAATCGCGCTATTAAAACCACCATATTTGTAAGGACGAGGGTCAATTTGATTAAGGGTAACCAGTTCTGAACCATGTTTAACGGTAAAATTAGCCGTGATAGATGATTCATCAGCTGCAACCGTCATTGAGTTGAAAGTGACTTTTAATCTTGATGCTAAGTGGGTGCTGTTAAGTGAATAGTGAGCATCTTCTGCACCACGGCCCCGTTCTTCACCACCATGACAAGCAAAGCAGTTTTCGCCTTGATGATGTGAAGCCTTTGCCCCAGCAGCTTCAGCCGCTGGGCTAGGGCTATGGCAGCTCCAGCAAGATGTGGTATCTATATCTGCCTTCCAGCTATCAGTTAGGTTGAATTCTTGATTTGGGTTATGGCAGGTTAAACAGTTTGATGTCATTTGCGGGTATACACCCACGGTTGAAGCATGTGAATTAGTGTGAATACTATGAACCATGCCTTTGATTGAACCGTCATATGCATATGCTTCACCAATCACATTACCGGCAGAATCTTTATCTTCTTTGAGGTATCGGTTGTAGTCGGTATGACAAAATGAACATGCTTCTTCAGTATTATGCTTGCTGCCATGCATTGATAACTCGCCCGCCTGTCCTTCTCGGTGACAGCTTTGGCAGTCAGCGTTAGCAAGTATTTTTAGTGGTTTGTCAACTTGCACATTGGTTTCGGGGACCCAATAAAAGAAGCTATTGTCGACCATGGTTTTTGATAAGTTATTTGTTGTTTTGATTGATATATAGACACCATTTGTCGTATCGGCAACATAGTCATATTTACCTAATGTATCGATAGCTTTGTCTATTTTAATTGAGTAGCTGCCGTTATTGTTATCAACAAAACAATCAGTGCACTGACTTTTTGTGCCATCAAAATAGCTAGAACCTGTAAAGTAACCTTCTCCTTTATCTTTGTTAAAGTAACTTAACCAGATTTTACGTTCCGGATTAGGGCTCACGATTTCATTTTCACCCAGTTCAGTTGCCGCCCCAACACGGCCAAAAGAAATTGTAGCAATGTCTGTTTGAGTAAGGCCTAAAATAGCGGCACCGTTAGCATCGGTAAGATTAAAGCTGAGAGTAAGTCGTTTGTTTTCGTCGACATCTGCTGCAGTAATAGTGCTTTTGATATTGGTTGCAGATTTTATTGGTGTACCTATAGGACCATCAATACCGTTCTCACCATCTTTTCCATCGCTGCCACAACCCATAAGTGCAAATGAGAGTATCCCTGCACTGAACACAGCTTTTGCTGTTGTATTTAAATTTAATCGTTTCATCGTATTTCCCTGCAATATTCTTATCACTTCAAATGCTATTCATTATAAAGCGTATGGTTTTTACCTATGGACAGTGTAGCCAACCTTAAGTACTTGTTCAGCGTGATGATGTAAGATTTGTGAACTATGCCCATCTATTCCTTTAGTGGTATTTTTTTCATTGTGACAAAGGTTACGTATGTGAGTTTTTGAGCAAAAGTTATCTATCTTTGCAAATTACCGAACGATTAACGGAAACTTTTTTGCAACAAATGCGCTACAAAGTTTACACGCTTTACGATGATTGAAGTGGGTAATTTTTAAGCTATCTTCTCAGAGTGGGATATTAGTCACATTTTGTAACTAACTGATAGTAGGAGTAAGTGAGAATGAATCGTATTGATGTCAATTGGAGTGAGTATGGTCGTTTTCCTGGTATTTAAAAGTGGCGTTAGGGCTTTTTTCTCAGATAAGATCCAATTCAAATGTATATTGAGATTATTGATCACTTCAAAATCTGCGTAGGTATTAATTTGTTGGCGGGGGAAGTCGGTTTGCTGTGTTAGGAAGTTATTTAGTTGATAATTCACACCTATGATCAATTTATTATTCAATAAGTTGTGCATCGAAATTTCACTGCCGATAATACTGTTTTCACTTATGGCTGTATTTTCAAACTCAAATGCAGAGTTTGAGTGTTCAGCTTGCCAGTTTATTGAGTAGGCTCTACGTGTTAAAAAACTACTAACCATGAAATCCGTAGTAATTTTCCATTGTGATTTGATACCCGCTTGAGCATTAGCACGTATATAAGTCGGGAAAAGACTGCTTTGTAATTGATGGCTTTGTGATAGATGATTTGGTAATAGAGAGTTTTGTAATGGACTGTACAGTAATGAATCGTAATTATCATCCGGACTTATTTCACTTAGTAAGCTGATAGAAGGGATAAAGCTGAACTCTTCAGCTTCATTCGATATTGCTTGTTTAGTTACAAGCATATTTTCAACACTATTTTCAACTTGATGGCTGTCTATATATAACACGTGGGAGTTGACCTTGTGGATTGCTGAATAATCCACATTAAATTGAGCGGCTAACACTGGTAATTGGATCAAAAGAGAAATCATAAAGGAGAAGAAAGTGACTGATATGAGATGTTGCATTCACTTTCTCCTGTAGATTATCGGTAATGACTTTAAAATGGTTAAGTCAGTATTTTACGGCGAACACTTTATCTATAAAGTATAGAAGGTGTTCTTATACCTTGATTGAAAATCGTAAAATTGAGTGATCATTGTGCAAGTAAGCGATTAAAGACAAAAAGACCAGACTTAGGGCTTGATTGCATTGGTGGGTTAAGGGATAATCCCCAGTGTTCTAGATGAGTTTGTTTTTACTTAGCTTATTTAGAAATCTATGGTGACCCTAGGGTCCCCCCGCAATGATAACTTGTGAACTCGGCCAGGCCCGGAAGGGAGCAACCGCAGCAAGCGACTCGTGTGCCGGGGTGTCGGCTCTAGGGGAGCCTCCAACAATTCTCCCCGCAATAATTAAGTTAATAAGTCCTATTTTATAAGACCTATTCATATATGTTAAAAGCTATTCAAGTCCTAATATTTTACTCAGTAAGCCTAATATTACTCATTGTGACCTAACTGTATGACTTGTTCAGCTGACAGTTCATTTTCTTGTTTTAATTTATTGTGTAAATTGGCTTTTAAAAAGGCTCTTGAACGCTCTAAAGCGGAGCTGATTTCATTTTTCATCTGTTTAAGTTCGTTGTAGTCTTCGAAAAAGTAAGTGTCAACGAGATGTCGAATATAGCGTACTGGTAATTGATTTAAAGTCACACAACAAAGATCCGCAAGATAATCTTCAGGTAATTCATCCATTAAACCTTCATCGCGCAATATTTCCAAAAGTAAGACTTCATAATAATTACGAAATTCTAAATGCATGGTCTTCTCCATTATTTGTCGTGTTGGCTTTATCTGTCATTATAGTAGACAACAAAAACGTTTATCATTAGTTTATTTTTACACCCAAACATGATTTGCCGCAATCAGCAATTGACTATGCCTTTGTGTTAACTCATCTGCCTGTCGGCTATATCCACCACCGATTACCGCGGCAACAGGAATGTTGTGACGTTTGGCTAAGGTTAATACTAGCTTATCTCTAGCGAGAATGCCCTGCGTAGATATATTTAAGTACCCTAAATCATCATCTTGATGAATATCAACGCCTGCATCATAAATAATAAGGTCGGGTTGGTGAAGTTGTATTAAATATCCAAAGACACTGTCAATGTATGATAAATATTCCTCATCAGAGCAGCCCTTATCAAGTTCAATATCATAATCTGAAATAGGTTTTCTGGATGGGAAGTTTTGTTTGCAGTGAATTGAGCAACTGATGATATTGGGGTTGCCCTGGCAGAGTGTTGCTGTACCGTCACCTTGATGAACATCACAATCAAAAATTAATACTTTATCAACATGTTGTGTTTCTATTAGTTGACTAGCCGCAATAACTAAATCATTGAAGATGCAGAAACCACTGCCAAAATCATAGTGAGCATGATGGTAGCCACCCGTAAAATGCACCGATATTTGATGGCTAAGGGCTAGTTGGCAGGTTAATAATGTGCCATTTACCGCATGTAAAGTGCGTTTGACTAAACTCTCACTCCAGGGGAAACCTATTCTACGCAGTGCTTTAGGGTGAATAGAACCATTGATAAACGCATCAACATAATCAGCATTGTGCACTTGTTTTATTAGACTAATATCAATTTTATTGGCTTGATGATGCATGCTTGGACAAACTAAATTTTGCTCGATAGCATAATCAAACAAGTTTTGATATTTACTTGTTGGAAATCGATGCTGAGAAGGTAACGCCAGCTGTGAGTAGCTGGCGTGATAAACAAAGGGGATTTTCATTAACAAATTACAGTTGTTTTATTGCCCAACTCATAAATTCTTTACGGGTTTTCTCATCGGCTTGTAACCACCAATATTGTAACATTTGCTCAGCTTGGGCTGGATTAGTGGCTTTTGGCGAGTTATCTGTATTTAATTGATTCACTGTGACAGCGGTTGCGGCTACTGTAGGTGAAACTGGGGCAGAAGTCGTTGCTGTATAATTAACAGCAGGATTGCTACTTGTTGCATGTGCAGACATGGCATCGATGTCAGCGACTTTATTGCCGCCAAACAAATTAGCAATAAAAGAGGCCTCTTCAAGTTGAGTATTTTCCACCGAATAACTGACTGAACCTTTGTCTTGACGAGTAATAATAATTTCAGGTTTTTTGGCAAAAGATTTTGGCCGTTTTACTACCTCACCTGTGGCAGGAGAGAGAGTATAATTAAAATCGCCATCAACATTGAGAGTGACAATAAAAGGCGCTGATTTTATAAAGCTTTGGCTATCACTGAAGTCATCTTGAACCATGTCGTGGTATCTAATCGCAATTTTATGACTGCCAGTAGTTAAATTTAAATCAGATTTATGTTTAAACGAATTTGTTTCTATCTGTTGACCATCTAAAGCTAAATATTCAAACGACATTGGAATGGTAAGATTAGCTGCCATCAGTGAGGTTGATGAAAGTAATGCCAAAATTGCACTGGTGGATAATAATGATTTCATTGTTGCTCCTTAACGATTTAAACTTTGGCGTGGTCGCTCAAAGTGTTGTATCCGCTCTTCAATATAGCTGATGGCTTGGCGGCACTTACCTAAACGACGATGCATTAAAAGAATGTCATTTTGCAATGTAATTTTGTCAGCAGCATGACATACCTCAAGATTTGATTCCATCTGTTGAATTTTAAATTCAATTTTATTAGCCCAAGCAAAATGTTTATTCAACTCTTGGTAAAGTTGATGACTGTTTTGCATGATGTTATTTGCTATCCAACCAAAGCCACTATCCTGTACCGACTGCTGTTGTTTTTTAGCATATCGAGCACGATTACTGGCTTTTTTCTGCTCAGCAGATTTTAAGTTTAATCCTGTCGTCAGCAAAGCACGCCTTAATGCGGTAAACCTATCTTGAATCCGCAGGCAGCTAAGTTCAATAGTGCTTTTAGCTAAGTTAAGCGTTAACTGTTTTTCTAATTGAGCGATATCCTTTCTAAGTTGCACAATGCAAGGGCTTAATTGAGCACCTTCCTGGATAAAAACGCTATGATTAAAACGTTCAACATGTTGCAGTGTTTTTTTCTGCTGGTCGCCTAATTGATTATCATGCTGCAGTGCCTCTTGTTCTATATGAGCAAGTTGTTGCTTCAGCATTAGGATTAATTGCTGAGTATTCATGCCCAGGCACTCCAAGCTAAATGGGTGGCAATGGATACCACAGAGATAATAAACAACGGCTTGATAAAAGGAATGCCAAAACGGATAGCGCTTCGCGCCCCAATAAATGATCCTGCCATCATGCAAACTCCCATCCATAGGCCTAATATCCAATTAACTTGCCCCAAGCTAGCAAAAATAATTAGCGCAGTAATGTTACTGATTAGTGTCATGATTCTTGCTAAAGCACAACTTTCTAGTAACGGTAATTTATGTAAAGAAATAGAGGAAACAGTCCAAAATGCACCGATACCGGGCCCTGCAAATCCATCGTAACCGCCCAGTATTAATCCTTGAGTTGCTTGGCGTTTATTAGTTGGAGCTTTGGTAGGCGCGACATAATGTGCACTGCCCATGGCTTTAGGACTGAATAAAGTATAAATCGCAATACTGATAATAAGCAGTGGAAGTAACTTTTCAAGCCAATTCGAGTTAATTAAAAATACCAGTCCGCTACCGAGTATCGCACCGACAAAAGTGGCAATAGCGCAGGTCTTCCAGAATGCTGGTACAAATAATTGCTGTTTATAATAGGTATAGCTAGAGGTAATTGAACCAAAACATGCCGCTAATTTATTGGTCCCCAGGGCTAAATGTGGTGGTATACCCATGGTGAGCAAGGCGGGAATAGACAAAAGGCCACCGCCACCGACTATAGCGTCAATAAAGCCTGCGATAATTCCAATAACCGCCAATGCCGCTAAGTGGCTTGGGTCTAACATTAATTCCAAGGGTATACCTACTCAATCACCCGCCGAAAGGGCGGTAATGCATCAATTAACGATTTGCCATAACGTTTAGTCACCAAACGGCGATCTAAGATTGTCACGCGACCATAATCTTGTTCTTTTCGCAGTAATCTACCACAACTTTGGACTAACTTGCGCGAAGCATCTGGAATGGTGAGTTGTAAAAATGGATTACCGCCTTTTACTTTTATATATTCGGCATGGGCCTGTTCAACTGGTGATGTCGGCACGGCAAAGGGCAGTTTGGTAATAATCAGGTTGGTGAGGTAATCGCCTGGCAAATCTAATCCTTCAGAAAAGCTACCTGTGCCGAAAATAATGCTGGGTTTGTCATCATCACAACGTTGTTTATGCTGGCTTAAAATTTGTTGCCTTGGCATTGAACCTTGAATAAAAAGTTGCTCACTAGGGATTTTACCTTCAACTAATTCTACCACTTTGTCCATTTGCCAGTACGATGCAAATAATACCAAAGAGGCCATTTCCCCTTCAATTAAGGCGACTATTTGGGTCGCAAGCTCTGCGGTGTAATCATCATCTGTTGGCTCATTATCCATATGGGGAATAAAAAGCGTGGCATTATTTTCATAATCAAATGGTGATTGCAGGGCTAAAAAGCGACTGCCATCATTGATACTTAAACCAACCTGATGGGCAAAGTGATTAAAGTTATTCAGCGCTCTTAGTGTGGCACTGCACAGCACCACCCCAGCAGCCTTTTGCCATAGCATTGACTCAAGCATAAAGCCGACTTCAATGGGGGAAGCACTGACTAAGTAATCTTGTTGTTTACCGGTAATTAACTCAATCCATCTGGCAGTAGGCGCGCCTTTTTTATTGTCTTCTTTAGCGATCATTTTCCAGACTTTATGCAGATTCTCTAATCGTTGCAGAATAAAACCTGTTTCAGACAGCAAGCCTTCAGATTGGTGCTTTGGCACCTCACCATCTTTAATTGCTTCAGATAAAACTGAAACCACTTTATTAAACTGTTTTAAGCCGCTACCCGTAGCTGTGGCGATGTTTTCAGCCTGAATGGTTAATGATTGGGGTAATTGACCGTGTTCAAAGCGCCATCTGGTTTCTGGGTTGGCAAAAAACTGTGGCTGCGTATCACAAAACTGAGCCACCTGATTAAGTAAGCTAATAATGTCGGTGATGTGATCAAGCATGGCTTGAACTGGGGCAATAATATTATTAGTTTTTAACTGGTTTTGCAGTTTGCTACAGGTTTTATTAGCCTTGTCTAACCAATCACAGGCGCCACGTATCGTCGCCTGCCCGCTGGAAAAGTCCCTTGCGACTATCGGTAAGTGATGGGCTTCATCTATGATGTAAAACATATCTTCAGGTTCAGGTAAAATAACCCCACCGCCTAATTCTAAGTCAGCAAACAATAAACTGTGATTAGCAATAAGCACATCCCATGTGTCAACATCTTCACGGGCTTTATGAAAAGGGCAGTTATGGTGTGCAGAAACCTGACGATGACAGCTGTGTTTGTCGCAGCATATTTGTTGCCATAAAAAGTCAGGAATAGGCTCTTTTAAACTATCAAGTTCACCATTCCATTTTTTCTGATGATAATCTTGATGAATTTTTTGCAGTTGCTCAACCTGGCTCTGATCTGGCTTTGTTTGCCACATCGCCATTTGCGAACTGTCTTGGGAACCCATCATTCCCTCTAGCTTTGCTAAACAAACGTACCGCTGACGCCCTTTAACTAAACCAAATTTAAAATTTAAACCTGAGTGTTGTAAAAAAAAGGGCAGATCTTTGTGCAATAGTTGCTCTTGCAGTGCCACTGTTGCGGTGGCAATGCAGACTTTTTTCTTACTCGCGATGCCTAAGGGAATAGCGCCTAAAAGGTAGGACAGTGATTTACCAATACCCGTACCCGCTTCAACAACAATAATAGGTCGTTGTTTGTCATATTCACCGGCTAAAGTTTTAGAAATTTCTGCCACCATATAATTTTGTTCACGGCGTGAACGAAATTGTGGCATTGCCGAGGCAATGTCTTTATAGATGGTGCGAATTTGCGTTTTTACCTGGTCAGTGAGCATGAGTAGTTTTTATTCTGCGGTGACTGATTTATGCTGTACATAATAACAGTGAATCTTTGTGCTTAAAACAGATAATAAAATTGAACTCAAATAGCTTACCGGTAAATAAAGCCTTAACCCGTGTTGAAGGGCAGGTACTTACTCGTCATGCCAGCTATCGGCAGGGCCAGTTAGTGCTGCAATATTATATTAAAACGGCTAATGGACCTGTGCTCGTTGAACTTCATAACGAAGATGTTGTGTGCTTTTGCCGTCAAGCTGATGTGGCCAAGCTAACCCCTTACTTAACCCAAGCCCGTGTGGCTGTTTTAGCAATGACCAATTTTGACCATCAAATTGTTTGTGGCATTTATTTAAAAACCAGTTCTGCGCTTAAGCAATTGCAGCGCATTGCCAATGATATCGGGGTGCCTTTATATGAAACCGATATTCGTGCCGAGCAACGTTATTTGATTGAGCGATTTATCGCATTTGATATCGAATGTGAGGGCACTATTGAGTCTAGTGTAAAAAGTCTGCCAGTACTTACCGCGTATCGTGCAAGAAGAGGTAGCGTAAGAACAACCAAGTTAGATAATGTAAACAATGATTTTTTGCACGCTGCAGCCAGCGGTACTGCTTTGGCTGATGGCGCGCGTGATAAACAAAGTGTGTTATCAACAAGAAGTGATTTAAAAGTTATTTCACTCGATTTTGAATGCAGTATGCAAGGCGAGTTGTATTCGGTTGGCCTATACGGGACTGATTATCAATGCGTTATTATGGTGGGTGAACAAGCATCATACCCTGATGCCGAAGATTACATTGTGTGGGTTAAAGATGAGGTTGCTTTACTGCATCGATTAATCAATTGGTTTAGTCAATATGATCCCGACGTTATTATTGGGTGGGCTTTGGTGGTATTTGATTTAGCATTGCTATTTAAGCGTTGTAAACATCATCATATTCCACTCAGAATTGGCCGAGGCCACAGTGAGTTAAGCTGGAAAGTCGAAGATAAATATCGCCCTGAAACCTTAAATTTGCCCGGACGAGTGGTATTAGATGGCATTGATTGGCTTAAAGCTGCATTTTATAACTTTGATCGATTTTCGCTTGAGTTTGTGTCGCGTGCTTTATTAAATGAGGGTAAAGCGATTGACCATGTTGAAAATCGAGGTAATGAAATAAGCCAAATGTTCGTTGACGATAAGCTCAAACTAGCGCACTACAATTTAACTGATTGCCGCTTGGTGTGGGATATTTTTGACAAGACTCAGCTACTTGATTTTGCCATAGAACGCGCTAAGTTAACCGGGCTTGAGTTTGGTCGAGTCGGGGCATCTGTAGCCGCTTTTTATCACTTATATCTTCCGCATTTACACCGCAGCGGTTTTGTTGCCCCCCAAATGCCCGCAAGTAATGGGCTGGAAAGTCCTGGTGGTTATGTGATGGATTCTATGCCAGGGCATTATAAAAATGTGTTGGTACTTGATTTTAAAAGTTTGTATCCCTCAATTATCCGCACTTTTTTGATTGATCCTAAAGGTTTAGTAGAAGGCTTAAAGTTAGCTGAGTCAAATTTAGATGCCAGTGAAATGTTAGTTGATGGCTTTCTAGGGGCAAAGTTTAATCGCCATCATCCAATTCTGCCCAAGTTGATAGCCAGCTTAGCTGAGCAGCGTGAGCAGGCTAAAAAAGATCACAATGCACCATTATCGCAAGCCATTAAAATCATCATGAATTCATTGTATGGAGTTCTTGGGTCAAAGGGGTGCGTATTTCATGATGCAAAGCTTGCCAGCTCTATTACGATGCGCGGTCACCAGATAATGAAAATGACCAAGATTTGGATAGAGGAAATGGGTTACCAAGTCATTTATGGTGATACCGACTCTACATTTGTTTGGCTAGGTAATGATATCCAATTAAATGCGTCAGAAATTGGCTTGCAAATGGCAAAAATCATTACCGATAAATGGGCTGATTGGTGTGCGACAGAATTTAATTTGCCAAGTTATCTTGAATTAGAATTTGAAAGCCATTTTCAGCAATTTATTATGCCCACTTTGCGCGGAAGTGAAATTGGCAGTAAAAAACGCTATGTTGGCTTGAAATTAGATAAAGATGAAAAGCCTGAAATGGTCTTTAAAGGAATGGAGCAGGTCAGAAGCGATTGGACACCGCTTTCTAAACGCATTCAATATCAGCTGTATCAGCGATTTTTTAATCAGCAAGATATTAGCGAGTTTTTAGAGTCCCAAGTAGCGCTATTAAAGCAAGGAGCATTCGATCAAGAGCTAGTGTTCAAAAAACGCTTAAAGCGAAATGTTGAAGATTACACCGCTAAGTCGACCCCACATGTAAGGGCGGCAAAGTTGATGGCCGAGTATCAGCAAAATAGCGACTGGTTAAAAAGGGGAGCGGTTATTGAGTATGTGATCACCACCGCAGGCGTTCAACCTGTGTGTGATAAAGACTGGTTAATGGATTATGACTATTACATCGAAAAACAAATTCAACCTATTGCAGAGCCGATATTGTCATTACTTGGGTTAAGTTATGGCGATTTTTCTAACGGTCAAATGTCATTGATCTAATGTTGTTACTAAAATGTTGCGGGCGTGAATGAATTCATTATTTTGTTCCAAGTGAGGTATTTACACGTCAAGCACACTTGATCGCTTCTTAAGCTGCAAGGTCCGCTATCATTCAGCGATTATGAAGTTGTTATATGTTTTATGCTTTATGTCAAATCACAAGTTTTGCAAAATTAGATTTATATTAGCTGCTGATGAATTGTTTATACACATGTTGTTATAGGGTTAAAAATGAAAAATTAGCTAATTTTATTGTTTAATTTTTATCTTGTTGAATTTTAATGTTTTAATTTACCTTTTTATCATTTTGTCCATAAAAGTGAACGGATATTAAATATCAACTTGATTAACTTTTGCGCTTACGAGGTATCAATTGTTGATTACTTGTTTCAAATGTGATTTTATTGCGTGGCAAATGTGATTTTATAGCGCAAAGTGTTATAGTATCTCAACACCAATACTTCAAGTAACGAAGATTGGCATTATAAGAAAGACAAATATATCCAGGGAGATAGACAATGCATAAGAACGTATTAGCTAAATCAGTGCGCTTTGCTCTGATCAGCGGTGCAGCAGCAGCTGCATTTAGTGCTCCAGCAGTTTTTGCTGCTGAAGAAGGCGCAAAAGTAGAACGTATCGAAGTAACTGGTTCACGTATTAAGCGTACCGACCTTGAAACTGCATCACCAGTAACAGTTATTACTGCTGAGCAAATGAAGCTTCAGGGTATTCAAGACGTTGGTCAGTTCCTTCAGAATAGTTCTGTAATGTCTGGTTCACCAGCTATGACCACAACTAACAATGGTGGTAACGGTGCTACTTTCGTTGAGTTGCGTGGTTTAGGTTCTTCTCGTACTTTAGTACTTGTTAACGGCCGTCGTCCAGTAAGCTCTGATTTCCAAACAATTCCAAGCTCAATGATTGAACGTATTGAAGTGCTAAAAGATGGCGCATCAGCTACATACGGTGCCGATGCAGTAGCGGGTGTTGTTAACATTATTACTCGTAAAGATTTCGAAGGTTTAGAAATCACAGCTCAAGCTAAAAATTCATTTGATGTTGACGTTAACAAACAGACAAGCTTCAGCTTAGTTGCTGGTAAAGCATTTGATGCTGGTCATTTAGTGTTTGGTGTTGACTATGTTAAGCAAGATGCTGTTTATCAAGGTGATACAAGCGTAGATTTTCTTAACTACCCTTGGCAAGTATTTGGTGAAGAAGGCGAAGAGTCTTTTTGGCAGAATGGCTTAATTGGTACTGGCCCTGATGCAAACGTTATTGAAGTGGGTTCTGGTTCTACTCCATGTGGTAACTTCTATCTAGCTGGTAAGCCTAGCCAAACAAATGGTACCTGTGATGGCGGTATCGCGACACTAGCCGATATGCGTAATTATGTTGGCGGTGGTCCAAACAATGACACTTACAACTACGCACCAGTTAACTACCTACAAACTCCATATGAAAAACTTAACTTTTTCGTAGAAGGTCAATTTGAGTTAAACGATGATACACGCATGTACTCTGAAACGCGTGTTAACAAGCGTGAATCACGTCAAGAGTTAGCTGCGGTTCCTTATGACACACAATATGACCCAGCTTACAAAGGTATTTTACCTAATGGTACTGCGTTTAATGGTGTTTCAAAGGACAACTTCTATAACCCATTTGGGGAAGATGTAGTTCGTTCACGTCGTCGTATGCTTGAAGGTGGACGTAGCTTTGAACAAGATGTAACTCGTTTCCAACAAGTTATTGGTATTGAAGGCGATATCGGTGATAGTTACTACTATGACGTTAACTATAACTACGGTCACAGCCAAATAATATCAAACGACTTTGGTCAGTTATACGGACCGAACTTAGCTAAAGCTATGGGCCCATCATTTAAAGATGCAAAAGGTAATATCGTTTGTGGTACGGCTGATAGCCCTATTGCTGACTGTGTGTCTATGAACATTTTTGGTGGACCAGGTTCAGTAACTCAAGACATGCTTGACTATGTTACCGCACCATTAGTTGACTCAGACGTATATACATTACAAACAATTACTGCCTTTATTGGTGGTGATTTAATCGAGTTACCAGCAGGTGCTATTACTGGTGGCGTAGGTTATGAATATCGCGAAGAAGAGTATAAAGCTCGTGTTGATTCGGGTAAGTTCATGGGTGAAGTGACGGGCAATAAGTCAAAAGGTACTCAAGGTAACTTTGATGTAAATAGCTTGTTCGCTGAGTTCCGTATTCCAGTACTACGTGATTTACCATTAGTTGAATCATTAGAATTACCAGTTGGTATCCGTTACGATGAGTTCTCTGCATTTGGTGGCAGCACAACTTATCAACTAGGTGCTGAATGGAAAGTGATTGACGGCTTAATGGTACGTTCTACCTACGGTACTGTTTTCCGCGCTCCAACAATTACTGACCTGTATTCACCTGAAAGCGACACATTCTCATTCACATCAGATCCATGTAGCACAGCTGCTTGGGGTGGACTAACAGCTGCGCAACAAGGCAACTGTATGGCTGATGGCGTAGCAAGTGGTGGTTCAAATAACTTAGATTCTCAACAGCTTGCACAAGCTGGTGGTAATCCTGATTTACAACCAGAAGAAGGTGATACCTTTACTGTTGGTATAGCTTACTCTCCTGATTTTGTTGATGGTTTAGGGTTAACTGTTGACTACTGGGCTATTGAAATTGATGGCGTAATTGACTCTATCTCTGCTGGTGACTCTCTAAAAGGTTGTTATTTAGGTGGCGTAGCAAGTCTATGTGATAATAGTGAACGTACTAACGGTGAACTATCTTACATTACTGAGCAAGCCACTAACTTAAGCCGTATGACTGCTAAAGGTATCGATTTTGATGCTAACTACGCATTCAGTGCTTTAGCGGGTGACTTTGCACTAAACGTATCTTGGACTCACTTCCTAGAGCGTAAAAACCAAGTGTATAACAACAGCACGTTCGAGTTTGAAATGGAAGACTTGAATGGCCGTTTTGAAAATGACACTAGCTATGCAACAGATAAAGCCAACTTCAGTGCTAACTACACATGGGAAGACTTAACTATTGCGTATGCTGCTAATTATATTTCAGGTCTTGAATATAATGATTTAGTATATTGGGGTGTTACAGAAGGTCACACTTACACAGTTGACTCATTCATGTACCATGACATTTCAGCAACTTATAGCTTTGATACAGGTACCAGAATCAGTGTAGGTGTTGAAAACTTTACTGACGAACAGCCTCCATATATCGAAACTGGGTCAAACGGTAATACTGACGAAAGTACATATCGCTTATTCGGTGCTAGCTGGTTTGCACGAATTTCACAAAAATTCTAAATTCCAATTTAGCTAGACAAAAAGCACCCTTTTAGGGTGCTTTTTTTATGTGTTGTTTAGATCAAACAAAATATTAACGGCTTTATTCCTGTTCTATTAATTATCTGGTCATTTAGTGGAATTTATGCGTATTTAAGGCTAGTTACAAGGTTTAAGGTAAAGTGTTTCTGCTGAGTTGTACTCAGTTGTGATGACTTCAAGATTTATGCAGCCTTATTCAGAAATTCAAATCTTCTATGAAAACTCTGTGCTACTTCGTAAGACCTAGAGTGTAATGGCTTGTTGCTCTAAAGGAACTAAAATGGTTAAAACAATACACCTGCAACAGCAAAGCCTGAGTGACTCTGACGGGGCATTTAATCTATGCGTTTGTCTAGAAGCATCAACTTGGATGTGTTCATCTAAAAAATAACAGGTTGGAACTTGTTTTCCAAGTTTAAAAACTACAATGAATAATTTCCTATTTATAAGTCAATATTTACCTGCTGAATTACAGTCTGATTTTATTCAAGTCTCAAAGTTAGGGCTTATTGCTTGAATTTATCCAGACGTTGTTTAACGGGACATTTAATTATATTCATCTTAAGCAATATCATTTATTCCTTTACCGAACGTTAGGTCGATTCAACTTCGGTAATTCGCTGTTGTGATCGGCTTGACAGATAAAAAATTGAATAAGATAACAAGTGCTTACGAATGTGTCTGATGTATTATTAAAATGAGTTTGAAAGGTAAGTTGTCTCTTAATAAATGACTGTTAACATTACAATAAGCAAATTATTAATTGTTATTTAAAAGATCACTTGTTCATTTTCCCACGCATAGAATTCTTCAGGGTTACGCCCACTAAGTGTATCTCCGACGATCGTTTATTAGGTAATAAGATATACCCTGACGAATTCATAATGCTTACAAATTAAGCGACTACACATAATCTCAATCTTTCGTGTTCTTTTCGCTCATTTTTGATGTTCCCAAATGTTGACATAGGTCAACATTTTGTGAAATGATGCGAGCGGGTCTATGCCTTAACAGGCATAGAAAAGGGAAGAAAAACTAACAATCACAAGAGAAAGATAGGCTTAGCGTTGTTGACGTTTTGCTAACATTGTTATCAAGCTATTACAATTGCACTGTCTACACTTTTTTAATTCACTTCAAATTGGTTGGGAACTATGTCCAAGGTAAGCAATAGAACAAAAATCGCTACTGCACTTGTTGGCGCACTGGCTTTAGCTAGTAGCAACCTGGTAGTTGCAAATCCTCTTGCCGATGTGCAAAAGGCCGACAGCAGAATTCATGCTGAAACTGCAGCGTCACAACAAAAAGTTGACAAATACTTTGACCAAGCTCAAGACATGTTGTTTGAGTATGGCAGTGTTGCTGATGAACGCGAATCACTAAAGTCTTACAATGACTACGTAGCTGGTTTAGTGGCGGATCAACAAAAAACACTGGATTCAATACAAACAGACATCAATGGCGTTGACAAGTTACGTCAAGGTGTTGTGCCGTTAATGTTTAAAATGGTTGATGCATTAGAGCAGTTTGTTCAATTAGATCTTCCTTTTAACAGTGAAGTACGTACTGAACGTGTTCAAAATTTAAAAAATATTCTAGACACAGCAGAAGTCACTTTAGCTGAAAAATATCGTCTTATCCTTGATGCATACAGCATTGAACGTGAATACGGTAACTTTGTATCAGTTCATACTGGTAAATTAAGCTTAGATGGTAAAGAAGTGCTAGTTGATTTCTTTAACCTAGGTCGCGTAGCGCTTTACGCTCAAAGTTTAGATCAAAAAATTGCGTGGATGTACGATGCTGAAGCTAAAACTTGGAACAAGTTAGAAGACAGCTATTTACGTGATATTACAAAGGGTATTCGCATTGCTCGTAAGCAAGGTGCTCTAGATCTATTCGCATTACCAATTCCTGCTGCGGAGACTGCTCAATAATGAAGAAGTTAATTACTACAGCTGTATTAGCTGCAAGTTTGTCTTTAACTGCTGGCATGGTTTCTGCTGCTGATGCACCAAAAACTATCGACCAATTATTGCAACAAGTTAAAGTTGAACGCGCTAATGAAGGCAAAAACAGCGCTAAACGTGAAAGAGAATTCCAAAACGAACGTGGTGACAAAGCGTCACTATTAAAACGTGAAAAAGATGCTTTAGCTTCTGAGAAGCAACGTGGTAAAGACCTTAACCAAGCGTTTTTAGATAACGAGCGTAAAATTGCTCAGTTAGAAGAAGATTTAAAAACAGCCCAAGGCGACTTAGGCGAAATGTTTGGTGTTGTTAAAGGTGAAGCTGGCGATTTCGCTGGTAAACTTGCAGCATCTAATATTTCTGCTCAATACCCAGGCCGTGATGCATTTATTGCAGAATTAGGCTCGCGTAAATCATTACCGAAAATTGAAGAACTAGAGCAATTCTGGGAAGCGCAATTATTTGAAATGGTTGAGTCTGGTAAAGTGGTTAAATTCACCGGTAATGTGACTGCAATCGACGGTAACGTTGTTAGCACTTCTATCTACCGTGTTGGTGCATTCAACTTAACAGCTGATGGTCAATATGTTGTTTATAAGCCTGAGTTAAGCTTAATTCAAGAGCTTTCACAACAACCTGAAGGTTATCAAGTTTCTGCAGTAGGCAACTGGGAAAATACCACTTCTGGTTTCTCTGAGTTCTATATTGATCCAGCCCGTGGTGTGTTACTAAATATCTTCACTAACAAAGCTAGCATTGAAGATCGTTTAGAAGCTGGTGGACCAATTGGTTATATTATTTTAGTACTACTAGCATTAGGTGGTTTAATCGCCCTAGAGCGTTTAGTCACATTAACAATTACTTCTGGTAAAGTTAAAAGCCAACGTAAAAATATCAATAACCCAGGTAAGAACCCACTTGGTCGTATCTTGAAAGTATATCAAGACAACAAAGATGTTGATGTTGAAACGTTAGAATTGAAACTTGATGAAGCTATTTTGAAAGAAACGCCTGCTTTAGAAGCACGTATTTCAATCATTAAGGTACTAGCAGCTATCGCGCCAATGATGGGTCTTTTAGGTACAGTAACCGGTATGATTGCAACTTTCCAATCAATCCAGTTATTCGGTACAGGCGATCCAAAGTTAATGGCTGGCGGTATTTCTATGGCACTTGTTACTACCGTACAAGGTCTGATTGCAGCGTTACCATTAATGTTATTACACGCAATTGTTGTTGCTCGTAGTAAATCAATCGTTCAAGTTCTTGAAGAACAAAGCGCTGGTATCATTGCAGAACATGCTGAGAAGAGGGCTGACTAATGATGCTATTCCTGATGGATATATGGGATTCCGTCAGGGGCTTCATGGCCTCCGGGGGAGATGTCCTCTGGTTGGTAGCAGCTGTGCTTTTCCTAATGTGGGTATTAATGCTTGAACGTTACTGGTATCTAAACTGGATATCACCAAAGCAACATCAAGCTGTTATATCTGCGTGGGAAGCAAGAGATGAAACACACTCTTGGCACGCACACCGTATCCGTGAAGCTTGGGTGTCCCAAGCTAAGCAAGATTTGAATGCACGTATGCTGTTAATCAAAACCCTAGTAGCAATCTGTCCAATGATTGGTTTACTTGGTACCGTAACCGGTATGATTTCAGTATTCGATGTGATGGCAGTTCAGGGGACGAGTAATGCTCGTCTAATGGCAGCTGGTATCTCAATGGCCACAATGCCAACAATGGCAGGAATGGTAGCAGCGCTATCGGGTGTATTTTTCAGCACTCGTTTAGACTCGAAAATGAGAATCAGATTAGAAATGCTAAAAGACAGCATGCCTCACCACTAAAGAGAGATTGAACATGGCACGTAAGAAGCATTCCAGTATAGACGAGGAAGCGCAAATTGATATGACTCCGATGCTTGACATCGTATTTATCATGTTGATCTTCTTCATTGTAACAACATCATTTGTTAAGCCATCTGGCTTAGACTATAACAAGCCTAAAGCGTCACAGGCTACGTCTAAACCTTCGGCAAACATCTTTATTGGCATCAGTAAATCTGGCGTCATTATGATGGAAAATCGTCAGGTTGATATTGAACGTGTAACCGCTAACGTAGAACGTATGTTAGCTGAAGCACCGGAAGCGGCTGTACTAATTCAAGCAGATAAAGACACTACTCATGGTTTAGTAGTTAAAGTGCTTGATAACGTAAAAGCTGCTGGTATCGACAAAATTTCTGTATCAGCGGGGAATGACTAATATGCTAAGAGCACTCGTATCAATCATAATTGGTGCCGCAGTGACTTTTGGTCTGTTTGCCTTCATGGCATTCTTGGTCGGCGGCGGTGCACAGCGCAACGATGAGTCGACTGAGACCCCTGTTATTGAAATTACGATGGATAAGCAGGATTCGAAGGCACAGAAGAAACCAAGGGTAACTCCTAAGCCACCACCACCACCAGAGCAGCCACCTAAGCCGGATACTACTCCGCCAGATGCTGCAAACAATATTGACACTAATATGGCGTTCAATATGGGTGGAGTTGAAGCGGGTTCAGCATCAACAGGCTTTAAGCTTGGTAACATGATGACCCGTGATGGTGATGCTACACCGATTGTTCGTATCGAGCCTCAATATCCTATTGCTGCTGCTCGTGATGGTAAAGAGGGTTGGGTTCAACTTTCTTTTACAATCAATGAACTTGGTGGTGTAGATGACGTTACCGTTATCAAAGCAGAACCAAAACGCTTATTTGACCGCGAAGCAATTCGTGCTCTTAAGAAGTGGAAATATAAGCCTAAAATTGTTGATGGCAAAGCGCTTAAACAAACCGGTATGGCTGTACAACTTGATTTCACTTTAGAGAAAGGAGGTAGATAATGCGCAAAATTACGACTATTGCAACAGCACTACTTCTTTCTGTTTGTGGAAGTGCAATTTTGAGCAGTGCCGCAATTGCAGCTGAAAAGTGTGAGATTGACAAGCGTCAATCTCGTGCAGTCGGCGACAGTGCTGCTAAGAAAGTACAAAAGTCTTTCGAAGCATATACTGAAGGCAATTTAGACGCAGCAATCTCTATGCTATTAGAAGCTAATCCTAAAAACGATTTTGACAAAGCTTATGTCGATCGCATGTTAGGTAACTTTTATGCTGAGAAAGGTCAAATGCAAACGGCGATCAAGTACTTGAAGACTGCCGTTGAAGCTGACATTCTTGGTGGTACTGATCACGCTGCAACAATGCGTTTGTATGCTGATTTGCTACTACAAGAGAGAAAATTCAAGGAAGCTATTCCATATTATTACAAATGGATGGACTTTACCTGTAAGGCTGATTCTCAAATGTATCGCCGTGTAGGTATTGCACACACAGAGTTAAAAGAATGGAATAAAGTTCTTGAAGTTGCTGATAAAGGTTTAGCATTAGCAGAAGAGCCTGATAAAAACTTATATCAAATGAAATTGACCGCATACTTTAATCAGAAAAAGTATAAAGATGCAGTTAAAATTCTAGAAACTATGGTGCCTTTATTCCAAGACGATAAGCGTCTATGGGTTCAGTTAGCACAGTTTTATTTGATGACTGAAGATTATGATCGTTCTTTAGCAACTTATGACTTAGCTTATAAAGCTGGTTTCTTAGATACTGATGGAAACATCACTCGTTTAGCACAACTTTTAGCGCAAAAAGGTTCGCCTTATCAAGCTGCTAAAATTTATGAAAAACACTTGAAATCAGGGTTGATTCCAGAAAATCAGAAATCATTTAATGTTCTCGCTGGATTCTACCATAATGCTAAAGAGTTTAAGCTAGCCGCTAATTACTATGGTAAAGCAGCTGTCGCAGGTAATGATGGTGAATTATATTTAAAGCAAGGGCGTTTATTGTCCCTTGACCAAAATTATAAAGAAGCGATTGTTGCCCTTGAAAAAGCACTTGACTTGGGTATTGATAACCCAGGTGAAGCGCATTTCGAGCTAGCATTAGTGCATTTGACCTTGAAACAATATAAGTCAGCTTATAATCGTGCTGTTCAAGCATCGAAAGATAAAAAGACTGCTAGAAGTGCTAATAGTTACATTTCTTATATTAAAGAAAAAGCCCGTATTCATAACGTGGCCCTGTAGTTAATAGTCATTCTCTAGACATTAAAAAAGCCCCGCGAGGGGCTTTTTTATTATGTGTAGTTTGTATGAATTACTGTAAGTGGGTCAAAGCTTGATGACGCGAATGGTCTAGCGCTAATTCATTTGAAAGTGATTCTACTTTGACAAATAAGCCTTCAATATTTTTATCATTACTGGGCAGACATATTCCTCCTGCGAGTTTGTAATTAATACTGAAATTATGGTCTTTACCGTACTTGGTGAGAAATTGATTTATTTGCTCATCAATTCTTTGTAAAACGACTTTAGCGCCTTCCTCATCGACATTGAATAAGCCAAGGGCAAAATGATTTGTGTCTAATCTTGCGATGAGATCCGTTGCTCGTAAAAGTGCTTCTTGCACCTGATTAGTGAATAATTCCAGTAAATGAGGCTGTTTAACTGTTTCATGTATGTGTGGGCAAAGATACAATAACGCTAAGCTTTGTTTTTCTCGTTGATGGCGGTGCCATTCACGGTTAAACACTTCCATAAAGTATATTTGATTATAGACACCCGTTTCAGGATCTCTAAAGCTTGAATTGCGAAAAGAATAGGTCATTGAGGAACTCCATTGAATATTCTTACTTAATTATAGATATGTTTTTTGATTCATGTGTAAAAGGATTAATAAAAATGAAGAAAACCCTCCTAGCAGCCAGCATATCGTTATTGTTTGCGATCCAAGGTTGTAGCGATAATACGCCACAAGCATCTTTGGCTTCGACTGAAGCTGCAGCTCAATCAATTTCGCAATCAACTAAAGTATCTGCTGAACAGGCTTACTTAACTATGGTTGATAGCTTTTTTAAAGAGCAATTAAAACTTGAACCGATTTACGCAACCTTTGTTGGCGTGAATGAATACAATGATCAATTTGGTAAATCATTAACCGAGGAATATTTAAAGGCTCGTCATGATCTTAATGCCAAGTATTTTTCACAGGCTAAAGATATTGATGCGGATGCTTTACCTGCTGATTTGAAAATTAGCTACAGCATGTTTATTTATGATCGTGATATGGAATTGATGGCGGAAACTTATCCTGAGCATTTCTTGCCCATGAATCAGTTTTATAACACCGTTTTCACTATGGTTCAGTTAGGTGCAGGTGAAAGCGCACAACCTTTTAAAACGGTTGATGACTATCAAAACTGGCTTTCTCGTTTAGATGGGTTCGTTAATTGGCTACAGTTGGCCCAAGTGAGAATGGACGAGGGTATTAATAGCAAAGTGGTTCTACCTAAAGTATTGGTAGATAGAATGATCCCTCAACTAACTGCCCAGGTGGTCGCTAACCCTGAGGATAGTCTGTTTTATTCGCCCATAAAATTGATGCCTGATTCATTCACGGCCGAACAAAAGGCTGAACTGACACAGGAGTATAAATCTTTTATAAGCGTTAAATTAATTCCTGCATTGGCTACCCTGCGTGATTATGTTCAAGGTACTTATTTGGCTAACGCAAGGGCTTCTGACGGTTGGTGGGGATTACCTAATGGTAAAGTGTGGTATCAACATTTAGCGAATAGCCATACAACAACAAAAATGCCCGTTGATGAAATTCATCAGATTGGTTTATCTGAAGTGAAGCGTATTTTAGCTGAAATGGATAAGGTCAGAGAACAAGTTAAATTCGAAGGTGATTTAACGGCATTTTTTGCTTCTTTATCATCAGAGCCGCAATATTTCTTCACTGACAAGCAAGACTTGATCGATGGCTACATGGAATTAAAAGATACCATTAACCAAGTACTACCTAAATATTTTAATGTTATGCCTAAAGCTGATTATGTGGTGAAACCAGTAGAAAGTTTCCGTGAGCAATCTGCAGCAGGCGCATCATATGAATCACCCGCTGTTGACGGTTCTCGTCCCGGTGTTTTTTATATCAATACGTTTAATTTAAAAGCTCAGCCTAAATGGGGTATGACCACGTTATCGTTACACGAAGCAGCTCCTGGTCATCATTTTCAAATAGCGATTAAACAAGAGTTATCAGAGGTGCCTGAATTTCAACGTTTCCAGGGTTATACCGCTTTTGAAGAGGGTTGGGCACTCTATGCTGAATACTTAGGTATTGAGATGGGCTTGTTCACTGACCCGTATCAGTATTTTGGTAAGCTGTCTGATGAAATGTTGCGCGCTATGCGCTTAGTTGTTGATACCGGTCTTCACGCCAAAGGCTGGAGCCGCGAGCAAGCTATTCAATACATGAAAGATAATTCGCCAATGGCGGAGTCTGATATTGTTGCAGAGGTTGAGCGTTACATGGCCATTCCCGGCCAAGCCTTATCTTATAAGGTAGGCCAGTTAACAATTCTAAAACTACGCGCAGATGCTGAAAAGCAATTGGGTGATAAATTTGATATTAAAGGTTTCCATGATCAAATTCTCACTACAGGTTCATTACCTATGGCGGTAATGGAAAGAAAAGTGTCTGATTGGATTGATGCTGAATTAGCAAAACATTAATTTTCATGCGTGTGTCACACGTCTTATTTATGCTAAGGTGTGCGGCACATTTATTTCAAGCTAGGTAGGAGTTAGAATGGTACAAGCAACGGCAAGACATTTGTTAGTCAGTACTGAAGAGCAATGTAACGAATTAAAGCAACAAATTGAAAATGGAGCTGAATTTGCTGAAATAGCAAAATCTTACTCTTCATGCCCTTCAGGTTCTCAAGGCGGTGACTTAGGTTCTTTTGGTCCAGGCATGATGGTAAAAGAGTTTGATGAAGTCGTATTTAATGCGCCATTAAACCAAGTTCAAGGTCCAGTGAAAACTCAGTTTGGATATCATTTATTAGAAGTGACTAGCCGAGGTTAGTCTCTTTGTTAATAATGATGTTAAAGGCGACTAAGTGTCGCCTTTTTTGTCAGATTTTTTGTTGTTATTGTCGGTGAGAGTAATATGGATATAGCACTGTATAGCGATAGATTAGTGATTAGAAGTTTGCAATATCAAGACTGGGATAATTTTTTATCTATCAACCAAGATCCTCAAGTTAACCAGTATATTCGTGAACCTGCGACTGAAGTAGTGCTACTGGCAAAGTTTGAGTCAAGATTGTTGCCTTGGTCTATCGAAAGTGGTGACTGGCTCACGTTACTGATTGAAACCATTGATGGCGAGTTTGTTGGCTTAACGGGCTTTTATTGTCAGGACTTTTATTCAAAGCGTGTTGAGGTGGGTTACTTATTGTCTTCAAGCATGCAGGGTATGGGCTATGGAACAGAAAGCCTGCAAACTTTAGTTGACTGGGGCCGCTTGCAATTTGATATTCATAAGTATGTTGCTGTTTGTGCGCAAACGAATTTACCTTCAATTAAAGTATTACAAAAAGTAGGTTTTAGTTTAGAGGGCACTTTTTTGCAGCACACTTACTTAGCGGGGAAGTGGATAGATGATTACCAATTCGGCTTAGTATTAGCTCCACGATGAAGATGTTTCAAAATTCATAAAAAAACCCTTTTTTTACTAAGAGGTTTGTCACATAATACTAAATACAATTGAAAACAATTCTCGTTAACACTAAAAACTTTGATCTAGATAAAGTTTTAACTGCCTAACCTTCGCTAGAATTGTCTGGTCATCAATGATGTAAAAGGCGTACCTTAATGAAACTTAGCGAGCTAAGTCCCGGCGACAAGGCAATGATTTGTCAAATCGGCCATCTTTCTCTTCCGCAAACCGTAAAGCGTAAATTACTCTCAATGGGGATTACGCCTAATACTCATTTTAGTTTAGTACGTCGAGCGCCAATGGGTTCCGGTGTAGAACTTAATCTTCGAGGTAGCCACATTTGTATGCGTAAAGATTTAGCTGAAGTTATTGAGGTGGTTAAATCATGACTAAACAATTCCATTGCGTCACTGTAGGTAACCCTAACGCAGGTAAGTCTACGCTTTTTAACGCCCTAACCGGCTCAAATCAACAGGTGGGTAATTGGTCTGGTGTCACGGTTGAAAAGAAAACTGGCCAGTTTAGTCTTGCCGATACCGAGGTTTTTTTAACAGATTTACCCGGTATCTATGATTTATTACCCGCAGGTAACAGCTGTGACTGCTCGCTAGATGAGCAAATTGCTCAACAGTATTTAGCTGATCAAAAAGTTGACGCAATTATTAATCTGGTTGATGCCACTAACATTGAACGCCATTTGTACTTAACGGTACAGTTACGTGAACTTGGCATCCCTATGGTCGTTGTACTTAACAAAACTGATGCGGCTAAAAAACTTAAAATCGACATAGATATTGAACAAATGTCTGCAGCACTAGGCTGTCCAGTTATAGGTGTATGTTCTCGAGATTTGAACGATGTTGAACGCGTTAAGTCCGCTATATTATCGATTGTTGATAAAGAAATAGCAGAAAAACCACTTGAGCTTAATTATCACGCTTCAATTGAGCAAAGTGTTATTACATTGCAACAACAAAGTAATTTACATCATTTGCCTCAGTTAAGCCGAGGCCGTGCTTTAGCCATGTTAGGTAATGGCAACGGTTGTGGTAGCTGTGACAGCAGTCAACTTAAAGATATTGTTAGCGCTTGTACCAAAACCGCAGAACAAAGCGGTGAAGATATAGAAGTGATGGTAGCTACAACACGATACGATTTCGTTGAAAAAATCTTTAACGCTTCTGTTAATGTCGGCGAACATCTTAGTATGACAGATAGGTTAGACCGTTTTGTGCTGCACCCATTTTTAGGCATTCCGGTATTCTTGTTCGTCATGTATTTGATGTTTATGTTTAGTATCAATGTTGGCAGCTCTTTTATTGATTTTTTTGACATGACAGCCGGTGCCATTTTTGTCGATCATTTTGGTGCTATGTTAAGTTCAATTGGTTCTCCAGATTGGCTAGTGACAATTCTCGCCGGTGGTGTTGGTCAAGGTGTTCAAACCGTTGCGACTTTTATTCCGGTTATTGCAGCGCTATTTTTAGTCTTGTCTGTACTTGAGGCATCGGGCTATATGGCAAGAGCAGCATTTGTTGTTGACGGTTTAATGCGTCGAATTGGTTTACCCGGAAAAGCCTTTGTGCCAATGATAGTTGGTTTTGGTTGTTCTGTTCCTGCCATTATGGCGACACGTACGTTAGGCAGCGAGCGTGAGCGTATCGTAACCGGTATGATGGCTCCTTTTATGTCTTGCGGTGCCCGATTACCCGTTTACGCATTATTTGCAGCGGCTTTCTTCCCTGACTCGGGGCAAAATTTAGTCTTCATGCTTTATATTATTGGTATCTTTGCCGCAGTTGGTACAGGGCTGCTATTACGCCATACTGTACTTCCTGGAAGCAGCAGTGCGGTAGTGATGGAATTACCAAGCTATGAAATGCCAAGAGTTAAAGCGGTATTATCTCGTACTGTTAAACGCACCAAAAGCTTTATTCTTGGTGCGGGTAAAACCATTGTAATCGTAGTGACGCTGCTCAACTTTATTAATGCAATTGGTATTGATGGTAGTTTTGGTCATGAGGATAGCCAGGAGTCACTACTCAGTGTAGCCAGTCAACAAGTGACGCCTTTATTTTCTCCTATGGGTATTGAACAAGATAATTGGCCAGCAACTGTAGGTATCATTACTGGGATATTTGCTAAAGAGGCCGTGGTTGGCACCTTGAATAGTTTATATAGCACACCTAGCGCTGGTGATGAAGAGTTGGCATCGTTAGCTGATACATTCCATGCTGCATGGTTAACAATACCTGAGAACTTACTTGGTATCGCCCCTGATGATCCATTATCGATTGATGTTGGGAGCGTTGATAATATTGACACCGCAGCAGAAGAGTTAGCGGTTGATAAATCAACATTCAGCGCCTTACAATCTGGCTTTAGTGGACAAATTGCTGCTTTTTCATATCTATTATTTATTTTACTTTACACGCCATGTGTTGCGGCTATGGGCGCGTTAGTTAATGAGTTTGGTATTAAATGGGCGCGGTTTGCCGCATTATGGACATTTGCTTTAGCTTATGGAACAGCCACTGTTGTTTATCAAGGTGCCACATTCAGTGAACACCCTGTGCAATCAATGGCATGGATAAGTTTCTTTATGTTTGCATTGGTCATCTTCTATGTTTGGTTAAAGAAGAAAGGCCTCAAAGCTCAACAGATTATTCCCGGGATAAAAATTATTACTGGTTAAGCTAATTAATAGATGAATATTGAACAATAAACCCAGCTTTAGCTGGGTTTATTGTTTTTTTTACGCTTTTTGTAGTGCAATAGTTGTAACTGCTACAGTTCTGTAGGATCATCTTATTTTTAACAATATTGCCATGTGTGCCGAGAGGATTTTCATGAGTCAAGTGGACACCGAAGTACGTCCAAGTAACTTCATTCGTAATATCATTGACGAAGACCTAAAAAGTGGTAAGCACAATCAGGTGCACACTCGTTTTCCACCAGAGCCGAACGGCTTTTTACATATTGGTCATGCCAAGTCTATTTGCTTAAACTTTGGTATAGCTAAAGATTATCAAGGCCAGTGTAACTTACGTTTTGATGATACCAACCCTGAGAAAGAAGATATTAACTATGTTAAATCTATTCAGGAAGACGTGCGCTGGTTGGGATTTGAATGGTCTGGCGATATTCGTTATTCATCGAACTATTTTGACCAATTGCATCAATATGCGATTGAGTTAATCACAAAAGGGTTAGCTTACGTTTGTTTCTTAAACGGCGAGCAAACCCGTGAATATCGTGGCACCTTAAAAGAACCAGGTAAAAACAGCCCTCATCGTGATTCATCGGTTGAAGAAAACCTCGCATTATTTGAAAAAATGCGTAATGGTGAATTCAAAGAAGGTGAGTGTGCTCTGCGAGCTAAAATTGATATGGCTTCGCCATTTATGTGTATGCGCGATCCTATCATTTATCGTATTCGATTTGCACATCATCACCAAACAGGTGATAAATGGTGCATATATCCAATGTATGATTTTACCCATTGTATTTCTGATGCGCTCGAGAATATTACTCATTCAGTCTGTACATTAGAGTTTCAAGATAACCGTCGTTTATATGACTGGGTATTAGATCATTTAGATGATTTTCAAGCGCCAAATCGAACTCGTCAATATGAGTTTTCGCGCTTAAATCTTGAATATACCTTAATGTCTAAGCGAAAATTGAATGACTTAGTCACTCGTAAGCTTGTTGACGGTTGGGACGACCCGCGTATGCCTACTATTGCAGGTTTGCGTCGCAGAGGTTATACACCTGGTTCAATTCGTGAGTTTTGTCAGCGTATCGGTGTGACCAAACAAGATAACTTAATTGAAGTGGGTATGTTAGATGCTTGTATTCGTGAAGAGTTAAACGAACATGCACCGCGCGCCATGGCAGTACTTCGCCCAATTAAAGTTGTTATTGAAAATTATCCACATGCTGAGCCTGAAAGTATTCAAGCTGCGGCGCATCCTTCTAATGAAGCGATGGGCACCCGAGAGTTATTTTTTGGTCGAGATTTATTTATCGATGCTGAAGATTTTAAAGAAGAAGCTAATAAGCACTTTAAACGTTTAGTGTTAGGTAAAGAAGTGCGTTTACGTAATGCCTATGTGATTAAAGCAGAGCGCTGTGACAAAGATGCAGATGGCAACGTGACCACTATTTACTGCACTTACGACGATGAAACTTTAGGTAAAAACCCTGCTGATGGTCGCAAAGTAAAAGGCGTGATCCATTGGGTTGAAGCATCTTCTGCAAAACCTGCTGAGTTTCGTTTGTATGAACGTTTATTTACTGAAGCTAATCCTGCAACATTTGATACCGTGGATGAGGTGATTAATCCTAATTCATTGGTAGTATTAAATGGATTGGTCGAGCCGAGCCTGGTGAGTGCACCAGCTGAAAAAGCATATCAATTTGAGCGCGAAGGTTACTACTGTGCTGATAATAAAGACTCAAGTGCCGATCGCTTAGTATTTAACTTAACAGTACCGTTAAGAGATTCTTTCGCTTAACTCGTATTATTTTATAAAAGGCGCTATATGCGCCTTTTTTATTATTTTTCAACTATGTAGAAAAGCTGATGAAAATAATTGCTGATGAAAACATGCCTTTTGTTGAGGCATTATTTGCAGAACTTGGCCAAATAGAGTTCGTCAATGGTAGAACCCTAACTGCTGAGCAAGTCAACGATGCTGATGTGTTATTAGTGCGCTCTGTTACCAAGGTTAACCAGGCTTTGTTGCAGCATGCCCATAAATTGAAATTTGTTGGTAGTGCCACCATTGGCACTGATCACATTGATATCGAGTATTTAAATCAGCGTGGCATTATGTTTTCAAACGCCCCAGGCTGTAACGCCACTGCGGTGGGTGAATTCGTTTTTATTGCACTTTTAGAGCTAGCTAAAAGGTTACAAACCTCATTAAAAGGTAAAGTGGTAGGGATTGTTGGAGCCGGTAATACTGGCACCGCTGCTGCCAAGTGTTTGCAAGCATATGGCTTGCAAGTTTTGTTATGCGATCCGCTTAAGCAAGCAGAAGGCGATAGCCGTCATTTTATCTCCCTTGATGAGTTGCTTGAACGTGCAGATATTGTGTCTTTACATGTACCCATTACTAAAGTCGGCCCACATAAAACCTGGTATTTATTTGATGAGCAAAAGCTCAAGTCATTAAAACCAAACATCTGGTTAATAAATTGCTGTCGTGGTGAGGTGATTGATAATCGGGCATTAATAAAGATTAAACAAACGCGAACAGATTTAAAAGTGATTCTCGATGTATGGGAAGGTGAACCCAATCCAATGGCTGAACTGGTTCCTTTAGTTGAATTTGCTACCCCCCATGTTGCTGGATATAGCTTAGAAGGTAAGGCTAGGGGCACTTTTATATTATATCAACAGCTCTGCCAACACTTGAATATTGCCGTTAATCAATCATTGAATTACTTATTACCAGAATTTGAGTTTAGTCAGTTATTGAATATCACCAACTTAGATGAAACCAGCTTACTTAAAATGTGCCGTTTAGTATTTGATTTACGCGATGATGATGCGCTATTTAGAGAGCATTTTGATAGTGCTGCTGGATTTGACTTGCTGCGTAAGCAACATACCCACAGACGAGAGTTCAGTGCTTTAGCGGTTAAATATCCTGTGAGTGATGCAAATAGTGCAAGTATAGATTGCAGAAATACCTTGTCATCACTGGGTTTTTCTTAATAAAAGTCTCGTTTTTTTAGCCATTCGTTACCTATTTTGTCATAGGGTTAGTCAGTTGAGAAAAAATCAACCTAATCGAACCATTTTTAACTAATCAGGCCTAGTATAAGCGCAGTAAACTAGGTAGATTGTTAGTCCAATAAGATTATTAGGAGTCGAGCGTTTATATGTCTCAGGAATTTAATGTTGTCGTTTTAGGTGCATCGGGCGCAGTGGGTCAAACAATGATTGAGATCCTCGAAGAGCGTAATTTTCCGGTTGCTAAGTTATTTCCTTTAGCGAGTAGTCGCAGTGCCGGCGAAACCGTGAGTTTTCATGGTAAGCAGGTTGAAATTCTTGATGTAGAAAAATTCGACTGGACCCAAGCTCAAATTGGATTTTTCTCCGCGGGTGGAGATGTTTCTGCAAAGTGGGCACCAATAGCAGGTGAAGCCGGTTGTGTTGTTATCGATAATACCTCACATTTCAGATATGACATTGATGTACCATTAGTGATCCCTGAAGTGAATCCTGAGGCGATTGCTGATTTCCGTAACCGTAACATAATTGCTAATCCTAACTGTTCAACGATTCAGATGCTGGTTGCATTAAAGCCGATTTATGATGCTTTTGGTATTACGCGTATTAATGTGGCTACGTATCAATCGGTTTCTGGAACAGGTAAAAAAGCCATTGATGAGCTAGCGGGACAATGCACTAAACTACTGCAAGGTTTACCTTCAGAACCTAGCGTTTATCCCAAGCAGATAGCATTCAATGTGTTGCCACAAATTGATAAGTTCATGGAAAATGGCTACACCAAAGAAGAAATGAAAATGGTGTGGGAAACACAAAAAATATTTGGTGATGACGAAATCGTGGTTAATCCAACAGCGGTTCGTGTGCCGGTATTTTATGGTCATTCAGAAGCTATTCACCTTGAAACCCGTGAGCCTGTTGATGCTGAAGCTGTTAAAGCGGTACTTCGTGGCGCCCCAGGTGTGGTGATGTTTGAAAGTGATGATGAATACCCTACAGCGGTAACTGACTCAGCTGGTCATGATCCTGTTTTTGTTGGACGTATCAGAAAAGATATTTCTCATTCTCATGGTATAAATTTATGGGTAACGGCCGATAACATTCGTAAGGGTGCGGCCTTAAACAGTGTTCAAATTGCTGAGATTTTAATTCGCGATTATTACTAAATATCCGATGAGTTAAATTTATCTCAGGTAATTGAGTTATTTAGTCTAAAAAGCCCGCATTTTGTGGGCTTTTTTAGTTTTAGGCTTGCCGCTATAGTAGCAGGGCTGACAAACTTAGTTTATAGTCGTAAAAATGCCAAAATTTCATTAATCATCAATAATGTTAATAACAGTTAACGAAATTTTATAGCAAATAATTAACGATAAAAATGACCTAAAGCCAATTGTCACCATGACAAATGTTTCGTGCTAAAAGGGAAGGATTGAATGACATCTCGTACTTCATATTGGGTGGGCTTACTTTTATGTGCCACCACAGCAGTCTCAGGAATTCAACTTTTTGCTTCGGCTCAAGCCGATACGCTTAAAATAACCGGCCCTAATGGCGAAGTTAAACAGGCAAACCGGCAATATGGCCCAACGACCTCAGCCGATACTTTTTGGAGTATTGCTCAGAAGGTACGCCCTAATGACCAAGTTACCATTTATCAAGTTATGGCAGCATTATTTGATGCCAATCCCCAAGCATTTAGCGGAAATAATTTTAACACCTTAGAAAGAGGCATGATCCTAACTGTGCCTTCTGCAGAGGTAATGGCTGCTATTCCAAAGGAACAAGCTAAATTACGTGCAGAGCGCGACGATAGTGCAGTGAGAACTGTTGTTAAACAAACACCGCGTCCAGTTGCTACGCCAGTAAAAGTAGAACAAGCACCAGTACCAGAAAAACCACTGCAAATCATTGCTCAAACACCTGCCAAAATTAGCGAGGCAGAGCCCCTTAGCGCAGCTAAACAGAATGAGATTATTACCCTAAATAATCAGCTCGATAACGCAAATAATAAAACATTGATGCTGACAGATGAGCTTGCTAGAGCGCAAGACCAGTTGATGGCTACACGCAGTGATAATCAAATTTTAAAGCAAAAGTTAGCAGAACTAACTCAAAGCATTGGCCGTCTTGAAGAAGATTTACAGCTTTCAGGTGAAAAACAAGCACAGCTGATTGCTGACAATGAAGCGCTGGTTATTGAACTTGAAGAGGCTAATAAACCACCTGTAGAGCAACCCACTGATTTCTGGCGGAACTTAACCAGTAACACTGGGTTATTAATTGCAGCAGCAAGCTTGCCAATTTTATTAATCTTCGGCGTTATTGCTTTAATCATGCGTCGCCGTTCAAGTGCAAATACTGTAGAACCAGTTCAAACAGAAAATAAATTAGCCTCTAACACTGTTCCAAGCCGCACAGATAATGAAAATGGGGATGATCTTGAAGATCTTGCCATTCATCTTGATGGTGACGATGAAGAGTCCATCGATGATTTATTAGATTTAGACAGCTTAGATATGCAGTCAGACACTGATTTAGTGATTGATGATGACCAGATGGACATGGCATCTGAAATGTTTTTAACACAAGCTGAAGATGAAATTGATGTCACGCCTGAAGTCGAAGAGGAAGATGAAGGAACTTCACTTGATGATCTGTGGGCTGAAGCCATGGAAGAGCAGGATTCTGAGCTTGAACCACTTGAAACTGATGAAGATTTAGACAGTTTGTTGGCAGGCCTTGACGATGAAGAAATTGATGAGGCTTCTCCAGCAGCGCTAGAAGATGATTTAGACGCATTGCTTGCTAATCTTGATGGTGAAACTGATGAAGTCGATGCACCTGCCGAAATGCTACAAGATGATTTAGACGCATTGCTTGCTAATCTCGATGGTGAAACTGATGAAGTAGTTGCGCCTGTAGCCGCAGAGCCAGAAGATGATTTAGATGCATTACTCGCAAATCTTGATGTTGAACCTGAAAGCAGTTCTGTTGAAGATCCCCTTGCTGATCAACAAGACAACATTGATGAATTATTAGCAGGATTCGACTTACCTGATGAGGATGCTTCAAATGAGACTGCCTCTGAACTTAAAACTAATAATAGTATCGTCGATGAAAATACAGCTGGCGAAGATGATATCGACTCGCTATTAGCCAGTTTTGATCTTGATAATAAAACAGCAGATAAAGCTGATTTATCTGCCGAAATTGATAATGAAGATAACGATGATATCGATGCATTGCTAGCCAGTTTTGAGGCTGATGATGCCCCAGCAGAAACTGAGGCAACTCAAACTGAAAAAGAAACAGAAGATCTGACAGATGCTATTGCCGCTGAACTTGAGTCAGAAGATGAAGTTGATGCAAATGAAGTTAATACAGATGACGATGATATAAATGCACTGCTAGCCAGTTTTGAGGCTGAAGATGCCCCAGCAGAAACAGAAGCAACTGAAACTGGAAAAGAAACAGAAGATCTAGCAAATGAAATTGCCGCTGAACTTGAGTCTGATGATGAAGTTGATGCAAATGAAATTAATACAGATGACGACGATATAAACGCACTGCTAGCCAGTTTTGAGGCTGATGATGCCCCTGCAGAAACAGAAGCTACTGAAACTGAAATAGAAGATCTAGCAAATGAAATTGCCGCTGAACTTGAGTCTGATGATGAAGTTGATGCAAATGAAATTAATACAGATGACGATGATATAAACGCACTGCTAGCCAGTTTTGAGGCTGATGATGCCCCAGCAGAAACAGAAGCAACTGAAACTGAAAAAGAAACAGAAGATCTAGCAAATGCAATTGCCGCTGAACTTGAGTCAGATGATGAAGTTGATGCAAATGAAGTTAATACAGATGACGATGATATAAATGCACTGCTAGCCAGTTTTGAGGCTGATGATGCCCCAGCAGAAACTGAGGCCGAAGCTACTGAAACCGAAATAGAAGATCTGGCAAATGCAATTGCCGCAGAACTTGAGTCTGATGATGAAGTTGATGCAAATGAAGTTAATACAGATGACGATGATATAAATGCACTGCTAGCCAGTTTTGAGGTTGAAGATGCCCCAGCAGAAACAGAAGCAACTGAAACTGAAAAAGAAACAGAAGATCTGGCAAATGAAATTGCCGCAGAACTTGAGTCAGAAGATGAAGTTGATGCAAATGATGTTAATACAGATGACGATGATATAAATGCACTGCTAGCCAGTTTTGAGGCTGATGATGCCCCAGCAGAAACAGAAGCAACTGAAACTGAAAAAGAAACAGAAGATCTAGCTGATGCTATTGCCGCTGAACTTGAGTCAGATGATGAAGTTGATGCAAATGAAGTTAATACAGATGACGATGAAATAAATGCACTGCTAGCCAGTTTTGAGGCTGAAGATGCCCCTTCAGAAACAGAAGCTACTGAAACCGAAATAGAAGATCTTGCAAATGCAATTGCCGCTGAACTTGAGTCAGATGATGAAGTTGATGCAAATGAAATTAATACAGATGACGATAATATCGACGCACTGCTAGCCAGTTTTGAGGCTGAGGATGCTAAAACAGATCAAGACGCTGACGTTGTCGATGAGCTTGCTATAAACACATCAGCAAGCACAGCAGAAATTACATCAGAAGCTGCTGAAACTGAAACAGAAGCTATGGTTGATGCTATCGCCGCTGGATCTGAGTCTGATAAAGGTCACGTCAGTCTTACTGAAGATGAATTTCTTGAATTTGATGAGCTGCCAGAAAATACCCCACATTTAGACTCACTATTAGCCGAGCTCGAATCAGCAACCCTTGAAGATGAAGCGGAAGAATTTCTATCTTTTGATGAAGATGATGAGCTAGACGATGATGATTTATCAAACCTAATTAATGAACTTGAGCTGGCGAACGAAACCACTGAACAAGATGACTTGAGTTTTGATGCATTAGAATCAGAGCTTAATCAAGCTGCGTCTGCCGAGGTTAATAGTGACAAAAATCTAACAAAAAGCGATGACATTGATGATTCAATTTTAGCCGATGCCGAAAATGAGCTCGATGCTCTTTTAGCAGGAATGAGCGCTGAAGATGAGACGTTAAACGATGAGTTGAGCAATGATGCTCAAGAGTTAGATTTTTATGAGTCTGCGTTTGACAATACATCAGCACAAGTGAATAGCCCTGCAGAGCAGGTCACAGCTAAAGCTGAAAAAGACTCAAGATTTTTCAATGACTTAAAAGCAGCTAAAAAAGCACCTGCAGATTTATTGGATTGGGAAACTGATTTATTTAATCCTCCAGCCAAACTTGCAGCACCAACTGACAACCTTATTGATAACAGTAAGGACTTTTTAGTCGATGATGAAGATGTCGATTTCAGTGTAAATGACGATATTGATTTTAATATAGATGAAGACGAATTTGTCTTGTCAGATGATGGCTTGACCGTTGATGAGGCAATAGCGGCACTTGATGCAAAAGAGTCTAAATTAGCATCGCCACATATTACAGAGGCCGAACTAAGCAACTTTGAACGCGAGAATGGCTTTATTGATATCAATAAATTACTCAATGACGCAGATGAAGACGATAGCGTTGCCAGTGATAGATATAAAGAAATTGATGTTGATATGGGTGAGTTTGAATCACTTATTGGTAATGCCGATATGATCGATGTTGATGATGAAGAAAACTCCGTTAGCGCCAAGTTAGACTTGGCGCGTGCATACATCGAAATTGACGATGAAGACAATGCCAAAGCCTTATTAAAAGAAGTTCAAGCGAATGGAAATGATCGCCAACAAGCTGAAGCAAGTTCGTTGATGAAAAAGCTAACCTAAGCCTAAAATTACTATTTAAAACGGCGCTTAGACATGCGTCGTTTTTTTTATGCTAGAATGCGCGCCATTTTGATTTAAAGTGAAAGGTCAAGTTATGCGGATAGCGTTAGGTGTCGAATATGATGGCAGTAATTTTTTTGGTTGGCAGCGACAGGCCGAAGTCGATTCTGTACAGGAACAACTGGAAACAGCGCTTTCGTATATAGCCAATGCCCCGATTAGATTGCATTGCGCGGGTCGAACTGACTCAGGCGTTCATGGCACCGGTCAAGTAGTGCATTTTGATACCGACGTGATACGTCAAATGTCAGCGTGGACTTTAGGGGTAAATACTAAACTGCCTAACACTATTGCTGTGCGCTGGGCAAAAGAAGTCGATGACAGCTTTCATGCTCGCTATAGCGCCACGGCTAGACGCTATCGTTACATTATTTATAACCATTCACTTCGCGCTGGAGTACTGTCTCAAGGTGTTAGCCATTACCGTGGTGAAATTAACGAAACCTTAATGCACCAAGCTGCACAAACATTGCTAGGTGAACATGATTTTACTAGCTTTAGAGCGCTGCACTGTCAGTCTAAAACCCCTTATCGCACCGTGCATCATGTCAGCGTGACTCGTCAAGGCATGTATATTCTGGTTGATATTAAAGCTAATGCCTTTTTACATCATATGGTCAGAAATATTGTTGGATCTTTGATTGAAGTGGGCTTAGGTCATCAACCTATTAACTGGTTAGCGCAGTTATTACTCGAGAAAAATCGAAAATTAGCAGCGCCAACAGCCAAACCGAATGGTTTATACCTGGTTGACGTTTCTTACCCTGAGCAATATGATTTGCCTAAGTTGGCTTTAGGGCCATTGTTTATGCTTGATTAATAAAGACAAAGGCTGCCAACCGTGATGCACACAGATACAATTATTGCGCCCAATAAAGATGCTCATTTAGATGAGTGGCTAGACTATTTACTTGCGATACACCCTAGCGAAATAGATATGGGACTCGCCAGAGTTTCTATTGTTGCAGAGCGCTTAGCCTTAATTAATCTACAACCTGCACAGGTGATCACTGTAGCGGGAACCAATGGCAAAGGCACAACTTGTGCCATGTTAGAATCGATATTAATTCAAAGTGGCAAAACAGTTGGTGTATACAGCTCGCCACATTTACTCCGTTATAATGAGCGGGTCAGAATTAATCAGCAAGATTGCAGTGACGACCAATTCATTGCCGCATTTCAAGCCATTGAACAAGCTAGAGCAGAGATATCACTGACATTCTTTGAGTACGCCACTTTGGCAGGTTTATATTTATTTAAACATGCTCAGCTAGACGTGATTATTTTAGAGGTTGGTTTAGGCGGCCGTTTAGATGCTACCAATGTGATTGACTCAACCGCGACCATAATTACCTCCATAGATTTAGACCATCAAGAATACTTAGGTGATACCCGAGAGCTGGTTGGGCGTGAAAAAGCGGGTGTGTGTCGCAGTGAGTGTATCAGCATAATAGGTGAACCCAATTTACCGCAGTCGGTAGTTGATTATGCACAACAAATTAGTTGCCAGCTTATCAGAGTAGGGCACGAGTTTGATTATCAGCTTAATAATGATAACTGGACTTTCTCTACTCATATAACACAATCTCCAGCATTGACATTGCCTACATTGCCATTAGCGAATGCGGCCTGTGTGGTCGCACTTATGGATAAGCTTTGGCCTGAAATAGATTATGCAACGATTAACAAAGGCCTTGAGTTGGCAAGTTTACCGGGCCGTTTGGAGTGCGTTAACCAAATACCGTTAGTCTTGGTTGATGTTGCACATAATCCACATGCGGCAAAATATCTTGCTGAACAGCTACACAAAAAAATAGCCATATCAGGCAAAATTGTTGCCATTTGTGGCATGTTAAAAGATAAAGATATATCAGGCGTTTTTGCAGAACTTGTTGATGTAGTGAATCACTGGAATATGGTGACACTATCGACTGAGCGTGGTGCTAGCTCAGCGCAATTGATAGCTTTAATGGAGCCCATTGCACAAAATCAGCTAGATCATAGTGCCGCTTTTGAATTGAATGCTTTTAATAATATGAATGAGGCCTGGACAGCGGTAAATGCTACTATTGAGCCTAATGATGTGGTAATTGTATTCGGCTCTTTTTATACTGTCGCTGCTTTTAAATTGTTAATGTAACACTGGGATAAAATCTTGAAACTTCAATTTCAAAACCGTTTGGTTGGAACTATAGTGCTTGTTGCCCTTGGGGTAATCTTCTTACCTGATCTTTTAGACGGTAAAAAAGCCAAAGTAGTCGAAGAGTTTACTGAAATACCTTTACGTTCAGCGCCTCTAGTTCAGAGCAAGCCATTAACACCAGATGATTTTGAAGTCCTTGATGTTGCCAGTGTCGATATTGTTGGTGACGATGATGAATCTCGAGTGGATCCTGATGTGGTTCCTTTAGGTAATGATGCAGCAGAACCTGTAGCCAAAGAGCCAGCGGCAAAAAAAGTGATTGAGACCGCCAAAGCTCAACCTAAAGCTGTTCCAAGTAAACCTGCAGTCGAAAAAGTCGTACCAAAGCCTGCTCCTAAGCCAGTTGCTAAAGCAGTATCAAGCCCAATTAAGTCCGGTTATACCTTACAATTGGGTGGATTTAATAGTGCGACTAATGTTAATGCGCTAATCGCTAAACTTAGACTGTCAGGCTATACCGCCTATACTTTGCCTGAAAAACCGGTCGAGGGATCATTAACCCGCGTATTTGTTGGCCCTGAAGTGTCAAAGGATAAGCTTGAAGCTCGTCAAACTGCAATAGCGAAACTGACAGGGTTAAAAGGTAAAATTATCGCTTATGATCCAATGGACAATTAATCTTAGTCAATATTTATACTGAGTTGCTCTATGCGGCCATTCATTGATTGCATAGATTTTTTTACTTAGATTGATAATTTATCTGTTGTAGAAATTGATTGTTCTGATTCATGTATGATTAATTTAGTCGATCGGGGGTGAGAAAAGTCTTCACCTCTGTTAGAATCGCGCCGTCTTAGTGCTTACCCGGATCCCCATCTCAATGGTTTGGATTGATTACGCAATTATTATTGTTATTAGCTTATCTACCATCATTAGTTTAGTGCGTGGATTTGCCAAAGAAGCCATGTCGTTAGTGGTATGGTTTGCGGCTTTTTTTATCGCCAGTCAATTTTATCTCGACCTTGCTGTTCATCTTACGCAAATGCAAGATGCAATGGTGCGTAATGGTGTCGCAATTGCCATTCTTTTTATTGCGACGCTTATTATTGGTGCACTTGTTAATTATCTTTTAGGTCAACTCGTTGCTAAAACTGGACTGTCAGGTACCGATAGAGTACTTGGTTTGTGTTTTGGTGCTATTCGCGGGGCGTTAATCGTCAGCGCGTTACTCTTTTTTATGGATGCGTTTACTGGTTTTCCTTCAACCGATTGGTGGAAGGCATCAGTGCTCGTGCCCGAATTTGGTGTGGTTATTCAATGGTTTTTTGACTACTTGGAAAATACATCAAGCTTTGTACCCAAAATCTAAAACAATAAAACACCTTACAGTAAGGAACCTTACCCATGTGTGGTATCGTCGGAATAGTAGGCAAGTCTACAGTTAATCAAACGATTTATGATGCGCTGACAGTGCTTCAACATCGTGGACAAGACGCAGCAGGTATTGTAACCGTTGACGTAAATGCATTTCGTTTACGCAAAGCAAATGGTTTGGTTAAAGATGTATTTGAACCAAAACATATGCAACGTTTACAAGGCAATGCTGGTATCGGCCACGTACGTTACCCAACTGCAGGTAGCTCAAGCGCGTCTGAAGCTCAACCGTTTTACGTTAACTCACCGTTTGGTATTTCATTGGCTCACAATGGTAATTTAACCAATACTACTGAATTAGCTGCAAGCTTAATAACCAAACGTCGTCATATCAATACCACTTCAGATTCTGAAATTTTATTGAATTTGTTAGCCGATGAGTTGCAAGAAACCCGCAGCTTAACGCTATCAGCAGACGAAGTTTTTGACGCTATTAGTAAAGTTCATGCTCAAACCCGTGGTGCTTATGCGGTTGCAGCAATGATCATTGGCCAGGGCTTAGTGGCATTTCGTGATCCTTTTGGCATTCGACCATTAGTATTAGGCAAGCACGAAACCGCATCTGGCACTGAATACATGGTTGCATCTGAAAGCGTTGCTTTAGACGCCGTTGGTTTTGAAGTGATGCGTGACGTTGCTCCTGGTGAAGCGATTTACGTGACTCTTGATGGTCAATTATTTACTCGTCAATGTGCTGTTAACCCAAGTTATTCGCCATGTATTTTCGAGTTTGTTTATTTTGCACGTCCTGACTCGACTATCGATAATATTTCGGTATATGCAAGTCGTGTAAATATGGGCACCAAGTTAGGCGAAAAGATCAAAAAAGAATGGGACGAACACGACATTGACGTGGTTATTCCTATTCCTGAAACCTCATGTGATGTAGCACTTGAAATCGCTCGCCATATGGACTTACCGTATCGCCAGGGTTTTGTTAAAAACCGCTATATTGGCCGAACATTCATCATGCCAGGCCAACAAGAGCGTAAAAAATCAGTACGCCGTAAACTGAACGCCATTAATGCCGAGTTTAAAGGTAAGAATGTGTTATTGGTTGATGACTCTATTGTACGTGGTACGACTTCAGAACAGATTATCGAAATGGCACGCGATGCAGGGGCTAAGAAAGTGTACTTTGCTTCAGCAGCGCCTGAAATCCGTTTCCCGAACGTTTATGGTATTGATATGCCAA
Source organism: Shewanella sp. HL-SH5 (assembly GCF_051163755.1). Lineage (NCBI taxonomy): Bacteria > Pseudomonadati > Pseudomonadota > Gammaproteobacteria > Alteromonadales > Shewanellaceae > Shewanella > Shewanella sp. HL-SH5. Next base: position 1,307,014 of record NZ_CP195038.1, read on the forward strand.
CCACCAATGAGCTAATTGCCCATGGTCGTGATGCGGATGAAATTGCCAAGCTTATCGGTGCCGACGGTATTATTTTCCAGGATTTAACTGACTTGATTGAAGCTGTTAGAATGGAAAACCCAGAAATTAAACGTTTTGAAACATCGGTATTTGATGGTCATTATATTACTAATGATGTTGATCAAGCATATTTAGATCACATTATGCAGTTACGTAATGATGATGCTAAAGCGAATCGAACCAAAGATATCGGCACTAATTTAGAAATGCACAATGAGTGTCATCCTTAAGTTAAATCGTTAGTCGATTGAATGCTAAAAGCCTGCGAAAATGCAGGCTTTTTGTTACACGGGCATTGATTTAACGCTTTAATTTACATTTTTAAAAGTGAATGAGTGGAAGCTTATTGAAATAGACTTTCAAAGAGCTTTGTTAAAACAGCAGTAAGTTGATTTAAATTTTCTAAAAGTATGTTTAAGTCTTTATTAATTAAAACATGCTTTTAATTTGAATCGATAACCAAAGTTAGTTAGCCTTTATAATTTTATTACATCATAAAAGAGCATTGATTTACCTCTAGGAATAATATGAAACTTATCGTTAAGGTTGTCATTTCCACATTCGTTATTGCTTGTTTTGCCTATTACGGAAGCTTATTTGTTATGCCTAGTGTAACCATCGAAAATCATTCAGCGTCAGCCATCAAACAAATAGAAGTTGCTCTACCAAGCTCAAACTTAAACTTTGGGGCGATTAATGACGGTGAGAAAAATACTTTATATTATTCACTGGAACAAAATGATGGTATGTACCGCTATCAATTTGAAAATGAAAACTCTGCTGTTTATAACGGCAGTTGCGGTTACGTGACGAGTAATGAGCTTCATAAGCGGTTCATCATCACGATTAATAAAAACAATCAGGTCATTTGCCGCTAGGTATACGGGAGGCGATGATTGAACCATAGCCTTAACCGGTTGAAGCAAGCAACACTCAATTTATATCGCTTTGCCTTTGAGTAATTTTCGCATCCACATTCGATTAGGGCTCAGCAGGGTTTGTGTTTCAAGATTAATAGGCATGATTTCACCGCATAGGCTTGCAGCCAGACACTCGGCAACTAAGGGCGCTGAACTTAACCCCCGAGAGCCAAATCCGCCTAAAACAAATAACCCATCATGAATAGGAGCTGGTGTCGTTTGCCAGTATTGTTGCCATAAACTGGGTTTATCTTTGCTGGCTTGTTGAGTTTGGTAGCGTTTATTTAATTCTGCCATATCAGTTGCATAACCCATTACCGGAAAATGGTCGCGACTGACCATTCTAATACCGACACGGGCTTCATTTTTACTCACATCGATATCGTCTGGCCAACTTACATCAGCAAAGCTTTGGCTCATTTTCTTACCGTTTTCTTGTTGTTCAGTCGGACAAAAATCTAAATGTTGAGGATTTTTGACATAACTGGCGCCGACACAGTGAAGTTCTTCATAAACCGGGGTTAAGTAGCCATTGGCGCAAATCACCGTTTTTAGACTGGCAAGTGTTCCTTGTGAAGGTACATGGCTGACCTGTCCCCTGAAGCCGCTGAGCGGGATCTCACGGGTTTGTTGATAACGGGTTAAATTTGCACCATTGGCAACGACTAACTGCTGGTGAAAGGCGATAGGTGAGTCTTGTTCGTTACACAGTTGCTCGCCAGAAAATAATTCCCAACCTTGCGCTGTTTGTTTGATAGATTCAATATTGCAGTTCATCTTTATGGTGATATTGCCAATAGCGATAGCATGATCTAATGAGGCTTTGGCAAATTCATAGGGGCAAATCCAGCCTCCTAAAGGGTAAAACAAACCTGTTTGCTTTATTTCTACACCGGCAATGTCGCTCGCTTGATTTGCCGATACCGGACGAGCAATATCATCAGGCCAGTCCTGGCCTTTGATTATTTTATCCAGCCGCGCTTTGCTGCGTTCATCAAAACCTGTGTGAAGTACACCACAGAAGCCATGACTAACGTTATAACCTTGACTGGTTAAACGTTGAATCCGCTGACGACTATACAAAAAAGCCTGTTGAAAAAATTGACTTAATGCATCATTTTCGGGTGTGAGCAAAGGATAAATGGCACCTTGTCTATTGCCTGATGCACCTTGACCAATCTCTTCGTCCTGACAATAAAGCACCACGCTTTTGCCTCTTTCAGCTAACGATAAAGCGAGTGAAGCACTGGCTATACCGCCACCAATAATTCCTATGTGCTGATTAATTGATGCAGGCGTAAGCGGACCTTGATAGGCGAAAGTAGCTTGTTGTTGATGCCTTAATGCTTGTCGCTCTTGGCAAGCAATCGTATCAACAGCGTTAGTCGATGTGGTTGGCCCAGTTACTTCCTGAGTGATTGAAGCAGTGGTTTGCTCCGTCAATAACTTAAACCCAGCCTGAGCAATAGCTGTTTGCAGTGAATAGAAAAATGGATCCGTTGGCGTGATTGGTTTGTCGTAAATACTGATTGCCGTATTATTATGGCTAAGTCTGCCGAGTTGCCAAACATTGGCTATCTGGTAAAAGTGATCCCTTAATAAGGGCGTCATCGTATCGGAACAGGCAAACCAATGGTGAACCTTATGTTGAATATTGGCTACGCTTGATAATTGCAGCTCAGTGCGACTAAAGTAGCAGTCTATTGAAATATCATCTCGAATATTAATGCGCTGACAGCCTTCAATCGGCGCAATGGCAATATCTAAAATAAAATCGCATAATATTTGTTTAAAATGTAACATAAAAGCATTAAATTCAGCTTGTTGCTCTTTGCTATGATGAGTAAATAAACTCACATGCAAACGACCATGTTGCCAGGCTGGGCTGGTTTGTTTTAATTGTGTAAATGCACCCACTAAATCATTAATATGTGACGGTTCAGCTAGGCCTAAATGTCCAACATGGATCAGCTTTGTTTCTGTATCAAGTTGTTTTATAAGCCGCTGGAGATAATTCAGATAATGATTTACCATGAATAAATTGGTGCTTTTACTCAAAATAGTTTACTCAAACAGGAATAATTAACATTATTTTACCTGTGTTTATGGAAAGCTGACCACTTAAATGCCGTAAAACAGATATTATTGCCGCAATTAAGTGCCGACATCTACTAAATGGATATCAAATAATGAAAAGAGTCGTGATCACCGGGCTAGGTATAGTTTCAAGTATCGGTAACAATAAGCAAGAAGTGTTAGATTCACTTAAAGCGGGTCGCAGTGGCATTACCCATTCAGCGCAGTTTGAAGAAATGAAGTTACGTAGCCACGTTTGGGGTGATATTAAAATCAACCCAGCAGACCATATTGACCGTAAAGCACTACGTTTTATGGGCGATGCCGCGGCTTATGCTTATATCGCGATGCAAGAAGCGATTGCTGATGCTAATTTAACTGAAGAGCAGTATTCACATGACCGTGTTGGATTAGTGGTTGGTACCGGTGGTGCGTCTTCTTCAAACCAAGTACAAGCCGCTGACACCTTACGCGAAAAAGGCGTCAAACGTGTCGGGCCTTATATAGTGCCACGCATTATGTCTAGCACTGCTAGCGCGTGCCTAGCAACGCCGTTTAAAATCAGAGGCGTTAACTACTCTATCAGTTCTGCCTGCGCAACATCTTCCCACTGTATCGGCCATGCCGTTGAGCTTATCCAAATGGGTAAGCAAGACATGGTATTTGCTGGTGGTTCTGAAGAAGTTGATTGGACACTGACCATGGGCTTTGATGCTATGGGAGCGCTATCGACTAAATATAATGATAACCCAACCAAAGCATCGCGCACCTATGATGCAGACCGTGATGGTTTTGTGATTTCTGGCGGCGGCGGCATAGTCGTTGTTGAAGAGTTAGAGCATGCTTTAGCCCGAGGCGCAAAAATCTATGCTGAGGTTATTGGCTATGGCGCATCGTCAGACGGTTACGACATGGTTGCACCATCAGGCGAGGGTGCGGTTCGTTGTATGAACCTAGCACTAGCGGATGTTGATACACCAATTGATTATGTTAATTCCCATGGCACATCTACTCCAGTGGGTGATGTTCGTGAATTAGAAGCACTACGTGCGGTATTTAAAGATAAAATGCCTCCTGTTGCATCAACTAAGTCACTTACAGGTCATGCACTAGGCGCTGCGGGCGTGCATGAAGCGATTTACAGTATGTTGATGATGGAAAATAACTTTATTGCACCAAGTATCAATATTGATAACATTGATGAGCAAGCGAAAGATATTCCTATTGTTCGCGAGTTACGTGAAGCTAACTTAACCACAATTATGAGCAATAGCTTTGGTTTTGGTGGCACAAATGCCACATTGGTTATGCGTAAATATAAGTAACTTCTTACAGTTTACCCAATAAAAAACCAGTCGTTAGACTGGTTTTTTTTATTGCTATAGCTTGGGTAGCTAATTAAATACTTAATCTATTGCATCATGGGGCCAAAGCCTAAGCTCCATAAAATAACGCTTGAACCCATCAACGCGACCAGTAAGACCAAACCTGCCGTCACTACCGAACTGGCATAGATAAAGCCTTTTTCTTCTGGAATGTTCATTATTATCGGAACACCGGCATAAAGTAGATATACAGAGTAGGCTAAACCGAATAAACCGACGACCATAATAAACCATAGTACCGGATATAAAGCGGCTAAGCCGACCATAAATAAAGGTGTTGCGGTATAGGATGCTAGTTCAACCGCTTGGGTATAAGTTGGGTCGGCATCAAATGTTTTACCCATCCAGTAGGCCAGATATGCTAAGGCCAGCACGCCAGCAATAAGGCCAAAGTACATTCCAACAGACATTATCATCGCACTTTCACTGGTTAGAAATAAGGCCTCCCCAGCACCAGGGTTCCAACCAATATGTGCGGTTGCAAAATATGCACATATCGCAGGGATGAGGGCAATAAGCAGTACATGACTAAGGCTGCTTTTAAGTGCCTCATGATTTTTTTCGATTGTTTGCCACTCTTGTTTTGGATGAGTGTAAAGCCCCATTAAGTGATTCAGTATCATTATTGTTATCCTTGTTTAGCACATTACAACAAGCTCGCCAAACTACAGACGAACTGACTACAGCTCTTTACAATCGCCTTAATCAGTCCTGCATATACTTAACACTACAAAACTGAGTAGTAATATTGCTAAGTAATAACCTCATTCCTAATTTGAAGTCTATCTATTAAGGTAATTGAATGCGCTTGTTAACATTAAGTTAAAACTTACTACGCACAAGACTATTTATTGAACATAAATGGCATTTCGTCAAGCGGTATTATGTATTTGTGTTCATAAAAAAAATATCTGCAGGTAAGATAGTCACAGATACTTGATAGGATAATGGGCTTTATGCAGCAACTACTTGCACCAATTAATGAGTTTTTAGGTTGTGAAACCCCAAACAGTTGGATTGAACACGCCAGACAACCGCAACAATTAACGGATTTGTTAATCGACCACTGTAACTGTGAGTTAAAAGCGGCTCAAACTGCGATGATGATGGTGCGTAAATATGCGATTGATAAAAGCAGCGCAAATATATTAAAAATCTGGGCTAAACCCTATGAAGATTTTGTCTATAGCCAAGCCCGCGATGCCAATGCTTTTCTTAACCGTGATGTGAAAAAGAATGACATTACTAATGAGTTAGTGGCTAACCATCGTTTAAGTATTAGCGCTGATTTATTATCAAAAATGATTAAGTTGATTAAAGAAGAGTTTCATCACTTTGAGCAAGTGCTGCAAATAATGACGGCTAGAGGCATTGATTATAGCAATATGCGTGCAGGTACCTATGCCAAACAGCTCATTAGCCATGTACGCACCCATGAACCACTCACTATCGTCGACAAGCTAATAGTCGGTGCATTTATTGAGGCTCGCTCATGTGAGCGATTTGCTAAAATCGCCCCTCACTTAGATGATGAACTGGGTAAGTTTTATATTTCTTTGTTGCGTTCAGAAGCGCGTCACTATCAAGATTATTTATCACTTGCTCAAGATGTAGCGGGTGAGGATATCAGTGAGCGTATCGCGTATTTCAGGGTGCAAGAAGCGGCATTGATTATGGCCGATGATACCGAGTTTCGATTTCACAGTGGCGTGCCAGTGTAGTTATACGTCACTATACACAGCTCTTATAATGTTTTGGTGCGCGATTGAGTTAAATACATCATTAGCAAAAAATAAAATAGGTCGGTGTTTTGAGCCAGTGTTTGATGTTGAATTAATTTTCAATAAAAGGCAATTGCACCAATTCACAACCTGATTTATCAACCATTAATACACTGCCTTGGGTATACCAGTCGCCAACAACAACTCGCTTTTTGCCTTGGGCTAGTAAGTGAATGTTAGGGCGATGAGTGTGACCATGTATCATAAGATCACAACCGGTTTCAGCAAGTAAACGCTGAACAGCACTTGGCTCAACATCCATAATTTCATAATGTTTTTGCTGATTGCCCGTTTGACTTTTTTGCCTGATTTTAGCGGCAATATTTAGGCGGGTCTGTTTAGGTAGGTGTGAATAAATCCAACGGACTATGGTTAGGCTGCGAAAGCGTCTAAAGCGCTGGTAACCAATGTCTAAAGTACATAAGCTATCGCCATGCAAAATAACCGTTGAGTTGTCATAAAGATTGGTTTTATACACATCGGGTAATAAGGTCATGCCTGCATTGCGACAAAATGCCTTACCGACCATAAAGTCTCGATTACCCTGGGTAAAAAAAACCGGTATGTGCTGAGATACTTGATTTATCGCATTAGCAATATCGACGGTATATGTTTCGGCAATATCATCACCCATCCACACTTCGAACAAGTCGCCAATAATGTAAAGTGCTTCTACATTATCTAAGCCTTGTTTGAGAAACTGCAAGAATGCCTGGGTGATGTCAGGGCGATCTGCACTTAAATGCAAATCACCCACAAAAGCGGTACGCATTACTTAACAGATACGCTTTGAATAACAATCGCTTCTAATGGTACATCTTGATGCATACCACGGTTACCTGTGGCGACCACTTTCATTTTTTCAATGATGTCTAAACCTTCAACCACTTCACCAAATACGCAGTAACCCCAGCCTTGAGACGTTTCTGACTTAAAATCAAGGAATGTATTGTCATTGACGTTGATAAAGAATTGCGCTGTAGCTGAATGAGGATCAGAAGTACGTGCCATAGCTACCGTACCTTTGCGGTTTGATAAGCCATTGCTTGCTTCGTTTTTAATTGAAGCATTGACACGTTTTTGATCCATTTCTTCAGTAAAACCACCGCCCTGGATCATAAACCCATCAATTACACGGTGAAAAACAGTGCCTTCGTAAAAGCCTTCTTCTACGTATTTCATGAAGTTAGCCGCTGTTACCGGGGCTTTTTCAGCATCAAGTTGTAAGCTAATGTCACCAAGGTTGGTATGTAAAGTAATCATGAAGTCTCACTTAAATAAAATAATTTGCGGCGATTCTAACTTATCTTGATTGCTGCTTAAAGCATTGTGTTCAAAAGCGTGTCCATCATGCTAGAATCGCTAGGAATTATTTTTCGATTAATATGCTTAAAAGAGAACTTCGATGTTAAAGATTTACAACAGTATGAGCCGCGATAAACAAGAATTTAAGCCGATAACACCAGGTAAAATTGGAATGTATGTTTGTGGCATAACTATCTATGACTTATGTCATATCGGTCATGGCCGTACCTTTGTATCTTTTGACATGATAGTACGTTATTTACGTTACATAGGTTACGAGGTTAATTTTCAACGTAATATTACCGATGTTGACGATAAAATTATTCAGCGCGCCAACGAGAATAACGAATCTTGCGATGCGTTAACAGAGCGTTTGACCGCTGAAATGCATAAAGATTTTGATGCACTCAACATGGTGCGTCCTGATTTTGAGCCAAAAGCCACATTGCACATGCCTGAAATTATTGAAATGGTGCAGCGTTTATTAGACCGTGGTCATGCTTATGTTGCCCCGGATGGCGATGTATTATTCAGTGTTGCATCTTACAAAGATTATGGCCGTTTATCTGGGCAAAACTTAGACCAGTTGCAAGCTGGTGCTCGTGTAGAAGTGGATCAAAGTAAGCAAAATCCGATGGATTTTGTGCTATGGAAAATGTCAAAGCCGGGTGAACCAACATGGGATTCGCCATGGGGCTCAGGTCGTCCAGGTTGGCATATTGAATGTTCAGCCATGAACAGCAAGCACTTAGGGACGCATTTTGATATTCATGGCGGTGGCTCAGATTTACAATTCCCACACCATGAAAATGAAATAGCCCAGTCCTGCTGTGCCCATGACACGCCTTATGTAAACTACTGGATGCACTCAGGCATGGTGATGATAGATCGTGAAAAGATGTCTAAGTCATTAGGCAATTTTTTTACCATTCGTGATGTATTAGCGCATTACGACCCTGAAACTGTGCGTTATTTCTTGTTGTCAGGCCATTATCGTAGTCAGCTAAATTATTCTGAAGATAATTTAAAACAGGCCCGTGCCGCATTAGAGCGCTTATACACCGCGCTAAAGGATTTAGACTTAACCGTTGAGGCTGCGCCAGCCACAGAGTACGTCGCTAAGTTTAAATCAGCTATGGACGATGACTTTAATACCCCTGAAGCCTACTCAGTACTATTTGATATGGTGCGTGAAATCAACCGTCTTAAGTTAACAGATATGGCCGCAGCTTCGGCATTGGGTGTTAGCCTTCAACAGTTAACCTCAGTATTAGGTATTGTCAGCCAAACTCCGGACGCTTTCTTCAAAGGTGAGGGTACTGATTATGAAGTGGCTGAAATTGAAGCCTTGATTGTTGAGCGTAACCGCGCTCGTACAGAAAAAGATTGGCCAGCAGCGGACGTTGCACGCGATCGCTTAAACGAGCTTGGCGTCGTGTTAGAAGATGGCCCAAGTGGCACTTCATGGCGTAAAAAGTAATTAGATTGCTGACAAAATAAGCCTGCTAATTAAGCAGGCTTTTTTGTGGCTGCAATTTGCTCATTTTGAACAAAGGCATCTAAGCAATCTAAACCACTGCGGCTTTGATATTGCCAAAAGGTATTGATTAAACGACTTCTGGCTGAGTCTTTAATAGTGTTCTGTACTTTACTGTCAGTTAAATCATAGCGCTGATCAGCAAATTCAATTAAATAATCCTGTAAATCACTAAAGATGAATAAATTGATGCCTGCCTTAGGTAATTCAGCCACATAGGGGTATTCACTGCGACATTCTGCTTGATAGTGTGCTTTATCAAATAAGAAAAACGCAATGTCACATGGGTATTGCAGGGCATCAATATAGATAGATGAATAGTCTGTTATTAACAAATCAATTTTCTCCAGAATGCCGTAAATATCATCCCAAAAAGTGACATTAATAATATTCGGATACTGGCTTAGCTCAGTCGCAAGATGCGCTTCATTTGGATGTAACCTTATCAACAAGCATTGATTCGACTGTTGTAATTGTGCTGACAAGCATTCAAAGTCGATGGCTTGAGTATAAATGTTGGCAGCGTTATCTAAATGGCTGTCGCGCCATGACGGCGCATATAGGATAACTTGCTGCGTGTTTAACGGCAGCTGAAGTTGCAACCAATCTTCACTTTTATAACGCTGATAATAGTCGGTGCGTGGATTGCCACAGGTTAAAAACTGCTCATCGTTAATTCTAAAGCTACTAGCAAACAGTTTTTTAACCGTATCGCTGGGAGCTATCATTAAGTTTGGGCGGACATATTGTTGATGATACAGGGCTTTAGCAATGAACTTTTGGCTGATATTTTGCGGATGATAAACCTGAAATAGTGGGCCATTACTGATATCAAATTCGATTTGTTTTAATGGCGAACCGTGCCATAAGTTAATTTTAACAGCGCCTTTGGCGAGGTATTGATTAACATCGCCAATATAGGTGTTATACACATAATACTTAGCGGTTGCACTATGCCACACACCTAACCGTGACCATCTTAAATAGGCTTCATATCCCTCATCTTGCAAACGCTTAACTATGTGTTTATCAGCGGATATCCAAATAGCGCGGATGGTTTGTTGTTGCTGCCAGTGTAAAAATAAGTATTTACTGTTATCGGCAAATTTATCTTTATAACAGCCCATCACCGCTTTGTGACCTCTTGGAGTCAAGCCTGAAAGAGTATAAATAAGCTGCGTGATAGCAAAGCGTATAAACAGTAAAATACCTTTCATGACCGTTATCCAAATTGAATGAGTGAACCGCGAATTAAACCGTTTGCGGGCTTAATATCGCGGGACGGGTGTTTGCTAAATTATTTTTGATATCAGTGGTCGATATCTGTTGAGTACGTTCTAAATATAGGACGTTACAAATATCATTCAAGTCATCAAATTTACCTGCCCAATCGTCGCCAATGGCAAATACATCAGCATTGAGGCGAATAATGTCAGTACGTTTTTGACGCCAATCCGTTTCAGCTATCACCATGTCAACGTATTTACAGGCCTCAACAATTTCAATTCTTTGCTGATAATTAAAGAAGGCTGCTTTGCCTTTTAAGGCATTAAACTCATCAGTTGAAACGCCTACAATTAATCTATCTCCTAAGCTTTTTAAGCGCTTAAACAATCTAACATGGCCAAAATGGAATAAATCGAATGTGCCGTAGGTTATAATGGTTTTCATATCTGTATCCTCAAATTTTGTCTGGTATGCATTAAGCTAATTGCCATAAACGTTTGACGTATCCGAGTTGACTTAATTGCTGAAACTCCATCTCAACTAATTCAATTTCTTCTGCGGGGGCATTTTTATCAAGTAACAGTTGTACCGGACCAAATACCCCATATTTAGCCTGTTGGTTTAAGGTTGCGCTTGCCCCGAAAAGTAATAGATTGCCTTTGGCTACATGCCACAATTGCGGTAACTTGGCTAATATTTGCGAATTGACAGCGATTTCGTATAACTGAATTGTGCGCTGCTGGTTACTACTGGCATTGAAGCGAATAATAGGCTGTTGAGGGGAAGTTGCTTTGGCGACCAGTAAACTTATCAGCATTAAAGGTAAAGCCAGTATCAGCAAAGCAAAACCAATGAATCTATGTACTAATGACGGTTTTTGCTGTGGCTTAACGCCAGTCTGACAAGCTGCAACAAGGCTAGTATCATTGACTTTTACCCAAGTGTTATGGGCTATATCTATGATGTAATCTTGCGAAATAATTTGATTTTTTACGGTGAGATTTTTACCCACAAAAGTATTGGGCATGATGATGCTATCATTTAGCTCACTGTCTTCTATAAAACAGTTTTGGCCAATAACGATTAAGTTATTACAGTTAACTGATGAGTGGACAAAGCTATTTGCGCCAATGCAGCCATGAACTGTTTGTTCAGCAAAACTTGGGCATTGGGTTTGTTGGCCAAGGTATAAACCAGCGACTCCCATGCTGTTTACTTTACGGCCTTTAATGGCGAACTCATCGGCATGTTTGATGATATGGCTTGTCGCAGCAACAAAGTTTTCAATACTGTCTAAATGGAAGGTTTTCCCGTGTAGTACTTGATTGATGCTACGCTGCTGATTAAGGGGTAATTCGGCGATAGGCCAATTTAAACTTGCCCCATGTGAACGGCCCGCGGGTAACATTAATAACCCAGGATTTTGATTGTTCATAGTTGCTAATACAAAAGTGTGCTTTATGTTTGAAGCAAAATCGACAAACCTTTTAATACAGGGCGTTCTAACTATATCACCGCGGACAACCAGCTGAGTTTGTTGTGGGTCTAACTGCATACGTTGTAGCACTGAATTAACATCTTCTTCAGGCTTACTTAAAAAGTAATCTATGGTTAGGTTCCATTTGGCCCCTGTGCCAATATGCGCTTCAATCTCACTTGCTCGGTTGGCAACCACTAACTTCGCATGGGTAATACCTGCACAAGATAAGTCCTCTAACGTATATTCAATTAAGGCTTTATTAACTAAAGGCATTAATGCCGCGCTGTACTGACGATTCAGTGGTGCTAGTTCTGTGGCTGAACGATTAGCAAAAATAATGGCTTGCATGGTCTTCTCCTAATACGCACCACGGGCAAATAACACCGCGGGTATGGTTTTAAATAATAATTGAATGTCTTTAACCAGCGATTGTTGGTAGATATAATCAACATCTAATTCAACTTGTTTATCAAAAGGAATGTCAGATCTTCCTGATACTTGCCAAATACAAGTGATACCGGGTTTTACCATCAATCTGCGTCTATCTGACAATTGATATTGGTTCACTTCAGTAGGCAATGCAGGACGCGGGCCAACTAATGACATCTCGCCTTTTAACACGTTCCAAAGTTGTGGTAATTCATCAATTGACAGCTTGCGGATCCACTTACCAACGTAGGTGATCCGTGGGTCTAGCTTCATTTTAAACAGGACCCCACCACGCATTTCATTTTCACTTTGAAGCTTAGCTAAACGCGCTTCAGCATCACTAAACATCGAGCGAAACTTCCACATGGTAAAAGGTTGATTGTCTTGCCCAGCACGGGTTTGGCTGAATAACACAGCGCCTTTTGATTCGAGACGAATAGCCAATGCAGTGAATAGGAATAGCGGTGAAAGTAATATCAACAGCGTACCTGATCCAAGAATATCAAGCAGCCTTTTGGCGATTTGATTAAGTTTGATTTTAAGAAAAAACCATTGGTATCTTTTGTGATTAACTTGTGGTGTATTTTTACCTAACATCGAGAAATTCTGCTCCGCTGATGAGGTTAAATTTGCATTTTGAAAGTTAACTGCTGCATTTTGCAATTCGTCTATTTTAGCCGTTGGTTCTGGTTTGCTATTGAACATTTTTTGTTGGGCTAACTCGATAAAGACACGCATTACAAATAAAGGATTACCCACAATATAACGGCGCCACATTCTTTTTGGCTCTTGCATTAATCGCCAGGTCCATTCCATTCCCATTTGACGAACGGCAACAGGCGCTCTGCTTACGGCATCCGCATAAAAATCAAATAAGCCACCGACACCTATGGCCGCGCCAACGCTTAGCTTTGAACTGTGCTCAGCTATCCAACGCTCTTGTGTTGGTGCCCCCATAGCGACTAACAGTATTTTTGCGCCAGAGGCATTAATTTTGTTGATTACATCATCGGTTTGTTGCGCAGAGAAATAGCCATCATGGGTGCCACAAATACGTAACTGTGGAAAGCGCTGCTGCATTTTTGCCGCCGCTTTGTTGGCGATATCCGGTTTTGCACCCAGCATGAATATTCCTACACCCTGATCGGCAGCTTGTTGGCATAAAAGGGGAAACATATCCGTGCCATTCACATTATCTTTTAGGGCAATTTGATGAATTTTACAGGCCAGACGTAAACCACTTCCGTCAGCAAATACGTGTTTATTGAGATTAAGTGTCTGTCTATATTGAATATTTTTATAGGCGATATTCATGCAGTCGGCATTTACAAATGCATAGCTGTCGCACTTAGGGGTTTTAGCACTGTTAAGGATACTGCTAATAGCATCACTCATGGTGATATTGCTGATGGTGACTTTGAATAATTGAAACTGCTTTTGAGTTGAGCAAACCACAGTTGAAGACAAGGCGTACCCTAGCAAACAGCGCAGTGTTGCTAGCAGGTAACACACTACTGAAGTGTTCAGTTTTGGGTTAATCACATATTGATCGTAGGCTATGCCCATTCTGGCGTGCATTTGCTTAAATGACATTAACCCAGGACGAACCAAGTAGTCATTATAGGGTAATACCGCATATTGATATTGGCTTCCTACTAATCCTAGCTCGCCTTTTATGACATTCAGTAAACCTAGCAGATAAGATAGTTTTGAATGGGTAAACTGCAACAATGCAATCGGTTCACCCTGACCACTGTGAAGGTAGATAGTCTCGAATGCTTGTCCTGAGGTTACTTTAAGATGAATAGCCTTAAGCACTAATATAGGGCTGATAAATACCAGTAACATTAAGCTCAGTAGAGTCTCGATAATTCTTACTGACGCTGAAATTTGTGCAGTGTGAGTTCGCATAAGCCACCTCGATATATTGTTGAATTTCCACTAGGAAATTAGTTGTTATATATCTAGCTTTGCTTAAATCATGCCATGTTTTAAGTTGTTATTATTTAAGGTTTTTTTATTTGTTAATTAAGGGGGAAGAACCTGTTTGCAGTTTGCAAGGCAGCATGCAAACAGGTTTGTATCAGAGGGAATAAGGAATGTTACATGAGTGCTTTTATAAAAAGATAGATGACACACCATCACGGCTAATTTTATACTTTTGGATACTGCCAATGGCTTTTTGCCCTAAACTTTCTAGCCAATGATAGGCAAAAGCGGGTAACAACCATTGCATATATGCCGCACTGACAGTGCTAATGGTTCTGCCCATTTCATCTTTTAAGATTTTAGGCGAGGTTGTTAAGGCTTGTGTTGCTAATTTAGCGGCCATTTTGCCATCTTTCATTCTAATAGCCTGGCGTGCTAAATATCGTAGTTGATAAGCCCTAGCATCATTTTCATGACGTTTTAACAGCTTAGGAGCAAAGTAACGTGCCTTACTGATCATTTGTTCCCATGAGGCCAGCTGCTTCAATAAGTTAGCAGACAATCCGCCATGATTTAAGCGATAGTAAGTTAATGGTTGTGGTAAGCCTTCCATTTTCCACTTTGTTGTTGCCACAATGCGCAGCCAACACTCAATATCTTCAGATTGACGGAACTTTTCGTCAAAATAGCACGAGTAAAGCTCATAATGGTTCACCGCTTGAAAGCGAATATCATTGAGTGTTGCACGGCGGATCACCGGCGCCGAACCATTACCCACCGGGTTGCGACATAATAAATGCGCCGCATCAATATTGTTGAGTTGTGGCATCTGATAAAAGTCTAATAACTTGCCGTCATAGCTCATAAAACTCGAGCGCGAAAAGCTGATCCCGACTTTGGGGTTGGCATCAAGATGATCGCAATGACGTTGCAGTTTTTCTGCATGCCACATATCGTCAGAATCTAAAAATGCCACATACTTGCCAAGCGCATGCCTGATCCCCGTGTTACGTGCTGCAGCCAGCCCTTTGTTTTCCAGATGGTTAATTATCTTAACTCGGCGATCATGGAATTGCTGGCAGATTTTCAAGCTGCTATCTGTTGCACAATCATTGACAATGATCAGCTCAAAATCAGTAAAGGTTTGTGCTAAGACGGATTCAATCGCTTGTTTTACAAACTTTTGCACGTTGTATACGGGCATAACAACAGTAATTTTAGGGGTCATAGTGATTCTCCTACAGAGGTAAGTTGTTGATTATTTTTAAATACTTTTTGGTAGCTATAGATACAAATGACTGGCAAGGTGACGAGGTAACTCACCATTACGGTTTGTGCCACTGTGATCAGACTGAATTGGCAAGCAATGCCGATGACTATTGCCAGACAAATGGTGAGTGATACATTAATTTTGAGGTTGGTTTGACTTAAACCATTTGCAAGTAACAATTGGCTTGCGGCTTCGCCTAGCGGTCTTACTAAGCCACTTAGACAAAGAAACAGGAAGACATTTATGGCATCGGTTGATAGCCATTTATCACCGTAAACCAATGGAACATACCAATCAGAAAGTGCGCTTTGCAGTAAAATAACAGGTACGGTTATTGCCATAATGGCGGCGATACTGCTGAGGTATTTTGCCGATAAATCATCCTCAACCGCATTACGTTGGCAAAGGTGGCTATAAAATGCGGTGCCAAAGCTTTGAATTAACCCAAGGCTTATCCCCAGGCTAATGTTGTAAGCAAAAAAGTACACCCCTAAAGCTTCCACACCCATGAAGTAGCCAATTAATAAATAATCAATATTTTGTCTTAGGGTGTTGGTTAAATCGCTTAAGCTAACGGGTATGCCAAAGTGTAAAAGTGTGATGACTTGAGCATATTGAATACCCATTACAGATTGCACTTTAGGTAAAGGATTATGGTAACGATGAATCGCAATCCACACAATAATCACCAATACTTTGGGTAAAATGATTGCCCAAATTTCAAACCCAGCTAAGGCTAGTATTGCAGTAAGCGCCGCATCAATAAGGGTTTGCCAAAGATTCGCTCGGCCGACAATACGCATTTTATTGTTGCGTAAGTTTAAGGTGGCATATTGCATACCTATTGGCAGTAATAAAAAGCTCGTTGCCATTACCGCAATGGGTAAAATTAACGATGAGTCATGGTAATAACTGGCAATCGGGTAACTGGTTATTAGCATTAGCAAAAATGCCAATAAACACACTCCCCAGTTAACCCAATTAGCACTGCTTAAATGGCCAATAAATTGCTCGTTATCCATACGGATTAATGCCGCGGAGGTAATTCTGCGTGTGGCGGTACAAATTAATTCGAACAGGGTGAGTACAATTGCCGCTTGGCCAAACATTTCAGGCATCAGTAATCTGGCCAGTACGATACTTGAAAGTAGACGAATAATACGTCCACTAAACTGGGCCGAACCTAACCACATCATGCTTTTGCCTAGCCCTGTAAATCCTGAGCGAATTAGCATGAGGGGTTGATCAAATAATGTTTTATGCTGGTGTTTCATATTCATCCTAGCGTTAATTTATCGCTTTATATGCTAAGAGTTACACAAATCGTGCCATGTTTTAAGTTATTGTTTTTAAATGATTTTTATTTTATTTTTTTAGTTTGGATAAATGGTTTTGCAGAATGCAAAGGCAAAATGCAATGTGGGGGGATTCAGTTTGTGACAGCCAAGGTGAGCGCTGAAGTGGTGAAAGGGATCGAATGGTGAGATATTTCGATACTGATAATGTCTAACAGGGTCTTAGCGGCTTAGATTCTCGCGACTCATATTTTAATCATTGAAATTTGAATTGTTAGGGCATAATCATCTTGTTATCAAAAAGCAATTACTCAATTTACGGCCCTCACCATTGCATTTCAGTTATAAAGTCTTTGACGCTGATGATGTAGCGCATTGTTTTTAGTCTTATCTGGTTGATATTTGTCCATTAGGTTCTTCTATTGGTATGTTGTCATTGTCTGCAATTAAGGCTTTACCTAAAATAATTAAGCCGGGCCAAAACAGATAAGCTAAGATTTCGAGGTTTTCACCTAAGGTATAAAGCATTAGTAGCATTAATATCGCCATACCAACTTTAGCTAAAGGGCGGGCAAATATATTAACCATCAGCACAACAAAGCTCACTAACATAGGCACAGCCAGTGCAACTGCACCCACTAAGCCTTTTACGAACAAAAGCCCATACCAGGTATGATGTGACCCTATTGGCATATATTCCACCATGTGCGGGCCTCGCTCAACAATGCCATGCCCAAATAATACCGCCTCATTCCACCAACGCTCAACGGCAATGTCAGCTAAGGCCTGTCTTACTCTGGTGGAATCCGCCCGTGCTGATTTTACCGCGGCAATACTCATGGATATTTTGTTAAGAATCGATTCTCCGACAAACCCTGTGGCCAGAATGACAGGACACAGAATGAAATAAAGTATTGGAGAGCGGACAAATTTAAGCATAGAGAAATAGCCAAATAAGGCGAGATAACAAATTAATGCTAAGCGTGACTGCGACATTAACACCATTAACAGACTGCCTATCACTCCCCACCGTTTCCATTGAGTTGATGATTCTTGTAAAGCAAAAATGAAATATAAGTTGCCAAGCATGCCTAAGGCTGGAGCCCAAGGAGTGAATAGTCGCCAGCGAGGAATACCGCTACCAGGGTCTATTTCATATAAGCTTAACGAGAAAAACTCAGGACCAGGTCCACCAATAATACTTAAAGGTGAAACATAAAGGGTGCTGGGTAAACGGATAATCCAAGCCAGTAAGAATATAGGCAATAATAAAACCGTGTGTTTACACACTTGGCAGCAAGCCCGGTAAATAATTTGCGGTCTGATATTAAGGCAAGCCACCACAGGGAATATGGCCAGAAGTGCCCAGCCTTTTGCCCAACCAATAGTGGATTTAATTAATTTTGCCAGGCCTAAACCTTGCTCTAAATGGCCCACAATCAATGCCATTAACATCACCCACATACCCAATAGCCATACATAGTGGGCCAGACTAATAGTATGTGCTGGTTGGTAAGATATTTTTTTAACCAATAAGCGACAAAACAATATCCAGGCAATCACAGGGGCGACAATATATAACGCCCCCACTAGCCAAAAAAGATAGCTATACACTATTGCTTTATAGACGAGTCTTTCGTCAGCATTTTGCGGAGTAACGGTTTGCGGATCCATAAAATACTTAGTCCTATTAGTGCCATAAATGACGCGCCCAAAGCCGCTACTAGTAATAACATAGTCGCCAAATTATCAGCTTTTGATGGCAGAGAAGGTGGTGACAATAATTGCAATAATGGATATGCAGTAAAAATATCGGCCTTGCCTACATCCATTTTGGCCACTGCTGAGGTCATTACCGCCGTCGCTAATTGATGAGCGCGGTGCAAATCTTCTAATTTAGCCGCATCATCATTAGAAAGCTCTAAGCGAGTTTCCCACTGCAAAATTTGGCTATCAAGTGTATTTAGCTCTTCATTAAGGCCAGTGTTAGTCGCTTTTAACTGAATGAGCTGCTCCATTAAATCGGCACGGCCATCAATATCATCTAATAATAGCTTGTTAATCAATGTGCGATCGGCTTTACCTTTTTGATGTGCAATTAAAGTGCTAATTCTTTCTGAAAGGGCATTTTGTAACTTTGTTTCTTCGGCATTTAGGCTGGTTATTTGTGGATGATTACTGCCAAAATGTGCAGAAAGCTCGTGTAATTTACCCAATATTTCATTGTGAGATGTCAGTAATTGCTGAAAATATTTATCATTGTGCAATTTTAATAAATCGGCGGCTTCATTGGCAGTGGTGCCTAAGTGCAACATTAATGATTTTTCTTCTGCTTCAATACCTTTCAATTTTGAAATCATATTAACGCGGTTATGACGTAGACGTTCGATGGTGAGCGCTAATTCTTTAAATTGGTCAAGTGAGACTAAGCCGCGTTCAGATTGAAATGCTAAAATAGCGTCTTGGGATAGCTTCACCTTTTGGTTGTATCCCGCTAAACCCTGAATGATGCCACTTTCCCTTAAATTAACTTCATCGGCACGTAAGTCGTTTAGCAAATTTTGCAATGAACGGTAAAGCGCCCAAGCTTTATCTTGCGCTTCTTTTGCTGAGCCGCCTTTGATACTAAATTCCATTAAGCCAGTTTGACTGGGTAATTTAAGTTTTGGTTTACCAAGCTGGCCAACGGGTATTTTTAAGCTGGTTGCCGCAGAGGTCAGTAATAAGTCAGTGTCAGATATTGCTTTATAGTTTTCACGAGGGTCAATTGCCGAGCTTAAATATGGTGAGCTTGATGAGCTGGTGGCCTGACCAATACTGTCCAAACTCACCAATGAGCCTGCTCCATTCCCCGGTAAAATCAGAGTCCATTTAGACACATAAGAGGTTGGTTTAATCGCCATCAGTAAGAAAGTAGCTGCCCAGATAATCAGTAAACTGACTAATGCGGTTTTAAAATACAATTTTTTACGGGCTTTAGGGGTGAGTTTGCTGCCTTCTAATGCCGCGCGCTTAATCCAAAACAAATAAGCTAATTCACTTAAGCTATTATCTTTGGAATCATTTATTTGATAATCAGCCTCATTGGAAGATTTTTTTGAGTTGTTCTTTACGGGCTCAGTAAAAGGCACACTGATTTTTTCATATTCAATTATGTTTTTCTCAATGACGTTATCCATGGGAAACTCCTTTATAACCAGCCAATCAGGCTTGAAGGAATAAGCACTTCGGTTACGCTGCGGGCCATTTCACGGAAGTTAGTCATGCGAGAGTCATAACAGGCAAGTCCGTCACCAGGCAGCAACACAGGGTTCATCTTATTTGACCAGGGTTGTTGAATAAGGCCATCAATAGAGCGTTCTACCACATCCACTTGATTAGATAATGGATTTTTAGTGATAAGCAAAATGTAACGTCCAGCGTTAGTTGTTTGTGCGCCACCGACACAGTTCGCGGCAATGGCGCCATTCAATAAACGTGTTCCATAAGGAAAACGTGTTGCCTCACGGTCTACTGCAGATTGACTGTTTGAGCTTGCTGGTTGAGTTAGGTTTGAAATATACACTCGAATACCGGGCGCTGTGATCGGCGATGGTCTGGCTAGCTCATCATCAAACTGATTACTGCTTGGCACATGGACTTTATCGCCACTCATTAATGTGAACTCTTTGATAGCCTCACCCGTTAATATACCGCTGAGATCAAGACTATAAATTTGATTATCACGAATAACATTGACTGCTGTTAAGTCGGCATCAGGGCGAATGCCACCAGAGGATCGCAGAGCGGCTTCAATGCTGCGCTCGGTTGCCTGATCGCCGGCATAGTTGCTACCATCATCTTTCTCTTCAATGGGAAGTTTCTTGTTGATCATGTGTTGACCAGGTTCAAATACGGCACCTGAAGTCATAATGTTAATTGGCGCCCAGCTGATTGGAACAATGCTAATGCGGATAGCATGTGGCTGCATTAAATTTTCAATAATAAGCTGGTTTTTAATTGCGCTGTTGAGTTGCGCTAAAGTGAGGTTTTTAGCCACAACAGCCCGCATGTAAGGCAAATAGATATTGCCGTCAGCATCAATCTCAACGGCTTTGCTAAAATCATCACCGTTTAAGATACTGATATTTAATTTATCGCCAACAGACAGCTTAAGTTGGGCATTTTTCCATTGAGTTGCTTGTAAACTCGGATCTAAATGACCGATCTTAAAACTGTCTTTAGTTATAACAGCATTGTTGGCATCGTTCATGGTCAGATGTTCTGCAAGTGTAAATGCAGGATGACTAGGTTTCTGGGCACTAATTTGGCGGTCATAGGGCATAGTTTGACCAAAATAATGGCATTCTGTCAGAGTGTCAATTTGACAAATATCTTTGCTAGCAGGTGCATTCGGGGTCACACAGCCGGTTAAGCTGGTGCTGAAAATACCGATAAGTGCTGCAAGTTTTGTGTTTGTCATAATGTAGCTCCTTAGAATGAATCAATTAAGATAAATGCAAGTTAACTGGCAATATCTTCGATGAGTGAGCTAAAACGTAAGTTGTCTAACGCTTGTTCCTCAGATTCATAAATGTCCATAATGTGATGCAAACGAGTCAGTTCGATTAATGCCCTAACGCTGGATTTTGGGTTAAGCAGGACAATATTGCCTTGATAACTCATTGCCTGTTTACGGGCTGAAATTAACACTGATAAGCCACTTGAATCGATATACTCTAAGTTGCTCATGTCGATGACTAAACGGGTATGGCCTTGATTGATGTAATCTAAAATCGCGGCGCGGTATGTGGGTGTTTGTGCCATAACCATTTTTGCTGGTAGACGAACCACACTGGCATGTTTTTCTGCTTTTAATTCGAAGTTCATAATGTCACCTCATTTTTTGTTAAATTACCAAGTAAGATAATGTTGTCGTTTTACGTTTAGTTTAAGGGGAACCTAAAACGTTCTATCTTGAGTGCTTAAGGTTTTGCAGTAAGCGTGCCAATATTTAATTGTCTGTTTTTATTGGATAATTAGTGTTTTCAGATCTAGCTTTTGCAAATTGAATATGAAAATTAGCAATATGCAACAGATTGCATATACCTCTTTTTAGGGGCTTAAAATCTTGAAATGAGCATTAACAAATAAAAATCACAAAATAGTTAAACGATAGTGAGTACTTTGCTTTTGAGTCTTTATGACCAACAAAGACCTTGAATTAGTCTGACTTAACCATCTCTCAGACAAGCTTTTACCCGAGTGGCTAAGTTAAGCAGCTTGTTGCACCTAAATCCGGTTTGACTAGTTTTAATGAATGTTGTTACAGAGCTGAGGGCGGTCAGCAATATATAGGTGAGGGGGTTATTCGCCATTTATTTAAGTAACAAAGCTATTCAATCTAGCTTTATTAAATGTAAATAATTGGACTCGATAGGTTTCAATTCATAAAATGGCTAGCTTAATCAAATTAGTAAAGGTAAAGGCATGTTGCTGAAATCAGTTTGCGGAATATTAGTGCTATTTGGGCTTAGTGCTTGTGCAACTTCACTTCACGACAAGAATGATGGTCAGGATAACAGTATCGTGCCGCAGGTCCCAGTCGACAGTATTGACCCTATGAGGGAAAATAACGAGCGTCTTATTAAAGAGGGGCGCGAAGATGTGTGGCGAAAAGGCATGAAATAACCTTAATTTGGTATAGAAACGCTTATTAAGCATAATATTTAATGGCGTTTATTGAAGTGGTTTTTTTATTGCCGTTTAATAAAGTCTCAGTGCTGTGGTTGAGGCAACTTGGCTGCGATTTAGGTGCAGCCAAGCTGATGATTGAGACAGTTGATTTTGCTGTTATGTTATCTTCCATTTTAATGCCTTAATAGGCTCATTCTTAAATGGCTGCCTAACACCGTAGGTTGGTTTAAAACCTGATCCATCCAGTTATACATGATCCATAATCCTCTGCCGTTTTCGGTATTATTATCAGGACAATCTGTTGGCGTTGGCAGCGAGTGATAGGGTGCGGTATCTAATAAATCGACAATAATTCGGTCGGCATTACAATGCATCAATAAGATAATATTTGCAGCATCACATTCGGTATGTTGCAAGATATTGTTAACTCCCTCTAATGTGCAGGTGATCACCTTAAATCTTTGGCGGTCATTTATCGCGTTATTCAGCATAAATTGATCTAGCTCAGAACAAAACTGTTGTTGCTCAATAACTTGTTTATTTAAGTTTAATTGTAAACTATTCATGTTGCGCTCCTTATGCCACGGATAATGGCGAGGGGGTTATTTGAGTTAATAAGTTATTACTCGGGTCTTTAGCGGTATTCTGTAATTGACTTGTACTCTGTGGTTGAGTAATGGTTGGACTGTGTGTGTTATTTGAAAACAGCATAATCGACATGTCATCCTGGCCATCACCTTGCTTCCAATCAGATAAGGCATGACGTATGTGGTGCATCATGGCATCACCACTGATGGTTTGTTTCAGGGTGCAAAGCGTTTTTAGCCTTTGTAGCCCAAACATTCCATGAGTCGGGTTATTCATTTCATAAATCCCGTCGGAAAAAATCATTAGCTGTTGATTAGCGCTTAACCTACCTTGCCAATTAACGTATTGGGTATTCTCATCTATCCCAATGGGGAGGCTGGATTGCATATTAATTGAGTCACAACTATTTTCACTGATTAATAGAGGCTGAGGGTGCCCTGCATTACACAGTTCATATTCACCTGTAGTGCAATTCATTTTGCCAATGATCATGGTGGCAAACTGCCCTTGATCACTGGGGTCAAAAAAGACTTGGTTAATATATTCCATCAATAGATCTGGGCTAGTATGCCAATTGGCTCTATTGGGGTTGAGCGCCTGGGCCAAGGTAAAACTTTGCATTGCAGCGCCAGCACCGTGACCTGATACATCAATCAGAAAAAAACCCATCCACTGCTCATTAATTTTGAAACATTGAAACACATCGCCCGCTAATTCGGTGGCAGCCTGAAAGTAATGATTTACCTGCCATTGCTGTTGGGTGAAACGTTTGGCGGGTAACAAAGAGTGTTGAAGTTGTGCGGCCTGCTTTAGTTCGGCTTTTTTTTCAGCTAATAACTTTATAGTTTGCTTGTGCGAGTCATTGAGCGCTTTGTGCTGAGCTTGCATTATTTTTTGAGTTTTTATTAGTCGTAATGCAGCTATGACACGAATGGTTAATACTCTGGGATCAAATGGCTTTGCTAAGTAGTCATCAGCACCTGATTGCAATGCATATACGAGATCTTCCGTTTCATTATTACCTGTCAGCAGCAGTATATAAGGCGTGTAGATTTCGGCTTTCAAACGTTTACAAAGTGCTATGCCGCTAAGATTTGGCATACGCCAATCACTTACCACTAAGTCAATTGCTTGAGTTTGACAAATCGCAAACGCTTCTTCTCCATCTACAGCCTGATGCAATGCCATAGTACAACCATCAAGTTGTACCTTTTGCAAAATGCTGGCGATAAATAAGCGTTCACTTAGTGTATCTTCAACAAGCAAAATACTAATGTTATGGGGGGCTTCAGTTAAATTCATCTGTGACTCCAGTTTTCAGTTATGCCTGCATCATTGATTATGCAACAGCAAATAAACCACTCCGTGTTTATACTTAATTGGTATAGCAATAGCCGTTCCATAATTTAATAACTATATTAAACAATGCTTTATATTTATTGGTTTTAAGTTTTCATCAATAAATTATCAAATTGCATCGTGCTCATTGCAAAATGCAACAGCGTCATCCATAGTGATTATGTGATGTAAAATCAAACGTTTTAGCGGCCAGCTAATAAAGGGAGCAATAATTTGTCTTTTAGATTAAAAACAATTTTAGGCATTGCAATTATCGAGGGTGTGTTGCTTCTTTTATTGGTTTATACCAGTGTCAGTTACCTTAAAGAATCAAATCAGATTGAAATTGAGAAACGTGCTCAATTGACGGTGAGTTTATTTTCTGTTGCCGCTAAAGATGCATTAGTTGACGTTAATAAACCTAAGTTAACCCTTCTTGTAACAGAACTGAGCCAGCAACAAGAGATTGCCTATGTCTATATTTATAGAGGTGATGACTTAATCGTTGCTATGCATAAAGAGGATAACACTGCTGTTTGGGGAGTTAATGATTTTGCACCGTCAAATAAAAATGATCATATTTTTAATATTGAAATGCCAATAATTAATCAAAAGAATGATGTTGGTTCAGTTAAAATTGGCTTTGACCGTTCTGGTTTTGATGCATTACTGGTTCAAGCCTCTACGCGCTTCTTTTCTATTGCTGCACTTGAAATGCTGCTGGTGGCTTTATTTTCCTGGTTGTTAGGCACCTATTTAACCCGCAATTTATCTCTATTGCAAAATGCATCTAAGTTAATATTAGACGGCCAAACAGGCGTTCAAATTCCAGTGTCTGGTCAAGACGAAGTTGCACAAACAACCATAGCCTTTAATCATATGGTACGTAATGTCGATGCCAGAACACATGCATTAACAGGGGCGAATATTCGGCTGAACGCCATTCTAGAGTCTGCCGCTGATGGATTTATTATCATAAATCTTGATGGTGTTATTAGTGAGGTAAACCAGTCTGTTACAAATCTTTTTGGTTACACTAAAGAAGAGTTAGTGGGTCAAAATGTGGTTAAATTGATGCCCATGAATGAGCGTCCTATGCGCGATGGCTATATGAAACGTTATTTAGAAGGGGAGAGTGCGAAAATTATCGGTGTAGGACAGGAGTTAAAGGTTGAGCATAAAGATGGCCGACAGTTTCCAGTTGAATTATCTATTTCAAAAATGATTATTGATGAGGAAGTTTTATTTTTAGGTTTCCTTAAAAACCTTACCGAAATTAAGCTCAATCAAGAAGCTGCAGCCCGAACTCAGTCGATATTATTAGCGACCTTAGAAGCTAGTCAAGATGCATTAATCACCATAGATATTACTGGTAGCATTGTGGAGTTTAATACCGCAGCGGTTAAATTATTTGGCTTTAGCCGTGATGAAGTTATCGGTAAGCATTTAGAAGAACTTATTATCCCTAAGGCTTTCCAACAAGCGCATAAAAAAGGCATGGAGCATTTTCGCCAAACTGGGCAGGGCGCTGTTTTGCATAAGCGTGTTGAGGTGCCTGCTCATAATAAAGTAGGGGAAGAGTTTCCAATTGAGCTTAGGGTGATCCCCATTCAATTAGGTGACGATATTTTGTTTACAGCATTTTTACGTGACATTTCTGAGCAAAAATCCAAAGAAGAAGAATTACGTCTTGCTAAAGAACAAGCCGAAGCGGGCAGTAAAGCAAAATCGCGCTTTCTGGCGACTATGAGTCATGAGATCCGATCGCCACTGAACGCGGTGCTTGGCAGTGTTGAGCTATTGCTTCATTCAACTCTGTTAAAAGAACAGCGTGTATATGCCACTATGGCCAAAGAAGCGGGTGATGCTTTACTCAATACCATCAATGATATTTTGGATTTCTCTAAAATTGAAGCGGGTCAAATGGTGTTGGAGTGCCATGAATTTGAACCAGATAAGTTGGTGGCTCAGGTATTACAGATTTTAGAGAGTAAAGCAATTGATAAAGGGGTGCATCTAGCCAGCTTTATTAACCGAAATGTACCGCAGCTATTGGTTGGTGATCCGCAGCGACTTCGACAAGTTATCCATAATTTAGTTGATAATGCGATTAAGTTTTCTAATTCTGGCTGTATTACAGTAGAAATGTGGATCCCCGATAGCCATAAAGAACGAGTTGAATTATGTTGTGCGATAACGGATCAAGGTATAGGCATCAGTAAAGAAGCTCAGGATAAATTATTTGCTGAATTTTCTCAGGTACACGACACCCATACAACTAACTATAATGGTACTGGGTTAGGCTTGGCCATTAGTGCCGAGTTAGTGCGTATGATGGACGGTACTATATCGGTTGAAAGCGAATTGGGAATAGGCAGTCGATTCAATGTGATGGTGACCCTTGATGAAAGCTCTGAAACATCGAGTCATTATGTTCGTTTACCAGAGCATGCTAGGGTATTAATTTTTCATCCCAATGAACAGCTTTGTAAATTAGTTAAAAAGCAATACGTGCAATATGGCGTTGAAACTATCTATATTAATGATGTTGCTAAAGTTTATAAACACTCTGAGATCCGTGGACGATTCGATCTGATTTTAATCGATGATTCTTGCATGATGACGGTCGATGCTAAGTTGCTGAAAGTATTGAACCAGGATTTTTTATTACCCAAGGGGATTTTAGCGGCGCTCAGCACAGGTGTAAATGCTCAAATATCACAAGTGTTAAATGACATTGGCATTGAGCAAGTTGTCAATAAACCCCTTAGTCGAGCCATGTTATTGAATTTGATCAGTGGTGCAACTCAAGAGAGTCATATTGAAATTGAATCACAGGAAATTACTGTCTTCCCTACCAATAGTAAAATTTTATTAGCCGAAGATAGTCCTGCAAATCAGATGGTTGCGGGCACCATGTTAACTAAGCAAGGTGCAGAACTAGCCTATGCTAATAATGGTATAGAAGCAGTTAAAATGGCCCTAGCGGATGATTATGACATTATTTTGATGGATATTCGTATGCCTGAAATGGATGGTTTAGAAGCCACCAGTAAAATTTTGCAGCATAAACCACAACAAATTATTTTAGCGATGACAGCAAATGTGTTTAAAGAAGAATTAGCGGCTTGCACTCAAGCGGGAATGCTTGATTTTATTGGTAAACCTGTTAATAGCAAAGTGCTAATTCAAACGGTGGCGCAGTGGTTAAATACCGCAAAGCTACGCCACAAGACTGTTAACACATCACCAAAAACAACCCAAACATTAGATTTACAACTCGCGCCTGACATGGCAGTGAAAAGTCATCTGAATATTGACCTTCAAATCCCATTGCAGAAGCCAATAAAGGTAGCGCTTTTGGATTATTCTCAAACGCAGATAATCGATATCAATGTGATAAACAGTTTGATTGAGGTGATTGGTGAACCCAGTTTGAAAAAAATGTTAGACGTTTTGTGTCAAGAAACCCAAATGCGTATCGACATATTAAATAACATAAACGCAGATGATGATTTTAGTAAAATAGAAGATGAAGCTCATACTTTAAAGAGTAGCTCGGGTAGTTTTGGTGTCACAAGATTATATGAAGTGGCCAAAGTATTAGAAGCGGCTGCAAGGCTTAAACAGCAGCCAATTAATCCACTAATTGGACAAACCATTAACATTGCAGAGCAGAGTATTGCTGCGATTAAACAAACTTACTTATTGAATACAGAAGAATAAACTCTAATACTTCAGAGGAATATTATGGGATTTCGAGTCATTTTGGTTGAAGATAGTATGTCGCTAGGTGCGTTATATACTGAATACTTGTGCAGCGAAGGTGCTGACGTCACATTGGTGCAATATGGCGCCGATGCGATAAAAGAAATTGACCGTCAACCACCTGATTTGCTTATTTTAGATATCAAACTGCCTGATATGTCCGGTATGGATATTCTTTTACAGGTCCAGCAAAGTCATCCAGAGATGACAGTCATTATGATAACAGCCCATGGAACGATTGATATTGCCGTTGATGCTATGCGCTCTGGTGCGTTTGATTTTCTGGTTAAGCCATTTGACAGTAAGCGGTTGGCAATTACGGTTCGCAATGCAATGAAGCAACGTCAGCTTGTCAAACTAGTCTCTCAATATGAGAACAGTTTACCCAAGGCTAACTACCAAGGGTTTATTGGTGAGTCGCTGGCAATGCAAACCGTTTATAAAACCATTGATTGTGTGGCAAACAGTAAAGCATCTGTATTTATATTCGGCGAAAGCGGCACAGGTAAAGAGGTTTGCGCACGAGCGATTCATAATGCAGGCAATCGTAAAAATAAGGCATTTATTGCGTTAAACTGTGCCTCAATTCCAAAAGATTTAATTGAAAGCCAAATCTTTGGTCATACCAAAGGGGCGTTTACGGGGGCAGTGAGTCAGCGCGATGGTGCCGCAACCCAGGCCGATGGCGGAACATTATTTTTAGATGAAATTTGTGAAATGGATTTAGAGTTGCAAAGTAAACTGTTGCGCTTTATTCAAACCGGAGTATTCCGCCGTGTGGGTGGCTCTAAAGATGAAAAGGTGGATGTGAGGTTTGTTAGCGCAACCAATAAAGATCCTTGGCAGCAGGTGCAAGATGGCTTGTTTAGAGAAGATTTATATTATCGTTTGCATGTTATTCCTATTGAGTTGCCGCCGTTAAATCAACGCGGTAAAGATATTATGTTAATCGCCAATAAACTGCTTGGACAATACGCTAAAGAAGAAGGCAAACCGTTTAAAGGCTTTAATCACGCGGTGCAAAAAGTGTTGAATGAATATCACTGGCCTGGCAATGTCAGGCAGCTTCAAAATGTGATCCGTCAAATTGTGGTGCTCAATGAGGCCGTTGAAGTGGATATCACCATGTTGCCTGCACGTATTGTCAATGATGGAAAAACTCGAGTAGCAGCGTCAATAGCCCCTAACACTAAGGTAATAGAGCAAGTTAGCTCATCCTCAATTGCAGCACATGACACTGCGGCTGTTATTCTGCATGATACGGATATAACAACAGAGCAGGTTATCGAGCCATTGTGGAAAACAGAAAAGCGCACTATAGAAAATGCAATTAACTTATGTGAAGGGAATATCCCTAAAGCGGCTGCAATGTTAGATATCAGTCCATCGACTATTTATCGTAAAAAACAATCCTGGGATGAAATGGAGCAGGTATAACTAAGCTGAACTAGGGTTATTATTTTCTGCAATAAAAATGCCTGCTATCAAGCAGGCATGTTTTATACAAGCTTTTCTGACCTGTTAGCTGTGGTATTGCTCACAAGCATATAGGGTATTTTCAAGCAAACTAGCAATGGTCATCGGGCCAACGCCGCCAGGAACTGGGGTAATAAAGGCTGCATTTTGTGCGGCTATATCATATTGTACATCACCGACTAAGCTACCATTGTCTAAACGGTTAATACCAACATCAATCACGATTGCACCAGGCTTGATCCATTCTCCTGGTATAAAGCCAGGTTTACCCACTGCAACAATCACAAGATCGGCTTGACGCACTTTTTGTTCTAGATTTTTAGTAAAACGATGGCATGTTGTCGTGGTGCAACCTGCCAGTAATAGCTCCAATGTCATCGGTCTACCGACAATGTTAGATGCGCCAACAACGGTGGCATCTAAGCCATAGGTATCAATGCCGGTTGATTTTATCAGGGTCATAATGCCCATAGGTGTACAAGAACGCAGCACAGGAATGCGTTGCGCTAAACGACCCACGTTGTAAGGGTGAAAACCATCTACATCTTTGTCCGGACGAATGTGCTCTATGACTTTAGAGTCGTCAATATGTGCTGGTAAAGGTAATTGCACTAAAATACCGTCAATTGCAGGATCTGCATTGCATTTATCGATTAATGCCAGTAAGTCTGCTTCTGTTGTAGATACATCAAGATCAAAGGATTGTGATTCAAAACCGACTTCTTCGCAGGCCTTACGCTTGCTGCCGACATAAACTTGTGACGCTGCATCACTGCCGACTAAAATCACCGCCAGTCCGGGTGCACGAAGTCCCGCGTCTTTTCGAGCTGTGACTTTTTGTTTAAGAGTGTTGCGGATAGATTGTGCAATGGCTTTACCGTCAATAATTTGAGCAGACATGGCTGTAGAGTTTCCTTTGAGAGACACAGGTATAGATTGGTGATGGTTAATCGGACGCTATTCTAACAGGCGTATGAAAGAGTGTCATTTGCTAGACTAGGAAAATACAGTGAATAAACTATTCGCGCTATGATGCTAATCATTATTTTGCTGTTTAAAGCACCATATAGATTATTCTATTAAAAAAATCGTTGACGCTAGCAAAGTGACTCGTTAATATGCGCTCCGTTCTTGAGACTATATAGCATTATATATTCTTAAATAACGTTTCGGTGATTAGCGCAGCCCGGTAGCGCATCTCGTTTGGGACGAGAGGGTCAGAGGTTCGAATCCTCTATCACCGACCAAATTTAAGTTATTTTTTTATGTTTATACTAAAAAGATAACGTGACAAGTGATAAACTTGTTAAGCCAGACAGGAAACAGTGAAAGCTGTACCATGCGCCCGTAGCTCAGTTGGATAGAGCACCCGCCTTCTAAGCGGGTGGTCGCAGGTTCGAATCCTGCCGGGTGTACCATTTCAGTGGTGATTGTAGCTCAGTTGGTAGAGTCCCGGATTGTGATTCCGGTTGTCGTGGGTTCGAACCCCATCAGTCACCCCATTATTCTCAAATTAGTATTTAAAGAAAAATATTAATATGATGAACCAATCGAACGTAATTTGTTCGATTATATCGAAAGCGACCTTAGGTCGCTTTTTTTATGTCTTAAAAGCCACTATTGATGCTCGACTAAGCAAAAAACGCTAGCTATAATGTCGCGTCTTGATAAATATCAATTATGAGCTACTAGTGCCAACAGCGTTTTCAGCATTTATAAATAGCTGTGCTGGGTCTTCTAGTCAAAACCATGGTCAAGAAACGAATACTGAGTAGTTGAAATGTCGACTACTACAAAGGACGTTAGACATATTTCGAGGTAAAACAATGCAAGTTTCTGTTGAAACAACTCAAGGCCTAGAGCGTCGCCTAACCATTTCTGTTCCTGCTGGACAAATTGAGAAAGTGGTAAAAGACAATTTATTACGTGAAGCTAAGCGTGCACGTATTCCTGGCTTTCGCCCAGGTAAAGTACCTGCTTCAGTAATTGAAAAACGTTATGGTGCTGCAATTCGTCAAGATGTGACTGGCGAAATCATGCAACGCAACTTCATTGAAGCGATTGTTGCTGAAAAATTAAACCCAGCAGGTGCGCCAGTATTTGCACCGGGTAAAGTTGAAGGCGAAAACTTTGAGTTTGTTGCTACTTTTGAAATCTACCCAGAAGTTGTACTAGCTGGTTTAGATAGCATTCAAGTAGAGCAACCAAAAGCTGAAGTGAATGACGCTGATGTTGATGCAATGATTGAAACGCTACGCAAGCAACACGCTACTTATGCAGCTGTTGAGCGTAATGCGGCTGACGGCGACAAAGTTAAAATGAACTTTGTTGGCAGCGTAGATGGCGAAGAGTTCGAAGGCGGCAAAGCTGATGACTTCGAACTTCAACTTGGTAGCAATCGTATGATCCCTGGTTTTGAAACCGGTATCATTGGTCATAAATCAGGTGATGAATTCGAAATCGAAGTGTCTTTCCCTGAAGATTACCATGCAGAAAACTTAAAAGGTAAAGCGGCCAAGTTCGTTATCACCTTAACTGAAGTTCAAGCGGCTAACTTACCAGAAGTTAACGACGAGTTTGCTTCACTATTCGGTATTGCTGACGGTGGCTTAGATGCGCTTAAAGCTGAGATCCGTAAAAATATGACTCGCGAGCTTGATCAAGCATTAAAAGCTAACGTGAAAGAGCAAGTTATCACGGGTTTACTAGCCGCTAATGACATTACTATTCCATCAGCATTGGTTGACGGTGAAGTGAATGTTTTACGTCAGCAAGCTATGCAACGTTTTGGCGGCGACGCTAAAAACATGCCTGAGCTACCAGCGGATCTATTCGCTGAACAAGCTGAGCGTCGTGTGAAGATTGGTCTTTTATTAGGTGAAGTTATCAAAACTAACGAACTTAAAGCAGAAGATACTCGTGTTAATGCATTAATCGAATCTATGGCTTCAGCTTATGAAGATCCATCAGAAGTTGTTGCTTACTACAATGGCAACAAAGAACTGATGCAAAACATGCGTAACGTTGCGTTAGAAGAACAAGCCGTGGAAGCATTGCTAAAATCTGCAAAAGTAACCGTTAAAGACGTCGCTTTTGAAGAATTTATGAACAAGGCTACCGGTCGCGCGTAACCTTCGCTTGACTTAATAAGGCGTTAGCCATTTATAATGGTTCGTATGAGGTTCTCATACGAGCCATTTTTTATTTTAGGGAAATGAATAATGTTTAAAGCGCCAGAATCTGTACTTAATGCTCTTGTACCTATGGTTGTTGAACAAACGGCTAAAGGTGAACGTTCATACGACATCTTCTCTCGTTTATTAAAAGAGCGTGTGATCTTTTTAGTAGGACAAGTTGAAGAGCACATGGCTAATCTAATTGTGGCTCAATTATTGTTCCTAGAGTCAGAAAGCCCAGACAAAGATATATTTTTGTATATTAACTCACCTGGCGGCTCTGTTACTGCGGGTATGGCTATTTATGACACCATGCAGTTCATTAAGCCAAATGTGAGCACAGTATGTATGGGACAAGCTTGTAGCATGGGTGCATTCTTGCTTGCCGCTGGCGCAAAAGGTAAACGTCATTGCCTACCGAATGCACGCGTGATGATCCACCAACCATTAGGCGGATTCCAAGGTCAGGCATCTGATATCGCTATTCATGCTAAAGAGATGTTAGGCATTAAGAATAAGTTAAATGAAATTCTTGCTGAACATACGGGTCAACCGATTGAAGTTATTGAGCGTGATACCGACCGTGACAACTTTATGAGTGCCACTAAAGCGGCAGAATATGGCTTAGTTGACTCAGTAATTACCACTCGAAGCTAATACAAGCTGATTTTTTGCTGTGACTGGGTTATTCTTACTTTAATTGTGAGAATAACTCAGATATACGGCTTGAGAGTATATCGACAAGCAGAGCTCAGACGTCAGGTCTAGGCTGCAACCAGAGGTATAATAATGGGCGATAACAAAAATAACGGTGACAGCACAAAATTGCTGTACTGCTCTTTTTGCGGAAAAAGCCAACATGAAGTC
The DNA here is from genome assembly GCF_051163755.1 of Shewanella sp. HL-SH5. Classification (NCBI taxonomy): domain Bacteria; kingdom Pseudomonadati; phylum Pseudomonadota; class Gammaproteobacteria; order Alteromonadales; family Shewanellaceae; genus Shewanella; species Shewanella sp. HL-SH5. Next base: position 1,340,597 of record NZ_CP195038.1, read on the forward strand.
AGAAAACTGATTGCTGGCCCATCGGTGTATGTATGCGATGAGTGTGTGGAATTATGTAATGACATTATCCGTGAAGAAATCAAAGAGATTTCACCTAAACGTGATGATGACAAGTTGCCTACGCCCCATGAGTTACGTAATCATTTGGATGATTATGTTATCGGCCAGGATAAAGCTAAAAAAGTATTAGCCGTGGCGGTATATAATCATTACAAGCGCCTTAAAAATGCGTCTCCAAAAGGTGGCCTCGAGTTAGGTAAAAGTAATATTTTACTGATAGGTCCAACCGGTAGTGGTAAAACATTACTGGCTGAAACCTTAGCGCGTTCACTCAATGTGCCATTTACGATGGCTGATGCAACTACTTTAACCGAAGCGGGTTATGTAGGTGAAGACGTTGAAAACATCATTCAAAAGTTATTGCAAAAATGCGATTACGATGTTGAAAAAGCACAACGCGGTATCGTGTATATTGATGAAATTGATAAAATCAGCCGTAAGTCTGACAATCCATCGATTACCCGAGATGTGTCAGGTGAAGGTGTTCAACAAGCTTTGCTTAAATTGATTGAAGGCACCGTTGCAGCAGTTCCTCCGCAAGGTGGACGTAAGCACCCTCAGCAGGAGTTTTTACAGGTTGATACCTCTAAAATCTTATTTATCTGTGGCGGAGCGTTTGCGGGCTTAGAAAAAGTCATTGAACAACGTATAAACACAGGAACCGGCATTGGTTTTGGGGCTGAAGTTAAAGGCGAAGCAGATAAAGCGACTATTTCTGAAGTTTTAGGTCAAGTTGAGCCAGGCGATTTAGTTAAATTTGGTTTAATTCCTGAATTTATTGGTCGTTTACCTGTTGTAGCCACTTTGACTGAACTTGATGAAGATGCCTTAATTCAAATTCTGTCCAAACCTAAGAATGCGTTAACTAAGCAATATGCCGCATTGTTTGAAATGGAAAATGTAGAACTTGAATTTCGCGAAGATGCCTTAAAAGCCATTGCTAACAAAGCAATGAATCGTAAGACAGGCGCACGTGGTTTACGTTCAATTGTTGAAAGTATCTTACTTGATACCATGTACGATATTCCTTCTCAAGAAGGTGTGGTTAAAGCTGTGGTTGATGAGTCAGTCGTTAAAGGTGAGTCTGCACCTATTTTGATTTATGAAAGTAGTGAATCGAAAACGGCCTCTGGCGAGTAATAAATATACAGCTAGGTAATAAGTTGAAAAATAAGGAGTCCAATGGGCTCCTTTTTTCGTATTGACCATTGAAACTGAGTGCATCACCCCAATATACTCTGTAATAAGTCTTTTCATGAAACGGAATCGAGCCATGACCCAAGAGCGTGAAGCGCATATCGAACTCCCCGTATTACCACTACGTGATGTTGTGGTATATCCCCATATGGTTATTCCGCTATTCGTCGGACGGGAAAAATCTATCCGTTGCTTAGAGTCGGCAATGGAACAAGACAAGCAAATTCTATTAGTGGCCCAACGAGATGCTGATCTCGATGAGCCAACAAAAGATGACATATTCGACATAGGTACCGTTGCATCAATATTACAGTTATTAAAACTGCCTGATGGAACCGTGAAGGTATTGGTTGAAGGTGGTCAACGGGCTAAAATTACCCGTTATACCCAGGAAGATACTTTTTTTGTTGCAACTGCTGAGTATTTAGAATCTGAGTCGTTAGCGGAAAAAGAAGAAGAAGTACTGGTTCGCAGCGCGATAGGGCAATTTGAAGGCTATATCAAGCTGAATAAAAAGATCCCGCCTGAAGTATTAACCTCTCTAACTGGTATCGATGAGGCTGCACGTTTAGCCGACACTATGGCGGCGCACATGCCACTCAAGCTTGAAGACAAACAGTCTGTGCTCGAGATGATCAATGTTGGCGAGCGTTTAGAATATTTAATGGCGATGATGGAAGCTGAAATTGACTTGTTACAAGTTGAAAAACGCATCCGTACTCGTGTTAAAAAACAGATGGAAAAAAGTCAGCGTGAGTACTATTTGAATGAGCAAATGAAAGCCATTCAAAAAGAGCTAGGTGATATTGACGAAAGCCATGATGAATTTGAGCTCTTAGGTAAAAAGATTGAAGAGTCTGGCATGCCAAAAGATGCGAAAGATAAAGCGAGCGCTGAATTAAACAAATTAAAAATGATGTCTCCAATGTCTGCTGAAGCGACTGTTGTCCGCAGCTACGTTGATTGGATGACCTCAGTGCCATGGAAAAAACGTTCGAAAATAAAACGTGATTTAGCCAAAGCACAAGATGTGTTAGATACTGACCATCACGGTTTAGAAAAAGTAAAAGAACGCATTTTAGAGTACTTAGCGGTTCAAAGCAGAGTCAAACAGCTAAAAGGTCCTATTCTATGCCTAGTAGGGCCACCGGGTGTGGGTAAAACCTCACTGGGGCAATCAATTGCTAAAGCAACTGGGCGTGAATATGTACGTGTTGCATTAGGTGGCGTGCGTGATGAAGCGGAAATTCGTGGTCATCGCCGTACCTATATTGGCTCTATGCCTGGCAAGATTATTCAGAAAATGGCTAAAGTGGGTGTTAAAAATCCATTATTCCTACTGGATGAAATTGATAAGATGAGTTCAGATATGCGCGGCGATCCATCGTCGGCATTACTTGAAGTATTAGACCCAGAGCAAAACGCGACCTTTAACGATCATTATTTAGAAGTCGACTATGACTTATCTGATGTGATGTTCGTGGCAACCTCAAACTCAATGGATATTCCCGGTCCTCTATTAGACCGTATGGAAGTGATCCGTTTATCGGGTTATACCGAAGATGAAAAACTCAATATTGCCAAGCAACATTTGTTGACCAAACAAATTGAGCGTAATGGTCTTAAAGCGAAAGAAATTAATATCGAAGACAGCGCAATTTTAGGCATTATTCGTTATTACACCCGTGAAGCAGGTGTGCGTTCATTAGAGCGTGAATTATCTAAAATCTGCCGAAAAGTCGTTAAGCAAATTTTATTAGATAAGAACGTCAAAACGGTTAAAGTGAATCAAGATAACTTGAAATCATTTTTAGGTGTTCAGCGTTTTGATTACGGTAAAGCTGAGTCTGCTAACCAGATTGGCCAAGTAACCGGATTAGCTTGGACTCAAGTTGGCGGTGACCTGTTAACTATTGAGGCAACCTCGGTTGCAGGTAAAGGCAAGCTTACCTACACAGGTTCACTCGGTGATGTAATGCAAGAGTCTATTAAAGCCGCAATGACAGTTGTGCGTGCCCGCGCTGAACAGTTAGGCATTAATGCAGACTTTTACGAGAAGCGTGATATCCACGTGCATGTACCTGAAGGGGCTACACCGAAAGATGGGCCATCTGCAGGTGCGGCTATGTGTACCGCTTTGGTTTCTAGCTTAACGGGTAACCCTGTACGCAGTGATGTGGCAATGACTGGTGAGATAACGCTTCGTGGTGAAGTGTTACCTATTGGTGGCTTGAAAGAGAAATTGCTTGCAGCACACAGAGGTGGCATTAAACACGTGCTTATTCCTAAAGAAAATGAGCGTGATTTAGAAGAAATTCCACAAAATGTGATTGCTGATTTACAAATACATCCAGTACGTTGGGTTGATGAAGTGCTTAAATTAGCGCTTGAGCGTCCGGTGGAAGGCTTCGAAGTGGTTAAAAAGTAGCTCTTTAGTGAAAAAATTGCTCTAGAGCATGAAAAAAGTGAAAAAAGGGGCTTAACAAAACGCTGAGCTGTGGTAGCCTAGGTTTGTGGAGAGTCAGACACACCAAGCCCTTGGCGCATCTGACTTTGAGCTGTATCCAATTTTTATTTTTTTGGTTTTCTATAAAATTTGACATAGTGTTGAGTTTTTAACAAAAAAGCCTCCGCAGACCGCTCTAAACATGGATTTGGTTGCGGCGCGACAATAACATTCAAGGGGATGACATGAACAAATCTGAACTAATCGAGAAAATTGCTTCTGGTGCTGATATTTCTAAAGCTGCTGCTGGTCGTGCGTTAGACTCATTTATTGCTGCAGTGACTGAAGGTTTACAAGACGGTCAGAAAATTTCTCTAGTTGGTTTTGGTACTTTTGAAGTACGTCAACGTGCTGAGCGTACTGGCCGTAACCCGCAAACGGGTAAAGAAATTAAAATTGCTGCTGCGAACATTCCTGCGTTCAAAGCTGGCAAATCACTAAAAGACGCTGTTAACTAAAAAGAGTTAATTACGTCGCCTTTTGTTAGGCATTCGTGAGTTAAGCACTGCTTTGGCGGTGCTTTTTACGAAATGGAATGTCAGTTGTTAAGTTCACTGATATTCGGAGTATTGGGTTGTACCCTTGGTAGCGTCTGATAACTCCATGTAAACAAGGCGCATCACAAGAGATGCGCCTTTTTATTTTAATCGCAACAAGCGAGAATTCAGATGTTAGAAAAAATCCGCGAAGGATCACAGGGAATTGTTGCTAAAACGATTCTAGTGCTTGTGATATTTTCATTTGCTTTTGCTGGTGTTAGTAGCTATTTAGGCTCTAGTACTGGTGTACCTGCTGCTATTGTTAATGGAATTGAAATTCCTGAAACTGAATTAGAACAAGCTTTCCAAAACGAGCGTGCTAGTTTAAAACAACAATATGGCGAAATGTTTGATGCTTTATCTGCAGATGACAGCTATATGCAAGGCATCAAGAAAGGTGTGTTAGATCGTTTAGTCGCAAACACACTTGTCGATCAAGCCGCTGTTGACCTTGGTTTACGTGTTTCTGATGAGCAAATAAAACAAGCTATTTACACTGAACCCGCATTTCAAACCGACGGCCAGTTTGATAACGATCGTTATCAAGCAGTATTGCGTCAATTGAACTATCAGCCAGTCACATTTCGCAATATGATGCGTGTTGATATGACGCGTAGTCAGTTATTAAAGGCGTTAGTAGGTAGTGAGTTTGTACTTGATGGTGAAGCAAAACAGCTTGCTGAAGTACAAAGTCAAACCCGTGACATTCGTTATATCTCTGTTGATTCAACACCTTTTTTAGCATCAGCTGATGTTACTGCTGAAGAAACTAAAGCGTTTTATGATGCTAACTTAATGCAGTTTATGAGCCCCGAGCTTGTCAGCCTTGAGTATGTTGAATTAAATGTGAAAGATATGGTCAGCGATATTGTTGTTGATGATGCTGAAGCGACTGAATATTATCAAGACAATCAATCGCAGTATCAAACACCTGAAAAGCGTTTAGCGAGTCATATTTATGCAGCGAGTGGTGATGATGCAGCTGATGAAGCAAAGTTAGATGCGATTGCAGCACGTATTGCAGCAGGTGAAGATTTTGCTGAATTAGCGAAAACTGAATCTGATGATAAATTCAGTGCCGAGCAAGGTGGTCAAATCGATTGGTTTGAGCAAGGCGTTATGGATGCCGCATTTGATGAGGTCTTATTCAGTCTTGAAAAAGGTCAAGTATCAGCGGTTGTTAAAGGTGAATTTGGTTTCCACATTATCAAACTAGTTGATGTTCAGCCTGGCGCAATTGCTGCGTTTGATGATGTTAAAGCTAAAATTATTGCTCAAATTAAAGAGACAAAAGCATTAAGTATATTCTATGGCTTACAAACTAAGCTTGCAGATACTAGCTATGAAATCCCTGACACATTAATTGATACTGCTAATGCAGTGAATAAAGAAGTTCAGACAACAGCTTTGTTTACTCGAGATAATCCACCGGCTAATTTAAACAAGCCTGATTTAGTCAAAGCGGCATTCTCAGATCAAGTACTGAGCAGTGGCATGAACAGCGAAGTGATTGAGCTTGACCCTAATCATGTTGTCGTTATCCGTGTTAAGCAGCATCAAGATGCCGGTACCATGAGTTTTGACAAAGTTGAAGCGCAGATCGTACAACGTCTTAAGTATGATAAAGCCAATGAAGCGGCACGTGAAAAAGCGGCTACTTATATGACTCAGCTTAAAACGGGTGATTTTGCTATTAGTGGAGCAGAATTAATCACTGTGGCTAAATTAGATCGCTTTAATCAAGATGTTGACGCTGCGATTGCTAATAAAGCATTCAAAATGCCAGCACCAGAAGCAGAAGCTGTGTCAATTGATACCGTTGCATTAGGTGCAGGTTATGCTGTTGTTGTACTTGATAAAGTTAACGCTGCTGAAAATATTGATGCTAGCTTGTTGCAGTCGATTAAAGACGGTTTATCACGTCAATATGGCCAAGCGGATTACCGTGCTGTGATAGATTCGTTAAAGTCTAAAGCACAGATTGAATATCCTGTAGCTGAATAATTTTTAGATATATTATCACGATGCTAAAAAAGCCAAGGTTTATTTAACCTTGGCTTTTTTATTTGCTTTATCATCTTATCGATGACTTATCTCGCTTTTACTGCATCTGTTTATATAATGACTTTAATTAGCTATGTTCTCAGGCTTATCTCGATTAAATATGATTTTAAGAGGCTTTACTGTGGATCTTGAGCAGCAATTTGAAGGTGTTTTACAACTTATTGACAATCACTTAAATGAAAACCTGTCCCTTGAGCGATTGTCTGCTAAGGCGGGGGTACCTTTAAACCATTTTGAGTTTATTTTTTATAGTTTGTATCACACTCAAGTTGGAGACTATATCGCGTTATTGAGAAATATTGAAGCGGCTCAAACCTTAGGGTTTGATAAGAGTGTCAGTATCCTTGACGTTGCAAAAGCTGCTGGGTATTCATCCACTGTTGAGTTTACCAAAGCTTTTACATCAAGTATTGGTCAAACTCCACAAGCTTTTAGGCAAGCACCCGATTGGGCTAATTTCTTTATAAAACAACAGCCACTAAAAACATTATCGCAGGGGCATAACACCTTAACTGATACTGATGTAAATAGTGAAATCATACAGCTAGATAAACTTGATTTAGTGCTGATTAAACATCGCGGACCTAAAGTTTATTTACCGCAAACTATTCAGGCGTTAATCGCCTTTAGAAAAGCGCATCAATTAACACTCTTAGATAACCGAACATTTAATTTTGTTTATAGTTTGCCACAAAATATGAGTATGAATTACGCGATTGATATTGGTGTGAGTGTACCTACAGCCAAATTGAGTGATCTAAAGGTTGTAATGGCTGATTCAGAATATTTTAAAGCGAGCGCGATACCAAGCGGAACATACGCTACTTTCGAGCATAAAGGCTCTGAAATAGCGCTACAAAGTAAAATTAGCTATCTGTACAGCATATGGCTAGCTAAAAATGATTTTACCCTTACAGAGCATCCACTAACCTTTGAGCGTTTTGATCTTACTGACACTATTGACGATGTGCATGTGAAAGTATATTTAGCGGTAAGTTAGATCACTATGGTTCAATATGTGAGTGATTTAATACCCGGTTGATTTAATGTGCCAGTGATTAATGCGTTAGCGTTGTTAAAGTGAGGACAAGGTGCTTCAGAGGCTTATCTAGAAAGAGGGAAGAGCTCTTTGAGTGAGTGTGTACTTAGCCCACTTTTATTAAGTCTTACCTCGCTTAAAAAGAAAAACCAGCCAAGTAGGCTGGTTTTTTAATAACTGAATATATTGTTTATAAACTTACAACATCAAACTCTACATTCGGGTTTACGTCTGCTTCGTAATCAATACCGTCAATACCAAAGCCAAATAGCTTCAAAAACTCTTCTTTATATTCGCGGTAGTCCGCAAGTTCAGATAAGTTTTCTGTGGTAACGAGTGGCCATAAATCACGACAATGTTTTTGAATTTCTTCACGTAATTCCCAGTCATCTAAACGTAAACGATTAGTGTCGTCCACTGCAGGAGCTTGACCATCAGCGCGGAATAAACGCTCACTGAACATACGGTAAATTTGATCCATACAGCCTTCGTGAAGACCTTCTTCACGCATTTTCTTGAATACCATAGCGATATACAATGGCATAACAGGGATCGCCGAGCTGGCTTGAGTCACAACACTCTTTAATACAGCAACATTGGCAGAGCCGCCTTTAGTGGCTAGTTTGTTATTTAATGAATGAGCAGCACGATCTAAATCCATTTTAGCTTTACCAAGGGCGCCATGCCAGTAGATAGGCCAAGTGATTTTTGTACCAATGTAGCTGTAGGCGACTGTTTTACAACCGTCAGCAAGTACACCTGCTTGTGAAAGTGCTTCAATCCACAATTCCCAATCTTCGCCGCCCATAACGGTAACTGTATCTGCAATCTCTTGCTCAGTAGCGGGTTCAACGGAGGTTTCAATAATAGTGTCTTTATTAGTATCCACAGCGGTTGCACTGTAGGTTTCACCTATTGGCTTTAATGATGAACGAATAACTTCACCGGTATCGGGCAGTTTACGCACAGGTGAGGCTAGTGAATATACCACCATATCAATTTGACCTAAGTCTTGTTTGATAAGCTCAATAACCTTTCGCTTTGCTTCATGGCTAAATGCATCACAGTTAATGCTTTTTGAATATAAACCTTCGGCTTTAGCAAACTTATCAAACGCGGCAGAATTATACCAACCTGCTGTACCGGGTTTAGTTTCTGAGCTTGGTTTTTCGAAAAATACACCGATTGTAGCTGCGTCACTACCAAATGCTGAAGCGATACGTGAAGATAAGCCATAGCCACTAGATGAACCGACCACTAATACCTTTTTAGGACCATTAGTGATTTTACCTTTTGCTTTAGTTAAATCGATTTGTTCTTTTACGTTAGCTTCACAACCAACAGGATGGGTTGTGGTACATATAAAGCCACGAATTTTTGGTTTAATAATCATAAGTCAGTTCTTCCTTTGTCGTTGGCACTAGGATAATTAGATCGTCGATGAAATGGCACTTATTTTTGTGTAAAGTTGCCATTTAGGCCAGTGGTTGGAGCAGTTTAACGCTTTTGCATGAAATGAGTTTGCTCTTGAATGAGCCTTTGGGTGTATTCATGCTGAGGCGAAGTGAATAAGTCTGCGGTATTTGCTTTTTCTACCATACAGCCATTGTGAAGCACCATAATTTTATCGCTGATATGGCGGATAATATTTAAGTTATGCGATACAAATATATAAGATAAACCGAGTTCTTTTTGTAATTTTAACAATAAGTTAATGATTTGTGACCGAACAGATAAATCAAGCGCGGTTAATGCTTCATCGGCAATAATAATTTTGGGATTTAGCATTAATGCTCGCGCAACGGCAACACGCTGTTTTTGACCTTCTGATACCATATGGGGATAAAAATTAACGTGCTCAGGCAATAAACCAACCTTACGCAAAGTATCAATTACTTGCGCCCGTCGCTCTTCAACGGTAAGGCTTGTACTAAACTTAAGTGGTTCATTTAGTAATTCACCAATGGTTAATCTTGGATTTAACGAGGTGTTTGGGTCTTGGAAAATCATTCTGATTAAGCGGCAACGTTGTTTTACATTACGTGACTCTAAGGCTTCACCTTCAAAAAAAATATCACCACTACTTCTTTGTTCTGCACCCACTAAAATACGCGCAAGGGTTGATTTTCCAGAGCCCACTTCACCGACAATTGCCAATGTTTCGCCTCGCCCAAGTTCAAAGGATACTGGTAATAGAGCATCATAATATTGTGGTACAAACCCTTTGTAACCCGTTAAGTATTGCTTACTCAGGTTGGTCACTTTAAGCAAAGGTGTTGTCATCGGCTTCTTGCTCATTTTTGTATGGAAAGTGGCAGGCAAATGCACGATCTTTAACGTGCTCTATTTTAGGCTGTTTGACACATTGTCGTTTAGCTTCAGGGCATCGAGGCCCTAATCTGCAACCTGCAGGGAGATTTTGAATTGAAGGAGATGATCCTTGCAGTGTTGGTAAATCAGATTTATGTCGCATTTTACCCGTGTAATCAGGTAAGTTCTTTAAAAGTGCACGGGTATACGGATGAAACGGACTCGCAACTATCTCATCTGTGGGGCCAGACTCCATCATTTGACCACCGTATAATACGGTTAAATGATCGCAATATTGGACTAATGTTTCAAGTTCATGGCTAACTAATAAAATCGACACATTTTGCAGCTGATTTAATTGTGATAATAACCTAAATATCTGTGCCTGAGTATTTTGTTCCATCGAGTTTGTCGGTTCATCCGCAATTAATAACTTGGGGTGATTCGCAACCGCCATAGCTATCATGACTTTCTGGCATTCACCTTCTGATAATTCCCATGGATAGCACTTCATCAAGGATTTAGGGCTTTTGATGCCCACCTTATGTAACCATTTTTGCGCGTTTAGGTAGGTATCTTTGGCTCTACGCCAAAAAGGAACATTTTTGTTAGGTACCATAGCTTCAATTAATTGGCTACCGACGGTTTTTACCGGATCAAGACTGCCCGATGGGTCTTGAAAGATCATTGCCATATCGCTGCCCATTAAGCAGCGGCGCTCTTTGGCGGTTAATTCGAGTAAGTCTTTGCCATCAAACATCATTCTGTCAGCCATAACATACCAGTTAGTGCCTAAAATTCCTAAAATGGCTTTAGCTAATATACTTCGTCCTGAACCTGACTCTCCCACCAAACCATGAATTTCTCCAGGGTTCATGGTGAGACTGACCTTTTCTAAAACCGCCACTCTACCGTGGTCGGTATCGAGTTCTATTGTTAGGTTTCGAATATCGAGTAATGGCATAAATTAGTTTCTTATTGGTGCAATAGCGGATCGTAAACCGTCACCAACCAGGTTAACGGCAAGTACGCTGAATAATATAGCTACACCAGGAATGGTAACAGTCCAGGGCGCCAATAATAAATTATCTAAGCCCTGTGCAATCATCGCGCCCCATTCTGGACTCGGTGCCTGGGCGCCAAGGTTTAAAAAACCTAACGCAGCAATATCTAAAATGGCTGCCGAAATAGCCATAGTAATTTGAATAATAAGTACTTCCCATACATTTGGCATAATAACATACCAAAAAACTTGCAGATTATTAGCACCGTCAAGCCTAGCGGCAGTGACATATTCTTTTTGTAATTCTTCATGAACAGCCTGGTGGATTGTGCGAATAAACTGCGGAACCATAGCAATTCCAACCGCCCAGAATACGTTATAAAGTCCTGGGCCTATAACCGCGACCACTAATATGGCCATTAATAATGATGGAATAGATAAAAGAGCATCGAGTAAATGCCCTAAAATGCTAGACTTTAGCCCTCGCATCATGCCGGAAATCGAACCGATTAAAAATCCAAAAAATAGTGCGCAGCTTACAATAATAAGTGACATGCCGAACGTTAGCTGAACACCGTGTAAAATACGGCTGAATATGTCTCGTCCGAGATCGTCAGTGCCTAAAAAGTATTCCACGTGCCCTAATGGATCCCAAGAAGGGGGCAGTAATAAAATTTGTTGATTCTGCTCATTAACAGAATAAGGGGCAATAAAGGGGGCTAAAATAGTGAGTAATAATAAAAAACAAACCCCCCACAATCCAATAAGTGCAAATGGATTTTTAGAAAATGCTTTCCATACCCTACCAGCAGGGGTTGCAATATAGTCTTGCTTGTAAATCTTAATAGGAGGCATACAGTTCCTTTTTGCTCATTGGATTGATCACTGTATGGATAAATTCAATCAGTATGCTTAAAAAGATAATTAACAGTGAAACAGAAAATATACCTGCTTGAATGACGGTATAGTCACGTTGGTAAATACCTGATACTAACCAGCTACCTACTCCCGGCCATGAAAAAATAACTTCCACAACAATACCATAGCTCGCAAATGAGCCTAACATAATCCCGATACTTTTAAGCACAGGTATCATTGCATTTGGTAATGCGTGGCGAATAATAATTTTGAATGTGTGTAGGCCCCTAGCTTCAGCAGCACGAATATAGGTTTGATTCATCACATGTAACATTGCCTGATGCGTAATGCGCACTATTAAGGTAAAGGGCAAAACCGCAAGTGTAATAGCGGGCAAAATCAAGTGCATGATGGCATCGACAAAAGCTTGAAGCCGATAAGCGGAATCGGATAGCAAGGTATCAATTAACATGAAACCAGTGACCGGCTCAATTTGATAAAGTAAATTTATTTGCCCAGAGATAGGCAACCAGCCTAAATTTACGCCAAACCAAAGTGATAAGGTCAATCCAAGCCAAAATATCGGAGTGGAATAACCGGTCAAGGTAAGTCCTAATATACTACCCTGGACAAGTTTATTTTTGCTCAGCGCCGCAATAATTCCAATTGGTACGCCCAAAAATAATGCGATAGCGCCTGAGAATAGTGATAATTCAAATGATGCGGGTAGCACTGCTTTTAATTCGTCATAAACAGGCTGTTGTGAGTTTATGGAAATGCCCATATTGCCTGAAAAACGTTGTTGCACATAAGCGATAAATTGTCTTATATCATTACTATCTAATTTAAAGTCTTGGTGTATTTGAACGAATTGTTGATTGGTCGGCTGTTGAATACCGGTTAAAGCGTAGGTCTGATCTACGGGAAAAAGATGAGTGGCATAAAATAATACGGCCATCATAATCAAGGTTGTGGCTAAAAATAAACTGCTGCGTCTAAAAAAATATTGCCACATAATTATTTACTCTCTGGTGTTTTCTCAACTATTTTTGCAAATGCAATGCCGCCATAGGGCCTTACTTGCATTGAGGTTATAGTGTCTTTCTTTAAAATAACCTTCTGAGCATGCGCAATAGGAATAAGCGGAACTTGATCACTCAGTATGGCTTCAGCTGCTTGGTATATTGCCTTACGCGCTTCACGTTCAGTAGTATTTTGAGCACTGGTTAGTAAGTGGTCAAAATCTTTTTGGCACCATTTTGAACGGTTATTGTGCGATGCTAAAGCTGCGCAGCTAAGTAAAGGAGTAAAGAAGTTGTCAGGATCGCTATTATCTGCGTTCCATCCAATTAGCACAGAATCATAATCATCACGGATAAGTTTTTGTGTAAAGACACTCCAATCATATGAAACGATATTGATTTTGACGCCAATTTTAGCCAAATCAGCTTGAATTAATTCTGCTGTTTTAAGGGCGTTAGGGTTATAAACTCGCGCCACTGGCATTGCCCAGATATCAATCGATAACTTATCAATACCGGCTTCATTTAATAGTGCTTTAGCTTTTGCAGGATCATAGTTATTGGCATTGATATTATCAGAATATGCCCATGACGCGGGCGGTAAAATCCCTTTTGCTTCTACTGCAATGCCATTATATACCACGTCTAAAATATTTTGTTTATCAATAGCGTGTGCCAGTGCGCGTCGGACCTTAATGTCATTTAAAGGTGGTTTTTGAGTGTTGAGCGCCCAAAATGCAACATTAAGCCCAGGTTTAATATCCACTTTGATATGCTTATGCTGGTCTATTACTGCTAACTCTCCAGCTTTAGGCAAGGCTGATACACTGCAGTCGCCGGTAATTAATTTGGTAATACGCGCAGTGCTTTTAGGTGTGATATCAAAAACTAAATGCTCAATGTCTGCCGCCGCTCCCCAATAATAAGGATGCCTGTTGTAACGAATGTACTCATTTTTGACATATTGATTTAATTGAAATGGGCCAGTGCCAATAGGCTGGAAATCTATCTGTTCGGGTTCTCCGTTTTTAAGCAACATGTCGCCATATTCTGCAGACAGTATCACCGCAAAGTCTGTGGCTAAATTGGATAAAAATGAAGCATCTTTACGATTCAAGTGGAAAACCACATGGTGGGAATCAATTTTTTCAATTGAGCCAATAAGTTTATCAAAACCGATGCTTTGAAAAAATGGATAACCGGTGCGACTAACGAAATGGTAAGGATGCTGCGAGTCAATAATGCGATTAAACGAGAATAAAACGTCGTCTGCATTGAACGTTCTTTGTGGTTTAAAGTGACTTGTTTGGTGAAATAAAACATCATTACGCAACACAAAAGTATAATTTAAACCATCATCACTAATGTGCCACTCAGTGGCTAACCCTGGCACAATATCACCCAGTTCAGGATCGTAATTAACTAACCGACTGTATATTTGATGGGAAGTGGCGTCGATAGTTGTGCCTGAAGTGACAAGTTGAGGGTTAAAACTTTCTGGGTTACCTTCACTACAATATACCAGCCCTGGGGGGAGGGTTGCTTGACCACACGCACTGAGTATAAGTCCGCCAAGACATATAAACATATGCTGAATCTGTTGTCTTAAAGACATTGCCATAGCTAAATCGTATTTTATGAGTCTGAAGGGCTATTTTAGCAGTGTAAATATCTTGGGAGCAAACAAGTTATTAAATTGTTTTTTTTAGTTTTTATCTTTGCCCTTTAAATGGATATTGAATTAAAGGGCAAACAGAGAGTTTAGCTTCACAATAAGTTGTATTTTTTTAGAATCCCCCGTAATTGATGATAGCTAAGGCCTAAATTTTCAGCGGTTTTCTTCTGATTAAACTGGCTTTCAGCTAAGGCTAATTGTAATAAGGTGACTTCTTGTTTTTCTGTGTACTCTTTAAAGTCGATAGGGAAGTTGATTGGAGGTAATTGTGTTTTTTGCCCGTGATGGCTCTGTGAAGTCGATGACTCTATGGAAGGGCTCGCTTCTATACCCATCGACTCTGTGTTTGTCTCATCGACATTATTCGAAATAACAGGCTGAATAAATGCCTGTTGACGCTCTTTGGTTTTAACACGAGTTTGCGGTCTATAAGGAGATGCGAATGGGTCAAGAATAATATGATCTATTTGCTGCCCCTCACTACCTTCTCGATATACGCTACGTTCAACCACGTTTTTAAGTTCTCGTATATTACCTGGCCAGGTATAACTTAATAATTGTTCAACAGCTAAAGGACTAAAACCGCCAAAATATTCTAGTTTGAGTTGCCTAGCCATACTGATGGCAAAGTATTCAGCTAAGTCCATAATATCTTCTGTACGACAACGCAGTGGTGGTAAAGTTATTACATCAAATGCTAATCGGTCTAATAAGTCTGCTCTAAATTCACCGGATTCAGCCAGTGCAGGTAAATCTTCATTTGCCGCACATATCAAGCGCACATCGGTTTGCACCGTTTTACTGCCGCCCACACGTTCAAATTCACCATATTCAATCACCCGTAATAATTTTTCTTGAATAAGCCCAGAAGTGTTTGCTAATTCATCTAAAAATAAGGTACCGCCGTCGGCCCGCTCAAAACGGCCTTCGTGTTTTCCTTTAGCCCCGGTAAATGCCCCAGATTCGTGACCAAAAAGTTCGCTTTCGAGTAAGTTTTCACTTAAAGAAGAGCAATTCAGTTTGATAAAACTCTGATCCCACCGACCGGAAAGATAATGTAGCCGCTCTGCGATTAGCTCTTTACCTGTGCCACGTTCACCAATAATAAGCACAGGTTTTGACAAAGGGGCTATTTTCGATACATGCTCTAATACTTCCAGTAACGCATTGGATTGACCGATAAGGTTATCTTGCTGAAATTGCTTATTCACAGTATTTTAGTCTTTTACGCTAATTATTGGTGAAAATCATAATAGATGGCTTAAGAGAATAAATAAAGAAAAACATCATTTTCACTTTAAGTAACTGAAAATAGAGTGTTTGTAAATGTTGGCACACATAATGTATTAGTCTATGCGACATCTACATATAACTTTGAGGAACACATTATGGGAATTTTCTCTCGCTTTGCTGATATCGTTAATTCAAACATCAGCGCAATACTTGATAAGGCCGAAGATCCAGAAAAAATGGTTCGCCTTATCATCCAGGAAATGGAAGATACAGTCGTAGAAGTGCGTTCTACTTCAGCAAAAGTGTTAGCTGAGAAAAAAGAACTACTTCGCCGTATTAGCCGAGTGCAAGAGCAAGTACAGGATTGGGAAGATAAAGCTGAATTAGCTATTTCAAAAGATCGTGAAGACTTAGCTAAAGCTGCGTTGGTTGAAAAGCAAAAAACAGCTGGTTTGCTGGCAACACTTGAAGCGGAATTAAAGGTTGTTGAAGAACACATTGCTCGCTTGAAAGATGAAGTGGCGCAATTACAAGATAAGCTAACCGATGCGCGTGCCCGTCAAAAGACGATAATCATGCGTAAGCAAACAGCGACTTCTCGTTTAGAAGTTAAAAAGCAACTTGATTCAAGTAAAATTGATGATGCTATGATGAAGTTCGAACAATACGAGCGTCGTGTTGAAGGACTTGAAGCGCAAGTTGACGCTTATGATTTAGGCAAAAAATCGACCTTAGATGATGAGTTTGCCGCGCTTAAAGCTGAAGACTCAGTTAACGATGAGCTAGCTGCATTAAAAGCAAAGATGAAAGCGAAAAACCAACCTAAATCAAAAGTATAATAATTTTTCAGAGGTGAGTTATGGATATGGATCTTCTTATTGCACCAATTATCATCTTTTTGGTTATTGTGGCACCTATCTGGTTGGTTCTTCATTATCGCAGTAAGCGACAAGTGAGCCAGGGGCTCACTGAAGAAGAATTTAACCAACTAAATGATTTAATTGCTAAAGCGGAAAAAATGGGTGGTCGTATTCATACGCTTGAAGCAATTCTTGACAGTGAATCTCCAGAATGGAGGACCAAACATGAGTGAACCTAAAGCGCGAACCTTATATCGAATTCCCCAAACGGGTAAAATTGCAGGTGTATGTGCGGGGATTGCAGAGTATTTAAATTTTGAAGTGTGGTTGGTCAGAGTGGTCGCTGCATCAATATTTTTACTCGGTGGTAGCGGTGTAATCTTAGTCATTTATATCGCAATGTGGATGATTTTAGATGTAAAACCGCGAGTGCAACAGCACCAAGACAACCATAAAGACATTGAGCTTAAAAAGAAAGTTTGGCAAGCTGGCGAGCCAGCAAAACAGGCATTGTTTGATGTCAATCGACAGTTTTCAACATTGGAAGCTCGATTACAAAAGCTTGAACAACATGTTACTTCAGACACATTTGATTTGAAACGCCAAATCAATAGTCTGTAATCAAATCTAGGGCGGTTATCCGCCCTTATTTTATTTGGAATCAGCCATGAGTTTACTGGATCGATCGCTCAATAAAATAACTCAGTCAGCCCAATCTTTACTTCATCGCAGTACCGACCGACATGTTCGCTTAGCGGTAACGGGTTTATCTGGTGCGGGTAAAACAGCATTTATTACTGGATTGGTGAATCAGCTGCTACATGCTGGTGTGAACTTCGATAAAAATCCTTTACCTTTGTGGCAAGTTGCGCGTGACGGGCGTTTACTGGCGGTAAAGCGATCATTACAACCTGATCTTGATATCGCCAGTTTTGATTATCAAAGCGCAATGCACGCTTTGGGTGAACAGCCTCCGCTTTGGCCACCATCGACACGAAATATTACTGAACTGCGCCTAGCGATTAAGTATCGTCCAGAGCAAGGTGTGTTAGCTAAGCTAACTGACTCAGCGACTTTGATTGTTGATATTGTAGATTATCCTGGTGAGTGGCTGCTCGACTTACCTATGTTAAAACAAGATTTTACCGCCTGGTGCTTAAGCCAGCAGCAGGGCGTGAGTCGATTACAAAGCTCCCCTTTATATAGTGCATTTGCAAAACAAGTCACAGCACTCGATTTATCAGCCCCTGCAGATGAGCAAGTGTTAAAGCAAATAGCAGATGGCTATCAGCATCTTTTACAAGACATGGTGCATAAGCAGGGCTTTTATTTTGCTCAACCTGGAAGAATGCTATTGCCTGGTGAGTACGAAAATACCCCGCTGTTAACATTCTTTCCATTATTGTCATTATCGCCCGTTCAGCATGCTGAGCTGAGTCAGTCTGATCCCGCTAGCACTTATCAGGTGCTAAAAAAGCGCTACCAGCAATATGTTATTCAGGTGGTTAAACCATTTTATAAGGATCATTTTGCTAAGTTTGATCGCCAGGTTGTGTTGGTCGATTGCTTAAACGGTCTAAACCATGGCCAGAGCCAGTTCAATGATATGGGGTTGGCATTAAATAGTATTATGGAAAGTTTTCAGTTTGGGCAGTCGAGTTTACTAAAACGCCTGTTTTCGCCAAAAATTGATAAGGTGCTTTTTGCCGCAAGTCAGGTGGATCGTGTAACCCGAAGTCAACAAAGTCATATTTTGAGTCTATTAACTGACATGCTAAAACAAAGCCAGTATTTTGCTCGTTTTGAAGGTTGTGAAGTCGAAACCATGGCAGTTAGTGCGATTAAAGCGACTCAGCATGGGATGATTAATACAGCAGATGGCCAACAAGAAGTGATCAAAGGGCGCGATAAAACGGGAAAATTAATCACCCTTTACCCTGGTGATGTGCCCAGCCACTTACCTGATGCTGAGTTTTGGCGGCAACAGGGGTTTGGTTTTCCAACTTTTGCACCGCCTTATCAGGACTTTGTTTCTGGTAGCAGTGTTAATTCACAAGAGCGTCTTTATCCCCATATTCGTTTGGATCATTTATTAGAGTTTTTACTAGGCGATAAGCTTGCCTAATTAGTGAGTATTAATTGTATGGAACAGAGTAATACAATAAAACAGGCTAAATTGTTTTCAGCACAAGACGTTGAAGAATCGACTGAAATGCAACATTCAGAGATTCGTTCAGTTCCAGCGTCAAAGTCTATTAAACCAGCACAGTCTTTTGAACACGCCGATTTTATTGATGAATTGTCATCTATGTCGCAAGTTGACGCTGATAGCGATGAATTCAATCAAATGATGCCAGAGAGCGTACTGGATGAAGTGACAAAAGAGGCTAAAAAACCACATCGTTGGTCGTTACTGGCAAAGCTATCTTTACTCGCTATTACACTGCTTGTCATAGTACAAACTGTGACTGGTTTGATTAGTGCCTTTGAGACAAGTCCATATCTATTTAGTTTCTACTCTATGGCACTGGCTGTGGTGATAAGTTGGGTAGCCATGATAAGTATCAAAGAGTGGCGTAAGTTAGCTGCACTAAAGCAGGTCAGTGTTGATCAAGACACAGGTTCACGATTAGCTGATAGCATGCAGATAGGGGAAGCTGAAGCTTACATTCAAACATTATTACAGCGTTATCCTGATAATAACGCCAAGCGTGCGTATTTATCCCAAGTCAGTGCGGAACACAATGATGCAGAAAAAGTGCTACTTTTTGATGACTTAGTCCTTAGCGAACGTGATGAACTTGCTAAGCAGTATGTTGCTCGATTTGCTGCAGAGTCGGCATTATTGCTGGCGGCTAGCCCTTTAGCTGCATTAGATATGGCGTTGATATTATGGCGAAATCAAGCAATGATTTCAAAAATTGCCAAGGTTTATGGCATTGAACTTGGCTATTGGAGCCGAATTAAACTCATTCGCTCGATTATTGTTAATATCATTTATGCTGGTACAGCTGAAGTGGCAACTGATTTAGGCACTCAACTATTATCGGTTGAGCTGACAGGCAAACTTTCCGCACGAGTCGCGCAGGGCTTAGGTGGTGGTTTGTTAACGGCAAGGTTGGGTTATCAGGCGATGAGCCTATGTCGACCAATTCAGTTCAATTCGAAGAATAAACCAAAATTAAGTAAAATACACCAACACTTATTGGTTGAGATAAAAGGGCTGACGATTGATGCATTGAGTCAGTCAAAAGCATTAAAAGAGCAGGTCATTAAGCAAAAAAACCAATAAATTAACAAGGTGATTTGTATGTTTTTTAATCTTAGTCTAGCCTTATTATCTGCTTTACTGATGAAGTAGATTATTGAGCCCGCCAGGGAATAGGGAAGTCGGCATATAGGCTCTGATTTTGGATAACAGGAGAACACCATGAAAATATCATCTTTTTGGCTTGCAGCTGTGATGGCGATAATGCTTTGCACCTTTGTTAATAATACAGCCTATGCAGCACAAGAAACAACGCCAAGCATAAAAGCTGCAACTGAATCTAGCGCTAAAATGACCGCTAAAGTCAATCTGAATAAAGCGGATGCAGCACAGTTGCAAACTCTTAATGGGATAGGCGAAGCAAAGGCTAAAGCAATCATCGAATATCGCAATAAAAATGGTAAGTTTACCGATATAAAACAGCTGACTCAGGTCAGTGGTATTGGTGAAAAACTATTAACTCAAAATGCAGACAGGTTGGCTATTTAACATTAGTCTAGTAATACACAAGGAAGCATTAAGCTTCCTTGTGTATTTAACAAAACCACTCTTTGAATATCTTGGCGACAAACCGTTATCGTTTTATATCTACCCTCAATTCGACTTATAAGATGCTTGTAATAAGCTAAATTCAACACGTTTAGCCTATTTCGTAGCAAACTTGCCATTTGTTTTAAAAATAGCCTACATAGATACGTCAATAGCGAGTAAATTGCACCTCAATATAGCCCTATTAGCAAGTGCAATTAAAGTCACAAATCTGTTTATCAAGCGTTTAGTGTCTCGAGTTGAAGTTATCTAGTTTATTGTGCGTTTAAAGCTTCGCCATTGGTGTTAAGCGAATCATCACCCATTAAAAACACATAGGTTGGCATGATATCTTCTGGCGTTTTTAATGCTTGTGGATTTTCAGCCGGGTAAGCTTTTGCACGCATTTCAGTACGAGTAGCACCAGGGTTAATGCTGTTTACTCGTACTGAGGTGTTTTCACATTCATCTGCGAGAACTTGCATCATGCCTTCGGTAGCAAATTTTGAAAACGCATAGGGTCCCCAATAGGCACGACCTTTTCTGCCAACACCGCTTGATGTAAAGATGATAGAGGCATTTTTAGCTTTTCGCATTACAGGTAACAATGCTTTAGTCATAATCGCCGCTGCAGTCACATTCACTTTCATTATTTTTTCTAGTGATGTTAAGTCTATATGCTCAAACGGCCCAAGTGCGCCTAAGTGTGAAGCATTATGTAACAGGCCATCTAATTGCCCAAACTGTTCAGCAATGGTGTCGGCCATATCGAGATAATGTTGCTCAGTAGCGCCGTTTAAATCTAAAGGTACTATCGCAGGATTTGGTGAACCCTGTGCCACTATCTCATCGTATACTTTTTCAAGTTTTTTAACGGTTTTACCCAGTAGTATTACCGTGGCACCATGTGCAGCGAATGTTAATGCCGCTACGCGACCAATGCCATCACCAGCACCTGTAACCAATATTATTTTATTACTAAGGAGATCTTTTTTAGCTTGATATTCCAACATGATTCATTAATTCCTTGGGACGGAACTGCCCGTCAAATCTACAATCGAACAAAACATAAACGACTGTTTTAAACAAATGACTGATATTTGTATGTCAAACAGTCAATAGTGTGTAATAAACTTGTAGCTAACTCTATATATTTACGTTAACTTGAGACTAGCTAAGGACTAAAATAAGTCCTTATGGTCACAGGATTGGACTATTGTGACCAATTTTTGGGGAAAACAAAATTATTACAACAAGATTTGGGGAAAAAAGATGAAAAGACTCATTTTGGGTGTTGCTATTGCATCTGCTCTAGGACTAACCGGTTGTTCAGAAGAAAGCTTCAATGAAGCAAGAGAAACAGCAACTCCATTAGTACCTGTTTCACATATGCAATTTGATCCAGCTAACGGCAAGGTACCATTACCAAACGATTTACTCTTCAGTGGCACGACAGACGGCACATTAAGTATTCCAGGTGAAGATGGTATTGATTATGTCAATCCACAGCTTGCATTAGGTGCCCTAGATGGTTGGTCAACCTCATCTCCTATTACTATTACTGTTGACCTTGCCAATGACTTAGATGGCAATAAATTAACACTGGATGCTGCTTCTGTATTTCAGCCAGGTGCCGTAAGAGTATTTGAAGCAACGGTTGGCGGGGCATTATCAAGCGACCCAGAATGTAAGGCAGCCGCTTCAGTATCTGCATGTAAAGTAGGTGAAGAATTATCATTTGGCGTAGATTTCGTTTCTAAGGCTTCTGGTAATAAAGTTGCCATTGTGCCACTTAAGCCACTTAAAGCCGGCCAGTCATATATTTATGCGACAACTGACCTGATTCAAGATTCACTTGGGCGTGGTATTGCACCTTCAACAACCTATGGTTTGCTGAAATTAGACATTGATGTTAATCCTTTAGCAACACCTCAACAATTACAACTACAAGGATTAGTAAACAGTTATGAAAAAGGTATGGCTGAAGCACACGGTGTTGATGCAGAAACCATTAGTTTCTCAGGTTTATTTACCACTCAATCGGTAAAAGATGTATATGAAACGACCAAGCTACTTATGGCGGCTCGAGCACCGTATATGCCTTCGTTCGTTCAAACTCCTACTCCTATGCCTAATGGTGCTGGTGGTGTGGTGACAGTTGCACAAGCAGCAGGATTAACACCTGCAGACGGTGCCGCTTATGTGGTTTCTAGTTTAGCGGATGTGTATACCGCGAGCATTAAGTTGCCAATGTATGGAAGCTGTTCATCAAGTGCTTGCTTAAGCCCACAAGGTGCGCCGTTAATTAATGGCCGTTGGTTTGCCCAAGGCGATAGCCCTGTATCAGTCTTATTAGCGGTTCAAGCTGGCAAGATGAGTCAAGCTAACTTTGCCCAGCAAGCTATTGGTTTTGGTATCGACCCAAGTGCTGCACTTGCTAATCCTGCTTTGCTAGCTGGCTACCCTTGGATGTTAGATGACGGTACTGTTGCCGATCCAACTAAACATTTAACTAAGTTCAATCCTATTCCGAAAATCATGAGTTATGAAACGGTACCTGTATTGATTGCAATCCCAAATGCTGCGAAAGTTGCAGCATTTCAAGCATCTCAAGGTTTGACCTTTATGCCGCCAACGAACGGCTGGCCAACTAACATTGCATTGCATGGTTTAGGTGGTGGTAAAGAGATGGCCTTAGCCTACGCAGGTTCTTACGCTGCAATGGGTATTGCTACAATTGCGATTGATATGCCATTGCATGGCGCCCGATCATTCGATGCCAATGGTGACGGCAAGTATGAAGTGTCGGCAACTGACCCATCTTACGGTGTGGTAGTTGGCAAACCTGATGCATTCAAAAATGGCAGCCCATTAGTATTTGTCAATATTGGTAGTACATTAACTGTGCGCGATAACTTCCGCCAAGCGACGATGGATCATCTAGCGCTGCGTTTATTGCTTACTGGTATGTACTCACAAATTGCCCAAGCGGGTGGTCAGCAAGTATTCGATATAAGCAAAATCAGTGCACAAGGTTTAAGCCTTGGTGGCATTGTTGGCACAACGTTCTCAACTTACGCAAGTACAGGCTTAGTTGATCCAGCATCTGGCACACAATTACCTAATGCTTATGGAATAACAGCATCTTCACTAGTTGCTCCAGCAGGCGGTTTAGCAGGGGCTTTTGCTGGCTCAGCAGCCTTTGGTCCAGTATTGTTTGATAGTATTAGTAAGTCAGATACCTTTATGGCGTTGGTTAATGCTGCTAATAAAGTACCTGGTTATGAAGTGGGCTCACCAGAATATGCCGCATTAGTTCAAGCGGTTTATGCTGAGTTTCTTCCGACTTTTGCATTTGCTGTTCAAACAGCTGTAGACAGTGCGGATCCAATTAACCATGGTGCTAAATTAGCTGCAACAGGGTTACCGGTTCATTTAATTGAAGTGGTTGGCGATGGCGCTGGTAATCTATCAGACCAAACTTTACCTAATGCGGTTGCTGGTTTTCCGCTTTCAGGTACAGAGCCATTAATTACTTCTCTTGGTTTAGGTTGTGCGGATTCAACAGCTGCGGGTTCTGCTGCGGTTCGCTTCTCTAAAGGACATCACAGTTCGATTGTGAGCCCACGTGAGACAGCAGCAACTGATGGCATGGCAGCGCAAGCTACTGCTGAAATGCAATCTCAAGTAGCCATGTTTGCTCGTACTGCAGCATTAGGTTCTGCAACTGTATTAATTTCTAATTCTGATGTGATTCAGTCTTGTAATTAATCATGACAATTTAGTCTTTTGATTGTTTAAAAACCCAGCAGAAGCTGGGTTTTTTATTGTTTGTTTCTCAGTAGATGTTGGTAAACTAGGTTAATATTTTTTTTCGGAGTAAATTTTGAATTTTTTAATTGAGTATGGCATGTTTTTGGCTAAAGCGGTCACTATAGTGATTGCCATCGTGTCTGTCGTTGTTGTTGTTATCGCCAGCGGAATGAAAAATAAAACCGATAAAGGCGAGCTAATACTGACAGATTTAAGCGATGAGTTATTGCAATTAAAACATGATTTGAAACACGAGTTATTGTCTAAGAAACAACTTAAAGCTTACGAGAAAAAGGTTAAAGCAGAAGATAAAGCAGCCGACAAAAACGAGCAACCAATTAAAAAGGTTTATGTTCTAGACTTTAAAGGCAGTATTGATGCTGGCGAAGTTGCGTCATTGCGTGAGGAAATTACTGCTATCTTGATCATTGCTGAAGAGGGTGATCAAGTATTAGTCAATGTAGAAAGTGGTGGTGGGATGGTTCATGGCTACGGCTTAGCATCAAGTCAATTAGACCGTTTACGCCAAGCCAATATCCCATTTACTGTTTGTATTGACAAGGTCGCAGCCAGCGGTGGTTATATGATGGCATGCGTAGCCAACAAAATAGTTGCTGCCCCGTTTGCTATTGTGGGTTCTATTGGTGTAGTAGCGCAATTACCTAACTTTAGTCGTTTGCTTAAAAAACATGAAATTGATTATGAGCAACATACCGCAGGCAACTTCAAACGGACGTTAACAGTGTTTGGTGAGAATACCGATGAAGGACGAGAAAAGTTCCAACAAGAACTAGAAGAAACCCATGTATTATTCAAACAGTTTGTTGGTCATTATCGTCCAGCGTTAGATTTAGATAAAGTGGCTACTGGTGAGCACTGGTATGGTAAACAGGCGATAGAATTAGGTTTGGTTGACGAAATTGCTACCAGCGATGATATCGTGTTGCTGCTAGCCAAAGATCATCAAGTTTACAAGCTTAAGTACCAAATGAAGAAAAAACTGGCTGATAAAATTGCCCACGGTGCATCGTTATCTGTTAACAGTGTAGTTAATAAGCTGACAGAGCTTAATCGGCCTATATAGTTAGATGCTAGAGAGCATGGCGTAAAGTTTAAATAAGGCGGTTATAACGTAAATTTAATGGTGGGAGTTCTATGTTATCCCACTTTTCAATTACGTAATCTTTTGTTGTTTACCCAGCAATAATTTGGTGATGAATTGGTGCAAACCGTTTGTCAGCAAATTGGTGTGGGAATGGTGGCGTTAGCTGCTAGCCAATTCACTTCAGTGGTTTGGTTTTTACACTCACCATCTTCACTGGGCAGATTCACCACCGGCGGTGTGATGATTGGCTGCGTAATCTTTAAGGGGGGCAGTTTCACTACTTCCGTCACTGCAGCCGTATAAACAGTCAGAGCAATTATCAAAGCTGAAATAAGCCTCCAATTATTTAATGACTGCTGTCGCCACTAATGTTGGCATAAGCCAAGTCAATTTCTTGTTGAACATATCATCTCCTGCTTTTGATTATTGATATTGATATTGATATTGGTTTGATTGAGCAAACTACGACGCTTTTTGCCGTATGCCATCCAACATGCCTTGTTTGGCGGTTGTTAATCAACATGAAATCTTGCCATAATTATTGAACATTCTATTTTAAAGTCTTAAAAACAAAAACGGCAGCCTAAGCTGCCGTTTTAAACGTTGGTTCAATACTTTGACAGTAATGTTATTTTTTAAGCCTTGTAACTTAAATGCTGATGGAAGCGTAAAATAACATCAATGTGTTCTTTATCAATGTCAAATTCATTCGTAAAGCTGCGAACAGCATCTTCAACTTGATTCATGAATCGACCAAAGCCTTCATCATTCGAGTCATTTTTACCTGCAACAATCACGAATCGAATAGCTTCAACTAATTTTTGGTCGTCCCAGTGCAATATTGGTGCAGGGGCGTCGGCGTTAGGATCAAAGCCAACCATTTGAAATTCAGCTGTGTTATTCAAACGCTCAAACTTACTATTACGTACTAGTGGCAATTTACCGTTTGCGACCATGGCCACACGAAATAGTTGGCTATTTTTAGTTGCTGCAATAAATTTATCAGCAACATTTTGATAGCTAGGACCAAAGTTGGTCATGTTTTCAGAAAGTAATTGCTTTTTGATACGACGACCGACAGGAATGCTGACCGTGACATAATTAAGCGCACTGACATCTTCTGGTAGATTACATTCACGGCGTTTATAGCGGTTATCTACCGCACGTAGTTTGTAGCCATAGGTTTCTTTAATGCCTTTATTTTTAGCAAAGAAATCGTATGAAATATGCTGATGGTCACGTACTTTAATTTTAATATCTTTAACTGGTAGCAAAGGTTTAATTTCAGCTAGAAACTTTTGTACGTTGGCATGGAAGGTTGCAGAGTTACTGCGCAGTTCAGTACCCGTTGCTAAAAACACAATTTTAAGTTTTTTGGCTCTATGACCGGCAATACTGTGCAAACGGTTTGCTTCGTGATGAGCAGGGTTATAGAAAAAACGCAGTTGCTCTTCAGTTGACAGGCAATATGATTCACTATGGAAACGCACCATAGGTAGTTTGTCTGTGGCAATCACATGAACATTAAACAACTCATGTTTTTCGGCTACCTGATAAACTAGTTTACTGAATTCGTGGTAGCAAGTGTCTACATCGGCATATTCAGCTAAGAAAGCATCAGTTAATGGAAAGCCTACCGAAATATATTGGTTTTTGCGTGTTGCGGTAGGTAGGTATACTTTTTTTTGACGACTGACGGACATAATTTTTCCTTTTAGTCTTGTTAGGTCTTATTGTAAATATTGTTTGAGTAATAATATTGATTTAGCGTTTTAAACAAATCCTTGTAATTACATTCTAAAGATTAAATCTTAAAATAATATGACTTTTTGTTATTTTATGTTGAATATATTTAACCAGGATCACATTTTTAGCGCATCAATGATCCAAGGCTTCATCCATTGCGTAATAACCGGCTGGGCTTCTACGTTAGGATGGATTCCGTCGCGTTGCATCAGTGCTGGGTTGGGGGCAATTTGTTGCATGAAAAATGGAATAAGCCCGATATCATAGTCTTCAGCAAGTTGACTAAAAACATCGTTGAACATTTTGCTATAACGTGGTCCGTAATTGGGTGGCACCATGACTTCTGTTAGTAAAACTTTTGCGCCTGCTTGTTGTGACAGATCAATGATTTTTGTAAGATTTGATTTCAGTTGTACTGGTGGAAATCCACGTAATCCATCGTTACCACCTAGTTCAATGACAACCAGGTCAAATTGCATCGATTCCAGTAAACTCGGGAGCCGCCTTGCTCCCCCTGCGGAAGTTTCACCACTGACTGAACCATTAATGATAGTGTGTTCCGGGAGCTCATTACTTAACAATTGTACCCAACCTTGACCTTCTTCCATGCCATAACCTGCACTTAAGCTATCACCTAGTATCAAAATCGTGGCAGCATAGCTGGTAGAAGAAAGTGAAACAATAATAATTAGCGTCGTAAGACTGCGCTTAATAGCTAATTTAAAGAAGGATCCTATGTTGACAAATTTTGCTAAAGATTCTAGTGCCATTACAGTAACTAACCTCATAAAAACGGTGGTAACTCAAGAAGGTGAACTGACTATCCTCAAGGGCATCAACATGGATGTCAAGCAAGGAGACAGCGTTGCAATATTAGGACCCTCTGGCTCGGGAAAGTCAACATTACTTGGTTTGTTGGCCGCATTAGATACGCCAACATCTGGAGAGATATTACTCGATGGCGCGGCATTATCAGGTTTAAATGAAGAGCAAAAGGCAGCCCTAAGAAAGCGCAAAGTCAGTTTTGTTTTTCAGTCGTTTATGTTGGTCGATACTTTGACTGCGCTTGAAAACGTAATGTTACCCGCTGAGCTTGCAGGGGTAAAAGATGCCAGGCAAAAAGCACAAAACATGCTTGAACGTGTAGGATTATCCCATAGATTAACCCATTTACCGAAACAGTTGTCTGGTGGTGAGCAGCAGCGCGTTGCCATTGCAAGGGCCTTTATCTGCGAACCTAAAGTACTATTTGCCGATGAACCAACCGGAAACTTAGACAGCGTTAACGGTGATAAAATTGCCGATATGTTGTTTGAACTTAATCAAGAAAGTGATACAACTTTAGTATTGGTTACCCATGACCTGCAGCTTGCAAAACGCTGTAAACGTCAATTTGTGATGGATAATGGCCTGTTGACCGAGCCAAATGCGTCCGTCGCTAATACCAATGCACCTCAATTTGAAGTAAACGGGGAGGCGCACTAATGGAATGGCAGTTAGCATGGCGTTTATTCAAACGTGAACTAGCGCAGGGGCAGTTGCTGCTTATCGTACTGGCTATCACCTTAGCCGTGTTATCCGTCAGTGGCCTTGCCCGAGTAAGTGAACGCTTACAAGTTGCTATCAATGGTGAAGCGGCAACGTTTATTGCAGCCGATAGAAGTATTGATTCACCGGTTGAAGTTGATCAAAAGGTACTGCTTATAGCTGATGAGTTAAAGCTGAATCATGTGACTAATATGCAGTTTAACTCCATGGTCTATGCTGGTGACAAGTTTCAGCTAGTCACCATAAAAGCGGTCGGAGAGGGTTATCCTTTAAAAGGGAAAGTGGAGTTATCTACCGGTGAAACTTCACTGTTACCGGCTAAAGGCCAGGCCTGGTTTGAAAACCGTTTAGGTGGACTGTTAGGTTATCCCAAGTCATTAGAATTAGGTAATAGTGATCTGCTGTTATCTGCCGAAATAAGTCGTTTACCCGATGGTGGCTTTAACCCATTTGCCTCTGCGCCTGTATTGTTAATGCGCCTTGATGATGTAGACGCTACCGGCATTATTCAACCCGGTAGCCGTGTGAGCTACATATACCAATTCACCGGTGATGCAGATGCATTAGTTGCCTTTGAAGAGCAAGCAAAGCCACTATTGAACAACAGCCAGCGCTGGATAGATGTGCAATCCGGTGACTCACCAATTGCCTCGGCAGTTAAACGAGCGGAGCGTTTTTTATTATTAGCCAGTTTACTCGGCATTGCATTAGCGTGTGCCGCAATCGGTATTGCTGCGCAGCGTTATTGTCAGCGCCATTATGATGTCGTTGCCATGCTAAAAACCTTCGGCGCATCGGCAAAGCAAATTAGATTGTTATTTGGCTTTCACCTTATGTTGGTGACCTTGCTGGGTATAGCGTTAGGTTTATTCGGTGGAGTATTACTTGATTTAGCCATTACCCAGTTTTTACCTCCTGAGATAGCGGCCTATTCACCGCCTTATCTGCGGCCACTATTGCTGGGGATGTCAACGGGCTTGATCAGCGCCTTTATGTTCTCGGCTTATCCGTTAATGCGATTATTGGCAATTCCACCTTTGCGAGTATTACAACGTCAACTTGAAGGGCTGCAATTTGGCATGTGGTTGCATTTGTTACTCAGCTTAGGTGCTATGGCACTGTTAGGCTACTTATACTCTCGTAGTCTCGCCCTAACTATGACGGTGGTGCTCACGGTACTATTACTCGGTGCATTATTGAGCATACTGGGTTTTGTGATGATCCGCATGGGGCATAGTGTGGGCATGAAAACCACTAATCCACTGCAATTAGCATTGGCTGGTCTTCGTCGCCGAGCGAGACAAAATGCAGTGCAACTGGTTGGTTTTAGTAGCGCCTTGGTATTATTGCTGACTATTTTAGCACTAAGACAAGATTTGCTTAATGAATGGCAAAAGCAGCTTCCAGAAGATGCGCCTAATTACTTTTTAGTCAATATTGCGCCGGAAGACAGCCAACCATTACAGCAGTTTTTAGATGATAACCGGATTCAGGCAACCGATATCTATCCTGTGATTCGTGGACGTTTAACCCACATTAATGATGAAGAGTTGATTTCGGGTGAGCAAGAACGTGCCGGTATTGCTGGGCGAGTGGGTATTTCTCGAGAATTGAATCTGACCTATCGTGATACTTTACCGCCTAATAATCCAATAGTCGAAGGGGTGTTTAACCAGGCTGATGACGAAGTGTCTGTTGAATCTGGTGTGGCAGAACGGTTAGGGCTAGCGTTGAATGACACTATGACATTTAATATTGATAACCAGTCGTTTACCGTAAAAGCGACCAGTATACGTAAGGTGCAGTGGGAAACTTTGCAGCCTAATTTCTTTATGATTTTTAGGCCTAAAGCCTTAGCGCCTTTTTCGTATACTTCAATGGCCAGCTTTCACTTAAACGACCAGGACTTAAAGGCGCAAGGCAGCGAATTAACCGCCAATGCTGTGGTGCTACAGTTGATCCAGCAGTTTCCGACTATTTCAGTGATTGATGTTGGCGCTATGGTTGGACAATTACGGCAAATTATTGATCAAGTGTCGTTATCGCTAACCTTAGTACTGGTATTAGTCTTACTTGCCAGTGCGTTAGTGTTAATAGCACAAACCGAAGCGGGAATGGCAACAAGGCAGCGCGAACTAGCAGTATTAAGAACCTTTGGCGCATCGGGTTGGTTACTGCGCGCAGCAACGGGACTTGAGTTTGCTTTACTCGGTGCAATAGCGGGGTTCTTAGCTGTGATTGTTGCTGAGTTTGCCCTTTATATGCTTAAAACCCAAGTATTTGAACTTGTGGTTTATATGCATTGGGAGTGGTGGGTTATTGCGCCAATATCGGGTGCGTTAGTGGTAGCATTATTGGGTGTCTGGCGTTGTCGTCAATTACTCAATCAATCATGCAGTGAACTATTGAAAGCGGGTTAGACATAAAAAGGGAGAGGCTAACTTCTCCCTTTTTCATTAGGTAACGTATCTGTACTTTTTGATTAATTCACATTGCTGTTACTGATGTTAATCACTGACGTTAATAATGGGGTGAGTTATTCAATTAGCCATTTTGTTTACGGTGTATTAAGTGAGTTATAAATAGGGTATAAGCATGGATAAATATCAAATTTCAGTGAATACCTTTGATAAGTTAGCGCAGCAATATCAAGATAAATACATGAATTTTGAATCTTATGCGGATACTTACGATACTTTATGTTCATTACTGAAATCGTTACCTCAATGCAGTACTAAAACGAGGGTGTTAGATGTGGCTTGTGGTCCAGGTAATATCACTCGTTTTTTACTGGATAAACTGCCTAATATAGATATATTAGCAACTGATTTAGCCCCCAATATGGTGATGCTGGCACAACAAAATAATCCGACGGCACGTTTTGCAGTAATGGACAGTCGCCAGCTTTCTAGGGTAAACACTTTGTTTAAAGTGCCGGGGCATGAATCGTGCCAGTTTGATGCCATTGTTTGTGGCTTTGGTTTACCTTATTTAGACATAAATGATGTCACTAAACTGATTAAAGATATGGCTGGATTATTAAAGGCTGGAGGTTTGGTTTATATCAGTACGATGGAAGATGATGTCAATAAATCAGGTTTTCAAACGTCTAGTAGCGGCGATCAAGTTTACATTCATTATTATCAAGGTTCATTTCTTGTTGAGCTGTTAGAACAATATTATTGAATTGCAGCGCAAACAGTTTCAACCTGAAGGCAGAGATCCCACTGTCGATTTGTTCATTATTGCCAGATATTCACCGCAAAATTAATTTAAGTCTATTTAATGGATTTCAATGCCATTCATTTTTTGCAATCTGACGACACACAGTGAATAATCGGCGCTTTAGCGTTTATAGTATTTTTATTTGAAGGTTTTTTAATACGATGAAATTTAGTCCGTTGGTCGATGAACTGATCCAATCACTGCGCATTTTACCTGGCGTCGGCCCTAAATCGGCTCAACGTATGGCATTTCAATTATTAGAGCGTGAAAGAAAGGCAGGTATTAAGCTTGCTGAGTCATTACAAAAAGCCATGTCTGAAGTCGGTCACTGTCAGCGTTGCCGCACGTTTACCGAGCAAGACCTTTGTCCTATTTGCGCCAGTCATAAACGTGGTAATGCGGAAATAATATGCGTAGTCGAAACCGCAGCAGATGTGCTTGCCATTGAAGCAGGCGGCCACTTTAACGGCCGATATTTTGTATTGTTAGGCCATTTATCACCTTTAGATGGCATTGGCCCAGAAGAGCTAGGCTTAGCCTTACTTGAACAGCAATTATCCTCAGATGACGTGCAAGAGCTTATTCTCGCCACCAACCCAACCGTTGAAGGTGATGCTACCGCCCATTTTATCGCTGATATGGCCCGTCGTCATAATGTGATCATTAGCCGTATTGCCCATGGTGTACCAGTCGGCGGCGAATTAGAGTATGTAGATAGTACCACATTAGCGTTATCTTTTAATGGTCGTATTAAACTATAATCACTACTTAAACCTCCTCCACAGTCCTGCGAATACATTTGCCATCATTCACGTCAGTTAATGATGGCTTAAAAAAACAGCAAAAAAATCATTGCCCCTTGAAAAGTGATCACCAAGCCCCATCTCTTGTATAACGAAACATTAAAGAGTGGTGACTTTTGCTGGGTGATATCAATTTTATCTGCCAAATGTCATCGTTTATGTAAAAAGTAATATCAAGGGAATTATTCATGTCACAACAAGAAACACATGGCTTTCAAACCGAAGTTAAACAATTACTGCATTTGATGATCCACTCTCTGTATTCAAACAAAGAGATTTTCTTACGTGAATTAGTTTCAAATGCGGCCGATGCAGCGGATAAATTACGCTATTTAGCGCTAAGCAATGATGATTTATATGAAGGTGACGGCGATCTTCGAGTTCGCGTCAGTACCGATAAAGAAAAAGGCACTGTCACTATTTCTGATAATGGTATTGGTATGACACGTGATGGTGTTATCGAACATTTAGGTACAATTGCTAAGTCAGGTACTAAAGAGTTTTTCAGCCATTTATCAGGTGAAGCGTCTAAAGATTCACAATTGATTGGTCAATTTGGTGTCGGTTTTTACTCAGCATTTATCGTCGCGAAAAAAGTGACCGTGCGCACTCGCGCTGCGGGCAAGCCAGCCAGTGAAGGGGTGTTGTGGGAATCGGCTGGTGAAGGCGATTTTACCGTAGATAACATCACTAAAAATACCCGTGGTACTGAAATCACCTTACATTTACGTGACGAAGAAAAAGAATTTGCTGACGATTATCGTCTGCGTTCAATCATCACCAAGTATTCTGATCATATCTCTGTACCTGTGCAAATGTTTGAAGCAGGTCAACCTGAATCAGACGGCCCAGACGGTGAGAAAATTCCCGCAACTGAAGGTGCTTGGAAACTGATGAACAAAGCCACCGCGCTTTGGACCCGTAATAAAGCGGATATTTCAGATGAAGAATACCAAGAGTTCTACAAGCATATTTCACACGATTACAGCGACGCACTAAAGTGGGCTCACAACCGTGTTGAAGGTAAGCAAGAGTACACTAGCTTATTATATATCCCGGCAAAAGCGCCGTTTGATATGTTTAACCGTGATCAAAAACATGGCTTAAAGTTATTTGTACAACGTGTATTCGTTATGGATGACGCTGAGCAGTTCATGCCGACCTACTTACGCTTTGTAAAAGGGTTAATTGATTCAAATGACCTACCGCTGAACGTGTCTCGTGAAATTTTACAAGACAACAAAGTGACCCAAACATTGCGTCAGGCACTAACGAAACGTGCTTTAGGCATGCTTGAAAAAATTGCCAAAGATGATGCTGAACAATATCAATCTTTCTGGGCTGAATTTGGTCAAGTATTGAAAGAAGGTCCAGCAGAAGATTATGCTAACCGTGAGCGTATTGCCGGTTTGCTACGTTTTGCTTCAACCAATGACAATAGCGCTGCAACTACTGTGTCATTAGAAGACTATATTGGCCGCATGAAAGAAGGCCAAGAAAAGATTTATTACATAGT
Organism: Shewanella sp. HL-SH5; assembly: GCF_051163755.1. NCBI lineage: Bacteria > Pseudomonadati > Pseudomonadota > Gammaproteobacteria > Alteromonadales > Shewanellaceae > Shewanella > Shewanella sp. HL-SH5. Next base: position 1,374,515 of record NZ_CP195038.1, read on the forward strand.
GGCAGACAGCCATGACGCTGCGGTAAATAGCCCTCATCTTGAACTATTGCGCAAAAAAGGCATTGAAGTATTACTGATGTCTGAGCGTATTGATGAATGGTTAATTAACCACTTAACTGAATTTAAAGGTAAGCAACTGCATTCAGTAACCAAAGGTGATTTAGAGCTAGGTTCATTAGAAGATGAAGCTGACAAAGAAGCACAAGAAAAAGTTGCCGAAGAAGCTAAAGGCCTAGTTGAGCGCATCAAAGCGGCGTTAGCCGGTAAAGTGTCTGATGTTAAAGTGACGTCACGCTTAACCGATACCCCAGCTTGTGTGGTCACCGGTGAAGGCGAAATGTCGACCCAAATGATTAAATTGATGCAAGCGGCAGGTCAACCTGTTCCTGATTCAAAGCCAACATTTGAGATTAACCCAAGCCATCCTTTAGTTGAGCGTTTGAGTAATGAACAAGACGAGCAATTGTTTGCTGATTGGTCTAACTTGTTGTTACAACAAGCCCAGCTATCAGAAAAGGGCAGCTTAGCCGACCCTTCTGCGTTCATTAAATTAATGAACCAAATGTTAATGTCGAGCTTTAAGTAATACTAAGCGGATAAAAAAGCGGACTTAGTGTCCGCTTTTGTATTTTAAGGGGACCTATGGAACACATCATTTCGTTAACCAAAGAAAATATTCAGCAAGTTGTTGATGCTTCGATGGAAAAAGTCGTGGTATTGACTTTTTTTGCCCAACAAAAACCAGAAAGTGTTCAGATGTTGCAAACACTTGAGCAACTTGCCACAATGCAAGCTGGTCGTTTTATATTAGCCAGTGTTGATTGCGAAGTGGAGATGGAAATCGCCCAGTATTTCCAAATTGAAAGCTTACCCACTACGTTGATTTTAGATAAAGGTCGCCCGATTGATGGTTTTGCAGGCGTTCAAGATGCTGTCAGTGTCGCAAGCTTGTTGGATAAGCATTTACCAGCACTTTGGATGCAAGCTTTTGATGGCGTAAAAGCACAGCTTGCGCAAGCTGAGCCATTGACACAGGAGGCATTAACCTTACTGGTGGCGCAATTAAAAGAGATCGCGGTACAAGCTGATAACATGGCTGAAGTGCGTTTAGTCTTAGCTGATGTTTATCTACAGTTAGGTGCACTTGCAGATGCCAAACCTTTAATTGAAGGGATAGGGCTTGCGGATCAAGACAGTTACTACCAAAACTTAAAAGCTAAGCTGGCATTAGCAGAAGATGCTGCGGATACACCAGAAATTCGTCAGCTTCAACAACAGCTTGAAGAAAAACCGGGTGATATTATCTTATCAATCGACTTAGCTAAGGCACTGAATAAAGCCCAACGTAATGAAGAAGCGTTAGCTTGCCTTTTTAGCTTTTTACAAAAAGATCTTAATGCTGGCGATGGTAAAGTTAAACAAATGTTTCTAGAGATCATGACCGCCATGGGGCAGGGCAATGCGTTAGCCAATCAATATCGCCGTAAGTTGTATACCTTGCTGTATTAAACACGGACGCCGTTACATTAGGCCAATCTTATTAGATATAGGTCTAATGCAGTGCTATTGCTACTATGAAAAGAGCGGTAGATATGCGAAAATCGCCGCCCTAAAAAGAATATAATCTTAAAAGAGGACTTTAGAGATGCGCATTATTTTATTAGGTGCCCCAGGCGCCGGTAAAGGTACTCAAGCTCAGTTTATTATGGAGCAATATGGTATCCCACAAATCTCTACGGGTGATATGTTACGCGCTGCGGTTAAAGCGGGAACGCCACTTGGTTTAGAAGCTAAGAAGGTGATGGATGCAGGCCAGTTAGTTTCAGATGACTTAATCATAGGGCTAGTTAAAGAACGTATCGCGCAAGATGATTGTGTTAAAGGCTTCTTACTTGATGGTTTCCCTCGCACAATTCCGCAAGCTGATGCAATGACTGCCAATGGTATCGTTATTGATCACGTGATCGAAATTGACGTACCAGACGAAGAAATTGTTAAGCGCATGAGCGGTCGTCGCGTTCATTCAGGTTCAGGTCGTGTTTACCATGTTGTATTCAATCCACCTAAAGTGGAAGGTAAAGACGATGTTACTGGTGAAGAGCTCGCTATTCGTCCAGACGACGAAGAGTCTACAGTGCGTAAACGTTTAGGTATTTACCATGAGCAAACTAAGCCATTGGTAGATTATTACGGTAAAGTGGCTGCTGAAGGCCGTACTGTATACAACAAGTTTGATGGCACTCAGAGTGTTACTGCCGTAAGTCAGCAATTAGCTGCAGTACTGAAGTAATACCTTAATCAATTTGATCACAATGCCTTAGTTGGTATTATTTAAAAGCCTGCATTTGCAGGCTTTTTTATTTTTATCACAGCCTATCGCTATGATAGTTGCTGAACATTTAATTCAGAAATCGCAAAAATCGTTGTTTTCGACGTCCTATGAGATAAGTATTAGCACTATCTGCGGATTAGTTATTGGCCGGATTAACGAACAGTGGAGTGCGTTTAGTAGATTTAATATGTTCTGCCTTTATATCAGACTGTTAGAAACCCTAGTAGAAATCTCGATAGCGGTAAAGCAAACCTCTATTAATGCAGGGGGTAAGCGTAATGGCTTTATGCCAGGTTTAAATGATGATGATATTCATAGCGATATGATGATTGACCTAGTTAAAGAACAGGCGTTGTTTAGCGGCAATGAAGCACTAAAAGTCATTTAATCTCATGAAGTTAATGTGATATCATGCGCCGCCTTTTGTCAAAGGCGTTTTTTATTTAATCATGGCTTACAGCAATAATAAGCTAAACTGATATTTATATTTGGTTGCACGGATGCAAACTCATGAGAATCGATTATGAAGTTTCCTGGTCAACGTAAGTCGAAACATTACTTTCCTGTCAGTAACCGCGATCCACTTCTGGCGCAGTTTACCCATCAACCTCAAGCATTTTCTACTTATATTTGTGGAGTTGATCAAACGTTAGTCGATATTGAAGCGAAAGTTGCCGATGATTTGCTTGAACGTTACGGCTTGCCTAAAGGTAACTCAACACTAATCGATGATGATGGCGCCCATGCGCTTTATAATGAACTTAAATCTAATGACATGATCAGCGACGAGTTTGCGGGTGGCACGATAGGCAACACGGTACATAACTATTCCATTTTAGCTGACGATCGCTCAGTGTTGTTTGGCGTGATGAGCCAGAATATTATGGTCGGTAGCTATGCTTATCGCTATCTTTGCAATACCTCTTCAAAAGTTGACTTAAATTATCTTCAACCTGTAGATGGTCCAATTGGTCGTTGCTTTACATTAATTTCAGAAGACGGTGAACGCACTTTTGCGATCAGCAAAGGCTCGATGGATAAACTGACCCCACATTATATAAATCAACAGGTGGTTCAAGAAAGCTCTGCATTAGTGATTACGGCCTATTTGATGCGCGCTAGCGAAGGTGACGGTATGACATCTGCTGCGATGAAAGCTATCGAATATGCAAAAGCTGCTGAAGTGCCTGTAGTATTAACCTTAGGCACCCGTTTTTTAATTCAAGAAGACCCTGTTTGGTGGCAAAAGTTTATTAAAGAACATGTGACTATATTAGCCATGAATGAAGATGAAGGTGAAGCGCTTACAGGGTTTAAAGACCCATTGTTAGCCAGTGAAGCTGCACTTGAGTGGTGTGATATGGTGTTGACCACGGCAGGCCCAATTGGTTTATACACAGCAGGATATGCCGAAGACAGTGCCAAGCGTGAGACGAGTCATACTTTATTACCAGGTGCTATTCCTGAGTTCAATCGTTATGAATTTTCTCGCCCTATGCTAAAAGCTGACTGCCAAGAACCCATTAAAGTCTATGCCCACATTGCGCCTTATATGGGCGGACCTGATTATATACGTAACACCAATGGTGCAGGAGATGGCGCTTTATCAGCTTTGTTGCACGACTTGTCAGCCAATACCTTCCATAAAACCAATGTGCCTGGATCAAGTAAACATAAACGCGATGGTTTATGTTATTCATCGTTTTCGCAAGTGTGTAAGTATGCTAACCGCGTTGCCTATGAAGTGTTAGCTCAACACAGTCCACGTCTATCGCGCGGTTTACCAGAGCGAGAAGACAGCCTAGAAGAGTCTTATTGGGAACGCTAATCAGTGGTTTAGTGAGCTAAATAAAAAACAGTCTAAAAATAAACGATAATGTTTTGTCATTATCGTTTTTTTTTCATCAAATTTTAATAGAATAGGCCCAGGTTAGTAATTGAAGGAGCTTAAAGTGAAAGGACAAATTTTACGTGAAATGCATGTACTCAAAGCCATTGAGCCAGATTTTGAAGTACAAAGACGTGTCGCCTTTATAAAATCGAAGCTCAAAGAGGCCAATTGCCATTCATTAGTGTTGGGGATCAGCGGTGGAGTAGACTCATCTTTAACCGGTCGTTTATGTCAGTTAGCGGTCGATAGCTTAAATCAAGAGTTAGCCGATAATCGCTATCAATTTATTGCCGTGCGCTTACCTTATCAAGTCCAAAAAGATGAAGACGAAGCACAACTAGCCTGTCAATTTATTCAACCGTCTAAACAAGTGACTGTTAACATTGCCGAAGGTGTTTTAGGTGTGCATCAAGCCACCTTAGCTGGTTTGAACGATGCGGGAGTATCTTTACCTGAAGAAGGTAAAGTCGACTTTGTTAAGGGTAATGTAAAAGCCAGAATGCGCATGATAGCCCAGTATGAAATAGCCGGTATGGTAGGCGGTTTAGTGGTTGGCACCGATCATAGCGCAGAAAATATTACCGGTTTTTATACTAAATTTGGTGATGGTGCCTGCGATTTAGCGCCATTGTTTGGTTTAAATAAACGCCAGGTTCGTCAACTTGCTGCCTTTTTGGGTGCGCCAGATATTCTGGTAAAAAAAGCGCCTACAGCTGATTTAGAAGAAGACAAACCACAATTAGAAGATGAAGTGGCGCTAGGCATGAGCTACGATCAAATTGATGATTTTCTGGAAGGCAAACCTGTCGATGCAAGCGTTGAAACCAAGCTGATTAGCATTTATCAGCGCACCCAGCATAAGCGTAAAGCGATACCCACTATTTACGATTAATATCGCTATGATTACAGATTAAGCCGACAATATATGTGACACAAGTTAAGCTAATTCTAACCTGTGTCATTTGGTTTTATGTCATTCTACTTAATCTAGGGTGGCTAATAAGCTGATTCTCTATGTTAATATATTAAAAGCATTACTTTTAAGGAATTAACTTGTTAGCTAAGGTCCAATCTAGATTATCGCTTCAGGTCGGTCTGATTATTGCCATCACAGTAGCGTTTATCACTGTAACTGGTTGCAATCAAGGTGCTGTTAGCAAAAGTCCGGATAACGCTCTGAGACTGGTAAAAGAAACCCTTGTTGATGGCGTTTTGTCCGCCGATGCGAGTATAGCTGTGACACTAGGCAGAAGTCGTGCATTATCGGTATGGGAGATTGCGACCAATAAATTATTACATCAATGGACTGATGATGACTTTGATGAGTCTAACTATCTGCTGGCTATGTCAGGTAATAACCAATATCTAGCTACTGCCGGTAAACACAAAATATCTATTTTCAACCTTGAAACCGGCAAACTAGATATACGCTGGCCTGCTCAAGGCTTTAACCCTGACGCAAGTGTTTCAAGCCTTTTTTTAAGCCAAACCGGCAGTACTATTTTGGTGGGTATGAATGATGGTTCTATTACTGTTATTCAACGAAGCAGCATGACGATGTCATTGTTCAAGCAACACAGTGGCGCAGTTAATCATATTGAACTATCTAATTTTGAACAGCAGGTATTATCAACAGGACTAGATGGTGACGTGCATATTTGGTCCACTTATAGTGGCGCGTTGATTAGTAGTTTTTCACGTCCGCAGCGGATCACCAGTGCTAGCTACGATGAAACTAATCGACGCTTGTTTATTGCCGATGCACTAGATAACAATGTCATTCTTGACTCTCAAACCGCTTTGCCTGTTAGCCAACTAGATTACCTTGAGCGCTATCGCTATTTTAGACAGGCTCTATTTATCAATAATGCCAATAATTTAATTACCGCCACATCAAAACAAACGGTTATCTACTGGGATGCAAACTCTGGAAAGGAGCTTTGTCACTGGGATATCACCGCCTACAGTGCAGGCACAACGGTATTTTCCATGAAGATTAAACCTAATGGAAAACTATTAACCTTAAGTTCAGATGGTGGTCTTGAAACCTGGAGTTTGTAAATGTGCCTAGATTTAGCTGGCAGTAGGTATCAGATTGATTTATCTGTCCTGGTGTAGCTTGGGTCTCAATAGATCAATCAAGGCATTAGGAAACTGTCGATAATCTAAATATGGCGTGTGAAAAACCTGTTGGTGGTATCGAATCGTTTGCTGTTGATTCAATGAAAGAGTGTTAACAAGTAATGTACTTTCAATGGTAAAACCTGAAAAGGTATTTTTACCGCAAATTATATGGATGATTGAGCTATCAGGTTTTATGTCGATAGTTTTCTCAGTAGACTGATCCACAATCGCAATGGCCATTGGTAAATGAGCAATACTATTTTGTTGAAATAGTGTGTTTTGTATCGTTCGCCAACAAGATAATTCTTTACTCACAAGTTTGCAGATAATAATGATAATTTTTCGCCAATGATTACCATTAGCTTCGATTAGTCTTTTTGCTGCATTTGGGTCACTTTCGCTCCAATCTGTTGGAATGATAGGTGGTGTGGGCAAGTAAAAAATCACTTTAGGTAAAAGGGAACCAAAGTAGTGACTAATAATATTGTTTGAAAGTGTCTCATTGCTAGCGGTATTCATGTTCTTTAGCTTTTAGCATACTTGCTATTATAATAACCTATTATGTCAGGCTATTTTAGGCCTTTATTTGCATCGTTGTAATCATTTTTTAGTATAAGGGAAATCATGCGCGCTATTGTTATCGGATCCACTAAGCATATGTTATTTGCCCTATTCTATAGCACTATAGGCACGTCTATTGCGTTGATTATTATTGCTGTATGGTTATTGAATGCTAGGCCAGAACTGTCACTTTGGCATACCACACATCTTAAAAATGAATATCATCAACAATCAGGTTTAGATAATTTTAAGCAGTATTTAGCACTAGAAGATAAACTATTTGCTGAAGTTGAGCAGAAAATATACCAACAATACCAACCGGAGGTCGCCTCTCCGATAAATCGTTATGAAAAGGGCAGCTCATCGGATCCTGCTTTGTGGCATGAAGACTGGAATCGATCTTTTGAGTGGCCAAATGATGATGCAGAATTTGGTTTGTTATTGATCCACGGCATGTCTGACTCACCTTACTCGATGTCGCATATTGCTGAGCATTATCGACATCAAGCCCATATAGTCGGATTAAGATTACCAGGTCACGGCACCACGCCTTCAGGGCTAACAGATATTACTTGGCCTGATTTAGCCGGTGCTGTGGCGTTAGCTACCGCTCATTTATCTGATAAATTAAAAGGTAAACCCTTATATGTTGTAGGTTTTTCTACTGGTGCAGCACTCGCGCTAAACCACCAATTAGAAGCGATAAGTCTGAATAAGCCGACTCATTATGACAAGATGATTTTTATGTCACCAGCTATTGGCTTGGCTCCCATTGCCCAGGCGGCATATTGGCAGGCTAAACTAGGTGCATTACTTGGGCAGGAAAAACTGTTTTGGAATAGTATTGAAGTTGAGTATGACCCATTTAAATATATGTCATTTGCCGTTAATGCAGGTGATATTGTTTACCAGCTAACTCTGCGTAATAAACAACTATTAGACAGTTTATCCGCAGAGCAAAAACAGAAAATCGCGCCCATACAAACCTTTCAGTCAGTCATAGATGATACGGTTTCATCTGTGAATGTCGTCGATGAGCTTTACCGATATTTGCCTAAAAACGGTCATGAATTAGTGATGTTTGACTATAATCGCAGTACCGGTTTTAGGTTGTTAATGAATCTTGATCCAATCACGTTTTTTGAACCATTTTGGACAAATAATGATATGGATTATCGCTTAACGCTAATTGAAAGTCAGGCACAACAATCTCGGGCCGTACAAGCTAGAGAGCTTGGTATATTGAATCAGCAAGCCCCACAAGAACTATTGCTCGAATGGCCTAAAGGTGTGTTCTCGCTTTCGCACATTGCGTTGCCATTTCCGATAGAAGACCCACTTTATGGGCCTTTGATAATAGAAAATACTGAAACGGTACAAATAGGCTTAGCGGTATTTCAAGCTGAAAGAGGATTGTTTTCCATGTCTGCAGCCAATATGTTGCGCCAAAAATGGAACCCATTCTACCCCTATATGATGGATAGAATGGACAAATTTATGATTCCACCTCAGGATTGATGATAGTGACAATAGTGCGATTACGACCTTGAGCTTTAGCTTGATACAAATTATCGTCAGCTATTTTTATCCATTTATCTAGCCTAGCATCAAAGTTAGCATTAGCTGTGATAGCCCCTATACTGACGGTGATATCAAATGCTTCAGTTCTGTCTGGCGTGTTAATGGGCATTTGAGACAGTTTGATTTTAAATTCATTCAAGTGATGTTCAATGTTAAGTGCGTTCGACATAGGTAAAATTAAAATAAACTCCTCTCCGCCATAACGGGCAATAATATCAATATCACGTTTAAAATGTTGAGACAGTTGTGCTGACACTTGACGTAAGCATTCATCCCCCGCTAAATGGCCGTAACTATCATTAACAGCTTTGAAAAAATCTAAATCAAGAATAGCCACAGTAATGGCTTGTTCACTTCGAAGACAAAACTCTCTCACTTCCTGGAACTTATGTTCAGCAAATCGGCGATTAAACAGTTGAGTTAATGGGTCTTTGTCGACTAATTCTTTGAGTTTTTGATTGGCTTTCTCTAATTCTTTAGTGCGGTTAACAACCGTTTCTTCCAGTTCTAATTGCTGAGTTATCAGCTGTTGCTTACTAATCAATAACCTTTGATAAAGGCTATACACTTCCTTAGGAGAGCTTTCATCTAGTACTTGGTTATTTAAATCATGCTGGCTAAGGTGGCCAAATTGGTTCGCTACCATTTCGAGGGGAATAGTTAGCAGTTGGCTAATTCGATTTGAAATGAAAAAACTGATAAAAAGAGCACCAAGTAACATAAAAAAACTGGCTTGCATTTGTTTTTCAGCGAGCTGCAATAATGGTGAAAAGGGCTCAATAATATAAATATTCCAACCATTTTTTAGTTGCTTCTGAGCATAAATGTATTCTGGAATTCTAGATTCCGTTTCGGTGATATTCATCAAGGGTAATTGTGTTAAATACAGTCCATTGTGAATACCATATTTTAAGGGCGACATAACATTTAAATTGAGCTTTTCCGAGGCATAAATAATATTATTGGTTTCATCGGTCAAAATTATCGATTGGTTTTTCTGTTGATTGAAATCATAGTCTATTGCTGAAAAGTATTTTAGATCTAACGAACCTTCAATTATACCTGAAGGCTGTGCTGTATTTTGCTTGTCATAATATGGCGCACTAATCGCTACAATCGCGTCGTTGCCGAAGCCTCTACCCAAAAACACTGAAGAAACAAACACCCTTTGGTTATAAAATGACTCTATGAAATAATCTCTATCATTGACGATGACATTGTTATCTTTGGCATCATTTAATCGTATAGTAGGTGATGCGGCAATTATTCGTGCCTGATTATCGGTAATTAACATACTGATAAAGCCGGGGTAATTTTGATGTAAATTACTCAGAAGAGGTTGTATCTCTTGTGGTGAACCGCTGGCTATACTGAAATAGCGTGCAGCATTCTCAATCACTTTTTGGTGATTATCGATATATTGCTCGCCAGCATTACTTAAATGAAAAACTGATTCTTGTTGATTTTTCACGATTAAGTTTTGTTGCTTATCCAGTGAAATATAGTTGAAATAGAGCGTTGAAAATAATAAAGACAAGGTAATCATCAGAGTGACGAAATATGTCATCTGCTTGCTTAGGCTTCTGCGCTGTTTATCTTTTATCTTGGTTTCAAACATCCATAATTTAGGCACCATCAAAACTAATATAGAGGCTATGCTGGTATAAATTAAACTATTTATCGCCTGCTTTATGGTTACAAAGGGTAAGTGCTCGGTTGGCATATCAAAAAATAACTTGGCCATTAAATAGAAAATGGGCATGCCAATAACAAGCCAAAATATAATATTGCCATATAGCGCATAGATATCTTTTCTTCGGCAAAAACCTAAAAATAATGCCTCTAACCCAAAAATAAAGAAAACATGATAACTGTCCCAGGTGAGCATTAAACTGGTTGAGGCCAGTAATGATGTCACTAACGCATACCAGGGGCCACATAAAATGGCCACGACGATGGTCAGTGTATTTCCGAGTATAAATTGGACGTTTGCGAAGAAGGGGATAGGATAAAAGTTAATAATAAGTGCAATAACACCCATTAGTATTGAAAACATCAGATTATGTGGATTTAACGACAATTTTTTCAATGAAATATCCTTTCTCATTATTATCAAAAAATTTTACCCCCCTTATAGGACAATCACAAGTGATTGACTGTTAATTACGGCTTAAATCTCAGATAAGTAAAGTTTTTTAGATTGTTTGCTTATATTGAATTTAATTGTATTCGCTTATTTTAGATAAATTTGAAGCGTTTAAAGGGCTTTTTGTGTGTTGCTAACTATTTTTTATCGACACTTAGTGCTGTTCTCTTATCCAAGGTTGCTAAAAGCCCGTTATTTCTCGTTCGACCTTGGTCTAGTTTTTCAATAGTTATAGTGTTTGCTAGGTTTGTTGTAAATTTCCTATCCTATTGTTTATTAATAGATAAATATGGTTTATAGGTTATTTTTTACTACGGGTTAGACTAAGGTCTTGATTGTCGAACCCCTGTGAGTTGCTAAATTAACAATGACTTTACAATTCGACTTTAAAAAAACAATACAGGGGAAGTCGCAATGGCTTTTGAAAATAACGAAAAGGCAGCAGGGTATTGGCGTGAAAATTTACGTTTAGTACTTGTACTGCTAGCAATTTGGGCTGCAGTTTCATTTGGCTGCGGTATTTTATTAGTAGACGTGCTTAATGAGTTTTCCTTTATGGGATTCAAATTAGGCTTTTGGTTTGCGCAGCAGGGTGCAATGTATGTATTCGTGGCGCTGATTTTTGTTTATGTGGCAAAAGCAAATGCCCTAGACAAGAAATATGATGTTCACGAAGATTAAGGAGCACTGAAAAATGGATGTTCAAACATTAACATATATTATTGTTGGCGCGACATTTGCGCTATACATTGGCATCGCGATTTGGGCGAGAGCTGGTTCCACTCAAGAGTTTTATGTAGCCGGTGGTGGTGTGCATCCGGTAATGAACGGTATGGCTACCGCAGCAGATTGGATGTCGGCGGCATCCTTTATCTCGCTAGCGGGTATTGTGTCATTTACAGGTTATGATGGTTCAGTTTATTTAATGGGTTGGACAGGGGGTTATGTTTTATTAGCCTTGTGTATGGCGCCTTACTTACGTAAGTTTGGTAAATTCACGGTTCCTGATTTTATCGGTGACCGCTATTACTCACAAACTGCCCGTACTGTTGCGGTAATTTGTGCCATTTTCATCTGTTTTACTTATATTGCGGGTCAAATGCGCGGTGTCGGTGTGGTCTTCTCTCGCTTCTTAGAAGTCGAAGTTGAAACTGGCGTATATATTGGTATGGCAGTGGTGTTTTTCTATGCTGTTTTAGGTGGTATGAAAGGGATTACCTACACCCAAGTTGCACAATATTGTGTGTTGATATTTGCCTTTATGGTTCCAGCAATCTTTATCTCTGTGATGATGACGGGTCATATTCTACCGCAAATCGGTTTTGGTGCTGAGCTAGTTGATGCTGCAGGTAATGGTACTGGAGTCTTCTTACTCGACAAGCTTGATGGTCTTTCTGCTGAATTGGGATTCTCCCAGTATACAGAAGGCTCTAAAGAAATGATTGATGTGTTCTTTATTACAGGCGCATTGATGTTTGGTACCGCGGGTCTGCCCCATGTGATTGTTCGTTTCTTTACTGTACCTAGAGTAAAAGATGCACGTTTATCTGCGGGTTGGGCGCTAGTGTTTATTGCTATTATGTACACAACAGTACCTGCTTTAGCTGCTTTCTCTCGTGTTAATATGATTGAGACCATTAATGGACCAGATTCTACCGGTGTTGCTTATGAAGCTGCGCCACAGTGGATTAAAAACTGGGAAAAAACTGGCTTAATTACGTGGGATGATAAAAACAGTGATGGCAAAATATCTTATGCTAATGGTGATTCAAATGAGATGACCATTGACCGTGATATTATTGTGCTAGCAACGCCTGAAATTGCCAGTCTGCCTGCATGGGTTATTGCCTTAGTTGCTGCAGGTGGTTTAGCTGCTGCACTATCAACGTCAGCGGGTTTACTGTTAGTGATATCAACATCGGTGTCGCATGATTTGCTTAAGAAAAATCTCATGCCGGATATCTCTGATAAGAAAGAGTTAATGTATGCGCGTATTGCAGCAGCATTGGGTGTTGTAATGGCTGGTTACTTTGGGATAAATCCACCTGGATTTGTGGCCGCGGTGGTTGCGATAGCCTTCGGTTTAGCCGCTGCATCACTTTTCCCTGCAATTATCATGGGCATCTTCTCTAAAAAGGTAAATAGAGAGGGTGCAATTGCCGGTATGGTATTAGGCTTGCTATCTACCGCTGCTTATATTGTGTACTTTAAGTTTATTAACCCTGCTGCTAATACAAGCGATAATTGGTTCTTAGGTATTTCACCAGAAGGGTTTGGTATGGTTGGTATGTTTATTAACTTCGCTGTTGCTTTTGCTGTCAGTAAAGTCACTAAGCCTGTACCTCAAGATGTTGTTGATATGGTTGAATCGATTCGTTTCCCACAAGGAGCAGGCGAAGCGCAAAACCACTAATTATTCATTCCTTATTTAGACCCCTTTAAAAGGAGCGCCTCGGCGCTCTTTTTTATTGACTAAATATAGTAAGCTTGGGCTTAAGTCTTATAGCCAGTATTCAGTTGGCACAGGTATATTAAATAAAACCGCCAATGAGAAAATAATATGAATGCCAGTGAATTACAGCCAATTGAGCAGTTTTTGCAAACCCATGCACCTTTTGATCTATTGTCTAAAGCCTTAGTTGAGCGCTGTGCTAGGGAAATTAATATTGGCTATTACGCAAAGGCATCGGCATTTGTTGAGTTTGATCCTGATAATCCTAAATTATATTTGGTTAGAAGTGGCGCATTTGAAGTTAGAGATCCACAGGGTGTATTAGTTGATAGAGTCGCAGAAGGAGAATGTTTTGGTTTTTCGACATTATTGTCAGGCGAAAAAGTGGTTAACAAGGTCGCTATTTTAGAAGATGGCTTGGTTTATCATATCCCCCAACATTTATTCACCGAATTAAAAACCCATAATCGTCAGTTTGATACGTTTTTTACCCGTGCGTTTGCTCAGCGATTACGTAATGAACATAAGTTTAAAGCCAAAGATCTCACTACAACCAGTCGCATTACTAATATGATGTCTAAAAATCCAATTTGTATTGCTACCAACGCCAGCGTGCAAAATGCTGCAAAATTAATGCGCGATAATAGGGTTTCATCTGTGTTGGTGTTAAATGATCACGGTTTAGTCGGTATTGTCACTGATCGCGATTTACGAAATAGAGTCTTAGCAGAAGGTTTTGATGGCAATATTTGTGTAGATCAAGTAATGACTGTTCAGCCCAAAACCGTGGCCTCTAATGCACTGGTATTTGAAGCTATGTTATTGATGAGTGAATATAATATTCACCATTTACCTGTAATAGACAATAATCAAGCTAAAGGTATGGTGACCAGTACTGATATTTTACGTGCCCAGAGTTCACAACCATTATTATTAATTGGTGAAATAGATCGCCAGGATTCAATTGAAAAGTTGATCTTTGTCAGTAAGCAAATCCCAGTATTATTACAAAACCTTATAAGTGCTGATGCACGAGCAGAAGAGATTGGCAGAGTGTTAACGTCGGTCACAGATGCATTAACCCGTCGCTTAATTGTACTAAATCAGCAATTATTGGGTAAAGCTCCGATGGCTTTTTGTTGGTTAGCTTTTGGCTCGCAAGGTAGGCAAGATCAAGTGGCTTGTTCAGATCAAGATAATGGTTTGTTATTAGCACATGAACCGGATGAGTTCGCAGCGGCTTACTTCGATAAATTAACCCATGCGGTTTGTAAGGGACTTGATCAATGCGGTTATATCTATTGCCCTGGCGATATTATGGCGCAAAATCCTAAGTGGCGGTTATCACTCCTCGAATGGCAGAATAAATTCAAAAAGTGGGTACTCACACCAGATCCTAAAGCCCTAATGCACGCCAGTATTTTCTTTGATATGCGCGCAGTGTATGGACCGCAAACCTTGTTTGATGAATTACAGAACTCAGTAATGTCGCATACCCAAAATAATGACATCTTTTTAGCCGGTATGGCGGGTAACTCATTACAGCAATCACCGCCTTTAGGTTTTTTCAGAAAATTTGTACTTGAACGAGATGGCAGTGAAGTCAAAGGCATGGATTTGAAGCACAAGGGCAGTGCGTTAATCAATGATATTGCCAGAGTCTATGCCCTAAGTGCTGGCATTAAAGAGGTCAATACCGCTAAACGTATTCGCGCGTTAATGGACGCCAATATCATTAATCGCAAAGATGCCCTTAATTTAGCGGACGCCCACGAGTTTATAGCGCATATGCGCTTAGCTAATCAGGGATATCAGGCGACTAATAATTTGGTTGTGAGTAATTTTTTAAAGCCGCAGGATTTGTCATCTTTATTGCGCCATCAATTACGGGATGCCTTTAAAGTGGTCCATGATGCTCAATCAGGTTTGAAACTTAAGTTTACCCGGAGTTTTTAGTGGTCAATCATTTATGGCTTAAAGGTCGGTTTTGGTTAGATTCACTGGTTAATCAGCAGGGCGAAAAGTCGATATTAGCGGATTATCAGCGGGCATTAACAAACCAATTTAATCATACTATCTTTGATGCTAAATTGATGGCGATTGATTTGGAAATGACCGGCCTTAATGCTGAGAAGGATCAGATCATTAGTATGGGTATTGTGCCTATCATTCAAGGACAAATCCCCCTGTCTCAAGCTCAACATTTGATGATTTCAATCGATGGTAGTGTAGGCCAAAGTGCGACTGTTCACGGTATTGTTGATCATCAATTACAAGATGCTTTACCCATTGATTTAGCAATGAATTGGTTACTAAAAGAAACCCAAGGGTATATTTTGGTAGCACACCATGCGCCAATGGATATGGCATTTATTCAAAAAAACTTACACAGTGTATTTGGACAAAAAGTACTCTTGCCTTTTATTGACACCTTAGCGATTGAAAAAACACGCTACCTGCGTCAGCATGACCACTTAGTTAAAGGGTGTGTTCGATTAGGGCAAAGTCGAGAACGTTATCACTTGCCTGTATATGGTGGACATAATGCATTAATAGATGCAATTGCCTGTGCTGAGTTATTTTTAGCGCAAGTATCGGCATTAGGCGGAACTAAAAACATCAAATGCCATGAGTTAATTGGGGTAACTAAATAGCTCTAATTAACAGCTTTAATTCAAACATAAAATAAGCCAGTCAATTGACTGGCTTATTTTATAAGTACGATATAGTATCGTTTTATATATTAGGTTTATCGACCTTCTTGCTCAGCTTTATTGAAAAAGTAATCCACCGCAGGTTTAATTAATTCTAGTGCAGTTTGCTCACAATCTGGCACTTTGGCTTCACTAGTATTAATAGGAGTAACGCGGTCAGTCCATTTAAAAAGTAAAGCTGCTGATGTCAGTCCAGCACCAAATGCACAGGATAAAATAGTTTGTCCAGGCTCAATTAAGCCTTTATCTAGTGCATCACAAATAGCAATTGGGATAGTCGCAGCTGATGTATTGCCATAGTTTGCTATATTGACGATGGCTTTTTCTTTAGGAATTTTCATCCGACTGACCAAAGTATCTATGATACGTTCGTTAGCTTGATGAGGAATAACCCAATCGACATCGTCTTTATCAACATTGCATTTCTCAAGTACTTTAGTACTTAAAGATCCCATACCCTGAATGGCGCGTTTGAAGATTTCTTGGCCATTAAACTCAATATAGAAATCTAACGAGCTACTATCTAAGCGATCCATTTGGCTGCCAAAATTCGATTTTAAAATTTCACGTCCATCAGGATCATTATTAAGCTCATAGCCTAATACTCCGCCTTCTTCATCACGGGCTTCTAAAATAACCGCACCAGCACCATCGCCAAATAACACCGCAGTTTCACGACGAGACCAATCTAAGTAAAAAGATAAACGTTCAGCACCAATAACTAATACTTTTTTATTCTGGCCGCTTTTAATTAACGAGCTTGCTAATCCGACGCCGTATAGAAAACCACTGCATGCCGCATTTATATCAAATGCGCCGCATGTTGCACCAATATTTGCTTGTACAGTAGAGGCTATATTAGGAATTAAACTATCAGGGCTGGCCGTTGCTAGAATAATTAAATCCAACTCACTGCCATCAATCCCGGCAGCAGCTAAAGCATGTTGTGCAGCAACGCTGGCGAGTACAGAAGTATTAACGTGACTAATATTACGTTTACTAATACCTGTACGAGATTTAATCCACTCATCAGATGTTTCCATAAAGGTGGCAAGGTCATCGTTGGTTAGCGATGCGGGAGGGACAGCTTTTCCCCATCCGGTGATATGTGCATACTGCATAAAACTTCTCTCAATGTATAAATAAAACAAGCAATTAAGGTGATATTTGACCCACTCAGTCTTGAAGTCGTCTAGTCTAAATGCTTAACAACTAACTTTGTAATAGCTTCAGCAGCGTGAAGAATATGTTCACGCAATAAGTGTGTCGCTTTTTCAATATCTTTTCTTTGGCATAACTCAAGTAATTCACGGTGCTCTCGCTCCGCAGTGGGGATCCCACCTGTTAACAATAGTTGTAAACGAATATAGCGATCACAATTAGTATTTAAACCATGAACGACTTCGAGTGTATGGCTGCGGTTGGCGGCTTTATATAGGCAAGTATGAAATTGCGTATTAAGCTCGCTCCAACTTGCCACAGAATCCTGGCGCTTAAATGCGTTTTCTAATGCATTTAATACTCTGTCCGCTTCTTCAAAATCGGCGTCTTGTAAATTAGGAATAGCCTTGGCAAGCAAGTCTGACTCAATCATTGCTCTCAGTTCAAATAGCTCTGTGACCTGTTCAACAGATAAAACCGTGGCCGTGGCACCTTTATGCGGCTCAAACTTAACTAACCCTTCAGCTTCTAATTGTACTAAAGCTTCTCGTACAGGAATGCGACTGACGTTCAATTGTTCAGCAATAGCAGTTTGACGTAAGGGTTC
Source organism: Shewanella sp. HL-SH5 (assembly GCF_051163755.1). Classification (NCBI taxonomy): domain Bacteria; kingdom Pseudomonadati; phylum Pseudomonadota; class Gammaproteobacteria; order Alteromonadales; family Shewanellaceae; genus Shewanella; species Shewanella sp. HL-SH5. Next base: position 1,392,084 of record NZ_CP195038.1, read on the forward strand.
GCCACCTTTTATATCACCAGAAAGGATCTGTTCTCTGAGTACTTCCACTACAAGTTGAGTACGCGTTTTGTGAATGATAGGGGGTATATTACTCATTAGCTCTTTTGTTTTCGCGAAATAACCGAGCAAGGTTACCGCTTCATGGCGCCTTAATAAAGTGAAACATGGTCATTCGCTATAATTATCCTTTATTGGGCTAGCTCAAATGCGAAGACGGTGTGATAATTAATACAGAAAATTAATGAGGATTAATAAGTGAATAAAGCAGTTTTTCTTGACCGAGATGGTGTGATCAACAAAGATCATGGCTATGTATATCAAACGGATGACTTTGAATATATTGAAGGTGTGTTTGATGCCTGCCTCGCATTGAAGAAAATGGGCTATAAACTTGTCGTTGTGACTAACCAATCGGGTATTGCTCGCGGCATGTACAGTGAAGACGATTTTCATTCCTTAACTGAGTGGATGGATTGGAACTTTGCTGATAAAGGCATTGAACTGGACGGTATTTATTATTGTCCGCATCATCCAGAAAAAGGTTTAGGTGAATATAAGCAAGATTGCGATTGTCGCAAGCCAAAACCAGGAATGATGTTAGAGGCGGCTAAGTTTTTAAAACTTGATCTAGCCAATTCAATTATGGTCGGTGATAAGGCTGATGATATCCGTGCAGCTAAAGCTGCGGGTATAGGTCACAGTATTTTAGTCAGAAGTGGTAAGAAGGTAGACGAAGCCGGAATTGATATCGCATCTATTGTAGTTGATAGCATTGCAGATGTGCCCGCTTTTATAGAAACACTTAATTAGTAAGGCCGAAAAAGGCCTTTCAGGCCTTTTTTGATGGTTAAGTGTACGCTTAGTTTAAAAAGTGTTCGGTTGGTTGGTTTATTTGAAAGTTTTTGCAAAAAGGGGTTGCGGTAAAATCTCCTATCCCTATAATGCGCACCACTGACACGGAACACGGCGTCTAACGCAAGTTACCAAGTCCGCTCTTTAACAATTTATCAAGTAATCTGTGTGGACATTCACAGGTATTGAGTTATTCGAAATTGCTTCTTCTTAGGAAGAGCAATCAAAAAATTTAAACTCAATGCAACGATGAATGTTCATAGTAATATGAAACTGCAGCAATGTAGTAAATAACTCGTTAGCTCTTATGAGCGAAGCGAATTATGACAGTAGAATTCATTGAGCCGTTCGACGTAGTCGAACAAAAAAACTTTAATTGAAGAGTTTGATCATGGCTCAGATTGAACGCTGGCGGCAGGCCTAACACATGCAAGTCGAGCGGCAGCGGGAAGATAGTTTACTATCTTTGCCGGCGAGCGGCGGACGGGTGAGTAATGCCTAGGGATCTGCCCAGTCGAGGGGGATAACAGTTGGAAACGACTGCTAATACCGCATACGCCCTACGGGGGAAAGGAGGGGACCTTCGGGCCTTTCGCGATTGGATGAACCTAGGTGGGATTAGCTAGTTGGTGAGGTAATGGCTCACCAAGGCGACGATCCCTAGCTGTTCTGAGAGGATGATCAGCCACACTGGGACTGAGACACGGCCCAGACTCCTACGGGAGGCAGCAGTGGGGAATATTGCACAATGGGCGAAAGCCTGATGCAGCCATGCCGCGTGTGTGAAGAAGGCCTTCGGGTTGTAAAGCACTTTCAGTAGGGAGGAAAGGCAGTAGTTTAATAAACTACTGCTGTGACGTTACCTACAGAAGAAGGACCGGCTAACTCCGTGCCAGCAGCCGCGGTAATACGGAGGGTCCGAGCGTTAATCGGAATTACTGGGCGTAAAGCGTGCGCAGGCGGTTTTTTAAGCCAGATGTGAAAGCCCTGGGCTCAACCTAGGAATTGCATTTGGAACTGGGGAACTAGAGTCTTGTAGAGGGAGGTAGAATTTCAGGTGTAGCGGTGAAATGCGTAGATATCTGAAGGAATACCGGTGGCGAAGGCGGCCTCCTGGACAAAGACTGACGCTCATGCACGAAAGCGTGGGGAGCAAACAGGATTAGATACCCTGGTAGTCCACGCCGTAAACGATGTCTACTCGGAGTTTGGTGACTTAGTCACTGGGCTCCCAAGCTAACGCATTAAGTAGACCGCCTGGGGAGTACGGCCGCAAGGTTAAAACTCAAATGAATTGACGGGGGCCCGCACAAGCGGTGGAGCATGTGGTTTAATTCGATGCAACGCGAAGAACCTTACCTACTCTTGACATCCAGAGAATTCGCTAGAGATAGCTTAGTGCCTTCGGGAACTCTGAGACAGGTGCTGCATGGCTGTCGTCAGCTCGTGTTGTGAAATGTTGGGTTAAGTCCCGCAACGAGCGCAACCCCTATCCTTATTTGCCAGCGAGTTATGTCGGGAACTTTAGGGAGACTGCCGGTGATAAACCGGAGGAAGGTGGGGACGACGTCAAGTCATCATGGCCCTTACGAGTAGGGCTACACACGTGCTACAATGGCGTATACAGAGGGTTGCAAAGCCGCGAGGTGGAGCTAATCTCACAAAGTACGTCGTAGTCCGGATTGGAGTCTGCAACTCGACTCCATGAAGTCGGAATCGCTAGTAATCGTGAATCAGAATGTCACGGTGAATACGTTCCCGGGCCTTGTACACACCGCCCGTCACACCATGGGAGTGGGCTGCAAAAGAAGTGGGTAGTTTAACCTTCGGGAGAACGCTCACCACTTTGTGGTTCATGACTGGGGTGAAGTCGTAACAAGGTAGCCCTAGGGGAACCTGGGGCTGGATCACCTCCTTACCTATACGACTAACTCAATACCTAAAGTGCAGAGATGCATGTGAGTGTTCACACAGATTACTTGATAGAAAGAAAGAGAAATTACGTTGGGTCTGTAGCTCAGCTGGTTAGAGCGCACCCCTGATAAGGGTGAGGTCGGTGGTTCAAGTCCACTCTGACCCACCAATTCTTCATTTCTCCTGTGTTAATTTACCGCTCGTTTAGTGAACTAAACGTCGCAATAAATTGCCTTGGATAAATTCGAATTGGCAAGCCAAATAAATTGGCTGACCTTCTTAGAAGGTAAACGTAAATTCTCACTGTATGTAAAGGGGTTATAGCTCAGCTGGGAGAGCGCCTGCCTTGCACGCAGGAGGTCTGCGGTTCGATCCCGCATAGCTCCACCATTCTCTTGAATGAGAAACATACATATTGGTCCGAGATGCCAAAGATAAACGAAATTTTATCTTTGGCTTTTTTAAGCCCGCTCTTTAACAATTTGGAAAGCTGATAGTACTAACTAAAGGCGCATAAATGATGATTCATTGTCGTTTGTGTGATTACGTTAGTGCGAAAATAATATTGATGCGAAAGCATCAGTATCTTGAGTTCTCAAAACACTGTTTAAGTGTCTTGAATATTCTAAAAACTAAGGCGAGTCACACTTCCTGGTCGGGAGTGAGACAAGTAAAAACCAGCTAGTTGCGATACAGTCTGATTAGTTCATTCTCTTGTTTACAAGGGTTGTGAAACTCATTTGGGTTGTATGGTTAAGTGACTAAGCGTATACGGTGGATGCCTTGGCAGTCAGAGGCGATGAAGGACGTAATAACTTGCGAAAAGCGTTGGCGAGCTAGTAATAAGCATTTGAGCTAACGATATCCGAATGGGGAAACCCGGCCACATAAGTGGTCATCATACAGTGAATACATAGCTGTATGAGGCGAACCTGGGGAACTGAAACATCTAAGTACCCAGAGGAAAAGAAATCAACCGAGATTCCCCTAGTAGCGGCGAGCGAACGGGGATTAGCCCTTAAGTCTATGGGGTGTTAGTGGAATGAGTTGGAAAGCTCAGCGGCACAGGGTGATAGCCCCGTACATGAAAACTAACCATAGATGAAAACGAGTAAGGCGGGACACGTGACATCCTGTTTGAATATGGGGGGACCATCCTCCAAGGCTAAATACTCCTGACTGACCGATAGTGAACCAGTACCGTGAGGGAAAGGCGAAAAGAACCCCTGTGAGGGGAGTGAAATAGAACCTGAAACCGTATACGTACAAGCAGTGGGAGCGGTTCTTGAGACCGTGACTGCGTACCTTTTGTATAATGGGTCAGCGACTTACGTTTTGTAGCGAGGTTAAGCGAATAGCGGAGCCGTAGGGAAACCGAGTGTTAACTGCGCGTTTAGTTGCAAGGCGTAGACCCGAAACCGAGTGATCTAGCCATGGGCAGGTTGAAGGTTGAGTAACATCAACTGGAGGACCGAACCGACTTATGTTGAAAAATGAGCGGATGACTTGTGGCTGGGGGTGAAAGGCCAATCAAACTCGGAGATATCTGGTTCTCCTCGAAAGCTATTTAGGTAGCGCCTCGAGCGAATACCATTGGGGGTAGAGCACTGTTAAGGCTAGGGGGTCATCCCGACTTACCAACCCTTTGCAAACTCCGAATACCAATGAGTACTACTCGGGAGACAGACAGCGGGTGCTAACGTCCGTTGTCAAAAGGGAAACAACCCAGACCGTCAGCTAAGGTCCCAAAGTGTATGTTAAGTGGGAAACGATGTGGGAAGGCTTAGACAGCTAGGATGTTGGCTTAGAAGCAGCCATCATTTAAAGAAAGCGTAATAGCTCACTAGTCGAGTCGGCCTGCGCGGAAGATTTAACGGGGCTAAACATACCACCGAAGCTACGGGTTTGCAGTTTACTGCAAGCGGTAGAGGAGCGTTCTGTAAGCGGTTGAAGGTGAAGGGGTAACCCACACTGGACGTATCAGAAGTGCGAATGCTGACATGAGTAACGATAAAGGGAGTGAAAAACTCCCTCGCCGAAAGACCAAGGGTTCCTGTCCAACGTTAATCGGGGCAGGGTGAGTCGACCCCTAAGGTGAGGCCGAAAGGCGTAATCGATGGAAAACAGATTAATATTTCTGTACCTCTGCTAACTGCGATGGAGAGACGGAGAAGGCTAGGCTAGCGCGGCGTTGGTAGTCCGCGTTTAAGGTAGTAGGCGGTGTTCTTAGGCAAATCCGGGAACACGTACTTAAATGTACACGTTGAGAGCTGATGACGAGTCACTAAGGTGATGAAGTAGTTGATGCCATGCTTCCAGGAAAATCTTCTAAGCTTCAGGTTAGTAGGGATCGTACCCCAAACCGACACAGGTGGTCGGGTAGAGAATACCAAGGCGCTTGAGAGAACTCGGCTGAAGGAACTAGGCAAAATGGTACCGTAACTTCGGGAGAAGGTACGCTGCTGTTGGTGATGGGACTTGCTCCCTAAGCTGACGGCAGTCGCAGATACCAGGTGGCTGCAACTGTTTATCAAAAACACAGCACTGTGCAAAATCGCAAGATGACGTATACGGTGTGACGCCTGCCCGGTGCCGGAAGGTTAATTGATTGGGTTATCGCAAGAGAAGCTCATGATCGAAGCCCCGGTAAACGGCGGCCGTAACTATAACGGTCCTAAGGTAGCGAAATTCCTTGTCGGGTAAGTTCCGACCTGCACGAATGGCGTAATGATGGCCACGCTGTCTCCAGCCGAGACTCAGTGAAGTTGAAATTGCGGTGAAGATGCCGTATACCCGCGGCTAGACGGAAAGACCCCGTGAACCTTTACTATAGCTTGGCACTGAACATTGAACCTACATGTGTAGGATAGGTGGGAGACTTTGAAGCTTCGTCGCTAGATGGAGTGGAGTCAATCTTGAAATACCACCCTTGTAGTTTTGATGTTCTAACTCTGGCCCCTTATCGGGGTTGAGGACAGTGCCTGGTGGGTAGTTTGACTGGGGCGGTCTCCTCCCAAAGAGTAACGGAGGAGCACGAAGGTTGGCTAAGTACGGTCGGACATCGTACGGTTAGTGCAATGGCATAAGCCAGCTTAACTGCGAGACATACACGTCGAGCAGGTACGAAAGTAGGTCATAGTGATCCGGTGGTTCTGAATGGAAGGGCCATCGCTCAACGGATAAAAGGTACTCCGGGGATAACAGGCTGATACCGCCCAAGAGTTCATATCGACGGCGGTGTTTGGCACCTCGATGTCGGCTCATCACATCCTGGGGCTGAAGTCGGTCCCAAGGGTATGGCTGTTCGCCATTTAAAGTGGTACGCGAGCTGGGTTCAGAACGTCGTGAGACAGTTCGGTCCCTATCTGCCGTGGGCGTTGGATGATTGAGGGGAGCTGCTCCTAGTACGAGAGGACCGGAGTGGACGAACCGCTGGTGTTCGGGTTGTCATGCCAATGGCATTGCCCGGTAGCTACGTTCGGAATCGATAACCGCTGAAAGCATCTAAGCGGGAAGCGAGCCCCAAGATGAGTCATCCCTAGAGCTTTAAGCTCTCTAAAGGGCCGTAGGAGACTACTACGTTGATAGGCAAGGTGTGTAAGCGTTGTGAGGCGTTGAGCTAACTTGTACTAATGACCCGTGAGGCTTAACCATACAACCCAGATGGGTTTTACTGATACGACTTAGTATTAGAATGGGACGCTTAAATAGTGTGACGAGACTCAAACTCAGATAAAGTAATCAGCTTTCCGAATTATTATTATTTAATGCTAAGAAAATAGCGTTAGATAAACCAAATTTGTCTGGAAACCATAGAGCTGTGGCACCACCTGATCCCATTCCGAACTCAGAAGTGAAACACAGTATCGCCGATGGTAGTGTGGGGTCTCCCCATGTGAGAGTAGGTCATTTCCAGGCGCCAAATAAAACAGCAAGGCCACTCTAATTGAGTGGCCTTTTTGTTTTTCATGGAATCACTATTCTTAAGCATAAGTCATATAATTTACATTAAACATAGTGTGGCCGATATGCCCATGTGAGAGTAGGTCATTTCCAGGCGCTAAAAAGTAAGGCTACCTTAATCGGGTAGCCTTACTTTTTTTATCTTGTTGAAATGTTTTTTGAACTAATGTGGCTTAATGAAGTTATAAGTCAATATGTAGCTTAAGGCGCTAAAGGGTATTCTGCTGAGCTTCAATTTCACTGGCACGAGTGAATCCGCTGTGCGTGTTAAGTTGTTTATAGTAGCGATCGAGGTTTGGGTATTTAGCCAGTTCACCTCTTGCAGCTATCACTTCTATAACAAATGACATCATGATATCGGCGCCAGTGAGTTTATCTGCCACTAAATAGCGCTTACCTTCTAAAGATGCATTTAAGTAACCGATTACTTTTGCGACTTCTATATCGGCGTAACCCGCCATGAAATTGGTTTGGCAGCCATCTTTTTCAACAAATAATCGAAGTAACAGAGGTAACATAGCAGAGCTTTCAGCGAAGTGCAGCCACTGTATATAACTAACGTAATCAGTGCTATTTGATTCCGGTGCTAAGTGATTTGCAAATTGATTGATTAAATACTCGGTGATGGCGCCTGATTCAGCAATGACTAAGTCATTGTGCTCAATGACTGGTGATTTACCTAATGGGTGAATTGCAGTTAATTCAGGTGGTGCTAGAAAGGTGACTTTGTCTCTTTGATAAGCTTTAACTTGGTAGGCTTGCCCTAGTTCTTCTAACAACCATAAAATACGTTTCGAACGAGACTGATTGAGATGGTGTAGTGTGATCATAATAATCCCTTTACTGTCAGTTTGCCTTTAAAAGCGGGCAAGATAGAAATTAATAAATCTATTAACCAGATTTAACTAAGCTGAATCAAGATTAACTTGGTTTGAACCTAGGGTTAATTCGATAGATTGCCGTGGTTAGTATATTTTATTAGTCATAATAATAACCCTAGCCATGTTTCAGTTTGGCTAGGGTTATTGATTGGCTCTTTACGCCTTAAATAGTTTGGCCATTATGCCGCTATTTATGAACCATTAAAGCCAAAGGTGGCTTAAAATATTTATGCTTTAAGTAACATTAGCATGGCTTGAGCAACCGCTTCTGATGAAGCCGGATTTTGGCCAGTAACTAAGTTGCCATCAACTTCAATATGGCTAGCCCAATCTGCACCTTTAGTGTAAATACCACCATTTTCTTTCAGCATATCTTCAACTAAGTAGGGGACGATAGCCGTTAGTTGCACAGCATCTTCTTCGCTGTTAGTAAATCCTGTAACTTTTTTACCGTTAACTAAAAAGCTGCCATCGGCATTTTTAGCATGGCGTAATGCGCCTGATGCATGACACACGAGACCCAATGGTTTACCTTGCTGGTAAGTGTGTTCAATTAAGGCAATTGAGTGTTTGTCTTCAGTTAAGTCCCAAAGTGGGCCATGGCCGCCAGGGTAAAAGACAGCATCAAAGTCAGCTACATTTATACTGTCAAGGCGTACTGTATTTGCGAGCTGTTTTTGAGCATCAGTATCGCTTTTGAAGCGTGCAGTTGTTGCTGTTTGGAAGTCTGCACCATCACTACTCGGATCTAAAGGTGGCTGACCACCTAAAGGGGAAGCTAGCACTATCACTGCGTCATTATCAGCAAAATGATAATACGGTGAGGTAAATTCCTCTAGCCAAAAGCCTGTTTTGTTACCTGTGTCACCTAGTTTATCGTGTGAGGTTAATACCATTAAAATTTTCATCTGTATTCCTAATTAATAGACCAGTCGTCTATTTTTTGGTTGTCAATATCCGCTCTAAAACGGTGAGGATGTACCTTAAATCGTATAGCTTGTCGGTTTACATAAATCTTTTAGAATCAATTAATCATCGCTGACTATGGCTTTAAAAATGATATAGTTATGTCCATTGCCTGCTTTAGCCCTCTGTCATCTTTGCTTAGTTTTGCCATTAAGCTAGCGCCGATCCACAAATTATAAAGCAGTTCAGCTGTCTCATCCGCACTGAGTTTTTTAATCGATTTATCTTCAATACCCGCGGTGATACAGCCACTAATCGCGCCTTGTACTACTTGGGTTCCTTTTAATAATGCGACTCGCATAGGTTCTGATAAATCAGCTACTTCGGCACTCAGTTTAACCACTAGGCACTTTTGTGATGAACAGCTATCTGCTTGTGACGTCATCCAACCTTGCCAATATGTCATTAAACGTTTTAATCCAGATTGAGCTGGGTTACCAAACAGGATTTGTAAACGTTGCTGATAATCATCGAAGTAATCTTCGATGAGCGCTTCACCAAATTGCTCTTTTGATTTGAAGTAATGGTAAAACGAGCCTTTAGGGACTTCGGCATGTTTAAGGAGTTCAGATAATCCAACGCTGACAAAGCCGCGTGCTGCGATCAATTGATAGCCGATATCTAAAATATGTTGGCGTGTATCTTGGGTGCTTGTTTTCATCCAGTGAGGATACACTCAAATAGACCAGTCGTCTAGTGGGTGTCTTATGACTATCAATTCGTTCTTATTTCAAATCTGGCTATCCTTTTTTGTTATCAACTAATATTGGGCTGATGAGCATCTGAATTTATAGTATTTTCTTAATATTAATTTTTGCCTGTAAAAAATTTTCTACGATTAATTTATTAATATCATCGCACGATCTATGCTTAAAGGCATTCCGAATAATATTACAACTCAGTTTTTGATGGGTTAACTACTAATGTCAAAGCACTGTCAAAAGGTGTTTAGTTGTCGGCTTTGCTCAGATTAACGACTTGGATCCCTCTCAACTGGGAGTATATAACTTGCATTTGCGCTATAAAATTGTCAAGGCGAGTGGCTTAAAGGTCTAGATGGTCTTTATCTTGGCTAGTTTGAGGATGGCAATGGGGTTAATGCAAAAAATAAGCTGGTCATTTCTCTTGCAAATATAACCTCGATGTTGCGTGATGCAACTTACCTCACTTTATAAATGAGATGGGTTATAAAATAGAGTTAGATCAACCGCTATTTTCAGCGTTTTTTATCATATTTAATATGTTTACTCGCTCATAGAGTGACTTTTGTTTAGAATGTTTGTCCTCATCGTCCTTTGGCCATTTGCTAATTGGAACTGATTCACACTGAGGTGGACTGTTTTTCTGCCTAGGAGCTTTAATGCAACTGTTTGTAAAAGATTTAACCGTAATAGACTTCTCTTATCTTTGCCCCATTCGCGGTATGGTCGGCGAAAGCTGGATTGTTGATGTGCTGCTTGATGGCGGGCTAGACGAGCAAAATATGGTGCTTGATTTTTCTAAAGTCAAAAAAACCATTAAGAATACCATTGATGATGTTGCCGACCATCGTTTGTTGATCCCAACAGCGTGTAATCAAGTCAGGTGGCAACAACAGGGTGACAGAGTGTGGATGGATTTTGCTAGTCAAAAGGGCGATATTCATTTGGCTTGTCCATCACAAGCATTTGCCCTCATCCCTACAGAAGTCATCGACTTTGAAAGTGTGAACGACTTTTTACAAAAAGCCCTTCGCGAAGCATTACCTGACAATGTGCAAGATATTAGTATTACATTACGTAATGAAGTACTGACGACGCCTTATTATCATTACAGCCATGGTTTACGTAAACATGATGGCAATTGTCAGCGCATTGCACACGGTCATCGCAGCCCCGTAACCGTATTTGAAAATGGCATAGCCGAGCCCAAATGGGACGAGTATTGGGCTGAACGTTGGCATGATGCTTATTTAGGCACAGAAGAAGATATAGTTCCTGTTGCAGATCTGCAATTATCTAAACAAGCCAATGTCAGTGATGATACCCATTATGGTTTTCATTATGTTGCGCCGCAGGGAGATTTCCAGTTAGCCATGCCTAAAAATTGCTGCGATATTATTCCCCATGACACCACAGTAGAGTTACTGGCTGAGTATATGGCAGTAACTTTGGCGGCTAAAGTGCCTGAAAGCCATTTTAAAGTGATTGCCTATGAAGGCATTGGCAAAGGCGCTATCGCGGTCAGAGGATAGGCCTGAACAGCAGTCTGAGTAATAGTCTGAACAAAATAGATAGAAACAAAAAAGTCATTGTCGTTTATTAAATTGCTGTTAGTTATTGTGAGTTATTAGGGGTAACAAGGAATTGAGTCATATTAAATTGTTTGCGGTAGCTTGCAGTGCTTTACTATCGGGTGTGCTTATATCTCCAGCTAGCGCTGAAATTACCTTTCAAGGTCAATTTGAACAGGGCGCATTGGTGCGCGGTACTGTGCCAGTGGGCAGTAGCATTAAGCTTAATGGTGGACCTGTAAAAGTCACCCCCAAAGGGCAATTTGCTATTGGTTTTGACCGCGATGCTAAAGCCGAGCAAATGTTGGAGGTCACCTATCCAACAGGGTTAACTGAGCTTAAGCCTATTAAGGTTACCAGTCGCGAATATAAAATTGATCGTGTGACTGGGATCAGTACCACAATTATGAAGCCTGATCCTGTCGCGCAAAAGCGTGCAGCTGAAGACAGTAAGAAAACCTATGCCGCCCGTGAGACATTTATTGAACAATACGCTTTTATGCAGGATTTTATTTGGCCAGTAACGGGGCGGATTTCAGGGGTATATGGCAGTCAGCGTGTGTATAACGATGTACCAGGTAACCCGCACTTTGGTGTCGATGTCGCTAGACCAACGGGTACAGTCGTCGTATCTCCAGCTGACGGTGTGATTACCTTAGCGGTACCAGACATGTTTTACTCGGGTGGGACATTAATTATTGACCACGGTTATGGTGTTAGTTCGACATTTTTACATTTAAGTAAGTTATATCCAAAGGTTGGTGATAAAGTGACTCAAGGCCAAAAACTGGCTGAAATAGGCGCAACAGGCCGTGTAACTGGGCCACATTTAGACTGGCGTTTGAACTGGTTTCAAATGCGTTTAGATCCTGTGTCTATCGTGCCATCTATGTCGAGTGTGTTAGCTGCGGAAAAAACAGCTAAAAAATAGCGGTTTGATTGCGTAGACTTCAAGAATTAGATTGATATAAAGGAGAACAAAGAGGTTCTCCTTTTTTATCTATATGTATCTAGAAGATCCACTGTACAGAGCGAAGCTTAGTCGCGAGTTAGTTTATCAATAACCGTAAAAGGTGAGTTAGCTTGCTCACTTTCGATAATTTTTTGAATATCATGCGGATGCACTTTGACACAAATGCCATTCGCCTTAAACGCGATGGTAGGATTCGCTAAGCGCTCATTGTCACCTTTAGGCGAGCTCAATTTGACCTTTATCTCGGTTTTTCCGGCAATGACTTCTGCAAGTTGCGGTACATGGGCGATTAACTGGGATGCTAAATCATCACAGGTTTGCGCATTTGACGGGAACACTAACTCTACATGCTCCCAGCCTTCCATTGGATACACTTTATCTGATGGAAAGGGCAGTTCAACACATTCAATCGCTGTCGTTCCCATCAACATTGGTTCAGATAATTTAATAATTAAAATGGGCCGACCATTAATTATATTATTTGAAATGACTTCACCTAGCTGAGCAAATTCATCTGCAAGTGCTTGGGCGGTTTGGCTATTATTGACGCGTAAAGCGGCGTGATCACAAGCTAACGATAGCGAGGCTAAACCAAGCTTGTTGATAAAAGCTTGGGTTTGTAAGCTAAAGTCTGGCCAAGTGTGTTGTAAAACGCTGTAATTCATAAATAATCCAAATTTTTGGCCTGCTTAAATGGCCTGCTTAAATGGCCTGTTGATTATGGCCAAATCTCAATAGGCGTGCCTTCATCAATCATGCGCCACAATTCATCCATTTCTTTGTTGGTGACAGCAATGCAACCGTTAGTCCAATTGTATCTTTGCGCTTCTTCCGGTGACATGGATGAACGAGGGTTTTGACCATGGATCATTATCATACCGCCAGGGCTGATGCCTAACGCTTGCGCACGCAGTTTGTCTTCATCATTGGGATATGAAATGTGAATAGATTTGTAAAACGCGCTGTCAGGTTTTTTATAATCAAGTACGTAACGTCCTTGCGGGGTACGTTGATCGCCTTCTTTTAATTTATGTCCCTGCGGAGCATCTCCCATCGCAATAACATAGGTTTTTAATACTTTACCGTCGCGCATCACTGACATACGAGATTCGGACTTATTGACCACCACTAAATCGATTTTAGCATGTGGCTGAGCTGAAGAAGCACTGGCAAATAAAGGGCAAGCAATACTGAGGGCGAAAAGCCAATAACGCAAGTGCATGATATCTCCGTATAATGAATATTATTATTTTTACAATGCGGGTAAATTAGCCGCTTTTACTCGGCTAATCAGTTAATTGAAATGATTTTAACGTTATCCGTTTGTAAATGGTATGGTTATGTTAGATATCTTTTTCAGGATTTGAGTTAAACGAGTATGAACGAAGCAAACTTAGACGACTCGCCGCTAAAACAGCGTTTACGGACCATCATTTTTGGTACAGATACCCCTGAGGGTAAAGCATTTGATATTGTGCTTTTGATATCGATTGTGGCCAGTATATTGCTGATAAGCTTAGACACAATTGATAGTTTTCATGCCGATTATGGTAATTTTTTTCTGATTGGTGAGTGGATATTTACCATCATATTTACCTTTGAATATGCACTTAGGCTTTATTGCTCGCAAAATCGCTTACTTTACGCTCGCAGTTTTTTTGGCATAGTGGATCTATTGTCCATTCTGCCAAGTTATTTAGCATTGATCTTCCCAGGGGCAAATTTTGCTCTTGCTATTAGGGTATTGAGATTATTTAGGGTATTCAGAGTACTGAAGTTATTACGCTTTCTTGCTGACGGTAATTTATTATTAAAAGCTATGCTTCAGTCAAGCCGAAAGGTGTTTATATTTTTCTTTTCGGTGAGCTTGATAATATTGGTATTAAGCGTCGTTATGTATGTGGTTGAAGGTCCTAATAATGGTTTCAGCTCAATTCCTAAATCTATGTATTGGACCATTGTGACTATCACCACTGTCGGGTACGGTGATATCACCCCACAAACACCACTGGGTCAAGCAATAGCTGCATTAACCATGTTGATAGGTTATTCAATCATAGCCATTCCGACCGGTATTTTAACCGCTGAGATTTCTCAAGAAATGGTCAAGGTACGTGATCTGCGTAAATGCAGTAATTGTGGCAAGGCAGGCCATGATAATGACGCCCAGTTTTGTAATCATTGTGGTAGTGAATTAGAGTCGCTTGCTTCGCTCACTCAGCCATAACGTGTTGCTCTTTTTTATATGCTAAATAATGACGTATAACCCTAATAAAGCCGTATAAGATAATCGGGAACATTTCAAAGGATAAGCATGACCACAGCCAAGTTTGTCGAAGGGCCGATTTTACGACATATATTAGTGATGAGCTCTACTGCCGCAGTGGGGATCTCAGCATTATTTGTCGTTGATTTATTAGATATCTTCTTTTTAAGTTTGCTGGGTGAGCAAGAGCTTGCGGCTGCTGTGGGCTATGCTGGGACTATTTCATTTTTTACTACTTCGATAGGGATTGGATTATCTATTGCTCTGGGTGCTTTGGTTTCAAGATCTATTGGAGCCAAAAACAGTGATCAAGCAAAACGCTTATTTTTAAACTGTGCCGTGGTGACATTCATTATCAGTGTGCTGGTGGCATTGATCGTGATGAGCTTTATTCCTGAGTTACTTGCCCTTGTTGGTGCCAAAGGTTACACCGCTGAACTTGCACAAAGTTATTTATATATATTAGTGCCATCGTTACCGGTAATTTGTCTTGCAATGGCACTGGGCGGCGCACTTCGAGCGGTAGGCGATGCCAAGTTGTCGATGATGTCGACATTAGCGGGTGGCGGTGTTAATGCGGTTCTTGATCCGATTTTTATTTTTGTATTCGCTATGGGGATTGAAGGCGCCGCTGTAGCATCAGTATTTTCGCGCTTTGCCGTATTGTTCATTGCAGGGCATGGGGTTTTAATTAAACATCAGCTGGTAGGCAAGTTTAACTTTGATGAGTTCAAACAGGATTTACCGATTATTTTTGCGATTGCAGGGCCGGCAATGCTAACCAATATCGCCACACCGATAGGCAATGCGGTAGTCACCCGGGCTATTGCTGATTTTGGTGACAGTTATGTCGCTGGTTGGGCTATTTTAGGCCGGTTGATCCCGGTTAGTTTTGGGATGATTTTTGCGCTATCTGGCGCAGTAGGGCCAATTGTAGGACAAAATTTTGGTGCTAATGAATTTGATCGAGTTAAACAAAGTTTGAATAAAGCGATTCAGTTCTGTGTGATTTATGTTGTCAGCGTATCACTCATATTATTCTTACTTCGTCATCACATTGTGAGCGGTTTTGATATGAAAGGCGATGCTGCAGAGCTGATATTGTTCTTCTGTCAGTATATTGCAGTGTTTTTCATTTTTTCGGGAATATTGTTTGTCGCCAATGCTTCTTTCAATAATTTGGGCAAGGCTAAATATTCAACCTTTTTCAATGTGGGTAAAGCCACAATTGGTACCATTCCATTTGTTTACTTTGGTGCGCAGTGGGGCGAGGTTTACGGCGTGTTAATTGGCCAGATTATCGGTTCAATTATTTTTGGTCTTGCGGGTGTGATAGTGGCCTACCGACTAGTGGATAAATTATCTCATACCGCAACGGCTGAATTGTCTGCGCAGGTGTTTACTAAGTCAGAAGACTTACCTTTAAACACCACAACAGTCTCTTCACCATTGTCATCTGCATCTGCTCAAATGGCTCAGTTAGATGATGAACCCTTGTGTAAGCAATTAGGTGAAACAGATGCTAAACCTGAATCTGAACCCACTTCTGCTTCAACAAGTAATGATAAGCTTGATGTAAAGTAATTCAATACCCTGTGGCTAATCCACATCTTGGGTATTGAATTAAATGATTATCAGTACTTACAGTTGTAAAAAGTCACTGTAAGTAAATTATATTAGGATAAGTACTGTGATAAATCTGTGCCAGGTTCAATCGGCACTTCTTGCTGCTCACCCTGGAACAAATAGCCTGGCTTGTTACCCACTAATGTCAGCTTACTATCAGCGAGCTTAAGTGCAGTACCTTCTTGAATAGCAATAATGGGGGTGAGCGGATCCACTTGGGTAAACTCATATAAACGCTGGGCACGCGTTTCACCATTATGGCCCGGTGCTTGATAATTACTGTAATGTGGATTTATTTGAAATGGCACTAGGCCGATAGCGGTAAATGAAGGCGGCTCAATAATCGGCATATCGTTGGTGGTGCGAATTGACAAGCCTGCAATGTTAGAACCAGCGCTCCAGCCCACATAAGGCTTACCTTCACTGACCTGCTGTTTAATCAGGTGAACTAAATCATAACGATATAATTCATTGAGTAATTGGAACGTATTACCGCCACCAATAAAAATACCATCGGCATCTTTTATGGCTTGTTTTGGATCGCCGTATTCATCAATACTACTGATACTGATGGGTAAATCAGCTAAGCCTTGGCGGACTTTTTCCAAATATTCACTGTAGCTTATACCAACACCTGCATAAGGAATAAACAGCCATTTTTGTCCTGCTATACACAATGGTTTTATAAGCTCAACAGCATGCTGTAAATACGGGGTGTCACCCACTCTAGAAGCGCTCAATAATAAAGCATTCACTGACATAAAATATCCTTTTTTTCTTCAATAACCACAGTCGATTATCCCCATATTAACAAAGTTAATCACAGCAAGATAATAGAGATAACTCTCCGGTTTTTGTTTAGCGACATTTAAGTTTCAATTAAGTATCTGTACCTAAAATCTGCGCGTAATAATGTATCTTGGTTGATTAAATCATATTTAATCTTCAATACCTTGAAAATCATTTTACCGGACATATTATGTCTGTAGAATGTATTGATATCGGCAATCTTGCCAACACAGGAGCTAAAATGAAGCGTATCTTTTTGTTAATTGCGACCAACATGGCAATTTTGCTAGTGGCCTCAATTGTAATGTCTATTCTAGGAGTTAACACTTCTACGATGAGTGGATTATTAGTGTTTGCTGCCATTTTCGGTTTTGGTGGCGCCTTTATCAGTTTAGCCATTTCAAAATGGATGGCAAAGAAAACCATGGGTTGTGAAGTGATCACCAATCCACGTGATAATACTGAACGCTGGTTAGTTGAAACCGTTGCTCGTCAAGCTGAGCAAGCAGGTATAAAAATGCCAGAAGTGGCAATTTACCAATCACCTGAAATGAATGCGTTTGCTACTGGCCCAAGTAAGAATAATTCACTGGTTGCGGTAAGCTCAGGCTTACTTTATGGCATGACCCAGGATGAAATTGAAGGCGTTTTAGCCCATGAAGTTAGCCACGTTGCTAACGGTGACATGGTAACGTTAACGCTAATTCAAGGTGTAGTGAACACGTTCGTTATTTTTGCAGCACGCGTCGTTGCGGGTATTATTAATAATGTTGTCTCTAGTAACAGTGAAGAAGGTGAAGGTTTAGGTATGTTTGCCTATATGGCCGTGGTGTTTGTATTAGATATGCTGTTTGGTATCTTAGCTTCAATCATTGTGGCTTACTTCTCTCGTATACGTGAGTTTAGAGCCGATGAAGGTGCTGCACGTTTAGCGGGTAAGAATAAGATGATCGCTGCGCTTGAACGTTTAAAAACGGGCCCAGAAGCCGGTGCAATGCCAGCTCAAATGTCAGCGTTAGGTATTAGCGGTAAGCGTTCTATGGCTGAGTTTATGATGAGCCATCCACCACTAGAAAAACGCATTGCGGCTTTAAAGAACAGCTAATATTGCCGGTAAAATAAACACCACTAAACTGGAGCCTTGTGCTCCAGTTTTTGTTTTATAACTTTTATTATGGATGTATTGATGTAGCGCTCGTTTCAAGTTCAGCTTCAATGCTAAGGTCTTGTTATAACATGATAGTTGCTTAAGTACGGTAGTTCGACTAAATTGGATTTAAGCTAAAAAAATCATCCATATAAAGTCTCAATCATGAATAATGACCTTTATTCAATACCATTGTGGCTAGCGTGGATAAAAAGAGGTTGATATGAAAAATATTTTCTTATGTTCCCTATTCGCTGTTTGTTTTGCTGTGCTCACTTTTTCAATTGGCGCGTCTGCCGCAGAGGAAAACTTAGCTGATTTTCATGCCGGCATGAACGGGTGTGAAAGCTGTCATGTAAATGAAGAACCTTCGGTTGACGGTGGATATGAATTTGAACAATGTCAAAGTTGCCATGGTTCATTAGCTAAAATGAATGATAACCATAAACCGCATGATGGCATGTTGATGTGTGTCGATTGTCATGCGGTACATGAAGTGAATGTAGGTGAACAACCTGCTTGCGAAGCCTGCCACGATGATGGTCGCGTGGCTAAATAGTGCGAAAGCTAATGTGTTGATGATGGTGTTATATCAACACTTTTTGCGACATTTTTTCAATACTATCGATCATTGTCTACTTTGTTTTATCGCCTTCAAATAACCCACCTCGCTAAATCTCTATACCTCTAAAGAGGTATTTTAATTACTTTGTTTTCAATAAGATGCGCAACATTGGTGCGACTTGTTGCACTTTGGCTGCGCAATTTTCGATTACTTTCCTAAGTAAATATATAAAAAACCTTTAATTTCAATCCGGTATAAATTTGGCACGCTAGTTGCGATATTAAATGCAATTATTGTAGCGAGAAGATAGGTGTAGGAATGACGGATATTCAATCAAGTTGTGCATATTGTGGTGTTGGCTGTGGATTAACCATCAGCCAAAATTCAACACACACACTTGGTAAAACCGGCTTAGGGTTGATGTTGCAAGGCGACAATGTTCACCCTGCTAACTTTGGTCAGCTATGCGCTAAAGGTGAACGTTTATTAGACAGTCTGAATCAGCCCCACACATTGCGCTATCCTAAGTTGCGCTCAGGTAAACCACTTGATTGGGATGCAGCTACACAATTAATTGCAGATACATTTCAGCAAACCATTGATCAATATGGTTCAGATTCAGTGGCCTTTTATTTATCAGGTCAGTTGCTTACCGAAGACTACTATGTTGCCAACAAGTTTGTTAAAGGTTTCTTAAAAACCGCTAATGTCGACACTAATTCACGCCTGTGTATGTCTTCAGCAGTGAGTGCAATGCAACGTGCATTTGGTGAAGATGTGGTACCCGGATGTTATCAAGATTTTGAGCATGCAAAAGTTATTGTCTTAATTGGTGCCAATACCGCCTGGACCCATCCGGTTTTATTTCAACGTATTTTAGCAGCAAGAAAAACCAATGGCTGCAAATTGGTCGTAGTCGACCCGTTATCAACCGCAACCGCTAAGCAAGCTGATTTACATTTAGCGATAAACCCAGGGGCAGATTTAGACTTATTTGTTGGCTTGCTGGGCTTTATTGCAGATAACAACACACTAAATCAACGCTATATTCATGCTCACACAGAAGGTGTTGTTGAAGCCATTACCCACGCACAACAGTTCAGTAAAAACCTGCAAACACTTGCCGACTCTGTTGGGGTGGCTTATTCAGACTTAGTACAGTTTTACCAACTTTTTAGTCAGCATGAGCAAGTCGTTACTGCCACCTGCCAGGGTGTTAACCAGTCAGTGAATGGCACCGATATCACTAATGCGATAATTAATTGTCATCTTGCATTAGGCCAAATAGGCCAGGTTGGAGCCGGATTCTTTTCGCTGACCGGACAGCCTAATGCCATGGGCGGGCGAGAAGTAGGTGGTTTGGCTACTCAATTAGCCTGTCATATGGGATTTGCTGATAATGAGCGGGCGTTACTGGCGGACTTTTGGCAATGCGGTACCGTGGCTAAACAAAAAGGCTTAGCGGCTGTCGATATGTTTGATGCGTTAGCCGATGGCAAAATAAAAGCCATATGGATTATGGGCACTAATCCTGTGGTATCGCTGCCTAATAGCGCTAAAATTGCCAAAGCACTAGCCGATTGCCCGTTTGTGGTGGTGTCTGAAGTGAGTCCTGATTCTGACACCGCTAAGCTAGCGGATATATTGCTTCCCGCCCAAGGTTGGTCCGAAAAGTGTGGCACAGTCACTAATAGCGAGCGCACTATTACCCGCCAACGCAGCTTTATCACTGCAAAAGGTCAGGCAAAACCAGATTGGTGGGCGGTGAGCCAAGTGGCGATTAAAATGGGCTTTAACGGCTTTGATTTCGAACATAATGCCAGTGTATTTAGCGAATTTGCATTACTTAGTGCCAAAGTGAAACAAGCTTTTCCAGATAAACACTTTAATCTTGCCGGACTCGCTGGATTAACGAAAACTCAATATGATGATTTAGTGCCAACACAGTGGCCAGTCGCAACCATTGAGCAAATCGGTCAGCGACATCAGCGTGTGTTTTCAAATGGCCAGTTTGCAACTGTCAGCGGTAAAGCACAGTTTATTACGCCTGCGAACGTATCCACTCACTTAGCCAAAGGACAATCAGTGAATGGTGTTGAAAATAGCCACCAAAACTTACCCGCTTTGTTGCTTAATAGTGGCCGCAGTCGAGATCAGTGGCACACCATGACTCGCACAGGCCATATTGCTAGCCTTCGCGCCAGCGTGCCAGAACCTGTGATCCATTTACATCCAAAACAACTGGGTTTATTTAATCTAGTGGAAGGTGGGTTAGCCCGTATTCAAGCTGAACAAAAAACAAAATCAACCTCCCAAGATTTTACAATGGCGCGTGTGGTCGCAGATAAAGACATGCCAGTCGATGTTGCGTCCATGTCTATGCACTGGTCAAAGCAGTTTTCACTGACCCAAGGGATTAATCAAGTCATTGATAGTCGAGTTGATCCCATTTCACTTCAGCCAGGATTTAAATGCCAAGCTGTCACTTTATCGCCGGTTATATTAGCTCTGCAAGGGGTGGTATTTGGCATTCATGACAAAGCGGCCGCAGGTCTTTGTTGGCAAGTGGCTCAAACGTTAACCAATGGTATTTGTCATCATATTGGTTTTGAAAACGAACAAGATGGTTTTGCATATCAAGCCACGCCCTATTCATTAAAGTGGACCTTAACGCGAGTTTGTCAATCTGGGCATCAGCTATTGCACATTCAATGCAATATCCAAAAAGGGCAGTTAATTGCGTTGAAACTGTTATCTGACAAACCGGTGAATGTGGCATTAGAACCTATGGGTGCATTTATTGGTAAAACCTTAAATAGCCAGCTATTAGGCCAACTTCATCAACAGATTAAAGCTGGAAATAGCCCATTAATTTGTGCCTGTACAGGCATGACTGAAGCTGATATCGGCGATGAAATTAATCTGCAGTTTAATCAACAAGTATTTAACCAAGGTGTTACTAACCTTATTTTTGAACAGGCTTTAGATGTGACGCAATCCACATTAGGTTGTGGTCGACAATGTGGCAGTTGCCAAAGTGAAGTTAACCAGTGCGCCTCCGCGCATTGGGCTGAAGCACTTACCTACACAGATGCTTGCAGTGACTCAGATACCGAGTATCAACAAACCAATCCAGTCAAAGAGGATGTTGCCTAATGAATAATGTCGAAGCCATGATTAAAAATACCCATCAGACACTTAGTGCAGAACAAACTCTCAAAGGTGGAGAAGTGGCTATTGTTGGCGCAGGCTGTGGTCAATTAGATTTGATGACAATTAAAGCCGCACGCATGGTGGCACAAGCAGAAGCATTAGTGTTCGATAGCCTAGTCAGTAGCGATATTTTGACCTTAGTGAATGCCCAGTGCCAACGTCATTTTGTCGGTAAACGTTGTGGTCAGTCCAGTACTCAGCAGGATGACATTAATGCTTTATTACTGACCTTAGCTCAACAAGGATTAAAAGTGGTGCGCTTAAAAGGTGGCGACCCACATATATTTGGTCGCGGCGCTGAAGAAGCACTTTATCTCGCTAATCATGGAGTGCGCTCGCAGTTTTTTGCCGGGGTTACCGCTGCTTTGGGCAGTGCTGCCAGCACAGGTATTCCACTGACTTTTCGAGGTGTCGCGCGCAGTGTCACTTTAATTACCGGTACTAAAATGACCGATGCCGATAATGCCAATGCGCCAACACAATGGCAGGCGTTACTCGCGGCGCAATCTACCTTAGTGTTTTATATGGGCAAAGAGCAAGCTGTAGGAATTTCACATGGGTTAATTGACGCCATGTGCGCGGCAAATCTGCCGGTTGCTTTTGTCACTAATGGCGGACGTCCCAATCAATTAGTCACTTATTCAACCGTCGGTAATATGGGGCACGATGCATTAACCATTAAAAATTCAGGGCCAACGCTAATTATTATCGGTGAAGTGGTCAGTGTCGGGTTGCAGTTGTCGCAGTTACTTGCAGACATTGACGATAACACCCAGCATTCATTCCCCCAAAGCGAATCATTTGAGGTGTTATATGCCTAAAATTGGACCGCTTGAACTCACCTCTGTTGAAGACTTTGACTTTCGATTATTGATCAAAGCGCTTGGCAAGGGCGAAAAAGGCTCACGCAGTTTAACGTTTGCCGAAGCCAGTTTGTTAATTCAAGGTTTTGCCAAGGGCAAAGTCACTAAAGCCCAAATGGCCAGTGCAATGATGCTAATGCGGGTGCGAGGCGAAACCGTGGCAGAGGTAGCAGGTGTTGTTGCTGGGCTTAAACACACTATTAATCCTGCTTGGGGGAAATTAAACGTTGATATAGATTGGCCTGTTTATGCCGGAAAACGTGAGCAGTTACCTTGGCTACTGCTGGTGGCAAAGATGTTAGCCCGCAAAGGTATGCGGATTATGTTACACGGTGATAGTCAGGCCTTGCCCCATCGTCGACATGTTGAGTCTTGCATTCAAGCATTAGATATTGCCCTGTGTCAAACGGCAGAAAAAGCACAACAAGCATTGGATGATAGCGGCATAGTCTATGTGCCTGCAGGTGATTTAGCCCCAGTGTTAGATGATTGCCGTTTGTTGCATCAAGAACTCGGCTTAAGAAGCATTATTCAAACCGCATCTCGCTGCATCAACCCTAGCAATGCGCCATTGAGCCTACGCAGTTATTTTCATCCTGGGCTTGATGAATTGCATCAAAAAGTGGCAGAAAAATTATTTACTGAAGATGTCTACCAACAAGGTGTTGTCGGTATTTTTAAAGGCTTACAAGGCGAGACGGAAATAAATCCCCGAGTAACAACTGATGTTCAAGTCGTGAAATACTCTGGGGATAATGTCCAGTTTAGTGCATTTGAGCTACCAACATTGTTGGAGGGCTTTTCTGGTGCAAAAGTAGGCCAGGCAGAACTGCCTAGTGAAATACTTGCGCAGCTTTGGCGCACAGAAAACACCACAGAATTAAGCTATCTACATCTTAATGAGTCCTCATCTTGTCGCACTCAACCAATGACGCCTGCAATGCATGAGCAAGCGTTAAGCAGTGTGCAAGCTACGCTGTGTTTGGTGTTGAGTTTACATGACGTTTTACATGCTAATAGTCTTGTTCTTGCGAATAATATGACTCTGAGTCAGTGCTGGTGGACTGGGCGATTAGTGCCAATAAGCGCATCTGAAACACATATTAATCCGGCCCAATTATCTCAGTCATTAATCACATCTCCGTTAACTGCCAAGGAGAAATCATGCACAGTGTAATTTTATCCGATCCTACCTTCTCTGTGCTTGATACCGCGGCGCAGCGCTTGGCTGATTATCAAACCGTTTTAGCCTCTCTGGGCAAAGTCAGTGTCGTGAATTCAATCAGTGCGGTTGAAAGAATTTCGACACATTTTGATGTTTTACTAGTATTAACTGACACGCTAGAAGGGCTGATTGATGGTTTTATTCAGCGTAGCCTGTTAAACCAACCCACCGCCATTATTGTGAATGTTAATCAGTGGCAACCTCAGCAATTAGAAGGCTTGTTGGCCTGTGGTCGACTCACTTTTGTCCCCGACATTATGGTCGCCAGTCGATTACTGAGCTTAGTTGATTTGGCCAGGGCGCGTTTGAATGCCGCCAATAAAAGTATCGCAGAATTCAAAAAATTAGCTGATGAGATTAAAGGTCTAAAACTCTTGAACCAAGCCAAAATAATTGTAATGCAACAAGGATTTGATGAAGCAAAAGCACACCAAATTATTCAGCAACAAGCAATGCAAAAAGGCGTCAGCGTGGCTCAAATGTCCGCACAAATTATTGCCGTGATGACACCCGGTCAGGCTGCAAAAAATGCAGGAATATCGGTTATGCCAGAAAGCAGTGCGCCTCATTATGGTGCGACTGCGCTTAATATGAACGTAGCAAGCAGAAATGTGAGTAATAGCTAGGTTGTAGGTTATTGTTTTAAAAGTAGTAAATGTTTTTGATAATGAAATTGTTTTTGGCATGTAGTCTGCAACATCAATATCAGTAAAGGTTTACATTAAAAATTGGGTTTTATTATGGCAAAGGCGCCAACTTCTTAAACGAAGTTGGCGCCTTTTGTTTTTAATAAACCAAGGCATGAAGGAGCCGCATATGGCAGTCACAAAATCTAAGTTAGTTGTCGTGGGTAATGGCATGGTTGGTCATCATTTTATTGAACAATTGTGTAGCCTGGGGCTGAATAAACAATTTGATGTACATGTCTTTGGTGAAGAGCCTCGCCCGGCATATGACCGGGTGCAATTATCCAAGTATTTTGAAACCGGCACAGCCGACTCTCTTATGCTAACCAGTGCGCAAGATTATGCTGATTGGGGTATTAATTTACACCTTAATACCCAAATTACCGCCATTGATATTGCCACTAAAACACTCACCAGCGCGAAAGGCGAGCAATATCAATATGACCGTTTAGTTCTGTCGACAGGCTCATTTCCATTCGTGCCACCGATCAAAGGCAACGACCGTCAGCAATGTCTGGTTTATCGTACCATTGAAGACCTACAAGATATTCAAGCCGCAGCCAACAACAGTAAAGTGGGCGTGGTCGTCGGCGGTGGTTTATTGGGGCTTGAAGCGGCCAATGCCATGATGCAGTTAGGAGTAAAAACCCATGTGGTTGAGTTTGCACCGCAATTGATGCCGGTTCAGCTTAACGACAAAGCCGGTGATTTGTTATGTAGCAAAATTGAGCAGCTCGGGGTGAGTGTTCATACCTCTAAAGCGACTACTGCAATTATTGATGGTGAAACCGCATTGCATCGAATGACATTCAGTGATGAATCATATTTAGAAGCCGACATGATCGTGTTTTCTGCCGGTATTCGTCCGCAGGATGCATTGGCAAGAGTGTCCAACATTAATATTGGTGAGCGCGGCGGCATTGAAATTGACGATTACTGCTTAACCTCAGCACCTGATGTTTATGCCATTGGTGAGTGCGCTTTATGGCAACAAAAAATATTTGGCTTAGTCGCGCCGGGTTATCAAATGGCCCGTGTTGCGGCATCGCATATCGCCGCATCGGTATCTATTTTAGAACCTAAAAATAAAGCCGCTAGCTTTACCGGCGCCGATATGAGCACCAAACTAAAATTGCTGGGTGTAGATGTTGCCGCAATTGGCGCTAGTCGTGGTTTTGATAATGCACAGTTTGTCGAGCTATCTGATAATCAAGCGGGTATTTACAAAAAACTCTGGTTAGATGAAACCGGCAAATTTTTAAAGGGCGCCGTGCTGGTGGGCGATAATAGCGACTACAGCCGTTTATTAGAGGCTTATTTATCGCAGGATGAAATTATCGGCTCAGCGGTTGAGTTGTTATTAGCGGGCGCAGAATCTGAAGCAGATTTAAAAGACACTTCAATAGTGTGTTCATGCCATCAGGTGACCAAAGGCGATATTGTCGATGCAGTGAAAGCCGGCAATCATAAAATGGCTGAAATCAAATCATGTACTCGCGCCGCATCGGGTTGTGGTGGCTGTGCACCTATGGTGCAAAAAATTATTGACCAAACATTACAAGCGCAAGGGCTAGATTTTAATGCGGGAATTTGTGCTCATTTTGATCATGACCGTCAAGCCTTGTATCACCTTTGTCAGGTAGAAGGCATTAATGATTTTGAGACCTTAATGACCTTGCATGGCAAACCTTCACCCCAAGGTCACACCTATGGATGTGATATTTGTAAGCCTGCAGCAGCATCCATTTTTGCCAGTTTACAAAATCAATATGTACTAAACCAAGACAATAGCCATGTGCAATTACAAGACACTAATGATGCGTTTTTAGGTAATCTGCAAAAAGACGGCTCTTATTCAATTGTGCCGCGCATTGCTGGCGGTGAAATTACCCCTGCCAAACTTATCGCTATGGGGCAAATCGCGCAAGATTATGACCTATACACCAAAATTACCGGCGGCCAACGTATCGATATGTTCGGTGCGCAGTTATCGCAATTACCTGAAATTTGGCAAAAACTGATTGATGCAGGTTTTGAAACCGGTCATGCGTACGGCAAATCTTTGCGCACGGTTAAATCTTGCGTTGGCAACACATGGTGCCGTTACGGCGTGCAAGACGCGATTGGCTTAGCGATTGATTTAGAAAATCGCTACAAAGGCTTACGCAGTCCTCATAAATTAAAATTTGCGGTATCAGGTTGTACCCGTGAGTGTGCAGAAGCCCAAAGCAAAGACATTGGTGTAATAGCAACTGACAAGGGTTGGAATTTATATGTTGCCGGTAATGGTGGTATGCGCCCGCGACATGGTGATTTATTTGCAACCGATTTAAGCACAGCAGAGCTATACCAATATATCGATCGAGTATTGATGTTCTACGTAAAAACAGCCGATAAATTACAACGTACTTCAACGTGGATGGACTCGTTAGAAGGTGGTTTAGGCTACTTAAAGTCGGTGGTTATTGATGATGCACTAGGTCTTAACACTGAGCTTGAAAAACAAATGGACAGCATTGTCGCCTCTTACCAATGTGAGTGGAAAACCAGTCTTGAACAGCCATCATTCCTAAGCCGCTTCAATGAGTTTGTTAACCCGGCAGATGCCCCTAAAGCGGACACTTCAGCCTATCAACGCATACGTGAACAGCGTTTTCCCGCCATTAAAGATGCAGGGGCAGGGATTATCGCTATTCGCGATATTACTGATGTGCAAACAAACGATATCACTGAGGAGGTTGTAGCATGAGTTGGATAAATATTTGTGATGAAACCAGTCTGCCCCAAGGTTCTGGGGTCGCTGCATGGGTAGGGGGTAATGCGGTTGCCATTTTTAACCTAGGTAAAGATGGCTTATTCGCATTAGACAATGTTGACCCAGCATCAGGCGTGAGTCTGCTGGCAAGAGGATTGATTTGCGAAATGGAAGGTGAACTTTGCGTGGCCTCGCCGCTTTATAAGCAGCATTACAACCTGGTGACAGGGGTTTGCATTGAAGATACCAATTTGGTGGCCAGTCCATTTGAAGTCAAAACCGAGCAGGGCAAAGTCTTTGTTCTCGCAAAAGTATCAGGAGTTTAATATGAGCGCAGAAAAATTTAACCTATTTTCATTTACGGGCAAAATGAAAGTATTGCACTTGAGCTGGATGGCCTTCTTTATCACGTTTGTAGTGTGGTTTAACGCCGCGCCTTTAGTGAGCGTGATTGCGGATAGTTTGGGCTTAACGAAAGATCAAATCAAAACCCTATTAATTTTGAATGTGGCGTTAACTATTCCGGCGCGGATTATTATCGGCATGGTGACTGATAAATATGGTCCAAGGTTAACCTATTCAGCGTTATTAGCCATTTGTTCTATTCCGTGTTTTATGTTCGCGGTCGCAGATACTTTTGAGCAGTTAGCGTTAGCACGTTTTTTAATTGGCTTTATCGGTGCAGGCTTTGTGATTGGTATTAGGGTAGTAAGTGAGTGGTTTCCCGCTAAAGAGCTGGGCACCGCTGAGGGCATATATGGCGGCTGGGGTAACTTTGGCTCTGCGGCGGCGGCCTTTACATTACCAGCTGTTGCGTTAGCTTTTGGTGGTGAAAATGGTTGGCGTTATGCTATCGCCTTTACCGGGTTAATGAGTTTGGCATTCTCTTTTGTGTATTATTTTAATATTACCGACACACCTAAAGGGTCAACTTATTTTAAACCCAAAAAAGGCGGCGGCTTAGAAGTCACCAGCAAAGGGGATTTTGTGTTATTGATTATCATGAAAATCCCTATGTATGCCACGCTTGCTTTACTGGGGTGGAAGCTATCTCCAGCAGGCGTCAGCATGTTTACCCAAGACATCACTAACCTCATTTATGGCGCATTAGTTGTAATATTTATTATTGACTATTACCAGACCTATCAAGTCAATAAGCATATTTTTAGCAGCGAAGTGCCAGAGTTTGAGCGTTATGAGTTCAAGCAAGTGGCGGTGCTGAATGTGTTGTATTTCACCACATTTGGCTCAGAGCTAGCGGTAGTGTCTATGTTGCCATTATTTTTTGCTGAAACCTTTGGGTTAGGTATGGCGCAGGCGGGTATGGTGGCGTCAAGTTATGCCTTTATGAACTTAATGTCTCGCCCAGGTGGTGGTTGGTTAAGTGATAAGTTTGGTCGTAAAGTTACCTTACTTATTTTAACTGCGGGGTTAGCGATTGGTTATTTCTCGGTCGCGCAAATCGATTCAAGCTGGAATTTGCCTGTGGCGGTAGTGGTGGTGATGGCATGTTCGTTCTTTGTACAAGGTGGTGAAGGGGCAGTATTTGCCGCAGTGCCATTAATTAAGCGCCGTTTAACCGGGCAAATAGCTGGAATGACAGGGGCTTATGGCAACGTTGGCGCGGTATTTTTTCTAACGGTTTACTCTGTGGTATCGACGCAAATGTTCTTCTATGTTATTGCGGTAAGTGCCATATTTGGCTTTATCACCTTATTATTTATGAATGAGCCTAAAGGCCACATTGCTGAGGTGAATGAGCAAGGTGAAGTCACTTTAATCAGTGTTAGCTAATGGCCAAAAGTGTAACGTGATTAACTCGCCGTAAGTCTATTTAAGATTAACGGCGAGTTTTGTGCTTATTGATGTGAATGTACTTTTTTGCTTTTATTTTAGTGACATCGTTTTTGTCATGCTAGTAAATCACGCCAGCCAATCAAGTATGAGAATAACGGCCGCGATAAATTTTATAATGCTTGGCTTTAAATAAGGTGCGGGTAAGACGATATGATCAAACAAAGCGCTGAACCACCCACGCAACAGACGTTAGTATCGCCATCAGAAGTGTTGGTAACATTAGCAACATCAGCAACAGCAAGTAATCAAGAGCCAGCTAACACTGTGTTGATGTGTTCCGATGCAGAGCAACTTCATATCCATGTAGGTCAAGCGTCAGACAAAGGGATTAAAGCGGCTAATGAAGATGCAATTGGCATCCGTATTCCCTCGGGATTAATGCTGACCACCAAAGGAATTGTCACGGTTATTAGTGATGGCGTAAGCACCGCAGAAGGCGGTGCACAGGCATCAGCCATCAGTGTCAGTAATTTTATTAGTGATTATTATTCCACGCCTGACACCTGGAGTGTGCAAACCTCAAGTAATAAAGTGCTAACAGCATTAAACCGTTGGTTATATGGGTTAGGGCAAGATTATCGAGATGCTCGTCGAGGTTTTGTGTGCACCTTTTCTGCACTGATATTCAAATCGTGTACCGCTCATATGCTGCATGTCGGAGATTCTCGAGTGTATCGACTGCGAGCCGGTGAGCTGGTTAAACTCAGTCGCGATCACAGTACCAGCGTCAGTGAGACCCAGCATTATTTGACCCGAGCACTAGGGATGGACGTTAAGTTAGAGGTCGACTATAAAGCCATTTCGTTACAGGTTGGGGATGTGTTTTTACTGACCACAGACGGCATTCATGATGTACTCACTGACTATGAAATTAATCAATACCTAGATAAACACATTAGCCTGCACCCGCAATTATTAGATGAACAATGTGAACAGTTTTGTCACCAGTTAATGGCAAAAGCACTCAGCGCGGGAAGCAAAGATAATGTCAGTGCGCAGCTGTTGTGCATCGACCGTTTGCCCAATCAAGAAATCGATGACGTTTATCAACGGCTGGCCAGCAAACCTTTTCCACCGCCAATGGATATAGGGATGAAACTTGATGGATATCAAGTGACCCATATTATCCATCAGTCGCAACGCAGCCAGGTTTATCGGGTAATAAATAGCGAGGGTAAAGCTTTTTGCATGAAAACCCCTTCGGTCAATTACCTTGATGATGCCGCCTATATTGAGCGATTTATGCTAGAAAGCTGGGTGGGTAATCGTATCAATAATAACTATGTGGTTAAAATAGCCGAACAAAATAGACCCAAATCCGCATTGTACTATTTAACCGAATTTTTAGATGGTGTGAGTTTGTCACAGTGGTTAGTACAGCATAGAAAAGCCTCAGTAGAAGAGGTACTGCGGCTGGTTAAGCAGATGGAACTCGGCATCAGAGCTTTTCATCGACGTGAGACATTACACCAAGATTTAAAGCCAGATAATATCTTTATTACCCGCCAGGGTGGAGTAAAAATTATCGATTTTGGCTCATGCTTTATTAAAGGTATTGCTGAAATTAGCACGCCATTAGTGCGCGATAATATCTTGGGTACTGCAGATTACACAGCACCAGAAGTGATATTAGGTTACCAATCAGATGGCCGAGCAGACTTGTTTTCGTTAGCGGTAATCACCTTTGAAATGCTTGCCGGTGAATTGCCGTTTAAAGGTCAGCTATGCAAATGTCACAAGCGAAATGATTTTTTAAAACTAACTTATGTCAGTGTACATAAATTGAATCCTATGGTGCCAGAATGGATGGATTCGGTCCTCAAAAAAGCCATGAGTATTGAACCCAGCTTTAGACAAGCCGATACCTGTGAATTTATCCATCAACTACATACCCCTCAAATACATAAAATTACCAAAGCTAGGGTACCTTTTATCGAAAAAGATCCACTTAAGTTCTGGCAAATAGTATCAATTATGCTGTTTCTGTCATTGCTTGCGTCTTTGTTCAGCAAATTTTTATAGTAATAAAGAGGGAGTGAACCTATTTAAGTTAATGATAGTTCTAGCTGTTATTTATTGTTTTTTAACTTTATCAATAATTTACGATTTAGTTTGTTGGTTTTTTGATAGCGTTAGATGTTTAAATATAAACAAAAGTGACAACTCTACTCTTTTGGCTAATATTTAATGTAATACTAATTTGTTACTTTAGTGCTTTAGCGTTTCATCTAGACTGATGAAACGGCACTGTATGTTAATCAGTTTACAAGGAGAGTTAAATAATGTTTAAAGTAGCCAACTGGATGCTGGTGTCTCGCTCGCATTTATTAATGGATTTATTGACAGTAAGATGGCCACAAGAGTTTTTAGTTAAATTAACCTGTGCACAGCCAGGTAACATGGCCGATTTTCTTGCGGTGCAGAAATGCAGTTTAGTTGTTTTTGATTTGTCGACTATAGATTTACAACAAACTTACCAATTACAACGAGTGATTGAACGGGAGTTAACTGAAACGAAAACCGTGTTTATCAATTTTCCTAAGCAAGTTGATGCAAGATTTTTAATAAACCCTAAGACTACATTAGGCGTTTTTTATACTGATGCAACATTAACCAATTTAGGTAAAGGGCTTGAAAGTATTTTAAAAGGCCAAAGTGTTATTCCTGCTGATTTACGTGTTGATTCCGACAATGTAGACAATGAAAATGATATTGATAACCTCACCATCAGAGAGCGTGAAGTATTACAGGCATTATTATCTGGCAATACTAACCTTGATATAGCCAATAAATTATTTGTCAGTGAATCAACTATTAAGACCCATTTGTACCGCGCATTTAGAAAAATTGGGGTATCAAGCCGCGGTCAAGCAATTGCATGGGCTCAAACTCATGTTCACGAGGTGATGGTTTAGGGATAACTCATGACTGACTTAATTAGCCTAGAAGATATCGCATACAATACGATACCTTCTAGGGCTAAGCTTAAGCACTTTTTTTTAATCAGTAGGCGCTAATATTTAAGTACTAAGTTATTTTATCTATTGAGATAACCATAGTTTGACTAAATTTTTATCTTTAATCTTTAGCATCACAGTATCTTTTACAGCAGCTTGAATTATTAAGTCACCTTGCATTAATTCATCGCGTCTAAACCAATGCAGTTTAATCGACTCATTAATAGGGTAGTGTTGCAGTTGTTGCTCAAATTGACCATTTACTTGTAAATTATCAGCGGCTATTAATAAGTCGCCAGCACTTAAACCTGCCTGATGAGCTGGACTATCCTGGGTTACGGTAAGTATTTTTAAGCCTAAGCTTTCCGCTTTAACACGGGCACCAAATCCAATTTTAAAGCCCTTAGCTTTGCTGCCGCCAGTATCACTGCTGCCTTCACTGCTTCGCAGGCTCATTTCAACGCCCACTTTAGCGAGTAAATCAGCTAATGGCAGATCATCTGTGTTGTATAAAAAGCTGAAAAGATCATCACAATTACGCTTTAATAATGATTCAACAATGCGTTGATGGCTTTTGTTATCGGTGCCTTTTTCGGTTAAACCATACTCTTGCCATAAAATGCGCATCACATCGTCCAGGCTTTTACTACCCTGGGTTTCAAGCCTTAAGGTTAAGTCTAACAGTAACGCAAATAGCGCCCCTTTAGTGTAATAACTGACAATAGCATTGGCGGCATTTTCATCTTGTTTATAAAACTTTGTCCACGCATTAAAGCTTGAGGAAGCTAAACTTTGTTTAAAGCGGCCTTGACCACGATAAACCCGAGTCATAGTTTCACTCAATAAGGTTAAATAGCTTTCTTGATCGATACAGCCACTGCGATAAGTGATTAAGTCATCAAAGTAAGAGGTAATACCTTCATAAGCCCATAATTGCTCAGTGTAGCTTTCTTGGGATAAATCAAACGGGGTAAACTTTGCCGGCTTGATGCGTTTTACATTCCAGCTATGGAAATATTCATGGCTGCAAAGGGATAAATAGGTGCGATAGCCTGTTTCGACTTCACCTTGTTCACTTTTAGGTAAATCATTGCGTGAACACATTAAGGCAGTAGAAGCTTTATGCTCTAAACCACCAAAGCCATTATCTAATACCGTGGTCATAAACACATAGCGTTCAAACGGAGCAGGGGTATCAAAAAAGTGAATTTGGTACTCGCAAATTGCTTTTAAGTCTTGCTTTAAACGGGCCATATTAGCGCGATGCTTTCCACTTAACACAATATCGTGTGGTACGCCTGCTGCGACAAAAGTATCAATGGTTAAGTCGCCCATTTCAACCGGATGATCAATTAAGTCCTGGTAATTTTCAGCGGTAAACTCGCCAAAACCAAATTGTTCACCCGCTGCGCGTGTCATGCTGGTCGCCACTTTCCATTGGGCTAAGTCATTCAATGCTGGTGGCGCTATCGTAACCTGTTGAGGGTGATGCTCTAATCCATTGGCAGCGAGAAAAACTGAACTACCATTAAAAAAGCCATGATTAGTATCAAGGTGAGCTGTACGCACCGATAAGTCCCAGGCATAAATTTGATAACGCAAGGTAATCGTGGTTGATTGATTATCCACTTGCCATGTTTGTTTATCGAGTTGCGTAAAGCCAATCGGCGCATCATTTTCATCAAAAAATTGAATGTCGATGATGTTCTTAGCAAAGTCACGGATCATATAACTGCCCGGTAACCAGGCAGGTAAGCTGAATATTTGATGCGGCTGAGCATTATTCAATGTGGCGGTTACGGCAAATAAATGGGCTTTGGGATCGATGGCATGAATGTGATGATGCATAAAAGGTCCAGTCGCTAAAAACGATAATGAACCCATGCTGCCAAAATTGCCGGGTTTACGCAAACGACTACAATGAAAAAGCATCATTAGCGGTTATATTTATTGAAAAATACTATAAACTTAAGCCTATCCACATTTTGTCATTCAACATGGCTACCGCAAAAAGGACAATCAAATGGCTGAAGAAACCATTTTTAGCAAAATTATTCGTCGTGAAATTCCTGCTGATATTCTTTATCAAGACGATTTGGTTACTGCATTTCTTGATATTTCACCGCAAGCACCGACGCATATTTTGATTATTCCTAACCATTTAATAGCGACTGCAAATGATGTTAAAGCGTCTGATGAGTTAGCTTTGGGTCGAATGATGACTGTCGCGGCCAAGCTTGCCGATGAAGCAGGCATTGCCGAAGATGGTTATCGGTTGATCATGAACTGCAATAAACATGGTGGCCAGGAAGTGTACCATATTCATCTGCATTTATTAGGTGGTAAGCCGCTTGGACCTATGTTGAGCCGCGGCTAATGAAAATTAATTCTGATTTTTTCCCGTTAACGGAAGTGGCAACCCGATTTGTTAATCAATTAGCCCAGTGCCGTCGATTAGGCTTGTCGGTTAAAGAAGCCAGCGAACACCATGTACTTATTGAACTACCTTATAGTCAAGATATTATCGGTTATCCAGATACCGGTGTTATTCATGGCGGCGTGATCACCACATTGATTGATACAACCTGCGGCACTGCGGTAGTGTGTGCAATTTTAAAAAAATATCAAACCTTAGAAATATCACCCACATTAGATCTACGTGTCGATTATATGAAACCGGCTGAGCCGCACAAAGCTGTGTATGCGTTTGCTGAATGTTATCGATTATCCTCTAGCGTAGCCTTTACCCGTGCAATCGCTTATCAGGACAGCATAGATGAGCCTATTGCCCATGCCGTTGGCACCTTTATGCGTATCAGTCCTGAAATGGTCGGCGAAGAGTTTCGCCAGGCATTAATGGGCAATTTACCGGAGGCCAAACATGACTGAATCTAAAATCTTAGCGAACAAAGCCGATATGCCAGACTCTTCAGCCTCACTGGATGTGAGAGATGTGGTAAAACGTGCGATTGAACTGAATGACTACAGTTATTTGCTGGCTAAAGTGCCGTATTCACAATTTATTGGTATGTCGGTAGAACGATTTGGCGACGAAATGGTGTTTAAATTACCCGCTAAGGATGACAATATAGGTAACCCTATATTGCCCGCTATACACGGTGGGGTAATAGCAGGTTTTATGGAAATGTCGGCAATTGTGCAATTAATGGTGTTCATGCAAGCCAAAAAGGTGCCTAAAATTGTCGATTTCTCCATTGACTATTTACGCGCAGGTTTACATCAAGATACCTTTGCAGAATGTAAAATTACTCGCCAGGGACGAAGAGTCGCGAATGTGAGTATTAATTGTTGGCAAACCAATAGAAAGCAGTTAATTGCCACTGCTAGAGCACATTTTTTGATTGAATAAATGAAGAGGCTTTGCAATGAATATCAAAAAGTTAACGGGTTACTTCGTATTATCTGTAAGTTTATTATTGTCAGCCTGTGCAAATCATACAGCGGGTATTTCAGTTAATTCACAAGGCGAAGTACGAGTCGACAATAGTACTTTTGGCCGACAAGTGTCAGTGACTAATGTAAATGAGCGCCAGAGCGCAGATTTAATTCAAGCAGCGGCACAAATCAATAGTTTAGTGGCAACAGATTTACGCCTACAGTATAAATTCACCTGGTTTGATGCCAGTGGTTTTACCATTGAAGATGAAGCCACTAGCTGGAAATCACTCAAGCTACACGGCAAACAACAAATACAAGTTAATGCGGTTGCCCCTAATGCCACAGCCACTCGGTTTGAAGTGTATATTCGCCAGGCATTTTCAAATTAACCGATAACTTATCTAAACAGCTGTTTAGCTTTTAAGATGAGTAAAAATCCACGTTTTTTAAGCCAGCATTTGCTGGCTTTATTTTTAGTCAGAAAAAAGTATTAGTTTTGCCTGCTAGCGAGCTAAATTTAAGATATAATCCCCTCCGCCAAGGGGTGTTTTACTGGTTAAATTTTATATTTAATTGGAAAACTGAGATATCAAATGATGAACCCTTAGAACCTGATCCGGCTAATACCGGCGTAGGAATGGGCCACTTCGATCTCATGGATGTGCACTTCTTTATCGCTACTTGCCGGATCTCAAACTTAATATTTGAGGTCCTATGCTTCCTGTAAAAAATATCTTCCCAGCAAAATCATCACTCGCATTAGCTGTTCTTACGGCACTTTATGCAACCAATGGTCTTGCCGCAACTGAATCTATTGAGCGTATCGCACCTGAATCTGAAAAGATGGAAGTGATTGTCGTAAATGCAGATTTCAGCAATATCAGTCTTGATAAAATGCCTTCAAGTGTCACGGTTATCGATGCCCAGCAATTAGAAGATGAAGGCGCGCAGCATTTTGAAGATGTATTAAACTCTATTGCTAACTTTAACTGGTCGGGTGGTAGCTCACGCCCAAAATACTTCCAAATACGCGGAATTGGCGAACAAGAGCAATATCAAGGCGCGCCTAACTCATCGGTTGGTTTTATTGTTGATGATATCGATTTGTCAGGTCTTGGCATGGTGTCAAGCATGTACGATATGCAACAGGTTGAAGTATTACGTGGTCCACAAGGCACACAATACGGCGCCAATGCATTAGCGGGTTTGATCTATCTTAAAAGTAATGACCCAACAGACACTTTTGAAAATGGCGCCAAAGTCAGTTTAGGTGATGATAATCTGCAAACTTTTTCAGGTTTTAGCTCTGGTCCTATCACGGATTCAGGAAAGCTACTTTATCGAGTGTCGCTTGAAAAGCATGATCAGAATGGTTATAGAAACAACAGCTATTTAGGCCGTGATGATACCAATCAACGTGATGAATTGACCACCCGAGCAAAATTACGTTGGTATGCCACCGATGATGTACAGGCAGACTTCACCCTGTTACACGCCAACTATAACAACGGTTATGATGCATGGACATTGGATAATAATGGTTTTGATACCCTAACGGATCAACCCGGTATTGATAATCAAAAAACCACTGGCGCAGGGCTAAAACTGTCGTTCACAGGCGCTAAATATTTTGAATTAACCTCATTAACCTCATTTGCACAAACTGATCATCAACATGGATACGACGGTGACTGGGCTAATCCTGCTTATTGGAGCAGTAAAACCTGTAATGAATATGATGATAACTGGAATGTCACCGGCTCAGCACCTTGTGTTTACGATTATACCTGGAACAAAAAGGGCGATCGTAACACTGTATCGCAGGAGTTTCGCTTCACATCAAACCAGGCAAGTCGTATTTTTAATGACTCAACTGACTGGTTAGTTGGCGTGTATGCCATGAACCTTCAAGAAGACAATGATTTATATTCTGAATATAACACCTGGCCAGATGAAGTACTGCAATCAAGCTATGATGCATCTAATTTCGCGGTGTTTGCGCAACTTGACAGTCATTTAGGTGACGATTACTTACTGTCTAGCGGATTGCGCCTTGAGCGTCGCAACAGTGAGTACTCTGATACTAATAATGACAATTTCAAGCCTTCTGAAGACATGTGGGGCGGCCATATAGCCTTGTCTAAATCGCTTAATGCTGCACACAATGCTTATGGGAAAGTCGCGCGTGGCTACAAGGCGGGTGGTTTTAACATGACTTTACCGGCAGAGTTGGCTGATAAAAAACAATTCGATACTGAAATTTTATATAACTACGAGTTGGGTCTTAAGTCTGTGTGGTTAGCGGGGGCAATTGATACTAACTTTGCGCTTTTCTTTATGGACAGAGAAGAGCAACAAGTTGCAGCATCATTACAAGATCCTGAAAATCCACAACGCTTTGTGTTATTCACTGAAAATGCAGGCAGCTCAAGTAACTACGGCGCCGAACTTGACTTGAATTGGTACGCGACTGAAAATCTGCAAATGTACGGTAGTTTTGGCTGGTTAGAAACAGAATATGGCGATTATAGCTACCAGGATAAAAATGGGACTATTGTTGATTTATCTGGACGCGAATTAGCTCACTCTCCCAACTTTACTTACAGTGCTGGTGTGACTTATCTTGCTGACTCCGGTTGGTTTGCCAATATTAATACTAGTGGTAAAAGTGACTTCTATTATTCAGACAGCAATGACTCTCAATCTGACGCTTATAACATAGTCAATACTCGCCTAGGTTATGAAACACCAACCTGGTCGGCCTATTTGTGGGGTCGTAATGTGTTTGATGAAAACTATGGCGTACGTGGATTCTACTTTGGTAACGAACCCGATACAGATTGGGCTGATAAGCAATACATTCGTTACGGTGACCCACGTCAAATTGGCGTAACTTTCGACTATAAATTTATGTAATTTTTCGTGAAGCTCATTTGCATCATATGTTGATATTGGACCTTGTTAAATGAGCTTAACCATTGCGACGGTTTGGTATTTCCAGGCGCCGCAAAATACTATTTGAGGGGCAATAATGAAATTAACTGCAGAAATTAGCATGTATCCATTTAATGAAAATTACCTAGACCCTATTAAGTGGTTTATAGGCCGTGTTGACAGCTATAGCAATATTGAGCGAGTAACTAATGCTATGGCAACACAGATATGTGGAGAGTATGGGGATGTTATGTCGATGCTGGCGATTGAAATGCAAGCGGCACATGGTAAGTGGGGCAAGGCGGTATTTGTATGTAAGTTTATTGGTGGTGAACTTAATTTAGCCCACAGTGAGTAATGTTTATGTTTGAATTTAGCCAAACAATAAGCCAGGCCTTCAATGAAATGAGTGTGATGACCGCCTGGGAGGCCGTTGCAGTCATTTTAGCCGTGGTGTACCTAGCATTAGCCATGCGCACCAATATTTGGTGCTGGGCAGCGGCGTTTATCAGCACGGCAATTTATACGGTACTTTTCTGGAAAGTGTCTTTGTTAATGGAGTCAGTGCTTAATATTTATTATATGGCGATGGCTGTTTACGGTTATTGGATGTGGATGCAACAGCCGAGTAATAGCCCGGAGCATGCTATTAATGACAGTGGCTCGGCCATTGTTAGTTGGTCGCTTAATACGCATTTCATGTTGATTACTGTGACATCAATAATATCAATTATTGTGGGTTACTTTATGGCAACCTACACCCAAGCATCATTTCCTTATCTAGATTCTGCCACTACCTGCTTTGCCGTAATGACCACTTTTTTAGTGGCTCAAAAGGTGCTTGAAAATTGGTTTTATTGGATTGTTATCAATACGCTATCAATTTATTTGTACTTTAGTAAAGGCTTGATGCTGACAACTGCACTGTTTGTACTTTATGTCTTTATGGCTGTGGTGGGATACTTTATGTGGCGCAAAACATGGCTTGCAGAAACAGATTCAAATTCAGAGCCACTCTCTCAAAATGGTTGAATTAGAAACATTGGTTGCTCAATCAGCGTTAAACTTACTTCCTAATGACGTGGTCAGCTTGCTGCTCAAGCTTGTACCTTCGAACCAACTGGAAAAACTGGCTAAGTATTGCATCAGCGTTGAACACTTGTCAGCGGGATTGAGTAACCAAAATTATCTGCTTAAATGCCAAATTGAACAGATGCAAAAATCACAAGTGTTAAGAGTGAACCAAGTTGATGCTGTGTGGTGCTCTCGTCAAGATGAAGTCGCTAGCTGGCGTCAAGCACAGCAGATAGCAATAGCCCCTAAATTACACTTTTACAGTGATAATTATGAAATTTATCTCAGTGACTTTATTGTTGAAACCACACCTTGGCATAAGGCTTATCATGAGTATGGTGTAAATACTCCTCGCGAGGATGAGA
Source organism: Shewanella sp. HL-SH5 (assembly GCF_051163755.1). Classification (NCBI taxonomy): domain Bacteria; kingdom Pseudomonadati; phylum Pseudomonadota; class Gammaproteobacteria; order Alteromonadales; family Shewanellaceae; genus Shewanella; species Shewanella sp. HL-SH5. Next base: position 1,431,626 of record NZ_CP195038.1, read on the forward strand.
TACTCATAGGTACATCAAACTCACAACCTGTAGAACAACTATTTGAAGTATTAAAAAATCTATCAACTTTGCCTTTACCTGAAAAAAAGGTGAGCTTACTGCAACAATGGCACGAGTATCGGCAGCAGCTTATAGCCTCTTACCCGCAGGAAACCGCCGAATGGCAACACTATTTCAACCAACTCGACGACCAAAGCGACATGGTTAAGCAGTGGTTTAATGCATTAGAGGAATGTTTAATTACACCGACTTTTTGCCACAGAGATTTAACCCCCTTTAACCTGCTATTGGATATTCACGGCTATCAAAACAAAGGCTTAGCAAGATTAATGTGTATTGATTTTGAATATGCAGCCACCAGTCATCCTCTTTTTGATTTAGCGTCAATATTGGCAACCCACAGTTTATCAACGCAACAAACGGATACTTTGTTACAAGCCTACTTTCAATGGCAAGCAGAAACTGCATCTCCTTCACTAAACACTAATGCCCCTAAATGCGTAGCATATGCGATAAATTGTTATTGGCTATTTTGTGCGATGTGGGCTTTATTGATGGCAAGAAATACCTGCCAAAACTTCTTCCCCTTGTATCATAGGTACTTTTCATTAATTGATTTCAGCTATCCTTAAACGAAAATTTAGACAGTAAGTTAATCAATATTTATCATAAGCATTGCCAGATAGTGCTGAATTTGGGTTTAAATACCTCTGTGTTGAAATATTATTGCCTTATACAGGGTCTTATTTAGCCATACCCATTTACATAATATTTCTGACATAGTTAAAGTATTAACAATGTTGTTGTTTAATAAAGGAAGCCAGATGCAAACGTTATTTTCTCTATACCAAAAGATACTTCAAAAACTGTCTCATTTTGATGGTCTCGCCGCACTAGCATTAAGAATTTATCTTGCACCAGTATTGATGCAAGCTGGATATAATAAATTGTCTCATTTTGAAGATACCGCGGCCTGGTTTGGTAATCCTGATTGGGGCCTTGGTTTGCCCATGCCTGAAGTGATGACTGCTTTGGCGGCTGGAACTGAACTTTTCGGTGGATTTTTGTTGCTTATGGGATTAGCCACAAGACTTATTTCATTACCTTTGATAGTGACAATGGCTGTGGCAGCTTTTGCGGTTCATTGGCAAAATGGCTGGTTAGCGATTGCTGATGGCAGTTCATGGCTAGCTAATGACAGTGTGCTAGAAGCGGGTGAAAAACTCGCCGCCGCTAAAGCTATTTTACAGCAACATGGTAATTATGAATGGTTAACCAGTTCAGGTAACTTTGTTATTTTGAATAACGGCATTGAGTTTGCGATTACCTATTTACTGATGCTTTTGGTATTACTGTTCATGGGCGGAGGGCGTTACGTCAGCGTCGACTATTATATTCAGCGCTTTCTGGCTAAAACGGTATAAGCAGTATTCATGGCATACGTATTTATCACATTAGGCGAGTTTAATTCCAATTAAACCCAATTAAAGCCAATGCAAATATCCCACCAAACAGGTGGGATATTTGTTATTATCAGCCTAAATAAAGCCATCGCTAGGATAAAAACGTTGAAAGCATCAGAACTATTATTAACTCGTCAGTCTAGCCCAAGATTGACCACTCCAGCGCCAACGACAGAGCAGCTGGACTTCATTCTTAATGCAGCCGCTCGTGTACCTGATCATGGTGGGTTAACGCCATGGGAGTTTATTATTGCCCAAGATGATGGTCTGACTCGCCTTGCTGAGATTTTTGTCAGCGCCGCAAAAAAATCGCAAGCCGATGAAGCGCTTATCGAAAAAGCTGAAAAAATGCCATTTAGAGCGCCATTGGTTATCACTGTGGTCGCAAAAACACAAACTCATTCCAAAGTACCAATTATAGAACAGCACATAGCAGCAGGGTGTGCAACAATGGCGATGCAGCAGGCAGTGTTTTCTCTAGGATTAGGCGCTGTGTGGCGTTCGGGAGACTTTGCTTTTGACAGAAACGTACATCAAGATTTAGGCTTGAATGACAATGATCAAATAGTAGGCTTTTTATATATAGGTACGCCAACAGTAACAGCACCAATAAAGTCATTGAAAGAAGGGCGTCAATTTGCGCGCTTTTTGTAGAGGATACATTCTAGTGCCTGTTATCAAATAGGCACTAGCTATATGACAGTTTTATCTGTGTTGAATGTATGTGTTCAATTAGCCTATGAGGGCATACATTTCGGCGATAAAATTAAATGATATTGTTAAGCCGTTGTCACTTTCAAGTATCAAACTCAAGATAAAAAATTTACTTCAAAAACTTAACCAAAAGAAGTGAAGCTTTAGCACTTAAACTGTAAAACTTAAGCTATAAAGGTAAGGGGTATCAAATAACCCTTTTATTCAAGAGACTCTATCGGCAATGAGTTTTGAAACACATAATAACCGAATGGTCCCATCACTAAGCTTATTCCACTCCAAAACCAGCGTTTATTACTGCTTATTTGCGCATGCGAGGTAATCGCACGATAACAAAATAAAACATGTAATAGCATCAGTGTAACAAGCAGTATTGCTAGCGTAATATCCATATTGTCCATGTCATTTTTCCTTTGCGTTATGCAATGACTTTTATTAAGCATAATGGTTAATTGTGAACTTGCTGCAAAATAGTTAAAAATCCATCTTAATACTTAGCTGTATTATGTGCAGCAAGCTAATTTACCTTAAGTTTGCTCTAAATAAAAGAGCCTTAAGTTATTAAAATTTAAATTATTTTTTAGTATTACTTAGAACTAATACTTAGTAACTATTTCATTGTTGCTTTAGCGGGATCGATTTTTTTTCATCTAACCAAAGTGGGTATTTAATCATCACTTGTTTAAATAGATCACTGTTAACTAGCGCTGATAACCATTGCTGTACTTTAATATATTCACAAGACTCAAACCATTTATGATCAACCGCTGCAAATTGTCTAATAAAGGGAAAAATAGCGTAGTCAGCAAATGTCGGACTGTTAGCAAATAAAAATGTTTGTATATTAAGTTTGTGTTCAAGCTCTTGGACAAATTCTTCAGCCTTGAGTCGATAGGCTGATTGACTCATTTGTGGGTGTCTGTCGGCATATTTATATTTATCTAACCAGGGTTTGAAGTGGTTATCATTTTTATAAACCAGTGCTTGCTGCTCTTCAGAGTGAATACTTTGAATAACTAGTTGATATTGAGTTTTATCCAAATATGGACATGTATCGAGTGGATAATGCCTAATCGCAAATTGGAAAATATCTAAACTTTCTGCAATGGTGTGCTGTTGATAAGCTAAAACAGGCACAGTTGCTTTTGCTGAAATAGCTAACATTTCAGCAGGCTTGTTTTTAAGCTCAATTTCACGCACATCGGGATTAAGTGTACTTAGGTGTAGTCCTATTCTTGCACGCATAGCGTAAGGACAACGACGAAAAGTATACAAATAATTTATCATGCTAACCTGAGTAGAAATCATTAAATAGAGCAATATTCTATCGTAAAAGATCAAGACTGAGGGGTAAATGACACAGAAAAGACGATTGATGGATTAATAACTGTTTTTTTAGTGTGATTTAGTTATAATTCCGGCCGTTTTTTGGCCTCGACACACAATTTTTTAATCACAATGCACTGGAAATGAAGTTCCAGCTAGCGGAGATCTTATGTCTACTACACCTACACCAGCAACTACATCTGAATTTGTGGTGTGCGCTCTTTATAAGTTTGTTGCTTTACCTCACTTTGAAACCATCAGGCAGCCATTGCTTAGTGTCATGGAACAACATGACGTAAGAGGCACATTGCTGTTAGCCAGTGAAGGCATTAACGGAACGGTAGCCAGCAATAAAGAAGGCATCAATGCTTTACTCACCTGGCTAGACTCACAGCCCGGCTTAGATAATATTGTCACTAAGGTCTCTTTCGATAATGAAATGCCTTTCTATCGCACCAAAGTTAAACTGAAGAAAGAAATTGTTACTATGGGGGTCGAAGGCATCGACCCACGCAAAGTAGTCGGAACCTATGTTAAGCCTAAAGATTGGAATGCACTTATTTCTGATCCTGATGTATTACTCGTTGATACTCGTAACGACTATGAAGTGCAAATTGGTACTTTTGAACACGCGGTTAACCCAGTAACAGAAACATTCCGTGAATTTCCAGCATACGTTAAGCAAAATCTTGATCCTGCTAAGCACAAGAAAGTGGCTATGTTCTGTACCGGTGGCATCCGCTGTGAAAAATCAACCGCGTATTTGAAAGAGCAGGGCTTTGAAGAGGTTTATCATCTGGAAGGGGGCATTCTTAAGTATCTTGAAGAAGTTCAGCCAGAAGACAGCTTATGGAAAGGTGAATGTTTTGTTTTTGACAATCGTGTTGCTGTGAATCATGCGTTAGAGAAAGGTCAATATGACCAGTGTAACGCCTGTCGTATGCCTATTACGGAACAAGAAAAGCTGTCTGCTGCGTATGAGCAAGGTGTTAGCTGTCCGCATTGTATTGACAAGGTGACAGACGAGCAGCGTCAACGTTTTATTGAACGTGAACGCCAGGTACAGCTTGCTACGCAACGTGGTGAGGTCCATATCGGCAGTGACGTGAATCAAGTGATTGAAAAGCGCCGACAAGACAAAGAAGCACTAAAGAAAGCACAAGAGAAACAAAAGCAAAAGTAATGATTATTTAAAATCATAAAACAAAAAAGCCTCAATAAATGAGGCTTTTTTGTTTCAGTCAGTAGTGGTTATTAACGGTTATTCAGACAAGAATACAGCCAATTACCATTTTTTCTTCCGCTGAAATAACATATCTAAATCGTCTTCGTCATCATTCTTCTTCGGTTGCGGAACCGCAGGGCCTGAGTTTTTCTGCGCACCCATAATTTCATCTAACAACTGTTTTGCTTCATCTAATTTTCGGGTTATAAAGGGGTCGTTAGGCGTTTGGGCTTTAATGAGGTGCAATGTAGAAAGGGCTTTAGTCACCATTTGCTTACTCGAACCATATTGCTTCATGTAGCATGCCGCGCGTGCACGGGAAATCATCGACTCCACGTTAATACGTTGCTGTAAGCTGTCAATTCGCATTTCTTCTGCGTTGAACACAGATGGATCAACTTTTCCCTTATTATGCTCGGCACGTAATATAGCTTTTAGCTTTTTTAAGGTTTTTACTAGGTCTAATACTTGTCGATCATTATCAGGTAAGCGAAAGTTCTCAACCGGAGGTACTTGAGGGGTCGAACCAGAAATACTGCTAATTTGGCTGTTTATGTCGCTTAAACGACGCTGGTAATCACCCAGTAATTGGCCTGACGCATACGATATAGATTGTTCGAGTGCATCTTGTATTCGTTTATAAAGAACTAAGATGATATGGCTAGAACAAGATGCCGCTCCTGAGTTAGCTAAAACAGCTTCAGTTTCATCAATAATAGCGCGATGACGAGAGACTTCAACTCTTCGCTCTGCTTCAGCTCGTTCTTTTTGTTGTTGAACAATACTGAAGCCAATAATGAGTAGCAGTAGAGCGCCAATCAGCATTAATATTAGAATTAAAGACATAGGTTTTCCATGTTGTCATAGTTATTGCGTGTACAGCATCTAAAAACAGTTAGAGGCAACACGAGTCTATTTGTTGTTTTAATAATAGATGAATAGCAAAACCAAAATTAATATATATCTTAGCGTAAGTTATGCCTACTGTCGTTGAAAACCCAGTCATTTTGATGATAAAAGTTGTTGTTAGTTGTTGAATGATCATCAAAAGCACTATTTTTGTAGCTTGTCACACGTGTGAGTTTGCCGACTAACGCCTATTTCAGGGTATTTTGCTGAGTTACAGTAGGCTATTTTCACTTGTCTTATATGCTAATTTACATTACATTTGCTACTATCTATAACATTTAGTTATAGATGGGTTGAGGTTAGTGGCGTCCTATTGCGTCATTACTGCTAATGTTCCAATTAAATAGTAAGGAATGGTGCCATGAAGCTGCAACAATTAAGATACATTGCCGAAGTGGTCAAACACAATTTAAATGTATCAGCTACTGCTGAAAATTTATATACCTCACAACCGGGGATCAGCAAGCAAGTTCGTATGCTTGAGGATGAGCTTGGGATCCAAATATTTGGTCGAAGTGGCAAACATTTAACCCATGTTACCCCCGCTGGTTTGCAGGTTATCGAAATAGCGAATGATATTCTAGGCAAAGTAGAAAGCATTAAAAAAGTATCAGAAGAATACACTAAGCCAAATCAAGGTGAGCTAAATATTGCCACAACTGATACCCAGGCCCGTTATGCTTTACCGCAAATCATTAAAGAATTTATTAAGCGTTACCCTAAAGTTAATTTACATATGCATCAAGGTACGCCTAGCCAAATCAGTGAGCAAGCGGCTCGAGGTGAAGCTGATTTTGCTATTGCAACAGAGGCTATGCATCTTTATACCGACCTAATTATGCTACCTTGTTACCACTGGAATCGTTCAATAGTGGTCACCCGCGATCACCCTCTAGCCAGTATTACTAAACCTAGCATTGAAGATTTAGCCAAATATCCTTTAGTGACCTACGTATTTGGTTTTGATAAAGCCTCTGAAATTGAAAAGTCGTTTAATCGCGCTAATTTACACCCTAGAGTGGTGTTTAGTGCAACCAGTGCTGACGTATTAAAAACCTATGTCCGTCTTGGTCTAGGGGTAGGGGTTATTGCATCTATGGCAATTGATGCCAATATCGATAAAGATTTAATCGCGATAGATGCCAGTCATTTATTTGCTCACAGCACCACTAAAATTGGCTTTAGACGTGGCAGTTTCTTACGTGGTTACATGTACGACTTCATGTTACATTTTGCTCCCCATTTAACCCGTACCGTGGTTGAAAATGCGGTGGCTTTGCGTGATCAACAACTTATTGATGAAATGTTTGCTGATATGACTTTGCCTGTGCGCTAAAGTGTCGATTAGCTAAGTTGATAATAAAAGAGTTTTTGAAAACAGCCCGTTAAAACATAGCTAGAATAAAAAATCACGCCGCAGCGTGATTTTTTTTATGCAAACATAGTGGGCTAGGATTAATCCGGTGCGTAACCATTAGGGCCAATTAGCGCACCGTCCAGGTAAGCTTGATTTTGTTTCATTTCAAGTCTGCCCAAACTAAACCATTTAACCACAAGAGGGTAAATAGCGTGTTCCTGCTCATGCACTCGCTCTGCTAATATCTCAGCATCATCTTCAGCATAAATCGGTACTTTAGCTTGTAAAACAACCGGTCCTGCATCAAGTTCTGGAATAACAAAGTGCACACTAGTGCCATGCGCTTTGTCTTTGGCATCGATAGCGCGTTGATGAGTATTAAGGCCAGTATACTTAGGTAATAATGACGGATGAATATTGATCATCTTACCTAAATAACGACCGACAAAGTCATCGGATAAAATACGCATAAAACCGGCAAGTACAATTAAGTCTGGCTGATATTTTTCAATGCAAGCAGCAAGACGAATATCATACTCTTCACGTGCTTCACCTTTGCGAGCAATGACACAACTGGTATCAATTTCACTATAGTGAGCGCGTATCAAGCCATATGCGTCAGGTTTGTTACTGATAACACCCACTACTTCAGCGTTTAGGTTGTCATCACAACCGTCTAAAATAGCTTGTAAATTACTACCGTTACCTGAAATCAACACCACAACGCGACAGCTAGCAGGCATTATACAATCTCCACTTGCTCTTCATCGGCATTACGATTGGCAATTTCACCAATTAGCCAAGCGTTTTCACCTTCAGCAGTTAACAATGCTAATGCAGCGTCAACTTTATCAGTTGGCAGTGCAATGACCATACCCACACCACAGTTGAAGGTTAAGTACATTTCACGCTTAGCGATATTTCCATTAGTCATTAACCAGTCGAACACAACAGGCCATTGCCAAGAATCACCCTTAACAACCGCTTTGCAATCTGCTGGTAATACGCGTGGGATATTTTCCCAGAATCCACCACCAGTGATATGCGCCATCGCGTGAACTTCAGTTTGCTCAAGCAATTTAAGTAATGATTTTACATAAATCTTAGTTGGTTCAAGTAAATGATCAATTAACGGCTTACCGGCTAAGTCTTGCTTAGGGTCTGCTTTGCTTACTTCTAAGACTTTACGAATTAACGAATAACCATTTGAGTGAGGGCCGCTAGAACCTAAAGCGATAAGTGAATCACCGGCTTTAACTTTTGTGCCGTCAATAATGTCAGCTTTTTCAACAACGCCAACACAGAAACCGGCTAAGTCGTAATCTTCACCTTCGTACATACCTGGCATTTCAGCAGTTTCACCGCCAATTAACGCACAACCAGATTGAACACAGCCTTCAGCAATACCATTAACAACAGAGGTTGCAGTTTCAACGTCTAGTTTGCCAGTCGCATAGTAATCTAAAAAGAATAACGGCTCGGCACCCGATACAATTAAATCATTCACACACATGGCAACAAGATCGATTCCGACAGTGTCATGTTTCTTATGATCAATTGCCAGTCTCAGTTTAGTACCAACACCATCGGTGCCAGACACTAATACAGGGTGTTTATATTTAGTCGGTAATTCACATAATGCGCCAAAACCACCTAAGTTGCCCATAACTTCTGGACGACGGGTGCGTTTAACCGCAGTTTTAATGTTACTAACTAATGCGTTACCTGCATCTATATCAACGCCGGCATCTTTGTAACTTAATGGTGTAGGAGTGCTCACGGAGGATCCTCTCGGGTACATCGTTTAAGGAATTTTATGCGGCCACATTCTACCAGCTTGTGCCGTTACTCGAAAGCCATCATTTAGCTTTATCCGCCAGATAAAACACCAAATTGTGTGATTTTTATTGGCTTAGCTCACGATTTACTGCATTTATAAAACTTTATGTTTTATAGAAGGGATAAATACACTAAAATTCGTTAAATTTGGCTGTAATTAGACAAAGCTGGGAGATCGAAGATGAAAGTTGTTGAAGTAAAACACCCTCTTATTCGCCACAAAGTAGGATTGATGCGTGAAGCAGATATCAGTACTAAGCGTTTTCGCGAATTGGCGACCGAAGTCGGCAGTTTGTTAACCTATGAAGCTACCGCAGACTTTGAAACTGAAAAAGTCACTATTAATGGTTGGAACGGCCCTGTTGAAGTCGATCAAATCAAAGGTAAAAAAGTTACTGTAGTGCCTATTTTACGTGCGGGCTTAGGTATGATGGATGGTGTACTTGAGCATATACCGAGTGCACGTATCTCTGTTGTCGGTATTTATCGTGATGAAAAAACGTTAGAACCGGTACCGTATTTTGAAAAAATAGTCAGTAATGTTGACGAGCGCATCGCGTTAGTCGTTGATCCTATGTTAGCCACTGGCGGCTCTATGATAGCCACTATTGACCTATTAAAGGCTCGCGGCTGTACGTCAATTAAAGCATTAGTGCTTGTTGCTGCACCTGAAGGCATTAAAGCACTTGGTTTAGCTCATCCTGATATTGAACTTTACACAGCAGCAATTGATGATTGTCTAAATGAGCAAGGTTATATTTTGCCTGGTTTAGGTGATGCTGGTGATAAGATATTCGGCACTAAATAATAAATAAGCTGATTTTATAAATCGGTTAGAAAAAAATGGGAACCACAAGGTTCCCATTTTTTATCCGTCATATTGCTTAATCTACCCAGTCAACGCTTAAAGCAGTATGTCTAAAAACTAAATGCTACTCACTACTCACTACTCACTACTCACTACTCACTACTCACTACAACACCATGGCCGCTATCCAGCCAAAAATAATCAACGGAATATTATAATGAATAAAAGTCGGGATCACGCTGTCACGAATATGGTCGTGTTGTCCATCGGCATTCAAACCCGCTGTAGGGCCTAAAGTTGAATCAGAAGCAGGTGAACCAGCATCACCTAATGCGGCAGCTGTGCCCACAAGGGCAATTGTCGCAGCCACAGAAAAACCAAAACTAAGCGCCAGTGGCACATAAATGGTTGCAATAATAGGTATCGTTGAAAAAGAAGACCCAATCCCCATGGTAATAAGTAAACCGACTAAAAGCATGAGTATTGCCGCCAATGCTTTATTGTCACCAATAAAATCCCCTAGTGACGTCACTAAAGAGCTCACTTCGCCGGTTGACTTTACAACCGCTGCAAAACCAGCAGCAGCAATCATAATAAAACCAATGTTGGCCATCATATGCACGCCCTGGTTAAATAAGTCCTGGCCAACACTTTGTTTAATAATCCCCGAAAAGCGGAAAATGACAAATCCGGTTAAGGCACCAAATATCATCGAGTCTGTTTGAAGTTGCACTATTAAGGTAGCGACTATGGCGATTAAAGAAATGACAATGCTTTTAGTGTTAATTGTCTGCTCTGCCTGTTCAGTAACCGTTTGCTGTGCGATAAATAGGTATTCTCGCGGTTTGCGGTAACTAATAAACATCGCAAATAATAGCCCACACACCATGCCTAATGCGGGTAATAACATCGCCTGCGGTACTTGAGCGTGAACTGCGTTTAAGCCATTACTGTTTAAATTTGCCAGTAGAATGTCATTTAAGAAAATACCCCCAAAACCGATAGGTAAAATCATATAGGTAGTCACTAAGCCGAAAGTCAATAAACAGGCGATAAGGCGGCGATCAATTTTCAATGCAGTTAATACATGCAATAGTGGGGGAATTAAAATAGGAATAAAGGCGATATGAATGGGCAAAATATTTTGCGAAGAAATAGCCATTGCCAGAATAGTCACCAACAGCATCCATCGCACAACCTGGGTATTACTACTATTAGGCTCTTTACCCAATTTTTTAATAATACTGTTAGAAATTAATGTAGTTAAACCAGAATGTGACAATGCTGCAGCAAACGCCCCCAGTAGGGCATAACTTAAGGCTATTTGAGCACCGCCACCTAAACCATCGTTAAAAGCGGAAATTGTTTGTTGTATATCAAGCCCACCGACAAGGCCGGCAACTAAAGCGCTTATTGTCAGTGCAATCACCACATTTACTCGAACAAAACTCAATGCAAGCATTAAGCAAACAGATATCACCACAGCATTCATATTTTTTAATTCTATTTATTATAAGTGTTAAGGCGTTTATTTATGCCGTTATTTACTTTGCTTGTCCAGTAAAGCCTTTATTTTATTAGTGTATCACTAGCATGCTGTGCCTATCGCGTTCATCAATGTTAAAGAATGAGGCCAAAATGTAATCTGTTGTAAGCCATTTTTAGTTATTTGTTTTTAAAACCTTAAAAATAGTAAGGCTGTGATGAGGGGTTTTTCAGCAGGTAAAACAAAATTCATTCGAAACCTCTTATCGGGGGCGCAAATAAAAGGTATGGTATAGCACATTGTGGAAGGGTAAACATTGCACCTTCTTTTAGAATTTTAACAAGCCATTAATGGAGATATAAAATGAGCGTATTAGTAGGCCGTCCAGCCCCAGACTTTACCGCAGCAGCAGTATTAGGTTCAGGCGAAATTGTTGACAACTTTAACCTTGCTTCGGCAACTAAAGGTAAGCCAACGGTTATCTTTTTCTATCCTTTAGATTTCACTTTCGTGTGTCCATCAGAGCTAATTGCTTTTGATCACCGTATGGAAGAGTTCACCAAGCGTGGTGTTGAAGTTATTGGTGTGTCTATTGACTCACAGTTCACTCACAACGCATGGCGTAACACTCCAGTAGACAAAGGTGGTATTGGCCAAGTTAAATACACTTTAGTTGCTGACGTTAAGCATGAAATTTGTAAAGCATACGATGTTGAACATCCAGAAGCAGGTGTTGCTTTCCGTGGTTCATTCCTTGTAGACAAAGAGGGTCAAGTACGTCACCAGGTGGTTAACGATTTACCATTAGGCCGTAACGTTGACGAAATGCTACGTATGATCGATGCACTTCAATTCCACGAAGAGCACGGTGAAGTATGTCCAGCAGGTTGGTCTAAAGGTGATAAAGGCATGACAGCTAGCACTGATGGTGTTGCTTCATACTTAAAAGATCACTCAGACAAGCTATAATCTTCGCTTGTTGAATATCAAAAAAGCTGCCTAGGCAGCTTTTTTTGTTTCTGTAACTTAAATAAAGTTAAGCTAAACCGCACATCTGCTAAGTTCAGTCGTCGGTATCACTATTGTCAGTATCATCATCTGACTCATCCATAATCGCTAACGGCCAACCGCCAAGGGTTTTCCAGCGATTAACGATATAACAAAAAAGTTCAGCGGTACGTTCAGTATCATACAGTGCTGAATGAGCTTCTTTATTATCAAAATCAATGCCAGCCATTTTACACGCTTTGGCTAATACCGTGTGGCCAATAGCTAATCCGGCAAGGGACGCTGTGTCAAAACTGGCAAAGGGATGAAACGGTGAGCGCTTTAAACTATTTCGCTCAATACATTGATTAACAAAACCAAGATCAAATGCCGCATTATGTGCCACAACAATACTGCGATGACAGCCAACCGCTTTTTGAGCCTTTTTAACTTCTTTAAATATTTCTAAAAAAGCGGACTTCTCATCAACAGCACCCCTAAGCGGGTTGGTAGGGTCTATCCCATTGAACGCTAATGCAGCGGGTTCAAGGTTTGCACCTTCAAATGGCTCAATGTGGTAATGAAGGGTTTTATCTAAGCTTATAAAGCCGTCATCATCCATTTTTAGCATGGTAACTGCGATTTCAAGCAATGCATCTGTATTAGCATTAAATCCTGCTGTTTCAACATCAATCACCACAGGAAAATAACCGCGAAATCGATATTTAAATTTATTGCTGTTGCAGATGTCACTCATGTAATTCTATTACCCCATTAAACCTGAATATTATTGTCACCATTAAAGACCGGCCTGCGCCTATTGTGACAGATAGGCCGTGCATTATACCCAAACTGTCTTAATATGCTCGTTTCAGTGATAATTTAAACTTAAGAAAAAGATTTAGCCGCCGATATATTAACAGGTAATAAAATCGACAGGTGACACCATGTGGCAAAAAATCATATTAGTATCCAGTTTGTGTATCAGTGCTACTGCAAGTGCTGATTTACGTCACTATGTTGCCTCCCTTGAAAACTCTGCCTGGCGTGTAGGTGAAAATACCCCTATTGAATGTCGACTAGAGCATGATATTCCAGATTACGGCAAAGCTATTTTTTCCAGTAAATCTGGAAAAGATCTTAACTTACTCTTTACGCTTGATATGTGGGCAAAGCCAGACGCGGTTACCAATGCTAAATTAATCAGCCGAGCACCGACATGGCGCCCAGGTGATGCATCAAAAGAAATCATCGCATTAAAGTATCAAAAACAATTTAACGGTGAAGTCCCTAAAAAAGCTGCCTGGACTATGCTAAATGAATTAAGCCAGGGCCGTCAGCCTACGTTTTATTATGCCGATTGGTATGATGCATCAAGTAAAGTTGCAGTCGGAATTTCAGCTGTGAACTTTGCCAGCAAGTACCGTGAGTTTCGCTCATGTTTAGCTAATTTATTACCCTACAGTTTTGATGACATTGCATTTACGGTTTTAAACTACCAAGAGGGTGGAACCGAGTTAACTCGTTTTTCAAATTATCAGCTTAAAAAAGTACAAGAATACTTATCATATGACCCGAATATCGAGTTAGTGGTGGTTGATGCCTATACCGACAGCTACGGCGGGCGTTCAATTAACCAAAAAGTGTCAGAAAAACGTGCTGATTCAGTTAAAAGTTTATTAATAGCCAGTGGTATCTCACAAGACCGTATCACCACAGAAGGGCATGGTGAAAAACGTCACGTGGCTGGTAATGACTTAGCGTCAGAGCGACAAACAAACCGCAGAGTCGTGATTAGAATAACTAAACCTATATAGCGCTGTTAATTATTACTTTGAAAATACACAGACCTGAATTCGTTTCAAAGTAACCTTAGCCATTAATCTATAGCATTAGCCTGAATCATGTTCAGGCTTTTTTGTATGTGTTTGAAGGTAAATTTTAGACAAAAAAAACCCACTCAAACCGAGTGGGCTAAATAATTTGCAATCAACAAATTTAAGGAAGGAAGTCAAGCATAAGAACTGGAGATAAGTTAATGTTTCACAAACACTAACTTTAAGTTCATTGTTTTCTCATCAAATCGATGTGTCCTGAAAACAAGTTTATAATAGATTTATTACTCTAAATGCACAAGATAGATTTTTTTCGCTTTCACATTAGATTTTTTAATGGATGATTGTGCTGGTTTTGAATTAAAAATGGCCATCAAATAGCACGAGGGTAGGTTTTGTTGAGATAATTAGCATTTGAGTGAATAAATATTCGGATAAGTTGAATTGTTTTTTAAAAGTAAATGTTAATAGCTTTGGTAGAGTGATCATTTGCCTGAAAAAATAAGCTTTTATTGATTCACTTTATTTTAAATACGATCGGTTTTAATACTTTTGACTGGCAAAGCATAGCGATATCCTGCTTTTTGAAATTAATATTTAACTAAGCTGCAATTTGTATCATTAAATGCGATGACTTTATCTAATTAAGATTCATTTTTTGGGTTGTTTGAAGGCCAGAAAACATTAAAAAATCTTCATCTAAGTTGGTTAAACCCCAGATAATGCAATTTAACACTGTTATGCTCGAAATAAAGTCTGTTTTTAGCGGGTGAGATGATTCACAACTGCCTTGCTACTCGGTATAGTATGCAAAATTTTGTAAGTAAAGAACGAGTCTTAAAATGACGTTTAATTGGCCTGTAACAGTGTACTATGAAGACACCGATGCTGGTGGCGTTGTTTATCATTCAAATTACTTAAACTTCTTTGAAAGAGCACGCACCGAATGGCTTAAATCAATGGGCGTTAGTCAAACTAAATTATTGGCTGATGACATTGCTTTTGTTGTTAAACGTGCAGAATTAGATTTTCGCCGCGCGGCAAAGTTTGAACAGGATTTTATAGTTGAATCCTCTATATCGTCATTAAAAAAAGCGTCGTTGGTGTTCCAACAGCGTTTAATTGATGAGCTAGGTGAATGCTATTGTGAGGCAACAGTGATAGTCGCTTGTGTGTCCTTATCAAAAATGCGTCCCATAGCCATCCCAGAATTTATCGTTCAGGAGTTTAAGAGTGCACGCTGATATGTCTTTTATTGGTTTGTTTTTACAAGCCAGTGTGTTGGTAAAGCTAGTTATGTTTACTTTGTTAGGTTTATCTATTGCATCTTGGGCGGTGATCATTCAACGCCGATCAATGCTGAATTCAGCACGGGTAAAATCCGCGCGTTTTGAAGATACCTTTTGGTCCGGTGTCGACTTAAACCGCTTATACAAAGAACTAACCGCCAGAGGCGAAAGCATTGCTGGCCTAGAAGCAATGTTTGTTGCAGGCTTTAAAGAATACTCAAGAGTGATCAAAGTTAACAGTAAGTCACCAGATGCTGTAATGGAAGGCACATCTAGAGCCATGCGCGTGAGTTTGTCACGTGAAATGGAAAAACTGGAAAACAATTTACCTATGCTAGCCACCATCGGTTCAACCAGTCCTTATATTGGATTGTTTGGTACCGTATGGGGAATCATGAACTCGTTTATCGCGTTAGGTACAGTAGAAAACGCCACATTGGCCATGGTTGCACCAGGTATTGCTGAAGCACTCATTGCAACCGCTATGGGTTTATTTGCCGCTATTCCAGCAGTTGTTGCCTACAACCGTTTTGCTACACAAGCTGAAAAGCTAGAGATGGCCTACGCAAACTTTATGGAAGAGTTTTCTAACATTTTACAGCGCCAAGCCTATAGTGAAAAGGAAGCGGTGTAATGTACCAACGTAAGCGTAAACGTCCTATTGCTGAAATTAACGTTGTACCGTATATCGACGTTATGTTGGTGCTATTGATCATTTTTATGGTCACGGCGCCAATCGTTTCTCAGGGTGTTAAAGTTGAATTGCCACAGGGCAAAGCTGAATCATTACCACCAGACAGTAAACCGCCAATCGTAGCCTCTATTGATGCAGCGGGCGAATACTTTTTAAACGTTGGTACTGGTTCTAATAGTGACCCTTTAGACCTGGATGAAATTGCAATTCAGGTTGGCGCTATGATCCAGCTTGAACCCTTACGACCTGTGGTTGTAAAGGCAGACAGAAGTATTGCCTATGAAAATGTTATTCAACTCATGGTGAGCTTGCAACAAGCGGGTGTGCCTGCGGTAGGGTTAATGACTGATTCACCGAAGGAGAAATAGGTGGCTAATCAATCTAATATTAAAATACCGGTAGCGATTTCTGCCGGTATCCACATTGGTGCGATTGTTATTTTAGTGATAGGCGTAAGTTTCGATGATAAGCCTAAAACAATGCCATCTGCACCTAGTGCACCTGCTATTCAAGCTGTGATGGTTGATCAACAAAAAATCACTCAGCATGTAGAAAAGTTAAAGCAACAAAAGCAAGACACTGAAAACAGAGAAAAAGCACGTCAAGCAGAGCTAGAGCGTAAAGCTAACGAAGCCCGCCAACAACGTGAGCAAGAACAGCAAAAAATTAAGAATTTAGAAATCGAACGCAAACAGAAAGAAGTTGAAACACAAAAAGCCAACGATGCCGCTAAAGCTGCTCAAATAAAAGTGCAGCAAGAAAAAGAGCGTGCGAATAAGGCTGAAGCCGTTCGTAAGCAAAAAGAGCAAGAACAGAAAGCGTCGGAACAAGCCGCACAAAAAGCGGCCGAAAAACGTAAGCAAGAAGAAGCCGCAGCGAAACAAGCCGCAGATGAACGTAAGCGTAAAGCTGAAGAAGATGAACGCAAACGTAAATTAGAGGAAGATCGCCAACGCAAAGCGAAAGCCGATGCCGATGCAAAAGCACGTCAAGAGCAAGAAATGACAGACGCACTCGCGGCAGAACAAGCAACATTATCGCAAACGCGAAATAAGCAAGTTATGTCAGAAGTGGATCGATTTAAAGCGATGATCATTGCCACAATTCAACGTAACCTTGTGGTTGACGAATCGATGCGCGGAAAAAGTTGTCGCGTGTTTATCCGATTAGCACAAGATGGTTTTGTGACGTCAAGTCAGACATTAGATGGCGATCAGGTTGTGTGTCGTGCAGCAAAAGCAGCAATTAATAAAGCAGGTCGTTTACCCGTATCTACAGAAGCGGGTGTGTACGATAAATTAAAAGAAATTAACTTAACGGTTTCACCGGAATTTAATTAGTATATTAATGTATTACCGATACAAAATAATGCATTAAAAATGCGAAGGGTATGAAGGAGTCTCATGAATAATTTGGTTAAATGGTTCGCATTGGCATGTGTTGTAATGATAACGCCAGCACGTGCAGCCTTGGATATTGTGATCACCGAAGGTGTTGATCAATCGCGTCCAATCGCTATCGTGCCTTTTGTATGGCAAGGTGAAGGTGCAGCGCCTGCATCTATTTCAGATGTCGTGATGTCTGACTTATCTAGAAGTGGTACTTTTTCACCACTAGATAAACGTGCACTACCACAGTCTAATATTAATACAGTGGCTCAGTTCAACGCTGCTAACTGGGGCAATGTGTCCGCAGATGCACTTGTTGTTGGTTCGGTTAAGCCCTACGGCACAGGTCAATTTTTAGTAACTTTTGAACTTATCGACCTGGTAAAAGCGCAGCTTCAAGCTGGCAAAGGCCCTGTTAACAATAGCGAACTGGTTTTAGAAAGCCGCGAAACTGTGATTAACGCCAACCAATTTAGACAATACGCCCATCGCATCAGCGATGTGGTATATGAAAAATTAACTGGAATAAGAGGCGCGTTCTTAACTCGAATCGCCTATGTTGTTGTTAAGCAAGGCCAAAAAGCGCCGTATCATTTAATGATCGCCGACTATGATGGTTACAACGAGCAAATGTTATTACGCTCGCCAGAACCATTAATGTCACCAAGCTGGTCACCAGATGGTCGTCGCTTAGCGTATGTGAGTTTTGAAAATCGCAAAGCTGAAATATTTGTTCAAGACATATACACTCAAACTCGTACGCTAGTAAGTAGTTTTGACGGTATAAATGGCGCGCCTTCTTTTTCACCAGACGGTAAAAAGTTAGCTGTGACCTTATCAAAAGATGGTCAGCCAGAAATTTACACAGTGGATATAGCCACAAAAACAACCAAACGTGTAACAGATCACTACGCCATTGACACAGAGCCTTCATGGTTCCCCGATGGTAAGTCGCTTCTTTTCACGTCTGAGCGTGGCGGTAGACCGCAGCTTTACAAAGTGAATTTGGATACAAATAAAGTCAGTCGAATGACTTTTGAAGGCGAATGGAATTTAGGTGGTTCAATTACACCTGATGGTCGCAGCATGATTTTTGTGAATCGTACTAATGGACGTTTCAATATTGCCAGAATGGACTTAGCAACTCGCTTTATGCAGGTGTTATCATCTACTCGATTAGATGAATCACCAAGTGTTGCACCTAATGGCACTATGGTGATTTATGGTACGACTCACGAAGGTAAACAAGTACTGGCAGCGGTTTCTACCGATGGCCGATTTAAGGCAAGATTGCCTGCTGGACAAGGTGAGGTGAAATCACCAGCCTGGTCCCCATTTCTTTAATATTAAGTATCGATAAGGATTTAACATGGATCTGAATAAGTTGTTCAAAGCTATGATGGTTGCAGTTCCGCTAATGGCACTGGGTGCTTGTAGCTCAACTTCAGACTCTGACACAGATGCTAGCGGTTCTACTTCTGGTTCATCTAGCGAGTATGGTAATGGTGGTATTGAAACTGGTGGTGCTGGTGCAGTATTAAGCCCAGCAGAACAGCAACGTTTGAAAGAGCAAGAATTACGTCGTCAAAACATTATTTACTTCGATTTCGATCGCAGTGAAGTACAAACTGACAATGCTGATATTCTTATGGCACACGGCAATTACTTAGTTGAACATCCAAATGTTCGCGTACTAATTGAAGGCCATGCTGACGAACGTGGTACACCAGAATACAACATCGCACTAGGCGAACGTCGCGCTAAAGCGATTGCTAAATACTTACAAGGCATGGGTGTACAACCTAGCCAAATGAGTATCGTAAGCTACGGTGAAGAAAAGCCTTTAGACTTTTCTCGCACTGACACCGGTTTTGCTCAAAACCGTCGCGGTGTGTTAGTTTACTAAGTGTTATTGAAGAAAGGTCAATCACTTTGGTTGACCCGTTAGGAGATTTACATGAAACATGCCGTATTAGTTGCGGCAATGTTCTTTGGTGCAGGGGTAGCAGTAGCTGCTCCCGCTCCTGTAGAGGATGTTGCTAATGGTTCAAGCGATGATCGTTTAGCACGTGTAGAACGCATCATAAAAGCAAAGCAACAGGGTGAATTTGACATGCAACGTCGACTAGACGCTTTGCAAAGAGAAGTGTTGGATTTACGTGGCATTACTGAGCAACAGAATTACCAGATCAATCAAATGTTGCAACGTCAACGCCAGCTTTACGAAGACATAGCAAACTTATCGACCAAAGCCGCACCAGTAGTAAACGCACCCGCTGCAACCGATGCAGTTAGCGTTGCCGCCTCAAGCTCGACATTAGGTGAAACAGGTAGCTATGAAGCTGCGGTTAACCTAGTGCTTAAAGATCGTAAGTATGATGATGCTATTCCTGCCTTTAGAAGTTTTATAAAACAATATCCGCAATCAAGCTATGCTGCTAATGCCAATTACTGGTTAGGTCAGCTATTGTTTAATAAAGGTGAGCATGCAGATGCTAAAGGCGCCTTTAGTGCGGTTGTGAGTCAATTTGCTGATTCAAACAAACGTGGCGATAGTTTAGTTAAGTTAGGTATGATAGCTGAAAAAGAGAGTGACCTTGCCGGAGCAAAAGCACTCTATAATAAAGTATTAAAAGAATACCCTAACAGCGCTTCAGCACGCCTTGCACAGCAGCAGTTATCAGCACTTAATGGCTAATAAAGTCAAAAAGCAGCCTCTTAGTCTGTTTTTCATGCAAACAACCACAAATTAGAAATTTGCGCTTGCATGACAAAATGAAAACGGTATTATAGGCGCCCTCAGAACGGCATAGCCTTTTGGGGGATGTTTTAGAGTTATTTAGAACATTCTCGGTCGTTAGCTCAGTCGGTCTTGAAACATAGACAGTTGGCTTTTGTTCCAGTTAACCATACAGGTTAGCAAAATATCGTTGGGTCGTTAGCTCAGTCGGTAGAGCAGTTGGCTTTTAACCAATTGGTCGAAGGTTCGAATCCTTCACGACCCACCACTTTTTAAATAGTGGTTAAAGAATTTAAAGCAATACTAGATGGGTCGTTAGCTCAGTCGGTAGAGCAGTTGGCTTTTAACCAATTGGTCGAAGGTTCGAATCCTTCACGACCCACCACTTTTTAAATAGTGGTTAAAGAATTTAAAGCAATACTAGATGGGTCGTTAGCTCAGTCGGTCTTGAAACATAGACAGTTGGCTTTTGTTCCAGTTAACCAATAAGGTTGGCAAAACCAGATGGGTCGTTAGCTCAGTCGGTAGAGCAGTTGGCTTTTAACCAATTGGTCGAAGGTTCGAATCCTTCACGACCCACCACTTTATTTGATAGTGGCTAAATAATTGAGAAGTAACATCAAGTTTAAGTAAAACATCGTTGGGTCGTTAGCTCAGTCGGTCTTGAAACATAGACAGTTGGCTTTTGTTCCAGTTAACCAATAAGGTTAGCAAAACCAAGATGGGTCGTTAGCTCAGTCGGTAGAGCAGTTGGCTTTTAACCAATTGGTCGAAGGTTCGAATCCTTCACGACCCACCACTTTATTTAAATAGTGGTTAAAGAATTTAAAGCAAAACCAAGATGGGTCGTTAGCTCAGTCACTCTTTCTCTAAGCGAAGAGCTAAATCAAGAGCTGCAGTTAGCTTTTAACCAATTGGTCGAAGGTTTTAATCTTCACGTAATACCACTTTATTTGAAAGTGGCTAAATAATTCACTTACCAGATGGGTCGTTAGCTCAGTCAGTCTTGAAACATAGACAGTTGGCTTTTGTTCCAGTTAACCATAACAGGTTAGCAAAACAATATGGGTCGTTAGCTCAGTCGGTAGAGCAGTTGGCTTTTAACCAATTGGTCGAAGGTTCGAATCCTTCACGACCCACCACTTTATTTGATAGTGGCTAAATAATTGAGAAGTAACATCAAGTTTAAGTAAAACATCGTTGGGTCGTTAGCTCAGTCGGTAGAGCAGTTGGCTTTTAACCAATTGGTCGAAGGTTCGAATCCTTCACGACCCACCACTTTTCCTTCCCGATGTTGTAACTCCTAGTTGTAATCCCCAGTTAACCATATCGCTTAGCAAAACTAAGATGGATCGTTAGCTCAGTCACCCTCTCTATTTGGATCAAGTGCTGCAGTTGGCTTTTAACCAATTGGTCGAAGGTTCGAATCCTTCACGACCCACCACTTTTCCTTCCCGGTGTTGTAACTCCTAGTTGTAATCTCCAGTTAATCATATCGCTTAGCAAAACCAAGATGGGTCGTTAGCTCAGTCATTTCTTCTCTAAGTTAAGAGCTAGATCAAAAGCTGCAGTTGGCTTTTAACCCATTGGTCGAAGGTTCGAATCCTTCACGACCCACAACTTTTCCTTCCTGATGTTGTAACCCCTAGTTGTAATCTCCAGTTAACCATATCGCTTAGCAAAACCAGGATGGCTCGTTACCTCAGTCATTTCTTCTCTAAGCTAAGAGCTACACCAAAAGCTGCAGTTGGCTTTTAACCCATTGGTCTAGGGTTCGATCCTTGACGACCCAACACCTCTTTGTTTCTTCCAATACGGCTTATCTAGTTGTTTAAACAAAATGCTTTGGGGTTATGATGTTTAAGTGCCTCTACAAGCAAATATAAACAGCTAGCAGCGTAGATCATGGTGCTACCTCATTATGTGAGCTTAATTATAAATAAGCCATTTCAGGCTCGCTAACCCACTTTAAATCTATATGCAGAATCCGCACCTTTGTAATAGGTATTTAAAACACAAACCGTATCAATTAGCTCGGCACTTTAAAGCCTACAGATTAACTCTTGAGGTGAGCAGGGTGATCTAAGAAGCAAAGATTAGAATTTGAAAACGTGGCCGAATGTACAGCTGTATATCTTAATTAAATAACCTGAACTCGGGATAAGAGATGGAAGTAAAACAGTTAATTATTAAAATTCAGCCAATAAAAAAGCCCATATTAATGGGCTTTTTTAAAACAGCTATTAGCTAGTGAAATCGGTTTCTAGTTACCAGAAGCGCCGTTTCCGCCACCACCGCCGCCACCGCCGTTATTGCCACCGGTATTACCGCGACCTTGGCCTGGGTTTGGTCTATTAGCAGCAGCAATCGCAGTTGGGTTGCCTGAATTGCTAGCATTATTAGTACCAGCAGCAGTTGCTGTTTGAGTTGCTTGAGCAACAACGCTTGCAGAAACACCATTCGCAGCAGCAGTTGCAGCAATTAGGTCTGGCGATACGCCAGCTTGTTGAGCAGCGGCAAGAATTTGAGCTTGAGCAGCTTCATCGCCTGCAGCAGCTACAAGCGCAGCAGATAAAATAGCTTCAGCTTCAGCAGCTGTTGAATTTGCTATAGTGTCTGCAGTGTACTGGCCAACAGTGCCAGCAGCAACTGCAGCTTCTAGGCCTGCGTTATATTCTTCTAGGCTGACAGCAGAAACACCGGCTGACAATAGAAGAGAAAGTACAACTGCAGCAGTTTGTAACTTGCGCATCATTGTGTTCCTTACAATAGTTAAAAATCATTAAGTTTAAGTTCTGTTTCAATTGTATCAGCACTTACTCGTAAAAGTGTATTAAAATTACGTACAGAGTACAAGCCGTTTCCTTGCAGGCCATCAATGTTCAATTGCACACATTGCTGGCTTATTGCTAAGGTTTCTATCTGTGGTGCTATCATTTTAATGCCAATACCGTGACAAATCTGGGTAATGGTTTGAATAAAAAACTGTGTATCTGCTTGTTCTATATCACGTATATAGCTGCCATCAATTTTAATGTAGTCCACGTTTAAATTTTTAATATATTGAAACGAGCTTAAGCTTGAGCCAAAACGCTCAATGGCGATTTCAATATTTAATGCTTTCGACTGACTAATAAATTGCTTGGTTGACTCCAGTGACAACATAGCCCCAGACTCATTAAATTCACACAACAGCGGCGGCAGTTTCGACTGCAATTGTTTATACGTATCAAACAGCCATTCAGTAAAGCGAGTATTATGCAGTGCATGGTTACTAATGTTGATCGCCACACGGGTATTTTTAACATGATGCAGCTTGTAAAAAATAAAACAAATCACCGTTTGCTCTAATTCTTGCAGTAACCCTAAACGTTCGGCCATAGCAAATACATCAATGGTCGACAGCGTTTCATTGTTGTGCTTAAACCGCACAAAACACTCAACATAAAGCAGCTGATTATGGGTATCCACTACCGGTTGCAGCATTAAATCAAACAGCTTATCTAAAGGGATACACTTAATCGCAAAATCCTGCGGCTTAGTGTGAACAATCTCAGCGTTAAAATACTCAGTAAACTGCTTAAGTATTGCCACCCACTCTTCGCGTGAATGGGTTGCTGTAGCTGTTGATGTGGTTAATCCCGTTACAGGGGAATCTAAATAACTGTCATGGGTTAACTGGCTATCTAAACGCTGCGCCGCATCAGAAAAGGTTTCACTATACTCAACACTGGTTAATGCGTGTTTTGCAAAGCCCTGGCTAAAGCGGTTGGTATTGGCTACCGAAAACGCATCGCCAATTTTACCATCTAAAATAGACACCAGGTCATGGGTGGTTTGCGACAAAATAGCAAACTCAGACCCCGACACCCTATAAAGGCTTACATCGTTATAAACCGATACCTGATCCGCTAAAATAGTTGCCCCTTCAGTGATATACGCATCACCGTGGGCATAACCTTCGGTATCGTTGATCAATTGCAGCGAGGTTAACGACACCATGCCAAAATACAAACGGTTACCGTTTTTCTCAGCCTCATGCTTTAACGAGTCAAACGCCTTCATTAAAGCACGTCTATTAGGCAAGCCAGTGTGGCTATCGATATACACTTCTTTTGATAACTTTTCCGCATTCAGTGTTTGCTCTGAAAAAGAGCGCTGAATATTGGTCACCATTTTGTTAATCGCATTCACAACTGTA
The DNA here is from genome assembly GCF_051163755.1 of Shewanella sp. HL-SH5. Classification (NCBI taxonomy): domain Bacteria; kingdom Pseudomonadati; phylum Pseudomonadota; class Gammaproteobacteria; order Alteromonadales; family Shewanellaceae; genus Shewanella; species Shewanella sp. HL-SH5. The sequence goes on from NZ_CP195038.1 coordinate 1,455,887, forward strand.
TTTAACTCAGTGGTGAACGGCTTGATAGGGTTTAAATCAAAGCGTTTTTCTATGACCGCCTCAGCCTGTAACTCAATGCGTTTTAACGGCGCAAGTACCGACTTAATAATCAAATAGGCAAACAATAACGCGATAAAAAATTGTATTAGGGTGGTGGTTAACGCATTAACGCTATGGTCCCATAATGTTTTATAAGATGTGCCCGCATGGGACTGCACTTCAAGCGTACCGGCAATGTTCCAGCCGTTGCTCACTTCACTTACCATTAACGGTGGCGTAAGCGGCAATATCGCCATAAACCAGTTAGGGACATTAAAGTTACCTTGCTTATTCAGTCGCTCAAATTTAACGTCACCGTTAATGTCTGTGAACGAAATACGTTGGTAATAACCAGAGTCAAAAATAGCGTTGGTCATGGTTGCCGCAATCACCATGCCTTCTTCATCCATATAAGGCGATATAGACAAGCCTAAACTAATAGCCGCCCCTTGAGCGTGTGATGCTAATTGCTCATTTAAATAACTGCGCATATTAGACACATTATTAAACAGCGACGCACCAAAGCTAAATAAAGACAAACACGCAATTAATAAATACAACTGCGCCCGTAAAGAGATTCCCTTTCTAAACATAATATTTGACCCTGTTAAAGTTATTCACCGTTTTCTATACGCTGCATTAAAACTGACCAATCAGTAGTGCCTTTACTGTCGGGTTTAGCTGAACTTAACCCATGTGCCTTAGCTAACCATAAACCTTGCCCATTAAAGGAATATATGGGTTTTAAATCTGGACGACGATTTGCCGATAACACTTTACGATTAAGGTTATCTAACACTAACGGCAATGACGACGGTGTTTCAAAGTAAATTAGCACCATATGGGGTTCATTAAAGGTTAACGACCGCACATACATCAACCGCAGCTTATTCTCATCCATGCCCATACCAAGCAAAGTCATATACTTGAAAATGGCATAATCTTCACAGTCACCAGCGCCAGTGCCTAGGGACTCAATTGGCGTTGCCCAGTAATCTAAGGTATTCCAATGTTTCAAGTCAGACTTAAAATCAATATGCCTATTGGCAAACTCATTGGCCAGTAACAACCTATCGTAATCATCCAGGTCGCTACCTTCATTTATCACTTCACGCCAGTCATAAAAGTCGCTAAGTTTTTTATCGCCGTAGCCTTGTTTTATGCCAGCAAAAAAGTCGTCGGTAAATAAACTGTCGCTTAAAGTGGCAAAACACACAGCCGAAAACACCACAGGTATGGCTAACCAATGGCGGTATTTATTCATATTAACAAGCACACTCTTAATACGCGTCATTCCTGCTGTTTATCATTGAATCAATAGGGCGATAATCAACGCTAAATTACCCAATAAGCTGTCTATTTAGATAAAGTGATACAAACCTGATGCACATCATAATCTAGTTAAGTTACAAACAAAAATAAAAGAACACGGCACAGGCAAACAAAGTCTTTTATTTGAATGCGTTGCGCTTAACTTCGTCATTCAAAAGTGTTAGCCATTATGCAAGTGAAAAAATCGGTTTACACTAGCTTAAGCCGTTTACATTTAGTCGCCCCATTTCTGTAGCATTAGCCCTGTGCATTAGCACACTAGGATTAGCCAAGCCGCATGAATTTAGCAGCACTAGTCCAGTTGCATAAGCCCCATTACCTGAACCCAGCAGCCAAAAACAAATCATTGGCAAACATAGTATTGTCATAATAGTCAAATAAGCTATATCCGACAGTCTAGCTAACATAATGGTTACCGTCGTTAGCAACCAACGCAACGCCTAAGCGAAAAATCACCACAGGCTAAAGTGATAGTGGAGGTAATAGTGAAAGTAACAGGGAGGTTACAGTGCAAGGTGTTATTACTGACATGACAAAATGACAAACGATTAAACGACAAAACCAGCAAGCGCGGCTAGTTTCTGATTTTAAATAGAAAAAAATAACATGAAAAATTAGAGAAATAAAAAACCGTCAAAAAATAACCCAATGCGTCAAAAAACTGTCATTCACTTAGCATTTACTCTATAATCGCCGCCAATTAGAGTGCTGATGTAGAACTTAGTAGTAGAAAAGGAAATTTTAAAACAAGGCATGACGCCACAGATAGCTATTTTTTGGGTCAAAATCATACGATTTAGCTCCTTTAGCGTGTCTATGTCCCTCATCCCGTTATTATTTCCTACAGAATCTCCAAACCATCACTTTAGGTTTATTACCTAACTATTGATGTAAAGGGGCATGTCTACAGCTTAAAACGTTACTTAGCACGTTACTTATCGTTCAAAGTTGGCCTTGTCAACCTTTACGGTAGAGTGAGTAGCCATAGTCGCTAAGCCAAAAATTTAAAAGTGTCACAGAATCTAGAAGCTGCAATCTAGTGGCGGTAGCGTACTTTTTTAGCTAACAGTCAATCATTAAGCTTTAAATTGCATCTGTCACCCTTTTAACTGTAAAAAGAGCTCAGTAAAAGTGCTGTCATCAAATTTATACTGTACTCATTAACACAGTATTCATTACGTATTAGACATTGTTTAGATCATCAGGAAGATCATCAACATGAAAATAGCCATCGCTGGTACAGGATATGTCGGTTTATCTAACGCTATGTTATTAGCGCAGCACAATGAAGTGGTTGCGGTAGACATAGTTGCAGAAAAAATAGCACTGCTTAACGATAAAGTCTCTCCTATTACAGATATTGAAATTGAAGATTTTTTAACAAACAAAAAACTCAACTTCACCGCCACCTTAAACAAGCAGGCAGCCTATACGGGTGCCGACTTTGTAATTATTGCCACACCAACAGACTACGACCCAGCAACAAACTACTTTAATACTTCATCAGTTGAATCAGTTATCAAAGATGTTATCAGCATTAACCCTAATGCGGTGATGATCATTAAATCAACCGTGCCAGTAGGCTATACCGAGCGTATTAAACAAGAGTTTGGCTGTAACAATATTATATTTTCGCCAGAGTTTTTGCGTGAAGGCAAAGCCCTGCACGACAACCTTTACCCGTCACGCATTATTGTTGGCGAGCAAAGCGAACGCGCTAACACCTTTGCCAACTTATTAGTGCAAGGCGCTATTAAGCAAGATATTGAAGTGCTATTTACCCACTCAACTGAAGCTGAAGCGGTTAAGCTGTTTTCAAATACCTATTTAGCTTTACGGGTAGCCTACTTTAACGAGCTAGACACCTATGCCGAAGCCCACGGGTTAGACAGCAAACAAATTATCGACGGCGTGTGTTTAGACCCCCGCATAGGTAATCACTACAACAACCCATCATTTGGTTACGGTGGCTACTGCCTACCCAAAGACACTAAACAGCTGCGCGCCAACTACGCCGACGTGCCTAATAATCTAATTGGTGCCATCGTCGATTCAAATACCACCCGTAAAGACTTTATTGCCGACTCAATCATTAAACGTAGCCCGAAAAAAGTCGGTATCTATCGCTTAATTATGAAATCAGGCTCAGACAATTTCAGGTCATCCAGTATTCAAGGCATTATGAAACGCATCAAAGCCAAAGGCATTGAAGTCATCATTTATGAGCCAGTATTAGAGCAAGCCGAATTTTTCCACTCAAAAGTGTATAACGATTTAGCCAAATTTAAAGCTGATGCTGATGTAATTATTTCAAATCGTGCCGCTGAAGAATTAAGCGATGTGGTAAGTAAGGTATATACCCGTGACTTATTTGGGTCAGATTAATTGTAATTAGTAGCGACTTAATAGTTAAAGAGAATTGTAAATGAAATATCTAGTAACGGGTGCGGCAGGGTTTATCGGTAATTTTGTTGCACAAAGACTATGCGAGCAAGGGCATGAGGTTGTCGGCTTAGACAACCTTAATGATTATTACGACCCTAATTTAAAGCTGGCGCGCCTTAAACGTATTGAGCACTTACAAACATTTCGATTCATTAAAATGGATATCGCCGACAGAGTCGCAATTGCTGAGCTGTTTGTAACAGAGCAGTTTGATAGAGTCATCCACCTAGCAGCGCAAGCGGGCGTGCGATACTCCATCGAAAACCCAATGGCTTATATTGATTCTAATATGGTCGGTATGGCTACAATTCTAGAAGGTTGTCGCCATAACAAAGTTCAACACTTGGTGTATGCCTCATCAAGTTCGGTTTACGGTGCAAATACTAAAGTACCATTTGCAGAAGAAGACCGAGTTGATCATCCGGTGTCACTTTATGCTGCAACTAAAAAAGCCAATGAACTAATGGCACATACCTATAGCCATTTATATTCGCTACCTACAACGGGCTTGCGTTTTTTTACCGTATACGGCCCCTGGGGCAGACCAGACATGGCACCGTTTTTATTCACTGACGCCATAGCAAACGATAGACCTATAAAAGTCTTTAACCAAGGTAAAATGCAGCGCGACTTTACTTATATTGACGACATTGTCGAAGGTATCATTCGTATTCAAGATGTTATTCCAAATAATGCAGCGACTGACGATATAAAGTTAGAAAAAACTCAAGGTTCACCTTTTTATAAACTTTATAACATTGGTAATAATCAGCCAGTTGAATTAGAAGCATTTATAACCTGTATTGAAAATGCCTTAGGTAAAAAAGCCAATAAACAATACTTACCAATGCAAGACGGTGATGTTGTCAGAACATTTGCTGATGTGAGTGGGTTAGAAGCTGTAATCGGGTTCAAGCCAAATACTGATTTGCAAGCTGGTATTAATAATTTTGTTGAATGGTATAAAATATATGAAATTTAAAAAGTTCGTAATTTTATTTCTTGGATTGCTACCGAGAAAAAAAAGAGTGCTTGTGAAGTTTATATTAAGACAATGGTATATACCTAATTTATTAATCCCCAGGTCATTTAATGAAAAAGTACTTGGTATTAAATTAGACCCCAATAGCATTAGATTTTCATATTATGCAGATAAGTTCGCTGTTCGGGAATATATAAAAAGCAAAATTGGTGAGAAATATCTTATACCTCTCATATATGTTGATGATTGTGCAAATGCGATATCGATTTCAAAACTAAAGCCGAATTTTATTCTCAAAGCTAATCATGACTCAGGTAATGTATATATTATAAAAGAAGGTCAGTCATATGATTTTGAAAAGATAGCGAAGTTAATTAATGAATCATTAAAAATTGATTATGGAAAACTATATGATGAGCCTTGGTATAGTTATATAAAACCAAAAGTGATAGCAGAAAAACTATTGGTAAAAAGTGATGGCACGCAACCTGAAGATTTTAAATTTCACGTTTTCAATTCAAATAAGGTTATATTACAGGTTGATTATGAAAGGTTTAATGATCACAGTCGATCATTTTATAATGAAGGTGGAGAATTACTCCCTTATAGCCTGAAATATAAAAATAAACTAAGGCCATTAATATTAGAAGATGATAGTTTAACTGAAATGGTATGTTTGGCTCGGACCCTTTCTGAAGGGTTCAACTATGTACGTATCGATTTTTATAATGTTGATGGTGATATATTTTTTGGAGAAATGACTTTTGCTCATGAATCTGGCCTTGGTAGATTTAAAATAAAAAAACATGATTATGAGTGGGGTCGCTTTTTTGAGACTAAGGACGTTATATGAAAAATGATTATAAATTTGATGTTGTTTTTGTTGGTGGTATTAAAACTGCATGTATAAATAGGATGGATTTAGCTCAACTTATTGGTAAAATATGTCACGAGAGTGTAGAAAACTCGATAAGGGAGCCTTTTATTATATTCAGTAATAATGGCCATGCTATCTCACTTTATAATAGTGACAAAGAAGCTAAAGAACAAATTGAACAAGCCGATTTAGTTCATGCAGATGGTCAAAGTGTAGCCAGTTTTTCTCGTTGGTTTAACAAAACTAAAGTCGTGCCAGAACGCACCGCAACAACAGATATGATCCATGATATTCCGAATTTTTATCAACCAACCCTTAAGCATTTTCTGCTAGGTGGCAAGGAATCATCGGTGTCTAAGGCCGGTGAAATTCTAGCGCAAACTTATGTTAACTTCGATGTTGTGGGCCATCAGCATGGCTATTTCACTGATGATGACGAAACTGCAATTTGCGATACTATTAACGCCGCCAAGCCAGACGTGCTGTGGGTGGGGCTTGGCAAGCCAAAAGAGCAAATTTTCTGCATACGGAATAAACATCGTTTAAAGGTGCCGGTTATTATTTCTTGTGGTGGTTGTTACAACTACATCACTGGCGAATACCCGCGTGCGCCGATGTGGATGCAAAACAGCGGCTTAGAATGGCTGTTTCGTATGGCTAACGACCCGCGCAAGTTATTCGTGCGTTACTTATTAACCAACCCGCATGCAATTTATTGTGTGGTAAAGCATGGTTTAGCAAATAGGACACTAGATTAAATGTCGGACAAATTACCATTTAAACGTGCCTTGGCAGCCATTGGTGGTTCTGCAGGTCTGGCGTTAACCAGCTTGGTAATGGCGTTGTGTCTTATACAAAAAGGCAGTGTTGAAGAATATGGTTTATTTGCATTTTTATTAGTAACTCAAGCATTGGCAAATGGTATATCTAATGCAATTTTGGGCTCGCCGTCATTAATAGCGCTAAGTGAAAATACGCCACAAGCCGCGCAAAAAGTCCGCAGCTTTATGCTTGTCAATTTATTCCTTAGCTGCATATTTGCTGCACTACAAGCGGCGATAGTATTGTCCTTTGTTGATTCAATAGGTATTGCGCTGGTGTATGCCGCCAGTGCTTTTATTACTACGCTGCGCTGGTTTGGTCGGGCTTACTGTAATAACAGCCATCAACACAGTAAAGTTGTCAAATCTGATGCACTATACAGTTTAGTAAGTTTAACAGCTGCAGTTACAATTTTCTTTGCAGGCAACGTCAGTCTGTTTAGTTTTGGTTTAGTAACTGCTGCGGCTGCAGTGTTGGCTTTACCGGCTTTGGGCTTTGACTATTTAAAGTTACAATTTGTCAGCGCGTTCAATGCTGGTCTGTATGGTTTTGTGCAGGGGTTTCAACAGCAGGGTAAGCATGCCTTGCTGGGTGTGTTAACCACCGAAGGGACGCTAAACTCACATTCTTATTTAGTGACTCTATTGCTTGGTCCTGCTGCATTTGCACCTATAGCAGCAGCAGCATTGTTGTTCCGGCCGGTAATAGTAGTACTAAATAGCCTTACACAGATAGAGCGGCCAAGACTCCGATCTATGCTTGCAGTTCATCGGTTTGAGGATGCAAAAAAATCATTAAGCCGTTTTCGCCTGATAAACATAGCTTTTTGGCTGCTCAACTGCATTGTCGCATTAGTAGTACTGCTATTTTTTATCAATATTTATTGGAAAGACGCACTTTCGCAACCTGCGCTAATATGGGCCGCAATATTTATATCACTGATACGTTTAAGCCGCTCTGTCAGTAGCCCATTTAATGTTTTTTTGCAAGCAGCTGATAAATTTAAAGATTTGAGTTTAGTCTCAGTGAAATCATCATTGCTGGCTGTTCCATTGGTTTATGTATCTTTGCTTGTTTTTACACCATCATTTTCTTTGCTGGGTATTTTGCTCGGCGAGTTATTTGCGCTCTGTCTGCTGCTCAGACTCTATCGTAGGGTAAAGCTTTAATATGAAATCTTTAAATGTTGTTATTGGTATACCTACTTTTAAACGCCCACAGGGTGTCCGGCGTTTGCTAGAATCTGTTGCCAGGCAAGCTGCAGATTTTGATATAACGGTCTTAGTTGCTGACAATGAGGGCGATAAGGGTATTGGTTTGACTACTGTGCAGCAAATATTAGCTGAAGGCTATCCGTTGCCATTAAAAGCCATTGCGGTGAATGAGCGCGGTATTTCACAAGTACGCAATGCCTTGATGCATGAAGCTTTCGGCATTATGCAGGCTGATTTGTTGGCGATGATTGACGATGACGAATGGGTTGAACCGCAGTGGATTGCATCTTTAGTAAAAATTCAGCTGCAGACTAATGCTGATGTAGTTGGCGGCAGTGTTGCACCAGAGTTTGAAGTCGCACCGCCTGCTTGGGCAAAAGGCTTGCATATTTACTACCAGTCGGACTCTACTTATTCCGGCACCGTTAATCTAATTGATGGTACGACAAACGTATTACTTAGTCGTCATATTGTCGATGCATACCCTGAAGAGCTGTTTGATCCTTTTTATTCGTTAGTGGGTGGCGGGGACAAAGAATTTTTTACCCGCATTAAGCGGCGAGGTGCTACTTTTGCTTTTGCACATGAAGCCCAAGCACATGAAATTTTTGGAGCCTCACGTCTGACAAAGAAGTGGGCTATTGAGAGGGCTTACCGCATCGGTGCTGGTGATATTAGAATTATCAGTAAAAACAATTCATCGTTGCTTGTTTGGTTAAAAGAACTGGTCAAATTTTTAGCTGCCATAGCAGTGTCATCAGTTGCTTTAATTTTGTTGGCCGCAATTCCTCACAAAAGAATGAAAGTTCGTTTAAAACTTGCAAGACAAATGGGAAAACTAAGTGCTATTTTTGGCGAGCAAAAAAAGGTTTACAGCAATGTTCACGGCAGTTAGTTTGTATAAGGTTATACTTTAAATGTTGCTTACAATTCCGGTTTTTAACAGCAAAAGTATTGCTAGCATAACGTTAGCTTTAATGTTTGCATTTTCATTTATAGGCTTATCTCCGTTTGCAGTCATGGATGAATCTAACAAGAGACTATGGCGTCAATAGTTAATTTTATGCTTTTGGCGCTTCCCATAAAACACCATCTCTTAACATCGAATTTAAGATCACAACCATCTTTCTAATACAGGCAATAATAGCCACTTTCTTTGGTTTTCCTGCCGCAACTAACCGCTGATAAGTCTCTTTAAAAACAGGGTTAGATTGTATCGCTGACATCATGGCCATGTATAAAACCGTTCTCACTTGATGCCGACCCCCTTGGATCTTTCTATGCCCTTTGAAACGTCCACTTTCTTTATTCATGGGTGCAACACCAACTAATGAGCTGGCTTCTTTGTTATTGATATAACCTAATTCTGGTAGGTTGCTGATGATGGACGCAGCAGCAATTTTACCTATGCCTTTCATGCTTTGCAGGATGATATTTTTAGCTTGGTAGTCAGGGTTTGATTCGATGAGATTAACGATTTTAGTTTCAATTTTTGTAATCTGATTTTTAAACACAGTCAGAATAGGTTTGATAGTCATCGCTAGTTCTTTCGGAAGAATTTGAAGTCTGTTCTTCTCCATAGTTTGCATCACCAATAGTTGATTTCGTCTTCCGACTAAATCGCTCATAGCCTGCATTATCTCTGGCTTTAGTGTCGATAGCCGAGGTTTAATCGCTTCACTATAATGGGCGATAAGCTGTGCATCTAGCTTGTCAGTTTTAGCGCGTTGGCCAATTGCACCGGCAAAGCGTTTTATGTGTACAGGATTAGCGATTACGAAGGGTAAATTAGCATTCGCACAAGCCATAATAAACGGCATTTCAAGCCGTCCCGTCGCTTCAATGACAATACGTTCTGGGTGGTGTTTTTTAATGAGCCTCACCGCTTCTTTAATGCCTTTTTCATCGTTAGACACGGTGAAATAGATATCGAGAGGTCGAATATAAATGTCGAGTTGGAACTTGCCAGTATCGACACCGACGTTAATGTTTTGATTAGTTTTTGTTTTCATAATAAGCTAACTCTTGCTTGCAAATGCGGGTTCGAGACCCAGTAGACTATTCGAGTATTTTGCTTGGAGTCGTTTGTCGCGTTCTTTCTTGTTATCGGTCTCTCAATAGAGGATCCAGCACTCAATCGAACTACGACAAATGAAAGCTTTAGTTGCAGCTAAAGCCTGGGTCTCACATTACCCGAAACTGGGAATGATGTGTAATTAGTTGGGTTTATTATCCATACAAGTACTGGATGAAATGGGGGGCTCTAACTTATTCAGGCAAGTTATTTACCTGGCATTTTTTACTGTAAGCTTTGTTTGTTATAAAAGCAGAGTTAACCCAAGTCACTTTAAAGAATGTTTTCCTCTTTTGTTACTTCTTGGATGGTGTCTTTTATCTGTCTTTTGGGCTGATCATCCTTTTATATCACTTCGTAGATTTACCTTGTTATTTATAACTACAGCAACAGTATTCATGCTTATTTGCACTCTGAGTTTGGATCAGGTTCTGTCGATCATTTCTAGAGTGTTAGCTGGCATGATAGTTGTAAGTATTATCTCAGTGTTTTTTGTATCAGGCGCAGTTCATGCTGGTTCAGAGTTGTTAGATTCAGAACTGGCTGGTAACTGGAAAGGTATTTTTATTCACAAAAACCATGCCGGACCAGCGCTTGTATTTGCTATTGCATTATTCCTTTTTAATTTTCAACGAACTAAACGATATGCCTGGCTGGCTATGGTTGTTTTGTCAGTAATATTTTTATTTTTTACTAAATCGAAAACGAGTATGGCGCTTCTTCCACCTTGCTTGATGTTTGGTTTTTGTATGTATATGTTGACCCCCCATGTGGGCTTAAAGCGTGCTGTAGCCGTTTTGTTTTTTGTCTTACTCACCGCTTTTATAGTTTTAATACCTGTACTGTTAGAATCATTTATTTCACTTTTGGATAACCCGGAAGCCTTTACTGGACGTGCGACTATTTGGAATATGGTCTATCTCCTGATTCAGGATCACTTTTGGTTTGGCATTGGCTTTGGCTCTGTCTGGAGTGTCGGTGAAGATATGAGGTTAGTTGACTATGCAACTGGCTGGGTGGAATGGGTATTTACTTTGACCCATGCGCACAATGGCTATCTTGAACTATTTGCTTCTACAGGTTTTATCGGCTTTTTATTGTGTATATTTTCACTTGTGATAGCCCCATTTTTCAAAGGTATTACAACAACGTTTTATGACACTCGGTTTATCTTTTTATACTTCAGTACATTTTTGTTTTTTGTCTTGCACAATCTATTAGAAGCCGATTATCTCAATTCAGTTGATGGGCGTTGGCTTATTATTTTAATAATGCACCTTTGTCTGTATCTCAAAAATGAAGAGAGCAAGATGTAAATGAAATTTTTTGTCAATGTGATCATTAAATTTATACTGTTGATACTCTTTGCTTTAGCATCTGGTACTAGTGCGTTGCCACTTAAAGATGCTTTTAAAGATAATTTCCAGATAGGCGTTGCATTGGCAAACAGAGATATAAGAAACTCAAGAGTTACAGATATCGTTAACATTGAATTCAACGTCGTTGTAGCGGAGTTTGGTATGAAAATGGCAAACGTATTACCGGAGCAAGGAATATACAACTTTACCTGGACTGACGAATTTTTTGATTTTGCAAAAGAAAATGGCCAAGTAGTTGTTGGTCATACGCTCGTTTGGCACAAAGCGATACCAGACTGGTTTTTTCTTGACGCAAAAGGGCAAAAACTAAAACGAGATCAATTGTTACTTAAATTGCAACGGCATATAAACACTTATGTTGGCAGATATCGTGGACAAGTATTGGGCTGGGATGTAGTTAATGAGGCTTTTAACTATGATGGATCTTTTCGTAACAGTCCGTGGCTGGAGATTATCGGTGAAGACTATATAGAAAAAGCGTTTGAGTTTGCTCATCAAGCGGACCCAAATGCAGAGCTATATTATAACGATTACGGCCTGGTAAGTCCGAAAAAACACGCCTCCGTGGTTGCATTAGTCAAACGCCTAAAGAAAAAGGCTATACCAATTCATGCAGTGGGTATTCAAGGACATTATAGTTTAACCTATCCAGACCTAAAAGCCCTGGACAAAACTATAGCGCGTTTTGCAAATTTGGGCGTTAAAGTAATGATTACTGAATTAGATGTGTCTGTTTTACCATTCCCCGGACCGGAAGATAGAGGAGAGGATGCTGAGATTAATGTAGCACGTGCACAACAGCTTAATCCCTATCCAGAACAGTTGTCAGAGGAGGCGATGCAACAGTTTACCAACCGCTATCGTGACTTATTTCGTGTATTCCTAAAACATAGCAACAGCATCAGTCGTGTCACTTTTTGGGGTCTAACAGATGCACATACCTGGCGTAATAATTGGCCTATCCCCGGTAGGGCAGATTACCCTCTCCTATATGATCGTGCTTTAAAACCCAAACCAGTTGTCAAAGCTTTACTGGAGTTGATAGAAGCACGTGATAGTTACATTCATTTGTAAGTCAAAGACAAGGATTTTTAAAGATGCAACAACCGTTGTTTAGTGTTGTAATACCAGCCTATAACCGGGCGCATTGTATACACAGCGCTATATCTTCTGTTCAGAAACAAACAGAACAACATTTTGAAATTATCGTTATTGATGATGGTTCCTCAGACGGAACAGAGCAGGTTGTTGCTGAAATATCGAAAGACGAACCTCGTTTGCGTTTTATAAAACAGGAAAATGGCGGAGCTACAAAAGCCAGAAATACCGGCATCAAGGCTACTGTCGGGCGTTACATAGCATTTCTGGATTCAGATGATGTTTTTTTACCTCATCACCTTGAACAGGCACGCTTAGCATTGGGATCAAATGAAAAAACCTGTGTTTACACTCAGGTTATTGTTCATAGAGGAAATAACCTAGAATTTGTAAAACCTTCCCGCGGCCCGAGGCCTGGAGAACACATTTCCGAGTATCTATTTTGCAACCATGGTTTTGTACCAACCATTACTTTAGTAGTTCCCACAAAATTAGCTAATGAAGTTTTGTATGATGAGACTGTTGGCTATGGTGATGATATGGATTTTGCTATTCGTCTGGTAGCTGCCGGCGGTGACTTAATTATGTTGTCTAAGCCCAGCGCTATTTGGCAAGATATCTGGAGTGAAAGCCGATTATCCAGTGCGATTGATCCGGTTAAACGCTTGTCTTGGTTAAAAACGTTCGAGCCTCTACTGACCCAAAAAGCCTATTATGCAGTGCTTGGGCGTTCTGTAGCAAAAGGTTACTCACAACATGGTGACAAGCTAAGAGCTTTTCACTATTACTTTAAATCCTTGTTTCATGGTGGTTTCACACCAAAATCGGCTGTGATGTATTTCTTCCAGATAACGCTATCAAATAATCAGTATCGTAAATTTTCTGATGCTCTGGCGAAGCTAGGTTTTAGACCCTAACTTCATGACGGACGTCACTAGGGGCAAGTCTTGTTCTTGCCTTTTAACATAAAGTAGAATGTATCAAATTCATAATTAGGCGCAAAATTTTAGTGATTATATATGAATTTTTATTTAGTTGAACATTTCAAGTATGTTGGTTCTTTTCCAATATAATTATAACGTTGCAAAAGTTATAGAAAAGGAGACCATATAGATATACATTTTTGCGTTGGTGCAATTTTGCTTGCAAAGGAAGATAACATTTTCAGTTTGTTTACGTTAGAAAATGGCAATATTGTTCATTTTAGGCATTCAGGTAATGTACCTGAATTTCGTTGTTATGTTGAAAGCCATTGTGCAATACAGGCGAAACAATATGTAGACGCGTTTTTTCACGTCTATCTAATATTAATATGGATTTTTTGTTGGGTGAATTAAATGGATAGACCGTCCCAGTTACAGTTCTCACGCACTAATTCGAGTTATATGCTCAGAATTATTGATATGACCATTATTGTGTTGTCGCTGTTAGTGATTATGCAGGGTTATAATGTCGCGTTTGATAAAGACTACTTGCTGGTACTTGTGGGGATACTGCTGCTGTTTAGTTATATTAGTGAGTCGTTTAGTTTGTACCGCTCATGGCGCCTAGGCAAGTTTTCTACTATGTGCCGCCTGTTAGTGGCGATTATTTCGATTTGTTTTTTAGTCATGTTTACCACTTTATTTTTATTTAAATATGCCGAACTGTATTCACGGGTAGTGATGACGGGCTGGTTTGTATTATCAGTATTAGCGTTAGTGGCCTGGCGAATAGTGGTGCGTGAAATAAAACGTATACGCCGTACTCGCGGTTTTAGTGTTGAAAAAGTCGCCATTATCGGCTTAACCGACACCGGGATTAACCTGTATGAAGAAATTTGGAAACATGACGAATTAGGGTTTGACTGTATCGGTTTTTTTGATGACAGAGACGTTAGCCGCATTGAAAGCCACGAGCCTAAACTTATTGAAGGCAATATTAATAATGCGATTGAGTTAGCCAAAAACGGCGATATTCAAAAATTATATATTTGCCTGCCTTTATTAGCTGAGCAACGTATAGCAGACATTATTGAGCAATTGGGTAATTCAACGGTAGACGTGCTAATTACCCCAGATTTTTTAATGAAAAACCTGATGCACGCCCGAATTGGCAGTGTGGGTGATGTTGACACCATAAGTGTGTTTGAGTCGCCGGTGAATGGCATGAAGCGTTTTTATAAACGCAGCTTTGATGTGGCATTCAGCTTTTGCGCCATTTTTGCCATATCGCCTGTGTTGTTAGCTGTTGCGATAGCCGTGTTTGTTACCTCACCAGGGCCGGTGTTATTTAAGCAGGACAGATACGGTTTAGATGGCCGTAAAATTAAAGTGTGGAAGTTTAGGTCGATGACGGTGACTGAAAACGCTGACATTGTTACCCAGGCCAGTAAAGGGGACGCGCGGGTAACTAAAGTGGGCGCGTTTATTCGCCGCACCTCATTAGATGAATTACCGCAGTTTTTTAATGTGTTATTGGGGGATATGTCGGTAGTTGGCCCAAGGCCCCATGCGGTATCGCATAATGAACAATATCGTAAGTTGGTAAGCTATTACATGCTGCGCCACAAGGTGCTACCCGGCATTACCGGTTGGGCGCAAGTTAACGGTTGGCGCGGTGAAACCGACACCTTAGATAAGATGGAAATGCGCATTGAATATGACCTGGCCTACATTCGTAACTGGACCCTGTGGTGGGATGTCAAAATTGTGTTTATGACCCTATTTAAAGGCTTTGTCGGCAAGAATGTGTATTAAAGTATTTAACCTTGTAAGTGAAGTTTGCTCAACCCTGAGATTAACCTGTGGCTTATTGATAATGGGCGTATAGACCTGATAATAACCTTAAGCCAATGTCATCAGCGACACGATGACTGTTTATAAATAGATAGAGTGTTAGCAAAGGTGCAGTGAAGTTAACCGCTGACTTTTTAACACTGACTTATTAGTACTGACTTATTAGCGCTAACTTATTAGCATTGGCTCAATTGATGGTTTGGTCATGGCTAATCAACAAGTTGTTAACAAAGTCGTTAAGTAAGTTGCTAACTAAATTGTCAAGTAGTAAGTAGGCATAGTTTTTGGGGTTTCGGGGCATAAAGCCCTTATAATTCAATTAGTATGCCGCTAAGAATTGATTAAAAGATTGAAAGTTTAAAATGAAACCGATAGGCTGTCGTGAAAATTTCACTGCACCTGTTTTATATGTTTTTTATAAGGATATACAAGATGAACGGCCCATTTAAATACAGTTATTGTTGTGCAGCCTTGCTCAGCGTGTTTGCTTTGTCGCCAGCTTTTGCTGCAGATGAACAGCCCGGCGTGATTCAAACGGCATCTGGCATTGATTTAATTCCGTATCTTAATACTGGTTTTAAATACGATGACAACATTGCCAGCACTAAAACCTTTAAAACAGACAGCTGGATTTTAGGTATTACCCCTGGTTTGCAAGGTCAATTATTGGATGGCAATAATGAATACACCTTCCAAACCAATCTTGATTACGGTAACTTTTTAGACAGTTCTGACGATAACTTCTTAGATTTCAATCTAGGCGGTGCGGCAGATGTTGAACTAAACCAGTCAAACAAGTTTAACCTTAATGCAAACTATGACGCTGGCCATGAAGAACGTGGTAGCGGATTATTTGAAGGTAACGGTGATTTACAAAATGAACCTGCTACTTTTGACAGTTACAATGTAGGTGGCTTTTACGAGTACGGCGCACAAACCACGCCTGCGCGCGTGCAAGTGAATGCCAATTACTATGATAAAGAATTTACTAACTTTGAAACCATTACGATATACCGTAACTATTCTGACACTGACTATGGTGCCAGCTTTTATTACGACAGCGGCGCATCGGTTAGCTGGGTATTTGATGCTAGCGTAGTGAACACTGATTACCAGATAGCTGATTTAAGTGGCGATCGTGACAGCACTAGTACCTTCTACCGTGTGGGTGTGGACTGGGAAGCAACCGCTGCTACCGCAGGTTCTATCCGTATTGGTAACCAGGAAAAAGACTTTGATAACGCAAGCCGTGATGACTTTAGTGGTTTATCGTGGGACGCCAGCATTACATGGTCGCCATTAACTTACTCAGCACTGACATTCAATACCGGTAACAGCGCTAAAGACCCTAATGGTGCGGGTAACTATATTGAGTCAACCACCTATGGCGTAAGCTGGGACCACGGTTGGAATGACTTTGTGTCAACTAACCTAAGCTATAACCAAACCGATGATGACTATAACGGCGTTGACCGTCAAGATGAGCTAAAAGTGTTCTCACTTTCAGCATCTTACGTGACCACTCGTTGGTTAACACTTGTAGCGGGTGTTGATGTTACTGACAGCTGGTCTAGCGATGAAAACTTTGGGTTTGATCGTAACGTTTATTATATCAATGCTCAGATGACATTATAGGTTTTAAGATGAAGTGGTTTTTTATTCCGTGTTTGTTTGCCTTGCTTGTACTGCTAAGCCCGATAACGTCTGCTGAAGCAATTGATGACAGTTATCGCTTAGGTGCAGGTGACACCATTGTGATTAAAGTGTTTGGTGAAGATGACCTGACACTTGAAACGCAGATCACCAATAGTGGCAAGGTAAATTACCCTTTTTTAGGTACTCTTTCGGTTAAAGGCTTGTCGATAAAACAAGTTGAAGAATTAGTATATAAAGGTTTAAAAGGGGATTATTTGGTTGAGCCTAATGTGTTTGTTGGCATTGTGCTATATCGACCATTTTATATTCACGGTGAAGTTAAAAAACCCGGTGGCTACCCTTACCAGCCAGGCATGACAGTCAATCAGGCTGTCGCCCTGGCAGGGGGGCTTACCGAACGTGCCTCGCAGGAGAAAATTTTTATCTCACGCGAAGGGACAAAGTCAGAATCAGTGAACGGTACTATTAATAGTCAAATTAGCGCTGGCGATACTATTACTATTGAACAGAGATTTTTTTAATGACGTCGCAAGCCCATTTGTTACCAAACGAGCCGAACTCTGCTGAGCAAACCAGCGAGCAGGTGATTGATTTACGCAAGCTGATTAAGCCGTTGTTGCAGTCAAAGTGGCGTATTTTATCGTTCGCGATGTTAATTACCGCATTAACCATTTTTGTGGTGTTTAGCTTACAACCTATTTTTAAATCGACTGCCACCCTGCTGATTGAGTCAGAACAGGCGCGGGCGATTAAAATTGAGCAAGTTTATGGTATGAATTCTGGCCAACAGGAATACTATTTAACTCAGTTTGAAATTATTAAGTCGCGCTCTATTGCTGAGCGAGTATTTAACCAATTAGATTTAATTAATCACCCTAGCTTTGAAGCTAAGCCTTCAGCCTTGTCACAGGTAAAGTCGCAGGTGATTTCCTGGTTAGATTTTTTTACCGATTGATATCAGCGAGGCTGAAGTTGATGATGCGGCCAAAAAGCAAAAGTTAGTTGATGATTTTATGGCAGACATTAACGTGTCACCTGTGCGTAAGACCCAGTTAGTGAATATTAGCTATAACAGCCCTGATGCTAAATTAGCCGCGGCTGTGGCCAATGCCATAGGCGATGCTTACATTGTTAGCCAGCTAGAAGCTAAGTCAGGTATGACCCAAAAAGCCAACGTGTGGCTGGGTGGGCGTTTAGAAGACTTACGCATTAAGTTAGATGCGTCTGAGCAAAAGCTTGAGTTTTTTAAAACCCAAAACGGCCTAGTTGACGTTGAAGGGGTTACCGCGTTAGACGCTAAAGAGCTTGAGCGTTTAAGCGATGAAATTACCGTTGCCAGATCAACCAAAGCACAAGCAGAAAGCTTTTTAGCGGTAGTAAGACAATATGGTAAGTCAGATATTGGTCGCCTAGAAAGCTTGCCTGAAGTGACCTCGCACATGTCGGTGCAAAACGTTAAAAAAGACGTGATTTTAGTTGAGCGTAAAGTGTCTGAGCTGTCACAGGTTTACGGCCCTAAGCACCCTAAAATGATTGGTGCTAATGCCGAGTTAGCCACAGTGCAGCAAAACCTACGCACTCAAATTGGCCGATTAGTGCAGGGTATTGAAGATGAAGCACAATCTGCTACTCAAAAACTAAAAGCCCTAGAAGCACAATTTAGTCAGTCTAAAGGCTCGTTTCAAAATTTAAGTTCAGTGGACACTGACTACCG
This sequence comes from Shewanella sp. HL-SH5, assembly GCF_051163755.1. Lineage (NCBI taxonomy): Bacteria > Pseudomonadati > Pseudomonadota > Gammaproteobacteria > Alteromonadales > Shewanellaceae > Shewanella > Shewanella sp. HL-SH5. Next base: position 1,474,296 of record NZ_CP195038.1, read on the forward strand.
CAGACTTGTACGTGAAGTTGCCACTAACCGCCAGCTATTTGAAAGCTTTTTGTCGCGCCAAAAAGAAACCGAAGTGACCGGTGACTTTGACTCGCCAGTGGCACGCTTTACCGATTACGCTGTGATGGCGTTAGAGCCGATTAAACCGAAGAAAAAGCTGATTGTAATATTAGCCTTTGTCGCCAGTTTAGGCCTGGGTATTGTATTGGTATTAGTGTTTGATTCGATGAATGACACCATTAAGTCTACCGCTGAGGTTGAGCAAATACTGGGGCAGCGTGCATTAGGCTATTTACCTAAAGCCGGCAAAAAAGAGACCTTTGAACAAGTTAACTTTGCCTTTTTTGACCCCGAAAAACGTCTGCATGCTGAAAGTGTGCGATCGATTCGTACCTCATTGTCTTTGTTGGCCATTGGTGAACCCTTGTCGGTGATTGAGGTGACGTCTTCGTTTCCTAACGAAGGTAAAACCACAGTGTCGATGAATATCGCGTTTGCTTATTCGGCGATGGAAAAAGTGCTTATTATTGACGCCGACATGCGTAAACCGAATATGGGTATGCGTTTTGGTTTGCCAACGTTCCAACATGGTTTAGCCAACTACCTAACCGGTACAGATGCACTAAGCCATTGTATTGTTGAAAACGTTAAACCGAATGTTGACTTAATGCCTGCTGGCGCAATACCGTTAAACCCGCTAGAGCTGTTAGCTTCGCCTAAGTTTGCTGAGTTGTTGGCCGAGTTAAAAGGCCAGTACAGCAAAATTATTATCGATACGCCTCCGGTACACGCCGTGAGTGATGCCTTAGTGATGTCGTCACATTGTGATGCCGTGGTTGCTGTGGTTAAAGCAGGCCATACTCGTACAGAAGCGATTAAACTGACCTTAGCTAAGTTAACTCAGGCGCGCGGTAAAGTGTTTGGGGTGGTATTAAACCAGTTTAATACTGACGAGGCGCGCCAGTATTATGGTCAATATGGTTACTATGAAGCCTATGGCCATGATGCTAACGCTAAAACCGATGGAAAGTCTGCATAGTGTTTGATTTACATTGCCATATTTTACCTGGCATAGATGATGGGGCTAAGTCGATTGGCGAAGCCCTAGCATTACTTGAATTAGCCGAGCAGCAAGGTATTACCCATATGGTGGCCACGCCACATATTCATTTGGGGGTGTTTGATAATAATATCAGCACAATTACTGCGGCATTTGAGTTATTGCAACAAAAGTATGCACTTAGCGGCGGTAAGCTAAACATTCGTGCCGCAGCCGAAGTGCGTATTTGCCCTGAAATCATGTTTTTTATTGAACGGCAACAATTGCCTTTTATTGGCAAGTTTGCCGATAAAGATGTGTTATTGCTTGAGTTGCCTAGCAGCCACATTACCCCAGGCACAGATAAGTTAATCAGCTGGTTGTTGTCTAAAAATGTGCTGCCTATGATTGCTCACCCTGAGCGAAACCGCGAGCTACAAGCCCACCCTGAACGGATTGAGTTATTTGCCAGGTTAGGCTGTTTATTTCAATTAACCGGGGCTTCGTTACTGGGAGATATGAGCGACGCGGCTAAAACCCTGGCTGAAAAATGGATTATAGAAAAGCGCTACACCATAGTGGCGTCTGATTGTCATAGTGTGAACAGGCGTCCGCCAAAGCTTGCCCAGGCATGGCAAAGAGTGTGTGAGTTAACAGATAAACAGTACGCTGATGATGTTACCCGCAATACGCCTGCGTTAATTTCTGCTTGTTTATTTAATGATTAATATTGTATGTCGATAAAGCGTTATTCCCGCCAGTTTTTTTTGCTATTGCTGTTGCTAGGCTTAGTCAGTTTACTGCCTTTGGTGTTTAACCAGGGCGTAGCGAGTACTTATCATTTTAAATCTAATTTTTACCTTACTGCCTGGCAAGGTAAAACGGCTATTGATGAAACCCAGTACCGTGACGCCCTAGCGGCGGCAACCAAAGCTTATGATTTAAATGATACTAGCCCGCATTATGCTATTACTTTGGCTAAAGTGATGGAGTGGGGTATTTATTCAGGTTTTGATGGGTTTACAAACGACGAGTTTAACCAGTTATTTAACCAGGCAATTAAGCTGCGCCACAATTGGCCTGCAGCCTACAGCGATTACGCGTTTAATTTGGCATTTTACCAGACTAGACCCGATTTAGCCTTTGAGCAGCTGCGCCTTGGACTAGATTACGGCGCTTTTGCCCCTGAGGTAGTGCAACAGGTGTTAACGGTTGGCTTTGCCTATTGGGACACTATTGCCATGGAAGATAAGTATTTAGTGTTTGAAACCCTAAAAACTGCCGCCGGAATGGGTTATGACACCCGTCGTCATCTTGCTAGTGTTATGGGGTTGTTCCAGAAACAGTCTGTAGTGTGCGGTTATTTTAACTACCTGACAGAACCGCTAGCAGAAAACACTGCTAACTGGATAGAAAATACCTTGTGTAAAAAACGGTAGCATGACGAGCAGCGAATCATCTGTCCCGTCACTTGTCGTCATCCCGGTAGTGCTTCTATCACGTCATCCCGGTAATGCTTCTGGGCCGGGATCTATTACGTCATCCGGGTAAGTTTCTATTACGTCATCTGGGTATGTTTCTACTACGTCATCCGGGTAAGTTTCTACTACGTCATCCCGGTAGAGCTTTTGGGCCGGGATCTAATACGTCATCCGGGTAAGTTTCTACTACGTCATCCCGGTAATGCTTCTGGGCCGGGATCTAAATCCTTTAGCCGCAGTTCAGGCGCTTAAAGCCAAGAATGGATCCCCGATAAAAGCATTCGAGGATGACGGCAAAATAAGCATAGCAAACTGGCTTTTTTATTATAGCCTTGTGCATGTTACTGGTGTGGGATCTATGACGTCACCCAGGTATGTTTCTACTACGTCATCCGGGTAAGTTTCTACTACGTCATCCCGGTAGAGCTTTTGGGCCGGGATCTATTACGTCATCCGGGTATGTTTTTACTACGTCATCCCGGTAGTGCTTTTGGGCCGGGATCTAAATCCTTTAGCCGCAGTTCAGGCGCTTAAAGCCAAGAATGGATCCCCGATAAAAGCATTCGAGGATGACGGCAAAATAAGCATAGCAAACTGGCTTTTTTATTATAGCCTTGTGTATGTTACTGGTGTGGGATCTATGACGTCATCCGGGTATGTTTCTACTACGTCATCCGGGTAAGTTTCTATTAAGTCATCCCGGTAGTGCTTTTGGGCCGGGATTTATTACGTCATCCGGGTATGTTTCTACTACGTCATCCCGGTAATGCTTCTGGGCCGGGATCTAAATCCTTTAGCCGCAGTTCAGGCGCTTAAAGCCAAGAATGGATCCCCGATAAAAGCATTCGAGGATGACGGCAAAATAAGCATGGCAAACTGGCTTTTTTATTCGTTCAGCAAGAGGTTATTTAACGTTTTATGAAACCATCTTTATATGGCAGTTCTTTTTTTATTATTGCCCTGTGCATTTTGCTGGTGTGGGTGCCTATTCCACTTGCCAGTAATCGTATTTGGGCCTGGTCTATTATTGAGTTTTACATTATTAGTTTGTCGTGTTTGCATTTGGTATTTTGTGTTGTGCGCAGCCAGCCTTTATTTACCCAGCATTGGCAGAAGTATGCTTTGCTGCCGATAGGCTTATTATTACTGTTTACCTTGCTGCAATGGACTGGATTGGTGACGGGTATTGATACAGTTGATGAGTTTCAAACTTTTCAGCAGTTAATTAAAACCCTGTGTTTTTGCTTATTTATTTACCTTTTAGCTGTGCATTGCCAGTCAGCCAGGCTGCTGCGTTGGGTGTGTATTGCTATTATTGTGTCTGGCTGTATTCAGGCATTTTACGGCAGTGTATTGAATTTACTAGATTTACCAAAGTCGCCAATATTTGGTTTTAGCGATGGCGACAGGGCTAAGGGATCATTTGTTTATCAAAACCATTTTGCTAACTTTTTAGCCCTGTCGATTAGCATTGCCTTTGGTTGGTTAATATCTGAGTTAAAAACAACCCGTTCAGGCCAATTTGATTTTAGAACCTTTATGTTAGGGGTATTTGAAACCCTGATAAGCAGTAAGATTATTTTACGGCTGGCGATTGTGATTATGATTATTGGCTTGATTTTAAGCCGCTCGCGCATGGGTAACGCTGGATTTTTTACCGCGTTAATTACCGTAGCCTTACTGGCCCTAGTGATTTATCGTAATCCGCCCAAAATGTTAAAGCCGCTGGTGATCAGCATTTTTATTTTAGATTTGATTATTGTTGGGTCTATATTTGGGGTCGAAAAGGTCAAGCAGCGTATTGAAGATACCTCATTTGCGGCAGAAACACGTGATGATGTGGTGCGAGACAGTATTCCGATTATTGAACAACACTGGTTAACGGGTAACGGCGCCGGCAGTTTTTACACTGTTTTTCCGCAGTATCAAACCGTGCCTTATTCCGGTTTTTATGACCATGCCCATAATGACTATATTCAATTTGCAGTAGAATATGGGGTTGTCATTACAGCGTCACTTGGGTTATGGATAATTTATTGTTTGTGGTTAGCTTGCCGAACCATGTATTTACGTAATAATAAACTGTACAAAGGCATTGCATTTGGTTGTGCTATGGCAATTGTGCATATGCTGATTCATTGTACGGTTGATTTTAATTTGCAGTCTCCGGCGAATACTTTGCTGTTTTTGACTATATTAACCCTATGTTGGTTGGTGCGTTATTTACCCACTGAACAGGGTTCTAGGCTGCAAAAAGCGCCATAAGCGCCAGAAATACCATATTTGTTTTAGGCCTAGATTAAGTTGTCTGGGTAAAATTATGTAAGCTATTATAAATTATCAATTTTGTTTCATTTAGCGTTACGCTATATAAGGATATCTATGAAAGTTGTTATTCCCGTTGCAGGGCTAGGTACACGGATGCTGCCAGCGACTAAGGCAATTCCGAAAGAAATGCTGCCATTGGTGGATAAACCACTTATTCAATATATTGTTGATGAATGTGTTAGCGCTGGGGTGAAAGAAATTGTATTGGTCACCCATGCCAGTAAAAACGCGATTGAAAACCATTTTGATAAATCCTACGAGCTTGAATCAACCCTGGAAAAACGGGTTAAGCGTCAGCTGTTGCATGAAGTGCAGTCAATTTGCCCTAAAAATGTGACTATTATGCATGTACGTCAAGGTGAAGCGAAAGGGCTAGGGCATGCCATTTTGTGTGCTAAGCCGTGTATTGGTGATAACCCGTTTGCTGTGGTATTACCGGATGTTATTTTAGATTCTTATTCTGCTGACCAACGTACCGAAAACCTAGCGTCTATGCTAATTCGTTACCGCGAAACTCTTGCCAGCCAAATTATGGTTGCGCCAGTGCCGGATGATCAGGTTAATAAGTATGGTATTGCTGACTGTGGTGGCGAGAAGATTAACCCTGGTGACTCTACTAAAATATTTAACATGGTTGAAAAACCTGAAATTGGCGAGGCGCCGTCTAACTTAGCGGTTGTTGGCCGTTATGTGTTGTCTGAAAAAATTTGGGATTTATTGGCCAAAACACCACCCGGTGCTGGCGATGAAATTCAGTTAACCGATGCTATTGATATGCTAATTGCCACTGAAACGGTTGAAGCATTCAATATGACAGGCAAGTCACATGACTGTGGCGATAAGCTAGGTTACATGAAAGCGTTTGTTGAGTACGGTATACGCGACCCTAAACTGGGCAGTGCATTTAAAAGTGAACTTGCTGGTTTATTAGAAGAATACCGCTAACACTGCTGATATTTAACTCAAGACCCTAGGCCAATGCATCTGTAAAGGATGCATTGGCTTTTTTGTAGGTTTACATTAAATGCGTTCACTTCTAGGCTTGTCTTGTTTCCTTCCTTCCTTTTTTCCTTCCTTCCTTTTTTCCTTCCTTGCTAGTCGAATTACTCGCGTCATTAAGATTTGTGCTTAAGTGGAAGTAACTTGTTTTCATCAGTGCAAGTGATTTACCCACAAATGGTACGTCCATATATCACTGGCAGTGAGTTTTCAATGCTCTACTTTTGTCTTATAGACCTATTGCTAATGTTTCGTTTTTGTTAATTGAGACATATTGCATAGGATTAAAACAATAATTTGGAGAGCATGGATGAAACATTTAACACTCGCTACATTGATTTCTGGGGCAATGTTAGCAATGACAGGTACGGCGCAAGCTAATACCGATATGACTTTTGGTGGCTATATTAAAGCCGATGTTATGTTTAGTGATTATGGTAATGGTGCACCTGAGTCGGGCAACTTGTCGCGCCAATTTTACGTGCCAGGTACTATTTATGGTAAAGAAGGCAGTGGTGAACAGGTTGTAGACTTTCAAGCCCGTGAAACTCGCTTTAATTTTAAAACCGTTACCGATATGGAAGGCGGTCATTCGTTAACTGGGTTTATTGAATTAGATTTTATGACCCATACCGACGGTAACGAGCGCGTATCAAACAGTTATTCACCGCGTATTCGCCATGCATTTGTAACCTATGACAACTGGACCATTGGTCAAACCTGGACCACATTTCAAAACCCTGGTGCATTACCCGATAACTTAGATTTTGTTGGGGCAGCTGATGGTACGCCGTTTGTGCGTCAATCATTGATTAAATACACCAACGGTAGCTTTCAGTTTGCATTAGAAAACCCTGAAACCACTTTAACCCCAAATGGTGGTGGCGGTCGCATTACTAGCGGTAGTGGCGTGATTCCTGATGTCGTTGCACGTTACAACTTTACCTCTGGTGGCGGTGCTGCGTATTCATTAGCGGGTATTGTGCGTCAATTAAACATTGAAGAGACACAGGGCGGCACTCAGCTTGATGCCAGCGAAATGGGTTATGGTGTGAGCTTTGCGGGTGTTATTCCGGTGGGTAAAGATGATTTTAAATTCACTGCTACCTATGGTGAAGGTTTAGGCCGTTACATGGCATTAAACTATGCTAACGCGGGTGTATTGGATGCCAATGGCGACATTGAGACCATTACCTCTTATGGTGGTTTTGCAGCCTATCGTCACTGGTGGAATGATCAATGGCGCACTAGCGTGACATTGTCAGGATTTTCAGCAGACAATAACGCTACGTTAACGGGTGGTGGAGTGAATAAAGAAGCTTACTCAAGCTATATTAACTTACTGTATTCACCGTCTAAGCCTGTGACCTTTGGTGTTGAGTTTATGCGAGCGTTGAACGAGAGAGAAAACGGCACAGATGGCGATTTAAATCGCATTATGTTCTCGGCTAAATACGTACTTTAAGTGATTTTAGCTCGGGTTAATCACTGAGATTACCGATAAAAAAAGGGCCATAACATTGTTATGGCCCTTTTTCTTATTTTATAAAAACAGCTTTATAAAAAATCTTTATAAACAATAGCTTAGTCTAGTAGACCATGTTGACGAACATATTGATCATATTCGGTATAGCCACCGATTGGTGCTTCATCAACAAATACCTGTGGTACTGTTTCTACTGTTTTACCAACACTTTTTGATAAGTCAGCTTTAGAAATACCTTCAGCGTGAATATCTACATATTTAAATTTAAAATCTTCACGATGTGCGGCTAATTTTTCAGATAACTCAACAGCACGAACACAATACGGACAGCCTGGACGGCCAAAAATAACAACAAACATAGTAACTCCTACTTGGCTAGATGGTGTGTTTATAGCACAACTTTTTTGCAAATGATAACGAGATTGAATGAATTTAGCTTAACTCAGGTGAGGTTAACTGAAATCTGTTTTATGTTTACCTTGATAGTCAAAAAATAGATCAATTAATTTCCAGTGATGTTTTTGTTTTTTTAGTAATAATAAGTCAGGTTTTCTAAAGCGGCTCTGGTCACTCAGTACCTGTTCTGCTTTGTCATATCGCGGATGTAACATACCAGGCGTTCGGGTGTGGCTAAGCACAAATACCGCGTAAAAGGCTTTTCTTTGTGCTGGGGTATCAAACTTAAAGCTTTGCTTAAAGTCATTACCTTCAATATCTATGTAGCGCACCAGCAAACCCTGTTCATTTTGGGTGATGAGCATTTCCTGGCATTTGAATAAGTGGTGATGTTGCGACTGTAATACTTGCTTTAAGCGCTTATCAGGGTCGATGAGTGTTGAGTTACAGGTTTGGCAAATGCGCGCGGCGATATCGTTTTCTGCGCCGCAGTCTGGGCAAACCTTAGAGCGAAAGCGAAAGTCGCATTGTTGTTCGGTATTGGCTGTTTTAGCTTTTACCGCCGCGGTATTAGCAGCAACAAGCCCCTGACATCGGCGGCCAAAATGTTCGATGATGTCACCGTCATTATCGACTAGTCCCCAAAATGTATTGGCAAACTGGCACACAGGGCAGTGCACCTGTACTGGCACTGACTTGCTGTTGGGTTTGGCCTGGCCCACTTCAGGGTAATATAAGTCAAAACCATTGGCGGCGTAGTCAATCACTAGACAATCTGTTTTACCTGGCGCTAAACGCAGTCCACGCCCCACCATTTGTTGAAATAAGCTTACCGATGCGGTAGGCCTTAAAATAGCAATTAAGTCGACATGGGGCGCGTCAAAGCCTGTGGTGAGTACGGCCACATTGACAATGTATTTAATGTGCTGCGCTTTAAAGGCGTCGATAATGGTGTCGCGTTCATTATGGGGCGTGGCGGCGGTGATTAATGCTGCTTTGGTTGGCGTGGCGGCTTTGTCGATAAGCTTGTTTAATAAGCCAATAATTTCCTGTGCGTGACGTACGGTTGCGGCAAAAATAATCACCCCTTTACGGGTGTTTGCCAGTTGGACGATTTGTTTGACTATTGCGGTTGTGGCACGGCCTTGATGATTCAGTAAAGATTCGACTTCCTGCTGATTAAACTCGCCGTTTTCTGTCGGTTCAAGTTGACTAAAATCGTACTGGGCACTGAGGCCATCAAATAACTTAGGCGCAGTTAAAAAGCCTTGCTTGATAAGCGGGCGCATGGGTAATTCAAAAATACATTTATCGAACACTGCAGTGTCAGTATTGCCAATTTTACCGTGGTAATGGTGATGATATATCCAGCCAATGCCCAGACGATAAGGGGTAGCAGTAAGCCCTAAAATTTTTATAGCAGGGTTTTGCTTTTTAAGGTGCAGCAGAATTTGCTGATACTGGCTGGTTTTTTCATTACTGACGCGATGGCATTCATCAATAATCACCAGCGAAAAAGGCTGGTTGAATTTATCTAATGCCCGCGCTGCTGACTGTACGCTGGCGACGACGGTTTTGCCGTTGGCTTTTTTCTGGTTTAATCCGGCAGAGTAAATATTGGCAGCCTGGGTGAGTAAGCCGACTTTTTCAGCATTTTGCACAACTAACTCTTTTACATGGGTAAGTACTAATACATTGCCGTTGGCGATGCGTGCCAGTTCAGCAATAACAATGCTTTTACCTGCACCCGTTGGCAAAGCCAATACGGCAGATTGTTGGCTGCTGCGAAAGTGCTTAATGGCGGCGTTAACCGAATCCTGTTGGTAATCGCGCAGTTGCAAAGTAGGTGTGTCAGTAGAAGCTTTCAAATATTCGGTTCAACATGCATTGGGTTAGCTATGGTTGGATAATATCATGGTTATAGGGCTAGGTTAGCTTTAACGGCTTCAACAAAGGTTCTGGAAACTGGCACTTCAAGGTGATTGGTTAACAACAATGACATTTTTCTATTTTCTTTATTGACTGATACCACGGCATGGTTTGCTACCCACCAGGATCTATGTGTTTGCAGCCCAGGAAACCCTTCTAGCTGCATTAAGGCATCTTTTAAGCGCATTAACAGCATATGTTGGCCTTTATCTGTGTGTACTTTTAAATAGTGATCATCCATTTCTAAACACAGTAATTGTCCGCGCTTTTCTAATGGTAATAACCCCATAAACTGTTCAATTTGAATGGTATCTATATCACGACTTTGTTGATGCTGTTCAATGACCTTTTGCGATTGCTCAATGACGTGTTGTGATTGTTCAAGTTGCTGTTTTTGATGATTAACATGATTTTGTAACATGCTGACAAAGGTAATAATGCTGCCAATAACCAGGGTGTTAGGCAGCGCGAGTAGAAAATTATCAGCTAAATGTAATGTGTGGTCAAAAAAAAGCCAGCCAATAAAAGGCACAATTAGACTCATTATTAGGCTGGCTAATAGTGATGATATTGCTACCCGTTGCCAGAGCGTAGTGATGCTTTTTGCTAAGTATTTATGGCCTAAATTAATCAGTGGCATATAAATCAAATAGCCACAAATACAGGTAAACACCCAGTAACTCATCGACAATAATAGGCTGAATTGATCCATGCCAAAGGGGCGCATAAAGCCAATAAATAATCCAATAAACATCACAATAAGCAGTTGGCGCAGTAATTTGTTTTTAGTGGGTTCAGATTTTAGTTGTTGATTATTTGAGGGTATTTCACGATTCGTCAAAGGTACACATTCCTTTTTAGTTACATTTTACGAAGTTTTTGGGTCACTTTACGAAAAGCGACTTTAATTTTTTATCGCTCCATTCTATCGTCTTTTCAACACGAAGCAATGGCGAGATTGGCTCGGCTTATGTCGATGCGAACTGCCAATTAAGATAACCCCTTTATCACAGACGATAGGAACATAAAAATGACTAGATTAACGACTAAACTGACTGGCACATTGACACATAATGCCGCGACTCCATTTACTCAGACTAACAGTAGCAATATGAGTAAATCATCGTTATTAGCCGTTTCATTGCTGTTTGCATCAATGTGGGTTAATTCATCCACTTTTGCTGCGGATATTAAGCTTGAGATTACAGGGGTCAATGCCCAGCAAAGTAAAATTTATGTGCAGCTGTTTAATGGTGAAGATAATTACTTAAATGGCAATGCGCTAACAGCGACTTACATTCAGGCTAAAGCGGGACTTAATTTTGTGTCTTTTACTGATGTTGCCGCAGGTGAGTATGCGGTGCGCTTTTTTCAGGACGAAAATAATAACGGCACGTTAGACACCAATTTATTTGGTTTGCCCTCTGAAGGGTATGGTTTTTCTAACAATGCTAAACCTAATTATGGTCCGGTTGCTTATAAGGACGCTGCTTTCACGGTCACTGAAGACCCATCAACCCAGATTAACCAAACACAAATTATTTATTAAGCCACTCATTTGGGAGATGGCAATTCTAGAGATGGCAATTTTAAAGGTGACTATTTTGGAGATGAGCATGCAACGCAGACAGTTTTTAAAAGGCATGGGAATAATAGGCGCATCAAGCATGCTGCCCGGTGCAGTGAATGCGTTGGCATCTTCTGCTCCTACTGTGGTTAATATTAAGCAGCAATTTAATCAGGCGCTGGCACTGCACCCTGAGTTAATTGGGTTTGCCAATGTTGACGCTAACTTTGAGCCGCAACCGCTGACGATTGAGGGGCGTATTCCTGCCGATTTACAAGGTGTTTTTTATCGTAACGGCCCTGGTAAATATGAGCGTGGCGATATTCGTTATCTACATGCCTTTGAAGGCGACGGTATGTTGCAGCGTTTTGAAATTAGCGACAAAAAAATAGTCCACCGTGGCCAATTTATTAACACGCCTAAGTTTGCTAAAGAGCAGCAGGCGCAGCAGTTTGTTTATTCAGGCCCTGATACTAAAATTGCCCATGCTTTGCCTGTGACCAGCGCTGATACGGTTAATACCGCTAATACTAATATTATTGCGGTGGGAGATGATCTTTGGGCGCTGTGGGAGGCGGGATCTCCTACCCAAATTGACCGAGATACCATGCAGTTTACTCAACAGGTTAATTTAGGCGCAGGGTCTAAATATGACAACAGTTTACAAGGACTGCCTTTTTCAGCGCATCCTAAAATAGACCCTAATGGGGATATTTGGAATTTTGGTTTGCATCCATCAGGTCAGGTGGTGATTTATCAATTAGCGGCTAATGGCAAAGTTAAAAATGTGGGTCTAATTAATAGCCAATACCGTGGCGGTATGTTGCATGACTTTTTGATTACAGACAAAAGTGTGTTGATCATTTTACCGTCATTGTTTGTTGATAAGGCGATTGAAGGTAATTTTGCCCGTACTCAATATAATAGCGATATTCCAATGAGTGTATTGGTGATAAACAAGCAGTCTCTTAAGGTGACTAAACGCTTTGAGTTACCCGCAGGTTTTGCGTTTCATTATGGTAATGCGTGGGAAGAAGCCAATGGCACCATTCATTTTGACGCCAGTTTGTATCCTAATGTTGATGTGCTGCATAAGTTGGCGAATGTGATGCAAGGTAAGATGTCGCAGGCAAGTGTCAAGGCGCAAACAGCCCTGTTTAGTTTATATATTGATGGCACTTATGATATGCAAACCGTGGGCGATAGCAGTGAGTTTCCGCGGGTATGCGACCATCTTGTTGGGCTTAAAAATCAGTATTTGTATCACTTATCAGCTAAATCTAGCAGCTTATGGAGCGATACCTTATCGTCTTTGCATATTGATAGCGGTGCTACGCAGCATTATCATTTTGGAGATGATTATTTAGTTGAAGAGCATGTTAGTGTTTGCCCTAAAGGCGTTGAGGGCAGCGGCTACTTAATGGGTACAGCATTACACGTGCCTAGCAAACGCACTTGCTTGAATATTTTTGCGGCTAATGACTTAGCTGCGGGACCATTAGCCAGAGCCTGGTTACCTTACCATTTACCGCTTGGGTTTCATGGCAATTTTATGGCGAGTTAGTGGCCATTTAAACAGTATTGGCTGCAAGATTAACACTTAGGTGCTTAACTGATCCTCTTAGCGAAAAGCAGAGCAAAAAAAGCCCCTCGTTAAGAGGGGCGAAAAAGAGAAACTGGTTAGAATTCTCTTGGGTGGATGGAAATCAAGTAATAGAAATAAGCATTTGAATATTAAGCGAGCAAAAGAGTTGAGCAGTAGGGTTAACTGATCAACTCATGTTATTTTTACTCGGTTTTGTTTAAACGAGATTCTATCAAGGTGTCAATCACTGCTGGATCTGCCAGTGTTGAAGAGTCACCTAGGTTAGTCACTTCGTTAGCGGCAATCTTACGTAAGAAGCGACGCATGATTTTGCCTGAGCGGGTTTTAGGTAAACCGGTTGCCCACTGAATTAAATCAGGTGTGGCTAAGGCGCCGATTTCTTTACGAACCCACTGACGTAACTCTTGACGCAACTCTTCTGTTGGTTCAACGTCGCGGGTTAACGTGACGTAGGCATAAATACCTTGTCCTTTAATATCATGCGGATAACCTACAACAGCAGCCTCTGCGACCAGTTCATGTGCCACAAGTGCACTTTCAACTTCTGCGGTACCTAGGCGGTGACCAGATACGTTAATAACGTCATCCACTCGGCCAGTTATCCAGTAGTAACCGTCTTCATCACGGCGGGCACCGTCTCCGGTAAAGTACATACCGCGGAAGGTTTTAAAATAGGTTAGGGCGAAACGGTCGTGGTCGCCATAAATGGTGCGCATTTGTCCTGGCCATGAGTCAAGAATAACTAAGTTACCTTCAGCTGCACCTTCAACAATTTCACCCATGTTATCAACCAATGCTGGTTGAACACCAAAGAATGGTCGCGTTGCAGAACCTGGTTTAGTATCAGTTGCGCCTGGTAATGGGCTGATCAAAATGCCACCGGTTTCGGTTTGCCACCAGGTATCGACAATTGGACATTGCTCATTACCAATGACTTCGTGGTACCAGCGCCATGCTTCAGGGTTAATGGGTTCGCCGACCGAGCCCATAATGCGCAGTGAATCACCTTTGTAGTCACTGAACTGTTCTTTACCTTCAGCCATTAATGCGCGGATTAAGGTTGGTGCGGTATAAAGAATGTTCACTTTATGACGGTCAATCATTTCACCTATGCGTGAAGGTGTTGGTGCATTTGGCACCCCTTCATGAATTAACACGGTTGCACCGTTGGCTAATGGGCCATAAACCATATAAGAGTGTCCGGTGATCCAACCTACGTCGGCGGTACACCAGTAAACTTCACCTGGTTTATAATCAAATACGTATTCGTGGGTCATTGATGCGTAAACCATGTAACCGCCTGTGGTGTGCAACACACCTTTAGGGTTACCGGTTGAGCCTGAGGTATAAAGTAGAAATAGTGGGTCTTCTGCACCCATTTCTTCATATGGGCAATGCTCAGATGCTACTTCCATTAATGAGTGCCACCACACATCGCGGCCTTCTACCCAATCAATGTTGCCGCCAGTACGTTTAAGTACAATGACTTTTTCGACGCAATCAACATCAGGGTGAGCGATTGCTTCATCAACGCTGCGCTTAAGCGGAATTTTACGTCCACCGCGAACACCTTCATCAGAGGTAATAACGACTTTAGATTTGCCGTCAATCACACGTGATGCAATTGAGTCTGGTGAGAAGCCGCCAAAAACAACAGAATGAATTGCACCAATACGAGCACAGGCAAGCATAGCTACCGCAGCTTCTGGCACCATAGGCATATAAATAGTGACGACATCGCCTCTAACAACGCCCTGGCCTTTTAGGGCGTTAGCAAACTTACAGACATCGGCATGCAGTTCTGCGTAGGTGATTTTACGCTGTTCGTTAGCGTCATCGCCTTCCCAAATAATGGCAACAGTGTCGCCATTTTTTTCAAGGTGGCGGTCCAAACAGTTGGCTGAAGCATTTAGTGTGCCGTCATAAAACCAATTGATTGATAAGTTATGGTCATCAAATGAGGTTTGTTTTATCTTAGTGTAAGGCTTGATCCAGTCAATGCGTTTACCGTGTTCTCTCCAAAAACCTTCTGGATTAACAATAGATTCCTGGTACATTTTTTTGTATTGATCGTTATTGACCAGTGCATTTTCAGCGATAGCGCTAGGCACTTTGTAAAGAGACTGCGAGCTCATAGGGGCTTCCCTTTCTATAAATGGCGTGGTTAAAGTATCATCTGCAACAGGCTTGCAACACTATTAGACCTTGGTCTAGTTTGAGAAAGTCCTTATTATTTAACCTGTTGCACGTGCTAAACTGAGGTTCAATTGTACATATATGCCGCGAATTTAATAGGGCGGCATAATATTGATTGTTTAATCGACAAATGTTGCAGGCTTTGAAAAGATAACCAGATAATAATAAGAATGATATCGAATGACTCATTCAATAATTCAAGGTAATGAATCGCGTTATGAATTTAACCCTTTTTGTGGCAATTATTGCCGTATGTTATGTGTCGCTATTATTTACTTTAGCGTGGGGCGCAGAGCGTTGGTATGGCAAAATTAGCCAAAAAGTTCAGCTATGGATTTATGGCTTAAGTCTGGCGGTATATTGTTCGTCGTGGAGTTTTTTGGGCACGGTAGGGCAGTCGGCTAATGACCTTTGGTCGTTCTTGCCTATTTTTGTTGGCCCGATCATCATTTTTACTTTTGGCTTTGGTTTACTGCGCAAAATGGTGGTGGTGTCTAAAGCGCAAAATATCACCTCAGTAGCTGACTTTATTGCCGCCCGCTATGGTAAGTCGCAGCTGTTAGCCGCGTTAGTCACATTGATTGCCTTATTTGGCATCATGCCTTATATCGCGCTGCAGCTTAAGGCTATGGTGTTTTCGCTTAACTTATTTCAACCTGAAGATTCGCCGCTTAATCCCCAGGGCGTACCGTTACTGATCACCTTTATTCTGGCGGTGTTTGCCATTCTTTTTGGTACCCGAAAACTGGATGCTACTGAACATAACCCCGGCATGATGGTGGCCATTGCGTTTGAATCTCTGGTCAAATTAACGGCTTTTATGCTGGTGGGCGTAGTGATTAGCTTTGGCTATTTTGATGGTTTTGGTGATATTTGGCGCCAAGCTAGTGAACGCGATTTGATTGAGTTTGGTGAGTTACGAGTTGGGGCGTTATTGCCGGAATTGATTGTTGGTATGGCGGCATTTTTGTGTATGCCAAGGCAATTTCATGTGATGGTGGTGGAGTGCGGTGGCGAGTCGGTGCTTAAGAAAGCCCGTTGGATTTTTCCGGTTTATTTAGCCTTGTTTGGTATTTTTGTCGCGCCGTTAGCATTGGCGGGGAAAATTCTACTGGGTGACAGCGTTGCTGCTGACACTTATGTGATTAATCTGCCGTTGGCATTAGAGCAGCCCATTATTGCTGTTATTGCATTACTAGGCACTTTATCAGCCGCCACAGGAATGGTGATTGTGGCTGTGGTGACCATTAGCATTATGATCAGCAATGAGTGGTTAGTGCCGATTATGTTGCGTACCGGCCAGATAAGAAAAAAGAACTTTAGCCAGTTTTCACAGTTGTTACTGAATGCCAGACGTTTAGCCATAGTGCTCATTTTAGGGTTTGGTTATATCAGTTATTTAACCCTGGCTGATAGTGACTCGCTGTCGCATTTAGGCATGCTGTCTTTTGGCGCTTTTGCACAACTTGCCCCGGCATTAATTGGTGGCTTGTATTGGAAATACGGTAACCGTAGTGGGGTCTTTTTAGGCCTGGGTGTGGGCTTTAGTTTATGGTGTTACATTTTGTTTTTTAGCACCAATGATGTTAGTGCGTTATCGCACTTTGGTGCTAATCAAGGTGTTTTAGAGTCGATTAAACCTAATGTTAGCGATACCCTCATTGCACTTTTAGCCAATATTATTTGCTATGTATTGGGCTCATTATGGTTTAGAACTGGGGTTGCGGAGCGTATTCAAGCCAGTAATTTTGTTAAACCCTGGCATTTAAAACAAAATGACAGTAAGCGCCAAGGCCCTATTGCACAACAAGACTTATTAATTCTTGCGAGTCGTTTTGTCAGCCCCACACGGGCATATGAAAGTTTTAGTCGATTTTCCCCCGATGCCGTTAAAAGTGATAGCTGGCATAAAGCCGCACCCGATGAGCTTATCGCCCACACAGAACACATGTTAGCGGGCATATTGGGGGCATCTAGTGCTAAGTTAGTGATGGACTCGGTCATGCAAGGGCGGGACCTGGCCTTAGATGAAGTATTCAGCTTAGTGGATGAGGCATCATCTAAAATTATGCTTAGCCAGGATATGCTACGTGGCGCGATTGAGCATGCCTATGAGGGCATGAGTGTGGTGGATAAAGACCTTAACTTAATGGCATGGAATTATAAGTATTCTGAGCTTTATCAGTATCCTGAAGGTTTTTTAAAACAAGGCATGCCAATCAGTGAAGTGGTGCGATTTAATGCCGCCAGAGGCTTTTGTGGTACGGGTGATATTGAAGACCAAGTGAATGTGCGGGTACAGCATATGCGTAACGGTACACAGCATATTTCTGAGCGCGAAAGAAGGGACGGTAAAGTCATCAAAATTCAAGGTAACCCTATGCCTGACGGTGGTTTTGTGATGACGTTTACCGATATTACCCAATATCGTTTACAGGAAAAAGCCTTAAAAGAAGCCAATGAAACCTTGGAGGAACGGGTTAAATCTCGTACCTATGAGTTGGCTATGCTTAATAGCGAATTATTGGAAGCTAAAGCCCAGGAAGAGTTAGCAAACGCCTCTAAAACGCGATTTTTAGCCGCCGTGGGACATGATCTTATGCAGCCTTTGAATGCTGCCAGATTATTTACGGCGTCATTAGCGCAATACCCTAATTTAGATTTAGAGGCACAAACTACGCTTACCCATGTCAACAGCTCATTGAAAACTGCCGGTGAGTTATTAACTGATTTATTAGATATTTCAAAGCTGGATTCTGGCAATGTTGAGGTTAATCGCCGTGACTTTGCTATTGGAGAGTTGCTTAATGCGCTGGCGATAGAGTTTGATGCGATGGCGCAAGACAGTCAGATTAATTTTAATATGGTGCGTTCAACATTAACGGTTAACTCAGACCCTGCGCTGTTAAGACGTATTTTGCAAAACTTTTTAACTAACGCTTATCGCTATGCCCGTGGTGGTAGAGTGTTAATGGGTTGTCGCCGACAAGGTCAATATATCGAGATTCAAGTATTTGATACTGGCTGCGGCATTGCTGAAGACGATATACAAGAAATTTTCCGTGAGTTTAAACGCCTTAACCATCCAAGTAGTCGCAACATTAGTGGATTAGGCTTGGGATTAGCGATTGCCGATAGAATAAGCAAGGTGCTGGGACATGAAATCAATGTAACTTCACAGCTGGGGGAAGGTTCTATGTTTTCTATCAAAGTGCCGCTAGGACAAACCGTGCACCAGGTTGAAACCAAACCAACCGCAAGTTTATTACAACCTCTGGCTGGGGTGAAAGTATTATGTATTGATAATGAAGAAGCCATTTTAGCGGGATTAGAATCATTATTAACCCGATGGCAGTGTGAAGTGGTGTGCGCCAAAGATTTAGCTGATGCGCGGATTAAGTTAGGCCTAAAAGGCATAGCGCCAGATATTGTGTTAGCTGATTATCACCTTGATGATGATCAAAATGGTGTGGATGCGATGGACGGTATTCGTGCCCGATATGGGGAACATTTACCGGGTATTTTGATTACGGCCAACACCAACAAACAGTTAGTAGAAGACGTTGAGAGGCGCGGCTATCATTATATGGCGAAAATGATTAAACCAGCGGCGTTAAGGGCACTTATTTCAAGTTTAGTTAAGCAATGATTTAGTTAAGGAATGCTTTTTTAAGGAAAACTATGTTAACTGTGTATGGCGACATTAAATCTGGCAATTGTTACAAAGTTAAATTAGTGCTGGCAATATTAGCCATTGAGCATCGCTGGCATGAGATGGATATTTTACAAGGTGATACCCAGGATGATTGGTATCTTGCAAAACACCCATTTGGCAAAATTCCATTGATTGAAACCGATGATGGTAAACTATTATCAGAATCGAATGCCATTATAGGGTATTTAGCCGAGGGTTCAGGGTTGATCCCTGACGATCCATTTGCCAAAGCGCAAATGTACCAATGGATGTTTTTCGAGCAATACAGCCATGAACCTTATATTGCAGTAGCCCGTTTTATTCAGTTTTATTTAGGTATGCCAGATGACAGACTTGATGAATATAAAGCGATGCATAAAAAAGGCTATAAAGCGCTAGATTTAATGGAACACACTCTCAAAAGTTCATCGTTTTTAGTGGGCGAGCAATTTACCTTAGCCGATATCGCCCTGTTTGCTTATACCCATGTCGCCCATCAAGGCGGATTTGATTTAAGCCATTACCCTGCTATTAAGCAATGGCTTGCGAATGTTGAACAACAAAGTGGATTTGTCGGCATGATGAATTAGTTTGAACCATCCAATAATTTCATCATCCGGCCAGCTCGTCATCACGTCAGCCCATCATCTCGTCAGCTCGCCAGCTCGCCATCTCGTCAGCTCGCCATCTCGTCAGCTCACCATCACGTCATCCCCGAGATCTTTAATCGGGGATCTCGCTTTATAAGCGGTTTAAATAATAGGGCATTCACTAAAGAACTCAGCTGCAGCATACTTACTTCTGTGGAGCTATCGTGCTTTTAGAACTAACATGCAAAAACATATAAAGACTCTCTGGTTGCGAACGCTTGTAAAACAAAGAGTGCTACCTGACGATATTAAAATCGTTGAAATTATAAGGGCACTTGTAAAATCAATTGCTGGTAATCTAGCTTAAAAACATTGCCAGAATTCAATACCAATACGTTGCATTACGCATTGATGCTGTCTACTCTTCGTACTTTAAAAATAATAATAGAAAAAGGTATCTCTATGCAGATTAAAATACCGTCAAAAATCTTCCAATCAATGATGTATAGCGTGCTGCTAATCACTATGGCCGGCTGTTCTCAGCAGTATGCTTCAGTCGAAAAAGCCGCTGTTGTTCAGCCAGCGCAAGAAAAGTTTAGCGTTATATTTGGTGGCACTGATGTTGGTGGCATGACAGTTAATCGTGATGGTCAAAACATCGACGTTGATTTTTCATTCAGTAATAACGGTCGCGGTGCCAGTTCACAAGAGGTGTTAAAGCTTTCTGATAGAGGTTTACCTATTGATTGGCAAATCAGCGGTAAAACGGTTTTCGGTAACGAGGTGAATGAGCAGTTTAGCCTTAAAGGTAATAGGGTGAACTGGCAGAGTTCATCTGAAAGTGGCAGTGCTGAGTTTAACCCTGATGCGTTATTCATTGCGCAAAACGCCAGTCCTTATGCGCTTTACATCTACGCCAAAGCCTTGCTTGGGCAACCGACATTGTCATTATCGGCATTGCCTGCTGGCGAGCTGACGATTAGTCAGGTGAGTAAAGTTGTGCTTAACGATGCGAATAACACTAAGGTGAATACGACGATTTATGCCGTTAAAGGGATTAATCTTGACCCAAGTTATATCGCCCTTGATGACAACCAGTTAATGCTTGGATATTTGTCGCCACGTGTGGTGATTATTCGTGAGGGATTAGAAGCACAAAGTAAGGTGCTAAGTGATTTAGCGGCTAACTTGAATGCCAGCCGATTTGAAATAATTGCCCAGAAAGCGATTCATCAATATGACAAGCCGATACGGATTAACAACGTTAGAATATTTGACCCAGTAAGCCTGCAGCTGACTGCGGCTAAATCCGTGTTGCTTGAAAACGATAAAATTAAGGCTATTGAAGCCATGGTTGATTCGGCAAAAGAGGGCGAAGTACTCATTGAGGGTAACGGTGGTACATTAATTCCTGGGTTGTATGAAATGCACGGCCACATGAGTGATAACGATGCCTTATTGAACGTATTGGCAGGCGTCACCTCTGTTAGAGATATGGGCAATGAAATTGACATTCTCGACCCATTAATCGACAAAATTGAAAGTAATCAAATTATTGGCCCACGCATTACCAAAAGTGGTTTTATTGAGGGTAAAAGCGAGTTTTCCGCGGCGACCGGTGAGATAGCATCTACTGAGCAAGAAGCGGTTGACCTGGTGAATATGTACGGTGAAAAAGGCGGTTATTTTCAAATAAAAGTATACAGCTCAATTAATGGTGAGTGGGTACCTGCTATGGCTAAAGCCGCTAAAAAGCATGGTATGCGCATAACTGGGCATATTCCTGCTTTCTCAAACGCTGATGAAATGATTGCCGCTGGGTATGATGAAATTACCCATATCAACCAAGCAATGCTGAGTTGGGTACTTGATAAAGATGAAGATACGCGCACGCTTTATCGCATCACTGGCATGAAACGTTTTGTCGATTTAGACCTTAACAGCGACAAAGTACAACATACCTTAAATACTATGGTGGCAAAAAATATTGCGGTTGATCCCACCATCGTTATTCATGAATTAGGTTTAACGGCTAGAAACGGTGAAACCCGTATTGGCGTTAAAGACTATATCGACCATATGCCGATTGGCGAGCAAAGAAGCGCGAAAGTGGCCTTATTAAATGTAGCCGATGAACAAGAGGATAAAGAATATCGCCTAGCGTTTGATAAAGTGATTGAAACACTGGCATTGATGCACAAAAAAGGCATTTTACTGGTTCCGGGTACCGACTTAGGTGGCGCTTTTGAACTGCATCGTGAGTTAGAGTTATTCAAAAAAATAGGTATGACTAATGCTGAAGTATTGCGCCGGGCTTCTTATGATATGGCTAATTATTTAGGCTATGGCGAGCAGCTTGGCAGTATTGAAGTGGGTAAGTATGCTGACTTTTTCTTAGTGCCTGGTGATCCTATTGCGGATCTTCGCGCCATTAAGACGGTGGCTATGGTGTCAAAAGGCGGGGTGATTTATTTTCCAAGTGAAGTTTACCCTGAATTTGGCATAAAGCCTTTTACCGCAATTCCGACCGTTGTTGAATAATTAATTTGAGTGTGTTTCTAAATAATGTGAACACCCTTTAACGATAAAAAGCCTGTCGGCTCACATAGAGTTTTTAATGATCATTCAACCACATGTTTATTTTATACCGTTAAATAATCAGCTTAGTCGAATTCAGTTTGAACAGGGATTGGCATTAAGCTGGTTAACTGAGGATGAAATAAACAAGGTGCATCGTTATAAAGCTGAGCAGGCTCAACATAATGCATTACAGGTTCGGTTAGCGTTGCGGGCGGTTTTATCCATGCACAGTGATGTGCTTCCACATCAATGGTTATTTGAATATGGTGATAAAGGTAAGCCGAGTTTATCTGCTGAGCTATTTGAGCAAACGGGGTTACATTTTAACTTAAGCCACAGTGGTGACTGGTTAATGATTGGAGTGTTGCCCTGTGCTGAAGCTAGCTCTGGTATTAGCTCTGGTGCTAGCTCTGGTGATAGTGAACGTCGCCATTATGGTGCGTTAAAGGCGATGTTATTTGGTCTTGATATTGAACGTGTGTGTGCCAGTACTAATATTCAACCTATTTTAAATCATTACTTTACTGACAATGAAGTGGCTGATTTAGTCGCTTTGCCTGAAGTATTACAGCGGCAACGCTTTTTTGATTTATGGACCTTAAAAGAAGCCTTTATTAAAGCGACGGGTAAGGGGTTAGCACAATCATTAAACTCATTTTCGTTTTCATTTACTGATAATAAGGTGTTTCAAGCAGACTGTTTTTCTGTATCTAACACAGCGCCTGTTGCTGCGTTAGAATCTGCTGCTGTAAGCTCTGCTCATGTCAAGGCCGCCGAGCGCGCGCCATCACCGATATTATGCCGCCATGATGAAGTGCACTTTACTGCTCCGGTGACTGATAACTCACAATGGGCTTGCCGTTTCGGGCGCTTGACTGACACCTATCGATTCAGTTTTTGTATCGGGACTGATGCTGTATTGAGTGGCAGTAATGCAAATGGCAGTGATGATTTAGCGGGTGGGGTGAACATCACTGAGCCAATAATGGTCTTAACATCATTGGCTCAGTTGTTGTCTTAATTATTGTGAACAACTGTTGTCAGCAGCTTAGTACTTAGCCGCTTGGTCTGGTTTTGGTAAACTAGAGAGAATAAAGTCGCGTAAATCTTGATTAGATTGCTTTAAATCCTCATAACGTAAATACATCATATGGCCACTTCGATATCCTTTAAACGACAGTCTGTTTTTCATCAGGCCGCTGCGGTCTAACTGCCACATGGTGTACTTGGCATCAAAATAGTTGGTGGCGCCATCATAATAACCTGATTGGATCATGACATTTAGGTAGGGGTTTTGTGCCATCGCTAAACGCAAGTCCTCACCAGAATGATCATTACTTCTATCCCACGGATGAACCGGGCCAAACATGTTGTATTTCATGTCCGTTTTGTAATTTAATTCAGTGCGAAGATAATCATTAATTGCTGGGGTAAAGCTGTGCAACCATGAGGTAAGCTCTGCGTTGTAATCTGGGCGTGCGCCGACTGTTTTTTCATCAATGCCTAAGTAGCGCGAATCTAATCGTCCAACCGTTTGTTGACGTTCACGCAGTAAGGTTTTCCAAAAGTAGTCGGTGTCGATATCTAGATTACTTTGCAATACTTCAGTCACACTTAAGCCTGAATAATGCGCCACTTGCTTAGCAATACGTTGTTTTTCTTCATCATCAATAAAGCTTCCTTTGGCTAATGCTGGCAAGTACTGGTTGATGGTAAAGTTTTCAACCTCGGCTAATAATGGGGTTAAATCCAGTTGCTGTAGATCCTCTGCTAGCGCTTTATGATACCAGGCGGTTGCGGCAAAATAGGGTAGGCGATTAGCGGCTTTTACCGGCCCATTACGTTCAATACCTATGTCGGTCGGCGATACAAGGATGACACCATTTGGGTACATCCATTGGTTTTTTTGTAACTCTAGTGCTAATCCCGATACTCTTGTGGTGCCATAGCTTTCACCGATTAAATACTTAGGTGAGCGCCAACGCTCGTTTCGTGACACAAAGGTAGTGATCCATTCTGCTAAATAACTGACATCAGCATTGACACCGAAAAACATTTTCTGTTGCTCATCTTTAGAAGGCATTTTGCCTTCTGCATCTGGCAGGACTCGTGAGTAACCGGTATTAACCGGGTTAACGAATACAATATCGGCCACATCTAAAATAGAGTAATCATTACTTTTTACCCCATATGGCTGTAATGGGTAGCCTTCATTATCAACATTGAGTACGCGCGGCCCGGTATAGGCAACATGCATCCATACTGACGCAGAACCTGGACCACCGTTAAAAGAGATAACCAGGGGACGGCTGCTATTGTCTTTAATATCAGTGCGTTGGTAATAAGTATAAAATAGAGTGGCGGTAGGGTTACCTTGTTCGTCCCAAACTGGTTGGGTGCCGGTAGTCGCGCTATAGGCTATTTTTTTATCTAATATAGTCGTTTTGTGCTGAGTGATAACTGTTTGATCGATTGGTATTTGACGTTTTGCCCTGTCAGCTGTGTTACTGCTGTTACTCGGATTGTTATTCGCGCCGCTATTTTTGTTGTCGGCAGCATAACTGGTTGAAGTCGATAAACTTAATTGCATGCAAAATAGTACAGTGCAGGATGTGACCAGAAGTTTGCGCATTATAAAGTCTCATTGTTATTAATTTTTGAGGGTTAATGAGCAGATTAACATGTAAGTCGACAAACAGAGTTCAGTCTGTATCACCATTTTGTAACACTTTGTATAACAAAAAGCCGCTATCAATATAAATTGATGGCGGCTTTTTATTCGCTGCAGAGCTTGTTAACTTAACAACTATAAAGACAAAGCCAGTTAGTAGTTATGGGAGTTAATTAGCGTGAGTATGGCGTAATCAATGGGTTAATGGCTTATATCGCCACTAACCAATTATTGTCTATATTAAACGGCTACAAACTGCTGAAAATTCATCTCTACAGGTTAACAGCGCCTAGCTTATTGTCTTGCTAAACGATTTGATTCCGGTGGATTTTCAAAGTCGCTGCGATACGGGTTTATGTCTAAACCGCCTCGGCGTGTATAGCGAGCATAAACCGTTAGTTTAGTGCAGCGACAATAATGTTTTAGATCAACAAAAATCCGCTCAATACATTGCTCATGGAACTCATTATGTTGACGGAAAGATATCAAATAACGTAACAACTTTTCACGGTCTATTTTTGGCCCTTGATAACGGATCATCACGCTACCCCAATCTGGCTGAGACGTAATTAAGCAATTAGACTTCAGCAGGTTAGAGTTTAGGGTTTCAGCAACGTTTTTTTCTTCAGAGCCACTGCCCAACAACAAATCAGAGTTAAAGTCATAATTGTCGACTTCAATGTCCAGATCATCAATACAGGTACCTGGCAGTTCAACGATTCGTTCTAGATTAAAGTGTTTAGGCTCAATCACTTTAACAACCACATCACCCTGGGCGCAGTTTGCTAAGTCTTTTTGTAATATTTGCTCTACAGCGGTAACACTGTCGAATTTTGTTTGATTAAAGCTGTTTAAGTACAACTTGAATGACTTAGATTCGATTAAATTAACACTGTTTATATCTAGGCTGACTTCAGCGATGGCAACCATTGGCTTACCTTTGCTGTTTAGCCAAGATAATTCATAAGCTGTCCAGATATCTGTGCCATGAAAAGGTAATTCATTAGTTAATTCAATAGCGTTTCGGTTCAGTTTACGCGGGACCCCTTGCAGCAGTGATACATCATACTCAGCTTGATACTCGGTTGTTTGGCCTAACGTTAAGCCTTTGAGTGCTTCTGCATCACTATAAGGATCGTGATTGTGTGTCATCTAATCGGTTTCCATGTCAAAATATCGCTTTATTATAAACTACGAGAAGCACCAGTGTCTTGTTCAACCGCACTTGAAAATTTTATAAATAAGTATCTGCTCGCATATCAAGATGCACTGTCGGAATTACCGCGATATTACCCTATGGGTGAAGACTCTGCTTGTATTCAAGGTCAGTTCGAGCAGAACAGTGATCATGCAGTATATTTTAAACCTTTTAAACGTAAAACATCAGCAGACTTTAGTAATGTTGAGCATGCGTTAGAACTCTCACTGCATGATGATATTAATCAATATTATGGTCAATTCTATAGCGCACCATTAATGTTTACCTCTACCTGGGGTGAAGGCGAGTTACTGCAGGCGTGGAATCAACAAGATTTTGAATATCTGCAGCAAAACATGATTGGCCATTTAATGATGAAAAAAAGCTTAAACAAGAGCCGACCTGGTTTATTGGGGTGTTAGGCGATGGCGATCAAATGCTGACGGTTGATAATGAATCCGGTGGTGTTTGGATTGAAATACCGGGTGATAGGCCTAAACAAAAGTTAGCTGATTCATTGAGTGCTTTTATTGATCAACTTTCGCCAAGAATTACGCCGCCAATTAAACCCGATACCCCGGATGATACCGAGTGGCAGCATCCAGGTATTTGGCAACGTATTAAATTGATGTGGCAATATCTGTTACGTAAAAAATAAACAGTTTATTGATGATCCCATGACAGGTTTGAGATGATGCGGCAGTCTTCACAGCGGAAGTGAAACATATCTAATAACGGCTCATCTAGTTTCCACTCAGCACTGTTGCACTTAGGGCAAGTTCGGCTTTGCTCTGCGAGTAAGCTTTCACCCCCGACGCGATACAAGTAGTAGTAGGTTGGAATTTGGGTGAGGTATTCTATTCTGCCGCATAAATCACGGCCTCGCCTGAACAGGTCGCTAGTGACTGTACTTATTTCTTCAAGTGCAGCAAATTCTGCTTTGGTTGCAGCAGCCATTTGTAACTCATCACATGCTTGCCATTCACTTTGCCATTTGATGATGCGCTTATGATCACCATTAAAGGTTGCGGGGATCTGATAAAGCGGAATTGGCAGTAAGTTATCTCCGCTTCTTAATGGTGAACACATATGTACATAACTGGTGTAAAGCAGCTGCCAACTAGCCGGTTCAGTGTTACTGACCTCTGAATTAATGTCCTGACCAATAAACTTTTCCCTTGGTGCAAGCAATTTAGCTTCAGTTAATCCATTTATCGCTGATTTGACCCAGGGGCTGTTATGGCGTTTTGCTAAGCTGGTTTTTTCTGGCAGCATCAAACGCGCTTTAAATTCGCCATCGTTAAACGCCACTGCAAATTCTCTGCCCAGTATTTGGCCGTTGGCACGTAGAGCTTCTAAATAGTGATTAATGGCTTTTTCGGCACTAGAGATAGTGGTATCAGCAAAAGGTTCAAAGCGTAATTCAATAACAAACATTATGGTGCCTTTTGTGCTAAAGGTTGTTCAGCCTGTTGTTCAGCTTGCTGCTCGAGTTGTTGTTCAAGTTGTGTGATACGCGCCATTAGTTGATTAATTTGTTGCTGCATCTTGTGTTGCTGTTCTGCCACTTCGGTCAAGCTGATGTTGTTTTGCGGTTTATTTTCTGATTCTTCCGTCGGCACAAAATCAGCAATACCTTGCCATTCAGATTTAGGTATTGCTTTAAATTGCTGAAGCCCTTGAACAATTAATGGCATAGGCACTTTGCCTACACGGCCTTTAATTAAGGCAACGCTGGGAGTATGTCCATTGATGGCGATGGCTTTAGCTGCCGCGATAACGTGTTCAATTGGACTCATAAGTGGTGAAAATCCTTGTTTTTTAGTAGTGAGAAATACTACTTTATTATTATTTTGATATTAATTTATATAAAATCAATAGCATACGTTTTGGCATGAAAATAGCATTAAGGAATGTTAATTGAACTGTAAGTGTTAACTTACTCAATAGCTATTTATTCTAACAAAAAGGAAATAACATGAAATCAAAATTAATGGGCGCAGCGCTAATTACCGCTATATCTTTAGGCTTAAGTGGCTGTGTATTAAATGTGGGTGATCATGAGTCTGGAAAAAGTCACGACTATTGGGAAGTACAACAAGAAAAAAACCGCGATAGTTTAACAAAACTGTCGTTAGGAATGACCTTAGATCAAGTGCAAGTGATTATGGGCACCTCAGACTTTAGTGAGGCATTTGTGAACCAGGCAGATAAAGAACAGGTTAAAGTATTATTTTATCGTACCCAATGGGCGAAAGGCGATGGTAAAACAACCAAAGATGAATGCACACCTATTGTATTTAAAAATAGCGAGTTAGTAGGCTGGGGCGATACAGCCTACAAACAAATTTAAGTTTGCTCTAGGCTGACCGCTAATGTCTAGCTAGTATGTGTCGATCTTAGCATAACGTCCAATTGGTCTATCACCTCTGACCATTGGGCGTCTTGATTTAGTGCTTCTTTGAAGAAGGTTTTTTGGGCCAAATTCCAAAAGGGCGCATCTATCAATAATGTATGGACATCTATTTGGTGACTAGCAATAAATGCAGTCACTTCCTTTTCCCCATAAGCTAAGCCTAGTTGCATAAATAAATGGTTCAGATCTGTTTTAGTGGTATCCATTTTAGCTCCTTTGATTTTAACCAGTATTACTGCCGTAGCCGCTAATTGCAAACCCACTGTGGTTATAATTTATTATCCAGCTTTAATTGGTGATTGTTTCAAACTTGTTAACTTGCTAAGTTAATGTTGAACGTAAAATAGTCAAGGAACAATAATGGATAACAAAACCTTGGAACAATTTAAAGCAGTGTATCTAACGGCTGAAGACTTACGTGTAGCAGCCTCTATTATTTATAACGCGTATCACGATGACCCATTCTTTTTAAAGGTATTTGGCAACCAAGATAATAGTATGTATGAACAAAAGTTACGTGCAGCTATTCGTGAAGAATTAAATGAGCTTTGGCAGCAAGAACAACCTTTAATTGGCTGGTTTGATGGTGAGCGACTCATTGGGGTGGCTTGTGTTATTACTCAGCAAATTCCGATTGGTCAATCACGCTACTGGCATTGGCGTTTGAAAATGGTGTTAGGCACGGGTTGGAAGTCTACCCAGGGATTAATGGAAAAAGAAACCTGTTTATTAACACACTTACCCTCTGATAAATGCGGAATATTGCAGTTTATTGCGCTAACACCGAATGAGCAGCGCAAGGGTAATGGGGCTAAATTAATTCAAGCTGTGTTGAGTTGGTGTGATGAACAGCCCCAACTTGATGGCATTGGCGTATTTGTTAACAACCCAGTTCATAATAAGGCGTTTAGTCACCAAGGATTTAAAAGCATAGCCAGTGTAACGATTGGTGAGGTTGAAGGTGAAATCTTATTTTATGCAAAATGAATGGTAAGCGATGATGAGTAAACAATATAAAACGTTTAAAGAGTTTTACCCATTCTATTTATCTCAGCACCAAGACTTAGTATGTAGGCGACTGCATTACCTTGGCAGCACCATTATTGTTGTTTTGCTAATCAATACTTTTATTAACCAGCAATGGTGGCAATTAGTTTGGTTGCCGGTGATTGGTTATGGTTTTGCTTGGATTGGACACTTTATGTTTGAGAAGAATCGCCCAGCTACTTTCACTTACCCTCTATATAGCTTACTTGGAGATTGGGTAATGTACGGGCAAATGTTAAAAAGAGTGTTATCAAAGTTGATTGCTAAGCTTTAAGTGCCCAGTATTTTGTAAGCCTTATCCTACAGTTGTGTAGGTGTTATTAGGTTTTGCTGTAGTACAAAATCAATCATTAATATTTATTTAAATATATATCAATACCTTACGATTTACCTTTGTTTTTTGTTGGGGATATCTTTTTAGTTGTGTTGGTGCGATGTGTTTCAATGCAGGCCGTTCGAGATACAATAGTTACATCAAGTGAATGAGGTCACTAGGTTTGCTCAGGAAGAGCAATAATATGACCTCACCATTTTGAACTTCAGGGATGAAACAAGGACACGCTCAAGGATTATGGGCATGAGCTCGGTAAATGGATAGCCGAAACAAGGATGAGTGGAAGCGTAAGCTAACACAAGGAATCAAGGATAGGATTGCAGGATGCACAGGGACGATTCAACGGATTTGAATTTTCAGCCATGGATGACTGAACAATGGATTGAACTCAACTTACATTAGTAAAGGAATGTTGAGATAAAAGGAACAGGGAGCCGCTAGGATAGCGAATCGCAAGGATGGAGCAGGGAGCACAAATTTAGCAGGATGGCTAACGACAGTGTTAAATGGGCACAACCTTTTTAGGTTGTGCCTTTTTATTGGCTGTAAGTCATTTCCCTAAGCTATTGTTGATGGCTTAACTCTACAGTCCTTGTGAGATATATCTCACAAAGCATGTAAGCCTAATAGGTTTTAATAATAATAGACTACTTACATTTTTAACTTTTGCGATTGATATTAAAGAGTTTTTTATTTTATGTGTTTTGTGGCCTTGTTTGTTTTTTGTTGCGGATATGTTTAAGCCTATTATGGTTAAAGGATTTCCACTATTATTATTGCAGCTAAGGAAAGCGCGACATTGGAAATGTGATTAGGCAGGATGCTTATACAATGGATGTGTTGTTATGGAAGACAACGAAGCTGTAACAAAGGATAAAAAACTCGTTTTATGGATAAGGCGAGATAAGTGTCTAGGATTGACACTTAACATAGTAAAACCCATCAGGATGATGTGGATAAATAAAATGGATTTCAAGGATGATTCAAGGACACGCTCAGGATGGAGCAGGCTCGGTCAAAGGATAATCGAGTAAGAAGGACAGTACGTAAGTACAAGGATTTTCAAGGATAGAACACGGATAGGTGCAGGAGCAGCATATACGCATGGATGGTGCAGGGAGCAACCAAAATAGCGGGATAGCTTAACAAGAGATCAGAAGGCCGTGACTTTATGTCGCGGCCTTTCTTTTTGTGCAGATAAAAGCCTGCTATCAATGTCATGGGTATAGCCCACTATAGCTGTCTAGGTGTTGACCTGTGCTTTTAAGTGATTTGATACTTTAAAGCTCGGCTGATTAAAGCCTGCAATTTCTATCTTTTCACCGGTTTGGGGATTACGCCCATTTTTAGGAAGATAAAACCGTAATTCAAATGTCCCAAACTGCGGAATATACACCTTTTCACCTTCACAGAGTGCCTGGTGAATTGTTGCGAGAATTTGTTCTAACTGAGTTTTGCACTGTGTTTGTGGAATATCGAGTTGTTGCGACATTTTACAAATTAACTGTTTTTTATTCATAGAAAAAGCGTATTTAATTGAGTGATTGGCATCGTTAGGGCTTTATAGCAATTATATAGCTTGAGTCCCAATTAACTCTTGTTTATTTAACTTGTGCGGTTAATTTTAAAGCGTTTTTTAACAAACTGTTATCTTGCCTGTTATAATTGTTAACTAACAGTCTATTGAATAATAGACTGCATTATCCTGCTTTGGGGTAGTGAGCTTGATTGCTGTTTTGCATTACATTTAAAGCAAATAAGGCTACACAATAAGGCTACACATTGAAGCATACAAGATTTAAATTTAATTAACCTTGTTGCTTTGTCTGTGTGTGTGTTAACATTCGCGCGCTTTATTTTGAGTCGTCGTTGGTCGAGAACGGTGACGTCCTTTATTTTAATTATTAAGTGAGTATTAACATGTCTTACACTATTAACGCCCAAATCCGCACTGAAGTCGGGAAAGGTTCGAGCCGCCGCCTACGTCACGCTGATATGGTACCTGCTGTAATTTATGGTCCTGGTAAAGAGCCTATTTCAATTAAGTTCTTACACAAAGACATCATCAACATTCAAGAAAACAAAGATTTCTATGATGGTTTAACTATCGCCGTTGACGGTAAAGAAATCAAAGTTGTTCCAAAAGCAATGCAACGTCATGCTTTTAGACACCTAATTGAACATGTTGACTTCATATTTGCTTAATCGCATCTATGTGAAAAAAGCGCCTTAAGGCGCTTTTTTTGTACTTGTAATTTACTTTTTATCCAGCAAGGCAAGCTGTTCTTATGCCAATATCACTTCAAAGGGTCAATATCACTTCAAGGCATATTGATGTAGAGATAGTTTACTAATCAAAGTCGTAGTTATAATAAATATCTAATGATTGGCTAATCGTCCCTGATACGGTTTCAAGGTAAAGTTGTGATAATAGGTAATATCTTACCGTCATTTCATAGCCTGGATTAAATACGCCAATTCCATATTTAATCATTAAGTCTTCACCAATGAATCCACTGATAGCCATTCTGCCATCATCATTTGCATCTAACTGTACGTTTGAAAACCCAAACTTTTCTATAACACCTCTGGCTGTTGATCCAATGTTATTTATCGCACCACCATCAACCTGTGAGCCTAGGCTTAACGCCGCGCCCATCATTAATGAGTTGCTTTGTTGATCGTTAGTACTGCTAAATCCTTTGCCCGTTAAGATGTAGGAAAGAACCTCTGCTTGCTCTTTTGCTGGATTGGAGAATACCGTAACCGTTGGACGCATAGGCGTGCCAGTTACTCGCACTCCAGCGGTTAAGTCCTCTTCTTTGATTTCTTTAATCGCTTCAATATTTAAGTTGGGCACTTCTATTGGCCCAACAAACTGCACTTCACCGGCATTAATTTTAAGGGTTTGGCCCATAAATTTGTAGTTACCATTGGTGACTCTAATATCACCAAATAATAGTGGTGGCTTAAATGCTTGTTGTTGAAGCCTTAGACTACCGGCTAATTTTCCGGTTAATCCCATACCATCAATGGATAATTCATTGCCAACATTGATATTGATGTCAGCTAAAATGGCATAAGGGCTGGTCTTAACTTCTAATTCAGATATTGAGTCATTAAATATCACATCATTTGATACGGCGACTCCGCCCTCAGAAAGCTGCATTATTTTAATTTGACCAGAAGGAATATCTAATGCGCCTTTAACTGAAACTTGCTGCATATCAAATTGAATATTAAGGTCTGGCGATACATTTAAAATAGCAATTGGCGGCTGAATAACCGCAAGATTATCCCCTTTAAAGCTTATGTCTCCGGACACTTGTCCATTAGGCCAATAGAGCGAGCCATTAACTAAGGCTTGTCCATCACCAATATGAAGTTGACCATCCAATGCTGCCTGTTGACCATTAAGTTGCAAGCCAAGGTATATTTTTTCCAGCAAGGTTGGGTTAGATGAAAGCGCAAAAGCACCTTCTGCTAGTTTTATGTTGCCTGTTAATTCAGGGGTGCCTAAATTGCCTGCTAATGTAATTCGGCTAGATAAGTCACCTTGAAGTGTTTGGATTCTTGGGAAAAACTCTCCAAAGGGTTCAAGGTTGAGTGAATTTATGTGAATAAATCCATCTAAACTTTTATCTGGGGTCACATTGACATTGATTTCAGCTTGTAAGCTGGCGATGCCCTCTGAATCAGCACTGATTGTGGTACGCAATTGCTTCTCATCTAAATTAGCTGTAAGCAATAGCTGTTGATAATCAATACTGACGATGTTGTTAGTATTACGAATTAACTTAATATTACCCGGTAAAAGGGTGAAATTGACCGATGCTGTCGGCTTATGTTTAGGTTGCCAATTAATTTGACTGGTTAATGCTGCATTACCGTTCCAATCAATATTTTTTGACATTATTGGAGCAAAAAGTTGACCTGGGTTACCACTGAAATTTATCTCAGCCTGGCCTGTAGGCCCGAGGGTGACATTGTTGGTGAGGCAAAATTTATTACTGGGGTGGCTGATACAAAAAGCGTTTATGTTGCCTCGATTTTTAAGTTGATCCCATGCTACTGAAAGAGGCGCATCTAATTGCCAGCTCCCCAGTATATTGTCAATATTTAACTGGTTAAGTTGTGCGCTTATCGTTTGCTTTATAAGATCAGTTTGGCTGATTAATTCACTTTTAATGCTGGTATCACCGCTGGCATTAATTGAACTTATTTGTTGGCTCTCATCGCCCTTGCTGTCGAGTTGTAAACTAGTGAGTTTATAACCCTTATAATAAATATTCTGACTGCTTAGTAATAACGAATACTCATGCTTGTCAAATGGCAGGTAATGCGCTTTTAAGCTCAGATTATCTAATTTTGCACCCATGTAGCTTGTGTTTTGCATTTCGGCGCTGAGATCGACATTAGGATGGCTATTTTCACCTGTTACATCCACTTTGGCATGTAAATTACCTCTGGCACCCGCTAGCCATTGGCTTAGATCGGGGACGTTCAGCTCTAGGTCGATATCCCACATGTCATCAACTTGACCATTAACGAATAAGTCAGCACCTAAAGCGGTAGCATGTAGGTTGTTAGCATTAACCGCAAAATCTTGATCAACGATAACTTGTCCTTCGAGCGTCAAAGGGTAGCCATTCATACGTCCTTGTAGGCTCGCGTCATCGATACCTATGTTCCATTTTTTATTAGCAATGTTGCCATGGGTGTTGAACTGACCGCTAATTTTACTGCGCATTGGCAAATGTTGATTTAACCATTGAATTTGCTGTAGCCGAAGATCTTGCATGCTGACATTCACTTGCCACGAAATGTTGTCCGCTAAGTTTATGTCGCCAGCAATATTAAAATTACCTGCTTCGGATGCTATATCAAGGTTGTTGAATGTTAGGGTTTGTTGCTGGTAAGCGAATGTGGAATCTAAGCTTAGCTCTGGTTGATAAGGGCTGATAAAGGTCCCTGATAATTGGCCTTTAATGGTGTCGATTGACCCTTTAGCATTCAGGTTTTTGATATCAGCAATGTATAACTCATTTTCTAATGGCCAGATAAGTTTGCTGTCGGTTAATTTCACATCAAATGGCACCGTGGGGCGAGTTAAATCGATCACACCTTGCAAATTGACTCGGGTATTGCCAGCGACTTTTAACTCAATACCTAAGTTACTTAGGTTATCTGTCATTTCAAGGTTTAGGGTTTGATCATGTAAATGCGGTATTTCAGTAATATTATCTATTTGTGCTTTGATCTTGATATCCATCGGATAATGGTCAACTAAATGAATATCACCGATTAAATCAATATTGCCATAGGTATGATTGACAAGTAGCTGGCTGATACTGACGTTGTAGCCAATATAATTACCCGAAAGGTTAATGAGCTCGAATACGTCTTTTCTATCACCTAGCTGGAGCATGCTATCAACTGAGGTTAATTGTTTTACGAATAATCGAAACGGAAGATAAACCGCAGGTAATTGAGCTAATGGCCATTGTTTGTTGGCATCAGATACTACTTGAACATCATTGATTCCGTCACTTTGCGGAATAATCACTTCTAGTCCAACGCTGCTTAGGTGCTCGACCTTTAAGCCTGTTTCATTCCAAATTGCCTGGGCCTTGAGTCGCGCGGCATTATAATGCATGTCGTTTACAGTGATATTCACGTTGGTTAATTCAGCGTGATTGAGGCTAATGTCAAATGGCAGTTGCAGTAACGCAAGTTCTTCTAATGAAGCATCATCAACACTGGCATTTTCATTTACTTTAGCGGTATTGCTAAACTGGTCAGTTTGAATGTTGACCTTAACAGTAGATGCTTCTAGGTTATTGACACAAAGCTGTTTGTTGATAAAACAGCGTGGTAACCAGTCCAGAGTCAGGCCTTCAATTTCAACACTCATTCCGTCCATCGACCAAGATGCATAGTGTAACTTTAGATCACTATTAATGGCGCCTGATTGATAATCTAAGGTTAAATTAGGCACTAACTGGCTGGCGACAATAATGCCTATTTTACTGCCAAAGGAGGTGCCAAGCACTAATGCAGCAACAACAAGTAGAACAAGTGGAATATAAATTAATAATCGGGTGTAGAACTTAAAGGTTCGCCATAGCTGTTTAAGCAGATCTATGGCTACAGAGTCTTTGGGCTTTAAGTTTTCAGCTTTGTTTTGTTCTACACCATGTTGAGATTGTTGAGATGTGGCACTGTCTGAAACGGCATTCTCACCTTGTTGCTTAGCCGTTAGTGGGGTAGCAGTAGTTGAACTCTTGTTATTAGGCGTGTTCATTATAACTCAGTCCCCATGGTTAAATGGAAACGGAACGAGCGATCAACGGTTTCAGTTTCTTTTAAGCCAAAACCAAGATCGAACTTAATTGGGCCGATAGGGGAAATCCAATGAACACCACCACCGACCGAGACCACAGATTCAAATTGGTCGGTATCAAATGCATTACCGCCATCAATAAATGTCGCTAGACGCCACGTTGGGGTTAAATAATACTGATACTCTAGACTGCCGACGAGTAGGTAACGACCACCGACAACTTGCCGTGAAATACCACCTTCGGTATTAGTATAATCAATATATGGGCCTAACTCTTGATATCGATAGCCACGTATCGATTGATCACCACCGGCAAAATATCTCAGTGAAGGTGAAATAAAGGGAATATCTTCTTTATCCGCGATATTAGCGCCTATGTCTAACCGGGCGACAAATCGATGTTTGTCATAAAAGGTATCTATCCATTTCAGTTTTGCCTGCAAACGCGCTAATTGAATGGCCGAGCCTAAATTGGGATCGGCATACTCAACACTGTAGGTTTGGCGAAAACCCGATTTAGGATCGAGGGTGTTATCGCCGCGAACGGTATTTGACATGGTTAAACCAAATAAATAAAAATTTGGCATATAGTCAGTATCTAGCTGATTATAAAACTCCTTAACGGCTTCAAAAGAGTAACCCAATAACCAGTTGCTTTCGGTGCGACGCTGTCTAATAAAGCCTATTTGGTATTTTTCGGACTCTAATTGGCCAGTATTGACGAACTTTCTATCATCGGCACTGTATTCCTGGGTGACGCCATATTTGTCGCGTAATAATCCAACTCTTATTTTTAGCTGGTCATCTAATGGATGTGTCAGGGGAATGGTATAGGTCGTTAACAGCTTAGGTCTGTCTGGTGCCCATTCAGCAGTGGTTTCTTGTTTATGACCAAAACGGTTAACCTGCGGTGTACGCAAGGTGAGCCGAATACGAGGCTCAACCCCGTTATCACTACTATTACCAATATCTACACCCGCGCCTATTTCTAGCGAATGACTTGCCCGCGGGGTCAGTTCAACAAGCACGGGGACATTACCGTCTTTTATTTGGTCAATTTGTGGCAACACTTTAATATTGCTGAAGTAACCTGTGTCGATTAGATTTCGGTTTAAGGTACCTAAGTCAGACGTGGCGTAAGGGGTATCAAGTTTAAACGGCACTAGTGCTTGTACTATGTTGTCGTTAAGAGTATGACCTTCAAAGGTTACGTCGCCTAAATGGTAACGTTGTCCAGATTGGAAATGAAGATTGATTTGGGCGGTATTTTTATCTCGATTGATGACAATTTCAGAACGGGTAATTTTACCATCGAAATAACCGCGTGCTAACGCTAAAGTGACCAGTTGCGATTTTATGTCTTCGTAAACACCGTGATGTAATGAATCTCCAGGTTTAATGGTTAGCCCATCAAGCCAGCGCATAAAAGTACGATCCTCTAACATTTCATCATCAAAGCCGATATCAATCCACTGAAGGATTACAGGTTCTCCTGGCTCAACTTTAATGTTGAGTTGCCAAGGGCCGGTTTCAGTTTCAACTACATTGACTTCAATTTGAGCACGATAAAAGCCCATGGATTCTAAGGCCTCGGTGGTATTGTCTTCCA
Source organism: Shewanella sp. HL-SH5 (assembly GCF_051163755.1). Lineage (NCBI taxonomy): Bacteria > Pseudomonadati > Pseudomonadota > Gammaproteobacteria > Alteromonadales > Shewanellaceae > Shewanella > Shewanella sp. HL-SH5. The sequence continues at coordinate 1,511,805 of NZ_CP195038.1, forward strand.
CACCGAATAAATATGCCCGACGCTGTATTTCATTTTGAGGGTTTTGCCCCAAGTGGGAGATAATATTTTTCTTAAGTGAGCTTTTAACGCCCGAAATCGACACGGTTAACCAATCATCTGCCGCCATGATGCTGTTGCTGTAAAATACAGCAAGTGTAATGATGAGAAAAAGGCTTAATTTTAGATATTTAATTAACAATATTAAGGTACTTACCGATTTAGGCGCATATTGTGTATATTGTCGCTAGAAAGCGCTAAAGTCGCAAGGCAAACTATGGGTAGAATTAATCCTAAAGGAACTAAATATAATGAAAAATAAACTTTTTTACCGTTTAAGTGTGGGGATGAGCTTAATGCCATTACTAATTGGCTTAAGTTTTAACCTACAGGCGGATGATAATAAACCTTTTGCAATAGCAATTCATGGCGGCGCAGGGACCATTAATGAAGCCGATTTAAGTGAAGTACAGCAGCAAGCCTATCGCGATAAATTACAACAGGCTATTGATGCTGGACATCAAATTTTGACTCAAGGTGGCGACAGTCTTGATGCTGTGCAAGCAGCAATAAACGTATTAGAAGACAGCCCATTATTTAACGCTGGTGTTGGCGCGGTATATACCTTTGATGGTAAACACGAGTTAGATGCGTCTGTTATGGATGGGCGGAATATGGCAGCCGGTGCCGTTGCTGGAGTGAGTCACATTAAAAACCCGATTAACTTAGCGCGTGCTGTGATGGAGAAATCTCCCCATGTGATGTTATATGGTCAAGGTGCAGAAGAGTTTGCCATATCACAGGGAATGGACTTTGTACCAAACCAACATTTTGATACCCCGCATAGATATAATCAATTACTTGATGCAAAGAAGAAAATCATAGAATCAGAATTGCAAGACAATGATTATCAAGCGTCGGTTAATAAATTAGACGACAACTATAAGTTTGGTACCGTTGGTGCAGTTGCCTTAGATAAACAGGGTAATTTATCCGCAGGAACCTCAACGGGTGGTATGACGGCAAAAAGGTTTGGCCGCATAGGTGATGCGCCTGTTATTGGCGCAGGGAATTATGCTGAAAATGGTACTTGTGCTATTTCTGCGACAGGACATGGTGAGTTTTTTATTCGTTATAATGTGGCTGCCGATATTTGCGCGCGGGTTAAATATCAGCAAAAATCAATTATACAAGCAGCGGATGAAGTGATTAACCAAAGGCTAGTAGAAGCCGGCGGGACTGGTGGTGTGATTGCCATTGATGGCAAAGGTAATATCGCTACACCGTTTAATACTTCGGGTATGTATCGTGCCACTAAGGTGGGTAATGAGCCTGCTAATATTATGATTTGGAGAGATAAATAAGCATAGGTTCTGAGTGGTTTTCATGTGTGAATGAGTTTTTACTTTGAAAACCAATCAATCGATTATATCGATTAAAATGATTAGATTTATTTTAATGCTCTTTAATAATTTTTGACTAAACTTAATTATGAAGTTGAGCCTTATTTGCCAAGCTTATTTATTGTTAGCTTAGGTTGGAATATTAACAGGCAGTCAAACATCATTATGGGGATATTAAATGGATTCAATTAAAATTATCGATTATATGGACAAGCGTCCTGTGTTGCTTAAAGCAGATATGTCAATTGCGGTTGCTGTTGAAAAGTTAATTACCAGTAACAGACCCGGCGCACCAGTAGTGGGTGAATCTGGCGAGTTAGTAGGTTTTTTATCTCAACAAGACTGCCTTGCCGTGATGTTAAAAAGCAGTTATCACTGTGATTTAACTAGCATGGTAACAGATTGTATGAAAACCGATGTACTGAGTGTCGGTCCACAGGACAGTATGCTGCATTTAGCTGAACAAATGACAGGCGCAAAACCCAAAATTTATCCTGTGGTAGAACATGGCAAAGTGATAGGTGCGATAACTCGTCAAGATGTATTAAAAGCGATGAACATCTACATGCAACAATGTTATTTATCACCAGCCTAGGGCTAAATTATTTTTAAAGTCATATATGCTTAAAAAGGCACCAAACTAACGCGTTAAAACATACCAATGTGTCAGCTTCCTTGCTAGGATCGATATTTTCGATTTCGATGCTAGCTAAGGAAACAAATTTGAACGCGGATCTTAAGCCACTCTCCAAAGCATTTTTACAGCGTTGTGTGCAAACTGACGCGGCCTACATTCGTCGTCGTTTGTTTCGGCTCAATAAACAAACATCGCCAGATCCTACAAATATTGCTGCTAGAGAAAAAGCGATTGCAGAGTTAGAAGCAAGAGCTATCGCATCGGTTGAAAAAGTACAGCTGCGTCTGCAAAATCGGCCTAAAATAAACTATCCTGATGATTTACCCATTTCGCAAAAGCGTGATGAAATTGCGACTGCAATAGCCACCAATCAAGTGGTGATTGTTGCAGGTGAAACTGGCTCGGGTAAAACCACCCAGTTGCCTAAAATTTGCCTTGATCTTGGTTTAGGTTGCCGTGGCATTATTGGTCACACCCAACCACGTCGTTTGGCGGCCCGCAGTGTTGCCAGCCGTATAGCGGATGAATTGAATAGTCCATTAGGCGACGTTGTTGGATTTAAGGTGCGTTTTGCCGATGCTATCAGCGAAAATAGCTATATCAAGTTAATGACCGACGGTATTTTATTGGCAGAATTAACCTCAGATAAATACCTAAATCAATATGATGCGATTATTATTGATGAAGCGCATGAGCGCAGTTTGAATATCGATTTTATTTTAGGTTACTTGAAGCAAGTGCTTAAAAAACGTCCTGAACTAAAAGTCATTATTACTTCAGCAACCATTGATGTTGAGCGTTTCTCTCAGCATTTTGATAATGCGCCCGTTATCCAAGTATCAGGCCGTACTTATCCCGTTGATACCCGTTATCGTCCATTAGTGCAAGACAATGATCCTGATAGGGATGTCACCGATGGTATTTTTGCTGCCGTAGATGAGCTGATTGCCGAAGGCCCCGGTGACATTCTGATATTTATGAATGGTGAGCGGGAAATTCGTGACACCACAGATATGCTGCGTAAACAAAATTATCGTGATACCGAAATTTTGCCGTTATACGCGCGTCTTTCCTATGGTGAACAGTCTAAAATATTTAAAAGTCACATTGGTCGGCGCATTGTATTAGCCACTAACGTGGCAGAAACCTCATTAACTGTGCCCGGTATTCGTTATGTTATCGACCCCGGTACGGCGCGAATGAGTCGTTATAGTTATCGCACCAAAGTGCAGCGCTTACCGATTGAGCCTATTTCTCAAGCTAGTGCCAATCAACGTCAAGGGCGTTGTGGTCGTGTTGGCCCAGGTATTTGTATTCGTCTGTATGATGAAACTGATTTTATTCAACGTCCTGAATTTACCGACCCTGAGATTCTGCGCACCAATTTAGCCTCGGTTATTTTACAAATGCTGGCCATAGGTTTAGGTGATATAGCTGGTTTCCCGTTTATTCAGCCACCAGAGCAAAAACATATTCGCGATGGATTTTTACTACTTGAAGAGCTGCAAGCGGTTAAAAAGCAAAAAGGCGATTTAGTGTTAACCCCGCTTGGGCGAAACTTAGCTAAAATTCCGCTAGATCCACGATTAGCCCGCATGGTGTTTGAAGCTAATCAACACGGCTGCTTACATGAAACATTAGTGATCACCGCAGGATTATCGATTCAAGATCCCCGTGAGCGTCCCATTGATAAAAAACAAGCCGCTAACGAGTACCATAATCGCTTTGCCGATAAAGACTCTGACTTTAGTAGCTGGATTAAATTATGGGATCACATCAAGGATCAGAAACGCGAATTATCCGCTAGCCAATTTAGAAAACAGTGCCGTGATGAATACTTAGCCTATTTGCGAGTGCGCGAGTGGCAAGACTTATACACTCAGCTCAAACAAGCGGTTCACGAATTAAAATGGCGCTTAAATGACACTCCGGCTAGCTATGATAATTTGCATAAAGCTTTGCTAGCAGGGCTGTTAAGTCATATTGGTTTTAAAGATGTTAATAATGAATATCTAGGTGCCCGCAACCGTAAGTTTTTTGTGTTTCCGGGGTCACCTTTAGCTAAAAAAGGCCCTAAGTGGATTATGGCGGCCGAGTTAACCGAGACATCACGATTATTTGCCCGTTGCTGCGCCAAAATACAGCCTGAATGGTTAGAGCCACTTGCAGCTCATTTGATTAAAATCAACCATGTTGAGCCACATTTTGAAGCCAAAGCTGGCAGCGTCGTCGCACTAGAGAATCAAGTGCTTTATGGCTTAACTATCGTCAATCGACGTCGTGTGCAGTATGGTCCTATCGATGCTATTGAAGCCCGTGAGATATTTATTCGCAGCGCGCTAGCAGAAGGGCAGTTGCAAACCAAAGAAGCCTTCTTTATCAATAATCAAAAACTGCTCGATGACATCGAAAGCCTAGAACATAAATCTCGGCGCCGGGATATTTTAGTGGATGAAGATGTGCTGGTGGACTTTTATGAGCCACGAATACCTGAAGGTATTTATAATGCGCCGCTATTTTTCAAGTGGTGGAAGCAAGCACGTGTAGCACAGCCACAATTATTAGACTTTAACGCTGATTTATTAATGCAGCGCAGTGTTGAGCATATTTCAGCGTTAGATTTTCCTGAAGTTTGGCATAAAGGCAATCTAGCCCTTAAAGTCAGTTATCATTTTGAACCGGCTAATGCCGATGATGGCGTATCAGTTCACATACCCGTGGCGTTATTGAATCAAATAGATGAGCAAGATTTTGATTGGTTAGTAGCAGGGCTTCGTGAAGAAAAAGTGATTGGCTTAATTAGGTCTTTGCCTAAAACATTACGCCGTAATTTTGTGCCCGCACCTGATTATGCCAGGGCATGTGTGCAAGCCATGACACCGTTTGAATTGCCTTTAATCGACAGCTTATGTAAGCAGTTACTGCGCATGAGCGGGACACGCATTACGGCAGATGATTTTGACTTTAACCAATTAACAGCCCATTTATTAATTAACTTTAAAATTGAAGATGATAAAGGCGAATTAATTGCCCAGGGCCGACAAATCGAGCCGTTAAAAGAGCAATTGCAAGGTGTCGTCTCCAAAGCTATTCGTCAGGTGGCTGATAAAGGTATTGAACAAGACAGCTTAACTAGCTGGTCATTTGGCCATTTGCCGGAGCAATATCAGCAGCGTAAAGGCAACTATGAGGTTAAAGCATTTCCTGCGTTAATTGATAACAAAACTGACGTGTCGATTAAACTTTTTGATGATGAGTTAGAAGCGGCCAAGCAGCACAGATTAGGCATTAGACGGTTATTGTTGATCAATATTCCTTCACCGGTAAAGCATTTGCAAAAATCCTTGCCTAACAAAGCTAAGCTGGCAATGTACTTTAATCCATTTGGCCAAGTGCAATTACTGATAGACGATATTATTCAGGCATCTGTGCAGCAATTACTGGATGAAAAAAACCTTGATGTGCGCAACGAACAACAATTTGAGCAAGCTAAAGACTGGGTCAGGCAAGAACTCAACAGCACCGCTGAAAAAATTGCCTTAAAAGTCGAAAAAGTACTAACAATTTATCAGCAAATTAAAAAACGCTTAAAAGGTAAAATCAGTTTAGATATTGCCTTTGCTATGAGTGATATTCAAACCCAGCTTGATAAATTGGTCTATAGAGGATTTGTGCAAGAATGTGGTTGGGATAAACTGACTGATGTGGCTCGTTACTTATCCGCTATTGAAACTCGATTAGATAAGTTACCTGTTGACCCTAGTAGAGACCGAATACACATGCACAGTATCAGTAAGGTTGAAGGATTGCTGGCAGCGCAATTAGCGAAAGTCCCGCGACTGCAAGCAGTGCCAGAGGCATTACATGAAGCACGTTGGATGATTGAAGAATACCGGGTGTCGTGTTTTGCTCAAATACTTGGCACAGCGTATCCAATTTCTGAAAAACGAATTTTAAATCACATCAGCCAGGTTTAAAGCGTGTTTTAATTCAATAGGCTCTTCACAGATAAAAACCTCAATTTATTGTTAAGTTGAGGTTTTTTATGGGGATAACTGTAAACGATAGAAGCTAATATTTACCGCAGTAAACGTTCTGACATCAAGCTTTGACCATAGTGTTCAATAACTTCACCAACAGAATGTTGATCGAGTTGGCGCAGGGTTGAAATTTCATTAATCAGCAGATCTTGGACATCAACAGGGATACTCATATGTTCCATAAACATATGCATACCCAGATTATCACTTTGCCTAAAGAGAGCCACTAACTGGCTTGCTTCATATTCAACAAGTGCATTCATATATATTCCCTACAAACAGGTTGGGGTAATTCAAATATAGTGTAAAAGTACGCGGTTTGTTATAACCATTAATTGTAATACTTTCTTAATATCAGCTTTTAGGGTATAAAAAGTGACTGGCAATCTGAAAGTGTTTCATCATTTTTGCTGTTATATGGATTGTGTTGCAATAAAAACATTCTATTCTGAAAGTTTTTGGTAAGTTTGTGGGTGTTGGACTAGTAATCATTAGCCCTAGGTTGATATACTCACCGACAGAAGAACGTGATTGGTACTCTTCTCTGTTACTAGGTAAATGTTACTGACAAAATAGTCAAAAAATAAACATGCCTAGACCCTAAACGACCTAAGAAATGATTGGAGTTATTATGGAAGTTCATGAATACGAAAACGCTTACTATCAAGTAAAAGACGACGTGTTAGAGTCTCTACCTTCTGATGAAGAGTAGGGTTTGAACGAGGAATAATGGCCTATAGATTTAGGGTTACACTCCAAGCGACAATGCAAAAACAAAAAAATAGCAGCCTAGACTGCTATTTTTTTGTTTTATTTTTGGAGAGTTATCCAAAGGTTGACTGACTTTTATCTGGTGAGTTTTTTGTAGGTCGTGAGCAGTATGTTGTCGTTCATAATGATTGAACACCGATTAAGTGTACTTCGAGCAACAATAATAAACTCAGGTTATTAACCACTAATACGGCCTTTCTCTGGTAATACTTCTACAATAATCCACTTTTTACCTTTCTTCTTTAGATGCAGTGTTCTGTCATCGATCCAAGGTCTACCGCCTTTAAGTCCTTCCATTTTGACAATAATGGTCACTTCATCAGTAAATTTACGAAAAAAATCGATATCGATTTCATCAATGCTCATATTAACTTCGGTCATTGATAATCCCATCACATGACGCTGTACTGATGAGGCAATGTGATAGTGTTCTAATACTTCACGTAACTCAGGTGTCACGTAGGGTAACGCTTTACTTACGTCCCTTTCGTTATAGATAGCTTCTAAAAAACTTAATGTGACGCTTTCAGGTGTTTGCGGGGGTTCGCCTTTTTCAATGACTTTTTCACAGCCTAATAAGGCTATCAAGCTAAAAATAAATACAAATCTAAACATAAAAATACGCTGTTCCTATAAAGACACTCATTAAGGTATGACCCCGTTAGAGTATTAAAATGCCGCTAAAGCCTGCCGTTTGTGCAAAACCTAGCCAAATGAATGGGTAATAGTATCTATAATTAAATTATCACTGGCAAGGTAAGTCTATAAATTGCTATGGTGAATTGGTGTAAACAATGTATTCACCTTTAATTGCAGTATTTATAACTGCGAGTAAACTTTTACATCTTAAAGGTTATCCACAGAATCTGTGGACAAGTATGTGAATGGATTAATGATGGTAACCTAAGTCATTGTTTTTGTTTGGCTATATTTCTTGGTTAAAAAGTGCCTTTTACGTATTATTAAAAGATATTAAAAAGCACTGCTTATTAGCAGTGCTTTTTTGTTAGCTTTAATAATAGCTTTGAAGCGATAAAATTGAATGTTTGCTAAGATTTAGCTTTAGCTTCATTTTGTGCAGCTTGAATAGCCGTCAATGCGATAGTGTAAACAATATCATCGACTAATGCGCCGCGAGATAAGTCATTTACAGGTTTACGCATGCCTTGCAACATTGGTCCAATACTGACTAGATCGGCACTACGCTGAACCGCTTTATAGGTTGTGTTGCCCGTATTCAAATCCGGGAAAATAAATACTGTGGCTTTACCTGCAACAGGGCTATTAGGTGCTTTAGACAAGGCGACATTCGGCATTACCGCGGCATCATATTGAAGTGGACCGTCGATAATGAGGTCGGGACGTTTTTCTTTGGCAATACGTGTTGCTTCACGTACTTTATCAACATCTGAGCCAGTACCTGAAGTCCCGGTTGAATAACTTATCATAGCGACACGAGGTTCAATACCAAATGCAGCAGCAGATTCTGCAGATTGAATGGCAATGTCTGCCAACTGTTCAGGATTGGGATCTGGATTAATAGCACAGTCGCCGTATACTAGCACTTGGTCTGGCATCAGCATAAAGAATATCGAAGAGACTAAGCTTGAACCTGGTGCTGTTTTGATCAACTGCAATGGCGGACGAATCGTATTGGCTGTGGTATTAATTGCACCAGATACAATGCCGTCCACTTCATTTTCAGCCAACATCATAGTACCGAGTACCATGTTATCTTCTAGTTGCTCTCTGGCTACCACTTCCGTTAAGCCTTTATGGCGACGAATATTGAGCATAGGTTCGACGTATTTCTCACGTGCGGTTTCTGGGTCGATAATTTCAACCCCTTCACCTAGCACCACATCTTGAACCGAAGCAATACGAAGAATCTCTTCTCTGTTGCCTAACAATACACAACGGGCAATACCACGTTCAGCGCAAATAGCCGCAGCTTTAATGGTGCGTGGCTCTTCGCCTTCAGGTAGCACAATTTTCTTGCGCGCAGCACGAGCTAATTCGGTTAGTTTGTAACGGAAAGCGGGTGGTGATAAGCGATGTTCGCGAGTTGAATCCTGAGTGACACTTTCAATCCAGCTTTGATCGATATGGCTGGCGACATATTCTTGTACTTTCTCAACTCGAACCGCATCGTCTACAGGTACTTCATGATCAAAACGTTGAATATTGAGTGAGGTTTGCCAGGTGTTGCTGTCAATTAAGAATACCGGTAAACCTGTTTCGAATGCCTGTTCGCACAACTTCATGATTTCAGGTTCAGGCTCATAGCCACCGGTTAGCAGTAATGCACCAATTTTGACACCATTCATTGCCGCTAAACAGGCCGATACGATAACATCAGATCGATCACCAGAGGTGACCAATAATGAGTTGGTCTTAATATGGGTTACCATATTAGGAATTGAACGGGCACAGAAGGTCACTCGGCGCATACGTCTAATATGCATTTCACCCGCATTGATTATTCTGGCATTTAAGTGTTTTGCTAAATCCGATGCACGAGGGGAAATCAAATCTAAATTAAAGGGTACGCTGCCCAGAATACGCAGTGGACTTTTTCCTGGTAGCTGAAACATACCAGCGGTATCACCCACTTTAACGTTGTTATGATCAAATACTTCAGACAAGTCCGGTCGCGTGCGACCTTCGTTATCGGTAGGAGCGCCAATTTTGTTAATAATAGAACCAATTACGCGTTTGTTTTTAGCACCACCCCATGAGTTATAGGCGATTTCTAAGCGGTTCATTAAGCCATTAGGGGTGTCATTCCCCGGCGTTGCAATGAAAATCACATCAGCATCAAGTGCTTTGGCTATCTCATAGTTAATATCATCGGCAAATGGGTGGCTGCGGGTAGGTACTAACCCTTCAACTACAATAATTTCAGTATTGGTGGCACACTCTGATGCCCGTGCAATAATTTGCTCCATTAGCACATCGGTTTGTTCTGAGCGGATTAACGCTTCAGCGTGCTCCATACCAAATGGCTCTAAAGGATTAACCGTGGGCGATTTGCTTAAAATGGTGGTCGATCGCTCAGGGCCTTTATCGCCAGAGCGTATTTGTGCAATAGGTTTAAAAAATTGTACTTTTAAGCCCTTACGTTCAAGCGCGCGCACCATACCTAAACTGAGTGATGTTAAGCCCACGCCGATACCGATCGGAACGAGCATAATATTTCGAGACATATAAACCTCAATAAATTCTTAATGACTAAAGCTAAACCTTTAAAGCCGAGTTTGCTTAGTGTTATGTTATCTGTATTTATTTTAACCGAGTCTATCTAGCTGATATTAATTTAACCGCATCTTCAGCAATAACCCACTCTTCATTAGTTGGAATAACCATAGCCACAGGGCTGTTATCAGCAGTAATAATCCCCTCGTGGCCGAAACGAGCAGCTTTGTTTTTAGTATCATCGACTTTAAAGTTGAATATAGCTAATAAATCCAATACTTTGGCACGAATTAAGTCAGAGTTTTCACCAATGCCACCGGTAAAAATTATCGCGTCTAATCGTCCTAGTGGCACAGTGTATGATGCAATATACTTGGCTAAACGATAGCAGAAAATCTCTAATGCTAATGTCGCGCCTTTGTGGCCATCTTGATAGCCTTCTTCAATGCCACGACAATCATTAGTCAGTTCTGAAATCCCCAGTAATCCACTTTGCTTATTTAACAGGTTGTTGACTTCAGTTAGGGTGTATCCGAGTTGATTGACTAAATGAAAAAATAATCGATGGGTCTAAGTCGCCACAACGTGTGCCCATCACTAGACCTTCAAGTGGGGTTAACCCCATTGAGGTATCAACACTTTTACCGCCTTTAATCGCTGTAACCGATGCGCCATTGCCCAAGTGTGCGACGATAACATTGGTGTCGGCAATGTCTTTATTTAATACTTTTGCCGCTTCACGACTGACATAAAAATGACTGGTACCGTGCATGCCATAGCGACGAATGCCATGCTCACGATACAATTTATATGGAAGAGCATAAATATAGGCTTTTTCAGGCATAGACTGGTGAAATGCGGTATCAAACACCGCCACTTGTGGCAGTGTTGGAAATGATGCCATTGCTGCACGAATACCAATTAAGTGCGCTGGGTTATGAAGCGGAGCAAGTGACGCGCAGTTTTCAATACCCTGAATGACATCAGGAGTGATAATCACTGAACGAGTGAATTTTTCCCCACCATGAACAATACGATGACCAATGGCTTTAATCTGTGCGGCTAATTCTGGATGGCCCGCTAGAATAGTTTTAACAATATATTCAACGGCTTCACGATGTGCGGTAAATGCGCCTAACTTTGCTTCGTTTTTGCCGCCTTGAGCTTTCCATTTAATGCGCGAGTCCTCAAGGCCAAAGCATTCCGCTAAACCTGAAATGTGCTCTTCACCCGACTGTGCGCCAATAACGGCAAATTTTAGCGATGAACTGCCGCAGTTTAAAACTAATACTAAATTATCTGACACTAGGTTATCTGACATAATTAGACCTTACTAAGCTTAATCAAAAATTTTAAAGAGTGCGCCGCATAATCGATGTTAGGCAGTGCATTGGTATCGTGTGTTAGCCAACATCATTTTGGCTGTTTATTTGGGACAAACTTACTCAATATGCTATTGTTTAAGCATGTTCCACCATGTTAGGTAATTCTCTTTGGTACTCAATGTTGTCACGCTCATTCGCGACGGTAAAAAATACATGTCCACTTGGCCCATGGTGCGCCAGTTAGGCTTTTATTTTCCCGAATACCGTGTCGTTAAAGCGACTCAAACCGCTTTTTGGGCAATGCCAGTTATTGCCTTATTTGTTGCATTTAGCCAAATTTATGTTTTAGGTTGGGATCATTTACCCCAAACTTTGGCAATGACCCTGTTTATTATTAGTTTACCTATTCAAGGCTTGCTCTGGCTTGGTTGGCGTTCGCGTCATCCATTGCCATTAAGTTTGTTTGATTGGAGCAATCAGCTTAGCCAAAAACTCAACCAAATGGGCGTTAATTGCCAACCACTAGGTGCCAAAGCGTGTTACTTAGATTTTGCTAGCTTACTTAATATTGCCTTTAACCGATTGGATAAGCATTATTGGGATGAGTTATAAGTTACATGCGCTAACATTACCTAACACTGCAAGCATCGAATTAAAAAATAGCTTCAATACCACGGTCAGTGAATACTTGTTTAATGGATAACATGGTTTGTTCACTTGGCGGTGATAAATTAGCAAGAGGCGATGCTTCGCCATAGGCTTGCCATTTATGTTCACCTAGCTGGTGAAACGGCAACAACTCTACTTTTTCCACATTGGTCATGGGCTTGATAAATTCAGCCAACTTAATTGCCGATTCAATATCATCGGTAAAACCATTGACCACCACATAGCGTATCCAGGTTTTTTGCCCTCGAGTTGCCAGGTACTGAGCAAATTGCAATGTGCGTTGATTACTGACTTTAGTCAGTAAAATGTGAGTAGGGTCGTCCATCTGTTTAATATCGAGCAACACTAAATCAGTGCTATCAAGTAACTCATCGATAACAGGATCGTATTTTCGGACAAAGCCATTGGTATCAAGACAAGTGTGAATAGCTTGGTCTTTACAGGCTTTGAAAAGCTCAGCGACAAATTCGGCCTGCAAAATGGCTTCACCACCACTTGCAGTAACTCCACCGCCACTGGCTTCTAAAAAGGGGCGGTAGGTGATAATTTGCGACATTAGCTCATTTACAGTGACTTCTTTACCCGCCTCTAGGTCCCAGGTATCACGGTTGTGGCAGTATTGGCAGCGCATTAGGCAGCCTTGCATAAAAGCAATATAGCGAATACCTGGACCGTCAACTGTGCCAAATGATTCGATGGAATGGATGCGTCCCGTTGCCATTTAACACCCTTTATAAATGAGAGTAATAAACCAATGTTCAATAAAAAAGCTGCATCGAATATTCGATACAGCTAATTTTAGCAGAGTTTATAAACCTTTAGTGAAGGTTCTGGTGATAACGTCTTGTTGTTGCTCTGCGGTAAGGGCATTAAAACGTACTGCGTAACCAGACACTCGAATGGTGAGCTGTGGATACTTGTCTGGATTGATAATCGCATCTTCAAGCATTTCACGGTTCATCACGTTAACGTTCAAATGTTGACCACCTTGTTGATGATCATTGTGCATGAAGTAGCCATCCATCAATGCTGCAAGGTTATTGCGACGCGTACTATCTTCTTTACCTAGCGCATTGGGCACAATAGAGAAGGTATAAGAAATACCGTCTTGTGCGTGCTCAAAGGGTAGCTTGCCCACAGAGGTTAATGATGCAATAGCGCCATTTTCATCACGACCATGCATGGGGTTGGCACCTGGCGCAAAAGGCGCACCAGAGCGGCGACCATCTGGCGTGTTACCGGTTTTCTTACCATAAACCACGTTAGAGGTAATGGTTAAAATTGATTGAGTAGGTATCGCATTGCGATACATTTTTTTATCGCGAATTTTTGCCATAAAACGCTCAACTAAGTCACAGGCAATATCATCTACGCGTGAGTCATTGTTACCAAATTTTGGATAATCACCTTCGATATCAAAATCGACGGCAATACCACTTTCATCACGAATAGGTTTTACTTTGGCATATTTAATCGCTGAAAGTGAATCAGCTGCAATCGATAAACCGGCAATGCCACAGGCCATAGTACGACGAACATCACGGTCGTGTAATGCCATTAACGCAGCTTCATAAGAATACTTATCGTGCATAAAGTGAATACTATTAAGTGCGGTGACATATTGGGTCGCTAACCAATCCATTTGCGAATCTAAACGCGTCATTACATCATCAAAATCTAGCACTGTGTCAGTAATTGCTGCGGTTTTTGGGGCAATTTGTTTTTTAAGCTTTTCGTCAACGCCGCCATTAATAGCATAAAGCATGGTTTTGGCTAAGTTAGCGCGAGCACCGAAAAACTGCATGTGTTTACCGACAATCATAGGGCTAACACAACAGGCAATAGCATAATCGTCCGATTGGAAATCTGGGCGCATTAAGTCATCATTTTCATACTGGATTGAGCTGGTATCGATAGTGACTTTTGCGCAATAACTTTTAAAGCCCTGTGGCAATTTCGTTGACCACAATACGGTGATGTTTGGCTCAGGGCTTGGGCCCATATTGTATAGAGTATGTAAGAAACGGAAACTTGATTTAGTCACTAAAGTACGACCGTCTACACCCATACCTGCGATAGATTCTGTTGCCCAAATAGGGTCGCCAGAGAATAGTTCATCGTATTCAGGGGTACGTAAAAAACGAACCATACGCAGTTTCATCACAAAATGGTCAACCATTTCCTGAGCTTGTTGTTCAGTAATGATGCCATTTTTGATATCACGTTCAATAAAGATATCTAGAAATGATGAGGTACGCCCTAAAGACATTGCCGCACCATTTTGGCTCTTAACTGCGGCTAAATAACCAAAATAGGTCCACTGAATAGCTTCTTTCGCTGACGAGGCGGGTACTGAAATATCACAGCCATACTTAGCGGCCATCACTTTCATTTGCGTTAATGCACGATATTGTTCAGATATTTCTTCGCGAAGCTGGATAACGTTATTGAGATCGTCACCCGCTTCCATTTGTGCTTGTAGAGACGTGAACTGGGCAAGCTTGTCTTGCATTAAATAGTCGATACCGTATAAGGCAATACGACGGTAATCACCAATGATGCGGCCACGGCCATAAGCATCAGGTAATCCAGTTAATATGCCAGATTTACGACAAGCCATAATTTCAGGGGTGTAAACATCAAATACACCTTGATTGTGGGTTTTACGTAGCTCTGAATAAATGTAGTTAATATCACTGTCTAATTCGCGGTCATAAGCTTTACATGAGCCTTCAACCATACGAATGCCGCCATTAGGTAACATGGCACGTTTAAGTGGGGCATCTGTCTGTAAGCCTACTATGGTTTCAAGTTCTTGATTAATGTAACCGGCATCGTGAGAGGTGATAGTTGACACCATTTTTGTGTCAAAATCTATCGGGGCATGAGTGGTGTTTTCTTGCTTGATACCTTCCATTACTTTATCCCACAAAGATAAAGTCGCGTCGGTGGCACCGGCTAGAAAGGATTCGTCACCTTCATAAGGAGTATAGTTACGCTGAATAAAATCTCGAACGTTGACTTGTGTTTTCCAGTCACCGGCGACAAAGTTATTCCACGCATTTGCAAAAACCGTTGTTTTATCAGTCATGTCATTTTACCTTTAAACTTAATGAATCGGTATGTCACTCTGTTATGCTATTTAGCTTTTTTTAATGAGTTAAATAGCTAGGCTAACAGGCTCAGAAATTCTTTTAGGCTGCATAGTTGAATGGTCAATTCACAAACAACCACAATAGCCACATGGATTAATTGACGTCAAATGAACGTGCTGATTATAACTTTGAGGACGTCAAAAAAATCATTTATAAAAATTTACTTTAATATTGGTAAGACCAATTTACCTAATGATATTATCATACCTATATAGCAACCGCATTAAAATCAGTTGGCCTATATTTAAAACTGTTAACTAGCTATCATTTTTTGCTTGTTTGACTCTCTGTAGCAGGTCTTAAAATTACTTAGTTTGCCAATTTTAACTCGTATTAATAATAGATATTGTAATGAAGTTATGCCGCCTATGATTAACAATGTTTGAGTATATTAAGGTTCGCCAACGGTTGGAGAAATAAAAAAGAGAGCATCTGCTCTCTTTTGGTAGATTGCACCACTAAGCTGCTTAGTGAATAGATAGCTTATAACAAAGCGGGAATACCTTGAATCATGCCTACTGCTAACATAGCTGCTAAGCAGATGATAAAAGCAAGTCCAGGTATAATTAGACGATCAGTAACAGATAAACTCTTAGCTCTTTCTTTATCACCAATAAGCCCATTATTATCCAGAAACATGGTTAAAGCCCACGCTAATACGGGGTTGGCAACAAAAGCCGCAAAAATACAGATGCCTGCGGCCTGACTGTTTTGTGTGTCTTTAACCATTTGCATACCAGCCTCTAACAGAGGTAAAAATACCCCCACCAATAAAGCAATCGACATGACGGGACGCCAAACGGTGACATCCATTGGATAACCGATTATCGCCACAATAATGCATAGAATACCTAATAGAATTGCGCCTGCAGGGATAGGGCGTTTAGCAATGGCAGCGGGGATCATATAAGTCCCCCAAGAGGAGGTAATATTACCGCCACCGACAGCAGTGCCGACGATTTGACGAAGTGAACAAGTCGTCATAGTGTCATCCACATCCATTAGCACTTTTTCAGAACCTTTTGGATAATTCAGTTCTTGGAAAATACGATGGCCAAGGAAATCAGGTGACCACATTGCAACGGCTAAAATGGCAAAAGGTAATGAAGCGATAAAGTGTGCCGTATTGGGTAAGCCTAACTGCCAGCCATGTTCGGTTGACCCCCACCAATAAACAGGATTAAGATTTGGAATGCCAGGTTCTGTCACAAACTGTAAATCTAATCCTGCTCCTAGACCAAATGCAAGTGCAATGGCAGAGATGGAACATAACGGAATGGCTAGCCAACGTTTACCCACTTTTGCTAGGTAAGCATATAAAATAACATTGGCTAATAGAATAAAGAAAGCAACATAACCTAAACTGTAATCGAGTTGATGCTTTGTTTGTAATTCGCCAGCCCATTCAAATAAAGAGCTGATTTGGCTTTTTGCGCCCATAAACCCCAGAAATACCAGCAAGCCACCCGCGACGCCGCTTGAGGTGAGGTTAACTAATTTAGAACCGCCTTTAAAGTAACTCAGCAGCAGACCAAATATCCCCAGTAAAATAGCTAAAGCAAGTGGGTGAGCTCCAGCTAAGGCAATTGCCCCAATTAAAGGGATCATCGGCCCATGATTACCAGCCAAATTAGCACGAGGGTTAATAAATCCAGAACTGATAATACAAAAGAGTAACGCAGGAATGAGCATTTCTACTCGAACAACTTGAATGGCGAATTCTGCGCCTAAGTTAATATGGTCCCAACGTTCTGTTAAGCCTGATGCCCAAGCCGCCATGACGGCTGAATACATTACTGTTATACCAATAGTGCCTGCGATAGCTGGGACTAAATCCTCCCATTCAAAACGAAAATCTCTACCGGGTAAATTGAGCCCCCAGCGCTTAGGTTTCATAATCTTTAATTCATGATCTAAATACTCTTCACGGCTATTAAACTCTGACGCGGGACGGTGAAGCTCTTTATAAGTTAACTCAGAGGCTTCCATATCATTGCTTTTGACTGTTTCTGACATAATTTTTTTCTCTGAAAAGGGTAAAGTGTTTACCTATTAATGATCACTTCAACAAAATACATAGAATCGACCCAATCACTTGGCTGAAATGTCGTCATTTAAATGTGAAAAACTTGCCCATCATCGTAAATTTATAACCGTCATGATGAGCGGGTAGTAAGCCTTAAATCGAATTTTATTGGTAAGACCAATTTACCTCCCGGATTTTAACATAGCAAAGTTGCGCAAGCATTATGTATCAATAAACTTGACGCTACTGATTTATTGATTTGAGACACAGCTAACAGTTTGTCGTGAACTGGTGCTGTGAATGTTAAATCAGACGTGCATGTTGCAGTTAAATCACAGTTAATTCGAACGACTTACCTTACAAGCAATTTAGTGAATGACAGAATATCTTGAGCTTAGTCAATTAATGATGCCATTAATGTATGGATAGGCCGGTTTAATATAAGAATCGTTATAAAACAATGGCTAACACTTATGTCGGCTGTGGTTGTTGATAATGTTTGCATCAATATTATTGATACATACATTCATTATTATCAGATTTTATTTTGCTCTCAATCGAGATACGGTAAGTGTCATCAAAGTTAGTTACACCGTCTAAGCATTGGAGGGCAAATGTCTAATAATCCAGCTCAATTATTTTTAAGGCAACAAGGAGTCAATTTATGAACTCCTTTGGGTCTAGCTCAGCTGCATCGATGGGGCAGGCCCCAAATCATAATCAGCCTATTGAGTATATAAATACCAATAATGCGCAAACTACGTCGAGTTATATTGAAGCAAATATGTATCAGCAAGCAGAAGACTATGGAATGGAGAAAGTCAGCAAATCAGCATGGCAGTCTTTAGGCTTATCGACTTTTGCAGGAGTCTTTATCGCAGTAGCCTTTGTGTTTTATATCACTGTCACCACTGGAACAACTGGCTCATGGGGTGAAACTCGATTAGTTGGTGGCTTGGTTTTCAGTTTAGGGCTAATTCTAGTCGTTATTTGCGGTGGTGAATTATTTACCAGCTCGGTATTAGTTAGTCTTGCCTGGGCCCAAAAGTTAGTTAGCACTAAGGAGCTAATGGTGTGTTGGGCAAGGGTTTATTTTGGCAACTTAATAGGAGCACTACTGATGGTTGCTTTAATTATGATTGCAAAAATGTATGAGCTAGACAGTGGGGGCTGGGGAGTTAATGCACTAAATATTGCTCAGCATAAATTACACCATAGTTGGGGGCAAGCTTTTGCGCTGGGCGTATTGTGCAACCTACTCGTGTGCTTAGGAATTTGGATGACCTTTGTGACGAAAGATGCACTAACCAAGGCATTATTATTGATTCTACCCGTGGCGATGTTTGTTAGTAGCGGCTTTGAACACAGTATTGCTAATTTGTTTATGGTGCCTCTGGGTATTGCGATTACTCACTTTGCTTCAGCTGAGTATTTTGCTGTTGCCGGCTTAACAGCTGCCCAGTTTAGTGATTTAACCTTGAGTCATTTTATTGTCAATAATTTAATTCCAGTGACGCTGGGTAATATTGTCGGGGGAGGAGTCATAGTTGGTCTAGGTTATTGGCTTATCGAAGGGGCAGCTCCCCATAAAAAAACGCTTCATACCGCAACACCAGCGTTAGCTGATTGTGTTTTGTCATTATCTCACTCATTAAATTTACACAACTCTACGTTATCAACATTAACTGAACCGCAAATTTTATCCGCAACGTCTTCTGGAGAAATATCTATGCCAAAATTGATTAAACAACTACTTGTTAGTCAAGTCATGAATACTGCCCCATTTACCTTAACGGCAGAATTATCAGTATATGAAGGGCTTAAGCTTTTGTCTGATAAAGGTGAGCGCGGGGCCGCCGTTATTGACAGTCAGCGGCGGCTTCTTGGCTTTGTGTCGCAGCAGGATCTATTACGCAGTTTATGGTCGCAAGAGTATGTGCGCGATATATCATATAAAGTGGCGGACTTAATGCAAAAAAATGTGCTAACTGTCGCACCAAATGACACTATTACAGATTTAATTGAATTAATGGTCGTGGATAGAAATAAACTATTTCCTGTTAATGATATGGGGATATTTACTGGTAGTACTTTTGCCTGCTATGAGGAGCGTTTACGCCATGCCTATGCCAGTAAACCAAGCAGCTTCCCCGTAGTGGCTCAAGGTAAGTTAATTGGTATCATTTCAAGAGAGGCCATCGCTGCGAAAATCTCGACTGTTTATTCTTGTTAATCTTATATTGTGAACTTTACATTGTTAACCTGGGCTTTGGGTGGGCCCTATGAGGTGCGCGATGGTCAATATAATAAATGGGGCTAAGGTCTCATTTATTATTTGTACAAACTCACATTATTTATAAAGTTTATGGTTCTGACGATGTTTACTCATTTTTCGAGCTTGGGTAATCACACAGTCCCTCAATGGGTTCTCTCCCGCATCACAGCGCCACACAAATGACAGGTGACGATGCATATTAAGTTGTGGTGTCGATAGAATAACAAGATCACCATTAGAGACCTCTTTTTCGACATCTAAGAATGGCAAACTACTTAAATAGGGACCATTTTTAACCAGCGCCTTTAGTAAGGAAACATGTTCATACTCTTTCCATACGTTGAGTGTTTCAATTACCCCATGAATTGCACCTTCAAAAATCCGTCGTGTGCCAGCTCCTTGCTCACGAAGTACCCACTTAGCCTGCTCTAGCTGAGAAACGCTGGTGGTTTCATAACGCGCATAAGGATGATGGGGCGAGGCAACCACGACTAAATGGTCATTTAACCACTGCTCTTGGTGGAGTCGACTGTCATCGTAGCGGCCTTCAATAATGCCAAAGTCATATTGATAATTAAGTAAGCCTTCTACTACATGTTCAGTATTTTCCACAGTGAGAGCAATTCTAAGCTCTGGGAAGTCAGTATCAATTTTACTGATAAGTTCTGGAAGTAGATGTTCAGCTGCTGTTTGGCTTGAACATAACCGGAATATTCCGCTGATAAGATGCTGTTCGTGTAGCCCTAACTCTATTTGTTGGGCGTCTTGAAGCAGCTTTCTTGCTTTGGGGCGTAACCAATTTCCCCAATGGCTCAGGGTAAGGCGATTACCTTGGCGGATAAATAAGGGGCGGTCCAATAGATTTTCTAATTGTCCAAGTGACATACTAACCGCTGATTGAGTCATCGACAGTTTTCGGGCTGCGGCGCTAACACTCTCTAAACTAGCTACTGCGTCAAACACCATTATTTGTTTTAGTGAGTATTTCATTAAAGAATAAGCCCCTAATAGTCTTTGTAAAATAAAAAGATCAATATCATTGATAGATTAATATATGTGGTTTAATGGCTTGTTAATACGGCGAGCAGCTTTAAAAGGCTGATGTTTTTCAGAATACCAATAAGACATCGGTACTGTTATTTAAAGCAGCCAATTAAATGACTACTATAATAACAAGGCAATTTAAGTAAGATTTTGATCCAGTTCTAGTTTTTGATTTTTAAAACATTTGAAACAAGAAAAAGCCTAGCATGAGCTTAACACCGATCAGTTAAGAAACTGATCGGTTGACAGCAAAAATGATCCTACGAAAATGGCTCCTTCTTTTGAACGGAGTCATTTTTTATGTTGTCTAACTGGCTTATTGATACTGAATTACTTGTCGCCCCCGAAGAACTATCTATCTTTCAAAAAGAATTGCCGTTGGAATGGATTGAACAAGCTTTGGAGCTAACCAACAAAGCAAGTATTAGGCGCAGAAAACTTCCAGCAGAATTAGTCGTTTGGCTCATCGTTGGAATTGGCCTCTACCGAAATCGTTCCATCGCTGAAGTCGTCTCCAAGCTCGACTTAACGTTAGTTGATAAGTTGGGAGAAACCGTTGCACCAAGTGCTATCCCGCAAGCTAGACAGCGACTGACAGCCGCTCCCCTTAAAGCCCTTTTTGATATCACTTCTAAACACTGGTGTCATAGGGAAGACAGCCAAGATACATGGCATGGTCTTCAGTTATTTTCTGTTGATGGAACGACATTTAGATGTGCAGAAAATACCGAGAATTCAGAGCATTTTGGCTATATCAGTAATCAGCATAGGAAGCAGTCCGTATACCCAGTAGCCCGCTTATGCGCACTCATGTCATTACGAAGTCGTATGATAAGAAATGTAAAATTTGGTCCGTGTAGTAAAGGGGAAATTAGTTATGCTCGAGAGCTAATTGGATCAGTTCCAGCTAATTCTCTCACTATTTTTGATAGTTGTTACTTTAGTGCAGATCTTATGACAAGTTGGTGGGGAGCCAACCAGAATAGCCATTGGCTTACACCACTCAAAAGTAATACACGCTTTGAAGTCATCGAGCAATACGCTGACAACGATTATCTAGTTGAGATGCCAGTATCACCACAAGCGAGAAAAAAGAACCCAGAGCTACCTGAAAAGTGGCATGCGAGACTAGTGACCTATCAAGAAAAATCCCAGGGCAATCATATTACAGGTGTGCTGAGTTCATTAACCAATAGAAGCAAATACTCCTCTCAAGATATATTAGATGTCTATTTCGAACGCTGGGAGATAGAAAATGGCTATGGAGAAATCAAGCAATATCAACTTGATGAGAGTATTTTATTAAGAAGTCAGACAGTTGAAGGCATTTATCAGGAGATTTGGGGATTACTGATAGCGTACAACTTGATCCGAGTTGAAATAAGCCAAATCGCTAAAGAGGCAGAAGTGTCACCATTACGGATTAGCTTTGTAATGGCGATGCGCTATATACAGGATGAGTTGATGTGGTGCGCAATTGCATCGCCAGGAACAATCCCTAAAAAGCTCAAAGCAATGAGGGAAAACGTTAAGCAATTTATCTTGCCCAAAAAACGAAAACGGCCCAAAAGTAGGACCGTTCGAATTAACAAAACCCGCTATCCAGTTAAGAGAAGAAACTCTTAACTGAATGGTGTTAAGCATGAGCTAGGCTTTTGGATTAAATAACAAGCCACTGATTAAAGTGGTCTGAAAATAACAAATTACTGTACGTTTTCGCTTTCGCCAAACTCACCAGCAAATAACACTGATGATAAATAACGCTCAGCGGCTGATGGTAAAATAACTACGATTGTTTTGTCTGCAAATTCTGGCAGTGCAGCAATACGATTAGCTGCTACAACCGCTGCACCAGAAGATATACCTACTAAAATGCCTTCTTCTTTCATCAAGCGTAATGACATTTCAATAGCATCTTCATTGCTAACAGCTTCAACGCGGTCAACTAATGAAAGGTCTAGGTTTCCAGGGATGAAACCCGCGCCAATACCTTGTATTTTATGTGGTCCAGGTTGGATAGGTTGACCCGCTTTAGCTTGAGCAATAACGGGTGAATCTACTGGCTCTACAGCAACAGAAATAACTTCTTTACCCTGTGCTTTTAAGAAACGGCTAGTACCTGTAATCGTGCCACCAGTACCAACACCGGCAACAAACACATCTACCTGGCCATCAGTATCATTCCAAATTTCAGGACCTGTGGTTTTCTCATGAATTTCAGGATTAGCAGGGTTGCTGAATTGACCTAAAACTAAATATTTAGACGGATCTGATAAACGAATTTCTTCTGCTTTATCAATTGCGCCTTTCATGCCTTTAGCGCCTTCTGTTAATACCACTTTAGCACCAAGTGCTTTTAACAGTTTACGACGCTCTAGGCTCATTGTGTTTGGCATAGTTAGGGTTAACTTATAACCACGAGCTGCGGCAACATAAGCAAGTGCAATACCTGTATTACCTGATGTTGGTTCTACTAACTCGACATCTTTAGTTAAGGTGCCTTTCTTTTCCGCATCCCAAATCATGTTAGCGCCAATACGACACTTAACACTAAAGCTTGGGTTACGGGCTTCAATTTTGGCTAATACGTTACCGTTACTGACGCGATTTAAGCGAACGAGTGGAGTATTACCTAAAGTATATGAATTATCTTCGAAAATTTTGCTCATGAATGTTTACTCCTATTTTTGCATTGTCTAATCATAAACTTCACAGGGGAATTTAGAAGTGAATATTTGTTATTCTTTATTCCTTTTGGTTATAAAAGGGTTCCCTGTTATGCTAAATGCATGGTTTTGGCGGTCGTTTTGTATACAAAGAGATATCCTCTAGCCCCTGTATGGTCTGACCATCGAGTTATTTTGGACATATTAGTGAGACTATTTTTCTAGTTAGGACTAAAATGGCGCCAAGCGGCTAAATATATGAATTCTTTTTCACAGATACAATTTTTGTGGTGACTGTATAGCCTCATTTGGGATTTTAATGGTTTTTGTTATTCCAAATAATAGGCATTTAGCTCAATTAAATTAATAATGGTAATCATCATGATAAAAGTAGTTATTTCAGGTAGTGGTCTTTTTGTTCCTCCTTATGCGGTTTCTAATGATGAGTTAGTTGCTAGCTACAACAGCTATGTTGATTTGCATAATCAACAACACTCTCAGCAAATAGAATGCAATGAACTTGAGCCCTTGGCATATTCATCTAGTGAATTTATCGAGAAAGCATCAGGGATAAAAAATCGATACGTAATGGTGAAAGAGGGGATCTTAAACCCTGAGATAATGATGCCATTGATTGCTGATCAAGCGTCTGATGAGCTGTCGCTGCAGGCTAGCATGGGTATTGCAGCTGCAAAGCAAGCGCTGGCCCAGGCAAAAGTGAATGCTGAGGATATCGATTTAGTGATTGTAGCCTGTGCCTATACGCAGCGGGCGTATCCTGCAATTGCAATTGAAATTCAACAAGCTATTGGCACTAAAGGTTTTGCCTATGACATGCTAGTAGCTTGCTCGTCAGCGACCTTTGCCATAGTAAATGCGGTTAATGCGATTAAAGGCGGTACTGCAAATCGCGTATTAGTCATAAACCCTGAACTGACTTCGCCGCAAAGTAATTTCAGAGACCGAGACAGTCATTTTATTTTTGGTGATGTGGCAACTGCGGTTGTGGTCGAAAGGCAAGATTTAGCTCAAACAGAACATGCTTTCAATATTTTATCGACAAGTTGTATGACAGATTACTCTAACAATATTCGCAGCAATTTTGGTTTTGTGAATCGTTGTGATCCTGACAATGCGAGCACTGCCGATAAGTTATTTCATCAACAAGGACGTAAAGTATTTAAAGAGCTTTTGCCAATGATTTATCAGCATTTAGATAAGCAATTTGCAGATGAGCAAATCAAACCTGAAGAATTTAAACGTTTATGGTTACATCAAGCTAATATCAACATGAATATGTTTGTAGTTAAAAAATTATTAGGTGATGACGTTGACGAAACAACGGCACCAATAGTACTTGATGAGTTTGCTAATACCGCTTCTGCTGGTTCGGTTATTGCTTTTAACAAGTTTAATAGCGATTTTAAAACCGGCGATCTCGGTCTACTATGTTCATTTGGGGCTGGCTATTCTATTGGCAGTATCGTGCTCGAGAAATGTTAAAGATTAAATGTTCAATACGGTGCAGCTGTATCAAAAGCACTTAAATATCTGATTGTTTCACCACTCTGTATTACATTAATACTCAATAAAAGCCGTCAGTGAATACTCACGGCTTTTATTGGTTTTGTGTCTTGTCCTAGCAGCTGCTTATCATAAAAAATACACGCCCAATGCCTGTTTATCGCGTTACAATAACCAAGCGTAGCTTACCTTCATAAAATAGGTTCTGTCATTTTGGGTTAACGAATCAATCTCGTCATCGGCTTTAAATGCATCTGAGTAACCGATATAGAACACACTTTGTGGGTTGAGTTTGTAGCCATAGAGCAACTCGTTACCTAGGTCTTTATATTTGGTATTAGGTTGTTGATAAATATACAGGCTTGGGTCTCTTTCTATATTTGTATACACACTAGACAGGCGGATAAAGCTATTAAGAGTAATTTGCCAGTTTACTCGGATGTCGGTTAGGTTTGCGGTAAACAGTCTACCGCCATCAACATCAAGCGTTTGATATCTGTGGGATAAATCTAACACAATCGAGTCGGTCATTTTCCATTCAATTTCGGGGTTGAACATGGTTAATGTGCCTAAGCGATCGTTGGCAAAGTCGATGCTATCACCGTAATTGATGTCCAACTCTAGCTTGATTGATTGCAGCGGTACAAAGTTGGTATAAAACCAGCCGATAGTTTCATCAAACATTTGGGTGTTGTTGTCAATGTCGATATTGGATGGATTATGGCGTCTGCCTACACGTTCACGTTGGGTGATGCCTGAAGCAATATAGCTTTGATAGCCACCTTCAAGTTCAACAAACATTTCAGCTTCTTGTTCGAGCAACTCCCCTTTTTGGGTATGTGTAATATCCCAATCGCCACCTAATTGAATCTTATTAAAAAAGTTCTCAGATGGGTACCAGCGATAGCCACCACCGGCAACAAACTTGGCCGCATCAACTTTTTCAATAAAGCCTAAATCGGCTCTAAAGTCATCACCCACAGATTCATACTGTGTTGAGGCGTACCATTCGCGACGATTATGCTGGTAGGTTAGTTTGAACATATTGTCGCTAAATTGGTCCTGTTTATTCGTTCGCAGGACTCGTTCGTTATAGTCACAGTTACTTAAATCGCATTCTATTGGAGCAATAGTACAGTCATCCCCTTTACAGAATTGATTAAAAAACTTATCAGGATATTCTGTTTGTGAAAATGCATACTGGGCGGTAAAGGTGTCTTGTTCTGTCGGCTGATATTTCATATCAGTACTATAAACATAGTTGTGATAATTATCAGACTGCTTGAGTGTCATGACCCCGCCAATAGATAATTGTTTGCTGGGGTCGTAACGATATCGCGCTGCTACGTTATAACTTTCTTGATCAAGGGTAGCGATATCTGAGCTTAAATTACCAGGAACTAAAAATTGAGTCTGGATATCATTTGCAGCTAATACCCCAACAGTATGATCATCGGTTTTACTGGTCAGTTTTACACCGTAGTCAGGAGAACTGATATTACGGGTATGAAGCAATTCCATTTGGCTGTCAAAGTAGTCTTTGTTATCTAAAAAGAATGCACGTTTTTCTGGGAAAAACAGCGCAAATGTATTGTTAACATCTAATTGACCTGCATCTGATTCCACCTGGGAGAAGTCGGGGTTAATTGTTGCATTTAATAGGGTTGTTGGCGTTATGCCCCAACGTAAATCCAGTCCTGCTTCAACGTCTGACTCCGCTTCCCAGGGCGTACTAGGGGTTAAGTTGCGCTGGTTATTTTGGTTGGCAACAAGTGACGGCGTTATTTGAATGTCTTTACCCTGTTTAGCACCTTCTAACCCTTGTAAAATCCCCAGCTGACATAATTTACATGACACATTGCGGTCTATTTTATGCGTTGAAAAACGCTGATTTTCATGTCGAGGGTAAAAGCGGATAAATTCCACGCCCCAGTTTTGAACGGCATTTGAATCATCAAAATTGAATAATCTGAGCGGAAGTTGAACTTCTACTTGATAGCCTGTCTCAGTGATTTTACCTTTGCTGTACCAAATACCATCCCAAGCATCACTTTCTTGTCCTGTGAGCTCGTTTTCAATTGAATCACTTTGAACACCGTAGGCGTTGATAAAAAATTGATAGGCCAACCGGGCATTATTGAATGTATCTAGTTTAATACCCACCATGTCATCACCCCAAGACTTGTCTCGGTCACGCAAATTAGCACGAATGGCTTGTGGATTAGGATCATGAGCGGTGAATGCCACATATAAACTGGTTTGCGAAGCAAATATTCTTGCGGTTGTAACCACTGGTGCAGCAACGTTTTCAGCTGGTGATGTTTCAAACTTCAATTCAACTGCTTCAGCCTGCTGCCATTGAAGCTCATCGAAATCACCATCAATAATAATGTCATCGCTTAATGTAGGCAGCGTGGCATGAAATTGATCGCTACTGCCAGCAAAGGTGCTAAAGCTGATTAGGCCACTGAGTATTAATAGAGTTTTTGAGTAGTTATTCACTGGTTATCTTGAATATTGTTAGTTGTTTTATGCATTGTCGCAAACAAACGCAATAATTCCGACCTTTAATGCTATAAAAAGATTGTCAAAATGTTACAAAATTTGTGCTGGTGAAATTGTACGATGTGAATGTAGATATCATTACAAAAAAGCGCCAAGAGTCAATCTTAGCGCTTTAGTTGGGGGCGATTTAAGTTCGCTACTGTTTAGCCTGCAACTGTTTAATGAAATCGCTGCATAAAGGGTTTACTGTTTGTAAGCAAGTATGGTTAATCTGCTGCAACTGACGGGTTTTTATAGGCATCACGGTAACGGTCAACCCACATTGATGTTGCCCCGCAGATAGCCACTGGCATAACAATAAAGTTCACAATTGGGATCATTGAAAATAGTGTTACCGATGCCCCGAAGCTAAAACTGGTTCCCTTAGTATTTCGTAAAGCAAATTTCATATCATCAAAGGGCACTTTATGGTTATCAAATGGGTAATCACAATATTGTATTGCCATCATCCATGCGGTAAATAAAAACCACAAAATAGGCGCAGCGGTTTGGCCTATAACAGGTACCCAGAATAAGATTAAAAAAATCAGTGCCCGGGGTAAATAGTATTTCAGCTTAATCCATTCGCGGCCCATTATCCGCGGCAAGTCTTTAATTAAATCTACCGCGCCACCGGTATTAAGATTTTTACCGGTTAAATGCTGTTCAACTTTTTCAGCTAGCAAACCATTGAAAGGTGCCGCTAGCCAGTTCATCACAGAGCTGAAAATAAACGACATCACCACTAGCATGGTTAATACGGCTAACGGCCACAGGAAGAAATTTAACCATGAAAGATAGTCCGGTATTTCACCGTTCATCCAGGTAAATAAATCGCCTAATTTTCCCACTGCAAAATACATGACCGCAGCAAATAGCAGTAGATTTATCATTAAGGGGATAAACACGAATGCACGTAATCCGGGTTGCTTAATAAGCGCAAAGCCTTCCAAAAAGTAGTTAACGCCACTTTTACGGTTTGAAGGAGATGTTACTGCCATTGATGGCTCCTCGACGGGGTGATAAGTATTTCTTAGGGGGAGTGTGACAATCGATGTGACAGAAAACAAGCGATAAACTGTATCTAAAAGCAAAAAATCGTTACAAAATGCGCCTCAATTGCTACAGTGAGCAGCCTAGAAGCAACGTTAACCAAACTATACCGGCATTAATGCGATTAAAACAAATAAAACTTGCTGGATTTAAGTCGTTTGTAGACCCAACAAAAATCCCCTTTGATCATCCCTTGACCGCCATTATAGGTCCAAACGGCTGCGGAAAATCTAACGTAATTGATGCTGTGCGTTGGGTGCTGGGCGAAAGTAGCGCTAAAAACCTGCGCGGCGACTCGATGACAGACGTCATTTTCAATGGTTCCACCTCCAGAAAGCCTATTTCTGTAGCGGGTGTTGAACTGGTATTTGAAAATATTCAAGGTCGACTAGCAGGGCAATATGCTAGCTATCAAGAAATTTCTGTTAAGCGGCAGGTTAACCGTGACAGTGAATCATTCTACTTTTTAAATGGTCAAAAGTGTCGTCGCAAAGATATTACCGATTTATTTATGGGTACTGGTCTTGGGCCGCGCAGCTATGCCATTATTGAACAAGGCACCATTTCGCGCCTAATAGAGTCTAAGCCGCAAGAGTTACGAGTATTTATTGAAGAAGCCGCGGGGATTTCTCGTTATAAAGAGCGCCGCCGTGAAACCGAAAACCGCATTCGCCATACCCGTGAAAATCTTGAACGGTTAAACGATATTCGTCAAGAATTGGGCAATCAAATTGAACGCTTAGCCCAGCAAGCCCAAGAAGCAAAACAATATCGAGCGTTAAAATCGCAAGAACGTGAGCTGCACACCAATTTATTAGCCGGACGCTACCAAGATTTGTCGAAGCAGTCGGCAGAAATGCACAGCCAGTTAAATGAGCTTGAACGCCAACAAAGTGAATTTGCCGCGAGTCAGCAATCATCTGAAAATTTAGTGCTGCAATTACAACAACAAATTAACGGCTTAACAGATACCGAACAAAAACTGGTTGAACAATATTATCAAGCCGGCAATGAAGTTGCTAAGTTTGAGCAGCAATTGAAACATCAACAACTTCAAGATTCGCAGCGCGAACAAGAAATGTTAGTGATTCAGCAGCGTCTTGATGATGCCGTACTCAAGCAACAACAATATGAGTTAGTGTTAGCTGCAGGATTAAATAAACAGTCAGCGTTAATGCCTGAGCTTGAAGAAGCTAAAATTCAATTCGAGATGTTAGATGAACAAGTTCATCAGGTTGATGAATCTAGCGATGATTTAAGGCATCAGTTTAATGATGCTGCAAATGCGTTAAACCAGGTTAAAACTGAGCTTGCCGTGTATCAATCGCGAAATGAGCACCAGCAACAATTGCTTAATAAGCATGAGCAAACAATTCCTTTATTACAGCAAAAATTGCAACAGTTAACCCATGCAGATATCGAGCAAGATATTCTAGAACAGCAAGCTAAATTAAGTCGTTTAAATGAGCAAACAATCGCGGAGCAAGCGGCTAAACAACAACTTGATCTAAATTTAGTTGAGGCTGAACAACATCTATTACAGGCACAAAATGGTTATCATCTCATAAAAGATTTACTCGCCAGCACCAAGGCGCGGCTGCAATTAATTAATGAGTGGTTAGATAACCAAGTTGGCGATGTCGATGTTCAGCAGTTATGGCAAGTGATCAAGGTTACCCCTGGTTATGAAAAAGCCGTTGACGTATTGCTACAATCTGTTAGCAAGGCTGCAGTGCTAACGACTGAAAATGCGTTTACTCATTCAGATTCTATTAGTAATGGCTTTATGCTTTTAAGTGATACTTTTTCACATATGGCTTTAACCAGCCCAGTTAATCTTGCACCTTGGTTAGAGCAGGTTGTGTTTGCTGAGACGCTTGTAGAAGCAAAAGAAAAAATTGCCAGTTTATCAGCCTCATCGGTTGTGGTATCAAAAGAAGGTTATTTAGTTGGTCACGGTTTTATACTAGCGCAGTCTAATCATCAATCAGTGATCAGCTTAGTCACCGAGCAACAATGCTTAATTGAAAGCGTGGCAGAGCTTGAAGCTCAAAGTGCTACTGCATTGCAGTTACAAACGACTCAAGTTACTCAGTTAGCTCAAGTAAATGTCCTATTAGGGCAATCTCAGCAAATGTTACAACAGCTGTTGGTGGCACAAACCCAAGCACAGTCTAAGTATGAAGGATTAGTTGAACAGCAGCATAATCATCAAATTACCCAGCAGCAATTGGTTCAAGAATTACACTTGGCCAAGGAACATCAGCAACAACAATTGATTGAAGCTGAAGCTTTATCAATGCAAGTTGAAACTTTAGAGACACAAACTCATCAGCGTCAATTGAGGCTAGAGCACGCACAGCATAGGTTTGAGCATACCAGCACACAATTACGCGACTTGAAAACCCAGCGTGCGGAGCTTGAAAGAAATAAGACCAATATCAATCAGACCTTGCAGCAAATTAATACTCAGGTGGCCGTCAGCCGTCAGCAGTTAACCCAGCAGGGTGAAAAAATAATTGAATTATCAGAACGTTACACAGCTATTGAACAGCATGGTCAGGTAAAACAAGCGTCACTTGAACAGGTTGAGCGGGATAATATTAAGCTACAGCTAGAGCAACAGCTTGATATTCAGCACCGCAATCAGATTAAGCTTAATGATAACCGTCAACAACAAGCTGATTTGCAACAAAGCCTAGATGCATCACTAATGATGCAAAAACAACAGCTTGTCACGCTACAAAGCTTGACTCAAAAAATAAGCGCGTTAAAGTTACGTCGTGAGGGTATAAAAGGCCAAGCGGATGTGCAATTGCAGGTTTTGCAGGAAGAACATATTAACCTTCAAAACGCGTTAGCCAATATTGATGATGATTTTGATATAAAGGCATGTTCAAAAGCATTAGAAACAGTCCGTGACGAGATTAATGGCTTGGGTGCCATCAATCTCGCGGCTATTGAGGAATATGATACCCAAAGTGAACGTAAACAATATTTAGATAGTCAGGATAGTGATTTAAATCAAGGTCTGATGACATTGGAAGATGCTATTCGTAAAATTGATAAAGAAACGCGAACACGATTTAAAGCTACTTTTGACTCAGTAAACAATGGCTTAATGCAGTTGTTCCCTAAGGTTTTTGGTGGTGGAAAAGCATACCTTGCATTGACCGATGATGACTTACTCGAAACCGGTGTGACCATCATGGCGCAGCCTCCGGGTAAAAAGAATAGTACCATCCACTTACTTAGTGGTGGAGAAAAAGCGTTAACCGCTTTATCATTGGTATTTGCCATATTTAGATTAAACCCAGCACCCTTTTGTATGCTGGATGAAGTAGATGCACCTTTGGACGACGCTAACGTAGAACGATTTTGTCGTTTGCTACAAGAGATGTCGCAAAGTGTGCAATTTGTCTATATCAGCCACAATAAAATAACCATGGAAATGGCTGACCAACTCATTGGTGTCACTATGCATGAACCGGGTGTTTCACGTATAGTCGCGGTAGATATAGAAGCCGCTGTAGCGCTTGCTGACGCAATATAAATAGGAATTAAGTATACAATGGAAGATTTACAGCTAGTGTTGTTAGTTTTAGGTGCAATCGCAATTATTGCGGTTCTTGTGCACGGTTTTTGGTCGATTAGAAAACAGCAACCAAAGTCGATGAAAGAAAGCCCTATGGCAAACTTCTATAAAGAACAAGCCGATCGACGCGATTCAAATGGTTTCGATAATGATGGTATTGGCTCTATAAGGGTACGTAAATCAACTGAAGTTGAACCTCCTGTGCTTAAATCTGCCTTTAATAAAACCAGCACGATATTTAAAACCGCGCAGGACAAAGATAAACCTGTTGAGATGGGGTTATATAAAGCGGCTGAGAAAGCACAACAACAACAAACATTAATCGGCCAGCAGTCATCAACTGATAAAAAGCAAGCGCCATTAAACGCGGCTAATGGAGATGTTGAAAGTCGCGATGTTAAAAATAGAAATCTTGAAGAAATAAAGCTACCGAATTATGCAGAATCTAAAGAACAGTTGTTACAAACTAAACCAGATAAACAACAAGTGTCATTTTCTGAACAGCAAAATATACAAGATAGTCAACCAGTGCAGTCAGCGGTTGTAAAAGTGGCTACTGATGTCGCCGACTCGAAACCAGAGCAGCCACTAGGCGATCCAACAGATGTATTAGTATTGCATGTTGTGTCTAAAACTGGTGAATTATTGCAAGGTGCTGAGTTATTGCCCGCATTGTTGTCGTTAAATTTTAAGTTTGGTGATATGGAAATTTTTCACCGTCATATTGATAATGCCGGAACAGGCAAGGTGCTATTTTCGTTAGCTAACATGGTAAAACCCGGGGTGTTTGATCCTGATAATATGGAACAATTTGTTACCGAAGGTGTGGTGTTGTTTATGACATTACCTTGCTATGGCGACCCTAAAATGAACTTCACCATTATGCTTAATTCCGCCATGCAATTGGCCGAAGACTTAGACGCTGAACTGTTAGATGGTAAGCGTCAGCCTTGGAATGATGCTGCTAAAGAAGATTATAAGCGCCGGATCGCAACCGCTTAATATCGAATATTTGTTGTTTATTAGTATTATAAGGCCGCTAATGCGGCCTTATTTATTATATTACGGATTAATATCATGCAAGAAATTCAAACTGAAATCGCTCAATTATCTCAAGCCTTAAATCAACATAATATCAATTACTATGTAGATGACGCACCTACTATTCCTGATGCTGAATACGACCGCTTAATGCAGCGTTTAATTCAACTTGAGCGAGACTTCCCACAGTTTAAATCTTCTGAATCACCGAGCCAGCGAGTGGGTGGTTTAGCGTTAGCAAAATTTGATCAGATCACCCATTTAAAACCTATGCTAAGTTTAGATAATGCGTTTGAACAAGCCGACTTTGAAGCATTTAACAAGCGTATTACAGATAAGGTCGGGCAGCTAGAGTATGTGTGTGAGCCCAAATTAGATGGTTTAGCGGTATCAATTACTTATCGTCATGGCGTACTTGAACGTGCAGCAACCCGCGGTGATGGCGCTGTTGGTGAAGATATTACTGACAACGTGCGCACCATTAAGTCAATCCCATTAAAACTGCGGGGTGAAGGTTACCCTGAATTAGTTGAGGTGCGCGGTGAAGTGTTTATGCCCAAAGCCGCCTTTGATGCTTTAAACCAACGTCAAATGGCGAAAGATGAAAAAGCTTTTGTTAATCCCCGCAATGCCGCCGCCGGCAGTTTACGCCAGCTTGATAGTAAAATTACTGCTTCACGGGCGCTGGGGTTTTATGCTTACGCTTTGGGTGTGGTTGAAGGTGAATCAATGCCTATGGCACAAAGCCATTTTGGTCAGTTAATGCAACTTAAAGTTTGGGGCTTGCCTGTTAGTGCTGAAGTAAAAGTGTGTGATGATTTAGATAAGGTATATGCCTATTATCAGGATATTTTAACCCGCAGAAGCGCACTTGCCTATGAAATCGATGGGGTGGTGATTAAAGTTAATGCGATTCAGCAACAGCTTGATTTAGGTTTTGTGGCTAAAGCGCCACGTTGGGCAATCGCCTATAAATTTCCTGCTCAGGAAGAAATGACAGTATTAGAGGCAGTTGATTTTCAGGTGGGCCGTACTGGTGCAATTACTCCTGTTGCTCGATTACAGCCTGTTTTTGTTGGTGGTGTTACTGTGTCTAATGCCACATTACATAATGCCGATGAAATCGCCCGTCTTGGGGTGAAAATTGGCGATACTGTGATTATTAGACGTGCCGGAGATGTAATCCCTAAAGTCGTCGCTGTGGTGTTAGAACAGCGTGCCGACAGTGCCAGGGATATTGTTTTCCCGCTATGCTGCCCAATTTGTCAAAGCGATGTCGAACGTATTGAGGGGGAGGCTGTTACTCGTTGTACTGGTGGATTATTTTGTGAAGCACAGCGCAAAGAAGCGATTAAGCATTTCGCCTCCCGTAAAGCATTAAATATTGATGGTATGGGCGATAAAATTGTCGAGCAGCTGATTGACAAAGAACTGGTAAAAAGCCCCGCGGACTTATTTGCTTTATCTGCGTCAGCGATAACTATGCTTGATCGTATGGCAATGAAATCAGCCACAAAATTAGTTGCAGCAATTAAAGATGCCAAATCAACTACCTTAGCGCGTTTTTTATATAGCCTAGGTATTCGTGAAGTTGGCGAGGCCACCGCAGCAAACCTAGCGGCACATTTTAAAACTATTGAGGCAATTCGTATTGCTTCAATTGAACAGCTATTAGACGTTGATGATGTTGGCCAAATTGTTGCTCAACATATCAGCCATTTCTTTGCCCAGGAGCATAATTTAGAGGTGGTGAATAAATTGCTCGAAAGCGGTATTAACTGGCCATCTATCGAGCAAACAGATGAAAGTGGTTTAAGTTTAAAAGGTCAAACCTGGGTATTAACAGGTACCTTAACCCAATTGAATCGCAATGATGCTAAGGCACAACTTCAGGCGTTAGGCGCCAAAGTCGCAGGTAGTGTGTCAAAAAATACCGATTGTCTAGTCGCAGGAGAGGCCGCAGGCTCTAAACTCGCTAAAGCACAGGAGTTAGGTGTAAAAGTGATTGATGAAGATGGTTTAATCGCTATTTTACGGGCTTAATATGAGTAATATAGCGAACGACTCTACTCATATCTTTGTTAAAAAGGTCATTGTGTAGCATGGATTTTAGCAACATTACTTGGCTTGATGATAAAGGCCATATAAAGCCGCCTTACTTCTTGTATATAATTTTGGTGTTTTTAGCCCGTGGTTGGTGTGTTTTTATTGCCTCTTTGACCCAGTTTAATGATCAGTCTGGGCTAGTAAGGTTGTTTTACCCGCACAAACAAGATTTTATTTTGGCATTATTTGCTGGGTTAGGTGCGGTATTTTTGTATGGACTGATTATTGCTGAGCGTAAAAGGCAATGGCACTGGTTCATACCCTGGTTTAAGCGTGGAAAAGCCATACTGTGGTTGTTATTGATGCTTGATGCAGGCATGTTGATACAACGTTTAATACATGCTGATTTTTTATTTAGTTTGACCTATGCGCTGGATGCTTTATTCCTATTTTGGACCAGTATTTACCTGTTCAAGTCTAAGCGTTTACATCATTACTTTAATGATTGGCACATCATTGATGAACAAGACGATGAACAAGATGATAAAAAAGCAACTTAATTTCAACATTTATTCTATAGTGTAAGTACTCGATATCTATTTTGAACCATGGCTCCGACCACAATAACAATTCAGTATGGAAGACATATTCATTGGCTAAACAAGAATCTATCCAAATACCACTTTCTGAGCTTATATTGGGGCTGACGATAAAGCTGCCTTTGCCGTGGACACAAAACCCTTTTTTTATTAATAAAATTAAGCTTGAACAACAGGCTCAAATTGAAATAATTAAAGGGCTGGATATTGATTTTGTATTTGTACTGGCTGGTCATGATTTGCTGCCTACTGTTAGCGAAGTTGGGGAAGTTGAAGAAGAAACTGAAGAAGAAATTGTTGAAACTGATTATAAAGCGCTAGCCAAAAAGTCGATGCGTATCGGGCAGAAACGATTTATGAAAGCGATCAATGATAGCCATAATATGTTTGGTCAAGTGATCAGTGATCCTGAAGGTATGTACCGTGAATCAGCAACATTAGTTGAAGACTTATTAGAACACTTACTCGAAAGTGAAGCAGTATATTTATCCCTAGTTGATCATGGTAAGAAAGAGAGCAGCCTGACTTCACATGGTGTTTCAATTGCCGTACTTTCAATGGCCATTGCTCACTTAAATAATATGGATAAATCAAAGCTAAGGGATATTGCTTTAGGGAGTGTGTTACACGATATAGGTAAGCTTAAAGTACCTGAGGCTATTCGTCGTAAGCATGGCGAATTAACTGCCCACGAAGTTAATTTCATGAAGATGCACCCCAATTTAGGTTATGACCTAGTTAATCGCAGTGGTCTGTTTCCTGCAGCGGTAGTCGATATTATTTTACATCATCACGAATTTATAGATGGGTCAGGTTATCCTGATCATCTCACTGAAAAAAACATTGCCGAAACCACCCAAATTGTGGCTTTGGCCAATGATTATCAAATGTTGATGCATCAGTACCATTCACCTCAATTGGCGTTAGGTATATTGTTTAAACAACGGACCGGTCAGCATTCAGCTCATTTAGTGTCACTATTAGTCAAAGTGTTGGGTATTTACCCTCCTGGAACATTAGTTAAATTGTCTGATGATCAAGTCGCAAAAGTGATGATGACTACCCGTGAAGTTAAAAAGCCCCATGTTTGGTCGTGTAATATCAGTGGTGGTCATCCCAGCCTTCGTTTTTTAATTGACGGTGAAGTCGAAATTGTTGAAGTGGTCAAAAAAGACAGTTTGAGTGATGGCGCGATAAAAACCTTGCAAGCAGATAATCTTATCAACTTCTATTTTAATCATTTTTCCTACTAAGGTATTTTATGGCATCTGTTACCATCATTGGTTGTGGTTGGTTCGGCTTTTCGTTGGCTCAATCACTTATAACACAAGGGCACCATGTTAAATCTAATAAACGCAAACAAGCAGATTTAATCGCCTTATCACAAGCTGGCATCACAGCATATCAATTAGATCTTAGTACAGAAATCGATGTGGCTTCCGCTACCGAGTTACTTGATAGTGACATGCTTGTGGTTAATATACCGCCGGGTCTTAGGCGTGGTGAAACAGACTATATGGCAAATCTTAATTCGCTAAAAACAGTGATTGGGGATAAACAATACCAACGAGTCATTTTTATCAGTACATCAGGTGTTTATCCTAGTGAAGATAAGATTATGACGGAACAAGACGCCACATCACATAGTCCAGTCAGTGACATTTTGTTACAAGCTGAATCACTTTTTTCTTGTATGGGCAATGCTTGTATCGTCAGATTTTCAGGGCTTGTCGGGCCTAAACGACATCCTGGACGCTTTTTGGCTGGCAAAGAAAATGTTAGTGGCGGTAATGTAGCGGTTAATCTGGTTCATCTTGATGATTGTGTCGCGGCAATAAGCCTTATTCTAAGTTCATCTACAGTCGGTGCTGTTTATAATCTTTGTGCGCCAGACCATCCAACAAAGCAAACTTTTTATAGCCAGGCTGCTATCCATGCTGGAACGAGTGCACCGACTTTTAATCAACAAATTTCGCCAAGTAAAGTTATTGATGGCAATCTTATATGCCAACAGCTGGGCTTTATCTATCAGCAACCTCATCTATTAAAAATGCTTGATGCTTGCTAAGCTGCCATAGGGTATAATTTTCGTTTGATCTTATGAATTAGTTAATCAAGGTGAAATCCCCATGGTAGATTTTTCCATTATTACCCGGCGATGAATTCGTTGAACTTTATAAAGTGCTAAAAGTACAAGGTTTAGTGAACGGCGGTGGTGAGGCAAAACATGTTATCACTGAAGGTCAAGTTACCGTTAATGGTGATGTTGACACCCGCAAACGTAAAAAGTGTGTCGTTGATGATGTAATTTCATTCAACGGTCAAATGATTAAAATAGTGCCAACAGTTTAAGGAATATCCCATGCAATTCCCTGATGATGATAACGGACAAATGTTGGCTGCAATGGCTGAGTCTGGTATTGATTTAACCCTTGAATTAGAAGTCGATTTTTTCCTTGTTTTTGATGATAAGCGCGATGCTGAATCAGCACTTGAAGTGTTAAGCAAACAAGATGAAGAAGGTGAGTTAGAACTCAACTTTGATGAAGATAGCAGTAAATGGGAAGTCATTGTGTGTACCAATATGGTGCCAGATTATGATGCATTAGTGGCTAAAGAAATCCAATTAAACGACTTTGCTAAAGAGTTTGATGGTGTTTCCGATGGTTGGGGCGTGATGCAGCATCAAGAAGGTGACGGTGATTTTGCCGATGACGATCATGTACATGATGAACATTGTCGTCACTAGGGGTACAGCCATACTCGTTACTATAAGTATGGGTTAGTCTAGATATGACTAACAACTAGAAGCCACCTTTAATAGGTGGTTTTTTTATGCCATATAAAATGACAAGGTTAAATTAATCAATATTAGCGCAATAAGCCTGTAAACGATATGAACAGCATTCGATTCAAATGGTGTTTGTTTAATCTTAAATAAGCCTCTTTATTAAGGTTACAGTATTTTCTAGCTTTGATACTTTGTAATTCTGTTTTAAAGCAGGTTTAATACCTCTCTTTGCCTGTCCTGGTTGCGATACATGTTTGAACTCACTTTACAAATTGGCCTAATTTTATTTGCCGTTGCGCTGCTTGCTGGTTTTATTGATTCTATCGCGGGAGGTGGAGGCTTAATTACTATTCCTGCATTGATGTGGGCGGGTTTACCGCCCGCGGCGGCATTGGGTACCAATAAGCTACAAGCTTGTGGTGGCAGCTTTTTTGCGAGTTTATATTTTATTCGCAAAGGCATGGTTGACCTTAAAGCCATTAAACTCTCATTAATATGTGCTTTTTTAGGTGCCGCTGTAGGTACTATTTTAGTTCAAATGATTGATGTTGAGGTGTTACAACTGGTATTGCCATTCTTAATTTTAGCCATTGGCTGTTATTTTCTATTTTCTAAAAAAATTGCAGAAGATGATCGTCACCAAGTGCTCACCCCGACCGTATTTGCCTTTACCGCTGCACTGAGTGTCGGTTTTTACGATGGTTTCTTTGGCCCAGGTACCGGAAGCTTTTTTGCGCTAGCCTTTGTGTCATTAATGGGCTTTGGTTTAGCTAAAGCCACAGCACATGCAAAAGTGCTGAACTTTTCAACCAATATAGCGTCGTTAATATTCTTTGTAATTGGTGGTCAAGTTGTTGTCGTGCTTGGGCTTATTATGTTGGTTGGCCAGGCTATAGGCGCCACCTTGGGTTCACGGTTAGTGATGACCAAAGGCGTGAAAATCATCAAACCCTTGGTGGTGGTCATGTCTTTTGCTATGAGTATAAAACTCTTGTGGTCACAATATATGTAATGTCGAACATCCGCACCCAGTATTTATTTCAGTGGGTCGTATTGAAAACGAATTAGAGTAAAGGTCATTATGCGCATTATTCATACTTCAGATTGGCATTTAGGTCAGCATTTTTTTGGAAAAAACCGCGCCGCAGAACATCAAGCTTTTATGGCTTGGTTACTGCTGCAAATTGAGCAACATCAGGTTGATGCCTTAATTATTGCTGGCGATATTTTTGATACCGGCACGCCGCCAAGTTATGCCAGAACCCTTTACAATCAATTTATTGTACAAATGCAGCAATCCGGTTGCCAGTTGATTATTTTAGGTGGCAACCATGATTCAGTGTCCATGCTGGGCGAGTCTAAAGAACTACTTGCTTGCCTAAATACCCTAGTGATCCCTGGCGCATTATCCTCACCTGAAGAGCATGTTTTTGTGATTAACAACCGTCAAGGTCTGCCGGGTGCCATTATGTGTGGTCTTCCTTTTTTGCGTCCCAGAGAGTTAATTCAAAGCCAGGTAGATGAAAGTGCAAAAGATAAGCAATTAAAGCTTGGCAATGCAATAGCCCAGTACTATCAAGCAAGCTTTGAACAAGCACAGAACCTGCAAGCGCAGCATAAAAATGTTACAAATGAAGATTTACCGATCATCGCCACAGGACATCTAACGACTGTTGGCGCCAGTACGTCTGAGTCAGTGCGCGAGATTTATATTGGCAGTTTAGATGCTTTTAATGCCAACTTATTTCCACCTGCGGACTACATCGCTTTAGGG
Organism: Shewanella sp. HL-SH5; assembly: GCF_051163755.1. NCBI lineage: Bacteria > Pseudomonadati > Pseudomonadota > Gammaproteobacteria > Alteromonadales > Shewanellaceae > Shewanella > Shewanella sp. HL-SH5. The sequence continues at coordinate 1,551,975 of NZ_CP195038.1, forward strand.
CATATTCATCGGCCTCAAAAAGTCGCTAAAACTGAGCATATTCGTTATTCAGGCTCGCCATTAGCATTAAGTTTTGATGAGTTATCAAAAGATAATCAGTCTAATAAAAGTGTGTTTTTAGTGCAGTGGCAGGCTGAAGGCCCTATGCAGGTAGAGGCACTTAATATTCCTATGTTCCAACCTATGCAGTTTATTCGTGGCAACCTTGCTCAAATTCAGCAACAAATAGCATTATTTGCTGACAGTAATGACGATAACGTGTCTAGCGCTTCTGATGTTTCTGGCTCATTCAAACAAACTTGGCTAAGTATCGAGGTCACTGAACAAGATTATTTATCTGACTTACAGTCAAGAATTATCGAAATGACTCAACATAAAGCTGTCGAAGTACTGCAACTTAAACGTGCTCGTGCTAACCGTAAAGCGGCAATGCAAATTAATCAAAATGAAACCCTGTCAGAATTATCAGTAAAAGAGGTTTTTCAACGCCGACTAATGCAAGAACAGTTTGATGATGAAGCATTTAAACAACGGATAATGACCAAGTTTGACCAATTACAGCAAGAAGTTGAATTGGCGCAACAAGCGGAGAATAAATAATGAAAATACTGTCTCTGCGATTTAAAAATATCAATTCACTTAAAGATGAGTGGAAAATTGATTTTACCGCCAGCCCATTTGCTGAAAACGGTCTGTTTGCCATTATCGGCCCAACGGGATCGGGTAAAACGACTATTTTAGATGCGATTTGTTTAGCGCTTTACCACAGAACACCGCGCTTAGCTGTGATATCAAAGTCAACTAACGAGCTAATGACCCGTGGCACCAGTGAGTGTTTAGCTGAGGTTGAATTTGAAGTAAAAGGGGTCGGTTATCGGGCATTTTGGAGCCAGCGTCGTGCCAGAGATAATGCCGATGGTAACCTACAGGATGCGCAAGTTGAGTTAGCACAAATGGCCGACGGTAAAATTATAGCCAGCCAAATAAAATTAAAATCTGATGCCATGGAAAAAATAACCGGTTTAGATTTCGCGCGTTTCACTAAGTCCATGATGTTATCTCAGGGCGAGTTTGCGGCATTTCTGAATGCCGATGCTAATGTCAGAGCAGAGTTACTTGAAGAATTAACGGGCACGGAAATTTATGGTTTGATATCTGAGCGAGTGCACCAGGAATTTAGCCAATCTAAACAGCAATTACAGTTACTCGAAAGCCAAATTAACCATGTTCAGGTATTAAGTACCGATCAAGTGTTAGAAAATAAAGCGTTGCAGCAAACGTTAACCCGCGAATTGGAAACATTACATCAACAGATCGAACATAAAAATGTGTTCTTGCAGTGGCACAAGCAACTGACTCAATCCACTCAACACCATTTAGCTTGCCAAAAAGCGTTTGAACAGGCAAAAGTAGCTATTGATGAGCAACAAAGTGCATTGCAAAGGTTAGCGGATAGTGAGCCAGCGCAGCAGCTTAAACCGATATTTGAACAGCAAGCTTATTTAGCCAAAAAGCTGGTTGATTTAACCATGCAAATCGAACGCATTGGTCAGCAGTTACAACAATCAAGCATTAAGGTAGGCCAAAATGAACAGGCTTATATTGCTCAGCAACTCACAGTCGATGCGGCTAAAACCTTACATAAACAACTATTACTATTAATTGACCAGCAAATTATACCCTTAGATCATGATATTAAAGTGTTAAAGCAGCAGGTTGAGCGTGAGCAGCAAACCCTTGCCAAACAACAGCAAGACCACCGGGCTGTTAGTAAACGCCTTATCGATAGCCAAAACGCCATCGCGAATATCAACCAAAACCAGCATCATTTAACTGATTTGGTGAGCCAGTTTCCCTTGGGGCAGGTTATTGGCCAACATATTGCTTCTTGGAAAACTCAGTATCAGCAATGGTTGTCTCTGGCTAAAAACCAACGGGAGTATCGCGCCGAGATTGATGTTCATACGCGCACATCGGCAATGCAACAACAGCTAATTGATAGGGTACAAAAAAGTATTACTGCCAATAGCGAGCAAGTAGTGCTTTTGAGTAGCGAACAGCAAAACCTAAAAGCCAATATAAGCCAATTGTTAGCGGGTAAAACCGAAGGCGACTTACAAAATGAACATCAACAGATACTAGAACAGCAAGGTTTTCGAGAGAAATTGACACAACTTGCACAGGATTACACTCTCGGGCGTCAAGTTTTAGCTGATGGGCAACAGGCTATTCATCAGCGCCAACAGGAAATGGTTGATAAAGATAAGACGCTTACCCAAACACGGGGGCTGTGGAGCGATAAAAATCTGCAATTAAAAGATGTACAGCAACTACTCAAGCAAGAACAGCGCATTGCTGATTTAACCAGTGAGCGAGCAAAATTGATTGAGGGTGAGCCATGTGCATTATGTGGTTCAATTGAACATCCTTTAGTGACTGAATACCAAGAACTGGATTTATCGCACACCGAGCGCCGAGAAGCCGTGTTACTCGATGAACTGGAACAATTGAAAAAACAAGGCGAGCAGCAAAAGCAAGCGCTAGCCGAGTTGACTTATATTCAACAAAACCAACAAATCGCTATCCAAGAGTGGCAAGGAAAACTGCTGCAATACCAGCAGCAAGCAATAGATTGCTGTCAGGCTTTGGGCGTGAGCTTTGATTTGATTGATGTGCAAAGTCAGCAAGCCATTGCTGATTATAATGCCCAAATAGATGCATATAAAAAGCAGTTGTCAGATGTATTGTTGCAGCTTAAAGCCCTTAATGAATCAGCCAGCCAATTGGGTGAGCACATGATTCAATTGGAACAGCGACAAAACGCTGAAAATAGCCAGTTGCAGTTGGCACAACTTGAGCTTAAAACGGCTCAGCTGCAAATCGATAAGCACACCCATCAAATTAACGAAATTGAGTCGAGTTTAAGCGAGATCAAACAGCAATTAACTCATCATATCAGCCAATGTGATTTAACATTTCCCGATTGGGCTGACGCCGCTTCATGGTTAGACTCACTTGAGGCCGATATTCAACAATGGCTAGATGCTCGTCAAACGCTGGATAATAATCGTCAGCAATTGGCATTGCTGGAGCAGGAATCACAGCAATATCAGCATCAAGCAATGCAAATCGCCGAACAAATTGAGCTGGCTCAAGTAGTATTAGTTCAAACCCAAGAGGATTTACAGTTAAAGCAGCAGCAAAGAGCTGATTTATTTGCCGATAAGCAAGTCGATGAGGTCAAGCATCAAAGTGAACATGATCTGATGCTGCAAGAAAGCGGTTTGCAGGAAAAATTCACTCAACTGCAAGATAGTAAAACTCACATTCAAGCCCTAGCCACCCAAAAACAGGGATTAACTCGTCAGCTTGAGTCAGAGAATCAAGACCATCAACAGGTTGCTGAGCGTTGGCACCTGGCATTAACAGCCAGTCCATTTGAAAATGCAGCGGCATATCACCAAGCATTGCTGGCGCCAGATGAACATCAAAGATTAACAGTATTGAAGCGCCAGCTTGATAATCAATTACAAGAGTCGCAGGTGTTATTCACTCAAGCTGCTAAAAATAACAATGAACTACAACAGCAAGGCGTGTTGCATGCTTTTGATGTGTTGCAAATAGATGAGGTCACGTTAGAGCAGCAAATACTGCTTGAACGCCAGCATCTTCAGCAACAAACATTATGGCAGTGCCAGCATGCCTTAAAACAAGATCTAGAGTTAAAAGATCAACAACAAACTTTACTTGAACAGTTGACGCTGGCAAAGCAAGACTATGATGACATTGCCTATTTACATTCATTAATTGGTTCACAAAAGGGCGATAAATTCCGCCGTTTTGCGCAAGGTTTAACGCTCGACCATTTGGTCGCCTTGGCTAATAAACAGTTAGATAGATTGCATGGTCGCTATCAACTTGAGCGCAAAGATAGCGAAGCACTAGAACTGCAGGTACTGGATACATGGCAAGGTGATGCAATTAGAGATACGCGAACTTTATCTGGAGGCGAAAGTTTTTTAGTCAGTTTAGCATTAGCACTGGCCTTGTCCGATTTGGTCAGCCATAAAACCAGCATTGATTCATTATTTCTTGATGAAGGCTTTGGCACGTTAGACAGTCAAACATTAGATACAGCGTTAGATGCGTTAGATAATCTTAATGCTTCAGGCAAAATGATCGGTGTGATCAGCCATATAGAAGCCATGAAAGAGCGCATAGCTGTACAAATTAAAGTCAACAAAATGAATGGACTTGGTGTAAGTAAACTACAAAGCCAGTTTGCAATAGCTTGAAACAATTCAGGGCTTGATCTGGCTCAAGCTACTGCAGAGAGTGGAATCTAGCGCAAAAAATATATGAAAACTCATCAATATATATTTGTAATATGACAAATATTTGATATAACAGTGCACACGAAAATTTATTCTTGCTTGAAAATACATCAATTGATGCAAGCAAGTGACAAATGTTTAAAGCATTAGTCTCGGCTTAACATATTGATAACGCGCGATTAAAGTTTACGATAAAAGTAAAAATATTAATAACGACAAATAATAACTAAAAACTTTTAGGTGGATTAAAGATTGCTAACGAGTAAAATTATGGGCTTCGAAAAGCCATCAGCAAGTTTATCAAACTTGCCAAACTTGCATAAGAAAGTGTTATTGGCGAGTGTTTTTATGGTTGGTGCGGCTTTATTATGGCCAACACAGCAAGAATTTTCATCGCAGCGAATTCCTGTCACATTAGACCTAGATGCACTTATTCCCCATATTAACCAGCCTATTAAAGCCGGTCAGGTTTTTGAAGAACCGACTCCAATACTTGAACATGTGATCACTAATGGTGACACGTTGAGTAAATTGTTTGAAATGGCCGGTATCGACCAAAAAACCATGTATAAAGTACTAGAGGCTGATTTAGACGTACTGGCTTTAGATACGTTAATGCCAGGTAACCGTATTCAATTTTGGGATGATAACCAAGGTAATTTGGCCAAAATGGAGTTGTACTTTAACCCAGCCCACCAAGTGGTATTCACCCGTTATGATGACGGTACCTATGAAGTCAAAGACATTAATCTTGAAGGGATTTGGCAAAATAGAATTGTCGGTGGCGAAATTAACGGCTCGTTTTATGTGTCAGCCAAAGCCGCTGGTTTAAGTGCTGCTGAAATTGCCAAGGTTGAGAGTTTATTAACAAGTAAATTAAACTTTTCGCGTGAATTACGTGCAGGAGATAGATTTTCAGTATTAATGAATGATCAATTTATTGCGGGTGAAACCACTGGTAATAGTAATTTAGAAGGGATACAAATTCACACCGGTCGCCGTGATATTACCGCATTTCAACATTTAGACGGCAATTATTACGATGAAAAAGGCCAAAGTTTAGCGCCAGCTTTTCAGCGTGTTCCCCTGAGTAAAAACTATCGCATGACTTCGCGCTTCAACCCTAATCGTAAACATCCTATTACTGGTCGAGTACGTCCACATAACGGTACCGACTATGCGACTCCAGTGGGTACACCAGTGCTTGCACCCGGTGACGGTGTAGTAAGCCTAGTGACTAATCATGCGTTTGCAGGCAAATACATAGTAATAGAGCATGATAATAAAGTGCGTACTCGATATTTACACTTATCTGCTTTTAAGGTCAAAAAAGGTCAACGTGTTAAGCGAGGTCAAGTTATTGCTTTGTCGGGTAATACAGGCGCGTCTACGGGACCACATTTACACTACGAATTTCATGTCAAAGGTCGCCCAATTGACTCGATGAAAGCTAATATTGCCGAAGCGAAAGTATTACCAAAGAAAGATTTATCTGAGTTCCAGTCAATCGTTCGCAGTCGAAAGATGATGATGGAATTGGGTTAACTCAGTTAATATCAATGCCCGCTTTACACAAATTAACACTGCAGCCTAATGGCTGCAGTTTTGTTTTGGGCTGTCATTAGTTGCATTCTCGAACTCAACAAAGTCACTGATATCGAGTTAATAACCTAACGGCTAGCGGTTGTTTATGTTGGCGCTAGCCTTTAAAATGTCAGCAAATTATAATTTTATTGCAGTTCACAAGTTAGCTGCGGCCAATGGAAAATTAACATGATCCGCTCTTCAAACGTAAAACGAACCTTCAAGCTGTTAGCTTTTACTTTTTTTAGCTATTTAGTTAGTACCAATGTCGCTGCGCAAACGCCAGCAGCACAACAAAATGTGCAAAATCAATTTACTCCCATGCAGGTTAACGTGCCTGTGGGGGATAAGTATGATTGGCTTCAGCTAAACAGCAATGAGCTGCTTAAAGGCGAGATTAAACACCTTTATGACAATAAACTAGAGTTTGAAAGTGATCAGCTTGATACGCTTATAGTCGATTGGGAAGACGTCATTGTGTTGCAAAGTCGCGGTGCAGTCAGTATTGGTTTTACCGATTTATCTACTCGCACAGGGCGCTTGCTGATCCAGAACGGTCAGGGCTACCTTGATGGTGTTGTATTTAATGTGAATGACATTATGACGATCATTGCCGGTGAACAACATGAAGCCAATTACTGGACGAGTACTGTGTCATTAGGGGCAAACTTGCGTTCAGGCAATAATAATCAAATCGACTATTCAGCCAAAGCAAGAATGAGTCGCAGAACTACTGAGTCGCGTTTTAGAACCGATTACCTGGGTAATTACAGTAAATCTGGTGGAGAAAATACCACTAACAATCACCGTGTAAACAGTTTTTTCGATTGGTTTTTATCGAATCAGTTCTTCCTACGACCTGTATTTGTTGAATATTATACCGATCCTTTTATGAATATTTCATCACGTGTCACTCTAGGTTCTGGTGTGGGTTACAGCATTATTGATACCGCTAAAACCGAGTGGAGTATCAGTGGTGGTCCCGCTTATACCATGACGAATTTTAAAGAGGTTGAATTAGGCGAGGATGATAATGAAAGTAGCGGCACTTTGGTTGTAGACAGTACGTTTACCACTGAACTAACTGACTCGGTTGATTTTAATGCGGATTATCGGATGCAGTTGGGTAACCAAAATTATGGCGGTTATACCCACCATGCTGTTGCTGGAATTGTCGTAGAGTTAACCGATATGTTTGATCTTGACTTGTCATTAGTTTGGGATAGAACCAATACTCCCCGTGCTGAGAGCGATGGTCAGGTTCCTGAAAAAGATGACTTTCAGTTAATTATCGGTTTTGGCGTGGCTATTTAATTGTTACAGCATCAAAATGTTAGTGTGGCAATTACCAATATGCCGTTAAGTATAGGGTAATTGTCCGACTTCTTCGGCAACCAGCCATACCCGCATATCGAACTCTAGTTGGTGATAATCAGCTAACATAAAAGTACATAACTGATAAAAGGCTTTGTTATGTTCTTTTTCACGTAAATGGGCTAATTCATGCACCACTACCATTTGCAGTAATTCAAAAGGTGTGTGTTTTAAGCGAGATGAAATACGAATTTCATTTTTTGCTTTAACTTTATATCCTTGGCGACGATTAACATATGAATGTAATCCAAGTGCATGATGACTTAGGTTAATTTTTTCGTCAAAAATGACTTTTGATAGCGGGTCTGATTGGCGCATATGGGTATTTTTCAACGCAATTGCCATGTCATATAGTGCTTTATCTGTACGAATATCATGCTTTTTAGGGTAGCGGCTTAAAAAATGTTCGCCCAGTTTATTATTATCAACTAATTCAGCTATTTGGCTGATGATTTGAGGATTATAACCAGACAGATAGCGCATAGCACTGCGCTCACTTTGCTGCTTTTTAACGTCATCGCTGGTGATGAGTGTGCTTATGTCTATTTTGGGCTTTAATGCTTGGCTAGTAGGCTTTAATTGCATTTTTGGTGGAGCAGTTAGTTTTTTTGATTTAGAGGTTGTCATAAGTGTTGTTAAGCGCTGCTATAGCGTTATCTCCATTATGTGTGATGACAGATAACGCTTAAAGCTCAGCCTTAAAATGTTAACTCGGAATTAAACTTTACCGAATATTAATCGGTTATGATGCACATAAGCGACATCAAATGCATTTAGCTGAACGCGTTTTAAATCTAAAGAATCAAAGTCAACTTGCGGTGGATTACGCTTCAGTTGCTCTTTAATGGTTAATGGTGAAATCATTATCACTGGCAGCTCGGTAATTTGAATCGCCGCTTCTAATTTAAAGCTGGTAGCACTGCCGGCAAATTTACCTTTTTGTTCACGTTCAATAATCGCGATTTGGTCAATCTTGTAGTCTTCCATTAGCTTATGAAAAGCAAAATGAAACTCACGCAGAGACTCTGTCGATGCCGAATCTGACACCGAAAATGACACTTTACGACAACTCGGCACATTGAAGGTTTCACCTTCATAGCTAAGTAAACTGATGATGGCCTCGCCACCTTTTAACTCTACACCACAAACTTTCATGTTTATCCTTTCCGTATTTCAATGAGTGACCGCATGATATTTTAACCGGCGAGTCACTTAATAATTAGTCTTCACTGTCACTGATTTTTTGTTCAATAATCACAATGGGTTTCGCTTTACGGCGCATTGGCGCATCGCCAACGTCGATACCAGTAATAAATGTTTTATCGCGCTTAGGGACTGCTTTAGCTTTTTGCTTAGCTCTAGTTTTAGCTGCTACTTTGGTTTCAGGCTTGTCTTTGGCGGCTTTCGTTCCCGCTTGTTGACTTAAGCCCGAAAACTTAGCCGGTAAACCGTCGACCGCGGTAAATTCAAAGTTTTTGCGTAAAAATGATTGCACTTGTAAAAAGCTTTGCCAGTCTTTTGGGCCCACTAATGAAACTGCAATACCTTTAGCGCCAGCACGGCCAGTACGGCCTATACGATGGACATATTCTTCAGCAAATTTTGGCATGTCAAAGTTAACCACTAATGACACGTTAACTAAATCTAGCCCTCGAGAGGCCACATCCGTGGTGATAAGAATTTGCTGCTGGCCACGACTAAATTGATCCATAATTTGGTTACGCGCATTTTGTTTTAGCTCACCGCTTAATGCTGCGGTAGAAAATCCCTGTTCAGCTAAAAGAGTGGCTAAGCGGTCTGTGTCTGAGCGAGTTGCGGTAAATACAATAGTCTGCTTGTGTTCTGGCTGCTTCAATAAGTGGCTTAACAGTGCTTGTTTGTGATCTAGATGATCAGCAAACAGCATTTTTTGTTCAATATCTTTGTGTTCAGCATAACTGGTGCCAATAGCCACATGGCTTGGATTCTTCAATAATGTGGCGGCAATATCGTTAATGCTTTGATGATCTAAAGTGGCTGAAAACATCAAGGTTTGACGACGTTTATGATCTGCAGCTTCATTAATGGCTTTCAGTTGTGGTGCAAACCCTAGGTCCAACATGCGGTCAGCTTCATCAAGAACAAGTAATTCAAGGCCATTTAAAAACAAGTGACGTTGCTCAAGATGATCAACAATTCGACCCGGAGTTGCCACAATAAAATGTGGGTCACGGGACAAACCTTTGGCTTGGTCGTTAAAGTTTTCGCCGCCCAAAATACTGATTGCTTTGTACTGGGTGTTGGCAACCAGTAATCTAAGTTGACCATATACTTGCTGAGCAAGTTCACGAGTCGGCAATAAAATCAGCACGCGAGGATCTTTTTTCGACAGCGCTCTGCTGGAAATAATCCGCTGCATCGCAGGCAGTAAAAACGCTAAAGTTTTCCCCGAGCCAGTTTTCGATGATGCCATCAAATCTTTACCCACTAGGGCAATAGGTAAGGCTTGTTCTTGGATCTCGGTTGGGTCAGTAATACCCATATGCTTCAAACTATCTAACAAGCGTTTATCAAGCGAAAAATCAGAAAACTGCAAAGGTGGATCCCCTAGAAAATAATAGCCAAATATTATAGCTGGATAAGCTTGCTATAGCCAATAATGACTTGCTTGTTTATGCTAATAAAGCACTTGGCCAGTAAAGCCTGATTATTTACGTTTAAAAGTGACCCTATGGAGTATGTAAATGGCACCAGTTCAAGCTTCACCAGAGAAAAAACCGATTATCGGATTGGCATTAGGTAGTGGTGCAGCGAAAGGTTGGGCGCATATTGGTGTGCTTGAAGGCTTGGCTGAATTAGGTATTTACCCGGATAAAATTGCTGGCTGCTCTGTTGGCGCACTGGTTGGCGCGGCATATGCTAATGACAGTCTAGCTGAACTTAAAAGTTGGGTGTGTAGCTTTTCAAGTTGGGATGTTATTGGATTAATGGACATTAGTTGGCGTAAAGGTGGGCTTATTAGCGGTGAAAAAGTATTTGATGTTATGTCTACTCATATTGGCGCTGTTGACATTGAAAACTTGAAACACCCCTTTGCCGCAGTGGCAACGGATTTATATTCTGGCCAGGAGATTTGGTTTAAAGAAGGATTATTGCGCAATGCTGTCAGGGCATCATGTTCTATGCCTGGCTTTTTACCGCCAGTACAACAAAATGGCCGTTGGTTAGTTGATGGTGCCGTAGTTAATCCAGTACCAGTTTCATTATGTCGCTCGCTTGGTGTCGATATTGTCATCGCTGTTGATTTGAATGGTTATTTACGTAAACAAATGCAAGTGTTGCCCCAGCAAGTCAGTAGCTCTGAGCCTGTGTCTGATGAACACCTTGATGCAGATGCTGAACCGCAAGATTCAGGCTTTATGGATTTATTGGGTAAGGGCAAAGACTATATCAGTAGCTTAAGTGACAAACTGTCGCTTGGCACTAAGTCGCACCCTGGCATGTTAGCGGTAATGTCACAATCGATGGATATTTTAGAACAGCGTCATAAGCGATCTCGATTAATGGGCGACCCACCAGATATTTGTATTATTCCCAATGTATCTGATATTGGCACCATGGAGTTTCATCGTGCAGATGAAGCGATTGCCGCGGGTAAAAAAGCAGTTGAAGATATCGCGCATTTAATTAAAGCGTCGCTTAAAAACTAATTTGAAAATATTGTTCCTAAACTAGCTTGATATCTATGATCAAGCGCTAACAAGCCGATTTTTGGTGCTTATAACATAAATTTACTTTGCTTTTCTTTAGCGTGAAAAATGATGATCTAGATCAACACGGTCAGTGACGATTTAACGCTTAATACACTACATATAGTGTTTTGTGTTTTTCGTATGCCGATATATTGATTTGGCGACGCTAAAGGAGAAGCTGGTTATGTTGGTTGTTATTAAGCGCGACGGATGCCGCACTGCATTTGATTCAAGTCGAATAAAAGATGCCGTTATTGCAGCAATGAAGTCTGCCGGACAATCAGATCATGACTATGCCAATACTTTGGCATTGACAGTTGAACAAGAGTTTCAGCAACAAACAGAAGTGGATATTCATCAACTACAAGATGCAGTTGAAAACAGGTTAATGTCAGGTCCTTTTAAGTCGGTTGCACGTCATTATATTGAATACCGACATGATCGCGATGTGAGCCGCGAGACCAAAAGTAAGTTAAATTGTCAAATTCGCGGTTTAGTAGAGCAAAGTGACAGCAGTCTGTTAAATGAAAATGCCAACAAAGACGCCAAGGTTATACCCACTCAACGCGATTTATTAGCCGGTATTGTGGCAAAACATTATGCCAAAACGCACTTGTTACCCAAAGATGTGGTGGCCGCCCACGAACGGGGGGAGCTGCACTATCATGACTTAGATTACGCGCCTTTTTTTCCTATGTTCAATTGCATGCTAATAGATTTAGCCGGCATGTTAACCCACGGATTTAAAATGGGTAACGCCGAAATTGAAACCCCCAAATCTATTTCGACTGCAACGGCAGTAACGGCGCAAATAATTGCCCAGGTGGCGAGTCACATTTATGGTGGCACCACCATTAATCGTATTGATGAAGTGTTGGCAATCTTTGTTCAAAAAAGCTATCAAAAGCATCTTGCGACGGGGATTAAGTGGCAAATTGCCGACGCTGAAGCCTTTGCAAAAGCGCAAACAGAAAAAGAATGCCATGATGCATTTCAATCACTTGAATATGAAGTGAATACCTTGCATACCGCCAATGGGCAAACGCCCTTTGTCACCTTTGGCTTTGGTTTGGGTACAAGTTGGGAGTCTCGCTTAATTCAGCAGTCAATATTAACTGTGCGCAAGGCGGGATTAGGTAAAAATCGTAAAACAGCGGTTTTTCCTAAACTGGTTTTTGCGATAAAAGATGGCGTTAATCATAAAGCGGCAGATATAAATTACGACATCAAACGCCAGGCGCTAGAGTGTGCAAGTCTACGCATGTATCCCGATATTTTGAATTATGAACAAGTGGTTAAGGCCACTGGCTCATTCAAAACACCTATGGGATGTCGCTCATTTTTAGACACGTTCGAGCAAGATGGTCAGTTGGTACATGAAGGCCGCAACAACCTCGGTGTGGTGAGCTTAAATCTGCCACGTATTGCGATAGAATCTAAGGGCGATGAGGCCAAGTTCTACGCTTTATTAGATAAACGCCTAGTGGTAGCAAAAAAAGCTTTAGACACTCGTATTGCTCGGTTAGTGGGTGTTAAAGCCCGTGTTGCGCCAATTTTATATATGGAAGGCGCCTGTGGTGTTCGCCTAAAAGCAGATGATGACATCAGTGAAATATTTAAACATGGTCGAGCGTCAATTTCATTAGGTTACATCGGCTTACATGAAACCATTAATGCTTTATATGGCAGTGCACAACATGTGTTTGACGATGAAGTGTTACGTCAAAAAGCGCTTAAAGTCGTGTCATACCTTAAGAAAAACACTGAACAATGGAAACAAGAATCTGGCTATGGTTTTAGTTTATACAGCACCCCAAGTGAAAACCTTTGTAGCCGTTTTTGCAGTTTAGACGCGAAAGAGTTTGGGGTGTTAACAGGGGTAACAGACAAAGGTTATTACACCAATAGTTTTCATTTAGATGTTGAAAAGCAAGTGAACCCATACGATAAAATAGACTTTGAACAGCCGTATCCAGGAATAACTAATGGCGGTTTTATTTGTTACGGTGAATATCCTAACATGCAAAATAACATAGAAGCTTTAGAGGACGTATGGGACTACAGTTATAGCCGAGTACCTTATTACGGCACTAATACTCCTATTGACGAGTGTTACGACTGTGGGTTTATCGGTGAGTTTAATTGCACCAGTAAAGGTTTTGTATGCCCTAAATGTGGTAACCATGAACCTAGCCGAGTGTCGGTTACCCGCCGAGTATGCGGTTATTTAGGTAGCCCAGATGCCAGGCCGTTTAATCATGGCAAACAACAAGAAGTAAAACGACGGGTGAAACACATTTAATGTTTTATAGTGCATATCACAGTGTTGATGTTGTTAATGGCGAGGGCACACGTTGCACCTTATTTGTCAGCGGCTGTGAGCATGCCTGTAAAGGCTGCTATAACCAGCTAACTTGGCGATCTGATGCTGGACATGCATTTACTCAAGCATTAGAAGACGAAATCATAGCTGATTTGAATGACAGCCGTATACGTCGTAAAGGTTTATCCTTAAGCGGCGGTGATCCTTTGCATCCTGGTAATATTGCTGCTGTACTTAAGTTAGTTAGGCGAGTAAAAACAGAGTGTAATGACAAAGATATTTGGTTGTGGACTGGCTATAAACTAGCAAATTTAACCCTTGAGCAACAGGACATTACCGCACTGGTAGATGTATTGATTGATGGTAAGTTTGAACAGTCTTTGGCAGATCCAACTTTAAAATGGCGCGGCAGTTCAAATCAAATTATTTATCAATTAAATAGAGGCAAGACTTAATATTATTTAGCACTGTTTACGGTGGTTTTTACGCTATTGCCTCCGGTGCTTTTAGCTTGATACATAGCTTGATCAGCATGTTGTATTAGCTGCTGTTCATTATCACCATTTTCAGGGTAACGTGCTAAGCCAATGCTTGGAGATAACTGTAAAACCAACTCATCAAATTTATAAGGTTTATCGAGTTCGGAACGAATTTTTTCTGCGATAATAAGCACTTTATCAAATGACTCAATATCATTTAATATCACTAAAAACTCATCGCCACCAAAACGCCCAACAGTATCAGATTTGCGCACACAATCATGTAAACGCTTAGCAATACTCTTTAATAATTTGTCGCCAACGAGGTGACCATAGTTATCATTTACATGCTTAAAACCATCGATATCGATAAATAATAATGACAAATGTGTTCCGCCTCGGCGCGCCAATCCTAACGAAGCCTGCAGGCGTTCAAATAATAATGATCTATTAGGTAATTGTGTTAAAGGATCATGTCCAGCAATATGATGAAGTTGCTGTTCCATTTGTTTACGTTCAGTAATGTCATGGGCAATTGCGATTCTAAATTGATGTTCTTCAGACCACCTTGCAGACCAAAGAATATCAACAACTTTGCCGTCTTTTCGCACCCAACGATTTTCAAAACGACGTTGATTCTCACCACTGATAAGTGTTTCTACAACTTGAAGTGTTTTGACTCCATCTTCAGGATAAACAAAGTCAATCATTGGTTTATTGATGACTTCATTTGGCGCATATCCAAATATATCTTCAAACGCCGCGCTAACAAATACAAAACATCCATTTTTATTCACAACACAAACAGCATCGAGCATTAAATCCATCACATCTTTTAGCGCAGCCAGGTCAATGGTCTTCATAATATCTATCTCAATAATGTAGCTCTTTTACTTATAGGTTTGAGTTGTTAGGCAAAAATTTTAAGTACATATTTACCCTAAGCTTTTTAAGTATGCAGTAACTTTCTAATACGTTGTTGTTTATTCATGTATTGCTAGCCGTTGTTCGAAACATCTTGCATAAACTTCTGTAAAATTGATGGTTAAATGTCAATGTGGCCTCATAAGGAAGTGTATAATATACTGAGCTGAATTAACGATATTAGTGATTTTAATCACATTTAGATCAGAAGCTTAATGAAGTAAAGCTATGCTATTAAAGTATAGTGTACGAATTGAAGTTTTTCATCATATCAACTAGCAACTATCGATTTTATGAGGATTACGGCTAAATTCTTCCCACGACTTGCCTAAATTACGAATATAGTTACTTTTTATCACAAAACTATTTGTTTAATTAATAGAAAATTTGCCACACAGCGATGAAGTATTTATCAGGTTTATTTTTATTTTTGTCACTTTTATCACTGATTTTAGGTGTTGGTCTTTCTTGGTATGGCATTACCCATGCCGATGAAATTATGGCAGAGGTTGCAGAGATGTCAGCGCATTTTGGCGCTGGAGTTAACCTTATTTTTTTAGGATTAATATGCGGTGCGATCCGAACTTTGCTAACTTGGCAGCAGATGCGTAAGAGTACATAAAAAAACCGTTAGGTTGATAAGTTTAAGTTATAGTTAATCATCGGAAATAGCTTGTTTAAGACAGGCTGTTTCTATCAACAACGTTATAGGTTTTTATATGAATACATACGATAAAATAATCACGACAATTACAAGTTCGTTAATATTATCTTTCATGGCATTTTCAATTAGTGCAGAACAAAGTGTGCTAAATATAAGTGAAAAAAGCTTTAGTTGTATCAGAGACATGACTCCAGTACGTCACTTTTATGTTGATAATTTACTCGGTAATATGGAGGGAACATTAGCCGCCGCCAATGCGCCTGAGGGGGCTATTTATCCAACGGGTTCCGTAGTGCAATTAGTGCCCACCGAAGTGATGGTTAAGCGAGAAGCGGGCACCTTTCCAGCCACTGGTGATTGGGAGTTTTTTGAACTCGCCGTTGATGAGCAAGGTTCTACCATTGCAAAGCGCGGTTTTGTCGATGTGAACAATCGTTTTGGCGGTAATTGCTTTACTTGTCACTTACCCGCGCGCGATAAATGGGACTTCATTTGTGAGTCCGATCATGGCTGCGAACCTATTCCAATTGACCATAGTATGACAGGCGCATTGCAGCGTTCAGATCCCCGTTGTGGTGAAAGCGAACTTGAGTCGGGTGATACTGTTGCACTGCTAAAGTTAAATGCTATGGTCACAATGGGTGTTGTTATTAAATGGGTAGAAGATCTTTTCAAACGTTAACCCGATGATAGTTTATTTAAATATACCCAGTCATCCATGCAGAAAGTCTCTTTGGGGAGGTGTTGATGAGATTAATACTTCACCTTCCTGTTGATCTCAGCTTCATTTTAAACTTATTTCATTTGTAGATGCTTTATCAACACGATTAGCGGAAATCGTATTTAGGTCATCAGGTTAGTTATTTTTATTTTATTTCAGATCTATATTAGAGCTTAATGATATATAGGGTAAGTGAAAGCTTAATTATTTCGCTTAATATTTAGTGTTTTTTAGTGTTTTTTATTCTTAATACCTTGCTTTAGTTAATAAAATAAATTTCCATTTTTAATTTTCCATCATTCCCTTTCTGGTATTTAAATCGACTTTATCGAGTTAATAACATTCTAGCTATTGTTTGGTTTTTTAGCTCAACAATCCATGGTGCACGCACATATGGAGCCTTATATCGGTATAAAAACACTATTTTGAATAAATATTGTGCAATTTGAAGTTTGTGCTATTTTAAAATCAGACGTAACAAATAATTAACAACTATATGGTAAGAGGTCAGAACATGGAAAATAAAGTTATTTTAAAACCCGCTGTGAATATTGGTGTTTTATCACTGATATTTTTAGGATGTTCAGTACAAGGGGCTGTTATTGATTGCAATGCGTTTACTCAATGGCAAGCCGGTTCTACCTATACCGCGGGTCAGAAGGTCAAAACTCAACAGCAAGCCTTTGAAGCTAAGTGGTGGAATCAGACTGACCCGATGCAGCATTCTGGCTCATGGCAAGAGTGGAAGAAACTGGGCGACTGCCAAAGTGGTGATGTCAACCTAGCCCCTACGGTTAGTTGGATTTCGCCAGCAAACAATACTTCTTTGACTGAAAATGACAGCGTTGTCATATCATTTTTGGCACAAGATAGTGATGGCAGTATCGATCATAGTGATGTATTTCTTGACGGTATTTTACTGACCACCTTGGCTGCGAACGTAAATCAAGTGACATGGTCTGCCGTCAAAGGGCAACACTATTTTTCAGTGACGACTTATGACGATAAACAAAAGGCTACTAGTTCAAGTCTATTGAATTTGACGGTACAGCAAAAAGATACTCCACCGAATAATCAGGCACCTAGTGCAAACTTAACTATCATCGACTCACCCCTAGAAGTTCATATTGGCGATCAAGTTCAATTTGCCTTAACGGCGACGGATGTTGATGGCTCAGTTGCTGGGCTTGAGTTATTTGCTAATGACAGTTCAGTATTCTCTTCGGTAACTGCTAGTGAGAGTTTTACTTGGCAAGCCACTGAGTTAGGGCAGGTAACATTTACCTTGCAAGCCACAGATGATGATAATGCGATTGGCACTAGTGCTGCGGTTATTGTCAATATTGTTGCAGTGGGCGACGTTGGTAACGATAGAGACGCTTGTAAACCGAGCGGTTTATATCAAACCCCTGAGACTAATACGCCCTATTGTACGGTTTACGATGTGAATGGTCGTGAAAAAATGGGCGCGGATCATCCACGTCGAGTTATTGGCTACTTTACCAGTTGGCGTAATGGTGCCAATAACCAACCTAGTTATTTAGTTAATGATATTCCATGGGACAAGATTACTCATATTAATTACGCTTTCGCGCATATTGATGCCAATAATAAAGTGTCAATTGGTGATCCTAATAGCGTCAATAATCCAGCCACTAATATGGAGTGGCCCGATGTTGTTGGCGCAGAGCTAGACACAAGCTTGAATTATAAAGGTCACTTTAATTTATTAACCAAATATAAAAAGCAATATCCCCATGTTAAAAGCCTGATATCTGTTGGTGGCTGGGCTGAAACCGGTGGCTTTTTTGATGAAACGGGTCGGGTTGCCAATGGTGGTTTTTACACCCTGACCACAAATGCTGATGGCAGTGTTAATCATGCAGCGATAAAAACCTTTAGTGACAGTGCGGTTAGCTTTATCAAGCAGTACGGTTTTGATGGTATTGATATCGATTATGAATATCCGTCTTCAATGTCTGATTCAGGCCACCCTGATGATTTCGATTTTTCTAATCCTCGCCGTGCAGCATTAAACAAATCTTATCTGGTGTTAATGAAATCATTACGTGAAGCACTGGATAAGGCGGGGCAGAGTGATGGGCAACATTATCTATTAACCATAGCATCACCTTCTTCAGGTTATTTATTACGTGGCATGGAAACATTCCAAGCAACTCAATATTTAGATTACGTCAACATTATGTCCTATGACTTACACGGAGCGTGGAATTCTCATGTTGGACCTAATGCAGCGCTATTTGATACTGGCGAAGACTCAGAGCTTGCTGCGTGGGGAGTTTATGGCACGGCTGAGTTTGAAGGTATTGGTTATTTAAACACAGATTGGGCAGTACGATATTTCCGCGGTGCCTTGTCGGCAGGACGGATAAATATTGGTATTCCCTATTATACCCGCGGCTTCAAAGATGTGACTGGCGGCACCAATGGTTTATGGGGCCAAGCGGCCTTAGCAGATCAAGCTACTTGTCCAAAAGGCACGGGTAAAGGGGATAAAAACTCTTGTGGCAATGGTGCTGTAGGTATAGATAACTTATGGCATGACATTGAAAATGATAATGAAATTGCAGCAGGTAGTAACCCACTATGGCATACAAAAAATCTGGAACAAGGTAAGTATGGTAGCTATATCAGCGCCTACGGCTTAAAGCCAGAAACGGATCCCGAGGATAAATTAGTCGGCAGCTATCAACGTTATTATGATGCAGTAGCTGTTACGCCTTGGCTGTGGAATGACCAAAAGAAAGTCTTCCTGTCAATTGAAGATGAAGAGTCTATGGCTCGTAAAGTCGATTATGTCATTAACAATGGACTTGGCGGGGTGATGTTTTGGGAGCTGGCTGGTGATTTTGATTATGACCAAGTAAAGCAAGAGTATTACATGGGGTCAACCATGACGACTATTGCTTACGATAAGTTCCGTCAAAGTGGTACGGCTTATGATATTCACAAAGGCGATCCCGCTTTTGTGGTTCCAGAACAAATGGTTGATATTGATTTTGTTGCCAAAGACTTCCCTGTTGGTGATGACAATTATCCTATTAGTGCAAGTTTTTCTTTTACCAATCAATCACAACTGGATTTATCAGGGGCGAAAATTGCTTTTGATGTACCCGTATCAACCTCGGCAATTTTCAAATCTAACTGGAATTCGCAGAAAAAATTAAAAATGGCCATTGAGACGAATGCATCAAATGCCGCAGGCAATAATATTGGCGGATTTGAAAATGAGTTTCATCGTTTTTCAATCACGCTGCTTAATGAATTTGGTGGTGTTGTTGAATCCTTTAAACCGGGTGAAACCGTTATCGCGCAAGTGATGTATTACATGCCCTTTACAGGGCCGGCAAACTTTACTGTAGAGAAAGGCGATAAAACCTATGCATTTAAAGCTGAGTACCCAGCTTTACCGGAAGCGAAAAAAGTTGAGGGTGGTGGCACTGGTCAAAGCTGTGGCGGCGTTAATGTTGCAAACATCCCTGTTTATCCTAATTTCCCTCAAAAGGACTGGCAAGGAAATCCAGATCACGCAAAAACGGGTGACATGATGCTCAGTAACCAAGTGGTTTGGAAAGCCAAATGGTGGACTCGCGCTGAACCTAGCGATGCAGATTGGCAGCAGGTATGTAGTTTGTAACTGTCTTGCCCCTAGACTTTCTAGGGGCATAATTTACTCGCATTACATTTAGTTATTAAGGACGATACATTATGAATAATACATCTGTGCAAACTCTATTTACCTCCACATTAATTGCCAGTGGGGTGCTTTTATCGATCACCAGCATGTTATTACCTACGACAAGTTATGCCCATGGCTTTATGGAAAGCCCAAAAGCGCGTCAATCAATTTGTCAGGAGCAAGGCGGTTATTGGTGGCCAAGTGATGGGTCGAACATGCCTAATTTTGCCTGTCGAGCCGCTTTCCTCGAGTCTGGATATATAGCGTTTGTTCAAGAGCATGAAATTTCTGTCAATGTAGCTGATTACTATAATCAACAAGCGGTTATGGCCGCGATACCTGACGGTAGCTTGTGTTCTGCGGGGGTATTTGAAAAACGCGGATTAAACCTTGCTTCACCTGATTGGCAAAAAACTAAGGTCACTCCCAATGGGCAAGGGAACATTCAAATTCGTTTTAATGCCAAAACACCTCATAACCCTAGCTTTTGGAAGTTGTATTTGTCTAAGCCTGGGTTTAATGCCAGTACAGATGTACTGCGCTGGCAAGATCTTGAACTGATACAAGAATATGGCAACATCGATTTTATTAAAACCCCAGATGGCAGTCGCTATTACGATATGGAGGTCACTATTCCGGCCGACCGTCAGGGGGATGCCTTGTTATATAGTCGTTGGCAACGTGATGATGTGGTTGGGGAAGGTTTTTATAACTGTAGCGACATTAACATCGTTCGTGATGATATTGCCCCAGAGCAATGGCTACCTCAAGACTATTTTGTCAAGCAAGGGCAAGTCGCCAATGCTGGAGATATAGTGTGGTTAAGATTATTTAACGGCTCTGGACAGGAACTGATTAATCAACACTTTGAGGTTACGGTTGCCAATGTTCAACATTGGCAAGCTGATTTCAGCACATTGCTAAACACCTTACATGATCAATTAATAAAAATAGGCATCAAAACAGCAGAGGGCGATATTCGCTTTGATGTGAATAACCTACTTTCAAATAAAGTCTGGACCTTAGATGCTGACTATAGCTTTGCGCTATCTGTTATGCCGCAATCTGAAAATACCGCACCAATTGTTCATCAATTAACGCCGCTGAATATGGATGAAAACACGGCAGCTAGTGTTCATGTTCATGCCTTTGACGACCAAAATGACCCACTCACATACCAATGGCAAGTGGCCGCTCCCTTAAGTTTTACAGGCAGTGGTGCTGATATTAGTTTACTCGCTGGAGAGGTTGAACGTGATCAATTAGTGACAGTTTCAGTAGCTGTTTCAGATGGGAAACTCACCACCAGTCAATCCTTTAACGTCAACATTATTAATCATCCTGGTCTACCGAATATACCGTTATGGCTTGGAACTGAAGCTTATAGCGCCGGTAACAAGGTCACTTATCAAGGTAAGGTTTATCAAGCTAAGTGGTGGAATAAAAATCAAATACCTGCAACAAGCGATGCCTGGAAACTGGCAATGCCTGATAACGGTCAAACACCGAGTTGGAATAATCAAACGGCTTATCAAGGAGGAACACAAGTTATGCACAGTGGTAGTAAATATAGTGCTAAGTGGTGGACACAGGGCGATGAGCCCGGTGTTGCCAGTGTATGGCAAAAGAGTGAGTAACAAATCTGAACAATCAAAATAACCCTAATAAGAATGAGAAGAGAATTATTATGAAAAATACATTATTAACCGTTTTTGCCCTCAGTGCGGCAGCGGCCTCTTGGCAAGCTGCAGCCGCAGCATCAAAACCTAGCATAGACTGGCAACCGCAAGATTATTCATTTGTACAAGTTAACCTAGATGGTCAAGGTTCCTACAAAGATTTAGTGACGGTAAAAAATCAAGTCGACATCAATATAAAATGGAATGCATGGAGCGGTACCGGGGGCAATAGCTACAAAGTTTACTTTGATGACATGCTAGTCAATGAAGGCAATTTAGCCGCGGGCACCCAAAGTGGTGTGATTAATTTTGCTTACCATAAATCAGGACGTCATAATTTAACGGTTGCTCTGTGTGACAGTACTGGTTGTAGTGTGAGTGACGGTAAAGCTATTGTTATTGCCGATACCGACGGCGGCCATTTACCACCTTTAGCTATGGATGTTAATCCTAACAATAAAGACTATCAACATCAGCAAGATACCGTAGTGGGCGCTTATTTTGTTGAGTGGGGGATTTATGGTCGAGACTTTGATGTATCGAATATTCCCGCAAAAAACTTAACCCATATACTCTATGGTTTTATTCCTATTTGTGGCGCTAATGAATCATTAAAAGAGATTGAAAATGGTAATAGCTGGCGTGCTTTACAAAAAGCCTGTGAAGGCAGCGCAGATTATGAAGTGGTTATTCATGATCCTTGGGCGGCCATTCAAAAAACCTTACCTGGCATAAGTAACACAGATCCTATCCGTGGTACATACGCCCAATTAATGGCGTTAAAGCAACGTTATCCTGACCTAAAGATATTACCTTCTGTTGGTGGTTGGACTTTGTCTGATCCCTTTCATTCTTTCACAAATAAAGCTAATCGCGACACTTTTGTTGCTTCAATGAAGACATTTCTGCAAACGTGGAAATTTTATGATGGAGTCGACATCGATTGGGAATATCCAGGTGGAAGTGGACCAAATCCTAATTTAGGCGATCCAATTAATGATGGCCCAGCTTATGTCGCATTAATGCAAGAGTTAAGAGCCATGCTTGATGGTTTAGAGGCAGATACTGGACGTGAATATCAACTGACATCAGCTATAGGTGTTGGATTTGATAAAATTGAAGATGTGGATTATGGCCAAGCTGCACAATACATGGATTATATCTTTGCCATGAGTTATGACTTTTATGGTGGCTGGAACAATGTCACCGGACATCAAACCGGTATTTACTGTGGTGAACATTTAACCGCTGGAGAATGTGATGGTACTGGGTTAGATGATGAAGGTAAACCGCGTAAAGGCCCTGCTTATACTACAGATAACGGTATACAAAAGCTGCTTGCTAAAGGGGTTTCTGCATCTAAAATTGTAGTCGGTGCAGCTATGTATGGTAGAGGTTGGGAGGGTGTGATGCCTGCTAACGCCATAGGTAATAATCCAATGACCGCAATGGGCACAGGCAAACTGACCGGCACGATTACCAATGGTGTTTGGGAGCCGGGTATTCAAGACTATAAAGGCATGAAAAATGCCATGATTGGTGCATCGGGTAACGGTGTTAATGGTTTTGAAACCTTTTATGACGAACAAGCACAGGCAGCGTATGTTTGGAATAAAAGCAGTGGTACTTTGGCTACCTATGATAGCCCTCGTTCTGTTAATGCCAAAGGTCAATATGTTCGTAGTTTAGGTTTGGCAGGACTATTTGCCTGGGAAATCGATGCTGATAACGGTGATATCCTCAATGCTATGCATGAAGGTTTAGCGGGTGGTACGCCTGTTAATAGTAAGCCTGTGATTCAGCTAATGGCTAGCTATAGCGTTCAAACCGGTAATTCACTTACTGTAGCTGCAACCGCAACTGACGCAGATAATGATCCATTAACCTATAGCTGGGCAGTTGATGCTGCATTTACCGCAACAGGTGTCAATACTAATACTCTAGTGCTTAATGCCCCTAATGTAAGTCAAAACACAGATTATATTGCCACTTTAAGTGTATCTGATGGTACGACTACTGTGACTAAATCAACCACAGTCACAGTTCTTGCAAATGATGTTATTAATCAACCTCCTGTGATAGCGGATATTGCGAATCTGAGTATCGATGAAAATAAAACCGCTACAGTCAGTGTAAATGCAACGGATGCCGACAACGATGCGTTAACTTATAACTGGACTGTTCCAGCAGGATTAACCTTACAAGGCCGTGGTGCGAATATTAGCTTATTGGCGGGCGAGGTTAGCCAGAACACCGTTTATACTGTTAGCGTTAGCGTGTCTGATGGCACAAGTAATGTGACTAAGAGCTTTACAGTAACAGTTAACAATATCGATGCTGGCGGCGACACCACATGGCTTGCCACAAAAATATATAACACAGGCGATAAGGTTAAATATCAAGGTATTGAATATAAAGCCAAATGGTGGACTCAGGGTGATAGACCTGACGCAGGTGGTGCTTGGGAGGTAGTCATTACAGATGGTAGCCCGATAGGAAGCTGGAATACGGGTTCTACTTACAATGGTGGTGATAAAGTTATCCATAACAATGCGCAATACCAGGCAAAATGGTGGACAAAAGGCGATGAGCCCGGCGTGAACAATGTTTGGCAAAAGCTATAGTGTTAAAATAGGGTGATAGTGTTTGTTTATAAACGGTGAGGAAAAGTCCTCATGCTGTTAAACACTATTTAGCCCATATCAAACGACTTTCTAGTTTTTATAAAAGGCTTCTGAAAACATTCAGAAGCCTTTTTAATCACAGTGGAAAAGCATACTAAATTATAAATTGGCCAACACTGTCGGATTGAAACTCTTGTGCGGCTCAAAGGAAGCAAATACCTAAATAGTCGGCCAATAGCCCTGTGCGTTATATTGCTTACTTGTAACACATCCCCACAGTTTTCTGGCATCACAAAACGATATTTACCCTAATCATTAATAAAACAGCGGTTTCATTTGAATCACTATTCAAACTCAGTTAGTGTTCGTGACATTATTAAATCACCACAAATGAGCCATTCCACAGGCTCGTTATGTGAACATACTAAAAGACAAAACATGGTTGCCATTTCTCGAAAAATTCAGTTGTTAATTTTTTTCTTCATATTAACAGGGTGTACTTCGCTACAGCCAGATGCCGGTGGAAAGAGAATAAACTTCACTGAATCCGGTCAAGCCTCATACTATTCTGACAGACATCAAAACAAGAAAACGGCAAGCGGTGATTTATATATTCACAGTCAAAATACAGCAGCACATAAAAGTTTACCTTTTGGCTCAAATGTCAAAGTGACCAATATCAACAATGGCAAAAGTATTATCGTGAAAATCAATGATCGTGGTCCTTTTGTTAAGGGCCGTATCATTGACCTTTCTAAGTCAGCCTTCAACAGCATCGCTAATATATCTAATGGTTTGATTAACGTTAAAATTGAAGTAGTTGATTAGTATTTGTTTGTTTTTATAGCTCGTTGTTAAGGTATTTAGTATCTTGAGGATTCACCATAACCATAACAACTGCCGCAACCAGATAAGACAGCAAAAATTGTAACTTGAATGGGTGCTAAATTTCTCTGGTTAATGTTCATTCGAACTCCTTGTGTATCATAGTTACTTACTTTATCGAGAGCGCTAATCACCTTTACTATCAAAGATATCGATGCACTTACGGATCTATTTGGTTAACAATTTGATAGTCAATAAAAAATATTAAAAGGTGTATGGGAAGCACATTATTAATGATGAGGAGCGCTGAAAGAGGTCTAGCTAGAATCGAAGCTGCACTTGAGTTTTAACAAGTTTGACCCGATATTATGTTGATTTTAGCGAGTGAGTTATCGAACTCGCTTTAGATTACTCTTAGCTTGCTTGTAAGCGCCTAAATTAATTGAAAACTCGGATTCTATTTTTAAGCTTGAATAGCCATTAAGGCTATCGTATTAAAGTGGATAGGCGAGATATTAATTGATTATAAAAATAGGTGGCTCTAGCATTATTAGCCAGAGCCACCTAGATAGTTAGGCTTTAAATTGATTGGCTAATTTCTTTAAATTTCTTGATGTCGACTCTAAATCTTCAGAGTTTTTATTCATTTCACTTAGCTGTATAAGATTATCCTGACCCGATGTGACAATACGGTTGATGTTATGGGTTAAGTCTTCGGCTACCGTACTTTGTTGTTCTACTGCTGTTGCAATATGAGTTGCCATATCGGTGATTTTTTCTGTAGAAATTAAAATTCTATTGATGGCTGTTCCCGAACTTTGGGCATTGACCACTGAAGCCTCACTTTTACTTTGACTTTCAAGCATCACTTTTACTGCTGACTTAGCACCGGATTGTAACTTAGTAATACCGGTTTGAATTTCAGCAGTACTCTGTTGGGTTCTGCTAGCAAGTGCACGAACTTCATCCGCCACTACAGCAAAACCACGGCCTTGCTCTCCGGCTCGAGCTGCTTCAATAGCTGCATTTAACGCCAATAGGTTCGTTTGCTCCGCAATACTGCGGATCACATCTAGTATGGACACGATCGCCGTGACATCTTTATCTAGCGAATTTACTACAGTGGCGGCTTCTGTTAATTGACTAGATAGATCGTTTATAGAATCAATAGAGTCATTTATAATGTTGGATACTTCTTTGGTATCCATATTAGCTTGCAATGCCGATTCTGCTGAAAGCTTCACGCTGATAGCAATTTCTTTTGCTGAGGCTGACATTTGGGTGATTGCAGCCGCAACCTGATCGGTCTCTAATTGCTGATCGTGCACATGCCCACGACTGAGTTCAGCTACGGTGTGTACATTTCTTGCAGCACGAAACACATCATCAACAGAAAACTGTATAGATTGTACAAGCACTTGAATTTTTTCTACAAATATATTAAATGAACTTGATACTTTGCCAATTTCATCTTCGCGACTTACATGAAGCCTACGGGTCAAATTGCCTTCGCCACTGGCTATATTTTCTAAGGCATTAGCAACATGGGTGAGTGGGCGAGTAATCAGTTTACTAAATAGAAAAAAGAGTGCGGTTACTAAAAAAACATCCAGTAATAACCCTTTTAAAATAGCCCTAAAAGCGAGCTCTGTTAGCTCTTCTTTGATGCTAGTATCATCAATGTATAATCTTACAGTACCGATATCAGAGGCGGTATCATTTTCTACATATTGTAGGGGTATTGTACGAAAGTTAGTACTTTTTTCACCTTTAGATTGGGCAATCTGGTCGCCGTTATCATTATGAAAACTTAAAAAAGCAACATCATCAGATTGTTGTTCTGAATCAAGTAATCGAGCCATTTGAGATTCTTCATAATTCCACACTGCGCTAGGTAGGCTTAACTGTAGTCTTGAAGCAACTAAATCAAGTTGAACATTTTGTTTCTGTTGTAATTTTGCACTTTGTGCTAGATAGTCATACACCCCAAATATTACAACTAAAAAGGTTACAGTAACCAGCGCTGCCATGATTAACTTAAAAGAAATTGATTTCATTAGCGTCATAAAAAGTACTCATTTTAACTTGAGTGTATAAAGCAACGTAATCCATTTTATTGCGATACTTAAATATTACTTATGCCGATATAGCAGTCCGAAATCTATTGGAACATGTCGGCACTTGTTATTGACTACTTAGTGATTACTTTAAATGTTCTGCCATCAGCGCATCTATATCAATTTTAGCTAAGCCTTGGTTGTAAATTTCTTGCCATTTTTTGCCATCGGCATCATTTCGAAATGCTACATAAAGCTCTTTGTTCATTAATAACTTTGTATTCATCTGTACCTTATCTTTATTTTTTACCAGCTTACTGCTGTTGGCGAGCATGTAATTGAATACGTTTGCGTCAATCACTGCTGCGTCGATACGACCGCCTGCAACTTTTTGAACATTAATCTCATCTGATGTGACAACCTGAGGTTTAATCACTTTGCTGGCGATAAGTGCATCAAGTTCTTCGGTATTGACATAATCCTGGACTACGCCCAATTTATATTTAGCGAGATCACTTACCTCAGCCCAGCTAATAGGCGATGCTATGTTTTCAACCAAACCTAGCGGACCCTGTCCCATGGGCGCTGAAAAAGTAAACTCATTTGACTCATATAAGTATTCTGGAAAATATCCTGCATATTTAGACCCCGGCTCTGAAGCCAGTTTTACAGCTCGGCTCCATGGAAAAAAATCGACAACAAGTTCATGACCCATAGCTTTAAATGCCGCTTGAGCTACCACAACACTAGCTCCTCTATTTTCTAGACTTTTTCCTGAATAGGGGGCCCAATCTAGTGAAGTAAGGTTTACGGTTTCGGCGTGAGTGGATACGCTGCCGACAGCGAATAGTAATCCCAAAATGGCATAGTTAAATTTCATAATATCTCCTAAAAATGAAAAATTGAACCCGAGTAAACAACCTGTTGGAGCTGTTATTGATATCAAGGGTAATCTCTTATCTGTTTGTCTATTGCCTTACATTGTTATTAAACAATGGGTTAAATTTATTCGCTCGTTAGTAATCCTATTTTTATTATGTATGTACTAGTATCGACCTGTATTACAACGCTTAGGTTAATCTAATAATCTGCATAAAATGAGTTAGCATCAATTACACATCTACGCTTAGATACAAACAATTACTGAATAAGTGTAGACTTAAATTTTGCAACAAGAGCAAATAAAACTATTTATATCTATTATTTTACATATCTATTAACGATGAAATTGATTGTCATTAGGTGGGACGTGTGATGTTAATTGATTATTAGAGTCACTTAATTGATGTTCGGTAGTGTTTTTTTGTGCTAATAGCAGGGAATGTGGCTGGTTTACTAGACTTAATCAGCTTAAAAGGTCTATTTGATAGATTGAGGCATTCTAATACAGCTAAAAACTGCTTTTTGAAGTATAATTATTTATTTTGTGCGCAGGCTACAAAACACCCAAGAGGGAAAATTTACAGTTGGCTGTTTTCACTCCGTTCAACACTTTTGCCAACAATAAATTATCCCATTTATTGGGCGTTAACTTTCTAGGAATGACATTTTAATGCAGGATAAAATTAACATCATACAAGATTACCTAAACGAAGCTAGGATCCGCTGTACATACAATGCGGCAGCCAAAGCAATAGGTATCAAACCAGCTGAATTAAAAAAACTACTCGGCGACCGCACTCCTGAAAGCTCTTGGTTTGTAAACACAGGCGCAGGCGAACCAGTAGGTTACGCTGATAGTGAAAAACATCCTGAACTTTACCGTACAAAGCGCATAATTACATCCGCTGAAGTATTAACCAGAAATCTTGAGCTTTAAAAGCAAACCCGTTTTTTGAATACGGTGTACTTTGTGGCTGGACCGCAGCAATGCGGCCCATTTTTACTTTAATCAGCTATGGTTGTTTCGATGACATTGCGTTGGTTTTTACTGAGGTGATAACACCTATTAGTAGATAGAAACTGATAACGAATTGATTTTTACTATTTACAACAAGTTTTCGATTTATTTATTGTTTTAGCAGTGCTATTTAACCTCAGTTGGGGGTAATAAACGCATATCAAACAGCTCTTTGCAACGCTAACTACGTTTTTTTACACATAAAAATTCGCAATAGGACAGCTATTGACACGTTAATTCGCATTGTTATCAGCGCAAAGCTCAAGTTTGAGGGTAAACACTTGAACTTTGACTATTTAAATATCCTTTATTCAGCTAACCCGAATTGAGATTATTTATTTAAAATTACTTAAAATATTCATATTATCAAGATCTTATTAAAAAATATCATTAAGGTCTTCTAACGCATCTATCACCATCCCCGTACCTACACTAATCAAAAGTAAATCGGTTCCTATCCGGACAATCTTTTGCCCTTCTGGAGTGCGACTTAGCTGAGTAGTAAGTACAAGAGGCACGTCATAGTAAATTACATCTTTCGGCAGGTGTTGGCCTTTGTGCCATTTTTTAGCTTGTCCAGGAGGTTGGCAACCATTGTTTTTCTTGCTTAGTCCTGGTGGACAATGCTTTTCACTTCGAATTGTGTCGTAGTAATTTTTAATGACTATCTGACGGTCATGACTAAAATAGCTCAGCGAGGCCTGTTCATTATCATTGTTATGCTTTGTTTGGTGTTTTTCAGAGTTTTGTTTGCCGTTATTACCTTTTGAATCTTTGTCTTTAGCAACACTATGACCAATCGAAAACACTATAAAGGTGCTAAAAATGATAAGTGGTAGAATTTTCTTGTTCATATAACGTACTCCTTAGCGATTAAATAGCCTTTATCAGGCTATAATGCTTTGCGATTAAAAAACTAATATTATTTATAAGAGGGATGCACCAAAGTAGTCGTATTAATCATTGTTGTCGAGACTAAAATTTTATAAACACTTGGAGTCATAATGAATAAAACAATTCTTGGTATCGTAATCATTGCATTAGGTGTAGCGTTAGCGATTTGGGGTTACAACATTTATGATTCAGCAAGTTCTCAAGTGGTTCGCGCTATAAACGGTGATACACCGATTGAAGCTTGGTTAGGCATGGTTGGAGGGGGGATTGCGGTTTTGATTGGTCTTACCAAGATAAAGTAAAAGTCGTCACTTTAGATTGTTATTAAATGAAGGCGTTAATCTTTTGATTATCGCCTTCATTTGGTTTATTTCAATTTACTTAACTATTAGCTTCAATACAGCCTCTTTTGTAGATTCACTAACAACTCAGCAATACTTCTTATTATATCCTGTGCTATTTATCTTGGTATGGGGTGCCATAAAAGCTGTCTAGCAAGACTTGTTTAAGTTCACTAATTAACGGGAAACGTGGATTTGCCCCGGTACACTGATCATCAAATGCATGCTCAGCTAACTCATCCAATTTAGCTAAAAAGTCAGCTTCGTTGACTCCGGCAGCTTGAATAGATACCGGTATGCCGATAACTGATTTAAGTTGATCAATTTTAGCAATTAACAGATCAACTTTTTGCTTATCCGTTTTTGCTTTCGTGACACCATCAAGTTTGAGATGCTCTGCAATAGCAGCATAACGGCATAGTGCTTTAGGACGGTCATACTGACTGAATGAGGCCTGTTTAGTCGGCATGTCAGTAGCGTTGAAACGAATAACATTACTGATTAATAAAGCATTGGCTAAGCCATGGGCTAGGTGGAACTCTGCCCCGAGTTTATGCGCCATTGAGTGGCAGATACCTAAAAATGCATTGGCAAAGGCAATACCTGCAATGGTTGCACCATTATGCACTTTCTCTCTTGCAACCGGTGCGTTTGCACCTAGCTCATAGGCTGCTGGAAGATGTTCGCATAGTAAGTCTAATGCTTGAAGGGCCTGGCCATCACTGAACTCGTTAGCCATCACACTGACGTATGCTTCAAGCGCGTGAGTAATCGCGTCAATTCCGCCATACGCAGTTAGTGATTTTGGCATATTCATCACAAGATTAGGGTCAACAATGGCCATGTTGGGCGTGAGTTGATAATCTGCAATTGGGTATTTCATGCCAGTCACTTCGTCAGTCACTACTGCAAATGGTGTCACTTCTGAGCCTGTACCAGAGGTAGTAGGGATAGCGACCATTTGTGCTTTGACGCCAAGTTTAGGGAATTTATAAATACGTTTACGAATATCCATAAAGCGCAGTGCTAAATCGGCGAAATCGACATCAGGATGTTCATACAATACCCAAATGATTTTCGCGGCATCCATAGGTGAACCACCGCCTAAGGCTATGATGACATCAGGTTGAAAGCTTTGCGCTACTTTAGCACCTTGTTTTACTATCGCCAGTGTCGGATCGGCTTCTACTTCATAGAATACTTCAGTTTCTAGTCCTTGGGCTTTAAGAATCTTAATAGTTTCATCGCAGTAACCGTTATTGAATAAGTATTTATCTGTGATGATAAGCGCGCGTTTCTTAGTTTCTAACTCTTCAAGTGCAATCGGTAAGCAGCCACGGCGGAAATAAATTGATGAAGGAAGTTTATGCCACAACATATTTTTCTGCCCTTTTTGCGACTATTTTCTTATTAATTAAATGACTTGGTCCGACGTTTTCTGAGATAGAGTTACCGCCCCAAGAACCACATCCCAAAGTCAGTGAAGGTGCGAGTTTAAAGTTATATAAGTCACCAATCCCGCCTTGAGATGCAGGAGTGTTGATCAGAATTCGTGCTGTTTTCATTCTAAAACCAAATGTTTTCACGCGATCGCTTTGGCTGTCTTGGTCTGTATATAAACCTGATGTATGGCCAATACCGCCTAGGGTGACCAGCGCCTCTGCTTTATCCATGGCATCATTAAAATCTACAGCACGGTACATACCTAATAGGGGGGATAGTTTTTCATGGGCAAAAGCTTCTGTATCACTAATTTCAGTAACTTCACCTATTAATACTTTGGTCCAGCTTGGTACTTTTATTCCTGCCATTGCCGCAATTTTTTCCGCGCTTTGGCCAACAATATCAGCGTTTAAATTGCCATTTTTTAGAATAACATCTTGCATCAATAGGGTTTCAGCCACTGACAACATATACCCGCCGTGAGAGGCAAAACGTTCTTTGACTTGGTCATAGATGCTATCGACCACAATGACTGCTTGCTCTGATGCACATACCACACCGTAGTCAAAGGTTTTAGACATTAATATAGAACTAACAGCACGTTTTATATCTGCGGTTTCATCAATCACAATCGGTGTATTACCTGCTCCTACACCGATAGCAGGTTTGCCAGATGAATAGGCAGCTTTTACCATGCCAGGGCCACCAGTGGCTAAAATGAGATTAATTTTTTCATGGGTCATTAGTTGATTAGATAATGCAACTGAAGGCTCATCAATCCAACCAATAATGTCTTTGGGGGCTCCAGCGGCAATGGCTGCATTTAACACAATTCTAGCCGCTGTTGTGGTCGATTGTTTCGCACGCGGGTGAGGTGAGAAAATAATACCATTGCGAGTTTTAAGGCTAATAAGCGCTTTAAATATTGCGGTAGAGGTTGGGTTGGTTGTTGGCACAATGCCACAGATTATCCCAACGGGTTCGGCAATAGTAATAGTGCCGAAGGTGATATCTTCTGCAATGATGCCACAGGTTTTATCATCTTTATACTTATTATAAATGTATTCAGAGGCGAAATGGTTTTTAATGACTTTATCTTCAAGCAAGCCCATTTGAGTTTCAGTTGCCGCCATTTTCGCTAACAAAATACGTGAATCTGAGGCGGCAAGTGCAGCGGCTCTAAATATTTTATCGACTTGTTGTTGGCTAAAATTGGCATATTCTTTTTGCGCGTAAGCCACTCTGTCGACTAATTGGTTAAGTTGCTCTGTGTTGGTGACTGTCATAATGACTTCCTTTAAAAAATAGTTAAATAAATCAGTTTTAGTTAACCATTCTTTGTGTAATACCTATTAAATTTATGTTGTAAAATTACCTTTTTTTTAGCGCTTTTGTCGTGATCCACTTCACAGATAAGTTGCTAGTGTAATTTTGTTACGTTTTTTAGTTGTAAAACGAAGTTTAAGCGCCACTTATTATGTGCTGATTTAGATGAGGCTTCTCTTAAATCAGCATAATATTGGCAAAAATCAGGTTAAAGGTTTAATGCATTAACTTGCGTCAATTGTATCAGTTAACTAAGGTGGCTAAAGTTGATTTTTTGTAGCTAAATAGTAAGCCTGTAAATATTTCTTATATTTAGCCGTTCTGCGTTTAGTTTTAATTTGATCCAATACTAAACTCCACAGTGGAAAATCGTTCATTTTTGGCTTGTTGCCTCGACTCATTCGACGTAATTGACGCTTAATTATCGCCATTGTAGCAAGTGCTGCGAAGGTTTTATTTTCCCAACTTATTTGTTTAATGGCAACAGACATCTCCGGATTGGTTTGCCACCTATTGATAATGTCAGGCTGATAAGCAAGGGCTGTTGCTAGACCGCATATACTAAAACCTGCATCAATGACTTTTTGCGCAATGGGTAGCCTTTGAATACCACCGGTTAACATTAACGGAATAGGTGAGCGTTTAACCAGTAACTCTGTAAAACTTAAGAAATAGGCTTCGCGTGCTAATGTTCTGTCATCCGCACTTCGCCCCTGCATTGCAGGAGCTTCATAACTTCCGCCCGATAACTCTACTAGGTTTACGTTATACTCTGCTAACCAGTTAATGACTTGCTCTGCATCATCAATATCAAAACCACCCCGTTGAAAATCTGCAGAATTAAGCTTTACTGCCACATCAAAATCATTACCACAGGATTGCCTTACTTGTTTTATTACTTCAATTAATAACTTAGCGCGATTGAGTAAACTTCCACCCCATTCGTCAGTGCGTTGATTGGTTAACGGAGATAAAAATTGCGCTAACAAATAACCATGAGCGGCATGGATTTCTACGCCATCAAAGCCAGCCAACTGAGCTTGATAAGCACTTTGGCCAAACCGTTTAATCACATCTTGTATTTCATCTTCAATCATTGCCTGAGGTATTGAAAATAAATTGGAATGCTTACCTAGGTCTAAGCTGATGGCTGAAGGAGCAATACTTTTACCGCCCAAGGCTTTAAAGACTTGCCTACCTGGGTGATTTAATTGCATCCACACTTTAGTATTATTAGCTTTGGCTATATTTGCCCATTGGATAAAGGGTGCTAAGGGCGTGTCATGCTCAAGGGTAACCCCCCCAGGGCCTGTCATGGCCATTCTGTCTATCATGACATTACCAGTAATAATTAACCCAACGCCGCCTTGGGCCCATTGTTGGTATAACCGAAACAGCTTTTCATCGGGTAGTTGTTGATTATTGGCTAAGTTTTCTTCCATGGCGGCTTTGACAAAACGGTTTTTAAGTATTGTTTGCGGTGTGATTTGAACCGCGCTAAAGAGATCTTGCGACATGATTAAACTCGCCGTTATGTGATTATTAAAATCAGCATAACGGTAAAGTAAGCCTTGAAGCCACTATCACTTGATATTTTCTGTTGAAATTATTCACATACCTGTGATTTTTTTTCGCAAATTAGCAAGGTTTGGGTATATAATTCCCTCCTTAAATTATGATGTGGTTTTATATTGAATAGCGTCTATTCAATCCTTATTGTAATTGTCTGAATAGTTTAAAGGTAAAGTAATGAATTTAAAGCAAGAACTGCAAACTCTTAATGGTAAATTAGATACGTTTCGTCGTAAATTAGCGGCGGCTGAACAGCGCGGTGACGCAGCTATTATTTTGCAGTTCAAAAAAGAAATCACCGCAATGACTAAACGTATTGCTAACGTTAAAGGCCAACAAACTCGCGAGCTTAATAAAGAAGGCAGTGAAGTGAAGGGTTTAACTTTCAAACGAGAGCTAACCAAAGTCGAGCAAGCGGACATGGGGCAATTAAAAAAGTCTGTGAAAGGCTTAGTGGTTGTTCACCCTATGACTGCATTAGGTCGTGAAATGGGCATTAAGACAGTGACGGGTTTTGCCCCTAGCAAATTCTGATACAGTTTCAATTTTTTGTGTAGTTGATTGCAGCTATAGGTGATGTCGTCAACGACCATTCTTAGGCAAGTAAGTCTCAGGAAATACGGTCTCATATTAGGTCTCAGGGAATGAGTGTTGTTGTAAGGTCTATTTCATGTCGATAAAATATATCGCTACCTCTAAATTACCTACCCCTTGGGGTATATTTGCTATGCACGGTTTTGAAGATACTGAAACTGGCAAAGAGCATGTTGCATTAACTTTCGGTGAGTTAAATGCCGACTCAGCAATTTTAGGGCGTATTCATTCGGAATGTTTAACCGGCGATGCGTTATTTAGTTTGCGCTGTGATTGTGGTTTTCAGTTACAAACCGCGATGCAGAATATTGCCGAGCAGGGTCAAGGCTTTATCTTATACCTACGTCAAGAAGGGCGTGGAATTGGCTTGTTAAATAAAATTCGAGCTTATGAACTACAAGATGGCGGAGCTAATACTGTCGAAGCTAATGAACGTTTAGGATTTGCAGCTGATATGCGTCAATACGATATGATTAAGCCTATGCTTGAGCAAATCAATGTATCTAAAGTCAGATTAATGACCAATAATCCTCGTAAAGTAAAAGCGATGGAAAATGAAGGCATTGAAGTCGTTGAAAGAGTGCCATTACAAGTAGGCAAAAATCGTTACAATGAAGGCTACTTAAAGACCAAATCCACCGAGCTTGGACATATGATGTCTGAACATCATTTCAATGATAAGCAAGACTAATCAAGTTTTAGTCAAGTTGCCATATTATTCAAATATGGCAAAATATTGCAAAGTCATCACGACTGTTACGGCTTTGCAATACTCTGCTATGTCAGCCGCACAGGATATACCTGAAGCACCTATATCCTCTCCAGATGCCTCACACTATGCTTTTGCAAACTATCTTGGCAGTGGTATTTATCGCACATCAGGTCAAAGTGCTGCTGTAGCAAATATACCTATTTCATTTGCTATCGACCAAGCTGAAGATCATTTAGTTAAGTTACGCTTACCTATATCCTTGGGTTTTTTCGACTATTCATTTAATGATTTACCTGGCGGGCAATTACCCAAAAGCGTCGGTACCATAACTTTCACACCTGGAGTTGAGTACCATTGGTTTGTTGATGAACAATTGACGCTCGAAAGCTATTTAGATATGGGTTATGGCTATAATTTTTCAAATGAAAGTAACGTTGGGATCATGTCATTTGGTATATCATCACTTTATCAAATTGATATACCTGCTTATTCTCCTACCTGGGTAAATCGACTGTATTTTGCTGGCTATCGCAGCAGTTTAAATGATAGTGCCGAGAGTTATTCTGTTTTACAAAGTGGTCTGGATTTTGGCTTGGGAACGAGCTGGCTTTGGGAGGATATTGAGGTTGAGCCTAGGTTATTCTTCGCCGGGCGCTGGTTCTTCGACAACCTAACCTTTGTGAATCCTGTTGGTGCTGATGTTGTCACTAATCACACCTATGAAGTGGGTGCGACTTTGAAGTTCTCTAAACCGATAGGTTATGATGTCTTTGGCTGGGATGGCTTAAAAATAGATCGGCTAGGTGTGAGTTATCAGGTTGGGGGTGGGCTACAGGTGTGGCGACTTATTTTCGAATTTCCGTTGTAACCCTTTCTACAAAGACTTAATTATTCCAAGCTGAGCTTACTTACCCCATATATTTGCATTTACAGGTTTATCATCACAAGTGTTATCAGGCGAAGCAACAGGCTTTACCTTTGTGGTGATTTTTTTATGAGTTGATTTTTGGGTCGATGATCTTGAAGGAGCCTCTTGCTCTTTTTTTATCGGCAATGGCAGCTTATTACACCTTAAATATAGATATTCGACCTTATCGCGCGCCCATGGGGTTTTACGTAAAAAGGTTAAACTGGATTTAACACTAGGATTGTCTTTAAAACAGCGAATGTTGATCCGAAGGGCTAAATCTTCCCAGCCATACTTGTCGACTAAATAAGTAATGATTGTTTCTAATTTAATGCCGTGAAGCGGATTATTTTGCTGAGTCATAATAAAAGTAAGGCCGATAATCAAATGATAGATCAAGATTATACGCTAAAATAGTATCCTACAGGGAGTTTCAATATTACTTTAACTGCTTTTGTTGATCTGTTGTTGATAAATGATAAAAATCGTCAATTAGGATACGCAGCAGTTTTGATTTAGCCACATTATTATTTTTAGACAGTTTGTCTAATTGGGTAATGCTTCTCTCTGTGAGTGTAAAAGTTGCATGTCGATAAATTTTGACACTTTTTTTATCTAGGCCACTTAAAAATGCTTGAGTCGATTGTTGCATCTGTGGATTTTCACCCACAACAGTCTGTTTGCCCAACGCATAGTTATTGGCATCTTCGATAAAGTCGTCAACCGAAACAGACTTTTTCTTTTGCTTCGGCTTTTTACGCTTAAGGTCAGTTAAACTCATAACTATTTTCTGGTGGTATAGCAAATAATTCATCAGCAATTGCACGGATTTCAATTGCAGCTTTACCATCTGGCTCTATTTCCATAACCGATGAGCCGCTTTCTTCACTATCGTCATAAATATTACGGCTAAAAGTAACTGAGTTTAAAGCGCGAAGGTTAAATGATTCGACAACTTCTTTGGCTTCTAAAATACGTTTAAACTGGGTCGGTAAAGAAGGGCACTGGGTCATTACAATTGCTGCTACCATCTTAGGATTGACCATTTTACAGGTGCTTAACATATCTTCCATATGGGGAAGGGTTTTTAAGTCACGACGTTTTGGTCTTAAGGGAATGACCACATAAGTTGCCACGGACATGGCTGCGCGCATAGCAAGGTTATCTTGGCCACCACAATCAACAATGACGTAGTCAAAGCGCTCATCTAAACTGAGTAAATCATTACGAATCTTACCGTAGAGTTGAATACAGTTAATGGGTGCAAGGCTGGGATCTGTATTACGAGCCTGGATCCAATCGGATGTGGTACGTTGTGGGTCACAATCTACCATCAACACATTAGCAGCGAATTTTTGAGTAATATAAACGGCAAGGTTCTGTGCTAAACAGCTTTTGCCACTGCCTCCTTTTTTCACCGCCTACGAGCAGTATCATACTCTTCTCCCATTGTGGTTTCTTAACAATATAAGTGTCATCTATGTAACTTAATAATTTGAGTATAGAACATGTTTTTCACTCTGGGTAAATACCTATAACACTTTGCTCTAATGGAACACGACTGGAAGGTCGTTGTTAAAGTAATTGCAACGCAATGTGATAGCTGTGCGGTGAACTTTGACTACAGCGACATACCTGCCCCTTAATGGTATTTTGTTTATCGCTACCGGGATTAAATGTGAGTGCGATTAATTGCCCCAATTCAAAAGCCTGACGGTAATCAAATAATACGCCTTTGCGAGCCAAGTCAATACAAACACCATCATCTTCATTACTTTCACCAGCTTTATTAATCCAATGTAACTTGATCCGCTCTGCTTCCATATCTACGCGCAATGAAGTACGTTTTTCATCAAAACCTGTCGGCTCTTGGTCCATTTTTATTTCTCCTTAAGTGGGTTCGATTCTTTAGTTTTAGCATATTGGCTTTTTTAAGCAATACCAAACGGTTATTAAAAACAAAAACGCCAAACAAAATGCTTGGCGTTTTAGTGTTAAGTGACTTAACGTTAATTGTCGTAGTCTTGATTTCTGGGATAAGGCATTTTTAATTGTCCCCAGCGGATCACGATTACCGTAGCTGCTAACAGTATGGTTGAAAATGATATAGCTAAAATACGCCAGTCATCCATGCCTTTCATATCTAAAATAAGGTATCGTGCTAAGGCAACAATGGCAATATACAGCGGCATACGGATAGGTAACTTACCTGACTCGATGTAATTGACCACCATGGCCAAGACTTCAAGATAGATAAATAATAATAACAGATCGGCAAGCTCGACTGTTCTAATGGCGAACATATGCATTATCTCTTCGCCAATAGCAAAAGTAGTGGCCAAAGCAATAATGAAAAGAACGACATATTCGATCGATTTTAAAGATTGTATGCTGGCATGTTTGATTCTGTGCATGTTATCTCTGTTATTTTGTAGTGAAATCTTGATGGTATTATTCCGTAAAGTAAGCCGCTTGCCCAGCGATCTTAATCACAGACACAAAAAAACCGCTAATTAAATTAGCGGTTTCAATATTTTAGCGACTATTTTGACGAGTGCGAGCAATCGTTTCTATTATTACTCGCAGTCGATAACTAACGCTTTAACGCTTCATTAAGTAAAGGACGCATAATTTTAACTAATTGAGTGGTTACTTTTGGAGTGCCAGCAACAATGTTACCCGAAATCAGGTAATTATGACCGCCAGTGAAATCAGTAACCGTACCGCCAGCTTCACGACAAATTAGGTCGCCAGCAGCTATGTCCCAAGGTTTTAAACCAATTTCGAAAAATCCGTCTAAACGGCCTGCTGCAACATAAGCTAAATCTAAAGCTGCTGAACCTGTACGACGCAGATCTGCACATTGCGGAAATACATCTGCTAAAATTTTCATATAGGTTTCAGTATGCTGACGAGCTTTGAATGGGAAACCTGTACCTATAATGGTACTGTCCAATTCACCGACACTGGTAACACGCATGCGGAAGTCGTTAACTTTTGCGCCTTTACCACGAACAGCTGAGAACAGCTCTTCACGAACAGGATCATAAATAACCGCGACTTCTGTCACGCCTTTATATTGAAGGGCAATTGAAACAGCAAAATGAGGAATACCACGAACGAAATTGTTGGTGCCATCCAAAGGATCTACTATCCAGACATAATCTTTACTTTCGCCACGGTTTTCACCGTCTTCTTCACCAATGATCGTGTGATCAGGGTAAGATTTACGAATCTGATATGTAATAGTTGCTTCTGCTTCCTTGTCTACACTCGTAACAAAGTCATTAATTCCTTTGGTACTTACCTCAACACGGTCGAGTTCAGTATAGGCGCGCATAATTGTTTGGCCAGCAGCGCGGGCAGCGCGCGTGGCAATAGTCATCATCGGATGCATAGCAATCCCCTGGATTTTAAAGAACGAATAAAACAGCGGCCGCATTATACCTTATTCAATAGTTATATCAAATGCAGATTTTCATATAACGTTATAAACAGGGCTTGTGGTAACATATGGTCAATATTTTTTGAATTAAAGTGGTGTCATGTTAAGTAATATTCGTGTTGTGCTTGTGGGCACGTCTCACCCTGGAAACATTGGTTCGACCGCCCGTGCAATGAAAACCATGGGTTTATCTAATTTATACCTTGCTGAGCCAAGAGTAGAGCCTGATGGCCAATCTATTGCACTGGCGGCAGGTGCATCTGATATTTTAAAAAATCTCACCACAGTTGACTCATTGGATGAGGCTATTGCTGGTTGTAGCTTAGTTATTGCGACAAGTGCACGTAGCCGTACATTAGATTGGCCAATGCTTGACCCACGCCAAGCTGGCGAAAAATTATCGCTTGAAAGTATTAAAGGCCCGGTTGCCATTGTATTTGGACGTGAGAATCATGGGCTTAGTAATGAAGAATTACAAAAGTGTAATTATCATGTGTTTATCCCTGCTAACCCAGAATACAGTTCATTAAATTTAGCCCAAGCCGTACAGATTATTTGCTATGAAACTCGTGTGGCGCATTTAGCTTTGGGTGAGCAGCCTGCTCCAGAGGAGGAATATCCTCTGGCTGAAGATTTAGAACGTTTCTTTGTACATTTAGAATCTACCTTATCAGAGACTGGCTTTGTTATTAAGAACCATCCCGGTAATGTGATGACCAAACTTCGCCGTTTATACAGCCGTGCTCGAATTGAAGCGCAAGAAATGAATATTTTACGGGGTATTTTAACCTCGATAGATAAAAAGATAGATAAAAAATAGTGGTGATAAGGGAGTTCACATGGGCGTGAGATCAAGATTAAAAGAAGATATAGAATCTATTTATCACCGTGATCCTGCAGCAAACAGCACGATTGAAATTTTACTCAATTATCCTGGCATGCATGCAATTTGGTTACATAGGATTAGTCATAAGTTTTGGCGAGGCAATTGGCGGTTAACTGCGCGTTGCTTGTCGACGTTTTCCCGCTGGCTAACCGGGGTTGAAATTCACCCAGGAGCGACCTTAGGGAGACGTTTTTTTATTGATCATGGCATGGGTGTGGTGATCGGTGAAACGGCTGAAATTGGTGACGATTGTACTTTATATCATTCGGTTACTCTCGGTGGAACAACCTGGCAGGCGGGTAAACGTCACCCTACATTAGGTAATAATGTGGTCATTGGTGCTGGGGCTAAAATATTAGGTCCAATTACCATGCATGATGGTGCTCGAGTCGGCTCTAACTCAGTGGTGGTTAAAGATGTTGAGGCCGACAATACTGTTGTGGGTATTCCGGGAAGAGTTGTCTCTTCACCAAGCACGCAGTCAAAAGAAAAAGCTGAACGTCGTACTGAGATGGCTAAAAAATATGGCTTTGATGCATATGCCGTGTCGCCGGACAATCCTGACCCTGTCGCCAATGCGATTGGCCAGATGCTTGATCATATGCATCTAATGGATTCTAAAGTACAGGAACTTTGTCAAGCCGTTCAAACTATGGGTGGAGAAGTGTGCACTGAAAAGTTACCTCAATTGAATGTAGGTGACTTTGACGAAGCCGAAAAAGCGGCCGCCAAAAACCGAAAACGTGAATTGACAGAGTTTGATCCAAGCATATAAGTAGACTTGATAAGCTGTAGTTAATATAAAGCTTAAAAAGTGTTAAATGCCTATCGTGATTAAAAAATAATGCCAATAGAGGAATAAATCCCCCTATTGGCATTGAATTTTAAGCTATAAAAAGGTTAAATACCTCGGCTGAAATCAAGCTGTTTTAACACTTCCTTACTTTAATACCTGAGTAAATTAGTAGGATTAATACTTGACTAAATTACTCGGGTATGATGAAATTGCTGCATACTTTTTGGGAGCAGTAGCAAGTTATGAAACTTACATCAAAAGGTCGCTACGCAGTCACAGCTATGCTGGATGTTGCGATTCATTCTGGAACAGGGCCTGTTCCTTTAGCAGATATATCTGAAAGGCAGGGCATTTCGTTGTCTTACCTTGAACAACTGTTTGCTAAGTTAAGAAAGCACGGTCTGGTGTCAAGTGTACGCGGACCCGGTGGCGGATACCGTTTAGGCCTAGAGGCTGATGCCATTTCCGTTGGCATGGTTGTCCATGCAGTTGATGAATCTGTTGATGCCACTCGCTGCCAAGGACAAGGGAATTGCCAAAGTGGCACCCGCTGTCTTACCCACTCTCTATGGGGTGATTTAAGCAAACAAATTTCAGAGTTTTTAAATGGTATTTCACTTGCTGGTCTGATGAACAAAAGAGACGTGCAATTTATCTCTATTAAGCAAGATAAAATCCAGAAGGAACACCGTGTTTTATAACTGGTAGTTATTAAACACAGTGTTGATTTAAATATAATTATTATTTGTACGTTGTATGTAGACTCAACTGAGACTACTAAGTACGGAGTGTGTTATGAAACTTCCTATCTATCTAGATTATGCCGCAACAACCCCTGTCGATAAGCGTGTCGCAGAGAAAATGGTTCAACATATGACTATGGACGGAGTGTTTGGTAATCCAGCATCTCGATCTCATCGTTATGGTTGGCAAGCTGAAGAGGCAATCGATATTGCCCGTAATCAAGTTGCTGATCTGATTAATGCTGACCATCGTGAAATCGTATTCACATCGGGTGCAACAGAGTCATCTAACCTTGCGATTAAAGGTATTGCTCACTTCTATCATAAGAAGGGTAAGCATATTATTACCAGTAAAACTGAGCATAAAGCAACGTTAGACACGTGTCGCCAGTTAGAACGTGAAGGCTATGAAGTCACTTATTTAGAGCCTGAAGCCAATGGGATAATTCCTTTGACTCGTCTTGAGGCTGCAATGCGCGATGACACTATTCTTGTCAGCATTATGCACATTAATAATGAAATCGGCGTGATACAAGATATCAACGCAATCGGTGAACTTTGTCGTGCTAAAGGTATTTTCTTCCACATGGATGCAGCACAAAGTGCAGGTAAAATACCGCTTGATGTACAGCAAACAAAAGTGGATTTGATTTCAATATCAGGCCATAAAATGTATGGGCCTAAAGGTATCGGTGCGTTGTACGTTCGCCGTAAACCTCGTATCCGTTTAGAGTCTCAAATGCACGGTGGCGGCCATGAACGTGGTATGCGAAGTGGTACATTAGCAACTCACCAAATTGTAGGATTAGGTGAAGCGTCTGTTATTGCAAAGCAAGACATGCAAGAAGATACAGCGCGCATTCGTCGTCTACGTGACAAGCTTTGGGCTGGCATTAATCACATTGAAGAAACCTATATCAATGGCGATGCTGAGCAAGGCTTCTGTGGTATTTTTAACGTTAGCTTCAACTTTGTTGAAGGTGAATCGTTAATGATGGCACTAAAAGATTTAGCGGTTTCGTCCGGTTCAGCTTGTACATCCGCAAGTTTAGAGCCTAGCTATGTGCTTCGTGCACTGGGCTTAAATGATGAAATGGCGCACAGTTCAATTCGTTTCTCTATTGGTCGTTTTACTACCGATGAAGAAATTGATCATGCAATTAATGTAATCACTGAGTCTATCGATAAGTTACGTGAAATGTCTCCACTTTGGGAGATGTTTAAAGATGGTATCGATTTGAACCAAGTTCAATGGGCACATCACTAATTGGGTTATCTCACCAATTAATACCAACTGATAAATGACAGAGATTTTGGAGCAGTATCATGGCTTATAGCGAAAAAGTAATCGACCATTATGAAAATCCACGTAACGTGGGTTCATTTGACAAGAACGACCCTTCAGTAGTAACCGGTATGGTTGGCGCGCCAGCTTGTGGTGACGTGATGAAGCTGCAACTTAAAATTAATGCCGAGGGCATTATTGAAGATGCTAAATTCAAAACCTACGGTTGTGGTAGTGCAATTGCTTCTAGCTCGCTGGTAACAGAGTGGGTTAAAGGTAAAACGGTTGACCAGGCTGGAAGCATCAAAAATGCTGATATTGCAGCTGAATTAGCGTTACCACCAGTGAAAATTCATTGCTCTATTTTAGCAGAAGATGCTATCAAAGCGGCAATTGAAGAGTACAAGTCGAAGCAGTCTAAGTAATACCTGGAGTTAAAGATGGCAATTTCAATGACCCCAGCTGCGGCTGACAGAGTAAGATCATTTCTTGCTAATCGCGGAAATGGCCTCGGCTTACGCCTTGGGTTGAGAACATCTGGCTGTTCAGGAATGGCTTATGTGCTTGAGTTTGTAGATGAGCTTAATGACGATGATGAGTTATACACTATTGATGGTGTTAATATCATCATCGACGCCAAAAGCTTTATCTATTTGCAGGGCATCGAGTTAGACTTTATTAAAGAGGGCCTCAATGAGGGGTTCCAATTTAATAATCCTAACGCCAAAGGTGAGTGTGGTTGCGGTGAAAGCTTTACCGTGTAAATGATCACTTCACTGTGTTTTAAACATGCAAGTATGAATGTTATTAAATGAATTACTTCGAATTGTTTGACCTCGCTCTATCCTTCGATATTGACACCGCTACACTTG
Source organism: Shewanella sp. HL-SH5 (assembly GCF_051163755.1). Classification (NCBI taxonomy): domain Bacteria; kingdom Pseudomonadati; phylum Pseudomonadota; class Gammaproteobacteria; order Alteromonadales; family Shewanellaceae; genus Shewanella; species Shewanella sp. HL-SH5. The sequence goes on from NZ_CP195038.1 coordinate 1,596,710, forward strand.
CAGAGCGCTACCGCGATCTGCAACGGGCGGTGCACCCCGATAAGTTTGCCAATGATACTGAACAGCAAAAACTATTGTCTGTTCAGCGTACTGCGCAAGTCAATGATGGTTATCAAACCCTAAAAAGTCCACTCAGACGTGCAGAGCACATGTTAAGCTTGCGCGGCATTGAGCTAAGTCATGAAACGACGACCATTAAAGATACGGGTTTTTTAATGCAGCAAATGGAATGGCGAGAGATGTTAGAAGACATCAACGACTCAGCTGATCCAAATGGTATTATTGACACCTTATACGATTCTTTTGCAAATTATGAAAAGTCTTTGTTCTCTTTATTGAGCCAGCAGCTAATAAAAGCTGATGAGAATGATAATAAGCAAGTGGCAGATCAAATTCGTAAATTAAAATTTATGGCAAAATTACACGATGAACTCGCACGTATCGAAGATGCATTGCTTGATTAAGCTAGGGCAATATTTTTCCTTAGATTACAAGCTGTCACTTATCGACTTCGCCCGGTAATTTTTTTGATAAGCCCTGTGGCTTATCTACAACAAAGTTGGAACACTATGGCACTGTTGCAAATTGCAGAACCTGGACAAAGCGCCGCGCCGCATCAACATCGCTTAGCTGTCGGTATTGATCTAGGTACCACTAATTCACTGGTCGCGGCAGTCAGAAGCGGCCAAGCAAGCACATTACTCGATGAGCAAGGTCAGCACTCTTTGCCATCTGTGGTTCATTACGGTAAAGATACTATTTTAGTGGGCCGTGAGGCTCAAGCACAGTCCGCGATTGACCCACAAAATACTATTGTGTCGGTTAAGCGCTTTATGGGCCGCAGCCTACAAGATATTCAAAATCGCGATGCTCAGCATGCTTATCAGTTTGAGGCAAGCGAGAATGGGTTACCTGTGTTTGTTACTCAGCAAGCTAAAGTTAATCCTATTCAAGTGTCCGCTGAAATTTTAAAACCCTTGATAAAACGTGCTGAAAAAACCTTAGGCGGTGAATTACAGGGCGTAGTGATTACTGTTCCGGCTTATTTTGACGATGCGCAACGTCAAGGGACCAAAGATGCCGCAGAGCTGTTAGGGGTAAAGGTACTGCGTTTACTTAATGAACCTACAGCAGCCGCTATCGCTTACGGTTTAGACTCTAAACAAGAAGGTGTGATTGCCATATATGATTTAGGTGGCGGCACATTCGATATCTCTATTCTGCGCTTAAATCGTGGTGTATTTGAAGTACTCGCTACCGGTGGTGATTCTGCATTAGGTGGTGATGATTTTGATCATCTTTTAGTTGAACACTTTAAGCAATCCTGGCAATTAACCACATTGACAGCACAAGAGTCTCGTCGATTATTGATTGAAGCTCGTCGAGTCAAAGAAGCGCTAACAGATAATCAAAACGTGACCGCGAATTTGTCGTACCATGATAAACAACTTGATTTAATTGTTACTAAAGCTGAATTTGACACTTTAATTGCTGCGTTAGTTAAAAAAACTATTGGTAGTTGTCGCCGCACATTACGTGATGCGGGTGTGACTACCGATGAAGTGATTGAAACCGTTATGGTTGGCGGTTCTACACGTGTGCCCTTGGTGCGTGAGCAGGTTGAAGCTTTTTTTAATAAAACACCGTTAACCTCAATCGATCCTGATCGAGTTGTCGCTATTGGCGCCGCAATTCAAGCTGACATTTTAGTCGGTAACAAGCCTGAGTCAGACTTATTATTGTTAGATGTTATTCCGTTATCCCTAGGCATTGAAACCATGGGCGGCCTGGTAGAGAAAGTGGTTACCCGTAATACCACCATTCCTGTTGCGCGAGCTCAAGAGTTTACCACCTTTAAAGATGGTCAGACTGCTATGGCATTTCATGTCGTGCAGGGCGAACGTGAATTAGTTGATGATTGCCGCTCTTTAGCGCGTTTTACCTTGCAAGGTATTCCTGCTTTAGCCGCAGGTGCTGCGCATATTCGAGTGACATTTCAAGTCGATGCCGATGGCTTGCTGAATGTCACCGCAATGGAAAAGTCTAGCGGAGTAAAAACCAGCATTCAGGTTAAGCCATCATTTGGTTTATCTGATACAGAAATTGCTACAATGCTTAAAGATTCTATGAAGCATGCTAAAGAGGATATTACTCGCCGTATGCTTGCAGAACAAAAAGTTGAAGCTGCTAGAGTTATTGAATCGTTAAATGCTGCATTACAAAAAGACGGTGATTTACTCGAAGCCAATGTGCGTTTACAGCTACAAACTGCTATTGAGTTATTAGCTGCTACCGCAGAAAAAGATGATGTTGATGCGATTGAAAAAGCCATCAACGATTTAGATGCCCAAACCCAAGATTTTGCGGCAAGACGTATGGATAACTCGATAAAAGCGGCGTTTAAGGGCCGTTCTGTCGACAATATATAGGTGAGAACATGCCACAATTAGTTTTTTTTACCCCATAGTGAGTTATGTCCTGATGGGGCAGTGCTTGAAGCTGAAGTCGGTGAGACTATTTTAAACGTAGCTTTACGCAATGGTATTCATATTGAGCATGCTTGCGAAAAGTCATGTGCATGTACTACATGTCATGTGGTTGTGCGTGAAGGTTTTAATCAACTTGAAGCAAGTGATGAGCTTGAGGATGACATGTTAGACAAAGCTTGGGGACTAGAGCCTGAGAGCCGTTTATCTTGCCAGGCTAAAGTGGTTGCATGTGACATGGTGATTGATATCCCTAAATATACCGTTAATATGGTCAGTGAAGGCTAGGCCAGTCATTGACTATTTTAGCCGTATTAAAAAAGGCAATAACCTAGAGGGTTATTGCCTTTTTTGTGTTCGATTAATACCGCTAGTTTTTACCACTAGATATTCACGCCTGGTTATCGCCGCTGTATGGTTAAAAATGCGTCCGTAAAGAAGCAATTTTCACCTAAAACACCACTTATGCTATGCATACAATATTAAATTACGTATAATCCGCGCGAATTTTATAAACTTGCTCACATTAAGGAAGCTAGTTATGGCGATCGAACGCACATTTTCTATAATCAAACCAGATGCAGTTGCTAACAACCACATCGGTGCTATTTATAATCGTTTTGAATCAGCAGGTCTTAAGATCGTTGCTTCTAAAATGGTTCATTTATCTAAAGAACAAGCTGAAGGATTCTACGCTGAACATAGCGCACGTCCTTTCTTTGGTGCTTTAGTTTCTTTCATGACTTCTGGTCCAGTAATGGTTCAAGTGTTAGAAGGCGAAAACGCTGTTCTAGCTAACCGTGAAATCATGGGTGCGACTAACCCAGCTGAAGCTGCTCGTGGCACGCTACGTGGCGACTATGCTGCTAGCATAGATGAAAACGCAGTTCACGGTTCTGATGCACTTGAATCAGCAGCTCGTGAAATTGCTTACTTCTTTAGCGCTGATCAAGTGTGCCCACGCACTCGTTAATCTTTGCTAAGAAATGAGAAGGCGCCTAGGCGCCTTTTTTATTGCCCTAAATTTGAGTTTAACCTATTAACGCTATCCATTGTACTGTTACCGAAGTCATTACATTTAGTATTTTATAGCAGTAAAAATATCGTATTTTACTAGCTTATTAATTGTATTTTTAGCTTGTTGTTTGCATGAAGATTACCTAAGGGTAAAGAATTGTCACGATACAAGCTGTTATATAAGCAGTTATATAAGCAGTGGAATTGTTAACGAATTTAGCAAACTAATAATGTTAATTTATTTGAGTGTATTTTATATACAATATTTTCAATAGATAAACTTTTAATAACAACCTTATTAAAGTGAGTTTTATCACAATGTTGGCAATAAAAAAGTAATTACCTATCAGTTTATGTATTTATTTCATTAATTCAGTCTATTTAACAATCACTTGAATTGTGTAGTTATTGATGCATTTGTTTTTATATTGTTTCCCTGTTAATTACTATGGTTTTTTATGTTTTTCATTTGTTTATTATTTTAAATCATTTTGTTTTATTTTCATTTAAATTAATTGCGGGTATATTTTTTCTGCATTAAAATCAGCGTCTTGGGTTTTGTATTATCTATATGGATAAATTGTCACCCCTATTGTGTTTGATATGTTGACGTTGTTGACTAATGGTTTTTTATTTATTAATAATGCTGCCCTGTAATTAGCACTTGGCTAATTGCATTATAAAAAATATAACAACTTGATGTTTTTAAAACTAAGTTGCAGGGAGTTTTATTATGAGTTCAGTTTCATTAACTGCGAAAGCTATTCGTAGTAGTTTATTAGCAGTTGCAGCAACAAGTGTTGCATCTGTCAGTGTATTTTCAGCTTCTGCTATTGCAGCAGAAGAACAGGCTCAAAAAGTTGAGCGTATTGCTGTTACCGGTTCACGTATTAAACGTACCGACATGGAAACAGCCAGCCCAGTCAGTGTTATCGATGCGTCTGCTATTCTTTCATCTGGCGCGACTTCAATTGATGATGTTTTGCAAAAAATGACATCGTCAGGCGGCGCAATGACTAACGCTGCGGTTAACAATGGTTCTGGTGGTAATGCATCAATGAACCTACGTGGTTTAGGGTCAAACCGTACTCTAGTACTGGTGAACGGTCGTCGTATGATCGCATCAGGTACTGGCGCAGCTTCAACGGTCGATTTAAACACGATTCCAGTTTCAATGATCCAACGTGTCGAAGTATTAAAAGATGGCGCTTCAGCTGTCTACGGTACCGATGCTATTGCGGGTGTTGTGAACGTTATTTTAAAGCGTGATTTCGACGGCTTTGAAATGAATGCTCAAACAGGTTTATCTGCACAAGGTGATGCTGATGAAACAAGCATCGACTTTACTTTAGGTAACACATTTGACAAAGGAAATTTAGTTTTAAATGCTCAGTACACCAAACGTGGTGAAGCAAGCCAGGCTGACCGTGGTTTCTCTGAGTGTCCAATTGCTGAAAAAGGTGCTGCAGGCGCGAAAACACTTTATTGTGGCGGCAGTTCTTATGCACAAGGTGGGCATATCTGGGGTGATAGTAACTTCGGTATTACACCTACTGGTGCAGAAGGTGATTATGCAATCGGTGATTCAGGCTTCTATGGCCAATATATTAATGACGGCAAAGGTAAGCCTAAGTTTGCTTATTTTGACGAAAACAACACTGAAGCAAATCTAAGTGGTCGTGGTGGTGAGTATCATGACTATAGCTCAGCAGATGCTTACAACTACGCTAAAGACAGTTTCTTATCAACCCCTATGGAGCGTTTAAACTTAAGCTTCTCGGGTACCTACGAGCTATCTGACAGCATCATGTTCTTTACTGAAGCTATGTACACTAAGCGCTCATCTGAACAACAAATGGCGCCACAGCCAATTTGGAGTAAAGATCCTTGGGTTTATGATTCATCGTGGATGAATAAAGAACTTATTGGTAAAGTTCAAGAAGGTGAGGCAGTCAGCTATGGTCGTCGCATGGTTGAGTCAGGTTCTCGTGACTTTAGCCAAACTGTAGATACAGTGCGTATTGTTGTTGGTTTAGAAGGCGAGTTCGACAATGGTTGGGCATGGGATGCTTCTTACAACAAAGGTAAGAACGACTCAGTTGATACTTTAGCTAACCTGCATAACATTGGTTCTATTAATGATGCAGTTACTGCAAAAACATTCGACCCATTTACTCAGTCTTCTTGGGAAGGCGCAAGTATTGCCCCATTTATTTACACCGAAGTAAACAGCGGTGGCAGTGAATTAGATATCGCAGCGGCTACTTTATCTGGTGCAATCATGGATTTACCTGCGGGTGAATTAGGTTTTGCAGCAGGTTATGAGAACCGTAAAGAGTCTGCGCATTATACGCCTGACTCATTAACGGCTCAGGGCTTAGCTAACGACCCACGTGTTGAAGCTACCGCTGGTGAATTCAGTGTTGATGAGCTTTATGCTGAATTAGCGATTCCATTGTTAGCTGACTTACCAATGGCACAGCAGGTTGATATGAGCGCAGCAGTGCGTTACTTTGACTACAGCACTTTTGGTGATGATACAACTTGGAAGCTAGGCTTAACTTGGCGCTTATATGATGACTTAATGGTTCGTGGTGGTCGTTCTACAGCATTCCGTGCGCCAACAGTAAGTGAGTTATTTGGTGGCAAGTCTCCATCGTTTAATCAAATTGTTCACCCATCAACTGACCAAACTCAAGCTGAAGTGACTGTAGGTGGTAATGAATTACTGACTCCAGAAGAAGCTGATATCACCACTCTTGGTTTGGTTTACTCTCCAAGCTATGTTGAAGGTTTATCGTTCACTGTTGATTATTTCGATATTGCGATAACTAACACCATTACCGCTGTTGACTCTAACTATGTGGCTAACCAGTGTTTAGATGCCGGTGGTAACAAAATCAATACCGGTACTGCACTATGTCAGTCTTCAAATATTGAACTTGACAGCACTGGTCGTATCAAGTTTGACAATGGTTTACAAAACATTGGCGCAACCAATACTTCAGGTTATGACATTAACGTAGCTTATGTGTTTGATGCGTTAGATTTAAGCTGGAAAGCGGGTTTAGACTCTTCAATTCTTTCTTCATATGAAGAGTTTGATCCAGATGGTAAAGCTGTTGATTACCGTGGTTATATCACTGGCGGTGTCGGTGCTTACGCTAAGTTTAAGTCAAACTTTAACATCACAGCAACTGGTGATGATTGGAGCGCAACTTATGAAGCGCGTTATATCGATGGTATGGACTCCTTTGCATGTAAAGCTGACACCACTAAGTGTTATGCACCTACTGTAAGCAGCATTGTTTACCACGATTTATCAGGTTCTTATGACGTGACAAACACTGTTCGCATGTCAGCTGGTGTGAATAACATTTTTGATGAAGAGCCTCCATATTTCACTGGTAACAACGATTCAAATACCGACCCTTACACTTATGATGTGTTAGGTCGTTATTTCTTCGTTCGTGCTAACGTGAAGTTCTAATATCGAGTATTTGTTAACGCTAATCCTATGACTAGCTGAAACGTAATAAAAAAGCCCTAGACAATGTTCTAGGGCTTTTTTTGTGTTTTTAGTTGTTAAAATTGATGTTTTTTCTTAGCAGACAACAGACAACAGACAACATACTACGGGTTACTGACTTCAACTTCGTATGAGCTAAATTTACGGATATTTATCACCCCAGTATCAAATATCAAATATTGCCCTTTAATACCCTGTAATATACCTGTTACTTCTGCCACTTTATCAAAGTTATGTGATTTTACTTTTAGTGGAAATTGCTCAATAGGGTATTGAATTGCTTGAATGTTAGCGTCTAATCGCTCAATAATTATATCGCTATGTTCAGCGGCTATTTGTTGTAATTTATCAGCGATTAAAGGTATTAACTCAGCCGCTTGAGACACTAAATCAATATCATCATTATGACCCTTAAGCATGGCCTGCCAATGGGTTTTGTCATTGATGAATTTTGCTAATTCTATCTCAATTAACCCTGACATTTTACGGGTCGACACTTTAAAAATAGGCAATCCTTGGGTGGCACCCTGATCAATCCAACGTGTCGGTATTTGGTTGTGACGAGTAATGCCGACTTTTATCCCTGAGGTATTTGATAAATAGACATAATGGGGCACAAAACAATGGCTTTGCGCCCATTCTGGCTCACGGCAAGTACCTTGGTCAAAATGGCATGTTTCGGGCTTCATGATGCACATGTCGCAACTAGCCAGTTTTTGCATACAAACATAACAGTGGCCCTGGGAATAACTTTTTTTAGTTTTCTTGCCACAATTACAACAAAAAATATTACCAGTATGCGTTAACGTCAGTGATTTACCGATTAGGGGATTTAGTGCAATAAGTGAGTCACCCACAGGTAATTGATATTGCACTTCATCCGCTGAGTTAAGTGAAGTGTTGAGTTTTGATAATGTGCCTAACATGCGCGTTCCATTTATGAGCTTTTGCAACAGAGTTTAACAGATCTGATGGCTAAACTATGCGGCAATTTAGTTCAATTGCACTTTTACATTCGTCTTAAGGGCTGCTTAATCGAAATGTAGTTGTGCTTTGTTAAGCACATTGCCTTGCTAGGTAGACTTTGTTTTTACCCGAAAACTTTGCTTGATATAGGGCTTTATCTGCTTCTATCATTAATTCTTGAAGTGAGGAGGTTGATGAATGTAATTCAGCAAGACCTAAACTAATAGTAAAGTTTACTGTAATGCCATCAAAGATGAAGTCTTTTTCGGCAATGCTGTTTCTAAGGCGTTCTGAAATAGCCCAAGCACCTTGTTCACTGGTTTTTGGCAATACGATTAAAAACTCTTCTCCCCCGATACGGCCTACGAGATCTTGCTTTTTAATACAAGTTTGCGCTCTTTGTGCGAGTGCTTTAATCGCTAAGTCACCAATGTGATGGCCGTATTTGTCATTGATTTCCTTAAAATTATCTATATCAAAAATGATCACTGAGGCAGGTTGCTGCAATTTTATCGCACGTTTGATTAACTGCTCCCCTTTTATAAATGTAAATCCTCGATTGGCAATTTTTGTTAAAAAGTCTGTTTGTGAACGTTTTTTGTAAGTGTTTAGTGCAAAAACTAGAAACAAGCCCAGTGTAATAGTTAATAAAGCCACGATGGTTAGTCTAAGCTCATTAATTCTTTCTTTATCTTGAATGGCGGTAAGCTTTAGCTCATTAATAGCCAGTTTGTTGGCGAGGAGAATATTTTCAAACTCAGCGACTTTGGCATGGTGATTTAACGCCGAGTTGATGACTTCTGGATTTAACATGTTGAGGTTGTTTTTACGTTCATCATCAATTAATTGAAACAGTAAATTGACTGAAGTTAAGTAATCTTGGTTTGCAAATGCAATAATTGCATCCGCTTTAAGTGTCATCTGTTGTTTGTCTGTTCTGAAGTCCTGATCCTGTTTAAATAGCGTCGCCATCTCATCAGCTTCTGCAGTCTGTCCATTACGCATGTAAGCGATTGCAAGAAATAGATAACCACTAGTGACAAAATATTGCTCTTGGGTAGTGTGACGTAATTGAATGGCATTTTTTAGGTTTGCTATCGCTTTTGGATAATCATTCATACCCAGTGCTACTCGTCCTGCATTTAAGTGCGCGAAAAAAGTAAAATCTTTGAATTCCAGGTTTGATTTAGCGAGTTCAAATTGTGCTTCTACACTGTTTTTTGCTTCAGGCCAATGACCTAGCTTAATACTTTGACTTAACATGTTGTGCAACATATTAAACATGTCTTGTTTATCATTAATGGTTGCCCAGGTTTGATAAGCTTTTTCAAAATTGTCATAGCTACGCTGATGCAAGCCGACATTACGATAAAGGCTACCTGTGGCGTTATAAATTAACGCTTTTCTATTAGCATTTAGCTTTTCACTTTTATCGACAATATCCATCGCTTCATCCAGTAAAGCAATGCCTATATGTATGGTATTTGCTCCTTCATAACAAAATGCATTTTGGGTCAATGTTTTGGTTAATAGCTCGGTATTATTTTGCTGTCTTGCATATTCAAGCGCTTTATAGCGATCGACGCAGTAAATAGCAGGGTCATTTGTTTGCAGGTAGAGCGCAAAAGAGCGTTCAAGATGGCTGTCAATTAAGGTATCAGATATTGCCAATGTGTTAACCAAATTGATACTGTTATCATAACTGCTAATTGCTAAATCAAGCTGCCGGTTTTTCTCATACAGTTGACCGTATAAAAAATACAACTTGGCTTTATCTTCACTAGCTAAAATGCTTGTTTCGATATTGAATTGATCTAAGTGTTTCAGCGTTTCTTCTACAGAATGAGATCCTGCATAGTTTTCAAAATATTCAACTGACTCGTTTGCAAGTCCATTTGAGCTATAAATATTAACTAGAAAGCAAATCAACAGCACACAAGCTTTTGAAGAGGTCATATTCATCGGTGTCACAGTACTAATTATCCCTTTAGTCTTATAAATGAAGATTATCATAATCTAGCATTATGTATACTCCTGATTAACTAATAGACCATATATAATCAGATACTTAACTTCGATACTAAGTGAGATGTCTAAGTGTAATGATGACAAACTGTTGTAAAAGCCTTGTCGAAAAATCAACAGTTCCTAGCTTATAGAAACTGAGGCATGACAGTATTTCCATGCTAGTGGAAGTCTATAATTTCGATGGCATAATTAAAATGCACTATATAATAGTGCATTTAAATCTCTGCCTCAGTTTGGCTGCATATTTATCGCTAGTTGGTTCTAGTGACTTTATCTAAAACAACATCGTCGCCTAATTTATAAAATTGCTCGACGATTTGTTCTTCTTGAATGAGTTCGGTTAAGCCTAAGCTCATATTCGCCCTAAATAAGGCCACGCCAGTATGACTGGCTGTTTCATATTGACTGCTAAATTGCTCAATATTGACCCCAAGCGCATTGAGACTATTTGAAATATGTAACACCAGTCCTGGGCGATCGTAAGCGACAAGTTGATAACTTACATGTTTGATAGGTGGTGCGGTTTGACTGGCTTGTGAATAAGTTAATGACAGGCCATCAATACATTCTAGCGCATCAACAAATGCATCCCATTTATCGACGGGCATTTCTAATTGTAATATTGCAGCAAAAATACCGTCCAGGTGGCGCATTTCTGAATCTAACCAATTACCATCTTGACGGCTTACTGCATTAGCGATCTGTTCAACTAAGCCTTTTCTATCAGGAGCTTGCAGGGTAACCAAATAACGCATCATAAATATCCTCTCCTACATGAAACTAAAATTTTGACTGTAACACTACTGTCATCTTTACGTCATATAATGCCAACCACTTTAAGTTGGGTTAATAATGAAAGACATATATTGTCATCAGCATTTATTGTTAACACAGTAAATTACACAATCAAAGCGCTATTTTAGTGAATGATTAAATATAGAGGTTCTTAATGGAAAGTCAGGTAAGTCAACCTGGTTCTGCGGCTAAAAGTCTACTTGTAGATCGCTATGCAACACGCAGAGCATTTAAGGATAAGGCAGCACAAATTGCTGTAACTGTTGGCGGCACCATGGTGTTTGTTGCGTTATTACTGATATTTTTCTATCTGCTATACGTGATTAAACCTATTTTCGACGGTGCTGATATTCAGCCTAGCAGTAAAGTGAACATGTTACACACTGATGTGCCAACCCTAATGGTTGGTAGTGATGAACAGAATGAAGTGTTATTTCGCGTGGCAAGCGATGGCCAAGTAGATTTTTATTCTTCGGTAACAAACCAACTTATCACCTCGCATATTGTTAAGCTTCCAATCGGAACTACCGTGACTAGTAGTGCGAAATCAAGTCCGAATGAGCAACGCTTTGCATTAGGATTAAGCAATGGTCAGGTGCTGGTACTGGGAATCGATTTCGAGGTCACTTATCCTGATAATCAACGCTTGATTACGCCTAAAGTGCGTTATTTGAACCAAGAGCCATTAACGATTAATGCTAATGGTTCAGTACATCATTTAGCATTTGATTTTTCAGACAACCGCATGAGCTTTGTATTCCAAGACCAACAGGGTGTGTGGAATATCAATCGCCTTGATGGTGAAGAAAATATGATGACCGAAGAGGTTGAGTGGGTTTCATATCATTCTGTTATTGAAGAAGCGCCGTCAAAATCATTAATGCCTTTAATGACCCCAGATCATCGCCAACTTATTCTACCATCAGCCAATAAGTTGTATGTTTATGATATCAGTGATGCAGAAGCCGTTGAGTTGATGCAAGTGATTGATGTCAAAAAAGGCGATGCTAATATTAAACAGGTGAATTTACTTGCCGGTGCGAGTTCAATATTGGTCAGTTACGATACAGGTATTGTGAGTCAGTTTTTTCAAGTCAATAGTGATAACGGCCGTTTATATCAGTACATTCGTGAGTTCGACGAGTTAGCTTCAATTAGCACTATGGCGACAGAGTTTTATCGTAAAAGCTTTGCAGTATTGAGCCCTGAAGGTGAGTTAACCCTATTATATGCTACTAGCCAACGTAATTTGTTTGATGAGAAATTTGAGCTACCTAATCCAGGTTTGATGTCATTTAGTCCGCGTTCAAATGGGCTTATCATTGAAGCGGATAAGCAGCTACATTTATTTGCGGTTGAAAATAGTCATCCTGAAGTGTCGTGGAGCGCCATGTGGCAAAAAGTGTGGTATGAAGGGTATCCTGAACCACAGTATGTATGGCAATCAACCTCCGGTTCAGATGATTTTGAAGCAAAACTCAGCTTGATGCCGTTAGCGTTTGGTACTATGAAAGCCGCATTTTATGCCATGCTATTTGCTGTGCCATTAGCTATTGCTGGTGCTATCTACACCGCATACTTTATGACACCTAAAGTGCGTAATGTGGTTAAACCTACCATTGAAATTATGGAAGCACTGCCGACAGTTATTTTGGGATTTTTAGCCGGTTTATGGTTAGCGCCGCTGATTGAGGATCATTTACCCGGCATTTTAGCCTTGTTGATACTATTACCTACCTCTATTTTAACCAGCGCATTTTGTTGGAGCAAGTTACCGCAAAAATGGAAGCAACGTCTGCCTGAAACTTATCAGGAATTAATGTTAATTCCGGTGATTATTTTTGTTGGCTGGTTTTCATTTGCTATTAGCCCAACCATTGAAATCATGTTTTTTGATGGCAACACGCGTCAATTCATCACCAATGACTTAGGTATTACCTTTGACCAACGCAACGCATTGGTAGTCGGTATTGCCATGGGCTTTGCGGTTATTCCAACCATTTTCTCTATTGCTGAAGATGCTATTTTCTCCGTACCGCGTCATTTATCTAATGGTAGTTTGGCGTTAGGTGCGACAAATTGGCAAACCCTTACGCGAGTTGTATTACTGACCGCAAGTCCAGGTATTTTCTCTGCCATCATGATGGGATTAGGTCGTGCTGTAGGTGAGACCATGATTGTACTGATGGCAACAGGAAATACCGCCATAATGGAGTGGAGTGTGTTTGAAGGTATGAGAACACTTGCGGCTAATATTGCAGTAGAAATGCCAGAATCTGCAATTGGTTCATCTCATTATCGCGTGCTGTTCTTAGCGGCATTCGTGCTGTTTATATTCACTTTCGTATTCAACACCATTGCAGAGGTAGTTCGTCAACGTTTACGTGACCGCTACAGTTCGCTTTAAGGAATAATGATGACTTTTATATACACAATTTCCGCGGTCGTCTTGAGAGGTTTATATAATGGGTAAGTGGTTTAAATCAGGCTCACCATGGATTTGGATGACAGGTGGCGCAGTAAGTATCAGTTTGATTGCCGTAATTGGCTTATTACTTCTGATTGCTTGGCGTGGCTTAAGTTACTTTTGGCCTGCTGAGGTTTATCAGTGGGAATTACAGGATCAAAAAGGCATTAAAAGTACCCTTATTGGCGAAATTTATGACCGAGAAGAAGTCCCCACTGAACGCTTAATATCAGCTGGGCACCAATTTAATCAACATCCTGGAGAGTTTGTGACGCGTTACTTGGTGAAAACCGGTAACCGTGAATTTGTTGGTTTAGATTTTAGATGGATATTAGCGACAGACATAGTGAGTCGCAGCACGCCATTAGATGTCGCAAAATTTGAGCGTACTAAAAATGGTAACTTTTACGGTTATCCTATTGCGGTTATCGAAGATGGTAAGCGCCTAGCGCTTGAAGGTGGCGCGCTTGAAACGTCATTGATTGATCACATCAACCGTGCGGTTGATATTGGTGACGAAGCATTAACGTTACAAAAAAGTGATATAGGTACAATTAACTATGAAATTGAACGCTTACGTTTAAAAGAGCGTAAGTACGAGTTAGAAGGTAAGTTGACCGCAGCAACCAAAGCAGAAATTGAGGCTGACATTTATCAACTTAACCAAGATTACTTAGTCCTTGAAAAGTCACTTTTTGCATTACGTGACAAAGCGGCACGGGATTCGGTAATTATTCGCGATATGCGCGGCGAAGAAGTGACCTTAAAGCTAGACAGTATTCTTGATGTTAACTATGTTAACCACATGAGTTTTATTGGTAAAATTGGACACTGGTTTATTGGTATGGGGCGTTTTGTTAGTGACGACCCACGCGAAGCAAATACCGAAGGCGGAGTATTTCCAGCCATATTTGGTACCGTGTTTATGGTTATGCTGATGGCTGTTATAGTGACTCCATTTGGTGTGGTTGCAGCGATATACTTACACGAATACGCTAAAAAAGGCCCAATCACTAAGATGATCCGCATAGCGGTGATTAACTTAGCTGGCGTGCCATCTATTGTTTACGGTGTGTTCGGTTTAGGCTTCTTTGTGTATATGTTAGGTGGCTCACTTGACCAATTGTTTTACCCAGAAGCATTACCAGCGCCAACATTTGGATCGCCAGGGGTAATTTGGTCTGCACTGACTTTAGCTATTTTAACCTTACCCGTAGTGATTGTATCAACAGAAGAAGGTTTAAGCCGTATTCCAAGTGCTGTGCGTCAAGGCAGTTTAGCGTTAGGGGCGACGAAAGCCGAAACCCTATGGCGGATTGTTATTCCAATGGCGAGTCCCGCTATTATGACTGGGTTAATTTTAGCTGTTGCGCGCGCCGCCGGTGAGGTTGCTCCTTTAATGTTAGTGGGTGTTGTGAAACTTGCCCCAACACTGCCAATAGATATGAACTTTCCATTTGTGCATTTAGAGCGAAAGTTTATGCACTTAGGCTTCCATATTTATGACGTAGGCTTCCAAAGCCCTAACGTTGAGGCAGCGCGTCCTTTGGTTTACGCTACCTCGTTTTTATTAGTCTCGGTAATTGTCGCGTTAAATTTAACCGCCATTAGCGTGCGTAACCATTTACGTGAAAAATTCCGTTCGCTAGAACACTAATAGCGATATCCTGAGGGAAAATTAAAATGATTTCGATTGATCGTACAAACATGCAAACTGAAACGGTAGATTTAGCTAACTTAACTGCAGAGGATACCGCTTTAGAAATTCGTAACCTAGATTTACGTTACGCAGAAAAGCAGGCGCTATTTAATGTGTCGATGAAAATACCTAAAAAGCAGGTTACAGCCTTTATTGGTCCAAGTGGTTGTGGTAAATCGACCTTACTGCGTTGTATTAATCGCATGAATGACTTAGTGGATATCTGTAAAATAGAAGGTGAAATTTTACTGCACGGTCAAAATATTTATGACAAAAAAGTTGATGTGGCAGCGCTAAGACGTAATGTTGGTATGGTTTTCCAGCGTCCGAACCCGTTTCCTAAATCAATTTATGAAAACGTCGTATATGGCCTGCGCTTGCAAGGGTTGAATAATCGTCGTGAACTTGATGAAGCGGCAGAGCGTTCATTACGTGGTGCAGCTATTTGGGATGAAGTAAAAGATCGTTTGCATGACAATGCTTTTGGTTTATCAGGTGGTCAGCAGCAACGTTTAGTTATTGCCCGTGCCATTGCCATTGAGCCAGAAGTGTTGTTACTCGATGAGCCAACATCGGCACTTGACCCTATTTCAACCTTAACGATTGAAGAGTTGATCACTGAGCTGAAGCAAAAATATACCGTAGTGATAGTGACACACAATATGCAACAGGCTGCCCGTGTATCTGATAACACCGCGTTTATGTATATGGGCGAGTTAGTTGAGTATGCTGATACTAATACCATATTTACTACGCCCCAAAAACGTAAAACAGAAGATTATATCACCGGTCGTTACGGTTAATTGTTACTCACTAATGACACTGCCAAGCCTAATACTCGATATCGTAGGCTTAGAGTGCAATTGAAAAGATTAGCGTAAAGTTCAAAAATTAGCTTAGGGTTGAATAAAATGGAAAAAGTAAATTTAAACAAGCATATCTCAGGTCAATTTAACGCAGAACTTGATGATATTCGTAATCGCGTGCTGGCAATGGGTGGCTTGGTAGAGCGCCAACTAGAGCAGGCATTAGATGCTTTAGCTGGCCTAGATGCCGAATTGGCTAAAACGGTTATCGAAGGCGATCATAAAGTTAACGGTATGGAAGTGGCGATTGACGAGGAATGTACTCGTATCATTGCCAAGCGTCAGCCAGCAGCTAGCGATTTGCGTTTAATACTTGCTATTTCTAAAACCATTACTGATTTAGAACGCATTGGCGATGCCTGTGTACGTATTGCTAAAGCGGCAGTGGACAAACGCGCTAAAAGCCAAGAGCCATTATTGGTTAGCATTGAAAGTATGGGGCGTCATGCAACGCGTACTTTACATGCTACATTGGATGCATTAGCGCGTATGGATGCCGAGCAAGCCTTAGAGTTGCATAAAGAAGATGCTAAATTAGACAAAGAATATGAAGGTATTATTCGTCAATTAATGACTTACATGATGGAAGACCCGCGTTCAATACCGGGTGTACTTGATGTGTTATGGGCTGCGCGTGCTGTAGAGCGAGTTGGCGACCGTTGTAAAAATATCTGTGAGTACATTATTTACTATGTTAAGGGTAAAGATGTTCGTCACACCTCATATGAAGATATGGAAAAAGACTTAAAACTGTAAACCATTTTGTTTGATGGCCTGCATATGTAAATAAACCCTATCTATAATAAAACGCCTTAAGTCATCGCTTAAGGCGTTTTTATTTGCTTTAATAGCCAGAATATTGGCAACGAAAATTAATTATTCACACTATGAAAAACACATTAGCACGCGGACTGACCAACTTATTACCTATGGTGTTATCTATATGGTTATTCTGGTCATTATTTATCTCACTGGATGGACTTGGTAAGCTATTACTCAGCCTGCTAGGTTTTACAGATTTGTTTGTCGGTGCGGGATTTATCCTAGTGGCAATTATTGTGTTTATTGCCGGTCTGTTATTTTCGGTCAGCCCAATAGTGCTACTTTATGGCTGGTTAGAGCGCCAACTAATGAAGTTCCCTTTATTTAAGTCAGTCTATGGCAGCATTCGAGACTTGGCTGGGTTAATGAACCGTGATGGTAATCCTAAGCCGCAACAAACAGTGTTAATCAAACAAGCTAATGGTAGCTATATTGTCGGCTCTATTATGAGCGATAAACCGCCTCAGCCTTTAGCTGATGCTTTGCC
This sequence comes from Shewanella sp. HL-SH5, assembly GCF_051163755.1. Classification (NCBI taxonomy): domain Bacteria; kingdom Pseudomonadati; phylum Pseudomonadota; class Gammaproteobacteria; order Alteromonadales; family Shewanellaceae; genus Shewanella; species Shewanella sp. HL-SH5. The sequence continues at coordinate 1,613,872 of NZ_CP195038.1, forward strand.
GGAAGGTGACTGGGTACCAGTATTATTTCAGCTCAGTTATCAAATGGCAGGGGTAACCACATTGGTTAGGCGTGAAGATTTAATTGAAGTAGATTGGTCATTTGAAGATGCTATGCGGTTTAATTTGACAGCAGGTATTTCAACGACTAAAGCTAATGATGTCGCAAAACAACAAGAGAGCAACCAATGAAGGATGCCCTAGTTAGATTATTTATTTCATTTCAAGCGTATAGAAGTTGTCAAAAAAAGCTAAAGTCGCTGTTATGCCTGTTTATTCTGGGTTTTACTCCCCAAGTATTGAGTGACGATACTACTAATCATTTTGTGGGTGTTGCTGACTCATCAATTCAAAATATTGGCAGAGTAGTATTAGATCAGATTTGTTTTATCCAGCAGTTACATTGTAATATTGAAATGTTACCCGCTCCGCGTGCTGAACGGAATATGCGTGAGGGGTTAGTCAACGGTGAAATTATGCGAGTTTGGCGTTATGGTGAAGATAACCCGGATTTTATTAGGGTACCAACGGCATATTATGAAATAAAAACTGCTTTTTTTACCCGTAAAGATACTCAGTATAAAATCGCATCTGTTGCCGATATTATTGATTTAAATGTAGGGGTATTAACCGGGGTAAAGCATACACAAAACTTAGGGCTTGATCCTAAAAAGGTATTCTACTCTACTACAACTGAAAAAATGATGGATTTATTGGACAAGAAAAGAGTTGATGTGGTCATTGCCAGTTATATGGATGGCATGGCCACTATCAATAAAATGCACGCAAATAATTTAATCGTGCAATCAGCAACCATAAAAACGCAACCTGTTTATGTATATATTCATCCGAACAAAAAAGAGCTTGTGCCTATTATCGATAACGGCATTAAGAACTTAGTTAAGTCGGGTAAGTTACACCTGATAATTGCCGATGCTGAGAAAAACGTATTAGATTAATATTAAATACGCAGCGATGATGTTAAAAAGGCGACTAGGCCTTTTTAACATTTAGCCAAATTAAAACGTTAGTTCCTGCCTGCCATTACACCGCCATCAATATCCCAAATCGCTCCGGTTACCCAAGTTGATTGATCCCCAAGTAAGAAACAAACCGTGTTGGCAATATCTGTCGCGGTGCCAATTCTACCAATAGGATGAAATGCATCGAAAGAAGCCAGCACGCTGTCCATGTCTTTTTCGTCGATAAATGCGCCATATATTGGGGTGTTAACCACCGCAGGCGCTACCGCATTAACCCGGATGTTATATTCAGCTAATTCCATTGCCATATGCTGGGTAAGTGAATGAAGCCCAGCCTTAGCCATCGAATATGCAGATGATGGCGTCGCCTTAATCGCTTGATGTGCCCACATAGAGCCAATATTGACCACGGAGCCTCCACCATGATGACGCATATTATTGGCAACCGCCTGGGAGATAAAAAAGGTCGCACGATTTAAATCAGCATAAATATCAAAATCTTCCACTTTGTGGTCTAAAAATGGGGTAGGGTTAAAATAACCTGCAGCATTGACAAGATATTTAATGTGGCGAGTCGATTGATTAATCGTGCTAATTAGCCGTTCTACATCTGCAGCTGAGTAAAGGTCCGCTTCAATTGATTCAACCTTCGCCGCGCCCGCTAACATCTGTTTTGCTTGGGCTAACTTGTCAGCATCACGGCCAATAATAATCACATCAACACCTTGTTGGTGAAGTTGCTTCGCTGTCTCCAGTCCCATGCCGCTTGAACCGCCTATAATCATTGCCACTTGTGTTGGTATCATAATTTTCTCAACTTGTTTGTAAGGTGTGGACACATATTACAAAAGCCGTTAGCCTATTGAAAAGTAGGCACAATCAAGTGTAGTAGGTACATATTGGTACGTTTTAATGAAAACTAACGAAAAAAAATATTTAAAGAAGTCAGCTCCCGAGCGAAGTGCCCGAATGGTAGAGACAATTTATGGCTGTAAATGGTCATTAACCGTGTATCAATTATTGTCTGATGGTATTAATCGGCCAGGGGCAATGGTGCGGTCGGTGGATGGATTAACCACTAAAGTGCTGAACACTTGCCTGCAGAAAAACACCAAATTTGGTATTTTAAAAAGAGTCACCTTTAACGAAGTGCCACCTAGGGTGGAATATAACGTCACCGAATTTGGTGAGAAATTTATTCGCATACTCGACGAGCTTGAAAAACTACAAGTTGAAATATCCAATGATTTTGATACAACAATTGAGATTGATGATAACGATAACGAAATAGCTAACGACTAGTCATTTTGCATAACAAATAGACATTTAAAATAGGACTAAACACGGACGTTAATGTATTTAACAGGACGTAAATCACAGAGAATAAATGTCGCTCTTCGAAGTGAATTCAGGGATAGTGCAATTAATAGTGCAATTAATAGAGCTTCCACTTTGCAAAAATGAGCATTAAAAATAGTGTTAATGCTCATATCAAAGCCAGTTAGCCTTTTGATTTACAATATTGATCTAAATATTGTTTATGAGTTGGTAACGACTGAACGGTTTGTGAAATGGAATTTTTGATCCCATTCATAAACATATCTTGTTCTTTATCAGACATCATATCCGCTATAGGGTGGTGCATTTGAGGGGATAAACCTTGACCTTGCATTACTTGAATCCAAGAGTTTTCTGCAAATAAGTCCCAAGGAGCCTTGAATACATAGCCATGGTCTTTGAATAGTTCAAGTCGATGTGTTAATGAACTTGGAACCTCCATTTTGCTGCAATAACGCCAGAAGTTTGAATCATTTCTGTTGGTGAGATGATAATGCAGAATGATAAAATCCCGAATATATTGAACTTCTTCTTTGGCTTGGAAATTATATTCATTTATTACACTGTCAGTAATGCCTGTTTTTGGGAACATTTGCATCAATCTAATGATACCGCGTTGAATTAAATGAATACTTGTTGATTCTAAGGGCTCAATAAATCCACTAGATAAACCTAATGCAACACAGTTTTTATTCCAATGCTTTCTACGTTGGCCTGGGGAAAATTTAATAAAAAGTGGTTTTTTTAATATTTTCCCTTCAACATTGTTACGTAATAATTGTTCAGCATCTTCATCATTTAAATACTTGCTACAGTAAACAAGCCCATTACCCGTTCTATGTTGTAACGGTATACGCCATTGCCATCCAGACTCATGAGCAATGCAACGAGTATAAGGTTTAGGGTCTTCAATACTTTCTGTTTGAACGGCTACAGCACGGTCGCAGGGTAACCAATGTGACCAATCTTCGTAGCCGGTATGCAAAGCCTGCTCAATCAAAACACCTCTGAAGCCGGTACAATCAATAAATAAATCACCTTCTATAATGTGTCCAGAAGTCAATCTTAACGAGGTGATAAAGCCAGACTCTTCATCGATATTAACTTTATCAATAGTACCTTCTATTCTTGTTACACCGTGCTGTTCCGATATAGTGCGTAAAAACCGTGCGTACAAAGTCGAATCTATATGGTAGGCATACTTCAAACCACTATCAGGTAAATGGGCAAATTTTTGATTCATTCCCGCCTGAAGCTCTAAACAGTAGTCTTCATAGTTTGCCTGATAACCTTCCTGCTTGCTGCGATTATAAAATTGTAAAAAAGTCGTTGCCCAGCAATCTCTGCCAGTGGTACCGAAAGAATGGAAATATTCGCTGCTAGTGTCTTTCCAATTTTCAAAATTGATACCCAGTTTAAATGTGGCGTTGACACTACTCATAAATTCCGCTTCATTAATTTTTAACATTTTATGAAACGTGACTAAGGGCGGAATTGTTGCTTCACCAACACCAATAGTAGAAATTTCATCTGATTCTACTAGTGTAATATTCAGTTTATTACCAATAAGTTTTGCTAGTGCTGTTGCTGCCATCCAACCTGCGGTTCCTCCGCCTGCAATTACAACATTTTTTACAGCTGATAAATTATTCATTTATTCATTATCCTTTCTAATATCGTAAACGTTTAATTAGGTAGTCTTTAAAATTTCTAAGTGTTGTTTCACTTTGCGGATTAAGCATACCTTTAGCATGTTCTGGAATATGGTCGAGAGGCTGAGCATCGAAGATATAGTGGTTAAACAGGTTTAACCACATTCGCTTCTTTTCTTCCGGTAAATGTCTTAATGCCATTACTGCATAAAGCAAAGCATTACCTGACTCGTCGGTAGCATAATCGGTTGCTGACCACCAAAAGGTCGCTAATAAATTTAAATGGGATAAGCCTTCTACATGATGCCACCACATGCTGGGTAAAAATAATGCATCCCCAGCTTCTAGTTCTGCCACTTGAGCATGTTGCAGGGCATCTTGAAATTTAGGGTATTTTTTAAAGTCTGGCTTTGTTATGTCTACTAGACTAATTGATTGTCCCGCAGGGGTAAAATCAAGCGGTCCAATATAAAGATTTTCAAGTTGTTCTGGCGGAAATAAAGTAAATCGTCTCTTACCGTATACGTTACATGCAATATTATGAGGTACATCATAATGAGCCGGTATAGTACTTTGATTGCCCATCCAGAAGTTCATTGTTGGAGATTTGCCCTCTATATGGATATCATTTTCATTTCTTAAGCTCGAAAAATAGTTATCAACAGATGTTGTGCCCATATAGTATAACGGCGGTTTTTCATTCCCCTTAGACTGAGCAATATGCTTAAACAATTCGGTTAATGACATTTTGTACGCTTTGCAATTTAACGCGGTAAACTCATCATTGTAAAAAATTCGACCATTGATATCTGGGGATCCATGACCAACGGTGAGTGCTAAATTGTTAGCATACTTTAATAAATAGTCTTTTAAAGTATCTTCAGACTCATGCCCTTTTTTGACTATAGGCCATTGGTTAATGAAGCCCTTGAGTATCAGAGGTTGTTTAGAATTAACTACAAAAGAAGGGACATCAGAAGCAGATATGCCCTCTACAGTGACCACTTTTTTCAGCGTATCTAACATGTCAATCCTCTATTTTGTTTGTAATCTCTGATTTTTTCTTTTTATCAACTCGCTCATATTTAGCATAGACGCACTAGCCATATAAAGAGGTTTTAAAAAACCTTTCTGGTTTAGTTCAAAAAGTTGCTGGGAAGACAAATTGCTTAAAGTATCTTCGTTTACGGTATAGAAACCAGACAATCTATTGCTACTTTGGTCATTCAATTTGATATCGAAAACAAACTTTTCAAGTAAATTAAATTGGTTTAATAAATGGAAAAATTGTTTACTATCTTCGAATCCTTGGTCTATTTCCCCTAAAATATTACCTATATGTTCTATAAATGGTGTGTTTTGACCATACTGAGTAAATATATTTTCACCTTCGTGTTCATTTAATCTTGGGCTATCAGCATCAAGGTGGATGACTTTTTGTTTTTGAATCTGACCATTTATTTCTTGATTTTGATAACCAATTAAAAATGGTTGCGCCTTAATAGTATGTGGAACATAGCCGCAATCCCAATTTTCATCTGGTGAAAGAAATAGATTTTCTTTTTTCTCTAAACCTAATAATGCGAATGCTTGAAACTCTTCGGTTGATTCGTTCTTATAAAAGACAATGGGATAGTAAGACTGAATAGCGTAAAACTCACTAGGGAAAGTGAGTGTAAGCATTACATTATCACCTAAATCTGAACTTCTTTTGGTGTGAACCTTTAAGTTTTTATGTTGCTCATTATTTAACATTTGGTGGTTTGACATAATTTATCTCTTATAATTTAAATTCATTAATATGAAATAATGTAAAATTTTGCACTTGTTTTTATTATTAAAAAACCGCCAGAAGGCGGTTTTTTAAATATAGCTCACTTTTAGAAAGTGTAGCGTGCGCCAATGTTGTAACGAGCACCTGACTGAATAGCATTCAGTAATTCACTGCTGTGACGGCTATACATACGCTGTGTTTCATCAGTAATGTTTATGCCTTCAGCAAAAATGATGAAGTTTTCAGTTATGTTATAACTAGCATTGATATCGATTTGCGAATAAGCCTCACTAATACGTGGATTATTAAGGTTGTTATTGGTTGAGACTAAGAACTCGTCTCGCCAGTTGTAAGCGACACGAAGTGAAAACCCATAGTTTTCATAGAAAGCCACAACGTTTGCAGTATCACTTAAACCAGGTAGTGCAAACTGGCTATCAAATACATTAGGGTCATACTCTGCATCACTAGATACAAAAGTATAGTTGGCTTGCATACCCAAACCCATTTCTAATGTATGTTGGAAAGCAAGTTCAATACCATCAATTGAAGCATCACGCTCGTTAAATGGTTTGGTAATGTCGAAATCAATTAGGCTATCTTCAGCCGTTGAGTGGATATTACCTGTTGGATTTCCGTTTGAGTCTGCACCCGTGACTGTACTAGATTCTGGATAGTTTTCGAAAATGTATTGTCTAATTGCTGCGTTATCACTGCTTCCAACCGCAGCAAGGGCTTCTGCATAACGAGGGCCGTTAGTTGGATTTCTTAAATCAAACAAATTACCCTTGGTTGTACGAGTACCAATAAAGTTTTCAATGTCTTTTTTGAAGTATCCAGCAGATGCGTAGCTCGCAGGAGCAAAATACCATTCTAGGGAAAAGTCAAAGTTTGTCGATTCATAAGGCACTAACCCTGGATCACCACTGTTTGCTGTAGCAAATCCTTGTCTTACTTCACCAATACCTACACCACCACGAATGTGATTGTAAGTTGGTCTTGAAAGGGTTTTTCCGATTGATGCTCTTGCAATTAAATCATCAGTAATACCTAAGCTAGCATCAATATTAGGTAAAAAGTTGTCGTAACTACCGTTGAAATCGGTAAATGCACTTTCACCAGTATCTATGGTTGCAAATTCATTATTAGAAACCCAATCAATGCCTGTATATGCTGGCACCATAGCACTCGCATTAACATCTGTATCTTCATATCGGAAACCGACAGAGACATTTAACGGCATATTTGAAATATCAAATTCCATGTTAACTTGAGCAAAAATAGCCTGATATTGTTCAGCTATCATTTCATCTCTTGTCCAGTTGTCATTGACACAGAAACGATCGCTACAAGGCCATACACCAGGTGATACTTGATTACCGCTATTATCAGGCGCTGCATAAGAAGCGATTTCGCTTGCTGCGTCTGCAAAACTAAATTTGTAGAACAGGTCGAAAAGATTTATCTGGTCACCAGCAGCATTTTGGCCAGTTGTTGGCAGGTCACTTAATTGACCTGAGCTACTGCCTGGTGTAAATAGGCTATCACTAACATCATCAACACTGCCTTCGCCGCCCCAAGTATCACGTTGAGCCGTCATAATAGATGCTCTGACATCATTATCAGTTTTCGATACACCAAAATCGACACTAGTAATGAAGCCATCATCAAATACGTATTTACCACGTAGTTGGATTTGGTCTAAATCATTAGTAAACTGACTGTTTCTTAATGAGCTACCGGTAGCAATTAGTTCAGATGGAGCACCAGTTAAGCCATCTAATTGCGCGATAGACATAACAGGGAAGTCTGATCTGAAGTCAATTGTGGTACTTTGACGTGAGTTAACAGCATATTCGATTACAGAGCTGTTGCCGTATGGGCTATCTGCTTTTGAGGTGGCTGAAGAGTTATGGTAATCCAGTTCTAGGGTTAGATTATCGTTAACATCCCACGCTAAATTAACACCGATTGAATCATTTTTGTTCTTTTGGCCAGATTCAGAAGTAGAAAAAGATAAATCAGGACCCGCACCAGAATGCCATACAAGTGGTGAATGATTTGGGCCATCGGTAAATTTATTTAAATTACCGTCAATCGTTTCGCCTTCCCAGAACCATGCACCGATACCGTTTGAGGTCGATGAAACGGTTTGCTGTGACATTGTATAATCAGCTGTAAGTGTTAGGTCATCTGTTGGTGCGTATTGAAAAACAACCTGACCGTTATCTCTTTTGCGTTCAAATTCGGTAAAGTTATAACGGAACTGTTGTGGGCGGTTAAAGGTATCACCCTCATCCCAATCAGTATTATTGACACCACCGTTCCAACCATCAACTGGAGCGATGGCTTGAGTGTGCCATTGAGGAACAACGGCTTCTTTTGTGGCACCATTTCTGTCTTGGTGACTAAATGAAATGCCAATACCAATGGTGTCATCAGCAAAGGTATTACTGTAGATACCAGACAGTTCAGGGGTAATGTTATCACCTTCATCAGTCGACTGGTCCATTACTCCTTTAACACCAAAAGAAGCTTGTTGCCCTGGATTATCTAATGGTTTTGCTGTTTGGATATTAACGGTAGCGCCAATACCACCGCTTGAAACATCGGCTTTTGCTGTTTTATAAACTTCAACACCACTGATTGCTTCTGAAGCAATATTAGCAAAGTCAAATGAACGTGAGCTGCTTGTTGTGGTTGCTTCTAAGTTGGACGACGGCATTTGACGTCCATTTAATGTCACTAGGTTAAAATCTGGCCCTAAACCACGAACGGTAATTTTAGACCCTTCGCCGTTTGAACGGTCGATTGATACACCTGATATACGCTGTAATGATTCGGCTAAGTTAGTGTCTGGGAATTTACCCATGTCTTCAGCACTAATGGCATCAACTACACCCTGAGAGCTTCGTTTAATGTCCATTGACTTAATTAAGCTACCACGTATGCCTTTAACCTGAACCACTTCAATATTTTCTTCAGCGGCTTCATCAGCAGCGTGAGCTGGCATCATTGAACTGAGCCCAAGCACAAGTGATAGGCTTGTTGCTAGCTTAGTTTTGGTAAATGTTCTTGTTTTCATCTAGGAAATCCCCATTGACTAGATTTTACTATTTTATAGTTTGCCCTTGAATAAAGTGCAAATCGATTTGTAATTCTCTATTAGCGTCACAGTGTTGTTGATAGTCATGTAAGCGCTTACATAAAACTAGATTAATTTGTAACCTGAGTCAATATAAATGGTAATTAAAATCAACATTTCATTAACTTTTGTGAGGTGTTATGTAGGCTTTTTCTATAGGTTGCTGTATTTAATAGTAAATAATTGGTGTGGCTTTAATGTTGTTTTGTAAGCGCTTTCTTTGTGGTGTTGAGGATATGTTCCAAGTAGCAGTAAGCAGAGTTGACTCAGCTGATATGCAAATGGCCATTTACACAAGTTTTAGTTACGTTTAGGATTTTATGAGGACAAAGATTACGTTGCCGTTATTGCTGAGTCTCTAACGAAAAGTGCTGGTGAAAATGAACAATCGACAGTGACCTTGTCATTTTTATAGACATTTTTTAATACCCAAAATGCTGCCATTTTACCCATTTCATCAATCGGGTTACTGACTGTGGTGAGTTTGGGTGATATGTATTGAGGGAAGGGGGTATTGTCGTAACCGATAAATGAGATATCAGCAGGTACGCGAATACCTTTATCTAAACAGATAGCAATCGCACCTGATGCCATTTGGTCACTGGCACACACTACAGCAGTAAATTTTTTATTTAAGCTGAGCAAATGCCTCATCCCATCGCTACCGCCAAATTCACGGAAGTTTCCCTCAAAGCACAAAGCAGGGTCAAACATGACTTTATGCTCTGCTAATGCTCTTTGGTGACCTTGGAGTCTGTCTCTGGCGTCTCGTTTGTACATAGGCCCAGAAATGTAGGCGATATCTTTATGACCTAAAGATAAAATGTATTCTGTTGCCAGATAGCCACCACGTTCATTTTCAAGATAAATACAATTGTCTTTTAACGCTTCTATGTAACGGTTGATCAACACAATAGGGGTTTTTTGTTTATGCAGTTCGATCAGGTATTCATCAGAAACCGCTTCGACATCTAAAATGAGAGCATCGCAGCCTCGACTCAACAAAAACTCGACACTGTCTTTTTCTTGCGCCTCATCAGCGTGCCCTGCGGCAATGATGACGTGTTTATTGGCTGTGCGAAGTGCCGTTTCGATTTCGGTCATCATTGGGCCATAAAATGGACCGTCCAATTGAGACACCAAAACCCCGATACTATTTGAACAACTAGAAGCAAGCGATTGTGCAATAGTATTAGGGCGATAACCTAATGATGCCATAGCATCTAGCACTTTTTGTCGAGTTTTATCACTGACTTTGGTGTTGTTATTCATCACCCGCGATACGGTCGCGAGTGAAACACCTGCCAGTATTGAAACATCGTAAATTGTCGCCATATTTTTGCTTGCTTCTTGTATAAATTAAAATCGGCAGAAGGTTAACATGGTTTCTATTACATTTGGAAATCAAACAAATAAAAACCAAAAATAGTGAAAGTATTTGTGATTAAACTTAACGATAATCACTAGGTTTGCTTATTCAGTTGCAAATGAATTTCATCTACCTTGGCAGAGTCTAATGTATACCAACTCATCACAACGGCAACAAGAATTGAGCCAATAGCAGGAAATAGGGTAAACGACATTAATATACCCTTTAAGGTTTCTGGTGTTTGAGCGGTATCGGCTTGATAGCCATAACCAGACAATAACCAACCAGCAGCAGCGCCGCCAACAGCAACGCCCAACTTAATAAAGAAAATTATCGATGAATAAATCATCCCAGTAATTCTAACGCCGGTTTTATATTGCCCATAATCAACCGCATCTGCCATTTTTGCCCATAAAAGGGGAGTGGCCATGTTGAAGGTAAAACCCCAAGCAATAAACATAATAAAGGCAAGTGTCGTTTGGTCTGCGGTGACAAAATAACTGGCAATACATAAAGCAGCGGCAATAACCTGTAAGCTTATATAGGCCTTAACTTTACAGACTTTTTTGGCTAGCGGCTCTGCTAACATACAACCAAAAATGTTACCCAACATACCTAAGGTAATAAATAAGGTAATAGAATCAGGCATGTTCAAAAAGTATTTAACGTAGTAAATCGCCAAGCTGGTTCTGAGTACCATACCAGAAAGCAAACACACTGAAGCTATTGACAGTATTCGCCATTGATCATTTTTTAACAAATTAGCTAAATCCTGTTTAAAGCTAGATTGCTGATCAATAGGTGGATGTAAACGCTCTTTAGTGCCCCAAAAGCAAGTTAGAAACATCGCTACGCCTAAAATACTCATCGCAGCAATCGTCAGTTGATACCCTTTGGCTTGATCGCCTTGGCCTAAAAACTCGACCAGTGGGAGAGTTAATCCAGATACCAGTAGACCGCCTAACATAGCAAACACAAAGCGATATGATTGCACCGATACACGCTCTTTAGGATCGGCAGTTAACACGCCACCTAACGCACAATAAGGTATGTTGATAGCGGTATAAACCATCATTAATGCCGTGTAAGTGACAAAGGCATAAATCATTTTACCATCTTCAGACAAATCAGGCGTGGTAAATGCCAGCACACTGATCACCCCAAATGGCAACGCAAACCAGAGTAAGTAGGGGCGAAATTTACCCCACTTAGTATTGGTTCTATCTGCTAACGCCCCCATTAAGGGGTCGGTTATCGCATCAATTAAGCGAACAGCTAAAAACATAGTGCCCACAAATGCGGGCGATATACCAAAAATGTCGGTATAAAAAAAGGTGAGAAATAACATCACAGTTTGAAACACAATATTACTGGCAGTATCACCTAATCCGTAGGCAATTTTCTCTTTTATGCTGATCATCCTAGCCTCTTATTATTCTGATTTTATGACGCTTCTAACGAGAACTAATTAAGTCACGGTAGGCTTTACCGCTGGCTTTTATGGTACGTTGTTGAGTGTGATAATCAACATATACAATACCGAATCGTTTTAAATATCCTTCCGCCCACTCGAAATTATCCATCAAGCTCCAGGCGAAATAACCCGCCACATTAACACCCTGGGTTATAGCATTGTTTACTGCATTGAGGTGCGATTGATAATAGTCGATACGATCGACATCATTCACCTGACCGTCAATTAACTTGTCAGGCATGGCTGCGCCGTTTTCGGTTATGTAGATAGGTGGTAAAGGGTAAGTTTGACTCAGCGATACTAATAAATCGGTAAAGGCTTGTGGGTATATTTCCCAGCCCATATCCGTTTTCGGAGCATTGACCATATCGACCTGGGCATAAATGGTTTCTGGATGGGCTTGATATACTGCACGAGTATAGAAATTAATCCCTAAAAAATCGATTTTATGCGCAATGATATCAAAGTCGCCAGCTTCAACCACCGGGCGGACATCATCAGATAAGTCATTGATGATATCCGGATAGCATTTATCAAAAAGCGGCTTGATATACCATTGATTCATATATTCATCGGCTTTTTTGGCTGCGTTAATATCAGCGATGTTATATGAGTGTGGGTAGCAAGGGGTAAAATTAAGTACAATGCCATTAAGAGTATGAGGACTTTGTTTTTGTAGCACTTGCATACCTAAGCCATGCGCTAATAATATATGGTGCGCAGCTTGACGACCATAAGCGACCTTGGCTTTACCTGGTGCATGGATACCAATTTCGTAGCCTAAAAATGCGCTGCAAAAAGGTTCATTAAAGGTGGCATAAGAATGCACTCTGTCGCCCAATGCAGCCACTATTTTGCTCGCATAGTCTTGAAATAAATATGCAGTGCTGCGATTGAGCCAGCCACCGTTGTCTTCAATATGCTGCGGTAAATCCCAGTGATATAAAGTGACATAAGGTTTTATGCCCTTAGCAAGTAAGCTATCTAATAACTGGATATAAAAGTTAACACCCTCTGAGTTCAGGCTGCCGTCTTGCTTTATTACTCGAGGCCATGAAATAGATAAACGATAAGCATCAACCCCCAGTGATTCAATAAGCTCAACATCCTGTTGCCATAGCTTCACATGCTCACATGCTTGCTTTCCATCAGAACCGTCACTAATTTTCCCCGGGGTTGCACAAAATGTATCCCAAATAGAAGGTAAGCGATTGTGTGCGCTGCCTTCAATTTGAAATGAGGCGGTAGCCACTCCAAATGTAAAATCCTTAGAAAGCATAGGTGATGTAGCGGGTAAGGTTATTTTCATATTTCTATTCACTTAGTTTTGTTTGAATTGACCCATGTTATGTCGAAACGAAATTGGCTGAGTAAAGTCTTTAAGTGCGCGTTTGCATCACTTCACGGTTTGTCTTCGTTGTTGACCAATCACGTCAAAAAATGTTTAGTTTGAATCAAAAATCGTTGACATCGGTTATCGTTATGTTAAAAATGAAAGCGCTTACATTGAGACTAGTGATTAATTATCAAAAGGTCAATACAAGTTTTAAGCGTAAAAACGCGATAACTTGTTTTACACACGCTTTTAAACAAACATATAACTATAACAGGTGGAAACATATGGCCGGGGCAACTTCTGATGCATCAATTCAAACTACCGTGGCACAAGATGCACCGCATCAGTCAGGGAATTACCGTTTTGCGTTAATTGCATTAACGTCGTTATTTTTTATGTGGGGATTTTTGACTTGTCTGAATGACATCCTCATTCCATATTTAAAAAACATGTTTGATTTAAGTTATACCCAGGCCATGTTGGTGCAGTTTTGCTTCTTTGGTGCATACTTCATTGTGTCTATTCCTGCAGGTAATCTAGTCGGTAAAATCGGCTATCAAAAAGGTATCATTACCGGTTTAGTTATTGCCTGCATAGGGTGTTTATTATTTTATCCTTCTGCCAGTTTAGCTTCTTACAATATGTTTTTATTTGCTTTTTTTGTGTTGGCATCTGGGATTACTATTTTACAGGTTTCTGCTAATCCGTATGTCAGTACTTTAGGGCCAGCAAATACCGCTTCATCACGTTTAACTATGACCCAAGCATTTAACTCATTGGGGACAACAGTTGCGCCATTCTTTGGCAGTTGGTTAATTCTATCAACTATTGAACATCCAGATTCGGTTACTGAGCTAGATCAAGCTATCGCTACTTTAACGGTTGCTGAGCAAGCCAGTACGGTACAAGTGCCATATTTAATTCTTGCGGCCGCATTATTTCTGCTAGCAATTATTTTTATGTTTTTAAAATTACCCTTGTTAGGTAAAAAAGATCCAAGCGAAAGCCATCAATCTGGCTCTGGTAGCGCATGGCGTTATCCACATTTAGTGTTAGGCGCGGTGGGGATTTTTGTCTACGTGGGGGCAGAGGTGGGTATTGGTAGCTTTTTGATTAACTTCCTAACCCAAGATGAAATTGGTGGGTTAACAGAATCACAGGCGGCTAAATACATAGCTTACTATTTTGGTGGTGCCATGGTTGGACGCTTTATTGGTGCGCTGGTTATGCAGAAGGTTAACGCTGGCAAGGTGTTGGCATTCAACGCTATTTTTGCCTGTGTGCTGGTGGCTACGGCAATATTTTCCGAAGGCACAACTGCTATGTGGGCATTATTGTTAGTCGGGTTATGTAACTCAATTATGTTTCCAACGATATTCAGTTTGGCGTTACAGGATTTAAAACAATATACCAGCCAAGGTTCAGGCATTTTATGTTTAGCCATTGTCGGTGGCGCTGTAGTGCCATTGTTACAAGGGATGTTAGCCGACTCATTTGGTATTCAAGTAGCGTTTGTGTTACCACTGCTTTGTTATGGTTTTATTGGTTATTACGGACTCATTGGCTGTAATGCTAACCGTCCTAACGAGTCAATTTAAAGGATCTTAAAATGTTATTTAACACAACAAAAAATGATTCTGCTGTGCGCCATAGTTTATCCGCAGTGATGCCGTTGAGCCGTACTATGCTAACCTTTTCGACCTTGATGGGTTTGGGGTTAATCGGGTGTCAGCCTCAGGTTGTATCTACTCCGGTAGAGGGTGCTGATAAGACTCTTGCGGTTGTAGTTGATACCTCTGCGGCAAATTTGCAGGCTGTGCCAGCTAAAGATATTAGTCTTTGGCCTCAGCAAGCACCGGCTATAGCGGTTGATCCTATATTAGAGGATAAAATTGCCAAATTATTAGTGACCATGACACTTGAGCAAAAAGTGGCGCAAATGATCCAGCCTGAAATTCGCGATATTACAGTTGAGGATATGCGTAAATATGGTTTTGGCTCATACCTTAATGGCGGTGGTGCTTATCCCAATAACGATAAGCATGCTACGCCAGCTGATTGGATAAAACTGGCTGAAAATTTTTATCAAGCATCGATAGATGATTCTGTTGACGGGATAGCGATTCCGACAATGTGGGGCACTGATGCGGTTCATGGCCATAACAATGTGATTGGTGCGACTTTGTTTCCGCACAACATTGGTTTAGGTGCAGCAGACAATCCAGTGTTAATCGAGAAAATTGCCGCAATTACCGCCAAAGAAGTCATGGTAACGGGCATTGACTGGGTGTTTGCACCTACAGTGGCAGTTGTGCGTGATGACCGATGGGGCCGCACTTATGAGGGATATTCAGAAGACCCTCGTATTGTAAGGGATTATGCCTTTGCGATAGTTGAAGGTCTGCAAGGTGCTGTCAATGGTGACTTTTTAAGTGATCAACATGTGTTGTCAACGGTAAAGCATTTTATCGGTGACGGCGGCACAGAAAAGGGCATAGATCAGGGGGATAATGTTGCTTCCGAGCAAGATTTATATGCTATTCATGCCCAAGGCTATGTCGGTGGTTTATCTGCAGGCGCTCAATCTGTTATGGCTTCATTTAACAGCTGGCACGGCGATAAAATTCACGGCAATCAATACTTACTAACGGATGTACTAAAAGGTCGCTTTGGCTTTGATGGTTTTGTTGTGGGTGATTGGAACGGCCATGGACAAGTGCCTGGTTGTACTAATGAATCATGTGCGCAAGCGGCCAATGCCGGACTGGATATCTTTATGGTGCCAACCGCTGCTTGGAAACCCCTGTATTACAATACAATTGAGCAAGTTAACAGTGGTGAAATTGCCCAGTCTAGAATTGATGATGCAGTGACGCGTATTTTACGGGTTAAATTTCGTGCTGGATTATTTGATAAACCTAGTCCTGCTAAGCGACCACTTTCGGGTAAAACTGAGTTAATTGGTCAAGCCAGTCATCGTGAAGTAGCAAGACAAGCAGTACGTGAATCACTCGTGTTGTTAAAAAATAAACAAAATTTATTGCCATTATCGCCTAAGTTGACCGTATTAGTGGCAGGTGATGCTGCAGATAATATCGGTAAGCAATCAGGTGGTTGGACTATTACTTGGCAAGGTACTGACAATAAAAACAGTGATTTTCCTGGGGCAACGTCTATTTTCGCTGGCATTGATAATGTCATTACGCAAGCTGGCGGCAAAGCGATATTAAGTGTCAATGGTGAGTTTGAATTGGCGCAAAAGCCGGATGTGGCCATAGTGGTGTTTGGTGAAGAGCCTTATGCCGAAGGTAATGGCGACATTGATAATGTAGAATATCAACGCGGTGATAAACGTGATTTAGCATTACTTAAAAAACTTAAAGCACAGGGCATACCTGTGGTGTCGGTGTTTATCAGCGGCCGACCAATGTGGGTTAATGCAGAACTTAATCAGTCGGATGCTTTTGTTGCAGCTTGGTTACCCGGTTCGGAAGGTAATGGCATTGCAGATGTGTTGTTTACTGATGCAGAGGGTAAAGTTAACCATGATTTTGTCGGTAAGTTATCATTTTCATGGCCGGCTAACCCGCAACAAACTTCAGTCAATGTGCCTTTAGAAATGGAAGCATTAGTTGCGTTAAGCAGCAATTATCAACCACTTATTCCCTATGGTTACGGTTTAAGCTATCAATCTGCACCAACAGATGTCATCACCTTAGATAATTTATCAGAAGATAATTTGTCATCAACTCAATCTCTTGAAGATTTAGCGTTATTTGAACGTGCGGTTAAATCGCCATGGTCAATGTTTATTGCTACAGCAACGCAGCGAGAAGGACTCAGCAGCAGTGTGGCTAAAAATAGTGCGCTTAAAATTCGCACCATGGACAGAGTTGTTCAAGAAGATGCCCGTTTAGTGACATTTAATGGTACTGAATTAGGTACAGTGGGTTTACTGAGTAATTTCCCAAGAGATTTTCGTGCCTATAGTAATACTGATTCGGCGTTGTCGTTTAGCATTAAGGTTGACACTGCATTAACTCAACCTTTGTGGCTGGGTATGGCGTGTGAAGGCGATTGTCGTCCTCAGTACGACATTAGCAAGCAAGTGACTGTTGGCGAGTGGAATAATGTCAGTGTGGCATTGAATTGTTTTGCATCTGAGTCAATGGATTTTGGCAAAATTGTATCGCCTTTTTTCCTTGCAACAGACGCTAAGGTTGAACTGAGCTTTAGCGATGTCATTATTCAAGCAAACCATCAACCAAACACTATTCAATGTAATTAATCATTAAGCCACAGTGCGGCTAAGCTTTGCTGATATCAGTAAAGCTTAGCTAAGTGCATGCAAAAATGTGCCGAGTGAAAGCAGTTGATGGGCCCTGAGTTGGGCGCCGTTATTGACAAAGCGCGATTAAATTTCGTTTAGGAGCAAAAATGAATCAGCAAATAAATAGGCTACCTTTTAAGCTGAATATCACCGCGATTGTCTTGTCAGGACTGTTTTTATTAGGGTGCGGTTCAGACAATTCCACCGTTGTTGCCGACGTTGAAGCAACACCTCCCACAAGCATTACGGGTTGGCAAATGGTGTGGCAAGATGAATTTGACGGTACTGAAGTTGATAGCAGCAAGTGGAGTTTTGCAGTTGATTGTTTTGGTGGTGGTAATGACGAAGCCCAATGTTATACCGCAAGATCTGAAAACTCGCAGGTGGCGCAAGGGTTATTAACCATCACCGCCCTAAGAGAGACATTCTCTGGGCCTGCGGTGAATGACTCTGATCCAAATTATGATCCTTTAGATACGTCTAAAACTTTGGACTATACCTCGGCAAGGTTAGTCTCCAAAAATAAAGGTGACTGGAAATATGGCCGTTTTGAAATTCGCGCTAAATTACCGCAAGGCCAGGGCACATGGCCTGCTATTTGGATGTTGCCAACTGACTGGGTATATGGCCCTTGGGCTGGATCGGGTGAAATAGATATCATGGAAGCCGTTAACTTAAAAACGGTGACCAATGGAGGCGAACCTGAATCAGCGGTTCACGGCACACTGCATTTTGGCAAAACCTGGCCGAATAATGTTTACAGTGGACAAGATTACGCTTTACCTAACGCACAAAACCCTTCCGATGATTTTCATGTTTACGCCCTAGAATGGCAAGAAGATGAGATCCGTTGGTATGTTGATGATGTTCATTATGCGACGCAACGCTCATCTGGTTGGTATAGCCAATACATTGATGAAAATGGCAATACTGTCAATGCACCCGATGATGCACCTTTTAATCAACAATTTCATATGTTATTGAATCTTGCAGTTGGCGGGTCTTGGGCGGCGAATGTCAATAATACGGGTATTGATAAAAGTGTGTTCCCTCAGGCAATGCAAATTGATTATGTGCGCGTGTATGAATGCGCCGACTCTCCAAATACGGGAGCAGGTTGCGCCACTATTGATGATGCGGCGATTATTGTGCCGGGTCACAGCGCCCCAGAGATTGTGATACCGGATACGCAATTTGGTCAAGGGCCCACTTTTAGCCTATTTAGTTATGCCGATGCCATTGCACTTAACACAGATTTATCTTTTGGAAGTTATAATCCTGATGGTGCGATAACCTATCAAGTTGGTAGCGATGATGTGCGTGGTCAGGTCCTAGAAATCACCAAAACAGCAGCGGTAGGTAATCTATTTTTTGAATATTCTCCTCGAGTTGATTTATCCCATTGGCAAGAGCTTGGTGAGTTAGTGTTTGATATTAATGTGACCTCAATTGCAGAGGGAACAGAAGTATTGGTTAAAGTGGATAGTGGTTGGCCAAATACTGGCGATATCAGTATTTCACTGCCGGATAACCTCAATCAATGGCAAGAAGTCAGAATATCATTTGCCAGTCTTGTGGCCGGTGGTAATCGCTTTTCACCCGGCAGTACGGTCAATTTAACCGATGTTGTTAATCCATTTGTTATCGAACCAACAGGCCCTGTGGTATTAAAACTGGATAATATTCGTTATGAATACCAAGTGGCTCAGCAGACTGAATTGGTGGTATATGATGATGCCGCTGTGGCGCCCTATGCTTTTGGTTTGTTTGCAGCATCTGGACAATTACTAGAGGAGCAAGTTGATGTTGGAGGCGAACATAAAATAGTGACCCAATTAACCTTTAACACCAATGAAGCTGTAGGATTTTATCAAAGCAGTGGCACTGTGATGGATTTCAGCGGGTTTAACTTCTTATCATTCGATTTGAATGTGGTGACAGATCTGCGTGAAGTGCGAAGTATGAAGATTAAAATGGACTGTCAAACCCCGTGTAGTTCTGGAGATTTTGACATAATGCCTCCCGACGTAGGTGTATGGACCCATTATGATATTGCATTAACTGATCTGGTGGCTAACAACGGCTCAAGTCTGGATTTAGCCAAAGTTGATACCCCGATTGTTATTTTTCCTAAGTGGGGCGACCAACAAGGTGTGGTATTGCAAATTGATAATATTAAGCTGACCCAATAAACTCAGGGCTACACTGATTTAAGTGCATCTTATTGTAAGTGTTTTTATTGAATACGAATGCAAAAACGCACTGTTTTCTTTGCCTGACTCAGTGCTTAGCATAGTATCAAGTCCAAGTTAGTTGTTTTTGATAGAAGTACAATCAAATAGTTATAAATCAATGATCTTAATAATGGCATAATATGCCATTATTAAGTGTTTTAATGAACCAAGCGTTTTGCTAAGGAATTGATTTGTCTAATTTTGTACTTTCTCAAGCTGAGCTGCAGCAAATAGTGACTATTGCCAAGCAAGCGGGTAATGCCATTATGGATGTTTATGCCCAAACCGACCTCCAGGTAGAGATTAAACAGGATGATAGCCCGGTAACTGCAGCCGATATAGCTAGCCACAATGTGATTATTAAAGGGTTAACAAGTCATTTTGTCGATATCCCTGTCATGAGCGAAGAAGATGCCAACATTTCCTGGGCGACGCGTAAGCAGTGGCAGACTTATTGGTTAATCGACCCGTTAGATGGCACTAAAGAATTTATAAAGCGTAATGGTGAGTTCACCGTCAACATCGCCTTGATACATCAAGGGCAAGCAATAGCGGGTGTGGTTTATGCGCCCGTTTTAGGCAAATGTTATAGCGGTATTGTGGGGAATGGTGCCTGGCTTGAACATAATGGCCAAGTTAGTCGTTTGGATATTAGCCAGCGCAATATTTTGCCTATACCTGTTGTTGTCGGCAGTCGCTCACATGTAAGCCCTGATGTTGCTGATTATTTACACACTGTGGGCGAGCATCAAATGCTCAGCGTCGGCAGTTCGTTAAAATTTTGTATGGTGGCCGAAGGCCAAGCTGATGTCTATCCAAGACTTGGACCAACAAGTGAGTGGGATACCGCAGCAGCACAAGCGGTTTTAGAAAGTGCTGGTGGTGTTGTGGTTGAATATCCGGCATTAACGCCTTTACAGTACAACCAAAAAGAAAATATTTTAAATCCGTATTTTATTGCTGCATCAGCGGCATGGTTTGAGCGTTAGCCTAATAAATCATTTGTTTACGTCAGCCAAATACGACACCAGAATGAATAATAATTAAATGGAGAGACAAGTTATGATGCGCATGGGCGTTGACCTTGGTGGGACCAAAATTGAATTAGTGGCGTTGGCTGACAACGGTGATGAGTTATTTCGAAAACGTATACCGACACCACGAAATTATCCTGACACCTTAGATGCGATTATCAGCCTAGTGAATGAAGCCGAAACAACACTGGGCCAGAAAGGCTCGGTAGGTGTAGGTATTCCTGGGGTTATTTCGCCATTTACAGGCCTAGTCAAAAACTCCAATTCGACCTGGATTAATGGTCATCCTTTAGACAAAGATTTAGGCGCTCGTTTAGAGCGCGAAATCCGAGTCGCTAATGATGCAAATTGTTTTGCGGTATCAGAAGCCGTAGATGGCGCTGCGTCGGGTAAAGGTGTGGTATTTGGTGGCATAATAGGCACCGGCTGTGGCGCTGGCATTGCTATTAATGGCCGAGTGCATGCCGGTGGTAATGGTATTGGCGGTGAATGGGGTCATAATCCACTCCCCTGGATGACGGCAGAAGAGCATCATTCAACCGAGTGTTTTTGTGGTAATAAAGATTGTATTGAGACCTTTATTTCGGGTACTGGCTTTGTGCGTGATTTTCGTGCGGCTGGCGGCGAAGCAACTAGCGGTATTCAAATTGCACAAATGATGGCTGAAGGTGATGAGTTTGCTAAGCAGGCTTTTGATCGCTTTATTGACCGTTTAGCCCGTTCACTAGCGCATGTGATTAATATGATGGACCCTGACGTTATTGTGTTAGGTGGTGGAGTATCTAATATCGACGCCATTTACACTGAGTTACCAAAAGTATTACCCCAATATGTGGTTGGTCGTGAGTGTCGCACACCTGTGGTTAAAAACCTCTTTGGTGCCTCATCGGGTGTACGTGGTGCGGCGTGGTTATGGGGTAAGTAAGTTCGAAGCCCAATGCAAATCAGCCTAAAAATGCCATTGATGATTCAATGGCATTTTTGTTTTTGTGGCCCAGCTAAATAATTGTAAAACTACTCAAATTGCTTTCGCTAATTTGAGGGTGAGTCGTTACACTATTGCGATTATTCTCAATTGGATAGCTATTGAATGTTTTGGCTTAAAAAAATCATCTCACAATTATTTATGCCTATTCCGCTAACGGTGTTATTCATTTTAGTCTCTTTGTTATTAATGACATTTGCAGCATCAAAATTAGAGTCTATTGTAAAGTTAAGCTTACTCGCAGCACTGGCAATACTGGTTGGTTTAAGCCAATCTGATAGCAGCTATTATTTAGCCAATTCATTAGAGTCTCAGTACCCAGTAAATTCAGTGCCGATTATTTCACGTCAGCGCTGTGTGGTGATGGTGTTAGGCTCGGGCCATAGTGAGAAAGCAGGGTTAACCGCAGTGCATCAA
Organism: Shewanella sp. HL-SH5; assembly: GCF_051163755.1. Lineage (NCBI taxonomy): Bacteria > Pseudomonadati > Pseudomonadota > Gammaproteobacteria > Alteromonadales > Shewanellaceae > Shewanella > Shewanella sp. HL-SH5. The sequence continues at coordinate 1,635,941 of NZ_CP195038.1, forward strand.
CTATCGGCCACTGCTTTAGGGCGGTTAACCGAAGGTGTGCGTCAGTTATCACTGGGACAAAATTGTCAGTTGATCGTCAGTGGCTGGAATGGCGGCTATATGCAAACCGCCCATGCTACCATCATGAAGCAGGCTGCAATCGAGTTAGGGGTTAATTCTGACACTATTATTAGCTTTCCTGAAGCAAAAGACACTATTGAAGAAGCAATGTTTTTATATAGACTTATTGGACAACAGCCGTTTAGATTAGTCACATCTGCAACCCATATGCCGCGCTCTATGATGATATTTAGCGCATTAGGAATGAGCCCCCAAGCCGCACCAGCAGATTTTATTGCGCAAAAAAGTGTGCGGTGGCGTATTGATGCTAGTAATTTGTTGGCATCCCAAAGAAGTATTCATGAGTACGTGGGGATGTTGTGGCTGAGTATTAAAGGTGTGTCGGCTGATCAAATGGTAAATCAACTGTCACTTGATAAGGAATTGAATTAAATGACTGAAGCTTTAGCGATATACCCACATACAAAACGTAATGGGCTGACGTTTACATTAGCGGGCGCGACAGGACTGTTGATTAGCTTTGTGTTATTTATTCAATACAGTAGCTTATTTCCATTTTCATTGGTGTTGTTTGGGTTATCAAGTGTAAGTGTGTTGCTGGGCGCCGCTAAACTAAACGAACCTTTGATAAGCCTTGAATTAAATGAAACAGGAGTGACGTATTTTCACCGTCGTGGCCAAGTGACGCTTGAGTGGCTCAATTTACAGCGGATCGATAATGTCAGAGTAACCCAAAATATGGAGTTAATAGAGCTACCCTATATTGGCTTTAAAGTGAAAAAAATGAACCCTGTGTTAGATTCTATTTCACCTAGACTTGCAACGGGTTTATTGACTGAGCAGCGGCCGCTATTAATGACAGCGGCGACTCATGATGAAGATTTACACAGTTTAGAACAATACTTAAGTGCAGAGTTTAGCCCGTTTGTGAGCCATGGTGAACGTTACCGTGGAGTATTAGCTATGTTTGGCCGCAGAAGTGAAACCTTAGCAGAAAATTTGGGTTTTCATTTATATGTATCCCATGATGCACTAGACCGAGACTCAAAAGAGATGCTCACTTTATTGCGTGAGTGGCAGCAAAAAGCGATGCGAGGAATGTAAATGAGTGATGACATCATTTCTCAAGGTGGCTGTCTATGTGGCGCGATACGTTACCAGATAGTTGGTCAGCCGTTTGATGCGGATTATTGTTATTGTCGTCAATGCCAACGTTCATCTGGTGCTGTCGTCATGTCATGGATGGATTTTAAGGTTAACAAAGTCTCTTGGCTTATCGGCAAAGTAACAGAGTTTGCTTCTTCAGAAAAAATTAAGCGTGGTTTTTGCCAACAGTGTGGCTGTAGTTTGAGTTATCGGCATCAAGATTATGCAGAATATATCACCCTATCGATTGCTAGCTTAGATAACCCTAACTTAGTTTCACCTAAGTATCATATTTACACCGACAGCCAAGTTAAGTGGTTAAAGATTGACGACAATTGTAAAAGGTACCCGCAGGCGAGAAATGAAAGCGTTTCAAAAACATAATAAAATGCATTTACGGTTAGTTAAATGGGATGATGATACCTGCTAGTTAGTTTTTTGTATGCTTTGATTCTCGGTGGCGCTGGCCTAAAAACTGCCCACCATCAATCACTTCTAATTTTTCACTGTAAGCATCACCGTCAAATAAGCCCGTTGATGAAATGAGTAACTTTTGACATTGCACAGTGCCTTTTACTAGGCCTGTAATACTGACATCCTGACATTGAATATCGCCATTAACCTCACCACCTGCTTCGACGACAACGTTACCTTGAGTAATAATATCCCCGAGTATTTTACCGCTTATCATCACGTCGCCATTAAATTGAAAATCTCCGGTGAGCTCGCAGCCTTGGGCAATAAAACTTAATTGGGGCGTGTCTTTTTTTGGATTAAACATCAGTTGCTCTTATTTTTTTTAACATCATTATTTGCAATGGACATTAATATAATCATTTTGACTGACATGTAAATTAAAAATCAGTATTAAGGTGAGTTTGAATATTACTTTAAGGTGCTGCTAATGCAATGGCATTTGAAGGGCAGGGCGACACACATGCTCCGCAACCAGTACATGCACTGGTATCAATAATCGGTTTTGGGACTTGCCCTACCGCCATGACAAAACTTATCGCGCGCGGATCGCAAGCATCCTTACAGCTTTGGCACCATACGCCATTGTAAGTTAAGCAGGTTTGTTTGATATTGGCTACAATCAGCCAAGGTGCGTGTTGTTCAGTGTCGAACAAAGGTTCCTCACATGCTGTGACGCACTTTTGACAAAAAGTACACTCGCCAAGGGTAAAGTCAACCTCAGGAAAACCGCCATCCCCTCGCTTGATAATACTGGTTTCACAGACTTTAATGCAGTTATCACAACGAGTACAAATATCAGTAAATTCAATATCTGTTTTTACCCAAGGCGGCCTTAATGCATTACTCTTTCGACGGCTAAATAAACTGCGGCGACCTTGGTTGACAGATTGACTCATTGTGACTCCTAGATTGTCCTGATTTTTGACGCCTAATAAATCAGGCTTTATAACCATTAGGGTTATGTGACTGCCATTTCCAGCTGCTATTGGCCATATCTTCAATAGTATGAGTAGCATGCCAATTAAGCTCGCTGGCAGCATAACTTGGGTCTGCGTAGCAAGAGGCTATATCGCCAGCGCGGCGGTCTACTATTTGATAAGCTAATGTTTTATTACATGCTTTTTCAAATGCCTTAACCATTTCTAACACACTGTAACCAATCCCTGTACCTAGGTTATAAGTGACTAATCCAGGGCTGGTTGAGAGTTTATCTAAGGCTTTTAAATGTCCCATGGCTAAATCAACAACATGGATATAATCCCTCACTCCAGTGCCGTCAGGGGTATTGTAATCACCGCCAAAAACGCTCAATTTATCACGTTTACCCACGGCAACCTGTGCGATAAATGGCATAAGATTATTAGGAATATCATTAGGGTCTTCGCCAATTAAGCCTGAATCATGGGCACCTACAGGATTAAAGTAGCGTAAACAGGCAATATTCCAGCTGTTATCTGAATGATATAAATCAGCTAAAATATGTTCAACTATCAGCTTTGATTGGCCATAAGGGTTAGTTGCACCTGTCGGGAAGTCTTCCTTAATGGGCAAACTGGCCGGATCGCCGTACACAGTTGCAGATGAACTGAAAACAAGATTTTTAACATTATGTTCAGCCATCACTTGGCATAAAATGATGCTGCCAGTGACATTGTTTTCATAATATTTGAGCGGTAAAGCGACTGATTCACCCACAGCTTTTAGTCCAGCAAAGTGAATAACTGAGTCAATTTCATGATCGGAGAATATTTTTTGCAGCAAGGCTTTGTTTAGTACATCACCTTGGTAGAAAGTTACCGTTTTATGGCTAATACGTTCTACACGCTTTAACGCTTCAACGCTTGAATTAGACAAATTATCTACAATAATGACTTCCTGTCCTATAGCCAATAGTTCTATAACTGTATGGGTACCAATATAACCTGCACCACCGGTCACTAAAATTGCCATGTTTATATCCTAAATTATCTAAAGTTTTGAATTTGCCTTTAGTGCTTATTGTAAATCAGTTGCTTAGAATTACTATAAAAAAACCGATTTAACGGGTAATTATGATGGTTTATGTCGAGTCGTTACCAAGTTTGTCAAAAATCCTATCCATTATATTGGTCTGATATAATTAGGTATTTTTTAAGAGTATACGCCAATGTATGCTTATGTTTACAAAAAGCTAACATTGTTGACCCGACTATAAAGTGTGAGGGAGTTAACAAAATCGATGGCATAGCACAATATGAAGGGAGTGAAGTTGACGTAAAGTGGAACTAATGAGCAACGTGACAAAATATATTTCTCATCAACCTGATAGCCAAGGGTATATTAATTATTCAGACCAAGAGAATAATTTATGGCAGCAATTGTATCAGCGCCAAATTACTAACTTGCCAGGGCGAGCATGTGATGCCTATTTACAAGGTATTCAGACATTAAATATGTCAGTTGATAAAATACCTCAACTGCCTGATCTCGATAATGTCTTAACAGAATTAACTGGCTGGAAAACCGCCGCGGTTCCGGCATTAATTCCATTTGGTAAGTTTTTTGAATTACTGGCCAGTAAGCAATTTCCGGTAGCAACCTTTATTCGCACTAAAGAAGAATTTGATTATTTACAAGAACCTGATGTATTCCATGAGGTTTTTGGTCACTGCCCTTTATTAACTAATCCAGCATTTGCCAATTTTTCACATATTTACGGTCAATTAGGGTTAGCGGCATCAAAAGAAGATCGCGTTTTTCTGGCTCGGTTATACTGGTTTACCGTTGAATTTGGTCTAGTACAAGCTAAAGATGGCCCTTTAAACATCTATGGTGGAGGCATTTTAAGTTCCCCTGGCGAAACCTTATATGCGCTAAGTGATAAGCCAGAGCTTAAACCGTTTGATTTATTGGATGTATTGAGAACACCGTATCGCATCGATATCATGCAACCGATATATTATGTTATCGAAGATATTGAATATTTGGATGAAATTTCCAAGATGGATATTATGGCTTATGTGAAAAAAGCCCGTGAACTGGGGATGTTTGAACCTAAATTTGCCCCCAAAGTAAAAGTAAGTTAAGCCATTTGTGGCGAACTTTGCAGTGTTATTTTTTAATTCTTATTCATAAATTAGCCGTATTTAGGAGTCCCAATGACTGCACTATCTGAAATGAAATGTGAAGCATGCCAAGCAGATGCCCCAAAAGTAACCGATGCCGAGTTAGGTGAATTGGTACGAATGATCCCTGATTGGGGTGTTGAAGTGCGTGATGGCGTAATGCAATTAGAGCGAGTGTATAAATTTAAAAACTTCAAATTAGCCATGGCATTTAGTAACAAGCTTGCTGATCTGGCAGAAGAAGAATTTCATCACCCAGGTATTTTTACCGAATGGGGTAAGGTCACTGTAACCTGGTGGTCGCACTCAATTAAGGGCTTACACAAGAATGACTTTATTATGGCCGCCAAGACCGACCAGTTGTTAGACTAATAACAAGACCAAATAATTCAGCATCTTACGTAAACGTAACGTGCTGAATTCTTTCTCTGTTACAATTCTGCTGTAAACTTCACTTGCCACCTCTATCATAACACTCTACCGTATGCGCAGTTTCCAAAGAAAACACCAATAATTAGGGAATCACAGCATTATGCGTTTGGAAGTGAGTTGTAACGATCGCGTCGGCCTCGCGAAAGACATCCTCGTCGTACTTGAAAAATATGGTATTAATTTAATTGCCATCGATGCTAGCAACAAAGGCTTTTTGTATCTGCAATTTGCCGAAATCAGTTTTGAAATGTTGCGCGAGTTAATGCCCCTTATCCGTAAGGTAGAAAGTGTGCACGATGTGCGTACGGTATCTTTCATGCCTTCAGAGCAAGAGCATTACGCGTTAAAAACCTTATTAAAAACCCTACCAGATTCGGTATTTTCCCTTGATGCTAAGGGACGTATTCGTATTGTCAACGAGTCGGCTTTATTGACCCTAAATATGGCCGAACATGAAGTCGTAGCTGAATCATTAAATCATTGGGTGCAGGGTTTTAACTTTGTGCGTTGGTTAAGCGAGCCTCAAGTGCCTGCCATTGCATCGCGAGTTACCATTAATGCCAGTGAATACTTAGCCGAAATGCTGCCCATTTATCTACCTGATGATAATGACAAAACCATTCTTGCTGGCGCAGTGGTATCACTTAAATCGCCAGCCAGGGTAGGTAAACAGTTTAATGCGTTACAGAACCAAACCACAGGTTTTGATAATGTGCTTGCGGTCAGTGACAAAATGAAAGATGTGCTTAAGCAAGCTAAGCGAATGGCGCAATTAGATGCACCGTTACTTATCACGGGTGAAACTGGCACAGGTAAAGAGTTAATGGCGCGAGCTAGTCATGACGCCAGTATGCGCCGTGAGCATCCATTTATAGCCATTAACTGCGCCGCATTACCCGACAGTGTGGCTGAAGAAGAGCTATTTGGTTTTGTTAATAATGGGCAGATTGTCAAACGGGGCTTTTTTGCTGAAGCAAAAGGTGGCACGATATTTTTAGATGAAATTGCCGAAATGTCTAAAGCTGCTCAGGTTAAGTTACTGCGTTTATTACAAGATGGTGCATTTAGGCGCATGGGCGGTGATGAAGAAGTGCGTGCGGATGTGCGAATTATTTGTTCGACTCAAAAAAATCTCGCCGAGCTATGCCAATCTGGTGAGTTTAGAGAAGATCTTTATTATCGTATTCATGTGCTGAGTTATCACATGCCATCATTACGTGAGCGTAAGGTTGATGTCATTCCGTTAACTGAAATGTTTTTAGAGCATTACAGTCATCAATTATCCAGCCCGCTGCGCAGAATATCAGCCTCTTGTCGTGATTATTTATTTACCTATGCATGGCCAGGTAACGTGCGTCAGTTGAAAAATGCTATTTTCCGTGCAGTGTCTATGTGGGATGGTTCGGCTGAATTAACGGTTGAGCAACTTAAATTGCCCTCATATGCCGAAGGTTTTGGCTACTTTGATGAAGAGTTTGAAGGCACATTAGATGAAGCGATGAAAGAATATGAGGCGAATTTATTACGTCGTTTATATCCTGCTTATCCAAGTACCCGTCAATTAGCTAAAAAGCTTGGCGTATCACATACTGCTATTGCGAATAAATTACGTGATTACAGTATTTCAAAGAAACGATAGGTGGTCAGTGAAAAATACACTGTAACGTTTTGATGCCACAGTTTTGTTGGCTATTTAGCCAATGTATAGCCTGAAAATCATCATTTTCAGGTTGTGTTTATAAGTGTATATAAATATTTACAAAATCAGGGTTGATACTAGGATATGTGATTCAGCTCACAAGCTGTTTATTGCACGGTTTATCGGTTATTTCTATCATCAATCAAGCTGTATTTTCTGATTGGCTCGCATTCTTATACGGCCGACAGACTTTTCGAATATTAGGAGCAATAATGAAACTTGCAAGTTATAACAACGGTCGTCGTGATGGCCAACTTATGTTAGTAAGCAAAGATTTAACTAAAGCTGTCGCGGTACCTGCTATTGCTCACACTATGCAGCAACTACTTGACGCGTGGGATTTATTAAACCCGCAATTACAAGAATTATATGAAGCGTTGAACGCTGGCCAAATGGACAATGCGATTGCATTTGACGAAAGCAAATGTTTATCACCATTACCACGCGCTTATCAGTGGGCTGATGGCAGTGCTTACGTGAATCACGTTGAGTTAGTGCGTAAAGCTCGCGGCGCTGAAATGCCAGAAACATTCTGGACAGATCCATTAGTCTACCAAGGTGGTTCAGACAGCTTTATCGCTCCTAAAGCCGATATCGAAATGGCCAGTGAAGAGTATGGTATCGATTTCGAGTCAGAAGTTGCTATCATCACTGATGATGTTGCAATGGGTGTAAGCAGTGAAAACGCCGCTAAGCATATTAAATTATTGATGTTAGTTAACGACGTATCTTTACGTAATCTTATTCCTGGTGAGCTAGCTAAAGGCTTTGGCTTCTTCCAGTCTAAACCGTCAAGTGCTTTTTCTCCTGTGGCCATTACTCCTGATGAATTAGGTGATAAATGGCAAGACAGCAAGGTTCATTTGCCGTTAGTGACGCATTTAAACAGTGAATTATTTGGTCGCCCAAATGCGGGCGTGGACATGACATTTGATTTTAGTCAGCTAGTGTCTCATGTTGCGAAAACACGTCCTTTGGGAGCAGGTGCTATTATCGGTTCAGGTACTATTTCTAATTATGATCGTAGTGCCGGTTCAAGCTGTTTAGCTGAAAAACGTATGCTTGAAATTATTGCCGATGGCAAAGCAAGCACGCCATTTATGCGTTTTGGTGACACGGTTCGTATCGAGATGTTTGACGATAACAATGTCAGCATTTTTGGTTCAATTGACCAAAAAGTTGTTGAGTACAAAGGTTAATTCATTATCAATTAAGATGATATTTAGGCAATAACAGACCATGTTATTGCCTTTTTTATAGGGAAAATAAGATGAAATTGTATGGATATTGGCGTTCTAGTGCCGCATACCGAGTTCGCATAGCACTTAATCTTAAGCAATTAAGCGCAGAACATATTTCAGTGCATTTAGTGAATAATGGTGGTGAGCAACATTCAGAGGCATTTCATCAACTTAATCCCCAGCACTTAGTACCTGCGTTAGTTGATAGCAACGAACAAGGCGAGTTTAGCCTGACCCAGTCTTTGGCGATTATTGAATACCTTGACGAAAAACACCCACAAATTAATTTACTACCGACTAATTTAGAAGATAAAGCCGTGGTGCGCGCCATGTCGCAAGCTATTGCCTGTGAAATCCACCCACTCGATAACCTGCGGGTATTACAATATTTAGTCAAAGAAATGGGCGTAGATGAAACCCAAAAAATGACCTGGTACCATCATTGGGTTCATGTTGGTTTTAGCGCATTAGAATCGCAGCTTGAACGTTTTTCTGGCCAATTTTGTTTTGGCGACAAGGTCACTCTGGCTGACATTTGCCTGGTGCCACAGGTTTATAATGCCGAGCGCTTTAAGGTGCCTATGGATGCTTACCCAAACATTGTCCGTGTATGGCAGAACTGCAACCAACTTGATGCCTTTATTCAAGCAGCACCAGAACAACAAGCTGACGCGAGTTAATACCTAATGCCTGCGCCACACAGTATTGTAAAACTAGCCGCTGACAAGCCCAGTGTAGAACACTCAGCACCGTTAGCTGATTTAGCTAAATTAAATCAGTGGTTTGAGCAAGATGCAATGCGGATGCAGGCTTTAACGGTTTGTGCACAAGTGTTTGCCAAACTCAATATAATCGACTGGGCTATTGCTGCCGGCTTTGTACGTGACTTTGTTTGGGATAAACTGCACGGTTGTTCAATCAGTGAGTTAAGCGAGTTAAATGATATCGATGTCATTTACTATTGCGAAAAAAACATCACCCAAGCTCAAGACAAGCACATTCAGCAAATACTGTTAAGCTTGATGCCGCTAAATTGGTCGGTTAAAAATCAAGCCAGAATGCATATTCGTAATCAAGACCCACAATATCATTCATGTCTCGATGCAATGGGGTATTGGCCTGAAAAACAAACTGCGATAGCGGTTAAGTTGAATGCGGTTAAAGTGAACCCGCAGCATGCCAGTTATAGCGTTAATGTGAAAACTGGCTCTTGCATTAGCGCCAACACATTGGAATTTATCCATGCTTTTGAATTAGCATGTTTATTTAATTTTAGTCTGAGCCATAACCCAAAGCGCTCATCAAGTATATTTGAACAGCGTGTCATCCAGAAAAAGTGGCTTGAACGCTATCCAAAATTAATACTGCAACCAACGGCTAAAACCAACGGCTAAAACATAGAACATCACGCCATAAGTACTCAGAAATAGCATTGAGCCAATTACATACCTCAAGTAATGGCGTGTATCTTTAATGGCTGATAACTTGCTAAACATGATTCAATCCGCTATTTTACTGTTAATATATACAGTGCTTGAGTATTGAATGATTTTATACATTGCAGAAAAACCCAGTCTAGGCCGAGCCATTGCTGATGTATTGCCTAAACCGCATAAAAAAGGTGAGGGCTTTATTACCGCAGCCAACGGCGATTGTGTGTCCTGGTGTATTGGTCATTTGCTCGAGCAAGCTGAACCTGATGCCTATGATGCAGCGTTTAAATCATGGAAACTCGAGCATTTACCGATTATTCCGCAAACCTGGCAATTAAAACCCAAACCTAAAACCCGCAGCCAATTAACCGTGTTACGTAAATTGGTTAAGCAAGCATCGTCGATAATCAATGCTGGCGATCCCGACCGCGAGGGTCAGCTTTTAGTCGATGAAGTGATTTCTTACCTGGGCGTAAAGGGTGACAAGCTTAATCAAGTTCAGCGACTATTAATTAGCGACTTAAACCCGCAAGCGGTTAAAAGGGCATTAGGGCAATTGCGCAGTAATCGAGACTTTATTCCATTATCCACCTCAGCATTAGCCCGCAGCCGTGCAGATTGGTTATATGGCATGAACATGACACGCGCTTATACCATTCAAGGTAAAAAGGTCGGTTATCAAGGTGTGTTGTCAGTGGGCAGGGTGCAAACCCCCTTACTTGGGTTAGTGGTGCGCCGTGATGATGAGATTGCCGATTTTAAGCCCAAGTCTTTTTATGAGGTGGTGGCACATTTAGTTACCGATCAACAACAAACCTTTAGTGCTAAATGGCAACCTAGCGAAGCTTGCCAGCCTTATATGGATGAAGACGGCCGGGTATTAGCCAAAGGCTTGGCCGAAAATGTGGTTAAGCGTATTCATGGTCAACCCGCAGAAGTCACCAAACTTGAGGCCAAAGATAAACGCCAAAACCCACCATTGCCTTACAGCTTATCAGCATTGCAAATCGATGCAGCAAAGCGCTTTGGGCTATCGGCAAAAGAGGTGTTAGATACCTGTCAAAGCTTGTACGAGCGGCATAAATTGATTACTTATCCACGTTCAGACAGCCGCTATTTACCCAAAGATCAACATAGCTTGGTTCCTAAAGTATTGGATGCGGTACTTAATGGTGCGGCCGGATTAGTTGACGGTTGCGAAATGCCTAACGCCAAGCTTAAATCTAAGGCGTGGGACGACAGTAAAGTAGATGCTCACCATGCCATAGTGCCTACAGAGAAAGTGGCTAATTTATCATCGTTATCCAGTAATGAGGCAATGTTATATCAGCATATTGCGCGCCAATATCTAGCCCAGTTTTACCCAGCTTATATTTATGCAGAAACTACAGTTGAAGTCACTATTGCTGGTGGTCTTTTTGCCACTAAAGCACGTCAAGATAAAAGCTTAGGTTGGAAGCAACTGTTTAAACGGGTAGCTACGGCAAGTCATACCAATACACATTCAAACAACAGTGAAGACGATAACGACGATGCGGTGCAGTCGTTGCCACCCTTGGTTAAAGGGCAAATACTGCAATGTGAGCGCGGCGAGTTATTAGAAAAAATGACTCAGGCACCAAAGCATTTTACCGACGCCACCTTATTAGGTGCTATGACCGGAATTAGCCGTTATGTCACCAATAGTGACATTAAGAAAATTCTTAAGGAAACTGATGGTCTTGGCACCGAAGCGACTCGCGCTGGGATTATTGAATTGTTATTTAAGCGTGGTTACTTAGTTAGACAAGGTAAATCTATTCTTGCTACACCGGTCGGTATTGGCTTAATCCGCAGTTTACCAGAATCAGCAACTACTCCAGATATGACCGCATTATGGGAAAATAGCTTGGACGCCATTAGTCAAAAACGGCTTAAATATGATGCATTTATGCAGCCATTATTGAGTCAATTAGATAACCTAATTACCCAAGCATCTAGTCAGTTACCGTCAGCATTACAAGGTGTTGCCAGCCCTCATAAGGGCGCGAAAAGGCTTTTTAAGAAGAAGGCTAATGCAAGTACTAGATCAAGTTTCAAATCAACCACTACACCAAGGGCTAAAGCACAAACTAAGCGCTAAATTACTCACAGGATTGAATTTCCCTTAAGATAAATGGCTCAAGCTCACTACAGCGTTTACCCATTTAATGGGTTAGATATGGTGGATTGATATCACTTTTTCTGAATGAAATCAGTTAATTTAGCCAATCAGCTTATATAAATTCATGTCATACTGCCTTTTAGGCAGTGATCTCATCATCTTGCTTGAGTGACCTTGAAAGTGGACTATCTTATTGTTTTATAATGATGGATCTGGTTTGTTGGTCCTATAAATTGGGTAATTATAACCTATCAACTTAAATGCCTACGTATAAAGCGTAATTGGTTTAAATTAATCAGGCTTATCTTCACCAAGCTCTTAGATGTTTAGGTCTTCCATAAATCTAAAAATATCATCATTGTCATTAAGTTTTAAATACACATTTAATTCATTATCTTTGGCATACGATTGAACGCTTAGCAAAACAGAATTTAACTCATTTTCGTGTAATTCATTACTACAATTTACATTATTTTTCAGTGTGGCTGGTTGCAAGGTTTTGTATATAAATAATTTTTATAAAAAGTGCTTAAAGATAATGCTTTGATGTCCGCATTTAGTGCTTTTCCTGCATTAGTCGATTGATGCACTAACGCAGGGGGCTTCTGTAATGTGTTAGTTAAGGGGGTTAGTAAGCTGCTTAGCTTCAATGATGGCGGTAAGCTCTGTGGGCCAAAGGGGGACTTGCTGAGCCAGTTCATCTTTACCCGCTTGTGTTATTTGCTCTTGAGTCTGTTCAACTTTGGTGTTGACTGTGTCTTTCACCAGTTTCTCAGCAAAAATCTGCGGTGAACCGCCAGTAAGTAACATCACTGCCATCTGGTTATTATCTGAATTCCACACAAAGCCTGCTTTGTCGGCAATATCAGGAATTGGGCTGTGGTTGGAAATCACATAATACAAGGGGCCTTGTTGTTGAATTTCATCGGCCGTTGCCAGTATTTTCATGGCATTGCCATATTGCGGCCCTAAAATCGCCTGCATTCTGTCTTTGACCATGGGCTGCTCAAACAGGCCGACATCGTTAGGGTCTAATCCAACTAAAGGCTTCATTAATGCCCACATCATTTGCCCTTGTGGAGACAACAGCAGCAGTGGCATTGCACAGGCATTTAATAAAAAAACTAACCAGATGAGGTGGAGCTTGTTGCGGATTAAGCGTGTGTTACCCAAGATGGCAACTCCTAGTTATTACCCGCAAATTCGGGCAAAGGAGTGTAGTCATTTTTTGTACAAAAAACGACTACTTAATAGCAAAAATATCACTATTTTTAGTGCAATGGGACATTTTATTCAATGAATAAGTAGTTTCGTTTCGCGGGCCAAAATTTCTATTATTTGATACGAGGCGTTGCAGCCGTTGCCACCATTAGTAAAAGGTCAGATACTGCAATGTGAGCGCGGCGAGTTATTAGAAAAAATGACCCAGGCGCCAAAGGATTTTACTGATGCCACCTTATTGGTTGCTATGACAGGCATTAGTCACTATTTATTAAACGGTGAAATTAAGAACATTCATAAAAAAACTGATGGCCTTGGCAACGAAGCGACTCGAGCAGGGATTATTGAGTTATTGTTTAAGCGTGGTTATTTAGTTTGCCAGGGTAAATCGATATTGGCCACCCCAGTGGGAACTGGTTTAATCCGCAGTTTGCCAGAATCAGCAACTACTTCTGATATGACCGCATTATGGGAAAACAGCTTGGATGCCATCAGTCAAAAACGGCTTAGCTATGATTTGTTTATGCAGCCATTATTGAGCCAATTAGATAACCTCAATAGCCAACATCTAGCCAGCGTCCATCAGCACTAAAAGGCTTAGCTAGCAGTGCACCGAAACGCAGCTTTAAAAAAACGAATAAAAAGAAAGCTTAAACGAAAGGCTAAGAAGGCGGCAAGCTGTGACAGGGGAACTTTGGTCTGACGATAAGGTGCTGTTTACTGTCAGGCGTATGCAATAATAACTCATTCCCCCATTGCTTACTTGATAGTTATCAAGCTGTTCTGCTGTGTTGAATTGAACTTATGTCTCATGCTGTGGCTATTTAGACCATATTTGTAAAACTATAGGTTGAATCTGTTGGTTTGGAAAATAGTAATAGGTATTGATAATTCAAAACGAAAGGGGTTATGTTGTTATTTCAAAAAAGGGTGACAAGTTAATTTTGTCGCATGTTAATTTTTGGGAATTAAAAATTTTTCTGATCGCTTTAAATGTTAAAAGTCATTTGGTAAAGACTTGATATAATCCTTGTCAGTTATTTTTGTACTTTCGTGCTGGTAATTACCACTTTTCTACTATGCTATTCCTACAGGATAGGATTTCTATTCGATTTCATTATTTAAGTAAAAAATACTTTCTTTAAGTGCATCAAACTTTTGTATTATTAATATTGAAATGCTTCAACATCAGGTGGTAGTTAGATGTCTAATACGTATAAAAAAATGGGTTGTTTTATTATATTCCTGGCATCCATTTTTTTTAGTCTTGCTGCCAATTCTCAGGATACGTTAAGTGTATTGGCATGGCCTGGGTATGCAGATCCAGATTTAGTTAACATTTTTGAACAGCGTCATCAGGTTAAGGTTGATGTCACCTTGGTCGAATCTGATGACGTTATGTGGAAGCGGTTAAATGAAAGTAATGGGGATAAATTTGATGTGTTTGCTGTCAATACTGCCCAATTGCAACGTTATATTGATAAGGGCATTAGCATCCCCTTAACATTAACTAATATCCCAAATAGTCAAAAACAATTACCCCGTTTTAGCGATCTTTCTTCAATACCGGGTCTGATCCGAAACGGCAAAGTATACGCCATTCCCTACACTTATTCAGAAATGGGCCTTATTTATGATCTAAATGAGTTTAGCCAGCCTCCTGATTCTTTTTCGGTAATGTGGGATAAGCGTTATCAAGGTCGAGTATTGATGTATGCGGGCAGTGAGCATAATTTTTCATTTGCCGCGTTATCGCTTGGTTTAAAAAATCCTTTTCAGATCCCCAATTCAGAGTTTGGCTTAGTCACCAAACAAGTTATTGCTTTGCGTCGAAATATTTTGACTTATTATGAGAAACCGGAAGAAGCGACGCTGCTATTCAACGAAAATCATATTGCATTAATGTTCGCAAATTATGGTTCTCAACAAGTCAAAATGCTCAAAGAAACTCGAGCTAATATTGGCTATGTGATCCCCAAGGAAGGTGCTTTAGCCTGGTTGGATGGTTGGTCTGTTACTCGTGATGCCAAAAATAAAAAATTAGCGGAAGATTGGATTAATTTCCTATTGGAACAAAAGGTGAGTCATGTTTTATCAGAAAGACAAGGCTTAGCGAATACGCTTGAAAAACCTGAAGGGTTAACAGCATCAGATAAACTCATCTGGTTGGAGCGGGTCGAAAATATGGAAAAACGTAAATTGCTATGGGATAGAATTATCTCTGGCGAAGTGCCGGAAGAATTTTAATGGCAGCAGTGTCATCGAATAATAATCAGCCTGTTAAGTTTGGCATTGCGATTAAACTTACTATCCTGCTGTCCCTGTTTGGGATTTTAGCCAGTGCTTCTACAGGATATTTCACCTTTAATGCCACCCGCGACATCCTATCGGACAAAGCCACGCAAGGAATGATTGATGCCACAAAACTTCTTGGCCGACGTTTTTATTCTATGGCTAATGAGGTCGCTAACCAAACAAGAGTTCTGGCAAATACAAAGTTAGTAGACGATTCTTTTGGTCATGATAATGCCTCGGTGATTGCCCGAGAATCTTTGTCAGATAATTTCAAAAGTTTGTTGTCGGTTTACCCTGAATATTTTCAAGTTAGATTAATTGGCGCGCAAGAGTATGGACGCGAAATGGTTAGGGTTGATCGGGATGAAGGCCAACTAGTTGTGATCCCTCAAACCCATCTACAAGAAAAACAACATTATCCTTATGTCTATAAAACCTTAAAACTGAATAAAGGCGAAGTTTTCTTTTCGAAAATATTCATTAACCATGAACAGGGGGCTCATGCTGGATTAGGCCAACCTACATTGCAGGTTGCATCGCCTGTTATTGATGATAAAGGCAAAGCCATTGGGGTGATTGTCATTAATGTCGACTTGAATTTGATGTTTAGCATATTGAAGTCAGATATGTCTGAAGAGTATCAACTGTATTTGACTAATGAGACAGGTGATTTTCTTATTCATCCAAATAGACTAGAAACCTTTGGTTTTGATCGTGGACGACAATTTTTAGTACAAGATACCTTTGAGGCGGTTGATCAAATTATTAATTCTGGCGCACAAGCCGTCACGATTCACCAAACGCTAGGTTTTAATAATATTGAAAGTATTGGTGGGTTCACCAGTGTTCCTTTTGGTCAATCTACCGGTAATCGCTTTGTGATTATCGGGTTAACTGTGCCGATTGATTTTGCTTTATCTGAAACGAACATTTTAACTGAAACAGGCCTGCGGGTTGTTCTGGGATTGAGTTTTCTCGGTATTCTTATTTCGCTCATAGTGGCGAGAATATTTGTGCGTCCCTTGAAGAATTTGGTAGCGGTTGTGCGTCGTTTTAGTCAGACAAATCAGGTGACTCGACTCACAAATTATAAGCAAGATGAACTAGGGCTACTGGCAAATAGTATCGTCAGTATGCAAGAAGGTATTTTAACTCATTTAACGAGTCTTAATGACCAAAATACTCAACTCAATCACGAGATTCACGAGCGAGAAAAAATTGAAGCTTATGATAAATTCCATACACATACATTAGAGTTATTGGCCCAAAATAAAAATTTAGATGATATTCTTGAATCGATCGTCTTAGGGATCGAGGGGCTAAAAGAAAAATTTATTTGCAGCATTCTGTTGATTGATAAAAGCGGTAAAAAATTTGTTAAAGTGATCGCCCCTCACTTACCTGACTTTTATAATGAAGCACTTGAAGGGGTTGAAATTGGCATAGGTGTTGGCTCTTGCGGCACTGCGGCGTTCACTAAAGAACTGGTCATTGTTGAAGACATTCAGACACATCCTTTTTGGAGTAATTATAAAGCACTGGCAACACAGGCAAACTTAGCTTCATGCTGGTCTCAGCCTATTATCTCTTCATCAGGCTTAACATTAGGTACTTTTGCAATGTATTGCCGTGAAGTGGCGACACCTTCTGCAGATGATATCGAACTCATTAAGAGAACGGCTCGCTTAACCAGTGTGTCAATTGAACGAAAGTATGCAGAAGATGAAGTTAATAATCTGGCTTTTTTTGACTCTCTGACACTGCTTCCGAATAGGCGTTTATTACTCGACCGTTTAAATCAGGAGCTCGCTGCAAGAGTACACAGTAAAAAGCAAGCCGCTCTTTTATTTATTGATTTAGATAAATTCAAGGCGCTCAATGACTCATTAGGCCATGATATGGGTGACCTATTATTACAGCAGGTTGCAAGTCGCATCAAAGCTTGTGTAAGAGAGAGTGATACAGTGTCTCGTTTAGGTGGTGATGAGTTCGTGGTCATGCTTCAAGGGCTCAGTGAACAAGCGATTGTTGCTGTGTCAGAAGCGGAAGTTGTCGGCAAAAAAATTCTCCATTCATTGTCTGAAACCTACCAACTTGCGTCTCATCAATATCTTATAACCCCTAGTATAGGTGTTACATTATTGGGTGCAGGTCATCAAAATGCTGATGAAGTATTTAAGCAAGCTGATATTGCTATGTATCAGTCTAAAAAATCAGGTGGCAGTGCGCTATTTTTCTATGACCCCGACATGCAAGCTCATCTGATTTCGCGTATTCGTATTGAAACCGAATTACGCGAAGCCATTAATAAAGGAAAACAGTTTGAACTTTATTATCAACCTCAGATTAACTCATTAGGTATTGTAACGGGAGCTGAAGCGCTAATTCGTTGGAATACTGTGGACCGAGGTATTGTGTCACCTTTAGAGTTTATTGCTATTGCGGAAGAATCAGGTTTGATTTTACCCTTGGGGAATTGGGTTTTAGAAACAGCCTGCCAGCAACTTGCAAGTTGGGCGTTAGAACCGAAATCAGCTCATTTGACCTTGGCAGTGAATATTAGTGCAAGACAAATGGGCGTTCCTGCATTTGTTGAGAATGTATTAAGTATCGTGAGTCATGCGAATATTAACCCTGAGAAACTTAAGCTAGAGATTACAGAAAGCATCTTATTGGAAAATATGGAAGATACAATTACAAAAATGACAGCCCTTAAGGCGCGGGGTATCAAATTTTCTATTGACGATTTTGGTACCGGATATTCGTCATTGCAATACCTAAAACGCTTACCCTTGGATCAGCTTAAAATTGACCAATCATTTATTCAAGATATTGAAAATGACCCCAATGACAGGGCAATTGTGCGGACGATTATAGCTATGGCAAATAGTTTAAATCTAGAGGTGATCGCTGAAGGCGTTGAAACAGAAAAACAGAAAGAACTACTGACTAACAAAGGTTGTTTAAACTACCAAGGATATTTATTTAGTAAACCCTTGCCGTTGAAAATGTTTAACCAGTATCTGACAAAGCATTAAGTCTATTCTACAAAACCATGGGGCCAGAATCTTATAGCATGGCCTGCCACTGTTATTTGCTTTATTGACATCACGTCGTTCCGCTTTACTTAAATAGCATTTTTCATCATGGTGATAGAGAGCGGTCATTGCTTCATTAGCCACATCATTGACGATCCTGTTAGCTTCTCTTTTTAAGAGTATCTCTTTAGACGTTCATCCGGGTACTTTTGAATATGCGTTTGTGCATATTATTGATCACCATCTTGATTTTTCTGGCTTTGATGCAGGGTCTAAAAGTTGAGAAATCTATAAATAAGTCAATCGAAAAGTAAAAAAAGGTAAACCAATGGGAGGTTTACCTGTATACGGGAAGGGTTTAAAACTTAATGTGATGGGTTAAATATCAATCATTAAACGGAAATGAATGTACAAAGAGTGTGTAGAACAATGTCATCTTACCCATTGATACTTAACTCATACTTAATTAGAAATGAAGTGCGTGTTAATCAGTATTTAATGGCTAATAGTATAATCACTCTAGTATTTATGGCTCTCAGTCTGGTGATGTTATCAGCGTAAGCAATGGCCACGATTAAGGCTAATCAACTTATCTAAAATATGTTCACCATCAATACGAATACCGTTGTGCTCAAATTCAGACGTTAACCAATACTTTAAATTACCAACTTGTTTTGCTGTTTCTAAGCTGTATTGCATTTCTACATACATGTCTTCGCTATAAATAGCAGCAGCAATAGGAACTGAGTTATTTGCAAGTTGATGTAAATCATATAGCTTAGGCCAATCATTTTTGCTGGCGATTAATTCTGCTGCAGCAGCTAGTGGCTTTAACGCATCAAATTGATTGAACATCCACGGGTAAATCATCTCGCCAGTAAAAAGTAGTGGTTGTTCTGGTTTATAATGGAACTCAGGATAATTATCACGCACCCTATGTGCTGCCCATTTTGATGCGATTTGTTGGCAATAAATAGGTTCATGCAATAGGGCAAATATCGGGTTGGTGTTGTAATCTAAAAACTGACTAAATTGATGTAAAAAGAGTGGATTAACATCAATGCCATGGCTGGTTTCAATTAATGCCTGTTCTAGCAAATAATAAACCGCTTCAGGGCCTTGTTCCATGCCTAAATTAATTCCCAGTAGCTGGAACATTTCTACGGTGAGCTGCTCACCGGTTGCTAAGTAGACTTTATGCTCATACAAATATTGGGCGATATGGTCTACTAAGGTTCTAGCGTCAGTAAAACGGGTGAAGAAGTCAGCATTTTTAGCCAACACACGTTGATAAGTGGCTTGGTAAACTTCATCTGCGCTGCGTGTTAGGGAGGGAATACCGCCTGTGATATAGGCTTCTTTAACGCCCTGTGGTGCAGCAGATAAATAATGCAGCACGCAAAAACCGCCAAAGCTTTGGCCTAAAATGCTCCATGGCTGGTTTGCCGATAATTTAGTACGGATAAACTCTGCGTCACGAATAATATTGTCGGCGCGAAAATGACTTAAATACTCGGCTTGTTGGTTAGCCGTTAAATGACTTAACGATACGGCATTAACAGGTGTAGAGAGCCCTGTACCACGTTGATCGAGTAACAATACACGGTATTCTTGTAAGGCGCGCTTTATCCAACCGCTATTCGTCACAGGCCGAGCGGCACCAAACCCTGGACCACCCTGAAAAAATACTAAATAAGGAAGCGCTTTATGTTGATTTGCGACACTGACAATTTCACGGGCAAAGACTGAAATTTGCTGGCTTGAGCTGGACAGATAGTCCAAAGGCACTGAAAAGGTGTGTTTTTGAACAACAATGTCTTTTAAGGTTTGTGAAATAATCATATGAGCTTATCGTTATTAATTTGAGTGTAATTGTATGTGCCCGCTTGTTTTATCACAATCAATCTGACTGATTAAATTTAAGTAAATTGCTATCAAGATCAAGTTAGCAAAGGTAAAATTAAATAATAATGATAACTTAGCAACGGCATTTAGGAGAGTTTAGATGAAATATCAAATCATACCGGTTACCCCGTTTCAGCAAAATTGCAGTGTGATTTGGTGTGAAGCTAGCCTAAAAGCTGCGGTTGTTGATCCCGGTGGTGATATAGACCGAATTATAGCTGAAGTGAAAAGACTGGGGTTAACGGTTGAAAAAGTACTGTTAACCCATGGGCATATCGATCATGTCGGTGGCGCTAAGAAACTTGCTATTCAATTAAATGTTCCCATTATTGGCCCGCATATAGCTGACCAGTTTTGGTTGCAAGGACTTGTTAAACAAAGTCAAAATTTTGGTTTTCCGCTTGTTGAAGCGTTTGAACCGGATCAGTATCTAAATGACGCAGATGTGGTTTGCGTGGGTGAACAGTCTTTATCGGTATTACATTGCCCTGGACATACTCCGGGACATATTGTGTTTTATTCCAAAGTTTCAGGATTGGCTTGGGTTGGAGATGTGCTCTTTAGACGATCGATTGGCCGTACAGACTTTCCGCAATCTAATCATCAAGATTTAGTCAGCTCAATTACCCAAAAACTATGGCCTTTGGGTAGCCATGTTAGTTTTATTCCTGGCCACGGCCCTATGTCTACCTTTGCGGAAGAACGTGAACATAATCCATTTGTTGCCGATCAATTACTCAGTTAGTTTCCCTAGTACAGGCTAAGTTAGTCGCTTGGCTAAAGGCTCAGTTATAGATTCAGCTATAGGTGTTCATAACGCATTCCCCAAACTAGATAAAACGACATTACATACTTTTATACATCTTCATGCTTTTCATACATAGCGTACAGTGTTAGGTTTGTTAAACATAGCACTGTAGTTCGAGTTCTGAATGCGCCAACACTTGGTTGATTTATTAGATGTTTGGCAAGCTGATTATCAAGATGATTGGGTTGTCGCTATTCTTACACATGTACAAGGTTCTTCGTATCGAAAACCCGGAGCTATGATGTTTTTTCATCCGCTAGGGAAAACATTAGGAATGCTCAGTGGTGGCTGCTTAGAAGCCGATTTACGCCGACATGCGCAGCGCGCTATTCAAACCCAGCAAGTTGTGCAACTAACCTATGATGCCACTGACGAGTCAGACACTAGCTATCAATTAGGTTGCGGTGGAATTGTCAATATTATGATGTTACCAATCAATTCATCAAATCAGTATTTAGGCCTGCAAAAGCTCTATTTTGATTTAAATAGCGGTAAAGCAGGTGAGTTTCAAATCGATATAGCCAAACAGGACACACCTTCAAATAAGGTCAGTGGTAAATGGCAGATTAAATCTAAAAATCTACAGGTTGAAAAAACGACTTTTATCCGATCCGTTAAGGGAAGCGAAAGCGTCAGCTCAGACGATGCTCAAACTCATCATATAGAAGGGCAGTTGATTATTCCTATTACTCCGCCAATTCATCTTGGTATTTTTGGCGGCGGATTAGATGCACAACCTATTGCACAAATGGCCGCTATTTTGGGCTGGCAAGTGACTATTTTTGATGAACGCACTGCCTATGCTCGTCAATACGATTTTCCCAGCGCCAACATAATGAAAATGCCGTTTGATGGTGTTAATGATGAGGTGTATCAAACTTTGGACGCCGCCTTTGTAATGACCCACAACCTTATTCTTGATGCTAAGGCGCTTAACCAACTGGTTAAGTTTAATTTAGGGTACATTTCCTTATTGGGGCCAAACCATAGGCGTGATAAAACGCTTAATATAGCCCAATTGAATATTAATGATTTTAGTGGCTATTTTTCAGCCCCAGCAGGGCTAGCATTGGGTGGTGAGTTACCAAGTTCGGTAGGATTAAGTATGTTGGCACAATGCCATGGGATATTACATAACAGCCAGTTAATTAGCTTAGATAAAGTGATGCGTTAATGTCACTCATCAAAATACCCAATCCAAACCAACAGGATGATAAATCACTCGTCGCGGTCATTTTAGCCGCAGGTAGCAGCAGTCGATTCGAAGGTGTTAAACAAATCGCGCAAATTAATGCGAGTCATTCCATACTGGTTTCGACAATTGAGGCTGTTAACGCCGCGCAGCAGGCATTTAATCATGTCGACGTTAATAGAAATAGTGCAGAGCAAGCCAATATTATCCGTCAAAGTGCATTTACACTGGCGAAAGTGGCAGTGGTATTGGGCGCAAATCAACAGCAAATAATGGACGATAAATTATCCTCCATGATGATTAACCAAGTAGAAGTGGTGGTTAATCAACAGTGGCAACAAGGTTTGTCCACCTCGATACACAGTGCGGTTCATTATGCGCTTGAACAACAAGCTTGCGGATTAATGCTGATATTAGCTGACCAGGTCGCATTAACTCGTCAACACTACCTGACCTTATTGCAATCTTTTGCCATGCATAATCAGACAGTCTGTGCTTTTTATCAGCAAAGTGTGGGCGTGCCAGCTATATTTTTACCAGATGATTTTGAACTATTGTTAGGGCTAACTGGTGACAGTGGCGCTAAAAAAATATTAAAAAAACGACAACAATCACATCGCTTAGTGGCAATAGATTTACCGCAAGCGAGCATAGATATTGATACCCGAGCCGATCTATCAAGATTTTTGGCAAACAAGGAGTGAGTGATGACAATTCCAACCCAAACCCTATTAGTTAATGGTAAAAACTTTACCATAGAAGCAGACCCTAATATGCCAGTTCTGTGGGCATTACGCGATATTATAGGCTTAACCGGCACCAAATTTGGATGTGGTTCAGGGCTTTGTGGTGCATGCACCATTCATGTTGATGGTGCGCCAATGCGTGGCTGTTTAACTAGTCTTAAACAAGTTAGCGGTAAGCAAGTAACGACTATTGAAGGTGTCGAAGCTGACAAGCTAAAAGCCAAATGGGCTGAACATAATGTGCCACAATGTGGCTACTGCCAAGCGGGGCAAATTATGTCTGCTGCCGCATTAATTGCACAAACTCCTAAACCAACAGATAGCCAAATTGATCAAGCTATGTCAGGCAATTTATGCCGTTGTGGTACATATCCACGTATTAAAGCTGCCATAAAAGCGACTACAACTGACAGTGCGGGGGCGTAATCATGACAACATTTACCGCAGTAGAAAATATTAGTCGCCGCGATGTATTAAAGCTTTTTGGTGCAGCAGGTGGTGGATTAGCATTAGGTGCGACAGGCCTAGCCTGGAGCCCAATGGCATTAGCACAAGATAAGCTGGCGATGATAAATATGTTCATCGCTATTGGCGAAGATAATAAAGTCTATTTAACCTGTCATCGTTCAGAAATGGGACAGGGGATCCGTACCGGAATTCCACAAGTCTTAGCCGATGAGTTAGAAGCGGATTGGGACAATATTGTTGTCGTGCAAGGTTTAGCAGATAAACGTTATGGCAGCCAAAATACCGATGGTAGTCGCAGTATTCGTAAACATTACACCCGTATGCGCCAGATGGGTGCGATGGCCAGAACCATGTTAGAAATGGCAGCGGCTGAAAGATGGCAAGTAGCCCTTACTGAAGTTTATTCAAAAGCGAATAAAGTACACCATAAAGGATCAAATAAAAGCTTATCATTTGGCGAACTCGCCCTTGATGCAGCCAAGCAAAAAGTGCCTGAAATCGAGTCGTTAACCTTAAAGCCTGCAAGTGAATTTACCCATATTGGCCAATCTAAAACCATTGTTGATATGCAAGCGATGCTTGATGGCAAAGCGATATATGGCTACGACATTAAGCTCGACGGTATGGTGTATGCCAGTATTAGTCGCCCGCCAGTTTTGGGCAGTGATGTAGCCAGTTTAGATGACACTGAGGCCAGAAAAGTGGCTGGGGTTATCGATGTTATTCAGTTGCCAGTACCAAAAGGTGCGCCGCTGTTTCATGCGTTAGGTGGTGTGGCTGTTATTGCCACTAATACCTGGAGCGCGATGCAAGGTCGTAAAGCATTAAAAGTGACCTGGACTGCGTCAGTAAATGACAGTCATGATACTGATAAATATATGGCTGAACTGGTCGTAAACGTTCAAAAACCTGGCAAGGTGATGCGCCAATTAGGCGACAGTGTCCAAGACTGGCCAGAAAAATCAACGCTAAATGCGGTGTATACAGTACCTTATTTAACCCATGCCATGATGGAACCTCCGGTTGCCACCGCGCATGTTACTAGTGAGGGGTGTGAGCTGTGGTCATCAACCCAGACCCCGCAAAGTACTCAGCAAAATGTGGCCGGCGCTTTGGGCATAGCAGAAGATAAAGTCAAAGTGAATGTCACTTTATTAGGCGGTGGTTTTGGGCGTAAATCTAAGCCGGATTTCAGTGTAGAAGCGGCGATTATTTCTAAGCGATTAAATAAACCCGTCAAGGTATCATGGACCCGCGAAGATGAAATTCAGCACGGTTATTACCATGCTATTAGTGCTCAATTTTATCAAGCAAGGTTTGATGGTAACAATAAAGTTGATGCTTTTTTAGCGCGAACAGGTTTTCCGTCAATCAGTTCAACGTTTGCCGAAGGTGTTGATATGCCATCAGCCGGTGAACTCGATTTAGGTTTTTCAGATGTGCCGCTTGCGTTACCCCACATTCAGTTAGAAGCCGTTAAGGCAACAGCGCACACACGCATTGGCTGGATGCGATCAGTTTGTAATATTCAACATGCTTTTGGTATTGGCAGTTTTGTTGATGAATTAGCGGTTAAAGCCAATAAGTCTTGTATTCAAATGTGGCGTGATATACTTGGGGCTTCACGGAAAGAAACCTTTGCTAATCAAGGTTTTGAATACGGTAATTATGGTGAAGAATTAGCTGCTCATCCCGTTGATGTTGGCCGTTATCATCATTTGCTCGATATCATGGAAGACAAGTTAGCCAAGCTGCCTAAAGCAGCGAAAAACCAAGGCTGGGGTTTTGCTATTCACCGCAGTTTTGTCAGTTACGTTGCAGTGGCAACGTTAGTTGAAGTAATAGATGGCAAGCTTAGGGTATTAAAAACCATTGCCGCGATTGACGCGGGTTTAGTGGTTAATCCTGATAGGGTTAAATCACAAACTGAAGGCGCGGTTATCTTTGGTTTAAGTTTAGCTATGATGGGTGAAATTACCTTTAAAGAGGGTAAAGTGGAACAATCAAACTTCCATGATTATCTACTTCTACGGTTACCACAATGTCCGGATATTGAAGTGATACTAGTGCCCTCAAATGCCAACCCTGCAGGAGTAGGAGAACCAGGTGTTCCACCCGTAGCGCCAAGTTTAACTAATGCTATTTATGCCGCGACAGGAAAAAGATATCGAGATTTACCTCTAAATCGTGATTTATCGCTCTAAACAGATCATTTAATTAAAGTATAAATAGATCTATGCCGACATAGATATAAGCCTAAGTGTTGGGTCAACACTTAGGCTTTTTATTGGTCTTGTGGTTAGGCTTTATCTCAACATATTTATCTGAGCAAAATTAAATTAAAAAATTAATACACTATACTTTGGTTCAGATTACTTTTTTGTGTACTTAAAGATTACTAGGGAAATCTTATGAAGGCTATTCAGTTTCGTAAAGTCGATGCTATGCTTATTAAGCTCAGTTTAAACGGTAAGTTTTGGGTTGTTTGCTCACTTGTTACCGTGATTACACTTGCCATAGCAGTGTTAAATCATCAGCATAATCAAGCAATGATACAAGCCAGTTCAATGGCTCAGGTCAGTGCGAGCGTGCAGGCGTTTGCAGATGTCGCAGCAAACCAGCAACTGTCTGCGGAACAACTAAATCAGTTTGCTGAAGCTAATCAGTTATCTGTGGTGACACAATCGTCTGCAACTAGACGAGGTGATTCCATCACGGTAACGGCACCAGTGGCTGGTCAATTTTTATCATTAACAAGAAATGTAGCACAATGGGAGCAAGTGCAATCGGATAGCAGCTTATTTTGGTATGCTTTACTGGGTTTATTGCCGTTATTTCAATTATGCTATTGGATCTCTACCTCGTTAGGTGGCGGATTATGGGATATGTATGTCGCGATTAAACGTTTAGCTGATGGCGATTTAAGCAAAAGGCTTAACTTTTTTGGTACCGATGATTTTAGTTTAATTGCCACTGAAATTGATCGCTGCGCTGATAATATGAGTGAAATGGTCACCGCCATTGGTGAAAATGCTAAAACCTTAGCTATGGCAGCAAGCACTTTCAGCCAACAAGCCAGTACCAATGAAGACTTAATAAAACATCAACATCATTTTTTAGATTCGGTTTCACATTCTATGGAACAAATGACAGCAGCCATTGCAGATGTATCACATCACGCATCAACAACTTCAGGTCATACTAAAGAAAACTCAATCCAAGTGAATCATAGTCGTAAAGGAATTAAAGATGCTGAAGAGCGTATTAATTTTTTAACTGCGCGCATTTCTGACGCCTTCGCCTCAGTAGAGAAACTGTCTAAAGATGCGACCCAAATTAATGTAGTAGTGACAACCATTAACTCTATTTCAGAGCAAACTAACTTACTGGCATTAAATGCGGCCATTGAGGCTGCGCGAGCAGGTGAGCAAGGCCGCGGCTTCGCAGTAGTTGCCGATGAAGTCAGAACCCTTGCAGGGCGGACGCAGAAAGCGACTGTTGAAATTCAAACTATGATTGAAGGGTTACAAACAGGTACCACCAAGTTAACTCAAATCACCAATGAAATAGTTGCGCAGGCAGACGAGGGAAGCGTCAGCATTAAAGCCGTAGGGGAAGAAATTAGTCATATGGCAGAGTCGATTAATGTCGTATTTGATATGAGTAGCCAGATAGCTGCCTCAGCAGAAGAGCAAAGTGTGGCATCTGCTGACATTGTTTCACAAGTTAATGAAGTCAGAAGTCAATCCGATACTATTCTGGCTAATGCCAATCAGGCATTGGTTATTGCCAAAGACTTAAATGTATCCTCAAAAGGGCTAAGCCAAATTTTGGCACAATATCGCACGAGTTAACCCACAGTAGGATTAACAATAACGGGCTCATGAATGGTTCTTGATTGAGCCATTTTTTGTTGCTAATTTACTGCTTATAAATTGACAGCATTGTGGAGTCATAAATGAATGGAATTATTAATTTATCGACATTATTAGCGACTATGAAGCCTGCTATTATGCCCGGAGATTGGGTGTTTTGTACGGTTAAAGGGACATTAGTGGATTACGTACACCTTAATCCGCTAGCTACTTTTATAGAGGCAGAAGGGTTAACGTTACTGCTTAGTCAAACTCAGGCAGATCAAAATAACATTGCCTATAGTGGTACTTTTAAACAAATGACTCTCACGGTTCATTCAAGTTTAGAGGCTGTTGGGTTAACGGCTGCTATTGCCACTCAATTAACCGAGCATAATATCAGCGCTAATGTGGTGGCTGCTTATTATCATGATCATATTTTTATCCCAATAAATAAAGCGCAATTAGCATTAACGGCTATCAATGCATTAAGCGCAGAGCATAGATAGAAAAAAGTGCAGCCTGTTTACGCTGATATTAAATGTTAATGCGGTGGTGAAGATATTCTGTATTGTGAAACCGTCGCATTAATGGATGATTTAGTGCCTGTGATGTAATATGCAGTTTAGTCTTTAAGTATTAAACCTTACGATGCTTTTTTAATAAAAAATGGATGTAGTTAGAGTAAGTTTTGGTTAACGAAATTCGGTGTAATTAACATGTTAGCTGATTGATCTATGGGGTAGCATCAATCTGCTTCTGAGGGAGGCATTTCACAAACAAGATTTCGACCACTGTGTTTCGCTTTATATAAAGCAATATCGGCAAGTTTTATAAGATCCTCTAATGCATTCATTTGATTATTAAAGTCAGCGACACCTAAACTTGCGGTGATAGATAGCGAGCCTCCATCATGTAAAACAACCATTTCTGCTATCCTGTTGCGGATCACATTCGCCAGTGCCACCGCAGCTTGTTTATTGGTATTGGGTAAAAAAATAATAAATTCTTCACCGCCCCAACGGGCTAAAATATCATTATCTCTTATGTGTTGGTTTAACGTATCTGCAATACCTTTAAGCACAGCATCTCCCGCAGCATGACCATGTTCATCATTTATTTTCTTAAACCAATCAATATCGAGTAAGATCATCGAAAAGTCTGTGTTATCCCTAATACCTAAATCCCACAATAGGCTGGCAGTGGCGGTAAACGCACGCCGATTATATAGCGCCGTTAAGTGATCGACCTGTGCGGTTGCGATAACATGCGGGTTTGTTTTTTTCTGGCGTGGTAGGGTAGCGCATCCCCTATATAGGCTTTATCTGTCAGCTTATTTTGATGAATGAAATAGAAATCCGCATGATCTAACTAGGCTGTATCGAGATAAAATACTCTTTTTACCTCCTCTGCTGACGCATTATTTATTAACACAGACGCCCATAACACATCATGGGTAAAGCCAAAGCTGACTTTTTTATCTCTGTTTTCAGTAAACAGTCCTTGCTTATACTGTGTTAAAGCATTTTGGTACGACAAATTCGCACTACTATCTTGTAGAATACTTAAGTGTTCGTTAATGAATAATTCACTAGAAACGTTAGATAATTCAATAGTTTTGCTTGTGGCACAAAGACTATAAAATAATAACAACAACAACCATAGAAAGCGGATGACGAATACTCTAAATAGTAAGGGGTTAATGTTAGAATATCCTTTGTATAACGGGGAAACTGATAATTGTTGCCGAATATTCAATTATTTGGGCTAATTGTGTTAAAAGAGATTTTAGGTGCTTAGGTCGGTTAACGGTATGAGTCAGTTTCATGCTATTTGCTTTTTAATCCTCCTGCTAATTAAGGTGCATTGTCGCAATCTGAATGCATCATCATATTTAAAATAAAGCGTTATTAGCATCGTGGCAAATTTTTAGTGTTTATTGGTATCAGCAAAAAGAGCAGCCATACGGCTGCTCTTTTTATGTTAATTGTGTCCAGTACTCAGGTAATCTTTTTAAGATAACTTGCTGCAGATAAATTAGCATATAATGATAAATAAAGCTTAAGTGCTAGCTTAATTGTTTGTCATCTGTTTTATCATGTTTAATGCCACAGCTTCAGCAATACTAATACCATCAATACCCGCAGATAAAATACCGCCAGCATATCCAGCACCTTCACCTGCAGGGTATAAGCCTTTGGTATTGATACTTTGATAATCAGCACCACGTTTAATTTGTAATGGTGAAGAGGTACGAGTTTCAACCCCTGTTAACATAGCATCTTTGCTGTCAAAGCCGCGTATTTTCTTACCAAATGCAGGTATTGCTTCGCGAATAGCATCAATGGCAAATTGCGGTAACGCGTCACTTAAATCGGTCATTTTGACATTAGGCTTATACGATGGCTCAACGTTTTCAAATGGCTTACCAGAACCTGCCGCTAAAAAGTCACCTACCATTTGCGCCGGGGCATCATAGTTACTGCCACCCATAATATAGGCGTGACGTTCTAATTTGCGCTGTAATGCGATTCCTTGAAGTGGGTCATTATTAAAGTCGCTTGGATCAATACCGACTACGATAGCGCTGTTAGCATTACGTTCACTGCGCGAGTATTGGCTCATACCGTTAGTGACTACCGCGTGTTCTTCTGAGGTTGCTGCTACAACCACGCCGCCAGGACACATACAAAAACTGTAAACGCTGCGACCACTTTTACAATGATGCACTAGTTTATAATCAGCCGCGCCTAACAAAGGGTGACCTGCATTAATGCCAAAACGGTCTTTGTCGATCATTTCTTGTTTGTGCTCTATACGAAAGCCAATCGAAAATGACTGAGCTTGCATAAATACACCTTTATCATGCAGCATTTGGAAGGTATCGCGGGCACTGTGGCCTATTGCCGCTATAACATGTTTAGAGTGTAAAACTTCACCATTTCTCAGGGTGACACCTGTGACTTGTCGATCGCTAATATTGATTTCATCTACCCGTGTTTCAAAACGTATTTCACCGCCAAGTCGGGTGATCTCACGGCGCATTTTTTCCACCATGGTCACTAACTTAAAGGTACCAATGTGAGGCTTGCTGACATAAATGATTTCAGCCGGCGCACCAGCAGCAACAAACTCTTGTTTTACTTTTAAGCCTTTAAATCCAGGGTCTTTAACTTGGCTATATAACTTACCATCTGAGAAGGTACCTGCGCCACCTTCACCAAACTGCACATTCGATTCGGTGTTTAGCTCACTGGTACGCCAAAAACGAAAGGTATCTTTAGCACGTTCATGAACAGATTTACCGCGTTCTAAAATAATAGGTTTGAAGCCCATCTGTGCCAATATTAGGCCAACAAATAAACCGCAAGGTCCCATGCCTATTACTATCGGCCGCTCGGTTAATCCTATCGGCGCAGTGGCAACATATTTATAATCAGTGTCTGGTGATACGCGAATATTGTGATCATCGGCAAGGGACGCTAATAACGCTGCTTCGTCAACATTTGTTAAGGTGACATCTAGGGTATAAATTAAGAAAATTGCATTCTTTTTGCGGGCATCATAACCACGCTTGAATACATGTATGTTAGTCAGCTGATCCGCTGTAATAGAAAGCCTTTGCAATACGACTTGTTGCAAAGCATCTTCATTATGGTCTAGAGGCAATTGTATTTGGTTTAAACGGATCATTATTTACCTAAAAAGAGACTTAAAAAATCAGCGCGTAGTTTACGTGATTTAGACTAAAAATGAAATTAACTATTGTGGTTATATACAAGGAAAACTAAGTCAGTTTTACCTATGGTATGTTTATATCAAGGGAGTTTTTATTATTTTGCAATTAATAATTGCTGCAGGGTTTAAGATGCGTCAGGTAGAATGACTAACTATCACTTTTTTATTTTTTTGGATCTATTTAAAATGCAAATCAATCGTTTACTTCTAACGGCTATTGGCAGTGTTTTATTGGCTATGGTGACTATTCAGTCTGGTGCTTCTTTAGCTAAACAACTTTTTCCTATAGTTGGTCCAGAAGGAACAACTGCACTGCGTTTAGGTTTTGCTGCTGCGGTGCTTTGGCTAGTATTCCGCCCATGGCGCGCATTACCCCAAGGCAGAGATTGGCAAAGCATTATTATTTATGGTTTGTGTTTAGGTGGAATGAATATTTTGTTCTATTTGTCTATTGCACGTATTCCATTGGGTATAGCAGTAGCTCTTGAATTTACTGGGCCTTTAGCGCTAGCGCTTTTGGGGTCAAAAAAGAAAAACTGACTTGCTATGGGTAGGCTGTGCAATTGCAGGCATTTTACTACTATTACCTGATTCATCGAGCGCACAGGGGCTTGACCTTACAGGTGTGTTATTAGCTTTAGGAGCAGGGGCATGCTGGGCTGGGTATATTTTGTTTGGTACTCGAACTGGTAAGCAAGCATCGGGTGGTATTACAGTGGCATTGGGGATGACGGTTGCTGCCATTGTGCTGGTTCCTGTTGGCGCCGTAAGTCAGGGGTTAGCGTTAATTAGCTGGGAAGTATTACCATTAGGATTGTTAGTTGGCATATTATCGAGTGCGCTACCTTATTCTTTGGAAATGGTGGCATTAAGAAACATGCCTACTCAAACCTTTAGTGTGTTAATGAGTTTAGAGCCAGCAATTGCTGCATTGGCTGGTTTTATTATTTTAGCTGAGCAACTGACTTTATTGCAGTGGTCCGCTATTGGTTTAGTGATTGTTGCCTCTATTGGCAGCAGTTTTACCCCGAAAAAAGCTATTGAGATGGGTGTGTAAAGCTTTAATTTTGATTGCTAGGGGCTTTGTTATTGATTTTAAACGTTTGCTAATCTTGATCTTAAGCGTTAAGTGAGATGAGTGTTTCAACATAAAAATTGGTATGGGTCAGGATATTAACAAATACTATGGATACACTTATTCCACTAGGTTCACGCCTTATGCGATTAATTGATGTTTATGATGGCATGACGACTGAACGAAGTTATCAGCAAGTAATGGGTCATAATGCTGCAATTAAGTTTATTAAGCAGCAGTCAGGTATATTGTTTGCCCCTGATATTGTTAACGCCTTTTTACCGGTAACTATAGATTTTACCTCACTTAACCCAGAGTAAGCTCAAGGTATAGACATAAAAAAACCAGCGTTAAACACTGGTTTTTTATGAATGCAATCGCGATGGCTATTTACACAGGATAAAGCTGACTACGGTTGAGCTAGTTTTGCTTTACGGTCGCGAGAAGCTTGCGCTAAGTCACGCAGTAATTTTTCAGAGTCGTCCCAATGCAAACATGCATCAGTAATGCTTTGACCGTATGTTAGCGGTTGGCCTTCAATCACTTTCTGATTACCTTCAATCATAAAGCTTTCTGCCATTATTCCTGCTATGGCTGTTGAGCCTTCGCGTAGTTGGGAAATAATACTGTCGGCAACATTTAATTGGTTTTTATGATTTTTCTGGCTATTGCCATGACTAAAATCAACCACTATACGTTGGCTGATCCCTACATCTTCAAGTTGCTTACGTACGGCTTCTATATCAGCAGCTTGATAGTTAGGCTGTTTACCACCACGTAAAATAATGTGCCCATAAGGGTTTCCGTGGGTGCGGTAAACCGCCATAGCGCCATCTTTATCCGGTGAATAAAATATATGCGGCACTTGGGCTGCACGAACGGCATCAACGGCTATGTTGATATTGCCATCTGTGCCATTTTTAAAACCAACTGGACACGATAAAGCCGATGCCATTTCACGGTGAATTTGGCTTTCTGTGGTACGAGCACCAATAGCGCCCCAGGTGATAAGGTCGGCAATGTACTGACCATTTACCATGTCTAAAAACTCAGTGGCTATAGGCAGCTTTAATTCAGTAATTTGTTGTAGCAGTTGACGCGCCATGCGTAAGCCTTTATTAGGGCTGAAGCTGCCGTCTAAGTCAGGATCTGAAATCAGACCTTTCCAACCTACAATGGTTCTAGGCTTTTCAAAATAGACTCGCATAACAATGCATAAGTCATCTTTTAACTCATGGTGTAATGTCGATAAACGCTGGGCATAATCTAATGCGGCTTTAGTGTCATGAATCGAGCAAGGTCCAATAATCACTAACAGGCGTTGGTCTTCACCAGAAATAATAGCTTCTACTTCTCTACGCTGCTGAACAAGGTAGTCAGCGGCATTTTGAGTAAGCGGGTATTCAGACGCAAGTTGTGCGGGTGAAATTACTTTGCATAATAGGGATGTGCGTAGTTCATCTGTTTTAATCGTCATTCATCTTACCGCTAAATCGTGAGATGCTTATTTGCACCATAATGGAGGCGATTATAACCTCAAATGTGCTGACGATGCGAGTTTCAGAGGTCAACTAATGCTTGAAAAATATCAATGATCTTCAGCGGTAAATCCGATTAGGCCCTTTTTCACATGCTTTCGAATAAATTCCAGACAGCTTTTGAAATAGCTTTGACGAATACTCCTTCATTATATAGATGAAATATTCGTCAAATCAGCCGTATTAGAGATTGTTCTATATTAAAGACAACCTAGAACATGTGGCGCTCTAATCCTGTAATATCAAGAATTTTAGTCGCTATCTCTTCTACTGAATGATTAGTGGTATTCACAAAGGGAATACGCTCCCTTTTGTACATCATTTCAACCTCTTTGACTTCTAAACGGCATTGTCTGAGCGATGAATAGCGGCTATTTTCCATGCGACTTTGACGAATTTCATGTAAACGGTTGGGATCAATCGTTAAACCGAATAATTTAGACTTATTTCGTTTAAGCGCATCGGGTAATTTAAGGTTATCCATATCATCTTCAGTAAAAGGATAATTCGCTGCTTTTATACCAAATTGCATTGATAAATAGAGACTTGAAGGAGTTTTTCCACATCGCGATACTCCTAAAAGAATGATGTCTGCTTTATCCATATGTTTCATGGTTTGGCCGTCATCGTTTTCCATTGAAAAGTTAATCGCTTCAATTCGAGCTTCATAACTGTGGTTAGCTTTACCATGAGTTCGATGTAAAGCGGGTTTAGCTTCGACACCTAAATGTTGTTCTAATGGCGCAACAAAGGTGTTTAAAAAATCATAATCCATTCCTTCTGACGAGAATATGACATTCCTGATGTCGGGGTTAACGATAGAATGGAACACCAAGGGTCTTTCTCCTGTGGTAATAAAACTATCATTTATTTGAAGCTTTACTTTTTCCGCTTTTTGGAGGGTTTCGACAAATGGAATGGTAAGTGCTTCAAATTGAATAGGAAATTGTGATAGCACCGCATGACCAAAAACCTCTGCTGTGATCGCTGTTCCATCTGATATGTAGAATACTTTAGGTGCCATAATGACCTCTTGTAGTAATAAAATTACAAATAAAATTAATTATTTACGCGTCTTATAGGGGAGTGTAAAATGCTGCTGCCCTTATGTGAAGTGGCCACTGAAATAAAAACTTGCGGAGATAAAACTGTGCAGCAATACGTACTCTGGTATCAAGAATTAGGCATGGGTGATGTGAACAAGGTCGGCGGTAAAAACGCATCCCTTGGAGAAATGATCAGTAATCTAGCCAATGCAGGCGTTCAAGTACCTGGTGGTTTTGCAACTACCTCTCATGCGTTTAATGAGTTCCTTGAGCAAAGTGGTGTTAATCAAAAGATTTACGACCTACTCGAAACCTTAGATGTAGACGATGTAACCGCGCTAGCTAAAGCCGGTGCACAGATTAGACAGTGGGTTATTGAAACTCCATTCCATCCAGAATTTGAAGCCGCCGTTCGTGAAGCTTACGAGCAGTTAGCTAGCGAAACTTCAGAGGCTTCATTTGCCGTGCGTTCATCGGCAACCGCTGAAGATATGCCAGACGCTTCATTCGCTGGTCAGCAAGAAACCTTCCTAAACGTAAAAGGTTACGATGCAGTTATTCTTGCTATTAAGCATGTGTTTGCCTCGCTCTTTAACGACCGTGCTATTTCATACCGGGTTCACCAAGGTTATGAGCACCAAGGTGTGGCATTGTCTGCTGGTATTCAACGTATGGTTCGCTCGGACAAAGCGGCATCAGGTGTGATGTTTACCATGGACACTGAATCAGGTAACAACGACGTTGTCTTTATCACTTCATCATTTGGTTTAGGTGAAATGGTTGTGCAGGGCGCGGTTAATCCAGACGAATTTTATGTACACAAACCAATTTTAGCGCAAGGGCATCAAGCTGTTGTGCGCCGTAATATCGGCAGCAAGCTAATTCAAATGGTTTACTCTGATGAAACATCTCACGGTAAACAAGTTAAAATTGAAGATGTTGCTGCTGATCAACGCCGTATATTTTCAATCAATGATGCTGAAGTGATGGAACTGGCGAAACAAGCCGTTATTATCGAAAAGCATTATGGCCGTGCAATGGATATTGAATGGGCAAAAGATGGCAACGACGGTAAGTTATATATCGTTCAAGCTCGCCCTGAAACCGTGCGTAGCCGTGAAGATGTTCAGTTAATTGAACGTTACCATTTAAAAACCAAAGGCGACGTAGTGTGTGAAGGTCGTGCAATTGGGCATAAAATTGGATCAGGCGTAGCAAAAGTATTAACGTCAATTGCCGACATGGATCAGATTCAACCAGGTGATGTACTAGTTACTGACATGACAGACCCTGATTGGGAACCTATCATGAAGCGCGCGAGTGCAATCGTCACTAACCGTGGTGGCCGTACATGTCATGCCGCCATTATTGCGCGTGAGTTAGGCGTTCCTGCTGTTGTAGGTTGTGGCAACGTCACAGACCTTATTAAAAACGGCGAACTCGTTACCGTTTCTTGCGCTGAAGGTGATACAGGCTTTATTTATTCTGGTAAACAAGAGTTTGAAATCGTCACCAATCGTGTTGATACCTTGCCTGACTTACCAATGAAAATCATGATGAATGTCGGTAACCCTGACCGTGCATTTGATTTTGCTCGTTTACCTAACGAAGGTGTAGGTCTTGCGCGCTTAGAGTTCATTATCAACCGTATGATTGGTATTCACCCTAAAGCTTTGCTTGAGTTCAATCAACAAACTGCTGAGTTGCAAACTGAAATCAACGAAATGATTGCTGGTTATGACTCTCCTGTTGAGTTTTATATCGCACGTTTAGTTGAAGGTATAGCGACTATCGCTTCTGCTTTCTACCCGAAAAAAGTGATTGTACGTATGTCAGACTTTAAGTCTAACGAATACGCTAACTTAGTCGGTGGTGAACATTATGAGCCAGAAGAAGAAAACCCAATGTTGGGCTTCCGTGGTGCGAGTCGTTATATATCTGAATCATTCCGCGATTGTTTCGCGTTAGAGTGTGAAGCGATTAAACGCGTGCGTAACCAAATGGGCTTAACCAACGTTGAAGTGATGATCCCATTCGTACGTACCCTAGGCGAAGCAGCTCAAGTTATCGACTTACTTAAAGAAGAAGGCTTAGAGCGCGGTAAAGATGGGTTACGCGTTATTATGATGTGTGAATTACCGTCAAACGCATTACTTGCCGAACAGTTCTTAGAGTACTTTGATGGCTTCTCAATCGGCTCTAACGATTTAACGCAGTTAACTTTGGGTTTAGATCGTGACTCTGGCATTATCAGCCATCTATTCGACGAGCGTAATCCAGCCGTGAAAGCGCTTTTAGCTATGGCAATTAAAGCGGCTAAAGACAAAGGTGCTTACGTGGGCATTTGTGGCCAAGGCCCATCTGACCATGCTGACTTTGCACAATGGTTAGTCGAGCAAGGTATCGATAGCGTATCACTTAATCCGGATACTGTGATCGACACTTGGTTGTACTTAGCAAAAGATCATGCTTAATCAATTAAACTTATCAAAATAGCTGGTTTGAATTCGATTTAGCATTTAGCTTCGAAGCCAATTACAGCTATTTTTATCAAGTTGATAAAAAAGCCGCTATTTAGCGGCTTTTTTTTGTTTATAATGGCTGCAACTAATAATAAATAATAAGTCTGCCATGTTACCTCTACTTTCACATAAACAAACTTTAGAACCGATTTATCTAGCGTATTTAGACGTGCTGGAACAAAGTGATTTTAATGGTGAAATCGACAAACGATATAGCGCCAGACTTATTCAAGCCACCGACAATTCTGTTTATCAATTTTTGCCCCAAGCGGTCATTTATCCAGCCAGTCAAAAAGACGTTGAGCTGGTCTTACGTTTAGCTGCAAAACCTGAGTTTAGGGCGGTAACATTCAGCGCGCGCGGGGGCGGAACTGGCACCAATGGTCAATCATTAACCCATGGACTTATCTTAGACGTATCTCGTCATATGAATCAAGTGATCGAGGTTAACGCCAAAGAGGGATGGGTTAAAGTACAAGCCGGTGTAGTGAAAGATGCGCTTAATGATGTATTAAGGCCCCATGGCTACTTTTTCAGTCCTGACTTATCCACATCAAACCGTGCCACAGTGGGTGGAATGGTTAACACAGATGCTTCAGGGGCTGGGTCTTTGGTGTACGGTAAAACATCCGATCATGTTTTAGGACTTACCAGTGTATTAATCGACGGTAGTGTTTTAACGACTAGACCAATTAATCAAGATTCAACCCATTCTTCACCGACAGAAAATGCACTAGCAGATAGTATTATTGCCAAAGTAGCTGATATTTGTCGTGATAAGCGTGAATTAATCGATAACCGATTTCCTAAGTTGAATCGTTTTTTAACCGGTTACGATTTAAAACATGTGTGGAATGATACCTTAAGTCAATTTGATTTATCGCGTATTCTTGCTGGATCAGAAGGCACGCTTGCAGTGATCACCGAAGCAAAATTGAATATTACACCATTACCCACCACACGGATGATGGTTAATATAAAATATGACTCATTTGAGTCTGCTTTACGCCACGCTCCATCATTAGTTCAAGCCAAAGCCACAGTAGTTGAAACCGTTGACTCCAAAGTATTAAACCTAGCAAAAAAAGATATTATTTGGCACTCGGTAGCTGATTTAATTCAAGATGTGCCTAACAAGGTTATTGAAGGATTAAATATGGTTGAGTTTGCTGGTGATGATGCTGACGTTCGGGCTAAGGTCGCCAGTTTAGAAGCGGTACTTACCCAGCAATTATCCGATGAATTGTATGGACTTGTTGGTTTTCAAATAACCAGCGATAAACCCAGTATTGAGCAAATATATGGTATGCGTAAAAAAGCGGTAGGTTTACTGGGTGCCACTAAAGGTCGCCGTAAACCTATCGCATTTGCTGAAGACACAGCAGTGCCACCTGAAAATTTGGCCGACTTTATTATGGAATTCCGAGCTTTGTTAGATGGCTATAAATTGCAATATGGCATGTTTGGCCATGTAGATGCTGGTGTACTGCACGTACGCCCAGCCCTTGATATGTGTGATGAAGCCGATGAAAAATTATTAAAGGTTATTTCTGATCAAGTGGCGGCATTGACCCTTAAGTATGGCGGCTTGATGTGGGGCGAGCACGGAAAAGGTGTACGCGGCGAGTATGGCCCTGCGGTTTTTGGTGACGAGTTATATGGCGTACTGCAATATATAAAAGGCTTATTTGATCCAGATAATCGTTTAAACCCTGGTAAGTTAGTTGCCCCAGCACAATCAGGTCCATTGATGTTTAATGTTGATAGCGCCAAACGAGGCAGTTTTGACAGACAAATTCCAGTGGTAGTGCGTGACGCTTTTCCCGATGTGATGAATTGTAACGGCAATGGTTTGTGCTTTAACTACAGTGCTTATTCGCCTATGTGCCCATCTTTTAAAGTCACAGGTGACAGAATTCAATCGCCTAAAGGGCGTGCGGGATTAATGCGAGAGTGGTTAAGGTTACTTGAAGCTGAAGGTGTTGATGTCAAAGCGTTAGCCGCATCAAAGTCATTAAGCTTATTGCAACGGGTGCAAAATACCATTAATGCTAAACGTGATTATGACTATTCACATGAGGTGATGGAGTCTTTAAAAGGGTGTTTAGGCTGTAAAGCGTGTTCTAGTCAGTGTCCGGTAAAAGTCGATGTGCCGAAATTTAGGGCACAATTTTTTGACATTTATTACAAACGTTATTTACGTCCGGCTAAAGATTATTTAGTTGCCGGCATTGAAGACTCGCTGCCATTAATGGCCTCAATGCCAAAAGTGACCAACCTTGCGTCACAAAATCCGTTAAGCCAATGGATTATTAAAAAAACGATTGGTTATGTCGACTCACCCAAACTGTCAGTCCCGACATTAAAGCAACGTTTAGATGGTCACCCAAGTAGGGGTTATGACTTAGATGCTTTATACAGTATTCCTGAAGCTGATCGCGCCCAATACGTACTTGTTGTACAAGATCCGTTTAACTCTTTTTATGATGCCGATATTGTGTATCGTTTTATTCAGTTAATCGAAAAGCTAGGCTTTAAACCGGTTTTATTACCGTTTAAACCCAATGGTAAGCCTAGCCATATCAAGGGCTTTTTGTCTAAGTTTGCTAAAACGGCTCAAGACAGTGCTGACTTTTTTAATAAGGTCCATTCCCTTGGGATGCCGATGGTCGGTTTAGATCCTGCTTTAGTATTGTGCTACCGAGACGAATACCACGAAGCTTTGGGGAAAAAGCGTGGCGACTTTGAAGTAAAACTGGCTAATGAGTGGTTAGTTACCGCAATTGAACATTTACCTAAAATCATTAAGCAGACGCCAGCAGAGTTTTCCTGGTTTAGCCACTGTACCGAATCAACGGCTAAACCCAATACAGGTAAGGAATGGCAAACTATTTTTAGTCACTTTGGTGCTAAGGTAAGTAGTTTAAATCTAGGCTGCTGTGGTATGGCGGGCACATACGGTCATGAGTTAGAAAATCTTGAGCGGTCTAAAGCGTTATTTGACATGTCTTGGCAATCAAGTATTGATAAAGTGGCTCAAAAGAGCCAGATTCTAGTGTCAGGGTACTCATGTCGAAGTCAGGTTAAACGGTTTGCCAAATTTAATCCAAAGCACCCAATAGAAGCATTGCTAGCTTTGCTTGATAATAACTAGGTAGTGATGAAATGATAGATAACGAGACTGAAACAATGCCATCTATTGAGCAATTCACCCATAAAGACGGGGCGAAGTTATGCAGTGATGAGGTGTTATTCAGTATTTTATCTGATGGTAGTTGGCTGTATCTTAACAGTCCGCTACCGACTAAATTTGCGCGAATGTTTAGTCATATTTTACATTGCATCGATACTGAGTACTTTTTAATTACTCCTGTCGAAAAGGTGAAAGTATCTGTTGAAACCTGGCCACTGTTAATGGTTGATGTCGATAAAACAGAGCAAGGTTTTTGCTTTAAATCTAACCTTGATACTGACTTTAACGTGATACCATCAGATATTGAATTGGAACAGCAGGGAATTTTTGTAAGCCTTCCTAGGGGATTAACAGCAATATTAAACCGCGCTTGCTATTACCGATACATTAATGAACATGTCGATTTTGACTAAAATACTGTTTTGTAGCGTATGCTTTAACGTAAGTTTATACGATATGTTTTATGAGTGAAAATTGATCTTCGGAGTATTCGCAGTACAAACGCAGCGAGGAGGCATTAATTGAAACGATTCGAAAGTTTAAATTACTTGGTATCACATTTAAATTTGACGCTGCAGCAAGCGTTAGATGCGCGCCTCAAACGATATGAGTTAGATATTAAGCTATGGCCGGTATTGTTTACCCTGTGGCAAGAAGAAGGCTTGAGTCAAACAGAACTGTCTAAACGATGTGATGTAGCTAATTACACCATGACGCGGTTACTTGATCAGTTGCAAGTGCAAGGGTTCGTCACTCGCCACCAAGAAGCCGATAATCGGCGCGCATTTCAAATTTATTTAACCGACAACGGTAAAGCCTTAGAGCATGACCTCATCCATGAAGCAGAATGGGTCAATGAGCAATTTTTGGAGCAACTGACCGATACTGAGCAACAAGAGTTAATGCGTTTGTTAAATAAAATCAACAAAACATGCTAAAATCTCAACGTTTTCAATTATGATAATAGATTAACAATCAATAAATATTGAAAATGGAATAGCCAATCATGGTTGATGAAAATAGCATTATTGCTGAAACAGAACGTTTAATTTTGCGCCCTTTTACGGTATCAGACGTGCCTAGCCTTTTTTTACTGAACAGTATCCCAGAAATTCTTACCTATATTCCTGCAGAGCCAATGACTCAAGAGTCGCAAGCGTTAGATATTTTTGAAAATGTGATTACTGCAGACTATCAACTACATGGGTTTGGCCGCTGGGCGGTACATCATAAAGCAGACAATAAGGTCATTGGTTTTTGTGGGCCTAAATATTTACCTGAGTTTAATAAGGTCGAATTGGGTTACCGTTACTTACCAGAGTATTGGAAAAGGGGAATTGGTTATGAAGCGGCACAAGCTGCAATTAACACATTCAAGCCATCATATGGAATTGAACTTGCTATAGCATTAATTTTGCACGGAAATGTTGGCTCAGAAGCGGTAGCTAAAAAGGTGGGAATGTCAGTCTTTGAACAGAGCGAGTATTATGGTCATAAAGTGCATGTTTATCAGCGCGATTTATAAAGACCATTGATGATAATTTTAGATACAAAAAAACCAGCTATGTTAGCTGGTTTTTATTTGCTTGATGCAATAAATAGTTTACTAATCTTAATAATCTAGCTTTCTGAACAATAGCATTAACTATTCGTCAGCGTGGTCGCAAGTATCATTAGTACAATGGCCGTAAAGGTACAAGCTGTGGTGAGTTAATTTAATATTATGACGCATAGCAATCTCGTCCTGGCGACGTTCAATAACATCATCAGAGAACTCAATAACTTTGTCACAGGTTAAGCACACTAAATGGTCGTGGTGCTTTTGAGTCGACATTTCAAATACCGCTTTACCCGACTCAAAATGGTGACGGTTTAAAATACCGGCATCATCAAATTGGTTAAGCACGCGGTAAACAGTAGCTAAACCAATTTCTTCGCCTACTTCAAGTAACCGCTTGTACAAGTCTTCTGCACTGATGTGTTGATTTTCAGGGTTTTGCATTAGCTCTAGAATTTTAACTCTTGGCAGGGTAATTTTTAAACCGGCTTTTTTAAGCGCTTGATTTCCATCTGTCATTGCTAATCTCTTGATTGCAGAACCAATCGGTTCATCCGTGGGTAATTAATTCATTATATGTGTTGAATCGGAAAACTTAAACCTCTTAAACTGCTTAATCGACTTATTAGCCCAAAAATCGTCGTTATTAACAACGCTTAGCAAAAAAATAGCTTATTTGTGACAGTAAGCCTACTTATACTAAGGGATTATTGCCATTAATGGTCTTTGGATTAACACTAGAAAAT
The DNA here is from genome assembly GCF_051163755.1 of Shewanella sp. HL-SH5. Classification (NCBI taxonomy): domain Bacteria; kingdom Pseudomonadati; phylum Pseudomonadota; class Gammaproteobacteria; order Alteromonadales; family Shewanellaceae; genus Shewanella; species Shewanella sp. HL-SH5. The sequence goes on from NZ_CP195038.1 coordinate 1,678,619, forward strand.
ATGTTTTATTTAGTCTATTGAAATAAATAAAACTAAAAATGATGGAAGTTAGTTGCAGGTTAAACCCTGCTATTGATAGTGTAAGCTTGATTACTTAGCCTGCTATTTGTCTGGCAGCGGCAGCGCTGTTTCATTATATAACTTAAAAATACACCCTAATAATAAAAAGGAAGCACCATGTACCGGAATATTGTCGTGTTAACCGGCGCAGGCATTTCTGCAGAGTCAGGTATTCGCACTTTTCGTGATCAAGATGGTTTATGGGAGCAGCATCACATAGAAGATGTGGCGACACCTGAAGGCTATGCTAAAGATATTGCATTAGTTGAGCGATTTTATAATAACCGTTGGACACAATTACATTCAGGTGAAGTATGTGAGAATTTGGCTCATATTGCCTTGGCCAAATTAGAAGCTGAGTTTGAGGGCAATCTACTAGTGATTACCCAGAATGTAGATGACTTGCATGAACGTGCTGGTTCAAGACGTTTATTGCATATGCACGGGGAATTATCCAAAGGTCGATGCCCTAAATCACTGCAAACATTTATTTTGCGCGAACCCTTTGGTCCCGACAATTGCTGTACCTGCTGCATTCCTGCAATGCGTTTACGGCCACATATTGTCTGGTTTGGTGAAATGCCTTTCGGAATGGACCGAATACATGATGCACTGGACCGCTGCGACCTATTTATCGCTATCGGCACTTCAGGTACGGTTTATCCTGCAGCCGGTTTTGTTGATAGTGCTAATCATCATGGCGCGCAAACCGTTGAGGTTAATCTTGTTGCGCCCGATAGACATAGTCAATTCCAATACCATTTTACCGGTAAAGCAGGGGACATTATGCCCCAGTTAGTGGACAATATTTTGCAGGGTAAAACTATTGGCAGCGAGTCGATATCGTCATGAGTGCCAAGTCCGCAGACATTAAGTCAATAGATTCTGAAACAATAGATACTGGGTCAGTGAGCACTGAGCACACATGCATTGATGGTGAGTTATTCCATAGGCTAGCTATCATTATGCGTGGTTTACCCGGAAGTGGTAAATCACATTGGGTAGAGCAATTTATTCAATCACAACCTTTGTCAGTTGCGTTGCAGACTAAGCAATATGGTTATTTCTCAACCGATAGTTTATTTGTTGTTGAGGGGCTGTATCAATTTGATATCAGTAAATTATCTGAATATCATCAAATTAATTTAAGCTTATTCATTGAGGCCTTATCAAGAGGTGAACCCATAGTGATATGTGATAATACCAATGTGTGTCATTGGGAATATATCGCTTATAAAACTGCTGCTGTCGCTTTGGGTTATAAGGTTAAAATTGTTATAACTGGTGAGCCAAAATCAGCATCTCATCAACAATTGTGCGCAAAACGCAACAAGCATAATGTTCCTTTGAAGCATATTCAAAGAATGGGGAAAGCGTTTGACCTAGGATGAATATTTGTTTTTTGAATACAAAAAAGCGCCTTTCGGCGCTTTTTTATTTAGACATCATTTAATAAATTAACGTTTGTCTAAACTCACAAATTCACGCGCTGACTCACCAGTATATAACTGACGAGGGCGGCTAATTTTGTGACCTGGTTGATCTAACATTTCTTTCCAATGTGAAATCCAACCAACGGTACGTGACAATGCAAATAGCACTGTAAACATATCATTAGGGATACCAATGGCTTTCATAATGAGACCAGAGTAGAAGTCAACGTTCGGATATAGCTTCTTAGAGATAAAATATTCATCTTCAAGTGCAATACGTTCAAGTTCCATTGCTACGTCGAGTAATGGGTCAACAACTTTAAGTTCATTTAGAACTTCATGACAGGTTTCACGCATCACTTTTGCGCGAGGGTCAAAGTTCTTGTAAACACGGTGTCCGAAGCCCATTAAGCGGAATGGGTCATTCTTGTCTTTCGCTTTAGCGATAAACTCTGGGATACGATCCACAGAACCAATCTCTTCAAGCATAGCAAGACAAGCTTCGTTTGCGCCGCCGTGAGCAGGGCCCCATAGTGATGCGATACCCGCTGCGATACACGCAAATGGGTTAGCACCAGAAGAACCAGCTAAACGTACAGTAGAGGTAGATGCATTTTGCTCATGGTCAGCATGGAGTACAAAAATACGATCCATTGCTTTTTCTACAACAGGGTTAACTTTATATTCTTCGCAAGGTGTTGCGAACATCATCGATAAAAAGTTGCCCGCATAGCTTAAGTCGTTACGTGGATACACAAATGGTTGACCCATTGAGTATTTGTAACACATAGCAGCGATTGTTGGCATTTTTGACACCAAACGATAAGCTGCTATTTCACGATGCTTAGAATTGTTAACATCAAGAGAGTCTTGATAGAAAGCAGACAGTGCCCCTGTCACACCACATAGCATTGCCATTGGGTGTGCGTCACGACGGAAACCGCGGAAGAAGAAAGCGATTTGCTCGTGAACCATAGTGTGTTCTTTCACTGTGGCTTCAAACTTGTCGAAATCAGCCTTAGACGGTAGCTCTCCGTATAAAAGCAAGTAGCATAAATCTAAATAAGTTGATTCAGTTGCAAGTTGATCAATCGGATAACCACGGTGTAATAAAATACCTTGATCACCATCGATATATGTAATTGCAGACTCACAAGAAGCTGTTGCTAGAAAGCCTGGATCGAAAGTGAAATAACCTTTCTTCCCTAATGTACTGATGTCGATTACATCAAACCCTTCAGTACCTTTCTTGATTGGTAAGTCGATTGAATCGTTACCTGGTAACTCTAATTTGGCTATATTATCAGCCATACCCCGTTCTCCTTACGTCATTCTATATCTATGAGTGCGGCATGTTAAGCGGACATTACTTTACAGTGAATAGGGATCACAGATCAATTTAAATAAGCGTTTAAATTTGTTAGACCAAGGTATATATCTAGCTGAAGGCCTTGTGGTATAGGCTTTAGAATAAAAAAATCATAAAAAAACAGAATTTGCATAATGTGATGTTTGTATTTGACAATTCTCACGAGTATACTTGCCTACGTCCCTAAGGGCGACAAACATCACACTTTAGAAATGATTACTTTACAAACTAAAATAGTGATTTCTCAATTGCTTAGATGTTTGATAGTAATTTCTTTTTTGCTCAAATAATGTAATAAACATTTTTTGACCTTGATGCGTTTAAAGCAAAAAAGAGATACATAAAAAAATAATGCTCAATGGAGCTGAGTGAGCAGAACGTGAAAAAGCAAAGACCTGTCCATCTAGACCTGCAGACGATAAGCTTCCCTGCGACAGCTATCGCATCTATCCTACACCGCATTTCCGGTGTCATCATGCTATTCGCTATTGGTATTCTTTTGTGGCTGTTAAATTCAACTTTAACCTCTGCTGAAGGCTTCGCTAGCGTACAAACCTTGTTTGATGGTTTCGTAATGAAGTTCATCCTTTGGGGCATTCTAACCGCGCTTGGATATCACTTATTAGGTGGCATACGTCATTTGATTATGGATACTGGCCGTTGGGAAGAGCTAGCTTCAGGTATCGCTTCAGCTAAAGTGATGTTTGCTTTAGCAGCAACCTTTTCTATCATAGCGGGGATTTGGGTATGGTAACTAACGCAGCAAGTTTTGGACGTAGTGGTGTCCATGACTATATTTTACTACGCGCAAGTGCGGTAATCCTAGCTTGTTATACTATTTTCTTGGTGGGATTTATCGCGTGTAGTTCTCCACTGACTTTCGAAATTTGGCATGGCTTGTTTAGCACATTGCCAATGAAAGTATTTACACTGTTAGCCTTAGTTGCTTTACTCGTCCACGCTTGGATTGGTGTATGGCAAGTATTGACTGACTATGTAAAAAGCACATCGTTACGTGGTGTATTACAATTTACCTTCGTTGTGACCGCATTCAGTTATTTAGCGGCCGGCATCGTGATAGTGTGGGGTGTATAAGTGAGTATTCCAGTACGCGAATTTGATGCAATCGTGATTGGCGCCGGTGGCGCTGGTATGCGAGCAGCATTACAGATTTCTAAAGAAGGTAAAAGCTGTGCGCTTTTATCAAAAGTGTTTCCTACCCGTTCTCATACCGTATCTGCGCAAGGTGGTATCACTGTTGCGTTAGGTAATGCGCATGAAGATCACTGGGAACAACACATGTATGATACGGTGAAAGGTTCTGATTTTATCGGCGACCAAGAAGCCATTGAGTTTATGTGTAAAACCGGTCCAGAAGCGATTATCGAACTTGAGCAAATGGGGTTACCATTCTCTCGTTTTGAAAATGGTACTATTTACCAGCGTCCTTTTGGTGGCCAATCAAGAAACTTTGGTGGTGAGCAAGCTGCGCGTACCGCTGCTGCCGCAGACCGAACAGGTCATGCTCTACTGCACTGTTTGTATCAACAAAACGTCAAGCATAAAACAGATGTTTATTCTGAATGGTATGCTTTAGATCTTGTTAAAAATGAAGATGACGTTGTTGTTGGTTGTACTGCGATTGAAATTGAAACAGGCAACATTGTTTATTTCAAAGCAAAAGCAACTATTTTAGCAACTGGCGGAGCAGGGCGTATTTATGCGTCAACCACTAATGCGCACATCAATACTGGTGATGGCGTTGGTATTGCGGCTCGTGCTGGTGTTCAGTTACAAGACATGGAAATGTGGCAGTTCCACCCTACAGGTATTGCTGGCGCAGGTACATTGGTGACTGAAGGTTGTCGCGGCGAAGGTGGATATCTTTTAAATAAAGATGGCGAACGTTTCATGGAACGTTATGCACCAAATGCCAAAGATTTAGCATCGCGTGACGTGGTAGCACGTTCAATGATGACTGAAATTCGTGAAGGTCGTGGTTTAGATGGTCCTTTAGGTCCACACTTATTACTTAAGCTTGATCATTTAGGCAAAGAGACCCTTGAAGCCCGTCTTCCTGGTGTGTGTGAGTTATCACGTACTTTTGCTCACATTGATCCGGCTGATGGTCCAATTCCTGTTATTCCAACTTGTCATTATATGATGGGTGGATTGCCAACTAAAGTCAGTGGTCAAGTTATTCGTCAGAATGCTGATGGTACTGAGCAAGACGTACTAGGTTTATTTGCTGTAGGTGAGATCGCTTGTGTATCTGTACACGGTGCGAATCGCTTAGGTGGTAACTCTCTTCTTGATTTAGTGGTATTTGGTCGTGCTGCAGGTCAGCACTTAGGTAAAGCTTTAGATGCTACGCCTGATCCAAAAGCGGCCACAGACGTAGAAATTAGTGCATCACTTGCTCGTCTTAATCGTTGGGAAAGCAACAAAGACGGCGAAGATCCTTCGGTTATCCGTAAAGAGCTTCAATTGTGTATGCAGTTAAATTTCTCTGTTTTCCGCAGTGGTGATTCCATGGCAGAAGGTCTAGAACAGCTACAAGCAATCCAAAAGCGTCTTGAGAAGGCTAAGCTATCTGATAACTCTGATGAATTTAATACTCAACGTATTGAATGTTTAGAATTAGATAACTTAATGTCAACAGCGCTGGCAACTGCCTATGCAGCTAACTTCCGTACTGAAAGCCGTGGTGCACATTCTCGTGAAGATTATTTAGACCGTGATGATGATAATTGGTTATGCCACAGCTTGTATGATCCAAAAACACAAGCTATGACAAAACGTGATGTCAATATGACACCTAAATTACGTGATGCGTTTCCACCGGTAAAACGTACCTATTAGGCAGGAGTTGCAAAGATGAAATTAACATTTGCATTGTATCGTTATAATTCTGATGTAGATACCAAGCCTTATATGAAGGACTACACCTTAGAAGTGCCTGATGGCTCTGATATGATGGTGTTAGATGCATTAATTAAGCTGAAAGAACAAGACCCAACAATTGCGTTTCGTCGTTCATGCCGTGAAGGTGTGTGTGGTTCTGACGGCGTTAACATGAATGGTAAAAACGGCTTAGCGTGTATTACGCCAATTTCGACCTTTAAAGGGAAAAAAATTGTAGTTCGTCCTTTACCAGGCATGCCAGTTGTGCGAGATTTGGTCGTTGATCTAACTCAGTTCTATAAGCAATACGAAAAAATTAAGCCTTATCTTATCAATGATGAAAAGGCCCCAGCGCGTGAGCATTTACAATCACCTGAAGAGCGCGAGCATTTAGATGGTTTATACGAATGTATCATGTGTGCATGTTGTTCTACGGCTTGTCCTTCTTTCTGGTGGAATCCAGATAAATTTATCGGACCAAGTGGTTTATTACATGCGTATCGTTTCTTAATTGACAGCCGTGATACCGCTACTGAAGAGCGTTTATCTGAGCTTGACGATGCTTACAGTGTGTTCCGTTGTCACGGAATTATGAACTGTGTTGATGTTTGTCCTAAAGGACTAAACCCAACTAAAGCTATTGGTCATATCAAGTCAATGTTATTGAAACGAGCTGTTTAATGAACACAGAAGAGCCTTTAAATACGTTTAATTAGCTCTTTATGAGAGTCATCTTCATATTGGAGATGGCTCTTTTGTGTGTTTACGGATTACCTTTGTCATTAATTTGTTAGATCCGTTATTTAGTACAAGTCTTTGGCAGAGATAGAAGTTAAGCATGACGATTGTGTTAATTGTTATGCATTATGGCTAGCACGTGTATCAAGTTTGAAAGGAATAACAATGCACCAAGGCATCATGAAAGCCTGGCTCGAGTCGTCTCACTTAAGTGGTTCGAATGCGACCTATGTAGAAGAGATGTATGAAGCCTATCAAGAAGATCCGCAATCAGTTTCTGCTGATTGGCAGGTCGTTTTTGATAATCTCCCACCTGTTAATGGTAGTTCTGTTGAAGTACCAGAGATTTCCCACTCTAAAGTTCGTGACTATTTTCGTAGTTTAGCCTTAGAAAGCCGTGCGAAAGGGGCTGCTCGTGTCAGTGACCCAGAGTTAGATGCAAAGCAGGTTAAAGTACTGCAATTAATTAACGCTCATCGTTTCCGTGGTCATCAAAATGCTAACCTAGATCCATTAGGTATGTGGAAGCGTGACGTGGTTCAAGAGCTAGATCCTGCTTACCACGGCTTAACCGCTGAAGATATGCAGCGTGAGTTCAACACAGGTTCATTCGCATTAGGCGGTGAGACCATGAAACTTGCGGATATTATTTTTGCCCTTAAGAGCAGCTATTGTGGCTCCATTGGTGCGGAATATATGCATATCACTGATACCGACGAAAAACGTTGGATACAGCAACGTCTAGAGCCAACCTTAGGTAAGGCTAATTACGACAATGCGGTTAAAAAACGTATTCTTGAAGGCCTAAATGCTGCTGAAGGTATTGAAAAATACTTAGGTGCAAAATTCCCAGGCGCTAAACGTTTCTCTTTAGAAGGTGGTGATGCGCTTGTTCCAATGATGCGCGAAATCATTTACCGTGCCGGTGAAGCGGGAACTAAAGAAATCGTCGTAGGTATGGCTCACCGTGGTCGTTTAAACTTACTCATTAACGTGCTCGGTAAACGTCCTAGTGAATTATTTGACGAGTTTGCTGGCAAGCATGCCGACACGCATGGTTCAGGTGACGTTAAATATCACCAAGGTTTCTCATCAGATTTTGAAACGCCAGGTGGCAATGTTCACCTAGCGTTAGCTTTTAATCCATCACACCTTGAGATCGTTAACCCAGTGGTTATCGGTTCCGTACGCGCTCGTCAAGATCGTCGCGGCTGTAAAGATGGCTTACAAGTTATGCCTATTACTATTCATGGTGACTCAGCTATTACTGGGCAGGGTATCGTACAAGAGACATTTAACATGTCTCAAACCCGTGGTTTTACAGTGGGTGGTAGTATCCGCATCGTGGTTAATAACCAGGTTGGTTTTACCACATCTAACCATGCAGATGTCCGGTCAACAGAATACTGTACTGATATTGCTAAAATGGTTCAGGCACCGATTTTCCACGTTAACTCAGATGATCCTGAAGCGGTTGCGTTTATTTCGCAGCTTGCGGTGGATTACCGTAATGAGTTTAAGCGTGATGTGGTGATTGATTTAGTTTGTTATCGTCGTCATGGTCATAACGAAGCTGATGAACCTAGTGCAACACAGCCGTTGATGTACGCAAAAATTAAAAAACACCCAACGCCGCGTAAAATTTATGCTGACAAGTTAATTGCTGAAAACAGCATTGCTGCTGATGAAGTAACAGGCTTAATTAATCATTACCGTGATGCGCTTGATGCCGGTGACTGTGTGGTCAAAGAGTGGCGTCCAATGACGTTACATACCGTTGACTGGACACCTTATCTGAATCGCGAATGGGATGAAGATTACGCAGGTTCTATGTCAATGGAACGTCTACAAAACTTAGCGAATAAGTTAGTCGATATTCCTGAAAATCATACGTTGCAATCACGTGTTGCCAAAATTTGTGCTGACCGCCTCTCAATGGCAAAAGGTGAGAAGTTACTCGACTGGGGTTTCGCAGAAACTTTAGCCTATGCTTCTATCCTTGAAGACAAAAAACGTGTGCGTATTACTGGCCAAGACTCTGGCCGTGGTACTTTCTTCCATCGTCATGCTGTATTACATAATCAAAAAGACGGTACAACCTATTTACCTTTGCGTAATGTGGCAGAAGAGCAAGCACCGATTGATATTACTGACTCAGTATTGTCTGAAGCGTCTGTATTAGCATTTGAATACGGCTATGCCACAGCAGAACCAGGTGGGTTAACCATTTGGGAAGCACAGTTTGGTGACTTTGTTAACTGTGCCCAAGTGGTGATTGACCAATTCTTATCGTCTGGTGAACAAAAGTGGGGCCGTTTATGTGGCTTAACAATGTTATTACCACACGGTTATGAAGGCCAGGGGCCTGAGCATTCCAGTGCTCGTTTAGAACGTTTCTTACAGTTATGTGCTAACCATAATATGCAGGTATGTGTTCCATCGACACCGGCGCAGGTTTATCACATGCTACGTCGCCAAGTTGTGCGCCCAATGCGTCGTCCACTTGTGGTGATGTCACCAAAATCTTTGCTACGTCACCCATTAGCTGTGTCTAGCCTAGAAGAGCTTGCTGAAGGTACTTTCCAAAACATCATTGGCGAGATTGATACTTTAGAGGCAAGTAAAGTTGACCGAGTTGTGTTCTGTAGCGGTAAGGTGTATTTCGAGTTACTTGAAAAACGTCGTAAAGAAAATATCACTAACATAGCCATTATTCGTGTTGAGCAGCTGTATCCTTTCCCTGATGTGGAAATGCGTGCGGCATTAGAAAAATATCAACATGTTACTGATTTTGTTTGGTGTCAGGAAGAGCCTCAAAACCAAGGTGCGTGGTACTGTAGTCAGCATCACTTCTGGGCTAACATTCCTGCAGGCGCTCAATTAACGTATGCTGGTCGTGAAGCGTCAGCTGCACCAGCGTGTGGTTATCCAGGGTTGCATGTACATCAGCAAGAATCATTAGTTAATAGCGCATTAAAACTGTCGTAAAGATAATTTATATAAAGGGAAGCTTTCCATGAGTATCGAAATTAAGGTACCCGTATTACCAGAGTCTGTTGCTGATGCAACTATTGCTACTTGGCATGTTAAGCCTGGTGAACAGGTGTCTCGCGATCAAAACTTAGTTGATATCGAGACCGACAAAGTTGTTCTAGAAGTTGTTGCACCAGAAGACGGTTCAATTTCTGAATTATTATTCGAAGAAGGCGACACCGTTTTAGGTGAGCAAGTTATTGCAAGATTTATTGCAGGTGCCGTGTCTGGACAAGAAGTGACTAAAGCTGAGGCGACTGCGCCTGCTGCTGAAGCTGCATCAGAGCCAAGTTCTGACGAATCAAACGATGCATTAAGCCCATCAGTGCGTCGTTTAATTGCTGAGCATAATCTTGATGCTGCAAAAATTAAAGGTACAGGTGTTGGCGGACGTATCACTAAAGAAGATGTTGAAGCGTTCGCTAAATCAGCACCAGCGGCAAAATCGGCTGCAGTGGCTGCACCAGTTGCACCGTTAGAAGGTCGTAGCGAGAAACGTGTTCCTATGACTCGTTTGCGTAAAACGATTGCAAAACGTTTGTTAGAAGCTAAAAACTCTACCGCTATGTTAACTACGTTTAACGAAGTTAACATGAAGCCAATCATGGATATTCGTAAGCAATATCAAGATATTTTTGAAAAGCGTCACGGTATTCGTTTAGGCTTTATGTCTTTCTACATCAAAGCGGTAACTGAAGCGCTAAAACGTTTTCCTGAAGTTAACGCTTCTATAGATGGCGATGATATTATTTATCACAACTATTTTGATATCAGCATTGCAGTATCAACTCCTCGTGGCCTGGTAACACCAGTTTTACGCGACACAGATACCATGAACTTAGCTGAAATCGAGAAAGCGGTTCGTGAACTCGCAATCAAAGGACGTGACGGTAAGTTGTCTGTTGCTGACATGACCGGCGGTAACTTCACCGTAACTAACGGTGGTGTTTTTGGTTCGCTGATGTCCACCCCTATTTTGAACCTGCCACAAAGCGCAATCTTAGGCATGCATGCTATTAAAGATCGCCCAATGGCAGTCAATGGTCAGGTTGAAATCCTGCCAATGATGTACCTAGCACTCTCTTACGATCATCGTATTGTTGATGGTCGTGAGTCAGTTGGCTTCTTAGTTGCTATTAAAGACTTCTTAGAAGATCCAACTCGTCTGCTGCTTGATTTATAAGTAGTTAGATAAACCCCTCGTCGCTGGCTCATATTGAGCCAGTTGGATTTGATTAGAAGTATATGGATAGATCATCATGAATTTGCATGAGTATCAGGCAAAATCTTTATTTGCCGAATATGGTTTACCAGTCTCTGAAGGCTTTGCATGTGATACTGCTCAAGAAGCAGTAGAAGCAGCTGGCCACATTGGCGGAAACTTATGGGTTGTTAAGTGTCAAGTACACGCAGGCGGCCGTGGTAAAGCAGGTGGCGTTAAAGTTACCGGTAATAAAGACGAAATCAGAGCATTCGCTGAAAACTGGTTAGGTAAGAACTTAGTAACGTACCAGACTGACGCTAAAGGTCAGCCAGTTGCTAAAATTCTAGTTGAAAGCTGTACTGACATCGCCAACGAATTGTACCTAGGTGCAGTAGTTGACCGTAGCACGCGTCGCGTTGTGTTCATGGCGTCGACTGAAGGTGGTGTTGATATTGAAACTGTGGCTGAACATACGCCAGAGCTTATCCACACAGCTATCATTGATCCGTTAACAGGTCCTCAAGCTTTCCAAGCTCGTGATCTTGGCTTCAAGTTAGGTTTAAACCCAACTCAAATGAAGCAGTTCACTAAGATCTTTATGGGTCTTGCGAACATGTTCAACGACCATGATTTTGCGTTATTAGAAATCAACCCACTTGTTATCACCACTGAAGGCAATCTTCACTGTTTAGATGGCAAAATTGGTATTGATGGCAACGCATTATATCGTCAGCCAAAAATCAAAGCGATGCACGACCCATCACAAGATGATGCTCGTGAAGCGCACGCTGCTAAATTTGAATTAAACTATGTTGCTTTAGACGGTAACGTAGGCTGTATGGTTAACGGTGCCGGCCTAGCGATGGGTACAATGGACATCGTAAACCTACACGGTGGCAAGCCAGCTAACTTCTTAGACGTTGGCGGTGGAGCAACTAAAGAACGTGTTGCTGAAGCATTTAAAATCATTCTTTCTGACAGCAATGTTAAAGCAGTATTAGTTAACATCTTTGGCGGTATCGTACGTTGCGATATGATCGCTGAAGGTATTATCGGTGCAGTTAAAGAAGTTGGCGTTAAAGTGCCAGTGGTTGTACGTCTTGAAGGTACTAACGCCGAATTAGGTCGTGAAGTATTGGCTAAGTCTGGTCTTGATATCATCGCGGCAACAAGTCTAACTGACGCGGCTGAGCAAGTTGTTAAAGCTGCGGAGGGCAAATAATGTCTGTTTTAATTAACAAAGATACCAAGGTAATCTGTCAAGGTTTCACTGGTGGTCAGGGTACTTTCCACTCTGAACAGGCGATTGCTTATGGCACGCAAATGGTTGGTGGTGTTTCTCCTGGAAAAGGTGGTCAAACTCACCTAGGTCTTCCAGTGTTCAACACTGTTAAAGATGCGGTAGCTCAAACAGGTGCTACTGCAACTGTTATCTACGTACCAGCTCCATTTTGTAAAGACGCAATTCTTGAAGCAATCGATGCTGGCATTGAGCTGATTGTTTGTATCACTGAAGGCATCCCAACACTTGATATGTTACAAGTGAAAGTGAGGCTAGAAGAAACTGGCACACGCATGATCGGTCCTAACTGTCCAGGTGTTATCACTCCTGGTGAATGTAAGATTGGTATTATGCCTGGTCACATCCACTTACCTGGAAAAGTGGGTATTGTTTCTCGCTCTGGTACATTAACGTACGAAGCGGTTAAGCAAACTACTGATGAAGGTTTCGGCCAATCTACTTGTGTAGGTATCGGTGGCGACCCAATTCCTGGTACTAACTTCATCGACGTATTGGAAATGTTCCAAAACGATCCACAGACTGAAGCGATTGTAATGATCGGTGAAATCGGTGGTAATGCTGAAGAAGAAGCTGCTGCTTATATCAAAGCACACGTAACTAAGCCTGTTGTATCTTACATTGCTGGTGTTACTGCACCAGAAGGTAAACGCATGGGCCATGCTGGCGCAATTATCGCTGGCGGTAAAGGTACTGCTGAAGATAAGTTTGCTGCTCTTGAAGCTGCAGGCGTAACTACAGTTCGCTCTTTAGCTGACATTGGTAAAGCACTGCGTACTCGTACTGGTTGGTAATATCGTTACCCACTCGTTTAAAAGGCGCTTCGGCGCCTTTTTTGTTTTTAATTTTGACCATTATTGATGTTCTTTAAATCAATAAGCATAGGTTTGAGATAGCTGTTATGTCGATTTTTGGGATCATTTTTCCGTTAATATTTATGGTAACTTTGGGTTATCTACTGACACGTTTTGATTTTTTCACTAAAGAGCATATAAGCGGCATTAGTAAATTTACCTTTTATGTCAGTATTCCTGCCTTTTTGTTTATCAATATGCTGGCAGCATCTTTATCTGAAAGTATCGACATCTATGCATTATTATCGTTCTATATTCCCGTACTGATCATTTTCGCTTTGGGTTATCGTATTAATCGCCGCTTTAATCCTGTTCAATTTAGAAGCCGAGACGCCAGTGCTGTTTTTGCCTTAGGCTCAAGCTACTCCAATACCGTACTAGTTGGTTTGCCGATAATTATTGCCGCATTAGGTCAGGCGATGATAGGGCAAGTATTTATGATTATTACATTTCATAGCGCTTGTTTGTTTGCGTTAACTTTTATTCTGGCAGCAAGAGCACACGAACAGGGTTTCTCTTGGAGAAAATTTACTCGTTCTATGGTGTTAAACCCGGTTGTGATGAGTATTAGTTTAGGGATTGCAGCCAACGCTGTTGGTCTCAATTTAGGCACACATTTACAGGAAAGCCTTACGTTACTTTCAAAACCAGCCTTAGCGTGTGCTTTATTCGTACTTGGTGCTAATTTAAGTTTTTATAAAATAGGCGACAGTTGGCGGTTAGCGTTATTGGCGAGTGGGTTAAAAATTCTGTTGCTTCCAGCACTTGTTTACCTGATGTCGGTGATGGTATTTAATTTAGAAAGCCAAAAAACGACCATGCTTGTGTTGCTCAGCGCTTCACCTTTAGGGGTTAATGCCTACTTAATTGCCACTGAACTTAAACAACATGAGTCGACTTTAGGCAGTACGGTAGTTCTATCGACATTGCTCTCGGTATTCAGCTTTAGCTTGTGGTTATGTTTTTTGTTATAAATTTTAACGTTTTTTTGTTAACCGTTATTTGGCTTGTATGGGGTGTAAGTGCTGCGTATATTGCTGATATATAAAGTTAGATTAAGGCTGTTTTTTTTATAAGACAAGGAATGAGTCATGCAACTAATAAACACCTATGAAACATATTTTAAGACCAATTTATTGCTTAAATTATTGGTGCTTATACTCGTGAATATAAGTTTTGCCATTCAAGCAAATGAATTTGTTTCGGGAAGGGATTATGTTGAATTAGAGAGCCCGCCAAGTGTTGAAAAAGAAGTCAGAGAATATTTTTCTTTTTATGCTAATCGATAATGTGTTTAATGATCAAATATTCAGCTAGTTCAACGTTAATTTGATGCTAATTAGTCATTTATTAGCCGCCCATTAAGCGCTAGAACAGTGCTTATTAAGTATTCGCTAGGTTATTTGAACTCGATGTATGACTGCGACTTATCCTCAACTTAAGGTAAGGCACTTTTATACATCGAATTTTTTATAGTGCAGCGCTATAAAATCATCATTGAATGGCAGATAACGGCTGTTACAGTCGATCTCTGGTTAGAGCGTGTTATTCATAAGCTTTTATTAATTGAGTGATGACAATATTAAAAGGAATGCAGATGGCGTTTAATGATATGTTTCGGCTGAGTGCCCATGCGGTAATAACTAATGATGAAGGGCAGGTATTACAACTTAAAGCGACCTATGGCGCTAAACATTGGGGCTTGCCTGGTGGCGCGTTAGAGTTAGGTGAAACCATACATCAAGCCGTTATACGTGAGTGTTTAGAAGAGTTAGGTTGCGATATTGCAATTGACTATCTGTCGGGCGTTTATTATCACGGTGCTTATCAATCACAGGTGTTTATTTTTAAATGCAATATTATGGATGTAACCATGATTGCATTGAGTTCAGAACACAGCGAGTACCAATATTTCGATATTGCTGATCTATCTACTGTGCAGCAAATTCGGGTCAAAGCTTGCTTAGATTTTTCTGGAAAAGTTGATAGCAAAGTTTTCTAAAAGTAGTGCTATGTATTGGTGAAACAATGCGTCTGCTAATAAACTCAGACTTTGATAATCTTTGTTAATCCAGACGCATATAACAATTGATGTTCCGACCCATTTACTTGTCAATCATGCCTTTTAATACAATATCGTCATAGGTTACAAATCCTTTGATGTCGTTGTCTTCTAATACTGGTGCTTTGTTAATGCCAAAACGCTCAAATAATCTGGCGGTATATCGCACATCCATATCAGCTGAAACAGAAAACACCGGTTTAATCATAATTTCATATACATTGGTGCGATCCGGTGACTTGTCCTTGGCCAAAACTTTGCGCGCAATATCACTCATCAAAACCAGGCCATACTCGTCATGTTCAGTGCGTTTATTAACCACTAACACTTTGACATTATTGGCAACAGCGGTGGCAATTGCTTCTGACACTGTAATTGTGCCATCTACCATGGCATAGTCTTGATTTAACACATCACGGTTTCTTACAGGGGTCCTAATGTTCATATTTGATCCTCAATCTCTTTAGTCAGCTGTTGTACTTGATGCGCCACACCCACGGCGTCTTCAACATCTATTTGAATGGCTATTCCGCGGCCTTTATTGGTATCAAATTTACCCACTCTAGAAATTGTCTCCAAAATATGACGTGACATGTGCTCTTCAACTAACCAGAAAATAACATCACGCTGTACATCTAAGCCTAAGCCCATAAAGGTTTTTTTCTTTACCAGACCTTCACCTCTTGCATGATTAATTACCGTTGCCCCCGTTGCGCCAGCTTCACGGGCGGCATCTAAAATTTCATCGGTACAGTCGTCATCCACAAAGGCGACAATTAATTTAAAGCGCATCTGTATGCTCCTCTTGCTGCTCAGCGGCAGCTTTACGTTTAGAGATGTATTCGACTATTTGGGCATAGGCCATCACGGAAATAATCGGAAATAAACTGGCAAAAGCGATCAGACCAAAGCCATCAATTAAAGGGTTACGACCTTCCACATTAGTCGCTAAACCTAAGCCTAATGCGGCAACGAGAGGCACGGTAACGGTTGAGGTAGTGACTCCGCCAGAGTCATAGGCCAATGGAATAATCATTTTAGGGGCGTAAAAAGTTTGAATGACCACTATGATGTAACCGCCCATGATGTAGTAATGAATGGGGTCGCCAACTACGATACGAAAACAGCCTAATGCAATACCAAAGGCAACACCAATAGCAACCGATATACGCAGGCCTTGGATACCAACAGTACCACCGGATACTTCATTGGCTTTAATTGCTACTGCAATCAGTGAGGGCTCTGCAATTGTGGTACTAAAACCTATTGCAGCTGCAAATACGTATACCCATAAATAATCTTGCCAAATAAACGGTGTGGGCGCGCCGTCAGGATGCAAAAATTCTGCTGTGGTGAGCTGATTGGCCATGCTTTCGCCTATAGGGAATAACGCCATCTCTAATCCGACTAAGAAAAAAGTCAAACCCACAATGACATAAATGAAACCCAAGGCCACTTTACGCCAGTTAGGAATAGGGCGTTTTAGTACGCCTAATTGAAAGCCAAATAAGATAACCGCAATGGGGACCACATCTCTGGCTGTCAGTAATAAGGTTTCCAATAGCTGATAAAACATGTTGGCTCCTTATAGAAAGACCATGCCGTAAAGCATGACAAAAATCATTGGCGTTAAGCTAGCAAAGGCAATTAAACCAAAGCCATCCAGCATAGGATTTCTACCTTTAATAACGGTGGCTAACCCTACGCCTAAAGCCGTCACTAATGGAACGGTTATGGTCGATGTAGTAACACCTCCAGAGTCGTAGGCAATACCAATAATACTTGCTGGGGCAAAAAAGGTCAGTATCATCACGATGGAGTAACCGCCGATGATCATGTAATGGATAGGCCAGCCTTTTAAAATACGAATAACACCGAGTAAAATGGCCAAACCAACGGATATTGCTACAGTTAAGCGCAAGCCCATAGCATAGTCATTTAAAGCAGCTTCATTGTTAGTTATGGCACCTGCTTCTGCGGCAACTTTAGCGGCTTCATTGGCTACGGCTGTCAATGCAGGCTCTGCCAGTGTGGTACCAAATCCCAGAGAAAAAGAGAAAATAACTAGCCAAAACAGACTGCCTTTTCTGGCTAAGGCTTCTGCTAAAGATTCACCGATAGGGAATAAGCCCATTTCTAGGCCAAAAACGAAGAATGTTAAACCTAGTACAATAAATACTAGCCCAATAAGAATTGAACCTAATTGATCGGGTGCTTGTTTTAGAATAAAAATTTCAAAAAAAACCACAACGACAATAATGGGAACTAAGTCTTTAAAACTACTGAACATAGAGGTTAATAGTTTGAGCAGTGCTGACATCCATCCTCCATTAAAATCAACAATCTAGCCAATTCGATAGCTTATGTAATCAGTGTGCCTTAGATGTTAGAAATAACAACAATATGGTTACAATAGTTACCGTTTTTTTGATGTAAATCAAAAAAGAGTCAATTGATGTGAGCTAGATGGAATAGATTAACGATTAACATTTTTTCAATACAGCGTATTATCATTACATTGCTACATTTTTAGATATGCACTATTTGGAGATATGCACTATGTTGAAGTTATTGGGTATTTTTAGTCTTTTTGTTGTGTTAGTTTTTAAATTATTTTATGCAAATGCCAATGAATCCTTCATTAATCCTACTGGAAATTTGTTGCAATCGCGTTCTGCTGACAGCTATTTTCAGGTGTTCAGTTTAACTAAAGGCATGTCTCTAATCGTTGAGGAAGGACGATTAGAGCCTCGTTCTATTGGCAGTATTAGCGTTAAGTTATATCGCAATTTCGATGTGGGTGACTTTGCCGCGGGTATAACTTTTCCCCGTGATGGCACTATATCTAAAGTCTCGATTTCAAATGATGCCGAGGGGGAACAGCAGGTAACCATTACGACTGTCACCGCAGGCAGTGGACGCTATCGGTTGGAGCAAAAAGTATGCATTACCAATGTCACACTAGAGATGTGTGGAGTCAGCCATGAGTAGCATTGTTATTGCTGGCGTAGGTATGACGCCTTTTTGTAAGCCAGGACAGCATCAGCCCTATCGTGTGATGGCAGCCAATGCAATTAAGTTAGCTTTGGCCGATGCCGGTATTAATGCTAAGCAAATACAACAGGCATTCGGTGCATATATTTATGGTGATAGTACCTGCGCGCAACATGCTTTTTATGATGTTATTCAAAGCGGGATACCTATAATTAATGTCAATAATAATTGTTCTAGTGGTTCAACAGCTTTGTACTTAGCTAGGCAGGCTGTGATGTCTGGTGAAGTTGAGTGCGTATTAGCCTTTGGGTTTGAAGAAATGCAGCCAGGTGCCCTAGGGTCAAATTGGCAAGACAGAGAAAGCCCATTTACTCGAATTGCACCGGTGTTAAGTCAGTTTAATGCACCAGATGGTCCAATCGCTTTACGTGCTTTTGGTGCAGCGGGTCGACATTACATGGATAAATATAATGTCACTGCTGAATTATTTGCCAAGGTTGCAGTAAAGTCCCGTCGCCATGCGATGAACAACCCTTATGCTTTATTGAAAATGCCATTATGTGCAGAGCAAGTATTGGCAGATAAGGTGATTTACGATGGCTATTTAACTCGCCTTATGGCGTGCCCTCCAACCTGTGGAGCAGCAGCTGTCATTGTATGCAGTGATAAATTTGCTCAACAGCATAGTATAAGCTCCAGGGTTAAAATTCTTGCTCAAGCTATGGCAACCGATACCCAAGATTCTTGGCAAGATCCTATTAATGCAGTGGGCCAGAATATGACTCAAATGGCGGCGCAAAAAGTGTATAACGCCGCAGCCATATCGCCACAGGATGTAAATGTGATTGAGCTACATGACTGCTTTACCCCTAATGAAGTTATCACCTATGAAGCTTTGGGGTTATGTGCAGAGGGTGAGGCTGAAAAGTTTATTAAGCAAGGAAACAATACCTATGGTGGTCAGTTTGTTATTGGCCCTTCAGGTGGCTTAATGTCTAAAGGTCATCCTATTGGTGCGACAGGATTAGCGCAATGCGCAGAACTTGTTTGGCATTTACGCGATCAAGCAGGTGCTCGTCAGGTGCAAGGTGCTCGCTTAGCATTACAACATAATGTGGGTTTAGGTGGTGCTGTTGTGGTGACCTTGTATGGCCACTAGTCAATTTTTATAATAGGATAATCACGACTTTAAAATCGTTATCTATCGCTGTTATCAGCGAGTATTGGTTTCAATGTAGTAAGGTTAGTGAAATATAGGCCTTTAAATATTTGCATGTTTCCTACGTTTGAATAAGCATTGAGTGACTTTAAGCAAGAATGTAAATGACGAGTAACGAGAGCAGTAGAGTCATTAAGTTTGCTTCTATTAGTCGCTGACTTTGCTGTAATTGTTTTTTCCCTTGCCTAAGTACTGTGACTAATCTGCGTTGATTATAGATCCTGCAGGTTAGTAAGTCAGTTTGAGGATCGACCAATAATTTACATTGATATTTATGGCCGTCTTTCAATAAGATATCGTGGCAACTTAAAATGCCGAAATTGAATTTTTTCGACACGACTTTACCATTCAATATCACCTTTTCTAGTCCACACCAATCGCTGGCTTGCAGCTCAAAATTGTCTTGGTTTAAAAGATAATTAAACTTGATCATAGCATCACTCCTGTTGTGCTTTAACTGTTGCGGCTAGTACTAAGCTAAGCAGAGTAATATGACATTTTCCAGTGTCAAAATATGAAGGTTTAAAGAAAACAGGCTAATTGATTGGTGGCTAAATGAATTTTTATTTTCACTATATTTTCTTGCCTAAATGGCGGTTATACACTTATTTACGTTTGCGATGAAAAGCCAAACGTTACTCGGACTCACTGTAACTTTTAAGCAAATCTTTCCAAGTAATAATGCCAACTAATGTACCATGATCCAAAACCGGTAAACTACCTATGCCATGTTTAAGAATAATCTCACAAGCATGTTTGATTGATGTGCTAGGTGAGACTGTCATCGGGTTGTGGGTCATTACTTGGTGGACGCGCTTATTGAGCGTTTCAGTGTCGCGGATAAGTTCTGCAGCGGTGCCTAGGTTAGGACTGAGAGCTTTTAGAAAGTCTCGATGAGATAAAATACCTTGCAGTTTGTCATTTTCATCAATGGCTAATAAATGGTGAAAGCTGACATTGTCGAAAATGTGTTTTGCCACCGACAATCTATCATCAATTGAAACGGTAACAATACGTGTTGTCATAATGTCGCGAACTAATATCATTGCTGCAGGCATATCTATCTCCTATAACACGGCGAATAATATAGGCGTAAGCCGTATTATTTATGTATATCAGATAAACTATAGTACAACAATGAGTTAGCTACATAATCTTAATCAGTAAAAAGGGTAAACGCTATCTTGTTAAGCCAAGATATTTTTGTGCTTTAATCGGTTTGAGCTGATGAACATCAACCAACACTAGGCCATCAATACAATCACCAAACTCAGCATCAATGCCAAAGTCGATGAATTGTACGCCCTGATCTTCACACAATTCACCATATTGTTTAAATAACGTCGGTACTGAAACACCCATATTAGCTAATGTCCTTTTCAGAATTTTAAAATTGTCAGCGTATGTCTCACCATTGAATTGACGACATAATTGGTGAGCCCGTTCATCGGTAAACTGGTAACTGTTAAATGAGGTTGCGAGTATAGATTGGGTTGGAAATTGATTTTTATAAAAATGAATAAGTAATTCTTTAGCGGGCTCTGGATAGTTGTTACTAATCGAAACAGGGCCGAATAAGTAGCGATATTGAGGGTTTTTGAGTAGAAATGCGCCAATCCCCTGCCATAAATATTCAAGACTTCTTCTGCCCCAATATTTAGGTTGCACAAAGCTTCGACCTAACTCTAAGCCTTGCTCAAAATAAGGGCTAAAATCTGGCTGATATTGAAATAGGGTTTGGCTATATAGTCCTGTGGTAGATATTTCACTATGAATACGCTTTGCACTTGCAAAACGATAAGCACCGACGATTTCTAAATCATCTTTATCCCATAATACAAGGTGCCAATAGTCATTATCATATTTGTCGGTATCTCTGCGTTTACCCGTGCCTTCACCTACAGCTCTAAAGGCTATTTCGCGTAATCTGCCGATTTCACGCATGATGGCACTGCTGGCATCATGCTGATAAAGATAGATGATTTTATTGTCTGATGTGAGTCCAAGTTGTTCACATTTTTGTAATTCATGTTGTAAAGTGGTGCGCGATTCTGGGTGAGCGATGGCATTTTGAGTACTAAACAGCGGTGGCCTATTTTTACCTATACGGTAGAGATGGTTTTTTAGTAGCTTAACCTGAGTTTTTAACGGAAAGTCATTATTAGACACGGTTTCTTTTGCAATCAGTTTGCCAATACGAACTGGCATCACTTGATTGATTTGGCGAAACATTTCCTTAACAAGTAAAAGTGTTGCTAATGGCTTATAAATCATTGATGCGCCATAAAAAGTTGCTGAATTTTTAGCATCAACAAACATAGGTAACAATGGTGCATTACAGGCTTTGGCCATTTTAACAAATCCACTTTGCCATAATAAATCAGTTACCCCGCTTGGGCGTAATCGAGACACTTCACCCGATGGAAAGATTAATAATGCACCTTCACGTTTTAGGTGTTGATGGATATTATCTAAATTTTGCTTTGGGGTACCGCCAGTCATGTTTCTGACGGGTAATAAAATTGAGTGCAGTGGTTTGATAGCCATTAATAACTCATTGGCGACCACTTTAATATCTGGGCGGACTTTGCTGATTAACTTGATTAATGCAAGGGCGTCAAGTGAGCCGATAGGATGGTTAGCATAAATCACCACTCGGCCGTCAATTGGAATGTTTTCAATTTCATTATTGGGTACGCTGTAACTAAAATTAAAGCTAGCCAGTACCTGTTCAACAAAGTCTACCCCAGTTAAATGCTTATACTGCATCGCAATATCATTGCATTGCTGCTCATGCAAAAGGTAACGTAACATGGTTTTGGTCGGTCTAGATAACCAAGGGAATTTAGACAGTTGAGGCAAGTTCTTGTCAACCATTTGATCGACAGTAAACATCATTTCTGCTGACTTCATTATGCTACCTTCTTATTAGGGTGTTTCTGGGTTGAGGCTGTATGAAGAGGTAAAGGACTAGCGGTGCCAATATTGTCGATAATTTGCGGTGTTTTAGTCAGTTCATTCCATTTTAATAATTGAAAGTCACCGGAGAGGGTTTCCGCGATTAAGGTACAGTTTTCAACCCAATCACCGTCGTTAGCATAGATAATCCTATGCTTACCCTTATGGTGAATAGAGAGCTCGGGCTGATGAATATGGCCACAAATGACCATATCGACGTGTTGTTTTAAGGCAAATCGTAGCACTGCATCTTTAAAACTATTAATGGCTTGTTGGGCTTTGTTTACTCTGAGTTTTATATAGCTGGCAAGTGACCAATAAGGATAGCCAAGTTGGCTGCGTACACTATGAAGATGTCGATTTAGCCATAACAAAACATCGTATAAATGATCACCTAATTTGGCGTAGGTGCGGCTGACACACACTTCAGAGTCAAATTGATCCCCATGTAACATCAGGCAGCGTTTGCCCAGAATAGATTGATGAATATAACTTGGTGCGATTGTGATACCACGAAAATGACTATCTACGTATGGTTTGAACATCTCATCGTGATTACCTGGGATATAAAATACTTGGGTGCCATTTTGGGCTAATGACAGTATTTTGGTTAATACGGCTTGATGGCTATCTGGCCAGTAGACCCGTTTTTTTAATGCCCAAATATCGATGATGTCACCGACTAAATACAGGTATTGGCATGGGTGATGATTTAAAAAATCTAATAAAAAATCAGCTTTGCAGTCAATACTGCCTAAATGAACATCCGACAGCCAAACGGCATAAAATGACTGTTGCTCGGATGATGACTCCTCTTCGCTATCATTTTCTTGATGAAGGTGTTTAGTCGATATATGAGATGAGAATACAGAGTGAGCAGATGCTTGCGAGACTTGTTTAAATAACGCACTGATTTTATCCATTCGCTTAATCTCTACAAATAGTATTGCATTAAGATAATGAAAGCTTACTGGGGATTATTGACTAATTCGTGACGGATATATTGCATTTAGATGAAGCTTACAAATTGCTGCTGAGTTAATTGACTTGAACAAGTAACAAAAAGGGAAGCCTATGCTTCCCTTTTTTGATCCTGCTTGGGTAATGAATATTTAACTATTATTACTTTGAACTGATTTAACGGCCTGCATTAATAATGGCACGAGCCATTTCATCGGCGACTGAACCTGTTGTGCGGTTTTCAGCATCTGCGCGAGTAAACACAGTTAATAATGTTTGATAAATTTGCTCAACCTTAGCGGTTGCAGCTGCTTTATCATAGTTATTTTCAAAAGAGACATTAATAATACCACCGGCATTAATCACATAATCAGGTGCGTATAAAATACCCATTTCTTTGAGCTTTTCACCGTGACGCACTTCAGCTAGTTGATTGTTGGCACAACCTGCGACAATAGTGGCTTTTAATAAAGGTAATGTAATGTCATTTAACGTTGCCCCTAAGGCACAAGGTGCATACACATCAACATCTTGGTTGTAGATATCCTGCGGCTCTACTAGGGTAGCACCAAACTCGGTTGCGACACGGTCCAGGGACGCTTGATGAATATCAGTAACAATGAGTTTTGCACCGGCTTCATGTAAATGTTTACACAAATAGTATCCGACATGGCCAACACCTTGAACTGACACTTTAATACCTTCTAAGCTATCAATTCCACGTTGGTGTTTAACTGCCGCTTTAATGCCTAAATAGGTACCTAGAGCTGTTAACGGCGAAGGATCACCTGACTTGCCTTCAAGTCCTGCTACATAAGGGGTTTCACGGTTGGCTATCATCATATCTGATGTAGATACGCCGACATCTTCCGCAGAGTAGTATTTTCCGCCTAAGCTATTAACAAAACGACCAAAAGCGAGGAACAGTTTTTCACGGTCTGTGGTTTTAGGATCAGCAATGATAACGGCTTTACCTCCACCCATAGTTAAACCAGCAAGGGCATTTTTATATGTCATCCCTCTAGAAAGACGCAAGACGTCTGTCAATGCTTCATCATCAGATTGATAATTCCACATTCTACAACCACCCACAGCGGGGCCTTTGTTGGTATTGTGCACCGCAATAATGGCTTTTAAGCCACTTTCTTTATCATGACAAAACACCACTTGTTCGTGCTCATCAAACGAGACATGATTAAATACCGCCACGTAAATTCTCCACTTGCTTTGGGTCGTGTGTTAGTTTTCCAACACTTAATTATTAGCATATTTGATAATACTTGAACACAAGAATAGACAAGATTAAAAGTAACAATTCAGCAAGGGTAGATTGAGCTACACCAATGGCTTAGTACTACTTTTGTATGGTCTAAGGTCAAAATATCAAATATGTACCAAATTCGTTATTTGGTATTGCAGCAAGATAGCATTTAGCGATACTCTCAACAAAGCCTGATGTCGTAAATTTTGAAATTAAGCTGGCAATTTTGCTTGCCACTTTACGTAAACGTAAAGTATTTTAGGGTGTGTGTTAAATTGAGTGTCGTTGGTGCTTAAATTATGTCCGGCGAATGCGTGATAACAATAAGATAGGAAGTGTTATGACTGATGAAGTAGTTGAGCAGGTTGCAACACCCGCTGTAGATCAAGAAGCATTAAGACAAGATTGGGTAAAAACACAATTTCAAAAAGCCAATCGTTTTTTAGCTGAAAAGGGTGTGCTACCAAATAAAGTGTATACAGAAGAAAGTCGTTACCTTGCACCTTATTTAGCGATTTGGAAGATGGATTCTAAACAACCGACTAAACAAACCTTTTGGGTGATGTCTGGTGATTTACCTACAGATTATGTCGATGTGAAAGTGGCTAAAACAGCTCGTGAAGCAATGCGTCACTTTTCAATGATGTGGCAGCTTAAAGCTGAAAATTTACATAAATCTGGTGCAACGCGTGATCAGACCCAGCTTAAATTTGCTAATTTATTGGTAACTCGTGCAGAAAGTCTATACAGAATGCATGAAGATGAAAAGCTTTGGTCTTAAGCTCTGAACGTAAGCTCTGATCGTAAGTTTTAGTAACATATGTTGACTGGATTTATAGATTAAAAAAGGCACATTGAGTGCCTTTTTTATTTTATTCAAATGAGTTAAAACATTACTCAGCTAGGTAATACAGACCCTGATTTATCAGCTCAACTAATAGTTCTGCAATCGCTAAATTGTCGAACATTGTTGCAGCAAGTTCATTGTCTAAATTCACAGTATTAGCAAAGCTTACAAGTTCTGCTTCGGTAACATTTTCAAGTGCAAACACTTCACCATTAATAAACAAGCGGCTAATATTATCATTTTCTAAACGTAATACTTTTAAGCCGCCAATGCGCAATATGCTGGCGCCATCTTCAATGACTTGTTGTAATTCTTCTAAATCAAGCGGCTCTTCACCTTCACAAATATCAAGCTCAAAACGATTTTGACTTAATAGCTTACCTAACATAGTTTGATAATTTTCAGGTTGGGTAGCCAGCTCAGCTAATAGCTGCATAATCCCTTGTTGTTGTTCTTGACTCACTATTCCTGGTTCTAGGGCTTCTGAGTCTGAGGTGAAACGCTGGTGGCCACTGTTGTTATCAATCAGTGAATCAGCTAGCTGAGTTAGCAACTCTTGTTGGCTTGGTGCCCTGAAACCTATTGAATAGCTTATAGCTAAAGATAAGGTTTCACCGCAATGTGGGTATCCAGGTGGGATATATAACACATCACCTTTTTTCAATACCACGTCGATAATCGGCTCAAAATCTTCTACTAATGGCGAGTTTTCGTCACCACCGCGACGCTTATGATCGCCTTTATTACCCACTTTCCAGCGACGTTCACCTTCACCTTGAATAATAAACACATCATAATTATCTATGTGTGGTCCGACTCCGCCTAATGGGGTCGCAAAGGACACCATTAAATCATCAAAACGCCAATCAGGTAAAAAGCGGAAAGCATCCACTAATGGTTGCGAGTCTGGATACCAATGATTAACGGCCTGAACTAACAGTTGCCAGTGGGTCTCACCATAAGCATCATAATCTTCAAATGGGCCTTGAATAACGTTCCATTGATTCTGGTTTGCTTCAGTGACCACAATACGTGATGAAATTTCTTCTTCACAAGCAAGACCAGCTAATTCATCTGCGGCAATCGGGTCAACAAAGTCCTCGAAGGCTTGTGTTAATACCACTGGGGTTTGTTGCCAGTGCTTTTTTATGAATGCTTGGGTGTCAAAAGTTAATTGATACATGGTCTTACTCTCTGTTCGGTGTGAAAGCATTATAAAAGAAAAGCGGCAACTCGAATGTCGAACTGCCGCTAGATTCAGTGAGGTGAATACACCTCAGCTGACGTTTTATTTTAGTTCGTCAACAAAGGCTTCTGCACGGCCAATGTAATTAGCTGGGGTCATTTTCTTAAGTTCGATTTTTACTTCAGCGGGTAGCTCAAGTCCATCGATAAATACCGCTAATTGTTGTGCATCTATGCGTTTACCGCGGGTTAATTCTTTTAGCTTCTCATATGGCTTTTCAATGCCATAACGACGCATAACGGTTTGCACTGGCTCAGCAAGTACTTCCCAGTTAACATCTAATTCTGCACGAAGGTGCGCTTCGTTTACTTCTAGCTTGCTAATGCCTTTTAACGTGGCTTGATATGCAATCAATGAATGTGCAATACCCACACCTAAGTTACGTAATACCGTTGAGTCGGTAAGGTCGCGCTGCCAGCGAGAAACCGGTAATTTGGCCGCTAAGTGTTGCATTAATGCATTGGCGATACCTAAGTTACCTTCAGAATTTTCAAAGTCGATAGGGTTAACTTTATGTGGCATGGTTGAAGAACCAATTTCACCAGCAATGGTACGTTGTTTGAAGTGACCTAAGGCAACATAGCCCCAAATGTCACGATCGAAATCGATTAAAATGGTGTTAAAGCGCGCGATAGCATCAAATAGCTCTGCGATATAATCATGCGGTTCAATTTGAGTGGTGTAAGCATTCCAATGAATACCTAAACTGGTCACAAAACGTTGTGACAATTCATGCCAATCTACTTCTGGGTATGCTGATAGGTGGGCGTTATAGTTACCTACTGCGCCATTAATCTTACCCATAATTTCTACGGCTTTAATTTGCTTCAATTGGCGCTCTAAACGGACAACCACGTTAGCCATTTCTTTACCTAAGGTAGAAGGTGAGGCTGGTTGTCCATGGGTACGCGACATTAAAGGCACGGTTTTATTGTCATGGGCTAACTTTTTAATCGCATCAATAATTTGCTGGCACTGTGGCACAAGGACTAATTCACGTGCTTCTTTTAACATTAACCCATGTGACAAGTTATTGATGTCTTCAGATGTACAAGCAAAGTGAACAAATTCATCTATTGCGACTAATTCAGCATTATCAGCAATTTGTTCTTTAATGAAGTATTCAACGGCTTTGACATCATGGTTAGTGGTGCTTTCGATAGCTTTAACACGTAATGCATCTTGCTCACTGAAGTTATCTTTGATGCTGTCTAATAAAGCCAGTGCTGTTTCACTGAACGGTGGCACTTCTTCAATGTCAGGACAGCTAGATAACAATTTTAACCAATTGATCTCAACTTGTACGCGGTACTTAGTAAGACCGAACTCGCTGAAAATCCCTCTTAATGAGGCGGTTTTACTACCATAACGACCGTCTACCGGCGAGATAGCAGTCAGTGCGGAAAGATCCATTTGAAGCTCCTTGATGAACTTTTATATTGTAGGGTGATTCGAATTATTTATTTTTGCTGGCTGCTGACAGCCATATCAAATATTGCTTTACGAGCAAACACTAAGTGGCGACGTTTGCCGCCTAATTGACGCCACAGTACCGCGCTGCGCATAGCCGATAATAATAGGGAGCGAATTTTATGCTGCACATGTGTTTGCTTTAAAAATGCAGGATTACCCGAAATTTGTAATTTAGGGCCAAGGGCGCTAATCACATCGCTGTAAATACTGGCAAAATTAGCCAATACTTGTTCATCGGTAATCGCAAAATGGTGAAGTTGACGATGCACTTGACTTATACGTTCAGCAAGCATGCCTAAGCCGTTAGGTGAGCGAGATAGCTTACGCTCTAATGCCAATACACCAACCAGATAACGCGTCGTTTCAACGTCTTTATTGCTGCCGTCACCTAGTTGGTTTTGAATAAGCTGATAGCCTTTATCCAATAAATCCTTATCAGGATACACATCGGTAATGCCATCAGGATTAGTCACCAAAATTGTATTAAGGCTTGCCGCTAGGGCTTGCTCGTCACTCTCACCATGGCGGGCGATATATTGTACTTGCCCGATGGCCTGTAAAATGCCTGCAAAAGCCATAGTGCGTTCATATAATATATTGTCAGTCACTGTGCGGCTTACCTATCCCTTAATTAAATTATCAATGATGCCGCCGCCTAAGCATACTTCACCATCATAAAATACTGCTGATTGCCCAGGGGTAACAGCGGCAACAGGTTCATCAAAAATGACTTCGATAGTGTCATTGTTGATGTGTTTAATTTTACAGTTAACATCACGTTGACGATAACGAGTTTTTACGCTGATACTGCTTGCATCAGCAGGGCCTTTACGATCAACCCAATCTAACTGATTCACCATCATGCCAACAGACATTAACCGTGGATGATGACCACCTTGGCCAACCACAAGCACATTGCGGTCTATGTCTTTATCAACCACATACCAAGGATCGTCATTGCTATTTTTTAAGCCGCCAATCCCCAAACCTTTACGTTGACCTAAAGTGTGGTACATCAAGCCCTGGTGAGTACCAATGACTTCACCTTCAGCTGTTTCAATGCTACCTGGTAATGCAGGAAGATAAGTGGCTAAAAAATCAGTGAATTTACGTTCGCCGATAAAACAAATACCTGTACTGTCTTTTTTGTCATGGGTGATTAAGCCCATTTCTTTAGCAATATCACGTACCTGGTGTTTTTCTAGCTCGCCGACAGGGAATAAGCTACGTGCGACTTGCTCATGGCTGAGCGTGTATAAAAAATAGCTTTGATCTTTATTACCATCAACGCCACGTAGCATTTGGGTAGTACCGTCGGCATTGTCACGTCGGCGAACATAATGGCCCATAGCGATGTAATCAGCGTCTAAAATTTCATCAGCGAATTCTAAAAACGCTTTGAATTTGATTTCTTTGTTGCACATGATATCGGGGTTAGGTGTACGGCCAGCCTTATACTCGGCTAAAAAGTACTCAAAAACATTATCCCAATATTCAGCGGCAAAGTTGACCGTATGTAATTTAATGCCTAGCTTGTCGCAAACCGATTGTGCATCTTTAAGATCATCACTGGCAGCACAATATTCATCGGTGTCATCTTCTTCCCAGTTTTTCATAAATAGACCTTCAACCTCATAGCCTTGCTGCATGAGCAGATAAGCTGAAACTGAAGAGTCCACACCGCCGGACATGCCAACGATGACTTTTTTACCATTAGTGGGTGTGATTGATGTCATAGATCCTATAAACCGTTCAGTGTATCAATGAAACGCCCTTTTAGGGCATTGCAAAAAGGGAAATTGTGTAAATTCTGCGGCGCATATTCTATCACGCATTAGCCTTTGGGGCTATCTTGAAGCTGGGTTTGTTTGTTTCATGTATACCGCGTTCAAAAGTAGTCTGCATTCAGCACATCTAGCGGATAATGTTGGCCTTGTTGGTCTAAAAAATCATCGATAGATTTAAGCACTAATGGGCTGCGCATTTGCGTCGATTTTGAACTTATTTCATCGCGTGTAAACCAGTGGGTAGCAGTAATTACGCTGTCTTGTGGAATAGCAGTGACCTGCACAGGTAGCTCGACACAAAAACTAAACCTAACAAATGCGACATCATTGGCGGCGGTAAATTGATAAATGCCGACTAACCCAGATGGGGTGATATTAAGGCCTGTTTCTTCCAGTACTTCACGTTTGCAGGCGGCTATAATGGTCTCGTTAGCTTCTAGATGCCCAGCAGGCTGGTTATAACGTATTTGTCCATCAATCCATTCTTCAACCAATAAAAACTTACCGCTACAATGAATGACAGAAGCCACTGTGGTGTTAGGTTTATATCGCGGGCTCATAAATTTCTCTTAAATTGATCATGATTGTAATAGCAATAAGCCTAGTTTACACGCCACTTTATTGCCGTTATGTACTGCTTGCTGGCAGTACCGAAAATTCACCACTTTGAAGATCATCCAAACACCATTGACCTATTTTATAACGGATTAATCTAAGTGTAGGGTAACCGATATGTGCCGTCATTCGCCTTACCTGGCGATTTTTTCCTTCGCATATTTGAATTTCTAACCAGCTGGTCGGGATAGCTTTGCGCTCTCTTACTGGAGGTGTTCGTGGCCAAACATCAGGTGTTGGCATTAAACGTACCTTGGCAGGTAAGGTCTTACCGTCTTTTAATTCAACGCCTAATTGAAGCGCGGTTATCGCATCTTGGGTAGGCTCGCCTTCAACTTGTACCCAATAGGTTTTAAATGTTTTCTGGTTTGGCTGGGTAATTTTTGCCTGTAATTGGCCATCATTAGTGAGTAGTAATAATCCTTCACTGTCTCTATCTAAGCGTCCCGCGGCATAAACATCGGCTATGGGGATAAAATCTTTCAAGGTCTGCCTGCCCGCTTCGTCAGTAAACTGGCATAGCACATCAAAGGGTTTATTAAACAACACAATGACTGGGTTTGACGGCCTTGGCTTTACTTTACCCGAGTGAGGTGAAGTAGGAGATGGTTTTTTATATATTTGTTTTTTATCAGCAAAAAAATTTGAAGCAGCTTTAGATGCTTTACTGTTGAACGGTTTTTTAGTCGATTTTTTATTTGCTGGAAGCGCCATAATGGGAACTGAAAGCCTTTGTGTGTTTATGCAATTGTCTCAATTTAGCCAAAGTAAAGTCGGCTATTGAAAACCAAGGGTTAACTTAAGTTTAATCAGCATTAAAACAGTAAAATAAAATGAACAGCAACAAGTTTACTGCTTATTCGCCATAAGTGGAATTTGAATATTATTCAGAATGCTCTATGATGTTGGCCTGAAAATTGTGATCTGCACCTAATTTTTTTAAAAAATGGGTTTACTGTACCAGTGACAATTGATCTTTCGATATGATTTTTGACGATGAAAGCTCAACGGTTGCTATGAAGCAAGTAACTGATTTTTCATTGCTTGGTATCTAAAGCAATGCAGCAAGTACTAATAATAATAAAAAATGGGATTGGGGATTTCACCAGCGTTGGAACAAATAACACAGGTTAGCGATGCACATTTAATGGGTACTCACTAATAGGGTGTATTGGCTCAACTTCATTTCATCAATGTATACAGATTATGCTTGCATGATGACATAAGCGTGAAATCGACTTTATATCCGCACCAAAATATTCTAATAAATTATTAATTTACAATAATGTAGGAAAAACCATGAAAGATAACTCTCCAACGATTATTTATACTGAAACCGATGAAGCACCAGCATTAGCGACACTTTCTCTGTTACCTATTATTCGTACCTTTACTAATGCCGCAGGCGTTAAAGTTGAAACACGTGACATTTCCTTATCTGGTCGTGTGCTTGCTAACTTTCCTGAGAATTTAACAGTAGATCAGAAAATTGCTGATGCATTAACGGAGTTAGGTGAATTAGCTAACCAGCCTGAAGCTAACATCATTAAATTACCTAACGTCAGCGCGTCAGTGCCACAGTTAAAAGCGTGTATTGCTGAGCTTCAAGCTAAAGGCTATGACATTCCAAACTATCCGGATGAGCCAAAAACTGACGCTGAGAAAGAAACTCAGTCACGTTATGACAAAATTAAAGGCAGTGCAGTAAACCCTGTATTACGTGAAGGCAATTCAGATCGTCGTGCGCCAACGTCTGTAAAAAATTACGCCAAGAAAAACCCACATTCAATGGGTAAATGGGCGAGTGATTCTAAGTCACACGTTGCTCATATGAACGAAGGCGATTTTTATGGCAGCGAATTATCAGTGACGTTAACGGCTGCTGACAAAGTCAGTATCGTTTTAGCGAAAGCCGATGGCAGCGAGCAAGTATTAAAATCAGGTTTAGCGTTATTAGCTGACGAAGTGATTGATACTGCAGTAATGAGTAAGAAAGCATTAATTGAATTCTATACCCATGAAATTGAAGCTGCTAAATCAGAAGATATTTTATTATCGCTTCACTTGAAAGCAACGATGATGAAAGTATCTGATCCGATTTTATTTGGTCACGCCGTTAAAGTGTTCTTTAAAGCGGTATTTGATAAACACAGTGCCTTGTTTGCTGAGTTAGGCGTTGATGTTAATAATGGTTTTGGCGATGTATATGCCAAAATTAAATCTTTACCAGACGCACAGCGTGCTGAAGTTGAAGCAGATATTGCTGCAGTTTATGCCGCACGTCCAGCACTTGCTATGGTTGATTCAGATAAAGGTATTACCAACCTACACGTGCCAAGTGACATCATTATTGATGCTTCTATGCCTGCAGCTATTCGTTCTTCAGGCCAAATGTGGGGCCCAGATGGTCAATTGAAAGACACTAAAGCGATGATCCCAGATCGTTGTTATGCCGGTGTTTATCAAGAGACTATCGCATTCTGTAAAGCCAATGGTGCATTCAATCCAACAACAATGGGTAGTGTACCTAACGTAGGTTTGATGGCGCAAAAAGCAGAAGAATACGGTAGCCACGACAAAACATTTGAAATCACAGCAGCTGGTACCGTTAAGGTTATCAATCAAGCGGGTGATGTCATTATGAGCCACGCGGTTGAAGCGGGCGATATTTACCGCATGTGCCAAGTGAAAGATGCCCCAATCCGTGACTGGGTAAAACTTGCTGTTAAGCGTTCACGTTTAAGCAATACACCTGCGGTATTTTGGTTAGACAGCAACCGTGCTCACGATGCTGAGATCATCAAAAAAGTGAATACCTATTTAGCTGACAGTGACACTGCTGGGTTAGATATCCGTATTATGTCACCAGTAGATGCTACCCGTTTCACATTAGATCGCATCATTAAAGGTGAAGATACAATTTCTGTTACCGGTAACGTTTTACGTGATTACCTAACAGATTTATTCCCAATCCTTGAATTAGGCACAAGTGCCAAAATGCTATCTATCGTGCCATTAATGAACGGTGGTGGATTGTTTGAAACCGGTGCAGGTGGTTCAGCGCCAAAACACGTGCAACAAGTTGAAAAAGAAAACCACTTGCGTTGGGATTCTTTAGGTGAGTTCTTAGCACTTGCAGCTTCACTTGAACACCTAAGCCAAACAACGGGCAATACAGAAGCGCAAGTACTTGCCGATGCGTTAGACGTGGCTATCGGTCAATTCCTTGATTGTAATAAGTCTCCATCACGCAGAGTGGGTGAGTTAGACAACCGTGGTTCGCATTTCTATTTAGCACTTTACTGGGCACAAGCACTTGCAGCACAAACGACTGACGCAGTTCTTGCCGCTAAGTTTACAAAGTTAGCGACAGACTTATTGTCAAATGAAGCGGTTATTGTTGCTGAACTTAATGAAGCACAAGGCCCAGCAGTTGATTTAGGCGGATATTACCGTTTAGATGCTGTTAAAGCTGAACAAGCAATGCGCCCAAGCAAAACGTTAAACAGTTTAATTTTGGCGTAAGACCTTACTTAAGCTAATAAAAAACGCGCCTAGTTGGGCGCGTTTTTGTTTTTTCAAATTTATTTACTAAAAATAAAAAAGACAGGGATTAAAATCCCTGTCTTTTTGCTTTATAGTTCCATCCAACTAATTAGTTGGTGAAATGGCTGAAGCATGCATCCCTTTAGGGCCTGCTTCTATTTCAAAAGAAACTGGTTGTCCCGCTTTAAGCGTACGGTAACCTTCCATTTCTATAGTTGAATAATGCGCAAATACATCTTCGCCACCCTGATCTGGGCAAATAAACCCGAATCCTTTGGCGTTGTTGAACCATTTAACAGTTCCGCTTGCCATACTTCCACTTCCTTCTTTTGTCTACTTACCAGTAAGATAGTAAAACTTATTATTCAGCGGTCTTTAAACGCCGCCTGACAAACAGAATGAAATTTGTACGAAAAGAAGTCAAGCGGAAATTAACAAAAAGACAACATTAAATTAATTTATTATTATCATGTGGTCGGTATTGAAATGAGAGGCTAGTATTAAAGCATGGCTAAAATAGGCAGCATTGAAAAAGTTGAAGAAAAAGTTGAATCAGACATTCAAAGACCCAATCTCTATAAGGTAGTCTTAAATAATGATGATTACACGCCAATGGATTTTGTCGTTGAAGTGTTACAACGTTTCTTTGATAAGAATGAACAGCAGGCAGTGGATATCATGTTAGCTATTCATCACCAAGGAAAAGGACTCTGTGGTGTTTTTCCATTCGGCATTGCTGAAACTAAAGTGTTACAAGTAAATCAGTGTGCAAGAGAAAACCAACATCCGTTACTGTGTAGTTTAGAGAAAGAATAGTGTAGCTTAAGACATAATAATCTTACTCTGCAGTTTGTGGTTAATTTGAGGGGGTGCTTATGCTGAACAAAGACTTAGAAGTCACCTTGAACCTAGCGTTTCAGCAAGCTAGAGATTCGCGTCATGAGTACATGACGGTAGAACATTTATTATTAGCGCTATTAGACAACCCCGCAGCTTATGAGGCGTTGATTGCTTGTGGGGCCGACATTAATAAACTTCGTGAAGAAGTGCATAATTTTATTCAACAAACCACGCCAATTATTGCAGATAGTGCAGATGAAAAAGAAACCCAACCAACATTGGGTTTTCAGCGTGTTTTGCAACGAGCAGTATTTCATGTTCAATCATCTGGGCGTAATGAAGTCACCGGAGCCAATGTTTTGGTTGCCATTTTCAGTGAGCAAGAGTCACAGGCAGTGTATTTATTACGTCGTTGCGAAATTACTCGTCTAGATGTGGTTAATTACATTTCCCACGGTTTTTCAAAAGATGAAGAAAAAGCCGATGATGGCGGCAGTGAACATTCAGAAGATCAATCTGAGTCAGCTGAAGATCGCAGCATGTTGTCGCAATTTGCAGCCAACCTAAATCAGTTATCAATAGACGGGGTCATTGACCCACTCATTGGCCGCGATGCAGAAGTTGAGCGTGCGGTACAAACATTATGTCGTCGCCGCAAAAACAATCCCTTGTTAGTGGGTGAGGCCGGTGTTGGTAAAACTGCTATTGCCGAAGGGTTAGCCTACCGTATTGTCAATAAGCAAGTGCCTGAAGTGATGGCGAATGCCACTGTGTATTCATTAGACATGGGCTCATTATTGGCCGGAACAAAATACCGTGGTGATTTTGAGAAACGCTTTAAAAGCTTGCTCAAAGAACTAGCCGCAGATGAACATGCCATTTTATTTATCGATGAAATTCATACCATTATTGGCGCTGGTGCGGCCTCTGGCGGCGTCATGGATGCCTCTAATTTACTCAAACCATTATTGTCTAGTGGCAAATTACGTTGCATGGGTTCAACCACGTTCCAGGAATATCAAAGTATTTTTGAAAAAGACCGGGCATTGGCGCGTCGCTTCCAAAAAATTGATGTCAATGAGCCTTCTGTTGCTGAAACCACTAAAATTTTGATGGGTTTAAAGTCTAAATACGAAGAGTATCATGGTGTTCGTTATACCCAAGCAGCAATCAGCAGCGCGGCTATTTTATCCGCCAAGCACATTAATGATCGTCACTTGCCAGATAAAGCGATTGACGTCATTGATGAAGCGGGTGCTCGCATGGTGATGATGCCCGCAAGCAAACGCAAGAAAACCATTGGCCAAGCTGAAATCGAAGCCATTATCGCTAAACTTGCGCGTATTCCTGAAAAGTCGGTATCCTCTTCTGACAAGGACTTACTTAAAAACCTTGAGCGGAACCTTAAGATGGTGGTTTTTGGCCAAGATAAGGCCATTGAGAGCTTATCAGCGGCTATCCGTCTCTCTCGCAGCGGTTTAGGTAGCGATAAAAAGCCGGTTGGTAGTTTCTTATTTGCA
Organism: Shewanella sp. HL-SH5; assembly: GCF_051163755.1. Taxonomy (NCBI): domain Bacteria; kingdom Pseudomonadati; phylum Pseudomonadota; class Gammaproteobacteria; order Alteromonadales; family Shewanellaceae; genus Shewanella; species Shewanella sp. HL-SH5. The sequence goes on from NZ_CP195038.1 coordinate 1,714,842, forward strand.
GGCCCTACAGGGGTGGGCAAGACGGAAGTGACCAATCAATTAGCCGCTGCGTTAAGCTTAAAGCTAATTCGCTTTGACATGTCAGAGTACATGGAACGCCACGCGGTCTCACGCTTGATAGGCGCACCTCCAGGCTATGTCGGTTATGATCAAGGTGGTCAATTGACCGATGCGGTGATTAAAAACCCACATTGTGTTGTGCTTTTAGATGAAATTGAAAAAGCGCATCCTGAAGTATATAACTTGTTACTACAGGTTATGGATCACGGTACCTTAACCGATAACAATGGCCGTAAAGCTGATTTTCGCAATGTCACATTAGTGATGACAACCAACGCGGGTGTGCAAGAAACCATTCGTAAATCGATTGGCTTTCAACAGCAAGATCATACCCAAGATGCGCTTGCTGAAATCAATAAAGTGTTCACACCTGAGTTTCGTAACCGGTTAGATTCGATTGTGTGGTTTAACCATTTAGACTTAACCGTGATTGCCAAAGTGGTCGACAAGTTCTTAGTTGAACTTCAAGCTCAGTTAGATGATAAACGTGTCACCTTAGAGGTCAGTGATGAAGCCCGTACCTTGCTTGCTGAGAAAGGTTATGACAAAGACATGGGAGCGCGTCCAATGAGCCGTGTGGTCACTGAATTGATTAAACGCCCATTAGCGGATGAAATCCTATTCGGTAAGCTTGAAGCCGGTGGCATAGCGCATATCGACGTTAAAGACGGTGAGATTTATATCGAGTGTGAAACACCTGAAAAAGTGTCTTAATATATCGATATAATGAGTTTTATAAAAAAGATGGCCACTGCCATCTTTTTTTATGGCTTTATAATGATAAGAGCTTGCTGAGTTGGTTTTTGTGAAGTAAAAATTGCACCAGAATACCAATCAGCTTTATGCCTACATTATCGTAACAGTGACTATAAAAAAACCGACACAAGAGTCGGTTTTTTTCATACGAAAACTATAATCATTAACGTGCGCGGAAGACGATACGTCCTTTAGATAAATCATAAGGAGTCAACTGAACAGTGACTTTATCACCCGTTAAAATACGGATGTAGTTTTTGCGCATTTTGCCAGAAATGTGGGCTATCACCACATGTCCATTTTCAAGCTCTACGCGGAACATTGTGTTGGGCAAGGTCTCAAGGATAGTCCCTTGCATTTCAATGTTGTCTTCTTTCGCCATTAATAAATTATCCCATTAGCCTTCAAATATGAAAATCGGGCGTATCATGCCGCAAAAACGCCTTGCTGTAAAGGCCGTTAACAAGATAACGGCTTAACTTGCTCTTCATTTTGCCAACCGTCAGCAGTTAATATTTGGTAAGGGCGATATTGGCGCTTATAAGACATTTTACGATTTTCATCGATTTGATAACCCAAATAGATGAAGTGTTTACCTAGGGATTTTGCCAGCTGGCACTGGATTAAAATCATCAAAGAACCTAATGAATTTTTTTCATAGTCTGGATCAAAGTAACTGTAAATTGCCGATAAGCTGTGGGCAAGATTATCTGTGACAGCAACGCCAATCAATTTATCTTGATCGTAGAGTTCTATAAAGGTTGATGGTAGCCAATCACACAATAAAAAATCATCAAATTGAGCCTGTGAAGGTGGGTACATCGGCCCATCGTGATGACGTGCACTTATGTAGCGGTCATATAATGCATAATGAGCAGGAGTGCTGCTTTCAACCACTTTCCAATGCAAGTGTTGATTTTTTTTTAAGGTGCGTTTTTGACGTTTTGACAACATAAATGTTTGCACGGGCACACGGATAGACTGGCATGCCTGGCAAGCAGGACAACGCGGTTTATAAATCGCATTCCCATTACGTCTAAAGCCCATCGCGAGTAATTGTTCAAACAATTGCCCATCAAGATGAGACTCTTGAATAACCAGTAGTTGCTCTTGATTACCAACGATATAGCTGCAATCAAAAGGTTTACTAATTCCTACTGTGACAGATTTAGAATTCAAATTTTACCTCTTGTTTGAGCCATATATTAGGTGAAACATCTAGTTCTCTATTTTGTCTTAAAGTCGTCAAAAATGAGGTTCTATTAACTGTCTCTGCGCCTAAATTAATCAAGTGTGGGTTAACTAATTGAGCGTCAATAAGCGCAAAATCATGCTTTGCCAAATGTTGATTTAACATGGTAAATGCTGCTTTTGAGGCATTGGTTTGCCGATGAAACATCGATTCACCGCAAAACACCTTACCTATTGGAATACCATATAGGCCACCAATTAGCCGATCCTCATCCCATACTTCAAACGAATGGGCGAACCCTTGTAAGTGTAACTCGTAATAAGCCATTTGAATTTCTGGGGTGATCCAGGTGCCATTTTGACCGGCTCGAGGCTGCGCGCATCCTGCCATCACATCCAAAAAAGCATGATTGATGGTGTATCGCCAAGGTACTTTCTTTAGATACTTTTTTAAACTTTTACTGCCAAAATTCATTTTGGGAGTAAATACTGCTCTTGGATTAGGTGACCACCATAATATTGGGTCATTTACATTAAACCAGGGGAAAATACCATGATAATACGCCTCCAATAATCTTGCTGGAGATAAATCACCCCCTACAGCTAATAAGCCGTTAGGTTCAGATAAGGCCTGTTCTGGTGGGGGAAAATTAATTAACTCATTTAAATAAGACAGTGATTTCACAATTGATTATAGTTAGCATATAAACCTTACTTATTAAGTTAACGGAAAAAGCGTATGTTGAACATCTCAGCGAGTAAATTATCTGGTTTTTTACTGTTAATATTTCTGTTCGGCAGCGTAAATTCGCCAGTATTGGCAGCTTACGACAGAAACCAAGCAGTACCCGTAGAAAAAGTACTCTATGGTTATATTGAATCGGTTAAAAATATTACCGAGAAACAACTGGTCGCCGATAAAAACCAAGGGTGGCGAACTTTTGGTGGTGCGCTTATTGGCGGGGTTATTGGTCATCAATTTGGTGGTGGATCCGGACAAGATGTTGCCACAGTACTTGGGGCACTATTAGGTGGTGGAATTGCGAACCAATATGGTAGTCAAGAATATTATCTTGAGTACAAATTAGTTGAAATGATGATTAAACAAGAAGACGGTACTCAAGTGATGATCATTCAAGACTTAGATCCTGGAATGGTGTTTAAAGCCGGAGATGAAGTCAGAGTTGTTTACTTACAGGGTTATGTTCGAGTTGATGTGGCGATGTAACTTTAGCAATGTAATCTATTTAAACATATCACGTTTAGAAATAACAAAGGCGCATAAAGCGCCTTTATTGTTGGAATTTAAATCAATTTAAAAACCACGCGGTAAGGTATTTTTACCTTTGGCATTTTCAAGTTTTGCACGCCATAGCTCTTTTGGGCTTAAGCCTGAACCTTCACTCGCTTGAGCTGATTTAACTGTCGTAGAAGAGGTTTTTTTAGCGGCAGCTGGTTTTGCTTTTGTCACGGTGGCTTTTTTAGCTGCGGGTTTTGTTGCCACCTTCATGGCGCTTTGTGAACCACTATCCATTTCTGCTAGCATTGATTCTAGCTCACTAAAACGAACTGATTTTCCGCCATCAATTTTATACCAACTTCCAGATTGTTCGATGTTAACTGCAGTACCTGACTGTTTTTCTAATGCAGCCTGCAATGAGCTAATAACGTCTTCCTTTGATAATGTTGTCATAATTTAACCTATTTTTAGCTAACTTACTTTTTGGTTTGAGCTAATTTTATAGGTTAAATGACACAAAAGTCCAATTTAGGGTATTTTTTATGTTAAACAGTATTTGTTATTGTTGGTACTTTAGGTGTTGTTTTGTCTGTTTGAAGCACAACTTTTAACAATGATAAGTCCCCAAAACAACACCTCGAATAATATTCCTAAACCTATAAAAGCGGCAATGCCAGATGAAAATCCCATTACATAACAGGCTAAAGTAGCCAAAATGCAGAGCATTAATATCCAAAATCGTGATAAATGTTTCATATACCGTCCCTGACACCATTGAAAAATATTAATTCATCTTAGTCTTAAGCATTAAGGTACTCAAATGAATCATTTTTCATGCTTTTTATAGGGTGTCACTTGATTAGCAGATACTGTAAAATAATATGATTAACCCAGCATCAATAATGGATTACTACCATGAGTCATAACGAAATAGATCGTCATTCTTTGTCAACTTACCTAAATGAGTTTTTGAATGTCGCAAAATTTAAAGATTATGCGCCAAACGGATTACAAGTGCAGGGCAAAGACGCTATTCGCACAATTGTGACTGGGGTGACAGCCTGCCAACCGTTAATAGAACAAGCCATTGCTTTGAACGCCGATGCTATTTTGGTTCACCATGGCTTTTTTTGGAAAAATGAGCCTGAAGTATTAACTGGAATGAAATACAAACGCATTAAAGCACTCATGGATAATAACATTAACTTATTTGGCTATCATCTTCCGCTAGATGCTCATCATGGTGTCGGTAATAATGTGCAACTTGCACAGCAACTAGGTATTTTAAATCCAACTGTTTATGAAGATGTTCCGCAAGATTTATTATGGCACGGTCATTTAATGCAAACCATGAGTGCCAGCGAGTTCAATGCTCACATAAGTCAGGTGTTGAAAAGACCAGCGCTACATATTGGCGATAGCAGTAAACCTATTAATACCCTTGCCTGGTGTACTGGTGGGGCGCAAGGCTATATTGATTATGCCGTTAAGATGGGTGTAGATGCATTTATTAGTGGTGAGGTGTCAGAGCGAACTTACCACAGTGCAATGGAGCAAAATATTCATTATTTTGCAGCAGGCCACCACGCAACTGAGCGTTATGGTATTCAGGCTTTAGGTGAGCATTTAGCGGATAAGTTTGGCTTAACTCATCATTTTGTCGATGTGGTTAATCCGGTTTGATTTAGGATGTTTCAAGCAAAAGCCCAGAAGTTTCTGGGCTTTTTTATTGAACAATTTGATCCGTTAATTTGATTCGGTAGTTAAATTAAAATTATCTCAGTGGTTAAAACAAAGTATTTGTGTCTTTACTTGGTTTGCCATATGCCTTTTTTATCCTGATAGATATGGCCTGTATTAGCCGCTTCAATGGCTTTTTCTGCGGCGAGTTTTGCTACGCTGGCAGTACTGAGGCCATTCTTTTGAGCTATACGTTGATAATGTTGTAAACGCTTAGCATTAATATCAGTGACTAATGCCTCAACCTCGGCAGAGCTTGTTATTACCGCCAGGTAACCGTTAATTTGTTCACCCACAAGTGCATTATTTTTAGCATCCTGTAACGTCATCGCCGATGCATTGAAACTGAGCAGTAAGCTAACTAATAGGGCGGGTAAGGTATATTTCATATTAAATTCCTATTAAAATAGCTGCTCGTTTTCTAATAAATTATCGAGTTCTTTATCCACTTTTATTCTAATATCATGCTCAATTTTAACGTTTAAATTGATCACAATAGGCTTATCTGATGGCTCAATTCTAACCGTGGGCGTACAGGCTGAAACTAAGCTGATTAACATCAAAGTTGAAGCAAACAGGGCGGCAAGTTTCACAGTGTCTTCCTTATTTAACGGACTTCTCTATATTCGATTGTAGCTGATTACCAATTTGGGTGCTGCGGTACAATTGAATCAAATTTTCTTCATGGGTGTAGTTAAGATGAATTGGCCGAGCAATATCCAGGCTTTTACCTTTAATGGCAACATTAATTTGTGCATCGCCATTAGAGTGCATTGCAACTTTACCCGATAACTGCTGGTAGTTTAAATGTTCTAAAGCACCGAAGACTAAGTTCAGATAAGGCTGTGATTGTTTTAATTGTTCAATGGCTTCATTATTATCCACTTTAATTAGGCCGCCAGGCTGTCGTGCGGCTATATGTCCACCTGTTATAGTCAGTTCACCGTTAATAAATTCGGCGGGTAAAACGCCATCAAAGATGCCATCAGCATGCACACCCACTTGCGGTTGCTGCTCAAGCAACTGTTTAAGGCTTAAGCCTTGTAACAGTAAATAGCCATGGGATTTATCATGCAGTTTGAATACAAACTCTGGCACAAGAAATTGGCCCCCCAAAGCATCACCTCTTAGGGTCATTTTGATATCTGTTTCACTCAGTCCTGTCAGCTTTTGTAACCAATTATTCAGTGGCTTAGTCGGATCCATGTTGAGTTCAATATTAGCTTGCAAATTCAGATTGCTAAACAGTAATCCCGCACGGCCTTTTGCGATATTGATGTTGGTTTCAGGGCATATTAGCTGACTTGTTGATATCGAATCTTCAATGTGTTGTTGCCAATTAAATTGGCATTGAGTATTGATCCAAGAGTCTGAAATATAATAGTCGATATAATCAAGGTTTAAATCGGTCAGTTGAGGTTGGATTAACATTTCAAAATATTGGATTCCATCCTGCTCTCTCATTGAATAGCTGCTTGCTACCTTAACCCGACCTGCGATGTTTAAACCTGGTGCAATAGGCTGATTTTTACCTATGGTAGGTAATGCTTGGCTAATATCGGTTTCTAGCAGCCATTGTCCTGCTAGCGATTGAGATTTAGGCTGAAAGAAGTGTTTGCTGGTGGCATTGATATTATCAAATTGCCATTGTTCTTGGCTTTGAATTAAGCCTTTATCTACAGATGTTTGCTGTTTTAAACTGACATGACCCAAATTAAGTAACGCCTGTTTTCGCTGTTTTGGGAGTGTCTGGCTGAGTTTGATATGATCTAATTGACTACTAATTTGATATTGACTGCTTTGCGCAAGGAATTGATCAATAAGGCTGTTAGTTGTGTTTACTTGCCATGTAAAATGAGTTGATGGCAGCCAATCAAATTGAGCACTCTTAGCAGAAAGTGATTGCTTTTTACCTATGGAATCGATTGCTACAGCGTTAACTTTTTGCAGTTCAAGTTGTAATGGGGCTAACGTTAGCTGAGTATAACCTGTTGTCGATTCAAATTTACTTTGTTGGTGAAATTGAATGCTCATTTCTGTACTAGTAAAGCTTTGTGAGCTCGTTTGGGCGATGGTCGATTCTAATGCTGAGTTATTTTTATTCACATATAACTGAGACATTAAAATTTGGCTTGAAGGCATAATAATGAGCTTATCAGTAAAGTCTTTATTTAGCGTATGTTGTTCACTGTTATTATGCTTATTTAATAAACGTTCAAATTCTGCTTCAAAGGTTACGCGTGCTTTAGACAAGGTGAATTCATTAAAGGGTAATGTTAGTGCTAAGGGGAACTCGGTTAATGGCGCAAATAGCTTCACCATGTCAACTGCTTGAGTGATGTCTAATTCAACAGAGGGGGCGATATGGATTTCGCCTAAATCATTGACCTGAACATCAGTTAGACGAAAGGTGTTGTCGATAATACCGCCTGAGACACTGGCAATAATTTCAGGTGTGAAAAAACTGACTGGCACTACAGCGCTAGTATTATTATTTGAATGTTCATTTGTTTCTAATGCCGCTAAAGGTAACCACAATAAACTTGGTTTAGGCACTGATACCAATAAACCAATCTGGCTAGTGGCGTCGCGTGAGTCAACTTTTAGACCGTCAATAAACGCATTAAGCTGAGACGCGATATTATCCGCAAACAACTGTTTAAGAAGTTGACTAAGCTGAAGTTGATTAAAACTGATTTGTTGTTCAAAGGGCGCTATATCGATTTTGGCTGCAAAAATATTTTGCGCACCTTGGTTTATACCTGCAGGAACAGGTTGTTGTTTAACATCCACTTCTATTTTAAAGTCATCAGGTACATTAAATGCTAAGTGCTCAAATTTTTGTGACTCAACTTTGAGTGCGATGAAATGATTAACCGAATAAATTTCATTATTGGTTAAGTTAATTTGGGTATCGGCATGCCAATTACCATCAATATCAATTTGATATTGCTTAAGAGGGGCTAAAACAGTGGCTAATTGTTGTTGGATTCCAACAATCATGCCGTATGTTTCCTGCTCACTTCTCTTAGCTTTAAGCGAAGTGATAGCGGCCGTGAGATAGTCTGATAATGCATTTAATCCAAGCTGACTTTGTTTGAGATTCAATTTGGTGGACAAGTGCAATTGTGTTGGCATTATTTGCGCATTAACGTTAAATAATTCATTGTCATCGAATCGCCACAGGGTAGATAAAGCGCCTTGTGGGTTAAGAGTAAATGTATCCATTTTTAAACTGTGGCGAAAATGAGTCACAACACCATTAGCCGTGGTTAATTCAGGTCCGGCAGCGGGCAAAGCGGGTAAGCGAATTATCGTTTCACCTAAATCAATGTCGGGGATGTGGTTAAATACTAATTGCCATGCTGCACTGGACTCGGTTTGTTGCTGAGTTTGACGGTTAAAAAAGCTAGCGCCTAAATCAACATAAACGCTTTTACTACTCAACTTAACAATGTCACTGGGATCGAGTTGTTGTTTTTTTGCTATGGCAAGGGTATCTGTTAGGGTGAGTTCAAAACCTTGTATGGAAATGTAACTGTCTTCTATTTGTAAGATAAGCCGAGGAATGCGTAGCTGATTTATCGATACTAACTGTGTGTCTAAGTTCAGTACTTGAATATCATAGGGTGATAACAGTTTGTTGAGCACCTTGATACTGATAGGGTGAATATTTTGGCTGACATACCACGTTGCACCGATAATCATCAGCAGTAAAAGTAGTAATATTCGCTTAACGGTGAATATGCCTTTAATCATTAACACTTCAAGAAGTTAAATAAAAAGCCAGCGTATCAAACTCTGGCTTAAAAGTAATGTTATCTATTGTTGAATTAATGCAGAATTAACCGTTTAAACCCAGCGGATATGGGTTGTTAGAGTGTGGGTTTCGCCGGGAGATAAGGTCACCTTGTCATCCAATACATTGGCGGCTTCTAAACATACCATAGTGAGGTAGTCATCTGCTTTAAAACGAGAAAGGCGAGTCGACTTTTCTATCCACGGATTCCACAATACTGCCGATAGGCTGTTTTCTCGGCTAACTTCGATAATCCCAGTTGGCGTGTGTAAGTGCTGAACTGGCGATAAATCCGTATACACTCGATCTGTTTCTTTATCAAAGTTCACTTTATCATTGGGTTGTTGATAAGGACCTTCACCAAATTCAATATACTTAGAACCGTCAAAACCTGTGGCTGACAGTTGATGAATATCATTAATAGGTAAATAGGTATGGAGTGCTTGGGTTAAACTGACAGGATAGTTAGCATTATTTTTATTAACGATACTGACGGATAAAGTATCACTTAGGGTAAATAGCACTTTAACTTCGGTATCATGTGGCCAATATTGGCGGTCTTGTTCTGTGAGCTTTAGGCTAAATATCAAATCCACTATTTCATCGTGCATATTGATAGAGTCAAGACTCCAAAGCCGAGTACGGGCAAAACCGTGTTGAGGAAATCCGTCATTGCCACTCATACCAAACCATGGCCAACAAACGGGTATACCGCCGCGGATCCCATTACCTACTTGATAATCGTCTGCTGCTGATACCCATAATAATGGTGCTTTGCCAGTCGGGGTGAACTGGTCAATTTGTGCCCCTTGAAGAAAGATCCGTGCTTGGCATAAATCGGTACTGACCTCGACATAATCAAGACCATTCTGATGTTTTTTGGTGGTCACTGAACCCATAATACATTTCCTTGTGTTCAACTTCGTGGTGTTTTAAGGCTGTGTAGTAAGTTAACGTTTTTTATTCAAAAAAGTAAGTTATTCAACTGTGGAAATTATCGCTTGATAAAATGCAATAAACGGTTGTTGGCAGGCATACTAAAGTCGTCAATTAACATTAATTGCTGTGCTTTGGCTAATGCCAGTATCCATTCAATATCTCGTATTCCACTTGAGGGATCATTTTGTTTAAGCCACTGTTCAAAATTGGCATTACTGTCGCTGGTAAAATGTCCGTTATAGTTAAATGGCCCGTATATAAATACTTGGCTATTTACTTTAGTTACTTGCCCGACACCGACAAAAAAAGCTTCAACTAGCTTGCGACTCATAATGTGCAAGGTATTGGCAGTATAAATAGCATCAAATATTTGCTTAGGCCACTGCTGACTAACATCTAAGGCAATTGCTGCGGGTAAATTAATGATATTAGCCTGCGCAATACGGGCATTGATATGATTTAAGTTAACGACTTGGTCGCTGGCTTGCCAACAAATATGTGGTAATTGACGGGCAAAAAATACCGCATGTTGACCTGTGCCAGTTCCCACTTCCAATAAATGAAGTGGGTTAATTAACCGTGGCGCAATAATATCTAAAATGGGTTGTTTGTTGTTTTCACACGCTTGAGAAAAGGGTAAAAGCGCTAACTCAATCAAGATAAATTAACCTTATCCATAAGCAGTTGCTGTAACGCTATAACCGCTTGCGTGCGATTACGAACCCCGAGTTTACGAAAAATAGCCGTAGCATGGGCCTTAATGGTCGCTTCTGACACACCAAAGTCATAGGCAATCTGCTTATTTAATAATCCTTCGGCAAACATTTGTAATACTTTGTACTGCTGTGGGGTTAAATCAGATAATCGGCTAGCCATTTGGTCTGTCGGATCATCACTTACTGGCAAAATTTGGGTGCCTGCGGGCAACCAAATATCGCCATATAAAACGGCATTTAGGGCTTCTGCTAAGGTTTCCATTGATGACGATTTAGGGATAAAACCACTGCTACCATAATGTATGGCACGGCTTATGGTATTGATGTCTTCATGTGCGGAAATGACCACAACAGGAATATTAGGGTAATGACTGCGCAAATGGATAAGCGTCGAATACCCATGTGATCCCGGCATTTGTAAATCTAACAAAATAAGGTCAACAGGGACTTCGGTTGAGTCCATCAATTTTTGTAATGCTTCTGCGCTGTCAGCTTCAAACCATTGGGTGTTATTAAAAGCTAAGCTTAAAGCTTGTCGCAAGGCATTACGAAATAAGGGGTGGTCGTCGGCAATAATGATACTTAAATTTTCTAGCTTCATGGCTTTTATATTCGTTGTTGCGCTTGAAGATTAAATCAATGTAACAGAAAAGTTATCTGGTATTCCATTGCTTTGTGTCTAAATGAACCGACAACAGTGCAAAATTACAACAAAAGTAGACTTTGGTCTAATTAAATTGGCTATCTTAATCGGTTGAATGGTCTATACATGGTGGTTGAGCGGTGAAATATTGAAATTCATAACGCATTAACTAAGCTTAATACTTGATAAAGGTTGGTTTTTTTTGATCCTAACCCCATGTTTTTTAGTATATAGCTGCTAAGTTAGTGCGTCAGTTTAAGTAAGTGATTTAAAAAGTAGAGTTTCAATGTTACTGACGCAGCACAATTAAATGCCTTTTTTAAGTAACTAATAGGAGACACACAATGTCAGCAGGTAAATGCCCAGTTATGCACGGCGGCGCGACACAGAGTGATATGTCACATATGGAGTGGTGGCCTAAAGCGCTAAATCTAGACATTCTTCATCAACACGACAACAAAACCAATCCGATGGGACTTGATTTCAATTATCAAGACGAAGTTAAAAAGCTCGATGTTGAGTCTCTTAAAAAAGATCTTCACTTACTCATGACTGACAGCCAATCATGGTGGCCAGCGGATTGGGGCCATTACGGTGGACTAATGATCCGTATGACTTGGCACGCTGCAGGAACATACCGAATTGCCGATGGTCGAGGCGGAGCCAGTACGGGAAATCAACGTTTTGCCCCAATAAATTCATGGCCAGACAACGGTAACTTGGATAAAGCACGCCGTCTACTTTGGCCGATCAAGAAAAAATACGGTAATAAGCTAAGTTGGGCCGATTTAATTGCCTATGCAGGCACCATAGCTTATGAATCTATGGGATTGAAAACATTTGGTTTTGCCTTTGGTCGTCAAGACGTTTGGCACCCAGAGAAAGATATCTACTGGGGCGCTGAAAAAGAGTGGTTAGCAACTTCTGATAACGCGAATAGCCGATACTCAGGAGACCGTGAGTTAGCCAATCCGTTAGCCGCTGTGATGATGGGGCTTATTTATGTTAACCCTGAGGGCGTAGACGGCAACCCTGATCCACTTAAAACAGCTAAAGATGTACGTGAAACCTTTGCCCGCATGGCAATGAATGATGAAGAAACGGTAGCACTAACTGCTGGCGGTCATACTGTAGGTAAAGCCCATGGTAATGGCGATGCCTCGTTATTAGGCGCTGAGCCTGAAGGTGCTGAGATTGAAGACCAAGGCTTTGGCTGGTTAAATAAAACCAAACGCGGCATAGGCCGTGATACTGTCACCAGCGGTATAGAAGGCGCATGGACAACTCATCCAACCCAATGGGACAACGGCTACTTTGACATGCTACTCAATTATGATTGGCAGCTTAAGAAAAGCCCCGCAGGCGCCTGGCAGTGGGAACCTGTAGACATAAAAGACGAGCACAAACCTGCTGACGTTGAAGATGCATCGATTAAATGTAATCCAATTATGACCGATGCCGATATGGCCATGAAAATGGATCCTGAGTATCGTAAAATCACCGAACGATTTGCCAAAGACCCTGCATATTTCTCTGATGTGTTTGCTAGAGCCTGGTTTAAATTAACCCACCGTGATTTAGGACCTAAAGCTCGCTACATTGGCCCTGATGTGCCAGAAGAGACCTTAATTTGGCAAGATCCTGTACCAGCAGGTAAAACTGACTACGATATTCAGGCGATTAAAGACAAGATTGCCGCCAGTAATTTAACAATCAGCGAAATGGTCGCCACAGCATGGGATAGTGCGCGAACCTTTAGGTCATCTGATCTTCGTGGTGGTGCTAATGGCGCTCGTATTTGTTTGGCGCCACAGAATCAATGGCTGGGTAATGAGCCTGCACGCTTATCTAAAGTGATAGCGGTATTGCAGCCAATAGCAAAACAAAGCGGTGCAAGCATGGCTGATGTCATTGTTCTGGCTGGTAATGTCGGTATTGAAAAGGCGGCTAAGCTTGCAGGTAGTGATGTATCAGTACCATTCACGCCAGGTCGGGGTGATGCTACAGCTGAAATGACCGATACTGAGTCATTTGATGTGCTAGAGCCCATTCATGATGCTTATCGTAACTGGCTTAAAAACGATTATGCCGTGAGCGCGGAAGAGCTAATGCTAGACCGTACTCAATTGATGGGGCTAAACGCCCACGAAATGACAGTATTAGTAGGCGGCATGCGGGTACTTGGTACTAACCACGATAATACCAAACACGGGGTATTTACTGAGCAAGAGGGCGCGTTAACTAACGACTTCTTCGTCAATTTGACAGATATGAATTATTCCTGGAAACCAGCAGGCAAAAATCTGTATCAAATATGTGAGCGAGATAGCGGTAAAGTTAAATGGACTGCAACGCGGGTTGATTTGGTATTCGGCTCTAACTCGATTCTTCGGGGGTATGCAGAAGTGTATGCTCAAGATGACAACAAACAAAAGTTTGTTGAAGACTTTATCGCCGCATGGTCTAAAGTAATGAATGCAGACCGTTTTGATATAGCGTAAACATAAATAGCTGCTTAGATTGCAAATCTAAAGGCAATATTTGAATGTAAACCATTGTATTGCGTATTAAGATACGCGGTACAGTGGTTTTTTTATATACTGTTTACGGTCTATTAATCATATAACCTCACACTTGCTCATCAGCTTGATGCTCTCCAGAACCAAGATCAACTTCTAATGTGGTATGTATGCCACTATAATAACGATAAATTATAGAATATTAGGCCGTTATGAATAATAACCGAGAGATAGTTGACCATTTACGGGATCGTATTCCGACGTTTGAATGTAAACCAGGTTGCCACGACTGCTGCGGGCCTGTCACCACCTCCTCAGAAGAAATGTCACGTTTACCAGTGAAAACAGATGCTGAGCATGACGCGGCATTAAATGAGTTTAACTGCGTACATTTAGGGCCAAATGGTTGTACGGTTTACGATGAAAGACCATTAATATGCCGGTTATTTGGTACTACACCTAATATGCCATGCCCAAATAGCTGTCGTCCCCAAGAGATGATTGATATTAAAGTTGAAAATCAAATTCATCATTTCATCAAAAATACCCGCCAGGTATTAGTGTAAATGTGATGTGGTTGGAAAATAGCTGACGTTAACTTGACCGACATCCTTGTGGTCATTGATACAGTTGATGTTTCTATTATTGGAGTGCTATGTGCTATGTGCGTTAGCTTAATGGCCAAACCTTGGTAGGATTGCGTTGTTCATTCACTGCAACAAAAGTAAATACACCTCTAATCGCATGTTCGCGATGGTCGTCATACATATTTTCGACAAAAATATTCACTTCAACTTTAAGCGAGGTATTACCCACATGAATAACCCTAGCGACTAATTCGGCTAAACTGCCTGCTGGAATGGCTTTTTTAAAATCAATTCTGTCTGAGCTAACAGTAACTAAAGACTTTCTGCAAAAACGGGTCGCAGCAATGAAAGCGGTTTCGTCCATCCATGCTAATGCATCTCCACCAAATAAAGTGTTGTGATGATTGGTGTTAGACGGAAAAATAGCTTTAATGACGCGAGCTTCAGACTGGTCAATGCGGGCGAGCATTTCGTCTGACATTAGGTTTGCTTTAGGTGAATTTGTTGTACTTGATTTATGGGTTGTGTTTGAGCTGGTATCAGTGGCGGTAAGGGGCATATTACTCCTAAGGATTATGCGAAACTAAGGTTGAATACTGAATTTTTAGAGGGTATTAACCTAATTTAAAAACAATTACTCAAAATCATTTAAGGCTTCATTTCATTAAAATGAGAAGCCTTAAATGTGAGTAACAACATTGGTTTTAAAGATTTAACAACAGCCAGTGAGCATTAATCTGCTTTTGTTGATGGGTTATCTTTTTTGCTTGTATCAGTACTATTTATACCAGCATTAGCGCCTGTATTGTCATTCTGATGTTCATCGGCATTTTTATCTGCGCTTTCACCTGGAGCAATGCTTTTATCTTTGTGATCACCTAAATGTGGCATTTTAAATTTAGCGCTGTACTTTAATACGGCTAAATTACTGGCAATAACACCCACCACTAAACCAATGATAATCCACACTTCAAAACCTGATAAATCCATACTGATGCTCCAAGGTTTAGTTAATCAACCGCTAAGCGTAATTCACATTTACGAATATCATCAGGGGTATCGACTTCTGGTGAATCGAATGCGCTAATCGCGATTTTTATTTTATAGCCGTATTCTAATGCACGCAGTTGCTCTAATTTTTCTAGGTCTTCTAACTTACCTAGTGGTAATTGGGCAAAGGCATTAACAAAACGACGGGTGTAAGCATAAACACCTAAGTGTTTGTAGACAGGGTATTCGTTAGTGTCACGGCCAAACGGAATGCGTGCGCGTGAGAAATACAGTGCGTTGAAGTCATTATCGAACACCATTTTAACGTGCATTGGGTCGTCTAATTCTTTCTTATCGGTGATTTCAAATCCTAAGGTCGCCATTTCAAATTCACCAGGGTGGCGTTCAAATAAGCTAATGATTTGTTCTATCGAAATAGGGTCGATTAAGGGTTGATCGCCCTGTAGGTTAATCACTAAATCATCATCGGCTAAGCCTAACTGGCTGATAGCATCATTAATACGATCGGTACCCGATGCGGCATCAGCGCTAGTCATAACCACTTTACCACCAAAACCTTCAACGGCATCTTTAATGCGAACATCGTCAGTGGCAACGTAAATATTGTCTAACCCTCTGGCTAATGAAGCACGTTCGTAAACGTGTTGGATCATCGGTTTACCATTAATAGGCGCTAATGGCTTGCCAGGAAAACGACTTGAACCATAACGAGCTGGAATTAATAGAGTAACATTCATCAATAAAAACCTATTTTAATGGTAAACAAAAGGGCTCATCTGAGCCCTTATGACAAAATGACTTAGCCGTATTATATACGACGGAATAACTTAGTCAGCATTTCATCGGTAACTTTTTCTTCCCAGCCTTTACCGTAAACATTGTCCCATAGTGGGCCCATGCTCTTAGTGACTGCAACCATCTTAGCTATAGTTTCATCTGGTAAGTCTTTACAGATGTTTTTCGGTAGGGTGATGTTGTGAATTTCCATCATTTTACGGAATTCTTTCACACCTTCTGGATAGAATTCTTCTAACACATCAAATGCTAAACAGTTGCCGATACCGTGATGGTAGCCTAATACATAGCCTAAACCGTAAGACACCGCATGACATGCACCCACCTGGCTATAAGCAATGCTCATTCCGCCCATGTAAGAGGCCATCATTAGCTTGTCATCTTTTTCTGGATGATCGTCTAGGTAAACTTGGCGACATAAATCCATCGATTTTTCAGCGAAGGCCTTAGCAAATTCGTTCAGGTAAGTCCCTTGTAAAGACTCAACACAGTGGATAAAGCAATCCATACCAGTGTAGAACCATTGATCTGTTGGAACACCTGCAATTAACTCAGAATCCATAATGATTTGATCAAACACAGTGTAGTCAGAATTTAAGCCTAACTTACGCACTGGGCCACACAGTACCGCAGTACGTGATGCTTCAGCGCCGGTACCGGATACTGTAGGAATACCAATGTGGTGAATTGCAGGGTTTTTAATTAAATCCCAACCTTGGTATTCAGATGAGCTTCCTGGGTTAGTTAGCATAAGCGATACCGCTTTAGCTAAATCCATTGTAGAGCCGCCGCCTAAACCAACAACACTGACTGGTTGCTTAGTGTTAAAGGCTTTCACTTGTGCTGTTAATGCATCAACTTGTACCGTTGTTGGTTCGTCATCTACGTTAACGTAAATGACTAAGTCTTGGCTTTTGTTGGGAACTCGCCCTGCTAATGGTTTTTCTTGGTGTACGTCGTCAACCAGAAATACCACAAAATCATCGGCTTCTTTGCGCTCTTGCTCTAATACCACGTCCAATTGCACGAACGAGCCACGACCAAAAATCATTTTTGGTACACATTTAAAATTTTTAAAACTCATTACAACACTCTCCAATTGAGATATTTACTGTAAAAAGTACTATCACCTCAAATGAGGTGATAGAAGATAAGTTATTTAAGCAAAAGCACGTTTGATGTTTTCAATACGCTCTGCAATTTGCTCATCTGTCCAAGACAGTTTAATTAACATCGAAATCGTACGGCTCATAATGGCATCTGATTTTGGTGTTTTAATTTGTGTATAGTCAGGGCGGTCAGCAATTAACATAATTGGTAACGCAGCAGGGGCTTTAAGTTCCTGAATATGTTTCCAATTTTTAAGGTAATGCCAGTTGTTGATATACCAGTAAAAACAACCATCGACCTTGTTAGCTGCAAGTTTTTTGTTTATCTCAATAGTGCGCTCTTCTGTAGGCAAGAAGAAGCTTAAGAAACCTGCTGAGTCACCTTCTGGATCAGGTAGTTCACGGAAAGTCACTTCTGGAATTTGTGCCATCGCATCTTTAATGGTCTTTTTGTTTTTACGTTGAATCGCAATAATTTTGTCTAGCTTACGTAACTGGGCTAAACCCATTGCAGCGTTCATTTCAGATATACGGAAGTTCAATCCCATTATTGGGTGACCTTCAGCGCCACGGTCACTGCCGACATGATCATGGCCATGGTCAGAGAACATATGGCTGTGATTGTAGATGTCTGAATTGTTAGTGACAATAGCACCACCTTCACCACAAGTGATGGTTTTAACAGAATCAAAAGAGTAACAACCGACATCACCGATAGTGCCTAGTGCTTGACCTTTGTAGCTTGCACCTATGGCCTGGCAAGCATCTTCAAGAATAATCAAGTTGTGCTTCTTACAGACGGCTTTGATTTCATCCATTTTTGCCATAGAGCCACACATTTGCACTAGATTTACTGCTTTGGTGCGTGGGGTGATAACCGCTTCAATGCCTTCTGGCGATAAACATAAGGTTTCATCAATTTCAGCAAAAATAGGGATTGCGCCAGCCATAAATACTGCTTCCACAGAAGCCACAAAAGTAAACGGCGGTACAATAACTTCATCACCTGCGCCAACACCCGCTGCAGCCATAGCAGTTTGAAGTGCAGCAGTACCACTTGATACAAGATGAGCGTGTTTAACGTTCATCTTCTCACAGAGTAATTGCTCCATGTCGCGAGTTTTCCAGCGATCATTACGCATATGGTCAAAGTTGTAACGGAAAGTAAAACCGTTCTCCATTACGTCAGCGACTTCCTGCTTTTCTTCTGGACCGAATAATTCAAAACCTGGCATGGAAATTATCTCCTAAAATTCTACGCATCTTTGCGTTTACATAAACCCGCTAATTATAACTAGGTTAGTGGGGAGACTGCGACAGTTATTGAAAAATAATTCATTTTTCTTTATTGATCAACTTGGGAGGTTAAAGATCACCTTGAAAATATATGCAGATATTACATCTTGTTATTGAGGTTTATTTCTGGCTATACTTACCGAATCTTGTCGGAGTGCCATTAAGGCTGAGACCGTTAATTCGGGATCCGTTGAACCTGATCAGGCTAAAACCTGCGTAGGTAACAAGCATAATAATCCTTGGTGATTATTCATGCGTAAAACTTAAGTGGTTTTACCATATCCACTTAGTTTTACCCGTGTTTACCTCTTTTGATTATTGACAGCAATTGCGTCTAACCATTCTTTGAATTGCGTTAACGATATTGCTCGCTCTCAACACACTTTCCTCCAGACAAGCAACTTTCTCTCATTTTATTCGAGGTTGCTCATGTCAAATCGTCGCGAAACCCGTGCTAGCGCACAAGCTTTTATTGATAACTTAAAACCATTACAACATCCCAATTCTGAGAAAATTTATCTGCAAGGTAGCCGTGCTGATTTACGCGTAGCCATGCGCCAAATTCATCAAACCGATACCATTTTGGGCGGTGATGACACCAATCCCCTTACAGAGCAAAATCCTCCGTTAAAGGTTTACGATTGTGCTGGTGCGTATTCTGATCCCAATGCTGAAATCAATGTGCGCTTGGGTTTAGCCAAGCTTCGTCAAACTTGGATTGAAGAGCGTGACGATACCGAAGCACTTGATGGTGCTAGCTCTCATTTTACCCAACAACGTTTAGCTGACGATGGTTTGGACCATTTACGCTTTGATGCGCTAGTGCCACCGCGCCGTGCCAAAGTGGGTAAGCGAGTGACGCAAATGCATTATGCTCGCCAGGGGATTATTACTCCTGAAATGGAATACATTGCCATTCGCGAGAATATGGCAAGGCAAGAGGTTAGCGATCCTGTGCTAACAAAAAAAGCTAAGGGTGAATCCTTTGGTGCTGTGATTGGTGAGTTAATTACCCCTGAATTTGTCCGCAGTGAAGTGGCGAGAGGCCGCGCTATTATTCCGCTTAATATTAATCATCCAGAGTCAGAGCCTATGATTATTGGGCGTAACTTTTTGGTTAAAGTGAACGCCAATATTGGTAACTCAGCGGTGACATCATCGATTGAAGAAGAAGTTGAGAAGTTGGTGTGGTCGACACGTTGGGGCGCTGACACGGTAATGGATTTATCGACTGGCAGATATATTCACGAAACCCGCGAATGGATAATTCGTAATTCACCTGTTCCTATTGGCACAGTCCCCATTTATCAAGCGCTAGAGAAAGTAAACGGCGTGGCAGAAGATCTTACTTGGGAAGTGTTTAGAGATACCTTGATTGAACAAGCCGAGCAGGGCGTTGATTATTTTACCATTCATGCTGGCGTGTTATTACGCTATGTGCCTATGACAGCCAAACGCTTAACCGGCATGGTGTCTCGTGGTGGCTCTATTATGGCCAAGTGGTGTTTAAGTCATCATAAAGAAAGCTTTTTGTATGAACGCTTTCGAGATATTTGTGAGATTTGTGCAGCCTATGACGTGTCCTTGTCATTAGGTGATGGTATGCGTCCAGGCTCGATTGCCGATGCCAATGATGAAGCACAATTTGCCGAATTAGAAACCTTAGGCGAGCTGGTTAAAATTGCCTGGCAATATGATGTGCAAACCATTATTGAAGGCCCTGGCCATGTGCCTATGCAGTTGATTAAAATCAATATGGAAAAACAGCTAGAACTTTGTGATGAGGCGCCATTTTATACCTTAGGACCACAAACGACCGATATTGCACCGGGTTATGATCATTTTACCTCTGGCATAGGTGCGGCAATGATGGCCTGGTATGGCGTCGCTATGCTGTGTTATGTCACACCCAAGGAACATTTAGGTCTACCGAACAAAGAAGATGTAAAACAAGGGCTAATAGCTTACAAGATAGCAGCACATGCCGCCGATGTCGCCAAAGGACATCCGGGGGCACAGGTACGTGATAACGCATTATCAAAAGCCCGTTTTGAATTTAGATGGGAAGATCAATATAACCTAGGGCTTGATCCTGACACAGCCAGAGCCTATCACGATGAGTCATTGCCGCAGGAGTCGGCCAAAGTCGCCCATTTTTGCTCCATGTGTGGCCCTAAATTCTGCTCAATGAAAATCACTCAAGATGTGCGTGAATATGCCGCCAACCTTGAAAAACAAGCGCTGCAAAATGTTGAAGTGATTTCGCCAGCTGATTATCAATCCTATCAAGCACAAGGTGATCTGCTACCTACTCAGTCAAAAGACACAATAGCTGCAAAAATGGCACAAAAGTCAGCGGAATTTAAAGCGACCGGTTCTAACTTGTATCATCAAAAATCGGTGGCAGAGGTTGCTGAGTAATGGCGCCAATAATTCAATCTGTCCAATCAGCTGTTAAAAAGTCAGCTGGGCTTAAACCGATAGTGTGGACTATTGCAGGATCAGACAGTGGTGGCGGAGCAGGTATTCAAGCCGACTTAGCCACTATCAATGACTTGCAATGCCATGGTTGTAGTGTCATCACCACGCTTACTGCCCAAAACTCAGTACAGGTGAGTTTAGTTGAGGCTGTGTCAGAAAAAATGTTACTGGCACAGCTCAATACGTTAATCACCGACATGCCGCCTAAAGCAATTAAAATTGGTTTGCTTGCCAATCAACATCAGCTTAATCAGCTGGCTAATTGGTTGCGAAATTTTAGCACTAGTACGAATAACGAGCTCGATGGTAGGGCAAGCATAGCAGTGATCCTCGACCCTGTTATGGTGGCCAGCAGCGGTGATAAGCTTAATCAGCACAGGCTAGATTTTAGTCCATTTAAAGGAGTGATTAATATGATCACCCCAAATCAGATGGAGTTAATCAGCCTTGTTGAAGCGATAGATGCTCGCGCGACAGAAACTAATGCAATACACACTAATGCGACAGAGACTAAAGCATCAAACACTAACGTGGCAGATGATAGTGGCAGTCAGCATAACTTAACTGATACACAAAATATGACGCTTGATTGCATGGTTACTATGGCCAAGCGGGTGAGTGATTATTTTGAGTGTGCTGTTGTCGCCAAAGGTGGCGATGCGCCATGGCAAGCTGACAAAGCCCATGATGTTTATATTTGTCATCATGTTGAAGGTGGCAGCGCCGAGCATAATAACAGCGTGTTTATATTAAGCTCAGATCGCGTTGATTCGGTTAACAACCATGGTAGTGGTTGCACCTTGTCATCTGCAGCTGCCAGTTTTATCGCACAGGATTTTGTGCAGCACGATGCCATAGTATTGGCTAAAGCCTATGTCACTAACGGTCTTAAACACGGTATTAAGCTTGGTCAAGGGCCTGGATGTTTAGCCAGAACCGGTTGGCCAACATTGCTTGAGTTAATGCCACATATTGTACAGTTAGTAGCAGATGTTAAAGCTACCGATACCGCGCCAAAGGAGGTTGCTTTAGCGGTAAAACCATCCCTTGGAATTGATCAACAAGTTAATAACTCGCTATTAAGAACAGCTACTATTAATTTCACAAAACTGTCGACACCACTAGGTATTTATCCTGTGGTGTCATCGGTAGATATGTTAGAGAAGCTATTGAAAGCGGGCTGTAAAACAGTGCAACTGCGGATTAAGCAAGATGTGGAAGATATGCAAGTAGTGTCCTATGACAAGGTGCACAGTTTTGTTGATGAACAGCACAAAGCGATGTGGTTAGCAAAATACGGTTCAGGGCAGTTAAGTTCAGAACCGAAAGCCTCAGCGCCTATTGCCGCTAAATACCTGTTAGATCAACACCAGTCAGAACAACAGGAGTTAGAACAACAAATACAACGTGCTATTCAGCTAGGTCGAGACTTTAATGCCCAATTGTTTATTAATGATCACTGGCAACTTGCACTTAAGCACGGTGCATTTGGGGTACATTTAGGTCAAGAAGATGCCTTAGTTGCAGATTTATCGGCCCTTGCAGCAAATAATATCGCGCTTGGGTTATCTAGCCATAGTTACTTTGAAATACTACTCGCGACTCAGTTAAAACCATCCTATATCGCCCTAGGGCATATATTCGCGACCACGACTAAACAGATGCCATCCAAGCCACAGGGGTTAACAAAACTAGCCTGTTATGTGTCGTTACTAAATGGTCATTATCCCACTGTTGCTATTGGGGGAATTGATGGTGATTGCTTAAAAGAGGTTGCCGAAACTGGTGTAGATGATGTTGCAGTGGTGCGGGCAATAACTCAGGCCAAAGATGCGACTGTCTCCTATAAAAACTTAAGTCAGCAATGGCAACAGTTAACCGAGTCGTCATTTCAAACAGAACCAACACAGCAAACGGGATCTAGTTCTCAAACTAGATCGACTCCGCCAACTCAGCCTAATCGGCAAACCCAATACCAAGATAGTGACATTATCGCTAGCCAAACGCATTTGGAGGGCATATGAAAACTAGCTTAAATGATCATGAATACATTCAGTACTCCAAACAAATGCTACTAACTGATGTGTCAGAAAAAGGCCAGTTAGCTTTGATGAATGCCACCGCTATTATCGTCGGCGTTGGAGGTTTAGGGCAGCTGGTGGCGCAATACTTAGCCGCATCTGGGGTGAGTATAATTCATCTTATTGACGGTGATGATGTCGAGTTGTCTAACCTGCCTCGGCAAATATTGTTTGATGCTAACGATATAGGGAATAATAAAGCCAGTATTGCTATGAAAAAATTACATCAAAGGAATGTGGTTTGTGATTTAAGCGCCCATCAGGTGTTTATTAATCCTGGTAACTATCAGGCATTATTTAACAGCCTTGTCCCCAAATTTTCATTAGCTAGCGGCCTTTCATCAGCCGTATTGTTTGATTGCAGCGACAACTTTACTACCCGGCAATTAGTTAATCGGATCGCGATTGAATATAAAATGCCGCTGATCAGTGCATCAATTTCTGCTGATCAAGGCCAATGGTTCGCCTATTTACCTCTGCCAAATTCATCTGAGATGCAAGTATCAAGCATTAACTCTCACGGTTGTTATCACTGTGTTTATCCGTCCGACAGCATATTAAGCCAAAATTGTAGCCAAGCAGGAGTGTTAGGCCCAGCAGTTGGGGTTATGGCATCGATGCAGGCGTTAGCGGGTATGAACCAGATGATCGATCGACCAATAGAGTACGGGGTCTTACATCGTTTTGATGCTAAAAGGCTGTCTTGGTCAAAAGCCAAAATGAATATTGATAAGCATTGCCATGTTTGCCAGTAACGTATCTGTCAGTGATGGCAAAAGTTGATGACCTAAATGATGAGCAAGGTTGTTGAACACTAACAGTAACAAACACAATAGTTAAGGTGCAGTGATGATTGAAATCAACATCAATGGAGAACTACAGTGTCTTCAGCCCAATACCTCATTAGCCCAAGTGCTAGTGCTAAAACAGATAGAGCCTAGAAGTGTCGCGCTGGTGGTTAATCAGCAAATCATTCCACGCAGCGAGTGGCATCAATATCAATGCCAAGCTAATGATCAACTTGAATTTTTTTCCGCCGTAGCGGGAGGGTAATATGTTAACGATAGCCGATCATCAATTTGAATCCCGTCTATTCACTGGTACAGGTAAGTTTGCTAATTCGGCCACTATGTTGGCCTCTATAGAAGCGTCAAAGTCACAGTTAGTGACGCTAGCGATGAAGCGAATCGATTTTAAAAATGGCTTAGATGATTTACTGAGTCCGTTACAGCAATTAGGGGTAAAACTACTGCCTAATACTGCAGGGGCCAGAAATGCTAAAGAAGCGATTTTTGCCGCCGAACTAGCCTTTGAAATGTTAGGCACTAAATGGATTAAGCTAGAAATTCATCCTGATCCAAAATACTTAATGCCCGATCCAATAGAGACATTAATCGCTGCCCAAACGCTATGTGAGAGAGGCTTTATTGTATTGCCCTATATCCATGCTGACCCTGTGTTATGTCGTCGTTTAGAAGAAGTTGGCTGCGCTGCAGTTATGCCACTGGGAAGCCCTATTGGCAGTAATCAAGGCTTAGCCACCGAAGCTTTTTTAAAAATAATTATTGAGCAATCAAGCGTGCCAGTGATTGTTGATGCCGGTATCGGTGCACCTTCACAGGCATGCCGTGCAATGGAGATGGGAGCTGATGCTGTGTTAGTCAATACTGCCATTGCCAGTAGCACTAATCCTGTTTTAATGGCCGATTGTTTTAAAAAAGCAGTCCAGAGTGGTCGACAAGCTTATCAAGCAGGCCTAGGTGTAGTTAGTGCTAATGCCCATAATACCAGTCCGTTAACGGGGTTTTTAACCTCGAGTATGGTGGGCTAATGCGCTACTCAGAAACATTTAGCCAACTCAATATTGATGATTTATCAATGAAGTTATATGCCACTACAGAAGCAGATGTTGAGCGAGCATTGCAGTGTCCAAGTGGCAATCTAAACAGTTTGATGGCGCTGTTATCGCCAGCGGCTCAACCATATATAGAGCAGATGGCACAGGAGTCGGCTCGTTTAACTCGACAGCGTTTTGGGGCTAACTTAGGGTTGTACTTACCCTTATATTTGTCAAATTTGTGCGCCAATGAATGTGATTACTGTGGTTTTACCATGAGTAATAAAATCAAACGTAAAACCTTAAATGATGATGAAATTTTAGCTGAAGTGGCCATCATTAAATCCCGTGGATTTGACTCTGTTTTGTTAGTTGCAGGTGAACACGAAACCAAAGTTGGTATTGAATATTTTGCTCATGTTTTACCACAAATAAAGCAACATTTTAGTTATGTGGCAATGGAAGTACAGCCGCTTGAAACAGATGAATATCGTCGTCTAGTTTCCCAAGGGTTAGATGCTGTAATGGTTTATCAAGAAACCTATCGGGCGCATACTTATGCAAAACATCATACTCGCGGTAAAAAACAAGATTTTAATTATCGTCTCGATACTCCTGACAGGGTAGCTGAGTCTGGGGTGGATAAAATCGGATTAGGGGTGCTGTTAGGGTTAGATGACTGGCGTATGGATGCGTTATTAATGGGTTATCATCTTGATTATCTTGAGCGACAATATTGGCGAACCCGCTACAGTATTTCACTGCCAAGGTTACGGCCATGCACCGGCGGAATTGAACCTAAAGTAGTGTTAACCGATATAGGCTTGGTGCAAATGATTTGTGCATTTAGACTGTTTAATCATCAGCTTGATATTAGTTTGTCTACCCGTGAAACCCCCGAGTTTAGGGATAACCTACTGCCACTTGGGATCACCAATATCAGCGCGGGCAGTTCAACCCAACCAGGGGGTTATCAGCAGCCTGATAGTCAGTTGGATCAGTTTGAAATAAGCGACCAGCGCAATGTCGGACAGGTGATAGCAGCCATGCAACAAAAAGGTTTTAATCCTGTGTTTAAAGATTGGGAAAATAGCTGGATAAAATGATAATAGAAACGGTTAAATACTGTACATTTTAGCCAGTATGAGCGATACTGAGTTAAGTTTTATTGGTTATCAGAGGACGTATTATGCAAATTCAATCCGCGTATTCATCGGGCGTTCAAGGTTTACAAAATTCACAACAAGGTCTGGCGCAGGCAACTACCGCAGTTGCAGCACCCGATCCTAAGCCGACAGCACCTGCGGCTCAACAGGATACGGTAACATTAAGTAGCCAAGCTGTTGAACAGTCAGATAAAACCAGTGCATTAGTCTCTGCCGTTGAATCAAGGCAGCAGGGCGAGGCCTCAGTTAAAGTGATAGAAGCCGCCACCGAAACGGTTGGCAGCATAATCAATATTGAGGCCTAATGAGTTAAGTGAGCGGTGAGCGTTTAATGAATCTTTAGCGCCACAGCACCACTTATCTCACTTGTGATGAAAAATGGACATTCGTCAATCAAGCTTACCAAGTAATAATTTTCAACCTGCGACGAGTCAATCTAAGCAGGTTGTCGCCGTTTCTGCTTCAAACCTAGCTTCAGCAAATTTAGCGTCAATAAGTTCGGTATCAACCATTCCGTCTTCCAGCGCCAGTTTAGCGGCCAATGTGGCACTTACAACAGCTAAGCCAATTGCTAAATCAACCGTTACCCCAACTGCAGCAGCTGTTAGCCAAAATGTATCACCTGTGGTGACGACAACGGCCGTCAAAACAGCAAGTTTTGCTACTGTATCGCCGATCAACACCAGTAGCGCTGCAGCTAATCAAAACCCGAGTGTTACCCCAACTAACAGTCCCAGCACTATTTCATCTAATGGGTTTAATTTGCGCACAGGTGCAAGCCACATTGCGGCAATTAATCCTGCACAAATAGCTAAACCTGAAGTGAGTCAAACAAGTGCAGTTAGTGTTGATGCAATACAAGCAGTCAATATTTTTGCCACAGCAGACCCTAGCGAAACAGAACCTAGCGAAACAGAACCTAGCGAAACAGAACCGACTAATACCAAAACCGATTATCAGCAGTTGTTTCAACAGCAAACACAAACCGAGTCTAATGTAGACGTTGAAAAAGAGCGCATTAATCCTTTTGAAGATAAAACACCACCAAGTGAGATTAATACCGGGTTTAGTCAAAATGCTGTTAGTCAGAGCGCTGTTAATCAGGATGCTAATAATCGTCAGCAAGACGCTCAAGTAAACGGTCAAGCAGAACAAGCTTCAACATCAGAACAAGCCATTGCTGCTGAGCAACAAAAACAGCAGCAACAAGCGCAAGAACAACAGCAACAGCAGGCTAGTGATCAAGTTGAGCAGCAACAACAAAAAGTTGCCCAAGCTGAACAACAAATAATCAGTGAATTATCAAAGCGTGACATTGAAGTTAAAACCCACGAACAAGCCCACAAAGCCGTGGGTGGAATGTTTGCGCAAAGTCCTTCTTTTTCTTATGAAAAAGGCCCCGATGGTAAACGTTATGCGGTTGATGGTGAAGTTCAAATTGATGTGGGTGCTGTCTCTGGCGATCCACAAGCAACATTTAATAAAATGCAAAAGGTATATGCCGCTGCAATGGCGCCTAATCAGCCATCTAGTGCCGATATTCGTGTCGCAGCTGAAGCGGTACAAAAAATGAATCAAGCTAAAGCTGAAATGGCTGAATTGCGCCAGGAAAAAATTATTCCCGCTGAAGATATTCAGCATATCAATGAACTAGCTAATACCTACAAGCAGGCTGATGCTCAACAAAATGGATTTCAGCAGTCACAGTTAGCCCCTTTCACATTGGCTGAAAAGAATACAGCAACAGCAGATGCAAAAAGTCGATTTAATCAAAAGATGGCTGAGTCACAAGATACGCGAACACCTCAAGTACCACTAGCAACTTTAGCTTACCTGCAAAATCAAGCGGTTCCCAACACATCCTCAACCAATTCATTTATGTATGATAAATCTGATCAGGCGTTAGCTTTTTCAGTATAAGGCTGACTGGTTTCGATTTCGTGCTGCAATAAAATTAAACTTTCTAGTAAACGACATGCAGGGCCTTGTCGGTCTCTATTCGGCACAACTAAATTTAAGGTTATTCTGCGCTGATAACTGCCATGCAGTTTTAATTTATGTAACTTACCTTGCTTCACATCATCTTCAACCAAAAAGTTAGGTATCCAACAAAATCCAAGTTGGCGACCTAGAATAACTTTGGCTTCATGAAAATTTGATACGGTAATACGCTGCTCAGCTTTTAACCAACCAATATCATTGATTGAGTTTGACCCAGTATCTTTAATCACTATCTGCAAATGCTGCGCAAGCTGCTTTTCATCTTCAATACTGTCTAACTGAGCCAATGGATGGTTAGGATGACACACTAATTCAAAATCACATTCACATAATGGTTGTGCTAAATGGGCACGCGGTGGCGTAGCACAAATGGCAATATTAACCATTTGCTGGTTAATTAAGTCATGGGTACCAGAAATGACTGAATCAAGCACTGTCACTCGGGTACCGCGGCTGAGGGGAATAAATGCTTCAAGCGCATCGACTAACTTTTCAGTAGGATAAATGATCTCTTTGGCTACGGTGATACTGGGCTCCCACCCCTGGCCAAGGTTGGTGGCAAGCTGTTCAAGTTCATCTACTGACTGTGTCAGATGGCGAGATCGGCGCAGTAGTACTTCACCTTGCTCGGTAAGATAGGCTTTGCGGCCTTTTACTTCTAATAACTGAATGCCTAACTGATGCTGTAATTTTGCTACTGCATGATTTAGTGATGACTGGCTTTTATTGAGTTGTTCGGCCGCCTGTGAATAGCCACCATGATCAACCACAGCTTGTAAAATTCGCCATTGCTCTAGGGTTGATTTAGCACGATTCATATAAAAGCCTTTATTTTCAAGTTCAGGTAGTTGGATGGGGTTAACCAATATTCAGATAGTAGCATTTTGCAGGGGAAAGCATAGTCGCAAGGGCGCTTTTAAGATCTGTTATGGGTATGGCATCACTTTATCGTTATGCTTTAGTTGTACAATTTTTGCGTAAAATGGCTTGTTAGTGCCTAATGTTAAAATTGAGCTAAGCCCCAAGCAAAGGTAAATGTTTGATACTTTTGTATTGCAGTGACAGCGTTATGCAGTGTTGAATCACTTTAGTTGGAAGCGGAAAATTAACCTTTAATACTATGGCTCTATTTCCCTGATATTGAATAACATCTGGATACAGCTCTCTAAATGTATCAACCAGTTTAGTGTTGCAGTTGAAAAAAATGAAATACTGCTCGGGGTATTTAGGTTTCCAGTCAATTCTTATCGGGCTACCATTTTTAACCGCGTAACTCGGTTCACCCCATTTCAGCGTTTCTTCAACTTCGCCTAAATGATGTTGACTGGCAATATCTAAAATAAGCTGCCGCAGATGAACTAATAACGGCTTTATCTTTTCAGGGTAGCTTTCAAATTTGTGTTGAACTTCCATTTTCATGATCCGACACTCCCTTTAAATAATGATTGTTATGACTAATTTGACTGAAGCTGTAATTACGAAGGTAAGATGTTTATAAAATAACCTGACTTCACTGTTAGCATCTTATCGTCTGTTGAACCAAAGTAAACGTATGGTAATCATAATGATCACTTTCAAACTGGCGTAGAGCCCACATGGATGTGCTTGCGGCGTGTAGCAGAAGTGTTTGCACATAGGCTACTTCCAGTATTTGAAATAAGAACTAAACGATTATCAACCTAACAGATATGAACTAGCAGAATAAAAAAACGCCCGTGACATAAGTCGCGGGCGTTTAGGCATTGTTAAAGTTCAAATCAAGAATCAAGAATCAAGAATCAAGAATCCAGATAGCAGATTACTGGTAGCTGCTGGCGTGTACGTTACGCACTGCGCGTCCCGATGGGTCGATAATGCCGCGTAAACTTTCATCCCAAGCCAGTGCTTCTGGGGTAGAGCAGGCAACTGATTTGCCACCTGGTACGGTTTCAGCTGCACTTGGTAACGGGTAGAACTCTTCAAAGAAACAACGGTAAAAATAAGCTTCTTTGGTTTCTGGTGTGTTATAAGGGAAACGGAATTTTGCGTTTGCCAATTGCACATCATCAACATGTTTACCCGCATGTTCTTTCAAGCCATCAATCCAAGAATAGCCTACACCATCACTGAATTGCTCTTTTTGACGCCATGCCACTTCTTTTGGCAATTTGTGTTCAAATGCCTGACGCAGAATGTGTTTCTCAATACGACCATCTTTAGACATTTTCGCTTCTGGATTGATGCGCATTGCCACATCCATAAACTCTTTATCTAAGAAAGGCACGCGGGCTTCAAGTCCCCAGGCGGCCATCGCTTTGTTGGCGCGTAGACAATCAAACAAATGCAGTTTATCTAACTTACGCACTAATTCCTCGTGGAATGCCTGCGCGTTAGGGGCTTTATGGAAGTATAAGTAACCACCAAATAATTCATCAGCACCTTCACCAGACAACACCATTTTAATGCCCATAGCTTTAATTTTTCGTGCCATTAGATACATAGGCGTCGCTGAACGAATTGTGGTGACATCGTATGTTTCTAAGTGATAAATCACTTCTTTAATAGCATCTAACCCTTCTTGGAATGTATACACAATCGGGTGATGAATGGTGCCAATGGCATCGGCCACTTTTTGCGCCGCAACTAAATCGGGTGATTCTGCTAAGCCAACCGCAAATGAGTGAAGCTGTGGCCACCAGGCGCCGGTTTCACCATCATTTTCAATTCGATGTTTTGCATAGGTTTGGGTAATCGCTGACACAACCGATGAATCTAAACCGCCAGATAACAATACGCCGTAAGGCACATCAGACATTAATTGACGTTTAACCGCAGCTTCTAAGGCCTCACGTAAGTCATCAATACTGGCTGGGTTATCTTTTACCGCATCATATTCCATCCAGTCACGGACATAATATTGCGTTGGTTGACCATCGGCTGAATATAAGTACTGGCCTGGTAAAAACTCTGCCACGGTTTTACACACAGGCATAAGTGCTTTCATTTCTGAGGCTATGTAGAAGTTACCCGCAGTATCAAAGCCAGTGTAAAGCGGGATAATACCCATGTGATCACGGCCGACCAAATAAGTTTGCTTGGCTTTGTCATACAAGACAAACGCAAAGATGCCGTTAAGTTTATCTAAAAAGTCACAACCGTATTCCTGGTATAAAGATAAAATCACTTCACAGTCAGAGTTTGTTTGGTATTGATATTTATCACCTAAATCAGCTTTAAGTTGCTTGTGGTTATAAATTTCACCATTGACGGCTAATATGATGTTGCCATCCTGGCTAATAAGCGGCTGGGCACCATGGTCAACATCAACAATCGCTAAACGCTCGTGGGCAAGAATCGCATGTTCATCTGCATAAATGCCTGACCAGTCTGGGCCACGGTGACGTAACAGCTTTGACATTTCAAGTGCCACTTGGCGAAGTTCACTTGCATCTGATTTGATATCTAAAATTGAGAATATTGAACACATAATACGACTCCAACAACATTATTTAATCTTTATCTGTTTGGTACTTTGACAGCATTTTATTCACTAGCCAAGTCTTATTTTTGATTAAAGCTCATTAAATTGGCTATTTTAATGATTATGTAGCTATCTAGTTGAGTTTGTTTTGAGGATTATTTATAAAAATTTAAGATCTATTGATGAATCTTTGATTTTAGCGGCTAAGGTGCGCCATTTTTGAGGAATTGTTAATGATATTGCTGAAGATTATTAAGTGATAAAAATTGATTTTTTTACCCAATTTTGTATCAAGGTTTGAGGTTGGCTTAAAAAAAGAGCCTATTAATTAATAGGCTCTTCATCAATTTTGCAAATGATTACTTGGCTGGACGTAAGCTATTAAACTCTGAGCCAGCTAGATAACCGGGCCAATCTTGGTTATTGCCTAGGGTCTCTGCCGCTTGGTAATACACCTGTAAATCTTGTAATGCGCCCGATAAATCCCATGACGCATGATAATGATCGCACACATTGTGATAACAGCCTTTCATGGTTTTTTCCATTTCAGTTTTATAGGCTGCGGTTGCATCATCAAGTGGGTCACTGCCGCCACCAGCAAATACTGCTGGTACGCCGTATTTAGCAAAGCTGAAGTGATCTGAGCGGAAAAAGCCGCCTGATGCAGGGTTACGTTCTGACTTAACTTCACGGTTTTGCAGTTTTGCTGCATCGGCAAGGTAGTTTTCTAATTCAGACTGACCCTTACCAACTATAGTGTAATCTTTAGTTTTGCCATACACATTGGTGCTGTCTAGGTTAAATACGGCAACGGTTTTATCCAGTGGATAAATTGGATTTGCCGCATAAAAGCGCGAGCCTAATAAACCTTGCTCTTCACCCGTTGTGGCTACAAAGGTTAATGAACGTTTTAAACCATTGCCTTGTTTTGCTTGTACCGCAAACTGGCGGGCTATTTCCATAATACCCGCAGTACCTGAAGCATTATCTAGGGCTCCGTTATAAATTTGATCGCCTTCTTTGGTTTCATCTTTACCTATGTGATCCCAATGCGCGGTGAACAGTAGCTGCTCATCAGCTTGGCTAGTGCCTTTTAAGGTGGCGACGACATTATAACTGTCGGCATATTCGGCTTTATTGGCAAACTTAATCGACGCGGTTTGGGCAAGTTCAACATTGACAGGCTCATCAGCGGCACGTTCCATTAAGGTTGGTAATGAAAAGCCTGATTTAGTAAAGAGTTGATTGGCCGCATCTAAGGTCATCCAGCCTTCTACTTGAATGCGATTATTAGCTTCGTCTGTATCGAGTACTAAATCCTGTTGAGGGCCTGTCCAGCTATTTTCTACCACAGACCAAGGATAAGAAGCGGGTTTAGTGTCGTGAATGATAATGGCACCTAATGCGCCCTGGCGACTGGCTTCTTCAAATTTATAACTCCAACGACCGTAGTAGGTCATGGCTAAGCCATTAAACTTTGTCCCTTCAGGATTCGCAAAACCTGGGTCATTCACCAAAATAACCGCTATTTTGCCTTTCATATCGATGCCGCTGTAATCATTCCATTGTGATTCAGGTGCATTAATACCGTATCCCACAAATATCAATGGCGCTTTGTCGATAGTGATTTGCTCGTTAGCGTGACGGCTACTCAGTACGATGTCTTTGCGATACTGCATCGGCAAATCGGCCAAGGTAATCGTTTGCTGCTCACTTGGGGTGTAGGTCACCATAGGCACAGCTTGTAAAAAGCTGCCTTGGTTGGCACCGGTTAATCCCATGTCGGTAAATTGTTTGGTTAAATAGTCTAAGGTCAGTTTTTCCCCCTTAGTAGTAGGGGCGCGACCTTCAAATTCATCAGAAGACAGTACTTTTATATCTTGACGAAAACGTTGCTCGTCAAAAGTGACTAATGCCGTTGTTGAGCTGGCTAGCTCGTCATTACTAGCCTGTGATACTTGTGCGTTATCTTTAGTGTCGCCATTACAGGCGCTCACCAACAATGCAATCGCGCAAAGGGGAAATAAATGCTTCATCAGGATTCCAATTATTATTTATTATTTTTAATCAAAGTGAGTAGAAAAAGTGGTTAGAGATTATTAGCGTTAACATCTTGCAGATTATAATGAAGCAAGCCAGCATCTTATAAAAGCGTACTGGCTTGAAAATGTGTTACCTAATGTAAATCTAGTCGTGCTTGCTAACGTTTAATTAGGTAAATTAGCTAGGCACTTAAAGCCTAGACTACGTCAATATCGCCGGCACAGGCGAATACATGATTGGGTCTGAAGGGTTCTTTATCTATATCGCCCATCTGGCTAACACCACTGGTGACCAGAATGGTTTCTAGACCTGCTTGGAATCCTGCCAAAATATCGGTACGCATATTATCGCCGATGATCAGGGTATTTTCAGAGTGGCCCTGAATATGATTAAGGGCAGAGCGAATGATCCAACTTGAAGGCTTACCAATATAAAATGGCATTTTGCCGGTAATGCGCTCAATGGGTGCGCATAGTGCACCACAGGCAGGACTAAATTGTGGCCCATGGGTATCAGGATTGGTGGCAATAAAGCGTGCACCGCCAGCAACAAAGCGCGCGGCTTTATGGATCATTTCCCAGTTGTACGAGCGAGTTTCGCCAATAATTACAAAATCTGGGTTAATGTCAGTGATGGTAAAACCGGCGTTATACAGTTCATGGGTGAGGGCGCCTTCACCAATTACAAAGGCTTTAGTACCTTGTTGGTGCTTTAAAAAATCAGCGGTTGCCATCGCTGAGGTATAAAAGCAGGTTTCGGGCACATTAATGCCGGCAGCACCAAGACGATTTTGTAAGTCTTTACCGGTTTGCACTGGGTAGTTAGTCAGTAATACCAGTTGGTTACCTTGTTCAATAATGCGATGAATAAACTTATCACTGCCGGGGATCAACTTGTTATCGTGCAGTAATACGCCATCAATATCGCAGATAATATTCTTCATCAATTCAATCTCACCTTTTTAGCTAAAATGGGTTGTTCTATCGTTTATATAACGCTAAATACTCGGTAAAAACAATGTGTTTTAAATGAAAATGCCAACCTAAATAGGTTGGCATTGATTTGATGTAAAAACTCAGCAGTCTAGCTAAAAGTCATTAACACTCGACAATATTCACCGCTAGACCGCCTTTAGCGGTTTCTTTGTATTTACTGCGCATGTCTCGGCCGGTATCCATCATGGTTTTAATCACTTTATCTAGTGATACCTTATGGTTACCATCACCACGTAACGCCATACGTGAGGCATTAATCGCTTTGACGGCGCCCATAGCATTACGTTCAATACACGGCACTTGTACCAGGCCGCCAACAGGGTCGCAGGTTAGGCCTAGGTTATGTTCCATGCCAATTTCAGCCGCGTTTTCAACATGTTCAACTGTGCCGCCCATAATTTCAGTTAGTGCACCAGCAGCCATAGAACACGCTACGCCCACTTCGCCCTGGCAACCCACTTCTGCACCTGAAATAGAGGCATTTTTCTTGTACAGAATTCCAATAGCAGCAGCGGTTAATAAATATCGACTGCAAACGTCAATATCAACTTCTTGCACAAACATGTCGTAGTAGCACAGTACCGCAGGAATAATACCAGCAGCGCCGTTTGTTGGCGCGGTCACTACGCGATCGCCTGCTGCATTTTGCTCGTTTACCGATAAGGCGAATAAATCTACCCAGTCCATCGCGGTTAACGGATCTGTGTTATTTCGGCCTTCAGCTTTGAGTCGGCGGTATAAAGAGGGCGCACGGCGGCGAAGTTTAAGGCCGCCAGGTAATATGCCTTCTTTTTTGGTATCCACGATCAACACAGCTTTTCATGGTTTGCCAAATTTTCCACAAACCTTGTTTTACTTCCTCTTCACTGGCAATACTAAGTTCGTTATACATCATTAAAGATGAAATGCTTAAACCGTTTTCACAGCACAATTCTAATAACTGTGCCGCGCTGTTGAAATCATATGGCGCTTCTTTTATAGGCGTTGCGGGTGATGCATTGCGTTGGGTGATTTCATCTTCATCAAGAATAAAACCGCCACCTACGGAATAGTAAGTACGCTGATAAGTGATTTCGCCTTTGGTTAACGCATATAAAGTCATCGCGTTTGCATGGGCTGGTAGCGTTTTACGGCGATGGTAAGTTACGCCATTTTCACGGGTAAATTTAACAAATCTACCATCGGCTAGTTTAAGCTTTTGATCGTTCGATACGGCTTCTAAAATACCGTCAATCGCGTCGGTATCAACGGTTTCAGGGTCTTCACCCATTAAGCCCAAAATCACCGCTTTGCCTGTACCGTGGCCTTTACCTGTTTGACCTAATGAGCCAAATAATTCTGACTGTAATTCATCAATACCCGATAGCAAATCTTGGTCTATTAAGTTCTGCATAAAGATTTTGCCGGCTTTCATTGGGCCTACGGTATGTGAGCTAGACGGGCCAATACCGATTTTAAACATGTCAAATACGCTAATCATAATTTTTAGCCTTTATGTGGTCGTTTATTGTTTTAGTTATTTGAGAGTATTATCATCGCGCTATTAAAATCATCACGTCACGATCGTTCAAATCAATATAGTAAAAGTCACTATAGTCGAAGTGACTTAATTATAGCTGATTCACTATAGTTGAGTGTGACGTGATCTGTTTCGCAACCTAGATAACAAACAGTTAGCAAAACACTGAACACTTGTTTGATGGCATACTCGTATTTTTTAACACGCGTTAAATTGGTTGAAGTATCCCATATTTTTGATTAGACAGTTCATTAGTTTTTTTTATGCATTATTTTCAGATTAGCCTAACTTATTGATAAAGCTTTTTAGGTTAAATTATACGGGGTATACGATTGAGCTATTTAATGATGGATCTAGCCGGGCTGACAGTGTCAGCGCTAGAAGCAGAGCAACTACAACATCCACAAGTGGGCGGTATTATTCTATTTACCCGCAATTACGCGAGTAAATCTCAACTCATTGAGCTAGTTAAGCAAGTCAGAAATATTCGGCCCGAGCTATTAATTGCGGTTGATCACGAAGGTGGTCGAGTGCAACGTTTTAAGCAGGACTTTACCCATATTCCTGCTATGGGCGATATTTTACCTGCTGCAAAAGGTGATTTAGCATTAGCAAAATTGTGGGCTAAAGAGTGCGGTTTTTTAATGGCGGTTGAACTGTTAGCCTGTGATATTGATTTAAGTTTTGCACCTGTGTTAGATGTTAATGGCATAAGTGAAGTGATTGGTAAGCGAAGTTTTAGTGCTAATCCTGATGAGGTGACTAACTTAGCGGCAGAATTTATTATTGGTATGGAACAAGCGGGCATGGCTGCTGTGGGTAAGCATTTCCCCGGTCATGGCAGCGTTGCCGCAGATTCCCATGTGGCTATGCCTGTAGACAGTCGCAGCCTGGCACAAATTGAAGCCTTTGATATGTTGCCTTTTGTTAGCTTAATGGCTAAAGGGCAATTAAATGGTGTTATGCCTGCACATGTTATTTATGATCAAGTTGACCCCAACCCTGCGGGATTCTCTACTTACTGGCTACAGAATGTATTGCGCCAACGTTTAGGGTTTACAGGGGTTATTTTCTCTGATGACTTGGGCATGAAAGGAGCCAGCTTTGCCGGTGACTATTTAGGTCGAGCGCAAGCGGCGTTAGATGCGGGTTGTGACATGATTTTAGTTTGTAATGACCCAACCGGTGTAGCGGCATTATTAAGCGAGTTTACCTGGCCAGCAAATCCTCCGATAGCCAATGCATTAAGTTTAAAACCTGACACACTCAATGTGGTTAATGCGTTAGAGCAAGATGCGCGCTGGTTAGCGGCAATTGCAACGGCTAAACAAATCCATGCAGCAGTGTAAGTTTTCGCAGTAACAATAAAAAAGCGGCTATCAATAGATAGCCATTTTTTTTAGATATTATTTACACCCTAAGTGTGCGTTTATATTATAGTTCGACATTTTTTGGGACTTTTGGTGAGGAAACGGGTTAAGGACTAACACATTTCTGCCCCAAGGTTTGTTTGGAATATGGCCTACGGCCACCAACGTCGTGGCACTTCACCCACACCAGACCAAGAGGGTATCAACAGCAATACCCTCTATACTCTTTATTAAAGAATTAGGCCCTGCCGCCCCTGACGAAAAATGCAGAAAAGCGAATAATTTTCGATGGGGATCGATCCAGCTTTAAACTTCATCTGTATCCGGCTTCAGCCATTGTCGAAAAGCCCTAACGCTTCCGATGAGCCGTCCCTGGCCCAACGAAAGCTAGCGTGGCATCCATGCCAAGCTCACGGGTTCTCGGAATAAAGAGTCTCGATGACCTCAATTCAAAACGGACATCCCAGCTTTTCTTATAGAATTGTTACAAATGAAGTTAAATCGAAGATGTGAAAATTTCGGGTGCAGATGAGCCAGAGAGTATCCAAAACAGGACGTTTTGGTTAAGCCCACATGGATATGCTTGCGGCGTCTCGCTGGATCATCTGCACATAGGCCTGCGGCAGGCAATTGGTTAAATAGAATTTGCGAACTTACTTAACCTACCCAATATAACTTGTATTAAAACATTGAATTAAAGCTATAAAGTAGATTAAAGTATGAAAACTTAAGGACAAAGTAGGGCAACCTCGAACATAATCATCGAGTGCGCCATTTAGGGAAGAAAAAGCCATTCAATAGCATGTGCCCATCAGCTCCCTTTTTAAAGTTTACTCTGACCCCTAATTTGTTAAATAATATATTTACAACAAACACTTACAAGTGATATTTTGACGAAGAAACTTACAAGGAAGCAGGAGGTTATCCTGCTGCTAATCAATAAGCTGTTAAATGCCTATGACTGAAAAATTTAGAATTCTCTTTATCTTCGAAATTTCATTGTTTTCTTTGCCTGTTG
The DNA here is from genome assembly GCF_051163755.1 of Shewanella sp. HL-SH5. Classification (NCBI taxonomy): domain Bacteria; kingdom Pseudomonadati; phylum Pseudomonadota; class Gammaproteobacteria; order Alteromonadales; family Shewanellaceae; genus Shewanella; species Shewanella sp. HL-SH5. The sequence continues at coordinate 1,753,214 of NZ_CP195038.1, forward strand.
GCTTAGTGAGTGGTTTGATGTTGCAATCTGCGATTAAGATGGCAGCAGATAATCTTTGGGCAGGAGATTACTTGTTGCCCTTTATGGTATTTTTAGGTGGAACTGCTGGGATATGGGCAACTATCAAATTAATGTTCAGTGTGTTTCATAGTCGAAAAAACAAGTGCCCAATGATAACTCTAATTTGTTTACTATTTTGGGCAACGACTTGGCTTATTTTTCTTTGGTATGCTGCCACCGATTTCAATTATTGGATTGCTGGGCTTTTTCCATTTTTTGTTATTTTCCACTTACTCTACTTGGACCGTCAGACCTTTATAGAGGCACTTAACAAGCCTCTGAATTAAGATTCACAAAGGCTGTCATGCCATTTGCTGGGCAAATCGCCCGCCAGCACATGGTTCTCTTATTAGAGGGGCGTTAGTTGTACGAGGATACAGTGTTGGATCAAAGTATTGAGCCGAAAAAAGAAGATTGGTTTTTTCTCTATATTCTTCCCGCATTCTTTTTAGGAATGGCGGGCTATTCAATCATTATGCTTGAGTTTGATTCTATCTCGTTAATTATGGCAATTCCTTTTACTCTTATGGCAGCCGCTTTCCACTTTAAACAAAAACAAAACTTGAGGGTGGTTACTTTAGATAAACCGGGAACCAAAGAAAACTTTGATTTATGTATTGCGGCAATAAAGGAAAATGAGTGGGAAATACTCGAATCAGATGATTCATCTGAAATATTAGCCCATACCAAAGCAACATGGAGAAGTTGGGGGGAATTAGTCACTATAACTTTCAGTGAGCAAACAATTACAATTAACTCTCGCCCATCTCCTTATAAAAAGTCATCAGTTGCCACTTGGGGCAAAAATAATATTAATATTTCAATAATCAAGAAAGCGTTAAAGTGCAACTAATGCGGCGTTATCGAATATTCGATTCCCATACTTTTCCTAACACTAGTCGTCATTTTTAGAGTTTGGTTCTAGCTCATTTTTGTCCAAAAGTGAGTTTCAAAGTGATCAAACTTTATTCTAAAAAAATGAATTTTGTCCTCTGATAATTTATCAAACTATTACGGCATTACCGTTCATGACAACCTTAATTTTTTATCAAGCTATATTATCGTCGTACAGTAAGCATATTTTCAAGTATAAAAAACCGGATACATGATCCGGTTTGTACTCGTTCTAGATATTATTCACCTAGATAGCATTAACTTAAGGATTACTGGCCATAGGGTTGCACAACACCGGATTGACTTTGACTTTGACTTTGATAATTTGGTTGGGCTTGATAGCTAGGTTTACTTAAATCAATTGGCTTTACCGAGGTTGGCTGAGCCATTTTGCGAATTTGCATTACCATGCCCATTTGCGGATGATCAAAGTAGTGAATTTCGCCACTGCGCACACGACGGTTTTGCGCTAATGGGATCACTTGTAAAAACGGCTTCATCGTCTTTTCAACTTTAGTATTGACCGCATTAAACTGATTGAACTCGCTACGGTTAGACTCGACTAACTTTTGAGTCGGTTTACGCAGCGCTAAATTATTTTCAATATATAAATAATGGCTTAAATAAATATTGATGGTGCCGTCGAGCTCCCATACCGGTTTTTTTTGCTCGGTTTGAGTCATATCGCCCAAGGTTGAAAAGTCATTCATTGACAGTTGATATGACGATTCGGTTTGAGATTGTCCACTCACTTGCTGGCCGTGATAATCAAATTGTTTCGAAAAGTCTTTCCCACCAAATATTCTTACCGGAGTTGATCTGCGCTGTGACTCCATATTTTGTTGCCAGGTTAAGTGCACAACCGGTTTGACATTACGTTCACGGCTAACGGTACGGATAATATCTTTAAATTTGCTTTGACTGTCGGCAAGCAAGAGTGGCCCTATGCCTATATAAGCTTGCTGTTCACTTGATGCTGCAATAGTAAATGGCACCTGGCTTGGGTGACTGCGTACCGTACTGCTGGTTAACGGGTCATTACAGTCTGGGGTGATCTCGGTAGACCAATCATTAGCACTGCAACCACTGAGTCCCGCAGCAACGCCGGTAATATCTGTGCTGATTAAGGGCGTGATGAAGTCGACCGCACGATCGCTAATTTTCGGTGCAACGGCATTAGTCCATTGCTCAAGCGATGAGCTTTCACGTTCAAAAACAAATACCTCAACCTCAAACCAAGATTCAGCTTGGGCTTGAGATGAAAACGTTAACGCACCGAGCGTTGCCATGGTTATCGCGATACTGGGTAACGCTGATATTTTGCAAAGCACATTTTTTTTAAAAAGTACTGTTATGTTCAAAAGCACTACTGCTCTCCAGTTTGATGTTTAGCAAGCTGTTCAAGTAAAGTCTTTAATAATTCGAGCCTGTCTTTACTGGTTTCAGCTGGAATGGTGAACTTTAACTTATTTGGCCCATCCATTCGATAGATTTGTGGCTGCTTTTGTAATAAACCGATGATAAACATCGGATCGACCCTATGTTCCGCTCCAAATTCTAAGCTGCCACCTTTTGAGTGCATCTCAATACGTTGCAGCCCTAACTCTGTTGCCTGGTGTTTATATAAGGTAATGTCCATCAAGTTACGGGTTGGATCGGGTAGCATACCAAAACGGTCAATAAACTCGACTTTAAGTTCATCAATCATGGTTTCAGAGTCACAATTGGCAATTCGCTTGTATAGTGATAAACGCATATTAACATCACCAACATAATCTTCAGGCAGCAAGGCTGGAATACGTAAGTCAATGTCACAAATCGCATTCATCATATAGGCTAATGACGGCTCTTTGCCTTCCTTAAGCGCTTTGACGGCTGATTCGAGCATTTCCATGTACAAACTAAAACCAATTTTACTGATATGTCCGCTTTGCTCATCACCGAGTAATTCACCTGCTCCACGGATTTCTAAATCTTGGGTGGCTAACAAAAATCCTGCGCCCAGATCTTCTAGTGCATCAATGGCTTCTAAGCGTTTACGCGCATCTGAGGTCATACGTTTTGGGTGCGGTGTCATCATATAGGCGTAAGCTTGATGATGTGAACGGCCCACTCGGCCCCGTAATTGATGTAACTGGGCTAAACCAAACATGTCAGCCCTGTGTATCAAAATGGTATTGGCACTAGGCACGTCAATGCCAGTTTCGATAATAGTGGTACATACCAGTACGTTAAAACGTTGATGATAAAAGTCAGCCATTACTCTTTCAAGATCGCGTTCGCGCATTTGGCCATGGGCGGTTACGACTCTGGCTTCGGGTAATAGGTCGCGAATGTCCTGGGCGGCTTTTTCAATGGTTTCGACATTATTATGCAAATAATACACTTGGCCACCGCGTAAAATTTCACGCAAAATGGCTTCTCGTACTGTGGCAATATCGTACTCGCGCACAAAGGTTTTCACCGCTAAACGTTTTGCTGGTGGCGTAGCAATAATCGATAAATCTCGCATACCCGACATGGCCATATTCAAGGTGCGCGGAATAGGCGTGGCGGTTAAGGTCAGAATATCGATATTGGCACGTAAGGCTTTAATCTTTTCTTTTTGACGCACGCCAAAACGATGTTCTTCATCAATAATCAGTAGGCCGAGGTTATCAAACTTAGCCTCTGCTGTGAGCAGCTTATGGGTACCAATAACGATATCCACTTTGCCTTCACTTAATAACTGCACCACTTGATTTTGCTCTTTAGTGGTTCTAAAACGTGACATCACTTCAATTACGAATGGCCAATCAGCAAAGCGGTCAGTAAAATTTTCATAGTGCTGCTGTGCTAACAAGGTGGTGGGTACTAATACGATGACTTGTTTTCCGGCATTGACGGCAACAAAGGCTGCGCGCATAGCCACTTCTGTTTTACCAAAGCCCACATCGCCACACACTAAACGGTCCATTGCCATTGGCGCTTGTAAATCTGCTAATACCGCATGAATCGCGCTTTCTTGGTCAACGGTTTCTTCATAGGGGAAACCTTGGGCAAATACGGCGTACTCTTCCTCATCAAGTGCCAAGGCTTCACCTGGTCGTGCTTGACGACGGGCGTAAACATCGAGTAATTCAGCGGCAACATCACGAATACGTTCAATGGCTTTTTTCTTGGCTTTGGCCCAAGTTTCGTTGCCTAGCTTATTTAGTTGGGTGTTTTCATCATTGCCTACGCTAAAGCGGCTGATTAAATGCAGTGATGATACAGGCACATAAAGTTTATCACCGCCAGCGTACTCAAGTTTTAAATACTCAGCGACTAAACCGCCGGTGTCTAAGGTTTCTAATCCTTGATAAAGCGCGACACCATGCTCTAAATGCACTATAGGTTGACCAACTTTTAATTCAGCTAAGTTTTTAACCAACACATCAGTACTGACTTGTTTTTGCTTCTCACGTCGACGCTGTTGTGAAATACGATGACCGAATAATTCGGTTTCACAAATAATGCTGACTTTACCTTTAGATCCTAGCTCTAACTCACATCCGCGAGAAAGCGGAGATACCACTAAACCGATAAACTCTTTGGCGGTGACATAGTCATCAATGTGCTTAAACAGTTTTGGTTTAATACCAATTTTTGCCAGCAATTCAATCAAAGCTTCACGTCGACCTTCAGATTCAGCCACAAACAGCATTTGCGGATGCTGTTGACTGTATTCCTCTAGTGCTAATAAAGGCTGTTTGAGTTTGTGATTGGCATTGATATCACTAATGCTATTTGCCTTAGCAAGTAGCGCATGTTTTGGCTGTGAATCTGGATTAATTTGACCTTGCTCATCAAACACTGCATTAATGACTTGGCTGCGGGGCATAGGTTTAAATGCCGCAAACAGTTGGTCCGCTAGCAGGTAAAGCTCTTTGGGTTCTAATAGGGGCCTTAATGGATCAACGCGGCGATCTTCATAACGGCTGTGCACTTCCTGTAAATGATGCTCGCAGGCTTTATCAATGTCACCCAAGGTAATAAGCTGGCTTTGTTCTGGCAGGTAATCAAATAAGCTAGATGATTCATCAAAAAACAGCGGCAAATAGTTTTCTATGCCCGCAGGCATAATATTACGACTCACCGATTGATACACTGATTCGGCTTCTTTAGAAATCACTTCAAAACGGCGACGATATCGCAGCCTAAAGCCTTCAATTGCAGCACTGTCTGTAGGAAACTCTTTCGCGGGCAGCATTCTAATTTGCTCAAGTGCCATGCCTGAACGTTGGGTATCGACATCAAAAAAGCGGATGGTTTCCACTTCATCGTCAAACAGTTCAATACGCAGTGGCTGTTTGGAACCCGTAGGGAAAATATCAATAATCGAGCCACGAATGGCAAATTCACCGTGTTCATAGACTTGATCAACAATATGGTAGCCCGTATCGGTCAGGTGCTGACGAACTTGATCAAGGCTATATATGTCGCCTTTTTTCAAAATCATCACGTTGGCGGTTAAAAATGATTTTGGCGGGAGTCGCACCATCAAGGTGTTTACCGGCACAATCACCACGTTATGATTACTTTGGCTTATCTGCGCCAGTGATTCTAAGCGCTGCGAGATTAAGTCTTGATGCGGTGAGAAACTGTCGTAGGGCAGGGTTTCTCTGTCAGGAAATAAACACACATTGACACCGGTATGGGCCAAAAGATAGCTGAGTTCGGCTTCTAAGGTCAGTGCACTTGGGGTGTCATGGGTGACAATCAAGCTAGTGCCTGAATGCTGGTTAATTAAATTTGCGACAGTGAGCGCTTGGGATACGCCGCCTAGGGTGGTTAAAACTTGCTGTTGTTGGCCTTTTTTAACACTTGGCGGAGCGATTACACTAAATTGTTTCATTTAATTGATTAACTTGTATTAAGAGAACTTACAGATTGTCTTTACGCAGCTGCTTGCGCAGTTTAAGCATTTTTTGTTGCACAGTTAAACTGGCTTTAACTAACTGTTCAACATCTTCATCTAAAATTTGAATAAAGGCGAGGTCAGTTTGCCATAATGCCTGTTCAATCGTTGCTGGATTATTTGGAGCAATGGCTTCTTGTTTATCTGCTGGGTATGAGCCAGTGACTTCACAAATACACAGTACGGCAACCACTTCGGCATGAAGATATATATGACAACTAAAAATACTGCCAACATCCATTTGTTTGTCTGAAAAAAGGCTCAAGCCGCTGCCGCCAAACTGATGTCCTTGATATTGCACACCAGCTTGGGCTTCTTTTTCAAGCACATGCTGCAATACTAAATCGACTTTACGGGATTGTAACTTTAAAAATTCAACAATAGATTGGGTCGCACTGTCTAGCTGGCGTAACTGCAACAAGCAATTTGATTCAAGTGCTTTAACTTCTGACAGTAGTTTAAGTCCAGTAGATTGCATTTGCCTGAGTTGGGTGTCATCAGGGATAGGACGTTGTTTATCCCAGGCCGAAAGATAAACATTAAATTGGTGAGGTACGCTAAAATAAGAATTGCTATCGTTTATCAAGGTTTGCCTCTTTATTTATCAATCTAATACACCTATTATCATGCCCAACTTGATGGTTTAGCAAGTCATAAGCTTTTTGTAATGGTTTTAGCGTCAATTTTGACTCAAGCATAACCAATATACGCGCTAATATGCGCATTGGATGACAAATTTTATATGAATTTTGGATTTTCTTTTTTTATGGGGTTTCGATATTGGCGTGCACGTAAAGCCAATGCGTTTGCGTCATTTATCACGTTGTTTGCCGTGTCTGGTATTTTTCTCGGTGTGGCCGCGTTAATTGTGGTCAGCTCGGTAATGAATGGCCTAGAAGGGCAACTTAAAAACCGCATTTTAGGTGCTGTACCGCAATTGACCTTAGTGCATCAAACAGGATTTGATGATTGGCAGGCTCAAGCCACCTTTTTACAGCAACACAAACAACTAAAGAATGACATTGTCGGCATTGTGCCCAGTGCGACCACCCAAGGCATGCTGCAATCCAGTGCTAACATCGCCGCTGCGCAAGTATTAGGCGTTTACCCTGAGCTTGAACAAGGTTTGTCGAGCATTATATCCCACACATATTCAAGCGCCTTTGATGCGTTAACACCGGGAAGCTATGCCATTGTATTAGGTAGCGAACTCGCTAGAAACTTAGCGGTTAAAACCGGCGATCAAATTCGCATTTTAAGTGGTGATGGTGTGGTGTATTCACCGCTAGGTCCTGTGCCAAGTCAGCGTAAATTTACTGTGGCCGGCGTATTTGAAATGGGCGCTCAGGTTGACGCTTCAGTTGCCTATGTACATTATCAAGACGCTCGTCGCTTAATGCGCCAAGACCCTGATGTTATTTCTGAGCTGCGAGTGTATTTAACGGATCCATTTAATGTTGCTAGTATCGCGCCATTGACGACCAAGCTGTTACAGAATAAAGGTGTTGAAGCAACTTACCGTGACTGGCGTGCTGACTTTGGCCATTTATTTGCTGCGGTAAATATGGAAAAAAATATGATGTCGTTGATGCTCAGCCTTATTGTGGCGGTAGCGGCGTTTAATATTGTGTCAGCATTGGTCATGATGGTGGTTGATAAAACCACAGATGTAGCAGTGCTTAAAACCCAGGGATTAACGACAGCTGCTGTAATGAACATCTTTATCGTGCAAGGCTCGCTAAATGCTTTGTTAGGCTTAGGATTAGGCACCCTTATCGGCGTTATTTTATCCCTAAACTTAAATGAGATTTTAACCACCTTAGGTGTCTCTATTCTGGGCGCAGGCCAAACACTGCCGGTGCAATTATCATTCGCTCAGTTAAGTGTCATTATTGTTGGCACCTTGTTGATTACCCTAATTGCTACTATTTACCCAGCGTTACGCGCCGCACAGGTTCAACCCGCTACCGCATTGAGATACGAATAATGACCCAGAAAAAACAGGTTTTATTAACCATTAGCCATGTTAGCAAGCATTACCATGATGGTGACGTCACCACCCAGGTGCTTACTGATGTTAATCTTGAGGTTTACAAAGGCGAACAGTTAGCGATAGTAGGCAGTTCAGGATCGGGCAAAAGTACTTTGCTGCATATTATGGGCACGTTAGACACCCCAAGTGATGGCACGGTTATGTTAGATGGCGAAGATATTTATCAATTATCATCGGCAAGACAAGCAAGCCTGCGCAACCAAGATTTAGGCTTTATTTACCAGTTTCATCATTTGTTACCAGAATTTAGTGCGATTGAAAACGTTGCTATGCCAGCTTTTATTCAAGGTAAAGATAAGCAACAGTCATTAGCTAATGCCAAAGAGTTATTAGAGCGGGTTGGTTTAGGCCATAGATTAGCGCATATTCCGGCGCAATTATCCGGCGGCGAGCGTCAACGTGTAGCGATTGCCCGTGCGTTAATTAATCAACCTAAATTAGTGTTAGCCGACGAGCCAACGGGCAACTTAGACGCCAGCAGTGGCGAAACCGTATATCAATTGATCCGTGAACTAGCCCAGCAATTTGGTACTGCCTTTGTGGTGGTAACGCACGATCATAAATTAGCCGCTAAAATGGACCGTCAATTGACCATGAAAGATGGCGTATTACAGGTTGCTGTTAATAACCCGTCAGTAGGAAGTGACCATGAGTAAATGGTTACCCTTTTTAATTGGTTGGCGTTTTTATCGCGCGCGGCAGAATAATGGTTTTATTGGTTTTATTTCATTTGCCTCTACCGCAGGTATCGCCTTGGGTGTGGCGGTATTGATAATTGTATTATCAGCGATGAATGGCTTTGAAAAAGAGCTTCAAACCCGCTTGCTTGGGGTGATATCACACGGCGAATTAGTGGGCGTCAATGAGCCTATTCAAGACTGGTTAGCGATTGCTGAAACCGCTAAAAACATCCCGCAAATTACCGGTGTTGCGCCTTTTGTACGCTTGCAGGGACTCGTTCAAAAGCCAGGTGGTTTTCAGGGGATAGTGGTTAACGGTATTGATGTTGATTATGAACAGCAAGTATCAAGCATTGCGCAATATATGAATGACAGTGCCTGGCAGTCTTTGCAAGGTTCAGACAATCATATTGTGCTGGGTCGCAGTTTACTCGACAAACTGCAATTAGAGGTGGGCGATACCTTGGCAATGTACACGCCTGCCGCTAACAACAACCGCTTAAGTGCCGCTAAAAGTCATCGGTTTGTGGTCAGTGGCGTGTATGATTTAGGTGGTGAAATTGAAGCCTCACAAGCCTATGTGCCGTTAAAATACTTAAGTGAACTATTGAATATGGGCGATGGCGTCAGTGGTATTCGATTACAAGTCGATAATGTATTTAGCGCCCCTAGCGTTACCCGCGACTTAGGTTATGCGCAGGAACAATATCTATACCTAAATGACTGGACGCGAACCCAAGGTCACCTTTATCAAGATATTCAATTGGTTAGGATGGTGATGTACTTAGTGTTGGCGTTAGTTATCGCCGTAGCCTGTTTTAATATTGTGTCGACGTTAGTGATGACTGTACGCGACAAGGCGTCTGAAATTGCAATTTTAATGACCATGGGATTAAAACGCTCCGCTATTATGGCTATTTTTATCATGCAAGGCGGACTAAACGGCTTATTAGGTTGTTCGATAGGCGGTATTTTAGGTATGTTGATTGCTATCAATTTAAGTGCGATAGCGAAGGGCTTAGAATCAATGTTAGGGATCCAGCTGTTGGACTCGGACATTTATTTTATCGATTTTTTGCCATCACAATTACAAACCCACGATGTACTTTTTGTGGTGTTTATTGGACTAGTAATGAGCTTGTTGGCGACGATTTATCCCGCTTGGAAAGCCACTAAAATTGCCCCTGCAGCGGCCTTGGCTGGTCGATAATAATTGTCTGGTCGCTAATAAACTGCTCAGCTATCTGCAAGCGAGTAAACGGCTAGATCATAAAAAGTGCCTTTAACATTAAAGGCACTTTTATCAAATAATATTGCAATTCATCTTAAAGACATTTAGCGGGTTTAGGCAATCCGGCAATTTTTGTTGCCTGCTTAGCCGGGCCAACGGGGAATAGGGTATACAGATACTTAGAATTACCTTTATCCGCTCCTAAGCTTTGGCCAATGGCTTTAACTAGTACCCGAATAGCTGGGCTGGTTTTATATTCCAGATAGAAGTTACGCACAAAATGAATCACTTCCCAATGCGCCTCAGATAAGGCAATGTTTTCAGTAGCCGCTAAAACGGGCGCCATATCAAGTTGCCAATCATCCACTCTTTTAAGATAGCCTTGTTTATCGGTTTCAATGGCTTGACCATTAAACTCAAACATAAATTCAAATAACTTTTCTACCATGTGATGACCTTAGCGTGGCGCAGTGTTTGATTAACGAATTCAGGGTAATCAATCGGGTGAATATTAGGATATTGCAGCTTGGCTATTTTGGCTGATAAGCCTCGGGCTTGAATTTCATCACTTAACACATAGACGTCATTGTTTTGCATAGCCGTTAACAATTGCGGCTTGAGTAGGGCGTTTACCGCGTCAGCCGCCAATAAAATACTGTCATCAGCCGCTATGTATCTTAAACATAGGCTTAAAGCATTATCACTCGTGGTTGATGTTTGAATGTGATGTAAAATCAAAATACTAATACCTCATCCGCTAGGGCTAACTGGGCGGTAATTGCTTGAGAGCTTGCTGACTGCACATCAATAGCTAAATCACCCACTGCTAACCCCATTGCATTAAGAGACTGCTCACAGGCTAATACGGTTTCTATTTCGTATAAATCAAACGCTTTAAAAACCGATACGTAGTCTTTGCTACCGGACAGTTCAGCGTGTTGTTCAGGTAATAAATGCAGCACAGCTTCATCGCAAAAAATCAACGACACTTGCTGCTCAAAGCTGGCGCTCAGTAAGGCAAAATCTATCCCTTCGCGGGTATAAGTTGTGCCATAAGGAGCGTGACGAAATACAATGCAAATCTGTTTCATTTTAGTCAGTCCTTAAAAGCACACTAAGCGATCGGCATGTTCTATGCCGCTAACAAGCTCACCTAAGCCACCCATCACAAATACATCGTTACTGTTCCAATGGGCTTTAGCATTTTCAAGCGCATCTTGTTCAGACAACACACCACGGCGCAGTGCCGCTGAAACACAATTGATAACTGGGGTGTGATTATCTTGTGAGAAGGTTAGCCACATTTGCTGTAGGTTAACTTCATCGGAAGCCGGGCAATTAAGGGCATTACTATTGTATACACCGTCTTGATAAAAAAAGACTTTTACAATTTGATGACCAGCAGAAACCGCAGCTTGGCAGAACTTAAGTGCTCTAAAGCTGGCAGTAGACCCATAGGCTGGTCCGTTCACTTGTACAATAAATTTATTCATTATAAAAAAAATGGCCCTAATTTAGGGCCATTTTATCGTAAATTACTGTCAATGACGATTAATCGTCGTTATTCATGCCTAATAAGTGCAGTAGCGCCATGAATAAGTTGATGAAGTTTAAGAATAACGAAATGGTAGCGCGAATATAATTGGTTTCGCCACCGTTTACGATACGGCTTGTATCATAAAGGATTAAGCCTACCATCAACAGTGCTACAGCAGCTTGAATAGCCACAAATGCTACGCCGTTACCGACAAACATGTTAATCAGTGATGCGCCGATAACCACTAATAAACCTGCAAACAAAAAGCCACCCATAAAGCTGAAATCTTTCTTGGTGGTGATTGCGTAAGCTGACAGCGACACAAATATAACTGAGGTTAATCCAAAGGCTTGCATGATTAACTCAGGACCATTTGCTAAACCGACATAGTGGTTCAAAATGTAACCTAGTGATGCACCTTGCATACCAGTGAAAGCAAATATCCACGCTAAACCTGACGCGTTATCGGCTTTTTTCAAGGTGACTATCATAACCACAATACTGCCTAATGATAAGCCGATAGACATGAATGGACCAATATTTAACGCCATGGCCACACCCGCCATTACCGCGGCAAATGCCAACGTCATCGACAACAGCATATAGGTGTTTTTGATAAGTTTGTTTGTTTCCACCGTCGTAGCTTGATGGCCCGACAAAGTTTGTTGATTCATAACAGTCTCCAAGACAGTAAAATGCGTATTCTGAACAATAAACAACCACACGCAAATAGTTGATTAATTAATTAATTTATATGACCCAGCTTAAAGTAAACATAGCGATTTAGCACCATAAATAAGGGTTAACCAATAATTTAAGCCATTTAAATTTAAATATGTCACCATTGTTATCAAGCTAGCTTAAGCCAATATTAAAAATAACGCTTTTAGGGTACTTTCACGTTAGCATTATTACTACGCTAGCATTTTTTATATCTATATCAGTAAATATGAGGGCGAAAGCTGAAAACTCAACTTATTAGTTTCCAAAAATTAATGTCAAATACAATCCAAGTGATGCTGTGTGAAGCACAAAATGCAAATCGTTTAAGTTATCAAAATGACGCTAATAAAATAAAGCTAATAAAACTAAGCTAACCATTCCCGGTGTAATTTTTCTGTGTCACCTAAATAATCTAACACCCATTGCAGCGCAGGGGACATACGGTCTTGATCCCAGGCTAAGCAGCAAGGGCTAGAGGGTTTAGAGTTTATTAATTGCTTTTCAATTAACATTCCACCGCTAATAAACGGCTGCGCCAGGTGAATTGGCATATAACCCACGCCTAAGCCGGAGCGAAAACAATTAATGGCTCTTATCCAATCTGGCACTACTAAACGGCGCTGATTGTCTAAAAGCCAGGTAGTGCGTTTGGGGATTTCTCTTGAGGTATCTTCTAAACAAATAGCGGGATATTGTCTCAGTTCATCGTCTTCAAGCGGTCGATCAATCGCGGCTAATGGGTGGTTCTTACTAACTAAAAATGCCCATTCAATGTCTTTCATATCACGGTATTGATAAACCCCACCAACAGGAATAGCGGTTGTAGCACCAATTGCCACCATACTGCGGCCACTCGCCAGAGACTCCCACACACCATTAAACACTTCAATTTGAATAATTAATTCAACATCATCAAAATGGCGATAAAAATCAGCAATTAAGGAACTGATTTTATCAGCTCTAACGATATTATCTAACGCAATCGACAAAGTGGGTTGCCAGCCATTGGCAACTCGTTGTGTTTCACGTTTCAGTTCATCCATTTGCCTGAGTAACTCTCGAGCATGTTTTAAAAAATGCTCTCCTGGCTGGGTTAAGGTTACCGATCTATGGTGGCGTTCAAATAACACTACGCCAATATCAGTCTCTACTTGTTTAACAGCGTAACTCACCGCTGACGGCACTTTATGTAATTCATTTGCCGCCGCAGTAAAACTGCCTAATCGGGCGACAATATCAATCATGTGTAACGTTTGTTCTGAAAGCATAGGGCAACCTTTGCTGTGATATTTTTTGATGGCTGTGTTCAAATATAAACGTTTCACAGATGAATTTCTAATAATTAAACTAGTTCCAATGAAAATTAATTTGAGTATTAGATATGAATAAACAACAACAATCCCCTGGTGCTATTGAGAAAGCTGGTTTTTTTCTCTATTTAACCATTCTGAGTATGCTGTGTTTTATTGCCACCGATATGTACTTGCCTGCTTTTAAATCAATTGAAGGCTCATTTAATGCATCCTCTGCGGATGTGGCAATGTCGCTCACGACATTCTTAGCGGGCTTAGCTTTTGGTCAACTGCTTTATGGCAAGTTGGTTGAAAAATGGGGTAAGCGAAATTCACTGCTATTAGGTTTATTGCTATTTGTTATGGCTACTGGCCTAATCATTGTTAGCGATAATATTGTCATGATGAACATTGGCCGTTTCATTCAAGCTATAGGAGTGTGCAGTGCCAGTGTAATTTGGCAAGCTTTGGTCATTGAAAAGTATGATGCTCAAGAATCTCAGCATGTATTGTCTAACATTATGCCACTGGTTGCGTTATCACCCGCGATAGCGCCTTTAATCGGTGCGTTTTTCTTATCGTATTGGGGATGGCAGAGTATTTTTGTTTGTTTAGCGTTACTCGGTGTTTTGTTGATTTTGATGACACAAATATTTGTCAAAGCCGACAAGCCTAGCGCAGAAGCAATTAAAGCCGATAAAGATAAAGCGATGACATTCAAGCAAATGTTAGCAAATCCATTCTATGTGGGTAATGTGATGATTTTTGCCGCATGTTCTGGTGCTTTCTTTGCTTACTTAACCCTGTGGCCAGCGGTGATGGATAAATTTGGCTTTGATGCAACAGCGATCGGCTTAAGTTTTATTCCACAAACTATCATGTTCATCATTGGTGGTTATAGCGGAAAAATACTCATTAAACGTTTTGGCAGTCAAACCGCATTGAAAGTGCAGTTAGGCCTGTTCTTTACCACAACAATCTTGATTTCAATTTTGACCATCGCTTTCGAGATGACAACCATCTATCCACTATTAATCGTGTTTGCTTTTATGGCCGCAGCAAATGGTGCGATATACCCGATTGTAGTGAACAATGCATTGCAAACATTTAAAGATGATGCCGCAAAAGCTGCTGGATTACAGAACTTTATTCAAATCAGTGTCGCATTTGGCGCATCAAGTATTGTGGCCGCATTTGCTGGAGCAGGTGAGCAGGCAATCGGTTTAGGCATTTTAATTTGTTCAGTGATGGTATTTAGCGCCTATTACACCAGTCGTCATACAACATGGGAAAGATTTAAAAATTCTTTCACAATGCCAGACCCAGCCAGAATAGCCTTTAAAAAGGATGAAGATTAGCCAAAGTGATCTTAAAGTAGGCAATTGAACATTTTTTTTCAATTAGGACTTTACAGCATCAATAGGTTGTCATATTATTCGCCGCGTTCGGAGGGGTGGCAGAGTGGTCGAATGCACCGGTCTTGAAAACCGGCAACGGTTTATCCCGTTCTAGGGTTCAAATCCCTATCCCTCCGCCATATTCAACGAGAAAGCCTCATCAGAAATGATGAGGCTTTTTTGTTTTGGTGAAAGATAAAACTTTGAACCCCAGGTGCCTCTTTATTACAAGCAAGCTATCCCTCAGCCACATTCTAATGAAGAGGCCTTATCGAAAGATAAGGCTTTTTTATTTGGGCGAAAAATAGGAATTTAAACTCCGTGCTCCTCTTTCTTTTAAGCAAGCAATGTAATTGTCTATCGCGACAATAGTTATCTTCGCGTCAGCATTATTCTCTATTTCAGAGCGTTGGCACTTGAAATTTCTCAAGCAAAAATGCCTTTAAGTTAGCTATGCTAATATCAACCTAAGGTGGGATTTTCTGCAAATAATTAATGCAAATAATTAAGACACCCAAACAAATAATTATGACACCCAAGATTTCTGGCTAAAACCTATTTTGGCAAAGGTGAGTGTACCTCGACCAGGTGCCTCTGGTGTTGCTACTGTTAAAACAGTCCCTGCAGGATAATAAAATGAATAAAAATCTAGATAAGTTTTTACGCAAGAAACGTGCAGCCCGAAATAACATTTCGAAGTTTGCTAGTGCTTTTGAGTTTCATAATCAGGAGTTAATTTATTACGCAGAACATGGAAAAGTAAATAGAGAGATACCGCCCCAACGGAAAGACTTGCCCTATCTACCTTGGGCACTATTAAAATCAGAAATGAGTACTTCTCAGACTTTATGTGAATTACATGTGGAAGCTACCTTTATCGAGGAAGGAAGTGTTGCAAGGGGCTGGCTAACCAAAACAGTTAAATATGGCTTGCTTGGAGGTGCTATTAATCTATTTTCCTACCAACGGGCTGCAAATGTATTGGGGAAAGAAGCAATAGGGTTAATTCGCCCTGATGACATTTTTAATATATGTATTGCTGTAATTTTAGGTGATTATGACAATGCAGATAAAATATTTATATATTTATCTGAAGCTTATAATCGTGGTTGGATTAATCGTTCAAAAAGTCATTTGACAGATTTTATGCTTTTGCTTTTTGCTCAGTATAAAACTGAACGCTTAAGTTGTACTGTCAATGACTTTGCTTATCAACATATCGTTGATGATTGGGATACTGTAAACCCCGATAAAATTAAAAGTTACATAACGCTGTTATGTGATGATCAAGTGATGCAAGTTGCTGCGCCGCCGAGTAAATGTTTTTTTGAGTTTAATAATATGAACTGGCAGTTTATTCCTTATCCGGTATTAATGTTATTAGCATTACGTAAAGTACGTGGTATTGATACCCCAGATATAGAACACCCTGCTTTTGGTATACTTAATGATATTCATCTGGTTGATGGGGATGATGTGCATGATGAGGTTTTTGAACAATTAACAGCCAAGCTTCAACAGCAAGGTTTTGATATGAATTCTATGTTTAGTTAACTGGGAAATTAATAATATGAACTCTAATGAACTGTAGACTAAATATTTATTACCCACTTAGGTTTTAGTTATTGTTTTTGAAAATTGATAACAAAACAAATAATTATGACACCCAAGATTTCTGGCTAAATATTGACCGCTCAACTACGCTTTATTTACGCTTTAAAAATGGTAATTGAAGATGGCCAGACCAAGACAAACTATCGTTAGTCTAGAAGATACGCCTTACTATCACTGTTGTTCGCGTGTGGTACGTAAGGCATTTCTTTGCGGTTTTGATAAATCCACAGGTGAGAACTTTGAGCATCGCCGAGAATGGGTTGATTCGCGCATCCTTGAATTAGCGACCATCTTTGCCATTGATATTTGTGCCTATGCGGTGATGAGTAACCATTTGCATGTGGTGTTAAAAGTTGATGCAGTCAAAGCTAAGGCATGGTCAGATAAAGACGTGCTAATACAGTGGCATAAAGGTTTTAAGGGGACGTTATTGACTCACAAGTTTGTAAAAGGTGAAGACCTGAATGAATTTGAATTAAAGACGGTTAATGACTGTGTCATTCAATACAGACAGCGCTTAATTGATATCAGTTGGTTTATGCGTTCACTCAGTGAGCCAATCGCTAGAATGGCCAACAAAGAAGACAAGTGCACAGGCAGATTCTGGGAAGGCAGGTTTAAATCCCAGGCATTACTTGATGAAGCCGCAGTACTCGCCTGTATGGCTTATGTGGATTTAAACCCAGTCAGAGCCAAGATGGCCGCCACTCCAGAAACCTCAGATTACACCAGTATTCAACGTCGAATAAATTCAGCAATGAAAAGGAGAACAACCAGCTGAGCTATTACCGTTTGTGGGAAATGAAAGACTCAATATGCCTAACGGACTCATGTTCAGCGTTAAAGATTACATTGTACTGGTTGAAGATACCGGTCGAATTATTCGAGAAGATAAACGTGGCGCAATTAGCTCAAGCAGTCAGGATATACTGAATAGGCTAAACATCCCCGCAGAGAATTGGCTTAAGATCACTACAGAGTTTGGTGCATTATTTAAAGGTGCTGTCGGTGCCTTACCAGCATTAACTGAATATTGTGAGCATTTAGAGCGAAAACGACGACAAGGCGCTGCAAATTGTCAGCGTTGGCTGTGCGCGTAAGTCATCATCCCAAATAAAATTACAATTCTTCCTATGCTTGATTGATATCAAGGTTCTCTGCTGTGTTGAATTTCTTAGATGACCATAAATCACTCATTTAACGATAATATTTTAGCTATATCGATAAAAATTGATGAGTTGATCACATCGTTCGTAACCCTCGCCAAAGCCATGAAAACGAGTTATGTTATTTGTTCAAAAAATGGGTGGCTTCGTTTTTTTATAATGAAAACAAGTTATGTTATTTGTTAAAAATATGGGTGGCATCATTTTACGCCGCTAAGGCAAATGGGCCGCTAGGTGAAGCAACTGTATCAGGCAGTGATATGTGGTTACCCACTAGTAGGGTATTGTACAGAAATGATGTGGCTGGACATGAATTAGGTCACAACTTAGGGCTTAGAAACTGCTCTTCTTGCAACTCGATAATGACCAATAGCAGTAGATATAAAGACGTTAAAGCTACGTTACAAGATATCAAAACCTTATACAATGGCTATAGATAGGTGTTTTTTATGATGAGAATTATTATTATATTTTTTATTTCAATCATTCCCAGCTTGACGCTTGCCAATATTAACGAAAAGAGTTCTGTGTTAAGTAGGCTTGATGTTAATGGCTTGACTGGCGGTCTGTGTAGCTCTCAGACCGTTGATGATTGTGGCGGTGGCGAGGAAATAATTTCTAATAAATCTTATAAGCATTGGTGGGTCAAATTTAAACCAAGGGTTATATTTTCAAAATTTTGTTTGTCATATACTGACTGGCACTCCGCTTCTGATGATGAGTTCAGCAGAACTACCACATTCATGGTAGGAAGGGAGATTGGAGGCTCTTGTTCTAATTTAATACCCTACCTCCCACCAAAACTATTTCAAGGTATTAGTGTTGATGCGATGTCTTTTCTTATGGATAAAAAGGACGAAATTGAACTTAAAGTAAGGAATGGCATTCAGTTTTCAAACTGCCATCCTATCGATAAAATTGAGTATTCCGGAGTAAGAGTGCACTCTGCTTCAGTTAACTTAAGGGACTCAAGCGAGCCACTGTATGAGCTCAGAGTGGGGGTGGATAGTATCGATGAGCTATATTCAGTTACGTACTCTGTAAAAACTCATAAGGAGATATGTACACTATAACTATTAACAAAGACACTCATCGTTAATTGATCATCCAGCGGTTAAGAAAAGAATAATTTGGACATAATTTTTACGGTAGTGTAGGCAAAGGTGCTGGCGGTAATGCAGGCCCTAACGCCATTAGGCAGTTTATCCGTAATAGCACCCAAAACTTCACCTATGACAATAACGGTAATAGGCTCACGGTTGATGGTGTAACGTTAACCTATAACGACCAAAACAAGCCGTTAACGGTTGACCGCAATAATGTAAAAAGCACCTTCAGTTACGATGCCAATGGTAACCGCTATAAACAGATTAAACATCAAGGTGGCAGTATTGTATCAACAACGTATTATGTGGGCAGTTTTGAGCGTGAAGTGACCTTAAGCAGTACGGTAGATAAAACCTATATTGGTGACCACACCATTAAGATGAAAGCCCATGTGGGCAGCTTAGGTAATCAATCACCGTTCCAGCATGTACTGCGCGACCACTTAGGCAGTGTCGATACCTTGATGGATGCCAAAACCGGAGCAGTACTGCAGCACCGTGGTTATGATGTATTTGGTCGTCCAAGAGACATTGCTGCAGGTAATAACCTGTTAACTAGCTGGCAAGGTGTCACCAGAGGCTACACCGACCATGAGCATTTAAATGAGCAAGAGCTTATTCACATGAACGGGCGGATATACGATTTCAACATCGGCCGCTTTTTAAGTGTTGACCCGTTTTTGCAGTTCCCAGAGAATAGCCAGAGCGCGAACCCGTATTCGTATATTTTGAATAACCCGATGAGTGGGGTTGATCCGACTGGGTATAGTGCTGAAAAGAAGGATGAAGTTGATCCAGAACCAGACGAAATAAAATAACATGGCCACCCATTCCTGTTAAATAAAATAACATGGCCACCCATTCCTGTTGGCTAAATATTCAACACTGAACTAGGCTTTATTTACCCTTTCACAAACGGTAATTAAGATGGCCAGACCAAGACAGACGATCGTTAGCCTGGAAGATACGCCTTACTATCACTGCTGCTCTCGTGTGGTGCGTAAGGCATTTCTTTGCGGTTTTGATAAATCCACAGGTGAGAACTTTGAGCATCGACGCGAGTGGGTCGATTCACGCATTCTTGAGTTAGCGACCATTTTTGCTATTGATATTTGTGCCTATGCCGTGATGAGTAACCATCTGCATGTGGTGTTAAAAGTTGATGCTGATAAAGCAAAACAGTGGTCAGATAAAGAAGTGCTCATTCAATGGCATAAGGGCTTTAAAGGTACGTTACTCACGCACAAATACCTTAAAGAGGAAGACCTTAACCAGTTTGAACTTCAAACGGTTAATGAATGCATTACTGAATACCGTAAACGCTTAATTGATATCAGTTGGTTTATGCGCTCACTCAGTGAGCCTATAGCCAGAATGGCCAATAAAGAAGATAAGTGCACTGGTCGTTTCTGGGAAGGGCGTTTCAAATCTCAAGCACTACTCGATGAAGCTGCAGTATTAGCCTGTATGGCCTATGTAGATTTAAACCCAGTCAGAGCCAAGATGGCCACAACCCCTGAAACCTCAGATTACACCAGTATTCAACGTCGAATAAATTCAGCAATGAAAGGTGAGCAACCAGCTGAGCTATTACCGTTTGTGGGAAATGAAAGACTCAATATGCCTAACGGGCTCATGTTCAGCGTGAAAGATTACATTGTACTAGTTGAAGATACCGGTCGGATTATTCGAGAAGATAAGCGTGGTGCCATTAGCTCAAGCAGTCAGGACATACTGAATAGGCTAAACATCCCCGCAGAGAATTGGCTTAAAATCACTACAGAGTTTGGTGCATTATTTAAAGGTGCAGTCGGAGCGCTACCTGCCTTAACTGAATACTGTGAGCATTTAGAGCGAAAACGACGACAAGGCGCGGCAAATTGTCAGCGTTGGCTGTGCGCGTAAGTCATCATCCCAAATAAAATTACAATTTTTCTTATGCTTGATAGCTATCAATGTTCTCTGCTGTGCTAAATTTCTTAGATGACACATAAATCACTCATTTAACGATAATATTTTAGCTATATCGATAAAAATTGATGAGCTGATCACATCAATCATAAGCCTCGCCAAAGCCATGAAAACGAGTTATGTTATTTGTTCAAGAAATGGGTGGCACTGGTACGTTTCTTATAAATTAACTTCAGTTTCAAATGGCGAGAAGAACTTTTCCATATCATTTGACGGTAATGGTGGCGGTACCGCGCAGGTTGGTAAAACTACAGGAACCGTTAGCTTACATAAAGGAAATAGTAGTACCAATGTAGATAAGGTGGACATTTCTGGCTCTAAACGGGGCGAAAAGAAAGGCAAAGTCCATGAAGCGGATTTCGAGGTTGTAATTGCTGATGACTTTGAAGATGGCTGGGCTGACCCTCATTATGCAGCTAAAGCATTTTATGACCGAAATGAGGCGGCATATCAGTTAACCGATAAAGACTCAGAGCTCATGGGATTCGTTGTCCAAGGGGATAATGGGAATTACTACTTCACCACAGCAGAAAAGGTCTCTGTGTAGTGGCATAGTTATTTTGGCCACCTAAATAGAGGTGATATTATTACCTCGTAAATTACTTTAGGTGAACACATGAGATCGACAACCCGAAAAACATTTAGTCCTGAATTCAAACTTGAAGCAGCCCAATTAGTCCTAGATAAAAACCATAGCATCATCGAAGCTGCAAAGGCGATGAACGTGGGTAAATCAACCATGGATAAATGGGTGAGACAGTTAAAACTAGAACGCCAGGGTGGCACGCCAAAAGCCTCTCCCATTACCCCTGAACAAATTGAAATTCGTGAGTTGAAGAAACACATAGCACGTATTGAGGAGCATAATCTAATCCTAAAAAAGGCTACCGCTCTCTTGATGTCAGACTCGATGAACAATTTGCGCTAATCAGCCAACTCAAGCAGAGCCACTCTATTCTCACAATTTGTAATGCATTCAAAGTGCATCGAAGTAGCTATAAATATTGGCTAAAAAGAAAAGAGCATATTGATGCTGATTTTACAATTTTATGCAGTGAAGTGAAGACCGCGCATCGTATTAGTAATGGCTCTGCCGGTGCTCGAACGATAGCGCAATTAGTGACTAACAAAGGGATTAAACTTAGTCGTTATCGAGCCCGTAATCTCATGATAAAGCTTGGGTTAGTCAGTTGTCAGCAGCCTAAGCATGCTTATAGGAAAGCAACACAAGAGCATGTAGCTATCCCTAATACGCTTAATCGACAGTTTGCTGTTACCCAACCAGATCAAGTGTGGTGTGGCGACGTGACGTATGTTTGGGTCGGTAATCGTTGGGCATATTTAGCGGTTGTTCTAGATTTATTTTCCCGCAAACCTGTGGGATGGGCTTTGTCATTATCGCCAGATAGTGAACTGACGTGCAAAGCCTTGAATATGGCGTTTGAGTTAAGGGGTAAACCTGAGAATGTGATTTATCACAGTGATCAGGGTTCGCATTATACTAGCTTGAAATTTAGGCAGTTATTATGGCGTCTTCAGATTGAGCAAAGTATGAGTCGTCGCGGGAATTGTTGGGATAACGCACCAATGGAGCGTTTCTTTAGAAGTTTGAAATCTGAATGGGTACCTGTAAATGGTTATGGGAATTTTACAGAAGCAGACAAAGCGATCACAAATTACATCACTGGATATTACAGTGAAACTAGGCCCCATCAATATAATGGTGGGTTAACGCCAAATGAGTCAGAACGTTTATATTGGAATGACTCTAAAACCGTGGCCAATTTTACTTGACCACTACACTGCGACATTTACGGTGTCGGCACTCATAAGAAAACCAAGCGGCTGGGGCTCGAGAAAGAGTTGGAATGCACTTACTGTTCACACTCATCCCGGAGGACATGGAAATCAGGAGGGTTTCAGTAAAACAGATGCTCAAGCAGTTCTTAGTGGTTCAACTGCCGGGTATTACGTTCGCACCCCTAAAGGCGACGTTAGGTTTATAAACGAATCAATCGCCAAAAGAACCAGAGAGAGGTGGGGAGCTAAAGGTGAATCAATATGCTCTGGAGGGGCGCCATGTATGACACCGTATGGTTCGTCAAATTAAGGATTGAATAATGCTAAACACTATAAAAGTAACATGCTTGTTTATTATGTTTGTTTCTACGGGGTGCGCAATGGCCGAAGATTACCAAAGGACCTCAGAGCCATTACCGAAGGCGTCACCTAGAATAATCGTTGTTGAGAGTTCACCAACAACGAAAAGCGCTATCAGTAATTATTCTGGGTTGTTTGCTACATTGATGGTTAGGCCAAAAGTAAGGAATGGTGAATACTGGAAACCAAAAGGGTTGCGAGAAGCTGCTATGGAGTTAAACAGAATGTTGCCTCCAAAGTTTATAAAACGATTTTCGAAATACTATGGTCTAGGAAATAGCCTAGAGGCACTCAATGGCTACACGCCCGACAGTGACATAGAAGAGCGCCAGTACGACCTTGACCAATACCTGATAAACATTTGGGGCCTTGACACAAATTCAAAACTAGGAGTGGAATTTCAATGTATGGGAATCTTTGAAAGAGACCTTCATAAGTTTTATGTTTTCTGGGCTGGACTTGAAGCTGAAACAAACGGTATGAGCATTGAAACTGATATTTCAACTGAGTATCACAAACTTAAAAGTTATTTAAAAAAAGAGTGTGGCTTTTAGATTCGTACTGACTTTTGCTGGCCGTATCCCTGCGGGATCCGGCCCTTACTTTACCAACCATAATCACTGCTTCACCCCACTTCAGCATCAGCAACAACCCCACACCATCTCCAAAATATTCCAATTTTAGACTATAATCTCGAAAGTTATGGAGAGCCGAATGAGTAATATCAGCAACTTAGAAGATTACAGAACACCCACCCCAAACACCGAAAACTCGAAAGTTACCAATACCCGCAAATATAAAGATGTTCGTGAGCGTGAGTATCTAACATCATCAGAGATTGAACGCATCAGCAAAACTGAAAGCCTAGTCGTTGCATTATGGATAAAGCCAACTTCAATTGACAATTTTTCATTTCAATCATATAGTCAATCTTAGTTAGCAATTGCAGACTTTGAAGATGCAAATCTCTGCAACCAAATGAATTTAAACGACTATTTTACCTATTTAATTCGAGAGTCTGGGTTCAAATCCCTATCCCTCCGCCACATTCAACGAGAAAGCCTCATCAGAAATGATGAGGCTTTTTTGTTTTGGCGAAAGATAAAACTTTGAACCCCAGGTGCCTCTTTATTACAAGCAAGCTATCCCTCAGCCACATTCTAATGAAGAGGCCTTATCGAAAGAGAAGGCTTTTTTATTTGCGCGAAAAATAGGAATTTAAACTGAGTGCTCCTCTTTCTTTTACGCAAGCTACGTAATTGTCTATCGCGACAATAGTTATCTTCGCGTCAGCATTATTCTCTATTTCAGGGTGTTGGCACTTGAAATTTCTCAAGCAAAAATACCTTTAAGTTAGCTATGCTAATATCAACCTAAGGTGGGATTTTCTGAACGATTCAATTTTTGTAAAAAGCGCAGGCTAATTGACTTACGTTATGACTGACGGTGATTTTAGGCTTTGTAAAATGCTGCAGTCTTTAATTTGGTGGCTTTTACAACAAGAGGCAAGGGTGGCTAATGATTGCTCTAATAATGCCAGCTCTCGCTGGGTTTGTTGAATACGTGCCAGTTGCTCGGCAATAATGTTATCTACCAGGAGGCATGAGGATTTGGGGTCTTGTTGGGTATCAACTAGGCGTTTAATGTCATCTAATGCAATGTTTAATTCTCTGCATCTTCGGATAAAAACTAGTGTTTCTATGTCTTTTTGTTGGTAATGACGATAGCCATTATCAGTGCGGACTGGGGCGCATAGTAACTCAATTTGCTCATAATATCGGATTGTTTTTACTGATACTTGGGCTGCTAATGCCAATTCACTTATTTTCAACTTGACCTTCCCCTAGCTGTAACCTTTAGACTTGAGCATATCATTTTTAAGTCATGTTTTGTAAAAGGAAGTTGTATGTTTAGCTATTCTGCAGCGGCATCGTTAATTTTGTCACTGGGTATAACAAACTTAAGTCAGGCAAGCACTGCCGACAATTTGATCCATAGCCCTGATAATAGCGAAACCCATTCGCACACTGAGCAAACCCATGCCGATGAGCATGATGAGCATGAAGATGAGCATGATCACGAAGAAAAAATGGAAACCATTATCGTGCAAGCCACGCGTTCTGGACGTATTGCCGATGAGCAGCCCATTCGTGTTGAATTAATTAACCGTGAAGAAATTGAAGAAAAAGCCGCGATGCGGCCTGGTAACATTTCTATGCTAGTGGCTGAGACGGGTGGGGTTAGGTTGCAAACGACGTCTCCGGCTTTAGGCAGTGCAAATATTCGCCTCCAAGGTCTGTATGGTCGTTATACACAACTATTGGCTGATGGTTTACCGCTTTATGGTAATCAAGCGTCATCAATAGGCTTGTTACAAATTCCGCCAACTGATCTTAGCCGGGTAGAAATTATTAAAGGCTCGGCGTCATCACTTTATGGTGGCTCTGCCTTGGGCGGGGTGATTAACCTGATATCTAGAACCCCAAGTGATGAATTAAACGGTGAGGTGTTAGTAAACTCAACCACTCGAGCTGGTCAGGATGTGACGACTTATATTGAATCGCCGCTGAGTGAGGATATAAAAGGCTCGATAACTGCTGGTTCTCATTATCAAGATGAGCAAGATATTGATAATGATGGCTGGATTGATTTGGCTGGCTATGAAAGGTATACCGTGCGGCCTCGAATATTTTGGCAAGGGGACGCTGGGCAAACACTGTATGTGACTAGCGGCTTGATGTCAGAGCAACGAACGGGAGGAACCCTAGGCGATAATAAACTTGCAGATGGTCAATCATTTGAGCAATCACAAGACTCAGATAGGCTTGACGCTGGTGTTGTGTTTAGCCTTCCGGTATTAGAGTCACTGACCTTTAATACGCGAGCCTCGGCTATGGTACAAGAACACACGCATATTTATGGTATTGACTTAGAAGAAGATAAACACGAGAGTTATTTGCTTGAAAACAGCCTTGCGGGTTATACAGATAACAGTGATTGGGTTGTCGGTTTAGCGTATCAGTCAGAGGTTTTTACCTCAAACACCTTTCCAGTGTTTGATTATTCCTATGAGGTGCCAGGTGTATTTGCTCAGCTTGATTATACCCATTCGGAACAAATCACAACCTCATACAGTGCTCGAGTCGATGAGCACAGTGAGTACGGAACCCAATTTAGCCCAAGAGTATCGCTACTTTATCGACCAAACAATTTAACCATAAGAGGCTCTTATGGACAGGGATATTTTGCGCCGACTCCTTTTGTTGAAGAGATTGAAGCTGCGGGATTATCAAGATTAGCCCCCATTGAGAATTTACAACAAGAACAGGCTAAAACCGCATCGTTAGATTTCACTTATGCTTTTGAAAATGCAGAGACGAGCCTGACTTTTTTTGGATCTAATGTTAATAATGTGACTGGGTTAGTGGATTTTTCTTCGGGTAACAACGGCACATTCGACGCAGTTAGATTAGTTAATGCTGAAGGGACAAGTGAAATTAGGGGATCTGAAGTGTTGCTGCGTTACTATTTGGGTGACATTAAGCTCACCGCAAGTTACTTGTATTTAGACACAAGTGAAGAGTCACCCGATAGTTCAGAACGAAGAGAGATAGCGTTAACCCCACGTCACTCTGCGGGTTTTGTTGCTATGTGGGAGCAACATGGCAACTTTAGAATGGGCTTTGAATCCTATTACACCGGTACCCAAAGGGTTAACGATAACCCATATATTGATGAAACTAATCCTTATTGGCACCTTGGGTTAATGGGAGAGATAACGTATGGGCGAGCAAGTTGGTTCATTAATTTTGAGAACTTACTCAATGTAAGACAAACTGATGAGCACCCACTTCTGTTACCTAATAGAATGCCCAGTGGCCAGTGGACCACAGATATTTGGTCCCGTAACGATGGGTTCATTGTTAACGCAGGTGTCAGGCTGAAATTTGGCTAGTGTTTTACTTTTAATATGATTTCTTTGCATTCAACAAAAAGCCTCATCAAATATGAGGCATTTTGCGGCATTTTGCGTTAACAGACTCTATTGAAAAGATAAGCGAGTATAGAATGCCTGTGCCGTTTACCGGTTTCTAATCGG
This sequence comes from Shewanella sp. HL-SH5, assembly GCF_051163755.1. Taxonomy (NCBI): domain Bacteria; kingdom Pseudomonadati; phylum Pseudomonadota; class Gammaproteobacteria; order Alteromonadales; family Shewanellaceae; genus Shewanella; species Shewanella sp. HL-SH5. The sequence continues at coordinate 1,780,136 of NZ_CP195038.1, forward strand.
CATCGTTCATTTCTTCGACGCTTGCATAATAGCCAAGTCAACCACCATCTTTGCTCAGTCATCATTAGGAAATAGCTTGCGGTTCTTGATGGCATTAGTGGTATAAATTGCCTTTCGAATGTCTTAACCGTGGGCAAACAGCGTATTGAGATTAGCCCAGTTTCTGTGACAAGAGGCTGAGATATGCAGCTAGTTTGTTCTGGTCTAATGAAAAGTCTCGCTACTGATTCGTGACAGGGCAGTCGCCTTTTCTAAGCCATCAACACCATAGTTTATCAAACCTACACTAATGATTTTATACGTCTCTTATTGGCTGCTGCTAAAAGTTAAACAGAGATAAGACTGTTTCGAAGCTCCAAAAGCATCTGAAATGCTGCAGAACCAGGTATGTTATAAGGATTGAATTCTGTTGAGGTTGAAAATTTTAAATTAATGGGCCCCATATTTTTAGTTGCAGGCACATATGCCATATCCCAAGAGCTAAACTCTCTTGAATATATCTCGCAATATTCAATAATCACAATGTTGGAATGGCGTGTATCGGTTACAATTTTATTATAAGTCTCATTAACGCTTTCTCTACTACCTTCGATGCATTGAATAAAATAATTATTATTAAAGCAGAGCATTCCAGTCATACCATTTTTAGCATTATGCAAACGTGCTTTTGTGAGTATGTCCTCTAAAGACGATTCGCTAATAAAATCTGTCACTGTACTTACGTAGATTAAACGAGTTAGAAACATACTATTCTCTTATAGCTAGGAAAAAGTTAAATTAAATATAATAGAACTATTACAAAAAGCTATGTAATAGCCATGAATAAAATCTTTCCTGTAGCACTCTTACTGCTAGGGATATTTTATTAGGAACTGGTTGAGTAAAAATGTTGAGCTTTTAAAAAGCCAGTTCTGCGAACTGAATGGTAAAGTATTCTATGCTCTTTTTTGTTTATAAAGTGCCCATTATGCACCATAAAACCCAGTGTGATACAGCAATCGCTTTTGAACATAAACTTTTTGCTAAATGAAATTAATAACCATAAAAACGACCAAAATAGTACTTTTGTATGCTGCTAAAACAAAATGACATGAGCAATTATAATCATCATAAAGAGATAAGTTATCTTTCTCGAATACCTCCTAAAAAGCATAATTTATTACCTTGAACCACTCTAACCCTTATGTTAATGTTTTGTTAAATCTAGATTGCCTAGCAGTGGTGCGCTAATTTTGGCAATGATCAGAGATAAGAAAAAAATAAAAATTATATAAATAAAATTTGCAGTTAAGGAATTACTGTCTACTCTTTTAATATAAAAAGAAATTAAGGATAGTCTCTTGAAAGAAAAGCATTTTATGTCATCACCATTTGTAGCTTTGGCGATAGGCTCATTTATCGCTTTTTGCATTTCTTGGTTATTGATGAATTGGGTGCCAGTAGTGGTTGCTTTATTTATTGCAGTACTTATCTGCACTCTATCTGGCGGTTTTGCACTAAAATTGATAACGACTAGCTCCACTGTTAATCACCAAACTACGGCTGTGAAAAATATGATTTCAAAGCCAACCCTCACTAATGATGTTGACCAATTACAACAACAATTTCTGGACACATTAAAATCAACCCTACTCGAATGCAAACAAAATGTTGACGATGTAAATAATGTGCAATCGGATGCTATTGAAACCCTTGTTACTTCATTTTCTCGATTAAAAGAATTGGCAGAGCTACAACAAGATCGCGTAATGCAGTTGTTAGAGTCTGAAAATGATGAGCATGGAAATAGTTGGTTGACTTCATTTGTTCAAGAAACCAGTAAAACTCTTGAACAGTTTGTTGAAACAACAGTCAATATGTCAGCATCTTCAATGGAACTAGTCGAAAAAGTCGGTCGAATTAATACTATGGTTCCTGATGTGATGAAGGCGATGAAAGATATTGATCAAATCGCATCACAAACCAACTTACTTGCACTTAATGCAGCAATTGAGGCTGCACGTGCAGGCGAGGCCGGGCGCGGATTTGCCGTGGTAGCAGATGAGGTTAGGTCGCTTTCTACTCGGTCAGCGGGTTTTAGTAATCAGATCCAACAGAAACTAAAAAATATGGCAGTGCAAATTGAAACTTTAACTGCTGACATTGGTGGCGTCGCCTCGCAAGATGTTACTTATGTAATGCAATCGAAAAAAAATGTCCACATTGCCATTGATAAATTAATGGAAAACGCTACAGGCAATCGAAAGCATACTTCAGCTCTTGATGAACATAACCAAATATTACAACAGTCTTTGAATGATGCAATGCGAGGGCTGCAATTTGGAGATATTAACTCACAAAACCTGTCTTATACCGCTGAACAATTAGCCCAAGTTAATACACAATTAAATATATTGATGGAACCTGGTGGTATGGAAGATGAAGCTAAGATACAAGGGTGTAATGAAAGCCTTGTACAATTTAAAATTCAAAAACATAACCCTGTTTCGGCCAGTTCTATGGCAAGTGGTGATATCGATTTTTTCTAGAAAACAGACATCTACAATGAAATACCATTGAGGACAAGTACTTTGGATAATTATAGTATTAGGTTACCAAACCGTTTTGATTTTAGTTACCACAAAACATTCAACCAAGAGGTTGAATCATTAGTTGCAAAAACGGGTATTAAAGAAATCCAATTAGACTTCTCTCAAGTGAACTATTTAGACAGTTCTGCGCTAGGAATGTTAGTTTTATTATCAAAGAAAAATGAGAAAGGTGTTCGTGCAAAACTGATTATTAAAAGCGCTCATGGTAGTGCTTTGGAAATCCTAGAAATTGCAAAAATGACAAAACTTTATGCCTTCATTTGAACTTTTTTACGACAGTCGCCCACCTATATCAGTTTTGATTATTGAGGATAATCCTGTTTGTATTTTGATGTACAAACAATTCTTTATGGAAAAAGGAATAAAAGTAGTTGTATGTACATCAATAGAAAAAGCAAAAAAAGAGATTAATAGACCACGATTAAATTATGAATTGGTGTTACTGGATAATCATTTACCCGATGGGGAAGGGATTAAGTTTGTTTCACAGCTGAAAGAACACTTACCTATGGCGGCGATTATTATTGTCAGTGCCAATAGTGATACCGATTTTTTTGTTGAAGCATTCACACAAGATATTGACGATATTGCATTAAAGCCAATTAAGATGGATTTATTATGGCTAAAAATGAAAAGGTCAATTCATCAGCGTTACTTAGAAAAAGTTAATAATACACAACGTGTAGCAATAAATATTTGGCGAGATTCACAATTACAGGAGCAGGCGCTGGCTAAACATTTATTTGGCGCCATGCATGGAAAAATTCATTTAGATATACCAGCAATAAATTATTGGATTAAACCTTCATCATTATTCAGTGGCGACGGCATTATCCACTGTAATGGTCCAGACGGCAGTCATTATGTGATGTTAGCCGATGCAATGGGGCATGGCTTAGCCGCCGCAGTGTCGCTTATGCCAATGATGCAGGCATTTGGGGCCATGACAGAAAAAGGCTTACCACTGTGTAATATTGTTTTTGAACTCAATAATAAGCTAAATCATTTTTTGCCAGAAGATCGTTTTGTGGCGGCAGTCATTATTCATTTGCAACCAAACAATAAAACTATTGATATTTGGAATGGAGGTATGCCACCAGTCATTATAGTCGATGAGCAATACCAAATAATTAAGCAGATAAAATCTGAGAATATGGCATTGGGTATTTTGTCCGATAATCAGTTTAGTGTTAATTCAGAACATATTGATTTGCTAGATAACCAAAGGGTAATTCTTTTCAGTGATGGTGTTATCGAAACTCCATCTAATAAAGGAAAAATGTTAACCATAGATGATCTGGTTTCGTTACTAAAGTTACCTGGAGAACCTTTAGAAGGTGTTAAACAGCATTTTAATGTTGAATGTGAATCGCCACAAGACGATATATCTGTTGTGCTAATAGATACTCACTATATTTTACAGTCCTTTATAGAAGAGGATGAATTAACAGCTGTTCAAGAGAGTGCATTTTTTATTGAACACACATTACAGGGAGCATCACTCGATTTGTTTGATATTCCAGGACATTTGTGTGAATTAATATCTAAGCAACTGCCATTATCCTTGGTGACTAAAGTCTTTACTGTGTTATCTGAGTTATATACTAATGCATTTGAACATGGCGTACTCGAGTTAAATAGTGAAATTAAGTCACAAGAAAATGGCTTTTTAGCTTTTTATGAAGAAAAAATGGAAAGATTAAATCATTTATCTAATGACAATAAAATTATATTAAAAGTTCAGTGGCAAAGCCACTTACAGCGCTTAGAAATCTATATCGAAGATAGTGGTCATGGTTTTTTTAAGAATGATATAGAACCGAGTAATTTGTCTAAAAGCTACGGCCGAGGCTTAACTTTAATTGAGCACTTAGCTGAAACCCTTGAAATTATACCTCCTGGAAATGCTGTAAGGGTGGTATTGGTTGGAAAACATAAACTATGAGTAAAAGCATTTTAGTTGTCGATGATTCAGCTTCAATTCGTCAAATGGTAGAAGCAACACTTAAGTCAGCCAATTACCAAGTGACATTGGCTTCAGATGGTCAAGAGGCCTTTGATTTATGTAAAACAAAAATTTTTGACTTCGTATTAACAGACCAAAATATGCCACGTATGGATGGACTAACATTAATTAAATCATTACGAGGGTTACCTGCCTATCGGACGAAAGCTATTGTGGTATTAACTACCGAAGCAAGCGATGAAATGAAGGCTCGCGGTAGAGCGGCTGGAGCAACTGGCTGGATGGTTAAACCATTTGATCCAGATAAGCTTTTGCAAGTAGCTTCCAAAGTGTTGGGATAAGTCCTCTTATTTAATAGTTGGTAACATTATGTCAATGGATATGAGTCAATTTCATGGTGTCTTTATCGAAGAAAGCCAAGAGCATCTTGATGAGATGGAGCACCTATTACTAGCCCTTGATCCAAGTTCGCCAGATATCGAAGAGTTAAACAGTATTTTTCGTGCCGCACATTCGATAAAAGGCGGTAGTGGCATGTTTAGCTTTGATGCGCTAATTACTGTTACCCATGTTATGGAGAGCCTTTTTGACAAAGCTCGACAAGGTAAATTTAATTTTTCAGTGCATATCATAGATGAATTATTAATTGCTGTTGATACTCTTCGTAAGCTGTTAAAAAGCTATGCTGATAGTACCGAAATCGAATGGGCTTTAGTTAATTCTACCACCGCATCTTTAGAAGTTATTTTAGAACCAGATAGTCACGCAGAGTCGCAAGATGATGAAAATGGCTTTGGTTTTTTTAAGCCACTTAATTCATCAAATAAAAGCAATACTTCCGAAATCATGGCGCAAGTAAATGATGACACTGACGATGGTTTTGGATTCTTTGAACCTATAGTTGATGAAAGCACCGCTGATATAGAGGACGGTTTTGGATTTTTTGTTGATTTAGACGATAATTTACCAGACTCAAATTCATCTAAACAAAAGGTGTCCAATGCTCAGGAGGAGCCTGAATTAGAGGCATCAGTTCTTCACGATACGACAGACGATTCGATTCCCTCAGTATCCAGTCTTGCGCAACATGCTAAATCTACGTCCCTTTCAAAATCTAACACAGATACCAAAGCGAAGGCTGAAGCAAGTGAAAGTAGCAGCATTAGAGTCGACATAGCAAAAATCGACAGTTTAGTTAATTTGGTTGGCGAATTAGTTATTACGCAATCTATGCTGAATCTTATTGGTGACGAGATAACCGGCCTTGCAAGTGAAAAACTACGCTCAGCATTAGCCGAACTTGAACGGAATACACGAGAACTTCAGGAGGGCATCATGTCGATTAGGATGTTGCCTATGTCTTTTGTTTTTAATCGGTTTCCTCGGGTTGTCAGAGATTTATCTAAAAAGCTTAATAAGAAAATCGATTTAACTATTGTAGGTGGCCAAACCGAAATAGATAAAGGCTTAATTGAACTGTTGGTGGATCCATTGACGCATCTGGTGCGCAACAGTCTAGATCATGGTATTGAATTGCCTGAAATCAGGATTGCTAATGGTAAACCCGAAACCGGCGTACTCACCCTCAAAGCTGAACAGAAGGGGGGTAACATCCTGATCTCAGTATTAGATGACGGTGCAGGGCTCAATCGTGATCGTATTCTCGCTAAAGCTTTTGAAAATAATGTAGATGTGCCTGAAAATCCAACCGATCAACAGGTTTGGCAATTAATCATGTCTGCGGGATTTTCAACCGCGGAACAAGTCACTGATGTTTCGGGCCGTGGCGTTGGCATGGACGTTGTGAAACGTAATATAGAGTCTATGGGCGGCCGGCTAGAAATACTCTCTGAAAAGGGTCGCGGTTCTTCTTTTCAAATCCGCTTGCCTCTCACTTTAGCTATCCTCGATGGAATGTCTATCTCCGTTGGTGGGCAAATATTTATTATTCCACTGGTAAATATTATTGAATCCGTACAACCACAAAGTTCTCAATTAAAGTTTATTGGTAATGAACAAGTTTTGGATTTACGTGACGCTTATTGGCCAATTGTAAATTTATATCAGGTTATGGATTTAGAGCCCCAGTCTAGGTTAGCAACCGAGGGTATTTTAGTGTTAGTTGAAACTAATAATACGCGCTTTGCTTTGCTTGTTGATGAGCTAATCGGGCAGCAACAAGCTGTTATTAAGAGTTTGGAGCAACATTATCGCCGAGTTCAAGGCGTTGCAGGAGCGACTATTATGGGAGATGGCAGTGTTGCATTGATATTGGATGCAGAATCATTGGCTTTGAAAATCAATGAATCTTTAAAGCAAAGGGCTAAGTATGATAACTGAACAAAAAAAAGATGCAGATAGTCAAGATAGCACCGCACATGAGTATTTAACCTTTATTTTAGGTAATGAACATTATGGTTTAGATATCATGAAGGTACGTGAAATTAGGGGGTATGAACCAGTTACGAAAATTGCCAATGCCCCAGCCTTTATTAAAGGGGTATTGAATTTGCGTGGTGATATTGTTCCGATTGTTGATTTAAGACTTAAATTCGATGTTGGTGAGGCTTCCTATAACGAATTTACTATTGTCATCATGCTTCATATTAATAATCGCATTGTTGGCATAGTGGTAGATGCAGTGTCTGATGTCATTAATATGCAGGCTTCAGATATTAAACCGCCTCCAGAGTTTGGTGTAGCCTTTGACAGCCAGTATTTATTTGGATTAGCACCAGTTAATGAACAAATGATTATTTTACTTAACATTGAAAAATTGATTTCCAGCCAAGAGCTGGGGTTATTCGATTCTACAGCATTGCCATCGGAGTGATAAATATGGGTATCAGATCTTGGTTTGAAAATAATGGACAGCAACAACAATCGTTAACCCGCGCTAGTTTGGTTCTAGACAATAGCAGCACCTGTTTTATGATTGCAGACCCCGAACGAGTTATCGTTTATGCGAATAGAGCAGTAGTTAATTTATTGACCGCTGCACAGGATGATATTCGTAAAGAGTTACCCCAATTTTCAGTATCTTCTCTGATTGGGAGTAATATTGATATTTTTCACAAACAACCTCAACATCAAAAAAATATAGTGACTCAGCTGTCCCAAACTCATACAGCTGAAATAAATGTCGGTGTGCGTTGTTTCAAACTGGTGCTTAATCCACTTCGTGATGAGAAGGGGGTATCTCTTGGTACATCAGTAGAGTGGCACGATATTACAGAGCAGAAAAAGCATGAATTACTTTCATTAAGAGTAACCTCAGCATTAGAAGCAACATCTTCAAATGTAATGGTTGCGGATAATGACCTCAACGTTATATATATGAATCAAGCTGTTGAACGGATGCTTAGGGAAGCTGAAAGCGATCTTAGAAAAGCCCTTCCGCATTTTTCTGTTAGTTCCGTTATTGGCAGTAATATTGATATTTTTCACAAAGAACCATCGCATCAACGCAGATTGCTTGCAGCGTTAGACAAAACTTATGTAGGAAATATTGTTGTTGCTGGTCGAAGCTTTCGGTTAATTGCCAATCCAATTTTTGATACAAAACGTAATCGATTAGGCACAGTAGTGGAGTGGATTGACCGCACGAAAGAGGTCGCTTCCGAGCATGAATTAAGCCGAATTTTAGGTGCATTAGAAACCACTACAACGAATGTAATGATTGCCGATATTGATCGTAATATCACCTATATGAATAAGTCAGTTGAAAACATGCTTCGCATTGCTGAGTCTGATTTAAGAAAAGAGCTTCCTCATTTTTCTGTTGAAAAGGTTGTTGGCAGTAATATAGATATTTTCCACAAGAACCCTGCTCATCAAATGCACCTTCTTGCCAATTTAACTAAAACATATACCGCAAATATTGTTGTTGGAAGCCGTCATTTTCGCTTGGTTGCTAACCCTATTTTTGCCAATGATGGAACAAGATTAGGCTCAGTTGTAGAGTGGTTAGATCGTACTCAAGAGGTGTTTGTTGAGTCTGAAGTGAATACTGCTGTACAAGCAGCAGCAGAGGGTGATTTTACCAGTTTAATTTCGACCGAAGGAAAAAATGGATTTTTCTTGAAATTATCTGAGGGATTAAATTCGCTACTTAGGGTCACTGAAAGTGGCTTAAATGACATTAATCGAGTGCTTAAATCCATTTCTGAAGGAGACTTAACTGAGCGTGTAACCGCTGATTACCAAGGTTCGTTTGAATTACTTAAAAATGGCTGTAATCAAACTTCCCAGAACCTAGCGCAGATGTTAGGTAAAATTCGTACCGCCGCAGATACTATTAAAACCGCTTCAAGTGAGATATCACAAGGTAATACTGATTTATCTAGTCGTACTGAGCAGCAAGCATCCAGCCTCGAAGAAACTGCATCGAGCATGGAAGAACTTACAGGAACCGTGCGTCAAAATGCTGATAATGCAAGACAAGCCAATACGCTTTCAGCTAAAGCTTCTGAAGTTGCTATTAACGGAGGAAATTTAATTGATCAAGTTGTCGTTACAATGGCATCTATTAACGAGTCATCACAAAAAATCGCTGACATTATCGGTGTTATTGATGGGATCGCTTTCCAAACTAATATTCTAGCATTGAATGCTGCAGTAGAAGCTGCGCGAGCTGGGGAGCAAGGTCGAGGGTTTGCTGTCGTTGCATCTGAAGTAAGAACATTAGCGCAGCGCTCAGCAAACGCAGCTAAAGATATTAAGGCATTAATTTCTGACTCTGTCGGTAAGATTAATAACGGCAATGAGTTAGTTGGAAAGTCTGGTGATACGATGAAAGAAATCGTGACATCGATTAAACGTGTTAACGACATCATGGCAGAAATTGCCGCGGCTTCTAGTGAGCAAGCGACCGGCCTTGATGAAGTAGGTAAAGCCGTGAGTCAAATGGATGAAATGACACAGCAAAATGCTGCTTTGGTTGAAGAAGCTGCCGCAGCAGCTGAGAGTTTGCTATCTCAAGCGGCACAATTGGCGACTAATGTTAGCCAATTTAAACTCGACGATGATTATCAACATGTGCAAGCCGCTTTGCAACATTCGGCACCCAAAACACAAATGATCTCTCACGCTAAGAGCACATTACCGAAAAGAAATGCCATCAAACCATCGCAGCCCAAAGATGACGAATGGGAGAGTTTTTAGTCTTATAAGTATTAAATAATAAAATGATTGAAGCCCTCACCCATCAGGTGAGGGTCATAATATATTTATACTAGGATATTATAATGACAAGCTCTGAAGGCTGGGATAATAGAGAGTTCAGTTTTGCAAAAGCTGATTTTGATTCAGTGAGAACTTTGTTATATCAATTAACAGGAATTCGCTTAGCAGATAGTAAAGACTCGATGGTTTATAGCCGTTTAGCCCGCAGAGTTAGGTCGTTAAAACTGCAAGGTTTTTCGGAATATCTGCATCATCTTAATACTCATCCTAGCGAAGAAGAACATTTCATTAATGCGCTAACGACAAACTTGACTTCGTTTTTTCGTGAACCACATCATTTTGACATTCTTAAAAAGTACTTGATAGCACATCCTAAAACACGAACGATTTGGTGTGCCGCCAGTAGTACAGGGGAGGAACCCTATTCTATAGCAATGGTGGTTGCTGAAACGTTTGCTATGTTTGATGTACCAATTAAAATTATTGCTTCCGATGTAGATAGTCAGGTACTGCAAAAAGCTAAAGCAGGGATCTATTCAATCGACAGAATAAATTCTTTAGCAGAGGAGCGTAAAAAACAATTTTTTTTTAAAGGAAAAGGAGCATTTGCTGGTATGGTTAAAGTCGTACCAGAGTTACAGAAAATGGTTGAATTTAGACAGATTAACTTACTTAAATCTGAATGGTCATTAAGGGAGCCAATTGACATTATTTTTTGTCGCAATGTAATGATTTATTTTGACCGTTCGACTCAGTTAAAGGTATTAGAAAGGATGGTTAAATTATTACCTGCAGATGGCCTTTATGTAGCAGGACATTCTGAAACCTTTAATAATGCGACTCATCTGGTTAGATCTGCTGGCAACACAACTTATTACCCAAATCACTCTGTGAGGTAAGCTTGTTAAACTTTGATGTTAATAATTCGAACCTTGCTCCTAATCGATATTATGACCGGTATTTTAATTCTGAAGCTGTAAAAATTTCTCCCGGAGAGTATTTTGCTACAACACAAAATACCCTTATTGTGACAGTTTTAGGATCCTGTGTATCAGTGTGTTTACGAGATCCTGTCCTAGGAATTGCCGGTATGAATCACTTCTTACTACCACAGGATAACTACCCACAAGGTGGTGGGACTTCAGAGTCTGCTCGCTACGGAGTTTATGCGATGGAAATACTGATTAACCATTTACTCAAGCTCGGCGCAAGTAAAAATCGGCTTGAGGCTAAGGTGTTTGGTGGCGGTAATGTGTTACAAGGGTTTTTGACTGTTAATATTGGTGAACGTAACGCTGAATTTGTACAAGATTATTTAAGAATGGAACATATTCCAATCATAGCTTCTGACCTTCTTGATGTTTACCCTCGTAAAGTTTATTTTTTCCCAGATACGGGACGGGTACTGGTTAGAAAAATTAAAACTATGCATAACACTACAATTTTAGACCGTGAAAGTGAGTACAAGTTTAAGTTACGTTCACAAGCTATGAGTGGTGATGTGGAGCTATTTGATGACTAGACAAATAAAGGTATTAGTAGTTGATGATTCAGCCCTTATTCGGAGCTTATTGAGTGAGATTATTCGAGCTGAGCCAGATTTTACATTAGTTGGCGCCGCTCCAGATGCTTTTGTAGCAAAAGATATGGTCATCACCTTTAGTCCTGATGTGATTACATTAGATGTCGAAATGCCTAAGGTTGATGGGTTAACTTTTCTAGACCGTTTAATGAAAGCCAGACCAACTCCTGTGTTAATGGTTTCTAGTTTAACAGAGCAGGGTGCTGAGGTGACTCTTAAAGCTTTAGAAATTGGCGCCGTGGATTTTTTTCCCAAACCTAAATTGGATATTGCTAATAGCATGGAGGCCTATCGTAGCGAAATTGTTGCCAAGATACGCTCTGTTGCTAAGGCAAAGGTTCAGCCTAAAGCTATCAAAAAAAATATAGCAAATACTGCATTTAAATTTAAAACAAGTGAGAAAATTATTGCTATTGGCGCCTCAACGGGAGGAACTGTAGCACTTAAATCATTACTTGCTGAAATGCCTATCGACAGTCCAGCCATTGTTATTACCCAACATATGCCTCCAGGGTTTACTAAAACCTTTGCCGAAAATCTGGACAAGGTTAGTGCAATACATGTGAAAGAAGCTCAGGATGGTGAAAGATTGATCCCTGGCTGTGCTTATTTAGCGCCAGGCGATCAGCATTTACTTGTGGTTCGCAGTGGTGCTGATTATCGGATTAAACTGTCTGATAGTGAGCGAGTGAGCGGTCACCGGCCTTCAGTTGATGCGATGTTTCAATCTTTAGCGCAAACAGCTGGTAGCAATGTCTTAGGTGTTATTTTAACTGGCATGGGTAAAGATGGTGCCGCCGGAATGTTGGAACTGCTTAACTCTGATGGTATTACTATCGCACAGGATGAAGCAAGCTCAGTTATATTTGGAATGCCTAAAGCCGCAATTGACTTAGGAGCCGCGCAGATGATTTTAAGTTTGCAGGATATTCCTTCTCAAATTGTGCAAATAATTAACCGATTAGGAAAAGAATATAGGATTTGATTATCTTCATTACTCATTCTTGTTAATTTTTTATGCCATTAAAATGCAATAATGAGGTCAAGCTCAGATAATTTAACAAGCTTGAGTTCAAGAATTTCAATGGTCTTGTCCTAGTTAACCTCAGCTCGGGATAATAAATGCATATCAAACAGATCTTTGCCCCGCTAACTGTGTTGAATTCATTTGCAATAGCTCGCTATTGACGCATAAATTCGCCTTGTTAACAGCGCAAAGCTCAAGTTTGAGGGTAAACAGTTGAATTTTGACTATTTCAATACCGTTTATTCATCTCTTAACCCGAGCTGAGGTTAGTTAGTGCTTATGGCACTTGCTTTATTACCTACACACAAAACACCCTCAACACCCTAAATTATTCAGCATATTGAACATAGCCAGAACAGAAAACTAGCGTTAGCTTAGAAGATATGCCTTACTATCAATGCTGTTTGCGTGTGATTAGTAGGGCTTTTGTTTGTTGTCTTGATAGATCAATAGGTGATAATTTTGAATATGGACATCGAGTGAGTAGATGTTCGTATTATTGAGCTGACGATTATCTTTACAATTGATATTTAACCTCAGCTCGGGATAATAAATGCTTACCAAACAGCCCTTTGTCTTGCTAACTACGTTTCATTAACGTGCAATAGGCCAGCTATTGACGTGTTAATGTGCCTTGTTTTCAAAACAAATGACAAGTTTGCTACAAAATAAGCTAAATCTCTTGAATTCAGCTTATTGAGCCCATCTCTTAACCCGAGTTGAGGTTATTTATTATTGTACTGGCAGATATTTAATTGAGGTTAACTAAGAATTTTTCTTCGAGTTCTTTGCTTGAAATAGGCTTACTGATTAAATAACCTTGCAAATAATCGCAACCCTCTTGAATTAGCCAATCTTTTTGTTCTTGGGTTTCGACCCCTTCAGCAATCGTTTTTAAACCTAGAGCTTTAGCCATTGCAACAATCATTTCTAAAACGGCAGTGGATGGTTGCTCTCCTGAGACAAAAGAACGATCGATTTTGAGTATATCGACAGGTAAACGAGATAGGTAAGAAAGCGAACAGTAACCTGTGCCAAAGTCATCAATTGAAATATTTATCCCATGCTGGCGTAATTTTTTTAAGGCAATAAAACTTTTATCGAGAGCTTTCATCAATACAGTTTCGGTAATTTCCAGTTCAAGCAGTTTTGGGTTAACATCATATTTTTTAATCACTGATAACACATGTTCTACGTAATTATCTTCTTGCATCTGTCGAGCAGAAACGTTGATCGCAACGGATATTCCACCATACTCTTTTTCCCAGTGTTTTATTTGCTGACAAGCGGTTTCTAACACCCAGTTTCCAATAGCGATAATTGAACCATTTTCTTCAGCAATTTTAATAAAACCTTCTACTGAAATATCTTCAGGATTATTATTCCAACGTATTAATGCTTCGCAGCCTACTAACTTGCCTGTTTCAGAGTTTATTTTTGGCTGATAATTCAAATGAAATTCTTCACGCTCAACTGCGTAATTCAGCGCGGCTTCGATATTTAATCTTGCTTCGACTTTATCGCTCATTTCTTTCGCGTAGAAGTGCCAATGTTTACCGCTCGCTTTTGCTTTATACATGGCCAAGTCAGCGCAGCGCATTAGTTGATTTGTATCTGCTCCATTTTCGGGATAAATAGAAATCCCAATACTACCAGAAGTACGAATTTCCCGGTCAGCCAAAAAATAGGGTAGCGTTAATGTTTCATCAATTCGCTGAACCACATACATTAATTCGCTTAGCTCATTATTTCCTTCAATCACTACCAGAAACTCATCTCCGCCTAAACGCCCGACGGCATCGTTGCTTCTAAGTGTTTTTAATAATCTGTGTGCCACTTCAATAAGAAGAGTATCGCCGACATCATGACCTAAAGAGTCGTTGATAGTTTTAAACCGGTCCATATCAATAAATAAAACCGCCACTTTAGAATTGTTTCGTTTGGCGGTGATAATCGCTTGTGATAATCGGTCTGCTATAAGTGTTCGGTTGAGTATATTTGTCAGTGGGTCTCTCGTTGCTAGGTTTCTGAGTTGTTCTTGAGCACTAATGAGTCCTTTTAACATTTGCTGGATGTGATTTACTAGCTGCCCCATTTCATTTGTAGCATGAATAGTTAAGCTCTCCAGTGTTCTTGGATCTGGATTTTCAGGATCAATTTTTGATATGGACCTGGTTACTCGCCGCAAAGGCGAAGTTAATAGCCAAGAAGATAACCATAATAAAACCAAAGCAATGGTAACGGCCTGCAACAGTCCTGTAATGATTACGCTGCCGGCAAAGGTCAAAAACTGTTGCGCTAGAGGGGTGGGATTTAATTTTATTGATAACACGCCAACTTGGCGCATTTCATTATTCAGTTCAATATAGAGTTTTCTTTCACCGAGAATTTCGTCGCCGATAAAGTTAGACGTTACCCATGCAATTAAATACTTTTTTTCCTGAACGGGTTTTCTGTCGGCAGCAATAATATTCCCAGTTTCACCAGTAAGTACCGCATCTTGAACCATGCCCAGTGCCGTCATACTCGCGACAATTTGTTCGGCAAGAACAGGATCTAAAGTCCAAGCTGCATTGGTCGCGCCACCTTCAGCAGCGGTAAGGATCTCTTGAGCCAAACTAAAGGCTTCATCTCTTTGGTCTGACAGATGCAAGCTAAGCGAGTATCCACTGACTAACAGAGCAATGAGAATACTTAGCACTAAAGCGATTATGGCTTGTGTTAGCGCTAACGATTTTCTTAAATAATCTATGATGCTCATCAGTATCTATGCCCTAAAAGATCATATAGCTTAAGAAAAATAAACAACGAATGTGGATTTTTTAACCTAGCTGCCAAAATATAAAATATCCTTATATTTATTGTTCTCTTTAATCAGCTTTAAGTTAGTCACGCAAGCATCTCTTGCTGCTTCTGATTTAAATAGAAAACCATTGGGACTCTTTCCAAATAGGGGTGCTCTATCCACCGCAACGGTCTCGTCAAATTCGTTGTCATTTATCAATTCTTGCCGATAAAATTGATAGATTTGACCATCCATTTGAATGAAGTCAACCCTTTTACTTAATAACATTCTTAGCTGAGTTTTTTGATTATGAGTTTCACTATAATTTCTATTTTGCGTTGCCATTGCAGCGTACTCACCGCCAATATGTGCAATTGCTCCCTGCCATGAAATTAATGAGTATTCAGCAAGATCAGCTATTTTATTGACCTTAAGAGCCCTTTCTGAAAGAGAGAAAAAGAAAGTTTTCATAGGCGTAGATATCGCCAGTGTAATAGCCTTTAAGTCCTCTTTCAGCAATGGTTTTTTCATTGATATCTGTCACCACACTAACCTGATTTGTCAGATACTCTGCAATTCGTCTTGCGTAAGGCAGTGTTTTTGGCTTGAGTTGATAACCAGAAGGTTCTAGGCAATCTTGCAACAAGTTGACCAGTATTCCAGTGGAACCTTCTTCAATTACCCACGGAGGCAAGGACTCCCCAAAAGAGGCAACAATTTCTTTAGATTGACTAAATACAGGGTTGGATAGCATCAGTGAAAAAACGAGGGACAAGGATAATTTGACCATATTTGCTCTCAAATAGGATAAGTATTAAGACTCTGTTCAGAGTTTAGCTCACTATATACGATATGCAATTGCATAACTTGAAGTGACCTTTATGTCTACTACACATTATTTACGCTTTACGCTTTACGCTTTACGCTTTACGCTTTACGCTTATCGCTTATCGCTTATCGCTTATCGCTTATCGCTTATCGCTTATCGCTTATCGCTTATCGCTTATCGCTTATCGCTTTACGCTTATCGCTTATCGCTGTTTGTCTGTTTGTCTGTATGGCTGCTAATGATAAGGCTTTGCCAGATTCAATGGGTCGAGTATTCCTTTAAGTTTATCTTTGTCCAAATCGGTTTCTTCAAGTGCAATTACTAATACTGATTTATGTTCATTATCAGCACGTTTAGCAATTTTTGCGGCCATATCGTAACCCACCACTGAATTAAGTGCGGTAGCCAGAATGGGGTTTTTCTCCAATGCCCGGGTCAAATGATCTGCATTGGGCTTAAATTCGGCAAACACTTTATCGGTCATGGCCTGGCAGGCATGGGTTAATAAATCAATACTGGACAGCAGTTTGTCTGCAATCAGTGGCAGCATCACATTTAACTGAAAATTACCCGATTGCGCCGCGATGGTGATGGTTGTTTCATTGCCGATAACTTCAGCGGCTATCATGGCTACGGCTTCTGGGATAACGGGGTTAACCTTACCGGGCATTATCGATGAGCCGGGTTGCAGCGCCGTTAAACTAATTTCTTGTAATCCTGCCACAGGGCCAGAGTTCATCCAGCGTAAATCATTGGCGATTTTCAATAAGGTAACCGCTAACCCTTTGAGCGCCGAAGCCATGCCTAAGGTATGATCTTGGCTACTCATATACAATGCAGGCATTACCGCCGCTTGCCAGGGGATTTGATCTTGCTGTTGCAAATAATCACATGCAAGTTTGGCAAAATTGGGGTCACAATTAACGCCAGTACCCACCGCAGTGCCGCCCAATGGTAAATGATGCAGACTTAGCTCAATGTGCTGAATTCTAGCTTGAGCACTGTTTAGCTGTTGTTGCCAACATTGCAGTTCTTGCCCAAGTGTAATCGGCATGGCGTCCATTAAATGGGTGCGACCGGTTTTTACTGTATTGGAATACTCATCGGCCAAAGTTGCTAATTTGTCACTTAAGCCCTTAATCGATGGGTACAACAAGCCCTTTAATTGCCTAACCGTACTGATATGAATGCAGGCGGGCACGACATCGTTACTGCTTTGACCCATATTGATATGATCATTAGGGTGAACTTTTGCCTGCAAAATGTTGCTAGCGAGGCTGGCAATGACTTCATTAACATTCATATTAGAACTGGTGCCAGAGCCTGTTTGGAACAAATCAATTGGAAAGTGCTGCGAAAAATCAAGCTTCTTACTGGCGATAATCGCTTGTTGAATTGCTTTGGCCATAGCGTTATCTAACAAACCGAGTTGACAATTAGCCTTTGCTGCAGCTGACTTTATATCTAGCAGGGCGATTATCGCTGGCGTCGGAAAGCGCCGCTTCGAAAACTGAAAGTTATCTCGTGCGCGTTGAGTTTGTGCCTGATAATAAACATCATCTGGCACCTGAACGTTCCCCATACTGTCATGCTCTATACGCATCTTACTCATAAGGTTTTCGACTCGATTTTTGATTGGGTTAAGGTAGTGTATTCACTAAGCTTAGCAGGAAGTGCCCGTAAATGTTTATGGGGAGACCAGCGATGAATCATGCTATGCAATTATTGAAACAGCTTGAAAATAATAGAAAATATTTTTGGTTTTATAGCTTTGATTGATTTGGCGTCAATTGTATTAGTCTCGACTTGAGCTATGCGGGTATCTTGCGACTATTAATCAAGGTATAGGCCTGTTAATTGCAGCAACCGACTTGAATGTATAATCATTAATCAGTGTTAATATTGATGCATGCAGACATGTTAAAAAACTCATAAATTTACTGTACTAGAAGACATACAACCCTTTAGCGCAAGCAGCCTTAAATGATATGATATGGCAATATGTTTTAACAAAGCTAAAACTCACCGAGTGAAGATGCGGCTATTTCGGCCTAACTATCCGCCTGATGAGTGCCGTAAATCGATTTTTATTAGAATGATGCTAGGTGTATTTCTTTCCTGTCGTCCTATAGTTAGGGCGCTTACCCTTATCGTTTTTCAGCATTACTGGAGACAAAACTCATGACAAACGTGAATACCACGCAGTTAACAACTAAGCCATCTGAAGATGGTTTTCATATGCCCGCCGAATGGGCGACGCAGCAAGCTGTGTGGATGCTTTGGCCATACCGTCCTGATAACTGGCGCTCTGCTGGTGCATATGCTCAGGCAACGTTTGCCAAGGTGGCTGATGCCATCGGTGCTGTTACACCCGTTTATATGGGCGTGCCCAAGGCATTTTTAACGCAAGCTAAGACGGTTATGCCTGCTCACGTTACTTTGGTTGAAATCGATAGCGATGATTGCTGGGCACGCGATACTGGCCCTACTGTCGTGGTAAATGCCAAGGGCGAATGTCGTGGTATCGATTGGGGCTTTAATGCCTGGGGCGGTCATAACGGCGGTTTGTACTCTCCATGGGATAAAGACGAGCAAGTTGCACTGCAAATGAACGCGCAACATGGTTTTGAGGGGTATCGTGCGCCACTTATTCTTGAAGGCGGTTCAATTCATGTCGATGGTGAAGGCACCTGCATGACCAGTGCTGAATGTTTACTTAACAGCAACCGCAACCCAGATTTGACCCGTGAACAGATAGAAGCATTACTGTCTGAGTACTTAAATGTGCAGCAGTTTATCTGGTTGGAAGATGGCGTTTACATGGATGAGACCGATGGACATATTGATAATATGTGCTGTTTTGCGCGTCCAGGTGAAGTGATTTTGCATTGGACTGATGATCAAAATGATCCGCAGTATCCTCGCTCAAAAGCGGCCTTAGATGTGTTACAAAATGCTGTTGATGCACAGGGTCGTAAGTTAAAAATCCATTTAATGCCACAACCGGGCCCTTTGTATTGTACTGAAGAAGAAGCTCAAGGTGTAGAAGTGGGCACTGGTGTACCACGCACGGCGGGTGAGCGTTTAGCGGGTTCTTACGTGAACTTTCTTATTACTAATCAGCGTATTGTGTTCCCACTACTTGATCCTGCAACTGACGATATTGCAGCTCAAAAATTACAGGACATTTTCCCTGAATATGAAATTGTTGGTGTGCCTGCACGGGAGATCTTATTAGGTGGGGGTAATATTCATTGTATTACCCAACAGATCCCCTCTGGTCAATAAATAAAAACCAAGACCAATAAAAGACAGTGAATTTTCAGTCACTGTCTTTGATGATATTTATCTTTTAGAGCAATTGATCTTTAACACAATTGCCTTTCAAGAAGAGGTTGTAACATGTTCGAAGTCACTGAGATTTCTATTGCTGAGCTGCGTGCAGCGCTTGAATCAGGTCGTACTACATCGGTTGAACTGGTTAAGTCATATTTAGCGCGAGTTGATGCTTATGACGGCCCAGCAACAGAGACTAAATTAAATGCATTAGTGGTGCGCAATCAAGATGCGATAAAAGAAGCGCAGGCTTCTGATGCACGCCGGGCTCGTGGTCAAACACTGAGCCCACTCGATGGTATTCCTTATACCACCAAGGACAGCTACCTTGTTAAGGGGTTAACAGCGGCTTCGGGCAGCCCAGCGTTTAAAGATTTAGTGGCTCAATATGATGCCTTTGCCGTGGAGCGTCTACGCGAAGCCGGTGCTATATGCATAGGCAAAACCAACATGCCGCCTATGGCTAATGGTGGTATGCAGCGCGGTCACTATGGTCGCGCTGAAAGTCCATATAACGCGAACTACCTTACTGCTCCTTTTGCTTCTGGTTCGTCTAATGGCGCCGGAACTGGCACCGCGGCAAGCTATTCAGCTTTTGGCTTAGCTGAAGAAACATGGTCAAGCGGTCGAGGACCTGCATCTAACAACGGCTTGTGTGCTTATACTCCATCACGCGGTGTCATCTCTGTGCGCGGTAATTGGCCATTGACACCGACTATGGATGTGGTCGTACCTTACACCCGCACTATGGCAGACATGCTCGAAGTACTTGATGTTATCGTGGCTGATGACCCAATCACCCGTGGTGACTTGTGGCGTTTGCAACCTTGGGTTCAAATCCCCAAAGCATCAAGCGTGCGACCACAATCTTATTTGGATCTTGCTGCACAAGCCGACACGCTTAAAGGCAAGCGTTTTGGGGTGCCGCGCATGTACATCAATAAAGATGAATTGGCTGGCACCAGCGAAAATCCAGGTATTGGTGGACCAACCGGTCAGCGTATCAATACCCGCGCGACAGTTATCGACTTATGGGAAGCGGCGCGCAAAGCACTTGAGTCTGCTGGAGCAGAAGTCATTGAAGTTGATTTTCCGCTGGTTTCCAACTGCGAAGGTGACCGACCTGGTGCGCCGACCGTGTTCAATCGCGGCATAGTCACAGCTGAGTTTTTGGAAGATGAGCTATGGGAATTATCAGGTTGGGCATTAGATGAATTCTTGCGTGCTAATAATGATCCTAAATTAAATAAGCTTTCTGACGTTAACGGCCATTTAATTTTCCCACATGACTTAGGCACCTTGCCAAATCGTGAGGGCGATTTAGCCGCAGGCATGGATGAATACGTCAACATGGCTAAAAGAGGGCTTAAGTCGTATAACCAAATCGACAGTGTTCCCGATGGACTGCGTGGCTTAGAGAAAACGCGCAAGCTGGATCTAGAAGACTGGATGGACGAGCTAAAACTTGATGCTGTGCTGTTTCCAACTGTGGCTGATGTGGGTCCTGCTGATGCACACCTTAATCCTGCGTCTGCCGACATAGCTTGGAGCAACGGTATTTGGGTTGCCAACGGTAATCTGGCTATTCGTCACTTAGGTGTACCAACGGTAACTGTGCCTATGGGCGTAATGGCCGATATTGGTATGCCAGTGGGTTTAACTTTTGCAGGCCGTGCCTATGACGACAATACCCTGCTTAAGTTTGCCAGTGCATTTGAAGCGACGGGCAATAAGCGCGTTATTCCTTCACGCACACCAGCGCTAGGTCAATAAGCACTGAGCAACGAACCAAAGCTTAAGCATCATAATTAAATAACGGGATTGGTTTTACGCACCAATCCCATTATTTATAACGAAAAATCTTTGTTAAAAAATCAACAAAATGATCATCACCAAGTATCGCCACCAGTAATTAATTACAAGTTTTTAAACCTTATGTCGTAAGGGTAAATAATGGGTCAATTAATTGATTTTTTTATGTTAATGTTTGTTGCTAGACAAACACAAAAAGTTAATTCATGTTGGCCAAGAGTTCTTGTCTAACGATCGCTGCGCCTGCACTTAAGGCATTGAGTTTGGCTCTTGCTACTTGATGGGATAAAGGTGTCATGCCGCAGTTGGTACAAGGGTAAAGCTTATCAGCATCGACAAATTGAAGTGCTTTTCGCAGAGTATCTGCCACTTCCTCTGGCGTTTCTATGGTATTGCTTGCTACATCAATCGCACCAACCATGACTTTCTTACCGCGAATGAGTTCAAGGAGCTCCATCGGCACATGGGAGTTGTGACATTCTAGTGAGATAATATCGATATTTGATTTTTGCAGTTTGGGAAAGGCTTCTTCATATTGACGCCACTCAGAGCCCAAGGTTTTTTTCCAATCGGTATTAGCTTTTATGCCATAACCATAACAAATATGGACCGCGGTTTCGCATTTTAGCCCTTCAATGGCTCTTTCTAAGCACGCTATGCCCCAGTCATTCACCTCATCAAAAAACACGTTAAATGCAGGTTCGTCAAATTGAATAATATCAACACCCGCAGCTTCTAATTCTTTGGCTTCTTGATTCAGTATAATGGCAAATTCCCAGGCAAGTTTTTCACGACTTTTATAATGATCATCATAAAGTGTATCTATCATTGTCATAGGGCCAGGAAGCGCCCATTTTATTGGTTGCGTGGTTTGCTGACGCAAAAATTTGGCGTCTTCAACAAAAACCGACTTTTGACGGCTCACTGGACCAACAACTGTGGGAACGCTGGCATCATAACGGTCACGAATTTTAACGGTTTTACGTTTTTGAAAATCAACGCCATTGAGGTGCTCAATAAAGGTGGTCACAAAATGTTGGCGTGTTTGCTCGCCATCACTGACAATATCAATACCTGCTCGCTGTTGATCGTGTAACGACAAACGCAGTGCGTCTTGTTTGCCAGCAGCTAACTCATCACCTTGTAATTTCCAAGGAGACCATAGTGTTTCAGGCTCTGCTAGCCATAGAGGTTTAGGTAAACTGCCCGCAGTTGAAGTGGGTAGTAGTATTTGTTTTTTTAATGTTTTCATTATATTGATACCGTAAATTTTGACTAACGTAACCACTGAGCTAAGCGGTTAAACCGTGCGAATAAATATATAAATTACGCATAATTAGCTGACCATTGCTCAAGTACAGTTTGATACGGTTTGATAAAATACTCCGCAGCAAATTTCCCTTGTTCCGTAGCAAGTTGGCTACGTTCTGCGCGATCATAAACAATTTGCGTCAGTGAATGATCTAGATTTTTCAAATTTGGTTGATAGCATTTACCCGCCACGGCATTGGCATTATAAATCTCAGGTCGGTAGATTTTTTGAAAGGTGCCCATTGTGCTTATGGTGCTTATCAGCTCAAGATGAGTGTAATCATTGAGTAAATCACCAAAGAAGTAAAAAGCTAACGGCGCGACACTATTTGGCGGCATAAAGTAGCGAACCTGTAAGCCCATTTTTTGGAAGTATTGTTCAGTCAATGACGATTCATTCGGCTGGTATTCAACCCCTAATACCGGGTGTTGGTTTTCAGTGCGATGATATGTCTTGTTATCCGAAACACTGAGGCAGATAACCGGTGGCTTAGTGAAGTGCTGTTTATAGGTATCTGAGTTAACAAAATATTTAAACAGTTTACCATGTAGCTCACCAAAGTTTTCTGGGATGCTAAATTGGGGCTGATCTTTGTTATGATCTGGCAGTAATACGCTAAAATCATAGTCGCGAACATAAGAAGAAAAGTTATTGCCGACTATGCCTTCAATACGTCTATTGGTTTTGCTATCAACAATATTGGTTTTCAAAATTTCAATCGAAGGGAAGGCTTGGCCACTGCCTGAAATGTCCATATTAACGGAAATAATTTCAAGTTCTACTGTATAGCGATCGCCTTTTGGATTATCCCAATGGGCTAAGGCATTAAAACTATTATCAATCATCTTCAACGCGTTGCGTAAATTGGCCTGACGATAGCTGCCTCTGGCTAAGTTAGCAAAGTTGGTAGTGATACGGGTTTTGTCTGAAGGGTGGTAATTCTCATCTAGACAAATGCTGTTAATTGAAAATGTAAAATTATTATTCATGGCGATTTAGTATCCATTCTATGATTTCAAACCTGAGTTTATGCATTGTGCTTCTAGACATTTTTTATCTATTGATCTGATTTTCTCAGTCAGTTGTCTTACCGTTTTTTAGGTTTTTCGCCTGATGACTTAGTTAAGGATCAGTTGTAAGTTTGTCTAGTGTTTTGCGCTGAGTAAGTTATACGTGGTTCGGTACATGAACAAAAACGGTATTATTTCACTTCAAACATGAGTCATATTCATGTTGTTTCTGTTTGAATATTAATGTGGGTGTCAGCCGGTTGAGGTTATATTTATTAGCTGGGTTAGTGCATAATTTGATTGGCGGCTTTGTGTAATAATCTGATTTTATGGGTGTATTTTCTATTAGTGATTGTTATTGATTAAATTTTGTATTTCGCTTTGCGGTAAGATTTC
This sequence comes from Shewanella sp. HL-SH5, assembly GCF_051163755.1. NCBI lineage: Bacteria > Pseudomonadati > Pseudomonadota > Gammaproteobacteria > Alteromonadales > Shewanellaceae > Shewanella > Shewanella sp. HL-SH5. The sequence goes on from NZ_CP195038.1 coordinate 1,803,966, forward strand.
TTTAGCTTGTATGATGGGTCTTGTTTAAACTCGGAGTTATTAGGTGATAATAAATGCGCCGTAAATAGAACTCTTGCCTTTTGTGGTAAGCATAGATGTTTTTCTCTAACTGTTTGTTAACATTCAATCAACTCTGCTAAAGTTAAGCCATAATGCTTTATATAATATGTCTAAAGCATAATTTAAGCTCAGTTACCGCACTTTTGTGGCGTTTCTAGTGCACTTTTTACAGGGAACTTGAATGATAAAGCTCTTAGCAAGTTTGAAGCAATCTATTGTTAGTCATACCTTGATAGCGGTAGGTGTTCGAATTTTATTAGTGATAAGCATATTAACCACCATAAGTTATTTTCATATATTCTCCGAGATAGAGTCGACCAAGTTAGCTGAATTCCAATCTTTTACCCAAGAAAGGGTGGCTAGAGAAAGCCAAATTTTTACTCTGGCAGAAGACAACCACAAATTACTAAAGCAAGATATTCTGAATTCTTATCAGCCATCAAATAAAGCAGCGATGTTGTCCCTTTTCGATCAAGACTTCATTCGCCAAAGCGATCAAGCGGTGCGTTTTAATCCAAAATTATTCGATGCAAATGAACGTGCGGGGGTTTGGATTGCAAAAGATGTCCAATTAACAGACGAGCTTAAATACCGTGCAAGTTTACTTAATACACTCGTCAGCGATTATGGCAAAAGCTGGCGCAATCGCTTCATTAATACTTATGCTTATGGTACTGAAAACTTTGCCGCCATTTATTGGCCAGAAATTCCTGATTTTACCTATCGATTAGCCGCTGATTTTGATATTCGTTTGGAAGAGTATTTTACCATTTCGATTGAAAAAAATAATCCAGAGAAAAAGACGGTTTGGACAGGCGTTTACCTTGATAAACAATCTGATATTTGGATGGTTTCAATAGAAACTCCTATATATTATCAGCAGCAACACATAGCCACCATTGGCAATGACATGTCTTTGGATGAACTGTTCCAAAGAACGATTAATCAGGCTCCCCAAGGGGCGTATAACCTTATTTTTCGTCAAGATGGTCGCTTGATTGCACATCACAATTACATTGAGCAACTTAAAGCGGCTGATGGTCAGTTTATTATTAATCGGGATGGTAACGATTCATTAAAATCAATTTATCAAGCGGTAATTAGTGCAGAACCGAGCCAAAAAATGATTGAATTGACACAGATAGATTCTTATTTAATGGTCAGTAAGCTATCAGGCCCTGGTTGGTATTATGTCAGTGTTATACCTAAGGCCCTTGTGAGTAATGTGGCTTCTAGTACGGCAATAATTGTATTCATTTCAGGATTTATTGCACTTGGAATTGAGTTGATGGTGCTATTTTTTGTGATGAGAAAGAAAATTACCCAGCCTTTATCAAAACTAAATAATGCCACCCTAGCATTATCTAGAGGTGAACAAGCAGGAAAGTTAGATGATCTTCGCCCAGATGAATTAGGGCGTCTTGCCAGTGCTTTCAATGCAATGAATCATAATTTAATTAAACGTGACAATCAGCTGGCGAATGCAAACAAAGTACTGGAAACACAATTACATCAAATACAGTTAAGTCAAAGTAACCTTGCTAATGCGCAAGCTGCTGCACGTTTAGGGAGTTGGCAGTATGACACTGTAACTAACCAATTAATCCTGTCAAAAGAGCTGGTTAAACTATTGGAGTTAAATTCATCTCAAGTTGCAACTCTCAATATCGAAGGATTATTTAATCGGTTAGGTAAAAGTGATAATGAACCCATATCAGATGTGTTTAAGCAGTTTATCGAACATGGTGTTGCTTTTAGTTTGAGTCATGAGTTAGTTAGCATTAATGATAAGCATGATCGCAGTTATGTTCATTCAACAGGACAGGTTGAGCAAGATGGACTGCGTTTGACTGGTACAGTACAAGATCTAAGTGAGCAACATAAAGCGGAACAAGCTAAAAAACAAAGTGAGCAATTGTTCCGTAATGTGTTTCACAATTCGACTATTAGCATGGCTGTGGTAGGGCTTGATGGCAAAATCTTACAAGCTAATAACACACTCTGCAAAACGTTCGGCTATACGGATGATGAAATCAACCTGTTAAGTTATGTCGATTTACTTCAGCCTAGTGAACGTGAATTAGGTTACAGACAATTAGAGCTGATTCGTCATGCACAAGCGAAGTCATTTGATACAGAAATAACCTTGGTCTGTAAAAATGGTACAGAACTTTTCTGTTATATTAATGTTTTTGTTCAAAAAAATATCGATGGCCTAGCCGACTATATTTTTATTCAGTGCATTGATATTAGCTTAAGAAAACAAGCTGAACTTAAATTAAATCAGTTAGCTTTTCATGACCCTTTGACTCATTTAGCTAACAGAACATTATTTATTGAGTTTCTGACCAAGGCAGTAAGGCAGTATAAACGTGATGCTGAACACAATTTTGCTCTGTTGTTTCTTGATTTAGATGGATTTAAATTAGTCAATGATAGTTTAGGTCACTTAGAAGGCGATAAATTACTGGTTGCGATCGCTGAAAGGTTGAGTCATGAAATACGTAATTCAGATACTCTGGCAAGATTTGGTGGAGATGAATTTTGTATATTAATGGAGTGTATTACAAATGAAGATCAGGTGGTTAAACTTGCCGAGCGTATTAATAGCTCACTTAATAAACCCTTTATGTTAAATAATGAGTCTGTTGTGACCAATGCTAGTATCGGTATTGTTTTGGCGAGCAAAGAGCTACTTGATGCGCAAGAATATTTACGTGATGCAGACAGTGCTATGTACCATGCAAAGCGTGAAGGCCGAGGGGGTTATGCAATCTTTAATGAAGATATGCATATGATGGCGAAAAATCAGTTAAGGTTGCGTAATGAGTTAAGTCAGGCTGTAGATGAAAAGCAATTTATTGCTTATTTTCAACCAATTATCAAATCTAGTACAGGCCATATAGCCGGTTTTGAGGCATTAGTTCGTTGGTTGCACCCAACCAAAGGATTGATTGAGCCGATAAAGTTTTTAGGTATAGCTGAAGAGATGCGAAGGATAGCTGAAATTGATTATCTGGTTATTGATCAAGCATTAGGCCAAATAACCCAATGGCGTGAACAGTTAAAACGCGATGATTTAACCGTGAGTTGTAATGCGTCGAGTGACTTAATCTCAACTTATCATGTTGTTGATAAACTCAAAGCACTTTTAGACAAGCATGGATTGCCCGCACACTGCCTTAATATTGAAGTCACTGAAAGTGTATTAATTAATGATCCAGAAACAACGATGAAAATATTATATCAACTGCAGGCTATCGGAATTAATATTCATTTAGACGACTTTGGCACTGGTTTTTCTTCGCTGAGTTATTTACATCGTTTTCCCATTCATAACATAAAAATTGATCGCAGTTTTGTTAGTCGGTTAATGGATAGTGACAAAGATCATGCCATTGTTGAAAGTATAGTGTTGTTAGCTAATCGCCTCGGAATTGCAATAACAGCAGAAGGGGTAGAAACAAAAGCGCAATATCAGGCATTACAAAAAATTGGTGCAACCAAAACTCAGGGTTATTACCACAGTAAACCAGTAGACTCAGATTCAGCGATGACGCTGTTACTGGCTGATACAAAGCAACTTAACGAATTCTAATTAGTGGATGTTAATTGTTGCACATTGGAGATAAAATTTTGGTAAAAATCTCTTATTAGCCTAGTCTTTAGTTATATGAGAGTCATATTTTTTGCGTTAATTCAACAAGGCACCAGTGACATTTAAATTAAACTGTTTGATTATGCTAAGTTGTATGAATATGGATAGTAAAGTGGAAATATCTGTTTTGGTCAGTGTTGCGTAGACAGTAACAATATTCAAGATTAAGTCATTTTTATTCGTGAATCGACATACAGCCTTAACCAACCAATTAGTTTTTGCAATGATGGACAAATAATGATTTCTGATACGCTTAAACAACGAGCTCAGGCATTCGACTATTTATTTGATGCAGTGGTTGTCACTGATATGCAGGGTATTATAGCGGATTGGAATAAAGGCTCTGAAGCCCTATATGGCTACTCTAAAGCTGAGGCTATCGGCCAGCCCGTTAATATTTTACATGTGCCCGAAGACAGCGTTCATATCTCTTCTGAAGTGATATCTGCGGTAGAGAAGCAAGGTAAATGGACTGGTGAAGTAAGAATGCTGCATAAAAATGGCAATATTGGCTGGGTTGAGTCTATATGTGTGCCTATTTATGATTCAACTAACCAGATGATAGGCGCATTAGGGATCAATAGAAATATTACTGAGCGTATCAACGAAACTAAGCGGCTTGAGCATTTAGCGCATTACGACTCCCTGACAAAAATTCCTAATCGTTATTTATTACTTGATCGCTTAGAGCATTTAATCGCGCAAAGTGAGCGAAATAGCCTCCGCTTTGCGCTGTTTTATATTGATTTAGATAAATTCAAAATCATTAATGACACAAAAGGTCATGTGTTTGGAGATAAAGTATTACTCGAAACCGCACAACGGCTTAAACGGTCTATTCGTCACGCCGATACGGTTGCAAGAATTGGTGGAGATGAGTTTGTTCTGTTATTAGAAAACATAGCAAGTGAGGACGTTATTTCGTCAATGATTGATACTTTATCTAACAAGCTAAGCCAAATTTATACCATTAATGGTAAGCCGTTTGAGGTGAATTGCAGTATTGGTGTCGCAATTTATCCGGATGATGGCACCACGTCAGATGCCTTGCTTGCCTGTGCGGATAAAGCTATGTATAAATGTAAGAAACAACATCAAAATATCGAATGTTAATTCAACATTTAATGCTATTTCATGTGTATTTTTTTATATGACAACATCACCCACTCTTTATAAGTTCTGGTAGCAGCACTTAATCAAAAGTATCGATATATTATGTCCCACAGAATCCTTCTGTATCATAATTGAGATAACCATCTCAATACTATTAAGGACGTAAATGAGTAAGTTAAATTGGGGAATTGTCAGTACGGGCAGAATTGCTGCTTTGTTTTGTCAAGATATAGCCTTTGCTGAAAACAATCATTTATATGCAGTAGCTGCTAGAACTCAAGATGATGCTGATGTATTTGCGCAGCAATATCATGTAGAGAAAGCTTATCAGGGCTATCAAACCCTGTTTGACGATCCTGATGTTGATATCGTGTATATTGCAACGCCACATAATTTTCACTTCCAGCAAACCTATGATGCGTTAATGGCCGGGAAACATGTGCTGTGTGAAAAGCCGATGACAGTTTCGGTTGAAGAATGTCAAATATTGGTCGATTTAGCTAAAGCGAAAAACTTGCTGTTGATGGAGGCGTTGTGGACTTACTTTTTACCCGCCCTTAAACATGCTAAACAGTGGTTAGATGATGGCCTAATTGGTCAGCTAAAGCATATCAAAGTTGATTTTGGCTATCCTATTCCATTTAATCCTGATGATCGAGCCTATAATCCGCAGTTGGCTGGTGGTTGCTTGTTAGATATGGGGATTTACCCTTTGGCAATTGCTAATTACTTTCTTGATGCTGATATAGGCAATCTTTATGTTCAAGCACATTGCTGTGAAACGGGCGTGGAAGATGATGTCATTATCATAGCAAAAAGCGAGCAGGTGATGGTGAGTTTAGCCGCATCGTTTCAGTGCCGTTTGTCGAACAATGCTTATATAATTGGTGATAAAGGTTACATCATTATTCCAGATGCCTTTAGGGCGAGTAAATGTCACTTGTATCATCTTGATGAGCAAGTCGATACCTTTTCTGACAACAGGCAATCGCTAGGTTATCATTTTGAAGCAGAAGAAGCTTACAGACTAATTGAGAATGGCATATTTGAAAGTAAGGTAGTCTCACATCGACACAGTTTGCTGTTGCAATCACAAATGGCAAAAGTAAAATCACTGATTAATAAAAGTTGATTTTCAGGCTGTTTGCCGGGACATTCAATGACAACTTGGATTGATTGATTTAGTTGTTGTCAGTCAATCTTTGTTAGATCAACAGGTAATAGAAATGTTTTATACTTTTGCATGCTGTCTTGCCAATCTGGGTTGTTGCTAAGTAACACAATAAGAGGATTAATTGCCTTAAATTGAGTACTGAGTGCTTTGGGAGCCAGGATATGACGAGTATATTTGTCGTGAGGCTTAGAAGATAAGTAAAGTTGTTGATTTTGTTCGAGTAAGCCTTGGTAGTAAATGGATGTTGCTCTAGACACAATAGCAAAGTCAAAACGTTTTTTGATAAGCATATTAATCAGTTGTGATTCGTTAGAAGTGTCAATGCGAGTCATTAAGCCGTCAGCGACGAGTTTGTCTATAGTGTGATAACGAAAACCCAATATGCCCCCGACGACTTTACCGTACAAAGCTTGCTTATTAACAAATTCGACAGGATTAATTAGATGAGAAATTATATCATCTTGATCGCGCATTAGTGGCTCTGACCATAAATAAGTTGTTTTATCTTTGTCTTTAAACCAAAAAGGGTTTACGCCGATAACCATACCGTCAAATTTCTGTGTCTCGAGCAAATGATTAAGACGTTTTCGAGGAATGTAAGACACGCTGAAATGGTAATCTTGTTGTTGTTGGTTAAAAAAATGTGCCACATCATAAAGCAGGCCTATTTCATTTTTACTATCAATTACATAAGGCGGCATATAGTGATAGGTATACAGTGATATATCTTGGCGTGTGTGTTTGCTTGTGGATGTTTCTCCCCACGCACTAAAGCAGCTTAATAGTGTTATTAGTAAAATAAGTTTCAATCTGCACTCCTTTCCAGGTTGAGTTATTTACATCAATTTATCATTTCATCACATAAATCAAGCTCAAAAAGCCAAGCAATCCTATGCCTTGTTTTATACTAGCCTATGGTAACCAAGTTAGCACATTCTAATGTTGTAATTAAACCAAGATATTTTCATAAACAGTACTGTTAATCACTAAACTGCGATCCCTAATACATAATCTATTTAGTATTGTTGCTATATCTAAGTAACAAGATAAGCATAAGTGGCTGACTAATAGGCTCATTAGGTCCTTAACATTATCAATATTAGTTTCTTTGCATAATAAATGCTCAACATACCAGTGTTTGGTTTAAACGTTTTACGACTGAATTGACCTTTAAATGTGTATTGAGAGGTTTTATGTTATCCCTATTTACCACATTAGCTGATTGGCTAGTATTTTCAGTATTGGGTTTGGTTCCCGGAACTAAATTCGGCGATGCGATTCAGTTTTTTATTGAAGACACCACTAAGATATTCTTCCTGCTAGTATTGATGATTTACGTCATAGCGTTGATCCGTGCTTCACTCAATATTAACCGGGTACGTGATTATTTAGCCTCAAAAAATAAATTTATGGGTTATTTAATGGGGTCAACATTCGGCGCTATCACCCCTTTTTGTTCCTGCTCCAGCATACCGATTTTTCTGGGATTCACATCCGCAGGAATACCTGTAGGTATTACCATGTCGTTTCTCATCACGTCACCGCTCATAAACGAAGTGGCAGTTCTATTGTTGTTAAGTTTAGTTGGATGGCAAATAACTGTTATTTATATTCTAGTAGGTATGGCAATAGGGATTGCAGCGGGGATGTTTCTTGATCTCATTCGGGCTGAAAAAATGTTACAGCCATTTGCATTTAAGGCATATCAAAACGCAAATCAGCCAGATAGCCCTCAGAAAACTCACACTAAGTTGACGTTTAAAGCACGGCACGATTTTGCCAAAGCGGAGTTGTTAGATATTTTAACTCGGGTATGGAAATGGGTTTTTATTGGGGTAGGATTAGGCGCAGCTTTACATGGTTTTGTCCCTGACTTGTGGTTTGCTGCCAATTTAGGTAGCGGCCAATGGTGGTCTGTGCCCATGGCGGTGTTAGCTGGCATTCCACTGTATTCAAATGCAACTGGGATTATTCCAGTTATGGAAAGTTTAATCATTAAAGGGCTTCCGCTTGGTACAACATTAGCATTCTGTATGAGTACCGTTGCAGCAAGCTTTCCTGAATTTATCTTGTTAAAGCAAGTCATGACCTGGAAGTTACTGACTATCATTTTTATGCTTTTACTCGTTTCATTCACCCTTGTTGGGTGGATAATTAATGTTATTTATATTTAATGGGGGCCTTATGAAAAAAATAGAAGTGCTTGGCAGCGGATGTGCAAAATGTGTCAAAACGGCAGCATTAATTCAGGCAGTTGCAGATGATTGTGGCGTGACAGTTAGCGTGGTTAAAGAGCCAAGTCTTGAGGTATTACTTAAACATAATGTAATGAGTACGCCCGCGGTTGTAATAGATAATCAATTAGTGCACACAGGGTCTATACCGGATAAAGACGCGGTTCAGAAATGGTTGCTAAAATAGACTCACGGTAATGGCGGCCATAAATGGATTTACAAAGCCATATGCAGGATTATATCTGACGAATGGGTGAGTTCGTCTCCGTAACAGGCTTAATGTATTATTTATCTTATACTTGCGTCTTTAATGGTTCCATCAGTAGAATGTAAAATCTACAACGGGTTCATTATTAAGTCGGAGTTTTCATTGAGGTTAATATTAAAATTAGTCAGCAGTCTTTTACTGTTGTTTATCATTTTTTCGACTATTTATTTTTTAGTTAATCGTGTGCCTGACCGTTCTGTCGAGCAACTTAAGCCACAATGGGCACAAACTCCGTCACAGTTTATTGATATCGCGGGTATGCAGGTACACTTACGGGATGAAGGGCCAAGTGATGATGCGATCCCCATAGTGTTACTTCATGGTACAAGCTCATCGCTTCACACCTGGGATGGCTGGGCTAATGCGTTAAAAGATCATCATAGAGTTATTCGTTTTGACTTACCCGCCTTTGGGTTAACAGGCCCAGCTTTAGACAGCAATTACAGTATTGAAAGTTATTCCCGTATTGTTATTGAGGTGCTTGATAAGCTCGAGGTCGACCGTGCTATTTTGGTTGGTAATTCTTTAGGAGGGTATGTGTCGTGGGCTACGGCTGTCTTTTATCCTGATCGCGTTGCTCAGTTGGTGTTGATAGATTCCAGTGGATATCCATTTCAACCCGAGTCTATACCCATAGGCTTTAGAATTGCTAGCACGCCGATTTTAAATAAACTCATGCAACAAGTGCTACCAAGGGGACTTGTCGAAAGCAGTGTTAAAAATGTTTATGGTAATCCTGAGCTGGTCACCCCAGAACTAGTGGAGCGATATTTTGATCTTACTATCCGAGAAGGCAATAGGCAGGCCTTAACCGAGCTGTTGCCAAAACTCCGTTCCGGGCAGCTAGCATCGCGATTATCTGAGCTTAAACTGCCCACTCTGATTATTTGGGGCGAGCAAGATAGGCTTATTCCGCCTGAAATTGCAGACCAATTTCACCACGATATTGTTGGTAGCCAACTAGTGCGCTTTAACGAACTTGGTCATGTTCCTCAGGAAGAAGACCCGCTTAAAACCGTTAATGCTTTTAAAGCCTTTTTAGCGCAACAACCAAAAGTAAATCGTTGAATATAAGTCGTTTTTTCATTTGTTGTTTGTCATGACTATGAATTTAATAATGCATTAATGTTAACAGGGTAGATGTTTTATGCGGCTAGATAAATTTGTACTTAAAAGTACATTATTTACTAAAGCTCAAGTTATAGATCAAATTAGTCTTGGTTATATCAGGGTTAATGGTGTGGTGAATACTGACATGATTAGCCAGGTGCATGAAAATAACCTGATTCAATTAAATGGGCAGACGCTTACCACAAGGCCATTCCGTTATATGTTGATGCATAAACAGGCTGACACCATTTGTTCTAATGCTGATGGCCATTATCCTTCGTTACTTAATAGCATCGATGTTGCCCATAAAGACGAGCTGCATATCGCAGGACGCCTAGATGCCGACACCACAGGGCTTGTGTTGATAACCGATGATGGACGTTGGTCATATAATATTACTCGACCAGAGTGTGTTTGCCGTAAAGTGTATCGAGTGCAGTTAGCTAAACCTATTAACCATGATGCAATAGACTTGTTTAAAATAGGCTTATTGTTGCAAGGTGAAAGTAAACCTACATTACCTGCCGAACTGATTATTATGAGTGATACTGAGGTGCTGCTATCGATTACAGAAGGGCGATATCATCAAGTTAAAAGGATGTTCTTTGCCATAGGCAATCGCGTGAACGGCTTACATCGTCAACAAGTAGGTGAAGTGATGCTTGATATGCCCGTTGGCCAGTGGCGAGACTTAACAGCAGACGAAGTGAGTTCGTTTCAATAAGAAAATCAAACTGAAATGCTGCTAAATAAAATGTTAAAAAGGCTTTACCTGTGGAAGGTAAAGCCTTTTTGCTGAGCGGTGTAGTCATTATCAAATTGAGGTTAATACGAATAATATTAACCGGTTACTATAACCCTTGTTGGTATTGGGCATTGGTTGAAATGGTGACTAACTGCTTAAGGCTCGTTTTCGATTCAGTAATACCTTTCAGCACGTTTTCAAAATGGCTGACTAATTCCACTTTATCTATTTTAGCTTTAGAGCCTGAGCCTATGTCGGTTAAGTCGATAAAGAACTCATCAAACAAATGCGATAAGTCTTCAACCGCGTCAATATTTAAAAATTGTTCGTGGTTATAAATACTTGGGTAACCGCCTTTTTGTTTATCAACCGCAAATGAAATGCCTTTTACATTGGTGATCGTAGTGGCTTTTTCACATTTCAGCATACAGCCATCTTCAATACTGGGCTTGTTACAGCCAACCGTTTGCTGGAAAAAGCACTGTCTGCTAGTCATCATCAAAATAGGGTGGTAAATACTGTAAAGCATTTTAAAGTTTTTCGGTCTAGCAATATTCTTAATTTGGTTGCGGTTTATTTCATTTGAAATAAATGCGCCAGCGCAATTCAGTCTTTCTTGTAGGGTTAGCAAAGCATAAGAGTTGGTGGTATTGAGAAACGGCCCAGCAATCCATTCAATCCCCATATTGGTTGCAATAAATGCCACGCCGGTATTGTTACTGACTATGCGTTTAGGTTTTACGGTTTCTAATAATCTAACGGATTCAAGGTAATCTTTACCAATTAATACTGCCGGAAACCACGGAATTAACCTTGGATTACGTAAAAATATATCAATGTACTTATTGTCATTAACTTTAAAGCTTTCAGGCAACTTAAAGTAAATGTCAGCGTCTGTGACATCACACAAATCAACATCTTTTTCATCGCAAATAAGCAATGACAATGTTGGCTGGCTATTTAATTTGGGGTAATGGGTTAATGCCGGTAAGGTTACCGCGCCTATGTATTCTCTTTTTGTCAGCTTGAACAACAGTTGATTTTTCATCTGCGTTAGTTGGCTAAAAGGAATGCTTAAGTCACTCTCTAACCCATCAAAATTAAACGGTAATAACTCAAATTCACTTTGCTTAAGACTTTTAAAGCGTTTTACTATTGCCGCTTCGTCAATACGAGAATCTGTTGCTAATGTCAGTGTTACTGCCGATTGAATTTCAACTGTGGTGTCTTTTGTGACAGCAGTAATGGTTAAGGGCTCGTTTAGCTTACCTGAGAAATGCAGTGACAAGCTGACTTTTTCAATGCTGAGTTGGCTGACCTTATCGGCTACCAGTGAAACGATGGCATCTTTGTCTGATGACAGTGTTTGCTGCGCCTCTTGAATTTGCACCACTGAAATTGCATTACTTTTATCATTGGCATGTTTAAAGCTGTTATCGCGCGGATTGTCGATAAACATGTCTTTAGTCAGGTTGCCCTTCAAAAAAGAGTTAGTAAAGTCGCGGTTAAACACTTTATAAAGATTTGAGTCATCTGACAGCAATTTGCCTGATTCCACAAATCTATCAATTTGCTTACGCCAGCTATCCACTACTGTATGGACATATTGCGCGCCTTTAATACGGCCCTCAATTTTTAATGAGTCAACCCCAGCGTCCACTAATTCAGGCAAGTCAAAATAAGCTGAGTTATCTTTGAGGTTTAGTGGAAACTTATTGCCCGCAGCAGTAATGTCATATTCATCACGACACGCTTGGCTACAGCGGCCACGGTTGCCTGAGTTGCCCACACTGACTGAACTTGAATAGCACTGGCCTGAAAATGCAATACATAATGCACCGTGCACGAAGACTTCGGTTAGTACATCTAAATCGTGTGCGTATCGGGTGAGGCTTTTTATTTCAGCCAGATTCATTTCGCGCGACAAATTAACCCGGGTTGCGCCCACTTTGGCTAAAAAGCCAATTTGGCCTTCATTGTGGGTGGTTAATTGTGTTGACGCATGGATAAGTAAGCTAGGGAAGTGTTTGTTGACTAGGTGAAACAAAGCCAAATCTTGAACAATAATGCCATCTATGCCGGTATTAACCAGTTGATTCAGCAATTTAACCAAAGTCGGTATTTCATTTTCAAGGATCACGACATTCATGGTCAAAAAAACTTCGCATTGATATCGATGGGCTAGGGAAATAACACCAAGAAGATCATCAAACGTAAGGTTAGCGGCGCGATTTCGTGCGTTAAAGGTTTCTAAACCACAATATACCGCGTTCGCGCCAGCAATGATTGCAGCTTTAATTGCGTCAACATCGCCGCCTGGTGCGAGTAATTCGATTTTTCTGTTCATGATACTTTCGCTATTTGGGTTGATGTTGCTTAAAAGAAACAGGCGTTAAAGCCAAATTAGGTGCCAACTATTTTTACTCTTTATTGATTTTGTTCTGCCTATAGCAAATCGGTTAATCAATATGAACCATCAATACGAGTAGGTATTCATGTTTACTTATCAAAACGGGAAGGCTAAACGTTAGGGTAAGCAAAAAGGCCTTCATTAATATTGTGATTCTTATCCCATAGTTGGATACCACAATGAAGGCCTTAATTTACGGTGTCAATCCCTGCTTACAACGGCGGTTGACTTGCAAGGTACTCATCAAATGTACCGTGGAAGTTAACCAGTTTTTTATCTTTCACGTCAATAATGCGTGTTGCAAGTGATGACACAAACTCACGGTCATGGCTAACAAATATTAATGTGCCTTCAAATAATTTCAACGCTTGGTTCAGCGCTTCAATTGCTTCCATATCCATGTGGTTAGTTGGCTCGTCCATGATCAATACGTTAACGTCCATCATCATTAACTTACCGAATAAAAGACGATTTTTTTCACCACCAGAACAGTTACGCACTTTCTTGTTCGCGTCATCTTCAGTGAATAATAAACGACCCAACATGCCACGTACCATAAGGTCGTTGTGCTTAGGTGTGCGCCATAATGACATCCAGTCAAATAAAGTCATGTCATTGTCAAAATCTGCGCTACTGTCCTGCGGACAATAACCAATGGCAGCATTTTCTGACCATTTAATCCGGCCATGGTTATGTTTAATTTCTTCAACTAAACAACGCAGTAGTGTTGTTTTACCCACGCCGTTTTCACCAATAATAGCCAGTTTTGAACCTGCGTCTAAAATAAGATCGCCATGTTCAAATAATACTTCATCAAAACCGTGCCCAAGCTCTTCTAACACTAATGCTTGGCGATGTAGTTTTTTACATTCAGTAAAGCGTATAGACGGGGTAATACGGCTTGATGATTTAACATCATCAAGTTTAATTTTGTCCATTTTCTTAGCGCGAGAACTGGCTTGTTTGGCTTTGGAAGCATTAGCGCCAAAGCGGTTAACGAAGTCCTGTAACTCTTCAATCTCAGCGCTCTTTTTCGCATTACCAGCCAGAAGCTGTTCACGCAATAAACTTGATTGTGCGAGGAAGTACTCATAATTACCAGGGTAAATCCGCAGTTCGCCATAATCGATGTCTGCCATGTGGGTACACACAGAGTTTAAAAAGTGTCTGTCATGGGAAATAATAATCATGGTGCATTTGCGTTTGTTTAATTCGTTAGCAAGCCAACTAATGGTATGAATGTCCAAGTTGTTGGTGGGTTCGTCAAGTAGCAGTATGTCGGGGTTGGCAAATAATGCTTGTGCTAATAACACTCGCAATTTCCAACCTGGGGCAACCTGTGCCATCAAGCCATAGTGAAACGACTCTTCAATGCCTGCTTCTAACAGGATTTCGCCAGCGCGACTTTCAGCGCTATAACCGTCCATTTCTGCAAATTGGCTTTCTAAGTCACCGACGCGCATGCCGTCTTCATCACTCATTTCTGCCTGGGAATAAATGCTGTCACGTTCTTGTTTCACTTTCCAAAGTGCCACATCGCCCATGATAACCGCGTCAACCACGCTAAAGTTTTCGAAAGCGAATTGGTTCTGGTTCAAGGTGCCTACTTTTAAGCCTGGCGAAATTGAAACATTGCCTGATGTTGGAGCCAGTTCACCACTGAGAATTTTTCATGAATGTGGATTTGCCACAACCATTAGCACCAATCAAGCCATAACGATTGCCGTGGCCAAATTGCGCCGAAATGTTTTCAAACAACGGCTCTGGGCCAAACTGCATAGTAATATTTGCGGTAGAAATCAAAACATGTATCCAATTGAGTAATTACAGAATATTGATCGACAAAAAAGCGATAATCGGCTTTAGTGAGAATAAGACTGACTTGGGTGTATTAGTAGGCGCCGAATTATACAGGGAAGTAGTCAATTGTCGATTTATAATGCGATCTAGTTTGCATTATGAGGATGTGTTTTGCGGTTTATTTGTTTTATTGAATAATATATTTGCGATAAATTAACAATGGTTGAACTATCAGCTGAATACTTAGAGGTAACCTAGTTAAACAAAGCCGGATGTTACTAATTAATAATGCCGTGTGATTCAATATTTATAGTGAGATTAATCCATTTCTGTTAGCGTTTAATCTTGTACAATTTAACCTCAAATAAGCCTAAGTAGCACGTCATGTCTAAAAATACCTTGCCTAAATCAGTCATTGCTAAGATTAGTGCCCCAAGTCTTTTATCTGAACGCTTTGTTATCCGTCGCTTCATAACGTCTGATTTAGTGGTTTTTTCTGAATATCGAAATGTTGTCTACATCGCCAAATATCAAAGTTGGACTGCATACAGTTTAGATGATGCTAAGCAGCTACTAGCACAAACGGATTACACTGATTTCGCTGTGCCAGGTAATTGGTATCAATTGGCGATTGCTGATCCATTAACCGATCAAATACTGGGTGACTTAGCGGTACATTTCATTGATGAACAACAAGTTGAAGTGGGCTTTACCGTTGCGCCACAACACCAGAACCAAGGTTTGGCAACACAAGCATTACAGGGGTTACTAGAGTATTTATTTACTGAGTTGAGGCTACATCGTGTTATTGCAATTACTGATTGTTTAAATAAAGCCAGTATAGCAGTGTTAGAAAAAGCCAATTTTCGACAAGAAGGCCATTTTAAGCAAAATGTGATGTTTAAAGGGAAGTGGGGCGATGAATACCTATATGCCATGCTAGCAAGTGAATTTAGTCAGTGTTAAGCCAATTGGGTTAATATCTTCCTTTGGGCTCATTAACAGAATCACTTAATAAGAAATAACATGGCTTGCAATCAATGTGATGAATCAATTTTTATACAAAAACTGGGGAGATGCTTCAGGTGCATGGCACAGTTAACGTCACTATCTGTGATCGGCTGGCCGTTATGGTGGTGGTTTTATGCAGAACAGCCAACTAAGGTAGAATCGATAGCGTTACTTTTTTTCTGTTCAGCTTTTAGTGCGTTATTGCTACTGCATCTTCTTTTTCTAGCTTACTATGAAATTAAAAAGCGCATCACGTGAATTGCTGATAAATAGGCTTAAAGGCTGGTAATATTGGATGTTTGCTTGTGTCATCATATCAGCTTGATATCTGTTTTTAACTCAGCTTATTGCAATAGAAAATGTCAATAACTCAGTACTAAATGTAAACTCAAAAATAAAATGGCAATGTAAAGCTTATTTGCGTTTTTGCCATTTAAATAGTATCGAATATTTCCATAAACTATTAATAATCAAATAACCAATTGCAGCAAAAACCACGCCTAATACAAAGCAGCCGAGTAAAAAGGGTGGGCCAATTGTCGATATCGATGTTTCTACCCATTGCCAACTTGCTTCAAATTCAAAGGGCAACTTTTCAACCCCGAGTAATTTCACGCCTAATAAATAAGCCATATAGAACATAAATGGCATGGTGATAGGGTTAGTTATCCATACTAATGCCACTGCTAACGGAATATTAACGTTAAATAAAATGGCTAACCCAGCAGCAGCAACCATTTGAAATGGCATAGGCATCCAGCCAATAAATAACCCTACCGCAAAAGCCCCTGGGGCTGATTTACGATTTAATACCCACAAATTGGGTTTATCCAATAATTTACCAAACACCCGCAAATATTTATGCTTTTTCAGTGTTTTTGGATCAGGCATAAATTTTTGTATGAATTTTTTTGGCATCTTAAGTGATTACTGTCTTTACTAGTACCCTATGAATCGATTTATTTTCGGCTTCTGTATCAGTAGCCTCATTGGATTACTTTGGCCTGTAATCCCATCGCTATGGTGTTTACCTATTTGGTTACTCTTGGCTTTGGTCTGCCTTTTCAAAGCACCTAGATTAAGTGGTGCTTTTTTTGCTATTTTTTGGATAAGTATCTATTTCTATTCGTTAGACTTTCAGCCAGAAGTTACACCAAAAACTAACAAAACCTTTACAGCGGAGATAGTATCACTAGTAAATCATAACCGCGACTGGATAAGCATTGATGTGCGTGTAATTGAACCAAAATTAACCAATATTAATATATCTGGTTTATTTAAAACCATAACAGGCGATCAAATTTACCGTTTAACTTGGCAACAAGCGCCAAAAGTAGAGCTAGGTCAAATATGGCAGTTTGATTCAAAATTAAAGCCTATTACCAGTATAGCTAATCAAGGCGGTTTTAATCAGCAAAGGTATTATATTAATCGCCATATTGTCGCAAAAGGGCGAGTTAAACAGGCTGATTTGTTATCGTATCAGCCGTCTTTGCGCCAGCGTTGGTTAACTGAGTTTGCAGCCATTACCCCCAAGATAGCCAATGGTGATCTGCTACTGGCACTACTGTTTGGTGATAAAAGCCAAATATCTGATCAGCGGTGGCAGCAATTACGTCAAACGGGTACCGGCCATTTAATTGCCATTTCTGGATTACACCTGTCAGTGGTGTTTGGTTTAATATTCGGCTTGTGCTTTGTAATACTAACCCGGGTTAAGCTGGCGCAAATAGCTATGGCCAAAGTTAACTTGCAGTTCGGTATGTTCGCTGTTTATTTAGCATTAACTTTGGCAGTATTGTCAGCATTGGGTTACGCCTATCTTGCCGGCTTTGCTGTTGCCACTCAGCGGGCCTTGTTTATGCTTATATTCTTGGTACTGTTTAGCCTGTTAAAACAGCATCACAGTGTCTGGCAACGACTAATGTATGCCTTGGCGGGAGTGTTGTTTATTGACCCTTTATCAATGCTTAGCGCAGGTTTTTGGCTATCTTTTATTGCACTGGCCATTATCTTGCGCTTTGTTGATACCTCAGTAAGTCATGCTAAAAAAGTATCCACAGATCATCATTGGCGACAAAAAGTGACAGGCTATATTGGGTCCCTGTGGTCAATTCAGTGGCGATTAGCCTTAGGTCTAGGGTTATTGCAAGCACTATTATTTGGCACGTTATCGATTCACAGTATCTGGATAAACCTCATTGTTGTGCCCTGGTTTAGTATATTGGTGATCCCCATTGTATTGGGTAGTTTTATAGTCTGGCTGGTGTTGAGCCCCTTAATACATTCCGGCGGTCTAGCGAGTCTATTTCAGTTTTCAAGCGCCAATGAACTTAGCTTCGATAGTGTTTTATTTATTGTAGCAGACAAACTACTCGCCCCTTTTAGTCAGCTATTAACTTGGTCTAGTGACTTTAGTCATAATGTTGTTTACGTCAGTGAGTCATGGGTTGTGGCGGGTATGTTTAGTTTGCTGGGATGGACATTACTGCTGACATTTCGCTGGTCATTTAGCCGTTTACTTACTCATTCATTTAATGGCAGTAAATCAATATTCAATCAACCCGGTCAATCAAATAAGATTGCTAAAATTAATCATCATGGGATCATATTACTCACCGCTTTAGTAATGAACTTGCCATTAATACAATTGGCTATTAGCAAAATGTCGCAGATGGATAATAAAGGCGATCAAAGTCAGGTTTTTACCTTAAATGGACCAATTTATCTTCATGTACTAGATGTAGCACAAGGTTCTGCCATCGTACTTCAACAACAACACCGAGCCATGATTTATGATACCGGCGCAGCCTTTGGTGACTTTAGTTATGCTGAACGGGCAATATTGCCTTTTCTACAGGCAAGGGGCATCACCCAGTTAGATTATATTGTCATAAGCCACCATGATAATGACCACAGTGGCGGGTTAATACCGATGTTAACGGCATTTCCCAACACCCACTTGATTGCTGATAATGGCAAGGCATTAATCAATCGAGCGGCTGACCTGGTTAACATTAATATCAGTGATTGCCATTCAGCATCATGGCAATGGGGAAGGGTACAAATATCCACTTTGTCAGATCATTTAGGCTCAGATAAAGATAACAATCAATCCTGCGTAATCATGCTGAATATCGAATTTGAGAAGGATCACCTTCAAACTGTTGAACAAGGTGCAGACCATCTTGGTAAAGGTGAACTAATGAATATACTTCTACCCGAATTAACCGCGAAGGCTTTTGCTGTATTGCTGACGGGTGATATTGAGGCGAAAAGAGAGCAAAGTTTAATATCAAACAAGCAACAGATAGATGCTGATATTGTGTTTGTGCCGCACCATGGCAGCCGTACTTCATCTACCGACACTTTTATTGATGCCGTGTCACCACAATTAGCCATAGTGAATGCGGGTTTTAATAATCAATACGGATTTCCTAAATCTGATGTGATGGCGCGTTATCAACAGCGGGGGATAAAGACTATTATCAGCGGAGAACAGGGACAAATTAGTATCAAGTTTAAACACACTGGTTATCAAATAAGCACTTATCGCAACGATTTAGCGCCATTTTGGTATAACCGTTTGTTTAGATTTGGCCAGATAGTTAAAGCAGAGTAGAATGTCGCTTATGTTTGTCAGTTAAGAATTATATAAATGTCGTCATACTCTGATAATGAAATGTGGAGCGTTTTTAAACGCTTAATGATTTATGTTTTACCGATGAAAGCCATGTTTATTATGGCGGTATTGGCCTTGCTTACCTATGGCGCGGTTGATGCTGGTTTTATTGCGTTTATTAAACCTTTTATTGACCAAGGTTTTGCCTCATCAGCGACTACCGTCGCCGGAGTTGAAATACCCTCCCACGGTGGTTTTAATACCGATAATGACATTATGCGAATGGCACCTTTTGTGGTGATCGGCATGTTTACTTTGCGCGGTTTGGCTAACTTTGTGTCGACCTATTGTGTGTCTTACATGAGCGCTCAACTTATCATGGACATGCGTCAACAGGTTTTTGAGCACTATCTACATTTACCTGTCAGTTACATTGACCGCGAAAACAGTGGCAACCTTATTTCTCGTGTCACCTTTGATACCGAGCAAATTGCCAGAGCATCAGGCAGTGCGCTTATTTCGATTGTTCGAGACTCAATGACAGTTATCGGCATGTTAGCCATCATGTTTTATTTCTCGTGGAAATTGTCTCTGTGTATCTTGGTAATTGGCCCAGTTATGGGCATTGTTATCAGTGTGGTCAGTAAACGTTTTCGTAAAGTGTCTAAGCAAATTCAATCCGCAATGGGCGGAGTAACAGCCACAACCGAACAAATGATCAAAGGCCATAAAAATGTGCTGTCATTTGGTGGTCAAAAAACTGAAATGGCGCGTTTCTTTAAAGTGAATGACAGTAATCGTCATCAAAATATGAAGCTAGCAGTGGCGCAGTCAGTTAGCCAACCGTTAATTATGGTCATTGGCTCATTCGCATTAGCATTTGTGTTGTATGCTGCCAGTTGGGACAGCATGAAGGCAGAGCTAACGGCCGGTACCTTCACCGCCATTTTAGGTGCAATGATGGCCATGTTACAGCCAATTAAAAACTTAACCCGCGTCAATGCTGAATTTCAGCGTGGTATTGCAGCCTGTACCACCATTTTTGAATTATTAGATACCCCAGTAGAACCCGATACCGGCACCCATAGCGTTGATCGTGTTAAAGGACATTTACAATTTAATAGCGTCAGCTTTAGCTACCCAGAACAAGAAAGAAAAGCCCTAGATCAAATTGAGTTTGATGTTAAACCGGGCAAAACCGTCGCTCTAGTTGGCCGTTCTGGTTCTGGTAAATCGACTATCGCTAATTTGATCACCCGTTTTTATGGCGGTTTATCAAATGGTGATATTTTACTCGATGGCACCAGCATTTATGATTACCAATTAAAAAGTCTTCGTAATCAAGTGGCATTGGTGTCTCAGCAAGTCACTTTATTCAATGACACAATAGCTAACAATATAGCCTATGCCTACCCTGGTGAAGCTACCCGTGAGCAAATAGAACAAGCTGCAGAGCTTGCTTACGCCATGGAGTTTATCAACACCTTGCCCGATGGGTTAGATACTCAGGTAGGGGAGAATGGGGTGTTGTTATCTGGCGGTCAGCGTCAGCGTATCGCTATTGCCCGTGCCATGTTACGTGATGCACCGGTATTGATTTTAGATGAAGCAACCTCGGCATTGGACACTGAATCAGAAAAAGCGATTCAAAAAGGCTTAGATAACTTACGCCATAACCGAACCTCAGTGGTTATTGCGCATCGTTTATCAACTATTGAATCGGCCGATGAAATATTGGTTATTGATCAAGGTAAAGTTATCGAGCGTGGCGTACATAAAGATTTGATTACCCAAAACGGGGTGTATGCCAACTTGTATCAAATGCAATTTAGCAGCTAGGTTTTTACCTCAATGCAAAAATGGATAAATCAAATTTGGTATCAAGGCCACTGGGCAAGGTGGCTTTTACTACCGTTGTCGGCGTTGTTTGCTGTTATTAGTCATATCAGACGCTCGCTGTTCACATTTAGCATCAAAAAAGTCACCCAACTGCCTGTGCCTGTCATTGTTGTTGGTAATATTACTGCTGGTGGTAGTGGTAAAACCCCAACGGTGATTTATCTAATTAACTTACTACGAGCCAATGGTTTAAAACCTGGCGTTGTAAGTCGTGGTTACGGGGCGAGTATTGATGGTGTAATCAGTGTCACTCAGTCAAGCAAAGCCGTTGATGTGGGTGATGAGCCATTAATGATTGTCAATCGTACCCATGTACCTATGGTGGTTGGCAGTCAACGCGTGTTAGCTGCGCAAACGTTATTAGCTGACTTTGATGTTGATGTGATCATTTGTGATGATGGCTTGCAGCATTACGCATTAGGGCGTGATATTGAAATCGCCCTAGTAGATGGTGCACGTCGTTATGGTAATCAATGTTTACTGCCAGCAGGGCCATTAAGAGAAGGCTTGTGGCGTTTAGATAATATCGACTGGATTATCAATAATGGTGGTCCGCTATTAGCAAAGACTCAAGGGCCTGAAGAACAGCTGATGCAATTAGTGCCAGCGCCATTATGTAGGGTTAAACCACATTCGTTTGATAAAGCCTTAGTCCCAGACTTGTTTGATACAGAGGTATCAATCATTGAACAACCTATTGTGGCGATAGCAGGTATTGGTAATCCACAACGTTTTTTTGATAGTTTGATTCAACAAGGTTATCAACTTAGGCAGACCGTGGCTTTTGCCGACCATCAAGCTTACGATCAACAACAGCTGATTGAGCTATCAACACAAACCCCCTTGCTAATGACCGAAAAAGATGCGGTTAAATGTCGCGATTTTGCATTACAAAACTGGTGGTATTTACCGGTAAATGCGAAGCTAAATGAACAATTTGATATTCAGTTTATGAGTCGAGTGACTCAACTTATTCAACTTAAAAAGGAAATCTAAATGGCTTTTGATAAAAAGTTACTTGATATTGTCGCTTGCCCTGTGTGCAAAGGTAAACTGGAATTCGACAAAGAAGCCCAACAGCTAATTTGTAAGTTTGATAAAATTGCCTATCCGATTAATGATGGTATTCCAGTTTTACTGGAGAATCGTGCTACGCCATTGGTGGCAATAGATTAAACTTGATATTAGATTTAATCATTTACTCCCCAATATGATCGCTGAGTTTTAACATTTAGATAAAAAGTCCAGGGGGAGCTAGGTTCACATGGCTAGGACTTTTTGTCATTAAATCGGCAAGTTGCACAGCAAATCACCATTTAGCCATGTTATGGTAATTTTTACTTGCAAGCGTTAGCCAACGCCCTTACTATGGCGACCGCTTTGTTAGGAAATCAAAGTCAGTACACCCGTAGCTCAGTTGGTTAGAGCACTACCTTGACATGGTAGGGGTCGGTGGTTCGAGTCCACTCGGGTGTACCAATTTAATCTTATCCAATTTCCAATATACACCCGTAGCTCAGTTGGTTAGAGCACTACCTTGACATGGTAGGGGTCGGTGGTTCGAGTCCACTCGGGTGTACCATATCTTGTTTATCCTTTCCTCTCTATCTGTAATAAAGTCCCTTGTTTTAAACTATACCAATAGTTTGTTACCACTTTTAAGCGTTATGTTTTTTATGCTGCAACTTTCGATGTGATTATTTATTTGCCACTTAACTCTAGTCATTCAAAGTGATTAAGGCGCGGATATTAGTCTCACTGCGTCGATCGATGAACCGCCCCAAACGTATTCGTAATGTGATGATTGTACAATCTCTTCGACGCATCTTGGAGTGAATAGCGCGTAGCAAGCCGTTAATGGGTTTCTTACCGACGTATAATGAATGCCTTCAATTGCAGATTTTCGCTGCTGTGCTCCAAACTGCTGTGCTTCGCTATAATTTGTTTGGTGGTAAATCGACGACTTTGACATGGCTTCTAAACTTATCACTGTGCTGTCAGTTAATTCGGCGCTAAATACACAACGTAAGCCTCGCATGATAATCGTGTCATAATGAACCCCTTTGATAGCCATTAGCATCTTTTGTTGATGATATTTGGTTTCTGCAATTGCTGTGTCGATATCATCGGCAAGATAAAGTACCCCGAACGAACCATTAGAGAAACGACTGCCATCTTTATTGATGTGGGTAAAAGGGGCTGTGGCGTATGAGCAGCCATTAATACCAAAAGGTATATCTGCTTTGTTAACCAAATCAATATGGCCAAGCTGATCCAGTAACCTTGGGTTGGTTAGACTTTGTAATGCAAAAATAGTATCAAAATCTTCCACAGAAGCGACATCATCAAACATCGAAATGGGTGGAAATTTTGAATTGATAAGTCTATATGCAACCTGATGCTCAACGGTTGATATTGTCGTCATTACCAACCACCACTTCGCATGCTATCGACACGGCTAAAGACTTCATGCAGTTCAGGAAAGCCTCCACCTTTTATTATATCCAGCGGTTTACGCCCCTCAAAATAGGGATTGGCGTTTTCCATCTGCATAAAGCCATATACGTTTTCAGGATTGGAGAAATACATTCTAAGTGCTGCGTGAATGTTCAGTATGTAACTAATGCGTGTTAGCTGATCTTTGTCGAGCACGAATTTCGCCTCTGGTTTTTTAAATGCAAAGTAAGAAGAGCGAGGTAAACGTAAAATATTAAGCATATCTTTTGGCGCACAGCCCCATTTTTCTAGAATAGATACAGCGGCACTAAAACCCACTTTTGAGGTCTTTGCCTCTGCAAAATCAATGTTTGATGTATTGGTATTGTGTGCAGTCATAACAATTACTCTCCGTTTTACATTTAAGCTAGAGTGATAACAGGTTTTAATGTTAGCTATATTAGTATTGCATGGGTCTTATTTTAGACCTAAATAGATTTTTAGTCCAATTTAAGACCGAGGTTGTTATTGGTAAGTATCCTAATGCGATTGAGTTTGTAGAGTCTAAATGAGGTGAACACTGGTAAAAATGGCCTTAGGGAAGGACTTTTTTGTAAAAGAGTCGTAGATGGTACTAAAGCCAGCATAAACAAACTTGAACATGTGCTTGAAGGCAGAGAAGTTGAATGGGCATATAAGATAATTAAGGTAGAATTATGACTTACTGATACTTAATTGATATTTAGGTATCTGATAAATATAAAAAAGCAGAATAATGTCATAAACATTATTCTGCTGAGTGATGCTAACTATGATGTTAGTTAAGTCGTATTAAAGACTTATAGCGCGAAAGTACGTGATACAGAGATCACTGCGCGGGTATCACTTGCATCGCTATCTAGGCTGGTATCTTCTACTGCTAGGTTAAAGTCGAAACCTTCCCAGCTTGTCATGTATTCTGCACGATAATGGTTGTAAGAAGCATCGTCTCCCCATGCCCATTTGTCTTCATCTTGCGATGTTGAACGGTCAAAGCTGACACGAATATCATGACCTTCAGCAACTGTAAAAGTATGCGCCGCCATTATGATGTAATGACCTGCATCAACACCAAAATAATCCCATGTGTACCAAAAGTTTAATTCACTTTGCCCCAGTGATGATGCATAACCAAACTTGGTATATAGCTCTGGGTAGTAATATTCATCAGAGGCGTCATCACCATGATAGGTGTAATAAGCAAGACCAGCATCGATAGATAATTTATCTGTTAGCTCGTAATATTTACCTGCGTAAAAATCAAGTTCTAACCAAGTATCATCCGCGTCACCAAAGTCTACATTTGATGCCCAAGAACCCACATACCAACCATCATCCGCAGCATAGTCTAGGCTAGCTTGTAATGCCGGGCCGCTATCCGTTTGGCTAACACCGTTAAAAGTATAATCAGACGTTGCATTAACTGTGGTGCTTAACTCTCCAGCCATTACTGAGGTTGGTAAAGCGAATAAACTTAATAGTGCTAATTTTTTAATTGTGGTGTTCATCATCATTCCTTTTTCATTATTGATTTAGTCTAACAACTCGATCTTATTGAAATCGATTTTATTATCTTTTGGAGAGAGTTCTATTGCTCCTACTTTACGGTAGTTAGATTTTAAGATGTAAAGGAAACAGCTTAGTATTAAGCCTATGGCAAGCGCGCCTACCCATTGGATCTCTAAAAAGTCTAGTTTGAATAGTAAGGTTAAGCAACTTAGCAGCACAATATTTCCGATGATGTAAGTCAGTTTACCAAAACGCTCAACCGTTAGGTTTAAGTTGTCTGTATATAATCGGACTAGCGAATCGAGTGAGTTGATCACAAATGTGATGCCCACAATTACCATAGCAAGGTTGTAGAAGCCTGATGTATCGATTCCGTTAGAGCTGTAGTAGTAAAGCACTGTGAACCAAATTGCGATGGGTATTGAAGGGAATACCATCATAGCAATTAATACTTGATAGGTTTTCATTCCACCAACAAAACGTGAAGTAAATTGGCCAATCATGATGCTCCATGCAAACCACCAAAACAGGTAGAACTCATGGTAGTCATTAAACGGCAGCACAAAGTGATGTATGTTACCGAAGTAGTCACCAATTAATGCAAAGGTGGTAAAGAATTCACCCACACTTGAGTCATCTGATAAAAAGGCGCCAGACCACATCACGGCAATCAAACCAAAGAATAACCAAGTGCTAGCTAGGCTAAGGTAACGAACATATCGGATGCTGGTGCTAGAATAAACTGCTGCAGCGATAACCAAAAATACGATGAGATAGAAGCTGCTTACAATGGATTCACCGTCACCTAATTGTGGTAAATACCAAGGTAAATTGGTCAATAATAAGTAAGCAGTAAAGGCACAAGTCCCGATAATGACAAGGTTATTGATAAATTTAATCAGCGGAATTTCAAAATATTTTACTCTTGGCTCAATTACGCAAAAGTAAAAACAGGTTAAAAAGTAAAAAGCCCAAATCAAGCAGGCCCAAAAACCAAACTCAATTGCCAGCGGATTACTAAAACTATATTCCGGACTAGTGGCTAAATCGGCATATCCTGCAAACTCAGTTAACGGGAACATGATTAAGCCAACATCTAGCCCTGAGGTGAATAAAATCGCAATAAAGGTAAATTTTCGCACCGGCGTGACACCAATGCACTGCATGTTACCCCAACGATAAATCACAAACGCGATAGCGGCAAAAGTAAATAAAATGCCTATTGATAACCAGGTCGTCATTATTTGACTCCTGAATAAAGGGTGTGTGCAAACATAGTGTTGGCTCCTTGTTGTATGTTTTTAATGCCATAGAACAATTTTTAAAGGCTAAATGCCCTCAAGCCTTAAGTATCGTACTGACGATAGTTAAACCCTGATAGATTGATCTTGGCTAAATTGGCCATTTACAAAAAACGTAGGTTGGCCATCAACCTGTTATAGATGGGCATTAATTCATACCCATTAACTTAATAAGTTTTAATTGGCCGCTTAGGTGCTTGTAAGCGTTGTGATGTTTGCCACTTTTCGGCTAGCGTCACTTTTGCCATACTTGGTGCCAGTGGCGTGTTACCTAAAATCAAATCGGCAGCACGCTCGGCAACCATGATGGTCGGTGAGTTCAAATTCCCATTAGGAATAGTTGGGAAAATAGATGAGTCAACGACTCTTAAACCGTTAATACCGTGAACTTTTGTTTCTGAATCAACCACGGCCATCTCATCTTCGCCCATTTTGCATGAGCAAGAAGGGTGATAGGCACTTTCAACTGAACGTCTGACAAAACGGTCAATTTCTTCATCGGTCTGTATTGCAAGGCCTGGTTGGATTTCTTCACCTCGGTATTCATCTAAGCCCGGTTGGTTAATAATCTCACGGGTTAAGCGAACGCATGCTCTAAAGCCTTCTATATCATCTTGATGTGATAAGTAATTGAACTGAATTTGTGGTGCAACCTTGGCATCATTTGATACCACGGTTACCGCGCCACGGCTTTTAGGCTTGTTGTGACCGATATGTACTTGGAAACCATGACCTGCAAATGCTTCTTTACCGTCGTAGCGCATAGCTGCGGGTAAGAAATGATATTGTAGATCCGGCCACTCTAAACCGGCTTTTGAGCGGATAAAGCCACAGGACTCAAAATGATTAGTGGCCCCCAAACCAGTCTTATTTAAAATCCAGCGAGCACCAATAAACAATTTGTTTAAAGGATCAATTTTGCCATTAAGCGTAATCGGTTTTAAACACTTAAATTGGAAGTAAAACTCTAAGTGATCCTGCAGGTTTTGACCTACACCGGGTAATTGATGAACTTGCTCAATACCTGCACTGGCTAAAGTACTTGCATCGCCAATACCGGACAGTTGCAAAATATGCGGTGAACCAATTGAACCTGCCGATAACACCACTTCTTTATTGCAGTTAACATCAATTAACTCGCCTTTACGTTCGTAACGCACGCCGACAGCGGTTTTACCTTGCATAATCACTTTATGCACAAGCGCATGAGTGACCACGGTTAAATTCGGGCGTTTCATTGCTGGGCGAAGGTACGCATTTGCCGTAGACCAACGTACGCCGTTTTTAACTGTCATGTGCATTGGGCCAAAGCCTTCTTGCTGACTGGCATTGTAATCACTCGTCGCTAGGTAGCCAGCATCGACACCAGCATCAACAAAAGCTTGATATAACGGGTTTTTCATTTCATTACCGTTATTAACCGCTAATGGGCCTTTATCACCGCGATAAACATTACCGCCAAAAGACCATGTTTCAGCTTTTTTAAAGTAAGGCAGACAGTGAGCGTAATCCCAGTCTTTTGCACCTTCTTGCTGCCACTCGTCAAAATCACGTGCATGACCACGTACGTAGACCATGCCATTGATTGATGATGAACCGCCTAACACTTTGCCACGCGGGCAATGCATACGGCGATTGTCCAAATGTGGTTCGGCCTGCGTTTCAAACTGCCATGCATACTTTTTAGTATTCATGGGAATTGAAAGGGCAGTTGGCATTTGGATAAAAATGCTCTTGTCGCTACCACCGGTTTCAAGTATCAGGACTTTATTGTCTGGGTTTTCCGTTAAGCGGTTGGCTAATACACAACCTGCGCTACCGGCACCAACAATAATATAATCGTATTCATGAGACATTTGTGTAGACATTAATTGGGTCACTCCTAAAATGGGCTTTCAAGTGACTGCATACCAACGTAAACAGCTTTTATTTGGGTGTATGCTTTTAATGTTTCAGAGCCATTCTCACGACCAATGCCAGACATCTTGTAACCACCAACCGGCATTTCTGCAGGAGAAGCACCATACGCATTTATCCAACAAATACCGGCTTGCATTTGATGAATAACGCGATGTGCACGGGTAATGTCTTGCGTAAATACACCTGCTGCTAAGCCTAGGTGAGTGCTATTGGCACGTTTAACGACTTCATCTTCATCAGCAAAGGTAAACACTGACATCACAGGGCCAAATATTTCTTCTTTTGAAATCGTCA
The DNA here is from genome assembly GCF_051163755.1 of Shewanella sp. HL-SH5. Lineage (NCBI taxonomy): Bacteria > Pseudomonadati > Pseudomonadota > Gammaproteobacteria > Alteromonadales > Shewanellaceae > Shewanella > Shewanella sp. HL-SH5. Next base: position 1,832,569 of record NZ_CP195038.1, read on the forward strand.
TCTCATCAGTGCAATCTGTAAATACAGTCGGCGCCACAAAGAAACCATTCGGTGCATTGTCAGGTGTTAATGCTGTTCCGCCTGTTAATAAGGTGGCACCTTCTTTTTTACCGATTTCAATGTAGTCGAGTACTTTTTGTTGATGGTCGCGTGAAATCAATGCACCAAAATTGGTGTCAGGGTGCATTGGGTCGCCACAAACGATGTTTTGCTCAGTACGCTCTTTTAAGCGTTGGATAAAGCGCGGATAAATATCTTGCTGCACAAACACGCGAGTACCGTTGGTACACACTTCACCTTGAGTATAGAAATTAGCTAACATCGCGGCTGATACTGCATTTTCAACATCGGCATCGTTAAAGATAATCAATGGCGATTTTCCGCCAAGCTCCATGGTCACTTCTTTTAGTGAACCCGCCGCCGCAGCCATGACTTTTTTACCGGTACCGACTTCACCCGTAAATGACACTTTAGCGATATCTTCATTGGTGGTGAGCCATGCGCCAACTCTACCGTCACCTTGAACAACGTTAAACACGCCATCTGGCACACCCGCTTGAGTGAATAATTCAGCTAAACGCATTGCGCCGCGAGGTGTTTCTTCTGAAGGTTTGAAAATCATTACGTTGCCGCATGCAAGTGCCGGGGCTGCTTTCCAACAAGCAATTTGTAACGGGTAGTTCCATGCGCCAATACCGGCACAAATACCTAATGGCTCACGGCGAGTATAATAAAAATCCGCTCCAACAGGCTGTTGATTGCCTTCAATACTTGGGGCAAGACCTGCAAAGAACTCAATTGAGTCGGCGCCAGTGACGATATCGACAACCGAAGCTTCTTGCCATGGTTTACCTGTATCCAATACTTCGCCTGCAGCAAGTTCATCATTGTGTTCACGTAGTAGGGCAACGGCTTTTAATAAAATACGGCTACGTTCTATAGGCGTCATCGCCGACCAAACAGCAAAACCTGCTTTGGCACTTTCTATAGCAGCTTTTTGCACAGACTCGGTTGCCACTTCAACTAAATAACTGACTTCGCCAGTAGCAGGGTTGATAACCTGGAAGGTTTCGCCACTGCCATTTGCAATGTACTTACCGTGAACATAATTTTGATAGGTGATTAACGCTGACATTCAATTTCTCCGTGTTGCACGATCACAGCCTCGATAAAGGCTTTAGATAAAATTTGGGCTTGTTTAAAATCTTCTGTAGGGGTGTGGCTTAGCGCGCTGCGTAACCAAAAACCGTCAATAATTGCTGCGGTTTGCTTTGCTGCATTAATGGCTGCCATATTTGGCAATAATTGTTTGAACGAAAAAAGCAGGTTGCTATATAAGCGTTGGCTATTAATGTGTTGAAGTCTTGCCAGTCCCGGATCGTGCATTGCTTGAGACCAAAAGCTTAACCATGTTTTTGCCGCGGCGTTTGAACGTTGTAAATCGGTGAAATTGGCTTCAACTATCATTAATAATCTTGCCGTTGGGGTTAAGGTTTTACCTGATGTCCTTGCCAGTAATGATTGCTTTAACTGTTCAAGTAAAAATTTCTGCGTGGCTTCAATCAACCCTTGTTTACCACCAAAGTAATGGCTAATAATGCCTGATGACATTCCAGCTATGCCACTAATGGTATTAATGGTGGTTTTTTGCAATCCAAAACGTTCAACCGACATTAATGTCGCTTCAATTAGCTGTTGTTGTCGCGCACTTTTCATAACAGGTCTTGGCATTAATGATTTCCTTTTTTAATCCAGCTAATCATTGATTGAACGTTCAATTAACAACGATCCTAATGATTAGAGCACTAACTATCAAGTTTTTATTTGATTTAGATCACATTAAACTATTTGATCTGTCGTTAGGTTTTTAGTTATTTGTTTATATAGGTTGTTGTTATTGATAAAGTAAATTTTCACATCTGACATGTGATTTACTAATTTACGTCAATGATAAAAGATTTGTGCTGAAAGCATTGTTGCTGATAAATTTAAGTGGTAACTGCTATTCGAATTGAATTCTAGTTAAATTGATAACCTGAATTAATAGCATTGCAATAATCGTAAAAGCGCGACAAAGACAGCTAACCATAGATTTCAGAGGTATGTTTTTGACAGCATTGCTTCGACAAAATATATAGAGCAACTTGAAAGGTGAAATTTTGATTGCTTCGGATAAATTATGTGATCATATTAAAGTGAATTGCGTCTTTTAAATTTCAGCTATCGCGACAATTGAAATATTGTGTTGATTATTGAACAAACAAAATCTGTAGACCCGAACTCGGATAAACACATTCACCAAAATAAGATAACCAGGCTAATATGATGGGTAGTACTGCAATGATCATGTGGAGCGTATTATTTGGTGCGATTGGAATGGGGTATTTTGTTTATGGTAAACGCCAACAAGCAATTGTTCCGTTATGTATGGGTATGGCTTTAATGGTCTATCCGTACTTTGTTGCCAGTGAAACGAGCTTAGTTATAGTCGGTATGGTGTTAGTGGCAATACCGTATTTTTTGCGCCGCTAATTTTATATATTCATAGGCTATTGCAGATAAAATTTATCATTTCTTTACGCCGTTCACACGCACAAGCTGAATGAGCGGCGTAGATTTATTCGTTTTTAACCTAATCTATTTCAACAAAAATAATGCCTTTTCGTTGAATGTAACTCAATCGCCAGCCAAAGAGAATAGCGGCAGAGGTAAGCCCAGCTATCAGCCCAATCCAGAATCCATGCGCACCAATCGCGGGAACAATATAGTCGGTATAGGCTAATACATATCCTAATGTCATGCCGATAAACCAATATGAAAAGAGGGTAATGTAGAAGGCACTGCGAGTGTCTTTGTAACCCCGTAGTGCTCCCGCCGCCACAACCTGAATAGAGTCCGATATTTGGTATAAAGCTGCCATTAACATCAAGCTTCCGGCTAACGCGACAACCTCAGGATTATCATTATATAGTAGAGCTATTTCGTGTCTAAATACGACGGTTGAAATAGCGGTTAACAGCGCGAGAGATAACGACAGTCCTAAGGCGACATAAGTGACTAGTTGCGCTATATCGGTTCTTTCTCGACCAAGATAATACCCAATGCGAATAGATGCAGCGATACCAATCGACAAAGGCAACATGAATACTATAGATGAAAAATTTAACGCTATTTGATGACTTGCTACTACATTAGCGCCCATTGGCGCTAAAAATAATGCAATAACCGCGAATAGGCTTACTTCAAAGAACAACGCCATTGCAATCGGGAATCCCAATTTAGTCATTGACTTCATGGTGGACCATTTAGGGGCATAAAACTGTTTAAAGGGGGCAATATCAATAAATTTTTTATCAACAAGCATATAGATGATCATAGCAATTAACATTGCCCAAAAGACCATAGCGGTTGCTATTCCACAGCCAGCACCACCCATTGCTGGAATGCCAAATCCTCCATAAATAAAGATATAGTTTGCAGGGATATTGACCGCCAAGCCAACAAAGCCAATCACCATAGTCGGTAAAGTGTAAGATATGCCTTCACTGCAACCGCGGAGCACTTGATATAAAGCGAATGCAGGTGCGCCCCAGAAAATGCCATCTATATATCCTACCGTTAAGCGATGCAGTTGTGGCTCTAAATCCATTAAATCTAAGATATAGCTTGAAGAGGCTAAAAATAACATCACACCCAAGGCGCCTATTATGGCAATATATCCAGCTTGAAACAGTAAGTTTGGGATCACCTTCTGGTTATCGGCTCCATGATGCTGTGAAAATACTGGCGTGAAGGCCATCAGTAGGCCTTGAACAAATAAGATGGCCGGTAGCCATAAACTGGTGCCAACAGCGACAGCGGCCATATCGACAGCGCTGACTCGTCCTGCCATAACAGTATCAATAAAGCCCATCATAGTTTGAGTCACTTGGGCGATTAATATTGGTAATGCGAGTTGTATTAAGCGCTTGGCTTGAAAGCCGGTGTTGTTCATATTAAGCCTATTAATAAACGAGAGTTACTTTATGTTTACAGGAATTGTACAAGCCACATGTGAAGTGGTATCGGTTCAACAGCAAGCTGGATTGAAACGTTTTGAAATTGCGCTAAAGCCTGAATTGCTTACCGGATTACAAACAGGAGCCAGTGTTGCAACCAATGGTGTTTGTTTAACGGTTACTAAGATATCGAATGATAAGGTTTTTTTCGATGTAATGGAAGAATCATTAGGGCTAACTAATCTAGATAAAGTACAGCGGGGCGACCTAGTTAACATTGAGCGCTCGTTAACCTTTGGCAGTGAAATTGGCGGACACATTTTATCGGGCCATATTCATACGCAAGCTGAAGTGGTATCGGTAAGTGATACTGCTGAGCATTATGATATTGAGTTAGCGTTAGATGCAAAGTGGAAAGACTACGTGTTTTATAAAGGCTTTGTCGCGGTGAATGGTTGTAGCTTAACGGTAGGGCAATTGACTGAGCGTGGTTTTAAATTGCACCTTATTCCTGAAACGCTAAGATTAACTAATATCAAAGCCCACCAAGTTGGCGATAAAATGAATATTGAAATTGACAGTCAAACTCAAGTTATTGTTGATACGGTTGAGCGCATTTTAGCTAAAAAGCAACAGGGTTAGTTTCGTGCGACAACCAAGCCAAGTACTAATAAATTTGCTCATCATCTGAATCAATAAATAATTGAATGGTCCGCCTGCTGTCATCTAAATGCATTTTAATATGGATAGGGTTACAGCAGATTCGACAATCATCATAATATTCTTGATCGCCACAACTCGTATCAATGGTTACATGTTGATGCTGACCACAATGTGGACAGCTTATTAAACGTGACAACAATCTCATATCTTGTACTCCAGTGATGGAATTTAACGTATTTACTGTGCTTGATTAAATATAGCCCTATTTTAGTTATACCGCATTGAGTGTAATGCATGAGTTTATTGAGTTTTGGCAGTATAGAAAGCCGTTAAAGGTTGATCCATTACTATGTTGTCACATACAATCAGGCACTACATTTTTGGGTAACTAAGACTCTTGTACTGTCTTTATTTCAAAAATGTGTTCATAACTTTTATTCACTATTTACCAAGTGGCCCTACGTGTGGGTCACCACTGGACAAGGAATTTTCATGCCTATTATTACATTGCCTGATGGCAGCAAACGTGAGTTTGCGAATCCCGTATCTACCCTTGATGTCGCCGCTGACATTGGTCCCGGTTTAGCAAAAGCCTGTATTGCAGGTCGCGTTAACGGTGAACTAAAAGATGCTTGCGATTTAATTTTTACCGATGCGGATTTATCTATCATCACGGCTAAAGATGAAGAAGGTGTTGAAATTCTTCGCCATTCTTGTGCGCATTTATTAGGTCATGCTATCAAGCAACTGTGGCCTCAAACCAAAATGGCCATTGGTCCTGTTATCGATAACGGTTTTTACTATGATATCGATTTAGAGCACAAACTTACCCAAGATGATATAGATGCGTTAGAAAAACGCATGCTAGAGTTGGCCAAAACAAACTATGACGTGGTCAAGCGCGTTGTGTCTTGGCAAGAAGCCCGTGATGCATTCAGTGCCCGCGGTGAAGAATACAAAATTGCCATCTTAGATGAAAACATCAGCAAAGATGCTACGCCTGCACTTTATGATCATGAAGAATACATCGACATGTGTCGTGGTCCGCACGTGCCGAACATGCGTTTTTGTCAACACTTTAAGTTAATGAGTGTTGCTGGTGCTTATTGGCGCGGTAATTCTGATAACAAGATGTTACAACGCGTTTACGGTACGGCCTGGGCAGATAAAAAAGCCCTTAAAACGCACCTTACACGATTAGAAGAAGCGGCTAAACGCGACCACCGTAAAATCGGCAAGCAATTAGATCTTTACCATATGCAAGAAGAAGCGCCAGGCATGGTGTTTTGGCACAATGATGGTTGGAGCATATTTTTAGAACTTGAAAAGTTCATTCGTCAAAAGCTAGGTCAATACACTTATCAAGAAGTGAAAGGCCCACTAATGATGGATCGCGTGTTATGGGAGCGTTCAGGCCACTGGGATAAATACTCAGAAGCTATGTTTACTACTAATAGCGAAAGTCGTGAATATGCCATTAAGCCGATGAATTGTCCTGGTCACGTGCAAATTTTTAATCAAGGCCTAAAGTCATACCGTGACTTGCCATTGCGTATGGCTGAGTTTGGTTGTTGTCATCGTAATGAACCATCAGGTTCACTGCATGGCTTAATGCGCGTGCGAGGCTTTACCCAAGATGATGCCCATGTGTTCTGTACTGACGATCAAGTGCAAACAGAAGTGAGTGCATGTATTCAAATGGTATATGACACATATGGCACATTTGGTTTTGAAAATATTGTCGTCAAATTATCCACTCGCCCTGAAAAGCGTATTGGTGATGACGATATGTGGGATCGTGCTGAAGAAGCGTTAAAGCAAGCGCTTAAAGCTAATAATATCAAATATGAGATATTACCAGGCGAAGGTGCTTTCTACGGTCCTAAGATTGAATTTACTTTACATGATTGTTTAGATCGCGCTTGGCAGTGTGGTACTGTACAATTAGATTACGCATTACCGACTCGTTTGGGAGCAACATATGTTGCAGAAGACAATAGTCGACAAACACCGGTAATGATACATCGTGCCATTCTTGGCTCATTAGAACGTTTCATCGGTATCTTGATTGAAGAGTATGCTGGTAAATTCCCAACATGGCTTGCACCTATGCAAGTAGTTGTGATGAATATTACTGACAAACAGTCTGAATATGCAGAAGAAATTGTAAAAAACTTCAAAAAACAGGGCATTCGTGCATCTTTTGACTTGAGGAATGAGAAGATAGGCTTTAAAATACGCGAACACACCTTAAGACGTGTGCCTTATTTGTTGGTCGTAGGTGATCAAGAAGTTGAGAATAAGGAAGTTGCGGTGCGTACACGTGATGGTATTGATTTAGGTAAGCTTAAAATCGAAGATTTTGCTACCATGATACATCAACAGATTTCGCTCCGTAGTCTAAAATTGTTGGAGGAATAGGTCATAAAGATCAAAAGAACAGCAGGGCGACAACCAGCGCCTAATAGAATCAATGATGAAATCACCGGTGTTCCTGAAGTCCGTTTATCGGACATAGATGGTGAGCCCATTGGTATCGTTAGCATTAAAGAAGCTCAAAGCGTCGCGGATGAAGCAGGGGTAGACCTTGTTGAAATCAGTCCAAACGCTGAGCCTCCAGTTTGTCGCATAATGGACTACGGTAAGTTCCTTTTTGATAAAGCGAAAGCGCAAAAGGAACAAAAGAAGAAGCAGAAGCAGGTTCAGGTTAAGGAAATAAAATTCCGTCCTGGAACTGATATAAACGACTATCAGGTAAAACTACGCAACCTGATTCGTTTTCTAGAAGATGGGGACAAAGCGAAAATTACGCTGCGTTTCCGTGGTCGCGAAATGGCACACCAAAACCTAGGTATGGATCTTTTGAACCGTATCAAGGCTGATTTGGAAGAGTATGCGGTTGTTGAATCTTTCCCGAAAATGGAAGGTAGACAAGCAATTATGGTGCTAGCACCTAAAAAGAAATAGTAGGGCAACCTAAAAGTAGCAAAAGTCTCTTGAGGCTTTTGCTCGCCTTACGTTTATTAAATATCCCAATGCGGAGTTTTAGAAATGCCTAAAATGAAAACAGACAAGGGTGTGCAAAAGCGCTTCAGAAAAACCGCTAATGGTTTCAAGCGCAAACAAGCACACTTACGTCATATTTTGACCAAGAAGAGCACTAAGCGTAAACGTCACTTACGTGCAAAATGTTTAGTCGCCAAGTCTGATGTGCCAGCAATTGCACGTCAACTACCATACGCTTAATTAAAGGAGCAATGAACAATGCCTAGAGTTAAGCGTGGTGTAACCGCTCGTGCTCGTCACAAGAAAGTACTTAAACTAGCTAAAGGTTATTATGGCGCTCGTAGCCGTACTTTCCGTGTTGCTGTTCAAGCAGTAACTAAAGCTGGTCAATATGCTTACCGTGACCGTCGTCAAAAGAAACGTCAATTCCGTCAATTATGGATTGCACGTATCAATGCGGCTTCTCGTCAAAATGGTCTGTCTTATAGCCGTTTCATTAACGGTTTGAAAAAGGCGTCTATCGAAATCGATCGTAAGATTTTGGCTGACATCGCTGTATTCGACAAAGTTGTTTTTACAATTTTAGTTGAAAAAGCAAAAGAAGCTTTAACTAAGTAATTAGTTAATCGGCTTCGAAAAAGGAACCTTAGGGTTCCTTTTTTTATGATTTTTTTTGATAAGATTTAGAATCATTGATATAAATTAGCCAATAATTTAGTTATCGATTGTGAAAAAAGGGACCGCTAGTTGCATTGTTTATACTCCAGCAGAGTTAATTGGTTGGATTAATCATTATTTATCAGCATAATAGTCAAGCCTGTAAACAGTGATATTTAAAAGCTTTCAGACCATCTTATTTGTCGTTTATCCAGTTAATTTTCTATTCACTGAAACTTAGTCAACTATACGCCGTAATTGCTAAATCTTGGGTCGGTATTAATAGATTAAATATGTATCATGGCTGGGTTGACCATCTGCTTGCTAGATTTGATGTATTTAAACTAAAATTACACTATGAGTAACTACTAAAACTGTGAAATCGAACACGTCTCAAATTCCGCATAAGCTAGCGAGTCTAACCACATTGGTTGCCGCTGAATTTAGTGTAGGCGGTTCATTATCCCGTCATGTGCATCAGTACCGAAGCCGTCAAACCCAGACTGATATGGCGATAGCTGTAAGTGAAGCTATCGCAAAAAAAATCAACTTAATTTTGGAGGCTGGCACTGGCGTTGGTAAAACCTTTGCTTATCTTATTCCTGCGATATTAAGTGGCAAACAAGTCGTTGTAAGCACTGGCAGTAAAAACCTGCAAGAACAATTATTTTTAAAAGATCTTCCTGCATTGTTAACTATGTTAGATATTCAACCAAGAATTGCTTTGCTTAAGGGCCGCAATAACTACTTATGTCAATTACGCTTAGATAACCAAATGCAGCATGCCAGTCAGTATCGGGAGCAGGCTTTAGATGACTTAATTAAAATAAATCAGTGGGCGGTACTCAGTAAAGATGGTGATATAGGTAATCTAACGTCAGTGTCTGAAAATTCAAACATGATCTCAAGCATTGTCAGTACCAAAGAAAGCTGTACCGGCAAGAAGTGTCATTTTTATGACGTGTGTTTTACCCGCAAAGCACGTGTTAAAGCCATGGAAGCAAAGCTGGTCGTGGTAAATCATCATTTATTTTTTGCCGACAGATTACTCAAAGATACTGGTTTTGCTGAGCTGCTTCCAGATCCTGATGTTGTTATCTTTGACGAAGCTCATTTAGTGCCCGATATTTGTATCAGTTATTTTGGTAGTCATATCAGTAGCCGTGAAATCGATAAGCTGTTAAACAGTTTAGTCACTATACACAAACAAAAAATTCGTGACAGCATTCAGATTGAACACTTTGCTAACCGCTCAATCATGCAACTAGCTCAGTGGCATAATGAGATGTTTGACAGTGGTAAAACTGATTGGCGTCAGGTGTTATCGACTAAAGCACTTATTGTTAGTGCTTGGGCATTACATCAATCATTAACCGAATTAAGTGAATTGCTGAGACACCACTTAGGCCGCGATGATGATTTAGATAATGCTTTTGAACAAATCCACGAATTGAATGATAGATTAAAAATATTTTTCGAATGCCAAGATCCCCAAGCGGCTTACAGTGTTGAATATGGGCCACGGTTTATCTCACTTCGATCGTCGCCTATTAATGTCGCTAAACAATGTGAGCAATTATTTGACCCTAAGACGAGTTGGATTTTTACCTCGGCAACATTACAAGTTAACCGTCAGTTATCTCATTTTGCAAAAGAACTCGGGCTACAGAAGGCGACTCAGGTTATTTTAGACAGTCCATTTGATTATCCAAACCAAGCGATGTTCTGTGTGCCACGGCATTTGGGCAAAGTAGGGCAAACTCAGCATAGCGCCAAACAATTGGTAGAAGTGTGTGTTAAAGCCATTAATGCTGCGCAAGGGCGCACCTTTATTTTGTTCACCAGTCACAGCATGTTAGAACAAGTTGCTAGTTTATTGCGTAGCCAAGTGAGTTACCCACTACTGGTGCAAGGCCAGGGCAGTAAGCAAAGCTTATTGAATAAATTTCGACAACTGGGCAATGCAGTGCTACTCGGTACCGGCAGCTTTTGGGAAGGTGTCGATGTTCGAGGTAAATTGCTGAGCTGCGTAATCATCGATAAGTTACCTTTTGTGTCGCCTGATGATGCTTTATATCGAGCAAGAGCCGCTAGCGCAGAACGACAAGGACTTGATCCTTTTACGACTATTTCATTACCCCAAGCTGTTATTGCATTAAAGCAAGGTGTCGGCCGGCTTATTCGTGATGAGAAAGACCGTGGTGTGTTGATTTTATGTGATAATCGCATTGTTAATCGCCCTTATGGACAAGCTTTTATTAATTCATTGCCGCCAATGCATCGTACCCGTGATTTAGATACCGCATTGCACTTTTTAAAACAAATCCCATAAGTTATCATAGCGACCTAATTTCTGTTCCACATTGGTTGTAAACATGACATTTCACACTCCACTGCGTGTTCTTGCGCTTGATACCTGCACCGAGTCTTGCTCTGCAGCATTGACTATTGATGGTAAGGTTTACGCTCGCACAGTCGATGCACCGCGTGAGCACAGTCAACGTATATTGCCAATGGTAGATGAATTACTAAAAGAAGCTCAAGTGAAGCTGGCCGATATTGATGTCATTGCTTATGGTCGTGGACCTGGCAGTTTTACCGGCATTCGTATTTGTACCAGTATGACCCAAGGTTTAGCCCTGGGAACCGATTTACCGGTTATCGGTATTTCGACATTAGCTGCCATGGCACAAATGGCAATTACGACTTTTCATGCTGAGCAAGTATTTTGTACTATTGATGCACGTATGAACGAAGTGTACGTGGGGCAATTTGTTGCAAAAGAGGGCATAGCGACCTTGGTTGGTATTGAGCATGTTTGTTCACCGCAAGAGGTTGAGCTGCATTTGGACTGCAGTAAAGCGATTGTCGCCTGTGGAACTGGTTTTGAAGTGTATCCTGCGTTACTTAAGTTAGCAGATAATATTCAATTGCAAGATGAGCTTAAATACCCTGATGCCAAAGCAATGCTCACTTTAGCTGAATATGGCGTTAGCCAACATCAACATACTAGTGTGGATGAACTTGCCCCAGTGTATATCCGAGATAAAGTGACCTGGAAGAAGCTACCGGGTAGAGAGTAATATTAAAAATGATCCAAATGGCATAAAGTAATAACTTTGCTAAACTGTTTAATGCTAAAAGCAGTTTAAGTTTTATGAAAAGTTTGCCATTGGCAATAACTTGTTGGCTAAGTTATAGTCGATTATATTTTATTTTAATGTTAAGTATTAAACTACACTGTAGCTAAGCATTGCAGATATAAGTACTGTCGAGATAAGCATAAATGCAGATAAATCAGTCATCGGTTCATCAAACAGCAACTCAACAAGGCTTTAAAACGTCTTTGAGTCAGGCTGTTGCTGGTAATCGTCCGCTAGAATCAGTGACTGATATTAACTCAATCAATTCCAGTCAAACCGTTAAAAATAATATCCTTTTAGGCCAACCCTCAGCCAATGACATCCAAATTGATGTCGAAGCATCTGCATTAAGTCAGCAAGAAAGAGAACAAACAGTTGAGAATTCAGGCTTGTTTGAGTTTAAAGGCAATACGCAGCTTTTTGACCATACAACCATTTCTGTGTCTGATAGCCAACAAAATAAAGTCGAATATGATGCTGATAAACAGACTAATCGTAGTGCAATAAATGTCTATCTGATGACCCAGCATTCAGCAAAACGAGATGAAATTCAACAGATGGTAGGTATTGATCTTTACGCTTAATTTATCTATTGGTGTTGATCTATTTGATTATTATTTTAGCTCTTTCCTACTTCTTTTAGTGTCTTATTACGACAACATTGTATCTTAATGTTTTACAAGCATTCCCTCCTGCTGACAATTCTGATTTACTAACGTCAATTATTCTATAAATAATCTCAATATTAATGACCCATTTTAATCATAATAGCTTATCAGCTTCATCATCTGGCATTCCTAGTCGAGGCCGTTTTGTGCTGGAACTGATAGTGGCCTTTTTATTAACAAGGCTGCCCTTTATTAGCGTGCCGTTTAAATGGTTTGAAAGTTATTTCCATGAATTGTCGCACGGGATAGCGACCATAATGTCGGGTGGGATGGTCAACTCTATTCAGCTTTTTCCTAATGGCGCAGGTCTTTGCTATAGCCAAGGAGGTAATGCGATATTTATTGCATTTGCAGGCTATTTGGGTGCGGCGCTTTGGGGTTACTTGATTTTCTTACTAGCCACATGGCGAGATGGCATCAGATTTACTTTGTCTTTATTGGCCTTTACTATTTTAGCGTCAATTATATTGTGGGCGAGGGACTTGTTGAGCATTGCTATTTTATTATGTTTAACTGGACTTATTTTGTTACCACTTAAATTAAAAAATAGTCGTCCTTTAAATAGTTTACTGCGTATATTAGGATTGATGATAATCCTCAATGCCATGGCAAGTCCCATGGTGTTATTTGGTTTGGCAGGTCAGGGCGATGCAGCAGCATTAGCGCAAATGACTTGGATCCCCGCTTGGATTTGGGTTGTTATTTGGTTAGTGGTGAGCTGTGGTATGTTATGGCTCAGTTGGCAAAAAGTTGATTCAATAAAAAGGAATGTGAAATGAAACGTAAAATAGCACTCGCGATAGCGATTAGCTTTGCAACTGTTGGAATGTATTCAACCGTATTGGTTACTCCAGCACAGGCAGAAGAAGTTAAAGTGAATGATGCCTTGGCCGCTGCGGTATCAAGTGATTTTAGAACAGCGTCCAATAAGTTAAGAGATAGCGCCCGTAACCCAGCTGAAACACTTGCTTTTTTTGATGTAAAAGCTGATCAAACTGTTATTGAACTTTGGCCCGGTGGTGGTTGGTATGCAGAGATCCTTGCGCCTTACTTAGCCAAAAATGGTCAGTACGTTGCAGCCAACTTTGAAACAAAACCTGCGGAAGAAAATCGTCAGACTGAATATTATAAATCAGCGGGTTTAAAGTTTGAAAAGTGGGTAGCAGATAATAAAGCATCTGTCGGTAATGTGCAGTTTGTGACGTTAAGCCCGCCTGAAAAATTTAACTTAGGTAAAGATAATTCAGCTGACCATGTGCTGACATTCAGAAACCTACATAACTGGGCAATGAAAGGGCAATTAGAAGGTGTGTTTAATGCAGCTTATGCTGTGTTAAAAGACGGCGGTACTTTCGGCGTGGTTGAGCATAGAGCGAATGTTGGTATGGCAGCGGAAAGTGGCTATATGGAACAAAATCAAATGGTGGAATTAGCTAAAAAATCGGGTTTTGAATTGCTAGCAAGTTCAGAAGTAAATGCTAATGCCAAAGACACAAAAGATTATCCTAAAGGGGTGTGGACATTACCCCCACGTCTTGCAATGGGTGATGAAGATAAGCAAAAATATATCGATATCGGTGAAAGTGACCGTATGACATTAAAGTTTATTAAAAAAGCGAAGTAAATTATGTCATTAAATGAGCCAAAGTGCTGTTTCACAGCAGTGGAGCAAGGTCAGCCAATGACATTCGCTTTGGCCCATTTAACCTTATCGGCTATGCGATATGGCCATGCTGACAAGCCAATTATTTTGGCATGCCACGGTTGGCTAGATAATTTAAACAGTTTTATCCCCTTGGCAGAGTCTTTTTTACAATCAGATTTAGCCAATCATTACCAACTTATTACTTTTGATTGGCCTGGACACGGCTTTTCAGACCACCGTCCAGGGCTATATCCGTTACATTGGATTGACTATTTGTATGATTTGCATGCGCTTATTAATTTTATTCAGCCTGATCTAAATCAATCAATAATTCTTTTAGGTCATTCCCTTGGCGGTATTGTTGCAAGTGCCTACAACGCCAGTTTTCCCCAGCGTATATCCCAATTAATTCTTATCGAAGCACTTTCCCCTTTATTTGAAGATGCTAATAATAATGCATCAAGAATAAGTCGTAGTTTCAGTCAACATACTCATTTACTGACTAAGCCATTTCAAGCTAACACAAAAGGATATTCGTCAATTGACATCGTGGTGAAAGCGAGACAACAACTGACTGGGATGGACCCAGTTTGGTGTCAACTTATTGCAAAAAGAAATCTCGAGTTTATTGATGAACTTTACTATTGGCGAAGTGATCCGCGGTTAAAATTAGATTCTGTGTATAGAATGAGTTTTGAACAAGTCGATGCATTAATGAGCCAAAGCACTACTGATACCTTGTTAGTGCTAGGGAAAACTGGTTTTAAGCAGTTAAAATCAGCTCAAGTGCAGGCTAAAAAATGGTTTAAGCATCTTGAAATCGCAGAAATAGACGGCGATCATCATCTGCATATGGGTAATGCTGTTGGATTATGCTTATTAATTCGAGCATTTATTCTAAAATAAATGTTAATGAAGCTTAAAGCGCTATTATTTTTGTGCCAATTATGTGATTATGTTCAAAATTAAAACGCTTGTATGATTTTAGGTATAGGCGATAACAATAACAACGCGTTGACTGATTATTGCCATATCATAACAATAGCCAATAACAGGAAAACGTTTTTAGCCACTGACGGGGAATGCACGTCTTAGCACAGTGGCCATTATAGGAGACACACGTGGACCAGCCTTGGATTAATCACCTCCCAGCCAATGTACCGGCTGAGATAGACCCGGATCAATTTCCTTCATTGGTCGCCATGTTTGAAAGCGCTGTAGCGAAATACGCTGATCAGCCTGCTTTTATTAACATGGGTGCAACCATGACTTATCGAAAGCTTGAAGAAAGAAGTCGCGCTTTTGCCGCTTATTTACAAAATGAACTGAAGCTTGAAAAAGGCGATCGAGTGGCATTAATGATGCCAAATCTACTCCAATACCCGATAGCACTATTTGGTGTATTGCGTGCTGGTATGGTAGTAGTTAATGTTAATCCTCTTTACACTCCAAGAGAACTTAAGCACCAATTAATAGATTCTGGTGCTAAAGCCATCGTTGTTGTATCTAACTTTGCCAAAACGCTTGAAGAAGTTGTTGATCAAACTGCAGTGGAGTCTGTGATAATTACTGGCTTAGGCGACCAACTTAGTGCGCCAAAACGGACTTTAGTTAATTTTGTAGTCAAGTATATTAAAAAAATGGTGCCTAAGTATCATTTACCACACGCACTTTCATTTCGAGACAGCTTATCTAAAGGGCGACGATTACAATACGTCAAACCAGGTGTTAGCGGTGATGATTTAGCCTTTTTACAATATACCGGTGGCACAACTGGGGTATCTAAAGGTGCAATGTTAAGCCACCGAAATGTTGTTGCTAACGTTTTACAGGCAAATGGCGCATACTCGCCGGCATTAGATGATGGTAAAGAGTTTGTTGTTACTGCTTTACCGCTTTATCATATTTTTGCATTAACGGTAAATTGCTTATTATTTTTACATAAAGGCAGTCAAAATTTATTAATCACCAACCCAAGAGATATTCCAGCATTTGTTGGTGAGCTTAAAAAATATCCCTTTACGGCATTAACTGGCGTTAACACCTTATTTAATGCCTTAGTTAATAATGACGACTTCAAAAGCTTAGATTTTAGCGGCCTAAAACTGTCAATTGGCGGTGGCATGGCAGTACAAAGAGCCGTTGCTGATAAATGGCAAGCGATTACCAAAACTCGCTTACTGGAAGGATATGGATTAACGGAAGCTTCACCTTTAGTGACTTGTTGTCCGTATAACTTAGAAGGTTATAACGGCTCCATTGGTTTTCCTGCGCCATCGACATTTATTCAAGTGCGTGACGATGATGGTAAAGTATTAGCTCAAGGTCAAACCGGTGAGCTTTTTGCTAGAGGGCCGCAAGTGATGCAAGGTTACTGGCAGCGTCCTGAAGAGACCGCCAAAGTAATTGATAAAGACGGTTGGTTAGCTACTGGCGATATTGGTTATATGGATGAAAAAGGCTTTTTCTTCATAGTCGATCGTAAAAAAGACATGATTTTAGTCTCTGGCTTTAACGTATTTCCAAATGAGATTGAAGAAGTTGTAGCACTTCATCCAAAAGTGCTTGAAGTCGCTGCTGTCGGTGTTGCCAATGATGCTAGCGGTGAATTAGTCAAAATATACGTGGTTGCAAAAGATAAGTCATTGTCTGAAAAAGAGCTGATTGAACATTGCCGCCATCATTTAACGGGATATAAAGTACCAAAACTGGTAGAATTCCGAGACGAATTACCAAAGACCAATGTGGGTAAGATTTTACGCAGACAGCTTCGAGACGAAGCCAATAAAGCGTAAATTTGAAAAACCGGCATCTAGCCGGTTTTTTGTTTTTAAGCCCATAAAATAAATGGAGTAAGCTGTGTTTGCGTTCGAGTATATAAGTAATGATGATGCGTTAGCCTCGTTAGTAAAGCAATATGAGCAAGCTAGCTTGCTAGTGTTAGACACAGAATTTGTTCGCACCCGTACTTACTATGCACATCTGGGCTTAATTCAAGCTTATGATGGCAAAACACTAGCATTGATTGATCCTGTCGCTATCAAAGATTTATCGTCATTTTGGTCATTATTAACCAATGAAAATATTATTAAGGTACTTCACTCTTGTAGTGAAGATCTTGAAGTCTTCGCCCATTATGGAGACTGTCAACCTAAGCCATTATTTGATAGTCAAATTGCGGCTAGTTTAGCGGGTATGGGGCATGGTTTAGGCTATGCTAAATTAGTTGAGCAATGCTTAGGTATTGAACTAGACAAAGGTGAGTCACGCACCGATTGGATGAAACGGCCTTTAAGTGATGCTCAGCTTCAATACGCAGCTAATGATGTATCTTACTTATATCAGATATACCCGCAAATTCTACAAAAGCTGACTGAGCAAAATCGTCTAGATTGGTTATATGAAGAAGGCGAAAGGATAACCCAAGGACGCTTAAGTGGTGTTGTTCCTGATGAAGCTTATTTGAAAGTTAAGAATGCTTTCCAATTGACTCGCCCGCAACTTGCTATCTTAAAAGTCATGGCAGCATGGCGCCTTGAAAAAGCGGTCAATCGAAATTTAGCTCTTGGGTTTGTTGTTAAAGATCATGCACTCATTGCACTCGCTAAAAAAGCGCCTACAAGTTTGGCAGAGTTAAATCAGCTAAATGACTTAACTGATCAAGAAAAGCGTTTTCATGGAAAGGACTTATTAAAAGTCATCGCAAATGCAGACATGGATAACCCGCCAGAGGAAGTCGATGTTATTGCTTTAAAGTCAGGTTATAAGTCATCTTTTAAATTGATTAAAACGTGTTTAACTGACATTAGTGAGCAACAGTCTGTACCGCTTGAGTTTATTGGTTCGAAACGTTTAATTCATCAATTCTTAGTTTGGTTATTCGAAGGTAAGCAGGGCGATAAGCCATTAATTTTACAAGGTTGGCGTGGTGCGTTAGTGGGCAATAAGCTAGATAGTATTGCCTTTGATGGTGAATAGTTTTAGCGTTAATTGTTGGTTCCCATAACAAATGTAGCAATTAAAGTTAAAAAGGATATGAATTCATCATATCCTTTTTACTTTTTGATTAGGTAGATAAATCATTAAAATAAAAGATTTATCACACTACTTAGTCTCTGGTAAAGTCACGTTCAACTCTAGAACAGATAAATTATCATCATTTTGTTCTAATTGAACCGTGACCTGATCATCAGATATTTGCACGTATTTACGGAT
This sequence comes from Shewanella sp. HL-SH5, assembly GCF_051163755.1. Lineage (NCBI taxonomy): Bacteria > Pseudomonadati > Pseudomonadota > Gammaproteobacteria > Alteromonadales > Shewanellaceae > Shewanella > Shewanella sp. HL-SH5. The sequence continues at coordinate 1,850,564 of NZ_CP195038.1, forward strand.
CACTTCGATGATTTCTTGCTTCATTCTTGGCAAGTAGTCAGGCGCACCGCGTTCACCACGCTGATGGGCTACAATGATTTGCAAACGCTCTTTGGCTAAAGAGGCCGTATTAGGTTTTTTAGTACTTCTGAAATAATCAAGTATGGACATAATTAGCTACCGAATATCCTTTTTAGGAAACCTTTCTTTTCTTCTGTTATAAAACGAATGGCTACATCTTCACCTAAAAGGCGGGCAACCGTATCGCTATATGCTAGGCCTGCATCACTTTCTTGATCAATGATAACAGGTACACCAGAGTTAGATGCTTTCAACACAGCTTGTGACTCAGGAATTACCCCTAAAAGTTCAATTGCTAGGATCTCTTTAACATCTTCAACACTCAGCATTTCACCAGTTTTAACACGCGCAGGAGAGTAACGTGTTAATAATAAGTATTCTTTTATTGGTTCAAGATTCTCTTCTGCACGGCGTGAGCGACTTTGTAACATACCTAAAATACGGTCAGAGTCACGTACTGAACTGACTTCTGGGTTGGTCGTTACAATGGCAATATCGGCAAAGTAAAGCGCCATCATGGCACCTTGCTCAATCCCTGCAGGGGAGTCACAAACAATATAATCAAAATCTTTAGATAAATCATCTAGCACCTTGCCCACACCTTCTTTAGTCAGGGCATCTTTATCACGAGTTTGTGAAGCTGGCAAAATGAACAACTTATCACAACGCTTATCTTTAATCATAGCCTGATTTAAGTTAGCCTCACCATTGATTACATTTACAAAATCATAAACTACACGGCGTTCACAGCCCATAATTAAGTCTAGATTACGTAAACCGATATCAAAATCGATAACGACGGTTTTTTTACCTTTTAGTGCTAGGCCAGTTGCAATAGCTGCACTTGAGGTTGTTTTACCCACACCGCCTTTTCCTGAAGTGACAACAATAATTTGTGCCATGTGTATTTTTTCCTTAAATTTGCCTTATTGTGGCAATATTTCAACAGTGAGAGACTCGCCATCTAGGCGAACACAACCTCTTTGTGCATGGCAATGTTGTTGCAGGTTTTCTGCGATCCAATATTGCCCAGCAACGGAAACAAGTTCGGCTTCAAGCGAGCTCGCTATGATAACACTTTGTGTATCACCGCCAGCGCCAGCCATTGCCTTACCGCGTAAAGCGCCATATACATGGATGCTACCATCTGCTATGACCTCAGCGCCATTGCCAACAGCACCAAAAATGACTAAATCCGCATCTTTTGCATATATCTGTTGGCCAGAGCGAATATTTTGTTTAACTATTTTAGTTCCACGAGGTGGAATTGTAGCGGCTGTAGCTTGTTTACCCGATCGAACGACAGCTAATCCTAAGTCCTTAGCTTGAACAGAAAAGGGAATAGAAGCTTCAGTTATCCCTACAATAACCAACTGACGCTGATTCAACAGTGCTTTTAATGCTGCTAAATCAATTGGGGTATCATCTAAGGCACTTAGATTTAAAATTAATGGTGCACCTAGAAAAAATTGTGGCGCCTCAGCTAATTTTTTATCAAGCTCTAAAGCAACAACATCTAAATTACTATTATTAATATAAAGTACCGATAGAGTAAAAGATGTGGCTTTTAACTCGAGATTTTGTTTAGCCATCTCGTCGCTAGTCTCCAAATGTCTATGCTTGTAAATCAATTTACAATTATTTTATTGGACACCATGTTATAGTGTGCGTTGTGGACTATCAAGTTTGAAACAGCGGAAAATTACACTAAAATGATTTGTGCAGTATATAAAAGCAGTCTAAAGGTCGAAACATACCTTTTTGTCGAGAAACGTGATGTTTTTGATGCAGTTCCTGATGCATTGATGAAAATGTTCGGCGCCCCAAAATTAGTAATGCTAGTGCCTTTGTCTAAAAGGGAATCATTAGCGTTAGCGGATATCGAAAAAGTGAAAAGTGAATTACTCGCTAAAGGCTATTATTTGCAAGTTCCGCCTCCAAAAGAGAATTTACTTGAACAACATAAAGCCAGTCTAAATTTCGATAGTAAATAGTTTCATCAGTCGACTGAGATTACATTTTGTAAAGTATCACTTATTGTGATTGAGTAAGAGATAAACGGAACATGAATTTTTGGCAAACCACTGCATTAGAAGATATGACAAACGCACAATGGGAATCCCTTTGTGATGGTTGTGGTAAATGCTGTTTAAATAAAATCATAGACGATGAAACAGAGGCACTTTATTACACTAATGCCGCTTGTCATTTATTAGATGATGAGAGTTGTCAGTGTAAACGCTATAGTGATCGCTTTAAATATGTACCAGAGTGTACAGCAATCAATTTAGCTAATTTACCTGAACTCACTTGGTTACCAGATAGCTGTGCCTATAGACGGTTATATTTGGGTCGTGATTTACCCAATTGGCATCCATTGATTACAGGTAATAAAGATGAGATGCATAAATTAGGGATATCAGTTAAAGGCAAAACTGTGAATGAAATGAAAGTAAGGTACCTTGAAGACAATATCGTTTTATGGCCCTTACAAGATTTTGATTAGAGAATACTCAGTCATAAAAAAACAGACCAGATGGTCTGTTTTTTTATGATTATTGAATACCGACAGTTAATAGTGCTATTTGCTACTGCGCTTAGGTGTTAATGCAGGTAATAGCATTATGAACCATATAACACCATAAACGACAAAGCCTATTATCGTCCACTGTACCATGCTAACCGACATAAATGACCAGACTGATTCACCGCACATCCCTGTTGGAGAGAACACTTGCGGTAACCACTTGTCTAGTGGCATAAATGCTGGAAATTCAGGAAAAAAAGAGCATGTGGCAAAAGGAGAGGGGTTTACTTGCATATCATTAAGCTCAAATGCCAGTTTGGCTCCCCAAACAGCAGAAACTATCCAGCCAGCCATGCCAATCAGCCTCAGTACCCAGAACTTGGGATTAACTAAACCAACCAGAGCAGATAGCATTATTCCTAAAATGGCAACACGAATGTATACACACATTACACACGGGTCATATTCCATGACGTACTGAAAATACAACGCAGCACCTTCAAGACCTAAACCAGATAGAAATAGAATCGCCCATGATCTGCGATGGTGGCAAAAAAGTTGTAATGCGGTCAAAATATTATCCTGTAAATTTTAAAGAAAAACACCCTCTATGAGGGTGTTGATATTATTGATAGACCATAAAATATTTACAGATTATTGTCTATGTTAAGATTTGCTCATTAACAGATATTAATGACCTGAAATCGCGCCACCAATATCTTTTGCCGAATGGTGAATTAACCACTGACTATCATAAAAGTAACTGGTCATTTCGACTAAAAAGCCTGATTCAATCATCATTATGCCAACGAACGATAATACGATGGTATAAGGTAACGCCATCCAAACCATACGACCATATGATAGACGAATGAGTGGTGCGAGGGCTGATGTTAATAAGAATAAGAATGCGGCTTGACCATTAGGCGTCGCAACAGAGGGTAAGTTAGTACCAGTGTTAATCGCAACGGCTAATAAGTCGAATTGGTCGCGGGTAATTTGACCTGAAATTAAGGCTGCTTTCACTTCGTTAATATACACAGTGCCGACAAAGACGTTATCACTGACCATAGACAATAAACCATTAGCAATATAGAAAATCACTAACTGCGTATTACCTTCATAGCTTAACGCCCAGTGGATCACTGGAGCGAATAAATGTTGATCTATTATTACCGCAACAATGGCGAAGAAAACTGCCAGTAGTGCAGTAAAGGGCAGTGCTTCTTCAAACGCTTTACCAATTTGATGTTCATCAGTAATACCATTAAAAGCAGTCGTAATAATAATAACGGATAGGCCAATCAAGCCTACGGATGCCAAATGCAATGCTAAACCGGCAATCAACCACACGCCGACTAAAGCTTGAATAATCAGTTTTGCTTTATCCTGTTTAGTGCGATGTTCATCCTCATAATTAGAATAGTCGGTTAAAATTTGATGAACAGCATCAGGAAGTTGCGCACCGTAACCGAACCACTTTAATTTTTCAACCAGGTAACAGGTAAAAAGCCCTGCAATTAAAACAGGCATAGTAACCGGAGACATGCGAATGAAAAATTCACCGAAATTCCAGTGAGCTTGTGCTGCAATAATCAGATTTTGAGGCTCGCCGACCATGGTACAAACGCCACCAAGCGCGGTACCTACACCTGAATGCATCAGTAGATTACGTAAAAATGCACGGAAATCTTCTAATTCATCATGATTGAGTTGTGGACTTGCATCTTCGTTGGTGTGGTCATGGCTTGAGTTAAAGTTTTTACCTGAAGCGACTTTGTGGTAAATCGAGTAAAAGCCTACTGCAACAGAGATAATTACAGCAATTACGGTTAACGCGTCTAAGAAAGCAGACAAAAATGCTGATGCTGCACAAAACATCAATGACACAATAATTTTTGAGCGAACCTTAGTGATCATTTTAGTGAAAGCAAAAAGTAATAATTGCTTCATAAAATAAATGCCTGCCACCATAAAGATTAGCAGTAACAACACTTCTAAATTGGCTTCAATTTCATGTAGCACCTGGCTTGGGGATGTCATCCCTATCATCACAGCCTGAATGGCCAATAAGCCCCCAGGTTGAAGTGGATAACACTTAAGCGCCATAGCGAGGGTGAAAATGAATTCAATAACTAAAACCCAACCAGCAATGAATGGGCTAACAAAAAAGAATAATAATGGGTTAATTACAAGAAATGCCACAATTGCAAGTTTGTACCATTTAGGTGAGTTACCTAAAAAGTTACTAAACATTGCCTCAGCTTGGGTTGCAGGCATAATAGCCACTCCGATAATGTTACGTTACCAATCAAATAGCCAAATTAAGTGCCAATATCATATAAGTCAGTTGCAATGTCTAAAATGGCTGTTTGTTTTCGAACACAAGAATCATGTTTAAAACATAAATTAACAGAGATTAACAGAGATTAATTTGACTAATACCTGCTCAGCTTGTAAAGACGATGTTTGCTTACTAATTATTTGATTTTAAGAATATTATTATTAAATTAATTATATTCCCACTCGTTTTGACGTTGTATTTTTCGTTAGTTTAGCTTAATTGATCCTTAAATGTAATTATTAAGCATGTGCTACATCATAAAAATGAATGATTTTAAGAGAAAAAATAAATTTCTGTGGTGATAAATTGACCACTAAAGTTATTGTGAATAAACAATAGTTTTTATTTACTGCTTCTCTGGTATGATCAGTATTAATTTAAGTAGCAATAATTGCTATTACCGCTAAGTATAGGAAATCTAGGCTGATGATTATCAATGCCAAAGGTCCTGCAAGTTTTGCAGAGAAATACATTGTTCGTTCAATTTGGGACAACAAATTTCCACCAGGGTCTATCTTACCTGCTGAACGTGAGCTTTCGGAACTTATCGGTGTCACACGCACGACATTAAGAGAAGTGCTGCAACGATTAGCAAGAGATGGCTGGTTGAAAAATTCAGCATGGTAAGCCAACTCAAGTGAATAACTATTGGGAAACCTCTGGCCTTAATATTCTTGAAACAATAGCCGACTTAAATCCTGATGGTTTTCCGCTATTGGTCGATCAACTTATGTCTGCTCGTGCTAGTGTGAGTACCATTTACTTCAGAGCTTCATTTAGACAAAACCCAGATAAAGCTGCGGATATTTTAGCTAAAATTCATCAATTAGAAGATGATGCAGATACCTATGCTGAATTTGACTATCGACTTCATCATACTTTAGCGTTTGCTTCTGGTAATCCGTTATATGTGCTGATATTAAATGGTTTCAAAGGGCTTTATAGTCGAGTGGGTCGCTACTATTTTTCAAGTAAAGAGGCTCGAAAGTTGGCATTTAATTTTTATATTGAGCTTGAGAAATTGGCTAAAGATAAAAGTTATCAAGCAATTCCAGGTTTAATGCGAACAAATGCAATTGAAAGTGGCAAGATTTGGCAGAAGTTACGAGATGATATGCCAGCTGAAATCGCTCATGACAATAGCTAATCTATACTAGAAAATTAAACATAAAAAAACGCCAATCATTTGATTGGCGTTTTTTTATGTTTAATTACTCTGCCGAAGTGGCTGATTCTATTGTAGGTTCAGTGACCGATTGTTCCTGCTCTAAAGCCAGTTTTGCACGTTCAGCTTTTGATATATAACGTTCTTTCACTTTAGTACTTGGATTATCTGGCACAACTTTATTTTGTCGTGCTTTAGCACGTTTAGCCAGTTTCTTAATCATCACTTGTTTTTTGTTCATAATAAATCTTCAGTATGCAGGTATTCGATTATTGGATAACAATCTTAAAAAAATAATAGCCCTATTTTATCCTATATTGAGCGAAAACCCTAGCGACCAAATTTACTGATATCTTCAGCTGTTGCCCCATCATTACATTCCCCGCGAATTTCCCCGCGTTCATTCTCAATGTAACGGCTTAATTCAATATAACCTTGTTTACAGTAACCGGTCATTACAATAGTTTTATCTAAACCGACTTGCACTTGTTGGGTCCACAGCTCAAGAAACTCTTCTTTTTCACGCATCTCTTCAGCATAGCTTCGCGCATCTTGCATACGTCGATCGATACGTTGTTGATGAGCAGGTTTATCACTTATATTTCTATCGGAGGCGGTTGCAAGCTTAGCTTGATAAACAAACAATTTAATCCCATCGCCTTTGATTTGAGTGTTAAATTTATCTTTGAATTGACCAGCAAACTCCATAGGGTCAATCGCTTTAGCACTGCAACCCGCCAGTAAAATGAATAGTATATTGAATGCGATAGATTTAATCACTTGAAACCCTTTGTACAAATGGAATGTAGCATTAATTTATTTGAATTTAATTAATGCTCAATAGGCGTATTATCCGGTTATGCTTTTGCATAATTGTCATTGAGGTAATTTATTATTGCCTTAGACTCATACAACCATTCGGTTTTGCCATCGTTATTAATTTTCAAACAAGGTACTTGTAATTTACCACCTTGAATCAATAACGCTTGTTTGTTGCTGTCCTGTTTAGCATCAATTAAGGCGATATTTAAGTTTTGACGACGCATTTCTCGACGTACTTTTACACAAAAAGGGCAGGCATTATACTGATATAGAGATAAATTTTGTGTTTGCATATCAATTTTAACTTGTTCAGATTCAGGGCGTTGACGTTTTTCAGGGCTAAAAATGAAATTTAGTAATAGAATTATCCGACCTAAAATCCAGCGTACTACAAACATAATTACCTCTTTATAATTTAAATATGAGCTTACTGATTTTCAGTAAACGCCAATTCTACTTTATCTCATGCTGCTTATAAACAATTGTGTCAGCTATCATGCGCTATTTAGTTTGCTTGTAACTCAAGTTGCACTTCTGCTAGTTTTTGTTTTGAATTAATTCTACTTTCCATCACATACACCCTAGTAGCTTCAATGTTTGCCTGTTCAACCAAGAATGATTTAACCGTTTTAGCCCTAAGTTGGGCAAGTTTGCCTAATTCACTAGGTGCTACAACATGGGCACTTTTGATTGTGTTGTATAAAACAATATGCAAACGGGTATTGAGGTCGTTTTCTAACAAGGGAGTATCTGGGTATTGGGCTTCATATTCATCAATAATGGACTGCTTAATTGCCATAGAATCTTGTGCTAACTCTTGTTCAAAAAGTGTATAAAGTGCTTCTGTAATTGGCCCTGATAGTGGAAACTGGCTGGCTGATAAATCAGCTGGTAATTGGTCAATGGGGATCTGCGCTGTATTTGCCAGTTTTAGATGCAGGGCTTGTTTGGCCAGTGCTTGGCTATCATTAATAGCATCAACCTCACCTTTAACATTAACAATCAGTAACGGCCTGTCTAATAATGCATCAGCCAATGTCATTAAGTGTTTAGTCTGTGTATTGCTTAGTTCAGCATTACCATAATCAAAACTGACTTTATTCAACGGTTCGTCTGAGCCAATCAAATTCGCAAGTAAACTAAAAGGAGCCGTAACGGCTTTAGTAATGATATTACCCAAAGCACCCCAAATAACGCTACCAAAACTAAAACTGGGTGAGCTTAAATCACCTTTTACATCAACGCCTAAATCAATGACGCCGTGGCGGTCTTGAAGTAAAGCAACAGCTAATGTTATTGGTAAACTAGTAGCAAGATCGCTGTTACTCGGTTTACCCAGTTGGAGTTGGTTGATAACGACGTGATTAGAACCCACTAAGACATTATTTTTTAATTGATAGTTTAAATCTAATGAGATTTGACCTTTATCGATATAGTAACCCGCATAAGTGCCTGAATAAGGGTTAACAGAGGTTAGCTCTACATTTTTAAAAATGAGATTAAGGTCAAGATAAGGATTTTCTAGTAATGGGTTAATTTCACCTTTTAATATTACTGGAGCATATTTATCTATTTTTCCCGCTAAATTTACCGATGCAATCGTTTGTGAATTATTAGATAGTTGGTTAATTCGACCATTTAACAATTCAATTCCAGATGCAAAATTTGGAGTTAACGAATTATCGGCAAAAAATGCTGAGCTGTCTTTTAGTGTAATATGTTTAATGGCAATTTGTGGACTAATACTGTTTTCTTGTGCAAGTTCTACTTGCTGTTGGTTTTGTTCAATCTCTTTATCATTACTATCAGCTTGAAGCGTAACAGTGGGTTTTTTTAGTAGATTTGAAATATTGGTGCTTCTGTCTTTTGCAATAATGATACGAGAATACAATTGCTCAAATAGAATTTCATCAATATCAATTTTACTTTGTTGTCTATCAAACTCTAATTGATTAATTGACATTTTATGCCAGCTAACCAAGGTCTTTTGATGTAAATTGTCTTTAATATCAAGGTTATCAATCCAAGCCTGACCACTGTAGTTTAATTGTTTTTCAGTGTCTAAACTCAACCGCCCAGTGGTATTGAAAGTGCCGTCTTCGATGGTAATGTTAATAAATTTTTCGACATAAGGTTGCAGAGAGGTTAACGAGACATTTTGATAACTAAAGTCTGCATTTAATGTTTGGTCTACTAAGTTAAATACACCGACAGATCTAAGTTCGCTTTTTTGGTTAATTTTAGCCGAAAATTGGTAGTCTAATGGAATGGACAAGTCAGATTTAATTTGACCTGTTTTGATATTAATTTGGCCTATTTGCCATAAAACAACCTGATCGCTAGCGACAGATTCGCCTAAGTTTATATCATAATTAGCAATGTCGACGGCGTTGAGGTTGATTATCCAAGAAGGGCTAGCTTTCTCAATTGAGGGTTCAAGATTGGTATTGTCGATATCAGTGAGGTTTTTGGGCATTAATAGTTTCATTAAATCTGCTCCTGTTGGAGAGATATTCAGAGCCACTTTACCTGATTTTGTTTGAAAACTGTCTATGTTAACTAGCTGAGTTGCACTATCGACTTGAATGTCATTGAGGTTTATCGCGTCAATAACGATCTTTTCTTCATTGGCATGTGAAGCAATAATGCTATTAATATTGATGTCAGTATCGGTAAGTGTAAATTTGACAGGGGTATCCTGTTTAGGGTCAATATTAAGGATGATTTTACTGTTGATATTCAATTTCCCTTGGGTTAGCTGAATATCAAAGTGCTCATCAACAAACTGCCAATATTTAGCAATATTAAATTCAGACAAGGCAACATTCACTTCTAATACGAAGGGAAATAGCTGCAGTTGTCCAAAAAGTTGCAGCTTACTGCTGTATTCATCTGTGAGAGTTAAATCATACTGATTATGAATACTAGTTGCTTGATGTTTGATTTTAGCAATAGAATCAAAATGATCGAAAGCTAAATTGATTTGCGGATACACCACCTGGCTATTACTGACAGCATCTTTAATTGAGATAGCACCCTGCTCGATAGCTATTTTAGTAATACGTATTTCAATAGGTTTGTCGATAGACTCCTCATTTTGGGCCTCAGGATCAGAAACTGATTGAAATAAGGCAATAATATCAGAGTAATTATAACTATCTGTAGTCAGCCGCTCTATATTAATTGTGGGCTTTGTAATAGACACTTCTTCAAAAATAATGGCGAGATTGGCTAACGATTCCAGTGGTGAGATATTGATATATAGTTGTTCAAACCCGATAAAAGTTTGTGTCGGTTTACTTTCAGAGACAATCAAATGTTCTACTGATAGTTCAAAGGTAAATGGATTAAAGTGAATACTTTTAATTTGAGTTTCACGGCCCAACTTGTCAGAGACTAAAGGTGCCAGGTGTTGTTTTGCGATAAAAGGCATAATAATGCCGAAAATAAAACAAAACAGTCCATAAACGATAAATAGGCTAATAAGAATTCTTTTAAGAAGAGGGCTAGATGAGAATTTTTTTAATGAGCTTGCCATACGATACTCTTAGGCATAAAAACGAATAAGATTATTTTAACTAAAAAGTAGCTTAATTGAGAGGTTTTTATTGGCTATTTTATATATGGTTAGTAAATAGACTTTTAGAATATTAGTGTGTAAGGTTTTATAGTTAATTGTGTTACTTTTTTACAAGAACTATGATTAATCTTGTTTTTAATCATGAGTTTTATGCTGGTAATTCAAGGATGAAATATGCAAATACGTCTTGCCTCAAATATAGATTTACAGACACTTAGCCATCTTTTCGATCTATACCGTCAGTCTTGTGAACAGCTCAGTGATATAAATGGTTGTTATTCATTTTTAAGTCAGCGCCTATCAGAAAATGATTCGATTATTTTTGTCGCATTAGAAGAGGAGCATTTGCTCGGTTTTATTCAATTGTATCCCTCTTTTTCTTCATTAATGTTACAGCCAGTGTGGTTTTTTGATGATGCTTTTGTATTACCACAATACCGTAATAGAGGTATTGCCAGCCAGATGATAGCCAGAGCCAGAGTGTTAGCAAAAAGTGCACAAGTTGCACTAGTCAATAGACACATTGAACAAGATTTAAAGGTATAGGTTCTAATCCTTATGACCCGCAGTATTTTACTGTTAAAATATTGCGGGTTTATTGTATTTGGAGAAGTAAGATTGAATAAAAGTCTTTTTACAAACTTAATTGCAACCTTGTTTGTGTTAGTTGGCTACTTAATGGTTCAGCCCATTATATTAACAATCGGACTGTTTGCCTTGTCTGGTGCGATCACCAACTGGCTAGCAGTGTATATGCTATTTGAGAAAGTGCCTGGTTTATATGGTTCAGGTGTTGTACCAAATCGTTTTGAAGAGTTTAAAGCAGGCATTAAACATCTGATGATGGAGCAGTTTTTCACTCAAGAAAATATTGACCGTTTTCTGACCGTTAGTGACAGTAAAAGTATCGATTTAACCCCTGTAATAGAAAAAGTTGATTTAACGCCATCGTTTGATGCGCTTGTGTCAACTGTTGAAAAGTCATCTCTTGGTGGAATGCTCGCCATGTTTGGCGGAGTAGAGGCTTTAATGCCCCTAAAAGAGCCTTTTATTGATAAAATGAAACAGTCATTAATTGAACTGTCTCAAAGTGATCAATTTAATCAAATTTTAGTTAACGAATTAGAACAACCGAATGTGATTGCTGATATTCAAGCTAAGGTCGCTAATATTGTTGACCAGCGTTTGGATGAACTAACACCTGACTTAGTTAAGCAAATTATTCAAGATATGATTAAAAAACATCTTGGTTGGTTAGTGGTTTGGGGTGGTGTTTTAGGTGGAGTGATTGGTGCTATCGCCGCGTTAATTAACTAACCTCAAATTAGATAAGTTAGTATTTTGACCCAAGGTTTTCACTGATAAACATTGGGTCAAAATGGTTATTTGCAATTATTTCGTTATACTCAAAATATCCTTCAATCACTAGTAAAAGCAAAGCATGTCACATCATCAGATTAGTTATTTAGAAATACCTGTTAAAAATATTGCTTCTACTAAGGATTTTTTTAAGCATGTATTTGGATGGCATTTTAAAGACTACGGTCCGCAATATAGCTGCTTTATAAATGTGGGCATTGATGGTGGCTTCTTTGAATCTGACAGTCATTTCACTACCACAATAGGTGCACCTTTAATTGTTTTGTACAGTCAGTCGTTAGAGGAGACCCAAAGCAAGGTCACTCAATTTGGTGGAGTCGTTAATAAATCCGTATTTGCTTTCCCTGGCGGTAGACGATTCCACTTCCTCGATGTCAATGGCAATGAATTTGCCGTATGGTCTGAGTAATAACTATGGACGATATCCCTAGTGTTGAATGCCCATGCATTAGGCAGTGTAGTTTAGACGAGCAAGATATTTGTTTGGGTTGTCATCGTACTTTAGATGAGATTTTAGAGTGGCACTCTATGAATAATGCACAAAAGCTTAATTTAATTAATAAGTTAAATTTTCGAGCCGTCGCCAGAAAACGCAGCTATGATTTTTAAATTATTGTTGTTCTAAGGTGAATAAAAAAGCCATCAAAAATATGATAGCTTTTTAGTATTTGTTTCCCATTTTGAAATAATATTAATGTTCTGCTTGATGATTTTTATCAGTTTTAGGCAAAATCATGTTCATTAATATGGCGATTATACCGCATAAACTAATACCAGTGAGACTGAAAGAACCTATACCAAATGCCATTCCGCCAATACCAAATACCAAGGTGACAGCGACAATACTTAAGTTTCGCGGCTCTGATAAGTCGACTTGATTTCTAATTAAGGTATTCAAGCCCACTGCGGCAATTGATCCAAATAGCAAGCACATAATGCCACCCATTACTGGAACAGGAATGGTTTGTAATAAGGTGCCTAATTTACCCACAAAAGCTAAAATGATGGCGGTAATCGCGGTCCAAGTCATTATGCGAGGATCAAAACTTTTGGTTAAGGTAATCGCGCCAGTGACTTCTGAGTAGGTGGTGTTTGGAGGCCCACCAAATGCCGATGCTGCCATTGTTGCGATGCCGTCACCGGCTAAGGTGCGATGCAAGCCGGGCTTTTTTATATAGTCTTTACCGGTTACGTTAGATATCGCTAAGATATCTCCAATATGCTCAACAGCGGGTGCTATGGCAACGGGGATCATAAAGAGTATGGCTTGCCAATGAAACTCGGGTGCGACAAAGTTGGGCATAGATAACCATGCTGCTTGTTGTACAGGCGTGAAGTCCACCACATCAAAAAATAGACTTAAACTATAGCCCACTATAATACCTGCCAAAATAGGCATCAATCGGGCAACACCTTTTGCAAAAGTCGCGACTAGAATGGTGGTTGATAGTGAGGCAAGTGAAATAATTAACGCGGTGTTAGTATTAATTAATTGGACAGAACCATCGCCCGTTTTGCCTAAAGCCATATTAACAGCCATTGGTGCTAACCCTAAGCCGATAATCATAATGACCGGACCAACCACCACAGGCGGGAGGAGTTGATGAATAAACCCAACGCCACGTATTTTGACTGTTGCTCCCAATAGTACATAAATTAATCCTGAAACCATCAGCCCGCCCATAGTTGCTGGTATTCCCCATGTTTGTACACCATAAAGTATCGGGGCTATGAATGCGAAAGATGACGCTAAGAAAATAGGCACTTGACGCTTTGTGACGAGTTGAAAAAGTAGTGTGCCAATACCTGCAGTAAAGAGCGCTACACTGGTATCTAGCCCAGTAATTAAAGGCATTAATACGAGTGCACCAAAGGCCACAAATAACATTTGTGCTCCTTGGAGCGGAATTGAAAAGCGTTGCATTAGATTAACTCCATTATTTTTATTATGTCTTTGAATAGGTACAGTTAGCATGTTTTCTGCTTATGTTTAAATAGTGCGTTCACATAAAAAAGAGTGTGATTAGACCATACTCGATAGATCTTTATTATGTTACACTTTGATCACTTATTTTGATTGCGTTTATAACTCCCAATGCTAAAAAATTTACTCAATATTACCTTGCTTTCACTGGCTATTTTTCATGTTCAGTTATCTGCTGTCGAGGTGACGAAGCTAGATCAAGCAGATATCATAGTTGATTCTCGCGCTAACAGTGCTCGTTCGGCTGCACTTAAACAAGCGTTAGCCAGTGTTTTTTTGAAAAACTCCGGCAGCCCTAGCGTCGTGATGCACCCTACGGTTAAAGCACAAATTGACAATCCTGAAGCATTACTCATTCAGTATGGTTATAGCCAGGCTGATAGTGATTTATTACTGACAGCAAGTTTTGATCATCAACGCGTAATCAGCACTTTGCGCCAGGCTGATTTACCTGTTTGGGGGGCTCAACGTCCTTTAACCTTATTATGGGTAACAATTGCAGATGCTAATGATACAGTTATTTTATCTGACTCAAGCGAGAGCGCTTTACGATCTGATTTAATCGCTGAGTCAAATAATAAAGGTATTCCAGTATTGTTACCTTTGATGGATCTTGATGATCTTATGGCGGTATCGCCAACAGATGTAAAAGGCATGTTTCTAAGTCCTGTCAATATCGCATCGGCTCGTTACCAAACGGATTATTTTGCTATTGCAGATATTTCAGAGACCACGAGTGCAGTAACATTTACTTTGTCTTTATTCGATAAAACACAAACGGGTTCAACACTTCAACCCTTAATTAAACAACAAGGTGAGGCAGTCGATACAGCTGCGGCATCTAAACGCATAATGGCTTTATTAGCTGATTATTATATTAGCCAATATGCTATTGCATCTTCAGGTAATAACCTTGAAACGCATGTGAGTTTTACCGGTGTGACACAAATGTCACAACTGGTAGAAATTGAAAAGTATTTGCAGCAACTCAGTGCAGTGAAAGAGATTTCAATCAGCCAATTCCAAAATGAAACAGTGACTTACCAGTTGTCATTATTCAGTAGTGTTGAAGATCTACAACGATTATTAAGTATTGATAATCGTTTAAGCAAAATAGATACAATGGGCAATGTAAATTCCTACCTTGAGCCGAAACCGAACGATAAGTCAACGTTAACCTATCAATGGCAGGGGCAATAACCCCAGTGATATTTTACCTGAAGGGCGCTTGTGTTATAGTAGCGTCCGCTTTATGTTTATTTTTGAGAATGTTTGAGTGACCCTATCTTCTCCGCGCCAATTATCTTTGCCCGTTTATTTACCGGATGATGAAACGTTTAATAGTTATTATCCTGCATCGGGTAATGATGAACTTATTCAAAAACTTCAGTCTTGTGCTGAAGGGAGCATGACTTCGTCTATTTATTTGTATGGTCCGCAAAAATCAGGCCGTACCCACCTAATGCATGCTGCATGTGCACATGCAAGTGATTTAGACCGTCGTACTTTATATATACCTCTAGGTATTCATGCCAGTATTTCGCCCGCTTTATTTGAAGGTGTTGAGTCTTTAAATTTAATTTGCATTGATGATATCGATGCCATAGCAGGTCATCCTGTCTGGGAAGAAGCTTTATTTCATTTGTATAATCGTATTGCTGAACAACAAGACTGTCGTTTAATTGTCAGCGCAAGTGCATCACCATCTGAAGCCCGTTTTGCTTTACCTGATTTGGTTTCCCGTATGCAGTGGGGGTTAATATACCAATTGCAAGCTATGGCTGATGATGAAAAACTGTTAGCGTTACAACGCAGAGCCGCTATGCGTGGTCTGCAATTGTCTGATGAAGTAGGGCGTTTCTTACTGACGAGAATGGCACGAGATTTACGCACACTGTTTGATGTATTAGACAAGTTAGATAAAGCATCTATGGTACATCAACGTAAATTAACCATACCTTTTATCAAAGAAATGCTTAAGTTATAGCTGCTTATAAATTGCCCTAGCTTTAAGGCCAGGGCAAAAATTCAAAATCTGCGTTTGTCTAAGTCTATTTGATACGTCCGCTGAATCCTATTATCTATGTTGCTCGCCACTTAATTCTAAGGGCCTATCCTCTAATGCTTTTATCTCGGTGGATTGGCTCACCTTTTGCGGTGAACTCGCACTCGTTGGATTAACTACTAAGTTTTCTGCCCACGATTTACCGGGGGTTAATTGCAACGGTTTCGATAGACTGTTAATAAGGTTTTGACTTGCCACTTCTGGCATTATTTCATCAATAACATATTGTGCACGTATTTTAATATTGGCTTCGCCAATACGACCGCGTTGACCCCAATCGACAGTAATATTAGAACCCGTTGCATTTTCTGGTTTGTCAGTAACGGCGACATCTCTCAACATATTATAGCGATAGCTCATAAAAGCTTCTTCAAACAGCATAGCTGCATCTTCTCGACTTGAGGAATAGTTGTAATAGTCTGATGCATTGTCTTGACTAAAGAAGGTGGTAATATCGCTTGGCAGGTATGATTTTTGAATGTCATTAGCGGTTTGGCCCTTAAAGCTTACAGTACCTAGTGAATACATTTCGCTGCTTTGTAATGGAAAGCGTATTGCGAGTTGATCTGACACCAAAGCATTACTACTCGAACGTCTGTTGAAATCCTCTAATAAAGTTGGCCCTTGAAGTGTGCTGTGTGTACTGCGCGGGAAAAAGTCATTAGCGTGGGCTAACTCGTGATACAGCAACGAGGAAAGTCTAGGGGTAAAGTCAGCAACTGAGCGGTTTGTTCGGTTTTCATATGGGTAAGATGCATAGGCATACTGATTATTTTTCACATATCGCCATGGCATTAAAAACTGTAAATAATTACCAAAATTACTTCGGTAATCTGGTGCTTCATTAATGGTATCGCGCTCAGCAGCGGTTAACCAAAGATTGTCGGGATCTAGGTATATCGCGCCGGTAACTACCCAATAAAAAGAGGGGCGCACATCATAACTAATGATAATAGCGGTAACAGATTGTAATAATGTAATGAAGTCACTATTAGGGTCTTGCTGCTGCAAAAACTGCTCAAAATTCTTCCCCATCCAATCGTGAGATACCACAACTCTGTCCATGATATTAGCAATAGAGGGGGCACTTGTTTGCTGTCCAATTAAAGGTAGTTGATTAATACGGCAACTATTATCAAGTTTATTTGAGTAAACACATTTAGGTAAAACAGCAGCATATGATGAATTAGGCTTATAGGCATAAGTGCGAGAAACGGGCTGATCAAAATAGGGAGAAGTGATCCCTGCTTCATTGGTAATTAAGATGTGGACATCATCGGTTAATGTTTGCCCATTCAGCTCGGCTGTAGCCCTAAGAGATACAATGCTGTCTTTGTTGACAATAGGAGCAATGAATAATGGCCGTTCAGTTTTTGTTAGGTCTAAACTAATCGGATTATCTGAGTAAGCACACCATTTTACATTAGTCGGCATTTGACCATTAATGGACGCTAATCTCACGCTAACACCATTACCTTCAACGACTTGATGATCAGCATTTACTGATAATGATATTTGTTGAGCATTCGTGACATTAATGGTAATCAATTGATTAATATCAATACCAGAACCTGAAATTGTCACTTTAAATTGGTATTCACCGGTATTGGACGGTGTAAAATTAAGTATGGGAGAGGAGTTATTGGCTAGAGATAAATCTGTACCTGCCATTTGCTGCCATTTAAAAACTAAGCCACTTGAGTCTTTATTCGTTAGTTTAGCAATAATTGCCCCTGATTGGTTTACTTGATAACTTGTCTCAAGCAAAAACTCCAGGTTATCTTTACCTGTTATAGTGCTCAACTCTAAAGGCTGACTGCAGGCTGTAACAGGCAGTGTATTGTCGGGGACAACAGGTGTCGGTGCTGAGTCGCTGCTACCTCCACATCCGGTTATTATGCTAGTTGAAATAAGAAGCGTAAGAATACTGCGACTGAAAGCCATTATTTAATCCCTTCTGCAATTATTTACTGACTATATCATGTGTTTTTTGCATGCGAAAGAATAAAAAAGCGCCAATTGGCGCTTTTGAAAATGAAACATTTATTGATAATAACAAGCAATAAAATTAATTTAAATCAGATTGTTAATCTTCTTGTTGTGATTTTTTCTTTAAGCCCAGGCCCAGTTCTCTGCCTCTTATTCTGGCATAAAATGGAAAGCCAATTAGCAAGGCACAAATAAGCGCAGACTCTATAATTGCAAACACAAGCGCGTCTTCAGTCACATAGACTAAGGTTAATCCGTGAAGCAGATACAGACACAGAATAAAACTCGCCCAGGCGTAAGTGTATGGATTACCTTGAATAACACCTTTTAATGGCATCAATAGCGGGATGATCCACATTAGATTAAATATTAATGAATAAGATCCTTGCACACCTTGTTGTACAAACCATCCAGTAAGCAATAATACCAGTGCAATATAACCTATACGGCAAAGCTGAAATAAGCTGTTAGTTTTCATTAATAATTTACTCTATGATTGCCAAAACATTTTCAGGAGGTCGACCAATAGCCGCTTTGCCATTGCATAACACAATAGGTCGCTCAATTAATTTTGGCGTTTTTAACATGGCTGCAATAAGTTGCACTTCCGTGAGATTGACATTATTTAAGCCTAATTCTTTATACTCACTTTCTTTAGTACGCATCAATTGACGAGCGCTTAAATTAAGTAGCGACAGTATGTTACTGATTTCATCTGCTGAGGGGGTATTTTTTAAATACTCAATCACATTTATTTCATTAGACCTAGCTTGAAGTAATGCTAGGGTTTCACGGCTTTTTGAACAACGTGGATTATGTAAAATAGTAATTTTAGTCATAGTATTAGCTTTCTTTTTATTTCAGTATAAAAGTTATTTGAATTGCTCTAGATTTCGTTCAGCATCTCTAAATTGACGTATTCTGGCTTCAATTCTGGCAATTTGCAGCGGCTGACCTTCAGAGTATCTATATGCGTAGTTTAATTGATCAATCGCGCCAGGGTAATCCGCCACTAATGCCATTACCTCTGCATTAGCATAATATTCTAGTGCTTTGTTGCCCATTTTTTTATAGGCATCATTTAACAATTGATAGGAAAGTATATTTTGCTTATCGAAAAAAATGAGATCTTCCAACAACGGGATTGCTAGCTTGGGCGATCCTGACTCAACATAAATGTGGGCCAAATTAGTATTAATAACCTGAGAGGTCGGCTTTAATTTACGCTGGTCTTGCAATAGTGTAATAGCTTCATCAAAGGCTTTACGTTCGGCTAGTAAATCGGTTTTTGTATCGATATAAAATAGATTATTGACATCTGTTTGGCGCAACTCATCAATTATGGCCTCTGCTTCAGCAAATTTTTTCAAGCGAAACAGTGCCAAAGCTTTGCCATATAAAGCAGCTTCTTTGAATGTGTAAGAGCGTTTCTTTAACTGGACATTAAATAAAGATAAAGCCGCTTCATCGTTATAGCTGGAAAATCGAACCTGGATACGCGCTTTGGCGAGCTGGTAATTTAAGTTATCTGCAATATAACGATTTGGATATTGTGCTGCCCGATTACGTGCATCGGTAATGCGTGATTCAGGTAATGGATGAGTGAGCAGCATTTGAGGTGGCGTTGTGGTAAAGCGGTAGCGAGTGGCCAGTTCCGCAAAGAAATTAGCAGCGCCATTCTGGTCAAATCCAGCTTCAACCAATATTTGCATGCCTATCCGATCAGCTTCCTTTTCATGCAAACGTGTGTAATTAATTTTAGCTTGAGTTGCTAAAGCCTGAGTTGTTGCTAATGCCGCCATACCAGCTTGTGGCGCAGCAATAGTCAGTAATATAGCCCCTAGTAAACCGGCAATCGTAGCGGTGGAACTTTTTTCTTGTGCTTCCAATGAACGGGCTAAATGGCGTTGGGTAACGTGAGTGATTTCATGGGCCAGTACTGAAGCGAGCTCACTTTCGGTATCTGCATTTAAAAATAACCCAGTATGAACACCAACATGACCGCCAAAAAAAGCAAATGCGTTAATTTCATCATTGCGCAGTAAGAAAAAATAGAATGGCGTTTTAACGCCTGTGGCGTGAGCAACTAATTTATTACCTAACTCAGATAAATACTGGCTTAGAACGGGATCAGTCAATAGCGGTGCTGATGAGCGTATGACTCGCATGTAAGCATCGCCATAAACCATTTCTTTTTCAAGACTGAAGGTATTGACCGCGGCAGTACCAAGATCGGGTAAGTCGTTATTGGCAAAACTGCTGGTAATATTTGCTGTGAATAGAGTAGCTGCAACACTGCCGGCGATGAAAGTTTTGCTCATTTTGCTGAATGATTTGGTGGTGAAAGTAATTTTAGCCAAACGACACCCTTTAATCTGATTAATTAGTAGAGAAAAACGCGTAAGAGTTTACTCTGTTAGCTTGTGGTTTACTATGCAACTAAGGATAATAGCTTTAGTTTATTTAACGTAAATTCCCTATGAAACTGATAGATTTAACCGCTTATCGATGCCCATATCCATTAGTGCAGATAAAACTGTTATTGAAGCAATTACCGCAAGGTGAAACGTTAAAGGTTTTACTGTCTGACCCAGGTTCCTGCAAAGATGTTCCCACATGGGCTAAAAAAAGTGGATATCAGGTCAGTCTATTGCAACAAGATAAAAGCATTATGGCAATTAATATCACTAAATAGCGTGGTATTAGGTTAATTTTCTTTCATTTATACAAGGTTTTGCAATGTTATCGTTTTTAAAAGATTGGTACCAAACTCGTTTTAGTGACCCACAAGCAATAACATTAGTGTTTATTTTGATGGGTATAGCGCTGACAATATATTTTGGCGCGGAACTATTGGCGCCTTTACTTGTTGCATTGGTATTAGCATTTTTACTAGAGTGGCCTGTGGCTCAAATGTCAAATCTGGGCATTAATCGTACCGCTGGGGCTTCAATTGTGTTGGTGGCGTTTTTAGGGCTAATGATGCTGACATTGTTAGTACTGATGCCGAGTATTTGGCGCCAAGGGGTCAGTTTAGTCACTGATTTACCTAGCATGCTGGACAAGGGGATGATTGTCGTTAAAGACTTAAGCGATAAGTATCCGCAGTTTATTAGTGCTGAACAAATAGATGCTTCACTTAACGAATTCAAAAAATTGCTCGATACTGAACACTTATTGGATTTTGCTAAACAAATACTGGGTATTTCAGCATCTGTATTAGTATTAATGGTTTACGTTATCTTAGTCCCTTTGCTTGTGTTTTTCTTTTTAAAGGATAAAGAGGAACTGATTGCCAGTAGTAAACGATTTTTCCCTGCTAATCGTGGTTTAGCAAGTAAAGTATGGTACGAAATGGATCAACAGATATTTAATTATATCCGTGGCAAAGTGATCGAAATTATCATCGTTGGTGTAGCCAGCTATGTGTTTTTTGCGCTAATGGGTCTGAGATATTCTGCTTTGTTAGGTGTGTTAACGGGCTTGTCTGTGTTGATCCCTTATGTTGGCGCAACATTGGTGACATTACCCATAGCGCTTGTTGCCTTTGTGCAATGGGGTATAGGTCCTGAGTTTGGATATTTAATGTTGGGTTACGGTATCATCCAGGCGCTAGATGGCAATGTATTGGTTCCAATTTTGTTCAGTGATGCGGTAGATTTACATCCGGTGATGATTATTGCCGCGGTTTTGGTCTTTGGTGGCTTATGGGGCGTGTGGGGTGTTTTCTTTGCTATTCCTTTAGCATCATTGGTGAAGGCAGTGATTAATGCCTGGCCAAATAATGATAATAAGTCGGTATTCGATCCCGAATAATCTTTAACATGCTTCATTAACTCTTTAAAAATGCACAATAGTAAATTGTGCATTTTTAGTTAACACTGTCACTGTTTTAATGTCAGTTAACACTAAGGTTAAATCAACACCATTATCATCCTTACCACGAATGATCTCTTGCTTATCGGTTGATTGACCAATAAAGCCGGTTGAGTCAAATTTCCCCGTAATGTGATGACCGTTGTTAAGCGTAATCTGCACTTCATACCGATATAGGCACATTACCTCAATATAATCATGCAGATTGCAAGCAAGTATTTTAGTCATATCGTCCAGCTTCCCTTTTTAAGATAAATTAATAACTGAAACGATACATTGAATTAATGCGTTTTCCATCCACAATATTCACCTCAATAAAATATAAACGATCGAATTCTTCTGCATGATCCGGGTCAGTGTTTACTGATGGTTGATTTAGTTTGTGAGCTAAAATAGCGGTGGTATTACTGTGGCCGACTATCAAATAACTACCAGGACGCTTGAATAATTGTTGGCTGAAACTGTCAAGATCACTTGGGTCGTATGACGTTATAGGCAAATGATGGCCTATAGCAGTTGGCTGGGCGGTTAGCTGAGTGCGTTGGTAATCGGTTGAGTACACTTTATCTAATGGGATATGTTGTAGCATCTGAGCAAGCCGTTCAGCACGT
Source organism: Shewanella sp. HL-SH5 (assembly GCF_051163755.1). Taxonomy (NCBI): domain Bacteria; kingdom Pseudomonadati; phylum Pseudomonadota; class Gammaproteobacteria; order Alteromonadales; family Shewanellaceae; genus Shewanella; species Shewanella sp. HL-SH5. The sequence goes on from NZ_CP195038.1 coordinate 1,872,967, forward strand.
TCAGTACCTTGTTTCGTTAATTGTGGATCGTCACCAGGTTGCTTTTCACCATGGCGAACTAATATAAAAGTCCATTTTTGTTCGGCATGGAATTGGTTCTTTTCAGCCAGGGGAGTACCTGTTTGGTGTATGGCCTGTTGAGCCAACCCAGATGGGCTGAGAAAAGTTAAACATAATAATGTAAGACTAATTAATTTTTGATATATAGCATTTGATGTTGCTCGCATAAGAGAGATCCGCTAACAGTAAATTGCCGTAATATTAACATTAGTTACTACGGTTGGTGATATTAAACTAAATAAGGAGGGATAATTATATTTTTTAAGACTTGCAGCTATCCTGTTTTGATAATTCAAATTAGCTCAACTTTTTATGTATTGGCTTTAATGGACTATTTATCGGAGTGGGATTTTTAAGCTAAAAAGCCCTGAGTAAACAGGGCTTTTAATTAGGGATTTACGCCCTGAATAAATATTCGCATCATTTAATAGATTAGTTCTGTAAATCAATGCTGTAAACAGCAAAACCAAACTCATCTACTACATTATTGAGTTTGGTCATCTTACGTTGTTGATACTTAGAAACAAAAGCATCAGCCAAGACGCTATCTTGAGTTTCAAAGCGGACATCAAGAGCAACAGTTGTGCTAATCGTAGCAAAGTCCCAGTTGTTGTCGGCAGATGGATTCACTTCGCCGTAGGTTTCAGTTTCAGCAGTAATATACTGTGCTAGTGCTTCACGGTTTGAATCTGGCAATTCCATTACAACGTAATCAGAACCCGTACCAGCGAATTTACCACCAAAAGCACGATAGTTATTTGATGCAATAATGAACTCTTTTTCAGCAAATTCAGCACCAATAAACACAGTACCTTCTTTGTCTGTATAGGATAAACCGACAATTCGATGTGCATTGGCATCGACTAATTTACAGTCGCCATCAAAGCGGGTTGGCTGAGTCACATCGATTTGATAGTTAACACCATCAATAACATCATAATTGTAAGTTCGATGTGTACTCCAATTAATCAAGTATTGCGGCGTTGTTGCTGTAGGATTAATTTGATTAAATTGATTTGCACTGCATTCCAACCAATCTTGTACTTGGGCTCCGGTGACTTTTACTGCAACCATGGTGTTAGGGTAAAGGTATAAATCGGCCGCATTTTTGTAAGTTAACTCACCAGCGGCAACTTGGACATAGCTCTCTGTATCTGCAGTAGTGCTGTGACGACCACCTGCTTTGAAAGGCGCTGATGCAGAAAGTACGGGGATGTCTTTTAACGCTTGAGGTAAATTTTGTTGCACTTTTGCTATCTGAGCATCTGAAACAATTTGAACGGTAGGATCATCTTGCAATAAACTGAGAAAGCTATACATATCTGACGATGCTTTGCCAATGGGTTGGTCAACGTAAGTTTTAGTATCGTCATGCTCTTTAGCAACAGCATCTCGAATACCAAAATCTGGCTGGACTAACTCCGGGGTGTTAGCGTTTTTATCATAAATGGGCATCGATTTAGCCGTACTATCGACAATCAACCATTTACCATCTTTCATTGCAAGTTTGAAATCGACTATGCCTAAGTTGTCACCCCAACGGCCAGGCATAACGGCAGCGACACCGTTAATAGTGCCTTTTTCAAGATCCGCATTTTCTAACCCCGCAAAAGTACTTGATGGAAATACAGAATGACTATGGCCAAAGGTAATAGCGTCAATACCGGCCACTTTTGATAGTGCCCAAGTGGCATTCTCGTCATCAATATCGATAGGATTAGTCGAAGATCCAACACCAGAATGCGGAATCGCAATAATAATGTCAGCACCTTCTGCTTTCATCATTGGAACAAATTTTTCAGCAGACTCCACAATCCCCATGACGGTGACTTTGCCTGTTAAATTTTGTTTGTCCCATAATAGAATTTGTGGCGGTACAAATCCGATATAGCCAATTTTAATGACTTGCTGATCGCCATTACTATCTAGCACTGTTTTTTCTTCAATGAGGTAAGGTTTAAATAAATTATCGCCTTTTTGTTTACCTTTCCAACAATCGGCTTCACATAATACATTGGCGTTGATATACGGAAAGTTTGCTCCAGAAATAGACTCATAAAGAAAATCTAAACCATAATTGAATTCATGATTACCTATATTGCCGACAGAATAACCGAGCGTATTCATAGCTTTATAAGCTGGGTGGGTACCACCAATAGTGCTATCTTGCTTGAAGTTGTTGGCGATATAGTCACCCATAGGGCTACCTTGTAATAAATCACCATTATCTACTAAGACAAAGTTATCGGCATCAGCGCCATGACGTTTAATTAAACTTGCGGTACGGGCGAGGCCAATAGTGGCATCGTATTTTGACTTATAGTAATCATAATCCATGATATTGGCATGAAGATCTGATGTTTCCAGAACGCGAAGATTAACTTCAATCGGGTTAACCTCAGGTTGTTTATCATCATCTGAGCTACCACATGCGGACAAGCCTAGTGAACTTGCGATCAATACCGCAAGTAATTTCTTATTGTACATATTCATATTTCCTTTATGACCCCGGAGCGAACTTGCCCCTGTTTAAAACAACAAACCTATGATTAGTATTTGGTTTTTTATGTTGAAAACGTTTGGATTATAATGAAAACCAATGAAGGTATTGTGACTTCTGCTGGATTTTGCAGTATCAATTTGTGGCATTAAGATAGTTTGCCGATTAATTGATCAAAACTTATGATTTTGCGGTTTTGGATATATCAATTATGTTGTGGCGTTATGAATGGCTATTGATCAAATAGTCTTGTTGAGTTTTTGAATCTTATTTACAACAAAAGGAGATGTGACACATATGTGCTACATCTCCTTTTTAAAGCTTATACTTAGAAGATTTGCTTAACCTTTTAAGTTAGGAACTATGGTTTTAAGATAACTTTAACTGTGCCATCAACATCAGCTTCATCAATGTACCCAATTGCACTTGGATTTGATGCTACAGCTGCTTTCATAGCCGTTGCTGAAGATACTGTGGCAGGTGGATTACCTTTTCCAGTAAACACTTGTTTAGACCAAAATGCCTTTAACTGTGCATCTGATTTACCCGTAACAGTACTGTGAAATTCAGAGCGAGTGCTATTACCTTCATCTAATTCATAAACAACCAGTGAGCTATCACCCTTGCCTAAAAATGCTTTTTTAGCATCGGCAGCTGACATATCACCAGCTGCATTATTACCAATAACAACAACACCAGCAGAAGCGGTAAATGCAACACCCAAACTGAGCGTTAATACGCATAGTAACTTTTTCATATCATCGCTCCTTTAAAATACCGCATCGAATTTAACGGTGTAGACTAATGTGTCATCAAATAAGAATTGCTTAGCCAATGGGTTAACAACCGCATTACCACCTAAACCACCAGAAGTATCTCCAAAGTCTGTTGCATAGGTTAAGTCAAATTTGATCGCTACGTTATCAATGGCATCCCAGCGAACACCTGCGCTATAAGCAGTTCGTTCTTCGTTCAATCCTAATCCTAATGGTATTGCTAATTGAGGCGGTAAAGCTGATCTCACATCATCGTCAGTCGTTTTTACATAAGCCACAGTAACATAAGGTGTGAATGCCTTAATTCTATAGCCTAAAGTGACATACGCTGATTCATGATCTGCAAGTAATCCTTCAATCTCAACTGTGGTCCATTCTGTGATAGCAATGAATGAGCCATTGTCGTAACTACCACCTAAGCCTGTAAACTGTGCTTGCTCACCGTCGATAACCAATGCGCCACCAGAAGCTGAACCGTCAAGGTCTGTTTGTCCATATACAGCACGCAATGTCCAAGTTAGATCAGTCCAAGAAGCGTTAACCCCCATGATGTTTGATAAATCAAGGCTTGTTGCTTCACCATTTACATCAGATTCACCGCCAAAACCTTGCAAGGTTAAGGTTGAGTCTTCAAATTCAAAATCATAAGCAATGTCGCCACCGGTATATGATGAGAAGGGCACTTGGTCATAAACTTCGCCAGGTGGGCGAGCAAATGGCTGTGCATAACCCACATCTAAATAGTCAGAATACATAAATAAGGGCACGCGTAACTTACCACCACGCACTTTTACGCCATTATCAAAACGGTGAGATAAATAAGCCCATTCAGCCTCAACATCCCAATCATTTTCACCTTTCATCATGAGCTGAAGAACTGCCTGAGTTTGGTTACTGATGTTAAACGTAGCTTGTAGCCCCATTTTACTGTCTTGAGTAAAATCTGCGCTGCTAGTGGCATTGTTATAGCCCGCATCGTTATCCGAACTGATATATGCACCGCTAATAAATCCGTTAAAATTGAATTTATCAGTCAGATTTTTGGTTTGTTGAGCTTGTAGCGCCTGAACTTGTTGTTCTAGCTGAGCTACTTTTGCATCGGTTGCTTCGTCAGCAAAAGCTGCGGCAGGAACTAATGCTACAGAAATCGCTAACGGAAGCGCTTTCAAGTAAAATTTCATAGTGTTACTCCTTTCTCATCACTCATCGTACCCATCGGGTTTATTTTTATATTGCTCTATTTATATAGCTAACATTCACGTAACTAACCAATTTTTAAGCGAATTATTTACACTTTAAATTGGTTAGTTATGATTTGGAGCTGTTTACTGACATTTTGGATATCAAAACTGATCCCGCCCATGTCTTCGGTAGTGGTTTTGACTTTCTGAGCGTTTTGCTGAATATCAGCAACATATTGCTGGATCAACACTGAGGTATTGTGTTGCTCCTCTGTTGCGGCGGCAATCTGTTCATTTACAACACTAATTGCACTGACTTTTTCAGTAATACTTGTCAAGGTTTTGCCGGCAAGCATAGTTGACTCAACTCCTTCGTCGGCTGTTTCAACACCATGCTGCATAGCCTGAACCGCTTTTTTAGAAGAGGTTCTTAATTCTTGCAGTACTTGTTGAATTTCTTGCGTTGACGCCTGTGTTCTAGAAGCAAGGGTTCTTACTTCATCTGCCACAACGGCAAAGCCCCGTCCTTGTTCTCCTGCTCTAGCAGCCTCAATAGCAGCGTTTAGCGCAAGAAGATTTGTTTGATCAGCAATACCCCTGATCGTATCTAAAATAGAATTAACATTATTGGTGAAAGCATCTAATTGGTTGACTAAAGTGGCTGTGGTTCTAACTTCTTCCGCTAGCCTTTTAATGGTAGAGACTGCAGTATTAACCACTTGAGTACCTTTAGTGGCTTCTTTATTTGCGTTGTCTGCCTCGCTAGCCGCGTTTGCAGCATATTCAGCAATATGAGTCACACTGATAAACATCTCACCCATTGCTTGGGAAATTAGTTCAATAGCAGCGGTTTGTTCTTTGACTGTAAGCTCACTGACTTTACTGCCGTTTAATAATGTTTTTGATACAGCACTTAAGCTTTCTGTTGTTTGTTTAGTGTCTGCTATTGAAGATTGAAGTTTAGAGACGAATTGATTAAACCAATAGACTAAATCGGCTATTTCATCTTTGCCATCATATTGAATACGCGAGCGTAAATCACCTTCACCTTCAGAAATATTACGTAATGAATTAGTGACATTAGAAAGGGTAGTAATAATTGAACTATTAACTAATAAGCCAAGAATCACCATTAATATGGTAGCGACAATACCTATCATTAAGACTGAGGTTTGTGCACTGTTCGCATCTGTGATGGTAGACTCGATACTGTTGGTAAATTGCGATTCAAAATCGGCTTGATTAGTTTTGAAATTCTTAACTAGATTTTGGTATCTTGCAGCATTGTCAGCCGCTTGAGTTTTTATTGCGTTAAAATCGATATCGTCGGCTAAAAAAGCCATCACCAGTGTTTTAGCATTTTGATGATAAGTAGTGATATCACTTTTTAATCGCTGCATATCACTTGATTCACTTGGTAATAATTGACCAATTTCATCTAAGTTTCTTATGATGGTTTTCACCATGGTGTCAACCGTTTGTAGGTTTTCTTCTTCGCCAGTCGTCACCGCAGATTGGATAATTTGTTCCAATTGGATTAACAGTCCGTCATTGACTGTCGCTAAGCTTAGCACTGGGTAGAGCCTGTTCTGTAAATTACTTAAACGATCAGTGTTGCTTGTGGTTGTGACACTGTTGATAGCGATTGAAATAATAAATGAAGCTAAAGCAACAAAAGTGAGTATTGCTATACGGTGTTTAATTTTCAGGCTAGATAGCTTCATGGCAACCCTTTTGTAGTAATTTTTTCAATTCAGTTACTTATTTTAACACATGCCATACGTAAAGGCATATATTGATTATATAGATCTGTCTATCGGCAGTAAGATTGATTAGCTTTAGTTATTGTTTCATTAAAGTTTTGTTAGAAAGTGTGTGGGATAATCTTTGAGAGATAAGTAAAAGTAATATTAGTAGGTTAACTATAGTGTATAAAAAATAATAAGCCCAAGCTATGGCGTTACGTTTTATGTTAAGTGTATTAAAAACATTCAGAAGATGTAAGTTTGAGCATCTTCTGAATGGCGAGTATTGATTTTTAGTAGCCTACGGCAGCAGAACCTGCTCTGCGGGGATCTGACGCCCCATATTTACCTTGTTCCGTGACCATTATTGACTGGGTACTACCAATAGATTGTTGAATTTTTACCTGATGACCTTTTGCTTCTAACAATGAAATTGTGTCTTGATTCAAGCTTCGTTCCACCCATAAAAAGTCAGGTAACCATTGATGATGCACTCGTGCAGCTGCGCTGGCTTCAGCAATGTTTAATTGATGATCAATTACATTCATAATGATTTGTAGGGTGATATTTATAATTCTAGAACCACCTGGGCTACCGGTAACAATAAAAGGTTTACCGTCTTTCATTACAATTGTTGGACTCATTGAGCTCAGTGGACGCTTATTACCTTTTACAGAATTTGCTTCGCCTCCTATCAGTCCGTAACCGTTTGGCACGCCAGCTTTGACGGAGAAATCATCCATTTCATTATTGAGTAATATTCCAGTTCCTGATGCCACCAGCCCAGATCCATAACTAAAATTCAAAGTATAGGTATTAGATACAGCATTACCCCATTTATCGACTACAGAATAATGTGTCGTTTGCGGGCTTTCATATCCACCAACTTTCCCGGGCAGAATTTCACTGCTAGGGGTCGTTTTGTTTAGGGCTATTTTACTGGCAATCGTATGAGCATAATCTTTACTGATTAAATGACTTGTCGGTACTTTAACGAAATCAGGATCGCCTAAAAACTCACTGCGATCGGCATAGGCATATTTCATTGTTTCAGTCATAACATGGATTGTTTGTGCGGTGTTGTGACCAAATTTGTCTATGGGGAATTGCTCTAATACGTTGAGCATTTCAATAATATGAATTCCGCCAGAAGAGGGTGCTGGCATTGAAATAACTTCATAACCTCGATATGTACCTCGAACCGGTTCACGTTCTACTGCTTTATAATGGGCTAAGTCCGCTAATGTCATTACACCACCAGCTTGCTGAACAGCGTTGACTATTTTTTCTGCAGTTTCACCTTGATAAAAACCTTTACTACCCAATTTAGACACTAAGGTGAGTGAATGGGCTAACTCTGGTTGATATAATATATGACCGACATCAAAATTACTGCCATCAGCTCGATAAAAGATAGCTTTTGAGCTTGGCCATTGGCTAATACGGCTGCGTGTTCCTGCCAAAGAATTGGCTAAATCCGATGTGATAATAATGCCATCTTTTGCCAGTTTAATTGCTGGTTTTAACACCTGTTCAAGTGACATTGTCCCGTATTGCTTTAAAGCTAACTCCATTCCCATAACGGTACCAGGCACTCCGACAGCTAAACCGTGTTCACGACTTAATTTATCAACCGCGTTACCTTTTTCATCTAGAAAGATATCTTTGTGGGCTTTACTGGGTGCCGTTTCACGGTAATCAATCGCAATGGTTTTATTATCTTCGGCAAGATGAACTAGCATAAAGCCTCCACCTCCAATATTTCCTGCTCGAGGTAGTGTTACTGCTAATGCAAAGCCAACGGCAACAGCGGCATCTACAGCATTACCGCCTTGTTTGAGAATTTCTACACCAATTTGACTTGCTATGGCTTCCTGGCTAGCCACCATACCGTGTTTAGCAAAAATAGGTTGTGCGGTAGCCATTTCACTGAATATTGCGTCATCATTCGCCCATGTATAGGTTGAATGCAACGCAGCTGATGACATGCTAATACCAATCAAAGTAGATAATAACAGTGGAGTGAATTTTATTGTTAGGGACACGAATAATCCTTAGATAGTTACCAGAATGATCTGACTGTGCCATAGCTGTCATTAAATTGGTATGCTATATAAGTAAATTGATTAAATAATAAGGGCTATACATTGCCATCTGCGTATACATTTTCACATGTTTCGAGTATTGAAGAGATTGGTCAAGATAGATGGACCCAATGTTTTGGTGAGTCTAACCCCTTTATACGGTATGCATTTTTACAACAGCTAGAAGGTTCGGCTTGTATTGGGGATGGAACAGGCTGGCAAACGAATCACCTTGTTATTTCTGACAAGTTAACCGCAGAAATAGCTGCAATCGTGCCTTTGTATATGAAAACACATTCATGGGGAGAGTATGTTTTTGATTGGGCCTGGGCTGAGGCTTATGGGCGTAATCAATTAGAATATTATCCTAAGCTAGTGACCAGTGTGCCTTTTATTCCAGCTTCTGGACAAAGAATAGGGTTTAACTTAGCTATAACCGAAGAAGTTAAACAAAGCCTGTTACTGAGTTTGTGTGAGTATTTGCGCGATATAATGGCTCAACAAGACTACTCATCATGGCACGGTTTGTTTATTAGCGAACAAGAACAAGCCCTATGGCCTAAAAACGCGGCCATAACACGGGTAGGGACTCAATTTCATTGGCGTAATAAAAATTACACTGATTTTAGTGATTTTTTAGCGTCTATGACATCAAGAAAACGTAAAAATATCAGCAAAGAAAGACAGTTAGTTGCTAATTATCAATTAAGTTTTCGCTTTGTTGTTGGTGCTGAAGCATCGCTTGAACAGTGGCAGCATTTTATTAAATGTTATCAAATGACCTATCAAAAGCGTTCAGGCCATCAAGGATATTTAACAGCAGCTTTCTTTCTAGGGCTGCAACAAACTATGGGGGAGGCGATTCGATTATTGATTGTCACCGATGTGAATGACCAAATGATCGCATCTGCGTTATTTTTTGTATCTGATACGCATTTGTATGGCCGATACTGGGGCACATTAACTGAACTTGATGGTTTACATTTTGAAAGCTGCTATTACCAAGGGATTGACTATGCAATAGCTAATAATCTCTCAATATTTGATGCTGGAGCCCAAGGTGAGCATAAAGTATCGAGAGGGTTTGAGCCTAGATTAACGTATTCAAAACACATTATTATTCACCCAGCATTTAATGATGCTATTAGTCATTATTGCCAGCAAGAACGTGAACAAATGAATTTATACATGGTACAAGTTGCACAACAATTACCGTTTAAAAAATAATACAATTATCCTAAAGCCAACCAGATACCTACAAGTATCATTAAACTGCCGGCGATACGATTCATCCAACGAATGTTATCACCGCGGGATAAAAATAATCGTAAACTTTTACCACCACTGGCATAAGCCAACATAGATGCAGATTCTGTTACCATTATGATACCCAATAAGACAACTAATTGAGTTGCCACTGGCTTATCTACATTAATAAATGGCGGTAACAGCGAAATCATAAATGCCCAACCTTTTGGATTGGCAATGGCGGTAATAAAGCCCTGACTGATCAAACTTAATCGACGAGTGTTCGTTGGTTGACCATCAATAACAGCCATTTTCCCTTTCGAGCGCCACATATTGACACCGATGTAGACAAGATAAGCCCCACCCAACCATTTTAATACTTCAAATATCTGTGGATAGTTCAGCATGATACTAGCGACACCTAGCACAGCGGCTATGGCTACAATCGCTACACCAACGAGTTCACCTATCATCATCCACAAGGTACGCCTTACGCCGATGCTCATACCTAGGGTCATTGCCAAGGTCATGCACATGCCTGGAGTGATAGATACAAAGAAGAATGTCGGGATAAAAACCGCAAGTACTGCGTAATCAGGCATATAAAATATTCTTAGTGATAAAATTAATTCGATTATAATGCTTAGATAAACAAAAACCAGCACTAGGCTGGTTTTGTTTAGTTTGAATCAGCTAAATAAACGTTAAAGTACGCCACGTTTAATTTGATCACGCTCTATAGATTCAAATAACGCTTTGAAATTACCTTCACCAAAACCTAAGTTATTTTTACGTTGAATGATTTCGATAAAAATAGGACCGAATAAATTCTTAGTGAAAATTTGCAATAAATAACCGTCTTCATCACCGTCGATCAAGATCTGATGATGCTTGATTTTTTCTCTGTCTTCAGTAACCTGTGGCAATTTATCAAAAATGGTTTCATAGTACTCAGGAATGATATCTAAGGTTTTGATTGCAGTTCCTTCCATTGCATCTAATGAGGCCACAATATCACGGCTTCTAAAGGCTAGATGCTGCACGCCAGGACCATTGTATTCACCTAAATATTCATCAATTTGGTTTTTATCGTTGCCTTTCCCTTCATTGATTGGAATACAGAAGCTACCATCGGGTGAGCGTAATGCATAGGATACTAACGCGGTTTGTGACCCTTTAATGTCAAAGTAGCGCACTTCGGTAAAACCAAAAATGTCTTTGTAAAAGTTTGCCCACTTCTCCATAGTGCCTTTGTAGACATTATTAGTTAAGTGGTCAACCTCCATAAAGCCTTTTTCAGGTGTATTGATTGGATCATCTAAATCAACGAAATCAGTCGCATAAATATTATTATCAGCGCCGAAGGTATCGATAAAATAAATTAAGCTGTCACCAATACCGTAAATAGCTGGATATGGCATATCCTTTTCAGCTTCTGCCGCAGCTTTTGCGCCACGTTCTACCGCAAGTTTGAACGCTAATTCTGCATCCTCAACACGCCAACCCATTGAACAAATTGCCGGTCCGTGTGATTTAGCAAACTCTGCTGAGAATCCTGCACGGCTTTTATTTAATAAAAAATTAATATCATTTTGCTTGTAGTAGGTAATGTCATGATTTTTTGCTTTTTTCAGCATAGAAAAACCAAAATCAATAAATACTTGATGCATAAACTCAGTGTCTGGGCTGGCAAATTCAGTAAATTCTATGCCTAAAAGTCCCAGTGGATTTTGTTCGCTTGCCATGTTGTTATTCCTCGTTATATTCAACTCAGCATCACGTTAAAAGTGATGCAGTTAGAAGGTATTTTCTATCGACTTATGGTTTAGTCTTCTAACCAAGAGCGGTTGTAGTCTTCACTCATGCAATTTTTTACATGTGAAGTAAGATTCAGTGGGGCGAAAGTATCTACCATCACCGCATATTCATAGGTTTCTTTTTTACCAATTGACGCTTCTGTTCGTCCTGGTTGTGGCCCGTGTGGCACACCTTTTTGATGTAAGGTCATGTAACCCGCTTCAATACCGGTGCGGCTCATAAAATCACCGTCGACGTAATATAAAACTTCATCGCTATCAATGTTGTTATGGTAATAAGGTGCAGGGATTGACTTAGGATGGAAATCATATGGGCGCGGCACAAAGTTACATACGACAAAATTGTGCGCAGTAAACACTAAATGGTCAGATGGAGGTAAATGAATTTTACCTACCTTAGGTGCATATTCAGCAATATTGAACGCCCAAGGGTAAACACAGCCATCCCAGCCGACTAAATCAAATGGATGCCACTCGAGTGTCATTTGTTGATACTTGTCACCAAATTTACATATTAATTGAAACTCACCTTTTTCAACGATCGCATCTGCAAGTTCTGGGGTACGTAAGTCCCGCTCACAATAGGGAGCAGACTCTAATAATTGGCCGTACTCATTGCGAAAATGTTTAGGTACTTCAACCATTGAAAACGATTCAATGACAAACAAACGAACATTGCTGTAATCATTAAAAGTTAATTGATAAGTGGTGCCGCGGGGGATAACCAGGTAATCCCACTTTTTAACGTCAATAACACCATATTCACTTAACAGCTGTCCTTCACCTTCATGAACAAACACAATTTCATCCGCATAAGCATTACGATAGAACTCGTTTGTGCTGTGGGTTACCTTAGCGGTATAAAGGGCAACATCGCTGTTATAGAAAATTTTATTGCGGCTGCTGAAAAAATTACCGTCACAATCTGCTTTTCGTGAGTCAAGTTTGTAGTTTTGAATTAATGAGTCTTGCCATTCTTGGCCATGTTCTACGGCATATGGCACCACATTAATCGCCTTAGTCGGCATATTATGATGGTATTTATTAGAATAAATATTTGAAAAACCATGGGTTGAAAACAGCTCTTCACGGTAAAGTTCGCCATTTTCTTTCTCAAATGCGATATGACGCTTTGTGGGGATCTCACCTTGTTTTACATAAAATGGCATATCAGCTTCCTTAACCGGGCATTTACAGCACTTAGTTTGTTCATCTAGCTCATTTTATCAATGAGTAGTGTGACTTGTGCCGCATAGATAGATTCAATTTAGTTGCTTAGATGAACAAAAAAAAGAATAATAAACAGCTAGACTCTATCTATTTTTTAGATTGTATTGTTATCGGTACATTTTTGGCAGCTATTCGATACAAAAGCAAAATTTTATGCAGTAAAGGAGTAATAAATGCGCATAGATGTTGATGCATTTAAGGTTTTACAAGTATTAGTCGAAGAGGGAAGTTTCGCTAAAGCATCTGAGCGCTTGCATAAAGCGCAATCAGCGGTGAGCTACCAAGTCAAAAAGTTAGAGCAACATTTGGGTGTAAGTTTATTTAATCGCGATCAATACCGTGCAGAGCTAACCCCTGAAGGCCGAGTTATTTTGGCTGAGGGGCAACGTTTATTGCAACATTTGGCCAATATTGAGCATCTTGCTAGCCGTTTTAGTGAAGGCTGGGAGCCCAAACTTGAACTGGTGATCGACGGGGCGTTGCCGATGGAACCTATCATGACGGCGCTCAAACGTATGGCGGAACATAAAGTTCCGACTAAAATTCAACTAAATATGGAATTTTTAGGCGGTGTGCAGCATAGGTTTGAGCGAGATGGCGCCGATTTAATGTTAGTAAAAGACTATTTGACAGGGCCAAACTATCATCCTAAAGCCTTACCCACTATTACCAGTATACTTGTTGCTAGTTGCCATCACCCCTTAGTTAAGCAAAGTCAGATAAGTTTAACTGAACTACAACAGCATGTGGAATTGACCATTGAAGATTCTTCCCCACAGCGTTTAGTGCGTGATGAAATGCAATTTGGTGGCGACAAGGTGTTTTATCTATCAGGGTTTATCATGAAAAAAAATGCTTTACTGAAAGGCCTTGGCTTTGGTTGGATGCCAGCTTTTTTGATCCATGAAGAGTTAAATTCAGGCGAATTAAAATCGGTCGATTTTGTTGGCGGTAATACATTCAGCTTTACGCCTCAATTAGTGTCAACCTTAGAAAGACCATTAGGGCGAGCAGGGCAACTATTTACCGAGTTGATTTTAGATGAGTTTACTCGTTTTGAATTGCACACTTCCAAAGAGATTAATACCACAGGGCTTGGATAATATTGTCTATAAACGATTAATGTGCCAACAGAGATTTGATAGAGTCGGTCATTACTTTTATGCTAAATTCATTGAGAATGAAATTAACTAACAGTCCAAGGAGTGACAAATGAGCAAGCGATGCCACGAAGTAGATTATGAAATTATCGGCTCAAGTATGCAATTAGTTGAGGTGGAGCTCGATCCACACGAAACCGTGATAGCAGAAGCGGGCGCGATGAATTACATGGAACAAGATATCACTTTTGAGGCTAAAATGGGCGACGGCTCTGAACCTGAGTCTGGATTTTTCGGTAAGTTACTTGGCGCTGGTAAGCGGGCGTTTTCCGGTGAAAGTATTTTCATGACTCACTTTACTAATGATGGGCACAGTAAGCGTAAAGTGGCTTTTGCAGCTCCTTATCCAGGTAGTGTTTTAGCGGTCGATTTATCTCAGCATAATGGTGAGCTTATCTGTCAAAAAGACAGTTTTTTAGCTGCAGCACTGGGCACAAACGTTACCATGAAATTTAATCGTCGTTTAGGAGCAGGTTTTTTCGGCGGGGAAGGTTTCATATTACAAAGTTTGAAAGGTGACGGTATGGTATTCATTCATGCAGGTGGCACCTTAATTAGAAAAGAGCTTCATGGAGAATCATTGAGGGTTGATACTGGATGTATAGTCGCGTTTTCTCCTGGAATTGATTACGACATTCAACGAGCCGGTTCGCTTAAGTCTATGGTATTTGGCGGTGAAGGGTTGTTTTTAGCTACTCTACAAGGGCACGGAACCGTTTGGCTACAATCGTTACCATTCTCTCGTATGGCTGATCGTATTATCGCCCATGCACCTACTACTGGCGGTACATCAAAAGGTGAAGATTAATAATCTATTAATTAATCAATTTTATAGTGTTTAAAAATATCAATTATCCAAGATTATTCGTAAATTCAAGTAAGAGTGCTTACTCAATATAAGGTAAGCATTTTGATTTTTATAAAGGTAAAACTTTATGAGTAATAATCTGAATATATTTACTCTTCAAGCCCTACTACAAAGTGATAGTATGTATTTGAATTCAGATTCTTTGACTGGTTGAACACTTAATCTTGCACCTTTTGCCACTAACACCATATCAGCTAATTCCATGTCAGCTTTAAGTTGTTTCAGGCTTATCTGATTAACAAACTTCTCAATAAATGATATTTCAACCTCAACCCAGCGAGGTTTCAAAGGATCAGATTTAGGATCAAAATACGGTGATGAGCTATCAAAAGCACTTAGATCAGGCTGTGAAGATTGGCTTACTTTAACGAGTCCTACAATTGCAGGCTCTTTGCAGCTTGAATGATAAAAGAGCACTAAATCATTGACGCGTACTTGATCTCGTAGGAAATTCCTGGCTTGATAATTTCTAATCCCTTGCCAAGCTGATTTTTGTCCACTGCACCTTTGTAAATCATCTATACTGAAGTCATCAGGTTCAGACTTCATTAACCAATATTTCATATATCACACCAAGTAGTCATTTTGTACTATTATCAGAACAAGAATATATATAAATAAGACTCTGATGGTAGCTTTTTGATACCACTATCGACAAGGTATTCTATATGATTTTTATCTCAAGAGTAACGTTATGGAGATGGAGTGATGTTAATGTTATCTAATGGCATAAGAAACCAGCATTTATACATATTTTTGTCGCTATTTATATCTAGTGCTGTTGTATCAGACACTCTTGAACTATCAACGCTAGACTGGCCACCGTTTAGTGGAGCTGAGTTGACTGAAAAAGGTATTGCTACTCGTATAGTTAAACATGCTGTTGCTTATGACAACCATCAATTAAAAATCACAGTTGTTCCTTGGGTTCGTGCTATTAGAATGGTAAAAACGGGGGCTAAAATAGGCTATTTCCCTGAATACATTAATGTTACAAATGAGTTTATTTTTTCTCAGTCTTTAGGCGCAAGTCCGATAGGTTTATTGGAGCTTAAAAATAACCCGATTGTTTGGGATACAGTTACTGATTTAAATAAATATGTATTAGGCGTGGTAAAAGGGTATGTAAACACAGAAGAGATAGACACTATGATTGCTAATGGTGAGCAAAAATACGAAGAGGCCATGAATGAAAAGCAGAATATATTAAAATTAGCAGCCGGACGTATTGATACAATTGTAATCGATTTAAATGTTTATCGATACTTAAAAAGTGATCCAAAAATTGAAAAAATATCACATCTACTGCAAATCAATAATAAAATCCTTGACTCTAAGAGCTTGCATGTTGCATTAGCAAATAATAAAGAGGGTGAAAGGTGGCTTAAAATAATTAACGATGGCTTATCAAAATTTGAACCTCAAATAATGCTGGATGCTTATTTACAAGAAATAAATAAGCATCCCTAATGTTAATACTGTTCGTTTGGTACCACAGTTTGGCCGATAGGGGTTAGACTTAATAATGCCAGTTTAAGGTGCTGAATGCCAAATGGAATACCAATAATCGTCACAAAACACGCTAGCGCATGAGCTAAATGACCTATCGCTAACCAAATTCCAAAAAACACAAACCAAACAATATTACCGATTAATCCTATGGTACCAGTTCCTAGATCTTCAACACCCGTTAAGTGTTTTCGGTTGACACTTTGCTGGCCGAATGGCCAAAACGCCATCTCACCAATGACGAAACAAGCCCGTCCAAAGGGAATACCAATAATACTAATAAAACATAGTAGCCCCGCAAGCCACCAGGCTAGACCCATTATAAATCCACCTAAAATAAACCATGCAATATTAAAAACTAGTCTAAAAATAGCCATATCTTTTTCCTTTTACAACTGAAATATGAGATTAATATTGATATCTAAGCAGGGAATGTGCCAAGGTTTAAGATATTGATCTAAATGGTTAAATTGATTTTTATTTGGATGAAGTAAACTAAGAATTAAGATTTAGACTAAAAATGAGTGATTTTAACTAATTTTAGTTACAATGACCCTAATCAATTTTAATGGTGTTATAAATGCTAAGTCATAGTCCAACAGATACAATTAATTTTGCAGGAAGACAAATATTCGTCAAGCGCGATGATAAATTACACCCTGATTTTAGTGGTAATAAAGCCCGAAAATTTTATCATTTCCTTATCAATGACTTTCCTAAAGTGACACGAATAGTGGGATCGGGTTCGGCTCAAGCAAATTCATTATATTCGCTATCGGTATTGGCAAAAATGAAAGGCTGGCAGCTAGATTATTATGTAAGTCATATTAGTGCTTATATAAAGTCACAATTACAAGCTACGCCTGCTATTGTGTCAAATTTTACTCAAGCCCATCATAACGGTGCCAATATTATCCAAGTTGATTGGGACCAAGCTGAACTCAGTGGCTGCAAGCATTTGGATGAGGTAATAAACATATTTAGGCCTGAATACCTAAATCGATATTCTGAGCAACAAATACTGTTTATTCCTGAGGGGGGCAGATGTGAATATGCTAAAACTGGCATCTACCAGCTTGGTTGTGAAGTTATAGATTGGGCTAAAGGACAAAATATATCCGCTCTTTCAGTATTTCTTCCATCTGGCACAGGTACGACAGCAGTTTTTCTGCAACAGTATTTTATAAAAAAATGCCAAAAGGAAATAATTGATATTAAGGTGTTAACTTGCAGCACTGTTGGCGGTGATACATATTTAGCAAATCAATTTTGTGAATTAAACCCAGATAAAACCCAGCATCCCACTATTATTAATGATGGTAATAAGTATCACTTTGGTAAGTTGTATTTGCCCTTATTTGAGTTGTGGAACGATGTGCTAAAAACAAGTGGAATAGAGTTCGATTTATTATACGACCCTATTGGCTTGAGCGTGTTGAAGCGCTACATAGAAGCGAATCAATGCCAAGATAGGCAAGTTTTATATATTCATCAAGGCGGTTTGTTAGGGAATGCAACTATGCTACCCAGATATACACGTAAGCTTGCTAATAGATAACTGATTGCTATATGCAGTATGTAGAGGGATTAATATTGAATATATATTTTATAGAATAACACTCTATCTACAACTGCATTGCAACATAATAATGTCGTTATACAGATATATAAAAGTTAACTTCATTAATTGAAGTTGTGGATAAGAGTTTTTTGAATGTGTGATAAAGAGATTTTATCAGTTTGCCCTGTTGTTAATAAACGCCCGGTAAATGAGAGGAGAATACCGTTAGCCAGGTTTATTAAATAACAGAGCAAATGATTTACGCCTAAGCGTAGGGGATGTACTTATTACTTATTCGAACTAATCAGCCATTTCATAAAGTTTACGGCTTCAATGCGTTTTGAAAAAGTTGTTTTGTTTTTACCTTGTGAATCGGTAAAAGCAATTGAGTTTTTGTTTGATGAAATAGAATTAACAGGAAAGTTAACTGTAATTTCGTGTCCGTTAAATTGGTATGACATTATCATACTCCTTATAATTTATGCTCACCCTTAGGTGATGTAAGTTTTAACAATATAATTCCCTTAATATTTTTCGTGTTGCGAAAGATTTAAGTTACTAGATTAAGTTACCTTATCAATCTTACACTAATCAAGTCTTTATGTGAGAAATATGTAAAAAATCTTAATTATTAATTAAAGGTTGTTTTACAATTAACTCAATTATTTAATGTGTAGATAATACATCAAATGCTTGACAGTGATAGTTGACCATAGGTTTATGACAAGCCCATTACAATGAGAATAAATATATTAATGGATACTAATTGTGTATCAACATAGATAAAATCAAAGGCGCTTGTGGTGGTTTACAAAGGAAGTTGAGCAGACTTACGATAGGTAAACAGATAAACAAAGTAATTAAACTTTAATGATAATATATGTAAAATACCTGTTTGGCAATAGATATTACTTATTTATTACCAAACAGCACAATCACAAAAATTATCTGTAATAAGCATCACAGTTAAGCTCAACACCCCACCTTAATAAATCAACTCACCAATAGGGTTTAACAGTTTGCTAAAACCTTTAGTAAAATACAATGGTGCGTCAACTATGGTGTAGCATAAACAACCTGACATTGTTTTAGGAGAATGTTCATGGTTCTCATCAAGTAGCATGAAGTCTCCTGGCTTATAACTGTTGAACTTATCACTAAATTCACCTGCTAATAGTAACGTTAGCTCAGAACCTTTATGGGTATGTTCAGGAATTTCACCGTCTGCAGCTATGTGTAATAAGCTGGCCCTTGCTTTTTCTTCACCTGTATTTAAGCGCAGGCGGCTGACTTTACCAATACCCTGCCACTGAGCGTTAATCTGATGTCTAAATGCTCTTGGTAAAGTATAAGACTCACCTTTAACTGATACTTCAAACGTACCCTTGTCTACTGGGCGATGTGGTGTTGAATCAAGTTCATCCAGTGTGCTATCCAACATTTTTTCTAACAACAAATCCATGTCTATATCTGTTGTCGAATCGTTGCTGAAACTATCAATGTTAAACGCTTCAACGGTTTGCTCATTGGTTAATAGTGATAAAGATTTGTGGCAAATATCACAAAGTTCGGCATGGGCTGAAACCGCCAATGACATTGATAGCGGTAGTTCTCCCTTAATATGAAGTAGTAATAATTGTTCGTTAGGATGATAATTAATCATAATGTTTCTCCATAAAGCCTTTTAACTTCTCTAAACCTAAGCGTAATCTTGATTTAACTGTACCTATAGGTATCTCGAGTTTGTCTGCCAATTCTTGCTGTGTCATTTCTTGCATGTATATGCCCTGTACAACTTCACGTTGTAAAGGAGGTAATTCGTTAACGTGAAGTAACAGAGTGCCTGTAAGCTTAAAATCATCTTCGTTATTTTCAGCATCATCTGACTCGAAAAGTGGCCAAATGTCATCACCAAATGAATCTTCACGGTTATGCTGCACTTTTCTGAGCATATCGAAGCATTGGTTACGCATGATTGTAAAAATCCAGGTGCTAACAGCGGCTTTATCGGGATTGTATAAATGCGCTTTAGTCCACACTCTGGTCATGGTTTCTTGAACCAAATCCATTGCTAATCCCTGCTGATGTAATCGTTGATTACCAAAAGCATTAATTTTTGAGCCAAAGTGGCTGAATAACTTAGCAAATGATGCTTTACACCGCACGTTAGCCACTTTTAACATCAACGCTGCTAACTGTTCCGCATCGTGCTCTTTACTATTAGACAAATTTATTACACCGTTTCGTTTTGCAATACTTGCCTTATCATAACGATTTTGTGCACTTTGTGATTGAAAATTTTCCATTATCTTCACTCGCGTCTTTTTTGTGGGCCGGTTATGTACTTTTATACGCTCGATAAATGAATTGGATCACTTTTAAACCCAATAAATAAAAAAATAGTTTTCTATGTGTAGCATGCAATTACAACACATTTACAATAACTCGAATTAATTTTTAATAGATTAAATAGTCTATTGATCTATCCGCATAGTAATAAGGTTAACTGATTATATCTGCGAGAAATGTTTGTGCCATATGATGGTCGTGACTATTGATACAGCGGTACTTTTCGGCAGCACTTATGGGAATTATTTCTAACCATCGCTGACAGACCCATGATATATCTTGAAAATTTTCTTGCTGATAGTGGGCTAAGTGAGCAGGGTATTCTCTAAGTATATCTTTAAGAGTGTCACTGAGTATCTTGTCACGCTGCTGAAGCTTATCTGGCTTATTTTTCGAATTTAATGCATTAATTTGTGACTCAGGCCAATCTTCAATGAGTGAAACCTTAGCGCGTTTCAATCCATCGTGATCGACACTAACATCTTTAATAATAAATTTTTGCTCACCGCGGATACTTATACCCAAAAGACCATCATTGAGTGTTTCAAAGTCAATGATTTTGCATAACGTGCCTATAGGAAGTATCTCCTTTTTATCATCACTGAGCATGCATAGTCCAAATCCCACTCCTGTTTTGAGCGACTCGGTGACTAAACGTTTGTATCGAGCTTCAAAAATGCGCAACTGACTATACCCTTGAGGTAATATACAGATCGGCAAAGGAAAAATTGGAATTATCATAACCAGCCTTTATATGAACAATGTAAACTGACAATTTATACGAACTTAATAGGTAATTGATCACATTCGTTTTGCCGTTTTATTCAAATTTGATAGACGTTAACAGTGTGAATAGGCTCGTTGAGTGTCTGCAGCAAGTTTTCTTGATGAGCATTAGTCGTTTTCTAATTATCATGTTGGCATCTTTTAGCTTTAATGTTTTGCACGCTTGATGTTACACCTTTAAAAACAGAAGCTTTTGCCATTTGTTGATAATATTTTTGTTAAATTTTAATTAAACAGAAGTGAGCTATAATCTCATTATTAGGAAAAAAATAGCTTAGATACTAAATCTAGTCATCAGAGAGTCATCTTTTTGCTGATTTATGTTTATAATGATAAATATGATGTGCAGTGCCTAGCATAATTAGTCACGACTTGTATTTATAGATTGGTGGTAGGTTTAATGAAGAAAGTGCTCGATAGTGTTGATCAACGTACTAATCTAGTGGGTGAGAACCGCTTGGAGTTATTGCTGTTTCGAATTAACTCAACTCAGCTATTTGCAATTAACGTATTTAAAGTCAAAGAAGTCGTCAAAGTGCCATCGTTAAGCGCTCTTCCTGGCAGTAATAACAGTATCGCTGGAGTTGCTAACATTAGAGGCACTTCTATACCTGTGATTAATTTACGTGGCGCTATTGGTTTTTCTCCCTTACCAATTACCGATGACTGTAATTTAATTATTACTGAGTATAATCGCAGTATACAAGGTTTCTTGGTTGGTAAAGTGGAACATATTGTTAACTTGACCTGGGGTGACATTATGCCACCGCCTAAAATGGCAGGTAAAAACAATTATCTAACTGCAATAACTCGGTTGGAGGACCAAGGTCAATCCCGCTTAGTATCGATTATTGATGTAGAGAAAGTCCTCGCTGAAATCATTAATTATGATATTCGGTTATCGGATGGTGTTTTGGATGAGGCTTTAGCCCCGCAAATGCCTGGTCGTAAAATATTAATTGTTGATGATTCAAGTACTGCCAGAAGACAGGTCAGAGAAACACTCAGTCAGCTGGGTATTGAAATTATTGAAGCGTCAGACGGGTTGCAGGCGTTGAACTTACTTAAGTCCTGGGCGGATAATGGCCAAAATGTCGCTACTGAATTATTAATGATGATAACGGATGCTGAAATGCCAGAGATGGATGGCTATAAGCTCACTTCTGAAGTGCGTGCAGATCCTCGAATGGCTTCGTTATTTATCACATTAAATACGTCTTTGAGCGGCAGCTTTAATAATGCAATGGTTGAAAAGGTTGGCTGCGATGCTTTTATTTCGAAATTTCAGCCTGACTTATTAGTAACAGGTGTTCAAAATAGGTTAAGAGATATTCTGGGGTAAGCTTTAAAATGGCTCATTACGAGCCTATGAATAATATAGTTTAAAGAGGCTTTTTCTGATTTTCTAATGCACTAATCTCAGCCTCTATCAGTGCAGCTTCTGCTGTAATCATAGAGTAAGATTTAATATCACCATTGCGCTGCGCGTGCATCGCTTTTTCAAGTTTTGACTCATAAAGTTTAGTGAGTTTTTTTATCGGGTCTTGTCTGAATAATGAGAACATTTTAATCACTTGTATGTGGATGATACTAATTTATACGATAGAACATTGTTTTTGGTTTCGTTGGATTTAAGATTATTTCCCATAACGAGAAGCTTCGGCTATTTTACGGCAAATTATTAGTGCTAACTATTGGTTTTTCTCTTGAAACGACGTTTATAGTAAGTCAAATTCTGCGAAACTGTTAGTCTGTAATTTAACGGTCTAAATCTTCAAGTAGTTCTTGTAGAATTTTTTGTTGCATACTTTTAGTCACGCCAATATTAAGTCTGGCGAGCTTGATTGCATGACCAAATTGATCTTTACCTAAATAAGTCACCAACTGCTTTAAAAACTCTTCATCTAACGCCAATACTTGACAGTAATGCTTAATTCCTTGATTTAGGTTGTTGAATTGTAAGCCATCAAATTCGAAGCCTAAGGTATTAGTTCCTGCAAACAAGGGGTCATCTTCAAAGTGATTATCATCAATACTTAGCGCCCAGCCTAAAGCGTTGATTCTTTTTTGAGCAATCTTGAACATCATCCAAGCGCTCTTTTTAAAGCCCCCAAAAATTCTACAATCAAATTCAGATTCTGCTAATTCTTGTTCGGTCCAATTAATGCCAATTGCCAAATCCTTATGGTATCGCTTCATTAACTGATCTTTAACCGCTTCACGACAATCCCAGATAGAGGTTAATAAGTGTTTTTGTGCCAGCAACTTACATTCTTGACATGCTGGGACGGTTAATGATGGGTGAGGAGTATGCGCCATACGCCAATAAGGCAACTCTGCATGGCAGGGTTCATCACAAAACCAACACATGTGGCGTTTATCGAAAGGAATGTCGACCATAGTAGGGTTTGTCATATTGGATACTTAAGCAAAAGGTAATGGGCAAATGCACTGAGATGAATATCCCAGTGCAAGTAACAATAATTAATCTTTTTCGATATCAACTAAGCTTTTTGCTAATACAATTGGGTCTATTTCAAAACACTCTTGATCGCTTTCCCAGTTAACACCCACTAAAACGCCATCATCATTTAAGTCGCCAACCCAATACTCAAGAAAGTCGACCAAAGTGATACTAACCGCTGTGTATTCAGCCCATTCTTCGGTGCAATGACTTTTGGCAGTAGCTTCTGACGACCACAGTGGCATAACATCAGTTTCTTCAAACTCAGATGAATCACACACAACCCATCCTTCGCCTGTTTCGTCCTGAAGACCCCAAACGATTTGGTGTTTTTTTACACTTTCGATGAAGCTAGTTAACGTCGGGTTTTGTTCGGTCATGATCATTCTCATTAAGTGAAGTTAAAAACGGTTTCATTATACTGAATACCTACTTTAGCTCAAGTTGGTTATGCCTAATGCTGATGGCTATTTCAGCTAACACACTTTTTATATCGTAAATCGGTCTTTTTATGGTTATTAAGCGCTTGTGAAGTTGATAGCAATCAGTCACGATATTCACACAATCTTATTTGTTATTATTTGGGTGCCACTTGAGTCTTATGCGCGTTAATTTATCCATTACAGCATTATTATTAAGCGTCAGTTTCTCTCATTCAGCTATAGCCAGTGCTGATTTTGCACAATGTGTGAGTCAATTACAGTTAAAAGCAAAGCAACAGGGTATTTCACAGCAAACAATTGATACTACGGTGGCTAACTTAAGCTTCATTCCTAGGGTGATTGAGCTCGATAATCAGCAGCCTGAGTTTACCACCACATTTAAAGATTATTATGACAAGCGTGTAACCGATTGGCGCATCAAAGAGGGACGTAAACTCTATGCCCAGCACGGCCAGTTATTGAGGCAGTTAACCACTAAATATGGTGTTCCGGGTCAGTATATTGTTGCCTTCTGGGGGCTTGAAACTAACTATGGAAGCTATAAAGGGAATATGTCAGTGCTTAACTCATTAGCTACTTTGGCATGCGACCCTCGACGCAGCGAATATTTTACCCAGGAGTTGATGCAAGCTTTAACCTTAAAAGAGCGCTATCAATTTGCTGATAAAGATATGGTTGGCTCATGGGCGGGGGCAATGGGGCATACCCAGTTTATGCCAACTAATTATCTTAAGTATGCAGTTGATGGCGATGGCGATGGCAGAGCAGATTTATGGAATAGTACCGCAGATGCATTAACCTCTGCGGCCAACTTTCTGCAACAATTAGGTTGGAAAGCCAATGAGCGTTGGGGACGGGAAGTACAGTTACCGAAAAATTATGATTTTGCCTATATGGGCAGTAAGGATACAAAATTATTGATTGATTGGGCTGGGCTAAACATAAAGCAAACAAGTGGCAAGCCGTTATCAACACCTGACATGCAAGCGGCATTGTATGTGCCTGCAGGCCATACAGGACCAGCCTTTTTAGGTTATGAAAACTTTAATGTGATAATGCGCTGGAATCGTTCTGAATTTTACGCTATTGCGGTGGGTAAACTAGCCGATCAAATTAATGGTGGCGCTGGTATTTCTCATCCTTTACCAAATCATCCCCGTTTAAACCGAGAAATGGTTCAACAGTTGCAACAAAAACTGACTGATGAGGGTTTTGATGTGGGTAAACCAGATGGTATTTTAGGTCGAAACTCTGTAACAGGATTACAAGCTTATCAGCGTAAACATGGTTTAATAGCGGATGGTTATCCAGATAATGCTACATTTGAGAAGTTAGGCATAAGCTTAAACAAATTGCCGACCCCATAAGCATTTGTTAAGCTCTTGCGACTTTTTTAATAGCCGTTAACTGTATAATCGACAGTTAACGCAAATACAGATTAATTTTAAGGATACGTAATGAGCATTAAAGACAATATGGTTGTGCAGTTTAATTACACGCTGCGCGATGAAAAAGGCGAAGTGCTTGAATCAAATGAAGGCCGCGATCCGATAGCTTACCTTCATGGCAACGACAACATGATGCCTGGTATTGAAGATGCTATTACCGGTAAAGCAATTGGTGACAAGTTTACTGTCACGCCTCCGGCAGCTGACACCTATGGTGAACGTCAAGAAGGAGCTGAGCAACGTGTCTCAGTTAAGCATTTATCAGGTGCTAAAGTATGGAAGCCAGGTATGGCTGCTATCGTTAATTCTGATCAAGGTCAACGTCAAGTGACCATAGTTAAAGTAGGTAAGTTTATGGCTACAGTGGATGTTAATCATCCATTAGCGGGCCGTGAATTAACCTTTGATATTGAAGTCGTTGATGCACGCGATGCAACTGATGAAGAAATCGCCCATGGTCATGCCCATGGTGCCGGTGGTCATCAGCATTAATTAGCCGTTTCGATCCCAGGTCTACAATAGACTTGGGATAAACCTTTATTAAGTACCTATATGATCCTCGAATTTTCCCAAGGTAAGCTCATCATTACCCCTAATGAAATACAATGTCGTCTTTTTGAAAATCATATTATTCTAAGCGCAGTTGTCGATGATATAAGTTGTTTTCATCATGGATTAGTCATAGCGGCTGATGCTGGTACGGTGAAATGGACAATTAAACTGGATAATCCACAACAGTTTGAACAATTGTTACAAGAGACCGGTATTCACGCTCAATAATATTCAAAGTACACCACATACAAATAGATAAGGAATCACATGACTCAATCATCTCTAGAAGCCATTGTCGTTGAACCTAGCAATAAGGCTTCATCTTGTGTTATCTGGTTACATGGTTTAGGTGATTCAGGTGCCGGTTTTGCTCCTGTCGTACCTGTTTTAGGGTTACCTGGCGATCATGCTATTCGGTTTGTTTTCCCACATGCACCAGAACAAGCGGTAACCATTAATGGGGGTTATATCATGCGTTCATGGTATGACATCAAAAGCATGGACTTACATGATCGTGCAGATATCGCAGGTGTGCAGGCATCAGAGCTACAAATAAAACGTCTCATTGAGCAACAGATTGCAGCGGGTATTCCAGCAAACAAAATAGTGTTGGCTGGTTTTAGCCAAGGTGGTGTGATGAGTTTGTTCACTGGGTTACGCTTTGAGCAATCTTTAGCCGGAATTATGGCTTTATCCTGTTATTTACCCGGTGGCGAGCATTTACCGGAACAACTTGCCCAGGCAAATAAACACACACCAATCTTGCAAAATCATGGTGAACAAGATGAAGTAGTGCCATTATTTGCTGGCAAAATGGCATACGATGCCTTGAATAATGCGGGTTATAATAGCGTTTGGAAAACCTATTCAATGGCGCACAGTGTTTTGCCTACACAGTTATCTGAAATAGGTCAATGGTTGAAAAAAGTATTGAATTAATCTTTACCACACAACTGCCAGAACTGTTCTCTATGCGGGACAATGGTGCGTTGTTGGGTTGTATATAAAATAATCTTTGTTTATAAAGGCTTAACTTCATTATTGGGTTAAGCCTTTATTGTTTACTGCATAGGTATAAATCTGATAGGGTTGCCCTGTTCTTTATTTACGACAGTTTTTCATGTAACTCATTGTTAAGATTGCACTAAATGTCATTGTTTTGTCATAAAGTTGTCACGTGTATCCCTCATTGTTTGGTATCATTTTAGGGTGAATTTAAAGTTCGCTTATTTATACAAATAAATACAAGATAAATAATAAATGGGGTTACATATGTCTAAAGTGTTAATAAAAGGAATGCTGGCATCAGCTGTGTTAGTTGCATTAATGGGCTGTAATAGTGACGACGATGCAAAAGTGCCTACCACCTGCGCAGAAGCTGGAGCAGATTGTAAAATATTTACCGTTCTTCATACCAATGATAACCATGGTCGCTTCTGGGAAAATACTAGTGGTGAATACGGTATGGCAGCGCGCAAAGCCTTAATCGATCAAATTCGTGCTGAAGTGAGTGCTAATGGCGGTGAAAGTATACTGTTATCTGGCGGCGATATTAACACCGGCGTACCTGAATCAGACTTACAAGATGCCGTTCCTGATTTTATTGGCATGAACGAAATTCGTTATGACGCCATGGCAGTGGGTAATCATGAATTTGATAACCCATTAGCAGTATTAGATTCACAACGCTCTATCGCTAACTTTCCAATGCTAGCGGCCAATATCTATCATGCTGATGGCACTACACGTTATTTTGAACCCTACAAAATATTCGACGTTAATGGCGTACGCATTGCCGTTATTGGTTTAACAACTAAAGATACTGAGAAGTTAGGTAACCCAGAATACATTCAGGATATCAAGTTTACCGATCCAACCACAGAAGTGGCAAAAGTCATTGCTGAAATTAAAGCGAACGATAGTGCAGATTTAATTTTTGCCACTACCCATATGGGACATTATGCCGATGGCAAACATGGCAGCAACGCCCCAGGTGATGTTGAAATGGCAAGAGCACTTGCTGCAGGTGATTTACAGGCGGTAATTGGTGGGCATTCACAAAACCCAGTGTGTATGGAACCTGGCACGAATGAATACGCTGATTTCAAACCTGGCGATGACTGTGCGCCTGATATGCAAAATGGCACTTACATCATGCAAGCCCATGAGTGGGGCAAGTATGTGGGACGTGCAGATTTTGAATATTTCAATGGTAAATTGAACCTTGCTAGCTATAAGTTGATCCCAGTTAACTTGAAGAAAACAGTTGAAGATGCTGAAGGTAAAAAAACCACAGTATTTATTGGTGAAGAAATTGTACCTGATGCAGATTTAAAGCAATTACTGTCTTATTATCAAGCAAAAGGTCAAGGTCAATTAGGCGAAGTGATTGCTGAAACTGACGCTAAACTTGAAGGCGATCGCGCTATTGTACGTGGTGAGCAAACTAACCTAGGTCGTTTAATTGCAGAAGCACAGCGTACTAAAGTTAATGCCGATTTTTCTGTAATGAACTCAGGCGGTGTACGTGCATCAATTGCAGCGGGTGAAATCTCGTATCGTGACGTATTAACCGTACAGCCGTTTGGCAATATGGTTACCTTAAACACACTCACAGGTGCACAAGTTTCTGAATACTTAGCTACAGTGGCGACATTCCAACGTGGTTCAGGTGCTTATGCACAAATTACTGGCGTTAAAATGACTGTCGACTGTGCAGCAAGCAGTGTTGATATCAGTGAAATCAATGGTGAAACGTATGCTGCCGATGGTAGCTATACCTTCACTGTACCAAGCTATAAT
The DNA here is from genome assembly GCF_051163755.1 of Shewanella sp. HL-SH5. Taxonomy (NCBI): domain Bacteria; kingdom Pseudomonadati; phylum Pseudomonadota; class Gammaproteobacteria; order Alteromonadales; family Shewanellaceae; genus Shewanella; species Shewanella sp. HL-SH5. The sequence goes on from NZ_CP195038.1 coordinate 1,901,550, forward strand.
GCTGCAGGTGGTGATGGTTATCCAAAACTTGAGTCAGTACAAACAGGCTATGTTGATGCTGAGGTGCTTTATACTTACTTTAAAGATAAAAGCATGATTGTTGCTGCTGATTTCGCACCAGTAGGTGATATTGTTTACACTAACTCTAATAGTGTTTTAGGTTGTCAGTTAAACTAATTCTCAACAGACATTAACATTTGCAAGATGAAATTGTTAATGCATAAAAGACAGCTAAGTTAGCTGTCTTTTTTTTAGTATTTTTTATTTTCCCCTTGAATTAACGAATCCCAACCCTATATCTTATTTGTAACAAGATGAAAGTTAAAAACGCTCAACAGAGGTTTTGATATTTTGTTATCCATTGTGCCGAAAGGGCAATGAAAACTCGCCAATAATGGCTTAATTTTTACATATTGCTTTAGACAAGGATATGATTATGCGTAATTTTTCTATTTCTCCAGATTTAACCCCACTATACCGTAGCGCTATTGGCTTTGACCGTTTAGCCCAGCTTGCGGAACATGCCGCAGCGAACAATGGCAACAATGGCTATCCTCCATACAACATCGAATTGCTCGGTGAAAACCTTTATCGCATTACCATGGCTGTTGCTGGTTTCAACATGACTGAACTTGATATCACTAGTGAAGGTGAAAAGTTATTAGTTAAAGGTAATAAAGCTAACACAAAAGATGAACGTAAATATCTTCATCAGGGCATTGCTGAACGAGGTTTTGAACGGGTATTCCAGCTTGCAGATCATGTCAGAGTCGTCGGCGCTGAGTTAGAAAATGGATTGCTGAATATTGATTTGGAACGTGAGATCCCAGAGGCGATGAAAGCCCGTAAAATTGAAATTACTCGCTCTCGTATACTCGAAGAGTAACCCTTAATTCATAACACGTTTCATTGTTCTCAATTTCCTCCCAAATTAGATGAATAGTTTCATCAGGGCTTAGTCGAAGTGACTAGGCCCTTTTTAGTTTTTATGGTGTGAACAATATGGCTTAAATTGCTATCAGTAAGCTTTTTTTAATTGGTTATATCCAATAATACAGCCCCATTACCTTTGGTGGCCAAGGTATCGTTCGGGTTATAAATAGGGCAGCTAGTCATCGACAGGCAACCACAACCAATACATCCTTCAAGTGAATCCCTCAAATCTTCTAATGCTGCAATTTGTTTATTTAATTGCGTTTTCCACGTTTGCGACAGTTGAGTCCAATCATCTTTGTTTGGGGTTCTTTGATCAGGTAAATGACTAAACGCGGTTTGAATATCCTGCAGGCTAATCCCGAACTGTTGAGCCGCTTTAATCACAGATACCCGTCGTAACACATCACGTTGATAACGACGCTGATTACCTTGATTACGCAATGATTTAATTAGCCCTTTTTGCTCATAAAAATGCAATGTCGATACCTTAACACCACAACGTTTAGCCACTTGTCCCACAGATAGATCGTACTCGTTCAACATATATAAGCCACACACAAAAATTAAGATAACTAAAATAACGAAAAAAATGCTTTACCTCAAGTTAACTTGAGGTTTTATGCTGTGTCTAGTTAATTTAATTGGGATTAAAAATAAGGACATATCATGCATTTAGAACATGTAAATATCGTTGTAAAAGATTTAGATCAAACATTAGCTTTTTATCGTGCTGCCATGCCTCATTGGCGGATAAGGGGAGGCGGCGAGTCAACGTGGTATGGAGTTCCACGTAAATGGGTACATTTTGGTGATGACAAACAGTACTTATCTTTTAATGATTCCGGAACCGGCAAAGTGCGAGAGCTAGCCTCTAATGAAATGGGTGTAGCCCACTTTGCTTATGTAGTTGCTGATTTAAACAGTTTAATAGCACGTTTAAACAATGCAGGGTTTGAGGTGCGTATTTGGGGTGGAAATGAGCCCCACGCTAAAAGTGTGTATTTTATTGACCCTAATGGTTTTGAAGTTGAGTTTGTTCAGTACCTAAGCGACTTGCCGTTGGAGCGTAATATCTATCAATAACAAGGAAGTAATATTGTAGTGGCTTAGGTTTAGCGTTGTTTAAGCAGTGAAATTTTAGTGTGCTTGTTATCATGAAAGTTATCAGACTGTTACCGATAGGGATTTGCGTAGTTGTTAATAACCTATTGGTCGATGTAAACAATTGATTAATAAATTATTAATAAATTATTAATAAGGTGACGTTTTGTTGTTAGATCTGATTTTTATTGGTGATGAATCTGTCAAAAGTAATTGATATGTAAATTGAGTGATCTTTATCCTGTAATGCTTCGTAAAATACGGCGACAACAAAACTTAACTCTCTACAAAAACTCTCTACAAAGGAAAATATAATGTTAAAGAAAGCAATTACAACACTATCGATTATCCTTGCCAGCTTTGCGTTTGTGACCACTTCTTATGCAGAACATCATGGTATGAAAAAAGACATTGTTGATGTCGCTGCTGAAAATGGATCTTTTAACACTTTAGTCGCTGCGGTAAAAGCGGCAGGGTTAGTTGAGACGCTTAAGGGAGAAGGTCCGTTTACAGTGTTTGCACCAACGGATGAAGCTTTTGCAAATCTTCCGGCCGGTACTGTTGAAATGTTACTAAAACCAGAAAACAAAGATAAGCTAGTCGCTGTATTAACATACCATGTAGTATCAGGAAAGGTATTGGCGGCAGATGTGGCTAAAATTGATAGTGCTGCAACCGTTCAAGGTGAAATGGTGATGGTAAAAGTTACTGACGGTAGCGTCATGATAAACAATGCTAAAGTTATTATGGCTGATGTTGCTGCAAGTAACGGTGTAATACATGTAATTGATACAGTATTACTGCCTAAGTAACACATTCGAAGTCAATCCGTTATAAATATTCCTAATCTGGGCGTTGATGATAGATAACACCCAGATTAGTATTTCTTTTTGCAGTTACACAGAATCTTTTACAGGCTTGTTTTACAGGCATATATCGACGCTAATCAAACAGAGTGAAAATAGTATTTAACGCCAATCGCTGTCCAACCAATTAAACATGGTCAGGCTATAGTTAATTGAAACTAATAATTGTTTTGTTTGATCTGGCAAATCATTTTTTAGCCAAATTTTAGGCTTACCAACAAAAGATAAAGCACCAACTTGTTCTTTATTATCAAAAAACTCAAGTCCTGAGCTTAATGATCGCCATGGGGCTGAATGTCTCTGCTCAATAATATCCCCCTTTTTTACTAAACTTACATTCTGTGAAATATCTTCGACTTGATAAGACCGATCATCGCTTTTCACTTGAACTATTGTTGTTTGATTTTGATAAGATTTTAATGTCAGCTGCCAAAGTTTTTGATTGTGTGTGATAGCACATACTAGGTATGTTTTTAACCGGGTATTATGACTAGAATGAGAACTTGGACTAGAAAATTCAATATCATTTGCTTCTGTCTCTTTAGTCAAAGACTGCGAAAAAATTTCACATTTTGATGTAGAAACATTTTCATTATTTTGTTGAAGGGTGAAAGAAAACCTTTGTGTATCATCAACTTCATATTCTGCGCTAATGAATGAAAGAGCATCATCAAAAAGTATATAATTGATAAAACTTATATCTTTCTTTCTATCAACTAAGTTTTTTTGTGAGCTTTTCCAGGATGTTTCTGCGTTTACAACGGAATAGATACCCAGATCATTGTTATAAACTGAATCAGGGATCCTAAAGCTAGGATTGTCCAGAATGATGACTGTCGAACTAGTCTGAAACTCATCAGAAAGAGGAATTGTTTGATCTATTGTAGATACACAGGATGTTAATAGTGGCAAGGAAAGCGCTATTTTAAGCAAATTTTTAGTCATATATTTATCTTTAAATGATCCTAAGCTATCACTCAACAAGGAAGGGAAGTTGTTTTGAGTATTTAACTCAGATTGACGAATAGTATTAATAATTCAATACTTTGCCTTTAAAATACACGTTTTGCAAAGCTTTATTCAGAGAAAGGATAAGTTTACTGCTAGGGTGGGAGACTTTGCATGGTTATGTTTTGGTGAGGTTTAGTGGGCAATTATTGATTCTGGATTAGACCGACCTTATATTATGTAAACAGCAGGTCGGAATAGAAGATGTATCTAATTATAATCGCTCGCATTAACGCTGTTTATATTGGGTTGGGCAATAACCTCTGCTTATTTCAGGGTTTCTGAGTTTTAAATGCTTTGTGTTGCGGCCACTGACCCTTTCACGCCACAGTTTGAAACTTTTAGGTTTAAGGCGACTGCGCATAAATTTAATCACTAAAGGTTCATTCATTCCGAACTGCAGCTCTATTGCTTCAAAAGGCGTTCTGTCTTCCCAAGCCATTTCTATAATTCTTGATTCTTCGCTTAATGAAAATGACATGGCACTACCTTGGATCAGTTAATTATTTCTATAAATACTGTAACGCCAAGGAAGAAGATCAATTTATACAGTAAATTGAGCAGAATTTTCTACTTTGTATACCTAAGTTGATGTGGTTGATAATTAACTTAGGCCGCAGAGGAGGATTGTCAGCTATCAATTTAATTGATGTGAAATATAAAAACTCGCTGCTAAATTAAGATAATGACTTTAGTACACCTATTTCGCAAATATGACTACTAATCCTGTAAGCGAGTTTTTATCAGTTTATCATCAGATTTTAGTAGTGATTAGTCTGCTGACAGCTCACCAATCAAGTTCATTTGCATCGATTTCTTAATTTCTTCTGGTGTCAAATTTATTGAAAGCAAATAGTGTAATTTTGCTAATGCTGCTTCAATAGTCATATCCATACCACTTATTACGCCAGCCTTAGCTAATGAGTTACCTGTGGCATAACCGCGCATATTGACTTTGCCCTGAAAACATTGAGTCAGGTTCACTAGGACTATGCCACGCTCATCGGCCTGTTTTAATGCCTGTAAAAGCAGTGGGTCCTGTGGTGCATTACCCACACCAAAGGTAAGCATGATTAATGCTTTAACCGGTTGCTGTAGAATATTGTTAAATATCTGGGTTGAAATTCCGGGATATAAAGTCACTACCCCAATAGGCTGCGGTTTGATATTAATTACATTTAAAGGCGAGTTTGTCGGCTGAGTGATTTTGCCTTCTTTGATATTAATCTTAATACCCGCCTCAAGTAGTAGCGGGAAGTTAGGTGAGGCAAATGCATCAAAGCCATCGGCATGGGCCTTAGTTGAACGATTACCTCTAAACAATTTATTGTTAAAAAATAAACAGACTTCTGCTATTGGGTAATTGGCAGCGATATACAATGAGTTTAATAAGTTTGTTTGACCGTCAGAACGAAGCTGCGCTAAAGGAATTTGAGAGCCAGTGACAATGACAGGTTTTGATAGCCCTTGTAGCATAAATGACAATGCTGAAGCGGTATAAGCCATAGTGTCGGTGCCATGTAATATGACAAAACCATCGTATTTTTCATAATTAGCTTTTATGTCATTAGCGATGAGTTGCCAATCCGTAGGCGCCATATTTGAAGAGTCAATTAATGGGCTGTATTCCTGGATCACAAAGCTTGGCATTTCTTCGTGATAAAACTCAGGCATAGACTGAACGCAATCGGTTAAAAAGCCAGAAACAGGTGCAAAACCATTAGCGGTTTTTTGCATACCTATTGTTCCGCCCGTATAGGCAACGTAAATAGCGCGTTTAGTCATGGATTAGCTCAAATTAGATTAATTTTACATAATGTGTAAATTATACGAGTTATATTGTCGAATCGATATAAAAAAGCCTGCTAAGCAGGCTTTTTTTACATATTTAATATTTCTATGCTAAAAACTAGAAGTCACATTGCTCACAGTAAAGGTACACTCCCTGCGGGTCATCAAACTTAGCAAAGTCTTCAATCACGCCACTCCACTGGGTTAAAATGGTTTCGAGTATGGATGATTTATGCGCAGATACTGGTATATAAGCCGCTGAGGCGCCTATTAACTGTTGAATAAACTGTTGTTCAGTAGTCAATTCCTGTTCAATTAATTTGGTATCAAACTTATCCATTTCAGCCAGTTCTGCAGCTTTTGCGATAGCTTGTTTCATGTCGCCAATTTCATCAACAAGACCTAATTCAAGTGCACGGTTACCGGTCCAAACACGGCCCTGGGCAATATTATCGACTTGTTCAAGTGTCATATTACGCTCGGAGGCAACAAGAGAAATAAACTCATGGTAACCACGTTCTATATGACGTTGAATAACGGCTTTTACATTGGGACTTAAACTGCGAGTAGGTGAGAGACCAGCCCAATCTGATGTTGCTACGCCGTCTGAATTAACACCCAAATGGCTTAGGGTATCTTCAAAGGTGGCAAACATGCCAAAAATACCAATTGAACCGGTAAGCGTCGTCGGAGTTGCATAAATATAATCAGCGCTTGCTGAAATCCAGTAACCGCCAGACGCGGCTAAACTTCCCATACTCACAACAACGGGTTTACCTGCATTTTTAAGTGCCAGCACTTCTTGGCGTATTTGCTCCGAAGCAAATGCACTGCCACCAGGGCTATCTACCCGTAACACCACAGCTTTTACTTTATCGTTTAAACGAGCTTTACGCAGGTATTCAGACGTGGTTTCACCGCCAATTTGTCCAGCAGGCTGGGCGCCATTAAGAATGTTACCTTTTGCGACAATAATGCCTACTGAATCATTTTCAATAAACTGAGGTAGCGGTGCGGTGAGTGATAGGTAATCATTGAAACCTATTTGACGGTATGAATTACCTTCTTTATTGCTACCGACAAGTTCTATCATGGCGAGGCGAAATTGCTCAGCAGAAACAAGCTCATCAACCCAACCCATATTCATTGCCATCAATGCACTGTCACCGTTTGCTTTATCTAACTGAGCTAAATAAGCATCGGTATCAAGCACTAATTGATCAGGGCTAATGCCGCGGTTTTTAGCAACACTAGTTGAATAGCTTTGCCAAATATCGCCCAGCAATTCATCACTCGCAGCTTTGTCAGCGTCAGACATGTCATCACGAATAAAAGGTTCTACCGCTGACTTGAAAGTACCAACACGAAAAACATGGGTGTTAATTTTAAGCTTTTCTAGTGCAGACTTATAGTAAAGGCGATAACGGCTTAATCCATCAAGGCTAACCATGCCTTTAGAATTTAAAAATAAGGTGTCTGCATAACTCGCAAGGAAGTACTGGTTTTGACTGTAACCATCCTCCATTGCAATCACTTTTTTACCGGCAGCTTTAAACTCAGTTAACGCATCGCCAATATTAGTCATTTTGCTTACACCTGCCGAGCGTAAGTTACTTAAATTAAGTACTATGGTGCTAATTCGTGTATCTAGGGTGGCGTTGTTAATCACATAAAGCACATCCGCTAACAGAATTTCAGCATCGGGATTATCATTGCCCTGTGCTAACACGGCTTCAAAGGGATCAACAAAGCGTTTTTGATCGACTATGTGACCCGATAAGTCCAGCACTAAGGCTGTTTGATTGTCGAGCACAATTTCATCTTCTGAAGTCATGACCGCAATAATGATGATTGCTAATATGCTGAAAAAAATAAAATTGATAATTAATTTTCTTATAGTGTTCACTGTATTCCATAATAAGGTGAACAACCTTTTTAAAAACGGGGGTTTAGTGGACATTTACCACTCCTATAACATTCTAATAATGTCATCCTAACCGAAAATGGATTTAAATGGTAAATTCAATTGTAAACGTTTTTGACAATCCGCTGTGTCAATGATTGAGCTTTATCAAAGTTAAGGTTATGCTGGTTTCAATCACTTGTTTAAAAAGGATGTTTGAATGTCGTTTCCACACATACTAGAACCTTTAGATTTAGGCTTCACGCAGTTGAAAAACCGCGTGTTAATGGGCTCTATGCACACAGGCTTAGAAGAAGAAAAAGGCGGATTTGAGAAACTGGCAGCGTTTTATAAAGAACGAGCCGCTGGCGGAGTAGGTTTAATTGTTACTGGCGGTATCGCGCCTAATATGCGTGGACGTCTTGCGCCTCATGCATGCCAATTAAGCTTTCCTTGGCAAGTCAGTAAACACAAAATTGTTACCGATGCAGTGCATGACGCTGGCGGTAAAATCTGTATGCAAATTTTGCATGCGGGTCGTTACAGCTATCATCCTTTTAGCTTGGCGCCGAGTAAAGTTAAATCACCGATCACGCCTTTTACCCCTTCGGCTATGTCATCAAGACAAGTTAATAATACCATTAAAGATTATGCCAGCAGCGCTAAACTAGCCCGTAAAGCAGGTTACGATGGTGTTGAAGTGATGGGATCAGAAGGGTACTTGATTAATCAATTTATCAGTTCTCGTACCAATAAAAGAACCGATGAATGGGGCGGCAGTTATCAAAACCGGGTTAAGTTTCCTTTAGAAATAGTCAAAGCTATCCGTGAGAAAGTCGGTAAAGATTTCATTATCATTTTCCGTTTATCTATGTTGGACTTAGTCGATAATGGATCAAGCTGGGATGAAGTAGTTGAACTGGCGAAATCATTAGAAGCCGTCGGCGTGAGTATTATCAATACTGGTATTGGTTGGCACGAGGCGCGAGTACCGACTATTGCTACCAGTGTCCCAAGGGGCGGCTTTGCATGGGTGACTGAAAGATTAAAATCGGAAGTTAGCATACCTTTAGTTGCTACAAACCGTATTAATACCCCCGAAATTGCCGAACATATTATTGCCTCTGGTCAAGCGGATATGGTGTCTATGGCACGGCCATTTTTAGCTGATGCTGAATTTGTTAATAAAGCAGCGGCTAATCAAAGCGAGTTAATTAATACCTGTATTGGCTGTAATCAGGCTTGCCTTGATCATACCTTCTCAATGAAGCGCGCCACTTGTTTAGTGAATCCGCGTGCGTGTTATGAAACAGAAATTAACTTTACACCAACCCAGGCGAAGAAACGCATAGCAGTTATGGGCGCAGGTCCTGCTGGCATGGCGTTTTCGGTCTATGCAGCAACTCGCGGCCATGATGTGGTGTTGTTTGAAGCGAAAAGTGAAGTGGGCGGCCAGTTCAACTTGGCGCGTAAAATCCCTGGTAAGGAAGAGTTTAATGAAACCATTCGCTACTTTACCAATCAGATTAAACTGCTGAAGGTCGATTTACGTTTAAATACTAAGTTAGATGCCCAAGTATTGAAGCAAGAACACTTTGATGAAGTGGTTATTTCTTCAGGTGTAGTGCCGCGTAATCTTAAGCTAGAAGGCTTTGATGATCCCCGTGTAGTTGATTATCAAAAGGTGCTTAATGGCGAAGTTGAAATTGGTCAAAAAGTCGCATTAATCGGTGCCGGTGGTATTGGCTTTGATATGGCGCATTTCTTATGTGAAAAAGAGTCTTCTACATTGCAACCCGATAAATGGTTAAAGCAGTGGGGCATTGATAAAGAGTATCAGAATCGTGGTGGACTGACAGAAGAAGCGGAGCATCACCCAAGTCGTGAAATCTATTTGCTACAACGCAAAACCACTAAAATGGGCAAAGGCCTAGGCAAAACGACTGGTTGGATCCATCGATCTGTGCTTAAACAGCATGAAGTTAATATGATGACTGGAGTCAGTTATGAAAAATTTGACTCACAAGGGCTGCATATTAAAGTCGGCGATGTATCTCAAATTCTTGCGGTTGATAATGTCGTGCTATGTGCGGGACAAGAATCAAATCGCACCTTAGTGGATGAAATGAAAGCGACAGGGCTACCGGTTCACCTTATTGGTGGTGTTGATGTTGCCGCTGAATTAGATGCTAAACGCGCGATAAGACAAGGTGCTGAATTGGCTATGTCAATTTAGTCCTAACGTAGGGCAAGTCGCTATTTTTAAAAGCCTAACATTCTGTGTTAGGCTTTTTTATTTATCCTTAAACACAGTTTCTGGTACTAAAGGCAGTGGCCACGGGTATAGCTTAATTCAACTAGCAATATACAGTTTGTCGTCTGGCCTAAAACCTATATATAGGTTTATTCAATTACATCATAATTCTACCAAAAAAGAGACTATAAGCGGGCGTTTACGTCATACCTCCCATCATAATAGACTAAAGCTCCAGCACATTTTTGCGCCATTCCTTGTTAGAGATGCCAATTCGCCGATTTCAACTTAATGAATAATTTTCAGTCTATTCGGGTAATAAAGGTTTGCTCGTCATCCACAAAAGCTACAAAGCCGCCGTGATAGATAAATACCCGACCACGCCCCTCAACTAAGCAGGCAAGCTGTGGGTACAAATCTTCTTCGTTACCCTGTCTTTGATATGTGCCGATATCGGTGATTACGCCGCTGAGAGTAGGCAAATATCTATAAGTTCGCTTTGCTTGGTCAACCAGGTTCAATTCGCTGGCGGTAGAGAAGCAAGAGGGTATCGTACCGGCTTCTTCGATAAACATAGTTTTCAGTTCTTCAAAAGCTGTAATCACTAGCCAGTCGACGCTGTTAACATGATGGATAAACATTGAGTTTCTCGGTAATTCTGATGCGGAGATTTTAACATTATCAGGGGCAGAACGTAGTAGATACTTAGTAATTCTGTGAAATTTACGGTCATTCACTAGGCCACCTTGCTGACACGTCTTTGCCCCAGAGTGTGTTTGCCATTTTGAAAAAAGTAAACGTCGTGGCGCTTCGCCCACACCAGACCAAAGGGGCAAAACGCTTGCGCCCCTTTGGAAACCCTCAGCGCCCCAGACGAAAAATGCTGTAAAGCGCATAATTTCGATGGGGATCGATCCAGCTTTAAACTTCATCTGTAACCGGCTTCGGCCATTATCAAAAAGCCCTAACGCTTCCGATGAGCCGTCCCTGGCCCAACGAAAGCTAGCGAGGCATCCATGCCAAGCTCACGGCCTTTTCTCGATGACCTCAATTCAAATTTAGTCTGGAAGGTTTTGTGTCTGCTAGTTATGAACATAGTTAAATCGAAGAAGCGAAAATATCATCTGCATAATAACCTGCTGCAGGCAATAGATGAGATTGAAGTCACGGACTGACTTAATCTATCCAATGTAATGTGCATTAAAACATTGAATTAAAGCTATAAAGTAGATTAAAGTATGGAAACTTAAGGACAAAGTAGGGCAACCTCGAACGTAATCATCGAGCGCGCCATTTAGGGAAGAAAAAGCCATTCAATAGCATGTGCCCATCAGCTCCCTTTTTAAAGTTTACTCTGACCCCCTAATTTTAAACAACCTGGTTTTAACCTCGGCTTAGGTAAGAGGGTAATATTGCTCTTAATGCCGCTTTACAAATAGGAAAATGTTTTGAGAATAATTGTATTACTTCTACCCATAATATTTATATGTTCATGTTCATCAGTAGATGAACATTCTGCTTGTGCATTTGTTATTGGTGCAAATGATAGCAATCAAAGAATAGAAGAAGAAAATTCAAGACCAAATGCTCGAGAAAATAGCAAAGCTGGCATAACAAATGTTATCAATGGGGTTTTAAGTGTTTTTTCTGAATTAATAAATAAGTCTGAAAAAGAATGTGAGTTTTAAACCAGGGCGGGAAGTCACTTAATTAATTACATATTTCCCCAAAAAAGAAGGTATAAAGCAAGAGAAAGCTGAAAGCATCTACTTTCTTGATCTTATGAGAAATAAATTAATTTCTTATAGGGAAATGCATCGAATGCATCAGTTGATTAAGTGCCTGTTTAATTATTACTATTTAATTCATCAAAAAGCCGCTTAATTGGGTAGCCGGAGGTGTCTAGCCTCCAGTCCCCACACCACCCTGCATGCGGCTCCGCACAGGGACGTTCATTTAGACGCCTAACCTAAACTTACTGGTTAACTATTTATTACAATAGTTAACTGCGATCCATCTCTTAGTGAACATAAGCCCGCTTCTTAAGATAGTCATTACAAATGATAATGCAAATCGTAAACTTTAGAGCCTAAGCACTAACAAGCTTTTGTCCAAAAACGAGTTAACTCTTGTTCTGATTTAGCTTTTACTACAATCAAAAATGAAGCTAAATCGAAGAGATAAAAATGCAGGTGCAGATGAGCCAGCGAGTATCCAAAACAGGGCGAAGTTTCACTAAGTGAAACTTTTCTGAGCGAGAGGCATGGATGCCGAACTGGCTGTTTAACATGGATGTAATTTGTTTTGGTTAAGTCCACATGGATGCTGATTTTAAAACCAAGAGCCGGCGTCTCGCTCAATCATTTGTACATGGAGTCACATTTTGAGCCCATTCTGTCCAGATGTGAGCTTGAAGCTCATCAAGCTTTATCATTATCGCTCGGCGATGAACGTCGCATGTATATTATCGATGCCAATTAACGTCTTAGGTATTTTGTGCGGCTTGTTTTGTTACTTGCGCTACTACCTTCTTTGCAACCTCATCTATTATTTGCGCTATTATCGAACATTTATCGCCCCATTTTTGTGCATTTAAACAACTGTTTTAATGCGTGCTAAATAAGCCAAATATTCTTATTTATTCATAACGCACTGTAATTAAATAATATTGTATGTCTTATTATTGTCATCAATCTGTCTTCTTACTGTTACTTAACACTGGCATGGTAGCTGCTATTACTTGTTATGGTGCAGAGCATGGAGACAAATATGGGGCTAGAGAAGTTACTGTATTTGCAGGGCGTTGGGGCAGAGTTTATTGACTGCTTTGGCAGGCATGTAAAAATTGATCAACACGATAGGCTAGGGATAGTAAAGGCGATGTTGGCACCAAATGGCCATGAGCCATTATCAGCATCCTTAAATAAGCATTTGCCAATTAATAGCAGTATTAATAAAAGCATTAACAACAGTATCAGTCACGATGAACCTTTAAGTGTTTCTATCGTTGAGGAGACTATTTATACGTTAGATGCAAAGCCATGGTTATCGATATTACCTTCTTTTCAATACAGTTATGTATCAATGGCCGCTGCACACATTCATTTACCTGAACAAGATGCTGTGGTTAGGGTTGAAATCATTTTTGATCAAATGAGTCGCCGTCCTATAGATTCACCTAGCAGCACTGTATTTACTTGTCGTACGTGTGACATGGCCATTATTGGTGAGTATTACTACCAAGGTGTTCGTTATTGCCGCTATCAATTTACCCTCAATCAATTTACTGAATTTGCTATTCCTGATGGTTATCATCATATATCGGTAGAAATTGAGTCTGCAGCGAATATAAACACGGTTTCATCTGCCTCAGCAACTTTACTTATTGCCCCTAATCATTGTTTTGATGCTGGGCTGGTTAAGCAAAACCAACAAAAATTGTGGGGAATAAGTGTCCAACTTTATAGTTTAAAAAAGGGCGGCGAGGGTTTTGATGCAATAGGGGACTTTAGCAGCTTAAAAAAAATGATTGAATATAGTGCCTCTATGGGGGCTGATTTTGTCATGCTTAATCCTTTACATGCACTTGATATTGCTAATCCAGACAATTGTAGTCCCTATAGCCCAACAGACAGAAGACGACTGAATCCGCTCTATATCGATCTTGATGAGATGCACAATCTGTTAACTAAAGACGGTAATACTTATGTTGATATGAAACATAATGATTTTGATGTGAAAATAAATCATTTAAAAAATATAAGTTACAAAAAGGTTTTTGACTATAAATTTCGCTCATTTGTAATTATGTATGAATTATTTTCTGCTAATAGTAAGGCTGTAAATTCAAGTTATTATCAACAGTTTCGCCAATTTGTTGAGCAAGAAGGTCAGTCACTGCAGCAGTTTTGTGCAGATCAGGTATGTCAATCTCCCCAATGGCTAACTATGCCAGAAGAGTTTTATGCCTATTTGCAGTTTATCGCGGTAGAGCAACTTAAGGCATGCCAAGCATATTGCACATCCCTTGATATGAAAATCGGCCTGATTGGTGATTTAGCCATAGGCGCCTTACTTAGTGGCAATGAAGTACAAAGCAATATTGGTCAGTTTTGTACACAAGCCAGTATTGGTGCGCCGCCAGATCCTTTTTCGGCAAGTGGCCAAAATTGGGGGTTAACGCCATTAGACCCCGTTAAGCTGAAACAGGCTGACTATCAACATTTTATTGATTTGCTTCGCACCAATATGCGCTTTTATGGTGCAATTAGAATTGATCATGTTATGGGATTACTCAGACTCTGGTGGTGGCCTGTCAATAAACACTGGGGCAACGGCGCCTATGTTTATTACCCATTAGAGACTCTACTCGCCATTGTTTGTATTGAGAGCCATCGCGCTAATTGCGTTGTTATTGGTGAAGACTTAGGCACGGTTCCGCCTGAAATTATCGATGCTATGGCTCAGCGTAATATTTTATCGAATCAATTATTTTATTTTACTACACAACAACATCAGTTCTGTCCGCCTGATTCACACAAAACCAATAGTTTAATGATGCTGGCAAATCATGATGTCGCACCATTAAAAGCCTGGTGGCAAGGTGAAGATTTATTGATCCGTCAGCGCTTAGCGCAATATGAGTCAGAACAGGATTTTATCACCGAAGCTGAGCAACGTGACGTTGATAAATGGCACCTTATTGATTGGCTAGTTATCGGGCTTGGCCAAGTTAAATCTGGTGGCCTGCATTTGCCTGATGACGTCAGTTTGTTACTTGCAGAATTACAAACCTTGTTAAGCCAATATCATCAGATACCTGTCGACAAACGTGCATCTCACATAGGCTTAAAAAAAGCTTTATCTGAATTAGTTTTCAATCGGTTACTTAATGCTTGGCTGATTGTGGCGTCAACAAGTCAATCGACATTATTTTGTGTCCAGCTTGCTGATTTGATGGCTGATAACCACTGCGTCAATATTCCGGGAACCTGGAAAGAGTTTCCTAATTGGCAACGCCGATTACCGATGACCTTGACGCAACTGTTTCAAGATAAGGCCATTCAGCAACGATGCCAATTAGTCTTGGCGAGCAGAAATCACCACAACCAAAATGAATAGCCAGAACAACTTAATACCGTTACGCCAGCAAACGACAAAAATTACCTTATGGAAGCCATTATGATGATAACAAGTGCCACCAATATTCATGCTTCAGTGCTTAGTCAGATAAGTGTGGGTCAATTTAACGATGTGTTCTCGCAACTTGGAATGCATTATGTTGAAGAGTTTAAATCACTTGTTGTAAATTGCTTTTTACCAGAGGCAAGTCAGGTTGAGGTGATTGATTTAAAAAGTGGTCGTAAAGTGGCAACACTGACTGTGGTTGATGCTGGTTTTTTTAGTGGCAAAATTCCCCGTCGTAAAAATAAGTTTCAATATCTATTGCGAGTCAGTTACCCGCTAAGTGTGGTTGAGATTATTGACCCTTACCAATTTGATAGCCTACTTGATGATAAAGATGTTTATTTATTCAACGAGGGCTCACAGTTACAAGCTTATTTATTTCAAGGCGCTAATTGGCAAACCCACCAAGGTATTAAAGGGGTTCACTTTTGCGTGTGGGCGCCTAATGCACAAAATGTTGCGCTTGTTGGCGATATGAACCATTGGGATCCGCGCCGTCATATATTAAGACGACATCCAGCAAGTGGCTTGTGGGACATTTTTATCGCTGATATTGATGTCGGCATGCATTATAAGTTTAGTATTGATGATGCGCAGGGCAATAGGCTTGAAAAGTCAGATCCCT
The DNA here is from genome assembly GCF_051163755.1 of Shewanella sp. HL-SH5. Taxonomy (NCBI): domain Bacteria; kingdom Pseudomonadati; phylum Pseudomonadota; class Gammaproteobacteria; order Alteromonadales; family Shewanellaceae; genus Shewanella; species Shewanella sp. HL-SH5. The sequence continues at coordinate 1,917,221 of NZ_CP195038.1, forward strand.
ACGCCAAAATGATGCAGGCTGCACCGGGGAATGCATCTATTGTGGCTGATGTTGATGCTTATCAATGGCAAGATGCTAACTGGATGACACAAAGGATAGCTAACGCACAACAATCTAGTCGTCAAAGTTGCAATCAACCGATGGCAATATATGAGGTGCAACTAGCCTCATGGCGCCGCCAAGGGGACACAGGTGAATGCTTTTATGACTATCAGCAATTAATCGATGAACTTATTCCCTATGTCAAAAAAATGGGTTTTACACATCTGCAATTAATGCCGATCAGTGAATATCCATTTGATGGTTCGTGGGGTTATCAACCCGTAGGCTTGTATGCACCGACCTATCGTTTTGGCAAACCAGAAGGCTTAAAAGCCTTTATCGACAGTTGTCACCAACATGACCTAGCAGTGTTGCTTGATTGGGTACCGGCACATTTTCCTAAAGACCCCCACGGCCTGGCTCGTTTTGATGGTTCATGTCTTTATGAACATGCCGATCCACGCCAGGGAGAGCATCCAGATTGGGATACCCTTATTTATAACTATGGCCGAGCGGAAGTTAACAGTTTCTTGTTAAGTAATGCTTATTACTGGTTAAGTGAGTTTCATTTTGACGGCCTTAGATTAGATGCCGTGTCGTCAATGTTGTATTTAGATTATTCAAGAGAACAAGACCAATGGTTACCCAATGAACACGGGGGCCGTGAGAATTTAGCTGCAATAAGTTTTCTAAAACGACTGAATATCGAAATGTATCAAGCTTTTCCGGGCATAGATATGGTCGCTGAAGAATCTACCGCTTGGGGCGGAGTGACTCAAAGTACCGAGCATCAAGGTTTAGGTTTTGGTTATAAGTGGAATATGGGCTGGATGAATGACTCGCTTAGTTATTTAAAGCGCGATCCGCTTTATCGCTCTCACCACCACAATGAACTGACATTTGGTTTAGTGTATGCCTATACAGAGCAATTCATACTGTCGGTTAGTCACGATGAAGTGGTGCACGGTAAGGGTTCGCTCATTAATAAGATCCCCGGAGATGACTGGCAAAAATTTGCGACTTTACGGGCCTACTTTGGTTTTATGTGGGCTCATCCAGGCAAGAAGCTGTTATTTATGGGGTGCGAATTTGCACAGCGAAGTGAATGGAATCATAACCTAAGCTTAGATTGGCATTTACTAGAGTATCAAGCTCATCAGCAAATACAGCACTGGGTCCAAGATCTTAACGCACTTTACCTGCACAGCCCGGCATTATATGTACTTGATACTAATCCGGCGGGGTTTAGTTGGCTTGATTGCCATAACGAGGCCAATAGCATTTTAGTGTTTGCTCGTTTTGGCAAGCAGTCTAATGAGCATGCAGTGATTGTGATCAATATGACACCAACAGTGCACCATAATTTTCGCATCGGTTTACCTCAACATACAGCTTATCAGCAAGCGTTAAACAGTGATGATGCCCGCTATGGCGGATCGAACCTGATTAATGAGCATGCTATCGATGCTGAAGTTCAAGCATGGCAAGGGCAAGATTACAGTGCGCTGATAACAGTGCCGCCATTGTCCTGTGTGATTTTTACGCCAGTCATTAAATCGTCTGTAAAAACACTCTCGCAACCTAAAACAAAAGCAAAGACTGAGCTTAAAGCTAAATCAAAGCCGAAGACATCTAAAACCTAAGGGTAATCGATAAAAACTGGCTAAGTCCGTTTATTGTTTTTGTGCGTGTGGTAAAGGAGTGGTGAGTATGGTTAATCAAACTGAAAGTAATGATAAGGTTGAGTATAAACCGACAATTGTCGCAGGCGTTAATCACCTAATACTCGATGAAGGTATGCCTTATCCTTTAGGGGCAAATCTAACCGAGAATGGGGTGAATTTTTCACTGTTTTCAGCCAATGCCACCAAAGTCATATTGTGTATATTTGATCCCATTTCACAGCTTGAAATTGCCCAATACATATTAACCCATAAAACTCATCATATTTGGCATGGTGAGTTAACCGGTGCAAAAGACGGGTTACTTTATGGTTATCGAGTGTTTGGACCATATCAGCCTGAACTCGGTCATCGATTTAATCACCACAAGCTTCATCTTGACCCCTATGCACGAAAACTGGTTGGTGAATTGCAGCATAGTCATGCCCTTTATGGATACGATGTTGATGACGCCAGCGCAGATCTGTCGTTTAGTCAGCAAGATAATGCCGCCTTTATGCCCAAATGTGCAGTGGTTGATATTGAGCGCATTAAGGCGATACCTATAGCGCCGATAAGGCGCGAGCTTAACCACAGTATCATTTACGAAACCCATGTTAAGGGATTTACCAAACTGCATCCAGATTTACCACGTGAGATGTGCGGTACATTCGCAGGCCTGTCTCATCCCGCAGTTGTAGAGTATTTAACTCAACTTGGGATCACGGCAATTGAGTTACTCCCTGTACATGCATTTTTTGACGAACCTTTTTTGCTAGAGAAAAAACTCAATAATTATTGGGGTTATAACACAGCAGGATTTTTTGCACCGCATCCACAATATCTGGCATCAGATGATATTGCTGAGTTTAGGCACATGGTGTCAAAGATGCACCAGGCCGGTGTCGAGGTTATTTTAGATGTGGTTTATAACCATACTGCAGAAGGTAATCATTTAGGCCCAAGTTATCATTTTAAAGGCATAGATAACGCAAGCTATTACCGTTTAATGCCCAATGAACCTCGCTTTTATATTAATGATACTGGCTGTGGTAATACCCTTAATGTTAACCATCCTCAGGTTTTAATGTTAATCATGGACTCATTACGGTACTGGGTTGAAGTAATGGGAGTAGATGGTTTTCGCTTTGACCTTGCTAGCTGTTTAGGCCGTGAAAATTATGGCTTTGACCCAGGCAGTGGATTTTTTGATGCGTTAATGCAAGACCCAACATTGTGCCGGGTTAAATTAATTGTTGAGCCATGGGATATTGGCCCCGGTGGATATCAATTAGGTAATTATCCTGTGGTATTCAGTGAATGGAATGACAGATACCGTGACACCATGCGCCGATTTTGGCGTGGAGATAATGGCATATTGTCTGAGTTTGCTAAACGCTTCCATGGCTCAAGTGATTTCTTTGAACACAATGGCCGTGGCCCTGCGGCAAGTATTAACTTTATTACCAGTCATGATGGTTACACTCTGCATGATTTGGTGTCTTATCAAGCTAAGCACAACTTGGCTAATAACGAAGATAATAGAGATGGTCATCAAGAAAACTTCAGTTGCCATTATGGGGTAGAAGGCGAAACAGAAAGCAGCAAGATTAATACTGTGCGCAGCCGTCAAAAACGTAATTTTTTAGCGACTTTATTGCTATCTCAAGGCGTACCTATGTTGTTAAGTGGCGATGAAGCTGGCCACACCCAACAAGGAAACAATAATGCCTACTGCCAAGATACGCCTGATAATTGGTTCAACTGGCAAGCCATTGACTGGGATTTGGTTCATTTCACCCAAGAATTGATCAAATTGCGCAAGCATTACCCTTTGCTATGTCATAAAGAGTTTATCCACCAGCCTGAAGCCTTATTTGATAATGGCATTGCCTGGTTCAATAAACTAGGTGAGCCAATGACCAAAACGCTGTGGAGTGAACATCACTGCCGCACATTAACCGTTATTGTTACTGGCAATTTGCTTGAAGCTGAAGTCGGCGCCATTCCCGAAAATACCCAAGCGTTAATGCTATTTATTAACGCTGATGAACAACAGCAAACCTTCCACCAACCTAACTTAATCCATTTTGGACATTGGTCCTGTGTGTTGCATACCCAAAGCGATACCCAGATAGATGTTGCACAAACTCAAGCTAATCTTGATGGGAAATTTTACCTTCAACCCCGTAGTTTGATGATATTTCATAGCCATTTTCAAGGAGTGGAACATGACCGCAGCTAAAACTGTTAGTGCGAATAAATCGACAAACAAAAAGCCAGCTAAGCCCAAGAGTCACACTAAATCAGAGTCGGAGTCAGAATCTAGCGCAAAGAGTACATCCTTAGCCAGTAATGCGTTAACTGATCAAGTGTTAACCAAATCTGAACCTTGCGATCCCTGTGATTCATTGGCAGCAAGTGTTGCAAGGCAAATTCGTTATGGGTTATGCCACAGTGAGCACCAAGACTCATCGCTGTTTGAGGCTTTAGCATTAGGTGTCAAAGAGCAAATGCTCGATAAGTGGCGATCTACACGTATTAAAGATAATCAATTTGATCAAAAACAAATTGCCTATTTGTCACTTGAGTTTTTAATGGGACGTGCTTTAGGTAATGCTTTACTGAGCTTAGAGTTAACTGACGAGACCCGTAAACTGCTCACTGACTATGCCATTCAGCTAGAAGTCATTGAAGAATATGAGCATGACGCAGGCCTTGGCAATGGTGGACTGGGGCGACTCGCTGCATGTTTTTTAGATAGCTGTGCCAGCCTTGACTTAGCCGTGACGGGCTATGGTATCCGTTATCAATATGGCATGTTTGCCCAAAAAATAGTCAATGGATATCAAGTAGAAAAGCCCGATCGCTGGTTACGCCAAGGTAACCCCTGGGAAGTGAGAATGCCCCACAGGATTGTGTCAGTACCCTTTTTTGGCCACTGCACAACCTATCAAGATAAGGCCGGTAATACTCAGCATGTTTGGCAAGATTGTCGCTCAGTGCTGGCTGTGCCCTACGACATGCCAGTACCAGGTTACCGTAATGGCCGTATAAATACCCTAAGGCTTTGGAAAGCAGAAGCTAATGATGATTTCGATTTAGCAGAATTTAATGATGGCGATTATGCCGAAGCGGTGGCCGATAAAAACTTAGCAGAACAAATTACTATGGTGTTGTACCCCAATGATGCCAGCGAGAATGGTAAAGAATTACGCTTAAGACAACAGTACTTTTTAAGTTCAGCAAGTTTACAGGACTTATTGGCCCGATATGTGGCGATATACGGTGAAGACTTTAGCCAGTTCAGTGCTAAAAATGCGATTCAGCTTAACGATACTCACCCAAGTATTGCCGCGCCAGAATTAATGCGCCTATTGATGGATGAATACGGCCTAGGTTGGGACAATGCTTGGTTAATTACCTCACAAACCTTAGCTTACACTAACCACACTTTATTGCCGGAAGCGCTTGAGCGCTGGCCGGTACCATTAATGCAGCATATGTTGCCACGCATTATGCAAATTATATTTGAAATCAACGCTCGATTCCTTGAACAGGTTGCCCATCAATGGCCGGGGGATGTGACGAAGTTAGCTGCGATGTCGATTATTGAAGAAGGGCCAGTGCAACATGTTCGTATGGCTTACTTAGCCATTGTGGCCAGTTTTTCGGTCAACGGTGTAGCAGGTTTACATACGCAGTTATTAAAAGCAGGCTTATTTAATGATTTTTACCAATTATGGCCAACTAAATTCAATAACCGTACTAACGGTGTCACACCAAGACGTTGGTTAGTGAATTGTAATCCTTTATTAACCGATTTGATCAATAGCAAACTTGGAGATGCCTGGATTAACGATTTGTCGCATTTAACCGCGCTAAATGCGTTTACCTCTGATAAAAAGTTCGTCAAACAGTGGGCCGAAGTGAAACATGCCAATAAGCAAGTGTTGGCAAGGTTTGTGTTGGCAGAAAGTGGTGTGCCGTTTGATACAAGTATGATGTTTGATGTGCAGGTAAAGCGTATCCATGAGTACAAACGTCAGTTACTCAACATCATGCACGTTATTCACCTGTATCAGAGAATACTAGCTGGCGATACTCAATACATGGTTCCGCGCTGTGTGTTGATTGGTGGTAAAGCAGCGCCAGGTTATGCGATGGCCAAACAAATTATCAAGTTAATCAATAATGTGGCGCATATGATTAACAATGACCCAGCTGTTACGCCGTATTTACGGCTTGCCTTTTTGCCTAATTATAATGTCAGTGCAATGGAGAAAATCTGCCCAGGTACCGATTTGTCAGAACAAATATCAACCGCAGGTAAAGAAGCCTCTGGCACCGGCAATATGAAGTTTATGATGAATGGCGCGCTAACAATTGGCACCTTAGATGGCGCGAATGTTGAAATGTTAGCGGAGGTCGGCCAGGAAAACTTTTTCTTGTTCGGCTTAACCGCAGAGCAAGTCCAATCACTCAAACCCCATTATCAGCCACAAAAGTATATTAACGCCTCCCCAGCGCTACAAGGAGTACTTGATATGTTAGCTGGTGGCCATTTCAATTTAGTTGAACCCGGCATATTCGACAGCATCATCAATGCCATTAAAGATCCCCACGATCAATGGATGCTAGCCGCAGACTTTGATGAGTACTGCGGTGCGCAATCAGCCGTGGCCAAACTTTATAGCGATCAAACCTTGTGGCAGCAAACCAGTATTCGTAACACTGCTGCCAGTGGCCGGTTTTCAAGTGACAAAACCATCGCCGGCTATCGTGATGATATTTGGCTCAAACATGTGTGATGTCTAGGTTTTGAAAGTAATCAAAGTAATGTCAGTTAAAAAGTAACAACAGGGATGTTAGCGCCCATTTAAACCTAATCGTGTTGTCTATGGAGTGAATGTATGAATAAAAGTGTACGGTATATTAGTAATTTAACGCGTGATACTTATGCGATTATTCTCGCTGGTGGTCGTGGTTCTCGCTTGCATGAGCTGACCGACTGGCGTGCAAAGCCTGCGTTGTACTTTGGGGGTAAGTATAGAATTATCGATTTTCCTTTATCAAATTGCATCAACTCTGGCATTAGACGGGTTGGGGTGGTGACACAGTATAAATCCCATTCGTTGATCCGGCATGTTACAAGGGGCTGGGGTCATTTTAAGAAGGAACTGGGTGAATCAGTTGAAATATTACCGGCATCTCAACAGACCTCAGGTAATTGGTATGAAGGCACCGCAGATGCTGTGTTTCAAAATATTGATATTATCCGCCATGAAACGACCAAGTATGTGATGATTTTATCTGGCGATCATATTTATCGCATGGATTATGCCGGTCTGTTGGCGGATCACGCTGAGTCTAATGCCGATATGACGGTTTGTTGTTTAGAAGTACCTTTAGAAGAGGCCGCTGGTGCATTCGGGGTTGTTGAAGTTGATGAAAATAATCGTATTATTGGCTTTGAAGAAAAGCCAGCACACCCAAAGCCTATTCCAGGTAAACCTGATAAATGCTTAGCATCTATGGGCAACTATGTTTTTAATACCAAGTTTTTATTTGATCAATTGAAAAAAGATTCGGTTAATGAACACTCTGAACGCGATTTTGGTAAAGACATCATTCCCAATATTATTAAAGAGCATAACGTGTATGCCTTTCCGTTTATCAGTGCCATTGAAGATGAGCCCGCTTATTGGCGCGATGTGGGCACATTAGAATCGTTTTTTCAGGCCAACATGGAGTTGTTGTCACCGACACCGGCGCTTAATCTTTACGATGCGAAATGGCCTATTTGGACTTATCAAGAGCAACTCCCTCCTGCTAAGTTTGTCTTTGACGATGATAATCGACGTGGAATGGCGGTAGATTCAATTATTTCTGGCGGTTGTATTATTTCAGGTGCGAAAGTAAAACGCAGCGTGTTGTTTGACGAAGTCAGAGTGTGTTCCTATTCATTAGTTAAAGACTCTGTGCTGTTACCCGATGTTGTGGTACTTAAAAACTGTAAAATTAAAAACTCTATTTTGGATCGCGGTTGTATTATTCCTGAGGGCATGGAAATTGGTTATAACCATGATCACGATAGAGCTCGCGGCTTTAGAGTATCAGAAAAAGGCATCACCTTAGTCACGCGTAAAATGCTCGGGCTCGCGGTTGGTTTTGAATAAGGAATGTTAATGAATAAAGTGCTATTAGTCGCCGCTGAAAACGATGCCTTGATTAAAGCTAAAGTCGGCGGCATGGGGGATGTTATTCGCGATCTCCCCAAGGCTTTAAGTGATTGTGGGATATCTGCCGATGTCGCCATGCCTGAGTATGGCTTCTTAAAGGATTATTATTGCGCCGATAAAGTCACTGACATTGAAGTGTCTTTTGGTGGGGCAATGGAAAAGATAAGCATCTATAGGATCCCACGGCCAGAGAGTAAAGCACAGGTTTGCACAGCCAATGGGTCTAGCGAGCAACATAGTTGGGTATATTTATTTGCCCATCCTATGTTTAATCAAGCCGACGGCAGCATTTATACTCAAGGTTCCGCTGACAGACCTTTTGCTGATGATGCAGATAAGTTTGCCTTGTTTTGTTTAGCGGTTGCCAGTGCATTAGTGCAAGGTAAACTGGGACATTATGATGTGATGCATCTACATGACTGGCATACCGCAATGATTGCGATGCTCAGGGAATGTGTGGATGATTTTGCATCATTGAAACAGCTCAAGTGCATTTATACTATTCACAACCTAGCGCTGCAGGGCATAAGACCTTTAACTGGGGATAAATCGTCATTATGTCATTGGTATCCGCAATGGTTTTTTGCCAATCAACTTGATAACTTGCCCAACGGCATTGTTGACCCTAGGTATCCTAATTGTGCAAACCCGATGCGCATGGGAATTGTGTTTAGTGACAAAGTGCATGTGGTATCACCGACTTATGCTAAAGAAATATTATTAGCATCTCATCCTGAAAAAGGCTTTTATGGTGGCGAGGGGCTAGAGCAAGATTTACAGTTGAAAGCTACAAATCAGCAGCTTGTTGGCATTATTAATGGCTGTGATTATACAATTGATGATAATCATACCCAAAATACAGCCGATAGCGCTCGTTCTGAAACGCAGCAAGTATCAAAGTCTCAATCCGAAAATCTCACATTTCAAAGACTGGATTTGTTGAGCACTGCTCAGGAGGCATTGATTCAGTGGCAAAAATATAAATCAGTGGTTTCATCAACCGACTTTATCGCTAATATACGAGTCGATCAGCATATTCGTCGGTATACAAATATTGACAGCAGTTATCCGGGACTACTGGTGACCTCTGTAGGGCGATTAACGACACAAAAGGTGATGCTTTTTTTAACCAAAATAGCCAATGGTAAAACGGTATTAGATCAATTACTGATTAATCTAAAACAGCAGCAACCAGATGCTTTGTTTATGCTACTTGGCAGTGGTGATGAGCATTTATCAAATCAGCTTAAAACGATATGTGCCCAATATGCTAATAGTATCTTTTTAAATGGTTACGACGAGCAATTATCACAGCTACTGTATCAACAGGGTGAGTTATTCTTAATGCCTAGCTCATTCGAGCCCTGTGGTATTAGCCAAATGTTAGCCATGAAGCACGGTCAACCTTGTTTAGTCCATGGCGTCGGCGGGTTAAAAGATACGGTTAAACATGATGAAAATGGGTGGGTGTTTAATGGTGATGGAATTGAAATGCAGGCTAATAATTTTATCTCGCAATTTAATCAATGCTTACAAAGTTACGACACACTTCCATGGCAACAGATTAAACAGCAAGCCAGTAACGCAAGATTTGATTGGCAAACGGTGGCGCAAGCATATAAAGACCATTTATATAATTGATTGATGTTTGCAACTATTGATTGTTGTTGCTACTAAAGTGACAAAAACTGCATAAAAAAGCCATTAACGTAATGTTAATGGCTTTTTTTGTATTTTATTTTGAGAAACGTTGTTAAGTAAATCTAAGATTGTCATCAAGCAATATTGTTTACTTTCTCGCGCCTCTATAACCGAATAACTTATGCTTAATCACTTCTTCAGCAACAACCTCTGGCAGAGCTAGTTTCCATTCATCAGATCCACGTGCCAGCTGTTTGAGGATCTCACGGGAATAAATACTAAATAGCTCTATATTACTGGTCTCTATGCCTTTGATAAAACCATTATCGACTAAATGGCGATACAGGTAACGAAGATTGGCCGGCACAGTCACATTGGATAAATCGTTTAATGCCCCTTTATCATCCAATTCTGGATAAACGAATAAACGGGTATTGTCTGGAAATAATTTACCAAAACCTTCTAAAATACCGCCCTCAAGGCCGCGATAGAATTCAACATCAAAAATTTGTTTAATGTTAATCATGCCAACCACAATGCCAATTTGTAGGTTGGTAAATTGGCGGAAGTAGGCTCTTAATGAGAAGTAACGGGTATAATCTGATACCAGCACGTTATAACCCAATAAATTTAATAGGCGAACCCGTTCAAGAATGTCTTTCTCAGACATATTCGCATCGTTACCTTGCAAATCATTTAATGATATTTCAGCGATCAAAATGGTGTTGTCTTTGTCAACGCCTTCTAATTCAGCAAAAGCCTTTTGACCTTGTTCAATCATATCAACATTAAGCTTAGTGACCGGCTTAAATGACCCGCGAATCGTCAGCACGTTTTTCTTGTAAAGCATCTCAGCGGGTACGCCAATGGTGCCATCAGGCTTAAACATCACTGCACGGGTTTTCCAGCTGCGAATTAAATGGATATTTTTAGCTTTATTGTCGATGTCCTCAAAGTAAGGGCCTTGAAATTCAATCGAGTCTATTTCAACACGATTGGCTTTCATATTATCGGTTAACGAATCAATTAACTTCTTTGGATCTTCGAAGTAATAGTAGCTGCCATAAATTAAATTCACACCAATAATGCCCAGTGCATGCTGCTGGTCTTCTGCATTGTCATCAAACATGCGCACATGAACCACAATATTTGATGGTTCTGCACCTGGGTACATTTGCACTCTAACACCACACCATGCATGGCATTCATTGTCTTTATTGAAGCTTTTTGCTGCCACAGTGGCGGCATAACTGAAGTAACGTGATGAACGTGAGCGTACATCGGCAACACGTTCAACTACTAAGTCGTATTCTTGCTCCATCATGGCAAGTACACGGCCTTTACTGACATAGCGGCCATTTTGCTGTACGCCATAAATGGCATCGGAAAACTTCATGTCATAGGCAGACATGGTTTTAGCAATAGTGCCTGCCGCGGCTCCAGCAACGAAAAAATTACGCGCCACCTCTTGGCCAGCGCCAATTTCAACTATGGTGCCGTATTTCTTATCATCCAAATTAAGTCTAAGGGCTTTTTCTTTGGTACTGCGAGAACTGACTTTCTTGTCCATATTACTTCCGAACTGAATAATAAATTTGCTGACTAATCATAGTGTAAATCACACATTTTTTAAATGCTTTGAATACGTGTTCATACAATTAAAGTGAATTCAATAATGATATGACAGCAGGCTATAGTTGAATCTAGGCTTGGCAAAAAAACAGGGGCCGAATTAATCAGCCCCTGTTGTTTGTACTTTAATATGTATTGCTAATGATTTATTGGCGATAATCTTCTAAAAAGTGACCAAACTCCTGTAATGCTTTGGTGAGATCTTCTTTATGAGGTAAAAAAACCACCCGTAAATGATCAGGTTCTGGCCAATTAAATGCGGTACCTTGCACAAGTAAAATCTTCTTTCGCTTAAGTAATTCAAGCACTAAGCGCTCATCATCGCGTAAATTAAACTTTTTCATATCTAATTTGGGAAAAGCGTACAGTGCACCTTTAGGTTTTTTACAACTGACACCCGGTATTGAATTTAATAATTCATAACAAGCATCACGCTGCACTGTTAGCCGACCCTTAGGTAAAATAAGTTCATTGATAGATTGATAACCCCCTAAAGCCGTTTGAATTGCATGTTGATTCGGCACGTTGGAGCATAACCGCATTGAAGCCAGCATTTCTAAGCCTTCAATATAGCTTTTAGCCGCTTTTAAATTACCGGTTAGCATCATCCAGCCCACTCTAAACCCAGCGGCTCGATACGCTTTGGACAGGCCATTAAAGGTCACTGTTAAAATATCATCTGATAATGAAGCCGCATGAACATGTTGCGCTTCATCATAGAGAATTTTGTCGTAAATCTCATCGGAAAACAAAATCAAATCGTGTTGACGACAAAGCTCAATAACTTGTTGTATCAGTTCGCGCGAATACACAGCACCAGTTGGATTATTAGGATTAATTAACACAATACCGCGGGTGCGAGCACTGATCTTACTTTTCATATCCTCGATATCAGGAAACCAATCAGCTTCTTCATCACATCGATAATGAACCGCTTTACCGCCAGACAAGTGAGTTGCCGCCGTCCATAATGGATAATCCGGTGACGGGATCAACATTTCATCACCTGGGTTGAGTAAACCTTGCATCGCCATCACAATCAGTTCCGATGCGCCATTACCGATATAGATATCTTCAATATCAACGCCAAAAATACCCTGAGATTGATAATGTTGAACGATAGCTTTACGGGCAGAGAATAATCCTTTTGATTCACAGTAACCTTGAGCACTGGGCAGGTTTAAAATCACATCACGAACAATTTCTTCAGGCGCTTCAAATCCGAATGGTGCAGGGTTGCCAATATTCAGTTTTAATATCCGGTGTCCTTCATCTTCTAAACGGCGTGCTTCTTTGTGTACAGGTCCACGAATGTCGTAACACACAGTATCTAATTTATTCGATTTGATGATTGGACGCATACTACTCTCTATAAAATACCACTAAGTAAGCGAACCATAACGAATTTATAAAGAGAGTGGAAGTGTCAAAATGAGATTTTATTAAAGATTTTTAGTGAATAATTCTAATTGGCAGACTGAAATTAGCGTTTCTATCTTATTTTGTGGGGCAGGCAATAAGGATTTTAGTTTTTTATGCTACTTCAAAACAAAAAAGCCAGCAATTAAGCTGGCTTTTAGACAATTTACAAGATGTGATTAAACACGTTTCTTGAATTCGCCTGTACGGGTATCAATCTCAATTTTATCGCCAACTTTTACGAAATCAGCAACAGTAACCGTACCGCCACCAGTAATGGTAGCTGGCTTCATTACTTTACCTGAAGTATCACCGCGAGCTGATGGCTCGGTGTAAGTGACTTCACGTACGATGTGAACCGGTAATTCTACAGAAATTGCTTTGCTGTTGTAGAAAGTTACCTGACACTGATCTTCCATACCGTCAACGATGTAAGCAGCTGCATCGCCTAAATTGTCAGCTTCAACGTCGTATTGGTTGAATTCTTCATCCATAAATACATACATAGGATCAGCAAAGTAAGAGTAAGTACAATCTAGACGTTCTAAAATAATATCGTCTAACTTGTCTTCACCTTTAAAGGTTTGTTCAGTACCAGAGTCAAGCAACAAGTTTTTCAATTTTAGCTTAACAATTGCAGCATTACGGCCAGAACGAGTTGTCTCAGTTTTTTGAACAACCCATGGGCTGCCATCTAACATGATCACGTTGCCAGGACGGATTTCATGAGCAGTTTTCATTACATTATTTCCTATAATTTATCGATTTCTTATTTCGAGCAGTATCTTAGCGACTTTTCACGAATTGAACTAGTCGCGAAGCAAGATCTGCATCATTTAATGCTGTCATTGGCCATTTTTTAGCATGCTGTAATAAAGGCAAATGATTAAATTCGAGTTTTTGCCAATGATTGACGATGTCAATTTGATCACCTTGGTTAAACGACAAGTTCAATTCACACCAAGGCTTGGCTAAATCAGGCGCTAGATTATCGCAGTAAACTTGCATAAAAGCTTGTAATTTTATTAGATGATAATCATCTTCTTGCGGATATATATGCCAAATAAACGGTTTTGCCGCCCATTGTGCCCTTAAAAAGGAATCTTCGCCGCGTACTATGTTGAAATCACAGCTCCATAACAGTTGATCATAACCTTGTTGATCTGTCATCGGTAAAATGTGCAGCGTCACCGAATCTAGCAGAATTTGCTGACCTGCGACTAACTCATTTACATGACAAGGTAATAAAGCACTGAGACTATTTAAGCTTCTGCCTTTTGGAATAAGTAAGTGAATTGGCGTCGTCGATGCCTGCCAATGCTTAATAAGTGCGGGGAGGGCGTTTGTTTCATAACTAAATACTGAAATGACAATATGGTGCGCTTCAATGCCACTTAGGCCGAGTTTGTCGAATAATGCCAGTTTATTGCTATTATCATTTTGCCAGTTATCGCGCTGAACAAATAAATCTTGTTCGCATATTAATCCGCCGGTTTTGAAACTAAAACCGGGGAAATAAAAATGCTTGATTAAACCGGATAGTTGAGTCGAGGGTAAACCATGGCAACCTTCAACCCAGTCTTCAGCGGATAAATATTCTAAATTCAGCCAAACAGGTATTTGGTCTAAATGTGTGTGTTTTAGTTGAGTAAGCGTATTTATAACAGATGAAGGTAATTCACAGGCAAAAGCTTCGATTAACACTGAGCCTGCCATAAAGCTTATTTCCGTGGCTTTATTCCAGTGAATAATATTAACGTCAGCAAAATATTGTTGGTTAAGATGAGGATTTAATGCCGGTAAAATATGCGAGAAACTGTTTAAATCATCCACCCATAAATTGACCTGAATACTGTATTCAGCAGCAAGCTGTTTGGCTAATCGCCAAGTGACGCCTATATCCCCATAGTTATCTACCACTACACAGAAAATATCCCAGTGTTTAGCATAGATTTTGTTTGTTAAGTGAGCAGGGGTGACTTGAGTGTTCAATGTAGTTTTCATCCAAATTGCTAACGAGAGATGAATTGATCTAGTTTAACTTTAATTTTAAGCATGCGCTTGTGACAACTAGCCGCTATTCGTTCAATTACTTTATTGGGCTCAAATTTAAAGTGAGTGATTTTTTGCTTAGCTTTATGCCAGTAAATAATCGCCACGCGTCTGTTAGTGTAGCTTTTATTCGGTTTTTTAAAGGCATCCCTAAAGTAATAACTTAAGGATCGTCTGCCTCTGATCCCTGCATAGAAGTAATCTTGATCAATTGTGCCCAGTCTAAATTGCAGAATAACCTCTGACAGCATATTTAAATGCTGTAATGCGCGTGGAACACGGTGACCTACTGCGTATATTTTCAAAACAGTTAATGCTTGTTCAAACCTTTGTACATGCAATTTATCGGCAATAGACAGTGGATCATATATTACCGTTAGCGGGGTTTTACAGCCTTTACCGTCCAGTGTTTTCATATCACTTATGCGACTATCTTGGGCATTGGTTACAATAGGGTCCCAAGGGGCAATTGATTTGCAATAAGTACTTTGCGGCATCATCAATAAGGCTTTGTCCAAGTCTAATCTGTCTGCATGTAAGCTAAGGGCAAACCCGCCTAAACTTGTGCCATAACCTACTTTACTTGGAAACATGGCAATGGCGTGTTTAAGCTTATCTAAGTATGAGATAAACATTTCACTGTCAAAATAATTGCCTTCACCGATATGATTAAAGGCAATAATATTCAGTTTACGATTAGCGAAGTAATCAAAGCTCCACACAGGCGCATCAGCGGCGGCATCGATATTGGATATGCTTTGACAGACAGGAGGAAACGTAATCATTATAGGTTGATTAACATCGAATATATGGTATTTCACCACCACGTTATCAATAATTTCCCGCGTCTCAATATTCAGCTTTAGCATAAAGTACCGCTTTAGTGTACATAGTAAAAAAGCGGCTAAGGCCGCTTTTTAGTGAAGATTTATTCTAGACTTTTATAATAGAGGCTGTTTAACAATAAGCTGCTATTTAATGGTCTTTAAGGATTTAGTCTTCTAATTCAGCTAAACACATTTCTTCATAGATTTGTTTAACCCATGCATCAACACGTTCTTCCGTTAATTCTGGCTGACGGTCTTCATCAATGCCTAAACCGACAAAGTGATCATCATCTGCTAAACCTTTAGATGCTTCAAAGTTATAACTTGCAGTAGGCCAGTTGCCAATAATAATGCCGCCACGGGCTTCTACTATGTCTCGAACCATGCCCATAGCATCTAAGAAATACTCAGCATAATCTTCCTGGTCGCCACAACCAAAAATAGCGATTAATTTATCGTTAAAGTCAATTTGCTCAAGTTCAGGGAAAAAATCATCCCAGTCACATTGTGCTTCACCGTAGTACCAGGTTGGAATGCCGAATAGTAATAAATCATATTCTGCAATTTGCTCTTTGGTGCTTTTGGCGATGTCTTTAACATCGATCATTTGCTTGCCCAGTTTTTTCTGGATCATTTTGGCGACAGCTTCGGTATTACCTGTGTCGCTACCGAAAAATAGACCTACAGTTGCCATGGGGTATCCTTTCAATATCAATTTCGCTTAGTGCGATGTTCAAATAACGAATCAGTTGTCGATTTGCTGTTGCAGAATATGTTCGATTAACTGGCTACGACTAATGTTACTGGCCAAAGCTTGTTGGTTCAAGGCATCGTATAAATCTTGTGACACCTTTAACTCTATCCGCTTTAAACCGTTAGCGCGATCACGCTGAATTTGGTTACGCTTGTTGATCTTCAGTTGCTGTTCACGATTTAATGGATTACTTCTAGGTCTTCCACGCCGTCTTTCGCTGTCAAAAAGATCAATGGTTGTTCTGTCTGCTGTTTCTTTTGCCATGTCTCTTATTAACCAATACCTGAGCCTTCCCAGGTCATTTGAATAATGCCTTTTGCCACAAAACCTGCACAGCCTAAAAATAATACGCTCCAAACAACGTAACGTCCAAATTTTGGTACGTTACCTTGCTTTAGCACATCGCTTATAGCCATGCCGATAAAAAAGAAAATTGCTGCAAAAAAGAAATTTAAGCCAAAGGTTTCAATTTGTTCCATATATTGATTGAGCATACTTTACCTTTACTAACTTCTTTAGATTGCAAAAAAAGAGGCGCGAATATATCACATCAGAGTCACAACGGCTATCTGTCACTGTGTAAATGGTGTAAAAATAGCCATGATTTTAACGTAAAAAATTTGCCACTATCCGATTAAATATTTCAGGCTTTTGCGCATGCAACCAATGACCTGCGCCATTGATTGTTTTTGCACTCACCTGTGGAAATTGCGTAACGATAGCATCGCGATGTTCCGCCATGACATAGTTAGACTCATCGCCACGAATAAACAAACAAGGTTTATCGTAATGCTGTGGACGATCATCATCGGTTAACTGCCAGCCAATAATACGGTCGTAACAGTTAATTAGCCCAGTTAAGTTCATTTTCCATTCAAAGCCGTCATCTGTTCTTTGTAAGTTTTTCAGTAAAAACTGGGCTGTACCTTCATCAATGCCGGAATCGATTAAATGTACCAATGCGGTTTTGCGATTGGTATCTTTATCTAACACTAATGAACTTAGGCCAGCAAACACCGTTTGATGGCGAGGTTGATATGTCACTGGGGCAATATCAGCGACCACAAGACTGTTAACGCGCTCTGGATACAATAGGGCAGTCGCCATAGCGATTTTTCCACCCATGGAATGACCCACTATTTTAACTGAGTTAAACCCTAACTCATCTATCAATGCAATGATTGCCTTAGCTAGGCTGGGGTAATCCATTGTCGACCAATGCTCACTTAGGCCATGATTAGGTAAGTCAACCCGAACGACTTGAAAATCATTTTCAAGTGACGTGCCTAAAGACTTTAAGTTATCTAAATTTCCAAACAAGCCGTGAATTAAAATGACCGGCTCACCAGCGCCTGAGATGACGTAATGCATGTTGTTACCTAAGGTGTGACTTTAATTGCGGCAAATTTTGCGCGATACCCGTGTTCAAATCAAGTATTGTTGCTCAGCAAAACGGAAAGTTGGACAACAATTTTAGTTAAAGTGGGGTTATAAGGTGAATTTATATCAATTATTTGATTTTGGGCTTTATTCTTAGCAGAGCCTTAGCTTAAACTGGGAAGATAAGCGATCGAATTTGATCAAAAATAATAATTAAATAAGCTCAGTATTGCCAAACGTGGATATCGCAGTCCAGATGCTTTGGTTATACCTTTAACATGCAAAAGGATGATTGAAATGAAATACATTGAAATTGATGAAGAACTTTATCGTTTTATCGCCAGTAAAACTGAAAGAATTGGCGAAAGCGCTTCAGAAATTTTGCGTCGTTTATTGGATCTTCCTGTTGAGTCTGTCACAGATCAACGCCCAGAATCAATTAGTCAGCCAGGCTTAGATGTGCTTGATGCCAATACAAGAGATGCGTTATTTAATAAAGCTAAGACAATCGTTGAGCAATTAGTTAATCATCGTGCTCAAACTCGCACTGAACCTGCTTCAGCAGTTGCACCTACAGCTATTGAATCTAATCAGGTAAAAGCTGAAAATCCTGCCAACGCAGACATTCCTCTTTCAATTGCTGAAACCCAGACTCATTCAAGTAGAACCGCAAAAACAATTGATTTTAATACAGTCGTTAATGAGCACTTAATTGCACAACAAAAGGGCGCTGTGGGACGGTTCATGTTTTTGCTCGACGCATTAGCGGTTCAAGCGGGTAAAGACTTTGAGCAAGTATTACAAATCCAAGGAAAAGGGCGTTTATATTTTGCTCAATCTAAACAGGCGTTATTAGATGCCAGCCAATCCGCTAATCCAAAAGAAATTGGCCAAAGTGGCTATTGGGTTACAACCAATAATAATACTGCAAAGAAACAAACTATTTTATCAGAAGTGTTAGTTCATTTAGGGTGTGACGCCATTAAAGCATCGACCATAGCGCAATATATTTAACCTCAATCAAAGGAGAATGACGTGGCCATACATGAGCGTGCAGGGACGTTAGCATTGCAATCGGATTTAGTGAATATTCCTAAATTAATGAGTTATTACTATCGGATGATCCCCAATGTTGCCGATGTGCAACAAAAGGTGACTTTTGGCACGTCTGGCCATAGAGGCAGTGCGTTCAAATCCAGTTTTAATCAAAATCATATTTGGGCGATTACACAAGCTGTGGTTGATTATCGTCAGTCGGCTAATATTACCGGCCCTATGATTGTGGGTTATGACACTCATGCGTTATCTTATGCGGCGTTTATGTCGGTTGTAGAAGTGCTAACCGCCAACCAGGTTAAAGTACTTATCCAAGCTAATGATGGTTTTACGCCTACACCTGTTGTTTCACAGGCAATAATTTGTGCTAATGCTTCAGCTAAAGGCTCTGCTCACTTAACTGACGGATTAATCATTACCCCTTCGCATAATCCGCCAGAGGATGGTGGGATTAAATATAATCCGCCCCATGGTGGGCCAGCCGAAGGCGCAATTACTAAAATTATTGAAGATAAAGCCAATGCTTATTTAACCCAACAACTCAGTGGCGTTAAAAAAGTAAATTTTGGGGCAGCGTTAGCATCGGGTTGGGTACAAGAGGTTGATTTTATTGCACCCTATGTTGACTCTTTAGCTGATGTAATTGATTTTGATGCTATTAGAAAAGCAAATTTGCGTTTAGGCGTAGATCCTTTAGGCGGCTCTGGCATTTATTACTGGCAACATATTGCTAAAAAGTATGATTTAGATATCACCTTGGTCAATGAAAAGGTCGATCCTACATTCAGCTTTATGACATTAGATAAAGACGGCAAAATTCGTATGGACTGCTCATCGCCTTATGCCATGGCTGGGTTACTTGCACACAGTGAAAACTATGATTTATGTGTAGGAAACGATCCAGATTATGATCGTCATGGCATTGTTTGCCCAGGCTTTGGCTTGATGAACCCAAACCACTATTTAGCCGTTGCCATTGATTATTTAATTAGCCACCGTCCGCAGTGGTCTGAAAAACTGTCTATTGGTAAAACACTAGTGTCCAGTGCCATGATTGACCGCGTATGTGCAAGTTTGAACCGAACTTGCTTAGAAGTGCCGGTTGGATTTAAATGGTTTGTCGATGGCTTAGCCAATAACACCATCGCCTTTGGTGGTGAAGAAAGTGCCGGTGCAGCATTCTTAAAGCGTGACGGCAGCACTTGGTGTACTGACAAAGATGGCTTTATCTTAGCGCTACTGGCCCTTGAAATTACTGCTGTGACGGGCAAAACACCCGCACAACGTTATCAGGAATTAACGGCTCAATTTGGTGAAAGTTTTTACACTCGAATAGATAGCCCAATTAGTCTCAAGAAAAAAGCAAAGTTTGAATTGTTAAACCGTGACAGCTTTACCGATACTGTATTAGCCGGTGAGCCGATAACGGCAATACTGTCCCATGCACCAGGTAATAATGCGGCAATCGGCGGTATTAAAGTGACCACAGAAAATGGTTGGTTTGCGGCGCGTCCATCAGGCACTGAGGCGTTATTCAAAATATATGCTGAAAGTTTTATCAGTCAGCAGCATTTGGACAATATCATTACTCAAGCGCAACAAATGATTGATAACGCCCTAAAAGGCTAACCCCTTCAGCATCATAATAGTTAAATAAAATGACATCACTAAACGCACTCTGAAGAGTGCGTTTTTATTTACACATTTTATGCAATGAATTTATTTTTTCATTTTCCATAAAATACCTGCCACGATAGCCACTAACAAAATTGCTGGCGCCATTTGTTCAAAGTGATGGAATAAGCCCGGTGCACCATGGCCTTCATGAGCAAAGGCTGCCCCAGAAAACACCATCAGAGACATTACTGTGCTCAATACTACAGAGTTAAATTTTATCATTGCCAATTCCTTATACTACTTGTGTGAGTGTTTTTTATTTTTATCAATTTTATTCAGAAAATCAGTGTTTAAGTATCCATCTCTAACTGCATCAACATCATGTCTTCACCATCAATAATTTGCGTATCTGCTGAGCCACAATGTGGACATAAAACCGTTCGCTGCGATTGTTCTGACTGTTTTTCGCACTGATGGCACTGTATGATCAGTGGTTGGATCTGCATGTTCAATAGCGCATTTGCGCACAGGCTATCCAGTTTAAAGGTCATAAAAGCTTGTTCTAATAAGCAAGGTTCCACGCCACTTAATATGCCAACTTTAATGTCAACTCGCACAATTGAGTTGGCTTTGTGCTGTTTTGCCAATGCTTCACATTGTTCAATCAATGCCATCACAATCGAATATTCGTGCATCAGCAAATCCTTGGCAGAAGTTCCCCATGGGGCAAATCTAAATAACGATGGCTACCCCAAGGTGTTGTTAATACAACTCTGGTTGGGTGCGCTTCTACCACATGGCCAATAATACAAGCCTGCTCACAGTGCCCGTAACGTTGCAATATTTCTACCGCACCTAAAGCAACATCTTGTGGTAGGGCAATCACAAAGGTGCCTTCATTAGCTAAGTCATAGGGTTCAAAACCAAATAACTCACACAGTCCTTTCACTTCATCTGCAACAGGGATGTCCTTTTCTATTAAATCAATTCCGACATTAGAAGCTTTAGCCCATTCATTTAATACCGCGGCAATACCGCCACGGGTAGCATCCCGCATGGCATGAAGAGTGACATTTGCTGCAATTAATTGTTCAACCACTGGCCACAGAGTGGCGCAATCACTGGTTAAGTCAGACTCAAGTTCAAGCGCTTCACGGGCCATTAAAATAGCTGCGCCGTGCCTGCCAATATCTCGTGAGACAATAATGGCATCTCCTGGTTGTACATTTTTAGCCGAAATATCAGTTATTAACATTCTGCCAATGCCGGTGGTATTGATAAATAGGCCATCAGCACATCCTTTAGGCACCACTTTAGTGTCACCGCAAACAATTCTTGCACCGGACTGATGCAGTTCATCGGCCATGCTTTGGACAATTTTTTTCAAATCAGTAATTAAAAAACCTTCTTCGATGATAAAACTGCAACTGAGATATTCAGGTTGCGCCGCCATCATGGCTAAGTCATTTACCGTACCTGCTATGGCAAGTTTACCAATATTGCCACCAGCAAAAAAAAGCGGCGATACGGTAAAAGAATCTGTGGTGAACGCCACTGGCCCACAAAGGTTAAGTTTGGCGGCATCCTCTTCGGCGCACAGGATAGGGTTAGCAAATGCACTAAAGAAAATGGATTTGATCAACTGATCCATTTCTTTTCCGCCTCCACCATGGCTGAGTTGTATCGTTTGGTTAGCAATATTACCCATTCAGAATGTCTCCATAACGATAGTAAGCATTACACGCACCTTCGGAGCTCACCATACAACTGCCAAGTGGTGTTTCAGGGGTACAACCGCGACCGAATACTTTGCACTCTTTAGGGCCGGCAAGTCCCCTTAATATATCTGCGCACTGACAGGCTTTATGATCGTCAATGGGGTCGTTAGGTAAAATTGAGGCAAAATGATGCTCAGCGTCTCGTCGTTGATATTCAGGCTTTAATTGCAACGCTGATTTAGCAATCGGCCCCAGTCCACGCCATCTAAACTCATCTCTGGGTTCAAAATAGCGATTAACCAGTTGCTGTGCATGAATATTGCCGTCAAAACTAACCGAGCGAGTGTATTGCACTTCAAGTTTTGGCTGTTTAGCGACTTTCTGTTTGACGATGGACAAAATAGATTGCATTACATCCACCGGCTCAAATCCTGATACCACTACGGGGGTGTGATATTGATCCACCGCAGCTTGGTAGATTTTCGCCCCTGATATGACACTGACATGGGCGGGCCCAATGAAGGCATTAACCTTAGATTTTTTTTCAGCCATGACGGCATCAATAGCCGGTGGGACAAGTACATGGTTGATGTGAAATAGCAGATTGTTGACAGATTGTTTCTCGGCCTGTTCAATTAACGCTGCTGTCATTGGGGTTGAGGTTTCAAAACCAATGGCAAAAAAGACTACCGTTTTATCTGGGTTATCTTCTGCAATTTTTAGTGTATCCAGTGGATCATAGATGGCTCTAATATCACAGCCCTTAGCGCGATGATTAGCCAGACTACCTGTAGAGCCTGGCACCCTAATCATATCGCCTAAACTGACTAATATCACATTAGGCTCATTCGCTAAGGCAATGGCATGATCAATCCGCTCTTTAGGCATCACGCAAACAGGGCAGCCAGGGCCATGAATAAATTTGATGTTATCGGGCAAAAGTTGCAATAAACCGTATTTCATAATGGTGTGGGTATGACCGCCACACACTTCCATGATATTAATGGGTTCATCGACGAGTTTAGCGAGTCGTTTAATCTCTGCGGCTAAAGAATGAATCGTCGCAGGATCTCGAAAGCCTTGGTACAAGTCTTTAAGCTTCATATTATTCACCGTGCTCATTCATTGATGCGACAATTTCTTGGTATAACGCCAAGCTTTCTTGCGCATCGTGATGATCAATTTTATTCATCACAAAACCAATATGAATAAGCACATAATCACCTATTGAGAGAGGCTCAGACATTAAATGGCTGCTGACTCGCCGTTTAACCCCCATAGTATCGACTGTGACACTTGCATCATCATGAATTTCAACAACTTGTGAAGGCACAGATAGGCACATGGCTAGACCTCCGCAGTATTAGTTGTGAGCTTAGGCGCTAGGGTCTGGTTTTGGTCTAAACCTTGTTTTGTAACCGAGTGTAGACTTACATTTTTCATGTGTTCGGCAGCTAACCAGTTAACTAAAGGAGTAAATGAGTTAGGCTCTTTAATCGATAGCTGCATTAATTCAACATGGGGATTAAGCTTATAAAGTTCAGTTTTTGCCTGTTCAATATCAAAATCGAAGTAGGGCAGCAAATCAGTTTTGGTGATCACCACTAAATCAGCTTTTCTGAACATAACTGGATATTTTTCAATTTTATCATCACCTTCAGGCACTGATAGCAACACAATATTTTTGTGGGTACCCACATCATAGCTAGCCGGACAAACAAGGTTGCCGACGTTTTCAACAAAACAAATATTCAATGATTCAAGATCAACATGATGTAAGGCCCCATGCACCATAAACGCATCTAAATGACAAGCCGATCCGGTTTGAATTTGATAAGCCGCAATACCCTGAGCGATTAACCTGTCAGCATCTCGAGAGGTTTCTAAATCACCTTCAATAACGGCATATTGTAATGGGGAGTAATGATGTAAATGCTCCAGCAATGCTGTTTTGCCACTGCCTGGGCTACTCATGATATTAAATGCAGTTACTTGATGTTGATTGAAGTGATCTCGATTGTGCTGCGCCTCAATATCGTTTTTATCGAGAATTTTGTGGATCACAGACAAGGTTTTCTTATCATTCAATTGAGGATTAGTTTTCAATGAATGATCGTGATGAGTATGGGTAATAGAACAACCGCAATCCTGGCACATATGCTTTCCTAACGAGATGTTGATAAAATAATTTTGCGCCAAAATGGATATGAAAACTTTGATGAATATCAGTTTTGGGAAAATGTTTAACTGTTAACAAAACGTTAATTCAGTTTTGCGACACGGGTCTCATTTTATTCACCCTGTTTTGTCCCACTTTTATTTTGATTACAGTGTAATGCATACCAAAGTTGGCCTAATGCGATACCGCCATCATTTATTGGCACCAGTTTAGGAGACAACACAAGATGATTGTCAGTTTCTGCATCGGTTAAACAATGGCTCAATAAGTGTTTATTTTGAAAAACACCGCCACTCAATACCATGGGGTATTGAGGATACTCTTGCGCAATATGTTTAATTGAATCGGCGATCGCCCTCATAAATTGATTGCAGATTTTGGGGATATATACTTTTGCAGGGTCTTTGGTATGACAAATTATCTCAATGATATCTTTAAACCATTCTTGGCTTTGCCAAATAATAATATCCGCTTGTGGTAAAGCTTTTATGGATAACAAACTGACTTGTTCGGCATCTACATTAGCACTGCCTATCACTGATGAATCTCGAGTTTCAATAACAGTTGCAGCCGTTAATGGCACGGTTTTAGCCGCCTGCGCCTCGATTAACATACCGGCTTGACCTTCAAATTGATTTAACTCAATAAGCCCAAGTGCGACAGCAAGTGCATCAAATAATCTGCCCACCGCTCTACAGGGTATACAGTGGCTGTTGTTAAGCCATAATCGATGTAGATTATTAAGTTCAATAAGTGACAAGCGTTTAATCGCTGGAATTGGCATTTGGCTAATCTGGGTTACTGTGTATGAATCAAATAACAATGCCAACAATATGCGAACTGGCTGCTTGATGGCTTGTTCACCGCCAATCAACTTAAACTCACTAAAATGGGCGAGTGTCGTAAATGTGTTCACATCAGCCAGCATCACCTCGCTGCCCCAAAGAATACCTTTGTCACCTAAGCCTGTACCATCAAAACTAAAACCAATCACTTTATGCCGATATTGGTTAGCGGCCATTACCGCAAGAATATGAGCATAATGATGTTGGATCGATAATGGCGT
This sequence comes from Shewanella sp. HL-SH5, assembly GCF_051163755.1. NCBI lineage: Bacteria > Pseudomonadati > Pseudomonadota > Gammaproteobacteria > Alteromonadales > Shewanellaceae > Shewanella > Shewanella sp. HL-SH5. The sequence continues at coordinate 1,942,507 of NZ_CP195038.1, forward strand.
CACACCACAATGTTGGGCAATAAAGCGATTTGCCCATTGGCTGGGAGCATATTCGGGGTGGTTGTCGTTAATAATGCACTTGGGACTAAAGTGATAAAGTCGTTTGAATGTTGTTAAGTTATCTTCAAAATACTGCTCTGCTTCAAGACTGAATAAATCACCAATATGTGGCGATAAAATCATATTACGATTAAACGCCAATGCAATAGTGTTTTTTTGCTGCGCTCCAACGGCGAGTGTAGGCTCAAAATTTGAGGGTTCTAATCCATGGGCAAGGGTGAGTGGAGCATAACCTCTGGCAAGTCGTATCACTTGTAATTGGTCATTAATCACCTGTACCACGCTGTCGTCACACGCATTGGCGATAGGGCGGTTATGGTCAACAATGGCATCGACTACATGACCTAATTGGCTAATAATACCGTCCAGACTGCAAATAATAGGTTCGCCACTGCGATTAGCACTGGTTGCCACGATAGGCTTATTAAATTGTTGGAGTAATAGGTGATGCAAAGGTGTGTAGGGTAAAAATATCCCGATGCGATCTATCCCGGGTGCAACACTTTTTGCTAAAACGGGTCTGGTATCTTTAGACGGTTGTCGGTCTAACCAGTCGGGATTGACTAATGCTTGTAACGAACGAGTCATTTTTGCAAGTAAAGTGATGGGTTTTTCAGCGCTGTCTACAACTTGCCATTCAACGTCAGTACCTACCGCCAAATGTTTAGCTTGCTCAAGATTAGCAGCCATAACCGCTAAGGGTTTAGCGGGGCGATGTTTACGTTTTCTAAGGGTGATTACCGCGGCGTCATTGGTAGCATCGCAAACTAAATGAAATCCCCCTAATCCTTTTAATGCAACTATTTTACCTTGATTGAGTAAGGCAACCGTTTGGGTAATCACCTCGGTTGATTGGCAATTCACTTGGACATTATCGACATATAAACTTAGCTGTGGTCCACAATGATTACAGCTAACGGGTTGTGCATGGTAACGTCTATCAAAAGGGTCATGGTAGGCTTTAGCGCATTGTTCACACATATCAAAGTCAGCCATGGACGTGAAATGACGGTCGTAGGGTAGATGTTTAATAATCGTATAGCGCGGCCCGCAATTGGTGCAGTTGGTAAACGGATAAAGATAGTGGCGATTGTGTTTATCTTGCATCTCAGTTAAGCAATCCGCGCAAGTGCTTTTATCTGCGGACACCGCCACTATGGCCTGGGAATCGCTAGTCTCACTTTGTAAAATATTAAAATGATCAAATGTCGTGCTGATAGGTTCCTCAACAAAGACTAGCTCATCTATTCTTGCCAGTGGCGGTGGCGAGGATTGCAACCTAGCAATAAACAAGTCTATTTTAGCCGACTCACCTTGTAGGACAATCTCAACCCCTTGGTTGTCATTGAGTACCGTTCCCGCAAGTTTGAGCTCATCTGCAAGGCGATACACGAATGGCCTGAAACCCACACCTTGGACAATGCCTTTGGCCATTAAGCTGTTTTTGGCACATCAAAGTGGTAGTTTTTGGGGCCATTAGACAGCACCACCACGTCGGCGTATGGGCAGTAATAAGCCACCGACAGCAATATTGACACCGTCTAAATCCATCTGAGAATCAACCACTAATGTAAAATTATTAGCGAGCCTTAACTGTATTTGACGCACTAAAGGGGGATAGCTAAATTCGCTGCCCGCTAACACTAATTGATTGATACCTATATTTTGATCCAAATGCGCTAACCAATTACTCAAATAATCAGCGAAAGAATCAAAAAATCCATAAGCAAGTTTGGCTTTATCTTGTTCACCGGCAATTCTAAAACTCATCAAAGTACCGAGTGTTTTACACCAATTAAGACTTCTTACGGCTTCTCCTTTAACTAATTGGAAGTCAATTCTTGGGGCGTTACTGCCTTGATAGCATTGGGCAAGGCTGATGATGCCATCGAGTAATTGTTGTGTAACTGAGTGCGGCGAGTTTTCATTGATAGGACATCCGATAATAATTGCCGCCATAGGCAATAAACCACTTAAGTTAGCGTTTTGCTGCGGTAGCTTAAGGTCAAGTAAACGCAAATAACTTTGAGGGAATTGTTGTTTAAATTTGTTGAGTAAAGGTGCTTGTTTACTGGAGAGAATTTGATGACATATTTCATAACCGTTTTCAGGTATCGCGGCAAATTCGAAAAAACATTCAGCTTTACTTTGGCCATCTAAAGTGAAAATTTGACTTCTATGCTGCTGGCTAAAATACAATACCGCGGCATTTTTAGGTTTATCAGGCCTATTTGCCAGCCCAGCGAGTAGAGATCGATAGCCTAAATGTTGATCATTTTCTGATAAATTTGTTGTTATCTGTTCAGCATTGGCGGCTAAGTCTTCTTCGCTATAAATACTGTGGCTTAAAAAGATTGTTTTAAGGTGATCTTGGCTATTTGACTGGTCTGTTGCGGTGAATTGTTTATTACCGTCATTAAAAACTGCATGATCATGCAAGCAAGGCTGTAAAATATCAATACTGATAGCCTCTGTTGTCTGTTGTATTTCAATCCATTGATGATTAACTCGCGCTAATCGTAATGGCTTGTTTACTTCTGCATGTTTAGCTTGTAAGCGTTTTTTATCGACAGTCGGGGAGATATAAACCCAATTAATGCCTTTTTGTCTTAATCGTTCACAAATGACCTGCAGTAGTCGGTTATAAGCAAATTGAACATCATATCGAATCGCATGACTGCAGTTTTCTGACTCGGTTTGTTTATCACAACTGACCAGTGTCAAGATAGGTTTTTCAATACTGGATAAAGCCAATACCTGATAGTCATTTACTAAAAACTGAGCATTTAAGGTATTTGGGTTACAAATCAAAATATGCGGTCTTAAGGTAAGGTGCTCTGACAGCGACTCACTAGTTGAATTTTTTAACGGTTCATCTATTGAGAGAATTAATTTCTCGCTTAAGAGCGGTAATTCACCTTGAATTAGCAGTGTATCGACCATAGCGCGGATATCATTTGCTGTCAGGCCTTGTTGAACTGCTGTGAGTTTAGTTTCACCATGGCAGTGAGCACATAACAGGTTAAGCTCTCCAAACTGTTGGCTTTGATTATCGCCAAAAATAGGTTGGCAATGTTGGCAAAAAAACAGTGGCGCTGATGATAGTGATTTAAGTGCATCCACGGGGGGAATTGTTTGTTGTGTATTCGTTTAATCTGAGTATCAACTAACCATACCGATAGGAGAAAATTTGCTGCAATTTCATCGGCAAGGCTTTCTAATTCTGTTTGTAGTGCACAAGCTTCAATTATGTAATGTGTTAGCTGTTTATCATCCTTTACGATACCGAAGCTAATGTCGAATTCAGTGCGTAACGTAAAATATTGGCAAAGATATGCGTAAAGCGGCACAGGTTTAAGGCAAACAAACTCAAACTGAATGAGGTGCTTCATAGCTGACTCCACGTTTATATGCATCGGGGATGACATCTTCAATTTTAATGGATTGTTGCTGAACAGCGGTAATTCCAAACTCATCTAAAAAACCAAGCAGGGTTTTTTCCATCACAGGAATAGCGGCGATCAAAGAAGGTGTTAACCCTAATGTCATCGGTTCTATTACCGTTGGAATAACACCTAATACTTGAGTTGCAGGGCGATCGCCGACCATATCCATCATGGTTAATGTTTGTAACATTTCTACTTCATGTGCGCTGCCTTGCCAGTCAATTTCAGCAGGGGCATGATCGAAATCAAAAAAGAATACATCGCCTGCTTTGGCTTCTGAACTATTGACAGTGTCGACCACAATGAGTTGTTCATACTGACAAATCAATGGGATTAAACTTTGTGCTAGGGTACCGCCATCAATTAAATCTATTTGATGGGAAAGGTGATTAAATTGATATTTATCTTTGATGTAATTGACAAAATGTACGCCGATACCTTCATCGGCGTACAACACATTGCCAATACCCAATATGAGTATTTTTTTCATGGGTTTTAATGATCCTTGTGATAATCATAGCCCGATACAATGGAGTCTACAGAGTTATGTCTAAAGCGTATGCCAGACCACACCGCCATATAAACATGGATAACGACGAATATAATAAATGCCCACATTAAATAATGGTGTATGACTCGAACGTACGCTAATCCTCCCATTTGCGCTGTGATCCAAGCCGACATTTCCCAAAGTGCGCCCCCCAAACCTTGGTGATAGACATTGGCGTACAGGACTAAGCCCGTAATACAGATAAGCAAAGCAACAAAAGATATGGCGACGTAAGTCATAAACTGTAGTGGACCATAAACGCCTGCTTTATTCAGTTTGCCCATCCATAAGTACGATTTTAATTGGCTCATCCAACTCGATACACTTAACACGTCTTTAAATGAGCGTCTTTCAATATTAAGCCGACTGAAAAAGAACAAATAAAAGCGTGCTAGGGTAATTGCCGTTAATGCAAAACCAAAAATGATATGTGCAAAACGGATCCAACCTTGAACCAATACATCAGATGTGCCTGGCGCGACTAGAAATGGCCATGCCAAATAAAACCCGCTGATCACCAATATCAGTATCGATAATGCCCTTAGCCAATGAAATATTCGAATGGCTGGAGTAAAAATGTAGTGCCTTGTATGGGTTGCTTGATGTTGCATAAGTCATCCCTCCATATTGAATTCACTCAAGATTAAAACCCATTAGGATCAATTTTAAATTGGCCTAAGGTTTGTTTTTTGTAATCCATCACATGCACTGAACACGCCATACAGGGGTCAAATGAGTGAATAATACGAATAACTTCTAATGGCTTAGTAGGATCTTCAAGCGTTAAGCCGATTAATGAGGCCTCATAAGGTCCCATTTTTCCGTTAGCATCAACTGGTCCCGCATTCCAGGTGGTTGGCACAACCGCTTGATAGTTTTCTACCTTGCCATTCTTAATTCTTATCCAATGGCTGAGCATTCCCCTAGGAGCCTCATTCATGGCATGACCCACGTATTCTTTATCAACGTCAATTTGTGGCGTTATGTAGGTAGCTTCATCGCTTTTAAGATTAGTCACTAACGCATCAAAGGTTTTTAAACTGGCTTGACCCACTAATACTGTTTGCAGCATTCGAGCTGCGGTGCGACCTAAGGTGGTAAACAGCGCATCAATTGGCAAACCTGTTGCAGTTAATAAACCATTCACGGCATCAACAACAATTTGGTTACCTTTGGCATAGTTCACTAATAAGCAAGCGAGTGGGCCTACTTCAATTGGTTCATCTTGGTAGCGTGGTGATTTAACCCAGGAATATTTACCGTCACCATCTAAAGTTGGTAACTTGCCATACACTGTGTCTCTTTCGACAAAACCTGTGTAATCTGGCACCGTTGTACCGTCATAGGGATGCTGCGCGCCATCAGCTTTATACCAAGCGTGAGTAACGTCTTCTTTGATTAAATCGGGGTTAATATCAGTCACGTTTGCCAAGTCGCCATGCATTATTACGCCTTGCTCAAATAAAAACTGACCATCTCCCATTAAAAAGTCATTAGTACACAGAAAGCTTTTCACATTTACGCCACCTAACACACTAGGTTCAGCACCAAATGCATCAGCTGCCATCACTATGTCTGCTTGATAAGCGCGTTCAATAAAATCTTGCACAATGGCATGTTTCTGTTTCCACTCTTGCAAACGGGCCGGGCTCAACATGTCGCGTACAGAGGTTACCCCGCCAACCACCAATGATTGTGGGTGAGGGGATTTTCCACCAAAAATAGCCAACATTTCGGCAGCGACTCGTTGTACTTCTAGAGCTTTTAAATAGTGTGATAAGGCAATTAAGTTTTGTTCAGGGCTAAAACGGTAAGTGCTATTGCCCCAATAGGCATTGGCGAACGGGCCTAACTTACCAGTATCAACCAAGCCTTTTACTCTTTCTTGTACAGCCCTTAATTCTCCTTCGCCTGTCGCGATGGGTTTGTCTGTATATTTTAGTGAGTCCTGCGCCGCTTTAGCGGGGTCAGCACCTAATGCAGATACTACATCAACCCAGTCTAAGCCATGTAAGTGATAAAAATGGACGATATGATCGTGCATATATAATGAAGATTGCATCAAACTTCTAAGGTATTTAGCATTGATAGGAATCGTCATTCCTAAAGCATTTTCCACCGCTTCGGTACCGCATCGATAATGTGAATATGTACACACACCACAAATTCGCTGCACGATTAAGCCGACGTCCATCGGCGTGCGGCCTTTTAAGATAACTTCTATACCACGCCATAAAGTTGATGATGACCAAGCCTTTGTGATGACATTGTTTTCATCGACTTCAACTTCTACTCGCAAGTGACCTTCAATGCGGGTGATAGGGTCGATAACTACGCGTTTGTTCATGATTAATCCTCCAATGGCTTAGCAAATACACTAGCAACAGCATGGGCACCGATCCCGATAACCGTTGCACCTAGTATGACTGCGCCTATGGTGTCTGCCGTAGCATCAATACCGTGTAAAAGTTGACGCCCTAATGGTTTTTCGAAATCAGCCATATCATCCCAGAAGTTGGGTTCAGAACAGCCCATACAACCATGACCTGCGAGTACTGGCCAACTAGTATGGTGATTGAATCTTTCTGTTGGACAGTTGTTGTAAGTGTAAGGACCTTTACAGCCTACTTTATATAAGCAATAGCCATCTTTAGCTGCTTGATCGCCAAATGTTTCAACAAATTCACCGGCATCAAAGCGCCCACGTCGTTCACAGTTGTCATGTACGCGGGCACCATAAGCCCACTTTGGTCGATTAAACATATCTAAAGCAGGGAGTTTGCCAAACATGATGAAGTACATTAATGTGCCGACGATATTTTTTTCACTTGGCGGACAGCCCCCAAGATTAATAACTGTTTTATCAACAACTTCATGTACGCCTTTTGCACCAGTTGGATTCGGGTATGCGGCTTGCACGCCACCAAATGCTGCACATGTACCCACAGAGATGATAGCAGCAGCACCTTCAGCAGCTTCTTTTACTATGTGTAATCCGGTGTGTCCTTTACAACCTACAGTCAAATAAGCGCCATTATTAGCGGTAGGAATAGCGCCTTCAACGGCTAAAAGGTAGCGTCCTTTGTATTCTTTAAGTGCATTTTCAAGATTCTCTTCCGCTTGCCAGCCTGACGCTGCCATTAAGGTTTCATGGTATTCCAATGAAATATGGTCAAAAATCAAGGTATCTAAATTAGGGGTGTCGGTGCGAATAAGTGATTCAGAGCAACCAGTACATTCCGCCATGTGTAACCAAATTAACGGTACTCTGTCTGCTAATTCAGCTGCTTCTGCAACTAAGGTACTGAAAGGAAGTGGCAATGCCAGCATGGCCGCCATAGCCGCACTCCACTTTATAAAGTCTCGGCGAGAGATGCCATTATCGGCCATCTTCTGTTCTAAACTAATAGGCTGTCTAGGTGCTAGTGCACGTAAATAATCAAGACGCTGTTTGCCTTGTTCATATAGAGCTGCATGAGTATCCATAAAGTAACCTTCTTATTGTCAGGGTTTTCATATCCTCACGATAACTATATGGCTCTCTGTACCAGAGCAACTTGATTTAAATCAAAGTAAAAATGGGAATTGTAAATACATTACAATAAAAATGTTATTATTTAGATCTAGATCAGTTGATTGGTTTTAACTGCGACATTTTGACCCATTAATAAACATCGTCAGCATATGAGATTGTTAAAGTGGCAATTAAAATCCTGGTATTGATAGTAATAAGGATTAACATTTTTAAACTCGATGACTTATCTTGATATGGGGATATTTTATAAGGGGTATGAATAACTCAAAAAGTTGTCAGAATAAATGATTACTTGTATCTAAGGATTTTCAGCAGCATAGAACATCAAAGTTATTAATATTTATATCATTATTTACCACTGGTAATCCTATTGTCTGCATATTAATTTTTTACTGTGTAAAGCTTAACCACTTGTTCATCAATAGTTTTTTAAGTAGGCTTATTGCGTATTTATTCATTTATGTCGCACGGAGGCATTATGCTCGATTTACTTCCTGATCTGTTTGACCAATACCCTCAAGAGTTACAACTGATTAATTTACCCTGGCTATCCTTTGGACAAAAAAGCATCTTTTCAGGCACAATCGTAACAGTAAAGTGCTTTGAAGATAATTCAAAGGTGAAATCAACTCTAGCTAAACCAGGCCATGGGAAGGTGCTGGTTGTTGATGGAGGCGGTTCAACTAGACGGGCTTTATTGGGTGATATGATTGCACAAGACGCTGTAGACAATGGTTGGCAGGGTATTGTTATTTATGGTTGTATAAGAGATGTGGCCACAATAAATACTATGAATATTGGTGTGAAAGCAATTGGCGTTAACCCCATTAAAACAGAGAAGCGTGACTTGGGGGAGATAGGCGTAACCCTTGAAATTAATTCAATCGAAATTGTTGATGGTATGATGCTTTATGCTGATTTAAATGGCGTCGCCATTAGTCAATCAGTTTTAAGTTTATAGTGTATACACGATCAGATTAGTAATTTACTCATAACAGACTAAGGAATAATGATGAAATTAATTAAATGGTTGGTGGTGTTCATACTCACTGTTGGCATTTGTACAGTACTGTATTTAACATTGTTTTTTAATATTAATGATTTTAAACCACAAATTGTTGATGCGGTAAAAAAACAGACAGGCCGTACGTTAACGATAAACCAGGACTTAAGTTGGAGTTTTTTCCCCTCAATTGGCATCAATATTGGCGCGATATCGTTTAGTAATCCGGACTCATTTCAACCTCAGCACATGCTAGAAATTAATCAAGCAGTTGCCAATGTTGCTTTAATACCGCTACTGAGTCAGGAAATCGAAATTGAACAGTTAGCTCTAGATGGTTTGACCGTTAATTTAGTTACCGATAAAAAAGGAAAAACCAGTTTCTATGGCTTAGGTGAAGACAAGCAAACGACTCAAATACCAGAAGAAGCATCCAACGGTCAAGCGATGGCCTTATCAAGTCTTAATATTGGTGGGATCTCTATAACCAATATGCAAGTTAATATCATTAATCAACAAACCAAAACTGAGCAGCATTTTACATTAAGCTCATTTACGTTAGGTCAATTTTCACTTGGGCAATTTGCTGATATAGAATATGAGTTTGACGCTGAATTGGCTGAAATGAAATTAAGCTCAGCAGGTAAAGGGCAAATTAAAGTTTCAGATAAATTGGATAGTATTTATATCAATCAGTTTTCGATTACAAATAATTTTAAAGGCGAATCGTTACCGAACAAATCGTTACAAGCAGATTTGCTTACCGATGTTGTTATCGCGCTTAATAGTAAAGACGTGACACTCACAATTAGCCAGTTAACCCTTGATAACATTGAAGCTGATGCTAAAGTCGCACTCAATTATGCCAACACTATTCCTGTTATCAAGCTCGATATTGAATTCGGTGATATTGATTTAGACAGCCTACTGCCAAAATCTGCAACAGATGCGAGCGAAGAAAAAGTCGCAACAGTCAGTACGGAAAGTGACAAAGAGCCGGACTTATCTGCACTTAAACAACTTGATTTAACCCTGAATTTAAAAGCCAAGACGATCAAGGTAAATAATTTACTGACTCAAAACTGGCAAATGAATACTGTTATCAAGCAGGGCGTTATTGATTTGAAAAAATTATCAGCAGAACTGTATCAGGGTAATATCACAGTCTCTGCCAAAGTTGATGCTCGTAAAAGTGTGCCAACATATCAATTTGATAAACAAGTTACTGGGGTACAAATACGGCCCCTATTAATTGATTTGGCTGAAGTGGATTTGATATCAGGTATAGCAAACTTTTCTGCTAAGGGTGAAGGGGCAAGTCTTATCCCCAGTAAGCTTAAACAACAACTGTTAGCCAATGGTCAATTTGAGGTTGCTGATGGGTCTTTATACGGTGTTAATATTCCGCAAATGATCCGCAGTGCTCAGAAAAAGATAGCTGGAGACTTATCTGCCCAAGATGCACAGGAGCTTAAAACTGATTTTACCAGTTTAACCGGAAGCTTTAATTTACTTGAAGGCGTATTAAACAATCCTGATTTATCAATGTCCTCACCTTTAATAAGATTAGAGGGTAAAGGTACGGCTAATATTATTAGCCAAAATATTGATTATAAACTGATCACCAAAGTAGTAGGGTCACTTGCTGGTCAAGGCAGTGAGCAAGATACCTTGAAAGGCATCGATATCCCGTTAAGTATAAATGGTAGTTTTCAAGACCCTAAGTTTGCTTTAGACACAGATGCCTTATTAAAAGGCAGATTAAATCAGGAAAAGGATAAATTGAAAGACAGTCTACTCAAAAAATTAGGAGGATTCTAATGCGTAAGGTATTAGGCGCAATAAGCTTATTAGCCTTAATAGGGTGTACTGGCGGCGTTAATTCAGATGTACAGGCTAACCATGCTAAACAAATTAACAAGAAAGTCATCTTAACCGCGGGGAATGAAATGCAAACGATGAATGAATCATTGCTGCATGCCAAGTTAGAGATAAGTCCATATTATCAAGATGCCAAGTCAATGGCGGTTGAGCTAATTGTAACTAACAGAGGCAGTATGGGAGTTGATTTACAGTTCAACTCTGGGATGCAGGCTGATTTATGGCTGCTTGACCCAAAAAATCAGAAAGTTTGGGCATGGTCAGATGACATGATGTTTACCCAGGCAATAAAGCACATCCGTATTGGTGCTGGTAAATCATTGAAATCAAAATTTAATATACCTAGCGATATTTTGGAACAAGTCAACAAAGGTGGTTTTACATTGCGGCCTAAGTTTAAAGGTCTAGTATCAGAAAGTAGCTCACCAGTCGTAAATGTTATTTCTGTGGAGTTATTGTTAGATCGTAAATGATATAGCGTATAAATAAAAAACGGGTTAACTAAGTTAACCCGTTTTTTATAACTCAATAATTTAAACCAGATATTAGCTATTAGCTATTAGCAGTTTTAACATTTGACCCGGCTGTAAATATTTGTTTTTCTGCAAGCTATTCCATTCAATTAAATCAGCAACGGTAACTTTATAGGTTGCTGCAATACGGGCAAGTGAATCGCCGGATTTAACTCTATAATTGACCACTTTCTCAGATAAACCGTTTGTTTGCGCTATTTCATTAGGATAAAAAATTAAGTTTTGACCTATTTTAAGGGATTGATCTTTAGTAAGTTTATTCCACTTGGTTATCTGGGCCACTGTAATACTATTCTTTTTTGCTATATTCCAAAGGTTATCACCTGATTTTACCAAATATGATTGACCTTTAGTACTTGATTTAACTACAGGTTTGCGTGCAAGCTGTTGATCAGCATGTAAACTTTCTATGTCTGCATCTTTAGTTGCTATCGGTATAATCAAAAATCTTCCCGCGGTAATATTATTACCTTTAATACCATTACTGCTACGTATCAGGGTGGGGGATGTCTCAAATTGATCGGCAATTTCGCTGATACTGTCACCGGGTTTAATCTTATAGCGCACCCAGTTAATACGTGAGTCTGGGTCTAAAGACGCAAGTGAGCGCTTAAAGCTTTGGGCATTATCAATTGGGATCGTTAGGTAATGTGGCCCTTCTGGTGCTGTGGCCCATCGTGTTAACCCAGGATTGAGAAGCTTAAGATCTTCGACTGAAATATTAGCCATTTCGGCCGCTAAGTTTAAGTCTAGTTGGCTTTCAATATTCACCATTTCAATACGCGGCTTATTTTCAATTGCCGCCAAGTGAATACCTAACTCAGATGAGTTTTTTACTATATCAGCAAGTGCTAATAATTGTGGGACATAATGTGCAGTCTCTTTTGGTAGTTTTAACATCCAAAAATTTGTTTCAGTCCCTTGATTTTTATTTCGCTTTATCGCGTTTAGCACTCGTCCTTCGCCTGAATTATAGGCTGCAAGGGCATAAATCCAATTGTTATCCATTTTGGCATATAGATATTCTAATAAGTCTAAAGCTGCGATTGTCGATGCCCGGATATCACGTCGACCGTCATACCACCAATTGGTTTTTACTTTAAAAGCTGCTGCGGTAGGTAATGTTAATTGCCATAGTCCTGATGCATCACTGCTTGATGTTGCAGAAGGGTCGAATGCGCTTTCAATAATGGGTAACAGGGCGAGTTCTGTGGGTAAATTTCGCTTTTCAATTTCTTCTAGAATGAAGAACAGAAAAGGTTCTGCCCGTTGGGTCACCACTTCTAAATGCTGTGGATTTTCGATAAATTTTTGACGGTAATACTCAACTAACTCTTTATCAGCAATGCGCAGTTGCATGCCATCTCGAATACGCTGCCAAACATCATTGGCTTGGGCTAAATCATCTTCAATGTCTTCTATTGAAGTAGGTTGCTGGCTTGTTTTGGTAGGAACTTTTACTAAAGCGGTTTTGATAACAGGATCGGTATCTATATCATGCTTTACTGATTGACAGCCTATAACTAATATAATACTAGCTGCAAGCAATGTTAACTTTGTTTTCATTAAATAAATATCCTGAAATAAAGGCACAACACCTTGATTTGATACAATTATATTCTAGTTTTTTGAGATAGTTTTTCTCAGTCAAGAAAAGCCGAATTAAACATTGTAAAAGAAAATATATTTAATGTCTTATTAAACTCTGTTTATATAGGATTAAAAGTTATCTTTCCATAGCCTTAGGTTTTTAAACACTTGAATTTCATCATTAAGTTTTTCATTTAAATGTGATTCAACAGCTGTTTTAACGGCAAGGTCATCGCATTGAAGAAATGGATTAACTCGCTTTTCTAAACCAATACTGCTTGGAATCGTGGGTTTATTATCATTTCTCAATGCGTTAACTTCACAGACGTAATCTTGTAAAACCTGATTATCAGGCATGACAACAGTAGCAAAAGTCAGATTTGATAAGGTATATTCGTGGGCACAAAACACTTTTGTCGCATCTGGTAATTGAGACAAGATAGACAGCGAAAGTGACATCTGCTGTGCAGTTCCCTCAAACAATCGGCCGCATCCGCCGCTAAATAATGTGTCACCACAAAATAAATTATCATCCATAATATAGGCGATATGTCCTCGAGTGTGTCCGGGAACACTAATGACCTTTATATCTGTATTCCAATCTTTAATGTGTAGTATATCAGTTTGATGTTCTGTCAATTCTATCGGCTGAGTCAATCCTGTAATTGACTCATTATAGGGGCCGAAAACGGTTAATTTATCTTGATAATAGCTTTGTAATAATCTGATACCACCAGTATGATCATGGTGGTGATGAGTAATGAGTATGCCGGCCAACTGAATGTTGTTTGCTGTAAGATAATCAATCACACTTTGGCCACAACCAGGATCAACAACATATGCATGGTTTGAGTTATATTGAATTAACCAAATATAATTATCATTAAAGGCGGCAATACGGTGGATTTGATACATTATCATTCTCGAGTTTCATCATTCGTTTTGATAGAGTAAACATATCAGCGACTTTGTTCAATAATATGCGCTTTTTAGGAGTTCAATTTGCTAGATGGATCAGATGTTAATGACGCAACAACACCCATGATTTGGCAGGATTTTGCATGCGGTGATTACATTGAATCTGAAATCAATTTAGCCCTTAAAGCCTGGTGGCCAAGGCTATTTGGCTATCATTTATTGAAGTTAGGTCCTTTAAGCTCTGCTATTAACAGCCTGCATTGCCAAATAAACTATCATTTTAGTGTGTACCAAGACCCAAAAGCTTCGATTAATGCCAGCCCAAAACACTTACCCATACAACAAAATTGTATTGATGCGGTACTCATGACGGCCTTACTTGAATATGAGTCAGACCCATATCAAATTCTCAGGGAAGTGGACAGGGTAATTGTCTCGGGAGGATATGTTATCATCGCAGGCTTTAATCCTATTAGTCCTGCTTTTTTTGGTAAATTAATGCCAAAGTATCAATCTCAATTGCCCTGGAGTGGTCATTTCTATATGCCATCAAGAGTGAAAGATTGGTTAGGCTTATTGGGTTATCAAGTATTAACCGATGATCGTTTGGTGTATCACCATTTGTTGACCCAATTCCCTAGTAAATTCGGCTGGCATAACCGACTTCAAAACTGGTTGCCTAGTACTGGCGGTATGTATTTGATTGTGGCGCGAAAACTTGACTCACCCTATACACCTATACGCGATAAACAAAAGATTAAAGCCCCTAATTGGTCCACCGCGCCTTCTGCTGGGCGCTCTGGATTAAGAGTTAAATAGCGGGTTGATGTTAACTGGCTTGATAATGAATATCTTTTTGTAGATTTTTACCCATAGCAGCATTTCGGGCTAAGTCATCACATCGCTCGTTTTCAATTTGGCCAGAATGTCCTTTCACCCAACGCCAGTCAATTTGGTGTTTTTGACTGGCAGCGTCAAGACGCTTCCATAAATCGACATTTTTAACTGGTTCGTTAGCTGAGGTTTTCCAATTTTTTTCTTCCAGCCATGGATCCACTGAGTGATCCCTTTACGCATATATTGACTATCACTTATCAAAATAATGTTACAAGCATCAAAAAGTGACTCTAAGGCTACAATTGGCGCTAATAATTCCATCCTATTATTGGTGGTAAGTTCAAATCCGGCAGACAATTCTTTTTGCTTTTGCTTATAGATCATCACGACACCATAACCGCCAGGACCTGGATTGCCAAGGCAAGAGCCATCGGTATAAATATGAAGTTGTTTTAGTTCAGTCATTGAATTGATACACTTGCTTTTAAGTAACATTTTGGCGCTAGTATACTCATAACCTTAAGATGACTAAATAAATGAATATCATTTCTTCAGCACCACGACAAATTATTCTCGATACAGAAACAACCGGCATGAATCAAGCTGGCGGCCCAATTTACATTGGTCACAGGATCATAGAAATAGGCTGTGTTGAGGTGATAAACCGTCGCTTAACGGGACGTATATATCATCAGTATATTAACCCCGGGCAAGCTATCGATCCCGAAGCCATTCAAGTTCACGGCATAACCGATGAACGTGTTGCGGGTGAGCCTAGATTTCATCAAATAGCGCAGGATTTTATTAACTTTATTGATGGAGCTGAAATTGTTGCGCATAACGCAAACTTTGATGTCAGCTTTATGGATCATGAGTTTTCTAAACTTAATCCAGTCGGTCCTAAAACCAAAGATATCTGTCAAATCCTCGACTCGTTAGCGATAGCTAAGCGTTTACACCCAGGTCAGAAAAACAATCTAGATGCGCTTTGTCGCCGTTATGGTATTGATAATACTCGTCGTACCTATCATGGCGCATTACTTGATGCTGAAATTTTAGCGGATGTTTATTTGATTATGACTGGTGGTCAGATCAAGTTTAATTTATCCAGTGAAAAAGCAGGACAAGAGGCCGGTGGTATTAAAAGAATTGATCAAAATGCGTTTAATCTTAAAGTGATCCGCGCATCGGCCGATGAGATAATATTACATGAACAAAGACTTGATTTAGTTGCTAAATCAGGAAAATGCCTCTGGAGAGGATAATTCACTTAATGAAATCAATGGGTGTTTACACGTTAACGATACTTGCTAGCCTTTGTTGGTCTATTTCAACAGGCAGCTATGCGGCTGTCGCTAATTCAACCACAATGAGTAATTATGTGCCCGCACCCTATGCGATGGAACTGAAAAATAGGTTCAGAATCGATCATAAAGTTGACCAGGTTACGTTAATTGTTCAACGTAATTATGGATCATCCCCCGTGGTTATCGTGCAGCCAGATGGCAGTAAATGGTACTCATCTAGACACCCTGAATCCGTAAAATGGGTAGATGGCATTACTGGCGATATCATTTCAATAGCTAATCCAACGCCAGGTCCATGGCAATTGCTTGGTGATGTTTTACCCGGTTCAACTATTGAAAAAGTATCCAAAATTAACATTGATGTTGAACCATTGCCGCAACCTTTATACCAAGGTGAGCGATTAAAAGTCCTTGCACGATTAACCGCTGATGATTTAACCATGCGGATGCCAGGTTTAGAGTTTATGATTGAGTGGACATCAAAGTTTACTAGCCAACATTTACCCACTGATGATAATTTTGCCACTGGTACTATTATAGTTGGAGCATATAAAGACAATGGTGAAGACTTAGATGAACGACCTGATGATGGCATTTTTACTGGCAGTACTAACCTAGAACAACCGTCAGGCCATTATGTATTAAGTGTTACAGCGAGAAACAACATATTTGAACGTGAATATAGTATGCCTTTTTTACTGTCTAAGCAGCCTGTAAACGTAAAAATGGTTGCTCCAGAAGATCCACTAACGGGAACCTGGTATTTAGAGGTTTTGGTCAATGAAGCCGAAGTCTTATTGTCTCAAACCCATATTCAATTTGAGCTTGTTGGTCCTGCAGGTTTGCATGTGCCCGTGGTATTAATGGGAGTGCCAACACCTGAATATATGTTACCTCTGCCTTCAGTTTCAGCGTTTGGTAGTTACCGTGTAAAAGGAACTGTGGCGAGTACTACTATTCGTGGGCGAGAAATACTGCTCAATATCCCTGAAATGTTTTTTAATCTGGTTGAGCCACCGCCACCGCCGCCAAGTGCGGAAGAGTTAGCCGAGAAAGCGGCTGTTATCGCAAGGGCAGAAGAAGAAAAGGCTAAAGAAGATGCTGTTTTTTTAATTGCAGTGATAAACGGGGTATTGTTTTTTCTCGGGATCATAGGCTTTATTATCTGGCGTAAAAAGCAAGCTCTTTCAAAAGCGTTAGCTGCTGCAGAGATTAGATTACAGCAAGAAGAGCTTGAAACTGGCAAAAAGAAAAAAGATGATAGTTTAGATTTAGATCTCGATGATATTGATTTGACAATACCAGATGATAAAAACTAATTGGTTATTTTTTAGCTAATCAAATTAAAATGTTATAAATATCTATTGACGGCATAAACAGACAACTTTATTATTCTCAACGTTAGATTAAAAAGAATTTGGAGCGGTAGTTCAGTTGGTTAGAATACCGGCCTGTCACGCCGGGGGTCGCGGGTTCGAGTCCCGTCCGCTCCGCCAAATTAGAGAAAGCCTCATCAAATGATGAGGCTTTTTTTATGCCCATTGCAAAGTTTATTGTTATAGCAAGGGTGTTTTTTAAAAGCGACTTTGATTCAACTATAATATTGATATGCCATATTGATTTCATATTTAGCAATAATTAACCATTATTTTGCTGCATTCACATTTAAGTGTGTTTTTTATCTCAACATTCAAAAATCTCACTACTCAGATCTGAACAGCAGTGGTATAAATATCGAAACCACCCAGTACTCGAATCAGTACTCAATCATGTAAGTCACTATTTTAGGAATGTTGTAATGATTTTCTCTCAAGTATCCCAAGCTCCTGCTGATCCCATCTTAGGTTTAACCGATGCATTTAAAGCTGACCCTCGTGCCCATAAGGTTAATTTAGGTGTTGGTATTTATAAAGATGAGGCTGGTCAAACCCCAGTACTCACATCGGTAAAAAAAGCAGAAGCTAAGCTTTTAGAAGTAGAGAAAAGTAAAAACTACCTTGGAATAGAAGGTGTAGAGGCTTACAACAAAGTAGTGCAAACATTATTGTTTGGTGAAAACAGCTCACTTGTTACTAATAACCGTGTTGTTACCGCTCAAGCACCGGGTGGAACAGGCGCATTACGTGTTGCTGCTGAGTTTTTATCAACTAACACCACATCTAAAACCATTTGGGTCAGTAATCCTACCTGGGCAAATCATCAAAATATTTTCGAAACAGCCGGCTTGACGGTTAAGCAATATCAATATTATGTAGCTGAAACCCATGACATGGATTTTGATGCTATGGTTGCTGACTTATCTGAAGCAGCACAAGGTGACATCGTGTTATTACACGGTTGTTGTCACAACCCTACAGGTATTGATTTAAACATTGAACAGTGGAAAGTTATAGCGCAGCTTTGTCTTGAACAAGAATTATTACCTTTATTTGATTTTGCATACCAAGGTTTTGGTACTGGTATTGAGGAAGATGCGCAAGGCTTACGTGCCGTTGCTGCTGTTGTGCCAGAGTTACTAGTGGCTAATTCATTTTCAAAGAACTTTGGATTGTATAATGAACGTATTGGTGCTGTGACATTAGTCGCGCAGGATCAAGCTACTGCAGCTCGCAGTTTTAGCCAAATTAAAAGAACTATTCGTGCAAACTATTCAAACCCTCCTGCACACGGTGGTTTGATCGTTAGCACTATTTTGACCGATGCTGACTTACGTCAAGAGTGGGAAAGTGAGTTAACTGCGATGAGACTGCGTATTGGAGAAATGCGTCTACTATTTGTTGAGAGCTTAAAGGCTGAAGGGGTGACCCAGGACTTTAGCTTTATTTCACGTCAAAATGGTATGTTTAGCTTTTCAGGTTTAAGCAAAGAACAAGTCAATCGACTACGTGAAGAATTTGCTATTTATATTGTGGGTTCGGGTCGTATCAGTGTTGCGGGACTGACCAAAGATAACATGCCTTCAGTATGTCGAGCCATTGCACAGGTTTTATAACACTCAATAATTTCGCAATAGGGTTATGAAACGAAAGGGACTACTAAGCAGTCCTTTTTAATCCTTTAAATCTACTAACACTACAAATAGCATCTCCTAAAGCTAGTTTATCGTGTAAACCTTTGTGATGTGAACTGACTAAACTAAACTGATGAAAGTTAACCTTAGTGCCTGAACAGACTTTAGTGGTAACAGCAGGTGATTTTATATCACAATGTTGGATCACATCACTGATGATATCCTTGCCTACAATTTGATTAACCCAACCAATTTTCTCTTCAATACTAAATTGATTTGCTACCGAATATTCATCCGTTAAATTATCAATAAAGATGACTTTAGCCTGCGATGCTCTAATATATTCCGTAACTTTTGGCAGTAATAAGGGGGGCAGAATACTGGTCAAAAAGCTCCCAGGCCCGAGAATAATCAAATCAGCATCTTTAATGGCTAAGCATGCTTCAATGGTAGCCTCAACTTGCGGCTCTAAACTTAATGCTACAGGTGCCTCTATCATTTCATCTACATTTAGCTCTCCAATGACCTTTTTACCACAACCCATTATTGCCGTTAAATGAGTCGAGGCTTCGGACATAGGAATAATAGAGGTATTTATCTTAAGTATGGTACGCACTAAATTGACCGCATCTAATGGTCGAACACAAAGTTGGTCAAGGGCATGCAAAATAACATTACCTAAGTTATGACCACTTAATTCATTGGTGCCGGTAAAACGGTGATCAAAAAGACAGGCACTTAATGAAGGGCGAGGGGTTAAATGAGACAGACAATTTCGTAAGTCGCCCCATGCAATAGTCTGTTGGTCTTGTCTTAAACGTCCTGTAGAACCACCATTATCTGTTGTGGCAACAATGCCGGTTAATCGATTACCTAAAAAAGATAACGAGGCAAGGACGCGACCCAATCCATGACCGCCACCGATAGCAACGACTTTGTTATAGCTTGATAAACGTTGATTTAACATATAATTACTTGTCTCTTTCCATGAGAAATTAACCAATTGAGTGTGATAGAATAAGCTTTCATTGATTGTATTATACATTACGACAAGACACGCTATAAACATGTGTTTTATACCATATTTGATAGGTGTTTATTGTCCAAACAGGATTATTGATATGTTGTTGCGCAAGTTAGTTGTTTTGGGGATCACATTATGTTCATTTAGTGCCTTTAATGTGATGTCAGACACCGTTTCGTTAGAATATAATAGTTTTTATAATCCACTTAAGCGGGTTAATAAAGGCAGTTATCCGAATGTTGAATTAGCATTTAGTGTTCCAAAATCAGATAATTGTAAAATTATTTCAGGAAATATTACTACTGAGTCGCAATCATTTCCGCTAACGTATACTCAAGAGCAGCGTATATATATTCCATTCAATGAAGATTTAAAGTCAAATCGCGGCCTAATTAATATTGAAGTGCAGGGTGACTCTAGTCAGTGCGGTATAGCAATGCAGGTTAGAGCACGTGAAGCTCTTAGCGAATATCGCAATAATCAATTGCAATTAGTGTTAAATGACATGAATGGTCTGCTTGATTCTTTACAAGGTTTTCCAATGAAGTACTTTAGAAAACCACTGTCTGGTTTAACATTTGAGTTTGCAAATGATAAACCCATCATTATGACGTTGAATGGCGAAACTCAGCAGATCAATGAACACTTTACCTTAAGCAGTGAAAAGATTGCATCCTTGATACATTTAACATTTTCAGAAAAGCCAAGCGTAGTGAGCCCCTGGGTTAATTAATTTTGAAAAGTGACTTAACTATTTTTATAGATGCCGAATTGAATTGCCAGTTCAATGGAATATAGCTGACTATCATTGCACACAACATTGATCAGAAAAACAAAAAGCCCTGAACTCACAGGGCTTTTTATTAAGTGATTATTTTTTTATGGTTTAAATGTCGTCACAATATCAATGCGCTGTGCAGCATCAAGATCGATATGCCCATTGTTGCTAATATCTAGAAAATCAAACGCGGGTAAGTCAGACTCAGCAACATCCCCTTTTAATGGGGCGTCAGCATCGCGTTGTAAACTTAAAAAATCAAATTGGTCGCGATCAACACCTTGGGACGGCGCAGTATTTTGCATAGCGGTAAAGATAGTTTCAATTCTACCTGGATACTGTTTATCCCAAAGGTTAAGCATATCTTTTATCGCACCGCGCTTTAAGTTTTCCTGTGAGCCACATAGATTACACGGAATAATTGGAAACTCTTTTAAAGTTGCATATTCCGCGATATCTTTTTCACGACTGTACGCCAAAGGTCTAATCACCATGTTAGCACCGTCATCAGAAAGTAACTTAGGTGGCATTGCTTTCATTCTTCCACCATAGAACATATTTAAAAATAATGTTTCTATGATGTCGTCCCTATGATGTCCCAGGGCAATTTTAGTCGCGCCAATACGCTGGGCAAAGCCATACAAAGTACCACGACGTAGTCGAGAACATAAAGAGCAGGTGGTTTTACCTTCAGGTATTTTATCTTTAACGATAGAGTAGGTGTCTTTTTCTAGAATGTGATACGCAATGCCTAGCTTGTCCAAATAGGCAGGTAAAACATGTTCTGGGTAACCGGGCTGTTTTTGGTCAAGATTGACGGCAACAATATTGAATGAAATTGGCGCTCGTTTCTGAAGCTTAATTAAGATATCAAGCATGGCATAACTGTCTTTACCGCCAGATAAGCAGCACATAACTAAATCACCATCTTCAATCATGTTGTAGTCGGCAATTGCACTACCAACTTCGCTACGTAAGCGTTTTTCCAGCTTGGTCATACGGGTGATATTTTGTTTAACTTGATCGAGTTGTTCTACTTCAGACATAAAAATGCGCCCAGTAACTGTGTGTTTCAGGGCGCGTATTATTCCAGTAATATCTTACTGGGTAAAGTAGAACTCAAAGATAGCCTGAGTTATTCAGCTAAAGGTGATTTGTAACCGTCGGGTTTGAGCGCTAATAAATCACAATTTAAGCTATCAATAACATGTTCAGCAGTATTACCTATTAATGCGGCTGAAAAACCAGTACGGCCAACTGTGCCTAAAATAACTAATTCAGCATCCAGTTTTTCAGCAAGTTCTGGAATAACATCCTCTGGTAATCCTTCTTCAACATGACAATTTTCATAATCAATATTGTATTCTTGGGCAATATAACGAACACGTTCTTCATGCTGGACTCTAACACTGTCGTTATAGGCATTGGCATCAAAGTCTGGTAGTTCAATAGCAAGGTTAACCGGCGTACCGGGATAGCCATTGACCAGATGAACTTCGGCGGAAAACTTAACCGCTAAGTCTTGTGCATAACGGATAATCTTGCCGTTTAAATTTTGCTGATCTTCATCTTCTGATGCGACATTAACGGCACAGAGGATTTTTCCTGCAACTGGCCAAGCGTGTTCTTTTACCATTAATACCGGTTGCGGGGCTTTACGCATAAGATGCCAATCTGTCGGGGTAAAAATAACCGCCTTCAGTTTGTCATGTGCGTGTGTGCTTTTAACAATTAAGTCGTAATCCCCAGCGATAGCATGATTAATGACAGATTCGAAAGGGCGGTTATGCCAAACAACCTGGCAATCAATAATATCAGGATTGTTTGTTTGTAAAATTAGCTCATTTAGCCATGCGGTGCGTTGGTCAATAACACCTTGTCGCATGGCTTCTCTCTCTTGGGCTGACAGTATTGAAGTCATTTCGTAGGAGAAATCAAAAATAGATAAGAAAGCGGTAATCTTAGCTTGGCTTTTTGAGGCTAGCTCAATGGCTCTGTCTAGTGCTGCTTGATGGTCTGTTGTAGGGTTAATAATAACCAGTATTTTTTTATATTCCTTCATATAACCTCCAAAGCCTTTAAATTTAGTGAGTTAGTAATATATATTAGTATCACCTTTTACTCATTAACATAACTTGAACTAGATCAAATAATCATCATTAAGTGGCGATCCGCGCATGTCCTGCCAGCAATCCTAATGCTTGATGATCCACTATTGAAATGTATTTACCATTAACTTCAATGAGACCGGATTTTTGAAAACGGCCTAATAAACGGCTTATGGTTTCAACCGTTAAACCCAGATAATTACCAATATCACCACGAGTCATGGTGAGTCTAAATTCTTTAGGTGAAAAACCACGACTACCAAAACGATTGGCTAAATTATTAATAAAGGCCGCAAGACGTTCTTCAGCATTTTTCTTGGATAACAATAAAATCATTTCTTGATCGCTCATGATTTCACTGCTCATTAAACGCATAATTTGTTGGCGTAATTTGGGCATAACACCTGACAGTTCATCTAAGGTATCGTAAGGAATTTCACATACCATAGATGTTTCTAATGCTTGAGCAAAACTTTGATGAATTTGCGAGTGAATGCCATCAAACCCAATAACGTCACCCGCTAGATGAAAACCGGTAATTTGTTCATCACCTTGTTCGGTAATGGTATAGCTTTTAATTGTACCGGAGCGAATAGCGTATAGCGCCCGTAAGTTGTCGCCGGATTTAAAAATTTGGTCGCCTTTTTGAACCGGTTTTTTACGTTCGATAATATTATCCAGTTTATCGAGTTCTGAATCATTCAATGTGAAAGGAATGCAAAGTGTCGACATGCTACAGTCATGACAATGAATAGCATTACCTCCAGAATTTGGACGACGAACTTTGTTTTGATCACTTGGCATAATGGTTCCTAAATCATATCAACAATATCATGGTAAACTAAATCAAATTGGCCAGCCACTAAAGTTGATAAATAGCGACGTAGATAGTCTGTAAACCAAAACCAATCAGTAATAAGCCACTTATGATTCTTACCGATTTTCTCTGTACCCAATTTGCTAATTTTTTTGCTGCAAGTCCTGCAGTTAACAATGCAGGTAGGGTGCCTAAGCCAAAAGCTAGCATAATAAGCCCACCTTGAAGTGCACTGCCTGAAGCCACTGACCAAGTCAATGTACTGTAAACTAAACCACAGGGTAACCAGCCCCAAACCATACCCGCAAGTATGGCTTGGCTAGGGTGCTGAATAGGTAGAACCTTCTTTGTTAAAGGTTGTATTACCGCCCATAAACCTTTACCTATTTTTTCAATATAAACAATACCAAACCAAATTTGAGCAATGTATAAACCGGTAATAATCATCATAATACCGGCAAAAAAGCGCAAATATAAAAGGTAGTCGTCGACCGCAAACATTGCGCCAAGTGCTGCAGTGCTACCGCCGACAATACTTCCTGCAATGGTATAGCTTGTGATGCGGCCAAGATTATAACTCAGCAAAAAACTTAACTGATTTGCCAGCTGATTACCTGCACGATTAGGAAGGTTAGCTGAAAAAGCACCTATCAAGCCACCACACATGCCAAAGCAATGTGCCGCGCCCATTAAACCTACTAGAAATGCACCAACGAAGTTAAATTCAATCACAAAGGAGTCTCTGGTTTTTCATCACTGTCTTTATGTTTGGCGTTATCGGAATGTGAGAGCTGTTTAGCTTGTTGCTGATTGTCATCATCAAATAAAATCGACACACTTTGTCTGTCCAGATCGTCAAATTGTTCACTTTTAACGGCCCAAAAAAATACACCCACTGCAATTAATACAAATACCATCGCAATCGGGATTAATACATAAATAATAGTCATAATTTAAGCCTTAGCAGTCGTAAACTGTTACTAACAACAATGATAGAACTTACCGACATACCGATAGCGGCAATATAAGGCACCACATGTCCAGTGACCGCAAGCGGTAAAATAATCACATTATACCCAAAAGCCCACGCTAAGTTTTGTTTAATAATTCGATTGGTATATTTTGATACTGTAATAGCGTCATTGAAACGGGAGAGGTGGTCGCCAAGCAAGATTAGATCGGCACTGTTTTTGGCTATTGCGCTGCCACTTCCCATTGCAACCGAAATATTCGCTCCAGCTAAAACCGGAGCATCATTTATTCCATCACCAAACATGGCAACTTGTTTGGTTTGCTGTAACTGGTTAATTAAATCTAACTTTGATTGTGGGCTCAGTCCTGAATGCACATCAGTAATACTAAGCCGCTTGGCTAAGAAGTTAGCATGACCAGAGCTGTCTCCTGTCGCCATACTTACCCCAATAGATTGATCTTTTAAGGTTTGAATCACTTTTTGACTGTCAGGCCTAATGTCATCGTTTAATTCAAATGAAGCCACCAACGCATTAGCAATACTTAAATACACATGTTGATGCTCAACACTTTTCTGATTAGGCAGATGTTCAGTTGCTTGCAAACAAAAAGCTAATGACCCTAACTTAATGGGCCTGCCTTTTAAATACCCTTGAACACCTTGGCCTACTTCATGACGTATGTCATCAATAACCTGATTAATATCGTGGTAAGGGATAAACACCTGCGCAATAGGGTGCAATGAACCTTGCTCTAATGTAGCCGCTAAAGATAAAGCACTGCTTTGATCAATATCTGCAAATAATTGCACAGAGCCCAGCGACAGTTTACCGCATGTCAATGTGCCTGTTTTATCAAATACGACATGATTGATGTTAGGCAGTTTTTCAAATACACCGGACTTTCGAGTAATAATGCCTAATTTAGTAAAAATTGCTGTGGCACAGGTCACTGCTGTTGGCGTGGCTAGCGCAAGTGCACATGGGCAAGTAGCCACTAAAACAGATAGGGTCACCCAAAATGCATCCTCAGGTGAAATTTGTAGCCAAATAAAATAGGTGAAGGTAGCAATAGTTAAAATAGTGGCCGAAAAATAGCGGGCTAATCTATCTGCTAATAAGGCAATGTTAGGCTTATTATTAGAGGCAAACTCTTGTAATCGAATAATTTCAGCAACTAATTGATCTTGGCCTAATGCAGTCACTTCAACTTCAATTGGCTGGTCAACATTGATTGTTCCTGCATAAACCTGCTGATTAGTTTGCTTTAACACCGGCATTTGCTCACCTGTGAGCATAGATTCATTAAGACTTGATAAACCTTTAGTAATGATACCGTCTGCCGCAACAATATCGCCAGGGCGAACTAATATAATATCGCCCACTTTAAGTCTTTTTGCTGCAACCTCTATTGCTTGTCCATCTTGCATAACATGTGCAGTGACAGGTACCAGCTTATGTAAGTTACTTGAGCTAACAGATGCTTTTTGTTTTGCTTGCTGCTCGAAGTAGCGCCCCAATAACAAAAAGAAGGTAAACATAGAAACAGATTCAAAATACACTTCGCCATTACCATTAACCGTTGCAATGCAACTTGCTATATAAGCACCTGCAATGGCAATAGACACAGATAAGTCCATGTTCAATTTACCTAACAGTAGGCTGCGAATAGCGCTAAAATAAAAAGGCTGTGCAGAGTAGAATACTACCGGAGCGGCAAATATCATGCTTACCCAGCGAAAGTAATCCCTAAGTTCTACATCTAAAGCTGAAAAATAGCCTGAATATAAGGCGAGGGCAAACATCATGACCTGCATGGTTGCAAAACCCGCTAAACCTAAACGCAGCAAAAATTTTCTGCTTTCAGCTTTACTGAGTTTTTCTTGGTCATCAACTTGATAAGGTGCCGCCTGATAACCAATGTCGCTGATTTGTTTTAATATATGACTTAACTCAACATCGCCTGCATGCCATGTTACTATGGCGCGTTGAGTAGTTGAGTTAACATTAATGCTGGCAACACCTGATAAGGTTTTAACTTTATGCTCAATTAGCCAGGCACACGCAGCGCATGTTATACCATCAATAGATAAAGATAGGCTTTTAAGGGTACCCTGTTGGTGTACTAAATCCTGCTGTACTTCGGGTAAATCATAAGCACTGAATTGATTTAATCCCTCGGGAATGAGCGCACTTTGCTTATTGCCTGGCTCACTTCTAAATCGATAATAGTTAGTTAATCCTGCATCGATAATCGCTTGAGAAACGGCCTGACAACCTGGGCAGCACATTAGTTGTACTTGCCCATCAATGAGTGTGGTGAATTTATCTGCGGTTAAAACCGGTTCATTACAATGAAAACATGATGTCATTAGGCACAGCTCGGGTTAGTTTAACCAATACTCAACGTTATCTGTTATATCTATACGTTGCTGAATGCGCCATGTAGCATCAAAACCTTCAATACGAATTTCCCAAGGGCCCATAATAGACTCATCTAGCGGGATCCGATAAATACCTGAACCATCAGCAGTCACTTTTAAATCAATATCTTGTGTTTCAAGCGTTCTGTGATAAAAATTGATACTCAAAGCAGCAGTATAGGCGGGGCCTCCGTGCTGGGTTATCTCAATCATATTGTCATTAATTTTCGCCAAATACTGCATACCAATTTTTTTTGCATGGTTTATTTTACGTAAATCTTGGTTAATGGCTTTACCTTCTTTGTAGTATTCTTCTGCCACTAATGAGTCAGAGTTATCTAAGGCGATATACAATAAGTTAAAGCTGGCAACAACGGCACAAAGTGGCAATATGATTAAAAACCAAGGCCAAAACTGCTTATACCAGGGTTGAATATCTGACATGGGGATTCCTAAGTTAGTCTGATTTCTATAAGACTATTTTACAGGTTAACTGCTTAATTATCACTTAAAAAAAAGGCCTCGTTTGAGACGAGGCCTTCACTATTACAGTTATGTAACTATTTGTTTGATAAACTATATACGTAAGCAGTAATTACGTGAACTTTCTCTTCACCTAATATGTCTTTCCATGCTGGCATCACACCAGCACGACCGTATTGTATCGTATGAATAATATCACCACGACTACTACCATATAACCAAATATTGTCAGTTAAGTTAGGCGCACCGATGAACTTATTACCGCCACCGTCCATACCATGACAAGCAAAACAGCCTTTCATAAATGAACCTTGGCCTTGCGCAGCAAGTGTTTCATCATGTTCACCACCAGACAGCTTAACCACATATTCAGCTAAGCCTTTAAACTCGCTTTCTTCAATGGGTAAACCACCTTTAGGGGGCATCATGCCATTACGACCATTCATCAATGTAGTCTTAATGTCTGTTAATTCACCGCCATACAGCCAGTCTTTATCTGTAAGGTTAGGGAAGCCCTTTGAACCACGGGCATCTGAACCATGACATTGCGAACAGTTTTGTAAAAATAGACGACCACCTACTTTCAGTGCTTCTTCATTTTTTACTAGCTCTTCTAAAGGTGTCGCTAAATAGGCATCAAAAATTGGGCCGTATTTTTCGTCAGCATGTGCCACTTCACGGTCATACTGAGATAAACGGTTTTCAGCTTTTGCAGCTTCCAACGCAGCGGCAGAATCAATTTTTATACCTTGTTCTGTACCAATGCTTTGGTTTGAACTGGTCCAGCCAAATAGGCCTTTATAGTTACCAAGTCCTGGGTACATGGCTAAATAAATCAGACCAAAAACGATAGTAATATAGAACATATAAGCCCACCACTTAGGTAGTGGGTTATTGAGCTCTTCAATACCATCGAAACTATGGCCCATTGATTCGCCTTCTTCAATGCCGGTATTATTTTGCGACATTTTACGAAGGATGAAAAAACAGCCTGCAATCACGATTAGTGTGAGTACGGTAATCCAAATACTCCAGAAGTTACTCATAATCATTACTTCTGCTCTCCTGAGTCTTGCGACTTTGTTGGTTTTTCATCATCTGCGAATACTAAGTTAGCCGCTTCGTCAAATTTCGACTTGCTGTGCTTACTGTATGCCCAGAAAAAAATACCCACAAACGTCACCATTACAATAATGGTTAAAATGCCTTGAAAAGTGCCGTAATCCATCATTACCTCCTACTTGAGTGCGTGACCCAAAGACTGTAAGTATGCGATTAGTGCATCCATTTCTGTTTTGCCTTCAACCGCTTTTTGAGCACCGGCCAGTTCTTCTTCGGTGTAAAGTTTATCTTCAGGATGAAAATTACTTAAAATTTCCATTTTCTTCTGGGTCAACTTACCGTCTAAGATATTATCCATAAGCCAAGGAAAACCTGGCATATTTGACTGAGGTACCACATCGCGAGGATTGATTAAATGCACTTCATGCCATTTGTCGCTATAACGACCACCAACACGTGCAAGATCAGGACCTGTACGTTTAGAACCCCATTGGAAAGGGTGATCCCAAACAGATTCACCAGCAACAGAATAGTGACCGTAACGCTCAGTTTCGGCACGTAAAGGACGGATCATTTGGCTGTGACAGTTATAACAACCTTCACGAACGTATATATCGCGACCTTCAATCTGTAATGCAGTATAAGGAATTAATCCTTCTACTGGCTCAGTGGTATCTTTTTGAAAGATAAGCGGGGTAATTTGCACTAAACCACCAAAACTAATGGCGATAACAGTAAATATACCGAGCAAACCGACATTTTTTTCAATTAACTCATGACTAAATTTCATCGTATCTGCTCCTTATGCTTTTGCTTCAGCAAGTGCTGGCAATGAATCTTTAGGTGCTTTAACAGTACGTATTACGTTGTATGCCATAATGAACATACCTGTTAAGAAGAATACACCACCAATAAAGCGAACGAAGTAGAAAGGATAAGATGCTTCTAAGCTTTCAACAAAGCTATAAGTCAATGTACCGTCAGAGTTAACTGCACGCCACATCAGACCTTGCATCACACCAGAAATCCACATAGAAACGATATATAACACAGTACCAATTGTTGCTAGCCAGAAATGCACGTTGACTAAATTAGTGCTGTACATACGACCGTGGCTAAATAACACAGGTATTAAATGATATAAAGAACCGATAGAAACCATAGCTACCCAGCCCAATGCGCCAGAGTGAACGTGACCTACAGTCCAGTCGGTATAATGAGATAACGCATTAACGGTTTTAATTGCCATCATTGGGCCTTCAAAGGTAGACATACCATAGAAAGATAATGACACAACAAGGAAACGAAGCACGGGATCAGTACGCAGTTTATGCCATGCGCCTGATAACGTCATAATACCGTTAATCATTCCGCCCCAAGAAGGTGCGAACAAAATTAACGACATCACCATACCTAAAGACTGAGTCCAGTCAGGTAAAGCGGTGTAATGTAAGTGGTGAGGACCGGCCCAAATATACAATGCTATCAAAGCCCAAAAATGAACGATTGATAGGCGATATGAATAAACAGGACGCCCAGCTTGCTTAGGTACGAAGTAATACATCATACCAAGGAAACCCGCTGTTAATAAGAAACCAACCGCATTATGGCCATACCACCATTGCACCATTGCATCTACTGCTCCTGAGTAAATTGAGTATGACTTAGTCAGACTCACAGGAACCGCCATTGAGTTAACAATGTGTAACACCGCAACCGTTATGATGAATGCGCCAAAGAACCAGTTCGCCACATAAATGTGCGAGGTCGTTCTTTTAACAATAGTGCCAAAAAAGACTATCGCATAAGATACCCAAACAATGGTAATCGCGATATCAATAGGCCACTCTAATTCAGCATACTCTTTACCCTGGGTGAAACCCATAGGTAATGTTATCGCAGCAGATAGAATAATTAATTGCCAACCCCAGAAAGTAAATGCGGCTAATTTAGGCGCAAATAAACGGGTTTGACAGGTACGTTGTACAACATAGTAGGATGTAGCGAAAAGAGCTGAAGTACCGAACGCGAAAATTACGGCATTGGTGTGTAGTGGTCGTAAACGACTATACGTTAACCAAGGCGTGTCGAAGTTCAGTTGCGGCCAGATTAACTGAGCAGCAATCAATACACCTACTGACATACCAACAATACCCCACAAAACTGTGGTTAAGGCAAATTGGCGGACAATAGTGTAATTGTAATCAGCGCCTGTAGACTGGGAATGGTTCATCATAATGCTTCCACGGCTTATTACTTATTGGCAAAGTTAGACTTTACCGGTTGAGTAGACAATATCTGCTTAAATAAGACTTACTGTCTTGTTTATCAAGTACTGTCAAGGTGTTGACACGCGAAATAGCTATCAAACGCGTGGTGGTGCAATGATACTTGAGCTAGATCAAAAAAGAAACTTAACTCGAGTGTAGAATCTTGATCTAGATCAATGTCTGAAAGATAATGTTATCAATTTGAATAATTAGGTTAAATATTGTGCTAGAGAAGTCACTTTTAGGTATTTTTTTATTTTCACTATGTTTTTTAATAGCATGCGACTCCAATAAAGTTGAAGTTGAATCATCTTTTAAAGCCGATACCAGTTTGTGCGACTTTTATACGGGGTCTTGTAATCAGAAAGTTGATAATGTTGAAGTTCAGCTAACATTTAAGCAGCCAAATGCACCAAGTGAATCACCAATAGATCTTTCAATACAATTTTCAACCCCGGTCACAGATGTCAAAATGACAGTGGAAGGACGTGATATGTTTATGGGTATTATTCCGGTCTTTTTACAAAAGACCAACTCTCAATCATTTGATGCTCAATTGATATACGGTTCTTGCAGCAGCAATTATATGGTTTGGCGTGCAAACGTGTCATTTGAACATGAAGGTATTTCTCGTTCTGTTTGGTTCGATTTTCTTGCTGATGCGCAACACAAATCAGCTAATTAACAATCTAACCAATGTGTTTTTATACTTTCAAATATTGTTATGTTATCAATAAACAAGGTTAATAAGTCGGGATCAAAATGGCTGGCAGAATTCCTTCTCATTTCTGCTAATACCTCATCTAAAGGCCAGGCTTCCTTGTAGCACCGTTTATGCGCTAATGCATCAAACACGTCAGCAATAGCCACAATTCTAGCAAAAATATGAATATCCGTGCCTGAAATACCTTGGGGGTAACCTGAACCGTCATATTTTTCATGATGTTGTAAGGATATAATTGCCGCGGCTTTTAAAATAGGTCGCTCTGAATTAGCTAAAATTTGATAACCAATAGTAGGGTGTTGCTTCATAATATCCCATTCATCACCATCCAATTTACCGGGTTTAAGCAGCACGTAATCTGGGGTGGCAATTTTGCCAACATCATGCATAGGGGAAGCGCGTTTAATTAAATCAGCGTCTCTTTCTGATAATCCAGCCAATAGCGCTAACTCATAGCAATATTCAGCCATACGTTTAACATGATTTGCGGCTTCCTTAGAGCGGCTTTCAACCACATCACCAAGACGCAGGATTAACTCAGATTGCGTATCTTCGACCTCTTGATTCAATAGTAAGTTCTCAAATGCCACCCCCACATTGATAGCAAAAATATCAACAAGCTTCTTATCAAGGTCACTAATTTTATCAATGCCGTCCATATATAAAATATTAATCCATTGACTTGACTTGGTTGGAAAATAGCCAATAAAGCAATTATTTTCATAAAGACATTTTCTCTCATCTAATGCTTTATTGAGTAACGAGATAATATCTTCAGGTAATGCTGTTTCATCACAACCTTGAAAGCGGCCTGTACCGGCAAGAATTTCAAAATTTTTACTGTCAACATGGCCACTCATTGCATCAATTGCATTACAGGTTAACAAAAGAGTCTCATTACTTAAATTAAGTAGCGATGCCACTTGATTCAATAATCCATCAGCAAAACGGTGTAAGGTACGTAGCTCAAATAAACCAGATGTTGCTTGTAAAACCCTTTCTAAACCTTGCCGATGTTGTGCCTGGGATATTCTGGCTTGCTCAATTTCCATAATATCGCGATAAGAGCGCAGGGCAGAGTACACGCTGGTCATTAACTTGCGGGCATCAAGTTCAGCTTTTGCTTTATAGTCATTGATATCGTAATTAACAATCACATCTTCTTCTGGTGCCTGGCCAGGTTGGCCGGTACGTAAAATAATCCTCATGGTTCGATTATTAAAATCTTCACGGATCCATTTAATTAACTCTAACCCTGCATGATCACTTTCCATCACAACATCGATAAATGCTATCGCAATATCATTTTCATGTTGTAACAACTCCTTAGCTTGCAACCCACTGTAAGCATTTATAAATACCAGCGATCGCCCATCTAACTTAAACCGAGATAGTGCCAGTTTAGTCACTGAATGAATATCTGGTTCATCGTCAACAATTAGAATTTTCCAAGGTGGAAGCGATGGTGGTTGGTCTTTATCGGTTCTTTCTGAAAACAAAGGTTTTTTCTTCCCAATATCAAAAAGCATTTGCTCACCTCTCTTACCGAAAATTGTGAAGACGAATCTATTTTTTAACTCAGATTAAGTGTAGACCAGATATTAATTAATAAAACAAAATGAATTTAAAAACAAAACTATTTTAAAGTTAGATAAATGCATTTGATAATCATTCTCAAATACATATAATAGATTAATGACTCGGATGGGGATGAATATGAAAAACGTTAATATTGGTTTAAGTGAGCATAAAATTGCACAGTTGATTAACGAAGGTCACTTATGTGCCGCCGACATTCAATGCTTAGATAAAGCAAGCAAACAGATTATTTGGCAGCTGTGCCTGTGGTGTTGTCAGAACAGAATTCATTGTCAGAACATCAGTTGTCATTCATCACTAGTGGAGTCTAATAACGAGGCCAAAGTCTTGGTGTAGTCTTAGTCACATTCATATCCTTTCTCAAGCGCTGTAATATGGCTGAGCGTACTTATGATACTGATAAAGCATTGAATCTTTTATACGGGCGCCACAACAAATCGTTTCACATTCTGGCGCAGTAGCGGTTCAACACTCGAGTAAAGGTAGTCACGGGCAAGTCCAAGATAAACCCCAGCGACAATATGATGATTGTCATAAGCCGTCATGCAATGACCAATACGATTCGTTATTCATTGCATGTGAGCACTGCAACGGCCATTCGAGTTTAATCACAGAAGAAGCGCCATTTAGGCACAAATAGCCCCCATCACCACGCCCATACATAACTGCGCACAATGTATATTATGTTAAATAGGATATTTGTGTATTACTATAACGTCCCTACATCTTGTGGCTTGTCATACCAAATGACTTTTGCCTCACTTAGTGACTTTGGCGTTTTAGTTTTTACAATCAGATAGTTATATTGATATTAACGATTTGTTTGCCCTGTTACGGTGCAAACATCTATTCAGAGCGCTTTTTGTTGTCTGTTTTTACCACCTGACTTTTTAAAATCCTGTGGTATGTTTTTTGTCGTTAGACCTACTTTATAAAGCCTGGTGTCTAGTAACTCCAATCTTCATATGCCAATGGCAAGCTGTTTAATAAGTTTCGTCTTTCTCTCCAATTAGGAAGATGCTTATCCATAATCCCTTTGAACCGTTCATTATGATGACGCTCAATTAAATGCACCAATTCATGGACCAGAATAAACTCTATGCATTCCACGGGTTTTTTGGCTAACTCCAAATTAATCCACAGGCTTTTTGCTTCAATATTGCAGCTGCCCCATTTGGTTTTCATTTTCTTAATGCCGACAGTTGTCGGTTCAACATTCAGTCTCTGTTGCCAATAAGGTAGCAACTTGGAAATAGTCTTTTGCACTTGCTGACGGTATAAACCATTCAATAACTTCAATCGGTTATCTGCTGTTGTATTATCCGCTACTAGTAACTCAATGATGCTATTGCCTTTAATAGATACTTTGTGTTTACCAGAGGTTTTTACTATATCTAGGCGATGTTGTTTTCCCCATAGATAATGGCTTTCGCCACTGACCATTTCGCGAATTGATTGACGAGGCTGTGCCTCAAAATCCGCTTGCTGCTTCTTAATCCATGCCAATTTATTAATAACCGCAAGACGAACGGCTTGTTCACTGGCACCCATAGGCACAGACATTCTTACTCGTCCATTGGGTGGCAATACGCTTAAATGCAAATTTTTAATCGCCTTACGATTGACTTGCACTTCAATGCCACCAATCTGAATGACCTCACTAGACGACATTAATAGTATTCCTTTTGTGCCTTAATAAGTGCCATCACCGTTTCTATATCTACATCATAACCAGCTGTTTCTTGCCTAACCGCATTAGCGATTTCTCGTTCTTTAAATCTATCGCCTAACCATTCTGCTTTTTTTGTCTCGCGTACAGCGGTATCTATTTTGGCAGTAAGCGTTTCATCATTGCCAAAATTATCATAAAGTGCCTGTTTCGCAGCCGAATCAACGGTGCTTGGATACGTTGAACTTCTGTTATCACTTGGGTTAACCACTTTTTTGGCTAATTCACGAATTTGCTCTAAGTACTCTTGATAATTAAGGGCTTTTTCACGTCGCTGTTTAATTATTTCATCAAGTAATGCTGACATTTGTTCAAAATATTTTGGGTTAACCGGGTTTTCATCAACAATGGTTTTACGAACGTTATTCTCAATAGCTTCTGCCATTGCTTCACCATCATTGCGTAAATCTTCAGGTAAAGCGCCTAGACCCGCACCATTATTATTCACAACCAAATCAATGAGGCCTAGCTCTTCAAAATCCATTAACAGTTCGCTGTCATCCGCTCTGATGTACATGTCTAATAGCTGACGCATTGCAGGCTCAAACCGCTTCATTTCAAGTAAATCACCACTGGCCAGTTTTACTTCGTCGCGCACTTTCTCATAGTAAATGACTTCTTGTTTAATCTTATCGGCATTCTCTGCCAAATACCCTGCTTGTTCCATTTCATTGGCTAGGTTTGCATAAGCCCTTAATAACTTAGCAACAGCTTGATACAGCGTTAAACGCAGTGCCTCTTTTTCGCTTCGCTCATCTACATCTGTTGGTTCTACGCCGGATTCGCCACAAAAGAAGTGAATAAAATCTCTGGTATTACGAGGTGCTTTTACCGGTTCACATAATGCGCGCACGGTTTCTAATGCATTATCCAAGTCTTCACGGGCTTGTACTAAACGGTCTTTCAACAGCCCCGCTACATCGGCTTCGTCGTATCCATCAAATGCTTCTGCGGTATAGTCTTTAATCGCTTTATCGAGTGAACGGAATAAATCTTTATAATCGATAATATAGCCATACTCTTTATCTTCTCCGTCTAGTCGGTTAACTCGACAAATGGCCTGAAACAAATTGTGATCAGCCATATTTTTATCGATGTAAAGATAAGTCGCTGATGGCGCATCGAAACCCGTTAGTAATTTATCGACAACAATCAATAAGCGCATTTGGCCAGGTTCTTTAATAAAGCGCTGCTTTACAGATATTTCAAACTCTTCGACTCGTTTGGCGGCTTCATCTTCACTTTGCTCAAAGTAATCGGCTAGCATCTTGCGATAAGTTTCATATTTAAATATCTTTTCAGTTCGCCCCTCACCAGACTCTTCACCTTTTATGGTGCTCGCACTTGGCAAATAGCTGGTAACAATGGCACATTTACCCGCTAAGTCCGTCTTGCTAAAAAGGTCGTACACCACACAAGCCTGATGAACACTGGCGCAAACCAACATGGCATTACCTCTACCAGAGAGTAAGGCAGGTTTGATTTCCATATCCATTAAAATATCGCTAACAATTTGTTCTAGACGCGACTTACTCGACAGCACCTTTTGCATCGTGCCCCACTTTTGCTTAAGCTGCATTCTAGCCAGGTTTGAAATGCCTTTTGTTTTAGCTTCAAACCATTGGTCTACTTTTTTAGGCGAGGTTAAATGCTGGTCAATGTCTCTCGCTTCGTAGCGTAAATCCAAAACCACACCGTCACTTACCGCTTCATTAAATTTGTAGGTATGAATATAAGGGCCAAACACTTCTAAAGATTTCTTCTTATCTTTTTTCATCAGTGGCGTACCGGTAAAACCGATAAACATGGCCTGTGGAAGAATCGCTTTCATCGCGGTATGCAACTTGCCAGACTGAGTTCGATGACATTCATCAACAAACACAAACAAATTACCTTTGGCACTAAAATCACCCGTTACACATTCTGTTATCGCATCGATAAAGTCTGTTGCTGCAGCATCATCATTTTCATCGTCAATAAGCTCACCGTTTCGGCCAAACTTATGTACCAAAGAGCATAATAGCCAAGGGTTGGGTTTATTGAGTGTGAGTACCAAGTCTTGACCACTTTTAGTTCGATAGATTTCTTCATCAACACCAGAAAAGACTTTTTCGATTTGTTCATCCAACTCAGTACGATCAGTAACAATCAATACCCTAGAATCTTTTACATTTTCACGTATCCACTTGGCAAGCCACACCATGGTTAAGCTTTTGCCAGAACCTTGAGTGTGCCAAATAATCCCGCCTTGTTTATTGTTCGTTAGCGAAACAACATGCTTTTTAGCCGCTTGAATGCCAAAGAATTGATTGTGGCGACAGGTCTTTTTAACCCCAGCATCAAACACGATAAAGTCATGGATTAATTCAAGAAAACGTTGCTTGTCACACAGTTGTGCTAAGTGAGTATCAAGAATGGTTTTGGATTCTATATGCTCGCGAGGAAGCGCATCCACGCCTGGTGATTCCTTCCACTCTAAATAATATTTCTCAGTGGTTTCTATGGTGCCGTAACGCAGACCTTGGGTATCATTACCTGCCATCACCAACTGCATAGTGGTAAAAAAATTGCGAATAAACGCCTTTTTTTGATTATCCAGATTTTGGCGAATACCTTCACTCACAGACACAGACGAGCGCTTTAATTCAATCACCCCAAGGGCAATGCCATTGACGTAAATGACAAGATCAGGCCGTTTCTTTAGTTCGCCTTTTACCGTCACTTCTTCGGCAATAGCAAAATCATTAGCCTCTGGGTTCAGCCAATCAATTAACCACACGGTTTGATTTTGCTCACCAGCGCCCTCTTTCTCTTTAACCCCATAACGCAGTAAGCGATACACCTCTTTGTTGGCATCAAACAGTTTTTTACCTTCACCCAGCGCCGTTGCAATATCTAACTTACGTAATGCGCGCTTAATAAGGGGTTCAGATACGCCTCTGTCTTGCAGCCAATTGGCTAGAATATGGCTTTCAACATTGCGATTATCTTGTTTGTCCTTCCAATCGCCTAAATAGCGATAACCCAATTGGTGTTGAAAAAAGTCAACCACACGGTTTTGGGTGGCACGTTCCTTTTGGCCTACTGTGCTCATATTACGTCCTTTAGTTATTTGATCGCGACTTTAGTCGAAGCGCAAAGGATTACTAACATGTCGTCACCATGGGATTCAATTTCGTCAACACTCCAATGGTCAGCAGCTTTCGTAAGCTTAATCATCTTGTAAAGTTTTAAGCTATCGATACGTTTTTGACTAATGTTAGCTTCAAAGTGGGCAAGTTTAGCTTTGGGTGGAAAATTACTTAATCGCGAATTTTTACTGTGGCTAATTAAGCAAAGATTACCGAATTTATGCAGCGATTTACTTTTTAGTGGCAAAAAACCATCCATTGGATGTTGAGGATAAAAATGTTCGACTGAACTTCTAAATGTAAACTCAAATTCTTTGACCACAGGATCTTTATTTTTTTCTTTTTGCCATAACAAATAATCTAGGTAGTTAAATACAAAGTTGTTCTCAATCCCGCCAAATTGCAACTTGTTCAGATCAATGTGTTTAGGTTGGATATTTTTAGGAGAATGAGAAGGCTTAGTTAAATAAATCATATCGTAATAAGATTGACCTTCACCTTTTGCTAAGAACCTATCAAATACAAATTTCTTTGCTGTTCTTTGCAAATGTTTCAAGTAGGGCTTAGCCTCAACAGAATTTTTCTCATACAAATAATACAAAGTCGCATTCAACCAATGCTTATAAACCAGTGTTGGTGTCGATACATGAAATGCAGCAAGCAACATCAAACATTGTCGATTTGTACCTTCGTAGTTGTTTTCGTCTTCTGTATTTGTACCAGTAGTATCATCAAAACTATTAATAAAACTTACACTAGTATCGGAATACCATTTTAAACGCTTCATGCTCCAACGGTCTTTACCTTGGCTAAATTCTCGCTTAATCACATACTGATCAAATAGGTATTTGCATTTAAGTAATGCATATAAAAAATCTTTAACGTAATCAATTGGGTAATCAGTATTAATCAAATGTTCGTCAAATTGTGTAATAAGTTGTTTGTCATCAAGCGCTACGTCTTCTTCGGTATAGACACGTAAAACATGAAGCAAAAAATTAGAAAAATTAATCACACTATTAAATCGATCCGGTACATCTTCATCAATTACGGATGCAGATTTACCTGCAATGGCAGGCTTGGATATAATATCAACCAAAGACATAGATACATGTGTCGATTTTTTTGATTCTTTACCTAAAATTTCAGCTAAATCATCAAAACCGTCAACCGTAAACTGCCCCCAGTCATTTTTGCCAAAAATTTTATGCCGTTGTTCTGGAGTAAATCCATATTGTATATAACGTTCCATATTGGAACAAGCTTCCCAAACGCTATGTAGTGCATGCATTGCATGTTGCTTTTCATCGGTATCATCAATGTCATTTAGTACTGACATCAATTTTGCTTTCAATACTTCATGCTTTTCAAGTTGCTCACCACGATTGTTCATTACTTCAAAGTAGTGGTTTAAATCGGTATCTTCTGGTACTTCTACGCGCATGATTTGTACTTGATCAAATAAGTAATCGGTAAATCCATGCAAGTCATTTATTTTCAATTGGTTAGTGCTTAAGGCTTTATGGATTAATGCATATCCATTAACAATAGATTCATTATAGACCCCACTATTTAACAGGTGTAGTGCTTTGCCCTGTGCCAATGCTGTAAATGTATCGCTAGATTTTGGTCTGCTTTCAAAACTGATATTTGCTTTTGTGTACCAAGCCATATTGGGAAATTTTTTAGAAGACCCACTGTCTTTTTCAGCTACCGAGCAATTCTTTAAATAAGTTGCTAATAGCGATAATGTGGTAAAGCGCTGTTGTCCATCAATGACTTCATATCTTCCGTCTTTACGCTTAAAAACGACAAGCGTTCCAATGTAATAACGGTCATTGTTTTTTTCTTTGTAATCAACAACATCCTGAATTAGTTGATTAATTTCAGCTTCACCCCAAGCATAATTACGTTGGTACATAGGCACAAGGTAGTTAGCATCGTCTTGAAGTAATGCCTTAACTGAAAGCGCTTCAATTGCTTCACTGCGTAAGTTACTCATAGTAGTTCATTCCTTTAAACAACTTTACAAGCGGGTCAGTAGCAAAACTACCCTTACGTAAATTATTTTTATTATCAGCATTGGTAAGAGTGTTTAAACTTATTGTCAGCACATCTGCAGGTTTAGTGGCATCTTTAATCGTGCGAAACAGATTATTGGCCAGAACATGGTTATCCATTGTGGCTAGCTGTAATACTTGTTGTTTAATGCGCAGTGAATAGGCCCAAATAAATAGTTTTTCTATCGCCATGGATAGTTGCGCATTTGCAAATTTGTCGATGTAAAAAATTAAAGCACAGTCAAACATAGAGCGAACATATTGATCCCCAGTACGTTTCCTGGCGGAATACTCATTTAATGTTTTAAGAATTTTTTGAGCGTTATCAGTTAGGTGATGTCCGCATAATGAATGTGATGATTGATGCTCCCCATCTACAATCATCCCGACTTGACGTTGGTAATGTGCTGCCATTTCAAAAAAACGTCGGCCATTAATAATCATTTGGTCTAAGTGAAACGGGAAAGACTTGTATTGACCATCTATTTTTCGATGATATTGCGAATTATATTCATCAATATAATGATGTGCGATACGCAAAGATTCTACGTAAGGGTAATGTTCGATATCGTCTATGTTAACGCCCTTAAACAAATCAACATCATTCTTGCCAAAATAACGGGCAGAATGTCCAGAAGCCCAATGACGAATACGATATAAATATTCGGCAAATAATGAAGCAAGCTCATCACTTTCTAAGGCTTCCCAACTCGCGACAGTGAGACCTTTTAAATCATTTTCGTGCTCACTAAATTCGCGTAAATGAAATGCTTTTAATAAGTCGTGGGGTTCTAAATCTCTACCCCTCGCATTTTGCGAATCAAAGAACTGAAAGGCTTCTGAAATATCATTCAACGTAAAAGTTACCACCTCACACTTATTCAATAAAAAGTCGATATGGGTTTCAGTAAAATCGTGGCGGCTAACTAAACGTTTTAATTCAAGGTAATTTTGGTGCAAATTCCGTTTACTTATATCACTATCAAACGCTTGTTTTTGAATAAACTTAGACACAAATAAGTCCAGTTGAGTTAACTGGTCTGTCAAATCTTTGCGTTCTAGCTTCGCTAGGCGTTGTTCAATAATGGCATGTACGGCTAAAACTAATGTCAAGGTACGTTGTTGACCATCGACAATATTCAATGAGTTAACTTTGGTTGTCCTTTTTTGCTTATCTTGATGAAATACGACAGTCCCTAAGCGATATGCTGATTGATTTTGGTGTACATCAAGATCATTAAACAACTGGTTAATATTAACAGATGTCCATTTATAGGGACGTTGGTAAGTTGGGATCGTCAGCGTCAATTTCAATAACTCACCAACAGTTTTGATGTCCTTATCTAAAGCGTTTGCCATTTCTGTGCTATTCCTTATCAGCTATTTTATCAAACGGTAAACGGGTTTTGCCCGTGAGCAGTTCTTGCATCATGCCTTGTTTGATTTGGCGGGTTTTGCTGAGGCGTTGTTCAAGGGTTTGGATCTCGTTATCCATGTCCGAGAGGATAGTACCAATAACGGTTTGTTCACCTTTTGAACTGGGCAACGGTATTAAAACTTTATTTAAATGGAACGGCCCAAAATTTGGTTGAGCACCACCTGTTATCATCAAATCTATCTGGTCTTTGAAAAATTTTGATCTCAAATAAACAGTCATATATAACTGTTCAATATCGGATTTTGCTTTGAACCTTATAACACTCGTATTCATTAAAAGTGGCAAATCAATTTCGCGAACGATTGACGATTTACAATAAGAATTCCCAGAACTGGCTATCACTAAATCACCGTCATCACATAAAAAGTGTTTATATGTTTTTTCACATTCTTCCCATGTAATATGCCTATCTGTTTTATCTAAATTTAACTTCCCTGTCTCTTGAAGGTTTGTAACATTAATTACTTTCAAGCCTTTATTAGTAAATTGCCAATTTCTTAAGCCCGGCCCTTCTTGATACCAAATTACATCAGGTAACTTTACAACCTCCCAATCTTCTGGGATTTCGCCTAGCTCGCTGAGTTTGGTGCTTTTACGCTTACCTTCGACAGCGTCTTCTGTACTGTTAATATCCGAATAAAAGGCAAACTGCGGTAAACGGGTTTTGCCTGTGAGCAGTTGCTGCATGGTGGCGGTTTTAATCGCCTGCTTTTTGGCGATGAGGTTTTCTAATTCGGTTACCAGCACATCCACATCGGATAAGGCATTAGCAATAGCGGTCTGTTCGCACATATTCTGACTAAAAGCAAAACTCATATTCTTTACTTGAGAAAAGTTTAAGCCTTCACGATTTCCGCCAGCCTGGTAGCTGTCTATTTGATTTTGTCCTAAGTCGGAGTTTATTAATGTTTGAAGTAAATAAGATTCTACTTTTGAGGGTATTACACGAATGATACAAACATGCTGATTTACATTGCCACCAGTTAGAGCCAGTGATGCTAAGGCACACCTTCCAATTGATGCACCTGTTATATTGAGTAATACATCATTGGTCTTTATTTCTGAACCAGTAAATGTCGCATGAGTAGCCTCAGTTATGAAAGCTAAATCTGTTAATCTTAAATTTCCAGTCCCCACGTTTTGACTGCGAACAAAAGGTATTCCACTATCAACATAAACTGATGAACCTCCTGTTGGGGTTTTGCCACTTCCAGCTTTGGTAGTGAAGTCTCCAATACTCAAAATATACCAATCTTCAGGAATCAACCCGATTTCAGTTTGTTTATACCCTTCTGGTATTACTTGGTTTTCAGCTTGACTCATAGCGTCCACTCCAAACCCATGGCTTTGAGGTGGTTAGCCACTTTATCGCTTAACGTCTCAACTGATTTTGTGAGTGTGGGCAATGGCGTGTTATAACGCTCTTCCAGCTCTTTTACGCGGTTGGCCATTTGTTGGGTAACACGCTCAATTTCAGCAATGATGTTGGCTTGTAGTGTGGCTAGCCATTTGTCATCGACAATCAGCGTTTTGATATCCTCAAGTGTAAGTTTGGGATATTGGTTAAATACCGCAAAATCTAGCAATTCTTGTGCTTCTTTCACTGCTTTTTTAGCGTTGGCGTCAGAGGAAAACAATTTAGTGGCATGTCGAAGGGCTTTTAATTCTTCGGAGTCGGTTGCCACTTTAAGGCGCGAAGCGACA
This sequence comes from Shewanella sp. HL-SH5, assembly GCF_051163755.1. NCBI lineage: Bacteria > Pseudomonadati > Pseudomonadota > Gammaproteobacteria > Alteromonadales > Shewanellaceae > Shewanella > Shewanella sp. HL-SH5. Next base: position 1,985,498 of record NZ_CP195038.1, read on the forward strand.
CTGGCTTTGGTGATTTTGTCTTTGTCATTTAAAGCATCAACGAGCAAGCCGTCATCGCTACTGCCAGAGCCTATTGAAGAGTTCTCCTCAAGGTAAGCTTCAAGCGTTTGAGTGGCTTCATCTTGTTTGGCTTGCAGTGTATCGACTTTGGCTTGTTCAGCGGCAAAGTAGCGTGCCACGATTAAACGCGGTGGAATAAGCTCGGCCTTATACTTCTTTTTATTGACGATTAAGTCAGGCGTTTCTTTACTTTTAGCTGACTTATCGCCTTTGGTTACCACTAATTCACCCAAGGTGTTACCCGAGAGCCAACCATCTTGAATAAGCACGTAGACATCGTCTTGCAGTGTGCCGCTCCAGTAATCCATTAAGATCTGGTAAATGTCGTACTTACTGAGTAATTCACTGTTAGCGTAGGCGGCTAACAGGTTTTCTGAAATGTCGTGAATGAGCTCTTTAGGGCTATCGCCTAGGCTGATTTCAGTTAGCGCGGCTTGCTTCACCCAGGCTTTAAAGGGCAATAAACTGCGCGCGGCAAAGTCTTTAAACTCTTGATGGGCAAGAATGCTAGCTTTAACATTGCTGGCCTCTATCATGCCGTGGCTGTAGCCTTCTCGCGGGGTATGTTCGGGGTTACGGCCAAACAAGGTGGCACGAATGCTGGGGAATACTTGCCAAAAATTTTCGAGAGCATCGATATCACGATTGGGAATGCCGCCTTGTAAATGGGCACTTAAATCGTGCAAGTCTTCGGGTTCAGATGAGTCGATATAGCGCGGTATATTGAGGTTGTAATCATTTTTAGCTATTTCATCTATCGGCACTAAACGGCTAAAACGTTCGAGTTCTATGCCTTTATTAAACACATCGACAACTTTATGAATGTCTTGGCTGCGCAGGCGGTTTTTGTTGCCATCTTTAATAAAGCCCTTACTGGCATCAATCATAAAGATTGACCGACCTGCGATGGCGATGTCTGTTTGGCCAGTTGTTGCAGGCTTATTTGACAGCACAGCCTTTTGAGCATGCTCTTTATCGATGATGATAATACAGGCAGGAATACCAGTACCGTAAAACAGGTTAGCAGGCAGACCAATAATGCCCTTAATGTAACCTTGTTTAATTAAGTTTTGGCGGATATTGGCTTCGGCATTGCCACGGAATAACACCCCGTGAGGCAAAATGACCGCGCCTTTACCGGTACTTTTTAAACTGGTGATAATGTGCAGTAAAAAGGTGTAATCACCATTTTTTTCAGGTGGGATACCCCAGGTAAAACGACCATAGAGATCGCTTTGCGGGTTTAAGCCGCTGGTCCAGTTTTTATTTGAAAATGGCGGGTTAGCCACAGCAAAGTCGAAGGTTTTGAGTTTATCGGAGGCATCTTTCCATTCTGGTGATGATAAGGTATTGCCTTTAACTATTTTAGCTGTTTCATTGTTGTGCAAAATCATGTTCATGCGAGCAAGTGCACTGGTGGCGTTATCCATTTCTTGACCAAAAATAGATAAACCACGGGGCGCTTCATGGCTGGCTTTTAATAGCAAAGAGCCAGAACCACAAGTAGGATCGTAAACGGTGGCGTCTTGTGAGGTATCTTTGGTAATGCCAACCACTTTAGCCAATATTTGCGAGACTTCTGAGGGGGTATAAAACTGCCCTTTTGATTTACCCGACTCGGTGGCAAAGTGACGCATTAAATATTCATAGGCATCGCCGAGTAAGTCGTCACCTTCGGCGCGATTGCCAGACAAATCTAAGCCTTGGAAAATTCCTACCAGTTTAGTGAGACGGTCAACCATCTCTTTGCCTTTGCCAAGTTTGTCTTCATCGTTAAAGTCGGCAACGTCAATAATGCCTTTAAGATCGTTTTCTTCAGCAAGTGCTGCAATGATTTTGTTAATCTTGTCGCCAATTTCTTTATCGTTTTTAGCCGCTATCATGTCATCGAACGTGGCGCCTTTAGGCACCACTATCATGCCATAGGGGTCGCCTTTGAACTTGTCTGAAACGTATTTCATGAACAACATGGTCAGCACATAATCTTTATACTGGCTGGCATCCATACCGCCACGCAATTCGTCACAGCTTGCCCATAATGATGAATACAGTTCGTTCTTTTTAATGGCCATGAGGCTTTCCTATCAATGAATTTGTTTAACGGCTAACAGATGATGTGTTGCGTTGAATTTGCTTATGCCAATGGGTAAATAGCCCACGGTGCCTGTCGGTCCACTGGGTAGAAATAACGTAATATTGCCCTTTGTGGCGAGCGACTTTTTTAGTGGAGTAGCGGTTATAGCCTTTGGCATCTTGCGCTGCTGTTTTGATATCAGCTTGTTGATTTGTTTTAGCTAGTTTGAGTACCGCAAAGGATAAAGCAAAGACTTCTTTGCAGTAGTCTGGATTTTGTAAATTGAGTAATTCTGATTCAGGTAAACCTTGTTCAACTAACGTTAACAAGGTGTCTGTAATTTGGTTGTTGGTAATACTGGATTTGGCAGACACGTCTTGTTCATCAAGGATTATGGGGAAAGGCAATCCCTTGGATGAAATTGATTTTGTGAGAAAAATACGGATGGCTTGCTCAGTTGTTAGACCTAGCTTACTAAACAATTGTGATGCTTCATTAAGCAATTCCTGCTCGATATTTAGTTCCATGCAAACCTCAATCTTTAACGATACAAAAATACAAAATTGTCGATTTGTAAGATATCACTCAAGTGCTTAGTAAACCAGATAAAATCGCCGTATTTCAATGGGAAATGTGAAATACAGCGATTATAACAACCAGCGATGATTACATATTATTTGAAAATTTAAAGCTATACTTGCTATTGTTAAACAGGTTTGTATTCGAGTACTCTTTTACGATTTGACTTGGCTTTTACTCTTCCAAACTCAGCAGTAAGGTGGGTAAATTCTTCAAGGTAGTCACAGACTAATTGAGTAGGTGATTCAATTAGTCCTTCTGAATCATCTTTAGTAAATACTTGTGCACGAAGGAAACATTTACAATTCCCAACAGAGAATTCAATGACATTATCGTCTATTCGTCCATCTTTTGAAGTGTTTTGTTTTTCTAACTGTTTAATTGTCAGTACAAATTCAAGAACATAGGCATCGTCTGCTCCGTACTTTTCAAGTTGTTGCTTGAAGCATTCAATATCGCCATCTGAAAACTCACATCCTCTTTTTCTCACTTCATCTAATGACATTTCAGCAAGTAAATATGGATGACTGTGCATGTTTCCTAAACGGTAATACCCCAGCTGTTCCGCCAATTGTTCTTTTAGGTCTTCTGCCGCTTCGTTTGATTCAACTGAACCACTTTTCATTTTTGCGGATGTATCAACAGAGACAAATTGTACGATACTGCGGCATTCATCGTCTTTTTCATTGAGTTCAATATCACCATAAACGGATGCATAGAACTCAATACCACTACGCTTGTTATTGCCATGTTTTATCACGAATGCTTCAAATCCGTTCAGTAGCATTTGTGTTAACGCCGATTGAGTCACTTCTACAACATGTTTCATCTATATTCCTTGTTGGTTACAGCAAATACTGTACATAGTCCTGATTGTTAGCAAACAAATGAATACTATAAAATTAAAGTTTATTCAAGAGTTTAGAGTCTTACAATTATTCTTCTAGTGCCAATGTTGTTTGAGATAATAAAATTTGTATCGGTGTAACTTTGCGATCAACTTCACTAATCAACAATTTTATATGCAGCTAACGTTTTACGTAAATTGTCACGCATTCTAGTCCTTAGCTCTTGTGGCTCTAGTACCTCAATGTTTGCGCCTTGTCCCCTTAGCCACCAGTTCAATTGCCAACCATTAATGACTGTTGCACTGAGTTGATATGACCCATCCTCTGATTGATTAATCTTCATGTCATCTGACATAGGGCTTTCGTTTAAAATAAAGGCCAGTTCTTCGCTCACTTTTGCTTTGAGTGCTAATTTGTCACCGTTGCCAAATTGCATTGCACCATCTTGTAAATATTGTTGAAGATTAAAATTTTGCGGACGGATCCCCTGTTCGTGAATGCGGGTTACTGTTTGAAAACGGTGCATAGCAAATCGTTTGATTTGTGCGGTATTTGTACCCTTAGTGATATCTTGAGCAATAACATAAAGCACGTGGCCTCGCTGCACTAAGGCCAGTGGCATAAGCGAATATTCAGCTGCTGATGTGTTTTTTGCTGCGAGATAACGAACCACAATGGTTTGGTCTTTTAATAATGCTTCCTGTATGTCAGTTAATAAACTCTCATCGATTGATGGCGGTTTAAAACCAATATCTGGCATTACACTGGCAACTTTTTCAAACCATTGGGCATTATCATTCTCTGAATTAGAGTCTTTTAAGGTGTTTAATAGCCGACGTGAATGCTCAAAATTATGTTGTAAATGGCGTTGCATCGCCGGAGGCAATAGTTGCTGTAGCGACTTTTCTACTAACATTAACGACAATGCATCCGTTAAACTTATGCTGTCGATATGTGTTCTATTGATACCAAGACCAGACCAACGCCATAGATAGGGTTTTTTGTCTGTTTCTGAATAAATAGGAAAGTACTGCGACAGCACTTCAAGATCTCTTTGTAATGTGCGTTGAGTGACCTCAAACCCTTCACTTTTAAGCTTGCTGAGCAGATCAGCGCTTTTTATTCCCGCATTCGCAGGAATAAATTTAAGTAATGTTTGCTGCCTTAGAAGCGTATTAGCATTTTTATTCTTAGACATAGTAGACCTTTAATCGAATGATGAACCATGACACGACAAAGACTTAGTGATTAAGCAGATAACCTACCTGAAAATATTTCTCGAAGTAATCCATATATTCTGATTTATCTCGGTACCAATATTTTGTTCTTTCTTGAGTATCTTCATCATAATATTCTTCAAATACGTCAATTAGTGTGTCACATTCATTGGCGCTAACGGGGGCTCGGCTCATTAAATACATTAATTCCTCAGGTGCGAACCTTGGCATGTTCATCAACAGAAATAACCAACCTTGCTGCATGGCACAGTGTTTTTGCAAGGTTCTGCGAAACCAGTATTCATAGCCCCATTCTCCAACTGAATAATGTTCTGGCGCAAGCGCTAAGGCTTGCAATAAGCTACTTTGGGGATGAAAATGCATGACTATTTTTGCTGCCAGCATTATAGACACAAAATCTCGATTGAAGGCTTTATTAGGCTCCCTTGGCTTTGATTTCCCCTTTATTGCTGGCAAGGGTAATTTTGATTTAAACCATTTATGTTCAGTACAACTGCGGGGATCTCCGCCATAGCGACGATTTAACCTTTGAATCGTCAGATAATGCGCATCAAGTAATAATTCAGCCTGTTCAAGTAAGACACTCGGTTGCAAAGCGGGATCGCTGCTTTTTGACATTAAATCCATCAATGATTCATTTCTATTGAGAAATAGTGTCCATAAGCTATAAAAAGGTGAATCTTCTTCCATGGCGTATTTTCCTGAGCGCGAACCGCAAAGGGCTTTTACATTTCTAGCTGGGTTTGGAAGCTTACTTTCCCAGCAATCTAATGCGAGACGAACCAATAATGTCATATCGTATTCTTCGGCCCACGGGTTGTTGTCGTCATCTCTCAGAAAATGATCAATCCAATCAAACTCGTGAGATTCTTGGATCCATACGCGCGCTGTCAGACTTGGACGCTCTGAATAACCAATGCCAAATTTATTCTCATCATCAAGGAGAGACAATAACGATTCAGTTTCTTTTTTAAATAATTTAAAGATGATCATTTATCAGCCTCTTAGATTTTCGGTTAATGATTAACGTAAAAAAATTATCGTAATTCTAGAAAAGTCAGTAAATTGATAGACTCTGTTTCCAAACCATCCATAAGAACCTCGATTAACTTCTTGTTGGTTATTATTATACTGAACAGTGCGACAACTTGTGTCGCAAAAACGGTAAATATCACAACTTGACAGACAATGATTAATGCGTTGATTATTAATTACTTATATAACATTTACGGACTAAAAAACATCATCCGCATATTTGTAAAACAGGTTTGGGATTGAACGCAATGCCTGTTGTTAATAAAAACACTTCGATAGCATTTTTTATGGTTGGGTCGATGGTTAATCCTACAATGAGATTGGCCTCTGCACTGATACGTTGTTGGATGATATTACCTATCAGGTGATAGGTATCTAGTGCGAGTTCATGTTGGGATACAATGTTAATTATTGCGCCATTCGCCGAACTGATGTCGATGTTTTCAACCAATGGATTGTCTAATAACCGATTAATCGCCGTTTCGATATCACTGGCATCTTTGGCCTTAGCCATGCCAACTGAAGCAAAACCTTGCGTGTGAATGACCGTTTTAAAGTCACTGATATCAATATTGATGAGTCCCGTTACGCTTAGCATGAAGCTTAAACCTGACAAGGTATCTAATAGCAGTTGGTTACTGATTTTAAACGCATCAATAAGCCTTACTTTACCGCCAAGCACTTTGGATAACCGGTCGTTTGGTAACACGACTAATGCATTACAATATTGCTGTAATGCGTTAATGCCCTCTTCTGCAAATCTAGCTTTTTTCATCCCCTCAAAACTAAAAGGTTTTGTGACTAGCGCAATCACTGGAATATTGTGAGTTTGAGCTATTCTTGCAACCTCTGATATAGCACCAGTGCCTGTTCCGCCTCCCATGCCGGCAGTCATAAAAATAATACTGGCTTGTTCAATAGCCTTTGATATTTCCGCTTCAGACTCAATTGCAGCAAGACGTCCTACATCTGGATTAGCGCCTGCGCCTAAGTTATTCGTTAAAGATTGGCCAATTTGAATGGTGTCGTCTGCTACATTGCCCCTTAATGAGCGTAGATCGGTATTGATGGCTAGAAAGCGAATCTCTGCAAAGTCATGTTTCTTTTGAAGTGCTTGCAGGGTTGAGCAACCACACCCGCCAACGCCGATGACCAGAATAGGCTTTGAGTCAGTGATGAACATAGGTATTTATTCCATTTATTAATATGGAATTCAAGATACGCTAAGGCTGCGTCAGATTGTGACGCACAGGATAATTTTATTCGCTTAACGCAATTAATCGCTGAGTTTGTCTGTAGATATATTGTTTGATTGATGGTGGGTTAAGCACTTTGATTGATGTGGCATGGCTCCAAACTAATTCACGAAAAAATGCCGAATTGATAATCTGGGCTGTAATTTTAACCTGGTCGTTTTCTGTCGCTGTTGCAGTAAATGCATACTGATGAGCCTGAAGCTTGTTAATAAAACTCGACTGTCGATGAGTAATGCATTCAAACTGGATTGTTTCACCACGATAACGGCGACCTTGGTGTGATAAATTAGTGGTACTTATCGATATAGACTTTGAATCAAGTAGTTTGATGTCACTAAAATACTTTACCGGCCATTGATTCAGCTTTGTGTCAGAACCAACTCTGAATACCAGATGTTTTTCACCTGCGTCATCAACAAATGCATAAGGTGATAATTTACTGTAAGCCAAAGAGGCTTGTTCATGTTTGATGAAACGCGTCACTTGAGCACTAACTTCTTTCCCTTGTAAAATTGCTGTTTCCAACTTTAATTGGTCATCTGTTATTTCATGACCACTGTATTTATGTGACATAGATTCTAACCAATGGGTGTGACCATCACTGAGTTTCAGCACTCGATTAGCTTGGGTAAAGGTCTGTTTTAATTGTTGTAAACTGACATTAGGCAAACATAAATGCCCTATACGTTCTAACATAGAAAACGCTAAGGCTGTGTTATTGTCCATTTCAGCTAATTGTATCTTGTGCCAGTCTGCTGAAATTGACCATTTAAATGGCCGTGTTGATTCCTCTACCAGTAAACCACATTGACTGATATTTAAAAGATCTTGAAGATCTCTTTGAATTGCACGGACATTGGTAGAATAACCTCGGCTTACTAACTGATCGCATAGTGTTGCCGCGGTAATCGTTATTGGATGCTTTGGGAGCAAGAAAAGAATAATGACTTTCCTAGTTAACGACTCATACTCCATATATCACCCTAGAAAATTACGACTTAGTCAAAAAGAAAGCTTTGCATAATAACTAGACGATTATCATCATCACAAGTTAAATAATATTCAAACATAACGACTGTAGATATTATCATCAAAAAATTATCTTTACTGGTCAAGTCAAACTAGACACTTTGAGTTGAGAACTTTCAAACTCTACCGGTGGCAACATTTATCGGGACTAACAAAACTGGAATTTATGAGTTGTTATTAATCTTCCATCCAATCTATATTCGGTAGTGCATCCAAATGCTGGCTATAACGTATTTCGTTAAAAGAGGCACCATTTTTCATGACATCGAAAACTTCGATAGCCAACGCGCAAGCCATCAATTGAATTGCGTCTTCACGCGGTGTACCTGTCATGACTAAACGCATTAAGGTTTCTTTTACTTTTTTCGGTTCACTGTCGGCGATTTGATTTTCGACGACTTCAATGAGTGTTTCTTCAGTCATGTAACTATCTTGCTGATTATCCATTATAACGACTCTGTTTAAATACTTAACGTCATTATGCCGCAAGCATGGTGTAAGCAATAGCGTAAACTCCGAATTATTCGAGCATTGCCGTCAAGAATGTAACGTTAAGGTTGAGTAAAATTTATCTGTGTTGATAACCTGATTGGATTTTGTGCACCGTAACGACATTTTTTGAGACGACAATATCATCGACTAACACTTTTATCTTCGTTTCGGAATGTTCAGCCCGTGCAAGTTACCTTACGATTTTTAGATTGGCTTGTTCTTTAGCACTTAATTGTTGGCAAGCTTTTCCAATTAGTTGTGTATTGCGGCGTCAGTAATTCTCGTCGCATGGCCCATTTATGTTCAATGCCTTGAGTGGCTACAAATAATGTATCTGTGCCATAGCGTTGATTGATAGCATCAAGCGTTTTCATCAATGCTGGATTAGCTTTAGGTTGGTTAAATAAATCGAATTGGGTGTGTTTTTCACAGCTTAAATCCAGCAGACCTACGCCAATTTTGTAATAGTGAACACCGGTTCTAAATAGTTTTACTGCTGCGTTGCTCATGGCCTGGGTTAACTCTTTGGTACAATTTGTCGGGCATGCAAATGATACGAGCACTTTGAAGTTGACGGGATGGTCATCATAGGGTGAGTTACTGGCAAACAGCATCATTGTTTTGCAATGTGAACCCTGCTTGCGTGCCTTTCCAGCCGCAATACCAACATGTTTACTCAATGCTTGCAGCAATGAGTCATAATCAACAATACGCTCACCGACACTGCGGGTAGAAAAGATTTGTTGCTTATCTGCCCTCGCCTCATCCCATACTTTACATACCTGACCGTTTAACTCGCGCACTGTACGTTCAATTTCAATGCTGAATTGTTTACGTGCTAAGCCTGCTGGCATATTGGCCAGTTCAAATGCACTATTGATATTCATTAAAGCTAATTTTTTACTAATACGCCGACCCACTCCCCAAACATCACCGGCACTCATTGATTGTAAAATGGCTATTCGCTCAGGCTCGTTATCAATGACACAAACACCTTTGTAGGCTTGTATTTTCTTCGCAGCATGATTGGCCACTTTCGCTAAGGTTAAGGTGGGTCCCATGCCCACGCAAACCGGCAGACGCGCTTCTTTCCATACTGCACGACGAATTAATTGACCCTGGGTGCGTAAACATTGAATGGCGGGATAACACTGCTTGAATGAAAGAAAGCTTTCATCGATGGAATACACATGCTGTTCGGGGGCAAAACGGCCAATGATACTCATCATTTTCATCGATAAATCGGCATAGAGTTCGTAGTTACTTGAGCAGGCTATAACGCCTTTTTGTTGGCACAAGTGCTTAACCTGGAAGTAAGGCGAAAACTTTGGTACGCCCAGCTCTTTAGCCTGACGGTTAGCCGCAACTATGCAGCCGTCGTTATTACTCAACACTATAATGGGTTTACCGCGCCAGTCTGGACGAAAGACCTGCTCTGCACTGCAATAAAATGAATTCGCATCAACTAAAGCAAACATGGTTAACTCACCTGGGGCGAGCTAGCCAGTAAAGGGCTTTGGCGATGACAACGAATAGAGCGAATCACCACGCCTTCAATATTGAATGAGTCATAATAGTTTATCGCTTGCGGCTGATATAACTCATTAGATGACAATAATAACCTGCGGTTTTTATCCAGAATTTTACACACAAACTCACCATTAAAATTGGCAACAATCACATCACCATGACGGGCGGTTTCATGGCGATCAACAATCAATAGGTCGCCATAAAAAATACCGACGCCCTGCATTGAGTCACCACTCGCGACGCCAATAAAAGTGGCATTAGGATGTTCAATCAATAGTTCATCTAGGCTTAACGATAACTGTAAATACTCAGATGCAGGACTTTCAAAACCGGTAATCCCCGCACTGGCATGAATAGGAATAATGCGCATAATAAACACCACTGTATAAATATACAGTTATTGTATTATATTGAAGGATTATTGTCAGTTTTTAATTAAAATCAAAAAATCATCACCCAATTTTTTAGCTTTAGAGCAAGATCAATCAACAAGGTAATTTAAGCCGGGGCGATTTATGACAGATCTAAACCGCGCATATTTAATAGAGAATAGATGCTTTACAGCGTAAACTGTTTGTTTATGTTTTTGATAAAGAGAGCCAGATCCGTGATTAAATTCTCTGTTGATACCCACGCACACACCATAGCTTCAACCCACGCATACAGTACTGTTCATGACTATTTTTCGATAGCCAAAACTAAAGGTATTAAACTTTTTGCAATTACTGATCATGGGCCTGATATGGCAGATGCGCCCCACTTTTGGCATTTTGTGAATATGCGAGTATTGCCAAGAATTGTGGATGGTGTTGGTATGCTGCGCGGTATTGAAGCGAATATAAAAAATGATCTAGGTGAAATTGATTTTTACGGCAGCTATTTAACCGATCTCGATATTGTCTTGGCGGGTTTTCATGAGCCGGTATTCCCACCATCTAGCCAAGAAGCGCATACACAAGCACTTATCAATTGCATTGAAAGTGGCCACGTTGACATCATTACCCACCCCGGGAATCCGTCATATCCGATTGACATTAAACGGGTTGCGAAAGCCGCCGCTGAGCACAATGTCGCGCTTGAAATTAATAACTCGTCTTTCTTAACCTCTCGTAAAGGCAGTTTAGCTAACTGCACTGACATTGCGAGTGCAGTGAAACACGCTGGCGGATTATTAGTGATGGGTTCGGACTCTCACGTTGCATTTAGCTTGGGCGGCTTTGAAAAGTGCATTGAAGTTATTGATGCAGTGGATTTTCCAATCGAGCGATTATTAAATCGCAGCCCTGAAGCATTACTGTCATTTTTAACGGCAAGAGGCCACACCAATTTAGATGAATACGCGGTGTTAATCGATTAGCCATAAAATGATTTACTACATCAGCTTTAATGTGAGTATGTGGTGAGTGTTATGGCGTTTATTGGGCGCGAGTAATGAATTGAATGTTAAATAAAAAACCCCATTAAAGTGCTCTTTAAATGGGATTTTTATCATCAATTTATCGCTGAGCCTATCGCTGACCGTATAGCTCGCTTAATAGATTAGTTTTGGGTTAAAAAACGTTGTTTAACCGCTTCAGCCATTAAGTGTGGTGGAATTAAGCCTTGTTCTAGCACAAAGTTATTAAAGGCTAAACGGTCAAATTTGTCACCCAAGGCCAATTCAACATCGGCTCTTATTTCAAGTAACCTTGATAAACCATAAAAGTAGCTGCCCGCCTGTCCAGGCATGCGCATGGTGTAACGGTCTACTTCTTGTTTTACTGCGGCTTTTGAGAACACCACATCATTGCTTAATAAATTGTAAGCCTGCTCTTTGGTGGCTAACCCTAAATTTAGCATCGGGTCTAACATGGCACGGGCGTTACGTAATAGTCGATGTTGCAAGGCGATGAGTTGGCCTTCAATGGGTAAATAAGGCAGCATTTCAGCTTCAGCATAAAGTGCCCAACCTTCTACGTTGACGCTATTAAACGCATAATACACGCGAGCCAATGACACACCTTGCTCTAGCATGACGGCAAATTGCAGTTCATGCCCAGGTCGACCTTCGTGAGCACTTAATGTGTACGCAACCGCGTTAAAGTTAAAGTCATCATAAGCGGCATCACCACTTAATGCGGGGTTGCCGGTTGTCAGTACAAATTGACCTTGCTCGCCAGTGTTACCAATAAACGGGGGTGGCAACATATGCGGCGCTGGGCTGCCCGCAGCCTCTGCATCGCTGGCAAGACGCATAATCATATTACGTTTTGGTAAGTCGACAACCGCTTGCGCAGTAATAATGCCTTCCAGTTTAGTGTTAATTTCGCGATAGTGGTTTTCAATTTTATCGTTACCTAATGAGTCTTTTTTGAGCGTTTTAATCACATCTCGATAATCACTCGATGGCATATCAAACTTTGCTGCCACTAACGGAGCCAAAGCTTGCATGTTCGCTTTGGTGATCATGTAACTTGCTTTTGCACGTTCAATAAGCAAATTTGGGTCTATATCAATTCCTGCACTTTTAAGTTTTAACGCATAAATTTCAGATGGCAATTTATAGTCAGTACGCGCATGAGGAATAACCGTTTTTTCAGCCCATTGACGGTAATCTGTAATTTGTTTTTTTAACAGCGCTAAATTATCGTCGGCTTGACTGAAGTCATTTTTATCAAATAATTGCTGTAAACCTTGCAGTAAGGTGTCGGTTCTGGCTAATGCTTGTTCTACTTCTTCTTTAGTTGGGCCGAGTAATGCTTTATTGTTTAACGCTGTTTCAAACAAGGTTTTTGCTTGCTCAGTTAATGCGGGTTGACCGGTTTTACCGACATAACAAGCCAAACGCGTTATAGCAGCTTGTTTGCGGCTGTCAGCCATTTGCTGATCCAATAATGCCGATACCCCTCTAAAAATAATTAATGGGACATCAACCCAAGGTAACATGTACTTATCATCTAACTGGTCTGCCAAAATAGTCTGATCAATATCGTCGATAATAATATTAAGATCTTGGCGAACAGGTAAAAGAGTTTCTGTTTCCAGTGCTTTTAGTAAGGTTTTCTTACTGTTATTAAGCGTTTTAATGTACTTATCTTGTTGTGCTTTGGTAATACTGCTACACAGATTGTCGGCTTCTGTAATACCTATTGAGCTGGCCATTTCGGGTTGAAACTGGCTGGTTATCTGGATCTGTTTATTGGTGTATTGATTACTCACATCTACCCAAGTACTCGCAGAAGCAGTCATTGGAATTAACATCAGCAATGGGATAATTGTGGTGAGTTTTTTGCCTGACATCGACTAAATCCTTTTTATTTGGCCTTTATTTCGGCTTATTATTTTAGGCGATTACTATAACTGAATTTCAGCACCAATAGATAAATACCCAGTTAGCTATTCTGTAACGAATCGTTATCAATACTGAATTGTAAGCCGAGTGGCACGTCATCTCTATTTGCTTGCTTTATCGCGAGTATAATGCACTTTTCATCAAGACACTTAATCACCAAGGATAGATATAGGTACATAGATTTTTGCGTGATAGAACACTTTTAATGTGAAATATAAATGTACTATTAATATTGAATAAAGAACTCAATGTTAACATGCATATCGAACGTCATATTTTTGATCGTTAAGGTATCTTTGATTTGGCATTTTAAGCTGGATTGAACTTAACGTTGCTGTTTCGCGTAGTGATAGATAAAGTAGTATAAGAATATAAAGGATTTGTAATAATACTTTTAATTTCAGGGGCTTATAATTAACTTTGTTTTAATTAATAAATCAATAGTATCAGTTTTAATCAACATCACTTTTTAGGGAATAACACCATGTACATGATAGTTAAACACGCCCATCTGACAATAATTGCACTGACGTTTATATTTTTCATCATCAATTTTGTGTTAACGATGAGAGGTTCTGACAAGGTGAATAACAAACTGCTAAAGGTCGGCCCGCATGTTTTGTACACGCTATTTATCTGTAGTTTTATCTACCTTGTCGTGGTTAACCCACTTAACTTATATCCATTCGTAAACGGCTGGGCCTCTTCTAAGTTAGGCGGCTTTGTACTTTATGTATTATCTATTACGTTGGCACTTAAGTGGGCAAAGTCAACCTTGTGGCGTGTAGTCGGTTTGATGAGTGCCATATTTTGGCTAGTGATGAGTGCACGATTAGGGTTTGCTGATCATCTTAAATCTAAAGCCGTTGCTGATGGCAATACCTACATTGAGTTAGGACAGTCGTTACTTATCGCTGTTAGCTAGGCTCAATTTTATAACAGTGGCTAATTCTGTTTGGCCACTGTTATGAATAACTCAAATTAGTACCTGCAATCATAGTGATAGCGATGCGATAGATTATCCACAATAGTTTACTTATCGTTACCCTATTCTTCTGCCATCATCAATACTTAGTGGCTTGAGTGAATAAAATATCAAATTGAGTTATGGGTACTGGTCGACTAAATAAGTAGCCTTGAAAATGAGTACAACCTTGGCTGACTAGATATTGCTGTTGTGGCACAGTTTCAACACCTTCAGCAATCACATTTAATCCTAAGCTGTGCGCCATAGAAATAATGGTCTTAACAATTGTTTTATCGTTAGTATCGACACCTAAATCACGAACAAACGACTGATCTATTTTAAGTTGATGTAGTGGTAATGTTTTTAGGTACTGTAACGATGAATATCCGGTTCCAAAATCATCTAATGAAAACTGGATACCCATTGTAGCGAGTGTATTCATTTTATGAATAATGGTTTCAATATTATTCAATAGTATACTTTCTGTTAATTCAATTTTAAGTAGACTAGGATTAATACTATATTTATCAATACTATTCTTTATTATTTCAACAAAATCAGCTTGATGAAACTGTCTGGCACTGACATTAATAGATAATGATAGCCCCGCAGTGCTGTTATTTTCTTGCCAGGCTTTAAGTTGAATACAGGCCGATTCAAGTACCCACTGTCCTATATTGAGAATAATTCCAGTGTCTTCTGCTAGTGGAATAAAATCTAACGGTGAAACGATACCTCTCTTCGGATTAATCCAGCGGATAAGGGCCTCTACACCTATAGGGGTGTTAGAACTGTCTACTTGAACTTGATAGTATAATTGAAATTGATTGTGTTCTAGGGCAAATAGCAAGTCACGTTCAAGCTCAACTCTATTGATAAGAATACTCTCCATCTGGGGGTCAAAGAAACAAAAGGCATTGCGGCCTGATTTCTTAGCTTGGTACATGGAAATATCAGCTTGTTTAAGCAATTCGTCTGAAGTTGTTTTATGCCCTAGAAATAATGCAGCCCCTATACTAGTGCTAGTTGAATAACTATGCCCCGCTATGTTGTATGACTGATTAATACTGTTCAAAATATTAGCCGCAATAGCTTTAACCTCTGTTGCGGCCATCACGGCGTTAATGTGTAAACTTTCTAACAGAATGACAAATTCATCACCACCAAAGCGAGAAACGGTATCACCTTTACGCATAATAGTGATTAAACGATTAGCGACCTGTTGCAATAACATATCGCCAATATCATGACCCAGGGTGTCATTAAGTGTCTTGAAATTATCGAGGTCAAGGAATAATAATGCCCCATAGTGGTTGCTACGTTCGCTCAGTATTAATGCTTGTTTTAACCGGTCATCTAACAATCGACGGTTTGGTAATTTTGTCAGCGGGTCAAAGTAGGCTAGTCTTTCTATTTGAATGGCGTCTTCTTTTTGCTTACTGATATCTTGAACCATCGCCATTACATAATCAACATTGCCATTTGTTTTACGAACACAGCGAACAACTAGCATGGTGGAAATGACTTTACCCGTTCGACTAATAAAACGTTTTTCTAAACTGTAACCATCAATTTCATTAGCAAGTAATTTGGTGAATTGTTCTAGATCGGCGGCTAAATCATCTGGATGAGTTAAATCAACCCATGTTAACGCCTTGAGTTGTTCTTCGGTATATTCCAACATGGTACAAAGACAAGAATTTATACTGACCCAGCCTTTATCTGCTGAGGTCACTGTTAAGCCAACTAAATCTAATGAATAAAATGAGGCTAACTGCGCTTCTCTTAAGGCTAGGCTATCAAGCATTTTATCGAAATGCTTGGCCAGTGACGCAGCCTCATCATCGCCCTGCATATTTACGCGTAAATGAGTTGATCCTGTTTGTACTTTATCGGCGACTTTTTGGATTATATGCAAGCGACGAGTTAAATAACGGCTAGCTAAGGTCGTAATCAAAACACCAAAAAAAATTGCAGCAAGTACATAAAAGAAGCTGTATATTTTGATTTGCATAATTTCTTCTAGATAAGTTTTTTTAGTTAAATCAATAATCACCCAACCCACTTTGCGTTCTACTAATATAATAGCCTTAGCAAACTCTATGCTATTTTTTGAATACTTTACATGTTGAGTTTCAATATCATTCGGAAGCGTCTTGATGTGCGCCCCCACTTGGCTGGGATCGGTATGCGCCAGAACTTGCCCCTGTAAACCAATGACAATGGCATGCTTTAGATCGGGATAGTGTGATAAGGCACTGACAATTTCCTGAAGACCATCAAAGTCTCGCGAGGAAATCAAAATGGCAGAAGATGACGATAAAGTATCAGCAAGGGCAATGGCTTGCTCTTTATACTGTTGAATTTTAATTGTCTGTTGATGCTGAGTCGTATTCCAAATAAATAACCCCATCACCAAGATCACGGTTATTGTCATACCCGCGACCATTTGGCGATGTAATGAGCCTACGAGTATTTGTTGCAGTTTTTTAATCATAAATGACTTCCACTGGTCGCACGTTTTCAGCAAAATTATATATGTGCGTACAACATCATCAGTATCACTAGTTTAGTTAGATGGAACGGTTTCCATACCGATAATATTTAAATTTGTTTTTATCCGAAAATGTTATTTTCTAAAAGTGAATTTATTACTAATGTAAAATACTGTTTTTGCACATAATCAATACTTAACAAGCACGTTTCAGGATAATTATAGATTACTCTAAGCAATTAATTTACAACTTAGTACTTTAATGGGCCTTACTGGGTTCGTTGTTTATTGTGTGGCTGATGATAAAACATTAATGTCTTACCCACACTTAACCTGTCTTTATCGGTCATATTATTCCAGCGAGTGATCTGCTCTACACTGACTTTATATACCCTGGCGATGCTCCAAAGTGTATCGCCATACTGAACTGTGTGGTTACCGTTAACGGCGGTTTCACCTTTAGGCGTTCGAACTGTATTTGCCATTGTGGGTTTATTCGATGAAACTTGAGCAGATTTGGCGGCCGCCAGTTCTACATCGAGTATCACTTGTGACGTTAAATGTGGCATAAAAAGTATTTGGCCTGCGATAATCCTATCACCACTAATGTCATTCATTTCTTGAATTTTAGACACGCTTATTTGATGACGTTTAGCAATAGCACTTATATTGTCACCTGCTTTTATCTGATATTTGAACCATTTAACTCTTTCACTAATGTTGGTGTCTTCAAGCGCTTTTTTAAACTGATTCACTTTACTGACTGGCACAACCAATTGATGTGGTCCGTCGGGCGATGTTGCCCAGCGATTAAACCCCGGGTTTAACTTTTGTAGTCGAGTAATGGGTATATTCGCCAGGTCGGCTGCTACAGCGATATCAATTTGACTACCGACATCAATCACTTCAACGAGCGGTTTGTTAGGAATTGATTGAAGGTTAATGCCATAACGTTCGGCATGTTTTATGACATCTGCAATTGCCAGTAATTGCGGTACGTATTGTCTGGTTTCTTTGGGTAAGGGTAAAGCCCAAAAGTCGGTGCTTAAGCCCCTAGCTTCATTGTATCTGATAGCCTCTCGCAACCGGCCTTCACCCGCATTGTATGCTGCTAATGCGTATAACCAGTTGTCAGTTTTTTTATACAAGTATTCCAACATATCTAATGCTGCAGTTGTGGCTGCAGGGACATCTCTTCTGCCGTCATACCACCAATTCATTTCTAATCCGAAATGACTGGCCATGGGAGAAGTAAATTGCCATAAGCCTGATGCATCGGCGCTGGAATAAGCAAGTGGATTAAAAGAGCTTTCAACCATAGGTAATAAAGCAAGCTCTATCGGTAAGTCTCTATCGTTAAATTCTTCAACAATTAAATATAAAAATGGTTTCGCACGTTGTGAAATAAGTTCTAGATGCTGTGGATTATTGATATACCATTGTCGATATTGATTAACTAACTGTTCATCAGGAATAGGGATATCCATCGAAAAACGGATACGTTCCCACACATCACCACTATCTTGATATGGGCGACGGACTAAAGACTTAGGCACTTTTAATGATGTTGTATTATCAATATTACGAGAGATTTTTTCTGTTTCGACATCTTTAACCGTCACGGTTTGGCAACCACTTAACAGGATAAAACCTGTAGCAATAACAAAAATTGATGTTCTCAATTAAAGATGTTCCTTGGCAATGGCGTCGATATTTATGTGATTCGATCGCAAATTTTTTAAACAAAAAGTTACACATTGTAATTTAGTTTTATTTTTCTAGCCATATGTTTAACTGCCTCATCTGTTGAAACGATATCAACAACAGATGAATACTGAAACAATTCCTCTTACAAAGAGGCGTTGATAATAGAAAACAATATTGCGTTAATTAAGTATTACTCTCCTATCGCAGATGAACCTATACACGGTTGCCAAAAACAACGTCTTCTTTTAAGTCTAACCACATTGGCTGCTGGGCCATTACCTTGGTAAACATCCTGCTTTGTAAATAACCGTTAAGCCACTGACGCAGCTTTGGATAAGGAGATTGCAAATACCATTGCCGCTCTACCCTGGCAAACTGACGTACAAACGGCATTAAAGCTAAATCTGCCAGGCTTGGTTTATCTGACATTAAATATTGATGCTGGCAGAGTCGCTTTTCAAGGTCTGCTAGATAAGGTTCACACTTTTGCCTGTCATCAAGAAGTGAAGTCTCGTGGTAACGTTTAGAACAGCGATATTGCTCTAAATGTCCTTTAAACTCACTATCAAACCTTTCAATCAGAACTCGCATTTCAGCTAAGGCATTGGGTGCTGATTTGTGGAGATAGTCATTGGGATCGGTTTGTGAAAAAGCCCACTGCATAATCGATAAACTTTCATCAATGACCGCATTATCAAGTGTGACTAATACAGGGACAGTCCCTTTAGGCGATACAGCAAGCATTTCCGCGGGTTTATTACTCAATATTAAATCGCGTAAATACACCTGCTGACCAGAGGCGTATATAGCTAATCTAGCGCGTATCGCATAGGGGCAATTTCTTAAAGAATAAAGAACAGGTAATGGCATGAAATTATTTCATCAGTAATCCGTTTAAAGAAAATATATTATATCACATTGCTAACTTAACTCTGATGCTATTACTCGTCGCTATATTAAAGATATACTAATATCGAGCGTTTCTCTGAGTGTGTTGTAAACCGCTATATATCTGCCAATAAACAAGCAATGATTGAAAATAATGAACAGCAGATTAGACTTATGGGTGGGATAATCACCAAACTAGACCTCCGTGGATAATCCCTTACCGTTCTAAACAGTGATTCTGAGTATAGATTATCATTAGTCCCGCTTGGATGACTTAGTTCGCTTTTTCAGCGGTATAATATGTTGGCTTTTTATGAAAATTACTCGGCTTCGCTTTACTTTGGTAATGCTGAATACAATACACGGTAGAAACTTGAATCATAAGCAATATACTCACTTGTTTCGGCGAGCCGGGGACAATTTGCCTTGACGGTAATGAGGTAAAAGCTTCGCTGTTACACGCATCAATTACAGATTCTTTATCCGATGAAATTACTTTGAACACGTTTAAACCTGAGGTATTAAATTGCTTTTACCAACAATGCAGGGTTGAGAGCATGATGCCTTTAATAATTCACTTACTTTAACTTACCACCCCCTGTTTATTGGTAAATTAATTGAGGCGACAAATATCCTGATACAAGGAGATATATGTAAAAGGCCGAGATTGTTATCTGAATTATTGGAGGGCTAACAAAGCAAAAGACAAAGTGATACTGTATTTTTATTGTAAAAAGCTAGGGATCTATTAATAGTGCTCTAACTAGATACCTTGCGTATATCAATTGCGGTGTTATTATTTGATTAATTATTACCTTTGATCATAAAAAGGATTACATTCATAGATAATTCAGATACTAAGCTCGAAAGCTTTGGCGTGTTGCAACAAACTCGTGTAATTGCTTTATTCTCCCTCGTTGGCATGTCAATCACCTTCGCCATGGCGCTTTTTGCTATTTACGATAATAATTTTATATTATTTCTAGCCTTAGGCCTATCTAGTGTCATTTATGCTGCTGCCTACTATCTTGTTAAACAAAAAAAACATGTTAAGTTAAGCTCGTACATTGTTATTTATTCACTTTATGTATTGATGTTTTACTTAATTTACTCGGGTGGAGTTGCCTTAACGGGACCGCTGTGGATTTTTATTGTTCCTCCCGTATCTTTGTATATTCATGGTTTCAAGCGTGGCTTAATCAATATTGTTATCTTTATCGTAATAAGTTGTCTGATTATGTTTTGGCCACAACACATTTATACCCACGCTGTTTACCCTACCGAGTTTAAACTTAGGCTACTGTATTCATTTTTAACCATCAGTTTTTTATCTGCCCTGTATGAATTTTCTAGAAATGAATTGTATAACAATGCGTTAGTTCTTAACGCTAAGTTACATCATCTTGCTCATTTTGATGAACTGACTGGGTTACATAATCGCAGAAATGCGCAAGGCATATTAAATCAATATGTCAGTACTGCAGACGTCTCAGCGCCTTTTTCGGTATTATTATGCGACATCGATTATTTTAAGCAGGTTAATGATAAGTATGGTCACAATGCGGGGGATAAGCTGTTAGTTGATATTGGAAAGGTATTTAATCATAACTTAAGAGATTTAGATTATGTCGCACGATGGGGCGGAGAAGAGTTTCTTTTTATATTAACCGATACTGATAAAGTAAAAGCTTTTGACGTTGCAGAAAGGGTTCGTTGTGCAGTATCACAATATCTTTTTAGTCTGGAAGAAGAAGATATCAGCGTAACAATTAGTATTGGTATAGCAGAATACCACTCTCAGTTAACCAAAGATCAGTTAATTAATTACGCCGACAAGCATCTCTATGAAGCAAAAAGATTAGGCCGTAATCGCTCAATTCCAGTACCAAAATATTAAACAAGCTTAATCCTGTTTATAGTATTTAACGCAGTTTCTACCGTCAGATTTCGCTAGGTAAAGCTGTTTATCGGCACGTGCAAGTAAGGTATCGACATCATCACCCGTTTTAAAGTTTGAAATCCCTATAGATACCGTAACATGACCAAGATTTTGTTTAGTCTCTTTACCAATTGTTAGCTGTTTAGCAGATATTCGAGTTCTTAATTTCTCGGCGACAATCACGGCATCACTTATTTTGGTGTCTGGCAACATGATAATGAATTCTTCACCGCCATAACGAGCAACGAAATCTTCACCTTTAACGGCATTTTTCAAGGCTAAAGCGACATAAGCTAGCACCTTGTCACCTATCAGATGGCCATATGTATCATTAAAGGCTTTAAAATTATCGATATCAATCAGTAATAAGCAGCAGCCTGTTTGTGTTTCTTGAAAAGAGGTGAGTTGCTCTAATGCAAAAACTTCATATGCGCGACGATTATTTAATGAGGTTAATTCATCTGTCATTGCCACCTTACTTAAATTTTCCATTTCACCTTTTAAGTTAAGCAGTTCCTCACCAAGTGTGACAAGATCAGATTTCATTCTATTATTATCAGCAACAACCTGCTCTACTTCTGCCGCTATATTTAGTACTAAATCGGCCAACATTTCTGACGATGGGTTTTGTTGTAGTTGCTCACTAAACCCGGATAAATTCTCACCAAATGAGGCTGTACCTTCGGTCATTTGATCAATTTTATTAAACAAGCTTTTTATTAGAATATGCGTTTCAATCTGAACATTTTCAATGATTTCTGGGCTACGCTCTTCAATAAAGCGATTATAGAGACCTGAAGTGACGCTGGGAGTAAACACGACTCCATTGGCAATTAAACCATCAATAGCTCTTTTTAAATTAAGATTCGATTCGGCAAAATACTCATACCAAATTGCATAATTTTCTGGGGTCACGGGAATATTAAGCGCTGTCATTTTAGGTACGGCGAGTCTAAGAATATCTGCTGTTTGCTCTATATTTTGGTTATGCTGCATCATCTACGACTATCCTAATGACATTGTGACTGGTGTTAATGACTATAATAATGTTATGTCACACTTGTTACAGAAAAACAATTGTTTACGTGTAAATAGGTGTTAATTTGTTACTGGCCGCACAGCCATTTCTATTATAATGTTAAAGATTAAATTTAATTTTATTTTTAACCCTTTTGTTATCTCTGTGCGTTTACAATTATATATTAGGTAATTATTTGGACGTCAAAGAGGTTTTTATGAATTATGTATTACCATTATCAGTTGTACTTTTATCAACTGGTCTATCATTTTCAGCTAATGTGATGGCGACAAGTCCCGTTTATCAAGAGCAACTAAATACTCTGTCTGCTAAAACAGATGTGTATACCGCAAGTGATTATGTATCTTCAGAGCAAATTAAGATGTTTCCTAAGCCTGATGACAATATGAAACAGCATGTTATAACACTGCCTACATTATCAAATGAAGACCAGTATATGCTTGAAATCCAGATAGGTCAGAATAAGTTAGTCGATTGTAATCGGCATAAACTTATGGGTGAAATTGTACAAAAAACGGTTGAAGGCTGGGGGTATAATTACTTTCAGGTAGATAAAATAATGACTGGCCCAAGTACCATGATGATGTGCACTGAGCCTAAGACGACTCAGTTTGTGATACTAGGGGAAAGTATAAATGAGAATTATGATAGCCGTTTACCAAAAATATACTACTTGCCACATGATGCACAGCTAAGATATCGCATTTGGCGCGCTGAAACACCTTTTAGCTTTAGTGGTAACTAACTCTGTAATATATTGTTTTTGAATAATAATCAAGCTCGGTTGTTGTAATGTTTGGCGATACTAATTTGTATTAACGTGTACTTATTGCTATGTACTCATTTACAGGTATTCGCTCACATTGGATATAATAGCCGAGCATTCAATATTCTATTTTGATGCTTTAAAATGATTAATATCGTCTTACTCGAACAACTTGCATTGTTTCAACTTTGAAACCCGCTACAGTCTGCTCTCGTGGGTAATAAGTTAAATTCACTTTTTGACCCACCAAGCTTTTAAACTTTTTATTACGACGATATTTGAAAGGAACATCAAAACCTTTAATCATTAAGGTTTGTAATACCCATTCACCCTGCTCTCGCTGAGTATGCGACTCAACTGTCACGCCGTCACTGTGGATTAGGTTTGAATGTTTTTTGAGTAACTCATCACTGTCTGTAGTCATTTATCCTCCAAAGTGTTTACAACATTTACGATCTCTTGATAGCGCCATTCGCTTAATGCACCATATCCAGCCAGATTTTTAACCTTTAATCTGGCCAGAATGGGCACACTCATACCCGCAAGAAACTTTGTTAACGTAGAATGAGTGATAGTAATATTTTTAACTTTAACCTGTCGTTCTAATTCAGTTATAAACTGATTAAGTTGGTTTTTATCAATTTTTTGGCTTGTATGGGTAACAGGCAACTTTGCGACTTTACCGTCACACACACTGCAATGATGGCATTCAATTGGCGCGTTCATATCATCAAAGTAACACGCTAAGTTTCGCGACAAACACTTACCTAGCTCGAAAAAACGGACTAACTGGGCAATACGCAGTATCTCTTTAGTCTCTTTATCTTTAAAGTATGTATGCATTTGCGAAGCAATAGAAACCTCAACAATAGCGGTCATATTAACATAAAATACTTGAGTCATTTTCTTTGTTTCTAAAATAATTAATTCTTGCTCGGCTAAGTACTCAAGTGCGGCAACGACTCTTGCTCTAGGCTCCTTTGTGGCTTGATGTAATCCATCAAAATCAAGTTGGCCCCAGATTTTTTTGAACTGAGTATGGTCAAATATCTTTTGTATAAATGCGGCTCTAGATGGGTCAAAACGAGCCAACAAATCCAGCTTGTCAATTAACAATTGGTATTTAAAATCTGCAAAATAAGCAAATGTAGGTTGGATAACGCCCTGCAGTTCAAGTTGAACCAACAGCGTTTTCAAAGGCAATGTTTTGATATTACAGGCTTTGGATAGTGCCAGCTCTTGCATTTCCCATTTGCCGGTTTCATCCGTTTCTGTTTGAATAATGTTGAGTAATTTTTCGATATCTTGCAAATCTGGCGTATCAGCGTAAACAAAATTCTCAATGGTATTTAAGCCATCTAAATTGGCTAAGGTGATACATGTTGATGCTTGGCCATCTCTACCTGCTCGTCCTATTTCTTGACTGTAATTTTCGATTGATTTAGGTAAATCGTAATGAATGACAAAACGAATATCAGACTTATCTATGCCCATACCAAATGCAATAGTGGCTACAATGACTTGAATTTGGTTGCTCATAAACTGTTGCTGGATTGATTGCCTAGCCTGGGTATCCATACCAGCATGATACGCCTGCGCATTGATACCATTGCTTACTAGCGTGCTAGCAACTTGTTCTGCGGTTTGTTGCAATGTCACATATACAATACCACTGCCAAATAAGGCTTGGATTTGGCGAGTTAATTGCTGTGTCTTATCCAACTTAGCAACAGGAACGACCTGTAAGTTAAGATTGTCTCGATAAAACCCAGTTTGAATGACATGTTGAGCTTTAATACCAAATCGGGCACACATGTCCTGCTTAACTTTCTTGGTTGCTGTCGCGGTTAATAACAGCACTTGTGGAATAGAAAACGTTTGGCAAATTTGCGGTATTTTAAGATAGTCTGGCCTAAAATTGTGCCCCCATTCTGAAATACAGTGAGCTTCATCTACCACAAGCTGAGAAATAGTCACTTGGGAGAGGAACTGCCTGAATCTTTCATTTTTAAACCGTTCAACCGACACCATCAGTATTTTACATTCACCCTGCTTTACCGAGTGCATGACAGATTGAATTTCTTGTTGATTAAGGCTTGAATCAATACTTGCTGCGTTTATGCCTGTTGATTTAAGAAAAATCAATTGGTCTTGTATTAACGCAAGTAAAGGGGAAATGACCAAAGTAAGATGGGGGAGATTAATTGCACTGAGTTGATAACAAAGTGACTTACCTGATCCCGTAGGAAATATTGCTAGCGTAGACTGTCCTTGTATAACCTGCTGTATAGCCTCTAACTGACCGTCTCTGAAAGTATCAAAACCAAATTGTTGTTTTAATTGCTGATACAAATATGCTGCACTGTGGCGATCGGTCATCAATCTATTCCTAACGTTATCATGCTATGTATGAGCGGGAAGTTTCCTCGCAATATATTTATTGATTAGTTCAGTTAACTTGTCTTCAAAAAACTCTTCAAGTTGGGCTAAATCAGCGTCACAGGCTAAAACATATTTAGCCGCTTTATCTTTTGTTAATATTTTACCTGCAAGGCTGTATTGTAACTCATCTAAACTTTTATCAAATCTGGGAGTAAGTTGCCATTGGCAAATATCAGCATTGAGTGACTGCAATGCACGTTCTGCGATGGAGCAAAATATTTCAATATGATCAATTCCATCTGGCCCTAAGCAACCAGGTTCTAGGCGATACAGTATCACCATTTTGCTATTAACCATGCTTTGACTATGTTGAGTAACGCCATCACCCATGAGGAAATATCCTTAATATACCTGCATCAATTCAGTACTATAATCTTACTTGTTATTAATTTAGATCGCGAATAAATTAACATTGGTGACTATTTCGCTGCATGTACAGCATCAAGATACTGCTGTTGATAATCACTAATTGGCGTTAATGTGTCTTTTGCGCGTCGATTTCTACCCAGTAATGATGACTCAACAAACAAATCGAACCATTTCTGAAGTACGGCACCATTTAAAGGCTCTCCAGCAGCTTCAAGCGCTAATGCTGCAACTTCCGCCGTGCCTAATTGAAAGTCATGGCTCCCTTTTCTAAGTGCATAGGTTGCCAAGATCTCAGGAGAAAAAGACAGTACCGGCATACTGTGAAGATAAGTACTTTTACGATACATTTTTATGGCTTCACGCCAACTGCCATCAAGCATCACTAATAAGGGACGCTTGCCCGCTAATTGCTGCGTGTCAACATGATTGATAACAGGCTGATGACTTTCAATATACTGCTGAGGAAAAATTAAATAAGGCTGATAGATGGGGTTATCTAAGAGTGCCAACATTGCTTGAGGCGGACTGGTTCTGTCCCATAAAAAAGCATGAGTGTCTGGAATCAGATCGGCAATTAATCGACCAGAGTTAGTCGGCTTTAACACTTCATCATTATACATTACCAACAAAAAACTCACTGTCGATGTCAGTAACTGACGTAACGCACAGGTACAAAATTGTTCACCTAATAGGCACAGGTCACAACGAACGAGCTTCTTTCCTCTGGCACCAAATGGCTTAGTTGAGAGTGACTTTCTATATAAATAGAGTTGATGAACAGCGTGCTGTGGCTCATTTGACTTGTCAGTCATAACTTTCACTTATGCAATGAAAAAATCACCACTTAGATAAGTGATGATTTTTAGATAATTAGCTGGCTATTATAAAATACGTTTTAGCAAAAAGTCTGCTTTTAATCGCCGTATTCGATTCATTATCTTTTGAACCGGCTGCGGGTAAGTACGTAATGCGTCTAATTGACTGTAGTGAAATAAGCGCTCTGTATATTGCAGAATATGGATTTGCTCATCAATAAACTGTTGCTTCCAGCTGCCGGATTCATCATGCAATAACAGGCCGTTTTCTAGATCTAATGCCCATGCCCTAGGGTTTAGATTTGAACCGGTTATCAAATGTTTTCTATCATCACAACTGATGCCTTTAAGATGATATGAGTTATGTTCATGCTTCCACAAGTGGATACTCAATAGTCCTGATTCAATGGCCCATTGCTGACGTTTGGCAAACTTGCGTAACGACTGCTCATACATATAAGGTAAGGCGCCAATGGTAGAGAAATCTTTTTCTGGTGGAATATAAAAATCATTGGCGGTTTTATCACCGACGACGATATCCACTTTAACGCCCTCTTTTAGCTTCTTGTTTATCACTTTAGATAACGCAGCTGGCGGATTAAAATAGGGCGTACAAATGAAAAGGCGTTTTGATGCACTGTCAACCAAATCAATAATGACTTGATTTAACGTATTGTCTTTTTTTCCAAGTCCAACAAGTGGCGTGACTCTATTGCCAATACGAGTAGACACATATTCGTAGTGAGCTTGTGATAAACGGTTTTTAAAATTGCGAATATCATTTTTGTCACTAACCACTTCGGTTTCAACTGGCTGTGTTAATGCTGTTACTGCAGGATCGCTAATAATGTAATCTTGGATCATAGTGCGCATGCTTTGTGCAAGTTCAGCACTTTTAATCAGATGGTATCGATCAAAGCGATATTTATCAGCTTGCTGCATGTAAATATTATTGATACTTGCGCCACTATAAATAACTGTGTCATCAATAATAAAACCCTTTAAGTGCAACACGCCCATAAACTCACGTGACTTTACTGGAACACCTAAAATATCAATGGGATATTGTGCTGCAGCAATGGCTTTTCTATATAAGATATAATTACCGCTATCCCCTTTTTGGCCAATCAAACCTCTTCTAGCCCGATGATAGTCAACCAGTACTTTAACATCGAGTGAAGGATTATTGGCTTTGGCGGTTAATAATGCTTGTAGCACTTCTCTACCCGCTTCGTCATCTTCAAGGTACAAAGCAGCAATATAAATTGATGTTTTAGCTGACGCGATTTGACTCATTAACGTTTGTTTGAAATTTTTGGGTGTTAATAACCAATTTAACGCATCAGGTGATAATGAAATTCCACCAAGCTTGTCCAGCAAGGCATCCTCCTTAAAATTGTGTACCATTGCGATAATACCTTTCACGCTCTAAAACATGAAAAATGACAACAATATCTTTAATTGATGACTGTACCGTTAATATGATATCGCGAACGGCGTACTCGACAGCATCTTGAATAAGTTTATCACGGGGGAACCAAGATATTTCGATCAACACCAGCCCTAAAAACGGACTTGCACCACTAAATTGCTTTGATTCAATCCACTCTAATGTATAACTACTCTTTGCATTACCACAGAGTTTAGAAAGCTGCTCAAATAATGGTTGGCTGATCTGCTCCGCAACGCGTTGGTTAACACCACGTATTGTTATGTGGGGCATATCGTTAACTCTGACTGTAAACAAGTTGGCATAGAAAGTACCGATTTAAAAACTATTGAGCAAGAAATTTCTGTTAAAACCCCTCATACCAGCATTTTTAGCAGTTTAAATGCTCACTTTTGTGGCGTAAAGCCCGTAATAATTGTAAATTTTTATTTTATACAAATCATTTTAAAACGCTTACAATTGCCGTAGTTTACCTAGATTGATTACCTTAAGTTGCTGATATATGCGTTTACATAAACCGTTAAACTTGTTCATTACCGCTTTAGTGTTATTTTGCCTAGATAGCTCAGCACAGCAAGTATTAACTCATACACAAATAGAACAAGATAGTGCAGAGGATCAGCTACATGTTGCTGCAATAATGAATTTGATCAAGCCGGAATCATCACTCATAGCATTAAGTGTGTGGGATTTAGCTGATAATAGGAGCGTATTTAAACAAAATTCAAATGCATTGATGAACCCTGCCAGTATACAAAAATTACTGACGGCATTAGTCAGTGCAAAACAACTGGGTCAATCATTTCAATATAGAACCCAGCTTTTAAGCGATCAGAAACTCGACATCACAAATGGTATATTGAAAAATGAGCTTTATGTTACTTTTTCTGGTGATCCAACTCTAAAGCAACGCCATTTAATCACCTTGATTAATCAATTAAAACAAGCAGGTGTTCACACTGTTAATGGCAACATACATCTTATTGGCCATCACCAAGATCAGCTTCAAGCACCTGGTTGGGTGTGGGATGATTTAGGCATTTGTTATGCCGCCCCTATCTCTAGTTTTATTATTGATAAAAATTGTGTTTTCGCTAGGCTTAGCGCAAATGGTTACAACAAAAAGGCGACCTTAAAAGTCATGGGGAAAAGACCGATATATGTTGAAAATGAAGCCGTTTTCGCGCCATATCAGCCAAGTGCTATTCCATGCGATTTACAGTTAATAAGAAAAGACAGTAATCATTTTACTCTTAAAGGTTGTTACGCTGGAGCCAAATCTTTACCGTTAGCCATTGCAATTAACGAACCTCAAGGTTATGCCGTCAATGTTGTTAAAGCGATTTTTAAGCAACAAAAGATAAGGTTAACCGGTAAAGTTGTTGTTGATACAACACTGGCCATACCAAATGGAGAATTGCAGCCTATTGCCACGCATTTATCAGCACCTTTGCCTAAGCTGATTGATGAGATGTTACTTAAATCAGATAACCTGATGGCTGAAGCCTTATTACGCACCAGCGCCGAAGATTTTACACAACAGCCATTAAACTTTAAGCAGACAACACAAGCTTTAGTCGTCATGTTACGTGAATTAGGGATTGAGCTTGAAATGGCAAACATTGCCGATGGCTCAGGCCTTTCTCGCTATAATTTATTATCCGCAGAACATGTTATGGCTGTTTTAAAAGTCATTGCCACTGATCAGGATTATCAATACTTACTCGGCAGTCTGCCTGTTGCGGGCATAAAAGGCACCTTAAAGTACAAACGTTATTTCACTAAACCGCCATTAAAGTTCAAAGTCATGGCGAAAACCGGCAGTATGTTAGGCGTGTCAAACTTAGCGGGCCAGTTTCAAGCATCTAATGGTAAAATGTATCTGTTTGTGTTGATCGAAAATGGACTTAGTCCGAAAATCAAGCGAAAACAAAAAGCCCCTTTCTCGGCTATTTTATTGCAAAACCTAATGGACATACCATTAGTTCGTCTACCAAATTAGTTCGTCTAACAAAAGATCACTCTATTCAGTAGAGTAAAGTCAAATAACTGCCAACAAAAAAAGCACCTTTCAGGTGCTTTTTAAACTGGTGATATTACCTTTGTTAGTAAATGATGACTTTGTTAAAACATTTCAGCCGGCATCTGCATAATAGACACATCACCCTGATTAACCTGAGACAAATGGTAATCCACTTTGACCAGTAATTTATCCATATAAAAGTCAGCTACATAGCGCTTTTGTTGGCTAAAGTCTTTATCAATGTGATGAGTAGACTTATCCGCCATAACTAACCAGAAATATCCATATAATGCATAACCAAATGCATCCAAATAATCGACCGCACTAGCATTAATCAATGCAGGATGAGCTACTTTATTATCGTTAATGTAGGCCGCTGTAACTAATAAAGCATTCAATCGTTCGCTGACTGCAGCAATATGCTTTTCGGATACATGGGTAAGGGTTTGTAGAGTTTGAATTGATTCTTCAATAAATAATGTCAAAGCAACTAAATTATCTCCGGTCACTTTACGGCCTAAGAAATCAATGGCTTGAATACCATTTGTACCTTCGTAAATTTGAGCAATTCGAGTATCACGTACAAATTGTTCTATACCCGTTTCACGAATATAACCATGACCACCAAAAACTTGCTGCGCCATAATAGTCGCATCAAGGCCTCTATCGGTTAAAAATGCTTTCGCAACAGGTGTTAATAATCCGACATACTGGCTGGCTTTGGCTTTTACATCGCCTTCGCCATATTTAGCCAAATCAAGTTGCTTACCAGTCAAAACCGATAAGGCGCGCCCAGCTTCTGTCATTGCACGAATTGTGAGTAACATACGACGCACGTCACCGTGCACAATAAGGGGATCTGACACGCCCGTTGGCTTAGTGCCTGCGGCTACGCCTTGCAAACGCTCTTTAGCATATTCACTGGCCATTTGATAAGCTGCTTGTGCGTTTCCTAGCCCTTGTATGCCAATCGCTAAACGTTCATAGTTCATCATGGTAAACATACACACTAGGCCACGCTCTGGCTCGCCTATCAAGTAACCAATGGCGTTATCATAATTCATCACACAAGTCGCTGAGGCTTTCAGCCCCATCTTATGTTCAATTGAACCAACCGTTACACCATTAGCCTCGCCTAAGCTGCCATCAAGATTAACCTTAATTTTTGGCACTAAAAATAATGAAATACCTTTAGAATCTGGTAATTTTGCTAACACGAGATGGATAACGTTCTCAGTTAAATCCTGATCGCCACCAGTGATAAAGATTTTATTACCTGTGATGGCGTAACTGCCATCCTCTTGTGGTATGGCCTTAGTGCGAATACCACGTAAATCAGACCCGGCATGCGGCTCTGTCATATCCATGGCACCAGCCCATTGGCCAGAGTATAAGTTAGGTAAGTAGGTTTGTTTTAACTCATCACTAGCATGGGCATTAATACACAGTGCGGCGCCAGCCGTTAGCGAACTATAGAGAACGAATGAATTACAAGCACTGTAGCCCATTTCGTCGACCAAAATACCTAGCATTTTAGGCATACCCATACCGCCAAATTCGGCATCACCACAAAGACCAACCCAGCCGCCTGCAGAAAATTGATTGTATACTTCTTTAAATCCATCGGGAGTAATAATTTTATTGCCATCATGGACGACGCCTTGTTCATCACCGCTTCTATTAATAGGGTGAAGTAAGTCGCGACTGATTTTGTTGGCTTCATCAAGAATAGCAACTGCAGTGTCCATATCAACCATGTCAGCTAATTCTGGTAATTGTTGCCAGGTATTTGTGGCATCAAATACGTCTTCTAACAAAAATTTCATGTCCTTTAGGGGCGCTTGGTATGGGTTCATATCAGTCTCTCAAACGAATAATTAAAACAGGTGTTTAAATTTATATAATTTACTCGCTGAATACAAGTGTAAACTGGTTCATTTACGATATTGCGTTAAAATTATACTACTTAATATATTTACGAATGCTTAACCGTTTTAGGCCATTTTTAAGTTAGAATAACTGCAATTGTTAACGATGTAGATGTAATGATGCCCCTGCAAAAGTTTTATGACTCTCTTGAACAAGTAACTATAATTGGTAATGCTGATGGAGATTGGCTGCCATCAGCTAATGGCGTTTCGATCACCTTCAATGCTACGCAACATAAAGACACTATTACTATTTGTAACGGTCCTTATGCCGGTGTAGACGAGGCATTTACAGTAGAAAGAAGTCATAACGATGCTATTTTTGTGCAAATATTAACCACAGTTGCTAACAGCTTAATAAAAAGAATTGATTGTTGGCCGTCATCTGGTCTTGTTACTGCAATAATGTCTGCAATGATATCTAAAACTGTTTACTTAACTCGCATGTCATTATTGCCTTCATTGGCAAGAAGCGTAACCATGGGGGAAACAGAAACTTTACCCTGTATGGTTCATAATTGGCTTGGTGAGAGGCGTATTGCATTAGGGATAGCACTCACTCATCCTCATCTGCATTGGCCCGAACTTTATGTGAAACCCAAATTTAACTCATCAATAGCTAACCAAAATGGATTTAATCCAATTTCAGCATTATTGGGTGAGCATAATGATATGCAGACCCCGGCTTTAAAATGCCAAGTAACGCTACCTGATGACTATGTTGAGCAGCTGCAAATACTGAAACAAATAGCGAGTTTAGACGCACACTTCTGGCTTGAAGCAGCTGACATAAATAACCTACTTAAATGTGAAAAACTATTTTATAATCAAACACCTGAAAATGGATTGTCCAATTGGTTTTTGATGGATTTTAATGCATCTCAGCATCTAGATGATATTCGCCATCATCTAGCATATTGCCAACAAATTTTGGCATTTAAAGCATTAAGGGTATAAAAAAAGCCTCAATCAATTGAGGCTTTTTTTATGTTGCAGTAATTATTTACCACATCAGATCATCAGGAATAGCATAATTAGCATATGGATCATCTGCATCAGCAACTTGTGCGACTGCATCTTGTGCGCTTGAATCCCATAAATACCCGCACCACTGAGGAACCAATAAATTAACTCTCACCGCCAACTTGTGGGGGACTAAATAGCTTTTATCTTCATAACGAATAATGCCCAATGAACCATTTAATAATTGGCCTTGAATTTTGTCATTAATATAGACAGAAAAAATCTTTTTTTCTAAGGTGTAGTTAAATTTAGTCTCAGCATCTTTTGGAATAGTGATGGCAAATTTTATGAATTCAGAGATTAAACCTTTCACTTGGCCTTTTTCAGTTGCTTCATTAAAGCGTTGTTCGTTCAACTGCTTATCTTTTTTAGCTTGAAGCTGTTTTTGCTCTGCTATTTGTTGCTTTAATACCGTGCTACCGTCGTCAACGTTGGCTTTCTTATCGCGACGCTTCTGTGTTTTCACATTTTTAACGCTTTGTTTGCTAGTTAAACCCGCTTTTAGTAATTGATCTTGTAATGCATTTGCCATGGTAGAACCCTTAATTATAATCCGTGTTTTGCTGCCAAACTGCCTAATTCGGTCATTGCGATACTCGCGCCCCCAAGTGACCAGCCACCGTCCACTGGCAACACGACGCCTGTGATATAAGAAGCCATATCGGAAGCTAAAAATAATGCGGCATTGGCAATATCTTGTTTCTGGCCATTACGTTGTAATGGCACACTTGAAGCGACTTTTTGTTGTAATGCTTCACTGGGAGCAAGTCTATTAAAACCTTCCGTTCCCTCAATTGGCCCTGGCACGATTGAATTTATCCTGACTCCCTCTATCCCCCACTCTAAAGCTAAAGTGCGCGTTAACATATCGACCCCTGCTTTAGCAGCGCAAACGTGAACCTGCAAAGGCATAGCGATATAGGCTTGAGGCGCTGAAATTTGGATAATAGAAGCTTTGGGGCGTTTCAGTAAAGAATAAGCTTGTTTAAGCACTTGAAAACTGCCAATAAGATCAATATCGATAACTGACTTGAAGCCATTATTAGACAGTTTAGCTGCACTGGCAGGAAAATTACCTGCCGCGCCACTCACTAATACATCGATATGGCCATAGGTTTGTGCAATAGTGGCAAACCCTATCGCTAAAGCGTTTTCATCTCGTACATCAAAACTGACGCCAATGTGTGTGCCACTTGGGTTTGCTTGCTTTAATAATTCAACGGCTGAGTTCACTTTGTCTGCATTTCGACTGGCGACGGCTATATTGGCGCCAGCTTGGGCGAAACTAATGGCAACGTGTAAATTGATCCCAGAAGTGCCACCGACAATAACGACATTTTGACCTGTATAATCAAACATATTTTATCCTTAATACGTTCAGCAAGTGAGCTACAAAATTAGCGATACTATTAGACTTGTAAAGATTGATGTATTGCCGTCAGCGCTGCGAGAGGATCTGCAGCCTGCGTAATTGGGCGACCTATTACTAAGTAATCAGAACCCGCGATAATAGCTTGTGGTGGCGTCATAATCCGATGTTGGTCGCCTGCATCACTTCCTACAGGGCGTATGCCAGGGGTAATTAAATTAAAATCTTGACCAAAAGTCGATTTCAATAATTTTGCTTCCTGGGCCGAGCACACCACACCGTCTAAACCAGCTTGATGTGTTAGCTTAGCTAAACGTAACACATGTTCAAATGCTGGTACGTTAATACCAAGCAAGACTAAGTCTTCATCAGACATTGAAGTTAGTACAGTAACCGCAATTAATAATGGTGCATCTTTACCATATTTGTCTAGGGATTGTTTTGCCGCTTGCATCATGGCTAAGCCGCCACTGGCGTGCACATTGGTCATCCAAACGCCCAGATCAGCTGCGGCACTAACAGCTTTAGCAACAGTATTGGGAATATCATGAAATTTAAGGTCTAAAAACAAATCAAATTTACGCTGATGAATATCGTTGACAAGTGTTGGCCCAAACAAAGTGAACATTTCTTTGCCGATTTTTAACCGGCATAAAGCAGGATCAAGTTTATCAATAAGCGTTAAGGCTTCAGCTTTGTTGTTATAATCTAAAGCCACAACAATAGGTTTATCAGTCATACTTTCTCCAACGTTTGCAGTCAATTTTTTGAATTTTTATTTGCGCTAAAACTCAATGAGAACAAAAATCTATTCACCATCAAGCCCCTTTATTCGCTTAATGCTGCCCCAATGCTTACAAGAAGGACAATGCCAATACAAGGCATGCGCAGGAAAGCCACACTCACGGCAGCGGTAGCCAGGTCGAAATTTAATTTGTTGTTCTACTAATTTTTCAAGCATAGATAAACTTTGTTTAGCTTTACCATCTTCAGCTTGCTTAATATGCAGCTTCATTAAGTGCTGAAAAACCTTTCATGGTGGGATGTCGATATAAATTATCTAACATCATAGCTTCAGCTGAATCACTATTATTTTTTGAAATCTGATGCTCTGCCAATGCAATAGCAACACTCGCACCCGCGCCTTGTTTTAATGCCAGACTCAAAAGTTGCTCATAACCTTCGCTGTCCGATGACTGGCGGTAAACTTGTTTGGCAATGTTAATACTGTCGGGGAACAGTGCTATATCAGCATCAATTAATTGAAGTAACGAATCCTTACATTCTTTTATTTGATCACTATCGAGATAAATATTCGCTAATGCAAGCCATGCACGCCCACAACTGGCGTCCTGCTTGATAGCTAATTGAAGTTTTTTAATTTTGACGAGCATGTCTGTAGCTTCATCAGCAAGCTGACAGTAGAAATGTGCGGTGGTAACTTTGAACACTTGCTGACGCTTTTTGGGCAGTTTTTTTGTCACATCAATGGCATTTTGCCATTCCTTAGTGACCTGATAGATTGAAATAAGCTGAGATTCGGCTTCTTCACTGTGATCATCTTGATTGACAAGATTAAGAAAGATTTCTTCTGCCCTATCGTAAAATCCGGCAGCCATATAATCTTTACCTAACTCCATCATAGCGATATCACGTTGTTCAGCGGTCAAGTTTGGTCTAGCGATAAGATTTTGATGAATACGAATAGAGCGGTCAACCTCACCGCGTTTTCGAAATAATGAACCTAATGAAAGATGAGTATCTATTGTTTCATCATCAACATCTAGCATACTAATAAATAGGTCAACGGCTTTATCTGACTCATTAGAAAGCAAAAAATTCAAGCCGGTAAAATAATCACGGCTTAATTTTTTACTTTTTTGACGATCGCGTTGCAGAATACTTCTGCGCCCCATGTACCAGCCGTAACCGGCTGCGATAGGCAATAATAAGAACAAAATTTCAAGCATAGTTAGCTAACGGTATCCGCATTAAGTTGCTCTGTTGTACGGTTAGTCGGTATAGCCGTAATGTGACCAAGTTTGCTCAGACTTTTATTGGCTTTACGCAGTGCCAACTTCATTTTCATGATGTAAAAACTGGCTAATAACCAACTCAACATAAAACCCGATAAAAATACCACAGCCAAAACAACCGGTAAACGGTACTGTCCCTCTGCGATAAAATAACTCAATGTCACTACCTGCTCATTTTTGGCGCCAAACAATAATGCCAAAATAAACAACAACCCAACAATAATGATTGCAAAAAAAGACTTCACGGGATTCTCCATCAGAACAAAGCAATATAATGATTATCTAAGATATTTACGGCGCTGACCAGCTTTGACTTTCAATAGGTACAAAAAAGCCTCCAATTGGAGGCTTTTTATTCAAGCGTTAATCATTGATTAACCGCATCGACACGTTCGCGCAGTTCTTTTCCTGGCTTAAAGTGCGGTACATATTTGCCATCCAATTCAACTGAGGTACCAGTTTTAGGATTACGGCCAACACGTGGTGCACGATAATGAAGCGAGAAACTACCAAATCCACGGATTTCTATACGATCTCCGCCTTCTAATGTTGTCGCCATTTGGTCCAACATTTCTTTTATGGCAGCTTCAACCTCTTTCGCCGACAGTTGCGACTGCCTAGTGGCGAGTTTTTCGATAAGTTCAGATTTTGTCATCTTAGTTATTTCCTATTTCCAAGCCAAACACAGTCGCCTAATGGGGAGGCTCTCTCCCCATACAACAGGCGATTTTCGATTACTTACGAGCAGCTTTAAACGCTTCAGCCATTGCATTGCTGATAACCGCGTCATCTTGCTTGTTCAAAGTAGCGATAGCTTCTTTCTGTTCAGCTTCATCTTTCGCTTTGATAGATAAGCTGATAGAACGATTCTTACGATCTACGCCCATGAACTTAGCTTCGATAGCATCACCTACTGAGTATACAGTAGATGCATCTTCGATGCGCTCAGCAGAAATGTCAGCAACACGGATGTAACCTTCAACAGTATCAGCTAGTTCAACTGTAACACCTTTAGCATCAACAGCAGCAACGGTACCGTGTACTACGGTGCCTTTCTTCTTGTCAGCTAAATATGCATTGAATGGATCATCTTCAGTTTGCTTAACACCTAGGCTGATACGTTCACGTTCTGGGTCTACTGAAAGAACCACTGCATGGATTTCGTCGCCTTTCTTGTACTCAGACACTGCATCTTCGCCAGTACCGTTCCAAGAAATATCAGATAAGTGAACAAGACCATCGATTCCACCGTCAAGACCGATAAAGATACCGAAGTCAGTGATTGACTTGATCTTACCAGATACTTTGTCGCCTTTGTTAAACTTAGTTGCGAAGTCATCCCATGGGTTAACTTTACACTGTTTAAGGCCAAGAGAAATACGACGACGTTCTTCATCGATGTCTAATACTAACACTTCAACTTCATCACCTAAGTTAACAACTTTAGATGGGTGAATGTTTTTGTTAGTCCAATCCATTTCAGAAACGTGAACTAAA
Organism: Shewanella sp. HL-SH5; assembly: GCF_051163755.1. Classification (NCBI taxonomy): domain Bacteria; kingdom Pseudomonadati; phylum Pseudomonadota; class Gammaproteobacteria; order Alteromonadales; family Shewanellaceae; genus Shewanella; species Shewanella sp. HL-SH5. The sequence continues at coordinate 2,023,722 of NZ_CP195038.1, forward strand.
CCTTCAACGCCTTCTTCGATTTCCACGAAACAGCCGTAGTCAGTTAAGTTAGTTACGCGACCAGTAAGACGTGTGCTTTCTGGGTAACGCTTGCTGATTTCTAACCATGGATCTTCGCCAAGTTGCTTAAGACCTAGTGACACACGAGTGCGTTCACGATCGTACTTAAGTACTTTAACGTTGATTTCGTCACCAACATTAACGATTTCAGATGGGTGCTTAACACGTTTCCACGCCATATCCGTGATATGTAATAGACCGTCAACACCACCTAAATCTACGAATGCACCGTAGTCAGTAAGGTTCTTAACGATACCTTTAACTGCTTGGCCTTCTTGTAGATTTTCAAGAAGTGCATCACGCTCAGCACTGCTTTCTGATTCGATAACAGCACGACGAGAAACAACAACGTTGTTGCGCTTCTGATCAAGCTTGATAACTTTGAATTCTAATTCTTTGTACTCTAAGTGAGCGGTGTCGCGAACTGGGCGCACGTCAACTAGAGAACCTGGTAAGAAGGCACGGATACCGTTTAATTCAACAGTGAAACCACCTTTAACTTTACCATTGATGATACCGATTACAGTTTCAGCATCTTCGTACGCTTTTTCTAGAACGATCCAAGCTTCATGACGCTTAGCTTTTTCGCGAGACAGTTGAGTCTCACCGAAGCCATCTTCAACAGAGTCAAGCGCAACATCAACTTCATCGCCAACTTGAATTTCTAAAACGCCTTGTGCGTTTTTGAATTCGTCAGCATTGATTGGGCTTTCAGACTTAAGGCCTGCGTCAACAAGTACCATACCGTTTTCGATGGCAACAACAGTACCACGAACGATAGAACCTGGACGGAACTCAAGAGTTAGAAGGGATTGTTCAAATAGATCAGCAAAAGATTCAGTCATGTTTTTGGGTTACTTTATGTAATAAACCACCATCCATCCTAGATGTGGAGTCTAGTAATATAATCCACGTCATCCATAACGCGAATACCTACAGTTAGTTTAGCTTAAATAACTAATAAAGTTACTATTTATCTTAACTAGTCTGTAATTTTTTTATTTACGTGCTCTAACACTAGAGCCAGTACGCCTTCAATTGAAATGCCGCTAGTGTCTATCACTAAGGCATCTTCAGCTGGCACTAACGGAGAAGCTGAACGATTGATATCACGTTCATCTCGTTCGATAATTTCAGCTAAAAGGCGGTCGATTTTAACATCGAAGCCTTTGTCCTGCAACTGATTAAAGCGTCTTTCAGCACGCTCTTGGGCAGAAGCAGTCAGGAATATCTTGGCTGGGGCTTGGGGGAACACGACGGTTCCCATATCTCGGCCGTCAGCAACTAAACCTGGCATGGCAGAAAAAGCACGTTGGCGACGTAATAATGCTTCGCGTACACGCGGTAATGCTGCGACCTTAGAAGCAGCATCTGAACATTCTTGACTGCGGATGGTTGTCGTCACATCCTCGCCTTCAAGTACCACTTTAATAGCATTACTGTCTGCGTGAGTCAGAAACTGCACATCTAAATGAGCAGCCATTAACGTTAATGCTTCTTCGTTACTTAATTCTATATGATGGTGGATAGCCGCAAGTGCTAGTACGCGATATATTGCGCCACTATCTAATAGATGCCAATCTAAATGTTTGGATAATAATTGGCAAATAGTCCCTTTTCCTGCACCGCTTGGACCGTCCACAGTCACTATTGGAGCCCGTTCAGTCATAAATTCCTCCGAAAAACATCATCCCTGAATATAAAAAAGGGTTTAGCCAAAAATAAGCGGCAGCATTGTATAACAATTTTCAATAAAAAGCCGTTGCTATGATAAAATTAACTCAGAAGTGTGTGTTAATAGAGCTTTTCTGCTCTATTAACACCATACCCAAGAATTGAATTTTAGGGGTTTAATCTATTTTAACAATCAGTTAAACGTTTAAACTCACTAAAAAAGGTAGGAAATGTTTTTGAGGTGCAATCGGGATCATTAATTGTGATCCCGCAGTCTGCAAATGCCAATAATGAAAAACACATCGCCATACGGTGATCATTATAGGTATCAATTGCTGCAGTATTAATATTTTCCGGCGGGGTAATTGTGATGTAATCATAGCCTTCATCAACTATCGCCCCTACTTTGCGCAGTTCTGTCGCCATTGCTGCTAAGCGATCGGTTTCTTTAATTCGCCAGTTGTAAATATTGCGCAATGAAGTGGTTCCTTTGGCAAATAATGCCGCTGTCGCAATGGTCATTGCCGCATCTGGAATATGGTTCATATCCATATCGATGGCGGTTAATGTTGATTTTCTGGCGATAATATAATCATCACCCCACTCAATATTAGCCCCCATCGCCGCTAATGCATCAGCAAATTGGACATCACCTTGAATACTTAACTTACCTACTCCTGTGACTTTAACTTCACCGCCTTGAATCGCACCAGCAGCTAAAAAGTAAGAAGCCGATGAAGCATCTCCTTCAACTAACACTTTGCCCGGTGAAATATATTGCTGCCCTGCTAGGATTTCAAAACGCTGATAATTATGGTTAATCACTTCAACGCCAAATTGTTTCATTAGAGCGATAGTGATATCAATATAAGGTTTTGAAACTAATTCACCTTTAATAATGATATTAACGCTATCTTTGGCCAACGGTGCAACCATAAGTAGTGCAGTTAAAAATTGACTAGATAAATCACCCGCAATTTCGACATTACCACCATTTAACCCCGTAGCATTAACGGTTAATGGTGGAAAACCTGGGTTTTTAAGGTAACTGATTTGGGCACCAAGTTGTTGTAAGGCATCAACTAAATCACCGATAGGACGCTCTTCCATTCTGGGCTCACCCGTTAAAGTGAACTCACCTTGGCCTAACGTTAAAGCCGCACAAAGTGGCCGCATGGCGGTGCCTGCATTACCGAGAAAAAGCGTTTGAGGTTTTTCGCTGTTTAATGTTCCTGCCAGCCCTTTAACTTTACAAACAGTATTATTTTCACTGAGTTCAAATTCAACTCCAAGCTGTTTCAAAGACGCTAACATGTAGCGTATGTCATCAGAGTCGAGTAAGTTGGTCAGTGTTGTCGTGCCTTTAGCTAATGTGGCAAGCAACAATGCTCTGTTCGAAATGCTTTTGGAGCCAGGAATATTTATTTCGCCATTCATGTTAGCGATAGGCTCTAAATGCAGTTGCTTCATTTGCTTTCTTCTTATATAAATTGATTAAAGTTTCGTTAACCAGGTTTCAAACATCCCTTATTCTATCGTTAAAAAATAGATTAAGTGGAACAAATTAATTACGACATAAATATGACACAAACCATAATTAAGACACTTATTTACTTACGCACTGTGACTAATTGTTGTGTGTTGATTTAGCATATAACCTCAACCATGCTCATTATCTTTATCAAATAAGACATAGTTCGTAATGGGTAACCATTACAGCAGAATAGTTTCAAAAATAACAGAATTATTTATTTGTCAGCATAAGTTTCCAACTGAAAAATACTCAACTAGAAATTAAAAGCCATTGTTTAGATTAATGACTTTAACTATCTGTTTAAAGCACGTTATCCTAAGAGCAATTCGCTAAGTATGCGCGATAATTTAAAATAGTATAAGTAAACAGCGCTAATAAAAGGTATCCACATGTTTGAATTATTAACAGCCTTACCAGCCGATCCTATTTTAGGATTATTAACCCAATACCGTGCAGATAATCACGCCAATAAAGTCGATTTAGGTGTAGGTGTTTATAAAGACCCTAAAGGTCACACGCCAATTCTAGATTGTGTCAAAGTTGCTGAGCAACGTCGTACCGACACTGAAGATACTAAGGTGTATATTGGTCCAACCGGTTCACCTTTATTTAATCAGTTAATGACTGAACTCGCTTTTGGTAAAAGCCACCCAGCTCTTCTGGCTAACCGTATTAGAACGGTTTCAACCCCTGGCGGCACTGGCGCACTGCGTGTTGCTGCCGATTTCATTAAACGCTGTCGCCCTAATGCAGTGTTATGGGTAAGCGATCCAACATGGGCCAACCATACTGGTTTATTTGAAGCCGCGGGGATCACAGTTAAAACCTATCCCTATTATGATTACGACACAAAATCATTAAAATTTGAACAAATGATTTCCGCGTTGAAACAGATCTCAAAAGATGATGTTGTGCTGTTACATGCTTGCTGCCATAACCCCAGTGGGATGGATTTAACCACAACGCAATGGGATGAAGTCATTAAGGTGACTGCGCACCAAGGTTTTACACCACTAATTGATATGGCTTACCAAGGTTTTGGTGACGGTGTAGACGAAGATGCCTACGGCGTAAGGGAAATGGCTAAAGCAGTTGAGAACATGATTTTATGTAGTTCCTGTTCAAAAAACTTTGGTCTGTACCGAGAACGCATCGGTGCTTGTTCAATTATTGGTAAAGATGCCGCTCAGTCTGATGTGGCCTTTTCCGTATTACTGTATGTTGTTCGTTGCATTTACTCTATGCCGCCAGCACATGGCGCGGCCATTGTTGAAACCATATTGGGTGATGAAACACTAAAACAGCAGTGGCTTGATGAATTGGCTGTGATGCGTAATCGCATTAATGGCAATCGTGCAATGTTAGTTAACAAGTTAATTGAACAGGGTGTTAGCCAGGATTTCAGTTTCATTGCGGCACAAAAAGGCATGTTCTCTTTCTTAGGGATCAGCCCTACCCAAGTTGAAACACTTAAATCTCAGCACAGTATTTATATGGTCGGTTCTAGCCGGATAAGTATTGCAGGGATCAGCGAGTCAAATGTAGACTATCTGGCTAAATCAATTGCAACAATATTATAATTGGTTAGCCATTATTGGTTTAATCATTGTGTTGTTAATAGTTCATTTAACGGTTAATCAACTGATGAAACGTAACTAGTTATTTAGTATGTTGTAATAGATTAAAATTAAAAAGGGCTGATAATTCAGCCCTTTTTGCTATGAAAAAATTTGATTAACTGTGCTTCTTTGCGAACGCATGCATAAAGTCTACTAGTTTTTGTACACCTTCTAGTGGCATGGCATTATATAAACTCGCTCGCATACCACCAACTATTCGATGGCCTTTTAATGCCACTAAACCTGCGTTTTCTGCGTCAGCTAAAAACTCAGCATCAAGTGCACTATCAGCTAGTTGAAAAGTCACATTCATTCTTGATCGATTATCAATAGCAACGCCATTTTTATAAAACGCTAACTCATCAATACAGGCATAAAGTAGTGCAGCTTTTTGCTTATTTATACTTTCAATTACCGCAACACCACCCACACCTTTTAACCATTTGAACACTTCTGCCGCTAAATACCAGGCAAACGTAGGCGGGGTATTAAACATTGAATCATTATCTTTGGTGATAGTGTAATCCATCACTGATGATTGCACTAAGGTTGGCATTGCTAACATATCATCACGCACTATCACTATCGACAAACCCGACGGACCAATATTTTTTTGCGCGCCAGCATAAATAAGACCAAATTGGCTTACATCAATTTCATGGGACATGATAGTAGATGATAAGTCAGCAACCACAGGCCAAGGGCTATTTAATGTGTCAAATATTTCAATACCATCAACGGTTTCATTGGCACAGTAATGTACAAAGCGATAATCTTTATCCATGCTGATTAAATCGGGAAGGCATACTTGATGTAAACCATTTATCGTTTCGACTATATTGATTTCATCAATTTGTGACTCGCCAGCAATGCGTTTAGCTTCTTTTACCGCTGAACTTGACCATTGGCCCGATGTTAAATACAAAGCTCGGCCTTTATCGCCTAAAAAGTTTGTCACTACATTGGTAAACTGACCTCGACCACCACCATGCATAAATAGCACATGGTAATTTTGTGGAATGTTCATGAGCTCGCGAAGATTTTTTTCAGCTTCTTGTGTTAAGGCAATAAACTCTTTACTGCGATGACTTATCTCCATCACGGAGACCCCTAGCCCATTCCAATCAATTAATTCCTGTTGTGCTTTTTGCATTACCGGTTGCGGTAACATCGCAGGACCTGCACAGAAATTATAAATTGTGCTCACAGACAACTCCTTCACTCTACTAATGATGATAGATTTTTGATGTTCAATGTCAGTAATACTAAGGACTTTATCAACCGTTGAATAGCGCTTTTTTAAATGTTTTTGATGAAAAATTTTCCGTAAAACAAAACGAGCGCCAAAAGGCGCTCGTTTTCAATTAATCAACACTGACAATATTATGATTGCTCGTCTGACTCATCTTTAACTTCAGTATCACTAACTGCTTCAACTGTATCCACATTCGTCGTTGCTTCATCTGCTTCTGCAGTAGGATCAACAATGATTGGGTTGCCGTCTTCATCTAATTCTTCATCAGATTGAATTTCTTCGATACGTTGCAAACCGACCACTTTCTCGTCTTCTGCTGTACGAATAATCGTGACACCTTGCGTGTTACGGCCAATGACAGATACGCCTTCAGCTGGAGTTCTTACTAAAGTACCTTTGTCGCTTATCAACATTATTTCGTCAAAAGCACCAACTTGAACAGCGCCGACAACAGCACCATTTCGATCGCTGACTTTAATAGAAACCACACCTTTAGTGCCACGGCTCTTAGCTGGGTATTCACTTAGTTCAGTACGCTTACCGTAACCGTTTTCCGTTACAGTTAAGATAGCACCATCACCTTTTGGCACAATCAGGGATACCACGCGTTGGCCATCTTCTAACTTAATACCGCGAACACCTGTTGCTGTTCGGCCCATAGGACGTAGTGCAATGACTTCTTCACCGGTTTCTGCGTCAATTTTCACTTCACCCGTTTCAGAATCGCGTGCTTTTTCATTAAAGCGAACCACTTTACCGGTATTAGAGAACAACATGATGTCATCACTACCTTCAGTGATATCAACACCAATGAGCTGATCGCCCTCTTTCAGGTTAACAGCAATAATACCGTTTGCACGTGGATTACTGTAAGCAGTAAGTGCAGTTTTCTTAACGGTACCGTGCGCGGTAGCCATGATGATATATTTGTCATCAGCATATTCGCGAACCGGTAATATGGCAGTAATGTGTTCACCTTCAGATAAAGGCAATAAGTTAATAATTGGACGGCCACGCGCAGTACGGCTAGCCAATGGCAATTGATACACTTTAAGCCAGTACATTTTACCAAAGTCAGAGAAGCAGAGAATAGTATCGTGGGTATTAGCCACTAGTAGCTTCTCAACAAAATCTTCATCTTTTACTTTAGTTGCCGCTTTACCTTTACCACCACGACGTTGTGCTTGGTAGTCAGAAAGAGGTTGATACTTGGCATAACCTAAATGTGATAAGGTCACAACAACATCTTCTTCGTTGATCAAGTCTTCAAGACTCATATCAATTTCATTAGCGTTAATAATTGTGCGACGTTCATCACCGTATTGCTCAAGTATTTCTTCTAACTCTTCTTTGATGACTTCCATCAAACGCTCAGGACTGCTTAAAATCAGCAACAAAGCAGCAATAACAATTAATAACTCTTCATATTCAGCAAGAATTTTGTCATGTTCAAGACCAGTTAAACGGTGTAAACGTAACTCAAGAATAGCCTGTGCTTGTTGCTCAGTTAAATAGTAAGCCCCATCACGAATACCGTATTCAGGCTCTAACCATTCTGGACGAGCAGCATCATCACCCGCTTTTTCTAACATGCCTTGTACGTGACCTAATTCCCAACCTTGAGCAACAAGCTTGGCTTTCGCTTCTGCTGGTGTTGGTGAGGCTTTAATTAAGGCAATAATCGGGTCGATGTTAGCCAATGCGATAGCAAGAGCTTCAAGAATATGAGCACGTTCACGGGCTTTTCTTAATTCAAATACTGTACGGCGGGTAACTACTTCACGGCGGTGAAGAATAAAGCACTCAAGCATTTCTTTAAGGTTAAATAATTTAGGTTGGCCATTTGTTAGCGCGACCATGTTAATACCAAACGAACATTGCATCTGAGTTTGAGCATAAAGGTTATTAAGAACAACCTCGCCCACTTCACCACGTTTTATCTCAATAACAATACGCATACCGTCTTTATCAGACTCGTCACGTAAACCACTAATGCCTTCAATTTTTTTATCTTTAACAAGCTCAGCAATTTTTTCAATTAGACGTGCTTTGTTAACTTGATATGGAATTTCATGAACAATAATACGTTCGCGACCATTCTCATCGGTCTCAACATCAGCCTTTGAGCGCATAATCGCGCGGCCACGGCCAGTATTGTAGGCATCAATAATGCCTTTTCTGCCATTAATCGATGCTGCTGTAGGAAAATCAGGACCAGGGATATATTCCATTAGCTGCTCAATTGATAAGCTAGGCTCTTCAATTAAGGCTAAACACCCTTTAACAACTTCGTTTAAGTTATGTGGAGGAATATTAGTTGCCATACCCACAGCAATACCTGATGAACCGTTAATGAGTAGGTTCGGTACTCTAGTTGGTAATACTGCTGGAATAAATTCTGTGCCGTCATAGTTAGGTACAAAATCGACCGTTTCTTTCTCTAAATCAGCCAATAAAGAATGGGCTAATTTCTGCATACGAATTTCGGTATAACGCATCGCAGCCGCTGAATCACCGTCAACCGAACCAAAGTTACCTTGGCCGTCTACTAAGGTGTAGCGTAATGAGAATGGCTGTGCCATACGAACAATAGTGTCATAAACAGCGGTGTCACCATGTGGGTGATATTTACCGATTACGTCACCGACAACACGAGCGGATTTTTTATAAGGTTTGTTCCAGTCGTTTTTAAGTTCGCTCATTGCAAACAAGACACGGCGATGTACAGGCTTTAGGCCGTCACGCACGTCAGGCAATGCACGACCAACAATTACGCTCATAGCGTAATCTAGATACGAATTTTTGAGTTCGTCTTCAATATTAATTGGCGAAATAGATGAAGCCAGATCAGTCATAAACTGCGCGTTCCCCTGAAATTGAGCTGACGATTTTTAATCTATAATATCGTCAAGCTTTAAAACGTGATTTGGCATTCTAACACAGATATTTAATGTCGCCAGAGCAAACCTAAACCAAATTGACTTTAGTGTTAATAAAAAGGCTAACTTACTCATTTACCAGTAACTTAGTACTCTAGCAAGTCAGGTTTTAATGGTTTAAAAATGTTTATATTGAGCAACAAACAAACAATACAACCAATAGATTGTTTAAATAACCACCTGAACATAGCAAAAGTTGACTGGGATCATCAGCATTGGCGTATTTTAGCCCTATTAAAAACTGCATCAATGGATATAATGTCATCCATAATGCATAACGATATCTAGGTACATCATGTCTACTGAAACTGCTGCGAATAAAAATGTCGACCCCGATGAGATTGCTAAATTTGAAGCAATGGCACAAACCTGGTGGGATCCAAATGGCTCCTTTAAACCGTTACATCAGCTTAATCCATTACGTTTAAATTATATCGATCAAACAGCACAGGGCATTTTTGGTAAAAAAGTGCTCGACATTGGTTGTGGCGGCGGAATTTTATCTGAAAGTATGGCTAAAATCGGCGCCCATGTAGATGGCTTAGATATGGGTAATGAACCACTGGAAGTGGCTCGATTACATGCATTAGAAACTGGTGTAACAGTCAATTACATCAAATGCACCGCTGAAGAGCACAGAGATACGCATCAAGCTTATTACGATGTGGTGACCTGTATGGAAATGTTAGAACATGTCCCTGACCCGCTATCTGTCATACAAGCATGCTGTGACATGGTGAAACCAGATGGCTATGTTTTTTTCTCTACTATTAATCGTAATTGGATGTCTTATTTAACCGCGATTGTCGGTGCAGAGTACCTACTTAAGATGCTGCCAGTAGGCACCCATGATCACAGCAAGTTTATTCGCCCTTCTGAATTAATAAATCTTGTCGATAAAACAGACTTATTGTGCAAAGACGCATTGGGCATAGCCTATAACCCACTATCTGGTGTGTTTAAATACACTAACAGTGTTGATGTTAATTACATGATTGCTACACAAAAAGTCGATTAGCATTGTCTGCTACCGCTTAGGAGTCTGCGTGTTAAAGCCCTTGATTAAAGGTGTGTTATTCGATTTAGACGGCACACTTGCCGATACTGCGCCAGATTTGGTCTATGCACTGAACCTTGGCATGGCTGATGCTGGTTATGCTCCATGCAGTCTTGAAAAAGTGAAGCACGCTGCCACTCATGGTAGTTTGGCGCTGGTTAAGGCTGCACTGCCTAATATTAGCGATGATGAGCAAAAACAGATCCAACTAGCATTATTGCATCATTACCAGCTCATTAATGGTGACAAAAGCATTTTATTTGATAACCTTGCAGAGTTATTGAATCATTTTGATGATAACGGTACTCCCTATGGAATTGTGACTAACAAGCATGCTCGCTTTGCCCGTCCTTTGGTTGACAAACTCGGCTTAATGTCGCGAATTAAAACTCTTATCAGCGGTGATAGTACGTTGCACCCTAAACCTCATCGCGCACCTATGCTACTTGCCGCGCAGCAGATGAACATCAGTCCTGAATCGATTATTTATATAGGAGATGCTGAACGCGACCTTATCGCGGCTCAAAATGCCAATATGATTGGTGGAATAGCGCATTGGGGTTATTTATCGCCCCAAGACAAACCTGACACTTGGCCTGGACAACTTCATTTTAAAACCACACAGTGTTTACATGACTATTTTGTATTGAACCGTCAACTTACTTAGTATTATCGATATAAACGGTGTTGTTAAACGGCTTTTATGCTAACTCAAACAATTAATCAAAGATCAATCTAAAAATCAGCTAATAGAATCGATCGCTGATATTTTTAGCGATCAAATTCTTTTAAAATTACGGACAATTATTCTACAGCCCACAGAAAAGCTATATAAATTTGGGGTGTAGGGTTAGCTTTTACTAACTGTTGCGATTATCCTCAACTTATCCACAAGATGTTCTAAAAATTGTGGCTTGCAAAAAACCTCCAACCTCACTATCTTGTATGTTAGATTTTAAAAAACACCATATCTTGTGTGTCAAATACAATCACAGACACTAATGAGTTGTTTAAAATAACTCATTTAATTAAGCTGAACGGGTGACTTAGCGTGCTAAAATGTCTCAATCCGTCGTATTTAATGCTTCAGCATGATTGTTTTTACATGGAAACGTAAACGTGGTTAGACACGATCGCTTTTGGTATTAAGCGCTCAATCACAATAACAGATATAATCAAGGCCTCTCTGCAATGAATAGCAATATGACTGTCACTAAACGCTGTGGCGAACGTGAAAATATCGATTTAGACAAAATCCATCGCGTTATTACTTGGGCAACCAAGGGATTAAAAAACGTCTCTGTATCTGAAGTTGAACTCAGATCGCATCTTCAATTTTTTGATGGTATTCCAACAGAAGCGATTCATGAAACGATCATCAAAGCTGCGGCAGATCTTATTTCCCCTGAATCACCCGATTATCAGTTTGTGGCAGCACGCTTAGCGGTATTCCATTTACGTAAAAAAGCATTTGGTCAGTTCGAACCGCCTAAATTATATGACCATGTCACCAGACTGGTTGAAATGGGCAAATATGATATGCATATCTTGGCTGATTACAGCCGCGAAGAGTTAGACATCTTAGATACTTATGTTGACCATTGGCGCGACATGAACTTCTCTTATGCCGCCGTTAAGCAATTAGAGGGTAAGTATCTAGTTCAAAACCGTGTCACCCACGAAGTATATGAAAGTGCTCAGTTCCTTTATATATTAGTTGCTGCGTGTTTGTTTTCAAAGTACCCCAAAGACACTCGATTACAGTTTGTAAAAGATTTTTATGATGCCACATCAAACTTCAAGATTTCTTTACCGACACCTATTATGGCAGGTGTGCGCACACCAACACGTCAATTTAGCTCATGTGTATTGATTGAGTGTGACGATAGCTTAGACTCTATTAATGCCACCGCCTCATCAATTGTGAAATATGTCAGTCAACGTGCTGGTATTGGTATTAATGCTGGTCGTATTCGCGCCTTAGGCAGTCCTATTCGTGGTGGTGAAGCTTTTCATACCGGTTGCTTACCCTTTTATAAGTATTTTCAAACTGCGGTAAAATCATGCTCACAGGGCGGCGTTCGTGGCGGAGCGGCAACACTGTTTTACCCAATATGGCATTTAGAAGTAGAATCTCTACTGGTTCTGAAAAATAACCGCGGTGTTGATGATAACCGTGTTCGCCATTTAGATTATGGTGTCCAGTTAAACAAGTTGATGTACCAACGTTTAATTAAAGGCGAAGATATCAGTTTATTCAGTCCATCTGATGTGCCGGGTTTATATGATGCATTTTTTGAGGATCAAGTTGAATTTGAACGTTTATATGTTCAGTATGAGCAAGATCCTGCTGTGCGTAAAAAGCAAATTAAAGCGGTTGAGTTATTTTCGTTAATGATGCAAGAGCGCGCTTCTACAGGCCGTATCTATATTCAAAACGTGGATCACTGTAACACCCACAGCCCATTTGACTCAAAAGTAGCGCCAATTAAACAGTCTAATTTGTGTTTAGAAATCGCCCTGCCAACTAAGCCATTAAAGAACATTGATGATCCTAATGGTGAAATTGCACTTTGTACTTTATCTGCACTGAATTTAGGCACCATCAAGAATCTAGAAGAATTAGAACCGCTAGCTGAGCTTGCAGTTCGTGCGTTAGATAATTTACTTGATTATCAAGATTATCCGATCATTTCGGCGCAGTTAGGCTCAATGAATCGACGTACTTTGGGTATAGGCGTCATCAATTACGCCAATTACCTTGCTAAAAATGGTAAGCGTTATTCCGATGGTTCAGCCAATAATTTAACCCATAGAACATTTGAAGCGATTCAATTTTATCTATTAAAAGCCTCAATGAAACTTGCCCAAGAGAAAGGCGCCTGTCCGTTATTTAACGAGACAACCTATTCTAAAGGCATTCTACCCATTGATACTTACAAGCGTGACTTAGATAAAATTTGTGATGAGCCACTACATTTAGACTGGGAAGGTTTACGTACCGATATTTTGCAATATGGTTTACGTAACTCAACATTATCAGCATTGATGCCGTCTGAAACCTCGTCGCAAATATCTAACGCCACTAATGGTATTGAACCGCCACGTGGTCTTATTAGTGTCAAAGCCAGTAAAGACGGTCAATTAAAACAAGTTGTACCCGATTTTGACACATTGAAAGATCAATACGAGTTATTATGGAACATGCCAAATAACGATGGGTATTTACAACTTGTCGGCATTATGCAGAAGTTTGTTGATCAGGCTATATCTGCCAACACTAATTACGATCCAATGAAGTTCCAAAGTCGTAAAGTACCTATGCAAACGCTATTAAAAGATTTGCTAACGGCTTACAAGCTGGGTGTAAAGACATTGTATTACCACAACACCCGTGATGGTGCGTCGGATCAACAAGATGAGATAATATCCATCGAAAAAGAAGACGACGATTGTGCCGGTGGTGCGTGTAAGATATAAACCTCTGGTTTATTGATATCACTTAATTAAGAAATTAAATGCGGGGAGCACTCCTCGCTTTTTTGGGAAAAGAAGCATGGCTTATTCAACATTTTGTCAAACACCTAATGATGCGACTCAAGAACCTATGTTCTTTGGTCAACCCGTTAATGTGGCGCGATATGACCAACAAAAATACGAGATTTTCGAAAAATTAATCGAAAAGCAGTTATCTTTCTTTTGGCGACCAGAAGAAGTAGATGTCAGCCGTGACAAAATTGACTTTGCCAGCCTTCCTGATCATGAAAAGCATATTTTCCTGTCAAACCTTAAATACCAAACTTTACTTGATTCGATTCAAGGCCGCTCACCTAACGTAGCTCTTTTGCCGTTAGTTTCACTGCCAGAACTCGAAACCTGGATTGAAACCTGGTCTTTTTCAGAAACGATCCACTCTCGCTCATATACTCATATTATTCGTAATATCGTGAACAACCCATCAGTGGTGTTTGATGATATTGTTGAAAATGAGCAGATTTTGAAACGTGCTGGTGATATTGCTAAGTACTATGATGATTTGATCTACCTGACCCAAGTTAATAATTTACACGGTGAAGGTACTCATTTAATTAATGGTCAAGAAGTAACGGTTAACTCCCGTATTCTTAAGAAGACCTTGTATCTTTGTATGATGTCAGTCAATGCATTGGAAGCAATTCGTTTTTATGTCAGTTTTGCATGTTCATTTGCCTTTGCTGAACGTCGCTTAATGGAAGGTAATGCCAAAATCATTCGCTTAATTGCACGTGATGAAGCACTTCACTTAAATGGTACCCAACATATTTTAAGTTTAATGCAAGGTGGCAAAGACGATCCAGAAATGGCTGAAATTGCCATTGAGTGTTATTCAGAAGCCTATGACTTATTCCACAAAGCAGCTGAACAAGAAAAAGAGTGGGCTAAATACTTATTTAAAGACGGCTCAATGATCGGCTTAAATGAACAAATTCTTTGTCAATATGTTGAGTACATTACCAACCAACGTATGAAAGCGGTAAACTTACCCTTACCTTACGAAGAATTGTCCAATCCACTCCCTTGGATGAAGAACTGGTTAGAAAGTGATGCTGTGCAGGTTGCACCCCAAGAAGTTGAAGTATCATCTTATCTTGTGGGGCAAATTGACTCGGCTGTCGATGGCGATGAGTTTTTAGATTTTGACTTATAAACACTTTTTCATTACAGCGCCGATTGTTAGCTTAAAGGGACAACCGGCAATCTTGTTCGACGGTAAACAAGCAACATTGCTTGAGGCGCTTGAGGACAAGAAAGTAAAAGTTTTTTCGGAGTGCCGTAATGGATTTTGCGGCGCCTGTAAAACAAAAGTCATTTCTGGTGAAGTCACTTATATCAAGCAGCCGTTGGCTGAACTTGAGCAAGACGAATGCCTACCCTGTTGCTGTATTCCAAAAACTGATTTAAATCTTTCATTGTCGAAGGACGATAGTGAACAGGTTAGTGCAAGTAAAGCAAATCCTACCCAGTCAATGACAAATAAATCACAACAAGGAGTTGAAATGGCTTTTCTCCTAGATGATGCAATACTTGGTGGGAATTGACATCAAATAAAATCACTGCATTAACAGTATAAAATCTCGTATAATCAAAAATTTAGCTAAAAAATAAAGTCATGATGATTTATATCAAGTTTTAGATGAATTATATCGACACAAGATACCTAGATAGATTTTTGTTTGAACATACCCTTTACGACAAGGTATGAAGTAGATAGTACTATCAGCACTATGAACTACTCCATCGGCCGCCCTTTTGTCTTCACATCAAAAAAGTAACCATTTACCAAGGTAAAACTTGACCATTTGCATGTTTAAACACCCCTGTTTGGCTTAGATCAAGTTTATTAATTAATTTGATTAGTCGGCCGGCGGATTCTGTTGCTGAAATATCGCCATTATGATTAACCATATCTGTTTGCACATATCCTGGATGGTAAATACCCACAGCGATATGTCTTTCGGCCAAATCAATACTCAGTGACATTGCAGCAGCATTTAACGCTGCTTTAGACATCCTATATCCATAGCGTCCACCTGAACCATTGTCTGCAATAGATCCCATTCTTGAGGTGATCATCGCCACTTTACTTCCATGACTTAATTGATCTTGTAAAGTATTCACAATTAATAGTGGTGCTAGTGCATTCACTTCAAACTGTTCTCTAATGCTACTTATATTTAAATCAAACAGACTTTCATCACGTAATATGCCCGCGTTACAGACTAATATATCAATATTAATACCCCGCAAGCCGTTTACCATTGCAGTGATACCTGAAGCGGTTGCGACATCAACCCCGGTAATGACATTAACCGATAATGCAGCTAATTTGTCGGATGATTGACGGCATAAAGCATACACATTAAAACCTAAATCTTTAAAACCCTGTGCAAACGCTAAACCTATGCCACGATTTGCGCCAGTGATGACCACATTTTTACTCATTCCATTTTCCTATTATTGTTGGTTAACGTAAATGATGATTCAACAGATTGTAGCCTCACTCACTCTTTATCCAGAGTAGCAGCTAACTACATATCTTAGTTCAATAAAACTGCTGAATAGCATAGCAAGATACTAATGGGCAGAGTAATGTTAAATCAGGATATTATTTTATAGAGACTTTCAGCCAACTCTAGTACCTTAACGACGGTATGTTTAAACCTATTATTAATATTAATGCATAAGGACACAGGGCTATGTCATCATTGTCAAACACATCATCCAAAGCATTAGCTAGCCTAACTCTGCCTAATGATATTAAAGCCCATGAAAATATATGGCATCAACGTATACTCGGTGAAGACAAGCAACGTAGAAACGATCACCGCAGCCCTTTTCAGCGAGACCGAGCCCGTATTCTTCACTCAGCTGCATTTAGACGTTTACAGGCGAAAACCCAAGTATTAGGGATTGGCATGAACGATTTTTATCGTACTCGTCTTACACACTCACTTGAGGTATCTCAAATTGGAACCGGTATTGCTGCCCAACTAAGACGTAAGTATCCGAATCTTAAATATTTACTTAATTCAATGAGCTTAATTGAGTCACTGTGCCTAGCACATGATATTGGTCATCCTCCATTTGGTCACGGTGGCGAAGTCGCATTACACTATATGATGCGTGATCACGGTGGCTTTGAGGGCAATGGTCAAACCTTTAGAATATTAACCCGACTTGAACCTTATACGCCTGATACTGGTATGAATTTAACCCGCAGAACCCTATTAGGTGTACTGAAATATCCTGCGCCCTACTCTCAGTTAAGAATCGATACTCATCAAGCTGAGGTTAAACATCATCGCCAGTTAAAACCATCACAATGGCCGCCAGTTAAGGGCATTTTTGATGACGATAAACCGATACTCGATTGGGTACTGTCTAGCTTGACCGAACATGATCAACAATTGTTTCTGTCCAGTGAGCAAAGTCTGATTCATCCTGATTACCCACACTTAAAAACAAAGTTTAAATCACTCGATTGCTCTATTATGGAGTTAGCTGACGATATAGCCTATGCGATACATGATCTTGAAGATGCCATTGTCATGGGTATTGTGAGTGCCAGCCAATGGCAACAAGATGTCATGAGTCAACTGCAAGGTATTGAAGACAATTGGCTTAAAAAGGAATTTATCACTATTGGTAATAAACTATTTTCTCACCAACATCACTTACGTAAAGACGCTATAGGCACACTCGTAAATGCATTTGTCACCGCAATCAATATACAAATTAAGCCTGAATTTGATGAACATTTATTAAAATACAATGCAGAACTAGAAACAGATTTTGCACTAGCTTTAAATGTCTTAAAACAGTTTGTGTTTAAATTTGTTATACGCAAACCTGAAATTCAAATGCTCGAGTACAAAGGCCAACAAATTGTAATGGAGTTGTTTGAAGCATTTGCATCCGATCCCGAACGATTACTGCCTTTAAATACCGGTGAACGTTGGACTAAAGCTGCCCAAGCAGATAACAATCCGATGAGGGTGATGGCGGATTATATATCTGGAATGACTGATGGCTTCGCAGCAAGATTACATCAACAATTATTTGGTGGCCAAGCGTCAGGAATGCTAGATCTCAGCCGAGAACCTTAACCATATTAATGTATAGCTTAAACGTCACGCCCTATTCGCTAACCTTTTAACTTTAGCATATAGGGCGATAAATACTTTTATAGGTATGGCTAGGCCCTAATGCAATGTTGATTACAACACTCAGCGACCTAGAAAATAGGATAAATATGGCTAACCTCAGCTCGGGATAATAAACGCTTACCAAACAGCCCTTTGTCTTGCTAACTGCGTTTCATTAACGTGCAATAGGCCAGCTATTGACGTGTTAATGCGCCTTGTTTTCAAAACAAATAGCAAGTTTGCTACAAAATAAGCTAAATCTGTTGAATTCAGCTTATTGAGCCCATCTCTTAACCCGAGTTGAGGTTAACTAAAGCTCAATCTGCTTATACTGTAGGGTGTTTTTGTTGGCCCCAAGATTTGACAAAATAGCGTAATGGTATTTGTGAGACTAAAATGCCCATCAGCATTAATCCACACCCGAGTAATGCCCTAGCATCTAAGGTTTCACCCAGAATAACAATGCCACCAATTGCTGCAAACACAGTCTCTAAACTGAGAATAATGGCAACATGCGCTGGATGGGCATTTTTTTGTGCGACAACTTGTAAAGTATAACCCACGCCCACTGAAATAATCCCTGAATACGCTAGTGCGGCCCAGGCTAATCCAATATTAGCAACCACAGTCGTTTCAATCATCATAGAGACCGTAATACTTAATAAGCCACAGAAAATAAATTGTAAATGCGACAATAATATCGGTGAGTGTTTTTTGGCAAAGTGGTCGATGATCAGGATATGTATCGCCCAAAATACAGCGCCAATTAATTGCAATAAGTCACCATAGCCGATGCGCATGTCATCTTTGATGCTTAAAAAATATAATCCCACCACAGCAATTGCACAGCCAATCCATGTATTAACACCGGTTTGATGTTTAAGAATAAGTCCAAGCACTGGCACTATTACGATATATAACCCTGTGATAAATCCAGCATTAGCCGCGGATGTATACTGTAACCCCACTTGTTGCAATGACGCGGCAATAAACAATACCGAGCCAGCACTAATTGACGCTATCAAAAGTGATTTCTTTTGGCCAACTAGTAAGGTTTTTTTATTGGCGAAATACCAGATCAATGGCAATAAACTCAGAGCACCAATAAAAAATCGTAAACTATTGAACATAAAGGGCGCTAAATGATCCATCCCCAAAGATTGCGCAACAAATCCAAAGCCCCAAACAGCTGCTGTTAATAATAATAATAAATTAGCAATCACAGTTATTTCACCGGAAAAAAGAAAACAAGATTACTCAAGTTGTTAACTGACTACAAGATAGCCTGCTAATTTATCCTTCTAACATAAAAAACAGATAAAGCTTTTTAATCTACGCGAGCTAGGTTAGCCTAATTATTAACAAGTTTGCTAAGCCATTTTATTGATAAGCTTCATCGGAATTAATCACTCACCATGCAATTAAATGAATTTTTGATACGCTTTCAACTGCAAGCTCTTTCAGCCAATAACATTACCTCTGCACCAGCACATTATCCTGGCAGAGAAGCCGCTGTGCTTATCCCTATTCAGCAGATTGGCGGTGAGCTATATCTCATCTTAACTAAACGCGCGATGCATCTTCGTCACCATCCTGGTCAAATAAGTTTTCCAGGCGGAAAATTTGAGCAAAGTGATCGTAATGCAATTGATACCGCACTTCGTGAAGCACAAGAAGAGATTGGTTTGCTAAAAACCAACGTCGATGTGATAGGCTCATTTCCACCGCACAAAACATTCACCGGATTTGAAATCACGCCAATTGTTGGCATTATCAAACAACCTTTTAAGCTAACAATTGATCCTGGTGAAGTAGTCAGCTGCTTTAGGGTGCCACTTAATTACTTTAAACAAACGAGTAATCGTCATTTAGGCCAACACTGGCGCAAAGGCAAGTGCTATGAAGTGCACTATATGCCGTTTGAGGATAAATTTATTTGGGGCGTGACGGCTGCGATGATTGACCTATTGTGTCGACATATTGACAACTATGGCTTAATCAAATAACAAAGCGAATATATAAACCAGCAGATAGGGACACTAATAATAACAAGGGAATATTAAACCAGACTCCCATTCGAGTAGTCGTTTTTGCGTAAAAGTTAACCAGCAGGTTGAGTAAACTTACCCCCGCACACCACCAAATAATATATTCTAATTTTACCGTTAAAGCGGCATCCCAATCAAAACGTACCTCAACACCTTGTGATAAGAAATAACCTACCGCACGATCAGGTCTTGCCTCACCGTAAATAAGTAATGCATAGATGGCCAAACTCCACCCTAACAAAGATAATATGGTTAATATGACTTGTAATACACCTAACCGCGACATGCTATTTCCTTAGCGACTTTAAAAAACCATTAATTCAAACTAAATCTGAGAAGCTAAATAACTCATATTCAGCGACAAACAGAAATATACGTTAATTTCAGCTAGTATTTAAACCTGTGAATTAACACTATCACAATAATATCCCTAGAATAGCGTTTTCAGCTTGAGAAAAGCCACCATAAAGGTAAGATAAAGGCAAAATTACTTACTATTTTAATGTTGGAGAATAAAGCAACAATGAGCATTGCATCTGTCGCTTCTGTATTTAAAGGTGAACACGTCGTTGGTTCGCAAGTCACTGTACGTGGCTGGGTGAGAACTCGTCGCGATTCAAAAGCGGGTATCTCTTTCTTGGCCGTGTATGACGGCTCATGTTTTGACCCAATTCAAGGCGTCGTGCCAAACAGCCTAGCCAATTACAATGACGATGTATTGAAATTGACTGCTGGCTGTTCTGTCGTCATGACCGGTGAAGTGGTAGCCTCTCCTGGTGCGGGTCAAGCATTTGAATTACAAGTGTCTGAGTTATTAGTCACAGGTTTTGTTGATGACCCTGATACTTACCCAATGTCTGCGAAACGTCACTCGATTGAGCATTTACGTGAGCTTGCACATCTACGTCCACGTACCAATATTATTGGTGCTGTTGCTCGTGTACGTAACTGTTTATCCCAAGCTATCCATCGTTTCTACAATGAAGAAGGCTTTATCTGGGTCTCTACCCCGCTAATTACCGCATCTGATTGTGAAGGCGCCGGGGAGATGTTCCGCGTGTCGACATTAGACATGGAAAATCTACCTCGCACAGCTGAGGGTAAAGTTGATTACGATAAAGATTTTTTCGGTAAAGAATCATTCTTAACCGTATCAGGTCAACTAAATGCTGAAACTTATGCTTGTGCACTGTCTAAAGTGTATACCTTTGGCCCAACTTTTCGTGCAGAAAACTCAAACACCACTCGCCACCTTGCCGAATTCTGGATGGTTGAACCTGAAGTAGCATTTGCTACCTTAGATGATGCTGCTGAACTAGCTGAAAAAATGCTTAAATTTGCATTTAAAGCTGTACTTGAAGAGCGCATGGACGACTTGAATTTCTTTAATGAGCGAGTTGATAAAACCGTTATTGAACGTTTACAGTCATTTGTTAACAGCGATTTCGCCCAAGTCGATTATACCGATGCGGTTGAAATTCTTAAAAACTGCGGTAAACAGTTTGAGTTCGATGTGGAATGGGGTATCGATTTACAGTCTGAACACGAGCGTTATTTAGCTGAAGAACACTTTAAAGCGCCAGTTGTCGTGAAAAACTACCCTAAAGACATTAAAGCTTTCTACATGCGCTTAAACGATGACGGTAAGACAGTTGCCGCAATGGACGTATTAGCACCAGGAATTGGTGAGATCATCGGAGGCGCACAACGTGAAGAGCGTTTAGACGTACTTGATGCTCGCTTAGCTGAAATGGAGTTAAGCCAAGAGGATTACTGGTGGTATCGTGACTTACGCCGTTATGGCACAGTACCCCATGCAGGTTTTGGTTTAGGCTTTGAGCGTTTAGTGTCATATGTGACTGGTGTTAACAACATTCGTGATGTTATCCCATTTCCTCGCGCACCACGTTCAGCAAGTTTCTAACACTTATTGGTCATAAAAAACGCGCTGTTATAGCGCGTTTTTTTATGTTTTGAATTTAATTAGCTCAGTTTGATAATGCTAAGATGTTAAAATTAATTGATCTCTTAATTGCTTAACCTCATCACGAACGGCGGCGGCCTGTTCAAACTCGAGATTTTTTGCATGTTCATGCATCTGTTTTTCAAGTCGATCAATTTGATGGCTCAAATCTGCAATGCTGGAATATTGGGTATGAGGCTCAGCCACTTTATCATATAGAGTGTTTTTATTTGCTCGCTTGCCTTGCTTACTGTCCCCCATATCCATCACATCTGTGATATTTTTAACCACACCTCTTGGGGTAATCCCATTTATTTCATTATGCAGTCGCTGCTTCTCACGGCGTCTATCCGTCTCTCCCATAGCTTTAGCCATTGAGTTAGTGATCCTGTCTGCATATAAGATTACTTTACCGTTAATATTGCGGGCGGCCCGACCGATAGTTTGGATCAATGAGCGCTCTGAACGTAAAAAACCTTCTTTATCCGCATCTAAAATGCATACTAAGGAGACTTCAGGTAAATCTAAACCTTCGCGTAATAAGTTAATCCCAACAAGTACATCAAAATGTCCTAATCGAAGATCACGAATAATTTCCATCCGCTCGACAGTGTCAATGTCTGAGTGTAAATAGCGAACTTTAACCCCATGTTCATCTAAATAATCAGTTAAGTCTTCACTCATTTTTTTGGTTAACGTGGTCACTAAAATACGTTCATTAACCGCGACTCTTTTATGAATTTCAGACAATAAATCATCAACTTGTATTCCTACAGGTCTGACTTCAATAACAGGATCAAGTAAACCCGTTGGCCTAACAACCTGTTCGGCAATTTCACCTTCACTTTTATCCAACTCATATTGACTTGGGGTAGCTGACACAAAAATGGTTTGTGGCATCAAGTTTTCAAATTCTTCAAATTTTAATGGCCGGTTATCTAATGCCGAAGGCAATCGAAACCCATAATCGACTAAATTAGTTTTCCGGCTTCGGTCGCCCTTATACATAGCGCCAATTTGTGGCACGGTGACATGAGACTCATCGATGATAAGCAAACCGTCTGCAGGTAAATAATCCAATAGTGTTGGCGGCCCTTCTCCTGGAGCCCTACCAGATAGGTAGCGTGAATAATTTTCAATGCCAGAGCAATATCCAAGCTCCACCATCATTTCAACATCGTACTGCACTCGCTCAGTGATCCGCTGAGCCTCAATTAACTTGTTGTTCTCGAGTAAATATTCTCGTCTCTCGCGCAGTTCTTCTTTGATGAATTCAGTTGCGGCCAAAATCTTTGATTTCGGAGTCACATAATGGGTTTTAGGATAAATAGTCGTTCGAACAATACGCTTAATGATGTGTCCGGTTAACGGGTCAAACTCACTTAATCGTTCTATTTCGTCGTCAAAAAGCTCAATTCGAATTGCATCTCTTTCAGAATCAGCAGGAAATATGTCAATCACTTCACCACGAACCCGGTATGTACCACGCTGAAGTTCAATATCATTACGCTTGTACTGCAATTCACTTAGCCGGATCAATATGTCACGCTGCCCCATAAAATCGCCTTGGCGCAGATGTAATAGCATTTTCAAGTAAGAATCCGGATCGCCTAAACCATAAATGGCTGAAACAGAGGCAATCAATACCACATCTTTACGCTCTAAAAGTGCTTTAGTCGCTGATAGTCGCATTTGTTCGATATGAGCATTGACCGATGCATCTTTTTCAATAAAGGTGTTTGACGCGGGGACATAAGCTTCAGGCTGGTAATAATCATAGTAAGAAACAAAATATTCAACCGCGTTATCGGGGAAAAACTCTTTCATCTCACCATAAAGCTGAGCTGCAAGGGTTTTGTTAGGCGCCATAATAATCGTTGGACGTCCCATAGTCTCAATAACATTGGCAATGGTATAGGTTTTCCCCGATCCTGTAACACCTAGCAAGGTTTGACTGGCAATACCACTGCGTATCCCTTCAACCAATTGCGCGATTGCGGTTGGCTGATCACCTGCCGGGGTATATTGAGAGGCTAAACGAAAAATCTTTTCTGGCACGCAGGTTCTCTAATGATTAAATGTCGCCATTATCATAATAAAAAATAGCCATTAACCCTAGATAATATTTTATGGCGTTGTAAACGAAAAAATTAATGTATGACGATTTAACGATCAAATGATGAAATAATTAAACATGATCTAATTTGCCAGTAAACAGCTCAATTACTAAGCTAAACCGCAGTGAAAACTGCAATTTAATGCACAATGCTTGTTTGAAACTGATTACATTTTTGCAACAGTGAATATGTCGTGATAAAGAAACATGTTGCATTTTTTTACTGTATAAAAAACAGTTACTTAATCACTTGCTAAATAAATCTACCATTTTAAGTTGAACTGAGGCTTAATCAGCGTTTGCAGGCAACAAAACAGAGTAACCCACAAGCTTATCCACAGATTTAGTGGATAACTCATACAACCTCAGTCAGGGTGCGGGGTTGACGTTATGGTCAATTCATTAAAGTGTCATCTTGGCTTGATGAAAGTTTATTACATTTGAAAGCTAATCTCACCTTGTCATGAACACAACAGCATTTTCCTTTCTTTTTGCATTATTCGATCACATGCCTAAACAGCATCAAGCATACTATCAAAGGAGCTCTCCCAAAAAATAGTCACTACTTCAAATTCAATATATTCTAAAGTCTTGTATTAGAAAATTACTGTTTACTTATATACCCACAGAAAATGTCGGCTAAGTAGTGGTATTAACCTAATTGTTGATGTTATAGAACTAATAAACAATTGATGCTATTTCTCTAATACGAGTAAAAGTGTAATCACTTCATTTACTTGAGTGAAGTATCATCATATTAGATAAAATATTATTATCAGCTAATAATTGCTAGCCACTAAAAACTACCGAATTTGACAATAAGTGCTGAAAAGTCGTGCACGATGCACATTACATGAGCAGTTAACAAGTTAATTGCACTTTTTTTTATAACTCGAGTTGACTCATGCTACTAGGCGTTTTACTATGCGCTCCGTTCTCAGCAATACATTGCTAAAACGATTCCCCAGTAGTTCAGTCGGTAGAACGGCGGACTGTTAATCCGTATGTCACTGGTTCAAGTCCAGTCTGGGGAGCCATTAGTAAAATTGTTAGAATAATATTATATAATTCCCCAGTAGTTCAGTTGGTAGAACGGCGGACTGTTAATCCGTATGTCACTGGTTCGAGTCCAGTCTGGGGAGCCATATAATATCGCACTTAAGTATTCCCCAGTAGTTCAGTTGGTAGAACGGCGGACTGTTAATCCGTATGTCACTGGTTCGAGTCCAGTCTGGGGAGCCACTTAAAAGCATTTGATCATTTCCCCAGTAGTTCAGTTGGTAGAACGGCGGACTGTTAATCCGTATGTCACTGGTTCGAGTCCAGTCTGGGGAGCCATCAAAACTAATAGCAATCAAAAACAAGTATCCTCAATTCCCCAGTAGTTCAGTTGGTAGAACGGCGGACTGTTAATCCGTATGTCACTGGTTCGAGTCCAGTCTGGGGAGCCATACTTCAATTCCTTCTTAAGTTCTTTACCCCCCTATTAGTATTAAGCAAATATTTAAATAACTGCTAAAATATAGTCTATTCAGGCTAATGTTTTCAGCTATATAATCCTGATATCCTTCATATCCTTTTAAAAACCATCGCTTCTAAGGATTAAAAGGAAACTCAAACGCTTATATTGTTTAAATATTGCTCTGCCTTTAGTGTTAGTTAATAAAGGATCACTTTTATAAAATGGATATGTTATGGGCTTATCAAAATCATTTCATCTGGTACTGTTAATCGTCTTCGGCTTACTCTTTTATCGAATTTATACTATTGAAAACAACCAGGTCCAAATACAAGGCGATGCTGCACGACAACATTTTGCCGAATATGTTGAGAAATACAGTTATTGGACTGGAAATGGTGATGATTTATTCAAAACATTTAGCAGGGACTATGATTTCCAGTTTTTTCAATATGTGCATAATTCCGACAGCATCCATAACTTTACTAGTGGTTCGCTAGCAAAAACAGATCAATCATTTGCAGATACTGTATTTAATATCGACCTTGGATATAGCTTCACTTTTCCTGATGGTCGTATGCAAGTCAAACTGAATCCTATTGCAGCGATAGAAACCAGTCTGTACAAACTTGAACAAATCACCCTGCTATTAATTTTAGCCTATGTGTTGCTGATGCTGTTATTCACCATTCTCATTTTTGTGCATAAACGTCGAATCAAGTATGCGGCACAATATATCGATAACATTTCCACGCTCTCTTTTCAGGCCGTAGAAACATCTCGTCTTAGAGGCATATTAAAACCTCTGGGTAATGCATTAGAAAAGTGTCGTTCCAAACTAAAAGAAAGCTTAGAAATCATTAGAGTTGACAATGAAAAACTCACAAAAGAAGCTAATCAGGACCCGATAACAGGCTTTTCAACCCGCCATAGATTCAATACGTATTTAGAAAAGTTAACCCAATCACAAAAGAATCTTTTTGGGACTTTAGTTATCATCAAAGCATCTGAATTAACCAATATGAATCAATTATATGGACGAATTGCTGGTGATAATTATTTAGCTAAATTGTCAGACTGTATACGTAATGCAGCTCCAAGACAGGCAAAACCAGAGCATTTTAGAATATCAAGTAGCGATTTTGCGGTTTTTTTGGATGGTGTTTCTATTAAAGAAAGCACTAATTATATTGAAAAACTTAAACAACAATTTGATGACTATACTCAAAGTATTCAACAAGATTCAGTTGCTCACATCGGAGTCGTACCCTATCTGTCAGACAATGATCCAACCACTTTACTCGCTATGCTAGATTCTGCGGTGAGTATTGCGCAAACCTTAGGGCCCAATCGTTATCATTATTTAGAGAAGTTTGACGGTAATGAAACACTTGGAGATGAACATTGGAAAGTGACTATCAACGATATCATTAATCGTAGGGGGATAAAGTTTTTTCAACAACCCATTTTACCCTGCAATACCGATAATGACTTGTACCGTGAATTACTAGCAAGATTTTACAATGCTGAGGGTAAACATTTACCTACTGCATCAGTTATTGCTATGTCAGAGCGATATGGCCTGAGTATTGAATTAGATAAAATGATTATTACCAGTACCTTACAATTGATGAAAGAAAACCCATTATTGACTGGCATGTTAGGTGTTAACATCAGTGCAACATCAGCGTTGCAAGCAGTTTTTGTTTACTGGTTAAAAGAGGTATTAACTCACCATCGTACAGAAGCATCTAGATTAGTCTTCGAGGTCAATGAGTCTGGTATGCAAACTAATTTAGCGGCAAGTTTTAATTTTGTATCAGAAATACATAAAGTAGGTGCAAAAGTTGCTGTTGAGCGATTTGGTTTAGGTTTTACCTCGTTTAAGTTTTTCAGAGAGGTTCGCCCTGATTACATTAAATTAGATAATAGCTACAGTCATTCGATTGAATCAGACAATAACAATAAATTTTTTGTTCGAATGATTGTCGATATAGCAAAGCGTCTTAATATTTTGGTTTTAGCGACTGGGGTTGAACGTCAAGATGAAAAGCTAACCCTAGAGAAGTTATTAGTCGATGGCCTGCAAGGATACTATATTGCCAAACCAGACAGCGTTATCAACACTGATTAGGATGTTATCAAGCCATTTTTGGAAACCAAAATGAACATTTTTTATCAAGGTTAATGATTATCTCGTTAACCTTGTTTTTTATCCGTTGTTTATCAGTGCTAAACCTTAGATAATACCCAGATGTTTTATTAGAAAATGTGCAGCAATGACAGAGTATCTCCTCTTATTGATTGGTACCGTACTGGTCAACAACTTTGTATTAGTTAAATTTTTAGGTTTATGCCCATTTATGGGCGTATCCAGTAAACTTGCATCGGCTGTGGGTATGTCTATGGCAACCACCTTCGTGCTCACGTTAGCCTCAATTCTTAGCTACTTAACTAACGAGTTTCTATTACAACCATTTGATTTATCTTACTTGCGCACCATGGGCTTTATTTTGGTGATCGCTGTGGTTGTTCAGTTCACTGAAATGTTAGTTCAAAAAACCAGCGCCACTTTACATCGTGCGCTAGGAATTTATCTACCTCTTATTACGACTAACTGTGCAGTGTTAGGCGTAGCCTTGCTCAACGTTAATGAAGACCATAACTTTATCCAATCCGCTGTTTACGGATTTGGCGCCGCGGTTGGTTTTTCTTTGGTGCTGATTTTGTTTTCTGCGATGCGTGAACGTCTTGCGGCGGCAGATGTCCCCTTGCCATTTAAAGGCGGCGCGATAGCAATGATTACCGCAGGCCTTATGTCACTTGCCTTTATGGGCTTTGCAGGGCTGGTTAAGTAATGATGACAAGCATTTTTATTGCAGTGGCTGTCTTAACGATAGTGGCTATTGTTTTTGGCGTTATATTAGGCTTTGCTGCAGATAGATTCAAAGTTGAAGGCGATCCGATAATCGATCAAGTTGAAGCATTACTACCACAAACTCAATGTGGTCAATGTGGATATCCAGGTTGTAGGCCATACGCAGAAGCCATTGCTAATGGTGATAAAGTCAATAAATGCCCTCCTGGTGGTACAGCCACAATGGAAAAGCTCGCTGAATTAATGGGAGTTGATCCAGAACCACTGAATGCTGAAGCCCAAGAGTCGGTTAAAAAAGTCGCTTACATTCGAGAAGATGAATGTATTGGTTGTACTAAATGCATTCAAGCATGTCCAGTAGATGCTATTTTAGGTGCTGGTAAGCTAATGCATACCGTTATTGCCAAAGATTGTACTGGCTGTGATTTGTGTGTTGAGCCTTGCCCGGTAGATTGTATTGATATGATCCCTGTTGAAACAACCCTTAAAAATTGGGACTGGAAGCTCAATACCATTCCTATTACTGTGTTGTCTGAAACTCGAGAGGAAATATAGTGTTAACTTTATTAGAACAATTAGATAAAGGCTCACTGTGGCAATCTTCTGGTGGCATACATCCACCGCAGCTTAAACACCTTTCTAATCAACAACCGATAGCTCGACTGCCATTAGCGAAACAATTCATTGTGCCTGTACCTCAGGTAGGTGAACAAGCTCGATTAATTGTCGAGTTAGGTCAATCTGTCTTAAAAGGTCAAGTGTTAACCGAAGGGAGTGGCTTTATCTACTTGCCAGTACACGCTCCCACTTCAGGCATAATTATGGGTATTGAATCTGTTGCAAGTAACCATGCATCGGGTTTGCCCGTAATGAGCTGTATCATTGAAGCAGATGGTTTAGATACCTGGTGCGAGTTAGCACCCTCGGATATTTTATCCGTTAGTAATGATGAAATAATCGCTAGAATTAAACAAGCTGGGATTGCTGGTATGGGCGGCGCGGCCTTTCCTACTCATATTAAGCTCAATACTGCCAGTAAAATTGATCTCGTGATTATCAATGGTATTGAATGCGAGCCTTATATCACATCAGATGATCGCTTAATGCGTGATTACAGTAATGAGATATTGGCAGGTATAGAGATTATTTACCGCCTGATTAAGCCGCAACGGATTATTATCGCCATTGAAGATAATAAGCCAGAAGCGGTTGAAGCAATGAAAGTTGCTATCAGCCACAGTCAGTTGCCTCCAAACAGTACCAGAGTAACCGTAATACCAACTAAATACCCTTCTGGGGGCGAAAAACAACTTATTCAAATTATAACTGGCAAAGAAGTCCCTAGTGGTTGTCTACCTTCTCAATTAGGGATAGTGGTCCAAAACGTCGGTACCGCATTCGCCATTCAAGATGCTGTCATTCACGGCAAGCCTTTGGTTGAACGAGTAGTCACATTAACCGGTAACAATATTCACCGCCCGGGGAATTATTGGCTGCCCATCGGCACGCCGATTTCAACCGTACTTGATCAAGTTAATTTTAGCATCGAACAAAATCAAAAAGTCATTATTGGCGGCCCAATGATGGGCTACGCTATTCAAAATACCAATGTACCTATTCTTAAAGGGACTAACTGTATTTTAGCGCCATCTGCTGCTGAAATAGCTCCTGACAGTGTAGAGAAAGCCTGTATTCGCTGTGGTGAATGCGCTATTGCTTGTCCTGCACTATTATTACCACAACAATTATTTTGGCACGCAAAGGCAGAAGAATATGA
Organism: Shewanella sp. HL-SH5; assembly: GCF_051163755.1. NCBI lineage: Bacteria > Pseudomonadati > Pseudomonadota > Gammaproteobacteria > Alteromonadales > Shewanellaceae > Shewanella > Shewanella sp. HL-SH5. The sequence continues at coordinate 2,053,786 of NZ_CP195038.1, forward strand.
CAAAGCCGCTAGTTTTAACTTACAAGATTGTATTGAATGTGGCTGCTGTAGTTATGTGTGCCCAAGTGATATACCGTTAGTTGAATATTATCGTATTGCGAAATCAGCACTTAAAATTGAGGCTGAAGAAAAAGTGCAAGCTGATAAAGCCAAAGTGCGATTTGAAGCACGACTACAACGTTTGGAAGATGAAAAGCTAGCACGCGAAGCCAAAGCCAAAGACGCGGCAGCAAAACGACAAGCAAGTATGAAAACTACTGACAAAGATGCTGTTGCCGCTGCTATGGCACGTATTGCCGCTAAAAAAGCATCTGCCACGCAAGATGATAATGTCATGGTGACAGAATTAACGCCTAACACACAAGTTAGTCAACAACCCAGTAACGATGTTAATAACACCTCTGACAAAAAGTCCGCTGTCAGCGCAGCAATTCAAAGAGCGAAGGCAAAGAAAGCCGCCCAAGTGCAAAATAGCGATACTCCAGCGACTGATAGAGTCGTACTTGATTCGACAAATGCTAATAATACTGAACCAGTTAAAGCAGCCTTATCGCAACAAGAAAGAGCTGCGGCCGCTGTTGCACGTGCCAAAGCCAAAAAGGCATTGCAGACACAACAAGCTGAAATCGTTAGCACTGAACAAGCGAATAGTGACGAACTTAACGATCTGATAGCTGACGTCGCTGAGCAACCTCATGTGTCAGCACAAGATGCAGATAAACAAGCTAGAGTGGCTGCGGCAATTGCTAAAGCAAAAGCTAAGAAGTTACAGTCAGTAGTGGCTGACAACACAATAGCTGACCAACTTGATAAAAGTGCAGAATTAGCTGCGTCAGCAGAACATCAGCCAATCTTGACAGAACCAACAAATGATATAAGCCAAAGTCCTGATGACCTTAAAAAAGCCCGAGTTGCTGCCGCAATTGCAAAAGCAAAGGCGAAAAAAACGACATCAGCAGCCCTAACGGAAGAAGCGCCAGTAGGTAAAAGTACAACTAATATTGCATTAACAAAAGACAGTGCAGCCGAACATACAGTACAAGATAAACAAGCAAAAATTGCCGCAGCAATTGCTAAGGCAAAAGCTAAAAAGCTCGCTCAACAAGCAGAGAAAGAGGATTAAACATGGCATTTAAAATTGCCTCATCACCCCATGTAGCCACCACACTGCAAACGGCTAAAGTTATGCAACGCGTTGCTTTATGCCTAATACCTGGGATTGCTGCACAGCTGTATTTTTTCGGCTTTGGGACTTTATTACAAATCGTGCTGGCTGTCATAACCGCTTATGTGGCAGAGGCTGTTATATTACGCCTGCGTAATCGTCCTATAGTCCCCACACTAGCAGACAATAGTGCGCTGGTAACAGCCCTTTTACTGGCCATTGCAATTCCCCCGCTAGCCCCTTGGTGGATTATCGTTATTGGTACACTTTTCTCTATTGTTATTGTTAAAAATTTATACGGTGGGCTGGGAAATAATCTTTTCAATCCTGCTATGGCTGGCTATGTTTTGTTGTTAATTTCTTTTCCTGTGCAAATGACTGATTGGGTATCTCCTGTGTCTGTAGCACAACATTCGGTTGACTTATCCTCTGCATGGCACGCGGTTATAGGCTCATCGTCAGAATGGGTTGCTATAAACCATAATCTTGCTATTGATGGCACCACTATGGCCACGCCGTTAGACACCCTTAAAACAGATTTATCTATGGGGCTAACCACTACCGAAAGCTTAACTAAACCGATATTTTCTGGAATGGTGGGCGCTGGCTGGTTTGCCGTCAATCTTGCCTTTTTAATAGGCGGATTAATCATGTTAAAGCTCAACGTGATCCGCTGGCACATTAGTACTGGAATCTTAGTCGCTTTGTTTGTGTGTTCAAGCTTTGGTTTTTTACTTAATCCAGATACCCATGTCAGCCCAATAATGCACTTATTTTCCGGTGGTACCATGTTGGCCGTTTTCTTTATTGCCACCGACCCAGTCACTGCAGCAACGAGTGCAAGTGGAAGACTCATTTTTGGCGCCATGGTAGGTATACTGATTTATGTTATCAGAACTTATGGCGGCTATCCTGATGCGGTTGCATTTGCTGTTTTGCTAGCCAACATGTGTGCTCCATTTATCGACCACTATGTTCGACCAAGAACTTATGGTCATCGCTCAGGGAGTTAATCTGTGTCATTAAAAGATAATTCAATGCTTAAAAACGGCACAATCCTCGGTGTATTTGCACTGTGTTGTACCGGTTTAGTTGCCGTGGTCAATGGCTTAACCAAAGATACCATTCACCAACAACAAGTCGCTCAGTTAAGTCAAACATTAACCCAAGTGATCCCTGCTCAATATCATGATAATGAGCTAGTTTCACAGTGCATTTGGGTTAACTCCCCTGATTTACTCGGCACATCTGATGACTTACCCGCTTATATCGCTATGAAACAACAGCAGCCGACAGCAATAGCTATAGAAGCAATTGCCCCAGACGGCTACAACGGCGCGATTAAGATTATTGTCGGTATCGACAACGATAATAGAGTACTAGGAGTTCGTACCCTCACCCATCAAGAAACTCCCGGTTTAGGGGATAAAATTGAGTTAAGAAAATCCGATTGGGTAACTGAATTTACTGATAAAATTTGGGAACAAGAAGATAAATCCTGGTTCGTAAAAAAAGATGGCGGCCAATTTGATCAATTCACTGGCGCCACAATCACCCCAAGAGCATATGTTAAAGCCATTCGCAATGCGGTCGCCTTTGTTGAGGCTAATCGCAAAGATTTGTACCTAGGTGGACGACCTTGTGGAGAAACAGAAACACATGAGTAAGTATCAAGAAATTGCCAAGCAAGGCTTATGGTCAAATAACCCCGGATTAGTCCAGCTACTCGGTTTATGTCCGTTATTAGCGGTTACCGCGACAGTCACAAATGCGTTGGGATTAGGTCTGGCCACTTTACTCGTTTTGGTCGGATCAAACATTTTAGTATCTTTAGTTCGTGATCTTGTGCCTAAAGAAATCCGTATTCCTGTTTTTGTGATGATCATTGCCGCACTCGTCACCTGTGTTCAATTACTGGTTAACGCTTATGCCTACGGCTTATATTTATCCCTTGGGATATTTTTACCATTGATTGTGACTAACTGCGTCATTATTGGCCGTGCCGAAGCATTTGCATCTCGTAACTCCCTCGCCCACTCGGCATTTGATGGCTTAATGATGGGGTTAGGATTTACTGCTGTGTTAATAGTGCTGGGCGCAACACGTGAAATTATTGGTCAAGGAACCCTATTTTACGGCGCGGATTTATTATTAGGTGATTGGGCTAAATCATTAACCATACATCTTTGGCAAGTTGATAATGCCTTCCTGTTAGCACTACTACCACCCGGTGCTTTCATTGCGATGGGTTTATTAATTGCACTTAAAAATTGGATTGATGATGCGATAAGACAACGTCAGCCTAAGGTGCAAACAGAGGCTGTAGCCCGCGTAAGAATTACTAAAGTGAGCTAGCATTACTGATGAATAAAGATAAGCGTTCACAAATCCTAACCCGATTAAGAGATAACAACCCTAAGCCAGAAACAGAGCTTAATTTCAGTTCGCCCTTTGAATTGTTAGTCGCTGTTACGCTCTCGGCACAAGCTACCGATGTCAGCGTAAATAAAGCCACCGACAAGTTATTCCCTGTTGCCAATACTCCACAAGCTATTTACGACTTAGGTGTCGATGGTCTAAAAAACTATATTAAAACGATTGGCCTGTATAACAATAAAGCCATTAATGTGGTGAAAGCCTGTAAAATGCTAATTGACCTTCATGGTGGTCAAGTACCCGAGAATAGAGAAGCATTAGAAGCCTTGCCTGGTGTTGGGCGCAAAACCGCTAATGTTGTACTCAATACAGCATTTGGCTGGCCAACCATTGCCGTTGACACGCATATTTTTAGGTTAGCAAACCGGACTAAATTTGCCCCAGGCAAAAATGTCGATCAAGTTGAACTGAATATGCTTAAAGTGGTGCCGAATGAGTTTAAAGTAGACGTACATCATTGGTTTATTCTTCACGGACGGTACACTTGCTTAGCCAGAAAACCCCGTTGTGGTTCTTGTATTATCGAAGACTTGTGCGAGTTTAAAGAAAAGGTTTACCCCAATGAATAAGCGTTTATGATTAAGTTGGGATCAAAAAAGCCGCTAATGCGGCTTTTTTATTACTTAGTATTAATGAGCTATTGTGCTCTTAAAAAAGTGACACGAAGAATGCACTGAAACAAATTGCAATGATCACTGTAGTACCTAAAGCCATTTTAAGTTCGGTTGTCATGTTTGACCCTCCCATCTATTATGGGTAAATAATAACGCGATAGAAATAATTTCATAGGGAGAAACTACACAATTGTGATGTAAAGCAAATATTTCATGCTTTATTGTTTCTCTGTAAAATGATGCTTAGGTGAATATCTGGCCTTGTTGATAATAAGCCCTATTATACACCCGTTACTCTTGATATTATTCTGGTTACTCTTTATACCTGTTTTGAAAGGACAATTAACATGTCACAGCTTTTACACACCATGATCCGTGTGGGTAACTTAGATCGCAGTATTGCTTTTTATACTGATGTAATGGGAATGAAATTACTCAGAAAATCTGAAAATGCGGAGTATAAATATACCCTAGCATTTGTCGGTTTTGGCGAAGAATCTACCGGACAAGCCGTGATTGAATTAACCTATAACTGGGGAGTTAAACAATACGATCTTGGCACAGGCTTTGGCCATTTAGCGATTGGTGAAGAAGACATCTATGCCCGTTGTGAAGCGATTGCTGCTGCTGGAGGCAAAATTACTCGTGCACCTGGACCCGTTGCTGGCGGTAAAACACAAATCGCTTTTGTAGAAGACCCTGATGGTTACAAAATTGAATTAATCCAAAAAAGTGCTGCTACGGCTGCATTAGGTTAATTTCATAAGAAGTACATCACAGAAAAAGCCAGCATCTGCTTAACACCATTCAGTTAAGAGTTTCTTCTCTTAACTGGATAGCGGGTTTTGTTAATTCGAACGGTCCTACTTTTGGGCCGTTTTCGTTTTTTGGGCAAGATAAATTGCTTAACGTTTTCCCTCATTGCTTTGAGCTTTTTAGGGATTGTTCCTGGCGATGCAATTGCGCACCACATCAACTCATCCTGTATATAGCGCATCGCCATTACAAAGCTAATCCGTAATGGTGACACTTCTGCCTCTTTAGCGATTTGGCTTATTTCAACTCGGATCAAGTTGTACGCTATCAGTAATCCCCAAATCTCCTGATAAATGCCTTCAACTGTCTGACTTCTTAATAAAATACTCTCATCAAGTTGATATTGCTTGATTTCTCCATAGCCATTTTCTATCTCCCAGCGTTCGAAATAGACATCTAATATATCTTGAGAGGAGTATTGGCTTCTATTGGTTAATGAACTCAGCACACCTGTAATATGATTGCCCTGGGATTTTTCTTGATAGGTCACTAGTCTTGCATGCCACTTTTCAGGTAGCTCTGGGTTCTTTTTTCTCGCTTGTGGTGATACTGGCATCTCAACTAGATAATCGTTGTCAGCGTATTGCTCGATGACTTCAAAGCGTGTATTACTTTTGAGTGGTGTAAGCCAATGACTATTCTGGTTGGCTCCCCACCAACTTGTCATAAGATCTGCACTAAAGTAACAACTATCAAAAATAGTGAGAGAATTAGCTGGAACTGATTCAATTAGCTCTCGAGCATAACTAATTTCCCCTTTACTACACGGACCAAATTTTACATTTCTTATCATACGACTTCGTAATGACATGAGTGCGCATAAGCGGGCTACTGGGTATACGGACTGCTTCCTATGCTGATTACTGATATAGCCAAAATGCTCTGAATTCTCGGTATTTTCTGCACATCTAAATGTCGTTCCATCAACAGAAAATAACTGAAGACCATGCCATGTATCTTGGCTGTCTTCCCTATGACACCAGTGTTTAGAAGTGATATCAAAAAGGGCTTTAAGGGGAGCGGCTGTCAGTCGCTGTCTGGCTTGCGGGATAGCACTTGGTGCAACGGTTTCTCCCAACTTATCAACTAACGTTAAGTCGAGCTTGGAGACGACTTCAGCGATGGAACGATTTCGGTAGAGGCCAATTCCAACGATGAGCCAAACGACTAATTCTGCTGGAAGTTTTCTGCGCCTAATACTTGCTTTGTTGGTTAGCTCCAAAGCTTGTTCAATCCATTCCAACGGCAATTCTTTTTGAAAGATAGATAGTTCTTCGGGGGCGACAAGTAATTCAGTATCAATAAGCCAGTTAGACAACATAAAAAATGACTCCGTTCAAAAGAAGGAGCCATTTTCGTAGGATCATTTTTGCTGTCAACCGATCAGTTTCTTAACTGATCGGTGTTAAGCATCTGCTGGCTTTTTATATCGATGATGACTTAAAACTTCATTGAGAAGCCAGCATAATACTGACGTCCAATAACATCATACACTTCAGGTACAGTGCCACCATCTGAACCATTTGTTACACTTGACGGTTCTTCGTCAGTTAAATTTTTAACACCTGCAATGACCGTCATACCATTGTTGATATGATATGTACTAGAGATATTGTTGTATAGCACTGAATAAGCTTTAGCTAGCGCAGCGATTGGATTATCATTTTCATCATAATCAGTATAGTGGTCGTCCATTGACCCAATATAGCGATTAAAATACATCACACTCCAATCACCTTGAGACGCTTGAATACTGAAGTTATTACGCACTTTTGCATAGGCGCCAAAATTGCCGTCAATTGTGCCCGTGTATCTTCGTTATCTTGCTCAAAGTTCAGCAAGTAAGTAGTATCGTTACTGATCTTCCAGTCTAAACCTAAGCCTTCAAAGGTATATGCTAAGTTAAAGTCGATACCTGAAGTATCTTGCGAACCCACGTTAGTCAGTGAGCTTATTAAGTTATCAAACTTAGCCGCTCCTGCCGCTGGGTCAATGCCAAAGGTTTCACAAGCAGTACTGTCGTTACCGACTAAACATGCATTAATGCCTGATTGCACATCTAGACGTGTAATCGCATTAGTCACTTTGAAGCTACAGTAATCTAATGTTAAAGATAAACCATCAACCGCACTCTGTGAATACACAACACCAGCGGTTAATGATTCAGATTCTTCAGCTTGCAAATCATCATCAGAAGTATAACGAATCAGAAGTATAACGAACCAGAATTTGCGGGTCCTGCTCATGACCTAACGGATCAGTTAGGTAATCGAATGAACCTGGGTCTCCGCCGTATAATTCGTTGATGCTTGGCGCTCTGAAGCCTGTGGCGGCAACACACGAAACATTAAGTAATCAGTGGCTTCATAGGTTAAACCCACTTTCAAAGTTGTCGCTTTACCAAAAGTTGAATAATTATCATAACGTAGCGCAAATTCACCAGTTAATTTATCGGTAAACAGTGCACTCACCGGTAATGTGAAATAAAGTATTAAATTGATATTGAATAATGAAAAAAATCCAGTCTCTTTCGAATTATCTTTAAGTTTACAGCATAATTATCTAACTTTAGGTGAACTATTATATTCTAAAACTGATTTTAACCATTTTACTATTCATCTTTTAAATGCGCATAGCGCATAATTTCTTGCGGAATTTGATTTAGCGACAATACTTTGCTTGCAGCCCCTAAGGCGATTGCTTCTTTTGGCATGCCAAATACTACACAAGATTTCTCATCTTGAGCCACCGTAGGCGCGCCAGCATCCAGCATATCTTTTAGTCCTCTTGCACCATCATCGCCCATGCCGGTTAGAATAAATCCTACCGCATTCTTGCCAGCACATTTAGCGGTCGATCTAAAAAGTACGTCTACCGAAGGCTTATGACGATTCACTAAAGGGCCATCAATAACTTCCACTATGTACTGTGCGCCATTACGTTTAAGCAACATGTGTTTTCCCCCCGGAGCAATAAGTGCATGGCCAGGTAAAACACGATCATTGTTACGGGCTTCACTTACACGTATATCGCAAATATTATTAAGTCGCTCAGCAAAAGATGCGGTAAACTTTTCAGGCATATGTTGAACAATCACTATGCCAGGACAATTAGATGGTAAAGCTTTTAGAAGGTACTCTAAAGCTTGAGTGCCACCTGTGGATGTACCAATGGCGACCACATGTTCGGTCGTTTTAGACATAGCCGATGCCCCGCAAGGTATTAAGCTTTCTACACTATTTTTTACTCTTACAGAGACCGTAGCCTTAGGCATGCGAATATTGCTCATATTTGCTTTTGCTGCGGCTTTAACTGCGTTTGTAATATCACTCGCGGCATCTTGGATAAAATCTTTTAAACCTATTTTTGGCTTGGTCACTATGCTAACGGCACCAGCAGACAAAGCCTGCATAGTTGTTTCAGCACCTTTGTCTGTTAATGTTGAGCAAATCACAACTGGAGTTGGCCGTTCTGCCATTATTTTTTTAAGGAAAGTGACGCCATCCATCCGCGGCATCTCTATATCTAAAACAATGACATCAGGCCACTGAATTGCCATTCTATTCATGGCAAATAAAGGGTCAGCAACAGCACTAATGACCTCAATGCCAGGGTCTTTATTCAATACACTTTGCAATACCTGTCTGACGATGGCCGAATCATCGACTATCATTACTTTGATTTTTGTCATAGCGCTTCTCTAGTAAGATCGCGTTCACCGTATTTTACCCATACATCACCATTCCATAATTCTAGATAGACTTGTCTGTGAACCGAGCCTCCTAAATCCATGTTTTGAACATTAAATCCGTTAACGGCTAATAATTTTAGTCCCGCATCAATATTTTTTTCAGCAACATTAAGAAAATGATGATTAAAACTGAGTTGTTGAAGCATATTACTGCCACCGAATAGCTTGACATGATAGTCTTGAGGTAAGGTTTTATATTTTTTTATTTCCTTTAAAAACAGTGAAATAGCTCCATCAGCAAAGAAACCGATATCGAGTCTTTTAGAGGTGCCACAGCAAGGCAACATATAGTGGCACATTCCACCTAAATGTTTTTCAGGATGCCATAAGGTGATGGCAACACAGGAGCCCAGCAAGGTATTAATTTTTACCTTTCCTTGGTTAAAGTGAAACTCACCTGGTTGCAAGGTTATGCTCTTAAAGTCAGTGTTTGGCAATACAGTATTCATCGTTTTTGATACACAGAAGGAACAATGACTTTAAGGTTATCCACAACACCATTGAGACTCTCAGAATGGCCAACTATAAAGTATCCATTGGGTTTTAGTTGTCTTAGTAATTGATTAACAACTTGTTGCTTTGTTTTCATATCAAAGTAAATGAGTACGTTGCGAAGAAAGATCACATCAAAACTACCAAGTTGACCAAGGTTATCTTTTAAATTGGCATGTATAAATTGCACTTTTTGCCTCAGCTCAGGACACATGATGAACGTGCCTTGCTGCTGCCCGGTTCCCTTAAGGCAATACTTAGTCAGATAGTTTTTTGGAATATTATCTGCTTTTTCAATAGCATAATGGCCACTTCTGGCTCTATCTAATATTTGAGTACTGATATCTGTACCCAAGATTTCCCAATTTTTACTACCAGCATGTTCTGCCAGTATCATTGCCAGAGTATAAGCTTCCTCACCGGATGAACTTGCTGCGCTCCAGACTCTGTAGTGAACACTATTCCAAGTTGGGATAATGATATCCCTAATAAAGTCGAAGTGTTTGGGCTCGCGAAAGAAAAAAGTCTCATGGGTAGTCAGTAAGTCTATGGCTATTTGATATTCGTTATGAGATTTACTCTGCAGTAACTCAAAATATTGCGTATAACTATTTAATCCAAAATGTTTAACCCTTTTAGCAAGCCGGCTGCTGACGAGAGCTTTTTTATTTTCAGATAAATTAATACCAGCTATTTCATAAATCATTCGTTGAAATAAGCAGAACTCTTTATCACTGAGGTTTAAAATATCCATACTTATCCTCAAAACAGCAGTTCAAAAATATTCCCACACCTGTTAGGTTTTAAAAGCGTAGGAATAAAGCCTTGATTTACAGTGTTTTTTGTTCCGCTCACTGTTTGTTATTAGGCAATTGATCTTGAACTAAGGTGCTTACCATAGTCATTTCTTGGATGGACAGGACCTTATCTACCTGTAAGATAATCACAAACTTACCATTTATCTTACCCATTCCTTGAATAAAATCTGCCCTTATTTGTGCGCCAAAGGCTGGTGCAGGTTCTATATCTTTGTTACTTATTTCAATCACTTCAGAAACAGCATCAACCATTACACCAATAACTTGCATTACATCTTCATTCAGTACTTCGATTATGACAATGCAAGTCCGTTTTACAATATTGCTTTGTTCAGCCCCAAAGCGAGCAGCTAAATCCACTACTGGAACCACAGAACCTCTTAGGTTTATCACACCTTTGATGAAATTTGGCATCATAGGAACAGGTGTAACATTACTGTACTCTAGAATTTCCTTTATATGTAAAATACCAATTGCATACATGGCTTCTTTTAAATTAAAGGTCAAATATTGCCAATCATCTTCAATATTATTATCAATAGAACTGGCCAGCTTACTGGGAAAATTCATTATTACCTCCTAAAAGCGTACAAAGTCATGTTCGCTAGTGGCAGCAGAACGATCTTTGGTCCTGGTTCTTGATTTATCTGCTTGACCTTGATGATTTGTTCTCTTGCTATTCATTTGAGTTGAGCGGGAAATTTCAACCTTAAAGAAGCTAATAACGTCCTGCAGTAATTCAGCTTGACTACTCATTTCCTCAGCGGTGGCGGCAAGCTCTTCAGATGCAGAAGCGCTTTGCTGAGTAATTTGACTGAGCTGTTCCATTGCCGTGTTAATTTGCGCGGCTCCGGAAGATTGTTCTTCAGAAGCGGCGCTGATCTCTTGGACAAGATCCGCTGTTTTCTTGATAGAAGGTACAATCTCATCCAGAAGCTTACCCGCTTTTTCAGCCAACCCGACACTATTTGCCGCCACGCCGCCAATTTCTTGGGCAGCTACTTGGCTGCGCTCAGCGAGTTTGCGAACTTCAGCGGCAACAACGGCAAAACCTTTACCATGCTCACCGGCCCTAGCAGCCTCAATAGCGGCATTAAGCGCTAATAAATTAGTCTGATAGGCTATATCATCGATAATACTGATTTTATCGGCTATTGATTTCATGGCAGTTACTGTTTGCTGTACCGCGATTCCACCTTCGTCAGCTTCTTTAGCCGCCTTAGATGACATACCATCAGTAACCTTGGCATTTTCGGTATTTTGACTGATAGATGCGGACATTTGCTCTATTGAAGCAGAAGTTTCTTCCACACTTGCCGCTTGCTCACTCGCCCCTTGACTCATGCTCTGAGCCGTTGCAGAAACCTGTTCAGAGGCACTAGAGAGATTATCGGCTGATGCGCGAATGCTAGTAATGATTTCTGAAAGCTTGGTTACCATTGTATTAACAGCAAAAAGCATACTTGAGGTGTCATTTGCTTTAACGTCAACTTTAACTTGTAAGTCTCCATTAGCGATTAAACTGACGACCTGAGTAACGTAACTAGGCTCACCACCAAGTTGACGGGTAATGGATTTAGTCACTGCAATCGCGCCTACTATGGCGACAACGAAAGCGAGTAACCCAGCAATCCCCATTGCCCAAATACCATCTTCATAGCTCTGCTGAGAGACTTCGGCTGAGCCTTCTAGCACAGAGCCTTGAAAACTAACCAATTCTGCAGCTGCTGCTAAATAAGCATTAAGAATAGGCATGGCATCATCGATCATCACTTTGATGGCCTCTTCTTTTAACCCCTTGTTAATCAGATCATTGATTTGATTAAACTCTGTTTGAAAATTAACCCTCATCTCTTTAAGTGCTGCCATTTTAGCCTTTCCATCGGGCAATTTAATCATTGCATCAAGTTCGGCGGTTTTTTGGTCTATATCAATCTTATTGCTTTCTAGTCTTTCATGCAGTGATTTTTGATCGCCTGGATCGTCATTTATTAATAATTCTAAACGGCTTTTTGCATTGCTATTCGCCAAATCTATTAAGTCATTGGCCAAAACTGTTTTACGCCAATCATCGGTGACGATCCGATAGGTAATACTATTAACGGTTGACAGCTCTTTTAAGCCAATCCCGATAATGACTAACATTAAGACGATTAGCAGCGCAAAGGTAAGACCAAGACGCATACTTAGTTTCATATTATTAAACATCCATTTATTCCTTTCGTTAAGAAATTCGAAATCAAGCTTGGCTGTAAAGGGCTTTGGCTGATTCAGTTGTTAGTATCTTTTGTACTAAGTTAGGCACGTCAAGGATGAGCGCAACTTCGCCACTGCCCAGAACAGTTGAACCACTTATTCCTTGTATATGACTAAATATGTTACCTAATGGCTTAATAACAGTTTGAAACTCCCCCACCAGTTTATCGACCGCCAAACCTACTTTGTTGCCAAGGTAAGAAATTACGATAACATTTTCTCGTTTAGGTGGACGCCCGCCTAAATTGAACAACCGCCTAAGTCTAATAAAGGGCAATACTTCTCCCCTTAGGTTGATATAACTTTGCTGTGAATTAGGGGAAATGTCCGAGTTAGCTTCATTCAACTCAACACACTCAAGCACCATGTTGAGCGGTATTACAAAGGATGATTTTTCAATTTCGACTAGGAAACCATCAATAATGGCCAGCGTCAGCGGTAGACGAATGCTAAATGTTGCTCCTTGACCAAGAATACTTTGCACTTCCACCGTTCCCCTTAGCGCGGTAATATTGCGTTTTACCACATCCATGCCTACACCACGGCCTGACAAATTAGTTACCGCTTCAGCAGTGGAAAAACCCGGTTCGAAAATCAGATTATTCACTTCCTGAACATCTAGGCTTTCTCCCTCAGGAATTAAACCCTTTTCTTGAGCTTTCTTGAGAATTTTTTCATAATTAAGACCAGCACCATCGTCAGAAACTTCGATGACTATCATGCCTGAATCATGATAAGCATTAAGAGTGAGCCTGCCCTTGGGATCTTTTTGTTTTTGAATACGCACATCTGGTGCTTCAATGCCATGATCCATAGAGTTTCTAATTAAGTGCATTAACGGGTCGCTAATTTTCTCAACAACCGTTTTATCTAATTCAGTTTCAGCTCCGGTTATCACTAGCTCAATATCTTTGCCTAATTCTTTTGCTACATCACGAACCACCCGTTGAAAACGCGTAAATGTGGCACCAATCTGTACCATCCTAAGCTGTAAAGCAGCATCACGTACTTCTTCTACCAAACGAGTTAACATGGAAAAAGATTCAATTAAGATCCGATCACCGGAACTATGTGCGTGCAAACTAGAGCCTGCACCCGCTATTACAAGTTCTCCTACCAAATTTATCAATTGGTCAAGTTTATCTGCATCGACTCTTACCGATTGAATTTCCTTTGTTTTCCCGTCACGTATCTGATTTTGTTTAGCAATTGCTGATTCAAGTACAGGTTGTGGCGTCAAACCGTTATTTACAACAATCGATCCTAGCGGAACATTAATTGACTGATTTTTGAGATCTTTTTGAAGCCCTAAAGCATATTCAAGTTCATTAGGCGTTAATGAGCCTGACTGGACTAAAATATCGCCTAATTGAAAATCTTGCTCAGGCAGTGCCTTTATAAGAGCAATATAATCACTTACACGACTACACGGAGGTAATATATGCACTTGACTATCTTCGCGAATAAATTCAAAGGCACCTTCAATTTCAAGTTTGTCAGCTTGGCTATTAAAGTTAATTTCGTAACCTAAATAACAGGTTTCAGGATCCATCTCGGAGGCAGGAGGTAAGTTGGGAAATAACGTGGTAATTGACTCTATTGCCCCTAGGGTAGCCAGATAACGTAAAATAGCTAAAGGGTCCATACCGAAGCGGAATGAATCTGGATGATAACGTACTGAAATATGCCAATTATCACTTTTAACTTGGGGACTATCCTCCCTTTCAACTGCTTGAGTTGTTGTCAGCTGAGTATTGATAGTTGCCGACTCTTCTGCGCCATCGGTCCCCCCTGCTTAACAACAATAACTAGCGTTTGAAGTAATGCTCTACCATTAAGTTCATCATGCTCTGATAAGGCTGTTTTGTATTCGACATTATCTATAAGTAAGCTTATGTGGTCTTTACAGTCTAACAATAAAGAAGTCAACTCAGAATTAGAGGGAATTTTTCCATCCCGCATTTTATCAAGCAAACTTTCTACGCCATGTGTGAAGTGAACTACAGCATCGAGCGAGAAAATTCCGGCCGAGCCTTTAATTGTATGCGCAGCACGAAAAATACCATTAAGACTTTCACTCTGGTTTTCTTCATGTTCTAAATTAAGTAAAAGAGACTCCATTTCGTCAAGTAACTCTCTACTTTCTGAAATATACAAACCCAATACTTGTTCGAATTCATCCATGACAATATCCTTATTAATTTCTTAATAATTACACTGACAACGTTATTGTCTAGTAATCACCACAGGGTCATTGAACCAACTGATTAATCCCATAATTTCAATAGCTTCTAATGCAGCCGCACTATGGCTTACCAAAGTAAGCTCATGCTGTGTTAAGGTTTGTTGTTGCTTTGCCATTATCAAAAGTTGTAATCCTGCCGCATCGATTTCGGTCACAGCCGCCAGATTTAACTCAAGATTTTGGCCAGTATTTAAGGCGTCAATAAATTGAGCTTTTAAGTCTAGCGCATTGTGAATTGTCATTGGGCCTTCGATATAGGCTCGGACCCCTAAATCTGTTTTTGTGAAAGTCAGCATAGTCGTTAAATCCATTTAATCACTAGGATAAAAAGCAATAATTATATTAACTTAGCTACAGCAGCGAGCATTTGTTGTGGCTGAAAAGGTTTAACAACCCAGGCTCTTGCGCCGGCTGCTTGACCCTCAGATTTTTTGTCTGTCTGAGACTCCGTGGTAAGCATTATGATGGGAGTAAATTTATGTGCGGGGAGTTTTTTAACTTCTTTTACCATGCTAATACCGTCCATGTTTGGCATATTAACATCACTGATGATTAGGTTAATTTGCGCACCAGCAAGTTTTTTTAGTGCATCGACACCATCGCAGGCTTCCACTGTATTATAGCCCGCCCCTTTAAGGGTAATACTGACAACCTGCCTTAAACTTGCAGAATCATCTACTATCATAATTGTTTTAGCCATTAGTTCTTCCCTGTGTTTTTTATAATTTCCGACGTTGTTTAGTTAGTATTTTAAGATTAAAAGAAGGTTATCTCTTCCATGACATCCAATTTTTGCCTACCTGAGTTATGATTCATTCTTTGATCAAGCATGGCATAACCCTTTTCCATATTAGTAAGCCAATGACTGAGATCTTTGTCAGTAAACTCTTTGCCAATTTGCTTATTTTCATGTGCATGAGCCATGGTCACAGTCAGTTCATCAATACTGTTGTTAACTTGTGTCAAAATTTGGCTAGTTCGGTCTTGAAACTGAAGAGACACTAACATTTCAGATATTTCTTGTTGTATTTTTTGCCCTTCTTGTTGCATGGCCTGTTTAGAATCAGCTAACTCTTCAACAGTAATTGTAAAGCTAGCCAGCACTTCTTTAATTGATTTTTCCGCACGTTCCATGATGCCATCATCATCCTTAGTGGCTTTTTCTGCCACCGCAAATGCGCCATTAACTGCACCATTAATGACATTAACTTTTTCGGTCATATTTCTGCCGGTTGCACTGGACAATGACGATAATTTTCTCACTTCATCGGCTACTACGGCAAAGCCTCTGCCCGCTTCACCCGCTCTAGCCGCTTCAATCGCGGCATTCAAAGCCAATAAATTTGTCTGTCCTGCAATAGCATCAACTTCAGTAGCCATCTTTTTTAACTCATCAGTGTAAGTTGTTAACATTCTAACTTCATCCAAGATTGCTGCTCTATCATGTTGTGTTGCTTGCAAGGAGGCCATAACACTATTCAGCGCTTTTTCTGAGAAAGAAAACGTTTTCTCTATCGTGTTATCTTGTTCACTGTTTGAACTTGAATGGGACGGAAAAGCTTGGCTTAAACTTTCAACTAACAAGCTAAAATTGTTGGCTAACTCTGTAGTTGCTGTTTCTGTTTGTTTGCGTGTTGTTTCTATTTGTCGACTCCAGATAGGGAACACTGCTAAGCAGAGTTTATCTGTGTTATTGATTATTTTATTCGTTTCGATTTGAGTATTAACTTTAGATTTAAGTTCAACAAGTTGTGTGTTAATTAAACTTAACGTTTGACGTGTCCAGTGGCCAAACAACAAACCTAACCCAGTAAGAAATAAAGCACTGATGATGGTAACGAGGGACACTGGGGAAAATGATAACAAAAGTATGCTACCAAGAACGCCAAGTACTATTGGGTAGATATGAACCTCTGTACGCATAACACTCCCTGTTACTCTGTCGGTTATATTTTTGACGAAAAAATCTGATGCCTTCCAAGATATCTAATTTGATTAAAATGGCTGCTTTCATTAACTATAAAGCACTAATAAACCAATCATTCAATAAAATTTATATAACGTCTGGAATTAAATATATCAGACATTTTCTTATTTGCAATCAAACACAAAAATAAACTTAATCACCATAAAATGAGTCATACTGAGCTATCTTTAGAGTAATTACTTTGTGCTAAATAGCGCTACATAAATAGAGAACAGGACAATATAAAAAACCTATCCAACTGATTGCATTAGCTTTAGCTATGAAAGTTGATTTCGAATACCTAGATGCAACTACACTCTTTGATTAACTACATTATCTATACTTGATTTTAAAGGAGGTTAAAAATCTAAAATAGGCACATTGTACTTGTATAAATGACATAGCTCATTAGAAATACAGGGGTAATACTTTAGGTTTACTTTATTTAATGGTATCTAGTAATTAATAAGTATTTTTTATTAAGGTTTCAACAGTCAATACCACTTAATTTAAAAATATTCTACCGGCATAACCGATCATTTACTTCAATAAGATAAACAATTGGGATCTGTACTATTATGTCTTATTTTCTCTCTGCACACCGAATAGTATAAAAATTTAGTTACAGAATTTAGATGGCTTAGATGGCTATTTAATAAAAAATTGTGGTTTGAATTACTATCAAAGAACATTAAAGTAACAAATATTAATTAACGATAAAAATCAGAACTAATACATCCAGAAATCTTATAATAAATTTAAGGGCACCGAAGTGCCCTTATATAGTTAGTCGCTAATTCAACTATTCTGGTTTGATTATATTAAAGTGCTGATAAGCCCTTTGAGTCGCAATACGACCTCGAGGTGTGCGCTGGATAAAACCTTGTTGAATGAGAAAGGGCTCTAGGACATCTTCAATGGTATCTCTATCTTCTCCAATTGCGGCTGCAAGGTTATCAAGCCCTACAGGTCCCCCCATAAATTTATCTATAATTGCTAACAACAGCTTTCTATCTAAATAATCAAAACCTTCAAGGTCGACATCAAGCAAATCAAGCGCTTGCTCTGCCACTTCCTTAGTAACAACACCATCATGTTTCACTTCAGCGTAATCTCTTACTCGGCGTAATAGACGGTTTGCAATTCGAGGTGTTCCGCGGGAGCGCCGTGCAATTTCAACCGCGCCTTCAGGGGCAATAGATAAGTTCATCACGTTAGCTGAGCGAGTCACAATCGTGGTTAAATCAGCCACATTATAAAATTCGAGTCGCAATGGAATACCAAAACGGGCTCGCAGTGGCGATGTGAGTGCGCCTGCTCTAGTTGTTGCACCAACCAATGTAAAGGGTGGTAAATCTAATTTAATCGAACGCGCTGCAGGCCCTTCACCAATCATTATATCGAGTTGATAATCTTCTAAGGCTGGATATAAAATTTCTTCAACTACCGGGCTCAGACGATGTATTTCATCAATAAAAAGCACATCGCCCTCTTCTAAATTAGTCAACAAAGCAGCTAAGTCGCCCGCTTTTTCTAAAACAGGCCCAGAGGTTGATTTAATATTAACGCCCATCTCATTAGCAACAATCATTGCCAAAGTGGTTTTGCCTAACCCTGGAGGACCAAATATAAGCATATGATCAAGCGCTTCTTTTCGATTAAGTGCTGCTTGAATAAATACTTTTAGCTGTGCTCGAGTATCATCTTGCCCGGTATACTCATCAAGCATCTTAGGCCGCATAGCCCTGTCGACGACTTCATCGTGAATTTGAATTTCAGGCTGTATTAATCGATCCGCTTCAATCATGGTGTTACTGTCCTTTTACCTTAAAGCATCGACTTGAGTGCCGCTTTTATCAGTACTTCTGATGTCATCCCAAGCTTGAAATTAGCTGAAACAGCTTTGCTGGCTTGAGCTGGCTTATAACCTAATGATATTAAAGCTGAAATAGCATCTTCTTCAGCACTTTCAGCAGCAGGAACTGGGGAATAATTTGATTGCAGCACAAATTCGCGCTCTGATCCTACCGATGCTTCAAGTAAAGATCTTAGCTTATCCCGCATTTCAACAATCAAGCGTTCTGCGGTTTTCTTACCGACACCGGGTAATTTAACTAAAGTGGCAATATCATCCCGCTCAACGCAAGCAACAAACTCACCCGCATTCATACCCGATAAAATGGTGAGTGCCAATTTAGGGCCAACACCATTGGTTTTGATTAACAAACGAAATAACGCGCGTTCTTGTTTAGTAATAAAACCGTATAATAATTGCGCATCTTCACGCACCACAAAATGGGTATACACCATCGCGGGTTGATTAAGTTCAGGTAACTCATAAAAACTGGTTAGCGGTACTTGAAGCTCATAACCTACGCCATTAACATCGATGACGATTTCAGGGGCATGTTTTTCAACTAAAATTCCATTCAAACGACCAATCATTTGTATCTTCCATATGTTCTTGTATTTGCACGGCCGCTTAATGCCACTAAGCTTTGGCTTGTGTGATAATGACATATCGCCACAGCCAGAGCATCTGCCGCATCAGCTTGCGGCGCTGCGGGTAATTTCAATAATTGAGTAATCATATGCTGCACTTGCGTTTTTTGCGCTCTGCCTGTGCCTACCACTGCACTTTTTATTTGTGTTGCACTGTATTCTGCAACGGGTAAGTCTGCACATGTTGCAGCCACAATAGCGGCACCGCGTGCCTGGCCTAGCTTTAGTGCTGAGTCTGCATTTTTCGCCATAAATACACGTTCAATGGCAAATTCATCGGGTTGATATTGTCTAATAATTTCAGATAATCCAGCATAAATCTGCTGTAACCTAAGGGGAAGTTCATCAGATTGTGTACGAATACAACCACTGCCTAAATACTGCTGTTGTCTACCCACACATTTTATTACACCATAACCGGTGATCCGTGAGCCTGGGTCAACACCTAAAATAATTGCCATTAATTGAGTTAGCCTAATTGTTCCATCACATCATTACTTATATCAGCATTATGATACACTTCTTGTACATCATCATGATCTTCTAATGTATCGATTAATCTTAAAAATTGTTCGGCATTTTCAAGGTCAAGTTCGGCTTTGGTTGATGGCACCATAGTGACCTCTGCATTGTTACTGATAAATTTAGCTTTATCTAATGCATCTTTGACTTTGCCAAAAGCATTGGGTGAGGTATGTACATCAATAGATCCATCATCATTGACAATAACATCGTTAGCACCTGATTCTATCGCTGCATCCATCACACTATCTTCGTCTAAGCCTTCTGGATACGAAATAACACCCAGTTTGGTAAATAAGTAAGCAACTGAACCATCTGTGCCCAAATTCCCACCGTTTTTACTAAAAGCATTGCGAACACCTGATACGGTTCGATTTCTATTATCTGTCATGGTTTCGACCATAATGGCACTGCCACCAGGACCATAACCTTCATAGATAATCGTTTCTAGTTGCTGGCCTTCGATTTCACCGGCGCCTCGTTTTACCGCGCGCTCAACAGTGTCACGGGTCATATTATTTGATAAGGCTTTATCAATGGCAGCTCTGAGTCGTGGATTCGCGTCAGGGTCTGATCCTCCTTCACGCGACGCGACGGTCAACTCTCGAATAAACTTAGTAAATAACTTGCCGCGTTTAGCATCTTGTGCCGCTTTACGGTGTTTAATATTGGCCCATTTACTATGTCCTGCCATGAAAACTCCTTTGTATTTATTTGTAACGCTACCGCTTTTAAAATAATCATTTACTGCTTGGTGAAAGCCTGTTGGCCACCAAAAATAGAGTGCCATAAACACAGACCGAGGCATAAGCCTCGGAATGTAGGTAAAACTTAGCTAAACAGTAAATTACTCTGCGTCAGCTTTAGGCTTCTCAATCACTTGAATACCTAATTC
Organism: Shewanella sp. HL-SH5; assembly: GCF_051163755.1. Classification (NCBI taxonomy): domain Bacteria; kingdom Pseudomonadati; phylum Pseudomonadota; class Gammaproteobacteria; order Alteromonadales; family Shewanellaceae; genus Shewanella; species Shewanella sp. HL-SH5. The sequence continues at coordinate 2,074,264 of NZ_CP195038.1, forward strand.
GATTAATTGCTGTGGATTAGCAAAACCAGGGGCATTAGTCAACGGACACGCCGCAGTGGTTGTTTTAGGAAACGCCATCACATCACGAATAGAACTTGCACCAGTCATTAGCATAATAATTCGATCTAAACCAAACGCTAAACCTGCATGAGGAGGCGTACCATATCGTAATGCTTCAAGTAAGAAACCAAATTTTTCCTTAGCCTCTTCTTTCTCGATACCTAATAGATCAAACACGGTACTTTGCATTTCAGCATTATGAATACGCACTGAACCGCCGCCTAACTCACAACCGTTTAATACCATATCGTATGCATCGGATACTGTGTTAGCAGGATCAAGCTTTAATTGCTCTGCGTTCACACCGCGTGGCGCGGTAAATGGATGATGCACTGCGTGTAAGCCGCCTTCAACCTTTTCAAACATTGGGAAGTCAACAACCCATAATGGACGCCATTGCCCTTGTAATAAGTTAAAGTCTTCACCCGCTTTTAAGCGAAGTGCACCCAAGGCTTCTGCCACAACATTTGCTTTATCTGCACCGAATAAAATGATGTCACCAGTTTGAGCGCCTGTACGGTCAATGATTTTCTTAACGATGTCTTCATTTAAGAATTTAAGCACGGGTGATTGAATACCGTCCATACCAGCATCTACATCATTTAGCTTCATCCAAGCTAACCCTTTGGCACCATAAATACCGGCGAATTTGGTGTAATCATCGATTTGTTTACGTGATAACGAAGCACCAGTAGGAATGCGAAGCGCTGTAACACGACCTTCTATATCATTTGCTGGACCGTTAAAGACTGCAAACTCAACGTTTTTAACTAAATCGGCAATATCGACTAATTCAAGAGGATTTCGTAAATCTGGCTTATCTGACCCAAAACGGCGCATTGCATCTGCATACGTCATTCTTGGAAAATCACCTAAATCAACATTTAATAAGTCTTGAAATAAACCGCGCATCATTTGCTCAGTTTTTTCCATCACTTGCTCTGATGTCATGAAAGATGTTTCGATATCAATTTGAGTAAATTCAGGTTGACGATCAGCACGTAAATCTTCATCACGGAAACATTTCACGATTTGATAATAACGGTCAAAACCTGACATCATCAATAACTGTTTAAATAGCTGTGGTGACTGTGGTAATGCAAAAAATTGACCTTTATACGTACGACTTGGGACTAAATAATCTCGTGCACCTTCTGGCGTTGCCTTGGTCAATATTGGCGTTTCAATGTCTAAAAAGCCATTGGTGTCGAGAAAGTTACGCACATAACTGGTGACTTTGGCGCGGAATACGATCCGTTCAGCCATTTCAGGACGACGTAAATCAAGATAGCGATATTTTAAACGTTGTTCTTCACTATTATTTTGATAATTATCCATGCTAAGAGGTAATGGCGCAGATGCATTGATAATCGTTAAGCCTTTACCTAAGATTTCAATTTCACCTGTTTTCATTTGCGCATTAACTTGGCTGTCTGGACGAGCACGGACTAAGCCAGTTACTTGGACACAAAATTCACCGCGCAAGGTACTGGCGATATCAAATACGTCTTTTAAGTCAGGATCGTAAACAACTTGAACTAACCCTTCACGATCACGTAAATCTAAGAAAACCACTCCGCCTAAATCACGGCTACGATTAACCCAACCTACTAAGGTAACTTCTTGACCTAAATGAGACTTATTAATGTCTCCACAATAATGGCTACGCATTGAACTCTATCCTTTAAATAAAAGCGATTTTAGCAAAGCAAACGTTCGCATATCAAAAATGATAAAAACGGCATTATATACCCAAACAAACCTAAGATGCTCGTCTCAAGCATAATTTATTAATCCTAATTGAGCCTATATTTCGCGGCGTTAGCTTTTATAAATTAAATAGCTAAAATAGCGGGCTTCATTAAGAATAATCAGGCTATATGCCGTTATCAGAATATAAAAGGCAGTATCAAGGAGAATGAGTTAATTGACCAGAGTAGAAGTGATTATTTGTCATCAACTGAATAAAAAAACGACACTCTATGTCGGCTTGAAAACAATATGTCTCGGTATATTGCAGATTCCAATATAAACGACTGCGATATTAGCCACATACTGGGATGCTCTACTTTAATGATTTGTTCGATATTGATGACCACCCACTCTTTTAGCTTGGTACATCAAAAAATCAGAATGCTTCATTAATTCCTCTGCTGTTACGCCATCATGTGGGTACATTGCAATACCAATACTGGCGGATATTTGAATTGATTTACCTTCAATGTTATCAATTTGAGACAAGCTATTAAGTAACGAACTGGCCAGTTTTTTTGCATCATCAACTTTTTCTAATTGATTGATTAAAATAATAAATTCATCCCCACCGAAACGAGCAACAGAGTCAGTATCTTTGACAAGCGATTTAAATACCTCAGCAACTTGTGCTAAGAGAAGATCACCTATGGCATGGCCATGAACATCGTTAACAATTTTGAAGCCATCCAAATCAATAAACAATATTGCAAACTTTGAGTGAGTTTTTTGATGGGTCTCAATTGCGATAATTATCAGTTTATCGATTAATGTACGATTAGCTAATCCCGTCACACTGTCATGATTTGCCAAAAACACTAATTTCTCTTCGGCATGTTCGCGACGGTGAATCTCTAATTTTAATCGACGATTGACCACTAAAACCATTACAGTTATCGCACTTACTACCAAAAGCCCGATAATAAGAGAATTCATCCAACGCTGGTAAAACAGATCGTCGGTATTTAATTTAACATCGTTCCACTTTTGATAAAGTTGTTGTTGAGCTGCTTTATCAATTGTACCAATCACCCGATTAATAAGTGGCACCAGCTCCTCAAGGCCCGAAAATATACCAATCCTACTCTGTTGATCGGCTAAATCCGCAAGTAGAGACAGTTTTAAACTAGGGTAATCGCCATTTTTAAGTGAATCAGCCAATGAGGTTACTTTTTCAACAAACATGTCCGCAGTCCCACTCACCACAGCATTTAGGCCTGCACGTGTATCAGGGACTAATACTAATTTCAACTTGGGGAGTTGTTGATTTAATTGATCAATTAACTGATAGCCTTCGACAACAGCAATCGTTTTATTGTCTAATTGATTGATATTAAAAATTGGCGGTTGAGTTAAATCACTGGCCACAGCCCAAGGTGAAGGCCAATAGGGATCACTAAATAAAATGGTATTATCACGCTCACTGTTAGAGGCCAAACTGGCCACTAATTGAATCTCACCACTGCGCAGTTGCTGCATCATTTTATCAAAGGTTTCAAATGCAACAGGGATAACTGACACACCCAAGTGATTAACAAATAAAGACTTAATATCAGAGTTAACCCCTAAAAACTCGCCATTTTTACCTTGAAACTCCATCGGACGCCAATCTTTGACGTAACCCATTTTGATCGCGCCCAGACTCGATAAGTATGTTTTATCTTGACTGGATAAGACAATGTTTTGATGCTGCCCTGAAAAATATCGATCATCAGGATTAATAAGCCATTTTCGTTCTATTTGCAGGCGTTCTTCGGGAGAAATTAATTCAAATCCAGCGCGGATTCTCTCCTCTAAGCCACTGTCTTCCGGGCGGATCAAGCTATAAATATCAGTTGAGAACTCAATATTAATATATTGAGTAAAATCAGCCCAAAGCTTGCTGCCGAGTAAATAATGAGACGTGGTGGCAGAAGAGGCTATAAAACCAATAATGTCACCTTTAAGCGCAGCGTCAACCATCAACTCTGTCGATTCATAAAAACGTAATTGTGCATTTGGGTATAAATTGTGGATTTCAGAAATATAAGGCGCGGTAGGAAACACGCCGATTCGAATATTTTTAAGTGTATTTAAATCAGCTATGTTCTTTTTTAAACTGAAAAAACGGCTCTTCACTGACGTGATATGCCAAGCTTGTTTGAGACCAGTGTTCATTTCATTGCTTTCAGGATACCCAATATGAACATCAGCAAAACCACGCTTAATATCTGCAATAGAGCTGTTCATATCGCCAACAACAAAATCAATACTAATGCCACTTTTGCTTGACCAGAGCTTCCATAAATCAACAAATAACCCGTGGGGTAATCCGTCATTACCGATATCAACAAAGGGTTCTACATTGCTTTGCATGGCAATAAGTAGTCCGGCATTTTGTCGATTGTAACCTAACCAACGCCGCTCAATTCGTTTAATCTGTTCAACATCAACTTTTTCAAATCCTTGATTAATTTTAGCTAATAATGGGATATTACCTTTTTTAACTGCTGCAACGAGATCAACCTTCGCTATCGGGATCCTTGAAGAACTATAATAGTCATTAGCAATATTTTGCTCCAATGCCATATCACGTTGATAGCCTTCAATTCCAGCAAAGACCAACACCTCGCCATTCATAGCTCCAACAAGTAATGCATCTCTACTACTATATTTGCGGAAATTAAAGTTGGGATTAACGGCTAGAAGTGTTTGTTCATGGGATGAACCGTCAACAATTCCTATTTGATAAGGTATTAAATCAGTTAACTGATGCTTTTTGCCAATCGATTTATGAATAAATAAATAGGTTTGCAACGATGTAATTGGATTGGAGAAATCAAACAAGGTTTGCCTAAAAGCATTAGGTGCCATGCCGATATGTATATCGGCATCATCCGACTGTAGCTGGTCCAAAGATTGTTGCCAATTTTGTATGAGGAATTCAACTTTAGTATCTGTAACAAGTGCCCACTCACGCCAAAGATCAACTAATATACCTGCAGCATGCTGATTTTCGTCTATGTATTGAAATGGATAAGTATCCTCTCCCATAACAATTTTCAATGTCCCCCCTGCAAGAGCGGTATCTTGTGAGCTTGCAAAAACTATATTGGCAGTACTGATTACCAAACAAAAGAGTAATCCGACGATTAATTTCAAGTGTCATCCCTATCTACTAGATATACTAATCACTATTAACGGTTTTAAAGCAATGCTTGTTGAAGATATTCCACTAATAGTTAACAAAAATTGAACAATCCTAAGAACGTAATTTACCGCAGATTGCTTCACAATTCTAATAAATATTGTTTTGTTAACGGCCATTTGAGCAAGGTTTTTACATAAAACTGCAAATAAGCCATCACACACAAGATAATAAATTTAATATATTTTTAACCAGCACTTGCTGGTCATCACTATGATTAGCTAAAATGTGCTTAGAATTTTAAAACCTGTTATCACATGCACTCAGAATTAGATAATATTTATGCCTCAGCTACTAATAAAGTTGCTGATTTTGTATTTGATCAAAAAGTCGCTGGCGTGTTTAACGACATGATACGTCGATCTGTTCCCGGTTATGGTCAAATCATTAATACTATTGGTGACTTTGCAAGCACTTATGTCACTAAAAACTCTACTGTTTACGACCTTGGCTGCTCGCTTGGAGCTGCAACATTAAGTATTAGGCGTCAAATTGAACAACGTCAATGTAAAATTGTGGCCGTTGATAACAGTCAGTCGATGATAGAACGTTGTAGTGAAAACCTTCTAGCCTACGTCAGTGATACGGATGTGGAACTGGTTTGTGGTGACATCCGGGACATAGAATTTAAAAATGCTTCTATGGTGGTGTTAAATTTTACCCTACAATTTTTGCCAATAGCCGATCGTGACATGTTAATTAACAAAATATATCAGGGTATGCTACCTGGTGGTATTCTAGTTATTTCAGAAAAGTTACGTTTTGATGATCACACCATACAAGTGTTACTTGATAAACATCATTTAGATTTTAAACGTGCAAATGGCTACAGTGAGTTAGAAATAAGTCAAAAAAGAAGTGCACTTGAAAATGTGATGCGTCCAGATACACTTAATCATCATCAACATCGCTTCGAAAAATGTGGCTTTCAACACTTTAATGTGTGGTTTCAATGTTTCAATTTTGCATCGATGGTGGCGATAAAATGATAAGCTTTGGCGCATTTTATAAAGAAATTGCAGATTCTAATTTGCAACATTGGTTAGAAACGCTACCGTCTATTTTGGGTAATTGGCAGCGTGAACACAAACATGGCAACTTACCTAAATGGGAAAAAGTGCTCAATAAACTGAACTATCCAACACCAGATCTAGTTGAGTTTACATCAAATGTGACCATTGGGAGTGGCAAACAGCTTACAGATGGCCAGACAGAAAAACTGTCTAATTTACTCGGCTTATTTCAACCCTGGCGAAAGGGTCCCTTCTCTATCCATGGCATTGAAATTGATACAGAATGGCGAAGTGATTGGAAATGGGATAGAGTTAAGCCCCATATATCGCCATTAAAGAACCGAACAGTATTAGATGTTGGTTGCGGAAGTGGCTACCATATGTGGAGAATGTTTGGTGATGGCGCAAAATGCGTTGTGGGGATAGACCCTTCTCCGTTATTCTTATGCCAATTTGAGGCTGTAAAAAGACTAGCTGGAAATCAGCATCCTATTTATTTGTTACCATTAGGTATTGAAGAACTTCCACCTCTAGATGCTTTTGATACGGTATTTTCCATGGGCGTACTTTATCATCGTCGCTCACCGATAGATCACATTATGCAGTTACGTGATCAATTAAGAATGGGAGGTGAGCTCGTTATAGAAACATTAGTAATAGATGGTGATGAAAATGCTGTACTTGTCCCAAAGGACAGATATGGAAAAATGAATAATGTGTGGTTTTTACCATCAGTGGCGGCATTAATTCTGTGGCTAGAAAAGTGTGAGTTTACTAATGTAAGATGTGTTGACGTCGACATCACTTCATTGGCAGAACAACGCAGTACAACTTGGATGAAAAATGAATCACTTGTTGATTATCTTGATCCAAATGATGTGAGCTTAACGGTTGAAGGCTACCCTGCACCGAAAAGAGCCATAATCATTGCCACTAAAAACCAACCCAATTTAGATTTAATTTAACTCATAATATCCAACAGGAATTGACATGTTTAAGCAGGCACTTGCACTAACTATTGCAGTATTGATTGTTTCAGGTTGTACAGCAACCCAGCATTCCCATGCTCCATCAATCTCAAATGCTGATTTAAACAGCACGCTGCAAACATCCCAAGCACAAATTATTACCGCTTTTAATGATCAATGCAGCAAACAATCTGACGACATTACTGGATTATCAATAGAGTTACGTAAGTTAAAGACACAAGTTAGCGAAGCAATGGCACAGTCGCAAAAGCTCGCAGTTGCGCCTGTAGTTGCTCCAGCACCTAGACCTGTAGCAGTGCCGTCACAATGTCCTGAATCTCTCATTGGTGAGAAATTCTTACTAGGTGAAGCAGAAAGTGTTTATATGGATGAAGTTAAAACAACATTCGCTACCCGTATCGATACCGGAGCTGAGTCATCTTCATTAGATGCTCGAAACATTGTCCTTTTTGAACGGAATGGCGAAGAATGGGTGAGATATGATGTAATGACTAATGGCCCAGACAAAGCAGGAAATACTTTCGAGTCAAAAGTTGAACGCTTTGTCCGCATCAAACAAGATGCTACTAGTGATGATGACCGCCGCCCTGTTATTCATGCGCATCTAAAAATTGGTCAATATTCAGCTGAAACGGATTTAAATTTAACTGACAGAAGCCATTTAGATTACCCACTACTTCTTGGCCGTAAGTTTATGAAAGATATTGCCATCGTTGATGTAGGTCAAATCTACATTCACGGTAAAGATAAAAACCAAGTGACCACACTTATTAAATAGGCGACAAAATGCACTCTCGTAAACCGTTTTATATATTTGTATTTTTACTGTTTTTTGTCGGTATTGGTGCCAGCATCTATCGTGGTATTGAGCATAATGTGCCATTTTTGCCGGGTGAACAGGTTCAAAGTTGGGCAATTGATGCAAAAGTCAGCTTTAGTGGCCGTAACCAGCCTGCAGAAGTGCAATTTTCATTACCTAATGATCCCGCGTTTGACATTCTAGTCGAAAACACAACCTCACCAGGTTACGGTTTAACTATTACTGAAGAGCAAAATCGCAAAGCGATTTGGTCGATTAGAGAAGCATCTGGACCACAGTCTTTATTTTACCGTGTCACACTAGTGCCAACAGGCAAATTAGAAATCAAATCTGAACAAGAACCCACTGACACTGAAGTTTATCTATGGCCTGCAACAGAAAAGGCCGCTGCAGAACAAATTGTAGAAGAAGTTTGGCTTCGCAGTGCGACCAATTTATCTTTTGCAAAGCAATTGTTGGATTTGATCCACGATAAAAATCAAAGTCAAAATATGTCGTTATTGCTATCGACTAACACTTCGACCAAATTATTCTTACAAATGCTACACACTAAAGGCGTTCCAGCACGAAATGTCAGTGGCTTAGTATTAGAAGATCAACGTCGTCGTCAAACATTAACGACTTATGTGCAAGTTTATCAAGATGGCTTATGGCACTTGTTTGATGTTGTTAACAACAAGCAAGGCAGAGACGGTAATCTTGTATTATGGGAATATGCTGGTGGCTCTGTTTTAGAAGTTATGGGCGGTCGTAGCTCACAAGTTAGCTTCTCAATGTTACAAGATACGCGCTCCGCATTAGCCACATCGATTGATATGATGATGACTGATGACGCATTAGATTTTTCTTTGTACCAACTTCCACTTGAGGAGCAAAGTTTATTTAAAGGTATATTATTGATCCCTATCGGTGTGATGGTGGTTGTTTTCCTTCGCGTGATTGTCGGTATTAAAACATCTGGTACTTTTATGCCAGTATTAATTGCGATGGCCTTTATTCAAACCACCCTACTAACGGGTTTAATTGGTTTCTTATTGATTGTCGCATTCGGATTAATGATCCGCTCCTACCTCTCAACCTTAAATTTATTGTTGATATCCCGAATATCCGCGGTGATTATTGTGGTGATCTTCATCATCGGCCTGTTCACCTTAATCTCATTTAAATTAGGTTTAAGTGAAGGGTTAACTGTGACCTTTTTCCCAATGATCATTTTAGCGTGGACAATCGAGCGTATGTCAATTTTGTGGGAAGAAGAAGGCCCTAAAAAAGTGTTCATTTCAGGTGGTGGCAGTTTGTTTGTTGCAACCATAGCTTACCTCGCTATGAGCAGTGAATTAGTACAACACTGGGTGTTTAACTTCCTAGGTATACATTTGGTTATCTTAGGTTTAGTGCTTGTAATGGGACAATACACTGGCTACCGTTTAACCGAGTTAAAGCGCTTTAAACCCTTAGTGGGAGAGAAGTAATGAAGTATGCCTGGCCTTGGGAATTAAGCCGCGCAGGCGTGCTGAACATGAACAAGCGAAACATCGGTTATATAGGTAGATACAATCCACGTAAGCACTACAAACGTGTGGACGATAAGTTAATTACCAAGCAGCTTGCATTAGCAAATGGCATTGCTGTACCCGATTTAATTGGTGTTGTTCAAGAACAACATGATATTGAACTGATACCTGCGATGGTAATTGATAGAAGTGGTTTTGTTATCAAACCCGCTAAAGGGTCTGGCGGTAAAGGGATCCTGGTGATTACTAGAGTTGACAATGGCCGTTATTACAAGGCTAATGGCGATGAAGTAACCCCTAACGAAATATATCGTCATGTTTCAAATACATTAAGCGGTTTATTTTCACTGGGTGGCAGACCCGATGTTGCCATTGTGGAAGGCTTAATTGTATTTGATCCCGTATTCAACGGTGTCAGTTACGAAGGTGTGCCTGATATACGATTAATCGTGTTTAAAGGGTTCCCTGTCATGGGTATGCTGCGTTGTTCAACTGCAGCTTCTGACGGTAAAGCTAACTTGCACCAAGGTGCTGTGGGTATTGGATTAGATATTGCCACTGGCAAAAGTTTACACGCGGTTCAATTTGACGTGCCGGTAGATAAACATCCTGATACTCACTTCCCTTTATCCGACATTCAAGTGCCGCATTGGGAAACGCTACTTCATACAGCTTCTAGAGCCTATGAAATGTGTGAAATGGGCTACCTTGGGACCGACATGGTATTAGATAAAAATCGTGGCCCCTTGCTGTTAGAGCTTAATGCTCGTCCAGGTTTAACCATTCAAATAGCAAATGGTAAAGGCATTCTCCCCCGCCTTAAACACGTAGAGTCTTTAAAAGGCGCGACAATGTCAGTTGACCAACGTGTAGAATATGCGAAAAAGCATTTTTGCGATCAGCCTAAGTTTTAATTTATTGGCCACGGCACTCGCCGTGGCCAATCCTTTAAGCCTGTTTGTAGATCAATGTTTACAATTTGATGCCGAAAGTCAGGTTGCAATTCCTAATGCCTGGCAATTATCAAGCACAACACCTTATCCTCCCCTAACGCGATCAGTATCGTTAAATGAATTAGTTGCATTTGAATCGTCGCTTCTGTCGCTGAATAATTTAAATGATCGAAATAATTACTATCGCCGCTTGACCCAACAAACAGAATATCAGCAGAATCTGCTGATGTGCCAAGTTCATTTAGCCGATGAACTCTCATGGTTACTTAATCAAATTGATCCACAATTATTACAAGCTGACAAAGCCAGCTTCAAATTATCGCCACATCAACAGCCTTATTATTGGTATCTAACCAGTATTCAACAATTAAAAAATGCCAAGCTCAATGTTGACGTTAAATCTATGCTACATGGTTTACAAACAAGCATAGAATACAACCTAAGACAGCAATATCTATTCGAGGCAAACGCAGAATGTGCACTTGAGACAGCCTCTGAATCAACAAAAAAATCTATTAATAATATCTCGACTACTGCACAGAATGTTGCTCGTTACCTGTTATTACAACCGAAATCATCATGCAGACAACAAGCTTGGTTAGCTTATCAAGGACGAGCGAAAGAGGTTAATCAGACAAATTTACTTGTTATTCATAAAATTAAAACTAAACAGGCAAAAGAAAATGGATTTGCTGACTCTGCTGACTTTCAATTAAAAAACAGTGGGTTAACTGTTGAACAATTATCTCAATTTTTAAACAGTCAAACAGAAAACATTCAAGTTGCGCCTTGGGATTTACCACATGCATTAAAAAAACAGCCCAAAATTGCAACCGAGATTCAAACTACTGCGCATTTCATTGACACGGTATTTGAGCAGCTATCCCTATTTAGTTTAAATTTCGAACGACTTTCAACAAGTGCAAATACCACCGATATTTATCGCGTTTGGCATAAAAAAAGATTATTAGGTGAAATTTTTCTGGATATCAATACAGGCGAAGCAGCCCAAGCAGTAAACGTTGACTATTTCACTATAAAGCAGTCTGTAATAGGACAACAATTAGGCCAATATGCTTTAAACGTGCCTTTTGAATTAACTAAAGTAAAACAGTATGATGACCTAATATTTGCCCTAAGCGATATCGTCAATCAGTTAGCAAAGGGAAGTCAGTTTTACTATGTTAATCAACAGAATATTTCGCCACTAAATCAGCAGTTAGGTACTTATTGGTTAGCAACATGGTTAACATCAAATTTAAAACTAGATCATGAACCACACCCTAGGGCCAAACTCATTAATTCATTTAAGAAACAACAACTGGTCTTTCGCTCCAAAGTTGCGCTACTCTTTTACCAACAACATGACCTATCTAAGTTTGAGTTATACCAACCAATTTTGAACCGAATGTTGTCTCAATCCTTTGAAGACAGCTTTGGTGTGCCCTATTTATCGGCTTCTGATGCAATATTTAGTTATCTTGCTATTGCTAATCAAGGGATTAGTTATTATCTTCTGCTGTGGCAACAAACACTGGCGCAGTTAATCTACAATGAATCACTTTCCAGCAGCCAAGCCAAGGCTATATTTGATGTCATCGTTGTGAATGAACATCATCAAAGTCTTTATGATCAATTGTCTGCCGTATTTAAACAGCCAATGGATTTTGAACATCTATTATGGAGAATCAATTATGTTGGCACTAAGCAAGAGTAAAACACTCTCGTTTTTTGTATTATCCGCTGTACTATTAAGCAGTAGTTTATTTGCTAAAGAATCATACCTAAAACAGACTCATAACTTAACCGATGAACAAGTTTACCAGCAAATCAAAACCAATCTCGAAACTAATCTTTATACTTTACCTCCAAGAGTTCAAGGCCATTACGCTATTCGTCAATTCCGCATGACAGGTGATCCCAAGTACGCTAATGGTGCGTTAATTGATTTACTCACCATAGCTGAATCACAAGCTTATTTTGCCTGTAATCTCAATAAACCGCACTTCATTGATGATGAGTCAGCATTGGCAGCGAGTCTGTTAGGTCATAAAGCGAGAGGTTTAGCACGTAAAGAAGCTATTGCTCCTTATCCAAAATTCATGTTATTTACTGACTTATTGCGTTTTTCAAGCCGTATAGATGAGTTTGGTTTTACGGGTCCTTGCCATGATTTGCTATTCAGCACCTTAAAGGCGCATGATTTTACAGCCTCCTTTACCGACAATAAGATGATTGAGTCATGGGCTGCGCAACTGATTAACTATGTATATTGGGCTAAGCAAATCGGTGTAGGCGATTATTACCAGGCCTACAAAACGGCGTTTATTAATACTTATCCTGATAGTAAAGATGCGACACTTTCAAAGGCACAGTACAAAAATAAGATTTATGGCATGACCCATTTTATTTTTGCTGCCAGCGGATATTATCAAAATGAAGTTGAACCGAAAGAGTTTCAATGGATCTTAGATTATTTTGAAAAAAACCTAGATAAAATTATCGCCGACACTACAGAAGATATCATTACAGAAGTGGGAATTAGTTTCCTAATAACGGGGCATAGCAATCACAACGTCACTCAAAAAGTTAAAAAGCACATCATTGCGGCATATAATCCAGAAACTCAAATGATACCATCACCCAAGGGTAGATCAGACTTATCCTCTGGCGAACACAGAAATGTACTTGCCATGATGCTATTAAATTGGCCAGAAACGCTTCACCCTGGCCCATATCTGAACAATATCCCGAGTACGAAGAAGAATCTTCCTCGTTTAGTTAATGTAAAATCTGATCAAAATACACTCGGCAGCAAGCAGTAATCACATTAATAATATCAATATAATTGCCAAGTCTTAAATACAAAAAACCCAATGCATGCATTGGGTTTTTCTTAAGCTAAACAATAAACAGCTTATTCTGCGGCATCTTCAGTGCGGAATTTATCTGCAGTCGCTTTAATAATCGGTTGTAACTCACCTTTTTGGAACATCTCGGTAATAATGTCACAGCCGCCAATCAACTCACCCTCAACCCACAACTGTGGGAAGGTTGGCCAATTTGCAAACTTAGGTAATTCAGCGCGGATATCTGGGTGCTGTAAAATATCAACAAACGCAAACTGCTCACCACAGTTAATCATCACTTGTGCAACTTGAGAAGAAAAACCACAACTAGGTAATTTAGGAGAGCCTTTCATATAAACTATGATTGGGTTTTCACTCAGTTGCTGCTTAATTTTTTCTACAGTTTCCATTTTCATTCCTAATGGTAGATAAAGTACTAATAGCCATATTGTACGACACCTTAAGCCATAACAAAATGCCACAGTTTGTAAGGGTATAGATTAATTCATCTTATGAATGGCCATAATCGAGATTTTTCCAGAAACAATGATTCACATCACAAAAATAATCAGTACAATAGCTGCAGAGCAGTGTACCTATTTAGTATTTAATTTAGGTATAAAAACGATAACCTAACTCCATGGAGAGAGACTAATGGCTTTCGAATTACCAGCATTACCTTATGCAAAGAACGCACTTGAACCGCATATTTCTCAAGAAACGATTGAATACCACTATGGTAAGCATCACAACACTTACGTTGTAAAATTAAATGGTTTAGTTGAAGGCACTGAATTTGCTGGAAAAAGCTTAGAAGAAGTCGTTAAAACTTCTACTGGTGGCATGTTTAACAATGCAGCTCAAGTTTGGAACCATACCTTTTACTGGAACTGCCTTGCACCAAATGCTGGCGGCGCACCAACTGGTGCTGTTGCAGCTGCTATCGATGCTTCATTCGGTTCTTTCGAAGAATTCAAAACTAAATTTACTGATTCTGCAGTAAATAACTTCGGTAGCGCTTGGACTTGGTTAGTTAAGAAAGCTGATGGTTCATTAGCAATCGTTAACACCAGCAATGCCGCTACGCCACTGACTGATGAATCAGTGACCATTTTAATGACTGTAGATGTTTGGGAACATGCTTATTACGTTGATTACCGTAATGCACGTCCAGAATATTTAAATCACTTCTGGCAATTAGTTAACTGGGAATTTGTGAACAGCAACTTCGCTTAATCACAATCCTCGTTATCTTCAAAAGAGCCCTAGGGCTCTTTTTTTATAGGTGTAATTTAGCTTATTTACTTACTCAGAACAGCAAACACCTATTACTGACTATAAATGCAACTATTGCAATTGCTACGTTCCTCCTTGTTTTATAAACAATAATTTACAAAACTGTTGCGCAATATCACACTTTCTATTCTAAGCTTATATTGTAGAGGCCAAAAAGATTGATTGGCAACAACGCCAATATTGCTTAATTCCTCGCCATTGTTGCCATCCCGGCATAGACGTCTAAGGGGCTTATTATGGGCATTTTCGAACATTACCAACAACGTTACGAGAAAAAACTCGATGAGGAATATACCTTAGAGCAATTCCTTGATATCTGTAAACAGGATAAAGGTGCCTACGTTTCAGCTGCAGAGCGGTTGTTAATGGCGATTGGTGCACCTGAAGTCATAGACACATCAAAAAACTCTGTCTTAAGTCGTATTTTTTCCAATCGTCTCATCTCCCGCTACCCTGCTTTTAAAGATTTTTATGGCATGGAAGAAGCGATTGAACAAATTGTGTCTTACCTTAAACATTCAGCTCAAGGCTTAGAGGAATCAAAGCAGATTTTATATTTATTAGGCCCTGTGGGTGGGGGTAAATCATCACTGGCGGAAAAGCTTAAATCCCTTATTCAACATATGCCTATCTATATATTAAGCGCAAATGGCGTGCGTAGTCCGGTTAACGATCATCCATTCTGTTTGTTCGATTTGGATGAGGATGGCAGCATTTTACAACAGGAATATGCAATACCGCACCGCTACCTTAAAAGCATCATGTCCCCTTGGGCAGTTAAACGATTACATGAATTTGGCGGTGATATTAGCAAATTTAGAGTCGTTAAAGTCTACCCATCAATTCTGGATCAAATCGGAATAGCAAAAACCGAACCTGGCGATGAAAACAACCAAGATATTTCGGCACTTGTCGGTAAAGTCGACATTCGCCAGTTAGAGCACTTCTCACAGGATGATGCCGATGCTTATGCCTATTCTGGCGCATTATGTCGAGCAAATCAGGGCATGATGGAATTTGTCGAAATGTTTAAAGCGCCGATAAAAGTGCTACACCCATTACTGACCGCTACACAGGAAGGTAACTATAACGGTACGGAAGGCTTATCGGCATTACCTTATACAGGCATTATTCTGGCCCACAGTAATGAATCAGAGTGGACAACGTTTAGGAATAATAAAAATAACGAGGCCTTTTTAGACCGAGTTTATATCGTCAAAGTGCCCTACTGTTTACGCGTTTCAGAAGAAATGGAAATTTACCAAAAGCTGTTGTTTAATTCTGAATTATCTCAATCTCCTTGCGCCCCTGGCACACTGGAAACATTGGCCCAATTTAGTGTGTTATCACGCATTAAAACGCCAGATAACTCCTCTGTTTACTCAAAAATGCGCGTCTATAACGGTGAAAGCTTAAAAGACACAGACCCCAAAGCAAAGTCATATCAAGAGTATCGTGACTATGCGGGTGTCGATGAAGGAATGAACGGTCTATCTACCCGTTTTGCGTTTAAAATTTTGTCTAAAGTGTTTAACTTCGACCATACAGAAATCGCCGCAAATCCGGTGCATTTATTTTATGTGCTTGAGAAGCAAATCGAACAGGAGCAATTCCCTAGTGAAGTAAGTGAACGTTACCTTGAGTTTTTAAAAGGCTATTTAATCCCTAAATACGTTGAGTTTATTGGCAAGGAAATTCAAACCGCTTATCTAGAGTCCTATTCCGAATACGGTCAAAACATATTTGATCGTTATGTAACCTATGCTGACTTTTGGATCCAGGATCAAGAGTATCGAGATCCAGAAACAGGACAACAATTTGACCGAGCATCACTTAATGCTGAATTGGAAAAAATAGAGAAGCCAGCCGGAATAAGTAATCCTAAAGACTTCAGGAATGAGATTGTTAACTTTGTATTACGCGCCCGAGCTAATAATGAAGGCAATAATCCTTTGTGGACCAGTTACGAAAAACTACGAACCGTGATTGAAAAGAAAATGTTCTCCAATACCGAAGACTTACTACCAGTGATTTCATTTAATGCCAAGACATCGAACGATGATCAACGCAAACATGATGATTTTGTTAATCGCATGATGGAGAAAGGCTATACCAAGAAACAGGTCAGATTGCTGTCGGAATGGTATTTACGCGTACGTAAATCATCATAACCCAACAACATAGGCTTTACTGAACAGTACTGGGATGTAAAGCCTACATTTAGGCTTGGGAGGGGCGTATGGCTAACTTTATAGATAGACGATTAAATGCTAAAGGAAAAAGCACGGTTAATCGTCAACGATTTATTGAACGATATAAAACCCAAATAAAAAAAGCCGTCAGTGATGCAGTGACTAGACGCAGTGTGACTGATATTGATAAAGGAGAACAGATTAGTATTCCAACTCGGGATATAAGTGAACCATCGTTTAGACAAGGACAAGGTGGTAGCCGTGAAAGAGTTCACCCAGGCAACGACCAATTTAATCGCGGCGATAAAATAGCCCGCCCTCAAGGTGGACAAGCAGGCGGCGCTGGTGACGGTGATGCTTCTGATTCTGGTGAAGGTCAAGAAGATTTTGTCTTTCAAATATCAAAAGATGAGTATCTTGAACTGTTATTTGAAGATTTAGAATTACCCAACTTACAGAAAAATCGCTTAAATAAATTGGTAGAATATCAAACGTATCGGGCAGGATTTACCAATGATGGGGTACCTGCCAATATCAATATTATTCGTTCATTACGCTCATCTTTAGCCAGAAGAATAGCCATGAGCGGCAGTAAGAAAAAGCAACTTAACCTACTTGTGCAACAGCTTGCTGAACTTGAAAACACCCCCGGTGCCAAAGCCGAACTTATTTTGGACTTAAAAGCTCAAATTGACATATTAAAAAAACAAATTGCTAAAGTGCCTTTTATCGACACCTTTGATTTACGCTTCAACAATTACGCAAAGCGAGAAAAACCCTCAAGCCAAGCGGTGATGTTTTGCTTAATGGATGTCTCTGGTTCAATGGATCAGGCAACCAAAGATATGGCCAAGCGTTTTTATATCTTGCTGTATCTTTTTTTAACTCGTACTTATAAAAACCTCGAGGTGGTTTACATACGCCACCATACCCAAGCTAAAGAAGTGGATGAACAGGAGTTTTTCTACTCCCAGGAAACCGGCGGCACAATAGTATCAAGTGCTTTAAAATTAATGCATGAAATCCAACAAGCACGTTACCCCGCCAGTGAATGGAATATTTATGCTGCGCAAGCATCTGATGGTGACAATTGGTCAGACGATTCACCCGTGTGTAAAAATTTGCTTAGTCAGCATATTTTACCTTTAGTGAGGTACTTTAGTTACATTGAAATAACCCATAGACCTCACCAGAGTTTATGGCAGGAATATCAACAATTACAACAAGGCTTCGATAATATAGCGGTACAAAATATTAAGCAAGTTGATGATATTTACCCGGTATTTAGAGAACTCTTTAAAAAACAAGCTGTATAGGAGGCACTATGGATACATCTTCCCGTTCGCCTTTAAGCGATGGTCCAGAGTGGACATTTGACTTGTTGCAGGCATATCTGCATGAAATTGAAGTGGCGGCTAAATTTTTTAAAATTGATGCTTACCCCAATCAAATTGAAATTATTACCGCAGAACAAATGATGGACGCCTATGCCGGAATTGGTATGCCTATTGGATATACCCATTGGTCGTTTGGTAAACGATTTATTGAAACAGAACAAGGCTACCGTCGCGGACAGATGGGACTGGCCTATGAAATAGTGATTAATTCTGATCCATGTATCGCCTACCTAATGGAAGAAAATACCATTACTATGCAAGCATTAGTGATGGCGCACGCGAGTTTTGGGCACAATAGCTTTTTTAAAAATAACTATTTATTTAAAACCTGGACAGACGCGAGTTCAATTATTGATTATTTAGTTTTTGCTAAAAACTATATTCATCAATGCGAGCTAAAGCATGGCGTTGAGCAAGTAGAGTTAACCATTGATTCATGCCACGCCTTAATGAATTACGGTGTAGATCGTTACAAACGTCCTTCTGAAATATCTTTTAGTGAGGAGCAGGCTAGACAGGAAGAACGTGAGGCTTATTTACAAAGCCAAGTCAACGACCTGTGGCGCACTGTGCCCACCAGCAACCAAGAGCAAACCACTAAAAAAAGTAAACAATTTCCGTCAGAACCTCAAGAGAACCTTTTGTATTTTCTTGAGAAAAATGCACCACTGCTTGAACCATGGCAACGTGAGATAGTGCGCATTGTGAGAAAAATGGCACAATATTTTTATCCGCAAAAACAAACCCAGGTAATGAATGAAGGTTGGGCTACGTTTTGGCACTACACTATTTTAAATCGCTTATATGATACCGGAAAAGTCACCGACAGATTTATGCTGGAGTTTTTGCGCAGCCACACAGCAGTAGTCGCTCAACCTGCATACAATAGCCCTTACTACAACGGCATAAACCCTTATGCTTTAGGTTTTAGTATGTTTATTGATATTAGGCGTATTTGTGAAAACCCTACCGATGAGGATAAACTTTGGTTTCCAGATATTGCTGGCAGCGATTGGTTAACCACCCTGCACTTTGCAATGAAAAACTTTAAAGATGAAAGTTTTATCAGCCAGTATTTGTCGCCTAAAGTTATCCGCGATTTTAAATTGTTTGGCATATTAGATGATGAAAAACGTGCTGAATTAAATGTGTCAGCAATACATAATGAACAGGGTTATCAACAAATTCGTCAAATGCTGTCGCAACAATATAACTTAGCGAATATTGAGCCTAACATTCAAGTACAACATGTCGACATTAATGGTGACCGTTCATTAACCTTGCGATACACACCACACAATGACATCCCTTTAGCCAATAATCATGATGAAGTATTGAAGCATTTACATCGTTTATGGAAGTTCAAAGTCAGTATTGAACAAGTCGATTCAAATAATCAAGTGTCGGTTTTATCAAGCTGTCCGGATCCAAAAACTGATACTGGAGATCAAAAGAGCACTATATTATCCCAATAGAATTCTTAACGAATAGTCTAGCCTTGTAAACAGATCCAATGTATCAGTCTCAATTACATCGATAAACATCAGCAACCTCTTCTCATCAAAATGGCCAGTAACTTGTTAATAAAAGTAGCTGGCCAGCTACTTTCACGCAATCAATAAACTAATACTGTTATTAATATATTTATTGATACAGTCGCTAATAAAGCAACTAGCTGATTTATGATATTGAACCTTACATCAGACATTATTGGTACATTAAGTCAAACTTAACAAATGTTAGTTATTCTCACCATTTATTTAACATTATAACTAGCGCTATAAATTCAACGAAGTCACCTGCAAACAAAATTAAACCTAAGCACCTGTAAGTAAATGATTTATTATTTTGGCACAATTAATGCTTTCAACGTTCATAAACTTATTATTAATTGTTACAAAAGTCAGCGTGACGGCAGCATTTATTGGCGTAGTCTTATTCTTAAGCTACCGCTAAATAATCGCAAGGTAGCACTTGGCTTCACTATAAAGGCAGGTTCCCATGGACAGGTTTCAATCCGTTAAAAAAGTTGTTATTCCTTTTTGTTGTTTAGTAATGTTAGCTGGTTGTACAGGAGATGAAGAGCAAGTAAAAGAACAAGAAAAATTTGCTGTTCCAGTAGAAACAACCTTTGTTGAACAAGGTAATGTGTCATCATTTTATAGCACAACAGCGACCTTAGAAGCCCCACAAGAAGCCCATGTGATGACCCGTATTTCTGGCTTGATAAATACTATCAATGTTGAAGAAGGCGACCGGGTAATTAAAGGCCAGGTTTTAGCGGTTATTGATGCAAAACGCCAACAGTATGACTTCAATCGCTCTCAGGCTGAAGTTCAAATCATTGAGCAAGAATTAAATCGTCTGCGCAAAATGGATAATAAAGAGTTCATTAGCCAAGATACCATGGCAAAATTAGAGTTTAACCTGCAAGCAGCTGTCGCCCAGCGAGACCTTGCTGAACTACAGGTGCAAGAAAGCCGTATTGTCTCCCCCATTGACGGTGTCGTCGCTAAGCGTCATGTAAAGCAAGGTAATACCGTTAAAGAGTTTGATGAACTTTTCTATGTTGTAAACCAAGACCAATTATACGGCATTGTCCACCTACCAGAGCAGCAACTACCTAGTTTACGATTAGGACAACATGCCAGTGTTCGTCAAAATCAACACACTACCGACATAATAGATGCTACCGTGCTGCGTATTAGCCCCATAGTTGATGCCCAAAGCGGTACCTTTAAAGTCACCTTAAATGTACCCAACAACAGTGGCCAATTAAAAGCAGGCATGTTTACCCGGGTTGAAATTAAATACGACACCCATAACAACGTCATTACCGTGCCTTATAACGCATTGATAAATCAAGATGACACTCAAGCTATCTATGTTATTAAAGACACTGTGGCTGAGCGACGAGAGGTAAATTTAGGATATCGTCAAGATAATACCATTGAGATTACCTCTGGGGTGATATTAGGCGAGCAAATCGTTATCCGTGGTCAGCAAAACTTAAAAGATCAATCACTGGTCGAAGTGATAAATCCTCTAAACGTAGCTGCTATCAAATAACGGAGCGACACCATGTCTATCATTAATACTGCTGTCAACCGTCCAGTAACGGTGTGGATGTTCATGCTTGCGGTAATGTTATTTGGTATGGTCGGCTTTAGTCGACTTGCGGTAATGTTACTGCCAGATCTTAGTTATCCAAGTGTCACTATTCGTACCGCCTATGATGGCGCTGCACCAGTTGAAATTGAACAACTCGTTTCTAAACCTATTGAAGAAGCCGTTGGCGTTGTTAAAGGCTTACGTAAAATCAGCTCTATTTCACGCTCAGGTATGTCAGATGTTGTCCTAGAGTTCGAATGGGGTAGCAATATGGACATGGCCAGTCTTGAAGTGCGTGAAAAACTGGACACCATTGAACTGCCATTGGACATCAATAAGCCATTGTTATTAAGGTTTAACCCTAATCTTGACCCAATAATGCGCTTAGCCTTTTCAGTACCCGATGCGTCAGAGAAAAATTTAAAACAAATGCGCACCTTTGCCGAAGAGGAATTAAAACGCCGCTTAGAAGCGCTATCAGGGGTAGCTGCAGTAAGATTGTCTGGCGGGCTTGAGCAAGAAGTTCATATTCTCCTTAATCAACAAAAGCTTAGCCAGCTGAACTTAAATGCGGATGATATTAAACAAAGAATCAATCAAGAAAATATCAATCTGTCTGCGGGTAAAGTGATTCAAAGTGACAAAGAATATTTAGTTAGAACCTTAAACCAGTTTAATTCACTAGAAGAACTGGGCAATGTCATCATCTACCGTAATGATCAAACCCTAGTACGTCTCAATGAAGTGGCTCAAATTAGTGATGCCTATAAAGAGCGCAGTGATGTCACTCGTATTGGTGACGTCGAATCTATCGAACTCGCTATTTACAAAGAAGGTGATGCCAATACAGTTACCGTTGCTAAAAAGCTCCAAGCTGAGCTGGCTTTAATCAACAAAGCTGATGAAAACAAGCAACTGAATATTATTTATGACCAGTCAGAATTTATTGAAAGCGCGGTAAATGAGGTTACTTCATCGGCATTAATCGGCAGTGTGCTTGCCATGTTGGTCATTTATCTATTCTTGCGCAATATCGTCGCCACCCTGATCATTTCTATCTCTATCCCGTTCTCGGTCATTGCCACCTTTAATATGATGTATTTTGCTGATATCAGTCTCAATATCATGTCGTTAGGCGGTATTGCACTCGCTATCGGGCTGTTAGTTGATAACGCCATTGTGGTGTTAGAAAATATTGACCGCTATCAATCGCAAGGTATGAGTAAAATTGAAGCGGCGGTTACTGGGTGTAAAGAAGTTTCAGGCGCAATATTTGCTTCCACATTAACGACATTAGCCGTATTTGTGCCGTTAGTGTTTGTCGATGGCATAGCAGGGGCATTATTCGCCGATCAAGCGCTCACCGTCACCTTTGCTCTGTTAGCCTCATTGTTTATTGCTTTAACAGCCATTCCAATGCTGGCTTCTCGCCAAGGGTTTAAAAGCTTACCTGCGCCAACTGAAACACCCATCAAAACTATCCCACAATCGAAACTAGGTAAAACCGGTTATTACACTCTTACTGTTATATCTTGGCCATTCAAGTTGTTGTTTAGTTATATACCTGCAGGTTTATTAACCTTCGGCTTACTGGCTATCCGCTTTTTCAGTTGGTTAATTGGCTTAGTCATGCGCCCACTCGCCAGTGCGTTCAATTATGTTTATGACGCCTTAGCTAAAGTGTATGACGGTTTACTGAATAAAGTACTCAAACAAAAAGGGCTTACACTACTGATTGCCCTTGGTATTACTTTAGGCGCAGGAGGTTTATTACCTAAACTGGGCATGGAACTTATTCCACCAATGAATCAAGGTGAGTTCTATGTAGAGCTATTATTACCACCAGGAACCGAGGTCAGTGAAACAGACAAAGTATTACAGCAGTTAGCCTTAAGCATTAACGATAACCCAGATGTAAAACACACTTTCAGCCAGGCTGGCAGTGGCGGATTAATGACATCAGATACCGCCAGAGGTGGTGAAAACTGGGGACGTTTACAGGTTGTACTGGCCAATCCTAGTGCATTTGACGCTGTGGCTCATATTTTAAGACAAGTCGCTAAAAAAATACCCGAATTAGACGCTAAAATTGAACAACCTGAGTTATTCAGTTTCAAAACACCCTTAGAAATTGAATTGTCTGGCTATGATTTAGCACAGTTAAAGCGAAGCGCCGACACTTTAGTGAGCGCGTTAAGCCAATCAGCCCGCTTTACCGATGTCAATACCACGCTACGTGATGGTCAACCTGAAATCAGTATTCAGTTTGATCACCAAAGGCTCGCCGCCTTAGGTATGGATGCGCCTACGGTAGCAAGTCGTATTGCGCAACGTGTTGGTGGAACCGTTGCCAGCCAGTACACAGTGCGCGATCGTAAGGTGGATATTTTAGTCCGCAGCGAACTGTCAGAGCGCGATCAGATAAGTGATATTGACTCACTCATCATCAACCCTAACAGTGACCAACCTATTCCACTTAGCGCAGTTGCAGACATTAAATTACAGGTTGGCCCATCTGCGATTAACCGTATTAGTCAGCAACGTGTTGCTATTGTGTCAGCAAACTTAGGTTTTGGTGATTTAAGCGATGCAGTGGTAGAAGCTAAACAGATTTTAAGCCAACAACAATTCCCCTCTTCCATTCAGTCCTCTTTTGGTGGCCAAAATGAAGAAATGGAACATTCATTTAGCTCATTGAAAATAGCCCTAGTGTTAGCAATATTTTTAGTCTATCTGGTCATGGCCAGTCAATTTGAATCATTGCTACATCCATTATTGATCTTAATTGCCGTTCCTATGGCGGTTGCCGGCAGTATTTTAGGCTTATTCATCACCAACACCCATTTAAGTATCGTGGTGTTTATTGGACTGATTATGTTAGCCGGTATCGTAGTCAATAACGCGATTGTATTAGTGGATAGAATTAACCAATTACGTCGGGAAGGAATAGAAAAAATCAGCGCCATTGAACAAGCGGCTAAATCACGTTTGCGCCCTATTTTAATGACAACATTAACCACAGCGCTGGGGTTATTACCAATGGCGATTGGTATGGGCGATGGCAGCGAAGTACGAGCACCGATGGCGATTACGGTTATCTTTGGTTTACTGGTTTCAACATTACTGACTTTGTTGGTGATCCCTTGTTTATATGCCCTGTTTGACCAGAAGTCTTATGCCACAGAGTCAGAGCAGGCAGCATCAGCAGAGGCAACGGTATGAACCTGACCAAACTAGCGTTAAAACGCCCTGTCACCACCAGCATGTTCTTTGTCGCTATTATGCTATTTGGTATGGCGGCAAGCAGAATGTTGCCGTTAGAAATGTTCCCTGGCATCGACATTCCTCAAATCATGGTGCAAGTGCCCTATAAAGGCTCAAGTCCTGCTGAAGTAGAACGCGATATTACCAAAGTACTTGAAGAAGCCTTAGCCACCATGGGCGGCATTGAAGAGTTGCACTCTGACTCCACCCAGGATGGTGCTTATATTCAAATGAATATGAAATGGGGAGAAGCTGTTGCCACTAAAAGCTTAGAAGTACGTGAGAAAATTGACTCGGTTAGGCACCTTTTACCCAAAGATGTTGAACGGGTGATGATCCAGCAATTCTCTACCGCCGATATGCCGGTGCTCACCATCAGGATATCCAGCGAACGTGAACTATCTAACGCCTTTGATTTACTCGACAAACAACTTCGCAAACCCCTTGAAAGAGTTGAGGGTGTATCAAAGGTCACTTTATACGGCGTTGAACAAAAGCAAATTGATATACGAGTTAATGCCGACAAATTAGTTGCCAGTGGTATCAGTAATCAACAACTGCAAACAAGCTTATCAGCACAAAATTTTGTCATCAACGCTGGCACATTAAGAAGCAATGGCAATGTGTTTCAAGTATCGCCTAAGGGTGAGTTTACCAGTTTAGATGATATCACCCGCTTAGTGCTTATTCCTGGTATCACGTTAGGCGACATCGCCACAGTTAAATTTGCCTTACCAGAAAAAATTGAAGGTCGTCATTTAGATCAAAGATACGCCGTGGGTATCGACGTGTTTAAAGAATCAGGGGCTAATTTAGTCGAAGTATCTGATCGGGTCATGAAGGTCATTGAAAAAACCAAACAAGATAAGCAATTCAATGGCGTTAAGTTGTTTATTATGGAAGATCAGGCCTTTGGCGTTAAATCTTCATTACAAGATTTACTGTTATCCGGTTTATTGGGAGCCCTATTATCTTTTGGCGTACTGTATTTATTCTTACGCAATTTAAAGATGACGTTAGTGGTGGTCTCTTCTGTGCCTATTTCACTTTGTATGACCTTAGCTGGAATGTACTTTTTTGGATATAGCCTCAATATTTTATCCATGATGGGATTATTGCTCGCCGTGGGTATGCTTATTGATAATGCGGTAGTAGTGACTGAGAGTGTGTTACAAGAAAAACAAGCCGGACATATAGATGATACTCAGCAAACTAAAGCCAATGAGCGTGCTGTGTTAACAGGGGTAGATAAAGTCTCCCTTGCGGTGTTAGCGGGTACATTGACCACAGCCATTGTATTTTTACCTAATATCTTTGGCGTTAAAGTGCAGCTAACTATTTTCCTTGAACATGTGGCCATTGCAATTTGTATATCATTAGCGGCATCGCTATTAGTGGCGAAAACACTTATCCCGTTAATGCTGAACAGCTTCCACTTCGATATTAAGACAGATGATAAGCAAGGTAAAATGGCGGCATTTTATCAGCGCAGTTTATCTTGGGTATTAACTAGACCTAAGCGTTCTGGGGTTATTGCCGTACTTATTTTAGCTTCAACAGCCTTGCCACTTAGTATGGTTCAGCAAGACCAAAATGACGGCGAAGGCAATGACCGTCTTTATATTAACTATCAGCTAGAGGGACGTCACGCACTTAGGGTAACCGAAGCGCTTGTCAGTGAAATGGAGGCTTACTTATATGCCAATAAAGAGAAATTTTTTATTGATGCCGTATACAGTTACTATGCCCCACATGATGCACAATCCACCATTATTTTGCAAAAAGACATCCCTATTGACACCTCTGAACTGAAAAAAATGATCAGAGAAGGGTTTCCCAAATTCTCAATCGCTACCCCGCAATTTGGTTGGGGCAATGAGCAAAATGGTATTCGTGTCACTCTAACGGGTCGCTCAACTTCAGAACTGATTAACTTAAGTAATCAAGTGGTGCCTTTACTCAACGGAATAGAAGGATTAGTCGACGTCCGCTCTGAAGTGAATAGTGCCCAGCAAGAAGTGGTGGTGATAATCGATAGAGAAATGGCCGCAAGACTTGATGTAAAACTAAGTGAAGTGGCGTCAAGTATTGCACTAGCATTAAGAGGAACACCACTGAGGTCATTTAGGCACGACCCATCTGGTGAGCTACGAATTGAACTGGCCTACGATAAGCTATGGCAGTATTCCCTTGAGCAGTTAAAGCAGTTACCTGTGTTACGACAACAGGACAGGGTTTACACCTTAGACAGCCTTGC
Source organism: Shewanella sp. HL-SH5 (assembly GCF_051163755.1). Taxonomy (NCBI): domain Bacteria; kingdom Pseudomonadati; phylum Pseudomonadota; class Gammaproteobacteria; order Alteromonadales; family Shewanellaceae; genus Shewanella; species Shewanella sp. HL-SH5. The sequence goes on from NZ_CP195038.1 coordinate 2,100,918, forward strand.
ACAAATAAAAATTGTGCCTCGTTTTGACAGTATCAAACATTATAATCGCCAAACGGCTTTATCTATTGGAGCCAATCTAGATAAGTTAACCACTGAAGAAGCCCAGGAAAAAATCACTCACATTATGGATTCGGTTAATTTCCCCTACGGATACAGTTATTCATTGCGGGGCGGATTTGAGCGCCAAGATGAAGATCAAAACATCATGGCGGTTAATATGATATTAGCTATCATAATGATTTATATCGTTATGGCGGCATTATTTGAATCATTGCTACTGCCGACAGCAATTATCACCTCTATTTTATTTTCAATTACCGGAGTGTTTTGGGCCTTATGGTTTACCGCAACGCCTATGTCTGTTATGTCCATGATAGGGATCCTTATTTTAATGGGGATCGTAGTGAATAATGGCATTGTGTTAGTAGACCAAATTAATCAAATGACACCAGCGCTGGATAAGCTGTCGGATACTATATTAAGTGTCTGTAGCACCCGTTTACGCCCAGTACTGATGACAGTGGCCACAACGGTATTAGGTTTAGTGCCATTGGCCATGGGGGATACCCAAATTGGCGGTGGCGGCCCCCCTTATTCACCTATGGCAATAGCTATTATAGGCGGGTTAACCTTTTCCACTGTCACCAGTTTGTACCTTGTGCCATTGTGTTATCAAGCGCTATATAGAGTTCGCCATAACGCGGCGATTAGATTAGGTCTAGCTGACAAATTTGCCAAAAAGCTGCTACCTTGGACTCGGTAGCTATAATGTGTAAATGATATTTTAATAGACTATGTTAAGGAAAAATTATGCCGTTAAGTGCTTTAAACCAACAAACAAAGCGTAAACCGATCGCCAACTTACTTGCGCTAACAGTGCTGGCAAGTATGACGCTTAGCGGTCAGAGCTTTGCCGATGACAAATTTAAAGATGTCACTATTACCTCAAAGCAACTCACCGATACCACTTTCATGTTCACAGGTTCCGGTGGCAATATTGGCGTATCGGCTGGCACTGACGGCATATTGATTATTGATGACCAATTTGCCCCGCTGGCGGAAAAAATAACCGCATCGCTTAATAATATTCAGCCCGGTCTGCCTAAATATATCGTCAACACCCACTACCACGGCGACCATACTGGCGGTAATGCTCACTTTGGTGAAAAAGGCACTATATTAGCTCACCATAATGTCTTAAAGCGTTTAGCTTCAGATAGCAATACTCCCAAAAGTGCCCTTCCTGTCATCACATACACTGACAATATCTCGATACATTTCAATCAAGATACCCTCGATGTGATCCATTTAGGCCCAGGACACACAGATGGAGACAGCGTTGTTCATTGGCAAAACGCCAATGTTATCCATATGGGCGATTTATACTTTAAAGATAGATTCCCCTATATTGACCTAGACGGTGGTGGCTCTGTTTTAGGTTATCGCGATAATGTCGCTATCATATTAGATAGAATTGATGACAAAACTCAAATCATTCCAGGCCACGGTGATTTAGCCAATAAAACCGAATTACTCAAGTTTAAACATATGCTTGATGACAGCATTAACTGGATGAAATCGGAAAAAACCCAAGGCAAAACCTTAGCTCAGATCAAAAAAATGGGTGTACCAGAGGAATATAAACTGTGGAGTTGGGCATTTATTAATGGCGATAAGTGGATAGAGACACTTTACAAAGGCTTGTAAGGAAATATAACCGACCTTCAGCATAAAAAAACGGCTAACTTTCATGTTAGCCGTTTTATTGATGCACAGTAATGATAATAACTAACCTTAACTCATGTTAAGGGGGAAAATAACACAGCTCAGCTGAACCATCTACCTATCGTTACTATCATACAAGTACAGCAGATGCCTGTAGTTTGCCTGTTGCAAGTTAATACAACACAGTTAGCAACACCAAATTCTGTTTAATAACCGTGTGTATTTCAGCTAAGGTTAATTACTTAACTTCCGCAGCTGTCTCTAGTCGATTTTCCGCTTCTTCAGCAGGTAACTCATCATTATTTATTTCAATAACTAACCAAGCGGAAAACAGTTTGTAACTCAGTGCCAGAACCACTGCCCCAACAAATAAGCCCACTATACCTGACAGTAGCATGCCACCAATTGCACCCAGTAAAATCACCAGCATTGGAATATCAACACCGCGACCCATCAATATGGGCTTTAAGAAAGTATCGCTAGTGGCAACCAATAAACTCCAAATCATAAATATTGTCGCTATTGTAGAGCTCTCAACGGTATAAACATAGGCAATCACTGGGCCCAGTACAATGAGTGCAGGTAATTGAACAATGGCTAATATAAGTACTAATAACATCCAAATTCCAGTCCCTGGCACGCCAACCAGCCACATACCAACACCTGACAGAATACATTGAATAAATGCCACACCAATAACACCCTGAACGACACTGCGCACTGTAGCTACCGATAATGAAGCAAACTCGTTGCCATGACTTCCTGCCAACCTAACAGCAATTTTATAGAACATCTGGCTTGAACCATCGGCGTTTTTCATGAATACGCCCGCAATAATAATTGAAATGATGAACTGCAACACCGTCAATCCCAAACTGCCTATAGTCGCTGCTGCTGATGCAGAAAAATCCGCAATATATTCTTTATTTTCCTTGAGAACATTTTCTAAATCTGAAGATAAGTGCAACCATGACTTATACAGTTGCTTGCCTATAATTGGCAGCTCAGCTACTGAATCTTTAGGCGGAGGTATAGCAAAGGCCCCCTCTTTCATCTCAGTCACAAATTCAGTCGTTCCGCTAACCAAAGCACCAGAAAATATGACACTAGGGACAATTAATAAAGATAACGCTAACAAGGTCACTATTAAACTTGATTTGCCAACAGACAGCTTGGTTTTTTTCGACAGTAATATCACAATAGGATAAAGCGCAATGGCGATAATACCGCCCCATAAAATTGGCATTAAGAAAGGTCTGACAATTTCAAAACACCAAACCACCATTACAAACACCATAGCCACTTTAATAGCCGCATCAACAACGGCATGAGTGAATGCCCCTGAAGTAAAGTCCTGCTTTTTATTCATTTTTTAAATCCTTTATTATTTTTTTAATATTGTTCAGGCTACATGATATTTAACCCAATGAACTCTTGCTTCAGTCTATTTACGTTGCTGCAAAAATGACCAATTACGGGTTTCTAAGTAATATGATGCAATCACCATATAAATACCCACTAAAAAGATTTGAGCTAATCTAACATAAAAATTACTGGCAACATCTGCATCGGCCGATGCAGCTGTTGAACCCACAACAACCAACAGGGTCGAGAATATACCTGCATAAATCGGGGCTTTGGCGGGATCGCTATAAACTTTGTAACCAAACAACATGGCACAAAGCATCGACAAAGCGATATAGAAACTTAGTGTTGGCACTGTGACTAAAAGATTATAAAAAACTATGGCTAACAACCCGCCAATGCCATTGATAATAATTAAAAACAAGCTGACTTTGACACTTTTCTGGCCCGCGGTTTGCTGCGACAAAATAGCGATCATGATCATCGTTAATAAGGCACCGGTAATTTCAAGTAAATAAAAAAAACAAATAATAGGAAAAGCCATTAATAAAGCACGAAAAGCTTCGTGTTCACGAGACTCTTTATCAAGTTCAGGTAGCTGATATTGATCTTTCTGTTCAGCCAAGTCTGGCAGTAATACATGCAATAGCGCAAATATCAACACAGAAACCACGCCGGATAAACTTAAGCCATAGGCGACGGCCATCGCAGCACCGGGATGCAGTATGGCCAAATATGGCAGAACGATCGTCGCTACAATAAGAATTAATGCAAAAAAATTCCATTTGGGGTGGCTAAATAAATAGTAAGCCCATAGCATGCCAACAGCAATTAGAGGTAATAAAATCGACGGATAATGCGTTGGCCCAACACTGACTAGCCACCCCATGGCAAGGGTAACTAACATGGCAATGAGTAGTTCATAGACTGTTTGTACCGTCGGGGCTTGGCGCTCTACTAGAAACTTAGCCACAAATATCGGCACAATATAAGCCAAAGGCCATGAGAAAATAGCCGATACCGCCACAGCGAGACCAATGCCTAAGGCAAACCTTAATACCCGTCGATTGAGTATTTTTTGTGTGAGCGATTCACTCGTATCAATCACCACTCTACCTGACATAAGATAACCAGCTAATTAAGCGGATCCACAATTTACCAAAAACATTGACGATACTACTGTCATCAGTATAAACAATCACATCAGCCTGGCCACCAACACGTTTAAAGCCTTTTGCTATCTCTTTATCAAAAGTTATTGTTACCGGAAAACGTTGAGATTGTCTTAACCATCCAGTTTGACCTGAGGCTTGTGCTAATTTACCACTCTGCTCGTTCTGTCCCCAATCAATGCCATAATCAATGAAAGCAACCTTGCCTTTAAACACCTTACCTGGGGCAAAATCTAAAGCAAACTCAACATCATCACCAGCCTTCATATTACCTAAGCTGTTTTCTCTATAACTGGCTTCAATCCACACATCTTCAGATGAAATAAAGGTCATTATAGGTTGTCCTGCAACGGCATAAACGCCTTCTTTTAATCTAAAATTAGCTGCAACCCCGCTAGTCGGAGCGATAATATGAGTTCTCTCTAGATTAATCTTAGCTTGTTCAAGTGCTAACAAAGCAGATTTAACATTGGTGTTGTTTTCGCCCTCACTGCCTAGTCTTTCTTTCGATTTAGCTAAATCCGCTTGAGCACTGGCTACACCAGCTTCTGCACTGGATAATTCGGCTCTAGCATTATCGGCATCAGCCTGTGACATTACCCCTTTATCAGCCATAGCAAAAATACGTTTTGACTGAACTTGGGCATTTTTAAGACTTGCTTTAGCACTGGTTACTTTTGCTTCAGAAGCTGTAACATTAGCAGATAATGCCCCCATATTCTGGCCAGCCTGTGTGACATTTTGCTGCGCGGTTTGTAATGCTATTTCATAATCAATTGGATTGATTTTAGCTAATACATCTCCCTCTTGTACCAGTGTATTTGGGATAACAGATATCTCGATAACTTCTCCCGAGACTTGTGGAGTTATAGGAACAACAAAGCCTCTTACACGGCCTAAATCGGTTATCGGTATGAATCTATCGGCAATTAAATGAAAAACAAACAAACCGCATACTACCAATAAAATAATATTGGTAACTTTTCTTATTTTTAGTGTTTTAGCATTATCTTTAGCTATATGTTGTTGAGAAGACTCTTTTGTCACATCTTCAGGCATTGCAGGATCTTCCACGTTTGACGCAGGTTGTTTGTTATCAGTCATACTTATCCTTTGCAGAACTATTCGGTTTACTGACTTTTCGTCTGTAGATGTGGTCCGAAATAGGCAGGGGTTACTAGAGATATAGGGTAATAGCACCCTAATTAATAATTATATAGAGGTCAAAATATCATTTCCCATAACATAGCTAAATTACTGTCGCATTTCCATCTTATTGATTAGTAATCAATAAATCATAACTAAAGTGATGGTCAAATTCAGACAGGATTAAGCCTCAAACAGTATATTTAAACCTACACTGAAAATTTTGTACTAATATTATTTAACTATAGTTTTGAGCACCTTGCTAATCTAATAAAGTCTAATATAAATAGATACTTAAAATATATAACAGCGAATGACTTTTTTTAAAAGGAAACAAAATGAAACCTATACTTATGATTGCTATTGCCACGGCAACTTTAACCTCTAGTGTGTCAGCAAAAGACAACCATGTGGAAGGATATCTCGCTGTATCAGATCAAGTGATTACTGCGCAGCGTGCAGAACTGGCAGAAAATACCGCTAGAAAAGGTTTCGGCCCTCAATCACCTCGTGATATTGATTCTTTGGTCGGCAACAATAAGATTATTTTCAGCCAAGCTCCGGCCTACACCCAAATGAATTTATGTAATATTCATTTTCATAAAAATGCCGAGCACTCTGGCGGTGAATTTACTACCTATGCGGGTAACGGTGACGGTAAAGGTTACTCAACAGGCTTTAAATACTCAGGTAGCATCAGTAAAAAAGACTTATTACCGGTTAAGCAAGCTATTTGCCCAAGTGAACACGGTAATCTAATACCTGGCGATACCATTGAATTGCACTATGTGCATTCCACAGCTCAAGTGAGCCCTGGCCCAACTTTAGGTGCTTGTTTAAGTGAGTCGGTTAAAAATCCACAGTTGAGAGTTGAAACGCAAGTTTTTGTACTAGTGAATAATGCAAAGGCATTAGATTTTGGTCAATTAACCCAGTTAGGCCAAAGCAATGGCTATCACCAGGCATTAAATATTCCATCAAATACAGGTGATGCGATTCAATATGCCGGCTCGACAACAGGCCCTGGATATAATGAACAAGGCTCACCGCTTCAAGTATCGTGGAGTGTTCGTCCAAAAGTGGCTCAGGTGAATATCGCCACTGTGGGTAAATGGTGTGAAAGTAATGTGTTCAATGAAGATCATGCCCATGGCGTAAGAAATCTAGTGACGAATCTTGAGTTATTGTCAGCTGGTCAATAATTTTTAACTTATTAATTTATGAATCAGTAACAGTGGCTATCTGGTCACTGTTACATATCTCCTGCTCAAAAACATTAAACAGCCTTCATTCTACGGATAACAAACTTTTGGACAAAAGCGGGTTGGAAGGTTTCATTTTAATAAAAATTTAATCAGATCCAATTAAATCCTCATAGGTTTGAGATTGACTACAGGTACAGATGATCCAACGAGACGCCGCAAGCACGTCCATGTGGGCTCAACCAAAACATCCTTGTTTTGGATACTCGCTGGCTCATCTGCACCCGCATTATAATCTCTTCGATTTAGCGTCAGTGATGGCTGCGGCAACACTAGAGTTAACTTGTTACTGGACAGAAATGACTTAGTGCAAAGGGTCTAAAGGTAGGTCGTGGGATTAGTAAATGTGGGGTAATTAAGTAAAGTTTACACTGACCCCACATAATTTTATATGGCCATGATGTCAGCGATACAATCTAACCCTGTTTTTAAAGAGACTTATCAGCGGTTAGTTGCGGCAGGAAAACCAAAGAAAGTGGCTATTATTGCCTGTATTAGAAAGATGGTTGTGATCTTAAATTCGATGTTAAGAGATGGTGTTTTATGGGAAGCGCCAAAAGCATAAAATTAACTATTGACGCCATAGTCTCTTGTTAGCCCTTAGTGATGAGAAACAAGATACCAATTATTTTCAATATGTTTTATTTCGGTTGAATCAGTTTCATTTAAATCACTATACTTTTCGGGTGAACCACCCTCAGGAACATATAGATAGCCTGAATAATTATCCATTATTCCTCTAAAAGTGAAGAAGAAAACATAAGTTAAACTTTCATGATTTTCGATGACAATATCATTACCACCGCGAGACAACCCTCGATAATTTTCGCCTAAGTGAATCAAAGAAGAGTTATGATCAACATTTGGTTTTAGTTGACCATTTAATACCTCAGTAACTACTACGTCTCGTTTTTCTTTATTTATAGCGTAATCCACTTTTAGCCATAACATGGTAAATGGAACATAAATTACCAATAGAAACACTGCGACCTGAATACCTATTGGCGCAAAAGTCTTTTTACCAATAGCTTTGAATTTTAATAAACAAGTTAAACTCGATATTATACAACCTATAAAAAGTAACCAAACAGCCCCAGACAAAGGCATCATAAGAAAAACAGTTATGATTTCCACGAGTGACCATTGAAATGCAGATAGTAAAATCAGTAAAAGTGAGCTAATAACAGCAAGATTGAATCTCCATTTTATTTCGCTAAACACGATACTACTCCATGAGGGCTAACGCCTAATTAACAGGCAAAAAATGGTTGGCTAAAATAGGTGAACGTAGTGAACAAAAAGCCAACTGTTTTTTGTCCTTGTTTAATTTCTTGATACTCATTGAGCCCCCTCCCTAGCAAGCCGCATCAGCGGTATGCTTAAGGTGACCAAACCAACAGGAGAAAACTCAATGAGATTTTATAATAACTCACATCCATACTACTGTGGTATCGATTTACATGCACGTTTACTTTATGTCTGTATCATTGATTCTAAAGGGGAAGTTGTAGCTCATAAAAAGATAGGTGCCAGTAAAGATGACTTATTACTCATTCTAGAACCTTATATCGGCAATGTAATTGTCGGAGTTGAGTGCATGCATTGCTGGTATTGGGTGTCAGACTGGTGTGCTGAACTTGGGATTGATTTTATCTTAGGTCACGCCCTGTACATGAAGGCTATTCACGGTGGTAAAACCAAAAATGATAAAGTCGATTCCTTTAAAATTGCCACACTACTGCGTGGTGGTAACTTTCCAATAGCTTATGATTATCCAAGTGAAATGCGCGCAGCTCGTGATCTACTGCGCCGAAGAATGAAGATTGTCCGTCACGGGGCCATGCTCAAAGGTCATGTGGTTAACACCAACAGCCAATACAATTTACCTGCCACTGAACTTAACATTAAAAACATCTCTGCAAGACAAAAACTACGCGAGCAATATCAAAGACCCTATCGTCCAACGCAACATTGATTTAGACATGGCACTACTTGATTGCTATGCCAAGGAACTCGCACAGGTCGAATGGTTTATTGAAAAACAAGCCAAGAACCATAATCCCGTCTATTTAGAATTACTGAAAACAGTACCAGGTATTGGCAAGATTTTGTCACTGACAATCCTCTATGAAATCGGTGATATCAGCCGATTTGAATCAGTACAAAAGTTTGCTTCATACTCTCGATTGGTCAAATGCAAAGCAGAATCAGCGGGTAAAACCTATGGCACCAATGGCAATAAAATCGGTAATGCTCATTTGAAATGGGCATTCTCTGAAGCAGCGGTGCTGTACCTGCGAGGCAATGACAAAGCCCGTAACTACCTTAATCGATTACAAAAACGAATGAGTAAAGCTAAAGCATTATCTGCACTGGCACATAAGCTTGGTCGCTGCGTCTATTTCATGCTGAAGAACAAAACGGTGTTTGATGAACAACGATTCTTAAAAGGATAAGTCGCGCAATAAGGTGAACGTCTAACTAGATACTCTTAAAAAGAGAAGCGAGCATGACCGTGAATGATGTGACTAATGAAGCAATGACTTCTCACCATCATCACTATGCCAAATGCTATTTAAGCTACATTGCCTGCACTTGATTTTATAAAGAATGACACCTTATTGGCGCGCATTAATAAATACAATCAACAAAGTCGTTTACACCCTAAATGAGCCTGAAACTAACTGTGCAAAAAGCACCTCTGACTTGAATAGTGCCATCTTAGGGTTAACCGATAAATGTTTAGTGCCCCTGATATTTCAACGGATTGAAAAGCGCCAGGCAGCGATAAGATCGCACTAAGAGAGCCTCTATATGTGTTTGCTGTAAACGATGATTTGAAAGCTAAATGACAGACGAAGTAGATGAATTTGTTGATTGATTTTAATTTGACTGCAAAAGCAGTCAAATAAGTTAGGCTCGCCTATTGACTGGCGGAAGGCTCATATGTGTTAGGTACGCCTTTCAACACGCCATGGTGGATTAATACGGTTTTCTCCTGCCCAATAGAGCTTTATTTTATGACCAGAAGGATCATGTAATATTGCCTCTCGCCACAGGTAACTTTGATCAATAGGTTCTTGGTAAAAGTTAAAACCTTTTACTTTTAATTCATTAACCCAATCATCTAATTGTTCGTGCTCAAAGTAAATAACTGTGCCACATAGAATCTTTGAATTTTCTAATGAGAGTGAAAAAGTTGAATCACCATCAGGGCATTCGAAACGGGCATAATGTGGTGTATCTACTATTTGAGTAAAGCCTAAATCACGGTAGAACTTAGTAGACATTTCCATATCATTAACGGGTAATGTAACTTGATTTAAATTCACCGAACCTCCTTGTGTACCTAACGCTTTAAACAGCGGAAAGTCCGATCGCTTTGGCCGTTGTTTGGCCTGCGAGGGATTTTCCGATGATTTAACTTGTTATGTAACATGTGTCATGAGCCTTTCATGATGTTTTGATTAAGCTCTTCAAATTCCTGCATTAATTTATCGCAGGCAGCCTTTTTAGCCTGACAAAGAGCTGTCATTTGAATATAAACACTTTGGTTTTTCTCAAGCACTGTGCGCTTTACTGCTGCTGGATGCGCAGGGTGCGAATCTGGAGTAAACGACCATAAGACCATATTAGAGCCTTCTTGGTCTTCGATGATTGTCCATCCGCCTTGCACACTAGTTTTCGTCCCATCTTTATTTTTTAATGCTTCCAAAGCTAGGGCGACTGTTTTAAAACCAATTGAGCTATTTTCATCAGCATATGACGGGGCAGAAAGTAATGCAGCCAAACAAATTACTATGATTCCAAATTTCACATTACTCTCCTTGTTACATAACGCTTTAAACAGCGGAATGACCGAACGGTTTGGCCGTTGTTTGGCCTGCGAGGGATTTTCCGATGATTTAACTTGTTAGGAGACATTTACCAAAATGCCTCAACTTGACTGATTAGAGTTTCAACGGATATGTCTGTACCCACCAGTTTTTTACCACTTAAATTCACCCCCACAACCCTATTTTTTTGATTAATGAGTGGTACGAATAATTCTTTAAATTCAGCCCATTTAACTCCTCGTGGCTCGACACTAGAAAGTAAACCTGGGTTCAGTTTTTTTAACCGAAGGATTCTAGATTGTGATGACCATACGGGAAATGAAACAGAATCATTGGGCAAGTCAAATTCTAACAGTGTGTCATTGGGTAGTGTTCCAAACCAGACGATTTGCGTATCCGCTACTTCCTCGTAGAATTTATTAGCTTGCGCCACTCCTGAACTCACTTTGTCTCCTAACAGTTAAATGATGCGGACCCAAAGAACCGCATATTAATTTTTATATTTGCTTTTTTGCACAGATATACCCTGCAATAAGCTTTTTATTCTCAGCCGTTAAACGCGGCATTGTGCACTCCCTTACCCATTCTAAAGCAGTTTTACCTGCAAGGTCTCTTAAATCAGGTTGGGCACCATTTAACATTAGTAGTTTAACTATGTTTGGATAACCAGACGTAACCGCTCTAATTAGAGGAGTCGTACCCTCGCAATGTACGTTTAAATTAGCGCCATTTTTAATGAACAGACAAACAATATCTTCCGCACCACATTGAATTGCCATTATCAAAGGCATGCCATTTGGATCTGCACCATCGGAGAGTAAAGCAATGACTGAATCTAGATCGCAATCAGCGGCTTGAATTAAAGCGTCATTTAGCTCCTTCTGATTCAAACTCTACTCCTAAGCTTACGAGCAAATATAACGCCGCATTAAGCGGACAAAAATAGTGGGTTACAATGTGTAGCGAAGCGAAACGTAACCCACTGTTTTTTGTTCCGTTTAAATGCCTTGTATGGATAATAAACCCACCTAATTACACATCATTCCCAGTTTCGGGTAATGTGAGACCCAGGCTTTAGCTGCAACTAAAGCTTTCATTTGTCGTAGTTCGATTGAGTGCTGGATCCTCTATTGAGAGACCGATAACAAGAAAGAACGCGACAAACGACTCCAAGCAAAATACTCGAATAGTCTACTGGGTCTCGAACCCGCATTTGCAAGCAAGAGTTAGCTTATTATGAAAACAAAAACTAATCAAAACATTAACGTCGGTGTCGATACTGGCAAGTTCCAACTCGACATTTATATTCGACCTCTCGATATCTATTTCACCGTGTCTAACGATGAAAAAGGCATTAAAGAAGCGGTGAGGCTCATTAAAAAACACCACCCAGAACGTATTGTCATTGAAGCGACGGGACGGCTTGAAATGCCGTTTATTATGGCTTGTGCGAATGCTAATTTACCCTTCGTAATCGCTAATCCTGTACACATAAAACGCTTTGCCGGTGCAATTGGCCAACGCGCTAAAACTGACAAGCTAGATGCACAGCTTATCGCCCATTATAGTGAAGCGATTAAACCTCGGCTATCGACACTAAAGCCAGAGATAATGCAGGCTATGAGCGATTTAGTCGGAAGACGAAATCAACTATTGGTGATGCAAACTATGGAGAAGAACAGACTTCAAATTCTTCCGAAAGAACTAGCGATGACTATCAAACCTATTCTGACTGTGTTTAAAAATCAGATTACAAAAATTGAAACTAAAATCGTTAATCTCATCGAATCAAACCCTGACTACCAAGCTAAAAATATCATCCTGCAAAGCATGAAAGGCATAGGTAAAATTGCTGCTGCGTCCATCATCAGCAACCTACCAGAATTAGGTTATATCAATAACAAAGAAGCCAGCTCATTAGTTGGTGTTGCACCCATGAATAAAGAAAGTGGACGTTTCAAAGGGCATAGTGTAGTGGTCAAGTAAAATTGGCCACGGTTTTAGAGTCATTCCAATATAAACGTTCTGACTCATTTGGCGTTAACCCACCATTATATTGATGGGGCCTAGTTTCACTGTAATATCCAGTGATGTAATTTGTGATCGCTTTGTCTGCTTCTGTAAAATTCCCATAACCATTTACAGGTACCCATTCAGATTTCAAACTTCTAAAGAAACGCTCCATTGGTGCGTTATCCCAACAATTCCCGCGACGACTCATACTTTGCTCAATCTGAAGACGCCATAATAACTGCCTAAATTTCAAGCTAGTATAATGCGAACCCTGATCACTGTGATAAATCACATTCTCAGGTTTACCCCTTAACTCAAACGCCATATTCAAGGCTTTGCACGTCAGTTCACTATCTGGCGATAATGACAAAGCCCATCCCACAGGTTTGCGGGAAAATAAATCTAGAACAACCGCTAAATATGCCCAACGATTACCGACCCAAACATACGTCACGTCGCCACACCACACTTGATCTGGTTGGGTAACAGCAAACTGTCGATTAAGCGTATTAGGGATAGCTACATGCTCTTGTGTTGCTTTCCTATAAGCATGCTTAGGCTGCTGACAACTGACTAACCCAAGCTTTATCATGAGATTACGGGCTCGATAACGACTAAGTTTAATCCCTTTGTTAGTCACTAATTGCGCTATCGTTCGAGCACCGGCAGAGCCATTACTAATACGATGCGCGGTCTTCACTTCACTGCATAAAATTGTAAAATCAGCATCAATATGCTCTTTTCTTTTTAGCCAATATTTATAGCTACTTCGATGCACTTTGAATGCATTACAAATTGTGAGAATAGAGTGGCTCTGCTTGAGTTGGCTGATTAGCGCAAATTGTTCATCGAGTCTGACATCAAGAGAGCGGTAGCCTTTTTTAGGATAAGATTATGCTCCTCAATACGTGCTATGTGTTTCTTCAACTCACGAATTTCAATTTGTTCAGGGGTAATGGGAGAGGCTTTTGGCGTGCCACCCTGGCGTTCTAGTTTTAACTGTCTCACCCATTTATCCATGGTTGATTTACCCACGTTCATCGCCTTTGCAGCTTCGATGATGCTATGGTTTTTATCTAGGACTAATTGGGCTGCTTCAAGTTTGAATTCAGGACTAAATGTTTTTCGGGTTGTCGATCTCATGTGTTCACCTAAAGTAATTTACGAGGTAATAATATCACCTCTATTTAGGTGGCCAAAATAACTATGCCACTACATAGAAAGATCCAAGGGGGTCGGCATCAAGTGAGAACGGTTTTATACATGGCCATGATGTCAGCGATACAATCTAACCCTGTTTTTAAAGAGACTTATCAGCGGTTAGTTGCGGCAGGAAAACCAAAGAAAGTGGCTATTATTGCCTGTATTAGAAAGATGGTTGTGATCTTAAATTCGATGTTAAGAGATGGTGTTTTATGGGAAGCGCCAAAAGCATAAAATTAACTATTGACGCCATAGTCTCTTGTTACATGTACCTACCACTGGATATGTATTTTGGTTCCAGTTTCTACTAAGTCCATAAATTCATCCATTTCTGAATTGGTCAAAGCAATGCAACCATTTGTCCAATTATACTTTTGCGTAATTGAAGAAAACCACCCAAGCCAATTACGTTGCCCGTGAACCATAATAAAACCGCCAGCAGACAAACCTTTAGACTCTGCATTCTCAATATCCTGAGCATTTGGATATGAAATATGCATTGCTCTGTAGAATGATGAATCTTCTTTTTTATAATCTAAGGTATAAGTGCCTTCAGGAGTTTTTTCATCGCCTTCTTGCTCTTTATGCCCTTTCGGATTTTTACCAAATGCTACGTGATATTCCTTAACAACTTTACCATCAGCCAGTAAGTACATTTTGCTATCAGATTTATCTACTTTTACTAAATCGACACCCGCGAAGACAGAAGATGAAAATAATATATAGATTAGAAAGAAATATCGCATATTTACCCGTACATGTAACAGCTTATTGAACGGCTCGACCGATAAAGCCGCCCGTTTAAGTTATTGATTAATATCATCCTACATTTCCTATGTCTTTGAAGTAAAGCAATTTAATGACGGGTACATTCAAATATAAAACTAAAATTGCGCGTTAAAAGTGTCTGCGCCAAATGTAAAAAAATAAACCAAGCAAGATCAATATATTAGAGCAGCCCTATTTTTCTCGACATAGTCCTTTAGACTGCTTTTTGTTCACTTATTATTGTTATTCCGTCAAAACCCATTATAACTGTATATAAATACAGTACAGGTAACATAAAGGGGGAAATGATGGCGGGATCGGGATATTTAGAAGCGATTAGACAACAAATTAGAGTAAGGCATTACAGCTACTAAACTGAAAAGTCATACCTTTATTGGAACCGTTATTTTATAAGATATTTTAAGTTTACTGCTGCAAAGCATATTTTACCTACGCACATTGAACAGTTTTTATGTTTTCTAGCAAACGAACGGCGAGTGTCTAGCAGTACGCAACAGTAAATTAGTAAATTAGTAAATTAAATTAAATTAAATTAGTTGGGTCAGGGTAAACATTTTAGGGGAGTTAATAGGCACATGTTATTGAATGGTTTGTCTTCCGTAAATGGCGCACTCGATGATAGTGTTCGAGGTGACCCTACTTTGTCCTTAAGTTTTCATACTCTAATCTACTTTATAGCATTAATTCAATGTTTTAATACAAGTCATATTGGTCCGATTAAGTAAGTTCGTGACTTCAATCTAATCAATTGCATGCCGCAAGTTCTTATGCAGATGATATTTTCGCCTCTTCGATTTAACTTCATTTGTAACAATTCTATAAGAAAAGCTGGGATGTCCAGTTTGAATTGAGGTCATCGAGACTCTTTATTCCGAGAACCCGTGAGCTTGGCATGGATACCACGCTAGCTTTCGTTGGGCCAGGGACGGCCAATCGGAAGCGTTAGGATATTTTTTATATTAGGTGACAATGGCCGAAGCCGGATACAGATGAAGTTGAAAGCTGGATCGATCCCCATCGAAAATTATGCGCCTTTCAGCATTTTTCGTCTGGGGCGGCAGGGCCTAATTCTTTAATTAAAAGTAAAGAGGGTATTGCTGTTGATACCCTCTTGGTCTGGTGTGGGTGAAGCGCCACGACGTTGGTGGCCGCAGGCCATATTTCCAAACAAAGCTTGGGGCAAAAACGTATTACAACATTTCTTTATTTTGAACAAAAGAGCGCTAGTAATTATCAGACGTTAATAAACGGACGTGTGGTGCTGCAACCAAATTAATATTATTTACCCAACCAATTGTATCTAATTTGTTACGGAAAGTAGGTGTGGTATTTATTTTCAGTCGCTTAGCGAGTAGTATACTTTTGCATTAGGCTTAAAGAGCCAAGGATGGTCGGTAAAGTATTTACAGGGCAGTTAAAGATACTTCACGCTTGTTTAATCCGCTTCCCGCCCCATTCCAACTCAAAAAAGCTTAACCCTTTGATTAAAAATATTAAAAAATATAACCTGACTCTCTTGGTTTAGCCATTAGATCAACATAATAATGTAGTAAGGATATTACATGACCTTAGTTCCAAATAAGTGGCTAGTACCCGTCGCGATAGCTATAACGTTTTCGTTAACGGCTTGTGGTGGTAGCTCAAATTCAGCCGATATTGAAGTAATTTCACCACCTCCACCGCCGCCACCTCCACCACCACCTCCACCACCACCGCCGCCTCCACCGCCGCCACCTCCACCGCCGCCTCCACCGCCTCCACCGCCTCCACCGCCGGTGACTGTAGGTTTGTCTGGTAAGGTCATTGACGGTTATGTATCTGGTGCAACTGTGTGGTTAGATATCAATGGCAACAGTATTTTTGATGTAGATAGCGAGCCATCTGCAATATCTGGTGCAGCGGGTGAATATGCGTTTGAGTTCACTCCAGAACATGCTGAATGTGTCCCATATTCAACTATGTATGTGGATGTGCCTGTGGGCGCGATAGATGAAGATACTGGCCCTGTGACAGAGGCTTATCAGATGGCATTGCCGCCTTCTATTACCCCGCTAACAGATGATGAAATCCGTCATATATCACCACTAACATCGCTATTATGGGAGCAAATCTCTGCCAAGCTAAAAGCAGCTCAACAGCCTATTTTAAGCTGTGAGAATTTAAAAAATAATGTTCAGCTCACAAATGACCTGCAAAATGAAATTCGATTAGTAATGATATACTTAGTGACTCATTATAATCTTTCTGAAGAACAAATTTTTGCTGATTTTATCGCCGATAATAATACTCAAGCCTATGAAATAGCTCAGGCTATCGTCAAAGGGTTAAAGGCCTCTTTTGGCCATAAAGCGAATATACAAGCACAATATCCTGACGCTGTAGAAATTCGAGTCATTATTTATCAAGATAAAAATAAGGATGAAAAATATCAATTCGATAATGCTTGGTACCGAGAGACTTTTGTCAGCCTATCAGACGGTTGGATACTGAACATTGTTAAAATGGAACAAGACTTATTTGAAGTCGATATTATCTTGTCTGACGTAGTTGCCCACAATAGTAGTTGGGGAGATCAAACATTCGCGGGGAAATTACAGATCCGTAAAGATGCTTACTACGATATAGAGCGTGGATATAATTGCTCGGCTTCTGAACAGATCACCTTTAAAAAAGATAATATTGAGTATCAATTAACTAACATCCCTAAATTTAATTCTGTTAATGCAATGTCTGAGTGCACGCAAAATCTTGAGGTTCCTCTAGATCGCATGCATACGGTGTCGTTTTCCGAAAATGGCATGGACTACTTTGCTGAATTTATTTTCCGTGAGGCGGATCCTGAATTTGCGTCATTGCCTGACTGGATAAATATGAAGGATAAGGCTCAACAGCTTAATGCTACCGAACTTATCGAGCATTTATCTATTCTGCCAAAGGGCTGGGATGAGCACGTGTCGATTGACACTTACCATTGGCGTAAACGGATGAATAACAGCATGGTGCAAATTGATAAGAATAGTTTAGGTGAATGGACTAAAGCCACGCGTCAGGACGACGGTACGATGATTAATGAATGCAGCACAGATGGAGAAATCTGGACTGGCTGTAATTAATATTCTCTAAAACAAGTCTACCCTGGTTGTCATGTTAACAATAATGCCTTTACTATTAAGTGAAGGCATTATTTTATCTAACCTGAACCTAAACCACCTTTTAAAAGCTGTGCAGCCATAGCAACTCGTCTTTTTCACCCATTAACGATTCTTTTTAGGGTAAAAACAACAAAACTAAATATTTTATACGCTTGAGACATCTTCAGGCAGAGAGTGTCTAATCATCACTGCCTATGATATTCCTCAGGCGGCTAAAGTATAAATTTTTGGTGAATGGAATTTACATTACAAAGGCATAGACATAAAAAAGCCCCGACATAATGTCGAGGCTTTTTTATCCATCACTCTTTTTTAATTTTGCAATTAAAAAGAGTCTAATAATGGTACCCGAGGCCAGACTTGAACTGGCACGCTTATTCAGCGAGGGATTTTAAATCCCTTGTGTCTACCGATTCCACCACTCGGGCAAACTGTTGTTTAAACTGTATTGTACAGTAGAAACTCAATTTGGAGCGACATATCGGGTTCGAACCGATGACCTATACCTTGGCAAGGTATCGCTCTACCAACTGAGCTAATGTCGCTGAATCTTTATCGCATCTGGAAATACTTTACATAAACTGTATAAGTTCCCCTGATTGCGGGTTCGCATTCTACCGTTTTCACTTTCAGAGTCAACCAATAAAATAACAATTATTGGTTATTTTGAGTTAACTGCTGAATAAACGTTCATCACTGTTTAAAAGTTAACAGATAGACCTAAAAATAGAAAAAGTACCCTAAGGTACTTTTTCTAAATATCCATTCCCTGCTCGTTAAACGACATCAGGGACTGAGTTATCTATTGGCTATTTGGTAAAGATAAGGTGGTTAATCCAAGCATTTTTTGCATAACACCAACAACTTGACAGCTATAACCAAACTCGTTGTCATACCAAACGTATAAAATGGCACGTTTTCCTTCAGCAATAGTCGCTTGAGAATCAATCACACCGGCATAACGTGAACCAACTAAGTCACTTGATACAATTTCTGTCGATTCTGTAAAATCAATTTGATTCTGCAATTCAGACAATAAAGCCATATCTTTTAAGTATTCATTTAAGTCATGACGGTTAGTTTCAGCATTTAAATTGACACTAATTATCGCCATAGACACGTTAGGCGTTGGGACGCGGATCGCATTACCGGTTAATTTACCTTCTAATGCAGGTAGCGCCTTAGAAACAGCTTTAGCGGCACCGGTTTCTGTGATCACCATATTAAGTGGTGCACTACGACCACGACGATCGGCGCTATGATAGTTATCAATTAGATTTTGATCATTGGTGTACGAGTGAATCGTTTCCACATGACCATTTTCAATTCCGTATTTATCGTTTAATGCTTTAAGCACAGGCGTTATCGCATTGGTAGTACAACTGGCCGCAGAAACTATGGTGTCTTCAGGCAGAATATCATTATCATTAACACCATGAACCACGTTCTTGATTGCGCCACTCGCTGGTGCGGTTAATAAGACTTTTGCCGCGCCAGGACTCTTAAGATGTAAGCCAAGACCTGCTTCGTCTTTCCAAATACCAGTATTATCAACAATTAAAGCATCTTTAATACCGTATTGAGTGTAATCAACTTGATCTGGTGAATTAGCATAGATAATTTGAATATAAGTACCATTAGCAATAATGGCATTATTTTCTTCATCAACTTCTACCGAACCATTAAAAGGACCGTGTACTGAATCGCGACGCAGTAAACTTGCACGCTTCTCTAAATCACCCTTCTTACCACCACGTAACACAATGGCACGTAAGCATAGTTTATTACTTTTACCTGTACGTTCTATTAATAAACGCGCGAGTAAACGACCAATACGTCCAAAACCGTATAACACCACATCACGTGCTGGTGTATCATCGCCATAGTTCATTCCCGCTGCGAGTTCAGTCGCCATATAAGCTTCTATTTGGCTAGCATCGCTATGGTCACGCCAATAATTGACGGCTAATTTACCAATATCGACTTTACACTGCTTGACAGCAAGCTTGCTAAGAGCTTGAATAAATGGGAAGCTTTCACGTAGTCGTAATTTATCACCTACATGACGACGAACCAAACGGTGAGACTTGATGATTTCAATGGTTGATGCGTTTAATAATGGCTTGCCGTATACCACAACTTCGACACCTTGGTTACGATATAACTTACCAAGTAAAGGTTGCATGGCCTCTGCCATTTCAAAACGTTCTTGCCAGCTTTGTAGATGTTTATCTGCGCTCATGTAGGGTTCCTTTATCTCACTTTTCTTTAAATAGTTTTAGAAAGGTTTGAGTAACAAAAAGAAAAGACCAATAATTAGTGTATTGATGGGGAGTCATCCCCGCTAGGTCGGCGTCATTGTAATGAAATCTGCTGCATTTCGCCAGTAACTAATTTTCGCTAAACCTGTAATTTTATTAGACAATTACTCGCCAGGAGCCTCTTTTGAAGCAAAATCTAGTAATAATTACATCATTTAGTTTTTTTATAGGTTTTTTAGGCCTTTTGGGCTGTGAAAATGACCGAAACAGCGACATGATTTGTAAAAATAATCCTGAAATTTGTGCCGATTTACACCAAGATAGTTGGTGTCGATTTGAAAAAGCCGACCTAATCCGCCATAGACTACAATTAAAGCAAACCGAAAATCCGACTGGTCTGCAACTTTATCAACAACTCATTCATCTGGAAAACTACAGTAATTGTGTCGAATTAGCCGCTGGAGTTCAGCACATATTAAATCCGCAGCGAACCCAAGAACGTGCAAGAGCCTTTGCTGTTAGCACTCAAACACTGAGTGAATTACGTGACTATACCAAGGACAATCCAGATATTTACTTAGCTTATTACCGTTGGATACGATTTAACGATAAACCATCACAGGATATCGTTATCAAACATTATCAAAATGGCGCAATTGACGATCCAGAAATACTCAGTCAATTAGCAGCTTATTTTGTTCGTGTATCTCCAATGGATGCTAAACGGATATACCGCTTTTTATTTACCACCGTTGCCGCTGAACAATTTAATCCAGACTGGTTGTTAGGTTTGGCCAGTGTTTTTCAGCAACAACAAAATTTTGAATACGTATATTTGTTTACCAAGGCCAATTCGTTAATGACTGATAATCAAATTGATCAAAAGCAACTCAACGGATTAGTCAATGGTAATACTGAATTAGCGACAGTTTTAGATACACAAGCGCAAGCCTTAATCATCGACATAAAAAGCGCTAATTTTGCCAATTCAATCAGTGCTCAGTTATTAGAAGATAAATAAGATATGCATGAACACTTTCAATTTCCTGTCTAAAAAAGCCACCAAATGCACAAAATGGATAAAAATTACGAAATTTTTAGGTCTAAAAGCGCTTTTTAGACCGATTTAGCTTGACGAAAGCCGTCAATTTGGTAATTTTACAACCAGGCGATTTATATGCCACCTAATTTATTTTCAATTGAGGGATATGAGATGACTATCCGTGTTGCAATTAACGGCTACGGCCGTATCGGTAGAAATGTTTTACGTGCACTTTATGAAAGCGAAAAAGACTACCCAATCGAAATCGTTGCGTTAAACGATTTAGGTGATGCGTCAATTAATGCTCACTTAACTAAGTACGATACCGTACATGGTCGTTTTAACGCCAAAGTTGATCATGACGAAGAAGCTATCTACGTTAATGGTGACAAAATTTTAACTTTCCAAGAACGTGACCCGTCAAAGTTACCTTGGGCTGAGTTAAAAATTGATGTTGTGTTTGAATGTACTGGTATTTTCACGTCAAAAGAATCAGTTCAATCACACCTTACTGCTGGTGCAAAGAAAGTGCTTATTTCTGCGCCGGGTAAGAATGTTGATGCTACCGTGGTTTACGGCGTAAACAACGAAGTATTAACTGCTGACATGACTGTGGTTTCAAACGCATCTTGTACCACTAACTGTTTAGCACCTATTGCTAAGCCGTTAAATGATGAATTAGGTATTGAGTCAGGTTTAATGACCACTATCCACTCCTACACTAACGATCAACGTTTATCTGATGTGTATCACACAGATTTACGTCGTGCTCGTGCTGCTGCAATGTCAATGATCCCAACTCAAACAGGTGCAGCTGCTGCTGTTGGTTTAGTGGTTCCTGAGCTTCAAGGCAAATTTGATGGTTTAGCGGTTCGTGTACCTACCATCAACGTGTCTTTAGTTGATTTAACATTCTTAGCATCTCGTGACACCACGGTAGAAGAAGTTAATGCCATCATTACCCGCGCTTCACTAAAGGCGCCAATGTCTGAAGTGTTAGCGATTAATGTTGAGCCATTAGTGTCTATCGACTTTAACCACAACCCTTTCTCTTCTAATTTCGACGCAACACAAACACGTGTTAACGGCCGTTTAGTGAAAGTGATGTCATGGTATGACAATGAATGGGGTTTCAGTAACCGCATGTTAGACAACGCTGTTGCACTAATGAACGCTAAGTAATCTACTTTTAGATTAGCTTATTGAATTTAGTTCAGCTTAAAAGCCTCGCATTTATGCGGGGCTTTTTTGTTGTTTGTGGCAAAAAGCTTATTACAACCAAAGTGGTAAACTAAATCAATTAGCAACTAAACAAACGGTGCTATTTATTACCTGCTAATAATATATTCTGAGTTGATACCCTGAAAGCATTCAGCAATTTTTTTCAATCTGAAGACAACTATATCTAGAAACAAACTACAGATGTAAACCATAAGCGGCTACAAACATTTTTACCGATATCTGGTCAAACAGCATTACCATCAAAGAATGCAAAGTTTGGTAACATTATTTCTCAGCATATTCATTTCAATTTAGTTACACTTCGCCAACAAAAACACAACAAATCATCATTTTGGGATTATTGGCATCAGCTTGCTGACGTCAAAGGAGTACTTATGCGCGTGTATCGTCAGCTGCTGTTACTGGCATTAACCAGTTCAGTTATTCTTACCAGTTCGGCTTCTGAAATTGTCCAAAACAAAGGTCATTTTGTAGACAAGTTTCGTCAACTTGAAGAAAGCCTCCCCACACCAAACGATTACCGCAATGCTGCTGGCGAACCAGGTAAGGACTATTGGCAACAACAAGTTGATTATAAAATCAATGTCACTCTTGATGAACAAAAACGTCGCATTCAAGGTGAACAAGTGATTACTTATCACAACAACTCGCCGTATACACTTAAATACTTGTGGCTACAGCTGGAACAAAATCGATTTAAATCAGATTCGATGTCGGAACGCAGCGCCGCGTTTAATGGCGTGGATGGAAGCGTTAGTGCCAACAACACTTATGGTGATAATGCCTTTGCCAAAATCAGTTTAGGTGATCTTCGTCGCCAACAATTTTTAGCTGATAATAACTTGGGTTATCAAATAACAGCGGTTACTGACACTAATAATAAGCCTGTAAAATACACTATTGTCGGCGCCCAAATGCGTGTCGATTTACCCACCCCGTTAAGCCACAATAAATCGACACAATTACGCATCAATTATGGCTATAACATTTTAGAAGAAGACGCCGTGGGTGCACGTTCTGGATATGAGCACTTCCCAGACGACAAACGTGAAGGCGGTAATGACATCTTCTTATTGGCGCAGTGGTTTCCGCGAGTTGCCAGCTATTCCGACTACGAAGCGTGGCACAATAAAGAGTTTTTAGGCAGCGGCGAGTTTACCCTAGAGTTTGGAAATTACGATGTCAGTATGACCGTTCCCAGCGACCATATTGTTACGGCCACTGGCGTATTACAAAACAGCAAAAAGGTGTTATCACCTGAACAACTTAAACGTTTAGATAAAGCTAAAACCGCCAAAAAGCCTGTATTTATTGTCTCGGAAGACGAGGCCCTTATTAACGAATCAAGCACAGCTAAAGGTAATAAGACCTGGCATTTTAAAGCTGAAAACGTACGCGACTTTGCTTGGGCATCTTCACGTAAATTTATTTGGGATGCACAAGGTTATCAACAAAAAGGCAGCCAGAACCCACAAGTAATGGCGATGTCGTTTTATCCTAAAGAAGGTGGCGAGTTGTGGCAGCGTTATTCAACTGCATCGGTTATTCACACCCTTGAAGTCTATTCACGTTTTACCTTCGATTATCCCTACCCTGCAGCCATTAGTGTAAACGGCCCTGTTGGCGGCATGGAATACCCGATGATCAGCTTTAATGGTCCACGCACCATTTGGCACGACGATGAAAGCCGTACTTATACCTTGTCGGAAAAACAATTCTTAATCGGCGTAGTGATCCACGAGGTCGGCCATAACTATTTCCCAATGATTGTGAACTCAGACGAGCGTCAATGGACGTGGATGGACGAAGGTTTAAATAGCTTTTTAGACGGCATAGCCACCCGAGAATGGGACCCATCGCTACCGTGGGGGCGTGAGCCAAGTGACGTGATTGAGTTCATGAAGTCTAATGTGCAAGTACCGGTGATGACGCAGTCAGACAGCGTGTTACAACTGGGTCCAAACGCCTATATTAAACCCGCTGTAGCACTGAATATTTTACGTGAAGTGGTATTGGGCCGTGAGCTATTCGATTTTGCCTTTCAAGAGTACAGCCGTCGCTGGATGAACAAACGCCCTACTCCAAGCGACTTTTTCCGCACCATGGAAGAAGCCTCTGGCGTCGACTTAGATTGGTTTTTCCGTGGTTGGTTTTACACCACGGACCATGTTGATATCTCGCTAGAACGCATTTATAAACTTCGCTTAGACAGCAATAATCCTGATATTGATTTTGATCGTCGTCGCCAAGATTATAAAGATAAACCCATGCCTTATTCGGTTGAGCGTAACCAACAAAGTGGTCTAAAAACCTGGGTTGAACTTAATCCAGATAATGTTGATTATCATGACCAATATGATCAATTTAGCGTGACCAATAAAGAGCGCAACAAGTACAACAAAAAACACGCCGAGCTAGACCCATGGGAGCAGCAAGCACTCGCCCGTGCACTCAAAGAAGATAAAAATTATTACGTGTTTAACTTTGCCAATTTAGGTGGCTTAGTGATGCCAATTCTACTCGAACTCACATTTGAAAATGGTGAAACAGAGTCATTGGTGTTGCCAGCAGAAATTTGGCGCCGCTCACCGTTTGAAGTCAGTA
Source organism: Shewanella sp. HL-SH5 (assembly GCF_051163755.1). Classification (NCBI taxonomy): domain Bacteria; kingdom Pseudomonadati; phylum Pseudomonadota; class Gammaproteobacteria; order Alteromonadales; family Shewanellaceae; genus Shewanella; species Shewanella sp. HL-SH5. Next base: position 2,125,730 of record NZ_CP195038.1, read on the forward strand.
AGCTCATTGTCACCGACAAAGACAAAATCTTAGTGTCTGCCGTGGTTGATCGTCGCGGCGAAACTGCCGATGTCGATATTGAAAACAACTATTACCCAAGACAAATTATTCCGTCACGCATTGAAGCCTTTAAAGAAGAGGAACGTAAGGGCAATAAGTATCGCGACATTATGCATGACAACAAAGAGGCCCTGAAAGAGCCTGAAATCAAAGTGAAGAAGAAATAATGCGCCTATCATTCTTTGTCGGAATAATCGCTGTCGGTTTGAGTTTTCTGGCGGGCAATGCCACAGCCCACCAGCAAAAAGAAGCTTACACCAGTATTGTATTTAATCAGCTTAGCGGCATGTTAGAAGTCCAGCATCGGTTTTATTTACACGATGCTGAACACGCAGCCCAACAAGTAATCGATAAAAGTACCGATCTGATCGGCGATCCTGTTGGCCGTGAAGCATTTGCTTATTATGCTATTTCGACTTTTTCGATGCAGGATCAGCAGCAACATCCGATCACGCTAACTTACGTTGGCACCGAGTTACAGGGCAAGTATTTGTGGGTTTATCAGGAAACGCCGATCACCTCCAATATGGACGGTTTTTATCTTAAGATGACCGCCCTGCAAGAGTTGTGGTCAGAGCAAACTAACCACATTAATGTTGAGCGAAATAAGCAAGTGACTTCAGCAAGGCTGCACATTGCAGACTCTTGGCAGTATATTGAAGTCGCTAAACCGGCTCAATAACTCACAAAGTATCATCGCAACTAGTTTATCGAAAACACCATACTGGTTTGTCAGCCTTTATGGTGTTTTTACGCTCCCGCCACCACATCATCCAGCGCACTAGCCAAGGTTGAATACGTCACGCACTGCACGCCGTCAGGCTTAAAGCCTGCTTTAGCTAAGGTTTTAAGTGGCTGAAATTGAAAATCTGCCAACAATACTCGAGTATTATCACGCTGACATTTATCAATAAACTTATACAGCGCCGAGACACCACCAGAATCTAAAAGCGATACCCCGTCAAAATACAATATCACCCCATCCTGGTCGCCACTCAAATGCGCCAACTCACCAAACACACTGTCGGCGGCAGCAAAAAATAATGGCCCATTAATTTTAAACACTTTCCAACGTGGCGGTAACTCAACATGCACGTGCTTTTTCTGCTCGCTAATGTCTTGCACCTTGGTCATGTCGGCCACTTGTTTCATGAATAATAACGACGCCAAAATGATCCCAGCACTGATCGCAATCACCATGTCAAAAAATATGGTCAGTAACAAGCACACCATCAACACCAGTATTTCACTGGCAGGGGCTTTTTTAACAAGATGGACAATCTTAGGCGCTTCACTCATGTTCCATGCCACCATAATAAGCAGCGCCGACATGCCCGCCATGGGGATATAAGCTAAAACAGTGCTGAGCGATAATAAAGACACTAACACCACCAGCGCATGGATCATGGCCGCGATTGGGCTTACCGCCCCCGACTTATAGTTAGCCGCCGAACGAGCAATGGCAGCGGTTGCGGTAATACCGCCAAAAAATGGCGCGATAATATTACCGATACCTTGACCAAGTAATTCGCTATTGGCGCTGTGTTTTTTACCTGACATGCCGTCTAACACCACTGCACACAGTAGCGATTCAATGGCGCCTAACATGGCGATAGCAAAGGCGGCAGACAATAGGTCACTGGCTAATTGCCAAGTGAGTACCAATGGCACTTCACCCGTTTGCGCGCGAAGCCAAGGCCATTCAAAATCGGGCAACATAGAGGGAATACCTGCACCGATAGAGCCATCGGCTAGGGTGAAACTGAACGTAGAACCAATGGTCGCCACATGAAAACCAAGTTGATTTAGTACCAGCGCCACTATACTCGCCACAACCACAGCAGGCAGATGTGCTGGCACAGCCAACTTGAGTTTTGGCCACAAAATAAACACCACTAAGGTGCTTAATCCCACCAGCAATGTTGGCCCAGAAAACCCAGGAATTTCTTGAACTAAGGTAGCTACTTTACCGACAAAACTTTCTGGCATCTCGGTAATAGTTAGACCAAAAAAGTCCTTAACTTGTAGCACTGCAATCACCACAGCAATACCACCCGTAAACCCTAAGGTGACTGATTCGGGAATATATTGGATATAACGCCCTAAGCGAAACAATGCCATGATAATCAACATTAGTCCGGATAACAGGCTGGCCAGCAATAAACCAGACAGACCATATTGATGCACTATGGGATAGAGGATCACCACAAACGCGGCGGTAGGGCCAGACACGCTATAACGTGAGCCACCGGTGAGCGGAATAACAAACCCAGCAATAATGGCAGTATACAACCCGTATTGCGGTGCGACACCAATGGCAATCGCAAGCGCCATTGCTAATGGAATAGCAATAATGCCTACGGTTAAGCCGGCTAATAAATCTTTAGTGAATGTATTGGCATTATAGGGAGCGTCTTTTAAAGACTCTCGCAGTGCATGCCCGATACGAAGAGAAAATAAATGTGTTCGGTATTTCATTGCGGCGATCCCATAACCTGGTACGGCGTCAAGATACTCCTCATTATAGACCGATCACCTTACAGTACAATCGAATTAAATTATCACCTGATGATAACTTTATTATAGTAAGGTGATAATGGATGGTAACTCGAGTAGATCTGGTACCAATGTGGTTAATTTACCGTGTAAATACTCTCTGAATTATCTAACCTTTTCCTGGGTGAATTCACTATCATTATAATGAGCAGAGCTGTCAGCTTTACTGACTAAACAAAAAAGCCGACATGATGTCGGCTTTTTATTTTATCTTCACAACAAGCTTAACGCTTACGCGTTACCCTTCACTTTCATGTTCAATTCTTTGGCAAAATCTAGCATGCGTGTCAGTGGAATTAATGCTTTTATGCGTAGTTCATCATCGACAAAAATCTCGTGGTCTGTTTTATCCATATCAGATAACGAGGCTTCAATGGCTTGCAGGCCATTCATCGCCATCCAGGGGCAATGTGCGCAGCTTTTGCAGGTTGCGCCATTACCGCCAGTTGGGGCTTCGAGTAATATTTTTCCGGGAGCCGCTTGCTGCATTTTATAAAAAATACCGCGATCGGTTGCGACGATAAACTTATCATTTGCCATTGTTTGCGCAGCTTTGATTAACTGACTGGTAGACCCGACAGCATCGGCAAGTTCAACTACGCTAGCAGGTGACTCAGGATGAACCAGGATTGCAGCCGTTGGGTGCTGCTTTTTAAGTTCGCGTAATGCATTGGCTTGAAACTCATCATGCACAATACAATCGCCCAGCCATAACAGCATATCGGCGCCGGTTTGCTTATTAATATAAGCGCCTAGATGACGGTCTGGTGCCCAAATTATTTTTTTATCTTGGCTATCTAAGTGCTCGACAATTTCTAATGCAATACTTGAGGTGACAACCCAATCTGCACGGGCTTTAACGGCCGCAGAGGTATTAGCATAAACCACTACTGTATGATCAGGATGCGCATCACAAAAGCTATTAAACTGCTCAATAGGGCAACCTAAATCTAATGAACAGGTTGCTTCTAACGTTGGCATTAAAATGGTTTTTTCTGGGCTTAAAATTTTAGCGGTTTCACCCATAAATTTGACCCCTGCGACAATTAATGTTTTCGCAGGATGATCACGACCAAAACGAGCCATTTCTAATGAGTCAGATACACAACCACCGGTTTCTTCAGCCAAGGCTTGAATTTCAGGGTCGGTATAATAATGGGCAACGAGAACCGCATTGTGATCAATCAGTAATTGCTTAATGCGTGCCTTATAAGCAAGCTTCTCTGAAGCAGATAAGACTGCGGGTTTAGGCGGAAATGGATAATTAATCGTTTCGATTTGGGGTGCCGACAAGCTCATAACGGTTCCAATAGTGTGAATCTTGGGCGAATTATACGAAAACTCACCCTAAAACAAAAGGACGCATTACGCGTCCTTTATCAATTTAGCATTTATTCTGTACATGCTGACTAGCGCATAGCCATTAACATCTCTTGTGGCTGCTCTAAATAGTGCTTCCACAAGTTACAGAATCTCGCAATGGTGCCGCCATCAATCACACGGTGGTCGCCAGACCAACTGACTTGCATGATCTTACGCGCCTCAACTTCACCTTTGGCATTAAAACGTGGCAATACTTGTAACTTACCTAATGCCACTATAGCGACTTCAGGTTTGTTAATAATAGGCGTTGCGACTGTGCCACCTAATGCACCGATATTTGAAATAGAAATTGTACCTTCTTTCAAATCAGCAGGTGATACTCGGCCACTTCTTGCATCTGTGGTCAAACGGGTAATTTCAGCAGCAATATCTAAAATAGATTTTAACTGTACGTCCTTGACGTTTGGTACCAACAAACCCACTTTTGAATCAACCGCCATCCCAATGTTATGGCGAGATTTATAGGTTAACTCAGTACAATCGGCATTGACTTGGCTATTCAAAATCGGGAACTGAGTTAAGGCTAAAGACATGGCTTTCATAAAGAAAGGCATCATGGTGAGCTTAACTTCATCAGTTGAATAGCGCTGCTTCATTGTTTCACGTAATGCGACCAGCTCAGTTAAATCAAACTCTTCACAATAGGTAAAATGAGGAATAGTCGATACAGATTCAACCATCATTCGCGCCATAATGGCTTTAACGCCTTTAATTGGCTCGACACGATCTGCTGTATTAATAGTTGCTGTATTAACAGAGCTAGAAACTGTCGCTGAAGGTGCTGATGTCAAAGCGTTAACCGCTGGCACTGGCGCAGACTTAACAACTCCGCCTTGTTGATGACGTTCTACATCTTCTTTGTATACACGGCCATGCTTACCAGAACCTTGTACCTGCGCAATGTTAATGTCTAAGCTACGCGCTAAACGACGTACAGCGGGACTGGCTAATGCTTTACCTTGACTAACGGGTTCAATAGAAACGCTTTGGTTTGCATTCAACGCTTGATGAGTATTTTGTTGAGCAGGTTCACTACTAGAAACCGCGCTAACAAACTCACTTTCCACTTCAATGGCAAACAAAGGTGAATGCACTTTAGCTAACTGACCTTTACGGTAATAATGCTTCACAATTTTACCGGCTTTCATTGCTGGTATTTGTACTAGCGCTTTATCTGTCATCACATCAGCAATGGGTTGATCTTCAACAACCATTTCACCTTCTGCAACTAACCAATCAACTAATTCACATTCAACAATGCCTTCACCAATATCAGGCAATAAAAAGTCTTCAATTGTTGTGCCTGATGCATTTGCACTTGAAACAATATTGGTTGTTGTTTCTTGCAGTAAAGGTGCAGCTTCAACTGTGTCTATATCTGTATCATCAGCTAATCTGACTGAATATAAAGGCGCATGTACTATCGCTATCTCGCCTTTGGCATAGTACAGCTTAGTGATCACCCCAGCGTTAGGAGCCGGTATTTGCACTAACGCTTTGTCGGTCATCACATCAGCTATCGGTTGGTCTTCTACTACAGTGTCACCTTCGGCAACTAACCAATCCACCAACTCGCATTCAACAACGCCTTCACCAATGTCGGGTAAAATAAAATCTTTAATCATGCCCACTCCTAAAATGCCATTGTGGTTTTGATGGCTTCAAATGTTTTCAGCTCATCTGGCATATATTCTTTTTCATGAATAAGTGGATAAGGTGTATCTAAACCACAGACTCGATTGATCGGAGACTCTAAATGTAAGAAACATTCCTGTTGAATCGTCGCCGCGATTTCACCCGCAAAACCACCGGTTAATGGTGCTTCATGGTTTATAACTAAGCGGCCTGTTTTCTTAACCGACTTAGCCACAGTATCGATATCCCAAGGTGCTAAGGTACGTAAATCGATAATTTCGCATGAAATACCTTCTTTAGCAGCCATAGCACAGGCTTTCTCAACGATTTCAACCTGAGCGCCCCAAGCTAGAACAGTCACATCTGTGCCCTGCTTAACCACGTCAGCTTTGCCAAGTTCGATAATATAATCGCCTTCAGGCACTTCGCCGACCGATGCGCGATATAAACGCTTTGGCTCGAAGAAAATCACTGGATTTGGATCGCGGATTGAGGCTAACAATAATCCTTTAGCTTGCTCAGGATTACGCGGTATAACCACTTTTAATCCCGGAGTTTGGGTAAAGTACGCTTCTGGAGACTGGGAGTGATAATGACCACCAGCAATACCACCACCATAAGGTGTACGGAAGGTTAATCCACCCACATTAAACTCATTACCACTGCGATAACGGAATTTAGCCGTTTCATTGACGATTTGATCGAACGCTGGAAAAATATAATCTGCAAACTGGATCTCAGCTACCGCGGTCATGCCGTGTGCAGCTAAACCGTTAGCAAAACCCGCAATACCTTGTTCGGTTAGTGGTGTATTAAAGCAGCGATCACGACCAAACTGCTCTTGTAATCCAGAAGTTGCTCGAAAAACACCACCGAAGTGGCCAACATCTTCCCCAAAAACTACCATGCGCTCATCGGCTTTCATGGCAATTGATAACGCCTCATTGATGGCGTGTAACATATTCATTTGAGCCACGGCTTATAGTCTCCCTGCACTTTTTGGATAGGCTTTAGGATATTTATTGATGTGTTCTTTCAACTCTTTAAGCTGCTTTTTCAGCACTGCAGTTGGTTGATCTAACACATCTTCAATAATTTCATCTAATCGAGGTACAGGTATCTTCTCGGCGACTTTCACCGCAGCAAGCACTTCTTCACGGTATTTTTCGTGAGCTTTACTGTCATCAGCTTCGTTAATCCAACCTTTATTGATTAACCATAGCTTGAAGCGTTTTACCGGGTCATGTTGTTGCCATTTTGCTTCTTCATCTTTAGAGCGATATCCCGATGGATCATCTGATGATGAATGCGCACCAAGACGATACGTCATGGCTTCAATTAATACTGGTGCATTGTGCTCTAATGCATAAGCACGCGCTTGCTGTGTTGCAGCCAGTACAGCCAACATATCATTACCATCAACACGAATAGTATGCATGCCATAACCTACACCGCGACTGGCAATACCGTTACCCGCGAATTGCTCTTCTGTTGGGGTTGAAATAGCATAGCCATTGTTACGGCAGAAAAAGATGACTGGGGCTTTTAACACCGCGGCCATATTTAAGCCTGCATGGAAGTCACCTTCTGATGCTGCACCTTCGCCAAAATAACAAATAGTGACATTACGCTCGCCTTTTAGCTTTTGCGCATATGCAACGCCAGTAGCTTGCGGTATTTGAGTGGCTAAAGGAGATGAAATAGTATGGTAATTAAGCGCTTTACTACCATAGTGGATTGGCATTTGACGGCCTTTACCCAAATCTTTTTCATTACTGAACATCTGATTCATAAATTGTTCAGTGGTAAAACCACGATAACGCAGTGCAGCATGCTCACGGTACTGAGCTAAAATCACATCACCTTGGTCTAACGCAGCAACACTACCAATAATGGCCGCCTCTTCACCGGTACAGGTCATATAAAAGCTAATACGCCCCTGGCGCTGTGCACCTAACATACGTTCATCTAAAACTCGGGTAAATATGCAAGTGTCATAGATTTTCGCCGCTAAATCTTGATCGATAACGGGTAACACTGCGTTTTCGTAAGTGGTGCCATCTGCCTGTAAAACACGCAAAATGGGAATGTGCAATGACGCCTTGTCGAGAAAGCTGACACGATGCACTGTTTCGTTGCTCAGTGGTGCGTTGCTCATAATGTGCTCTTGTTCTTGTGAGATGCTACCTCAAGAGTAGCAGTCTAATTATAGTTTGCCGACAAACATTACGTTAACGTAAACTTCCATACAATAGTTTAGCCAGGCCATTAATGAATTCTTAGTCTGTTAAATTGTATAATTTGCTTTACGCTAACTCAGTAGCCTACTGTACATCTTCATTTGGTGCAGGTACTAGGCACAATACGGTTCGTTGACCTATAGGTACTTTAGCATTAGGAAACACTATCGCCTCGACTTCTTGTTGCACTTTTATCTCAGTGCCTGCCTCTATTGCAAGGATTTCACCTTGGTTAAATTGGCTAAAATTGGGTGCATCATTAGCAAAGCTGAAAGCAAAATCGTCAGCACTTTTATTAATTGAACGCGATACTTTGTATAAATTCAATGATGCTGAATTATAGTCTGGCAACTTGACCACATCTTGGGTAATTAACGCCGTTAACATTTTGTGGGTATCTTCAAAACGAGTCATATCGTTTTCGCCAAATGGCATCACTTTACCCAACTCAACCGTAAACGCATCGGCCTTGAAGTACTCAGAAGAGTAATAGCTGAATGTGGTTGTGGGCTCATGGTGAAACAATATGGTGTCAACGCCACATGCAGCCAAAAACATCATTTGCTCACCACTAAATGCTCGACCTGGGCGGTATGGATAAATAGCAAATTTTTCATGTTTTGATGGGCGTATCGCTGTATGCAAATCGTAATGAATACGCTGACTACCTGATACGCCATTATTGAAAAAGTCGGCCACATACTTTTCTAAAGCTTTGGCACGAATACGCTCAGCATTAACTAACCCCTGTCCTTTTGAATGGGCACCGCTAAATAAACGGTTCATATTCTCTTCTAGAAAACGGGTTTTATTGAGTATTGCCGAAGGATTGCCAATTAAAAACAATATACGATGTTGAGTAATAATAGTTTCACTCAATAACGACTTAATCAGTTGATTACAAATCTCAATCGGTGCGGTTTCATTACCATGCACAGCACACGACAGTACAATATCTTTTTTAGCAGTGGCAGTTGCAGTTAACGGGGTAAATACAATCACACCGGTATCAAGGATATCAACCTGAGTGTGGTCCCCTAAATGAAAATGGTACTGCTGTGGTAGTGAGAGCGGGCTTGCTAAAGTAAAAGCTAGAAAATCTCTGGTATCCATAAGCGGTAAAGTCAATTTAAGCTCCTTGTTGTTTTTATTATGCAAATCTGGACAGTTTGCTTGTATTTCCTACGTCTAATTCTACCACAAGCCAAACAAAATGAAATTGATCGCCACTAAACTGCAGTTAAAGACGAATCAATGCTTGCAATAATGGTTAAACTTGAACACAATTATAGCCATCTAGACTTCTATTAAAACTTTTGTAAGGGTTTGTCATGGCGTTAGCAACTTTTGGTGCGGGTTGTTTTTGGGGTGTTGAATACTTTTTTCGTGAAATTAACGGCGTAAGTAATGCTACCTGTGGGTATATGGGCGGAAAAGATACTGCAACAACCTATAAAGAAGTTAAAACTGGCTCAACCGGTCATGCTGAAGTCGTTCAAGTTGAATTCGATCCTGCTGTGGTGAGCTATGATGATTTGTTAACTGTTTTTTGGCAAAATCACAACCCGACACAACTGAATATGCAAGGTGGTGATATCGGTAACCAATATCGCAGTACGATTTTCTTCCATGACAAGCAGCAAAAAGCTGAGGCTGAAGCGTCTAAGTTGGCCTTTGCACGTAGTGGCCGTTGGGGACAACGCCATATAGTGACTGAAATAGTGCCTTTACAAACTTTTCATATCGCTGAAGATTATCATCAAAATTATTTAGAAAAAAATAATCTGCCTTCGTGTCATATCGCATATTAATGACCTGACAATAGCAAGGTGTCTGTTGATTAATACATCACTGACACCATTTATTGACAGATTAGATTGCCTCAATCGATTATCAATCATAACCGCACCCTTTACCCGCTTTGCTAAATTCCCTACAATCCTGCCTAATTGCATTTTTATTGATTGCACTTTTTTTATTGCGCAATGTATCGTATCTAATCGGAGAATTAACATGAGTGAAGCTCGTCATAGTAACCTATTGATTTTAGGTTCAGGCCCAGCGGGTTATACCGCTGCAGTATATGCAGCGCGTGCCAACCTAAAACCTGTCATGATCACAGGTATGCAACAAGGTGGTCAATTAACCACGACAACTGAAGTTGAAAACTGGCCAGGCGATGCTGATGACTTAACCGGTCCTGCACTAATGGAACGTATGCAAAAGCATGCTGAAAAGTTTGATACTGAAATTCTTTTCGATCACATCAACGAAGTGACTTTAACTGAACGTCCATTTCGCTTGAAAGGCGACAATGGCGAATACACCTGTGACGCATTAATTATTGCCACCGGTGCATCAGCTAAATATCTAGGCTTACCATCAGAAGAAGCCTTTATGGGCCGTGGCGTATCAGCTTGTGCTACCTGTGACGGTTTTTTCTATCGCAACCAGAAAGTTGCTGTAGTAGGTGGTGGTAATACTGCGGTTGAAGAAGCGCTGTATTTAAGTAATATCGCCTCAGAAGTTCACCTTATTCACCGTCGTGACAGCTTCCGCTCTGAAAAAATCTTAATTAATCGTTTAATGGATAAAGTGGCTAACGGCAATATCATTCTCCACTTAGATGAAACTCTAGAAGAAGTGGTTGGTGACAACATGGGTGTAACCGGCCTGAAGAAAAAAAGTACCAAAGACGGTTCAATCACTGACTTAGAAGTCGCTGGCGTATTTATTGCCATTGGTCATAGTCCTAATACTGGTATTTTTGCCGGTCAATTAGAAATGAATCACGGTTACTTACAAGTGAACAGTGGTTTACAGGGTAATGCGACCCAAACCAGTATTGAAGGTATTTATGCCTGTGGTGATGTGATGGACCAACATTATCGTCAAGCTATTACTTCTGCTGGTACAGGCTGTATGGCTGCATTAGATGCAGAACGCTACCTAGACGCACTTAAGTAATCATTTCTGTTCGCTTTGATCCTTGGATTAAAGGGCACAATTAAAAATGCCAATCGCAAGATTGGCATTTTTGTATGTAGACCCTTGTCAGTGAGGATAATAATCTTACGTTCGCTGAGGTACTACATCGCGGCTATTTGTTAAGCGAAAGACGATAAAAAACCACCTGCTGATTGTTAGGAACATCAGGATGAGCTTGTTTTTTATCAAAGGTCATGCCCAACTTTTTCATAATATTAATTGAGCCAGTATTATCTTCATCGGCTATCGCACTCAATGAAGTGACTTCGGTATGATTAGTAACTAGATCAGCAACTGCCTTGGCCGCCTCAGTGGCGATGCCCTTTCCCCAGGTAGATTGCTTAAAACGCCAGCCGAGCTCAATGTCATGTAAATGAGGATTATCAGTAAAAAAGAACATCGGCCTCACTAAAATCCAACCTAAAAACTGCCCAGCCCGCTCTTCTGTAACTCTGTTGCTCTCAGTAGTAACAAATGCGGCTTTAGCAATAACCTTCCATAAACCATATCCTTTTAGGGGATTATGATAGCGGCGTAGTCTGGGCATAAAGCGTTGTTCAATGTCTTCCATGGTTGTTTTACGCCCACCATTAATGTAACGCATCACGGCTTCATCTTGATCAAGCTCAAACAGTAAGTCTTGTTCATTTAAAGACATTTGTATCAAGCTCAGACGCGCAGTTTCAATAACAGTAGGTACCGATTCGGCGGTGATAGGCTGACAAGCGTGATCATTTTCCATTAATATCTCGTATTTATTCGCTTATTGACACACAAGTTTACACATTGAAATAACACACAAACAACATATAGATTAATATAACCTTAAATATGCTTGGAAACGAAACTGCAACCAGGCTAAAAAGATAAAACTGACAACAATCATTACATAAAAATAATCAGATAAATTGAGGAAGAGTCGTGGCGACAAAAAAACAGATTATATTACCCATAGTTGTCTTAGGACTGGGTATTGGCGCATTAGCAGGGATTTCAGCTTTAAAAAAGCCGCCTGAAGAAAAACCTGCACTGGATACCACTCCTTTGGTTTCAGTCGAAGAGATCCAATTTCAGCCAATGATGTTTAACGTATCGTCATATGGTGTAGTTAATCCGAAATATAATACCAATTTAGTGTCACAGGTAATGGGTGAAATAACCTATTTATCTGATTCATTTGTCAAAGGTGGATTTGTTAAAGCTGGCGATATTTTAGCTAAAATTGATGCCAGTGACTATGAAGCCGATTTATTAGATGCTCAGGCTAGTATTGCTTCCGCAAAAGCAGCCTTGGTACAAGAGCGCGCTAACGTGAAAGTGGCTGAAAAAGAATGGGCTCAAATTAGTAACGGAACGCCGACAGATTTAAGTCTACGTAAACCGCAATTAGCACAAGAAATAGCAAAATTAAAAAGTGCAGAAGCGGGCTTACATCGCGCACAACGAAATCTTGAACGAACGGTTATCCGCGCTCCATATGATTCATTAGTCTCTAGCCGAGAAGTGGGTTTAGGCTCTTATGTTAGCAAGGGCACACCTGTCGGGGCACTATTAAGTACTGACATTGCAGAAGTCCGCTTACCGCTAGCAGATAAAGAAATTCAATACCTTGAAGCCAAAGGCGTTAATGCCACTGTTGAACTAGTTGGTAACTTTGCCGGCAGTAAACAAGAATGGATCGGTAAAATCGTTCGCAGCGAAGGCGTTGTAGACAGTAAAAGCCGTATGACCTACTTAGTCGCTGAAATTGTTGATCCCTATGGATTAAAAGCCGACAAGCGCGAATTACGATATGGCACTTATGTTACCGCCAATATTAGCGGTGCAAGCGCTGGAGAAGTGACCATTGTTCCTCGTCACCTGATTGTTAACGGTCAAGTTGCTATTATGGACGATGAAAAATTATTACGTTACATAGATGTCACTATGCTGCGTCAAGAAGGCTCTAAAGTGGTTATTTCTGATGGTCTTGAAAATGGCATGAAATTGATTACCTCAGCATTAGATTATCCTATTGAAGGCATGAAGCTAGCACTGCCAGAAGACAGGATACTGCAAAAAGAGACCCAAGCTGAAGCAGCACAAAGCACTGAATTAGCAATGGATAGTGAGGATTAATTATGGAGGACACCAATAAGGGGCTAATTGCCTGGTTTGCGCGTAACTCTGTTGCAGCTAACCTGTTAATGATCATTATCATCATCGGTGGTTTACTCACCGCCAACTCTATCCGTAAACAGTTTTTCCCTGCGGTAGAAATTAACTGGATTGAATTCAGCGCAGTTTATTCAGGCACGGCACCACAGGAAGTTGAGGAAGGCATTACGGTTAAAATTGAACAAGCACTTGAGCGGGTTCAAGGCCTTAAAAGAATTATCACTTATTCAAATAGAAACATGGCGAATGGCTATTTTCAAATTGAAGATGAGTATGATCCACAGGTAGTGTTGGAGGAAGTTAAGTCTGAAATTGACTCAATCTCTACCTTCCCTGCTGGCATGGAACCGCCAAAAGTAGAACAAATTAAAATACGTCAAGAAGTCATGTACCTCAGTTTATATGGCGATTTAGAGCAACGTCAGTTAAAAGATTTAGGTGAGCGTATTCATCAAGAGATGATGCAACTGCCAGGGGTTAATATCACCGAATACTATGGTGGTTTGGCGTATGAAATTAGTATCGAAGTCAGTAAAGATCGTTTGCGTGAATTCGGCCTAAGCTTTAATGATGTAGCAGAAGCGGTACGCGGATATTCTCGCAATATGTCAGCGGGACAAATCAAAGCGGAAAACGGCTATATTAATCTACGAGTAGAAAACCAGGCGTATGTCGGTTATGAGTTTGAAGATTTACCACTGCTCACACTAGAGGATGGCACTACCGTATTAGTCGGTGATGTCGCAACCGTCACCGATGGTTTTGAAGATGGTATTCAGTACTCTAAGTTTAATGGTAAAAACTCAGTCACTTTCTTTATTGGTGCTGCGCGTAATCAAAGTATTACCGATGTCGCTGAAACTATCCGTACCTATGTAGAAAAGAAACAGAAATCTCTTCCCACTGGTGTCAATTTTGAGCCTTGGGTAGATATGACCTATTACTTAGAAGGTCGTTTAGACTTGATGCTAGACAGCATGAAAACCGGTGCAGTGCTGGTGTTTTTAATGTTAGCGTTATTTTTACGTGTGCGTCTCGCCTTTTGGGTCATGATGGGTTTACCTGTTTGTTTCTTAGGTACGCTGCTCTTTATGCCGCTGTCGTTTATCGACGTCACCATTAACGTGATCAGCTTATTTGCCTTTATTTTAGTGCTAGGGATAGTAGTCGACGATGCCATTGTAATGGGTGAAAGTGCCCACACAGAGTGTCAAGAAAATGGTCAAAATGTAGAGAACGTTATTCGCGGTGTACAGCGCGTAGCTATGCCTGCCACATTTGGTGTATTAACCACAATTGCCGCATTTTTACCGATAACCTTAGACAACGGTCCTTCAAGTGCCTTTGGTCAAGCTATTGGTTATGTTGTTATTTTATGTTTGTTTTTCTCTCTGGTTGAATCAAAACTGATTTTACCTTCGCATTTAGCCCATATGAAAAAGCCTAAAGTGGTTCAGCCAGGGTCTAAAAATCCATTGGATTGGTTACGCAATGGGGTTAACTATGTGCAATCGCACGTTGATACTGGCCTAAGCTGGTTTATTGAAACCGTTTACCGCCCGAGCTTAGAAGTGGCGGTTAAGTACCGCTATACCGTGATAATGGTGTTTATTAGCTTAATCCTGATCTGTGTTGGCTTATATGCTGGTGGCTTAGTCCGCTTTATCGGTCAACCTAAAATTCCTCACGATTTTCCACGTGTTAAAGTGGAAATGAATGTCGATGCATCCGAAAAAGCCACTCTTGAAGCCGCATTAGCCATTGAATCTACCTTGTATAATGTCGATAAAGAACTGGTTAAAACCTATGGTCAAGGCATGATTGCAGAAATGCAGATAGATCTTCGCGGTCGTACTAGCGCAGAAATTATGACTAAATTAGTCGACCCAAGTATACGTCCTATCAATACCTTTGAAGTGGCTGAGCTATGGCGTCAAGCCATGCCGCTTATTCCTGGGGTCAAATCCTTCACTATACAAGACAGTTTATTTGGTGGTGGCCGAGAAGATGGCGATATTAGTTTCCGCCTAGAAGGTAAAGATGAATCACAACTAGTGGCAGCCTCCCTTGCACTAAGAGACAAGCTTGCCTCACTAAAAGGTGTGAGCGACATCAATGACAGCCGACAATCAAGTGCTAAAGAAGTGCAATTTGAACTAAAGCCACTGGCCCACAGTTTAGGACTGAGCTTAGCCAATATTGCGGGTCAGGTCGGTAACAGTTTTTATGGATTAGAAGCACAACGTATTATTCGCAACGGCGAAGAAATTAAAGTCATGCTTCGTTACCCTGAAGAGCAACGTAACTCTATTGCGTTAGTACAGGATGTATTAATTAAAACCAGCCAAGGTGCAGAGCTTCCACTATCGGAAGTCGCTGAAATTTCAGTGGTACAAGGTGTGAACAGTATTCGACGTGAAAACGGTAACCGGACTATTAACGTTTGGGCTTCTGTGGACGCAGAGCAAGCTGAGCCATTCAAGTTAGCCAAAGATATACGGGATAATTTTATCCCTGAACTATTGGCTAAATATCCACGAGTAAAAAGTGAAGTCTCTGGCAGTATTCAAGAGCAATTAGACAGTGCAGACACGCAAACCCGTGACTTTATTATCTCTTTGCTGGTGATTTACAGCTTACTTGCTATTCCACTGCGCTCGTATTTACAACCTATCATGATCATGTCGGTGATCCCATTTGGTGTGATTGGCTCGGTTTTAGGACATATCATCTTAGATATAGACTTAAGTGCCCTGTCAGTATTTGGTATTATTGCCGCAGCAGGGGTTGTAGTTAACGACAGTCTGGTGATGGTGGATTATGTCAATAAATCGCGAATACAAGGGGTGCCAATGAAGTTGGCAGTATTAAATGCGGGCTGTAGACGCTTTAGAGCCATTATGCTGACATCATTAACCACTTTTATTGGCTTGGTGCCTATTATGGCTGAAACCAGTATGCAGGCTCAAATGGTAATACCAATGGCGGTGTCACTAGCATTTGGTGTCTTGTTTGCGACCGTGGTCACTTTATGTTTAATACCTTGTTTGTATATTGCGATTGAAGACAGTAAAAGCATGATGCGCAAACTAATTGGTATTTATGTACCGGAGAAAAATACTCATCAGGCATCCACTTAACGTGTAGGTTTGAGTGGTTTATTAAAATAAAAATGCCAGCATATGCTTAACACCGATCAGTTAAGAAACTGATCGGTTGACAGCAAAAATGATCCTACGAAAATGGCTCCTTCTTTTGAACGGAGTCATTTTTTATGTTGTCTAACTGGCTTATTGATACTGAATTACTTGTCGCCCCCGAAGAACTATCTATCTTTCAAAAAGAATTGCCGTTGGAATGGATTGAACAAGCTTTGGAGCTAACCAACAAAGCAAGTATTAGGCGCAGAAAACTTCCAGCAGAATTAGTCGTTTGGCTCATCGTTGGAATTGGCCTCTACCGAAATCGTTCCATCGCTGAAGTCGTCTCCAAGCTCGACTTAACGTTAGTTGATAAGTTGGGAGAAACCGTTGCACCAAGTGCTATCCCGCAAGCTAGACAGCGACTGACAGCCGCTCCCCTTAAAGCCCTTTTTGATATCACTTCTAAACACTGGTGTCATAGGGAAGACAGCCAAGATACATGGCATGGTCTTCAGTTATTTTCTGTTGATGGAACGACATTTAGATGTGCAGAAAATACCGAGAATTCAGAGCATTTTGGCTATATCAGTAATCAGCATAGGAAGCAGTCCGTATACCCAGTAGCCCGCTTATGCGCACTCATGTCATTACGAAGTCGTATGATAAGAAATGTAAAATTTGGTCCGTGTAGTAAAGGGGAAATTAGTTATGCTCGAGAGCTAATTGGATCAGTTCCAGCTAATTCTCTCACTATTTTTGATAGTTGTTACTTTAGTGCAGATCTTATGACAAGTTGGTGGGGAGCCAACCAGAATAGCCATTGGCTTACACCACTCAAAAGTAATACACGCTTTGAAGTCATCGAGCAATACGCTGACAACGATTATCTAGTTGAGATGCCAGTATCACCACAAGCGAGAAAAAAGAACCCAGAGCTACCTGAAAAGTGGCATGCGAGACTAGTGACCTATCAAGAAAAATCCCAGGGCAATCATATTACAGGTGTGCTGAGTTCATTAACCAATAGAAGCAAATACTCCTCTCAAGATATATTAGATGTCTATTTCGAACGCTGGGAGATAGAAAATGGCTATGGAGAAATCAAGCAATATCAACTTGATGAGAGTATTTTATTAAGAAGTCAGACAGTTGAAGGCATTTATCAGGAGATTTGGGGATTACTGATAGCGTACAACTTGATCCGAGTTGAAATAAGCCAAATCGCTAAAGAGGCAGAAGTGTCACCATTACGGATTAGCTTTGTAATGGCGATGCGCTATATACAGGATGAGTTGATGTGGTGCGCAATTGCATCGCCAGGAACAATCCCTAAAAAGCTCAAAGCAATGAGGGAAAACGTTAAGCAATTTATCTTGCCCAAAAAACGAAAACGGCCCAAAAGTAGGACCGTTCGAATTAACAAAACCCGCTATCCAGTTAAGAGAAGAAACTCTTAACTGAATGGTGTTAAGCATATGCTGGCATTTTTATCGTTCAATGTTACGCCTATAATGATTAGCATAAAAATAACTACAAATAGAATATGATTTGTGCCTGTTATAAGATTAACTCACATAATGACTGCGATTGAAGTGTTATTCTAGGTTGTGGGTTTTATACGACAAAACAACAAAGAGTAATTAATGTCCCAGCCTGTCTTAATATGGTAGATAGGTGGACATACATCACTAGTTAACAGCTTATCTCATCACGATATATGCTTACAAAGCTAACGCGTTGGATTTTAAAGGGAGCATTAAATGAGTCAACGAAGTATTCTTGCATTGTTCAAGCCGACATCAGTGGCTGTAATTGGCGCTTCTGACTCTCCTACCCGGGCTGGCCGCGCCGTGATGCGCAATTTATTATCCGGGGGCTTTTCTGGCCCAATAATGCCTGTCACCCCAAAATATACTGCGGTAATGGGCGTATTGGCCTATCCAAGTATTGAAGCCTTGCCGGTAAAACCAGACTTGGCAATTATCTGCACCGCCGCTCACCGAGTACCAGCAATAGTTGAACGTTTAGCCCAATTTGGCTGTCAAGCGGCCATCATTATGGCCAGTGGCATGGCAGATACCTTTGATGAACAAGGCCAAAATTTATTACATCTTACCCTGCAACATGCAAAACGTTACGGCATGCGTATTCTTGGCCCCAATAGTCTAGGCATGATCCTACCCACTATTGGCCTAAATGCCAGTTTAGCCCACGCCAGTGCCAAACAAGGTAAAGTGGCTTTTGTATCGCAATCATCGGCAATTTGTACCACAGTTTTAGACTGGGCAAACAACAAAGACATTGGATTTTCATCGTTTATTTCACTCGGTGATGGCTCAGATATTGATTTTGATGAATTACTGGATTACCTCGGCCGAGACAGTAAAACCTCAGCTATCATGCTTTATATCGATTCAATTAATGATAAACGCCGATTCTTATCTGCCGCTCGGGCAGCATCACGTAATAAACCTATATTCGTGATTAAATCAGGCAGAACCCATGAAGGTTCAAAAGCCGCCATGATCCACACAGGTGGTGTACAGGGCAATGATGCGGTATTTGAAGCCGCGTTTAAGCGTGCAGGTATGTTGCGTGTTAATGACCTTATAGAACTGTTTGCCGCAGTGGAAAGTTTAGCGCATGCCAGTGTGTTAAAAGGCGAACGCCTTGCAATTATGAGTAATGGCGGCGGCCCTGCGGTACTTGCCGCTGATGAACTGATTATTAAAGGCGGTAAATTAGCACAACTGTCACCAGAGTTGATTAACGATTTGCATCAGCAACTACCTAGCACCTGGTCGAAACAAAACCCTATTGATATGGTCGGTGACGCTAATGCAAATCGTTATGGTGATACCCTTAAACGGCTAATGGATGAAGATAATATTGATGCTATTTTAATCCTGCATTCACCGTCGGTTTTACAACAAAGTGAATTAATTGCACAAAATGTTATTGATACTTATCAGCAGCATCCACGTAAAAATAGAGTCAACATTTTAACCAACTGGAGCGGTGAAGACTCAGCATATCTTGCGAGGAAAAAATTCAACAAAGCCAGCATTCCAACTTATCGCACACCTGAAGGGGCTGTGCGCGCCTTTATGCATATGGTGGAATATCGTCGTAATCAAAAATTACTCCAGGAAGTGCCACAATCTATCCCTGACAATATTCCGACAGACAGCGTAACAGCCAGAAAGCTGTTACAAGCAGCACAGCAACGTAACCAGTTAGTGCTCGGTACCTATCAAGTCAGTAATATATTAAAAGCCTATGGCCTGAATACTATTGATACCTGGTTTGTCAGTGATATTGAAGATGCAGTTGCTACGGCGGACGCTGCTGGTTACCCGGTTGCCTTAAAAGTGCAATCACCTGATTTACAATATAAGTCAGATGTTCACGGGGTCATGCTTAATTTAACCAGCGCAGAGGAAGTGAGCCAGGCTGCTCATTCAATAATAGATCGGGTTCATCAAATTAATCCTAGTGCACATATTGAAGGATTAGTCATCCAGAAAATGGCCTTAACCTCAGGGGCACAGGAAATTCGCGTATCAGTGATCAACGACCCTGTATTTGGGCCAGCAATTTGCTTAGGAGAGAGTGGCACACTGTGGGACCCAACCCAAGATGCTGCGGTAGCATTACCACCGTTAAATATGGCGTTAGCACGCTATATGGTGATCCAAGCGTTAAAAGCCAACAAACTACGCGATAGACACCTACCGCTTGGGCTGAATATGAATGCGCTATGTGTGATGCTAACCCAAATATCACACTTAATTATCGACTGCCCTGAAATTGCCGAACTGGATCTCAATCCTGTGCTAGCCGCGGGTGACAATATTACTTTACTCGATGTAGATATGCGTTTACATCCGCTGGATTATGACACAAGTAATCGCCTGGCTATTTTGCCCTACCCTAAAGAATTAGAAGAAACCCTGATCCTAAAAAATGGTTTGAAAGTCATGTTGAGACCTATTCTGCCTGAGGATGAACCTAAACATATGGACTTTGATAATTCATTATCTGAAGAAGATCGCTATAAACGCTACTTTGGTGTGCGCTCTAAAATGACCCATGAAGAAATGGCAGTACTCACTCAAATAGACTACTCCCGTGAAATGGCCTTTATTGCCACCACAATATTGGCCGATGGCCAGGAGTTAACCTTAGGCGCGGTAAGAGCCTCTACCGACCCCGACAACACAGAAGCTGAATTTGCTATGGCCGTTCGCAGTGACTACCAAGGTATTGGTTTAGGTAAGCGGTTATTGGAAAAATTAATCCACTATTATCGCAATAATAACACTCCGGTATTGACCGGGTTTACCATGTTTGAAAACCGTAACATGGCCAATTTAGCCAAATCTCTCGGCTTTCAAGTCTCGTTTGATATGGAAGAACATTTAATAAAAATGCATATGCCTTTCGAGCCAAAAAGTAGAGATAAAAGTGATTAAAATACAGGATAATCAACAATACTATAATCAAGCTTTTAATGAGTTAGTTATCGGATCCCGACTTATCTCTGGGGCAGAGTTTGAACAATGTGAGTTTAGCGCTTGCGATTTTGATTCTACCACCTTTGCCCATTGTAAATTTATTAACTGTCATTTTAATCACTGTAACTTCAGTTTGGCAAAAGTAGATTACTCGCAATTTCTAGAAGTGAGTTTTATAGAATGTAAAATGATCGGCATTAATTGGACAAAAGCCAATTGGCCCAAATTTACTGTTAACCCTGAGTTATCTTTTATTCGCTGTATTATCAATGACAGCTCCTTTTTTGGATTAACCTTGCATGGCCTTATCTTAGAAGAATGTAAAGTCCATGACGTTGACTTTAGGGGGGCGACTTTACCCACTCATGCATGACCTATTGTGATTTTAGCCACAGTTTATTTATGCGTACCAATCTACAAAAAGCTGACTTTGCTGAGTCTACTAACTTCAATATTAATGTACTTGAAAATACCCTTAAACAGGCCAAGTTCTCACGATATGAGGCCTTAAGTTTATTAGACAGTTTGGGAATTGAATTAGTCGACTAATGATTTGAAATATTGATTTTAAATGAAAAACTTTAACGGCTTTACCTGCTTTTGTGTTATCACTAACAACCTATATGCTGCCAGTTTGCAGCTTTCATTGAGGATGCCTCCATGCTATACGATTTAACCGTAGTACAATTTAGTAAAATGCTTAACAACTTAAACCATGTTCTTGATAAAGGTGAAGCATTCGCCGCACTTAAACGTGTTGATATCGCAGTGTTATTGAACTCTCGTTTAGCTGCTGATCAGTTTAACTTGATCCGCCAAGTACAAATCGCCTGCGACACAGCTAAAATTGGCGTCGCTAGATTAACAGGTAAATTAGACTCTGCGCCAAAACATGACGACAGCGAAACGACGCTAGCAGAACTCCGTTTACGCATTACTTCAGTACTTGAATATTTGGATGGTTTTAGTGAGGCTGATTTTGCACACGCTGCTACCATTCATATCTCTCAACCGCGCTGGGAAGGTAAATATCTTACCGGTTATGAATTTGCCATTGAACACGCTATTCCTAACCTGTACTTTCACATCACCACGGCGTACGCCATATTGCGTCATAATGGTGTAGAAGTGGGTAAGAAAGACTATTTGGGCGCCATGCCTTACAAAGCACCAATACTTTAAGTCGGTAGTGATCTCAATCGATAAAAAATGCGAGCTTATTGCTCGCATTTTTTATCACAGATAAATCGCAAACACGACTACATTTCTGGTTCTTTAAACTCAGCGATGGCTTCACCTTTAAACTGCTTTTTCAATTCAGTTTTAGACAATTCATTAATCGCCCCACCAGCACCAATAGTGAAGTGGTCAGTCTGCTTCAGCTTGCGCGCTTGATAAAGCATAACGACTTGTAGTGTTGATTCACGTTGAGCTTCAGACAAAACCGTACCATCTTCCCACTTACCCAGTTCAGTGGCTGACACTAATCTGTGGTAAACTTCTTCTGGCATTTCATCAATGACTTTATTGATATCATTCATACTGATTTCCGTTTGTGTAACACGAGTCTTACTCGGGTAATAAAATAACCTACAAAACCAACAACAAAACAAGAAACAGCCACAATAGCTTGTAAACCTTGTGCTTGCTCCCCTCCCCAAAACCAAGCTACTGCCCCAGCAATGAACAGTGATAAAAAAATCAAACTGTGATTCATCAATTTATTCGATTGCTGAATATGACTGATTTTAGTTAATGACTCAGTACTTCCTGCCAAGCTCACTTTACAGTGCTGACATTCCTTAGCCTTGCTAGAAATGCGTTTTTGACATTTAGGACATTCAATTAAGGCCATAAATAAAAACCCTTATGTTACTATTTACAGTTCATCTACTACTGCTAACATTGCTAATAGTGACGCTTCACCTAGATAAATACTACGCTCTGGCGACCAACCCACAAATGGATCAGATAAGTTAGCATTGTCTTTAAATGGCATTTCTAAGGTGTTGGATAAACACTTAAACGTATTCGCAACCCAATTTGAACCTACGGTTAAATTCGCTTTACCGGGTTCATCTTTTGCATAACCATATTGTGTTTGGAAATCAGCGCTAGCAAGTTGCAGCGAAGACACAAACTTACTTTGAAGTTGCGCCATTTTATCTGTGTAGTGAGGCACACCTTCACAGCCCGCGACAAACACATAAGGTAGACCTTCGTCACCATGGACATCATAAAATAGATCAACACCGGTTTCTTTCATCTTATTGACGACATAAAACACTTCAGGGCTTTTTTCTAAACTTGGTGTTTGCCATTCACGGTTAAGGTTAGTGCCAACGGCGTTGGTGCGTAAATGACCACGTACGCTGCCATCTGGATTCATATTGGGTACAATATAGAAATTAGCTTTATCTAGCAGAGACTTGGAATTAGGATTGTCGCCATCTAATAACTGACTCACCAAACCTTCAACGAGCCATTCTGCCATAGTTTCGCCGGGATGTTGTCTTGCGGTAATCCAAATACTTTTTTTGTCTTCGTCATCATCACCAATTTTTAACAAGGTCATATCACGACCATCAAGGGTCAGCCCTAAGTGTTCTAGACTCACTGATGGGTGTAACTGTACTTCACTAATGAAGTCTAAATGACGTTCATAGCTATAGGGTGCAAAGTAAGCAATTTGAATAGCCTCACAATCTAAATCGACTGTAATAGTTAATTTACCATCTTGATACGATGTGGGCAGGCGGAACCAATGTTGACGGTCATAACTTGCCACTGCTTGGTAATCTTCCCAGCCTTTAGGGTAAGATGCTGTGCCGGCATTATTGATGTGCATGGTGTAAGTTTGACCAACAGAACCTTCTAAACGAAAGTTAAACCACTGATAAAACTCACCACCGAAATCTGGTCTTATAGCAAGCTGAATATCATCGTGATTATCGATGTTAATCACTTCAATATTACCGCCATCAAAATTTGCACTGATCCGCATTAGGGTATCCTTTAGTAAGTTGCTGTCTCATTTTGTCTACAAGTAAAAGATATTATTGATGTAAGTAGACTCATTTTTATCGGCACAGTTTACCAAATACCGCTATTAGTGGGAACCGTTAAAAACTAAAGCTATAGCCTTGACCTCTGACTGTATTGATCAAATCACGGGGTAAATTGCGACTCGCTAGTTTTCTACGGGTATTACTAATATGCATATCTAAATTACGGTCAAATTTACCTAATGGTTTATGCAGCACACGTAACTGCAACTCTTGTTTGGTTACCACCTCACCTTGGCGCTCATAAAGATATTTAAATAGCCGATATTCGGTATTGGTTAAGGTGATTTTATTGCCATTACAGTTTAATGAGTAACTTGGATCATCAAAATGAATCATTGTTTGCTTTTCAGCATTATTGCCAAGATTACTTCGCCGCTTTATAACGTTGAGCCTTAATTGTAACTCACGCAGATTAAAAGGTTTTGATAAGTAATCATCTGCACCCAGCTCTAGTGCGTTAATTCTTTCAAAATCATCATTATCACTTGCAAGTGTAATGATAGGTGTAGAACATTTTCTGGCCATAAGTAGCCAAAATGATTCCATTTTAGGCACTGACAAATCAACTAATACAGCATCAAATAGCTGAGTTTCTATATTAACTAGCGCTTGGAATGCATTATTAACCACAATGACCTGATAACCAATTTCAGTTAATTGTGCGCCTAGATCAAAACCTATTTCGAGTTGTTGATCGATCAATAATATTCTTTTCACAAACACACCACAAATGATAATTATTTGCATTAAGATTAACATGCCGAGTATGGTTAATCTACTTTTTACGTTAAAATGGATTGAAAATGAGATCTTTATTACTTTTTTGAAAAACAAAAAAGCCTGAACACTCAGGCTTTTGTCGTTGGTTGCTGGTTTGGTTATCTGTTATTTCATCAACTGGCGTATGTACTTCACCGGTGCGCTACCGTAGCTTAAAAACTGTTCATGGAATTGTTTTAAATCAAAATCAGCCCCTTTTTCAGCTTTTAACTCTTCTCTGAAGTCATAAATTTCACGGTAACCTGAATAATAACTGGTTAACTGCACCTGGCTTAATGTCGCACGACGCCACTTCCCTTCCGCTTCAGCGCGCTGCTGGAAAGCTTCATTCTCCATTAGCGCAATAGCATCTTGCTCGCCCATGCCTTTAACTTGAATGCTGTAATCTAAAATAGTGTTAGCAATAACGCGTAAATTCCACTTGTAGTACATTAACCACATTTCAGGCTCAAAATTACCATAACCCTCTTCAAGCATCATACGTTCTGTATAAACCGCCCAGCCTTCAACCATTGCACCATTACCAAATAAGCTTTTAACTAAACTAGGTGATTGATTTGAATATACAAGCTGGGTGTAATGACCAGGGATCGCTTCGTGGATATTAAGCACCTGTAAAATCCAGTGATTATATTCACGTAAATAGCTTTCGGCAGACTCATCAGTCATATCATCAAGGGGGGTCACGTTATAATAAGTATTACTGCCCTTTTCATATGGCCCAGGCGCACTAATTGACGCGCCAGCAAAGCCACGCATATATTCAGGCGTTTCACGCACGACTAATGGCTTTTTAGGATCAAGGGTAATGAGTTGCTTATCATTAACAAACTTAACTAACTCTGGAATTTGTTTGCGTACATCATCGACAAAGTCTTCACGTTTCACATGCTTTGATGACAACACATCAATAAGTTGTCTGATGGCCAATTTGTCATCCGCAGGCTTTGCAGTATCAATATGTTTTGCCCAAATATCAGTAGTGATTTTGGCCATTTCTACTTGAACACGATTCTTATCTTCAACGGCTTTATCATACAGTTGTTTCGCTGTCATACCGGCTTGAATATCTAAAGCAAACTTTTGTTCATACAAGTCTTCACCAATTCTAAAGTCACGGCTGCCATTGGCTTGTAAGTCTGTTTCTAGAACGGTTAACCAATCGATGTAAGTATTTATAGCTTGTTTTGCGCTATTGAAGCGACTGGTAAACATGGCTTTTTGTTCAGCATTTAAGCCTGACTGGGCAACCTTGTTAGCTAAATCGTCATTAAGTACTGAAAAAGCGCCACGGTTTTGTTGAATCGCTAATTGAGTGTGTGCCAATGTGGGGTTGTTGATATTATCTTTAGCAGCTTGATAATAAGCCGGCACACTTTCTAAACGCGCAATAACAGATATCAGGCGCTCATCTAATGGGGCAAAATCTTCATTAATGATTTGTGCAAAGCCACCAGCAACATTATAACTGGATGGATCCCATTGCCATGATTTGAATGTGTTTACTTCCCACTCAAACTTATTCACTAGATTTTCAAGTAATTTATAATCAATCAGTTCATTGGCAGATAAAGTGTCTTGATTAAAGGTATTTAATAAACCTTTTTGTTTTGCTACAAATGCGAGGGTTTTGTCACGACTTGCTTGGTTAGGCACATCAAGATAGCCATCGTTAATATGCTTACCGTTGTACATTGCCCAGGTTGGTGCTAAAAGCCATAAATCGTCAATAAAGCTCTGTGAAAAATCAGCAAACGATAATTGAGTAGCTTGTTGAGATGATACTGAATTCTGCGCTGCCTCAGCGGACGCATTACTGGAAGTGACTGGGTCTTGGCAGCCAACAAGTCCGGTAAGCACTGCCGCTACTGAAAGTGAAATTAACGCCTTTTTCATATAATGCCTTTATTGTGTAATTATTGTTTAATTAACCTAAATACGATTAATGCCACTAGTTTGTACTCATTAGTACTCAGGTGCATTTTTGTGCTCGTTTAAGGTTAGAATATTTTGCAAATAGTTAACCATTTTTCAATGTTATTTGCAGTACAATTTGTACTTTTGACACTTCTTGTCACACAATTATTGATTGAATTACAAAGCCAATAGACTTACATGTGACTTATTCATTTAACATTAACCGCGGACCGATTTGAGGCTATAGTGCCTAAACAAAAGCCGTAAGCTGAGATTTAGCCATTTTATCACTGTGATAGGCTTATGAGTCGCATTTTGGTGACAAATGTCACTGGTTTAAACGGTTGAATAGAATCAATATAAGAATACAAACAACATCAGTTAGGAAGCATTATGAACCCAGCTACTTTAGCGTTACTTATTCCGATCCTTGCAATTCTAGGCAGCTTTATTGTCAGTATAATGAAACTCAGAGAGCAACAAATACGTGCTGCCAGTGAAAATGACAGCCATAATAAGTCGTTACAGAAGGAAGTGAGTGCACTGCGGGATCGTGTTGAAATTCTAGAGCGGGTTGTCACAGACGATTCATATGACTTAAAACAAAAGATCAATAACGCTTAACTAAGGCTCACGCAATAACAACCCATATCTGTTATTGCGCGGTCTTGAATATTTAAACGTTTTCGTTGTTAAGCTTAACCTTTTGGTAAACCCCATGGATTTAACGGTAACGGCTTATCAGCGCGACTGGAAGTGTCAGTTCTTGATGACGATGAATGTTGATGTTTAGCCGTTTGCTCACCGCTTCGAGTCTCGCCACTAAAATTAGGTGCAGAGCGGCCTCTTGCAGTCTCCTTACCTTTATTTAAAGATAAGCTCACTTGAGGTGCTTTATCTTTGTTTGCTAGATGTCGAGCTTGGGGAACAAAGTTTAAGACTGAAATAGGTATAGGCCTTTTCGGCTCAAAACCTTCTATTACTCTACGTTCAATTAGCTCACCCATTCGGCTTTCAATCATACACAGATTTTTAAAGTCATCGTTCGATACTAACGAAATCGCTAAGCCACTTGCGCCGGCTCGGCCTGTTCGCCCAATACGATGAATATAATCGTCAGCAGGAAAAGGTAAATCATAGTTCACTACAACCGGTAAATCATCAATATCAATACCGCGCGCAGCGACTCCCGTAGCGACAAGATATTGAATATTGCCTTGTTTAAAGTCAGCAAGCAGTTGTTCGCGCACAACTTGACTGCGTCCGCCGTGAATACATTCAGCAATTATGTCACGCTTAGCAAGTTGACTTACAAGCTTTGCTGCACCTTGTTTAGTTTCAATAAAGATCAGCGCTTGTGGCCATTGCTGTTGTTGTATCAAGTGACTTAATAATGCCGACTTTTTATCTTTATCAACCGTGGTCAACCATTGCTCAATTTTAGGCTTAGTTGCCACTTGTTTATTCAAGGTTATTTCAACGGCATTACGTACCGCAGTTTTTGCTAGTACTCTGACTTGATTTGACAGTGTGGCTGAAAATAATAAGTTTTGTCTGTCCTCTGGCAGCTTCGCCAGAATCTTATTAATATCTTCAATAAAGCCCATATCGAGCATACGATCAGCTTCATCAAGGACTAACACTTCGATTTCATCAAAGTGTAATGCGCGTTGAGTATACAAGTCTAATAATCGACCAGGTGTAGCCACCACAATGTCAACACCGTCTAACAATGCTGCTTTCTGCTCTTTACTGTCAATGCCACCATACATTGCCATAGAACGTAGCGACAAACCTTGCGCATAACGTTCAATATTTTGATGCACTTGGGATACTAGCTCACGGGTTGGCGCTAATATCAGCGCACGCATTCTTTTTTTGCGCCCTGTTTCGCCTTTGGCCAATTTATCTAAAATCGGCAATACGAAACTGGCGGTTTTACCCGTACCGGTTTGTGCCGCCGCAATAACATTTTTTCCATTTAGGATTTCAGGGATCGCTTTTTGTTGAATCGCGGTCGGTGTCTCATAACCTAATGTAGCTAGGTTATCGATAATAGTGGGATGTAACCCAAGGGATAAAAATGTCATAGAAAGGTGCTCAAACAAGGTGATTGGCAAGGATTAGAAGTCATTATAAACAAAAAAGACGTCCGAAGACGTCTTTCTTTTAGAATATGGCGGTGACGGAGAGATTCGAACTCTCGAAAGGTTGCCCTTTACACACTTTCCAGGCGTGCTCCTTCAGCCACTCGGACACGTCACCTTAAGATTGTTTAAAGAGTCAATCACTCTGCGGCCGCTACTTTACGCAAATGGGGATGGTGGGTCAAGCTAAAAAGCCAACCCGGTTAGCGTTTGCACAATTGCTGTGCAACATTAAGCATTTAGCCCATAAGTTGAGGGAACAAACCTTTAACACCCGCAGCGATGACTTCGATACCTAAAGATAACATTAATAAACCCATCAAACGCGTGATCACGTTAATACCGGTTTTGCCCAATAGTTTAAAAATGGCCGGAGCCATGTTAAACAAAGACCAACTGAGTAGGCCAAATAACAACACTGTACTAAACATACCGACAAAATCGATTAAGGTGTTATGTTCTGCAGCAAATACGATAACCGAACTAATCGCACCAGGACCGGCCATTAAAGGCAGTGCTAATGGCACAACCGCAACCGACTCCATACCCGAAGACTCACGATCTTCCTCCTGGTTTCGTTTAACTTCACTGATTTTACCTTGCAGCATCGACATCGCGATAATACAGATCAAACTACCGCCAGCAATCCTAAACGCTGACAGTGAAATACTGAACATGTTCAAAATATGCTGACCTGCGATAATAGTGACAAATAAGATAACCACTACGGCAAAGTTAGCCACTCTGTTAGTGTGTCTTCGCTCTAGGTCTGTCTGATGGCTGGTTAAACTGACAAAAACTGGCAGTAAACCAACAGGGTTAATAATCGCTAAAAGCCCTAAAAAGAACTTTATGTAAAGCATGTAATCCAATGAGATACCCTCTAAATAGATTGTTTTTAAAGCACATAAAAAAGGAGCGCTACTCTAATGTAAGTTGTCAGTTTATAGAAGTGATATTTCTATAAAATAACAAGTTTTTCATTAGTTTTATTGATATCACTTAATAATCCTTAATTAGGTACGTTATTGTAACTAAGCAACCACATATGGGCAATCATCACCAATTAAACACTAGCCATGTTATTTCTGAGGCTTATTTAGTCATAAAATGACACTTTAATGTAATTCACCCTAAATACCTCACTAGTAATGTGCTTTGAAATCGACATTAATGTACAATGTTTTACATTAAAAAGATTTCTGCTTAATTGCAATATTCATAAGGATTTTTATGGCGCTGCGCAATAAAGTTTGCCAAAAGAATAATAGTCGTAAATTCAGTAGTTCGCGAAGAAGAATGACCTATTTTTTATGGATAATAAAGCCACACCAAGACAGAGAATCTGACGCTGCTGAGTTGGCGAATGCTCAGAAAAAATCTGCATCATTTTTTAAAGCATAAAAAAATGTGGTGCCACTGCTGACACCACATCTTATTTCAAATCATCTCAATTTATTTTGCTGTCCAGCGATCCATCCAGCTGAAAACATTCTTATACCATTGCTGTAAATTATCTTGATTTAAGATCCAATGATTTTCATCTGGGAACATTAACAATTCAGATGGAATGCCTTTACGTTGCATAAAGCTAAATGCAGCTAAACCTTGGCCATAAGGCACACGGAAGTCTTTTTCACCGTGAATAACTAACATAGGTGTTTTCCAGTTTTCAACGTAGTTAACTGGGTTAAACTTCTCATACAGATCTTTGTTATCGTGATAGGTTCCACCAAATTCATATTCTGGGAACCACAGCTCTTCTGTCACATAATACATAGAGCGCATATCAAATAAACCAGCGTGGTTTATCAAACACTTAAAGCCGTCATTCCAATGTCCTTGGAACCAGTTCATCATATAACCACCATATGAACCACCTAACGCACAGGCATTGTTGGCATCTAACCAAGGTTGTTGCTCAGTTACTGCAGCCATACCTTTTTTCAAATCTTCTAACGGCTTTCCGCCCCAATCTTGACTAATTGAGTCGGTAAAAGCTTGGCCATAACCAGTAGAACCATGGAAATCAACCATAACAACACCATAACCAGCGCCAGCCCATAACTGAGCATTCCAACGACCACTGAATGAATTGCCAAATGATCCCTGTGGGCCGCCGTGGACTAAATATGCTATTGGATATTTTTCACCTTCTTTATAATTTGAAGGTTTTATCCAGTAACCATGAACGGTTTCATCATTCCAGCCTTTAAACTTAAACTGTTCAAACTCACCAAACTTAATATTAGCCAGCTTATCTTTGTTAATTTGAGTTAAACGCTTTAAATTCTCACCTTCTAAACTGATGGTGTACAAATCGCCTGGTTCAACTAATGATGCATTTTTAAAAATAATCTTGTTATTTGTTACCGCAACAATACTGTTGCTGCCATCGTTATATATTGGACGTACATCGCCAAACTGCGGATTAACTTCAAATATTGAGACCTGACCAACATCTTGGGCAGTGACATAAAGCGTACGACCATCTTGACTGAAGTTGATTGAACTTGGACTTCTATCCCATAACGGGGCGACTTCTTTTTCTTGCCCTGTTACCGTATCCAGTAACATTAAGCGATAGCGGTCAGCTTCAAAGCCAGGTTTGGTCATCGCTAGATACGCCATATAACGGCCATCAGCGGAATAAGTCGGTTGAGCATCCCAAGCCTTATTGGCTTCAGTTAAATTAACTGTTTCACCGCCAGCTACAGGGACTTGCCATAAATCGTAGTTAGTTGTCCAAGATTGATCCTTACTCGGCGCCTTGGCACTGTATACGATAAATTTGCCATCAGGTGTAAATGTCACTTCTTCCATACCTGAAAATGGCTTTGGTGGTGTTTCAGTGTCACGTCCTTGGGTAACGTTAATGGCATCAGTAATTTTAGTGCCGTTAAGGTTGGCTACAAATAAGTGATTGCGCGCATGATCTTCCCATGTATCCCAATGACGCACCATAAGCTGCTTGTATTCACGACCGGTTGTTTTTCGTTCTTTCTCAGCGGCAAATTTTTCTTTCGAGCACACTAGGTCTTTACAGTCTGGAAAAACACGCAGGGTCATGACGACTTGCTGGCCGTCTTGAGACAATTTATAGCCGTTTACATCAAGGGGTAGATCACTCACCTGCAAAGCTTCGCCGCCATTAAGCGGTAAATGATATAGCTGACTAGTGCCATTTCGGTCGGCTAAAAAATAAATACTTTTACTGTCAGCAGAAAAACTCACGTCATGTTCAGTACCTGACGCAGACGTGAGTTGCTTTGGTGTCGCGGTTTTATTGCTTAAATCCAATGAATAAAGATCTGAACTTGCTTCACCTTGATCATCAATCACTTTAACGCCATAAACTAAGGTGTTACCGTCATTTGATACCGCATATGAATGAAGTTTATTCATATTAACTAAGTGCTGAACTGTAAAAGGTTCCGCTGAATACACTGATGTTGCCATTCCTGCGGCAACCAATGCCAAAAGCACTGAAGAAGTTTTCATGTTATTGATTATCTCTTGTTATGGTTATTTATTGGCAGATTACCGAAAGCAAAACGCTCAAGCAAGCCTTAAACAATAAAGACTCTTGAGCGTTTAAGTCACATTACTTTACAGTGACAAGCTTAAATTAAGCTTTACTATTGGCAATATTAATTTTCCAAATAGCAGGGCCGGTTTCATGGGCATTCACCCCATTAGAATCAACTGCTACCGTTACAGGCATATCTTGCACTTCAAACTCGTATATTGCTTCCATGCCAAGTTCTTCAAAGGCAACCACCGAGATTTTTTTAATCGCTTTTGACACTAAGTAAGCCGCACCGCCCACAGCCATCAAATAAACGGCTTTATGCTTCTTAATCGAGGCAACGGTTTCTGGTCCACGTTCAGATTTACCAATCATGCCCATTAGTCCGGTTTTTTCAAGCATCATGTCGGTGAATTTATCCATACGCGTTGCGGTTGTTGGTCCTGCTGGGCCAACCACTTCATTACCAACAGGGTCAACTGGGCCAACGTAGTAAATAAATTTACCTTTAAAGTCGACTCCAGCCGGTAAGCCTTCGCCTGAATCTAATAGGGTTTGAATACGCTTGTGCGCCGCATCACGACCTGTGAGCATTTTACCGTTAAGTAATAACGTGTCACCGCTCTTCCAGGTTTCAATTTCTACTTGAGTGATATTGTCTAGATTAACTCTATGGGTATTCTCACCCGCTTCACGGGTAATTTCTGGCCAATCTGCAAGTGATGGAGGCACTAAATCAGCAGGACCGGTACCATCTAAATGAAAATGCACATGGCGCGTTGCCGCACAATTGGGGATCATCACAACAGGCTTAGACGCTGCATGGGTTGGCGCTGATTTAATTTTGATGTCTAAAACGGTAGTGAGTCCGCCTAAACCTTGCGCACCTATACCTAGGTTGTTAGCACGTTCAAAAATATCTAAACGCAGTTTTTCTTCAGTTGTTTCAGCGCCTTTAGCGATCAACTCATGAATATCAACCGGATCCATTAATGACTCTTTTGCCATTACCGCAGCTTTTTCAGCGGTGCCGCCAATACCTATTCCTAACATACCCGGTGGACACCAACCCGCGCCCATTGTAGGCAAGGTTTTCTCTACCCAAGCTGCTATATCATCAGATGGGTTTAACATCGCCATTTTAGATTTATTTTCTGATCCACCGCCTTTAGCCGCAATCATTACTTCTACATGATTGCCCGCAACCATATCAATATGCACAACGGATGGCGTGTTGTCTTTGGTATTTTTACGCGCACCTGCTGGGTCTGCCACAATTGAGGCACGTAATGGATTGTCAGGATTGGTGTAGGCACGGCGTACACCTTCATCGACCATTTCCTGTACTGTCATGTCAGTTTTATCCCAACTAACATTCATACCAATTTTAACAAATGTAGTCACAATACCGGTATCTTGACAAAGTGGACGTTTACCCTCTGCTGACATACGTGAGTTAATTAAGATTTGTGCGATAGCATCTTTTGCCGCAACACTTTGTTCGCGCTGATAGGCAGCATACATAGCATCAACAAAATCTTTAGGATGGTAGTAAGAAATATACTGTAGAGAATCTTCAATACTTTCAATAAAATCAGCCTGTTTAATAGTAACAGGTGAAGAGGAAGTGTGGGTGTTCATAGACATAATGGGGCGCTCCAGCAGCCATGCGGCCTAACTTATTTATCGTTTTTATGTAAAGTTGATTAAATCAACGTTATTTTAGGGTTTGGTATAATTCTTTGATGGCCAATATGATACTCTTTCCATCCTTTTTGAGCTACAGCACATTTTATTTAAGGGTAATTGATGAAACCGCGTGGTGACAATGCATTAACGATTATGCCATTAACTTGGACTTATTCTAGCCAGTCTTTATTTGAATTAGTCAGTCATCTTCCTTGGTCAATGTTTCTCGATTCTGCAAATGCTACGCATCAGGACGCCCGTTTCGATATTATCGTATTCAACCCGATTGCAACGCTTACCAGTCATAATAACGTACTTTGTTTTGAGCCCAAATTAACAGTTGATAATGAACACTCTTCATCGACTCTATTTGACGATATACAAGAGTATTTGTTGTCACCTACCCTCAGCCCATTTGACGCCTTAAAATATTGCTTAGCGCATTTATATCCGATAAAACACCCTAGTATTTATCCATTCAGTGGTGGCGCTATGGGAGCATTGAGCTATGATCTTGGCCGCTCAGTGGAACACATCATTAAAAAAGCCGCTAAAGATATCGATTTTAATGAGCTCAGTATTGGCTTTTATGATCAGTGTTTAATTTATGATTACGCCAAAAAATCTTGGCTGCATATAAGCTATGATGGCACAACCCAATTAAACTCAATTGTTAATATCATTGAAAATCTGATGCTGGCTAAATCATCAACCTCATCAGCACCAACATTTTCACTGACCTCTGATTGGCATAATCAAACGAGTAAACAAACCTATTTGAGCCACTTTAATCGAGTACAGGAGTATTTATTAAGTGGTGATTGCTATCAAATTAATTTGACCCAAAGATTTGAAGCTGACTATAAAGGTAATGAATGGCAAGCATATTGCCTGTTAACTCAGGCGAATAAAGCGCCCTTCTCGGCATTTATACGTTTACCTAACCATACCATATTGTCTATTTCACCAGAGCGATTCATACAATTGCACGGTAATAGCATTCAAACCAAGCCCATTAAAGGCACATTACCCAGAATCAATGATGCTGCTTTAGATAAACAGCAAGCGATTAAATTACAGTTATCTGAAAAAGATCGCGCCGAAAATGTCATGATAGTCGATTTACTGCGTAATGATATTGGCAAAGTGGCAGCACCTGGCAGTGTTGCTGTACCGCAGCTATTTGCTATTGAAAGCTTTCCAGCAGTGCATCATTTAGTCAGCACGGTTACAGCAACGTTATCATTAGCTTACAGCGCAACAGATTTATTAAAGGCATGTTTCCCTGGTGGGTCGATTACCGGTGCACCCAAAATACGTGCAATGGAAATTATTGAGGAATTAGAGCCCTCAAGACGCAGTATGTATTGCGGCAGTATTGGTTATATTAGTCAAGACGGCACTATGGACACCAGCATTACCATTAGAACATTAGTCACTGAAAATAATCGTATTTACTGTTGGGCTGGCGGCGGCGTGGTGGCAGACTCAAATGCCGAAGCAGAATATCAAGAGTGTTTTGACAAAGTCAGCAAAATATTGCCCTTGCTTAAAGTTTGAAAATAACTAAAACAGGGTTCTACGCTTAACGTTGAACACAAAAAAGCCAGCAAATGATTGCTGGCTTTTAATTTACTAAACCGTTTATAGACCGTTTAGTGCTTCTTTACAAAGCAGGGTAATACGCGCCCAATCTTCAGAGTCAACCGCATCTGTTGGTGCTATCCAACTGCCACCAATACAGTCAACATTACTTAATGCTAAGTAATCTTTATAAGTGGCAAGACTAATTCCGCCCGTAGGACAAAAACGAATATTGGCTAAAGGGCCAGAGAATGACTTAAGTGCATTCACCCCGCCTGAAGCTTCAGCTGGAAAGAATTTAAAATGAGTGTATCCCAATTCCATCCCCACCATCACCTCAGAAATACTCGCCACACCAGGAATTAATGGCACTTTGCCTTTTTTAGCCGCTTTAAGTAAATCAACTGTTGCACCAGGGGTAATAATAAACTGAGACCCAGCATCAACCGCTTGCTTTAATTGGGCTTCATTTAAAATAGTGCCAGCACCGATTAAGGCTTCAGGGACTTCTTTAGCAATTTTAGCTATCGCTTCAAGTGCACAAGGGGTGCGTAAAGTCACTTCTAAAACACTAATACCACCCGCTACAAGCGCTCTTGCTAAAGGCACAGCATGTTCAATTTTATTGATAACCATCACAGGTACAATAGGGCTACGCTTAAAAACATCTTGTGGTTGAAGTGACCAGTTATTATCAGACATTCGTTACTTTTCCTTAATTAGTAAATTTCGTCAATCGCACTGGTGCTTCTTGCACCGGTTTCAGGGCTGCTTAATGTGCGGCGTAACGCGCCAAACAATTCGCGACCCATGCCATAACTT
Source organism: Shewanella sp. HL-SH5 (assembly GCF_051163755.1). Taxonomy (NCBI): domain Bacteria; kingdom Pseudomonadati; phylum Pseudomonadota; class Gammaproteobacteria; order Alteromonadales; family Shewanellaceae; genus Shewanella; species Shewanella sp. HL-SH5. The sequence goes on from NZ_CP195038.1 coordinate 2,161,945, forward strand.
GAATGGTGTAAATCAACCACGCTTGATTTACGTGCATTAAGCACAGCTTCATCAACCAATAATGTCAGCTCACCAGTATTGGCATTAACACGGATCAAATCACCATCTTGAACTTTGGCAATCATGCCGCCATCAAGGGCTTCTGGTGTTAAATGTATCGCGGCAGGCACTTTGCCTGATGCTCCAGACATACGACCGTCAGTGACTAATGCCACTTTAAAGCCTTTATCTTGCAAGCTACCAAGGAATGGAGTTAGCTTATGTAGTTCTGGCATACCATTGGCTTTAGGGCCTTGACCTTTGACTACCACTACACAATCTCGGTCTAACGCACCGGCTTTGAATAAGGCATCTATGTCATTTTGATCGTTAATCACAATCGCAGGACCTTCAATAATACGATTTTTGTCTGGTACAGCAGAGACTTTGATCACTGCACGGCCCAAATTACCTTTTAGTAATTTAAGACCACCATTTGGCTGGAAAGGTGTTGCTAAGTGAGTTAATACTTCTTTATCTAATGATTCAGAAATACCATCAACCCAAAGCAATTGACCGTCAATAAGTTTTGGCTCTTGGGTATATTTACGCAAGCCGAAACCGGCAACAGTATTGACATCTTCATGCAATAATCCACCATCCAGTAATTCTTTGACTAGTAGGGCCATTCCGCCTGCAGCATGGAAGTGGTTGATATCAGCATGACCATTTGGATAAACACGTGCCAATAGAGGAACTGCATCAGATAAATCTGAGAAGTCATCCCAGTTAACAATAATGCCGGCAGCGCGAGCCGCGGCAACAATGTGCATGGTCAAGTTAGTTGAACCACCAGTTGCAAGAATGCCAACGATACCGTTCACTACAGATTTTTCACAAACCACTTCACCAATTGGGGTGTACTGGGTACCCATTTCTGTTAAACGACATACTTGCTTAGCCGCCATTTTGTTTAGTGCTTCGCGAAGCGGATCATCTGGGTTAACGAAAGATGAACCAGGTAACTGTAAGCCCATAATTTCAAGCATTAACTGGTTAGAGTTAGCCGTACCATAAAAAGTACAGGTGCCCGCACTATGGTACGATGCTGATTCAGCGGCTAATAACTCTTCACGGCCAATCAGACCTTGGGCAAACTTTTGGCGAATTCGAGCTTTCTCTTTGTTCGGAATACCAGACTTCATTGGGCCTGCTGGCACAAACATCATCGGCAAGTGACCAAAACTTAGTGCACCAATAAGTAAGCCTGGGACAATTTTGTCACAAATACCCAGTAATAAAGCACCATCAAACATGTTGTGTGACAAGCCTACCGCTGTTGCCATCGCAATGACTTCACGACTCAACAAACTTAATTCCATGCCAGGCTGACCTTGGGTCACGCCATCACACATTGCTGGAACGCCCGCAGCAACCTGCGCAACACTGCCAACCTCTTCACACGCTTGCTTTAACAGCTTTGGGTAATCTTCATAGGGCTGATGTGCGGAAAGCATGTCGTTAAACGAGGTAACAATACCAATGTTAGCCTTCGTTAATTGACGTAATGCATCTTTGTCTGCGGGCTTACAAGCCGCAAAACCATGGGCTAAGTTGCCACAGCTTAGCGCGCTCCGGTGAACCCCTTTGGCTTTAGCATCTTCAAGGGCTGCTAAATAGCCTTTGCGTGAATTTTTACTACGTTCAATAATTCTGTCAGTAACCGACTGGACAACTGAGTGCATGTGACAACTCCTTTATGCGCTGTAGAACACGTCAACGGGCGTTTTATGCTGCGCTAAAACGGCTCTAATGGGCATTTTTGTTACATCATCATTCTCAAGAGCCTGATGATAAACGGTTAATTTTGCTTCACCAACCAGATGTAAATAAATCTGACGGCTGTTTAAAATGGCATCTTTAGATAAGGTAATTCTGGCATGAGGCGCCGTAGTCGGATTAACCGCGGCGCACACCTCTTTGGTAGTTAATGCGTTATCTAATTCTTTACTACACGGGAACCATGAACAGGTATGTCCATCAGTGCCCATACCTAAAATGACCACGTCAAATGGACGCGGGAAATTCGCTAATGACTCCCCGGCCATTGCCGCACCAGCTTCAGGACTAGCAAACATATTCTTTAAGCCACGAAATTTAGCGCTAGCGGCGCGATTTTGCAGTAAATGCTCACGCACTAAACGCTCATTTGAATCTTTTTCATCAGCTTCTACCCAACGCTCATCAGCAAGAGTGATATAAACTTCACTCCACTCTAAGGTTTTATGGCTAAGCAGTTGAAATAATTTTAATGGCGTAGAGCCACCGGATACAACCAAGCTAGCTTTACCGCGATTATCAATCGCATCTTGCAATTGATTGGCAATTTTATCTGCTAAGGCCGATTCAAGGCTGGCAGGTGTATCGAATGATTTAAATACGCTTTCTTTAATCATGTTAGTTTCCTTATTCATCCCAAGAACGACCGTCTTTAGTGATCAAGGCAACCGATGCAACCGGCCCCCATGTGCCAGCTGGATAGGATTTAGGACGCTCCCCGCTTTGTTCCCAAGATTGAATAATACCGTCTACCCACTTCCAAGCTTGCTCCACTTCATCACGGCGCACAAATAGCGCTTGATTGCCTAACATTGCTTCAAGTAATAAACGCTCATAAGCATCGGCAATACGGTCATTTTTAAAGGTGTCTGAGAAACTCAAATCTAACTTAGTCGTTTGCAAACGTTGCTTTTGTTCTAGACCTGGGACTTTATTCATCATTTGAATCTCAACCCCTTCATGGGGTTGTAAACGAATAGTCAGTTTGTTAGGTGGCAGGTTGCGGTAGCTTGCACGGTACAGGTTATGCGGCGGGTTTTTGAAATAAACTACAATTTCACTGCTTTTGAACGGCATACGCTTACCACTACGTAAATAGAACGGCACGCCAGCCCAACGCCAGTTATCAATATCAACACGTAATGCCACAAATGTTTCTGTGTTAGATTTCTGATTAGCATCTTCTTCTTCCAAATAACCCGGAACTGGAGATCCTTTCAAAAAGCCTGCACTGTATTGACCACGTACGGTATTTTCATAAACGTTGTCTTGATTAATTGGTCGCAGAGATTTAAGCACTTTCACTTTTTCATCGCGAATGCTGTCAGCATCTAAGTTTACTGGTGGGTCCATTGCCACAAGCGTTAACACCTGCAATAAATGGTTTTGGATCATATCGCGCATTTGCCCTGCGCCATCAAAATATCCCCAACGCCCCTCAATACCTACTTCTTCAGCCACGGTGATCTGTACATGATCAATGGTACGGTTGTCCCACTTAGACGAAAATAATGAATTCGCAAAACGCAGCGCAATCAAATTTTGCACCGTCTCTTTGCCTAAATAATGGTCTATACGGTAAACCTGGTTTTCATTAAAAAACTCGGCAACTTGATCATTAATAACATGAGATGATTCTAAGTCAGTGCCAATCGGTTTCTCTAACACCACTCGGGTGTCTGAATGGATCAATTTTTGCTCATTAAGGCAACGACAAATAGCACCGAATATGGAAGGCGGTGTGGCAAAGTAATTTACCATCACTCGTTTTGTCGGCTCTAATAAGTCATGAAATGCCGCATAACCTTCAGGCTCGGTAAAGTTAGTGCCAATGTAATGACAACGGGCTAAGAAACGCTCAAGTGTCTCAGGACAAATCTCATCCTTTACAAAAGTATTTAACGCCTTGGTGACAAGCTCGACGAATTGTTCCTGAGTAAAGGCATCTTTAGCAACACCGATAACTTTGGTGTCCTTGTCTAATAACTCAGCTTTATCTAATTGGTACAGAGAAGGTAATAGTTTACGTCTTGCTAGGTCCCCTTTGGTTCCAAACAATACAAAATCACACGCCTTCGCACTTGATGATTTGCCCATTGCTGACAGCTCTCCTTTATTATTTTGTGTTTGAATCGTTCTAAACGATGAATAAAAACACACTTTTGTTGTAATATAACAACAGAATTTGATTTATGCATCTATATTTTGCAATTAATCTCTTGATAGCTATATAGTCATTTTGATACGTTATCTGCTATGATTTTCTTCACTCACAGACAGTAACAGAAGTTTTGTCAATTCCAGAACAATTGAAAATTTACTACAATTGACTTTCAGAGGTAAAAAAATAACTTAATTTCCTCTATAAAAAGAACTTCTGATTTAAAATTACGTTACCCAATATCGGCGGATGCATGATTATGAATACACTTGAAAAGGTTCAAAACAACCTTGCGAAATTTAGTAAGTCAGAGCGCAAGGTCGCCGAAGTCATTTTGGCTTCGCCGCAAACCGCTATCCATTCCAGTATTGCTACTTTAGCAAAGATGGCCGATGTCAGCGAACCTACGGTTAATCGCTTCTGCCGCCGTTTAGACACTAAAGGCTTCCCTGATTTTAAGTTACATTTGGCTCAAAGTCTTGCTAATGGCACACCTTATGTTAGCCGCCATGTTGAAGAAGATGATACGCCTGAATCTTATACAACAAAAATATTCGAATCTTCAATGGCATCGCTTGATACCGCCCGTCAAAGCTTAGACATAGCAGCAATAAATAAAGCCGTTGATATCTTAACTCAAGCAAAAACAATCTCATTTTTTGGCTTAGGCGCATCAGCATCAGTAGCGCATGACGCCCAAAATAAGTTCTTCCGTTTTAATGTGCCTGTTATCTGCTTTGATGATGTGCTTATGCAACGCATGAGCTGCATCAACTGCAATGAAGGCGATGTTGTGGTACTTATTTCACATACTGGACGCACCAAATCACTAATAGAAATAGCCCGTATTGCCCGAGAAAATGGCGCTGCGGTTATTGGTATTACAGCCCGTAACTCGCCTCTTTCTCTGGAATGCACGCTTCCTGTAACCATGGAAGTACCAGAAGACACTGATTTATACTTACCCATGGCTTCTCGCTTAGCTCAGTTGGTCACTATAGACGTACTTGCCACAGGCTTTACATTGCGCCGTGGCCCTCGTTTTCGCGATAACTTAAAACGTGTAAAAGAAGTACTAAAAGAGTCTCGTGTGAACCGAGATATGACCATTTAAGCCGTGTTTACGCTTATTGTGAATGTGACTTACGACAAAATCATTGATTAACAATATCTAACTTTAGCTGTGATGATATTGACTAAAAGGCTAAAGACTGGTGTCTTTTAGCCTTTTTTTTGCTAAAAATGATTTATCTGTCACAAAAAACACGCATTAAACACTAACTATTTGTTGGTAACTTTACTACATTTTAAAAGAATGTCTGTTACTATATATACATCATTTTTAGTACCCAGTTTTAGCGTACTTTTAATAACCAAATTTTTTACAACAACTTTAAAATTTTAAAACTTTCCTTTTATATAACGGAGTATGTCATGTTCCGCAGAACAAAAATCGTTACAACTTTAGGCCCAGCAACTGATCGCGATGATAATTTACGTAAAATTATTATAGCGGGTGCCAATGTGGTTCGGATGAACTTTTCACACGGTTCAGCTGAAGACCACCTAAAACGCGCCAATGATGTTCGCGCAATTGCCAAAGAGTTAGGTTTACACGTGGCAATTTTAGGCGACTTACAAGGCCCAAAAATTCGTGTTTCTACCTTTAAAGACAACATGAAGATTAAGCTGAACTTAGGCGACAAGTTTATTCTTGATGCTGATTTAGGCAAAGGTGAAGGCGATCATAACCAAGTAGGTATCGACTATAAAGAGTTACCAAGAGATGTTGTGATTGGCGATATCTTAATGCTGGACGATGGTCGTGTTCAGTTACGTGTAGACAGCGTTGAAGGCAATAAAGTTTTCACCACTGTTACCGTAGCGGGTCCTTTATCAAACAATAAAGGTATCAACAAAAAAGGCGGTGGGTTAACTGCGCCAGCATTGACAGAAAAGGATATGGCTGACATCAAAACAGCTGCTTTAATCAATGTTGACTATTTGGCTGTGTCCTTCCCACGTACTGGTGCAGATTTAGATCTAGCCCGTAAACTGGCTGTTGAAGCCGGTAGTCATGCGCTTATTGTTGCTAAAGTTGAGCGTGCAGAAGCTGTTGCAACTGACGAAGCAATGGATGATGTAATTAGAGCATCAGATGTTGTCATGGTTGCCCGTGGTGACTTAGGTGTGGAAATTGGTGATGCTGCACTAGTTGCGGTTCAAAAACGCTTAATTCAGCGTTCACGTCAATTGAATAAAGCGGTTATTACTGCAACTCAAATGATGGAATCAATGATTTCTAGCCCAATGCCTACCCGTGCAGAAGTGATGGACGTAGCAAACGCTGTGCTTGATGGTACTGATGCTGTGATGTTGTCAGCTGAAACTGCTGCAGGTGACTTCCCAGAAGAAACCGTTAGAGCCATGGCCAATGTATGTATTGGTGCAGAATCACACCCAAGTGTGATGGTGTCTAAGCATCGCTTAGAGCAAAACTTTACCTCTATTGAAGAAACAATTGCACTGTCTACTATGTATGCAGCAAACCACCTTGAAGGTGTAAAAGCAATTATTTCATTAACAGAGTCTGGTGCAACTGCAAAATTAATGTCTCGCATTAGCTCTGCATTGCCAATATTTGCCCTTTCTCGTCATCAGAAAACCTTAGCAACAATGGCATTATACCGTGGTGTACAACCTATGTATTTTGATTCAACGGCTTACAGCGCTGATGAATTAGCCCGTGAAGCATTAAACACTATGGTTGCAGCGGGTTATTTAAATAGCGGCGACATGGTATTAATGACTAAAGGCGATGCTATGGAAACAATAGGCGGCACTAACACGTGTAAAGTGTTAGTCGTAGCTTAATAGCTAAACTTAAGTAAAAGTTAGCAAGGTTATTGAAAACGCCAATCTTATGATTGGCGTTTTTGCATCTGTGGTTTATTGAACAGCATTTGCATCCTCAAAACGCGTTTAATCAATATTGTGAACCTGGTCATTGCTAGACTCTATCCAGTTTTAGTCATATCTTACTTTGAGCCTTCTTGGCTAAAGTCACACTTATAGCCGCCCTCATCTACCATCAAAAGATTCCAAAAAAAAACGCTGAACAATGTCAGCGTTTTCATTTTAAGCTAGGTTAAGTCATTATAGCTTTTCAAAGTCATTTACATTGATGGCAGTTAGACGTTTTTTATCCGCTTCACGTAACTGCTCGAACTCAGCTTCAGTAATAATATCTTTCTCTAACGCTACATCGAATAACTCAAGCATAGGTAGCTTAGATTTAATATGACCACTACGTTGGGCTTTTTTAAGTTTCTTGTAAAGATCTCTTGCTGCATATTTGGCAAGAAACGCATCTTCAACTTCAGCCACTCCGCTGGTATCACCTTCAAACTCGCCACATAGGAATGTAATCCTGTCACGCGCAGGACTAGGTTTAAGCATAGCTTTTACCAGTTCAACAGCGGCTTTATCACTTGGTGCATTGAAGTGGTTGCCTAATGGGAAGATAAGAACCCGTAATAGCACACCAGCAATTTTGCTAGGGAAGTTACGGATAGCATCTTCTAATGCTTTTGCTGCAAGTTGTAAACGCTCTGTCATTACATAATGAACACTTGGTAAATCGTCTTGTTGACGGCCATTGTCCTCATAGAACTTTAATGTTGCAGAAGCTAAATAAAGCTGACTTAACACATCCCCCATACGGGCAGAAATCATTTCTTTACGCTTAAGATCACCGCCCATTATTAACATAGATAAATCAGTCATAATTGCTAAAGAAGACGATATACGATTCATATCACGATAATACTTCTGGGTTGGTCCACTCACAGGTGAAGATGAGAATCTGCTGCCCGTGAGTGCATTAGCAAATGAACTCAGTGCATTACGAGTGGCATAACCAATGTGGCCTAAAAGTAGTTGATCGAAACGATCTACTGCTGCGGTTTCATCTTCCATTCCTGCCGCTTCCATTTCTGCAAGCACATAAGGATGACATCGGGTCGCACCTTGTCCAAAAATCATCAATGAGCGAGTTAAAATATTAGCGCCCTCAACGGTAATTGAGATAGGATTTGCCATAAACGCATGACCTAAATAGTTTTTAGGTCCTAGCTGGATACCTTTACCAGACTGAATGTCCATTGCATCTTCTAATACATCACGACCTAACTCTGTCATGTGATATTTAGCAATTGCGGTAACGACCGACGGCTTAACGTTAGCATCAATACCCGTAGTGGTTAATTGACGCGCGGCTTCTAATTGGTATGTATTAGCAATGATTCGCGCTAAAGCTTCTTGAACGCCTTCAAAGTTACCAATTGGCATGCCAAATTGCTGACGAACATAGCTATAAGCAGTGGTAGTTTTTGTGGCGATGTGACCAGAGGCTGTTGCCAGTGCAGGTAAGGAAATGCCACGACCAGCAGAAAGACATTCAACTAACATTCTCCAACCTTTACCCGCATATTGTGGACCACCAATAATCCAATCTAATGGGATAAATACATCTTTACCACTTGTGGTACCGTTCATAAAGGCCATCATTAATGGATTATGACGACGTCCAATTTCAACACCTTGATGGTTAGTTGGAATAAGGGCACAGGTAATACCAAGGTTTTTCTTGTCGCCCAATAATTTATCAGGATCGTGCATTTGGAATGCTAAACCTAACACAGTCGCAACTGGTGCTAAGGTAATATAACGCTTGTTCCAGGTTAAACTAAGACCTAAAGTTTCTTCGCCTTCAAACTCTTGACGACACACCACACCGATATCGGGAATAGCACCTGCATCACTGCCTGCCTCTGGACCCGTTAAAGCAAAACACGGAATATCTTTACCTACAGCTAAAGACGGTAACCAACGGTCTTTCTGTTCTTGAGTACCATAATGGGTTAATAGCTCACCAGGACCTAATGAGTTAGGCACCATCACAGTCACCGCGGCGCTAACACTGCGTGTGGCAATTTTCGCTACTATGGTGGAGTTAGCAAAAGCAGAAAACTCACGACCGCCATATTTTTTAGGAATAATTAGCGCGAAAAAGCCTTCTTCTTTAAAGTACTGCCATAATTCAGGAGGCAAATCTTTACGATTATGAACAATATCATAGTCGTCAATCATAGTTAGTGCTGTTTGAACTTGGTTATCTAAAAAGCTCTGTTCATCAGCAGTTAAGGTCGGTTTAGCGTACCCATGTAATTTATTCCAATCAGGTTTACCGCGAAATAGCTCACCTTCCCACCATACATCACCCGCTTCCATAGCTTCTTTCTCAGTGCTAGATAACGGAGGAAGTACTTTTTTGAAAAACGCAAATGCTGGACGCGTAATAAATTGCATCCTGATATTTCGTACTCCGAAGAGCACTATGATTGCGATAACAAGCAATATGATGATACTCATTTTTTAACCTTCTTAAGTTTTAACTAGTTGGACATTACTGGTACGGCAACACCCGCAGCCATGTAGGGAATAACTTTTCTAATAATTGCTTCAATATTGTTATGTTCGCCGTAATCTGAGGCGGCAATTTCATTTAGTGCATCGGCAGATGCCATAGTGAATACCATAGTGCCAAGCGTAAAGTGCAAACGCCAAAACATTTCAACCGGAGGAATGTGCGGTACGCTTGCTGTGACAGCTTGTACAAAAGTAGTCAAATATTGGCCATAATGCGTAGTGATAAACCAGCGTAAATGTCCTTGACTTTCAATATACCCCCGACCGAGTAATTGCAGGAATATTATTGTGCCACCATTTCTAACCTTGTTAAGTTCTAATAATGGTTTGATCAAACATGAAAAAATGTCATTAAGTGGCGCATGTTCCGGAGCTAAATGTAAACGCTTTATTTCATTTGCCGCTGCAGGCATAAACACATCAAGGTAACGCGCCAATACCGCTCTAATTAACTCTTTTTTTGAACCAAAATGATAATTAACTGAGGCTAAGTTAACCTCAGCTTTGCTGGTGATTAAACGCAATGACGTTTCTGAAAATCCTCTCTCAGCAAACAGTTTTTCTGCTGAATCTAGAATTCTTGTTTTCGTATCAGTACGACTTGCCATCCTCTAACCCACTCTCAATTTAAACACCCGTTTAAATTAATCATTGAGCGCACAGATGTCAATTTAAATTTGGCTTATTTTCGCAGCAAAATAGCTCACACTAAGCATAAACAGTCACAAATGTAACAAGCACAAATTTTTTAAAATAGTCTAGGTTCTCTACAGATAAACTTTTGTATAAAAATAGTTGATGAGCATGATTTTTAAACGAGTGTATATTTATGTGGAAGTAATCGCTGTTATTTTTAAACAACTTCATGTTAAGTGGGTTAACTCAGGGCTTAAACTGCAGGTAACAAAGGATGCATATGGCTGAAATGGGTCTTTGTTAATCTTAGCAAAAAGCACTCATTGATATGCTCGCCTACCATAATGAACAATTCGCCATGGCAATCTGGGCATATTTTTTAGTCCGACTCTATCTAAAACCACTGCCTTTTCGATTTAATTCACTGTTTTCAATCTTTTTTTGATACGACTTTTTAAGCATCACAAACATGGCACCGGTACTACCTTGGTCTCGGGTTGCACTATGAAACGCTGCAACATGGTCTATTCTGAAAAGCCAATCACATATAGCACTTTTCATTAAACCTGGGTAAGGCTTACTGTTATAGCCTTTACCATGAATAACCAGAATATTGCGTTCTCCGCGTTCAAACGCACCAAAAATACAATTTATTAAACTTAGTCTAGCTTGGACCAAGCTATATTCGTGCACATCTAAAATCGTTTTAATATCATATTTACCCAAACGTAATTGTTTGAAGACAGCATCCTGCATACCATCATGCTGATGACTGACTATTTCGTCTGGGCTGATCCTCGAAAATTGATACGGCATGAGCGGTAAAACAGTAAGTAGATCATGCTCATTTAAGGCGCTTTGTTTAGCTAATTGCCCCGCAGTAGGTGAAGACGAGCTAGCCAAGTTTACAGATTGTGTTTTATTAATATCCTTGAGCGGTATGACATCAGCCATCTCTTCAAAAAACAGCACTTTATCATCTTTAAGCACATTACCTCCCTACACACTTTGTAATGATTATGTTCTATGGCGACGGTAAAGAATAATTTATAGTACCTACCATATTGTAAAATAGATCAATTTGATGAGAAACTCTGTTTAATGAAGCTTTTGAAACCCTTAATAATGATGCTAGTCAGTCTGCTTGCCACTATGGCTTCAATGCCTTGTTACAGTAATACAAAATCAGATAATGACATGCTAAATGAAAATTATAGTCATCTAACAAAGGGATTTTATAACCTGAACATGGAGGTTATAAATGATATATACATTGACGATGCTGTGTATATTTCTGAAACACAAGATAAAGATATTGTTTACGGCAAAAACAATATCATTGATTTATATCATAAGTTTTTTGCTAAAATTAAACGGAAAAACGCTAAAATTGAAATCGATTTTCGCGTAGCAATTCGTCAGTCATCAGCTGACCAATCGACCGATATTGGTTATTACCTGGTAAGGTTTCACCCAGGTAAAGAATCAGGCGAACCTGTAAGTGAATTTGCCGGAAAATTTGTTACTGTCTCCAGACGTACAGCGGAAGGTAAATGGAAAATAAGTGTCGATTCTAACACTCGCTCAAAACCTGAGTTTTATTACCGCGCCAAACCTATGCCAAATTGGTATTACGGTAAGCAATTTATTCAACAATCTACAGAACAACCTAAATAATGCAATTTGCTACCTTTGACCAAAATCAACCTTGCCCATGTCATAGCGGTATAGCCTACCAAGCCTGTTGCTCTGTTTATCACACACATAAAATAGTTGCTGACAGTGCCGACATATTAATGCGCTCTCGTTATTGTGCATTTGTCGTTGGTGAGTTTAATTATTTAATCGATACCCATCACCAGCAATATTTGGATGGCTTAACAGCTGAACAATTATCTCAAGGTAATACACAATGGTTAGGCTTGCAGGTATTAGCACATCAATTGATAGATAAAAGTCATCCGGCTTTCGAACTGACATTTATCGATACAGAACAAGCGATTGTGACATTTAAAGCTTGGTATAAGCTTGATAAAAGCGTTGATGCTATTTTTGAAGAATCACATTTTGTTCGACTAGGTGGTAAATGGTTTTATACCCGAGGTGTGCAAATGGAAGCAGATTTACCGCGCAGGAATGATCTGTGCGTATGCCAAAGTGGTAAGAAGTTCAAACAATGCTGTATCAGCTAAACAAATTATTATGACACAATATTAATAAAAGCGTTCATACGGGCTAATGTAGTGAGTTTAGGACTAAATCATTAAAATCATTCACCCGAATAGCTGGGCTATATAAGTAACCTTGCGCTTGATCACACATCATCTTTTCTAAAAAAGCAGCTTGCTCAATGGTCTCAACCCCTTCGGCGGTAATCGACATATTCAGCGCTTTAGCCATCGCTATGATTGCACTCACAATTTCACGGCTCTGTTTACTAGATGATATATCCATAATAAATGAACGATCTATTTTCAGCTTAGTGATAGGAAATTGTTTAAGGTACTTCATTGAACTGTAGCCTGTGCCAAAATCATCAATAGCAATTCCCACACCTAAATCGGCAAGTTCATGGCAAAGGTTAATGGCATAACGAATATCGCCCATTAGTTCGGTTTCAGTAATTTCAAGAATAAGGCTTCTTGGTTTAATGCGATAACGCGTTAACAGATCCCACACCTGTTCAAATAAATCACCACTAAAAAACTGTCTAGCAGCGACATTGACATGCATGGTAATGTCCACATTTTTATGCTGCCACAAATTTAATTGTTTACATGCTGTTTCTAATACCCAAGATCCTACGGCATTAATCATGCCCGACTGTTCAGCTATTTCAATAAATGCACCAGGATATAGCACCCCTTTTCGAGGGTGATTCCATCTAATTAACGCTTCAGCTCCGACGTACTGATGACTCTGATAATCCATTAACGGTTGATAGTACAACTCAAATTGACGACCTTTAATAGCAGACTGTAAGTCTTTTTCGATTTCGGCATTATTTTTAAATTGTTGAAGTAATTCTTCATTAAAGAATTGGTAATAACCATTTGACTGTTTTTTTGCGTATTGCAACGCAATATCTGCACAGGATAAAGGTGCGAATAAATCAATTACTGAACCAATGTCAACGATAGCAATAGCCGGTTTGGGTTCAACTTTTTCTCTATTAATAATCATAGAAGCGGATAAATTGGTTATGAGTTTACTGACCAACTCGTCTAAGTCTTGTGCTGACATCATGTGGGGCAACAAAATACAAAACTCATCACTGCCAATTCGAGCCACATCTATTGCTTTGTAGTTCGCGGCAAAGTGCTTTAAACGTCTAGCAACCTCAATTAATAACGAGTCACCCTGTTCATGGCCGTGGGTATCGTTAAATCGTTTAAAGCCTAATAGATCAACCAATAATAATATGCCATCTTGGGCTTTATCCAGCAGTGGAGTAAAAAAAGATCGATTATGTAGGCCAGTTAAACTACAGTGCCATGCTAAATGTTCCAAATCTGCTTGGTGTTCAAATTCAGAAGAGATGTCATAACTTGAAACCAAGGCATAGTGATGACCTTGCTCGGTCATAAAACCGGTAATGTGATAGTGTAGCCAATATTGTTTACCATCGACTCGTTTAAGTTTAATGTCTCCTATTACACTTTCATTATTCGCAAGCTTTGCCAATATATGTTGAAGTACATCGGGTTTATTTCGAAAAATATCTAAATTCATCACACTTTGATGTTCAATATCACTGCGTAATAAGCCTGTCATTCTTTGATGGGCAAAATTGACATAATCGACAACTAAAGTATCAGTATTGACAATCATAACCACATGTTCTGAATGTTCTGCGGCATTGCGCAACAAATGGATTTGTTCTGATTTATCGTAGGAGTATCGAGTTGCCAAGGTTAATGCAAGCTGATCCGCACACTGAATCGCAATTTGAATTTGTTCAAGTTGCCATTCAAATGATGATTTAAAGTCAATCGCTAACACCCCCTCAATATGACCATTAATCCTTATAGCAACATTAAGTGTGCTGACAATATGGTTAACACCATAATAATCAAAAGAATGAATTAATTGGTTATCATGGGAGATGTTATTAGTGGCTATATAACGGTGATTTTTTAATTCATCAAAATAACAAATGTTTATGCCCGACTGCACAGTGCTTAAGGAGGATATCGGCCTATTGTTATCGCAGCCTGAATAATGAGAAATCAGTCTTTTCGAGCAGGATAAAGAAGGATTTTGTTGCGCATCATATGATGGTTCTGCACTATCCAACTTTTCGTCAAATAGCCAAACAGATACCGTAGAATCAACAAAATGTTGCTGCAACAGCTTACTAACTAACTCAGAGGTTTTTGTAAAGTTCCCCTGCTGTTTCGCACTAGAGTTTACAATTAACTCTAAAAGGTGCTGATTTTGTTCTTGTGTCATTAGTTTCCCGAAAAGACATCATGTATTCTCATTCTGCTGAATTATAATTAGTTCGCTCTGTGAGCAATGTGCAGAAACTCAATACATACCATTGGGAGCTTAATAATAAGCTGTTTGTTAACTCTTGATAATCAAAGGCTGTTATAAAATTTAATCGCTGACGATACACCCGCAATTAACAAACAGCAACCCTATTTACACGCCATTTTCTAATTGAAATAGCATTTTCTCCACCGTCACTGAAAAATACAATATAAGCTTAACATCATCGCCTACATGAACAATTTTAACATCGACCTTGTCGAAACGAGTCTGCGCGGTACTGGCAAGCTTACGTGCTTCGATTTCAGCTGCCTCCCCCTTAAAAACTAACACTAACTCGGTATCGTGCTCATCAATTACGGCGCCGATATCAACAAAACTACCGCAATCACTGCATGAGTCGTTTACGTTCTGCTGTTGTTGTTTAATTGTGTTAACCATCGTGAACCACCCAAAGCTGAAGAATGAAGATCGGTTTATATGTGATTATCATAAAATAACTGAATAACAATTTCCCTTACTTGGCTCACATATTGAGTTGGCACCATGTTTTTATGCAAATGATATAGCCTCAAGCGGAGGACTTTATGCGGTGAGTTGGATCATCGTTTGACTAATCTGTCGTTGACGCTCTAACTGCTCAACAAAATGCATGTCTTCAGTAGGCTCATAATGGGTTTCTAACCCTTCATATTTTGATCGCACTAAATGGCTGCTATTACTTAATGCTTGGGTCATTGCATCATCATGTTTACCTCGTATTACAATGGCTTCAGGACATAAGCTTTGTTGTAAATGAAATTGACATAACCCTTGGGAGTGAAAAACAGCACCATTATTTGTATGCTCAGCAGTAGCAGATAAATCATCAACTAATTTTTGTGGTTGTTGCAGTTGAAACTGTTTATACAGTTTCTGGTCAATCGTCAGGTGTTTATCAAATTGAAATTGAGCCATATCATTACTGTCTGCTGACAACATGGCTAACAGTAAACCAAATTCACCACGACGCTGGTTTTCGACAGCCGCATTTAAACGACCGCCTAATTGTAATTCATTGACCAGTAGTGATTCAATTTGCATATAAAAACAACACTATTATGACTCGATGCTAATTTATCGACCAAACACACCTAAACTTTAGAAAAATATTCATTTTTAGCCTTTACATATTTTGGGTTTATGACTACTATGGCGGCCGCAATTGAGGAGGGGTTCCCGAGTGGCCAAAGGGATCAGACTGTAAATCTGACGGCTCAGCCTTCGAAGGTTCGAATCCTTCTCCCTCCACCATTTGCGATGTAATTTAGATAGACGAAAAAGAAATATGTGGAGGGGTTCCCGAGTGGCCAAAGGGATCAGACTGTAAATCTGACGGCTCAGCCTTCGAAGGTTCGAATCCTTCTCCCTCCACCATCTTTCTTGCTCATTTATCTCTATTCAGTGGAGGGGTTCCCGAGTGGCCAAAGGGATCAGACTGTAAATCTGACGGCTCAGCCTTCGAAGGTTCGAATCCTTCTCCCTCCACCATTTTACATCTTAATCTTCATACTATATCCCTCAAAATCTGTAATATATCCTTCATTAGTTAACTACATTCGTATTAATTCTCTCTATTATCTCAACCAGCTTATTTTTGCTAGGTTTAAGACCTTTTTTTCTTTAAGATTAAGTCATTAATAATCACGATGAGAAAATACTATGCCATCGAATTGGGTAAACCAGGCCATTGCTAAGATTGATGCAGACTATCAACGTTCTGCTGATACTCACCTTATAAAACTCGATTTACCACAACTTAACGGTGTTGATATTTATCTTAAAGATGAAAGTACTCATCCTACGGGCAGCCTAAAGCATCGTTTAGCCCGTTCGTTATTTTTATATTCTTTATGCAATGGTTGGATTACACAAACTACCACCATTATTGAATCATCGTCTGGTAGCACTGCGGTGTCTGAAGCGTATTTTGCACGTTTAATTGGTTTGCCTTTTATCGCGGTAATGCCTTCGACTACGGCTAAAAAGAAAATTCAACAAATCGAGTTCTACGGCGGGCAATGTCACTTCGTTGATAATAGTAATCAGATGTATGCTGAGTCTGAACGCCTTGCTAAAGAGTTAAATGGCCATTACATGGATCAGTTCACTTTTGCAGAGCGCGCCACAGATTGGCGGGGCAATAACAATATTGCTGACTCAATATTCATTCAAATGCAACGTGAGCCACACCCTATTCCCCACTGGATTGTAATGAGCCCCGGCACAGGTGGCACCTCTGCTACCATTGGGCGTTATATTCGCTATCAGCAGTTATCGACCCAACTGTGTGTGGTAGACCCTGAAAACTCGGTTTTTTATGATTATTTCCACAGTGGTGATAAAACATTAACAGGTCAAAAAGGCAGTAAAATTGAGGGCATTGGACGGCCTAGAGTCGAACCCTCCTTTATTGCTGGTGTTGTTGATGAAATGCATAAAATTCCTGATGGAGCATCCATTGCTACCATGCAATGGTTAGAAACCTTGATAGGCCGAAAAACGGGCGCATCGACAGGAACCAACTTGTATGGTGCATTACTGTTAGCCACGCGAATGCAACAACAAGGACAAGCAGGTTCGATTGTGACATTGATTTGTGATGCGGGGGAAAGATACTTAGATACTTATTATAATCCCCAATGGATTGAGGACAATATTGGTTGCTTTAAACAATTTGAACAGCAACTAAGTGATTTTAACCAAAGTGGATTACTCAGTCCATTGGACTGCTAAATCGAGTTGCCCCAACACACATTTTGGGGCAGCCTTTATCGCTTAATCAATATCCAAATACTTATGCATTTGAATCGAGAGACGCCAGTTACGCTCAATACAGACTTTCATCGCCAATGCTGTAGCGCGAGGCTTCTGGCTAATAGGTTGTAAGCAGATAGTTTTACCTTCAATATCAATATCCTTGAGTAAATCATCCAGCTCTTCAATATGTTTATCTGTGGCTATCGGGTGTTTAATTTCATTGGCACGCGTTAAAGCTTGGCTTAATACCTTGTAACCGCCCTTCATATTGATTTTAGGTGATACTGTTACCCAGGCATCTTGATGACATCGCACCTCAAAAGTGCCCGAAGTTTCAATTTGGACACTGTAGCCAGAATCAATTAATTGATTAGTCAACTCAGTTAAATCATACAAGCAAGGTTCACCGCCTGTAATCACTACGTGTTTTGCACTAAAGCCTTTACGATTAAATGCGGCGATAAGACTAATACCATCATGGTCGGCCCAGCGACCAATGGTGCCATCAACCGCAATCACTTGTTCAGGTGACACTTTGTTTTCAACCAGTACATCCCAAGTTTGTTTGGTGTCACACCAAGAGCAGCCCACAGGGCAACCTTGTAAACGGACAAAGAGTGCTGGCACACCGGTAAAAGCCCCTTCACCTTGGATAGTTTCAAACACTTCGTTAACTGGATAGCTCATTTGTCACCTGCTTTATTCGTTTGGGCGGCATTTATAGTTTATTTCTACCTCAGTATCAAGGTTAGCAGCATGACAATTGGCATAAATGAGCCATTAACTTTGCTATTGCAGGAAACTGTAAGATAAAATGCTATCAATTAACACATTATCACCCTCTTATACTATTTAGCATTAGGTCATTATTCATGTCTCAAACTTCATTGCCAAGCAAAGCATTAGTCGTATTCAGTGGTGGTCAAGACTCAACCACCTGTCTTATTCAAGCGTTAACTGAATATGATGAAGTACACGGTATTACTTTCGATTATGGCCAGCGCCACAGACAGGAAATTGATGTTGCAAAAGCTCTGGCTAAGCAACTGAATTTAATCAGTCATAAAGTATTAGACACTACACTGCTAAACGAATTGGCCATTTCAGCATTGACCCGTGATTCTATTCCTGTTTCCCACGAATTAATGAATAATGGTTTACCCAATACTTTTGTCCCTGGACGAAATATCTTATTTCTGACTCTTGCGGGCGTATACGCTTACCAACTCGGTTGTGATGCCATTATCACCGGTGTGTGTGAAACTGACTTTTCAGGCTATCCAGATTGTAGAAATGAGTTTGTTAAATCAATGGAGCACACTTTAGCCCTCGGCATGGATAAGCCATTAAAAATCATTACTCCTTTGATGTGGCTTAACAAAGCAGAAACATGGGCTTTAGCAGACAAATATCAGCAATTAGAACTGGTTAAACAACAAACGCTGACCTGCTATAACGGTATAATTGGCGACGGTTGTGGTGATTGCCCGTCGTGTTTATTACGTCAACGCGGCTTAGATGATTATCTGCAAAATCAACAACAAGTCATGTCGTCATTGCACGCTAAAATACAGCCATCGACATAGAGGTGAATATGGGTAAAACAACTTCATCATTAATCAAGCCATATCAATTTACCTTGGTTATCAGTGTCATTTGTATTGTTTTATTTGCCCTAAGTATCACTAACCCCATCATTGTCGATACCAACAGCTTATTCAAATTTCAACATGATGCTATTGCTAATGGACAAATTTGGCGCCTACTTACCGGTAATTTGTTACACACCAACATCTGGCATTTAGTGATGAATTTGGCTGGATTTTGGGTCATTGTTTTTTTACATGAATTACATTACCAAAGACATACAGGTAAATTGACGCTGCTTTTTTTGTGCCTTTGTGTCTTGGAAGGTGTGGGTTTATATTTTTTCTATCCTGAACTCAGAGCCTATGTAGGATTAAGTGGGTTGCTACATGGTTTATTTACTTTTGGCGCGGTAATGGATATTCGCAAAGGTTTACGGTCGGGGTATTTACTACTAATAGGTGTCATTGTAAAGGTAGGTTATGAGCAGTATTTTGGTGCAAGTGCGGGTATTTCTGAATTAATCAATGCTAGGGTAGCGACAGAGTCTCATTTAGTCGGCTTAGTTGCAGGGTTAATATGCGCGATATTCTGGCTGACTGTTGCGAACAAATTTCGTCATAAAAAGTAGCGATTAAAAGTCGTTATTAAAAACAGTGACTAAAAAAGGTTATTTAATTTTGCTCAGTCGATTACTAATAGCGTTTGTTAAAGCGGTCTTTTGATCATCAACACCACAAAACTCGGCATACCCTAAACCTTCACCATAGGGGCTAACCTGAGTGGCTAGATTGACCACACGATAACAATAGTCACCTTGCTTCACAATTCTATTAGGGTCAAGGCGATGATTGTATGTATGGGGTTGACTGGTATCAATTTGGGGGATTAATTCAATAAAGACTAAGTCAGGGTCCATTTCACTCATCGTCCCCCCAGGCTTGTTTGTTAACGCAGACTGATTACCTATTAATGTTTCAAGTTCGTTCATATTCATGTGTTGTAAATACTGGTTTGATGCCTGAGTAATGGCATGGGTTGAAAGTACTCCCACGCTATCACTAACAGCTTCATTACCTGCTTCATTTACAGTTTCATCGTTAATCGCTGAGGTACTATTATTACTGCTGCGATCTGGTTCCCTTGGTGTAATTATATCAGGGGGATCTGCTGGAATCTGTTGTTGAAAATTAGATGCTGATTGGGGTTGTGCCGATGATTTAACCTCCATATTTGTATCCTGTTTATCAACCTCTTGTTGATTAATTTTTTCTTCATTAACTTCTTTTTTATCAGTATCTAGTTTTGATTCACTTTCTAATGGTTTTTCTAATTCACTTGCTTTAACCATAGCTTCATATTGTTCTGTGGTAATAATATAGCTGTTAATTTTGACCGCTTCAGGAGTTATGGTTAAGCTCGACTGATGTTGATCGCTCGCTTGCTGCCAAAACCAGGTGATAACAAAGAAAAAAACAAAATGTATACCAAGTGCAAGAGAAACCGACTTAACTAGCCCTCGCCTATTTTTGATGACCACTGGCTCGCTTTCAAGTTCAGGATCTGGTTCTTGGTCATGGTCATGGTCATGGTCATGGCCAATATTAATGTTAAAACTATCTCTATTTGATGACTTATTTTTTCTATCCATTTTAGTTACTGTCTTTAAAAACATATCCATATATCATTAACTCTGCTGATTTGAATGTAAATCCTTGATAAAGTTCACTAGTCATCTAAAAAATTTTTCCCTGGATACTGAGGTAAACTCAGATTAAAAACTGAGAGTACACGTGTACACTATTTATAGTTTTTACTGACTAGCCCTGTTAGACTGAGCATCATCATTTGACTCTTATATTGAGTAACAAACACCATGCCCGAAAAATCAGACATTCTTACCGCAGAACAAATACTTAATAGTACCGCCGATTATAGCACTAAAGAGGAGTTAGCTAACGGGTTATCTCACGGATTCGGTGTTATTGCGGGTTTAGTGGGTTTGGTATTAATGTTAAGTAATGCCAAAGTAGGCTTGTCTTCAACTCAGCTAGCGGGTGTTATTATTTATGGTGTTAGTATCATAGCCTTATTTTTATCTTCTACCTTATATCACACTAGCCGTACACCTGTATGGCGAAAACGATTTAAAATGGCAGATCACTGCACTATATATACACTCATTGCAGGCACCTACACACCGCTTATGTTGATCGCTTTGCAGGATGATAACGCATTAATCATCTTAACGATTATCTGGAGTATTGCATTCGGTGGCATTATTTTTAAAACCTTGTTTATTGGTCGTTTCAAAGCACTCAGTCTATTTCTATATCTATTAATGGGTTGGCTCTGTGTTACTGTCATGGCAGACCTTATTGCTAATATGACAGAGTTAACATTTAATTTATTGATAATGGGTGGATTATTTTACAGCTTGGGAGTGATATTCTATGCCAATAAGAAAATACCCTATAATCATGCCATTTGGCATATGTTCGTCCTTGGTGGCGCTTGTTCGCATTTCTTATGTGTTTATTTTATGGTCACTATTTAATATATTCATAACCTAAAGATCAATAGAGGCACTTTGCATGCTGTTCAATAGTCATTTTTTCATGCAGAATTATCGGTAAACTAATCCATAGTTAGTTATATGCATCCTGATTATGAACATTCTGATGAGCAAAAATGGCAAGCAAAGGATAAAATTGCTTTTGTCGTTAAACTAATACCTGAAGGTAAAGTCCTTCCTTATGGCAAAGTGGCTGATCTTGCAGGCTTACCAGGGCGAGCTAGATATGTATCACGCGCACTAAAGCTTGCTCCGTCAACAGCTAACCTACCTTGGCATAGGGTAATTAACGCTGCGGGACGAATTTCGTTTCCGAAAAGCACCCTTTTATTTCAACAGCAAACGGAATTATTGCGATTAGAGAATATTGAAGTGAACAATGGCAAGATTTCATTGTCCAAACATTTATGGCAACCTGATCTAGTAACATTAGTCATGACACTTCCGTTTTAGTCGGCATCTCTTTTAGGATTAAAAACTTGCAAACTACTCTTTTAAAATCACAGTCAACTCATCTACTTCTGTCACCATTAATAGCCTATTTTATGATGGTATCTTTTAGTGCGACCAGTAGTACGCTTAGCGCTGATTTAGTTTCAACACCACAAAATTCAATACAAGATGACACTTCTGTTAAACAGGCTGTTACAAAAAGTACCATTTTATTACCACTAACTCCTCATACAGCGCAGTATAAGGCTTATTATGGCAGTATTGAGTTAGGTGATGCTAAATATACTCTGCCAGCTACTGATAGTGGCTATTATAATTATCTATTCGAAAGTGAAGTCGGACTATTAATGTTGTCTGATGAACGTAAACTACAAAGTGATTTCACCCTTGAAAACGGTAAATTAGTGCCTTTTAGGTATGTGCATTACAGAACAGGAACAGGTAGTGATTACACCGAGCAAACCGCTTTTGCTAAATCACAAAATTTTATCCATACCATCTACAAACAAGAAGCCCTAAAATTAGATTATCAAGAGTTAATATTTGACCCACTGATGGTGCAATTACAATTTAGAATGGACGTGATAAGTAATAAAAGACCCCTTAATTATAAGATGGTCAAAGAAAAAGAAGTGGATGAGTACGACTTTAAAATTATTGGTAATGAAACCATTACAGTGGCAAGCGGTACTTTTGAAACCGTAAAGTTTGAAGTTGTTCGCGAGAGCACAAAAAGACAAACATTTTTTTGGATGGCTCCTAAACTTGCTTATTTACCGATTAGGCTAAGTCATTTTTCTAAAGGCAGTAAACAACTTGATATTCAACTTGCTCAATATCATTTCGATAAGCCATTAACTGATATTCCTAGTCTTGATATCGATCATGAAAAGCGAATATTCGATGCTTACATGGCAGAAAAGTCATTAATAAAACAAGCTGGTACAGTAGAAGAAGGTATATCAGATGATGAAGATTTACCTGAAGTCAGCCATGATGAAATCAGCGAAAAAGAAATGTTAGATATTAAAAAAATGGTGGTTGATTAGGCACCATTGATTTTAATGATGCCAGCACTGCTGGCATTTTTTTATCCTCTACTAATTTAAATATAATATTTTTATAACAGTATGTTAAACAGCACTATGCTCGATCCGAATATCACCCAGTCTAAATACTCTCCAGTCACCGGCTGAAAGCACCTGCCATTGTTCATTGTTAGTTAACGGTCTAGTCGCAATCACGGTAACCACATCATTAGGGGTGGTTTCTTTTTGAAAATCAATCACCACATCGGTATCAATAAGGGTAGCTTTACCAAAGGGTGCTCTACGAGTGATGTGACACAAATTATTGGTACAATATGCCATTAAATCAATGCCATCGCTTAAGATCATATTAAATATACCTAGAGTGCGGATCTCATCTGCAAGTTTAGCTATGTACTCAAACACCACATTCATATTTTCTGGTGCAGTGTCGCCAAACTGCTGGACCACTTGCTCAAGTATCCAACAAAATGCCATTTCACTATCCGTATCGCCAACGGGTTGAAAACGACTTGAAATAAATTTTTGCTCATATTCACTTAGCTGACCATTATGGGCATAGGTCCAATAACGGCCCCATAATTCTCGGGAAAAAGGATGTGTGTTTTCCAGTGACACGCACCCTCTATTAGCTTGTCGAATATGACTCACAACAATTTCACTTTTTATTGGGTATGACTTTATAAGTTGAGCAATATGAGATTGACTGCTTGGAGATGCATCTTTAAATGTTCGGCTGCCTTTACCTTCATAAAAGGTAATACCCCAACCATCTACATGCGGTCCAGTTACCCCACCACGTTCTGCTAACCCAGTGAAACTGAATACAATATCAGTGGGGACATTGGCACTCATAGCAAGTAATTCGCACATTTATTAAGCCTTTTTCGTTACTTATTGATCAATTTTCAGCAGTTAAGCATATTGTATCTTTTGTGGTAAATCAGTGAAACAAGATTGACACATAAAAATTTAAACAATTGTTTGAATAATGCTTGTATTCATTGCTACATAAGGTTAAATTTTATGTGGCACAGGTCTGACCACGGTCTATACTTGTGATTAAGATCAATAAAGAATTAGCCATTCACCCTATGAAACTGGCTTTAAGGAGAGAGTAAAGTGACCACCCTATTTTTGATCATCGCGATGATCTGTGTGCTCGGCACAATGTCTTACCTAAGGGTATCGCTTGTCACCACCACGATAGCAGCAGCTGTTGTTTTAGGTGTTGGTAGCGCAATGGACATCGTAGGTACTATTACATGGGCTGTATTCCTTGTAATAGCATTACCTTTTAACATTAAATCATTTAGACAAAATTTTATCAGCCGTCCGCTGCTTAAAGTGTACCGTGGTATCATGCCTGAAATGTCTTCTACTGAAAAAGAAGCAATTGAAGCAGGTACAACCTGGTGGGAAGCGGATTTGTTCGCTGGTAATCCTAACTGGAGTAAACTACACAACTACCCACAATCTCGCCTTACCGCTGACGAACAAGCCTTCCTAGACGGCCCTGTTGAAGAAGTGTGTAAAATGGTTAATCACCATATGGTGTCACATGAACTGGGTGATTTACCTCAAGATGTGTGGCAATACCTAAAAGACCATGGTTTCTTTGCGATGATCATCAAAAAGAAATATGGCGGTTTAGAATATTCTGCTTATGCTCAATCACAGGTTTTACAAAAGCTTGCTGGTGTTAGCAGTGAACTTGCATCAACTGTCGGTGTACCAAACTCT
This sequence comes from Shewanella sp. HL-SH5, assembly GCF_051163755.1. Lineage (NCBI taxonomy): Bacteria > Pseudomonadati > Pseudomonadota > Gammaproteobacteria > Alteromonadales > Shewanellaceae > Shewanella > Shewanella sp. HL-SH5. The sequence continues at coordinate 2,186,750 of NZ_CP195038.1, forward strand.
TTAGGCCCTGGTGAATTGTTACAGCACTATGGCACTGCTGCGCAGCAAGATCATTACCTACCTCGCTTAGCAAAAGGATTAGAAGTCCCTTGTTTCGCATTAACCAGCCCAGAAGCTGGCAGTGATGCAGGCTCAATTCCAGATTTTGGTATTGTCTGTAAAGGCGAATTTGAAGGTGAAGAAGTATTAGGTATGAAGCTAACATGGAACAAGCGTTATATTACGCTTGCACCTGTCGCGACCGTACTTGGTTTAGCTTTTAAGCTACGCGACCCTGATGGATTACTAGGCGACAAAGAAGAGCTAGGTATTACCTGTGCTTTAATCCCAACTAATATCCCAGGTGTAGAAACTGGTCGCCGCCACTTCCCACTTAACTGTATGTTCCAAAACGGTCCTACCCGTGGTGAAGAAGTGTTTGTACCATTAAGCTTTATTATTGGTGGACCAGAAATGGCTGGCCAAGGCTGGCGTATGCTGGTTGAGTGTTTATCGGTTGGCCGTGGTATTACCCTGCCATCTAACTCTGCTGGTGGTGTAAAAACTGCTGCAATAGCTACTGGTGCCTACGCTCGCATTCGTCGTCAGTTCAAACTACCGATTGGTAAGTTAGAAGGGATTGAAGAACCAATGGCACGTATAGGCGGTAATGCATACTTAATGGATGCAGTCACTAGCTTAACAACCACTGCAATTGATCTAGGTGAAAAACCATCTGTTATATCAGCGATTGTTAAATTTCACCTAACCGACAGAATGCAGAAATGTATTATCGATGCCATGGATATTCACGGCGGTAAAGGTGTATGTTTAGGTCCAAACAACTACTTAGGCCGTGGCTACCAAGCCGCTCCTATCGCTATTACTGTTGAAGGCGCAAATATTTTAACTCGTACTATGATCATTTATGGTCAAGGTGCAATTCGCTGCCATCCTTATGTATTAACAGAAATGGAATCGGCGTTTGATACTGATGCAGCCCGTGGGTTAGCCACCTTTGATGATGCGATATTTGGTCATATTGGTTTTGCTACCTCTAACTTTATTCGCAGTTTCTGGATGGGATTAACGGGTGCTCGTTTCTCTAACGCACCTTACTCAGATAAGACTAAACGTTACTACCAACAGATGAACCGTTTCAGTGCTAACTTAGCGTTATTGTCTGATTTAGCAATGGCTACCTTAGGTGGTAATCTTAAGCGTAAAGAGCGTATTTCAGCTCGTCTAGGTGACTTATTAAGCCAGCTATATCTTGTGTCTGCAACATTGAAACGTTATCAAGATGAAGGCCGTTTAACTGAAGATTTACCTTTAGTTCAGTGGGCTGTTGAAGATTCATTGTATAAATTACAAGATTCTTTAGATGACTTACTTAACAACTTCCCTATGGGATTAGGTCATATATTACGTTGGGTTATTTTCCCATTCGGTCGTCCAGTTAAGCGTCCTACAGATGTAATGGATCATAAAGTCGCTAAGATAATGCAAACACCATGTGCAAGCCGTGACCGTTTAGGTAAAGGTCAGTTCTTTACTAACTGCGAGAACAATCCCGTAGGTATTCAAGAACAAACCTTTATCGATATTCTAGCTTGTGAGCCTTTATACGACAAAGTGTGTAAAGCCGCTGGCAAACGACTCCCTTTCATGTGGCTTGATAAAATTGCTGCTGAAGGTAAAGCACTAGGTGTTCTAAGTGAAGCTGAAATTGCATTATTAGAACGTGCAGAGATTGGTCGCTTGAAATCTATCAACGTTGATGATTTTGATACTGAAGAGCTACGTGCCAATATCAAGTTACCCGCTAAGCAAGAAAAAGCTGCTTAACAGATAAATTAGTAAAAGTAATATTAAGGGTAAAGCCATGCTTTACCCTTTTTTTATTGAGGAAATGTCAATGAATATACGTCAAATGACAGGCCTGCAAATTATGCAGGCTATGTTAGCAGGTGAACTCCCTGCCCCTTCAATCACACAAACGATGCCAATGAAGGCTGTCTCAGTTAGCGAAGGAGAAATTACCTTTGAAGCAGCCGCAGATGAAAGGCACCTAAACCCTATGGGTGGAGTGCATGGCGGCTTTGCAGCTACAGTACTTGATTCAGCCACTGCCTGTGCAGTTCATTCCGCATTACCAGCTGGCGCTAGCTACGCCACTATCGACTTGAATGTAAAAATGGTTCGGCCTGTACCGAAAAATCAACCGGTATTTGCGATAGGCAAGCTAGTTAACTTAAGCACCAGTTTAGCAATATCCGAAGCAAGGCTAACCGACAAACAGGGTCGATTACTTGCAACTGCAACCGCAAGTTGTATGGTAAGCCGCTAGGATCTGCATATAAAAAAAAGAGCCCGTCAAATGACGGGCTCTTTTTTTATCTTAAACAGGATAATAGTGGATTAACAACCCTGTATTATCCGATTATCCGTTTACTCTCGTAACTCTTGTTCTAATTGTTTGGCAACCGTATCTGGAGAGTGACTATTTTTAGCAAACAAATTATAAGCCACAGGCACAACAACCAAGGTAAAAAATGTTGCCAAAGTAATACCAGATAAGACCACAACACCAATTACATAGCGGGTTTCTGAACCAGCACCAACCGCCATCACTAAAGGTAATGCTCCAGCAGCGGTTGTAATACCTGTCATCAAAATAGGCCTTAAACGTTGGGTAGAAGCTTGTAATATTGCTTCGTTAAATTCCACTCCTCTATCTCGCAACTGATTAGCGAACTCAACAATAAGTATGCCGTTTTTAGCAGCTAAACCTACCAGCATGATAATACCAATTTGACTATAAATATTGATACTCTGTCCGGTAAACCATAATCCCAGTAAAGCACCTAAGGTGGCTAATGGCACAGTTAACATGATAATCATTGGATGAATAAAGCTTTCAAACTGAGCCGCTAACACTAAGAATACAATTCCTAAAGCTAGCAAGAAGACAAAATTCATCGAACTGCCTGACTCTTGATAATCTAATGAAGGCCCTTTGTAACTTACCACCGCCTCAGCAGGTAAATAAGTTGAGGTTAAATCATTTAGATAAGCAAGTGCTTCTCCCAGACTGTAATCTTCGGCTAGGTTAGCCTCAAGAGTAATTGACCTCATACGATTATAACGATTAAGTGAGCTAGCATCAGCAAACTCTTCAATAGTGACCAGGTTAGATAGTGGAATTAATTCATTGGTGCGCGCAGAACGCACATAAAGGTTTTCCATATCACTGGCTGTGCTTTGACTTTCTCGATTACCTTCAATGATGACATCATACTCTTCACCATCACGCATAAAGGTGGTCACAAGTTTTGAACCTAACATGGCTTCAAGTGTGCGGCCAATATGCGAAACAGACACTCCTAAATCGGCTGCTCTAACCCGATCAATGATCACCCGTAACTGAGGTTTTGTCTCTTGGTAGTCATGATCTAAACCAATTAATTTTGGATTATCTTTGGCTTTTTCAAGAATAATATCACGCCATTCTGCTAACTCTTCATAGCTAGGGCCGCCCAGTACAAATTGAACTGGTTTACCGACTCCGCGACCAAATGCCTGTCGCATAATTGGGAACGCACGAATGCCCGCTAAATCTGATAATCGGCTACGAATATCGCCAATAATAGCATTAGCACTTCTACGTTGTCCCCAATCCTCAAGTACGATAATCGCCATACCATTAGAAAAATCTGTTGCGGTGCCAAATCCCCGCGGTGCACGGATAAGCAAACGCTTAATATCACCACTTTCGACTAATGGCATTAAACGCCCTTCAACTTCATCCATATATTCTTCAATATATTCGAAGCTAGCACCTTGAGGCCCATTAACCATTAAGAACATAGAACCACGATCTTCTTGTGGGGCAAATTCCTGAGGCACTTTTTGCAATAAATAACCACTGATAACAAAGGAGATAAGTACTAAGGCACTGACGATTAATGGCTTTTTAAATGCCTTAGCAAGGCTAGATTTATACATTGATGATAAGCGATCCATCAATTTATCAATCTGACGCACTAGCCATGAACCTTCGCTGGAAGGTTTTAGCAGCTTAGAACACATCATGGGGCTAAGGGTTAATGCAACGATACTTGAGAAAATAACCGCGGCGCTCATTGTCACGGCAAACTCTTTAAATAACTTACCTAAGTCCCCTTCAAGGAAAGTGATTGGCATAAATACCGCAACCAATACAAGGGTGGTCGCTACAACAGCAAAAGCCACTTCTCGGCTGCCTAAATATGCCGCTTTTAGCGGTGAATCACCCTCCTCAATTCTTCGGTGAATATTTTCTAACATCACAATGGCGTCATCAACCACCATACCAATAGCTAGAATCATCGCTAACAAAGTCAATAAGTTAATTGTGTAATCAAGTGCATATAACACTGTGAATGTGGCGAGTAATGATACCGGAACGGTAATAGCAGGGATCAACATCGCTCTGACACTACCCAAAAACAAATAAATCACAATGATGACTAATATCATCGCGATAAATAAAGTTTGGTAGACCTCATCAATTGAGCGTTCAATAAACACTGAGCTGTCATAGGACCGCTTAATTTCCATACCCGCGGGTAGAGTAGGATTGAGTTGATCAACCAGTGCATTTGCAGCTCGAGCTACTTCTAGGGTATTTGCCGTTGATTGTTTACTGACTCCAAGACCAATCATTGCCTCTGTGTTACCACGGAACACAATCCGCTCTTCTTCACTGCCAATCTCAACTCTAGCAACATCACCTAACTTAACTAAATAGCCATCTTCGCCTTGGGTAAGCACTAAATTAGAAAAGTCTTCTGGGGTACGATAAGCACGCTCTAATCGAACAGTAAAATGACGATCTTCCGATTCTATAGATCCTGCAGGAAACTCCACGTTTTCCGTTCTCAATGCGTTTTCTATATCAGTAACGGTCAAGTTACGTGCCGCTAAAGCTTGGCGGTCTATCCATATGCGCATTGCATACACTTTTCCGCCACCTAAACGCAGGGTTGACACACCATCAATCACTGAAAATCGATCAACTAGGTACCGATTGGCATAATCTGTCAGCTGCAATATGTCCATTTGATCTGAGACCAAATTAAGCCACATTATCACTTCATCGCTGCCGTTGGCCTTATAAATGGATGGTGCGTCAGCTTCTTCAGGTAATTGATCTAGTAGACCAGATATTCTATCTCGTACATCATTAGTAGCTGCTTCGATATCTCGGTCAATATCAAACTCGATTGTGACACTCGAGCGACCATCAGAGCTGGATGAATTGATGTTGCGAATGCCTTCTACACCACTTATTCTGTCCTCTATCAACTGAGTTATACGGCTTTCAACAACTGAACTGCTTGCCCCGCGATAGCTGGTTTCAACAGATACAATCGGGGGGTCGATGTTAGGATATTCGCGCAAAGGTAATTTATCAAATGACACTAAGCCCAAAACAATCAATAGAATACTGATTACAGAGGCGAAAACAGGACGTTTGACCGATAAATCCGTTAAGATCATGCTGCTGTCTCCGTCGAATTAACATTGACGAAATTAAAGTTTTCAGCTTCCTGTAATGTAACTTTGTCACCTGGACGTACTTTTAAAATACCCCGTATAATAACATGTTGGTTTTCAGCTAATCCTTCAGTAATTTCAACCCAACCCCGCATCCTGACGCCTAATTTCACCTGAATTTGAATCACTTCATCTTGCTCATTGGTGCTATAGACATAATGCTTGTCTTGGATAGGGATAATTGCTGATTCAGGCAGTAACAGTCCTTGTCGGCTTTGTTTAATCAATTTCACCTTCATTAACATCCCCGGCAGTAGAGCATAATCATCATTGGATAATACAGCCCTCACCACAACAGCACGGGTATCTGGGTTAACTCGGCTATCAATAGATGTCACTGTCCCTAAAAAGATACGGTCTGGGAAAGCAACCGCTTGTGCTTCTACTTGCTTTCCAGGCTTTAATTCTTGAATAAATCGCTCTGGAATAGAAAAATCGAGTTTAATTTTACTGACATCATCCAGCGTTGTAATTTGCTCGCCGGTTGACACTAAACTACCAAGGCTAACCTGACGTAATCCTAAGCGGCCTGAAAATGGAGCGGTAATTTTTCTATCAATTAATGCGGATGTCGCCAGCTCAATGTCTGCACGAGATAAATCAATTAAACTTTGTAATCTATCACGCTCGAGCTCTGCAATAGTTTTACTGGTAACCAAAGTACTTATCCGGTCAAACTCTCTAAGGTGCTCAGTTAGCTTGACCTTAGCGACGTTAACTTTAGCTTGTTGCTCAGCATCTTGAAGCTGGATCAATAAGTCGTTTTTCTTGACTAAATCTCCATCTTCAAAATTTACACTTGTGACCACTTCAGTAATTTTTGAGGTCACAATTATCGATTCAAATGCTTTACCAGTTCCTATTGCCTCCACTTCATCGCGAATCGCCATCATTTTAGTAGTAGCAAATACCACATTGGGAATAGGTTTTTCGTGCTGAACTTTATTTTGTTTAGGCTGCATGGCTTGGTAGCCATATGCTGCAATGCCAACAACTGCGATTATTAATATTATTTTTTTCATCAGTTAACCATTCTTTATCGGGATATTGTAATCATGCAACGAACTAACACTGGATAATATTTTATACTGTGTCAGATAAGTGTTTAGTGAAGTAATAGTGCAAACTAGTAAAAATAGATCACTCATCATTGCAATTATTTAATTAATTTTTCAGATATAAGTTTTTACAAAAACTCAATGAGGTAAATTACTTGATGTTGATTCTACTCAGTCAGTTATTAGCTGCAAGGCGTTTTACCTTTCCTTACAAATTAGACACATTAGAAACATTTAGTAAATTAGTTTTCTGGCTAACGTTAAAAGTTTGAATCCAAAAAAAGAGATGCCCGTAGGCATCTCTTTTTCAAATGAAAGTAATTAAGTAATAGTTATTAGAGCACTTTACGCTGTTCTTTCATCGCTTGATAAAGACGTTTATAAACTTCTGCAATAGCTTCGTTTTTAAGCGGTTCATCAGTTATATCATGGAATAGAATTTTAGTTTCATCTTTGTTATCAGTAGTACGCAGCAACAGTCGATAACTACCTTTCTCAAGTGTTAATTTCTCCTCGCCCCATAATGAGCTCCAAAAACCACCACTTTCTTCTAAGTTAAGATAAAATAGACCTTTACTGGTATCCATATCGATAACATCTAAGCCTAATTCAGGTAATACGATACGTAGGCGATCCCATGTTTTGCTAAAGCTAGCTTTTGCAAGCCAATATGATTCAGCATCTGCTCCTGGTTCAACAAGATCAATATCTATCCCTAAGCTTTGCTCAATACGTGCAGCTTTAAGCGCACGCTCACGCTCAACAGCCATATACGATACTGTGTTATTAAGCATATCAATGGTATAACGACGTTTATCATCACCGGTCAAGAATATATCTTGCAGGTCTTCATCGTAATACTCTTCATGCTCGACTAGGCTAATAGCAACATCACCCGTTCTACCATGTGGTTTAACATTGATATCAAACTGATAACGTTGGCGCAGTAAATACACTTTATCATTACCAAACCAACTTGTTTCTAACACGTCCTGGCTTTCTATCCAGTCTGTCTCAACAACACCAGTTTCAAAATTATCCGTACGTTTAGCAATGTTATTCTTAGCTAAATAGCTATTGATAACATTAAATATTTCTTGCTTTAAGTCGGTTGAATTATCAACGGATTCAATAATAATTTTTATATTATTGCTACTTTCTTCAACATGAGTACCCTCTGCCATTGCAATAATTTGCAATGGTGGACGAATATCTAATCGCTTGCCAACAATAGTCGTATCAACTTTGTTACTGACATTTGGAATATCGAACTCTTTGCTGTAGTTAGGTTGTTTTAATCCAGATGGAATCTTCAATAAAGCGACCGACTGAGTTTGAACATACTCTTCATTACCATTAGCCTGGCGACGATCTATAGGCGTACTACAGGCTGCAAGCGTGGTTATCAGTAATAGAGGGGTGACTTTTTTAAACATGTATTATTGCACCTTAATTTGCGCTTTTTTCATAGACTCTAGTAACAGACCATGAAACTGCTCAGAAAGTTCAGTTAATGGCAAACGAATATGCCCATGGGTAATTAGTCCCATACGATGAACAGCCCATTTAACTGGAATAGGGTTTGCTTCACAAAATAATGAACTGTATAAACCACGCAGTGGTTCATCAATTTCAGCAGCCAGTTGTGCATTTCCCGCAAGCGCGGCATCACACATAGCTTTGAACGCATGAGGAACGATGTTATTCGCAACTGAAATAACGCCATTACCACCAGCAAGTAAAAACTCGCGAGCAGTAGCATCATCACCGCTGTATAAAATAAAGTCATCACCACATAACTGACGTAGTAAAGCAACACGGCTGACATCACCAGTGGCTTCTTTCACGCCAATAATATTGCTAACAGAGCATAACTCAGCAACGGTTTCCGGCTTCATATCTACTGCTGTGCGGCCTGGTACGTTATACAAAATTTGTGGAATATCTGTACTCGCTGCAATAGCTTTATAATGTGCGATAAGGCCTTTAGGTGTTGGCTTGTTATAATAAGGTGTGACACCTAACATGGCACTGATGCCTGAATGTTGCATGCCTTTAGTCAGCTCTATTGCTTCAGCTGTAGCATTTGCGCCATTGCCACCAATAATGGGGACTCGTCCGGCGGCAAATTTTACGGTTTGATTAACTACCGCGATATGTTCTTTCATCGGTAACGTGGCAGATTCGCCAGTTGTACCCACTGCAACAATGGCATCGGTGCCTTGATTGATATGAAAATCTACCAGTCTTTCAAGACTTGCATAATCTATTGTGCCATCACTATTCATTGGTGTGATTAAGGCTACGATGCTTCCGTTTTTCATCTATATTCCCCAAGTTTTCAGGATTTGCTATGTTACTGATGCTACCCACTAATGACAAGCATTAGCAGTGCTCAAATCAAAATTACCCGAAAAAGCCATTTCACCTTGATTCGGCATAAAGTAGTAGTATTTTATGCTTTATAGCGAAGAGATTACACATTCTTAATTGTTTTTTTAGATATCCCTCTTTCAGCTGATTAAAATTACACCAATTACGCCAAGTATTATTTTTATTCTATCGTTTTAAGGAGGTTTGTTACGATGATATGATAATATTACTGGTTGCATAGGCGTATAGTATGTTTACAGACGTCAATCGATATTTCATTCGAACAAATGAGGAAAATCCATGACCAACTACCTGGTCGTTACCGCAATGGGTGCCGATCGCCCTGGTTTAGTCAGTCGCTTAGCACGCTTAGCCAGTGATTGTGATTGTGATATCGTTGATAGCCGTATGGCGCTATTTGGTAATGAATTTACTCTAATAATGATGATTTCGGGCTCATGGCCAGCAATTACAAAAATTGAAACCATGCTACCCAGTCTCAGTGTTGAATTAGAGCTGATGACCGTGATGAAACGGACATCAAAACATGTGCCGAAAAATTATGTATCACGCGTTGAAGTGACCATTAGTGGTGAAGACCAACGTGGCACGATGAAAACAATTACCCAATTCCTAGCTGAGCGCTCACTTGATTTGGCCGCAGTACGTTCCCATGCCGATGATAATGAAGGTCTACAAACGCAGTCGATATTCTTAGCGATTAATATTCCTGATAAAGTCGATTTAGCCAAGCTAGAAACATCAATTCATCAATTGGCTGAAGAAATGAATTTAGAGTGCAGTATTAAATTAATGCAAGGCACTACGTCACCGCAGTAACTATTAGCTGAACTATATTCCATTACCTATCGTATTTTGGTGTAAATCAGGGCCTAGACATACCCCTTCTGATATCTGACAAAGGAATAAATATGAACACCTTAAAAACGGGTGATACCGCCCCACTATTTACATTACAAAACCAATTTAATGAAACTATTTCATTACAAGGCTGCCTGGATAAAGGCCCTGTGTTAGTTTACTTTTACCCAAAGGCATCGACCCCTGGTTGTACTGTGCAAGCGCAAGGCTTACGTGATATTAAGCAACAACTGGATAACCTAAACATTACTGTTCTAGGCATAAGCCCAGATCCAGTTGCTAAGCTACAAAAATTCTCAGATAAACAAGCATTAAATTTTCACTTACTCAGTGATGAAGATCATGCTGTTGCTGATGCATTTGGCGTTTGGGGTGAAAAGAAATTTATGGGTAAAACTTTTGACGGGATACATCGATTAAGTTTTATTGTGGGAACTGAAGGTAAAGTCACTCAGTTCATCAATAAATTCAAAACTAAAGATCATCATGAAGTGGTACTTGAACTCTTTAAATAGCATGGCTACTAGATCTATTTAACGACTTTAAATTCCAAAAATGATACGAATAAAAAAAGGCTTAGTATTAACTAAGCCTTTTTTAACAACTCTTGTATCGTTAATATTAGGATTTTAACGGTGGTTCTTTTTTATCTAAAGACTCAGTCTCATCTGTAACAAGCGAATCATTAAGCACTTCATCATTCGATAATTGAATATCTAAAGTCTCAGACTCTTTCTCAAGTCTAGCCTCTTCAATCAAAGCTGCCTGCTCTTCCTCGAGTAACTTAGCTTTTTCTTGTGCCTCGAACAGAGCTAGCTCTTCCTCTTTACGGCGAGCTTTCTCAATTGCACGTTGCTCAGCTTCCTCTGCTTCACGGATAGCACGAGCTTCAGCAGCCGCTTTTGCTTCTTCTTCTGCTTTAATCTTAGCTAAACGAGCAGCTTCTTCATCTAACGCGCGTTGAATAATTGCTTGTTCCTGTGCTTCTTGAGGTAACAAACTAATTAACTCAATCCCTACGGGTAACTTTTGAGTTTCCGCGGTAATGACTTTTAACTTAGCCTCTTTGGTTATATAAACCAAAGGCATAGCTGTATCACCATAACGCTCACGGAACTTTTCATAACTGAAGTTTTCGGTAATATTAGTGACTTTAAGAACAGCACCTTTAGCCATTAAACTGGCTATTTTGGCATAGCTTATCCCTTCACCAAATAAGCATAACCGCTGTAAATAAGACTCAGACAGTTGATGACGGCCACTGCCAACATTTGTTTCACTATTATTTAGACCATACACTTTTTCCGAGCCAAATAAATCTTGGAAATGGAAACTGACCAAAGGATTCAATTGACGATAAGGAGACATAACTAACACTCTGCCTATACCGCTTAAGTCCATGTAGTTAGTAGCATGTTCAGATGCTGGGTTACCGAAGTAAACAGGAATATTTTCCATACGGGCTTGACGAATACTGTCCCAGTTACTGTCTGCTAGCACAACTTTAATGTTTTTAGCTAATAGCTGGGTGGCTAATTCTCGAGCAAACTTTGAGGCTCCGAAAATAAGTAAACCTTGGTTTGAACCTTCTTTAACCCCTAAAAATTTTGCCCAGGGGCCTGCGGTTAAACTTTGAATAACTACGGTACCAATAATGATAAAAAATACTAATGGCACGATAGAGCTTGCACCGTGAACACCAAGCTCTTCTAATTTAATCGCAAACAGTGATGAAATTGCCGCAGCAACAATACCCCGTGGTGCAACCCAACTCAAAAACCACTTATCTTTTGAGGTTAAATTAGTACCCAATGCTGAGGTCCAAATACTTAATGGACGAGCAATAAGCATAACCACAAACAGCACTCCGAAAGCACCAATACCAAGCCCTAACATAGCGTTAGAATCTAAACGTGCGGCAAGCAAAATAAACAATGCTGAAATAAGCAGTACTGTTAAGGTTTCTTTAAATTCTAGAATATCGGCTATGTCTACACCACGCATGTTGGCAAGCCAGATACCCATTACAGTAACAGTTAAGAGTCCTGATTCATGTTGTAATAAGTTAGAGCCGACGAATACACCCAACATTATCGTTAACACCGCTGTATTACGCAGATAATGTGGGAAGACGTTATTTCTTAGTGCTACACCAATGAAGTAACCCGCGGCTGCCCCTATGCCAAAACCAATCACTAAAGTGAGGCCCAATGCATACAATACGTGTGTTGTAGGATCTGCGGTAACGGCAACATATTCGTAAACTAACACCGCGAATAATGCACCGATGGGATCAATAACAATACCTTCCCAACGTAATATACTGGCTAATTTAGCTTTAGGTTGAACCGTACGCAACATGGGTACAATTACCGTTGGCCCTGTGACAACAACTAACGCGCCAAATAGAAATGCGACAGGCCAATCAAATCCCATAAAATAGTGCGCGGCAGGGGTAATACATGCCCAAGTAATTACTGCGCCTATGGTCACAAGATTAGTCACCATGCGGCTGTGATCTTTAATCTCTTTGAAATTGAGCGTTAATGCTCCCTCAAAAAGAATCACAGCTACACCCAATGAAATGATAGGGAACAATAAATCACCAAAAATTTCATCTGGATTAAGAATATTCAATCCAGGTCCCAGTAACAATCCACATAACAGTAGTGGTAAAATGGCAGGTAATCTTAATTTCCAGCCTGCCCATTGACACAAAAGCGACAATACACCGATTAATGCCAGCATACCCGTGATGTGTTCAACCATAATATTTTCCTTTTCTTATTCTCAATACAAGTTTTCAAGTACTGACTAATTTTTATTTGCATAACAGCTAATCCGCTAAGGATTCACTTATAGTGGCAATAAAAGTCTGGTTTAACCCAATCAATCTGTTGCTAAAGTAACATGACAGTAATTAAGAGGCATAAAAAACCATCACTTACAAGTGAGGTTACTATCAAATTAAATCACTAAGTCAATGATATTAAACTAATAAAAATTACTATTCTGACAAAATGTCGCCATGTGAAATTATGCATATAAAATACTAATTTCTATCTGTGTTCAAGTCATTTTTAGATCTAAACTATATTTTCTTTTTACGTAATAAAAACAAAATAACATTTTGATTATTAATTGTTTTAAAATAACAAAGCCTAAGACAGTGCTTAGGCTTTGTTATTATACAATGATCAAAACTGGATACGTTAGTCTTGAGGTATACGCACACTACCTTCCATTAATACTCTAGCACTGCGACTCATTATAGCTTTAGTTACCTGCCAGTGACCATCAATCAACTTAGCTTCTGCACCTACACGTAAAGTGCCTGAGGGATGACCAAAGGTAACAGATTGGCGCTCGATGCCGCCAGCCGCAAGATTAACTAATGTCCCCGGTATAGCTGCTGCAGTGCCAATAGCAACCGCTGCAGTGCCCATCATGGCATGGTGCAATTTACCCATTGATAGTGCTCTCACCGATAAATCAATTTCTGTAGCACTAATCGCTTTACCACTTGAACTAATATAATCGGCTGCAGGTGCAACAAAGGCTACTTTAGGTGTATGTTGGCGAACTTTGGCTTCTTCTAAATGAGTGATTAGTCCCATTTTTAGTGCACCATAGGCTCGAATAGTTTCAAATTTTGTTAGTGCGGCATTATCGTTATTAATCGCGTCTTGCAATTCTGCTCCAGTATAACCAATATCAGCCGCATTCAAAAAAATAGTTGGAATACCGGCATTAATCATAGTTACGTTAAATGTACCTATATTTGGCACAACTAACTCATCGACGATATTACCTGTAGGAAACATCGCCCCTTCACCATCGGCAGGGTCTAAAAACTCAACTTGTACTTCAGCGGCTTTAAACGTCACGCCATCAAGTTCAAAATCACCCGTTTCTTGTACTTCGCCGTTTGTTATCGGTACATGAGCAATAATGGTTTTGTTAATATTTGCCTGCCATATACGCACGATTACGGTGCCATTTTGAGGTACTCGGCTTGGATCAATTAATCCATTACTAATCGCAAATGAGCCTACAGCAGCGGTTAAGTTGCCGCAATTACCACTCCAGTCTATAAAGGGTTTATCTATCGCTACTTGGCCAAATAAGTAATCCACATCATGATCAGGCTGGGTGCTTTTTGATAAAAGAACCACTTTACTGGTACTTGAGGTCGCACCGCCCATACCGTCAGTATGCTTACCATAGGGATCAGGACTGCCAATGACTCTGAGTAATATCTCATCACGTTCAGCGCCAGCCACTTGAGCTGCTACCGGTAAATCAGAAATATTAAAAAAGACTCCTTTACTGGTTCCGCCACGCATATAGGTAGCGGGTATTTTTATCTGTGGTTTAAACGTCATATTTTATCCTTAAAAAAAGCGGTGATGGTAAGCCCATACACCGCCTCTTTCTGATGATTGATTATTTCTTCATGCAAAAATTACTGCGCAGCGCTTGACTCTAGAAAGTCTTGCGCAAAACGTTGTAATACACCGCCAGCTTCATAAATAGACAGCTCTTCAGCCGTGTCGACACGACACTTCACCGCAATCGTCACTTGCTCACCGTTTTTACGCGTCATGATCACATCTAACATCGCACCAGGCTTACGCTCGCCAACCACATCATAGGTTTCTGTGCCATCAATCTGATAAGTATGACGATTATGACCTGCTGTAAATTCAAGCGGTAACACGCCCATACCGACTAAGTTGGTACGGTGAATACGCTCAAAGCCTTCGGCAACAATCACTTCAACGCCAGCAAGTCGCACGCCTTTTGCCGCCCAGTCACGTGACGAGCCTTGACCATAATCCGCACCAGCGATAATAATCAGTGGCTGCTTGCGTTCCATATAGGTTTCTATCGCTTCCCACATGCGAGTGACTTGGCCTTCTGGCTCAAGGCGCGCAAGTGATCCTTGCTTCACCTTGCCGTTTTCCTGCACCATTTCGTTAAACAGTTTAGGGTTAGCAAATGTGGCTCGCTGGGCAGTTAAGTGATCGCCTCTGTGAGTCGCATAAGAGTTAAAGTCTTCTTCTGGCAATCCCATTTTGTGTAAATAGGCGCCTGCTGCACTGTCTAGCATAATCGCATTGGATGGCGATAAATGATCCGTAGTGATGTTGTCACCCAACACCGCTAATGCACGCATACCTTTCATGGTGCGCTCACCCGCTAAGGCTCCGTCCCAATAAGGTGGACGACGAATATAAGTGCTCTGCGGGCGCCAATCATACTGTGGATTTACATGTGTGCCATATTCAACTTTAATGTCAAACATCGGCTCGTAAACTTTGCGGAACTGCTCGGGCTTAACGCTAGCTTTAACAA
This sequence comes from Shewanella sp. HL-SH5, assembly GCF_051163755.1. Classification (NCBI taxonomy): domain Bacteria; kingdom Pseudomonadati; phylum Pseudomonadota; class Gammaproteobacteria; order Alteromonadales; family Shewanellaceae; genus Shewanella; species Shewanella sp. HL-SH5. Next base: position 2,202,001 of record NZ_CP195038.1, read on the forward strand.
CTGCATCGATTTCTTCATCGGTTGGCCAAATGTCTTTCAACGTCACCGCTTGACCTTGGTTATCGATGCCTAAGATATCTTTTTCAATATCAAACCGAATGGTACCGGCAATGGCGTAAGCTATCACTAATGGCGGCGAGGCTAAAAACGCTTGTTTAGCGTAAGGGTGAATACGTCCATCGAAGTTGCGATTACCCGATAGCACAGCCGTTGCGTACAAATCGCGATCAATCACTTCTTGTTGAATAACCGGATCAAGCGCGCCGCTCATGCCGTTACAGGTGGTACAGGCAAACCCAACAATACCAAAACCTAAATTTTCAAGCTCAGGTAACAAGCCTGCTTCTTCTAAATACAATTGCACTGCTTTAGAGCCTGGCGCAAGTGATGATTTAACCCAAGGTTTACGTAATAAACCACGTGCATTGGCATTTCGTGCTAATAGTCCCGCTGCAATCATGTTGCGAGGGTTGCTGGTGTTAGTACAGCTAGTAATGGCGGCAATAATCACGGCACCATCGGGCATTTTACCAGGCTCGTTTTCAACTACACCACTAATACCGCGAGCAGCAAGCTCAGAGGTTGGAACCCGAGAATGCGGATTTGAAGGACCTGCAATATTACGGCCAACCGACGATAGGTCAAAATGCAGAACACGCTCATATACAGCATTCGTTAACGTATCAGCCCATAAACCGGCTTGTTTGGCATAGGTTTCAACTAATTTAACTTGGGCGTCTTCACGACCAGTTAATGTTAAATAATCAATAGTTTGCTTATCGATATAAAACATCGCTGCTGTGGCGCCGTATTCAGGCGTCATGTTGGTAATGGTGGCGCGATCGCCAAGGGTTAAATGGGTGGTACCTTCACCATAAAACTCAAGATACGATGACACTACTTTTTGCGCACGTAAGTATTCGGTTAATGCTAATACAATATCGGTAGCGGTAATGCCAGGTTGTGGCTTACCCGTTACTTCAACACCCACAATTTCCGGTAAACGCATGTAAGATGCGCGGCCCAGCATCACGCTTTCCGCTTCTAAACCACCTACCCCAATGGCAATAACACCTAACGCATCTACATGTGGTGTATGGCTATCGGTGCCCACTAAGGTATCAGGAAACGCCACACCATTTTGAGCATGTACCACTGGCGACATACGTTCTAAGTTAATTTGATGCATGATGCCGTTACCAGGCTGGATAACATCAACATTTTTAAACGCCGTTTTAGTCCAATTGATAAAGTGAAAACGGTCTTCATTACGACGGTCTTCAATAGCGCGGTTTTTATCAAACGCGTCCTTATCAAAACCGGCATGCTCAACAGCCAGTGAGTGATCGACAATCAATTGAGTCGGTACTACTGGGTTTACTTTAGATGGATCGCCCCCTTTTTCAGCAATCGCATCACGCAGACCCGCTAAATCAACTAAAGCGGTTTGACCTAAAATATCATGACATACCACACGAGCGGGATACCACGGAAAGTCGAGATCACTTTTACGTTCAATCAACTGCTTTAACGAATCAGTGAGCATATCTGGCGCACAACGACGTACTAAGTTCTCGGCAAATACGCGAGAACAATAAGGCAGTTTGGCATAGGCACCAGGTTCAATTGCGTCGACAGCCTCTTGGGTGTCAAAATAATCTAATTGGGTGCCCGGTAAGGCTTTACGGTATTGAGTATTCATAACTTCATCCACAATAAACATCAAACTAATAAGCGCTAATCTACAACGAAAAAAACCGAGTCATTATCATTATCAGACTCAGCAAGTTAATTAGCGTTGACTAATTGGTACCACTTTACGTGGCTCACTGCCTACATAATCTGCACTTGGACGAATAATGCGGTTGTTAGAGCGTTGCTCCATCACATGTGCAGCCCAGCCTGTTAAACGTGAACACACAAAGATCGGTGTGAATAACTTAGTTGGAATGCCCATAAAATGATAAGCAGAGGCATGGAAGAAGTCTGCATTACAAAATAGCTTTTTGCTGTCCCACATAAACTCTTCACAGGCGACAGAAATGTCATATAACGAGGTGTCACCATTTTCTTGAGCCAACTTTTCAGACCAGGCTTTAATGATCACATTACGTGGATCAGACACACTATAAATAGCATGGCCAAAGCCCATGATTTTTTCTTTACGATCTAGCATACCCGCCATTTGCACTTTGGCATCGGCAGGTGAGCTAAACTTTTGGATCATATCCATTGCAGCTTCGTTAGCGCCACCGTGAAGTGGACCACGTAATGAACCAATCGCACCAGTCACACACGAATACATATCAGATAAGGTTGAAGCACATACGCGCGCGGTAAAGGTCGATGCGTTAAACTCATGCTCAGCATAAAGGATCAAAGACACATCCATTACCTTACGATGTTGTGCTGATGGCGTTTCACCACGTAATAATTTAAGGAAATGACCGCCAAGTGATTCTTCATCACTAGTACAGTCAATTTCTACACCTTCATGGCTGTAGCGATACCAGTAACACATAATCGCAGGGAACGCGGCAAGTAAGCGATTAGATGCTTTATGTTGCTGAGTAAAATCAACTTCTGGCTCAAGGTTTCCTAAAAACGAGCAGCCCGTACGCATAACATCCATTGGATGAGCATCAGCAGGAATAAGCTTCAATACCGCTTTAAGGGCGTCAGGTAAATCACGTTGCGCGGTTAACTCTGTTTTGTAAGCACTTAATTGTGCTTGAGTTGGTAACTCACCGTTAAACAGTAAATAAGCCACTTCTTCAAAGGTGGCGTTGTCGGCTAAATCCGCGACATCATAACCACAATAAGTCAGTCCAGAACCTGATTTACCGACTGTACATAATTTTGTTTCGCCAGCACTTTGACCACGTAATCCTGCGCCCGATAATTTCTTGTCTACCATGATATCTTCCTTCTTATGCTTGTCGCGATTAAGCCAAGCTTAATCGCGATTGTAGGGTATTTTTTATTCTAGTCGTAAAAATGGTTCACACTTTTATTACCGGGTGATTATTTATTTTTGCCTTCGGCAAATAGACTATCTAGCTTTTGCTCATAATCGTGATAGCCCAAGTAATCATATAAATCCATCCGCGTTTGCATGGTGTCCACCACCGCTTTTTGGTCGCCATCGGTTAAAATAGCACTGTAGACATTTTCAGCCGCTTTGTTCATCGCACGGAATGCACTTAATGGGTATAGCACCATAGATGCACCCCACTCGCCTAATTGCTGTTTATTCCATAATTCAGTTTGGCCAAACTCAGTAATGTTAGCCAAAATTGGCACATCTAATGCTTCAGCAAAGGCGCGATAATGTGCTTCGGTTTTAATCGCTTCAGCAAAAATACCGTCTGCACCTGCTGCTACATAGGCTTTAGCACGTTCGATAGCGGCTTCTAACCCTTCTTGAGCAAACGAGTCTGTGCGCGCCATAATGAAAAAATCAGGATCTGTGCGGGCATCAACCGCCGCTTTAATGCGGTCGACCATTTCTTCTACAGGCACAATTTCTTTATTTGGGCGATGACCACAACGTTTTTGCGCTACTTGATCTTCCATGTGCACAGCGGCTGCACCCGCTTTTTCCATATCGCGAATGGTTTTGGCAATATTAAATGCACCGCCCCAACCCGTGTCGATATCCACCAATAAAGGTAAATCACACGCTGATGTAATACGTTGCACATCCACTAACACATCATTCAAAGAAGTCATGCCAAGATCAGGCAAACCATATGAGGCGTTTGCCACGCCACCACCTGACAAATAAATGGCTTGATGGCCAATTTGTTTTGCCATCATGGCTGAATAGGCATTGATCGTACCGACTATTTGCAATGGTTTATTGGCCATTAGTGCCTGGCGAAATTTTTTACCTGCGCTCATATTCTTTCCTTGTGTGTATTAACAATCTTGATTCGATTATCGGTCATCATAATTATCGATGACTAACTTAACTTGGCTTCAATACTATTTTTTGAATACATGATATGGCGACGCATTAACATCTCAGCGAGTTCTGCATCACGATTAGCAATGGCTTTTACAATATGTTTATGCTCATCATAGGCGGTGGTTACTCTAGGTCCCGCCATACCAAGCTGCACACGATACATGCGCACTAAATGATAAATACCATCAAATAACATACTGATTAAATGCTTATTTTTGCTACCCAGTATGATTCGATAATGAAAATCGACATCGCCCGCTTCCTGATAATAAGACTGCCCGTCTTTGACTTCATCAAAATGGCATTGCAGTAGTCCCATCAAATCATCAATTTCTTCATGGGTCATATTCACAGCCGCTAACCTTGCGGCCATGCCTTCTAATGACTCGCGCACTTGATAAAGCTCTATCAACCCTTGAGGACTCAGTGCGACCACTCTAGCCCCGATATTTGCCTTGCGCTCCACTATGTGACAAGCCTCAAGGCGATTGATTGCTTCACGGATAATCGCACGACTAACCGCATATTTTGTCGACAATTCTGTCTCACTGAGCTTTGAACCCGCCGCAATTCTGCCTTCAACAATATCGTCTCTAAGCAAAATAAAGGTTTTATCTGCTGCTGTTACTGGCTTTTCATTAGCGAGGAGCATGCTTTTAACTCAATTAACAATTCGTATGTCGACAATATAGCAGCAAATGAGTGATAAACAACCCCAAAAACCATACATTGTCGACATAATGGTATTTTTATTGTTAATTACGACTAATTGATGAGGTTATAAACCCATCTTTTAATATTTAGTCGACAATCCTAAGGTTAAGTTTCAAAAATGAAAATATCCTGACGGTTCATTACTATTTTGTTTGAATCACTCAATAGTATTGGCAAAGTAGATTAATAGTATCCGTGATTATTTAAGTAAATGAATATGAAAATTGCACTGTTTATTCCCTGTTTGGTTAATCAAATGATGCCAGATGTAGCGATTGCCACTTTGTCATTATTTGAAAAATTGGGGCATCAAGTGATATTCCCTGAAGGCCAGACCTGTTGTGGCCAACCTATAACAAACTCAGGCTGTTTTAACGAAGCACGCAACACCATACCCAAATGACTAAATGCGTTTAAAGGCGAGGAATGCGATGCCATTGTCTGCCCAGCGGCATCTTGTTTAGTCGCCGCTAAAGAAAACTTGCATGAGTTCGATAAAAGCCAAGCGGCACAAAATTTGATCGATAAACAGTATGAACTTACGGAATTCTTACACGATATAAACCAATAGCGTCATTTAAACATAAATTTGATCATACCATTAGCTTACAGATGAGTTGTCATGGACTGCGTATGCTTAACTTAGCGACGCCAAGTGAATCAATGGGACCACTATTGAATAAAGTCGAAGCTGTACTGCAAAACATCCTAGGTATCAATATTGTTTATCCCGCACCACGCGATGAATGTTGCGGTTTCGGCGGTACCTTTGCGGTTGATGAAGGCGCTGTGTCAGCCAAAATGGAAAGATAAAGCCCATGCTGCCATCCGTGCACAATATGTTATAGGGTTCGACCCTTCTTGTTTACTGCATCTTGATGGCATGATCAATTGGGTATTCAGACGGGTTTCTAGTTTGGCAATTTTACGGCTAACCGTTGACACTGGAATATTTTGTAACTGACTATAACCTGCGAAAAGCCGCCAGCACTGACCAAATGGACAAAACACTGTTAACCGAACATGTTAACTAGGGGCTGTTGATCTTGATTCATTTCACCACAAATCTTTGTCAGATATAAATGGTCAACATAAAGCAGTAAAAACAACCTTAAAAATAAACAGGCCAAAGTATTACACTTTAAAATGAGCGACTAATTCAGCGAGTTTTTCAGATCCTTGCTCAATTTGGCTACTATTTTGATTAATGTCCTGATTATATTCTCTATTCTCGACGGACATGTCGTTTATGCGAGTAATATTCATATTTAACTCTGCAATAACCGCACTTTGCTCTTCTGTTGCCGCAGCAATTTGAATATTCATTTGTGAAATCTGTTCAATTGAGTTTTTTATCACATCAAGCGCGCCAACCACTTGACCAGTTTCTGAAACCGTTTCATTTGATTTAATTTTCGCTCTTTCAACTGAAGCATTAACACTGTCGATAGCGTCACGAATGGCATCAATGATGCCGTTAATTTCTCGGGTTGAATCTTGCGTTCTGCTTGCTAGAGTGCGCACTTCATCTGCCACAACCGCAAATCCCCGTCCTGCCTCACCGGCACGGGCAGCCTCAATAGCTGCATTTAATGCTAACAAATTGGTTTGCTCTGCAATACCAACAATCACATCTAATATTTGACCGATTTTACTCGAACTAATTTGTAGTCCTTTAGCCACTTCCTCGGTATGAATAAGCTCAGTTGAAAGCTCATTAATTTTGCCCATGGCGTTATCAACTACTTTAGCGGTTTTATCCGCTTCTTCATCTGCAGAATGCGCGCTTTGTGCGGCCAGTTGTGCATTAGAAGCCACTTCTGAAGCAGTCATCGACATCTGGTTGATAGCAGTTGCTACGTTTTCGGTTTCCATCTGCACGTTAGTTGAAACTTGATTCGCTTTTGCTGCAATCGCTGACATGCCGCCTGCTAATTCACTGCTGTGTTGAATCGACTCTCCCACAGAAGTAATAACATTCTGAATTTTAGAGGTAAACATATTAAAGTGAGTCGCAATCTCTTTTAACTCATCAGCCCCTTCTTCTGATAGTCGCAAGGTTAAATCGCCCTCTCCTTTAGCCACATTTTCAAAAGCAGTAATGGTAGAGCGCATTGGTACTGATACACTCTGAATAATAATATAAAGAAAAATAAGTACCGGTAGCCAAACTAAAGTAAGCAAAAAGATGTAATTGTAAATAAATTCATGATTTTGGGCATCAATGTCGTCAACATAAATACCTGTTCCAATAATCCAGTTCCACGGAGTAAATTTTTTCACCACCGACATTTTTGGGCTTGGGTCTTCTTGATTGGGCTTATTCCACATGTAATCGACTCTAGCAGACTCTTGAGTTTGCGTTCTATCAATCATCAATTGGAACAATTTAATCCCGTCAGGATCTTTCATTCCTATCACACTGGTATCAACAAGTTTTTTGGCAAAAGCATGCTGAATCATCACGCCTTGGGTATTGATACTGAAATAGTATTCTTGCCCTGCGTAGCGCAAATGATCAAGTGCAGCGATAGCAGACGTTTGTGCCTGCTCCGCAGTTAACTCTCCTTGCTCACTGCGTTGATAGTATTGATCGACAACAGCAACAGCAGCATCAACTAAAGCATGTAATTTGGCTTCTTTTTCGGCAATGAGTACATTATCAATACGGTTAAGCGCAAATAAAAACATTAAAATGGTGGCGACAATGCTTAACACTAACATTCCGAGTAATCGTTTCGAAATGCTCATTTTTCTTAATAGAAGGTTGATAGCGTTCATATAACCACCTGAGAATGTTAAAAATAAAATATTTTTAAATCTGAAAAAGTTATGACACTCTAGAGACTATATCGTCAAAACAACACTCTCCTTTAGTATGATGTGATGTTTTTATAATCATTATTGTCAATCTAAACTTGGATCAATAACTGCAGTTTGTCAAATTTAAGACACAATAAATCAGTAAGTTAGTTATGTCTAAAGTGGTATGGTTAGTGTTCAAGTAAAACCGTCTACAAGATGTATCTGCTCTTACATTAAAAATAAAAATAATAAAGGAATATTCATGCATAGAAGCAACATCCTCATTACAGGCGCAAGCTCAGGTCTTGGCCTTGGAATGGCGAAACAATTTGCCAAGAAAAACCATAACCTGGCTTTGTGTGCACGTCGAATTGAGCTGTTAACCCGACTAAAAGAAGAGCTATTAACAATTAATCCAAATATCACAGTGTTTATTTACGCGCTAGATGTGAACGATCATGAAGCAGTTTTTACTGTATTCAAACAATGCCAAAAAGATATGGGGGCAATTGACAGGATCATCGTCAACGCTGGAATGGGTAAAGGGGCTTCGATTGGAACAGGTTTTTTCAAAGCCAACCTAGAAACCGCACAAACTAATTTTATTGCTGCCATTGCCCAATGCGAAGCATCGATGGAAATATTTAGACAACAAAATAATGGCCATTTAGTGACAATCTCTTCAATCAGTGCAGTTAGGGGATTCAGACGAGCAATGACTGTTTATGCAGCAACCAAAGCTGGATTAACCTCTTTATCGGAAGGGATCCGAATTGATGTGATGCACACACCAATTAAAGTGACCTGTGTTCATCCTGGTTTTATTCGTACTGAAATAAACGAAAAAGTAAAAACAGTGCCCTTCAGAGTAGATTTAGAAACTGGCTGTAAAGCGATGGTTAAGGCTATAGAGAAAGAAAAGGATAACGTTTATGTACCAAGCTACCCTTGGGCTTTTTTACACTGGCTACTTCGTGTTGCGCCTTTAAGCCTTATTAGAAAAATGAGTTAACATTATTCTTAGAGTCTACAATAGCAAAAAGCCAAACATCATTGTTTGGCTTTTTTGTAGTAACTGAGCGGATTTTAAGGCAATATCCATTTCTTATTGAATGATTTATCCTAAGCTGCAACCACTTGCTTAGCTTTGCGCAATGGATGCAAGCGATTGTGCATTACTTTAATGGTATCAAATTGATTAAGTGACTTAGTGTCAGATAAAGCACAAGAGTTAGACAAAAGCATCACTGTAGCAGCCTGAAGACTGTCTTCAACTACTAAAACTAACACCATGACACCATTACAATTAAGTTGAAACAACTTACCTGCGCCGCAAAAAACACATTCATCACTTGCCATGAAAAACCAGGATTTTGGCATTTGAGGTTTAAGTAAGAAATGTGCTGCAGTTGCGTTGAGTGCTGTTTGAACTATCCCAGCATCGGAAATATGTAAAACCTTAGGTAAAATTTCAAGCAAGCGAATGTAATACTTAGCGTGTTCAACACTAAATTCTGTCATTCCTAGCGCATCAGGAATAAGTAGTTTTGACTTATATGGGGTTAAGAACTCCATCTCGGAACCTAAAGATACGCTTAGTTGCTGATATCTTGTGTTAAATTCCCAATGCCAGTCCTTATTTGGCATTAATAACATGATGCAATTTCACCTAAAAATTGAATACTGGTCGATAATAGATTATTTTTCAAACAATATCAAAATTTATTTAAAAAATATTACTGATATTTCATTATCTTAGAACAAAGTGCGATCGCATAGATGCGATCGCGGCATGATTTTTGATCTTATTAATTGATCGTTTGTGGTTATTTTGTGCGATAAGCAGAACAGATTTCTGATACTAGCTGAGGGCCTTGATAGATAAAACCACTGTATATCTGAACTAACGTAGCACCTGCTGCGAATTTGTCATTTGCATCCTTTGCAGAATTTATCCCGCCGACACCAATGATCGGGATCTGGCCGTTTAAATAACCAGCAAGAGTCTTAATTACTTGAGTAGAAAGATCGGTTAACGGCTTTCCACTTAAGCCACCCATTTCCTCTGCGTGCTCTAGACCGGCTACAGTATCTCGCCCTAAAGTGGTATTAGTGGCAATAACGCCATCAAATTTATTTTTAATCAAGGAATCAGCAATAGATTTAATTTCATCATCGGTTAAATCTGGTGCTATTTTTAATGCAACCGGGACATATTTACCGTGTTTTTGGGTTAATTCAGTTTGTTTGGCTTTAATCGAACTTAATAAATCATCCAGCAGCTCACCATATTGTAATGTGCGTAAACCAGGGGTATTGGGCGATGAAATGTTGACAGTGATATAAGCACTATACTGATAAACCTTATCCATACAAATCAGGTAATCATCTTTACCCTGCTCTACCGGAGTGTCTTTATTTTTACCAATATTTACACCGACTAAAACATCAGATTTTTTGGCCATGAGGTTGCGGACAAGGTTATCAACACCTTTATTGTTGAAGCCCATACGGTTAATAATCCCCTTTGCCGGTTTAAGGCGAAACAAACGCGGTTTATCATTACCCGATTGTGGACGAGGTGTTACTGTACCGACTTCTACATGGCCAAAACCCATAGCATAAAATGCATCAATCGACTCGCCGTCTTTATCTAATCCAGCCGCTAATCCCACAGGATTTGGAAAAGTAATCCCCATACATTCAACGGGTGTTTTTGCGATATTTTGACGATAAAAGCAATTAAGCGGTGTGTTACCGGTTATTTTCAAACTGCCTATGGCAACATTATGAGCCAACTCAGGGTCTATCTGAAACATTACTTTTTGTGCGAGTTTATAAAACATGTTTTCTCCTAGGCCTAAAAAAAGCCCCGGCAATCGCCAGGGCTAGTTCACATTATAAAGAATTACTTCTGACCTTCACAATGCAAAATAAGCAAGTTAAGTTCACGTAGGGCGACTGAGAACTTAGCAAACTCATGTGTTTGCGATACTTTAAAGTCAGCTAACATGTGATACCAACGTTGAAGCAAGGTTTTATTACTCTTGATCCATTGATTAATCACAATATCTGCATCACAAGTATCACTACAAGTACGGAGTACCGCTGAGCTTAATGCACGTTGCTGCCAGTCCAATTCTTCACGGAAAGCTGCACGAGCTAATGCTTGCCAATGGTTTGCCACTGGTTGCGCACTAATTTGCTCTAAGAACCAATGCAGCTCAACTTTTGCACCTAGTTTAAAGTAGGTTGCAGACACTAAGTCGAGTGATTTATTCTCAATTTCAGCAATTTGTGCGATATCAAGCGCCGAGAATAATGTGCTCATTTTAGCAACCACAGTGGCAACTGACATTGGCACATTTTCTTTTGTAAGCGAATTAATTTCTGCAGATATCGCTTTAACTTCGGCAGCTATCATATATTGATCTACATTATCTTTAAGCTTTTCAAATACTGGCTTAAAGAACTCAACTGTTTGTTCAATATTATGACTACGATTACGATGACGGATAAACCAGCGACAAGCACGACGCATATTACGACGTAACTGGTGCAACATCTCACCCTGTACAACCGCTGGAATTACACCGTTTAAATCAGTAATTGATTTAGTTAATTCATCTAAACCGAACACTTCACGGGCCATAGTGTAACAAATGGCCGCTTCAGCAACTGTGGCACCAGTCTCATCTTGCATACGTTGTACAAAATTGAAGCCCATATCATTAACTAGCTCATTTGCTAATGATGTGGCAATAATTTCACCGCGTAGAGGATGCTGTACCATCTTATGGGCGTATTTAGCTTGAAGTTTTTTCGGAAAGTAAGCCACTAGCAATTTACTTAAGAAACTGTCTTCAGTAATTTCAGGGGTCACTAACTGCTCTTTAAGCACCATTTTTGCGTAAGCGACTAAAACAGATAGTTCTGGACGGGTTAAAGCACGGCCATTAGCTAAACGCTCGGCCAAATCATCATCAGTTGGTAAGAATTCAAGGGCACGATCTAACTTGCCTTCTTTTTCTAAATACTGAATGAAACGAATTTGTTCTTTAAGCTGAGAAACACCATGAACTTGAGTCACAGAAATGGTACGTGTTTGATCTTTACAATCCTGAAGTACAATTTCACCGACCTCATCGGTCATTTCTTCAAGGATACGGTTACGTTGCTTAACGGTTAACTCACCTTCGGCAACTAAAGTATTCAAGAAAATTTTAATGTTGACTTCGTTATCAGAACAATCAACACCGCCTACGTTATCGACGAAATCGGTATTAATACGACCGCCATTCGCCGCGTATTCGATTCGCCCAAGTTGAGTACAACCTAAGTTGCCACCCTCACCGACGATTTTAACCCGCATTTCATTACCATTAACACGCAATGCATCGTTTGCGCGGTCACCGACTTCAACATGGGTTTCTTTGCTTGATTTAACGTAAGTTCCAATACCACCGTTCCACATCAAATCAACTGGCATTTTAAGCAGTTCTTTTAATAATTCGACTGGATTCATGCTGTCTTTATCGGTAGACAACATGGTTTTCATTTCTGGGGTCAATTTTAATGACTTGGCAGAACGTAAGAAAATACCGCCGCCCTTAGAAATTAACTTGGCATTGTAATCTTCCCAACTTGAACGCGGTAGTGCGAATAAACGCTGACGCTCAATATAGCTTTCAGCTACATTTGGATTTGGATCAATAAAGATGTGCATGTGGTTAAATGCTGCAACTAACTTGGTGTGCTCAGATAACAACATACCGTTACCAAAAACGTCACCTGCCATATCACCTATACCTAAACAGGTAAAATCTGTGGTTTGACAATCAATGCCTATTTCACGGAAGTGACGTTTAACAGATTCCCAGCCACCTTTTGCAGTAATACCCATTTTTTTATGGTCATAACCATTACTGCCGCCAGAGGCAAATGCATCGCCTAACCAGAAATCGTATTCAATTGCGATTGAGTTGGCAATGTCTGAGAATGTCGCAGTGCCTTTGTCGGCCGCAACAACCAAATATGAATCATCTTCATCGTGACGAACAACATCCACTGGCGGAATAACCTCACCATTTTTGATATTGTCGGTAATGTCCAACAAACCGCGAATAAATAAACGGTAACACTCTTGCCCTTCGGTAAAGAATGCTTCACGTCCACCTTCAGTAGGCAGTTGTTTACACACAAAACCACCTTTTGCACCAACGGGTACAATGACGGTGTTTTTGACTTGCTGTGCTTTTACAAGGCCTAATACTTCTGTACGGAAATCTTCACGTCTATCAGACCAACGCAAACCACCACGGGCTACTTTACCGCCACGTAAATGTACGCCTTCGATTCTTGGTGAATAAACAAAGATTTCGAATTTAGGTAGTGGCTTTGGCATTTCCGGAATTAAGTTAGGTGCAAATTTAAACGAGGTATAGGCTTTATTATCGCCATTAGCATCCGTTTGATAGAAGTTAGTCCGTAAAGTTGCGTTAATTAAATCTAAGTAACGGCGAATGATACGGTCATCATCTAAGCTTGATACATCATCTAATTGCTTATCTATTTGCTCTAGGAATTTACTTAATGTGCGCGTTTTAAGCTTAGGGTTAAACTTACGAATAAACATTTTAACAAGCAAATCAGCAAGTTTTGGATAACGGCTGAAGGTTTCTTCAATGTAAGACTGGCTGAAAGTGGCATCAATCTGGCGCATATATTTTGCATATGCACGTAAAATAGACACTTCACGACCGTTCAAACCAGTCGACAGTACCATACGGTTAAAACCGTCATCTTCTAGTTTTTTCTGCCATACAAATGACAAAGCATTTTGGAAACGTTCCTGGCTATCGGCAAGATTATCAATTGCAGCACCTTGAACTGTCATTAAGAAGTCAAGGATCCAGAATGTATTACCATCATTGGTTTTAACTTCGTATGGGCGCTCATTAATCACACGTAAACCAAAGTTTTCAAGCATTGGTAGCACATCTGATAAATGGATAGGTTCATCTTTATGGAACAGCTTTAAACGCACTTTGTTGTCATTCAATGCTGTTTCTTGTGGCTGATAGAATAACATGCCTAACTTATGTTCATCATCCAAGGCTTCAAGGTGTTGAAGATCAACAACCGCAGAACTCGGTAATACATCATCTTTATAACTTTGTGGGAAGGCATTGATGTAACGTTTAGTTAATCCGGTACCCGCTTGCTCACCCAAAGCATTATTAAGTGCTGAGTGTAATTTATCATCCCATGAGCGCGCAGCTTCAATAAGATTGTGTTCAATAGCTGCCACATCCACATCCATATTATTGTTATCGACTTTAATAATGTAATGAGTACGCGCTAACGTTGACTCAGAGAAGTAAGTCGTAAATTCAACATCTTCATTACTATTAAAGTGTTGAGCAAGAATGCGTTGGGTATCTTGGCGGAATTTAGTGTTATAACGGTCTTTAGAAACATACACTAAACACGATAAGAATCGACCAAAACCATCTTTGCGCACAAATAGCTTCAACTTGTCACGGTCTTGCATTTGCAATACACCGTGTGCCATATGTGAAAGCTCTTCCACTTTCGCTTGAATTAGCTCATCACGAGGCAAGTTCTCAAGAATATTCATTAACGCTTTATAGTCATGTGAACGTGGTGCTAGACCTGATTGATCTAATATACGTTGGACTTTTTCAGCCAATAATGGAATTTCACGCGGACTACGGTTATAGAGATTAGAGGCATATAGGCCGATGTAACGATCTTCACCAATCACATTGCCTTTCTTATCGAATCTTTTTACACCGACATAATCGACATAAGCTGGACGGTGAACACGACTTTTAGCAGAGCTTTTAGTCAACACAAGTAAACTTGAATCTAACGCTTCACGGCGCGCACTTTCAGACAAGGTCGACAACAATAAACCTCGATCACTTGTCGCTGTTTTTGAGCGGCTCATTAAACCCAAACTACTTTCTAAGTCAGGGACTAATTCAACATCACCTTCAACACGCTTTAGATCGTAATAACGATAGCCTAAAAGTGTAAAATGATGGTTATTTAAATAAGTAAGGTAATTAACGGCCTCTTCTAACTCAGATTTATCTCCAGGAAAAGGGCGCTGTGGTAATTGTTTAATTGTGTCAGAAAGCTTTGCAGACATTTCTTCCCAATCAACAACAGAGGCGACAACATCAGCAAGTACGGATTGAATTTCTTTTTCTATTGCTTTGATGTCTGCATCGCTATTTTGCTTATCAATCTCGATTAAGAATACCGCGATATTATCACTGGCTTTAGGCGCATTATTAACAAAAGTTACTTGGGTAACGGCTTTACTATCACGCACCACAGCTAATGGGGTATGTAACATTACATGAGCGGTAATTCCCATGCGGTTAAGCGCCATAGATAATGAATCAACTAAGAATGGCATATCGGGTTGAATGACTTCAATCACACTATGGGTTGACTGCCAGCCATGTTTTGATTGAGTCGGATTGAACACGCGAATATGGGTATCCCCTGTCGCAGTTTTATTAAGCGCATTCCAAAGACTCACTACAGCACCATATAAATCACTGTCATTTCGGACATTGAGGTCGTCTCTTGACATATGGGCGTAGAGGCATTGGGCAAATTGCTCAACTTGTTTTGCTTGTGAATTAGGAATTTTTGAATGAATCAAATTAACTACATTCTCTAATAGTACAGAAGGCATTACATCTTTAAAGGCCATGTTGCAGATTCCTTAAGCGTCTATGGCAGCGCTTTTATCATTTTATGGATGCTTCAGCTTATTTAACTCAGAAACAAAATTTCTGAGATCTGATGCAGAGCTTAGTACTAAATTGCTGCTATATCGAGGAAAATTTTAGTGGTACATCCTCTCGATATACAGTTTCGTAAGTCTTTTGTTGTTTAATATGCAATTAAACTCGATGTTTTAGATTAACTATGCAAAAAAAAATGGAGGGCTAAGCCCTCCATTTAATTCAAGTTATTGTTTTTATTTCTTTTTAGGCCAAAATAGTGCTGAAAGTGCTGGCAGAATAATAATTGCACCTAACATATTTACTAAAAACATAAAGGTTAACAAAATACCCATGTCCATCTGGAATTTAAGTGCAGAAAAGAACCAAGTGCTTACACCTATGGCTAAAGTTAAGCCAGTAAAGATAACCGCACTGCCACGCTCAACCAATGCTTCAAAATAAGCCTGTTGTACTGGCATGCCATTGCTAAGTTTATTTGACATAGTGGAAAGAATATAAATTCCGTAGTCCACCCCAATACCGACACCTAACGCGATTACCGGTAGAGTACTTACGGCAAGGCCAATATCCAGTAATGTCATCAAGGCTTGTGCAAGGGTTGACACCACATAAAGTGGAATAATCACAGCAATCGTCGCTTTAAGTGACTTAAAGCTAATTAAACACAGGAAGAACACCGCACCATAAACATAAATCATCATAGGGAGCTGTGCTTCGCTAACGGCTTCATTAGTCGCGGCCATAACGCCAACTGGGCCAGAAGCTAATTTAAACTGCAATTTATCGCTATTAAGCTCAGCTGCAACCTGTTTAACTTTATCAACAACGACTTCAATCGTTTCTGCTTTGTGATCTTTTAAGAAAAGATAAACCGGCATCACAGAGCAATCACCATTTAGTAGGCCCGATGTTGTAGGCACTTGCCCAACCGCTTGCACTAAGCTCGCAGTGGTGCGAGGCAATATCTGCCATTTAGGGTTACCTTCGTTGAAACCTGAGTTAACCGCTTTAGCAATCGATGCCAAACTCGCTGTAGACTCAACGCCAGGAGTGTTAGCAACCATCCATTCAAATTGATCAATTTGATTAAGCAATGAATGATAAGTACAGGCTTCTGGTGCAGCTTCAACAATAATGGTCATTACATCGGTAGTAATAGAAAAGTGATCTGTAATGAAAAAGGTATCAAGGTTATAGCGCGAATCTTGATGCAG
This sequence comes from Shewanella sp. HL-SH5, assembly GCF_051163755.1. Classification (NCBI taxonomy): domain Bacteria; kingdom Pseudomonadati; phylum Pseudomonadota; class Gammaproteobacteria; order Alteromonadales; family Shewanellaceae; genus Shewanella; species Shewanella sp. HL-SH5. The sequence goes on from NZ_CP195038.1 coordinate 2,218,494, forward strand.
CGCTGGAGCGCCACCTTTTAAGTCACCAATTTTCATTTGAGTCGCTTGCATATAGCCAACACCATAAAGCACAGCAGTAAAACTTAACACGACAATCGCATATTTTGGTGTTGCAAACTTAGACAAACTACGCCAAAGGTTTTCGACTTTAGCCTTGTGCTCTGGGTTTTCCTGGGCATTAGACAAGTTGGTATAGGAAATAACCAAAGGCAACAAAATTAAGTTTGTTAAGATAATCACTGCCACACCTAAAGAGGCAGAAATCGCTAACTCACGAATGATACCAATATCGATGGCTAATAATGTTAAAAAACCTACCGTATCAGACAATAATGCGATACCACCCGGCACTAATAGGCTTCTAAATGCTGATGCGGCGGCGGCTTTTGTTGCTTGTCCATCCAGTACTCTGCGACGCACGGCGTTAATCATTTGAACACCATGACTAACACCAATAGCAAACACTAAAAAAGGCACCAGGATCGACATAGGGTCTAAACCAAACCCCACAACAGTAAGCAACCCTAACTGCCAAATAACGGCCATTAAACTACATAGCAATGGCAAGACAGTTAACGTGATTGATTTAGAAAACAGATAAACCATAACAGCAGTAATTGCGATAGCAATTAAGAAAAAAAGCAAAACCCCTTTGGCACCATCGGCCACATCACCAGCCATTTTGGCAAAGCCGATAATGTGAATTTTAATCTTTTCGTTTTCAAACTGACCGCGCAGTTGCGTTTCTAACTGCTGTGCAAAGGCGATAGTATCAAGCGGTTTACCGGTATCAGGGTCAAAATCCATTAATTGAGCTGAAACAATTGCTGCTGAATAATCATTTGCAATTAAACGACCCACAATACCTGCTTTTTCAATATTGTCGCGAACAGTATTAAGGCCGTAATCATCGGTTTGAAAGTCAGCCGGAATAACTGGACCGCCCGCAAAACCATCTTCAACCACTTCAGTAAAGCGTGTTGAAGGAGAATAAAGTGATTTAACTTGTGAGCGCTCAACACCATTGATAAAAAACAGCTCATCGTGCACCTTTTTAAGTGCATCAAAAAATTCGGGGTTAAATATATTACCGCTGGTATCTTCTACCGCAACCATAATCCCATTCGCACCACCAAAATCTTTTTGGTGTTTGGTATAGGTTTGCATGTAGGTATGCTGAAGCGGAATATTCTTACTAAAAGCCGCATCCATTTTAAGCTGGCTTGCTTGGTACCCTAAAAATATCGTGATAAAAATAAATGAAATAATAACCCACATCCGATTACGGAATAAGTGAGTTTCAAAACTATTGACCAGTTTTTCTAACATCTTGTCGGCCCTATTATTGTTGTTTTTGTCTTAGTAAATGTTATTTAGGCAGTTGAAACAGCCCTTTTGAACCCGCAAACCAAATATCGCCTTGCTTGCTTTTCGCTACTGATACAATGTTTTCACCTTGACGACGCGTAACTATTTCAGCTTTTCCATCATCAACTTTTAAAACAATACCTGCATTTCCAACAAGATATAAATCCCCGTCATTAACTAAAGCACCGTTAATCGATGATTCAACAGGCAATTCAATTTGTTGCCAAACGTCTAAATCAGATGAAGCTTGGAACACATGGCCACGCAAGCCCATTACATAAACATTATTATCGACAGTGATGGCATTAAACATTGACCCATCATAATCAAAGTCTACACGCTCAAAAGAACGTCCCATGTCAGTAGACACTGCAACTAAGCCTAATTCGCCAACCAACAACAAGCGTTGATCATCTAAGTTAATGATTCGATTAAAATGAGGCAACAAAGCCGCTCTTTCAGACAAGTAAAGCTGTTGATCTTGTTGTTTTAAATCATTCAAATAAGACACGTCTTCTTCAAACAATAATTCTTGATGGAACTCATCTTGCCAAGTTTTACCGCCATCTTCTGTACGATAAAATAAACCATATGCACCAATTGCTATACCATGTTGCTCAGAGAAAAAACGAACGTCTAGAAAAGGCTTTTCTAACTCGGTCGATTGCATCTGTAAAGACCAGGTCATGCCGCCATCATTAGTGTGAATAATAGTCGCATCGTGACCTACTGCCCAGCCTAATGTATCGGTCAGAAAAAAAGCTTTCGTCAATTGGGTGACAACAGGCGTGGAAACTTGCTGCCATTGCTTATCAAATACTAAGACATGACCACGTTGGCCAACAGCGACTAACTTATCGCCTGCATTGACAACATCCGTTATTAAAGATGTTTGAGCAAGTGGTTGAATTTGAACTGTTAAAGGATCAAGTTGAGCATTTACCGAAGCAGTATATAAACATGCACTTAATCCTATCGCGACAGCACTGCGAAGCATGCTAACCTTCATACAAACTTCCTTAAGTTTAGGGGCGCAAAGCGCCCCTTTTATATAAAAACTAATATTTAACATCTAGAATTTAACTAACTAATATTGAACAATCTTAGCAAATTAACGAATACCTGCACGACGAAGTGCATCAGGGGTAAAGTTAGACTCTGATAAGTTTGCATCAAAATTATACATACGACCTTCGTTGTCTAAACCCATTGCAAGATAACGACGAGATTGAAGGTCATGAAATATTTCTAAAGTACTCCACATTGTAGGCACTTCATAATAGTTAATAGTATGAGCCGTACCAACACGGTATAACTCGTCACGGTTATCATACATATCTGTTAATGAAACCTGCCAAGAATCTTCATCAATATAGAAAACACGGGTTTTATAAATATGACGCATACCTTCTTTCAAGGTCGCTTTTACTTCCCAAACACGGTGTTTTTCCCAACGCGCATATTCAGGATTAATATGACCAGGTTTTAAAATTTGGTCATATTTAAGCTCATTTGAATGAAGCTTATAATCGTTATAAGGAATAAATATTTCCTTTTTACCGACTAGTTCCCAGTTATAGCGAACTGGTGAGCCGTTAAACATGTCGAAATCGTCCGTGGTTCTTAGACCATCAGACACTGTACCAGGCGTATCAAAAGCAACGTTAGGTGCCTTACGCACGCGACGTTGTCCTGTGTTATAAGTCCACGCCTGACGCGGTAATGCTTCTTGATCCATGGTTTCTTTTACAAGTAATGCCGTTCCAGCTAAACGTGCTGGCTGTGTTACCACTTGCTTGAAATAGAACAAAGTATTGGTTTCTTTTAACTTGTCTAAAGTAATTTCTGGACGAGTATATTCAAAACGTATTTCTTCAGCATTTTCAACCAGAGTGTAAGAACCTCCTGAAGTAGGTGCTGCTTGGCTACGATAAGTTTCTACATCGACACCACGATAACGCAATATGTGGTTCCAAATGACCTCTAAACCATCATTTGGTAACGGGAATGGAACACCTATCGTCGCACCAGAAATACCATTTCCTTGAGCAACTAATTCAGCTGAAGTGGCATTCACTTTAATGGCATCATAAACATACTGTGGAACAGATGCCGTACGACGAGTTTCATACACATTCATTTGATAGGTATCTGGATACAAATCAAATAGTTTATTCTGACCCGGCGTTAAAAAATCTTTGTACTGTGCTTTATTTGCATTTGTAACAGTAAATAAGATTTTATCATTTGGAAAAGGGTTTAAATGATGCATTCCTTTTTCATATCCAGCAACTGGCTTAGTAATTCCGCCATCCCACGCAGGAATAGAACCATCTGCGTTACCCGCTTTTTCAGCACCCATAGGCGTTAAGCTTGCACCTAACTTAGCAGCATCAGCTTCTGATACTTTAGCTATGGCAACTGGAGCACCTAGTGCAAAAATAACTGCTGCCGATAATATCGTCAGTTTTTTCATTGTTATTATCCTTTTAAATCGAATACTTGACGTTAAACGAGATATAATCTCTATCTTCCATCGCGTTAGTTGTCCCTACACCACCGAAGAAGCTGTTGTAAGAGAAATCTACGCCCCAACGATTTTGATAATCAAAGTTAAGCCCTAAAGCGACTGACTTTTTACCTTCAGTGAATAAAAACATTGGATCTGGTGTAATCCCATCAACATCATGTGAGAAAATAATACGTGGCGCCATGTTAACACCGGCAAAAACATTATTAAAATCGGCTTTAGCCACTAAACGATAACCCCAAGCAAAATCTGTTGGAAATGGGTTAGTTTCAGGACCATTGTGAACCGCTTGAATAATACCTGGCATATCAGGATTACCACCTGAACGCGAAGTGCCAGGACCATTTAAGCGCAATTCATCAAAACCTGGCATATCATGGATCCACACACCACCAATTTCGGCCAACATAGTTAAGTTATCTGTTCCTAATGTAGGACCGAATAAGTGTGTCAGTGTCATTTGTGCTTGAGTAGTATCTAGCTGAATAAAGCCATCAACGGTTGCTCCTGGTGCGGCAACATCCATTTGTGAAATACCGTCTAAATCTGGACGAATACCTGCATTAGCCAATTGTTGAGGCATAGCAGCAAACAGTAATTCTACGTCATCAATCTGAAGTGGCTCATCAACACGGTGCGCAATTTCACCCGCGACCGAAGTATCACCCACTAAAGTATTAAAACTTAGACCATACAATTGGATATCTTCTGGATAAACAATCTGTGCTTTAGTAAAGGTTTCCATGCTGAGTAGCAATTCACGGTCAATTTTACCTTGGCTCGCAGCTAATTTAGCATAATCACCACCAATACCCGCAGCAGTAAAGTTAGACGCGGTGCCACTAATAAGTGGACGGCGGCTATGGTAATTCATGTAATACAAACCAAACTCTGTTTCCGCTAATTCTGGTGCATAATAACCAAGTTTTATACCATATTGACCATCATCACTTGGTGTCGCTTCATCTTGAATTAATGCTACTTTGGTTGAATATGCTGTCATTGCTGAAGCCATTGCAGGATTAAAACCAGTGGCGGCTGCATTGGTATACAACTTCTTATATTCAGATATTAAAAAATCTAAGTTAATGTCTGGATTAGAGTTAAAGCCTAATTGGGCATTTTGATTATAGCCACCAAAACCGGCAAAATCATTTGTTGCGAAGTTAGAACCTGGTGTAGGGACCCAAATTGGTTCCCACTGGTATTGATAAAACGCTTCAACGTTTAGGTTTTCAGTTAGCCCTAAAGAAGCCCAAACCATACCTTGTGGACGGAATGCCTCTTTAAGTTCAGCACCTGGAGCATTTAAGATATTTAAATCCACAGGGTTTATTACACCAATACCGTGTGGAATTAATGTACTTTCTCCCCAAGAAACAACTTGGTTACCGACTCTGACCGTTAATGGATTTTGGCCATCATTTAAATCCCAGTTCGCGTAAACAAAAGCATCTAATAAGCGCACATCTTTACATTGCACTTCTGAGGCACGATCATCGGCACAAGGATCAAAACTATTACCCGTTAATGGGTCATTAAAATCATAATTACCATCGTTTAATTTGCGATCATAGAAATACATACCGCGAACAAAAAGACCATAATTTTCGTATTTGAGGGATAACTCATGTAATCCCTTTACGATTTCAGAGGTGGTGTCACCTTGTGAGTAAAGTAAATTACTTAAATCGTTATTACTTGAATAAGAGCCTGGTTCAGCCCAAATTTCAGCGGATGTGTATTTAGTGTTACTAAATGCAGAATAACCAGACCAATCAAATTGTGGTTGATTAACCTTACCAATTTGACCTTCCCAGTCACGTTCACCGACACGCCAGCTAGCACCGACAGTCCAAGTGGAATCGAAGGTACCTTCTACATCGCCCCAGTCAAATGAGGCAGCAGAAGCATTTTGACTCATTCCAAAACACAAAGCCGACATTACCCCCAAAGTAATTGCCGACTTGTTAAATTTTTTCTTAACAATATTCATTTTAGCTTATCTCCGTAACCTGCTGGAATCGTTGTTATAGGAATTTAAACCAACATCTTGTTAGCCCACAGGCAACACCATTGTTACAGTATTTAACCTTGTTGAGCAAGGCCAAAATAAAGAAAATATATAATAAAATTAACGTGGTTAACGAGAATGCTACAACTAGAATGAGTGCTATATTTGAATTGAGTTTAGGGAACCGAAAATGAGTTGATGACAAATAATTAAATACATTTTATTTCAGTAGTTTATTCAAAATTAGTTTGATAGCTTCACATCAAAACCAATAAATCAAACGTTTGAAGTAATTACTCTAACTTGGTTAGTGACTTATATCTACCTTGACTGTCTAACTCCAACTTAAATTGGCCCTTAATACCATTTAGCGTCAAAAAAGGTCTGAAATATTTAGCGTTAATTTGCAAGTGTCGACCTTTAACATCTGTTAAAGCAACGGAATCACTATAACCCTGATAGTATGAAGAAAACTTTATGTAGCTAATATAAATAGAAAAATAAAACTCCACAGGGCCTCCATATAATATTCAGAAATAAAATTAAAAAGAAGGGAGAGTTAACCCCCTTCGGTTTATTTAGCGTTTAACTGAGCGCTTTATTCACCTTCTCGTAAAGGTCTTTAGATAAGTTAGGCAGATTCTGCAGCGTCATTAATGACTGCTTCATCATTTGCTGCCTGCCGTCATCATACTTCGCAAATTGGATCAAAGGCGTAATCATTCTTGATGCTACCTGCGGATTAGTCTTATTTAGCTTAATCAAAATATCAGTTAAAAAAGCATAACCTGCGCCATCTTTGCGGTGGAATTGATAAGTATTACCAGAAGCAAAAGCACCGATTAATGATCTAATACGATTAGGATTACTAAAGCTGAAGCTATTGTGATGCGTTAACTGTTTAATAGCATCAATCACGTTATCGGTATTGGATAATGCCTGTAACATAAACCATTTATCCATCACTAATGGTGTTGTATGCCATGTAGATTCGAATTTTCCCAATAAATCAGCTAAACAATCAAACTGCCCAACAGTTGCTGCCTTTAGTGCAGCAAGACTGTCTGTCATATTAATTGAATGGTTAAATTGCTCAATTACTAATGGCTCATACTCTTGTGAAACACTCGCAAGCAATAACAAACTCACATTCTTAAATGCACGTTCTGCAGCGTTATCAATAACTGAGAGTTGTCTATATCTTGCTAGTAACTCATCTTGACAAGCTGATGCAATCTCTTCAACAACGAACTCTCTTGCCACTTGCAACGCATCTAAGTCAAGCTTATCAACCTGCTCGATCAGAGAGGATGCAGACGGTAAATTCAATATTTCTGCAACCAAAGCATAATCGAGTGCGGGGTCTAAAATTACACCTCGAAATGCCTCAATAACGCCAGGGTCAACAGACATGACTTGCTTATCTGTTAACTGTGAAACATTGTCCCAAACCGATTGACTAAATAATTGAACTGAGGCTTCCCAACGTGCCACTTCACTTGAAGCAAAGCGCATGATATGAACCAATTGTTCAACGTTAAATGCATACTGTAATTTCACAGGTGCTGAAAAGTCTTGCAAGAGAGAAGCAACGGGCTTCTCACTAAATCCTTCAAAGACAAATTGTTGAGAAGATTTTTTAACGTCCAGTACTTGATTGACAATTGAGCTACCGTCAAGATTAATTAACTCGATGCTAAAAGGAATATGTAGATTTTGACCTTTTATTCCCTGGCTTTCAACAGATTGTTTAATCGTTAAAGTGTATAAACCTGTTGTGTTATCAAATGTATCTTCAACCGCAACTACCGGGGTGCCTGCTTGGGTATACCAACGTCGGAACTGTTGTAAATCATTACCGCTGGCATCTTCCATTGCGTTGACAAAGTCATCACAAGTCACAGCTTGACCGTCATGACGGTCAAAATAACATTTCATTCCAGCTTGAAAACCTTGCTCGCCAAGAATGGTATGCATCATTCTAATTACTTCAGCACCTTTATTATAAACAGTCACTGTGTAGAAATTATTCATTTCTATCACAGATTCTGGTCGAATAGGATGAGACATAGGACCTGAGTCTTCAGCAAATTGCTGATTCTTCATAACCTTAATGGCCTGAATACGATTAACAGCACGTGAACCAATATCAGAGCTAAATTCTTGATCACGAAAAACAGTCAAGCCTTCTTTAAGGCTCAACTGAAACCAATCACGGCATGTCACACGGTTACCTGTCCAATTATGAAAATACTCATGGCCCACAACAGATTCTATGCCGTGATAATCCTCATCAGTAGCACTCGCTTTGTCAGCAAGCACATACTTTGTGTTGAATACATTGAGACCTTTATTTTCCATTGCGCCCATGTTGAAGAAATCAACAGCAACAATCATATAAATATCAAGGTCGTACTCTAATCCAAATCTGTCTTCATCCCACTTCATCGATTTTTTAAGTGATGCCATAGCGTGAGCAGATTTATGTAAATTACCTTTATCAACAAATACCTGTAACTTTACATCGCGGCCAGACTGAGTAATAAAGTGATCTTCAAGCATATCAAAATCACCTGCAACCAATGCAAACAAATAGCTTGGTTTTGGGAACGGGTCTTGCCAACGCACAAAGTGACGGCCAGAACGCGGCATTTCGCCAGTTTCAATTAGGTTGCCGTTGCTTAATAAATAAGGGAATTGGGCTTTATCGGCTTCGACTCGAACTGTGTAGGTAGCTAACACATCAGGGCGATCTAAGAAATAAGTGATACGTCTAAAACCTTCCGCCTCACATTGTGTGCAATATGCGCCATCAGACATATATAAGCCTTCAAGGCTGCTGTTTGCTTCAGGATCTAACGCGGTCGTAATTTCTAATTCAAACTCGGTCTCATCTGTAACAACCACTAATTGACTTTCAGTTTGACGATATTCGCACGCCTTACCATTTAATTTCACCGAAACCAAGTTGAGCTGTTCACCGTCTAATATCAAATCTAATTGGTGTGAGTGAGAACGAGTTATCTTACTCAGTGCTATCACCTTAGTGTTCTCACCGTCTAAAATCACATTCAGATCAATATGACTAATAGTAAAAGTTGGTGCGGTATAATCTTTTAAATGCTTAACCTGAGCTTCAGACATTATATTTCCTTGCATAATTTATATTTTTATAACAAAAAACGCGCAAATGCGCGTTTTTAATATATTTTTTTAGCTAGAGACTTGGTGCTTTAGCTAACTTTTTTGCGTCTACCATATCCAGCATAATTAAGGCTGTTTCATCTAAAAATGGATCAGGGACTTTAGCATCTTTGTCATCTTCAATATCATCTAAAGACTTAACCACCTCTAGCCCATCGCTGACACGACGTTTGTTAGTTCTGTCTAATGCACGTTTTTCATCGTCTTCACGAGATTTTATCCGTGTACTTTCCACTAAAGATATTGTTTTATCATTATGATGCTTTTTGAATTCTGCAATATCTTCATAGATGTAACCAAACTCTACGTCAGCACTTATACGCTGCTTATGCTTGGTATCAAGTTGAGTGACTAATTCTGGAAATATACTACCAAGTGTCCCGTATTGAGCTACAGGAACCTTGTCCCAAGGCAGCGCATTTTTCTCTTCTGACTCACCATATTCACCGGCATCTAATGCACTTGGGAACAAAATATCAGGAGTCACGCCCTTAAGTTGGGTACTGCCGCCATTAATACGATAAAACTTAGCAATGGTGTACTGAACATGGCCAATTGGCTTGTCATACATATCATAAATACGACCTAGGCTTTTATGTTGCTGAACCGTTCCCTTACCAAATGTTGATTCACCTACAATCAGTGCACGTTCGTAATCTTGTAAAGCTGCAGCGAAAATCTCTGATGCTGATGCACTGTAGCGGTCAACCATCACTGATAGTGGGCCGTCATAAGTACTTCTACCATCATTATCGCTATTTTGGTTTACGCGACCGTTAGCATCACGAATTTGCACAACCGGTCCTGCATCGATAAACAAACCAGTGAGTAATGTCGCTTCAGTGAGGGCTCCACCGCCATTGCCACGCAAGTCAATAACCACGCCTTCGACTTCAGCTTCTTTCAACTTCGCCAATTCTTTAGCTACATCTTCAGATAGGTTCATATAAAAGCCAGGAATTTGAATAACGCCGACTTTACGATGAGCAAATTCACCTGTGGTAGGCTCAATTACCTTAGAATTGGCTGCACGATCTTCTAGACGAATTTTGTCTCGAATAATAGTAACATCAAAAGGTTTAGCATTGGCGCCACCTTTTTTAGGCAAAATCTGCAGCACAACTTCACTGCCTTTAGGGCCTTTAATAAGTTCAACAACATCATCTAAACGCCAACCGATAACATCAACAATGTCTTTACCTTTTTGGCCAACACCAACGATTTTATCTTCCGGTGATAGCTTTTCACTTAATGCAGCAGGGCCACCTGCAACCAAACTTTTAATGACAGTGTAGTCATCGTCCATTTGTAAAACAGCTCCAATCCCCTCAAGGCTTAGGTTCATTTCCATTTGGAAGCGTTCAGCATTGCGTGGTGATAAGTAACTGGTGTGCGGCTCAACAGTTCTAGCAAAGGCGTTCATCACAGTTTGGAATACATCTTCGCTATTAGTTTGACTTAGGCGTTTAATCGCATTGTCATATCGCTTGGTTAAGATCTCAACAATCTCATCCCATTTTTTGCCCGTTAACTTAAGATTTAACGCATCATATTTAACACGTTGACGCCATAACTCATTAAGCTCAGCGTCATCTTTTGGCCATGCAGAATCTTTACGATCGAATTCATAAGCGTCATCTTCTTTTGCAAAATCAAATTCTGTTTGTAGAAGTGTCAATGCATAGGCAAAACGTTCATAACGACGAGTCTGTAGTAAATCAAACATTTTATATGCAGGTGATATATCACCTGCTTTTACCATGTCATCAAACTGACTTTTATATTGGTCAAAGTTACTAATATCTGCTTGAGTCAATACATTGCGGCGATAATCGAGTTGCTCTAAAAATCGTGCGTATATCTGCTCTGAAAAAGCATCATCAAGGTCGAAACGATGATAATGCGCACGAGTAAACAAATTTGTTACTCGTTTACTCGCAGCCTGATGTTGAGGCTCTTGGGCTAGTTTGGGTAACTCGCTGATTTGAATCGTTGGTGAAATTGCCCATGCAGAAAATCCGACGAATGCACAAGCAATTGACGCGGCCAATGTAAGTTTTCGCATCAACAAGTTACTCCTTTAATTTTTATAATAGTATGTGGGCTACACGTACTTTGATGCTCAAGCCAGAATCTAACTGAACATGGACATCTTCTTTCTTAATGTCGGTAATCGTTCCAGCAACTGGCGATGCACCTAACTTCACGTTTACACGTTGGTTGGTAGATAGGTCTTCCATTTTTGCAGGTACTAGATTAACAACCGGCGCAGCTACTTTAACTGGACGCTCTTTTTTAGCTTCTGGTCGAGCTTTAGGAGCCACTTTCTTAGCAGGCTTTTTAGCAGCAGGCTTAGGCGCTTGAGCTTGACGTTTAGCTTTGGCTTTGTCTTGGCTCTCTTTCAACGTGGCTTGAGCATGATCAATATGCTCTTGCTCTAAAGCGCCACATTCATTGCCGTCTAAATCAACACGCTGCACGCCAACTTTAACACCTTTAAGGTATCTCCAGCTGCTAGTGTAACGACGCAAAGCAACACGAAGTTGTGTTTTACTAACCCTAGAATCATCAGCTAACCGTTCAGCCAAATCTTGAAATAAACCAATTTTTAATGGCTTTGTGTCGCCCTCTGCAATAAAGCATGCAGGAAAGGTTTCATATAAAAACGCTAAAATTGCGTTGGTGTCGGTCAACTTGTCTGTTGATTCCATTTTTACTTCCACGTTAAATAAGGGGACTAAATCGGCAGATATAAATAAGCCTGTAGTCGTTCATCTTTTGCTAAGATTTTCAGTTTACTGACACTTAGCCTACAAATTAGCATTAACAGCCGTTCTGCTAAAGCCTCTGAAACAAACTCTAACAAATTTTCAGCTATTTACACTAGCATCTATTTGGCTTTTCACAGATATGTGAATGCTCAAGCAGGCTATTATAAAGCTCACAGCAGCGATTGCGACAATCATTTACTATTTTTTGCCTGCAATTTAATCAAATAGGCAAGTTTCAAACTGTTTTACCAGTAATTCAATCCCATCTTGATCATCTTGGTCAAAGCGATTGAGTGATGGGCTGTCTATATCAAGTACCGCAATGACCTTACCATTTTGGCGAACAGGCACAACGATTTCTGAATTACTGGCCGAGTCACAGGCAATATGTCCTTCAAACTGATGTACATCGGCTACTCTTTGGGTCTGATTTAGTGCCGCGGCGGTGCCGCAAACACCTTTACCCCAGGGTATTCGGGTACAAGCAACTTTACCTTGAAACGGACCAAGTACAAGTTGCTCATCTTTAGTGATATAAAAACCGGCCCAGTTTAAATCATCAAGATTGTCGTTTATTAATGCTGAAAAATTTGCCATTGCAGCAACAATATCGTCCTCACCTTCCATTAAGGCTTCCACTTGACGAGTTAACGTTCGATAAAACTCAACTTTCATTGTAATTCCTTGATCCCAAAATATTACTTTAACTAATTTTACCCATAGGTTAACAGTAGTTTTTATTATTTGAAATTAATCTTGTTTAACGGTCTTCTTCTTTGGCTTTGTTTCTGCTGGTGTAGCCGTTTTAACAACACCACGAAGTACATTGGATAATTCGTCTTTATTATTTGCTAAATAGAAAGCAAGTTGTTCGCAGGTACCGTCATCTAAATTAGCATCAGAAGCAGCTAGAAATGGTACTAAATTATCGACTATATCGAGCATTTTGTCGTAGGCATCGGCTTCTTTCTTCGATGTGAAAGTCATTTTCTCAACCCCTTCTCTTACCACGACAAATTGAGTTATCACTGCCATGAACATATCTCCACTGTTTTTATATACAGTGCCAAGATTGACATAGTTAAAGGGTAATACGCAATAGTCATCAACATAATAATTGACTTGTTTTATGATTTTGTTCGATATTGCTCATTAAATTTTTAAATGTCGTATAATATAAGCAGCTTAATGATAAGGAAAATTTAAATAATAAACATAATGCCAGAGCCTAAGCTATTTAAAGCAGTCATTCTTTGTCGCTCATGCGATTTAGTTATTCGAAAGCGCGCATTGCCTTCTAATGTCAGGGCGCTGTGTCCGCGATGCGATACAGCTCTGTATGACACACCTTATTGCTCTATAAACGGCCTTTTAGCTTTATGTATCACCTCACTTATTTTATTTTTACCTGCTAATTTGTTACCTGTACTTGAAATTAACTTTTTAGGCAGTATTCGTACTACCACCGTTTTTGAATCTGCTGTAGCGGTATGGGGACAGGGATACTGGATTGTAGGTTTGGCCGTGATAGCCTCTGCAGTTGCCGCTCCTGCGTTGTTAGTCTTATCTATTCTATTTCAAGTATTAATTATAAAGTTTAATTTAACCTCTTCTTTTTGGCAGCAAACGTTCCGCGGCCTACTCAAAAATCATGGTTTACTTTCTCAATTAACAATGCTCGAAATTTATGTAATTAGTTTTTTAGTCTCGGCATTTCAGCTATCTGACTTTTCTGATGTTTATTTCGGCATGGGAACATTAAGCTTTTGTTTATTATTCTTATCAATTCTATTTTTACAGCGTGAATATAATCTTGAGCATATGTGGAGTTTTGTGAATGACTGATAATAACGAAGTCACTCATTCGACTTTGTCACAGGCAGAAGTTGATAAAGGTAATCAATTAACCTCATTAGCGCCTCAGGGTCAGAAGATGGGGGTGTGTTTATGTCTGGTGTGCAAAAAAGTTAATCCGACAACCGAGCAAAATTGTAGTCGCTGTCATTCACGCCTGAGCACCCGAAATTATGCTAGTATTCAACAAAGTTGGGCTTTATTAGTCACGGCAACCGTTTTGCTGGTCCTAGCGAACATTTATCCCATTACCTTACTAACCAATCGTGGTGTAGTGACTAACGACACAATATTTAGCGGCATTGCACATCTTGTCCATTTAGGCCTTTACCCGATTGCCATCATTGTGTTTACTGCCAGTATTCTTGTACCTTGGCTTAAAATTTTCGGACTGGGGCTGTATTTATGTGCCATCAGCTTTAATATCCCTATTTCTAAACGAAAAATGATGATCGGCTTTCACATTATTGAATGGATTGGGCGCTGGTCAATGTTAGATCTATTTGTTATTTCACTCACTGTGGCATTAGTGAATATGGGGCAACTATTAGATGCAAAACCCGCTCCTGCGGCAACCGCCTTCGCATTAGTAATATTATTAACACAACTCGCAGCAAAAGTGCTGGACACTCGCTTACTTTGGGACCGCTTGGAAACTCATAATGACGCAAATTGAATCGCCAAAAGTTGTAAAGAAAAAACTATTTTCTCCTATCTGGTTACTCCCTATTGTTGCTTTGGTACTTGGCGCTTGGCTAGGCATAAAAAGCATTAAAGAATCCGGCGTTGAAATAAACATTCACTTCCCGAGTGCTGCAGGCATTGATATCGGTAAAACCTTAGTAAAATATCAAGGGTTAGCTGTGGGTAAAGTCACGGATGTCAGCATTGATGAAGATCTTAATGGCGTAAATGTAAAAGTCGTTATGGACTATCGTGCAGATCCTTTTTTGAACAAAAACACTCAGTTTTGGTTAGTTAAACCAAAAGCCAGTATTACTGGTGTTGAAGGACTTGAAACGCTATTTTCGGGTAATTATATTGCCATTCAACCGGGAGATGGTAAATCACGCACTAATTTTGAAGCACAACGAGAGGCACCAGCTATTACTCCTGGTAGTGAAGGCATGGTTATTGAACTTCATACCGATAAGCTTGGCTCTATTGACGTAGGTTCATCTATCTTTTATCGACAAATACCTGTTGGTAGTATTGTAGGTTATCGATTATCAGGTAGCTCAAATGTTATTATTAGCGCCTTTATTCAGGAGCAATATTCGCATTTAGTGCACTCTGACTCTCGTTTTTGGAATGCATCAGGCCTCAGTATTGATGCCTCACTATCTGGGGTCAAAATCAATACCGAAAGTCTCGCTTCAATTTTAGCAGGTGGCATTAGTTTTAATACCGGCAGTGAAACCACTCAAGCTGAGAATGGGGATATTTTTAGTTTATTTGAAGACGAAGAGCATGCTAACGGCGGCTTAGTATTTAATCTGCACTTACAGAATGCCGAGGATATTAGCGAAAACGCGAGCTTGGTTTATAGAGGCGTTACTGTCGGTAAAGTTGAAAAACTTGCTTTAACTGACACAGGAGTAACGTTACAAGCTGCAATTGAATTGCAATATCGCTCATTATTAGCAGCGGATTCTCGATTTTGGATTGCCGGTGCGGATATTTCTTTTGCTGGTGTGAAGAATCTATCACGCTTAGTGACAGGCAATGTGATTAATATTTTACCAGGCACTTCCACTGCAGCAATACCGTCAAGTTACCCGCTTGAAACCCAGGCTCCAGATCTACTTAAACAGCAGAAGTTATTAATAAACTTAACATCAGACTCACACACTGGTATGAGTATTGGAGCCCAGGTCAGGTATAAACAACTACCAATAGGAAAAATTATTTCGACCCAATTGACTGAAGATTTTAGTGCGGTTAAGTATCAGGCTGAGATTTATCCCGAATTTAAATCACTTATCACTCAGGGCAGTTTTTTTGTAAGTGAACAGGCAATCAAATTAGACGCATCTTTAGATGGAGTTAAATTTGAAACACGTGATTTAACAACATTAATTGAAGGAGCGATAACATTAGTTCCCAGTCGAGCTAAGGAGACCGTCAAGTCAGGTAGCGCATTTACCATTTATAATAGTATCGATTCTGCACAGCAGTTATTTGCTGAACAACAAAAACTTAAATTGACTGTTATTAGCCAAGATGGTGCAGGCTTAAGTGAAGGCGCACCCATTTATTATAAAAAAATGCCTATTGGTCACATTACAAAAATTGAGTGGCAAGCTAAAGAAGATTTATTTGCACTGCATTTATCTATTGAACAGCAGTTTAAGCAGTTACTGCAACCTAAAACGGTATTCTGGCGTAATGATGCTGTAACAGTGAATGCAAGTTTGGCGGGAGTGCAAATTGATGTAGCACCGCTTGCAGGGGCAATTAAAGGCAGTATTTCACTCGGTTTTATTGATGATGAGCTGTTTGAATCAGTTGATACTAAAACGTTATCGACACAAACCAAGATAGTATTTAATAATCAACTTTTTGACAATCAACATTTAGCCTTAACCCAGGCAAAACCAATTGCTATTGTTTTACCCGCCAATGCTAAAATTGAACCTAACTCCCCTATCCGTTTCCGTGGCCATCAAATAGGTGAAGTGAAACAAGTTAAGTTAACTAAGGATTTATCTCAACAGCATGCTACTGCTTATTTATATGGAGAATATGCTAAGCACTTTAGTAAACAAGACTCTGAATATTTTGTTGTTGAAGCACAAATCTCGCTTGCTGGTATAAAAAATGTTGATACGCTAATCACGGGTGCGTACATTGGTGTATTGCCGGGGACATCTAATATTACTAGCGACCAGTTTGAAGCTAAAATGGCTGTTCGCTATGATGCAAACCGCCCAAAAGATGCCGTTAGCTTTACCTTAATCGATAATCAATTGGGGTCAATCAAAGTCGGCACGCCTCTATTTTTCAGAGGCATAGCCATCGGCCAAATCGATGCTTACGAGCTATCAAGTACAGGCCAACAAGTCACTATGTTTGCTCATATCCGTCAAGAGTATGCTCACCTTGTTAATACCAGCAGTCAGTTTTGGGATGCATCTGGAATTAAACTTGAGGTTGGTATTTTTTCTGGGGCACAAATTGAAACGGGTTCACTTGAAACGCTACTCTCAGGAGGAATTTCAGTGGTGACTAAAGACATCACAACAGCTGTAAATAAGATTTCACCTTCAACTGAGTTTTTGCTACAAAACAGCATGGATAAAGAATGGCAAGAGTGGAGCCCAGCTCAAGATAAGTAAATCAGGCTTGTTACATTTTTTAAAGGCGAAGTAATTATTTTACTTCGCCTTTTTTTAAAAATTAACAATTCTATCAATCAAACAGATTATTGGTTAATTGGATAGACCAGATCAGCGTGTTTTACTGATATACTCATTATAAAATTACACCTAGGCAATCAGCATATCTATACTTAACAATGATATGTGACACTTTATGAAACTGTTAAAACCTTTATTTGATAATAACCGCCGCTGGGCTGAGCGTATTAATCAAGAAGATCCAACTTTTTTCCAAAAACTGGCCAATCAACAGAATCCTGAATACCTTTGGATTGGGTGTTCCGACAGCCGTGTTCCATCCAATCAAATTATTGATTTAATGCCGGGTGAAGTCTTCGTCCATCGTAATATTGCCAATATGGTAATCCATACCGATCTTAACTGTTTATCCGTCTTACAATATGCGGTAGATGTTTTAAAAGTTAAGCATATTATGGTCGTTGGGCATTATGGTTGTGGTGGCGTAAAGGCGGCTATGCAAAATCAACGTCTTGGTTTAATTGATAACTGGTTAGGCCATTTACGCGACATCCATCGCATTCATCAAGATGAATTAACCGGTTTAAATGAAACCGCGCGTTTTGACCGTCTTTGTGAGCTAAACGTCATCGAGCAAGTGGCTAACGTCACCACATCCACAATAGTCCAGGAAGCTTGGGATAGAGGTCAAAATGTCTCTGTTCATGGCTGGATTTATAGTATTAATAATGGATTATTAACCGATTTAGGTGTCACGGCCGATCATGATACTGCATTAAGAACCTAGTTTACATTATCCTATTTGCAATGCGCATTTGATATAAGCACACTTTATATTCTTAATAAGTTACTCTTAACTGAATGCAACTTTAACAGAGTAACTTTCTAAAAAACTCGATGCATAGGATACAAAATCTTGTAATTATATGCCGCTTTATAGTTTCTTACCTTTTTACTTCAGTTGAATATGTTAAAAAATAACAAAAAAGCCTCATTGATTTATCAAAGAGGCTTTTATATTTTGACTTTAAAGTTTGAAGCTATTTTCAATAACAATGAAAAGTGCTTGAGCAAATTGAAACATTACTAACGCACCGAAAAACAACATCACTAACGAGTAGATTCTACTTTTATTATTATCATTACGCCTAGGCGCCATAGTCGTACTTTCCCAAGCACTTACCCTCAATAACCATCTCATTAATGATTACTGAGGATTAATTGTATCTGTTAACCAATAACGGCTAAACCACCCATATATGGACGCAATACTGCAGGCACTGTAATAGTACCATCTGCATTTTGATAGTTTTCTAATACTGCCACTAAAGTACGTCCAACCGCTAAACCAGACCCATTTAATGTATGTAATAAGGCAGGCTTGTTATCCACTTTATTACGATATCTAGCCTGCATGCGACGCGCTTGGAAGTCCTTCATGTTTGAACAAGAAGAGATTTCACGGTAAGTATTTTGGGCAGGTAACCACACTTCAATGTCGAATGTTTTACTTGCGCCAAAGCCCATGTCACCAGTACACAATACAACTGTACGGTAAGGTAGTTCGAGCGCTTCTAAAATGCTTTCAGCATGTTTAGTTAACTCATCTAATGCGGTCATTGAATGGTCTGGGTGAACAATTTGCACTAATTCAACTTTATCAAATTGGTGCTGACGAATTAAACCTCGGGTATCACGACCGTATGATCCTGCTTCACTTCTGAAACACGCTGTTAAAGCCGTCATTTTTATCGGTAATTCGGCTTCATCAACAATCGTGTCACGCACCAAGTTAGTTAGCGGGACTTCGGCGGTTGGGATCAAAGATAAGCTTTGTGCTTCTTCAGTTGCAGGCTTGGTGTGGAATAAGTCTTCACCAAACTTAGGCAACTGACCTGTGCCCAGTAAGCTATCTTCATTCACTAATAACGGCACATAGGCTTCG
Organism: Shewanella sp. HL-SH5; assembly: GCF_051163755.1. Lineage (NCBI taxonomy): Bacteria > Pseudomonadati > Pseudomonadota > Gammaproteobacteria > Alteromonadales > Shewanellaceae > Shewanella > Shewanella sp. HL-SH5. The sequence goes on from NZ_CP195038.1 coordinate 2,237,539, forward strand.
GTATAACCATGTTTACTAGTATGGGTATCAAGCATGAATTGACCAAGAGCACGATTTAAACGCGCGATTTGACCTTTCATCACAATAAAGCGCGAACCAGTAATTTTGACCGCATTTTTAAAATCTAGACCTTGGAGTGCTTCGCCTAAATCAAGGTGATCTTTAACTTCAAAATCAAACGATTTAGGTGTGCCCCAACGTCTCACTTCTACGTTGTCATTTTCATCTGCACCTTGTGGGACAGCATCGTCAGGTAAGTTAGGTAAACTCATTGCAATTAAGTTTAACTCTTGCAATAACGCGGTTAATTCGGTCTTTTTAGCATCTAACTGGGCACCTAAATCACCTACTTGCGCCATGATCGAACTGGTATCTTCACCACGAGCTTTTGCTTGGCCTATCGACTTAGAAATCGCGTTACGAGAAGCTTGTAACTCTTCTGTTTCGACTTGTAGCGTTTTGCGCTTGTCTTCTAATGTGGATAAGTGTTTTACATCCAAAGTAAAACCTCGGGCAGCTAAACGCTCAGCTGTGACTTCTAGTTCGTTACGCAAAAATTTTGGATCTAGCATGTTGTTAGTTCTTTTTAGTTAAACGCGTGAAAAAATCAGCTGCTGACCTAAATACACCATGAATAAACACAGTGATACATTCAGCAACACATTAAGCATACTTTTAAACCATAAACCCTGCTGCATCAGCAATAAGGTTTCATTGGAGAAAGTAGAAAAGGTAGTTAATGCCCCAAGTAAGCCAACACCAACAAGTGACTTTACTTCAGGGCTTAAATGGCTCAGTTGCCCTAAGGCATAAACTATCCCCATTAGAAACGATCCTAATACATTGACCAACAGTGTACCAAAAGGAAAACTGCTTCCAAATACTTGGATCATAAAAATTGAAATAAGGTAACGTAAAACAGCACCTATTGACCCACCTAACGCAACAAATAGAATATTAGTCATAGCGTTTGTGCTCACTTTGGCGATTACGTTGCTCAAGGTTGGCTAATTTATCTTGTATACGCTTTTCAAAACCACGGTCTGTTGGTTGATAAAAATGACTGTCGAGTAAAGATTCTGGGAAATAATTCTCTCCAGCAGCAAATGCGTCAGGTTCATCATGGGCGTAGCGGTATTCTTGACCATAGCCAATTTCTTTCATTAATTTGGTAGGAGCATTACGTAAATGATTGGGCACAGGTTCATGCCCAGTTTGTTTTGCAAGCTCTCTGGCCTGTTTAAATGCGGTGTAAACAGCATTACTTTTTGGCGCGCTGGCTAAATAAAGTACCGCTTGGGCTATAGCACGCTCACCTTCAGCAGGACCTAAGCGATGAAAGCAATCCCAGGCATTTAACGCAACTGTCATTGCCATCGGGTCGGCATTACCAATATCTTCAGATGCAATAGCTAATAATCGCCTAGCAACATACAAAGGATCACCGCCACCCTCTAGAATACGGCAGAACCAGTATAAAGCAGCATCTGGGGCGGAGCCACGAACCGATTTATGAACCGCTGAGATTAAATCGTAAAACTGATCGCCATTTTTGTCATAACCTGCAACTTGATGACCGGCTACTTGAGTAAGCATATCAAGGCTGAATTGACCTTTATCGATTACCAGATCGCTCATTAACTCGATTAAATTTAGCGCTTTTCGGGCATCGCCATCACATATTTGCGCCAATGACTTAGCGACCAAACTAGGCAATTCAAGTTGTCTTTTACCCAAACCGCGCTCATTATCCATTAATGCTTGTTGCGCTATTTGAATAATTTCATCATCAGTTAACCGATTAATGAGATAAACACGCGCACGAGATAATAAGGCATTATTGATTTCAAAAGAGGGGTTTTCAGTGGTTGCGCCAATAAAAATCACCGTACCATCTTCAATAAAAGGCAAAAATGCATCCTGCTGACTTTTATTAAATCGATGTACTTCATCAACAAATAATAAGGTGCGTTGTCCACGGCTTTGGGCTATCGCTTTAGCTTGTTCAATTGCAGCACGGATGTCTTTTACACCTGATGTTACCGCAGAAATACGCTCAACGTGAGCATTGGCATAATGGGCAATAATTTCGGCTAAGGTGGTTTTACCAGTCCCAGGTGGCCCCCACAACAACATAGAATGGGCACGATTTGCCTCTAAGGCTTTACGTAAGGGTTGCCCTTCACCTAATAGATGTTTTTGGCCTATGTATTCGCTAATTTCACGCGGCCGCATTCTTGCCGCAAGTGGGCGAAAATCAGGCGCGAAATCAAAACCGAGATTTGCCACCTTCAGTTATTGGATCTGCTTTAAACGTTGATCGTCAATATCAACATTTTCAGGAATGGCAAACTTAAATAACGTTTTTTCAGATGGCGAAACAGGACGTTGCTCTGTCAGCATAAACTGACTTAAATTGCCTTGCTCATCGGTTAAATCAAACGCAGACAGTTGCTTACCTTTAAAACACACAGCAACCGCCACAACATTACCACGAGCTTCTTTGGGGGAAATATCAAAACACTCAGCTTTGCCAGCCGTTTTGGTGACATTATATTGCGACCATGTTGCTTCATCACGATGAACTAACAGCGCTATAGGAGAAGCATCGACCGCCTGTGATACATCCATCACAGTGACTTCCTCTGCAAATGGGTTATATACCCATACACTAAGACCATCGGCTACAATCAATGATTCATCAGGCTCAGTTAAGTGCCAGTAAAATTTATTCGGGTACGACAAAGCAAATATTCCGCTACCTGACTGAATAAGCTTTTGGTTTACATCCGTTACTTTTTGCTCAAACTTAGCATGTAAGTTGTCAATATTAGTGAGCTTGGCTCGCAATGCATTGGCATCGTCAGCCATTACACTGTGGCTGCTTAATAAAGCCATTACTGTCATTGAAATCATGGTCGTACGCATAAATAGCATAAAAATTCCTACTAATTTCTTGGTGGCGGTGGCGCCAAAACTTCACGATTTCCGTTATGCCCTTGTGAGCTAACAATCCCTTGCGCTTCCATTGATTCAATAATTCGTGCTGCTCGGTTATAACCAATTTTGAATTTACGTTGCACACTTGAAATTGAGCCTCGTCGAGTTTCTGTGACAAACGCAACCGCATCATCATAAAGTGCATCTAACTCATCATCTGAGTCACCGGTCTCACCAGGTAACAGCACTTGTTCTCCATCTGAGATACCATTCAAAATTTCTTGAACATATTGAGGCTTACCGCGTTCACACCAATCTGCAACCACTTTATGAACTTCATGGTCATCAATAAAAGCACCATGAACACGGTTTGGCACGCTAGTACCTGGTGGTAAATACAACATATCGCCCATACCTAATAACGTTTCGGCCCCCTGTTGATCTAAAATGGTTCTTGAGTCTATTCGAGACGATACCTGGAATGCGATTCGAGTCGGTATATTAGCTTTAATCAAACCAGTAATAACATCTACAGATGGGCGCTGGGTGGCCAAAATAAGATGAATACCTGCAGCTCGGGCTTTTTGGGCGATACGAGCAATCAACTCTTCCACTTTTTTACCCACTATCATAATCATGTCAGCAAACTCATCTACCACAACGACAATTGCAGGTAATTTGTCTAATGGCGGTGCTTCATCTAACATGCTTTCAGACTGCTTCCAAAGTGGATCCGGAATATATTCCCCTCTGGCTGCGGCTTCTTTAATTTTGATGTTGTAACCTTTTAAATTACGCACCCCTAAAGCCGACATCAATTTATAACGACGTTCCATTTCGCCCACACACCAACGCAGTGCATTGGCGGCTTCTTTCATATCGGTTACCACTTCACACAGTAAGTGTGGGATGCCTTCATAAACTGACAATTCAAGCATCTTAGGGTCGATCATAATAAAGCGAACGTCATCAGGACCAGACTTATACAATAAGCTGGTGATCATCACGTTTACGCCTACTGATTTACCCGAGCCTGTGGTACCCGCTACCAATAAGTGTGGCATCTTACCTAAATCGACAATGACAGGCTCGCCGGAAATATCCTGGCCGAGCACCATAGATAAGGTTGATTTACTGTCTCTAAAAGCATCGCTGTCTAATACATCGCGCATGTACACAGTTTCACGGAACTTGTTAGGTAACTCTATACCGACATAGGCTTTACCTGGAATAACTTCCACAACACGGACATTTTCTGACAATAATGAGCGCGCTAAATCTTTTGACAAATTAGTGATTTTTGAGGCCTTCACTCCCGGTGCAAGTTCGAGTTCAAAACGTGTCACAACAGGGCCAGGATACACACCTACAACGTTAGCGATAATATTAAAATCGGCTAACTTCATTTCCACTAATCGCGCAACTTGCTCTAATTCTTCTTCACTAATCGGGTTTTTCTTTCTATCTGGCACATCTAATAAACTGATACTCGGCAATAAAGTCATCGGTTTTTTGGCTTGTTGAAGTGTTTGACCATCAATGAGCACAATACCATCTACAATTTTGGCTTCTTTTTTAGGTTGCTGTTGAGCGACTAACGCGCCAGTAGAATGTACTGGTGCAAATTCGATGTCATTATTAGATTCATCTAAATCATCGTCAAGATCATCATCCAAATCATCAATAGCCGAAAAACTCGGGGTTCTGACTTCATCGTCTTCAGACCAAGAGGTAAAAGACGGGTCTAAATCATTAATGTCCTGTTGGAACATTTTAGGTTCCAAGCGTTCATCATCGTCATCTTCATTTATTTCAGACTCAACTTTAGGCTCAAGCGGCTCAGGTTTTATTTTACGACTAAAAATACTGCGCTTTTTCTCTATTGTTGGTGTTGGACTATCTTCATCAGTTGATGACTCATCAGCATCAAATACATTAGAAGTTGTTTGCTTTAATTCAGAATGTGATCTATCTGCTTTAAGTAAGCTTTGGATATTTCGTGATGAAGCAGTTTTCTTTTCATCAATATTAGCGGTAAAAGAATGTGACAACTCATCGTCAAACCCACTGTCACGGCGTTGTTTAAACTTATCTACAACAGACATAAAACCACGTGTATCTTCGGTTTCACGTTCACGTTTGAACACTTGCGGTAATTGCCATATCTTCTTTGCTAACCAAATAACGCCACGGCCAAGCAATTCAATAATCGTTAGCCAGCTAATTCCTGTGGCGAGGGTAAATCCCGCACCAATAAAACACAGTAATAATAACGTGGTACCCAATATACTAAAATAAGGCAACATGGCTTGACTGATGACATCACCCGCTACACCACCAGCAGAAAATACATAGATATCATCGACATTCATGCTCACCATAGCAGCCAGCGCAAGTACCATTAACATGAAACCGATAATACGAAGACCTACAGAAAAATAATCGACTTCTAGCAATCGATGTGAGCGGTTAAAAAAGAACCAACCGGTAGCAGCAATAATGACGGGGATGGTGTAAGCGATAAAACCAAAAAAGTAAAATAAAACATCAGCGGTCCATGCGCCAACAGCACCGGTCCAATTATGTATTTCACCTTGAAAATGCGATTGGCTCCAACCCGGATCATTAGGGCTAAAGCTAGATAACGCCAACAAAATGTAGGTGGCGACCATACAGCAAAGAATTAAACCGCCTTCAAGCAGTCGCTGCAGTCCACTGAGTGTTTTTAAATTGTTTCCCTGAGTCAAAGGAATCATCCATAAAAAATGAGAGAGATTAATAGTACAGAATATAACAGAATTAGTCTGTGTTATCAGTGATTATGCACTGAGTACACCATAAGCTCAATTGAATGTGAATAGGATTTAATCGCTTGAATTAAGGAATGATTAAGAATGGATGAATAATAAACAGAATTAGCCGATTCAACGACTAATTCTGTCGCAGTTTCTTTTTTTGACTCACTAATGTAGTACGCCATGTTAATGTGAAATCAATAATTGCGATTAATCCACCAGTAAATTTAGGGCAACTTTATTGGTTTGCTTCACTTCTTCCATCACCACGTATGTACGTGTATCAGAAACTGAAGGTAATTTTAGCAGAGTTTCGCCAAGTAAACGACGATAAGCAGACATGTCGGGTACCCGCGTTTTAAGCAAATAGTCAAAATCGCCGGAGACCAAATGACACTCTTGAATATCATCGAGTAGTTGAACAGCACGATTAAAACGGTCAAAAATATCAGGGGTATCGCGATTTAAGGTAATTTCGACAAATACCAATAAAGATGCGCCTAAATAGTGTGGATTAACTAATGCCGTGTACCCATTTATATACCCTTGCTTTTCAAGACGCTTAACCCTTTCTAAACAAGGTGTTGGGCTAAGGCCAACACGTTTAGACAATTCGACATTTGAAATACGACCATCCACTTGGAGTTCATTCAAAATGTTTCTATCAATCCGGTCCAAATCTTTTATTGAATAGTTTTTATTGTTAGCCATATTTTAAACTCTAATTTAACGCTTAAACGACATTTGTATCTTTTTATTATCAAACTTCAGCAGGATAAACTACTTAAGCAGTACTATACTAGAGTTCTCTGAAACAAGCACGTTCAGGGTAAATAATTAATAATAAAATTACTCGTCTATCCTACGAGTACAATTCTAATCGAGGCTCAAAAATGATTATTGGTGTTCCAACAGAAATCAAAAACCACGAATACCGTGTTGGCATGGTTCCTTCAAGTGTTCGCGAGTTGACTATTAAAGGTCATGATGTTTTTGTTCAATCTGATGCTGGTGTTGGTATTGGCTTTACCGATCAAGATTACATCGACGCAGGTGCTGTTATTTCAGCAACGGCTGCCGAAATTTTTGCTAAAGCTGACATGATCGTAAAAGTAAAAGAGCCACAAGCGATTGAGCGTGCCATGTTACGCCACGACCAAATTCTATTTACTTATTTACACCTTGCACCAGATCTAGCACAAACTGAAGATCTGGTTAAAAGTGGTGCTGTATGTATTGCTTACGAAACCGTTACAGATGACCGTGGCGGCTTGCCACTACTTGCTCCTATGTCTGAAGTTGCTGGTCGTATGTCTATACAAGCAGGTGCCCGTGCACTAGAGAAGTCACTTGGTGGTCGTGGCATGTTACTAGGTGGTGTACCAGGTGTTGAGCCAGCTAAAGTTGTGATTATTGGCGGCGGTATGGTCGGCACTAATGCTGCACAAATGGCTGTTGGTATGGGTGCTGATGTGGTTGTTCTTGACCGCAGCATTGATGCTCTTCGTCGCTTAAATGTGCAATTTGGCTCAGCAGTCAAAGCGATTTACTCTACAGCTGATGCTATTGAGCGCCATGTACTTGAAGCTGACTTAGTGATTGGCGGTGTATTGGTGCCAGGCGCTGCAGCACCTAAACTTATCACCAAAGAAATGGTTAAGCGTATGAAGCCTGGCAGTGCCATTGTTGACGTTGCTATTGACCAAGGTGGCTGTGTAGAAACTTCTCACGCTACTACTCACCAAGACCCAACTTATATCGTTGATGATGTAGTTCATTACTGTGTCGCTAACATGCCTGGTGCTGTTGCACGCACGTCAACTTTTGCATTAAATAATGCCACCTTGCCTTATATCATTAAGTTAGCGAACCAAGGATATAAGCAAGCTTTATTGAATGACAAAAACTTCCTCAATGGCTTAAATGTCATGCATGGAAAGATCGTCTGTAAAGAAGTAGCTGAAGCACTTTCACTCACCTTTACCGATCCAAAGAGTTTACTTGCTTAATAAGCTTAAACATCAAATTTAAATACCGCTATTCAGCGGTATTTTTTTGCCCATAAAAAAGTGATGTTTAAAGTTGCACTATTGAATATCAGCATCGCCAAATAACAACTTACTGAATACAACTTAAGAAGGGTATTCCAAAGTTAACCCACTTTTTACGTTAGTTTAATAACATCAAATTAAGAAAATCGGCTTTAGGCATAGGCTTATAGAAAAAATAGCCCTGTACTGCGGGAATATTCAATTGATTGACAAAGTCTAACTGGCTCTGAGTTTCAACCCCTTCGGCAACAACAGTCAGATCAAGTGCATTACTCATGCTCACAATAGCCTCGACCAAAGCATTATGCCGAGAGTCTGTCTCAAGCTTTTGGATAAAAGACTTATCTATTTTTATTTGGTCAACGGGGAAATTAACTAAATATGACAATGATGAATAGCCTGTACCGAAGTCATCTATGGAAATTTGTATGCCTCTTTTACGTAATAGCGACAAAACCTCGCACACTTCAGATTGCTGTTTCATCATAAGTGATTCAGTAATTTCTAGAGTAATCATCTCATAAGGAAATACATCAATACTTAGTGTTTCAAGGACTGTATCAAAATACTGTAAAAATCGTTTTTGAAGATCCCCAGACCAGAACTCTAATGTGGAGACATTAATCGATAGTGGAATGATTAGATTACGTTTTTTTAGCTCTATCGCGGTCATTACAGCTTGGGTTTTAACCCACTCGCCTATTTCAACAATTAAGCCTGATTGTTCTGCAATAGGTATAAACAGATCTGGGGAAATGAACTTACCGTCATGGCTCCAGCGCAGTAAGGCTTCGGCCTTAATTATTTTGCCACTAATAGGATCCACAATCGGCTGATAATATAATTCAAATTCATTTTGGCTTATTGCTTTTTTCAAATAAAAATGCAGCTGCGCTGTGCGCTCAGCTTCTAATTGTATGTCCTGATTAAAAAATTGATAACAATTACGTCCACTGGCCTTGGCATTGTACATCGCTTGGCTAGCACAATTTAATATGAGTTCTGCACTCGAAGCATCATTGGGGAATGTGGCAAATCCACTGCTAATACTCAAGCTCAGAAGTTCATTACTAATAGATATTTCTTTACCTATTACAGCTTTAACTTGCTCAGCAAACACAGATAATTTTTCAATGGTTTGATTTCCAGGTAGCACGATCGCAAATTCATCTGCAGCAATTCGGCAAGGCAAGCTATTTTCAGGAATAATCTCGAGCAGACGCTTGCCTACTCGGCACAAAACTTCATCACCATTATCAGCACCCAAGGAATCATTAATTTGCTTAAAATGATCTAAATCTAGAATCATCAAACTGAACTGTGATTGGCCGTGTACGGCTGTGCTTTGATTAATTAAAATTTGTAATTTTTTGAATAAATATCTTCGATTCGCTAAGCCGGTAAGTTGATCATAATTATTTTGGAAGTCGATTAATTTTTCAGCTGTTTTTCTAGCGGAAATATCGGTAATCATCCAGGCATAACAATTTTGCTGGGTTAACGAATCGCGAATAACTGTAACAACCAGCTCAATATCGATAATATCGTCAACTGTTTTTAAGCCTTTTAATTCCCCTACCCACGAATGTCCACGATGAATAAATGTGAATAACTCATCAATAAGGTCTTGATCTGAAGACTGCAAATAAGCCTTAATATCAAAGGTTTTATTATTATAGTCATAAAGTGTGGTTGATTTAATAAAGCTAGGATTAGCGGATAATACGGCATTTTGCTCGTTAGTAATGACTAATGCTATTGGTAAATTTTCGAAAATTTTACTGCTTAAACGTTGTAAATGTAATCCTCGACTACGCTCAATAGCTAAGCTGGCTAATCTTGCTGCTTCTTGAATTAAATGTAAATCTTGCTCAGTGGGTGATTTTATCGTGTCGTAATACATGGCAAATGTACCGAGTATTCGATTGTCAGTATCAAAAATAGGTTCTGACCAGCATGCCCTTAACCCCGCTTTAAGAGGTAGAGATTTATAGTCAATCCAATTAGGATCAGTTTCAATATCTTCGACTATTACTCTTTGCTGCAAATGTGCCGCGGTACCACATGAACCCACGTTAGGGCCAATTGCTACACCATTGATGGCATCATTATATTCGCTTGGAAGGTTAGGCGCGGCACCGGATAATAATCTTTTCCCATCATCACTGAGTAATAAGACTGACGCCCGGGTACCCACTTTTTGAGCTTCGATTAACAACACTAAGGAGTGTAAAATCTCACCCAAGGATACGCCTTCAAGCACCATGTTAAGAATAGTGCTATAGCGTTCAATACTTGACTTGTATTGTGCGGTTAATAATAACTCGGACACAAGGTTGGTATCTGGTTGACCTAAATCCATGCAACTCCAAACAGACAATAATTACAAGTTAAAACACTCAACATAAGTACCCAATCAAGGGTATGCATTATATTAAATATGATCAACATTTGTTTCGAAATTATTGTTTTTTAGTAAAAGAATTTTACATTTTCACCTAACACTATTCTGAATCTCGGCTCATTCTGGCGATATAAAAACCATCAAAACCATGCTCTGAAACCAAAATAGATTCATCATCAATTAAACTAAAATGAGGATTGTCTGCTAGAAAACGATTAACTTGATTGCGGTTTTCATCCGGCATAATTGAGCATGTCGCATAAACCAACATACCGCCGACTTTGACCATACGACTGTAGCTATCAATGATTTGTTTTTGCAGCTCAATTAATATCGGTAGACGTTCCGCGGTATCACGCCATTTTGAATCAGGATTACGCTTTAGGACCCCTAAACCTGAACAAGGCACGTCAAGTAATACTCGGTCTGCGGTCAGCTTTAGTCGTTTAATGGTTTTAGAGCTGGCAATAATGCGGGTTTCAACATTATGGGCACCCGCTCTTTTAGCACGGGTTTTAAGGTTATCAAGTTTCCACTGCTCAATATCCATCGCTAATAAGCGCCCTTTTCCTTGCATTTGTGCTGCTATATGTAATGTTTTGCCGCCAGCACCTGCGCAGGCATCTACTACGCGCATACCAGGTTTAGCATCTACAGCAGCGGCAACTAATTGCGAGCCAGCGTCCTGTTGCTCAAATAACCCTTTTTGAAAGCAATCTGTTCTAAATAAGGCAGAATTAGATGTGACTTCAAGGGCGCTATCGACAGATTCAACTATTTGAGTATCAACACCTTCTTTGGCTAGCTTTTCCATCAATGTTTCACGATCGCACTTTAAGCCATTAACGCGAATATAACGCTTAGGGGCTTGCATTAATGCTGCACGTTCAGCAGGCCATTTTTCGCCTAACTGCGCATCTCCTAAAATATCTAACCATTCTGGGCAACCATCCCATAATGTCGGTATCGCTTTAGCCGCTTCAATGTTTGCTCTCAATGTCGCTTCATCAACTTGCAATGAATATTGCATTTTGGGTAAGGCTAAATCATGGAAAAGATGCCAACCATTAAGCAATTTAGACCCTAAACGTTCAAATTCATCCTGTTCAATATCAACAATAAAGCAGTACAGATTTAATCGACGTAAGATATCTCCGGCAACCACAGTAATACGCGCTTGTTCAGCAGGTTCAAGCTGTAAACCAGAGAAGTTATGTGAATAGGCACGATCTAATGGCTTGCCCTGGTTTAGTACCATGGTTAACACATTTAACACCAGCTCAGAAGAACTGCCAGATAAGGAATAAGTCAGCATAACACTCTCAATTTAGACACAATGAAAAAACAGAAACACAATTGCGCCGATCATAGGTATTTACGCCACTGATAGCAATAAAAAAGCGACCTAAATGGTCGCTTTGGATAGTCATATGGCCTGTTGCCCAATGAATATAACCTAAATTACATTTTTGAGCCTTTTGCACCATAGAACAAGATAAACCCATAACATATCACGGGTAAAATAAACGCAGGTTGTAAGCCCATGCTGTCTGCCATCACGCCTTGTAATAATGGAATGATTGCACCGCCAACAATAGCCAAACATAAAATGCCTGAGCCCTGTGAAGTATGTGGGCCTAAATCACGTAACGCTAAACTGAAAATAGTCGGAAACATAATAGAGTTAAATAAGCCAACCGCTAAAATGGCCCACATGGCAAGCATGCCTTGCGTATTCATTGCCACCAATACTAAAGCCGCGGCCATTAATGAATTAAACGCTAGCACGGTTCCAGCAGGAATTTTTTGCATTACAGCCGAGCCAATAAAGCGCCCTACCATTGCTCCGCCCCAATAATAAGCAATATAGTTAGCGGCATCCGCTTCTTTTAATCCAGCGATGTTTTCCTCGCCCAAAAAACTGACTAGAAAGCTGCCAATTGCAACTTCTGCACCCACATAAACAAAAATACCCACAGCACCTAAAACAAGGTGTAGCGACTGAACTGCACTGGTTTTGCCATTGTGACTAATTTTGCCTGCGGTATCTGCTGGTTCATTATGTTCCACAATTTTTGGTAAGGTAATTTTTGCAAAAATAGCCGCGAGTAATGCCAACATACCGGCTAAAATAAGATAAGGTAATTTCACCACTTCAGCTTCTGCCTGAGCATGGCTTAAGTCACCGGTTGCACCTGAAGCAACAGATAAAATTAATACCGCACCAAAAAAGGGAGCCACCGTGGTACCGAGTGCATTAAATGCTTGAGTTAAATTTAATCGACTTGATGCGGTTTCAGCACTGCCTAATGCATTTACATAAGGGTTAGCTGCAACTTGTAAAATAGTAATGCCAGAAGCAAGTACAAATAAAGCACCTAAAAAAAGTCCATATACAGCAAGTGCCGCAGCAGGATAAAACAATAAACAACCGATACTGGCAATCACTAACCCAGTAACAATCCCTTTTTGATAACCCAGTTTCTTAACCAGCATACCTGCAGGCAGTGACACTAAAAAATAGGCACCAAAGAAGCAGAATTGAATTAACATCGCTTCAGCATAAGTCAGCGAAAATACCGATTTAAGATGGGGAATAAGAATATCGTTTAAGCAAGTGATAAACCCCCACATAAAAAACAATGAAGTTAATGAAACAAGTGCAAAGCGGAAGTTACCCTCACCACCCGATGCAGAAGTATTCGTTGAACCTGATATTGTTGAAGCCATAATTAAGGTCTCTTATCTATTGTTGTTATTGTGACACTTAAAGCGTGTTAAGTGCTGTTGTAAAATAAAACGCCATTAACAAAAAGGTTAACGACGTAATCTTGTCTTTATGATAAATCAGCAAAGAAACTGGCAAACGGCGGGAGTTTTATCTGATCAGAATCATCTACTTCTCCAGCTAACAGTCCATGCTCACTGTGGATATAACTTATTGTCAAGGAACTTAGCGCCAATGTCCCTAGATCGAAATAGGCAATTTCAGCGGTTAAATTAAATAACACCAGCATTGTTTTATCATCAATTTGTCGTTTAAAACCTAAGACTGCCGGCAAGGTATCAATAAACTCAATATCCCCTTCTATTAATACAGTTTGCTTTTTTCGCCACGCTAAAAAATGACGGTAACTGTTCAATACTGAATATGGATCCATTTCCTGCACATCAACAGCTTGGTTGGCATGCTCCGCAGGAATAGGTAACCAAGGTTGCCCTTGAGAAAATCCAGCCTGAGTTGCAGTTTTACTCCAAGGCATCGGCGTTCTGCACCCATCGCGGCCTTTAAACATCGGCCAAAATGCAATGCCAAATGGGTCTTGAAGCTGTTCAAACTCAATTGGCGCTTCGGTTAAACCTAATTCTTCACCTTGATAACTGCAAATACTGCCGCGCAAGGAAAACAGCATACCATTGAGCATTTTAACTAAATCAGTATTGCTCTCGCCTTTACCCCAGCGAGATGCCACACGCTGAACATCATGATTACCAATGGCCCAACACGGCCAGCCATCACCAATGCTGGCTTCTAACTCTTCAACAGTTTGACGAATATAGGCTGCACTAAAATCATCGGTTAACAGTTCAAAGCTATAAGCCATGTGTAGGCGATCATCACCTTGAGTGTATTCAGCCATAGTCGCTAACGAATCTTCTGAAGAAACCTCCCCTAAAGTCACCGCACCTGGGTAGCGATTAATTAATCCCCGTAACTCTTCGATAAAGCCAACGGTTTGCGGGCGAGTATTATTATAGTAGTGATATTGATAAGCGTATGGATTGTCTTCACTAAAACCACGCCCCTGGCGCTGATCTTTTGGTTTAGCTGGGTTATCTCGCAACTGTTCATCGTGATAACAAAAGGTAATCGCATCTAAGCGAAAACCATCAACTCCTTTTTTAAGCCAAAACTCAACATTGTCTAACACAGCTTGACGTAAGTCGTCACAATGAAAGTTCAAGTCAGGCTGACTTTTTAAGAAGTTATGTAAATAATATTGCTGACGTCGAGGCTCCCATTCCCAAGCACAACCACCAAAAATAGCTAACCAGTTATTGGGTGCGCTGCCATCATCTTTAGGATCAGCCCATGCATACCAGTCAGCTTTAGGGTTAGTTCTGCTTTGGCGACTTTCCTCAAACCATGCATGTTGATCAGAAGTATGGCTGAGTACCTGATCAATAATAATCTTGATGTTTAAACGATGGGCTTTATTAATCAGTTCGTCAAAATCAGCCATAGTGCCGAACATGGGGTCGATATCACGATAATCGCTAATGTCGTAACCAAAGTCTTTCATTGGTGATTTAAAAAATGGCGAAATCCAAATTGCATCGACATTTAGACTAGCAATGTAGTCAAGCTTGGCTATGATCCCCTGTAAGTCACCCACGCCATCATCGTTCGAATCCATCAAACTACGTGGATAAACTTGGTAAATTATTCCGCCACGCCACCAGGTTACTTGACCCATAACATTCCCTCTAAATGATGTTTATCATCGACCCACTTTTTTAATGATGTTAAACACATGTTGCGACGTTATAACACGCCATCGTTATATTGTTGTGGCATTGAGGATACGTGAATAGGGAAATGAGGTTCAATAGACCTGCATACGTATGCATAAAAATACTTTAAAAACAATCTATTCTAAAATTGCGATATCATAAATGTATACATACACTTAACTCATATTAGTTACATCAAATTCAGGTTAGTAAAATGTAAATTCTGTACAACTTTATCACGGCAAAGCTTTTGAATACGTATGCATAATATTGTCGGTCAAACAATCCTAGGAGTAGTATCGTCACTGTTGTGCAACAATTTGGTCATAACTTCAGCACTTACTGCAGTCAATTAAGTATGCTGATACAAAAACACAATAAAGACTGTAACCAAAATCAAAAAGATTGCTAATACTTGAACTCGATATATCAAGGTTAAGCCGTCGTAAAAGGGGAACGATGAATGTTGCTATTTAAACCAAGCCTACTCACATTAGCGTTAGTCGCTGCAGGAGCAAGCATCAGTGCTTATGCGGCTGACGACGTGAATGCCGCAACCACTGCAGATGAAAATATCGAAGTGGTAAAAGTCACAGGTATTCGCCGCAGTTTACAAGAATCACAATCACTTAAGATGTCTTCATCTTCCATCGTAGAAGCTATTTCTGCTGAAGACATTGGTAAATTACCGGATGTTTCAATCGCTGAGTCACTAGCGCGTTTACCAGGTGTATCTGCACAGCGTCTTGATGGTCGTGCAAACGTTATCTCTATTCGCGGCATGGGCCCAGATTTCACCACGGCAACATTAAACGGACGCGAACAAGCCTCTGTGAATGATAACCGTGGTGTCGAGTTTGACCAATATCCATCAGAATTATTAAACCGAGTTGTTGTTTACAAAACACCTGACGCCTCTGTGATGGCTCAAGCCATTGGTGGCACGGTTGACATGCAAACTATTAGCCCATTAGCACACGGCGAGCAAACTTTTGCTATCGGCTTACGTGGCGAAATGAACGACCTGGGCGCACTGAACAGCGGCTCTGAAGACAAAGGTTATCGCGGCAGTATCTCTTATATCGACCAATTTGCTGATGATACTATTGGTATTGCTTTAGGCTATGCGCGCATGCAATCGCCTAACCAGGAAGAGCGCTGGCAAGCATGGGGTTACCCAGAAAATGCTGCTGGTGATAGCGTATTAGGCGGTGCTAAGCCATTTGTACGTTCAAGTGAACTTGAGCGTGATGGTGTGCTAGCCGTTTTTGAATATGCACCAAATGACTTTTTCCATTCTGTGGTAGATGTTTACTACTCTAAATTCACCGATGACCAACGTTTACGCGGTATTGAAATTCCTGCTGCTTGGGGCGCTAACGGCGGTGTTGAAGCGACTAAAACTGAAGACGGTTTAGTCACTGAAGGCGTTATTCGTGGCGCAGAAGTTGTGGTGCGTAACGATGTAAACAAGCGTGATGCAGAATCATTATCTATTGGTTGGAATAACAAATTCCAAGTTAATAACAATTGGTCTGTTGAAGCTGACATTGGTTTGTCTAAAGCTGACCGTACCGACATTGGTATGGAAAGTTACACTGGTACAGGCCGTGGCACTGGCGTTGGCGCAGTAGACGACTTAGGTTTTGTGAATAATGGCAATGGTGGTTATGAATTCAACCACAGCCTAAATTATGCTGATCCTAGCGTAATTAGACTGGGCGATTCACTTGGTTGGGGCAGCCCATTAGGCGCTAACACTCAAGATGGCTTTATTAACAAACCTGAAATTGAAGATGAATTACAATCTTTGCGTTTAAGTGCTGAGTATGTTTTTGATGGCGGCGCTTTCCGCAGCATCGAATTTGGTGTGAACTACACTGAGCGTGATAAAACAAAATTAGACAAAGGTTACTACTTAACCCTTAAAGGTTATGACGGTACTGATCCTAATTATATGATGACAGTGCCAGATCAATACTTATTGTCACCAACATCACTTGGCTTCTTTGGTATGGGTGATGTACTCAGCTATGACTCATTAGCCTTCTATAATGACGGTAACTATACTGAAACTGACGTAGCAAATGTTGATTTATCACGTGCAACTAACTCTTGGGCTGTAAGTGAAGAAATTACCACTGCATACGTGATGGGTAATTTAGAAACTGAGCTGTTTGATATTCCTGTGACCGGTAACTTAGGTTTACAAGCGGTACAGTCTAAGCAAAGTTCTGACGGTACTGTGGCAACTGTTGCTGATGGCGAAGTCACCATGACGCCACGCACTGCGGGCGATGATTATGTTGAATGGCTACCGAGTATCAACTTAGGTTTTGAAGTTGCTGATAGTCAGATGATCCGTTTTGCTGCTGCGCGTACATTAACTCGCTCTCGCATGGATCAAATGAATGCTAACGTTAACTTTAGCTACAATGAAAATCCAAATGACGGTATTAACTGGTCTGGTGGTGCAGGTAACCCTGAACTACGTCCATGGTTAGCCCGCCAGTTTGATATAAGTTACGAGAACTACTTTAGTGATCAAGGTTACTTTGCAGTAGCAGCATTCTACAAAGACTTAGAAAACTTCGTATACAATCAACAGGCTGTATTTGATTTCAGTACAATTTTACCGCAAAACCCAGGCGACAACCCACTGGGCGTTGTATCGCAACCACAAAATGGTGACGGCGGTTATGTACAAGGTATCGAAGCTACATTCTCTTTAGATTTCGGCTTATTTGCTGATTCACTGACGGGTTTTGGTACAGTGCTTAGCGGTGCTTACAACGATTCTGAAGTAAAAGAAACCGCTGAAAGTGATCCAACGGCACTGCCTGGTTTATCTGAAAAAACATTCAGCGCAACGGTTTACTATGAAAACTCAGGCTTTGAAGCCCGTGTTAGCTCACGTTACCGCAGCGACTTCTTAGGTGAAGTCACGGCTATCAGTTTGACTCGTCAAAATGTTAACGTTAAAGCTGAAACCGTGGTTGATGCGCAAGTGGGTTATGACTTTACTGAAAGTGGAATTGATGCCTTATACGGTCTATCAGTAGTACTTCAAGTGAACAACTTAACTAATGAGCCATTCACTTCATATACTGGTGATGATGCGCGTCATGTACGTGACTATCAAAACTACGGTCGCAATTTCATGTTAGGTGCGAACTACAAGTTCTAATCTAGCGGCGACAAAAAAGCCTCTGTAACCTGTTACAGGGGCTTTTTTACTTTATAGGTAATATCACATAAGGCGATTACTATGAATAACAACAAAATCAACAACATTGTAATTGTAGGCGGCGGTACATCGGGTTGGATGACAGCGGCCATGCTGACTCGGCTTTTTAAGTCACAGCTCAACATCACCTTAATTGAATCAGAGGACATTGGCACCATAGGCGTTGGTGAAGCGACAATTCCTCCGCTGCAAATTTTTAATAGTGTGCTGGGCATTAAAGAAACTGATTTTATTAAACACACCCAAGCCACCTTTAAATTGGGTATTGAATTTGAAAACTGGGGCAAGCAACAACAAAGTTATATGCATGCCTTTGGCGACGTAGGTAAAGACATTGGCTTTACTCAATTTCATCATTACTGGCTAAAATCAAACCCGTTAGACAATAGCGACTTTTGGCAATACTCACTCAATTATCAGGCAGCTAAGGCCAATAAATTTACCGTCATGGACAAGGTTGCAGGCTCACCACTTGCTGGTATTACCCATGCCTATCATTTCGATGCCGGTCTTTACGCCTCATTACTGCGCCAATACAGCGAAAACCTCAACGTTAAACGGATTGAAGGATTAATTACCTCAACTCAATTGACCCCAAACGGTAATATTGAATCAGTCACATTAGAGGGTAATCAGTGTATTCGCGGCGACTTTTTTATCGATTGTTCTGGTTTTGCCGCACTACTTATTGAAAAAAAATTGCAGGTTGGCTTTGAAAATTGGCAGCATTGGTTACCCTGCGACAGTGCTTATGCGGTGCAATGTGAACGCACAGCAACAATCACCCCTTATACACGCTCAATTGCCCATGATGCAGGCTGGCAATGGCGTATCCCATTACAAACCCGTACAGGTAATGGCTTGGTTTATTGCAGTAAATTTATCTCCGATGACGATGCCAAAGCACTGTTATTGAACAATCTTGATGCTAAACCATTAACCGAACCTAGAAAGATTAACTTTAAAACCGGCCGACGTGAAAAGCAGTGGCACAAAAACTGTGTCGCGATTGGGTTATCAAGTGGATTTTTAGAGCCGCTGGAGTCCACCAGCCTGCATTTGGTTCAATCAGCCATTATTAGGTTAACAAAGCTATTTCCCCACAATGGCGTTCAACAAGCCAATATTGATGAGTTTAACCGCCAGTCACAAGCGGAATTTGAGCAAATTCGTGACTTTATCATTCTGCATTACCATCTGAATCAACGTGCAAATAATCGCGGTGAAGAGGCTGATTTATGGCAACAATGCCGCGAAATGGCCATCCCTGAATCACTGCAACGCAAAATAGATTTATTTACCGCAACCGGCACAGTGACACGCCATCAAGATGAGCTATTTACCGAAGCTGCTTGGGTTCAAGTGATGCTAGGTCAAGGTATTATGCCTAAAGACTTCAACCCACTGGCCAATAGTATTCAAGACCATGACTTGCAAGAGTTTCTGACTAATGTCAAAACCATCATAGGTCGAACTGTTGATGCAATGCCTGAACATGAGCATTTTATTAACAAGCTGTAAATAATGAGCAAAAAATTGTTGATTACAAAAATAACTAACCTCAACTCGAGTTAAGAGATGGGCTCAATAGGCTGAATTCAACAGATTTAGCTTATTTTTTAGCAAACTTGCTATTTGTTTTGAAAACAAGGTGCATTAACACGTCAATAGCTGGCCTATTGCACGTTAATGAAACGCAGTTAGCAAGACAAAGGGCTGTTTGGTAAGCGTTTATTATCCCGAGCTGAAGTTAACTAAAGACTAAATTTAATAAGGTACCCCATGGAATTAACTCGACACCAGCAGGCTTATTCTCTTATCACTGGCTTATTATTCAGTGCCACTGTGTTGTTCAGCGCTCATACTTTTGCAGACATCAGTCCAATAAAAATTGAATCGTTCAAAGTGGAGCCCGAGTCCTGGTGGGCTGGCATGCACAATAGCCAATTACAACTATTAGTGTACGGCAAAAACATAAGCAAATTTGACGTAAAGCTTATTCACGCCATCGATATAAATTTAGTCGATGTTAATGCCTCACAAAGCCAACATCACTTATTTATCAACTTAGATTTGACCAATGCACCGCCACAAACCTTAACGATTGGGCTTTATGATAATAATACGCTCATACAAAGCATTGAATACCCTATTTTAGCGCGAGAGAAAGAGTCTAAAAACCGTCAAGGTTTTAGCAATAAAGATGTAATTTACCTCAT
Organism: Shewanella sp. HL-SH5; assembly: GCF_051163755.1. NCBI lineage: Bacteria > Pseudomonadati > Pseudomonadota > Gammaproteobacteria > Alteromonadales > Shewanellaceae > Shewanella > Shewanella sp. HL-SH5. The sequence continues at coordinate 2,257,710 of NZ_CP195038.1, forward strand.
TACACCCGACCGTTTTGTTAACGGCAATTCGGAAAATGATAACCACCCTGACATGCTTGAACAGGTTAATCGAGCCGATAAAGATGGTCGCCATGGTGGTGACATTATGGGTATTCGTAAAGCACTGCCCTACTTGAAAGATTTAGGCGTCACCCAGCTTTGGATCAACCCACTACTTGAAAATAATCAACCGCAGTATTCTTATCATGGCTATTCTGCCACCAACTTTTACAAAATTGATCCACGCTTTGGCAGTAATGAAGAATATAAATCCTTAGTAGAAGAAGCCAACATTTTTGGCATTGGCATCATTAAAGATGTGGTGGTTAATCATATGGGTTCTGGCCATCAATGGATGAAGCCTAATGGCCTAGGTTTTCCCACCTCAAGCTGGATTAACGGCCAAGCTAAATGGCAGCAAGATGCTAAAAATATCACTTATACCAGCCACAAACGCACCACAGTACAAGACCCTTATGCAGTAGCATTAGACACCGCAGAGTTTGAAAACGGCTGGTTTACCGACACTATGCCTGATCTGGATCAGCGCGATCCCTATTTAGCTACCTATTTAATTCAAAACAGTATTTGGTGGGTGGAATATGCAGGCCTTAGCGGTATTCGTGAAGACACCTACTCCTACGCCGACAAAGCTTTTTTGGCAAAGTGGTCTAAAGCGGTAATGGATGAATATCCCAACTTTAATATCGTCGGTGAAGAATGGACCGCCAACCCCATCACGGTCAGTTATTGGCAAGCAGGCAAAAACAATAAAGACGGTTATCAATCATATTCACCAAGCATGATGGATTTCCCTTTGTATGAAAAAATCATTTCAAGTTTAAACGAAAAAGAAGATTGGGGGACTGGGTTAATAAACTTATATGAAATGCTCGCCAATGATGTGGTTTATGCCAACCCAACAAAGTTGGTGTTATTTGAGGGTAATCATGACACTAATCGTTTATACAGCTTGTTAAATGAAGACATGGCGTTATACAAAATGGCCATGGCATACGTGCTAACCAGTAACCGTATTCCACAAATTTTTTATGGTACTGAAGTGGCGATGACCAGCCCCACAAAAGACCGAAATGACGGCGCGGTTCGGGCTGATTTTCCAGGTGGTTGGAATGGTGATAACCGCAGCGTGTTAGAAAATACCAATCTCACCGCCACTCAAGTTGATGCACTTAACTTTACGCGAACATTGCTCAATTACCGTAAGCAGTCTGAAGCGATTACGGCAGGTAAACTCACTCATTATGCGCCCCAAGAGGGAGTTTATGTGCAATTTAGGCAAGCCGAAGATGAAACGTTAATGATCATTTATAACAAAAATGAGCAAGTGGTTGAATTAGAGTTAGCTCGATTTCAGTCAAGTATTACCGGTAATGAACCGAGTGCAGAACCTATCATCGCCAAAGATATTCTGACATCGCAATCGTATTCATTAGAACAAACCCTTAAATTAACGCAAAAAGGCGTCACTATTCTGCTACTTTCCAGTGGACAACATTAATCGTGACTGACACATGCCAGCATTTAAAATTAATAAATACGTTAACCAATAAGAATCCTAATATGAATTTAACGCCATTACCCTTAACTCTGTCTCGTGTATCCACTTTACTCATCCTCAGTGGTTGCTTAACGGCTTGCTCTGGTGACAAGCCTTCTGCAACAGGATCTATTATTGATACCACATCAGCACAAAATCAAAGTGCTGACATTGCCGCTGAACTGCCCCATAAAGCAGTGGTTTATCAAGTGTTCACCCGCCTATATGGCAATACCAACACAACCAACAAGCCTTGGGGTACTCTTGACGAAAACGGCGTGGGTAAATTTAGCGACTTCACCGATGTGGCATTACAAGACATTAAGTCGTTAGGCACAACCCATGTTTGGTATACAGGCGTTCCCCACCACGGAGTCATTACTGACTACACTGCAATAGGGATAGCAAACGATGACCCTGACGTAGTCAAAGGCCGTGCGGGATCGCCTTACGCAGTAAAAGATTATTACAATGTTAATCCTGATCTAGCCGATGACCCAGCCAACCGTTTAGCAGAGTTTGAATCGCTCATTGCCCGTACCCATCAACAAGGTATGAAGGTCATTATCGATATTGTACCTAACCATGTGGCGCGTAATTATCAATCATTATCCTCGCCCGCAGGTGTAGAAGATTTTGGCGCTCAAGATGATAAAACTCAAACCTACAGTAAAAATAACAACTTCTATTATGTCGTTGGCGAAAATTTTCAAGTCCCTGACCCAGCCAATGGATATCAACCATTAAATGGCGAAGTCAATCCACTGAGTGACGGGTTATTCAAAGAGTCTCCCGCCAAATGGACGGGTAATGGCTCGAGATTAGCCAAACCGGACGCTAATGACTGGTATGAAACAGTCAAAATTAATTATGGTGTTAAGCCCGATGGCAGCCATGACTTCCCTGCCTTGCCTAATGGCTTTGACACAAAATCAGCTGCTGAACATTATCTATTCTGGCAGTCGCAACCCAATAAGGACATTCCAGATTCATGGCGTCAGTTTGAGCACATCACTCAATATTGGTTAGCTAAAGGGGTTGATGGTTTTCGTTACGATATGGCCGAAATGGTGCCCGTAGAATTTTGGAGCTATCTCAACAGCCACATTAAACACACCAAAACCGATGCGTTTTTACTCGCCGAGGTGTATAACCCAAGTCTTTATCGCGCCTATATTCAACAAGGCAAAATGGACTATCTGTACGATAAAGTCGATTTATACGATACCCTCAAAAACATCATTCAAGACAAGGCTAGTACCGCACAAATTGCTATCGACCAGGCAAAAGTCGCCGACATTGAAGCCCATATGCTGCACTTTTTAGAAAACCACGATGAACAGCGGATTAACACTACTGACTTTGCGGGTTCTGCAGAAGCAGCCTTACCGGCTATGGTGGTTTCAACCTTAATTAGCCGCTCCCCCACTTTGCTTTATTTCGGACAAGATGTTGGCGAACAAGGCACAGAACACGCAGGCTTTGGTCAGCCGACTCGTACCAGTATTTTTGATTATATTGGCGTACCGGCGCATCAACGTTGGATGAATAACGGCAAATTTGATGGAGGACAATCAACAGCGCAAGAAAAAGCCCTGCGCCACTATTATCAACGGCTATTAAATTTAAGCCACACAGCAACAGCATTAAAAGGTGAGTATCAAGAGTTAGATACATATCAGCGCAAACTTAACGTGGTCGGATATGACGATAAAGTGTTTGCATTTAGCCGCTATAACCAGCAGCAGCAATTGATTATAGCAAGTAACTTTAGCCAGCATGAAGCCAAGCAATTTAGCCTTGAACTCCCCAAAAACCTTGTGCAAAAGTGGAACATTCATACTCACGTTAAGTTAACTGACTTACTGAGCGGATCGACAGATCAGCTAAAATTAACACCACAAAAGCAGGGTAATGCAACAATTAATATCAGCTTACAACCACTAGAGTCGGTTATATTGAGCGTTTCACCATAGGCATCTTTACTGTATCCCCTAGCTTGGCAAAACTGGCTGGGGGATGAAGTATTGATAAAATCAAAGGCGTATCTTGCTGCCGCAGATTGTGAGTTATTGGTCATAAGCATTATCGCAACATTTAACTTGCAGAATAAGCCACAACAATTTCTTTCAGCCTCTCGAACCCTACCGTACAGCTTAATATCTCTAAGACTAAGTCCACTAGCAGATTATTAGTCTATGCCCTAATTAGTCCATTTATAGAGCAATATTGTCACTTATTGCTATGCTTAACGAAACACAATAAAAATCATTGCAAGATAACTATTTTTATCGGTATCGACCCATAGGGCGCTTATGGAATATAAAACTCAACACACCATTATATTGCTTTATGTTTTGGCTTTTATTTACAAAATCACTATTTATACTTTTGCTTGGCCAGCAGATTTAATTGAATTCGTCGCTGAAATTGCGATGCTGATCGCTTGTTTTGCGGTAATGTACTACATCAACCCTCTCAAAGTGTTTCCGAAAATATATTGGCTAATGCTGTTTGGTTCAGCCTTTTACAGCATGTCTGCATTTATGGATTTAACAGAAGAATTTTTTGTAGAAAGTACTGTTCGTAACAGTAACCTTGATGATTTTTTAAAAACCTCAGGCTTTATTCTTTTAAGCCTTGGGATCCATAGATGGATGAATTTACACCTGCAACTAATCAGCGAGTTAAAACGTAAAGCAGAAACGGATCAGTTAACCGGCCTGTTGAACCGTCGCGCATTTATCCAAAGAATAACAGGCATATTTAAGCCTAAAGAGTCAGAAGGTCGTGCTTTTTTGTTACTCGATATCGATCATTTTAAAGCAATAAATGACAATTACGGTCATGCATGTGGCGATCAAGTATTAACCGCTGCGGCAAAGTCATTAAAATCTCAAGTACGAAAAGACGATATTTTAGCCCGTTGGGGGGGAGAAGAATTTCTGTTTTTCCTCGCTAATGTGACCAAGGATGAAGCCATTGCTATCGCAAATTCATTGAGGCAACACATCGCACAACTGACATTTGAATGTAATAACGAAGCCATTCAGTGCACTACAAGTATCGGCATTTACCATGCTTTTAGCTCAAGTGGCCTTGAAAAAGAAATTGACAGTGCGGATCAGGCCTTATACAAAGCTAAGTCAAATGGGCGTAATTGCGTTGTGTTATACGAGTAACAAAATCCCTTTTTATTCTGATAAATACCTTTCACAAGCAGCTTAAATCGTTTTTCGCCCATTTCGATAAAACATCCCCTTAAATCAATTTAACGTTACAGCCGTTAGTAAAACTGAGATAATGGGATGAGGATTTATTACCTTTATGCTACCCCTAATAGTGCGCATAGCCTTCATAACTTATCGGTGTTTTTTGCGTCTTTTTATTTCAACAGGATATTTTCATGCGCGCCTTTGTTTTACGAGCCAGAGCGGCTCCCGTCGACAGCAAACTTTTTCTAGCAGGCATTGGCCAAGAAGCCCACACCGAGATTTTAGCCCACGTACTAATGAACACGATTTTTGTGGCGCAATCATACCGCGACGATGTAGTGGTGCATTTGGTGCTTGAAAGCACTAATGACTTTTCCCGCACCATCAGTTTTACCTCAAGCGAACTGCGCAATATTGGCGGCTTTCATGAACAAAATCTCACCGCTAAAATCGCCAAAGCGTTAGATGCCTCTAAAGGCATGAGTAAAGAGCAGTCCCGTGTCGTTGAATCTGGTATTACTGTGCGCACTGTCAGTTTTGAAAAGTTAATCCAAGAGTTAGCTGAACATTATCAGCTGTATATGTTGGAGAAAAAAGGCACCCCAGTACGGGAAGTCGAGTTTGCTCATAATGTGTGTTTTCTACTCACCGATCATATTCCTATGCCTAAAAAGAGCTTTAATAGCTTGAAGCGTCTTGGTACTCGACATATCAATTTAGGCCCTAAAATGCTGTTTGCATCTCAGTGTGTGTTATTAATTCACAATGAGTTAGACATGAGATTGTAATGGATATTGGCTAAGGCAGAAATCTTGTTATGCCATATTCAATGACTTGCCGTAGGGATGTTTTGCATGACAACAATGTCCTGTTAGCATAACGGTGACATAGCTATGATTAGTCCACAACCACCATCAAATGGTGGTTTTTTATTTCTTAATAAACATCTACAAGGGCTTTCTAAAATATTCCTTCCACCGCCAAATGTACCAGCTGCATTTTTATAAAAACAAATCATATCCTCAGATAAAAATTAACATACAGGTTTCACATTAACTTACTCTCATTGAGCCGAGAGGTAATACGCTGCGCCATGCTAGAGCACGCTTTACCGGCCTTGTAAGAGTCGCTGGCGAGTGCCCTATTTATCATCACAGCAATACAAAAGACATTCGCCGCCTTTTAAAAGGCGCTATCAGAACAGAGGCTTAGCCGACGTTGTCTATTAAAAAACTACCATAAAAAATAAATTCCTCTAGTCTTTTATGTGATGTGAAAGTTACCGACTAAAATTGACGTGGTATAGACCCTGCCCTATAAGTCATCTATACCTTACAAATCACATAATCACATAATCGATTTTCAGCTATAAAGGAATAGTACGATGAGCATGATGAAAGAATTTAAAGATTTTGCAGTAAAAGGCAATGTAGTTGATATGGCTGTTGGTATTGTCATAGGCGCGTCTTTTGGCAAGATTGTCACTGCATTAGTTGCGGGGGTTATTATGCCTCCGATAGGCGTGTTATTAGGTGGAGTAAATTTTACTGATTTAGCCATTGTGGTAAAAGATGCGGTTGGTGATGCGCCAGCGGTGGTGATAAGTTATGGGGCTTTCATCCAAACCGTTATTGATTTTACTCTCATTGCATTGGCAATATTTGTGATTGTAAAAGGCATTAACAAATTAAAGAAAAAAGAACAGGCAGAACCTAAAGCACCACCAGCCCCCAATGCACAGGAAATATTACTAACGGAAATACGTGATTTATTAAAAGCTAAATCATGATGATTCCTGCTAGCTAAAAATGATCGCAATCGATGCCACCCCTTTGATTCTTACATTGTTAAGCATTGTAAAATAGCGCTCATTGCAAGCTCCCTCGATTACGGAAAAAGGTGGCTAATACTGATTAGCCACTGAAATTTAATCCAGTTAAGTTCATCTATTTTTCTGTGAACCAAATTGACTTGATATTGTCATCAAAAGCAGAATTTTATCTTATTGTTAATATTACATTATTTATATTAATGTGATCTCAAACACAAATTCTAAATACGAATAGTTTGCATTATTCATATCAATTGGTAGAATCCGTGTAATTTCCACTTTTACTATTAATTGAGATGAAAATAATGAAGAAAACAATACTTGCCACAGCATTATTGGGCATGTTTGCAAGCCACTCTGCCGTTGCGTCACAAGAGACTCAAGAGCTACGTAAAATTATTGAACAGCAGCAAAAAGTATTAAAAGACTTAGAAAAACGCCTTGAACAGACAGAACAACGTGTGGAAAAAACCGCTGATGTTGTTGAATCTACTGCATCAAGCAAATCTGCCACCACTATCGGTGGTTATGGTGAATTGCACTACAACAACATCTCTAACAATCTGAATAACACCGATAAGAAAGAATTCGATTTCCACCGTTTCGTATTATTTGTGGGTCATGAATTTAACAGCACAACACGTTTCTTCTCTGAATTAGAAGTTGAGCATTCAATTGCTGGTGAAGGCAAAAAAGGCGAAGTGGAATTAGAGCAAGCTTATATCGAACATGACTTTAATAACATGTTCACCGGTAAAGCGGGTCTATTCCTGATGCCAGTGGGTATCATCAACGAAACTCACGAACCGACAACTTTTTACGGTGTTGAGCGTAACCCTGTTGAAAAAGACATCATCCCAGCAACGTGGTGGGAAGGTGGTCTTAACTTAAATATTAAAGCAGCTCCTGGCATTACGTTTGATACCGCTGTGACTTCAGGTCTTTATCTAAGCCAAGATTCAGGTTATAAAATCCGTAACGGTCGCCAAAAAGTCTCTGAAGCCAAAGGCGAAGATTTAGCTTATACCGGCCGTGTTAAGTACACTGCGGTGCCAGGTCTTGAGCTTGCAGCGACGGTACAATATCAATCAGATTTAACCCAGGGTGAAGCCAGCGTTGATACTGCATCAGCGACATTAATGACAGCTCATGCTATCTACAACATCGAAAACTTCTCTGTTAAAGCGCTTTACGCTCAGTGGAATATCGATGGTAAAGAAGCTGAAACCTTAGGCCGTGATAAGCAAAACGGCTTCTACATCGAGCCTTCTTATCGCATCAATGACCAGTTTGGCGTATTCGCTCGTTACAACGAGTGGGACAACAATGCGGGCGACGATGCAGACACTAAGAAAAAGCAAACTAACGTAGGTATTAACTACTGGTTACATGAAAACGTAGTCTTTAAAGCAGACTATGAAAACATCGGTGGCGCCGCTGATTCAGACGGCTTTAACTTAGGCGTTGGCTATCAATTCTAAGTAATTGAGTCTGTGGATATAAGCCTTTGGGCTTAATCACATAAAACACTTGGGGTGGCTATCAATTTTTCAGTATGATAGGCACCTTTGTTTTATGTGCCTTTTTAAATAGTGCCTAATTAAACCGATTCTAATTAGTCGACCCTAACTAAGAGCTCCATTGATTTATGAGATTACTTTACTGCATCGTACTTGGTATCAGTTTATTAATGCCTCAGGCTCAGGCCGAAACCACTCAATATTTATCTTCTCAGGATTTTATCAGACAGGCTTTTGCAGGCGAATTACCTAAAGCTAAGGTGTTTTGGCTTGATGATGAAGCCAAAGCGGCTATTGAAGATATTTTATCCCACAGTTTTAATAAAATGCGGGTGCGTTATTGGCAAAAAGATGACGCCAGTGTGTGGATTTTGGATGAAATTGGTAAAGAAGCCCTGATAACGGTAGGCATTCACGTCAAGGCTGCTGAGATAGCTCAGACAAAAGTGCTAGTTTACCGTGAAAGCCGCGGCGATGAGGTGCGCCATGATTTTTTTACCGACCAATTTAAGGCTGCCAAGCTTAATGCTGATAATAAGCTCGACAGGCATATTGATGGCATTACTGGGGCAACCTTGTCTGTACGCGCCTTAACCAAATTATCCCGTATTGCACTGTGGCTCGATGCCCATGTTAATAAAGCTGAGAATTAGTCCATAGCAATGACAGATATGACGAGCAAAGATAATGACAAAAAGTAGACGCCCAAACCAACAACTGAGACGCCAAGGGATTAAATATCAAATCCTCAGAGCACTGCGTCCTTGGCATCGTCGACTGGGTCTATTCAGTGGCTTGTTTATTCTATTATTAGCCCTCACAGGTGTGGCCATTAATCATAGCCAAGACTTCAACTTAGATACAGCCAAGGTGAAACAGGCTTGGTTGCTGGACTATTACGGCATCAATGCACCGCAACAAATAACGGTATTTTGCCTTGATTCGATTACAGGATCTGCTTCTGACGCCAATGTGACCGCTAATGCAGCATCGCCTTCCCAATGTAAAGGATTAGTGGCGGCTACAGACCGCCAACTCTGGCTGAAAGACAAACTTATTCTGGAAAGTCAGTTACCAATAATTGGTGCTACACAGGTTGGAAACTCCCTGGTGGCCGTTGATGCTAAGCATGTGTATTTGTTTTCAGCAGCAGGTGATCTTTACGAAACCCAAGGCCCAAGTACCGGACTTCCACAGGGCATATTGGCTCTGGCTAATACTGATGCTGGAGTATGGATAAATACTGCTAAAGGGCTGTTTTTAAGTGATGTCGATTTACTGGAATGGTCGCCACAACCAGCCAATGCTGATTTTGCTTGGTTAGCCCCAATGGCTAAAAATGAATTAGTGCCATCACAATGGCAAACTATCGAGCTCAATGCCCGTAGTGTTCACTTAACCTGGGAGCGAGTCATGTTAGACTTACATAGTGGCCGATTATTTGGTGCGTTAACAATCTGGTTGTGGGATTTATTCGCCCTCGCATTGTTGTTAGTTGCCAGCAGCGGTGTGTGGATTTGGGCAAAACAGCGCTAAAATCATCAACAATTTCCTGTCTTAAACGCTTGGATTCGACAATTCTTAGATTCTAAAACACATCAATTCAAAAACACTTAGAGTTAAAAATAGTTAGATCGAAAAATAATTGGGATCAAAAATAATTGCCGTCTCTGTCCGAGTGCCCCTACTCGTATGATTCGCATGGCTGCGTAAGCTTGATTAACGCTTTTAGCACCTGATTACTGCTCGCCATTTATGGTACTTAGCGATTTATATATCTTTAAACATTTAATGCCAGAATAAGGATTAAAATTGCCCCCTCTTCGAATAAAAAGATGATAAATTGAGTTACCACTACCAATATAAAATGATAAGTAACTAACGATAAGTAACTTAAGTGGCTGACATCAACATAAGAGTCATTTCACTAGACGTCAGATAATTACTTTACAGTCAAAATGTAGGCAATTCAGGAGCGCATAACATTGAACCAATTAACTGAGCAACTTATAGATTGTCCCTACTGTGGTGAAGCTATTGACATTCTGATTGATTCATCCGACATGGGGCAAGAGTACATTGAAGATTGCCAGGTGTGTTGTAAACCCATTAATTTCCTGGTTTCTGAAAGCGTTAATGGCGAACTGACGGTTAATGTTTATGGTGAAGACGAAGCCTACTAATCATTGATTAAATGGCGATAATTTCGGCCTAATCCCAAAGCAATTCAAGTTTTTAAAAGTTTATTAAATACATATAATTGATTGTGATCAAATACATGCCACAGCCAGACTCGGTATCAACGCAATACCACCAATACTGGCTGTGAAACAATGATATCTAGTATACTAACCACAATTTAATAAATCGAAAAATCGTCGATGCGCAATACCCTAGGGGAAATAGCCCTTGCACTCAATCATCCAGGTACCCCTATGACACATAAACTCTCCCAGGACACTTCTGCAACTGCCGAGACCGTCAATACCATCGACGACCTCACTAAATTGGCTAACTATTCATTCATGGATACGCTCAACTGCGATCCTGACGCAAAAGAAAATGGCATCGACTATGCGCCGCGCCAAGTATTTAGCGGACACTACGTCACCGTTAAACCTACGCCTATCGAAAACCCCGAATATGTAGTGCATAGCAACAGCTTATTTGGAGATTTGGGTTTTGCTGACAGCATGGCGCAGTCAGCCGACTTTATGAATATGTTTTCCGGCGACCTCTCAAATGTGCCAGCACCCATGAGTAAACTTGGTTGGGCAAGTGGCTATGCTTTGTCTATCTTTGGCACTGAATACATTCAACAATGCCCGTTCAAAACCGGTAACGGCTATGGTGACGGCCGCGCTATGTCTGTATTTGAAGCTGTCATCAAGGGAAAACGCTGGGAAATGCAGCTTAAAGGTGGTGGTCGCACGCCATATTGTCGCGGTGCTGACGGTCGTGCAGTGTTACGTTCAAGTGTCCGTGAGTTTTTAGCACAGGAGCACATGCACGCGCTGGGTGTACCAACATCGCGCTCGCTAAGTTTGTATGTGTCGAAAACCGAGACGGTAAAACGGCCGTGGTACTCTGAAGGTTCGCGTTCGCAAGATCCTGACAGAATGATTACGGAGTCAGTTGCGATTTCAACGCGTGTGGCATCATCATTTATTCGAGTGGGGCAACTCGAGCTTTTCGGTCGCCGTGCCCGCAAACAAGAACACCCGCAAGCAATGGCTGAGCTTGAACAACTGGTATTGCACTTAATCGATCGTGAATACGCTGATGTTATCGACTCGCAGCTTAGTATCAACGACAAAGTATTGCTGCTAGCAAGCGAGTTCCGTCACCGCCTAACCTCATTGGTGGCAAACTGGATCCGCGTCGGCTATTGCCAAGGCAACTTTAATAGTGATAACTGCGCCGCCGGTGGTTTCACCCTCGACTACGGTCCTTTCGGGTTTTGCGATGAGTTCAATCCACATTATCAACCCTGGACAGGCGGCGGTCAGCACTTTGCATTTTTGAATCAAGGCGTGGCTGCAGAGCGTAATTTTCTGATGTTTTGCACGGCATTAAGCCCATTATTAGTCAGTACACCCGATGACTTAGAGCAACTCCAACAGTTAGTAAATGGCTTTTCGAGCGCAATGCAAACAAAAATGCAGCAGATGTGGGCCGCTAAACTTGGGCTTAACACATTCAATGCTTCGCTATTTACAGAGCTTGAAACGCTTATGGTGCAAACACCTGTTGATTACACCTTGTTCTTCCGCGAACTCTCAGCACTACCTGCCGATATTACCCCTCTGAAAAAAAGTTTTTACCAGGATCTACATCACGCTCCCGAAGGATTTGAGCAGCGCTGGTCAGCCTGGTTAAGCCAGTGGCAGTCATTACTGGGTTGCACAGCTGATTCGGATGTTGATGTGAGTTCTGGTGAAAGTGCAGATGCAAAAAACAATGTCAATTCAGCGCAGCCTCGCACCCGTGAAGAAATAACTAAGCAGATGACACTGGTTAACCCAAAATACACTCTGCGTGAATGGTTACTGGTGCCAGCATACACCCAAGCAAACGAAGGCAATTACTCACTAGTTAGAGAATTGCAGGCTGTGATGACTCAACCTTACGATGAGCTGCCTAAACAAGTGGAAGATAAGTTTTATCGACTTAAGGCATCTGAGTTTTTTGCGATCGGTGGCCTGTCGCACTTAAGTTGCTCATCGTAAGCCAAGGGGAGCTGGTCGATCAGGAATAAGCGCTGAATACGTATGCAGATCTTTGCGGTAAAATCGTAAAGCGTCATATATTGCTTGTTGCATAAATAAAATAATAAACAACAAGGATTTTGTATGGCGCACGCTTCTTTATCTGGCTCAACTAAATTACCTAAGCTCACTAAATTAACCCGCTTAGTTCATTCAACGGGATCAACTCACTCAACGGCCTCGACAGCAACAACTCACACTGCTGGCATAGCTAAATATGTAAGCTTTACACCTAGCGTAATTAGCTTGTCATGTGCTTTAGCAGTTTTCAGCTTGGCCATTCCAAACATGGCGCAAGCTGAAACAGTAAACGTCATCTCCCCTGATAAACACATTTCAGTCAGTTTGACAGACGACAATGGCCGTCCTGAATACCAAGTTAAATTTAACGGTAACCCCGTGGTTAACCCAAGCAAACTGGGCTTGGTATTCCAGCAGCTAGGTGAGTTTGGCATTGATTTCAGCATTAAAGAGGTTAAAAGTAACAGTGTTGATCAAACCTGGCAGCTACCTTGGGGCGAGCGTAAAAATGTGCGTGACCATTACAATCGTATTGTCGCGACGCTCAGTAATGGCAAAGTCGACTTTGATATTGAATTTAAAGCCTTTAACGACGGTATTGGTTTTCGCTACATAGTGCCAAAACAAGCTGGACTGGCTAAAACACCCAAGCTGGATATTACTGACGAATTAACTGAATTTGCCATACCCGATCCGCAACTCACTACCGCATGGTGGATCCCCGGTCGGGGTTGGAACCGTTACGAGTATTTATACCGCACTACCTCGCTGGATAAAATCGATAGAGCCCACACTCCAATGACGTTTAGAACAGCTGACGGCGTGCATTTAAGCATCCATGAAGCCGCCCTCACCGACTATGCGGCTATGGTACTTAATCAAGGTCGTGATGGTATTTTACGCGCAGATTTAACCCCCTGGTCCGACGGTATTCGGGTTAAAACCCAGCCTGGTTTTTCAACACCCTGGCGTACTATTCAAATAGCTAAAGATGCCCCAGGGCTACTAAACTCAGACATTATTATTAACCTCAACGAGCCGAATAAACTCGGTGATATCTCTTGGGTGCAACCGGGTAAATACGTGGGTATTTGGTGGGGAATGCACTTAAATGAGAACACTTGGGGCAGCGGGCCTAAACATGGCGCAACCACTAGTGAAACTAAGCGATACATGGACTTTGCCGCCAAGTATGGTTTTGATGGCGTATTGGTTGAAGGTTGGAATGAAGGCTGGGACGGCAGTTGGTTCGATAACGGCGATGTATTCAGTTTTACTAAAGCCTACCCTGATTTTGACTTAGATGTGATTAGCCAATATGGCAAAAGTAAAAATGTACGCTTGATTGGCCACCATGAAACCTCAGGTTCAGTCACCAATTATCGCAAGCAAATGAGCGATGCCTACGACTTATATAAAAAGCATGGCGTAACCCAAATTAAAACCGGTTATGTTGCCGATGGCGGTGATATTAAACGGGTTGATGAACACGGTATTACCCGCCATGAATGGCACGATGGCCAATTTATGGTTAATGAATACCTGCACAGTGTCACCGAAGCGGCTAAGCGCGGTATTAGTATTAATACCCATGAACCGATTAAAGATACCGGACTTCGCCGCACATATCCAAACTGGATAGCCCGTGAAGGCGCACGTGGTCAAGAATTTAATGCATGGGGTTCACCGCCTAATAACCCAGAACACACTGCAATTTTACCTTACACTCGCATGTTGTCTGGCCCAATGGACTTTACCCCAGGCATATTCAATCTTGCGCCTGCTGGCTTAGATGCGGTTAATCGAGTGCAAACAACCTTAATGAAGCAGTTGGCGCTTTATGTGGTGCTTTATAGCCCTATTCAAATGGCTGCCGACTTACCACGCAACTATGTTGAGCGTTTAGATGCATTTCAATTTATTTTAGATGTGCCAACCGATTGGAGCGAATCAAAAGCCCTTGCCGGTGAAGTGGGTGACTTTGTGGTTTTTGCACGTAAATCACGTAAAAATGATGATTGGTTTATCGGTGGATTAACCGATGAAACCCCACGCAGTGTCGATATTGCTTTAGACTTTTTAACTGCAAATTCGCAATACCAGGCACAAATTTATCGTGATGGTGACAAGGCTGATTGGTTAACTAACCCATACGACTATGTTATTGAACAAAAAGTGGTTTCAGCTAAAGACACGCTGACGTTAAGGATGGCCGCTAGTGGCGGTACAGCGATTAGATTTAAATTAATTAAATAGCATAGACTTGCTAAAGAGTATTGGCTTGAGTATTAAGCTAAAAAATGTAGCGAGAATGTGCTACTTAAGTTACCTATAATTGATGAATACGTATGTATTCAGTTGTGCAAATCCAGACAGCGAGGCTACTATAAAACCTGCTAAATTCGCTCTCGCTTGTGGAGATGAAGAAGGCTAGGTCGTTTCTGATACTGACCAGACTATGGCAAGTATCGGCTTTGGAGTACCTCGATTAACTTTGTTTAGCGTTTTGTTTGCTGAATAAGGATATTAGGTCATTAGCGAATACCCGTCTTAGGGAGATGTGTATTCGCTTTTTTTTATCTAACGACTGAACAACCGCCTACCCATAATAAGGATAAAAAATGTCGGCAAATAACCATGCTCCGCAAGAGCTTAATAAACAAGTTCAGCCTCAGCTCAATTTTTGGCAAATATTTAATATGTGTTTTGGCTTTCTAGGCATTCAATTTGGCTTTGCCCTGCAAAATGCCAATGTCAGCCGAATATTTCAAACCTTAGGCGCTGAGATAGACGACATTCCTATTTTATGGATTGCAGCACCGCTCACCGGATTAATTGTCCAACCCATTATTGGTTACTTAAGCGATAATACCTGGAACTTTTTAGGTCGCCGTCGTCCTTATTTCTTAATCGGTGCCATTTTTACCACTCTGTCGTTATTCATCATGCCCCACTCGCCAACCTTATGGATCGCCGCAGGGATGTTATGGATTATGGATGCTTCAATTAACATCGCCATGGAACCATTTCGCGCTTTTGTGGGCGATAATTTACCGCAAAACCAACGCACCCAGGGCTATGCAATGCAAAGCTTTTTTATTGGTGTCGGCGCGGTAATTGCATCAGCATTACCCTATATTTTGACTAATTATTTTGATGTCGCCAATACCGCACCTGCGGGTGAAATTGCCGACTCAGTACGCTACGCTTTCTACTTTGGTGGCGCGGTACTGTTTCTAGCTGTTGGTTGGACAGTTGTGTCCAGTAAAGAATACTCTCCTGAAGAATTGGCGGATTTTCATCAGCAAGAAACTGATCAACAGCAACCGCTAGTGGAAAACCAGCGCAGCGTAAGCCAGTATCGAAATGGCGCAATGATTTGGATGGCGATTGGGGCAATATTTACTGCCATCATTGTGACTCAAGATCTCGATAAACAGCTTTATATCTTAAGTTTAGGCATTTTTGCTTTTGGTCCTTTGCAACTCATTTGTTCAATAAAACTGGCAAACAAAAACCAACAAGCACGCAGTTCTTTGGGATTAGTGTTTAACGTGGTTGACGACTTATTCCACATGCCAAGAGCGATGCGACAACTGGCTGTAGTACAGTTTTTTGCCTGGTTTGCCCTATTCGCCATGTGGATTTACACCACAGCCGCGGTCACCTCATATCATTATGGTTCTACTGACGTGGTTACCCAAGCCTATAATGACGGCGCTGATTGGGTTGGCATGTTATTCGCTTCATACAATGGCTTTGCTGCCATTGCGGCAATCATTATTCCTTTTTTAGCCAAAGCTGTCGGCATTAAGTTTACTCACACTATCAATATGTTTTTAGGCGGCATTGGCTTAATCAGTTTTTACTTTATTAAAGACCCGACTCAATTGTGGATCCCGATGATAGGTGTCGGTTTCGCTTGGGCTTCTATTTTATCTGTGCCGTACGCCATGTTATCGGGGGTTATTCCACCGAAAAAAATGGGTGTATATATGGGCATTTTTAACTTTTTCATCGTGATACCCCAACTGTTGGCCGCCAGTATTTTAGGATTATTACTGAAAATATTCTTTGATGGTCAGCCAATATATGCCGTGGTATTAGGTGGGGTATTTATGATGATTTCAGGCATAGCCGTGCTATTTGTTGATCAAAACAAACACACTCAATAATAAGTAACTAATAAATAATCAGTCACCGTTTTATAAAGGCTACACAGCTCAAACAAGTGCCTTCATAGCGACTATAAAAATAGTTGATACACATAATTAACAATAAGAAATTGGGGAACTCAATGTCAAAAATTGAATCACTTATCAAGCAGACAACAGTTGCCAGTGCAATTAGCCTTGCGCTACTTAGTTTAAGCGCCTGTTCAGATAGCACAACGGCACCAATAGATGAGCCTATCTCTAGCACAGTGACTCATATTGCACCTGGCGCTCCGGGAGCGGATCCTGTGTGGGCATTTTCAGGAAAAACCGGTATTGGCACTTCCTATGAGCCTTATTCCAATGGCCAGTATGTTGACAGCGAAGCTAACCCTGTCAGTAAAGTGTGGTTCTCAGTCGCCCAAGGTATTTTAACAGAAACCATGTTCGGCATGATCCACAATGCACAGCTAAAAGAATTGCAATTTGTGATTGTGGGTAATGGTTTTGTTGATACTGAAAAAGAGAATACCATCAGTACTATTGAATATCTGCATACCGACGACCAAGGTCGACCATTATCTTTGGCCTATAAAATTGTTAACACGGATAAAGACGGTAAATACAAGATTGAAAAACATATTTTCACCGATCCAAACCGCGACAGCTTAATGATGAAGGTGGTTTTTACCGCATTTGAAGATGGTATTACTCCTTATCTTTATGCTAACCCACACATAGACAATAGCGGCGCAAATGATATTGCCAGTATTGAAAATGATGCCTTGGTGGCTTATACCAGTGCTGATGATTCATCGGTATTAACCATTAAATCCGATATTGATTACGTCAAAGCCAGTGTGGGTTTTGTTGGCACCTCAGACGGTTTAGTCGACTTAGCCGATAATGGAAAGCTTGATAAGCTGTATCAAAGTACCAGTAAAGACAAGTCAACCGTAGGAAATGTCGCATTAACGGCGCAATATCCTACCCTTAATAGCAACAGCTATACGGTCAACTTTGCTATCGGTTTTGGTCACAATAAAGAGGCAAGCCTCAACAATGCTAACATCACCCTTGAAACCGGTTATGACGCTGTATTAAGCGCCTATCTTGGTGATGATAAACATATTGGCTGGAAAGACTATTTAGCCTCGCTAACACCCCTTAATAATATGTCGACTAACACTGCCGATAGTGGCAAGTTACTTTACACCAGTGCATTAGTGCTAAAAGCGCAGGAAGATAAAACCCATGCGGGTGCCTTAATTGCCTCACTGTCTAACCCCTGGGGTGACACGGTTTCGGCCAAAGTCGGCAGTACAGGTTATAAAGCGGTATGGCCGCGTGATTTCTATCAATGTGCAATGGCATTCTTAGCCATGGGCGATACGCAAACACCTAAAGTCGCATTTGAGTATTTGAAAAAAGTCCAAGTAACCGCTCAAACACCTGGCTATGAGGGCACGCCCGGCTGGTTTTTACAAAAAACCCATGTTGATGGCGAAATTGAATGGGTGGGTGTACAGCTAGATCAAACCGCCATGCCTATTATGTTAGGTTGGAAACTGTGGCAAGCGGGTGTATTAACCGATGCTGAAACTGTGAACTGGTATCATGACATGCTTAAACCTGCAGCTGATTTCTTAATCACAGGCGGCAAAGTTAAATTAGATTGGAATGAGACTAAAATTACCCCGCCAAGCACTCAACAAGAGCGCTGGGAAGAACAAGCAGGATACTCTCCGTCGACCACTGCTGCCGTTATTGCAGGCTTAGTTGCGGCAAGCGAGTTAGCAGTGTTAGCGAAAGACGCGCAAAGCACTCTATATTTAAGTGCAGCCCGTAAACTAGCTGCCGAATTAGAAACCACTATGGTGGCTAATACAGGTGATTTTGCTATAAACCAGCACGCTGAAGTTGCCCCTTACTATGTCCGCATTAGCCCTAATGGCACCCCTAACTCGGCAGATAAACTGCTTGATAACAATGGAAAAATGGGTGTTGATCAACGTACCATTTTAGACGGTGGATTTTTAGAACTTGTGCGTTATGGAGTTAAAAACGCTCAGGACCCAATAATTAAGAACAGCGTGTTGCTGATTGATAATACCAAATTAGACGATAACCTGAGGGTAAAATATGAATTTACCGCCAAAGATGGCAGCAATGTGCCAGGTTATCGCCGCTATGGTAACGATGGCTATGGTGAAGATATTGTCACCGGATTAAGTTATGCCGAAAAGGGCAATACTGAACAGCAACGCGGACGTGTCTGGCCATTCTTTACCGGTGAGCGCGGCCACTATGAATTAGCACTGGCTAAAGCATCTGGCACACTAAATTCAAAAACTAAATTACAGCTTATCTTAACCTATGTGCAGGGCATGGAAACGTTTGCCAATGAAGGGTTAATGTTGCCAGAACAAGCTTGGGATGGTGTGGGCAATGCCACTCGCTATAACTACAAAATGGGCCAAGGCACAAACTCAGCCACCCCACTTGCGTGGACACATGCTGAATACGTTAAATTGGTTCGTTCAATAACAGATGAAAATGTATGGGATCACTACCCTATTGTCACTGAACAGTTAAGCCAATAACTATATCAACTTAAGCTATTATTAATATCCAGATAATTTAACAGCTTAATACCGTGACATTGAAAGATGTCACGGTATTTTTATAGGTTTTTTACTTGTTGACTCACGGTAAAATTGTTACAAAAGCATATGCAAATTTTGCATTATAAAAAATTGGGATTAGGAAAAAACAATGGAATGGTATTTAACAGTTTTAAAAAAATATTTTGTATTTAGTGGCCGTGCCCGCCGTAAAGAATATTGGATGTTTGCTTTATTCAACTTCATCGTTAGCTTTGTATTATCGCTAGTCGACATGGGAATTGGTAGCTACAATGAAATAATGGGATTAGGTACGCTAAGTGGTATTTATACCCTATTGGTGCTTATTCCAAGTATTGCGGTCGCCATTAGACGTTTACATGACACCAATCATTCTGGCTGGTGGCTATTAATCGCATTAATTCCGCTATTGGGTGCATTATTCTTACTCGTTGTTTTCTGTTTCGATAGTAAAGAAGATAATGAATATGGTCCAAACCCAAAAACGTTAAATGATAATGACAGCGGCAATAGTGCCACCGTCGAAGCCTAGAAAGTAAATTGACTCGGTAAAATCAATTGACATAAATTGGTTTTAAAATGAGTAACAAAGCATAGCGTGAGACTTTGTCGGCCTTACGCTATGCTTTTTTGTTAATGCCAAATTAATAATTTTATTACGACTAGCTAATAATGTCCGATACAAAACGGGGGCACTGAAACTAACACTAATTATACCCTTACCTTCTGTATTAAACTCATTATCGCTAACGCTATCGCGCCTGCAACAATACCAAACAAGGCATTTAGAATACTTGGCGTGAGCATTTTCAATAGGCCACCAACATATTCTAATTGCTCAACCAAAACAGCAGCATGTTCAATATAGGCTCCAACCACATGAATACCGTGGGTTAAAATACCACCGCCCACCATAAACATTGCAATTGTGCCCACCACGGTTAACATTTTCATTAAATATGGCGCGGCGATAATTAATTTAAGCCCAATGTATCGCCCTACTCGATTAAAAAGCCCTTCACCTTGGCGTTTATTGAGATAGAATCCAAGGTCGTCAATTTTAACAATACCCGCTACTAAACCATACACGCCGACGGTCATCACTACCGCGATAACCGATAAGGTTAAAAACTGACTCATTAAATCAGACTCAGCGACCACACCTAAACTAATAGCAATAATCTCTGCAGAAAGTACAAAGTCGGTGCGAATTGCCCCTTTTATCTTTTCTTTTTCATAGGTTTGTAAGTCAGCAACATCCATGGACAATTTCTGTTCAACTTCGACAGCATCCGATTTTTGAGAAGGTTTATCCCGTGAAGGCTTATGCTGATAAGAATGATGTAATTTTTCAAAGCCTTCGTAGCATAAGAATAATCCACCAAACATTAACAATGGCATAATAGCCCAGGGAATAAATGCACTAATTACTAGCGCCGCCGGCACTAATATTAACTTGTTGCGAAAAGAGCCTAACGCTACTGCCCAAACTACAGGTAGCTCACGTTCTGACGCGACCCCAGACACTTGCTGAGCGTTTAATGCTAAATCGTCGCCCAGCACGCCTGCGGTTTTACGTGCTGCGACTTTACTCATCGCAGCAACGTCATCTAAAATGGTTGCAATATCATCTAGTAATGTCAGTAAGCTTGCACCAGCCATAGTGAGTTAATATCCTTGAAGTAAAGTAAAATAAAATTATAAAACGTACTGCCAAAGCACACCGAATGAGTCAAAGTCATTTCCAATACGAGTGATTACACCAGTATTGGCATAAAATTTTACGCTATGATGTTGATTTAAAGCTAATGAATACGTTAATCCAAAACGTGAATTATCTTGATCATCATGGGCTTCAATCCCATTTTTACTGGTTTCACCACCGATAAAATAATTACCACTTAATGATAACCACTGGCCTCTGGCCAAACTATAAATCAAATGTCCTTGCAAAGAATATTGCGGTGCTTTGTCTAAATGTACACCGTTATAAAACTCATCGTTGTCACTGTATAAGCGCACCGTGGTATTAGCACCGTAATACCAGTTACCCTGTCGAAAAGATACACCGAAACCAGGTCTAAACACCCATTGATTAGCGCCAATATTGACTAATTTACTGGGATCATATTCACCAATTGGTGCAGTCACTTGCAGACTCGCCCCCATAACTAGCCCTTCTTGGTATTGACCAAACTCTTGTTGTGTTAACGCCGGCGCGCCATAAAAGTTCCAGGTTAATTTAAGGACGGGGTCAGCATAACCACAGCGTTCAGCTTCGACATACTCACCTTGAAAGACCGCAGAACCGGCCATACAGACACGACTGGCAACCACATCAAACTTAGATGAACTGCCACCTAAATCAAATGTAGTGGCATAACCGATAATGCCAGCATTAATTTCAATTTGTGATTGTTCGATAGGCACTTCTGGCGCAGGTGATAAGCCGCCCTGTGAGCGACCATAGCCAGCCACTAAAAAGTGCATATCAATAGGTATGTTGGTGTAACTGCGGGGTTCTAAATCTTGAGCCATGCTTTGAAAACTGCTTACACTTGTGAGTACAGCAAAAGCGAAAACTTGTAGTCTAAAGAATTGGCGATATGATGGCGTTTGCATTGAATCTATTTATCCTTAAATGATAACGGATGCAGAGGCATTAAAAACTCATTCAGGAATATCATTAAGGTTAAGAACAATTAAAACCTTAATGATATTTACCCATTAATCTATTGTTGAACCGCAAGATTGACGTACCACTAGATTAGTAGGAATTAACATAGGTGACACTTCTTGCCCGCGGATCAGTTTGAGTACACTGTCCACTAAAATCTCCCCCGCCAATTGGGTGTTTTGCTTAATGGTGGTTAGTGGCGGATTGGCAAAGCTAGCCACAGGTATATCATCATAACCAATAATGGCGACATCTTCGGGTACGTTAACACCGCGTTTTTTTAACGCCCTAAGTGCACCAATAGCAATTAAATCACTGGCTGCAAAAATAGCATCAAATTGAGTCCCTTTGTCCAGCAAGGCATTTGCGGCATCAAAGCCTGAGCTTTCAGTGCTAATAGCATCAAATTGTAATTGCTTATCAAGGGGAATATTTTGGTTTTTCAGGGCTTCACAATGGCCTAAGTAACGGTCTCTAAATTCTGGGCTACGGCTTGAGGAATCTCCTAAAAATGCAATTTTTTTCCGACCTTGTTGCAACATATGCTCTGTGGCTATAACGCCACCTTGATGATTATCACACCCGATTGATAGTACCGATTTATTATTATGTTCAGCGCCCCATATTACAAAGTGAGTATTTTGCTCTAGCAGTTTTTCTAGCTTGTGGGCGTAATCCATATAATCGCCATAACCAAGCAAGATAATACCATCGGCCTTATTACTGTCTTCATAGTCCGCATGCCAGTCACTAGAAAGCTGTTGAAATGACACCAGTAAGTCATAACCCTGACGTGCGGTAGCACGGGTAATGGAGCCCAACATAGACAAAAAGAACGGATTAATCAATGAATCATCATTAGTGGGATCTTCACAAATCAGTAGCGCCAATGTATGACTATTTTGAGTACGAAGATTACTGGCGTTTTTATCCACTTTATAATTTAATTCTTTAGCTATCGCTTGTATGCGTTGCCGGGTTTCTAAATTAACTAAAGGACTATTTCTTAACGCGCGAGAAACCGTTGACTGGGATACCCCTGCGCGATAGGCAATGTCAATTGAGGTTGCTTTAGATGCCATTTTTACTGTTCTACCTTGTTAATTTAATGAGTGAAATAATGGTTATTTATATTCCTAACTCATCAAGCAAGCTATCTGCCTCATCTGTCACTGAGTCTTTAACTGCGATTGAGTTGGCTGACTCACTTGCAGTTTTATCATGTTGCTTTCTATGGGTTTCAATTAATGCATCAGGATCAAACTCTTCATCCATTTCGAAATCTCTTGAACGAATAAACTCAGTTTTATCCATGGCAAACTCAAGATAAAATATATGATTGTTCTGTGTTCTAAATGATACACGGCGGGCAACTGCATTATCTAAATTGGTATCAACAGAAATAGTAAGCTCTTTATTAAGTGTCAGCATTTTAGGCTGGCTTTGGCTAATAGAGGTTTGTAACTCTTTCGATACTTTGCTGATAAAATCCCCCAGCATTTGGTTCATCAACTCACCCATCACATTGGCAACGTCATCAGATGTATGAGAAAAAGCCAATTCATTTTCAGGCATACCCATATTGATCATATAGCGACGATAAATTTCAATTGCTGCATCAGCTGAGAAGTTGATCACCACTAAACCAGAAAAGCCGCCGTCAAAAATAGAAAAGCAACCTAAGTCGGGCTTTAAACGAGTACGAGAAATAGATTGCACCATTCCAGCATGGATAACACTACTTGCAGTGGTATTGGATAATACATGGGAAACTGAATGACACAGTTTTAGTAAAATATCGTCGTTTTTAACGGTTTGAGAAGCGTTCATGGCATACACCTTATTTTTATAATTAAGCTAATCTTGCGGGTAAATTGATAAAAAATCAAAATTAAAACAACTCTTTAGCATAAAATATGAGTCAACATTGCATTTAACAAATTAAACTATTGATTTACAATAAATTAATAAATTATAGCTGTTATTTAAATTTTTTCTATTAAATGTATCTTGCCTCACATTTTTGCGACAATAAACTCCTGTAAAGTCAATTAATCTTTATAATCAACGGCTTCTAGGGTTGATAATTTTAAGGATAAAAATGATAGCTTCATTACGTCAGTTAACCATATTAAAACGCCTATTTATCATGCTAATTCTTGCGGCAATCGGTACTGTATGTTTTGGTAGTTTTTCCGTTAAAGAACAATATGACAATCTGGTTAATGAAAAATATCATCAATTAGCGGGTAATATTGGCCAATTCAATGCAACAGTGGAGGAATTAGCCTCTCAAAACACCCCTAGTTTAACCATTGTAGCCATTCTTGATGCTATTAATCAGCAAGCTCAAAATCCTATTTATCTGCTAGATAACAACAAAAAGCTATTATCACCGTCTACTGATGTTTTTTTTGCTAATGCCGACATAACCAAGATAACCGATATCAATGGCCATCTCAGTCTTAATGCAATGCTTGATTTAGCTAAAAGACAGGGGTTATCGAATGGGTCAATTACATTCACTATAAATGGCGACTCTCAAACACGTTTATTATCAATAAAATATGATAACCGACAGCAACATTATGTACTTTCTTATGCCGATAACGACAGCATTAATACCGCACTCAAAAGTATCATAATTGACTACTTAATCATTATGATGATGATTTCTGTGCCTATTTTTATCTTCTTCTTATTGCTTAATCATTCAATCACCCAACCTATCAATATCGCCATCAAAACTATGCGGGACATTGCCGCAGGTGAAGGCGATTTACGTCAACGACTGGATGAAAATGGTAAAGATGAAGTCTCTGAATTAGCCAAAGCATTTAACTTGTTTGTCGTCAAAATTGCTAATGTTGTTGCAGAATTAAATCCAATAGGCAATCAACTCAATATCAATGCCAACGAGTTATTAAAGGCGGTCAGCACCTCACAGCAGAGCAGTCAAAATGTTAATCAAGAAACCCAAAGTGTTGCAGCAGCAATTCATGAAATGTTAACTACTACCCAAGATATGGCGCGTAACACACAACAAACCGCTGAAAATGCCAACAAAGTGACTGAAGAGGCTAAACATGGTCAACAATTGATGTTATCAACAGTGGTTCAAAGTGAGGCGCTAGGCAATGAGCTACAACATAATGTGCAAGTCAGCGAAAGCTTATCCCTTGCATCTAATGAAATAAGCTCTATTTTAGATGTGATTAAAGCGATAGCAGACCAAACTAACTTACTGGCTTTAAATGCCGCCATTGAAGCCGCACGGGCGGGCGGCCATGGTCGTGGCTTTGCGGTTGTAGCAGATGAAGTGAGAGCATTGGCAAACCGAACTCAAGACTCGACCAATGAAATCAATCAAATTGTGTCTAAAATTCATAAGGGAATTGAATCTTTACGCGAGAGTAATAGTCAAACCCTTAAACAATCCGATGACTTACAATTAAAAGCACGTCAATCAAGTGACTCTATGGCAAGCATTCTCGCGTTAGTTGATAACATCAACGACATGACCAGTCAACTTGCCAGTGCAACCGAGCAACAAGCTATGGTGACTGAAGAGGTAAATATTAATATTAACGCCATTTCAGGCTTAACACATCAAGTGGTAGCGGCAAATGAATCTAATGAACATGAAGCCAATGAGTTAGAAAAGATCAGTAAAAAAATGGATAACACCCTCAAACAATTTAAGATTTAATTCATATACAACGAAAATCACATTGCTTACTTTGATGCCCTGTTGCATTAAGGTATAGTGATTTGTCTTTCGTTTTAGCTATTAATAAGAGTTCAAGCAGCATGTATCAAAAAACGGTGACCATCATAGCGCCACACGGGATCCACACTCGTCCGGCGGCATTACTGGTAAAAGAGGCAAAAAGTTTCGATTGCGATGTCATCGTAGAATGCAACGGTAAGCAAGCTAGCGCTAAAAGCTTATTTAAATTACAGACACTCGGTTTATACCAAGGCGTTGAAGTCACGGTAATCGCCCAGGGCGAACAAGCTCAACAGGCCGTTGAAAGGGTTTCAGAACTACTTATCACCTTAAGCTAAGAGGTTATCATGCAAGTTAATGGCATTGTGGTTTCAACAGGTATCGCCTTTGGGCATGCGCTCAATATTACCACCCAGCCTCAACCGCTTGATCTTCGTTTGTTACCCCTTTCTAGTATAGAAACTGAAAAAAAGTCGTTAAACACCGCAATTAGTAAACTGATAAAATACTTACAAGACTGCCAACAACGTGTTTGCCCAAGTTGTGACAATTTTCAACTTATCGATGCCGATATATTGCTACTTGAAGATGATGAGTTATTAACTGACATGCAACAACATATTGTGCAATATCGCGTCAGTGCCGCTGTTGCCATCGATAGAACCTTTAATGATCAAGCGCAAGTCATCGCAGAAATGGCAGACCCTTATCTTGCTAACCGTAGTCAAGATATTTTGTTACTCGGTCAGCGCCTAATAACCATATTACAGGGTGCTAACCAACACGACTTATCCAAACTGAGCCAAGATACCATCTTATTAGCAGACGATCTTACCCCTGCTGATTTTGCTATGCTGCCACTCGAGTTTATTAAAGGGATAGTGCTAGAGTCTGGCGGTTTAACAAGCCATACAGCCATTCTTGCTCGGTCCGCCGGTATTCCTGCATTACTTAATTGTCCTTGGTCTAGTCAAGATGGCCATATTACAGATGGATCACCGCTGATTTTAGATGGCATGAGTGGTGTTTTATATATCAATCCAACACCGACTGAATTAGCCTCTTTACAGCTAAAACAAGCTCATCACCTTGAGCAACAACAAGCGCTAATGACTTACAAAGATATGCTGAGTCAAACCCGTGATGGCCATCAACTTATATTACGCGCTAACGTCGGTAGCCTAAATGATATCAGCTCATTAATGCAGGTAGGTGCTGAGGGTATTGGCCTGTTTAGAACTGAATTTTTATTGATGAACGCTAAAGCGTTACCGGATGAAAATCAGCAATACAAATTATATTCTGAGGCTATGCACGCACTCAGTGGGCAAATGTTATCGATTAGAACATTTGATGTCGGCGCAGATAAAGAGATCCCCTGTTTACATCAGCATACCGAAGACAATCCCGCTTTGGGGGTGAGGGGTATTCGTTATAGTTTGCAGCACCCAGAAATGTTTATGGTGCAAATTAAGGCTATTTTACGGGCTGCTAGTCACGGTCAAATTCGATTAATGTTTCCAATGGTGAGTCAACTTGAAGAGCTGCAACAAGCGCTTGAATTAATTGAGCAAGCTAAGCAACAACTGCGTGAACAAGGCGCCCGCTTTGGCTCAGTAGAATATGGCATAGTGGTTGAAACACCCGCTGCCGTATTAGCATTAGCAAGTATGTTACCGTATTTAGATTTTGTCAGTATTGGTAGTAACGACTTAACCCAATATACCCTTGCCGCTGACCGAACTAACCCTAAGCTTGTCAGCAGTTATCCCACTTTGTCTCCTGCGGTAATAAGGCTTATCGCCATGACAATCAGTGACTGTCAAGAGGCTAATGTTAAGGTCTGTTTATGTGGGGAACTTGCAGGAAATGAGCACGTCTTACCTTTATTGATGGGCATGGGATTAAATGAGTTAAGTATTAACCCCAGTAATCTATTAGCGGTAAAATCCCGAGTCATTAATGGTAATTACCACACATTTTTACAACATGCACAACTGGTTAAACAACTAAAAACCAATGCAGCCATTGACGAAGCGATAAAAAAGTTTAACTTAGACAATTAACATTAAATCAGTTTAACAATTGCCCTAGTTTAATACGCTATAGCTCTAAAATAGATGCTTTATTGAGATAATATAAAGCCTAATACTGAAACAACAAAATAACATACATTAGCCAAAGCTTATGCATAGGGCAAAGCTTAACCATTGGCACCTAATAGGTATAAAGTGATATGCAGTTCGCTGTGTACTATAACCATAAAGATAACAACATAATAAGAGGCTTGTTCTAATGGGATTTTTAAGCCGTATTCGACGACTAATATCAGGTCAAACTGAACTCACTGGCGGCATTGCTATTTTAGCGCCAGTATCAGGTCAAATTGTGCCAATTGAGAAAGTACCCGACGTGGTATTTGCTGAAAAAATTGTGGGTGATGGCATTGCCATTAATCCTGAGGGTGAGTTTATTGTTGCGCCAATTGACGGCACGATTGGTAAAATTTTTGAAACCAACCATGCATTTAGCATTGAATCTGCCCAAGGATTAGAATTGTTTGTCCATTTTGGTGTAGGGACGGTTGAGCTGCGCGGTAATGGCTTTAAGCGCCTTGCTGAAGAAGGCCAACAAGTTAAAGCCGGCGATCCTATATTATCGTTCGACTTGGCTTTTTTACAAGGTCAAGTAGAAAGCTTATTAACCCCTGTGGTACTGGCCAATATGGAAGACATTAAAGGCTTAGATAAATCTCCTCAAGGTTATGTCACCGCCGGTAAAGATGTGATTTTCACTGTGCAGTTGTCTTAATAAAAACGCTATAAGGCGTAACCTATGAATGTTAAATGCAGATCGAGTATCTGCATTTTTGCTTTTATAATTGGGTATATTAATATTAAATTTTTACATGATTGAATTTTATTCAAATGCAAGTCTTTATCTTGTTCAAGCCAAATCACAATGCCACAATACTAACTAAATTGTTGTTTCATTAATTTAGCTTACAAAAGAGCTTAAATGCATTCATTAATCGCTTTCATTTACAACATTTAACAGCGTAACGAATAATTTAGCTAAGGGAGAATTCAGGTTGAAGTTATATGGTATCAAGAATTGCGACACGGTTCGTAAAGCGCGTAAATGGTTAGACGCCAACAAAATAGAACATCAATTCCATGACTTTCGTGAGCAGGGCTTAGATCAAGATACTGTCGCTAAATGGTGTAAAACCTTGGGATGGGAAACCGTATTCAATAAACGTAGCACCAGTTTTAGAAGCTTAGATGACGCGGAAAAAACAGATTTGACCGAGCAAAAAGCAATTGCATTAATGCTACAACACCCTACCCTGATCAAGCGTCCGGTGTTAGATAATCATTCAACTATTATGGTTGGCTTTAAAGAGGCTGACTATCAAGCGTGGTTTACCAAATGAGTCAAGTTATCGATTTAGCCAAAGATTTACTATCACGTAAATCTGTTACCCCACTTGATGAAGGCTGCCAACCGCTTATGGCTGAACGTCTTAGCAAGGTCGGATTTAATATTGAGTCGATGGTATTTCACGACACCACCAATTTATGGGCACGTCGTGGCACTGAATCTCCGGTTTTTTGTTTTGCGGGCCACACCGACGTAGTACCAACAGGCGATTTAAATCGCTGGCATACCCCGCCCTTTGAGCCAACCGTAATAGACGGTTACTTACATGGACGTGGCGCCGCTGACATGAAAGGATCATTAGCTGCTATGGTCGTCGCTACTGAACGCTTTGTTGCTAAACATCCCGATCATAAAGGCTCTATTGCCTACCTAATTACCAGTGATGAAGAAGGCCCATTTATTAATGGCACCCCAAAAGTCATCGAAACCTTAGAAGCGCGTAACGAAAAAATTACCTGGGCATTAGTGGGCGAGCCTTCATCGACACATAAACTCGGTGACGTCGTTAAAAATGGCCGTCGTGGAAGCTTAACGGGCAATTTAACCGTTAAGGGCATTCAAGGCCATGTTGCCTATCCTCACCTTGCAGATAACCCTATTCATAAAGCCACTCCTGCATTAACTGAGCTGGCACAAATGCACTGGGATAGCGGCAATGAGTTTTTCCCGCCAACCAGTTTTCAAATAGCCAATATTAATGGCGGCACAGGGGCATCAAATGTGATCCCAGGGGATCTTCAAGTGATGTTTAACTTCCGGTACTCAACCGAAGTGACCGCCGAAATATTAATACAACGGGTGTTAAGTATTCTTGATGCCCATGGTTTAGATTACGATATTAACTGGGTATTCAATGGTCTGCCCTTTTTAACCGGTGACGGCCCATTATTAGAAGCCACCAAACAAAGCATTCGCGAAATTACCGGTTATGATACAGATCCACAAACAACCGGTGGCACATCCGATGGCCGCTTTATCGCGCCAACTGGCGCTCAAGTTATCGAGCTTGGTCCAGTTAACGCAACCATTCATAAAGTAAATGAGTCTGTGAATATAGCCGACCTTGAGCTACTGACGTTATGTTATGAGCGAATACTGGAAAAACTGTTGTGCGACTAGAGCCTATTACAGATTCAAGCATTAACAAAAATGCATTAGCGATCTCACATCCTCACCTTTATGGCTTAGATGAGGCTAATTTAGTTAAGTTTGAATCTGTTTTATTACAACCAGAAGCCGCAAAAGCATTTTTGACTATGCGTGATGCGGCAAAGCGCGAAGGTATTGATATGGCGATATGCTCAGCTTATCGCAGCTTTGATAAGCAATTATCAATTTGGAATGCCAAAGCTACCGGTAAGCGGCCACTGCTTGATAAACAACATCAACCGCTTCATTTTGAATCCTTATCATCGCAGCAAATTATCGATTCAATTTTAATTTGGTCTGCACTGCCTGGTGCATCTAGGCACCACTGGGGAACAGATATTGATGTATATGACCCCAGTAAGATTGACCGTGATGCATTACAGTTAGTTGCTGCTGAATATCAAGGTAATGGCCCTTGCCATGCTTTATATCAATGGCTACAACAACATGCTAACCAATTTGGTTTTTACTTCCCTTTTCAACAAGGAAAAAGTGGAGTGAGCACCGAAGAATGGCATTTAAGTTATTACCCTGTTGCCAGTCATTACACAGAGTCATATCTGTGCCAGGATTTATATAAGGTTTTTGAATACGCGGAATTTGAATTAAAATCTCCCGTAATGGCTAGGCTAGATGAACTTGTTAACCATTACGTTAAGTTTGTGGCCAGCGTGCCAATATAACCCATTGTAAACATGTGTCGAAACCATTGAGTGCACACCAATTGTTATGTCGAATTAATCTTCAAAAATACAATGAATAACAACCATAGTTATCCTTTTCCCATTTACTGAGTCTTATTATGTTATCCAGTTCAAAGCATTGTTTAATTGACCAACAGCCGCTGCATTTCACTGACATTGGCCAAGGTGATGTCATTGTATTATTACATGGCTTATTTGCTAATAGACAAATCTGGCAAGCTCAACTACAAAGTCTAAGTCAGCACTATCGTTGTATTGCCATTGACTTATGGGGCCACGGTGACAGTAAAAGTATACCTGCCACCACCAAAAACTTACTTGATGTTGCACAGCACATTGCGTCTGCTTTAGCAGAATTAAATATCGAGAAGTACCATATTATTGGCCACGGTTGCGGCGGTGCGATTGCAGCAGAAATGGTGTTAAACGCTCCTGAAAAAGTACAATCACTGGTAATGATCAACGCATTTATAGGCTTCGAGCCAGAAGTGAATTGTGTTAAATATCAGCAATGGTTAGATATTATGAATGATACTAAAACCATCACTCGCGAATTAGCTGACACTATTAGCCCATTAATGTTTGCTAAAACAAACCAAGATAAGACTGCTGTTGAGCTATTTAGCCAAAAACTGCAAAACATTGATAGCCAACAAGTGCCGGTATTAAGTCGTTTTGCCCATATGGCAATATTTAAGCGCGATACCATGGAGTTAGTGGAACAATTTACCCTACCAACACTGGTGATAGTTGGCGTGGAAAATCATTTACGTACCGTATTAGAAAGTTACTTGATGAGTGATGAAATTAGCGGCGCAAAACTACACCATGTGCAGCTTGCAGGCCATTTAGCCATACAAGAAAAAGCGGATGAGATAAATCAATTATTGATTAACTTTTACCAGTAATGGATCCACTCTGCTTATATTAACCATAAAACCAGTAACACACACTGATGGCGGCAATAATGCCGCCCAAGTCAGCCGCTAAACCACAGCCTAATGCATGACGACCGTTTCGAATACCTACCGAGCCAAAATAAACCGCCAACACATAAAAGGTGGTTTCAGTACTGCCTTGAAAAATAGCCGCTAAACGCCCAGCAAAGGAGTCAACCCCATGATATTCCATGGTTTCTAGCATCATAGCCCTAGCACCTGAGCCGCTAAATGGCTTCATAATAGCGGTTGGCATAGCATCAATAAATCGTGTGTCATAACCCAGCATAGACACTAAACTTGCCAGCCCTTGTAATACATAATCTAACGCGCCTGAAGCCCGTAATAATCCAATGGCCAACAACATAGCTAATAGGTAAGGAATTAATTGTACCGCCTGATTAAAGCCGCCTTTTGCACCTTCAATAAACTCATCATATATTTCGACCTTTTTAATTCCAGCCACTATCACAAAACTCATCACCAGTAATAATAAAATGCCATTACCTAATACACTTGAGACTTGACCGATAGCTTCTGCGCTTAAGCTTAATAAGTAAAACATCGACGCCATGATCAGCGACAATAGCAAAGCACCATAAGCTAAAATAACGCTGCTAAATAATGAAATGCGTTGCACGATTGCCACCACTAATAAACCGACGATTGTTGAGGCACAAGTGGCTAATAAAATAGGCAGGAAAATCTCAGCGGGCGATGCTGCGCCCTGTTGTGCTCGATATAAAAATACCGTGACAGGCACTAATGTTACTGAAGAAGTATTCAGTACCAAGAAAAGAATTTGAGCATTAGTCGCCACGGTTTTATTCGGATTTAGGCTTTGTAAATCTTGCATTGCTTTTAAGCCAAGCGGCGTAGCTGCATTGTCTAATCCAAGCATATTGGCGGTTAAATTCATGCTAATGCTGCCATAAGCAGGATGTCCACGCGGAACATCAGGCATTAGTTTGCACAGTAATGGCTCAAACAATTTAGCAAATAAGCCCACTACACCGGCTTTTTCACCTACCTGCATTAATCCCATCCAAAGGGCTAATACACCAATTAATCCCAGAGATATTTCAGCAGCAAGTTTGGCGCTGGCAAAAAGCGCACTCACAGAATCGCTTAATACGGTCACATTGCCAGATAATAACTGCAATACTATAGCCATTGCTGCAACAATGAAAAAACCTAACCACACTCGATTTAGCACATAATCTCCCTTTGCTTGGCAAATTTACTTTGAACCGTTTAACGCATTTGTCGCGGCTAGTTTATATCGCTGAATAACCAAGCTGATACATTCCATGATATTATCTTGGTAATTATGCCACGTGAGTAAACAATGTCTGCATTATGGTTCAATTAAATCCAAATTTTATCAAACACATCAGCGATGAATTACCCAAGCACCTTTCACTGGACGAATTTATCGCTATCTGTGACAAACCGCTACGAAAATCCATTAGAGTCAATACATTAAAAATCACTAGCGCTGAGTTTGTGCAGTTAATGCTACATAAAGGCTGGCAATTTGACCCCATACCTTGGTGTGATGATGGTTTTTGGATTAATGTCGATGACGAGCAACAACTCGGTAATTTGGTTGAACATATTCAAGGGCTGTTTTATATACAAGAAGCCAGTTCAATGCTTCCTCCGACCGCTTTATTTGATGGTATTTTATTGCCTGAGCTCATTTTAGATGTTGCTTCAGCTCCTGGTTCAAAAACCACTCAGATAGCGGCATTAATGCATAATAAAGGCTTGTTAGTCGCCAATGAATATTCCGCTAGTCGAGTTAAAGTGCTGCACGCCAATGTGCTTCGTATGGGCGCAAGTAATGTGGCGTTAACCCATTTTGACGGCCGAGTATTTGGCGAATATATGTATGACACTTTTGATGCTATTTTGTTAGACGCCCCCTGTGGTGGTGAAGGTACGGTTCGCAAAGATGCTAATGCATTAAAAAATTGGAATATTAACGATGTCACCGCAATAGCAGATACCCAGAAAGATCTTATCGAAGCGGCTTTTCTCGCATTAAAGACTGGCGGCACCTTAGTATATTCAACGTGCACATTGAGCCAATTAGAGAATCAGCACATTTGCTATCACCTGCAGCAAACCTATCCTGATGCGGTAGAGTTTGTGCCATTGAATGATTTATTCCCCAATGCGCAAGCCGCCTGTACTCCAGAAGGCTTCTTACATGTATGGCCACAAATTTTTGATAGTGAAGGCTTCTTCGTTGCAAAAATTCGTAAAAAAGCTCCAATAGAGCGGATTAAAAAACAACCTAAGTTGCAAAAAAACTTTCCCTTTAGCCCAATAGCAGATAAACAAATTGAAGCGCTAAAGGACTATTTATTATCTCACTTTGATATTAGCTTGCCCAATGATGCGATAGTCATGCAAAGAGATGATGAGTTTTGGCTATTCCCAAATCAATTTATGCCAATGGTAGGAAAAATGCGTTTCCAACGGATTGGTCTTAAGCTTGCTGATGCGTTAAAAAAAGGCTTTAAGGTCAGACATGAAGCTATCATAGCTTTAGTAGGTTCCACCCTAAACAATCAAAATTGCATTGAGTTAACATCACTACAAGCACAACAGTTTTTGATGGGTAGAGATATTGAAACGGCCAGTTTTAGCCCTGAGCGACAACAGTGGCTCAATCAACATGCACACGGCGAAATGTTAGTTAGTCATCATCAATGTGCATTAGGCGTTGTTAAGCACTTAGGCCATAGACTGAAGAACAATCTGCCACGTGAATTGGTGAGAGACAAAGTGGCTTACACATAATAGCGCTTGTAGCATTCTACTACTGGCACTTGAAACACATGATCTAAAAACACAGCTACCTAAAGCAAAAAGCCTGAAATGATTCAGGCTTTTTTATAGTCGACTAATTATATGATAAATAATGCGTTTACTTAACTTTGCTAAAAAAATCACCGAAAACAATAAATAAATGATGTTTTTTTAAGCGCAAACCCAAAGTGCTGACTATAATTTGTGCAGAGATTAATTCCTCAACTCTAGCGCACGGCTCTGTAAAGAGCCATTTCCCTAGGCCCAAGACAATCGGATCGTTTTGGGTCTTTTTTTTGCAAAAAAATAATTATTTAAACAACGCATAATCTTGTTTAGCGACCGATCAACTTCCGGGCATCCTTAAACAAATTAAAGAAGTTCTCTGAAGTGTAGTCCGCCAGATCTTGATACTTTTCACCGCGAAGCTCTGCAACAAACTCTGCAACATCACGAACATAAGCTGGTTGGTTTTCTTGGCCGCGATGTGGCACAGGCGCAAGATAAGGGGAATCTGTTTCAACCAATAATCTATCTTTTGGGACTTTACGGATCACGCTACGTAGCTCACCGGCATTTTTAAAAGTGACAATACCCGAGACTGAAATATAAAAACCCAAGTCCATTGCGGCTTTGGCCATTTCCCATGTTTCTGTAAAACAATGGAGCACCCCTGCCACTTTGTCAGCTTGACCATTTTTAAGCATGGCTATAGTGTCTTCTCTGGCATCACGAGTATGGACAATAAGGGGTTTATTGACTTCAACAGCTAAGGCAATTTGTTGTTCAAAACATTGTTGTTGCAGAATTTTAGTTTCATCGGCATAAAAATAATCTAAACCTGTTTCACCAATCGCAATCACTTTAGGATCGGTTGCAAAACGTCTAATTTGATCAACATCTAAGCCTTCTTTAACATCTAAGGGATGCACCCCTGATGATAAAAAAATATTATCAAACTGCGCTACTTTATCGCGCATTTGTTCAAAACCTTGCTGGCGCACATTCACACACAATAGATAATCCACCCCTTGGGCTTTGGCGTTATCCATAATAATTTGTAACGAGGCTTGATCTGGCGCCGCTTTTAAACGGTCCAGGTGACAATGTGAATCAATTAGCATAATAACAGACGAGAATTAGATAAATGGGATGCAGAGGATACCGAGCTACATGGTACAGGTCAAATCACCTGACGATAATTCTTGTGCTAATAACTTTTCAATATGGTGTTTATGGCTTTCAGGGTCAGTTCTAATTTTAATACCAATCCCTGCAGGTCTTCCACCCGATGCGCCAATAGGATTAATCCATACCACAGAGCCTTTAAATTCATTAATTTGGCTAGTGTTAGGTAAACGGTATGCAATGGTGAGCTCTTGACCTAAAAAATGACTTTCTGTAGTTGCCACAAATAATCCCGCCGGTTTAATAAACGGCATATAGGCACGATATAGCTGGTGCAGAGTATCGTAATTAACCACCAAGTCGACCATATTATCTCTTAATTCTCTTATAAAATGATGTGAGTACTTATATTAAGCGGTTTAAGCATAGCACTTAGCTTAATGCTAGCACGTGCCTGAATTGTAAAACATAATTTTGACATAAAGCCTGTGTGTTTACATTAGCCATTGTAGCTAATTTATGGGTCATGTGCATAACATCACCAGCTAATTCAATCACTTTTGATTGAATTAATGGATTTAACTTATTACTTTTTAACACATATTGCCTTAAGTACAAATATAAAACCTTCAAAGCATCTATTATTTGTATATCAGTTAACTTTAACAAACTATTTTGCAAGTGACCCGATTGTAAGCTTGCGGACCAATCTTGTCGATATTCAAGTAATTGTGGGTAATGTTTTGACTGCAGGCTAGCGGCTAACTTTAACGGACCACCTACTACGCCTAAACACCAAGTAACATCATGTCGTTGCCCCTGGGCATTAGCAATTGGTAATAAATCCAGTGCGTCAAGCCAATCAGTTATATGTGTTTTAGTTGGGTGAGTAAAGGCTATTTTTTGGCAACGGCTTGTTATGGTCGGCAATAAACTCGCTGGGGTATCGGTTTGTAATAATAATAACGTATTCGCGCCAGGTTCTTCTAATGTTTTAAGCAGTGCATTGGCCGCGGCAATGTTCATCCGTTCACTTTGCTCTATTACAGCAACACGAGCACCTGACTGCTGTGCGGTATGCAGTAATGATTGACATAACTCGCGTATTTGATCGACTTTGATTTGATTGCCATCACTG
This sequence comes from Shewanella sp. HL-SH5, assembly GCF_051163755.1. Taxonomy (NCBI): domain Bacteria; kingdom Pseudomonadati; phylum Pseudomonadota; class Gammaproteobacteria; order Alteromonadales; family Shewanellaceae; genus Shewanella; species Shewanella sp. HL-SH5. The sequence goes on from NZ_CP195038.1 coordinate 2,294,653, forward strand.
CGAACCCAATGTAAATCGGGATGATTACCTGATTTGCATAACAAGCATGCTTTACATATACCACAAGCACCCACTGGGGTTTTGTCGACACACAATGCCATTTGAGCCATTTCAGTAGCCAGTTCGATACCTCCTAAAGCGATATCGACAGGGATAAGTTGGGCATGACTATGTTGATTTTGGTAACACAGCTTAGCAAACCGCTCAAATGCAGTGGCCAACCAAGGTAGTTGTGTCAAAGTATAGTCTGTCATCTTGTTACCCCTTGTATCAGCGATTGCTTAAGGCCGTTTTACTGCTAATAATCTTTTGGTTAATTTATCGCGAATATCTTGATGTACTTTATCGATAGACTGACTTGCATCAATAACAATAATGGACTCGTCTTCGGCTGCAAAGGCTAAAAAGGTAGCACGGGCACGTTCAAAAAATGCAATATGTTGTAACTCAATTCGGTCCAGTGCACCACGGGCAGATGCGCGTTGTAAACCTAGGCTAGGGTCAATGTCTAAATACAGGGTTAAGTCAGGTTTAAAGCCATGCAAACTTGCATCACTAATGGCTTTAACTAATGGCATTAAGCCTCTGCCACCGCCTTGATATGCGAGCGATGATAAATTGTGACGATCACCTAATACCCATTGCCCTTTGGCTAATGCAGGCTTAATCACATTAGTAATTAACTGGGTACGTGCTGCATAAAATAGTAAGCATTCTGCTTCATCGCATAAGGAATCGTTTTCATCGGCAATTTTAACTAAGTCGCGAATTTTTTCAGCCAGAGGTGTGCCGCCAGGTTCTCGGGTACATACTGGTGTTTGACCTGTATGTTCAGTAATAATGCTTTGAACTAAAGACACCGCACTAGATTTACCAGCACCCTCTAGGCCTTCGATAACAATAAATTGTCCTAATTGTTGACTCATTTTTTCTTTCTCTGATATTCATTTACGGCACGGTTATGTTCTTTATACGTCGATGAAAAAATATGACTGCCATCATTTCTTGATACAAAAAACAAATAATTCACTTTGGCCGGGTTTGCTGCGGCATATAAAGACGCCTTGCTTGGAGCCGCTATCGGTGTAGGGGGTAAGCCATCAATTCGATAAGTGTTAAAAGCGGTTTTCTCTAGTATGTCTTTCTTAGTAATATTGCCTTTATATCTGTCGCCCATACCATAAATAATGGTGGGATCCGTTTGTAAACGCATGCCCTTTTTCAAACGATTATTAAATACTGCACTGACCCAATTACGTTCTTCATCTTTAGCGGTTTCTTTTTCGATAATTGAAGCAATAATCAGCAGTTCATAGGGCGAGTTTAATTTTAAATCAGGATCGCGCTGTTCCCAGGCTTGCGCCAAATGAGTTTGCATCATTAAGTAACTGCGTTGCATCATTGAAAATAACGTTTCATCGACACGATAGTGATAAGTTTCTGGGAAAAACTTACCCTCAGGTAATCCTGTCGTATCGCCATTTGCTTCAAGTACTTTAATAAACACATTCTCATCATATTTCATGTGTTCTAGACCTTGTAATACTGGTATCCATTCCTTAATGGTTTTACCTTCAACAAATGTCACTGAAAATACCATTTCTTGGCCTAATCTCAGTCGGTTGATGAAATCCACCAGCTTATCGCCTGGCACCATCTGATAAAGCCCAGCTTTAATATCGCCTAAATAAGGTTCTAGTTTGACTAACAAGCGCACTTTCCAGCTTTCAGTAATAATGCCTTGTTGTTCTAATTCCTGGGTTAATTTCAGTAAAGATGTACCAGATGTCACGGTAATGATTGTGGGTTCCGTCAGCGTTAATGGCTGATTTTTGTATTGCAAAATATCTTTTGCATACCAATAACCCACTAAACACATAATGGCTAAAAGTGGAATTAAACTGGCTAACAATCGGGTTATTATTGTTGTTTTCATAGACATCTAATTAGGTGAATGATTCTTGTTGGCACAAGTAAAGTGCCTTAGCTTAATAGCGTTTGCAACTGCTGTGCAATAGCTTGCGTGTGAGACCATGGCTGATAGCTGTTTTTATCGACTCGTACAACATCAATAAGGCCGAGCAAACTATTACTCATCATAATAGCATCAGCCATTAATACACTATTACTGTTTAGCTGAGTCGCATAAACTGCAACACCCTGTGCTAACATGATGTCAATCACAGCTTCACGCATTACACCACTCACACCAGCTTGATTAATCGCAGGAGTAAACACTTGATTATCTTTAACTATAAAGATATTCGCCATTGAGGCTTCAATCAAATATCCCTGAGTATCGTAGACTAACCAATCATCAAATCCAGTGGGTAAAGTATGTGATTTTATCAGCACTTGCTCTAACCGATTAAGGTGTTTAATACCCGCTAACAGTGGTTGTCGAGCTAAAGTGACTGGTGAGGTAGTTAACGCAACGCCACTTTTTTGCCAAGTTTTATAATGCTCAGGTATTTCATGTACTGAGGTGATTTCGGTAATATTGGCTATTTCAGGCGCTTGATAACCACGGCCACCAACACCACGAGTCAGCAGTAATTTGACACATGCATTGGGATAACTACTGGCGAGATAAATTAAATGCTTGCGTAATTGACTAGATGCAGACCAATTAAGGTTAAGTCGTTTACTGCCTTGCTCCAGTCTAGTTAAGTGTAAATCTAACAACATAATGCCAGCTTTGATGGACGTAGAAGGATAGGTTCGCATAGTCGCAAACAGACCATCGCCATAAGCTAAACCACGATCAAACGGGTTGACGCTTGCCATATGTTGTTGATTTACCCAAACTTGCGTCATTTATCGTCCTGACTTATCCGGCTGGCTACGGCATCTTGCTGGTTGTTATATTTTGCACTTTTACGTTTATTGTATGGCCGCGCCACTGGACCGCTTAAACGCTCAAAATTTAATGCACCAATGGTCATGCCAGGACGAAGCGCCAATGGCAATTTACCACTATTGAAAAACTCTAATACAATCTTGCCTTGCCAACCGGGATCGATTCGATGGGCGGTAACATGAACCATTAAGCCTAATCGGGCTAATGATGAACGGCCATCTAACCAACCGACAATATCGGCCGGTAAGGTAACAGTTTCAAGGGTAACAGCTAAAGCTAATTCGCCAGGATGAAGAAAAAACGCTTCACCGTCAGCAATATTAATTTTATCGCCCATCACCTTATCCAAGGCAACTTGCATTTCAGCGGCAGGACCACTTAAGTCAATATAGGGTGCAGTATGATCTTGAAATACCCTAAACTGGCTGCCAAGGCGGACGTCAACACTGACACCTGAAATAGCTTCAACTGGAGGTCTTGGGTCAATTATAATCAACCCATCATCTAAGCTTTGTTCTATTTCGATATCGGTTAAACGCATTAGCACAACCTTAATTAAGTAATCGAACCTTTAAAAGTGAGTGATGTTACTTAGCCAGCAAGTGTTGAATACGTGCCTTTAATATATCGGTTGCGATACGATTTTTGCCACCACGGGGCACAATGATATCGGCATATTGCTTTGACGGTTCAATAAACTGTAAAAACATCGGACGTACTGTTTTCTTGTATTGTGAGATAACCGATTCCATTGTTCTACCACGTTCTGCAACATCTCGTGTTAATCGCCGTAAAAAACAGATGTCTAGTGGTGTGTCCATAAACACACTGGCATCCATGAGTTCACGTAACTTAGGATCGGTTAGTAACAAAATCCCTTCTAGAATAATGACTTTTTTAGGCTGCATTTCGAGCGTTTCAGATATACGAGTATGTTCGGTGTAACTATAACGTGGAATGTTAACAGCCTCACCACGTTTTAATGTTTCTAAATGGTTAGCAAGCAGTTGATGGTCAAGCGCTTTAGGGTGGTCATAGTTGGTTTGAATCCGCTCATCCATGGTCAAATGAGATTGATCACGATAATACGCATCTTCATTGATAACCCCTATTTGGTTGGTGCCCAGATCACGGCAAAGCTCTTGAAAAATAGTATTCGCAATTAAGCTTTTACCTGATGCCGATGCACCGGCGATACCAATAATGACACACTGTGGAGAATTCATGCTTTGACCTTACTCGTCGTCCGATATACTAATAGAAACAGTTGATTTAACTTGTTGTAATGCTGATTGCGCGCCTAACTTGCGCGCAATTTCACGATAAATACCAGACACTTCAGAATCAGGCTCAGTGACCACGCTAGGCGCACCATTGTCCATCGATTCACGAATATTAATATTTAACGGCAACGCCCCTAATAATGGCACATTATAGCGTTCAGCAATTTTACTGCCGCCATGGGTTCCAAATGGGTGTTCTTTGTGACCGCACTCTGGGCATAAATGGAAGCTCATGTTCTCAACAATACCGAGTACTGGAATTTGTACTTTATTGAACATGCTAATGCCTTTTTGCGCATCAGCTAAGGCAATATCCTGTGGCGTAGTGACAATTACCGCGCCACTTACGGGAAATTTTTGCGATAGGGTTAATTGAATATCACCTGTACCTGGCGGCATATCTATAATCAGATAATCTAATTCTGGCCACTGGGTTTCATTCATTAATTGTACTAATGCGCCTGCTGCCATTGGCCCACGCCATACAGCTGCCTCACCATCACCTAGCATAAAACCAATTGATTGTGCTGCAATGCCGTGAGCCGAAGCGGCTGTCATCATTTTGCCGTCGGGGCTTTGTGGACGAAAATTTGGAATACCTAGCATAAGCGGAATCGATGGACCATATATGTCGGCATCTAAAATGCCCACTTCTGCCCCTTCAGCTTTTAATGCTAAGGCTAAATTAACTGCTGTAGTTGATTTACCAACTCCACCCTTGCCTGATGCAATGGCAATAACTTGTTTGACATTTTTAATCGGTTCTACAGAGGTAATAGCAGAATAAACCCGCGGCTGAAAATCTATTTCACATTCAACTTCGTCAATGGCATCTAGCACTGCAAGTTTATTGGTTATAGCCATCACGGTGTCGCGATATTGAGTCATACAAGGATAAGGATATACCAAACCTAATTGTAATCTTTTACCTTCAATGGCTAATTTTACAACACAACCGGCAGAGACTAAGCCTTGTTTTAAATAGGGATCTTGATGTGCATCTAAAATGGCAAGCACTGAGGCTAATAATTGTGCATCAAGTTGATAATCAGGATAGGAAATAGACAAAAGCATGACTCCCGTTGACAAATTTGTGCAAGTGTATCAGAACTTCATTATTTTTTAGTTATAAATACACCTTTTTAGTGCATGTTTTGGTGAAAATATTGCATTTTTCAGTTAGTATCTTGGCAATATTTTTAGCGAAATTCGATGTTGAGAAAAAATGACCCAATCACAACGTAAAATTCTGGTTACCAGCGCCCTTCCTTATGCTAATGGCCCAATTCACTTAGGCCACATGCTTGAATACATTCAAACTGATATCTGGTCTCGCTATCAAAAGTTGCGCGGACATGAATGTCACTTTATTTGTGCAGACGATGCCCACGGCACGCCTATCATGCTTAAAGCTCAGCAACTTGGTATTGCACCAGAAGAAATGATTGCGCAAGTTCAAGAAGAACATCAACAGGATTTTGCTGATTTCAATATTCAGTTCGATAATTTCCACAGCACCCACAGTCCTGAAAATCGTGAGCTGGCCAGCAGCATTTATTTGAAACTTCGCGACGGCGGCTACATCAAAACCAAGACTATTTCACAGCTATTTGATCCTGAAAAGTCGATGTTTTTACCAGACAGATTTGTAAAGGGAACCTGCCCTAAATGTAAGTCTGAAGATCAGTACGGTGATAACTGTGACAATTGTGGCGCAACCTACAGCCCTACAGATCTTATTAATCCTAAGTCTGCGGTTTCTGGTGCAACACCAATAATGAAAGACAGCGAGCATTTCTTCTTTGACCTACCGGCATTTGAAGGCATGTTGCATACTTGGCTTAATTCAGGTTCATTGCAACCTGAAGTGTCTAACAAGCTAAAAGAATGGTTTGAGCAAGGCTTGCAACAATGGGATATTTCTCGTGATGCGCCCTATTTTGGTTTTGAAATACCTGATGCCCCGGGTAAATACTTCTATGTATGGTTAGATGCACCAATCGGTTACATGGGCTCTTTCAAAAACTTCTGTGATAAAAACCCTAGCGTTAACTTTGATGAATTTTGGGCCAAAGATTCAACCGCAGAGGTTTATCACTTCATCGGTAAAGATATTGTCAATTTCCATGGCTTATTCTGGCCAGCAATGCTTCATGGCGCTAACTATCGCCAACCGACCAGCGTTTTTGCCCATGGGTATGTGACTGTGAATGGCGCGAAAATGTCTAAATCAAAGGGCACCTTTATTAAGGCGCGTACTTATTTAGACAATTTAGACCCTGAGTTTTTGCGTTACTACTACGCGGCAAAACTGAGCAGCCGTATTGATGACTTAGATTTAAACCTTGAAGACTTTGCTCAGCGTGTTAACTCTGATCTTGTCGGCAAATTAGTCAACCTAGCATCACGGACAGCTGGCTTTATCAGCAAACGTTTTGATGGCAAGTTAGCGACCATTGAAGATAACAGCCTAGCTGAATTATTCTTGGCCAAACAAAATCAAATTGCAGAGTTTTACGAAACCCGTGAATATGGTAAGGCAATGCGTGAAATCATGGCATTAGCCGACATAGCCAATGCTTTTGTGGCTGAGCAAGCCCCTTGGCAGTTAATTAAGCATGAAGACCAGCAGCAACAAGCGCATCAAGTGTGCTCTATTTCATTAAACTTGTTCCGTATCTTAGTGACTTACTTAAAGCCGGTATTACCGCGTTTAAGCCAAGATGTTGAAGCATTTTTACAAGTTGAATTAACCTGGGAAAACCTAGGTAGAGATATGGCTAATCATGAAATAGTGCCTTTTAAAGCGATGATGCAACGTGTTGACCTAGACAAAGTTGCTGCTATGGTTGATGCCTCTAAAGACAACTTACAAGTTACCCAAGCTCCTGAAGAAGTAAAACCTAAAAAGGCTGCTAAAGCTGATAAAGCACCTGTAAAAGTCAGCACAGGTAATCCGCTACAGGATGACCCAATCAGTGACACGATTGAATTTGATGATTTTGCGAAATTGGATTTGCGCATTGCCCGCATAGCCAAAGCGGAACATGTGCCTGACGCAGACAAATTACTTAGGCTTGAACTTGATTTAGGCGGCGAGACTAAACAAGTGTTTGCCGGTATTAAATCAGCCTATGCGCCAGAAGACCTAGTGGGTAAGTTGACTGTCATGGTCGCCAACCTTGCACCTCGAAAAATGCGTTTTGGTATGTCAGAAGGCATGGTATTAGCTGCAGGTCCTGGTGGTAATGAGTTATGGATTCTTGAGCCCCACGAAGGTGCTCAACCAGGAATGCGAGTCAAGTAATCACTGCAAACAGTTTCTATGATGTTGGTGAAATACAATTAATGGCTATGCCATTTAAAAGCCAGAAATATTTACTTCTGGCTTTTTTGTTTGTTTTTTCTACAAAAATAGCCGTTAATTTAAATTGTTCTAAGTTATTACCATAAAATTTGTAAATAAATTACCATTTGCCTTTATTCGCTATTGCAAACAACATCAATAGCGGTTAAGTTTTATGGCATAGAAGTTTACGGCCGTATGAACGGTAACTTCAGCAGAATTTATTAAGATAACCATTTGGGTATCTTCATTAACTTTATTAAGAGACGAACAATGATATTCATCCTAGCTACTACAATCCATCATCACCACCATATGCGGTAGCCTTCGGATGCTTACTGCCGAGGGTCTATTTCCCTTCCGGCGGTGAAACTATCACAAACCCCTGGAAGCAATTTCAGGGGTTTTTTGTTTTCTTAAGTTTTCTTTTTATTTTTAACTAATTGTTTTTATATTTAAAACCTTACTATTTATTTTCAACTTTATTATACAGGTATATATCAATGACTGAATCAAACCGTTTACGCATCGCTATTCAAAAATCAGGTCGCTTATCTAAAGAGTCACAACAACTGCTGAAAAGCTGTGGTGTGAAGTTTAATGTAAATGAGCAGCGCCTTATCGCCCACGCCGACAATATGCCTATCGACCTACTTCGAGTACGTGATGATGATATTCCAGGATTGGTGATGGACGGCGTAGTTGACCTAGGTATTATCGGCGAGAACGTTCTAGAAGAAGAACAGTTAGAACGTCAACTGGTCAACAAGCCAGCTGACTTCACCAAATTACGTGAACTTGACTTTGGTGCCTGTCGCCTATCTCTCGCAGTGCCTAATGAATTCAGCTACAAGGATGCCAGCTCATTAGAGGGTCTGCGTATAGCCACTTCATATCCCAATATCCTTCGCCGTTTTATGCAAGAAAAAGGTATTAGTTACAGCGACTGTATGCTTAAAGGTTCAGTTGAAGTCGCACCACGTGCGGGTTTATCCGATGGTATTTGTGACTTAGTGTCAACGGGTGCAACCCTTGAAGCCAATGGCTTATATGAAACTGAAGTCATTTACCGCTCAATGGCCTGCATCATTCAATCTAATCAAACTCAAACACCGGCTAAGCAAGCGTTAATCGACAAAATACTGTCACGAGTTAATGGCGTTATCCGCGCACGTGAGAGTAAGTACATCCTGCTACACGCGCCAACAGCCACTTTAGATCAGATTGTGGCTTTATTACCAGGAGCTGAAAATCCAACTGTATTACCGCTTAATGATGATTCAAATCGTGTTGCTGTGCATGCAGTCAGCTCTGAAGATTTATTCTGGGACACAATGGAGCAGTTAACGGCCTTAGGTGCCACCTCTATTTTAGTAATGCCAATTGAAAAAATGATGGGGTAATACTGATGACCATGACACAATCACCATTACAGTCTTCATCACCAATGCAAATCCTTAATTGGAATAGTTTATCTGCTAACCAGCAAGTTGCGGCATTAAAACGCTCACCTTTGGTGGGTGATAACAGTGTTGAGCAGCTAGTTCGCAGCATTATCGAACAAGTGGTATTAGATGGTGATGCGGCTATTTCTAAATTTAATCAGCAGTTTGATGGCGCTATCATTGATGATCTCGCCCTAACAACTGCAGAGATAGATTCTGCCAGTGCTAGAGTGTCAGACAAGGTAAAACAAAGCATTGCCCAGGCAGTTGCTAATATTGAAGCGTTTCATCAGGCACAAATATTTAAGCCGATTGATATTGAAACTCAAGTAGGCGTGCGATGTGAGCTTAGATCTGAAGCGATTGAAAAAGTCGGCTTGTATATTCCAGGTGGCACTGCCCCACTTATATCAACAGTAATGATGCTGGCCCTGCCCGCTAGAATTGCCGGTTGTGAGCAACGTGTATTAGTTAGCCCACCGCCAATAAATGATGCGATTATTTATGCGGCCAAGGTGTGTGGTATTACTGAGATATATCAAGTGGGTGGTGCTCAAGCCATCGCCGCTTTGGCATTTGGTACAGAGACTATACCTAAAGTCGATAAAATATTTGGCCCAGGTAATCGTTATGTTACCGAAGCCAAAAGATTAGTGTCGCAAGATAACCGCGTCAGTGTCACCATTGATATGCCTGCTGGACCGTCTGAAGTGTTGGTGATTGCCGATGACCAAGCCAATCCTGCTTTTATTGCAGCGGATTTACTGTCACAAGCTGAGCACGGCGTGGACTCGCAAGTGATGTTGGTGACCAACAGCGCTGTGCAAGCCAATGCTGTGAATACTCAGCTCACTATTCAACTAGCAATGTTACCACGACAAGATATTGCCGCCAAAGCACTTGAATGTAGCCGAAGCTTAGTGGTTGATGATCTTGCTCAAGCGGTACAAGTATCCAACCAATATGGCCCGGAGCACTTAATCGTTCAAACTGAAAACCCACGGGCTTTGCTCAGCACTATCCGTGCTGCAGGTTCGGTTTTTCTAGGTGCATACACACCAGAATCCGTTGGCGATTATGCCAGTGGTACTAACCATGTGTTACCTACTTACGGTTATAGTCGCGCGGTATCTAGCTTATCACTAGCGGATTTTAGTCGACGCTTTACCGTCCAAGAACTCAGCGCTGAAGGCCTGAGAAACATTGGCCAAACCGTGATGACCTTAGCCGAAAATGAACTGTTAGATGCGCACAAAAATGCCGTCGCAATAAGGTTAGCAAGCTTAAACCAATAACAGTAATCTTGGCGCTGTGATGATAAACCCATCGTTGACAGCAATAATAGAATTGATTTATGAGCACACGTTGATGAACACATTTGATGCAAAAAAATTAGCACGACCCGAGTTACTTGAACTGACCCCTTATCAAAGTGCTAGACGCATTGGTGGCCGAGGCGACATTTGGATTAATGCTAATGAATCACCTTTTAACAATAGTGATTTAGATAAATTAAATCGCTACCCAGAATGTCAACCACCTGCACTAATCAATGCGTATGCTGATTATTCAGGGGTTAAGCCAAGTCAGATTATTGCAAGTCGCGGCGCAGATGAAGCGATTGAATTACTTATCCGCACTTTTTGTACGCCGGGTAAAGACACTATTGCCTCATTTGGTCCTACTTATGGTATGTATGCCATCAGTGCAGCTACCTTTAATGTCGGTGTAACAGCACTGAGTTTAACCAGTGATTATCAGTTACCCGAAAACTGGCCAGCTGAAATTGGCGATGCCAAACTGGTATTTATTTGTAATCCCAACAACCCGACTGGCACTATCATCAGCAAACAAGATATTGAAAAGGCGATTGCAAGTGCGCCTCAAGCGATAGTAGTGGTTGATGAAGCTTATATTGAATTTAGCCCTGAGTATTCGGTTGCAGATTTACTGTCGACATACCCAAATCTTGTGGTGTTACGGACTTTATCTAAAGCGTTTGCTTTAGCCGGTGCCCGTTGCGGATTTATGCTAGCAAATGAAGCCATTATTGATTTAGTCATGTTAGTGATTGCGCCTTACCCTGTACCACTGCCAGTGTCTGAATTAGCCACCAAGGCGTTAAGTTCTGATGGTATTAAGCTGATGCGTGAGCAAGTGGCTAGCTTAAACCAACAAGGTGAGCGACTTACTCAGGTACTACAACAAATTGGTGCCCAGGTGCTGACAGCAAAAGGTAACTTTGCCCTAGCTCGCTTTAAAAATGTGACCGAAATAGCACAATTACTGACAGACAATGGCATTGTCGCTAGGGCCTATAAAGATCCTCGTTTAGCCGACGCTATTCGCTTCAGTTTTGCCTCTAGCGCGCAAACAAACAAATTAATTGACGTGCTATTAAGCAGCAAAAATACATAAATTATAACAATATTCCTACAAAGTTAAGGTCGGCAACATGAAACAGAAAATACTTTTTATTGATCGTGACGGCACATTAGTTGAAGAGCCTGCAATTGATAAGCAATTAGACAGCCTAGCTAAATTAGTGTTCGAGCCACAGGTGATCCCTGCGCTACTAAAATTACAAAAAGCCGGTTTTAGATTAGTGATGGTCAGTAATCAGGACGGTTTAGGGACACCTTCTTTCCCTAAAGAAGATTTTGATGCGCCGCACAACATGATGATGCAAATCTTTCAAAGCCAAGGGGTGATGTTTGACGATGTGGTTATTTGCCCGCACTTTAATGATGAAAACTGCAGTTGTCGCAAACCAAAACTTGGGCTTGTAAAAAGCTACTTAACTGAAGGCAGAGTCGACTTTACTGAATCAGCTGTTATTGGTGATCGCACTACAGACGTGGAACTCGCCAATGCTATGGGGATTAAAAGCTTCCTATACAATCGTCAAACCTTAGATTGGGACGCTATTTGCCAAGCGCTATTAAGTAAAGGCCGTCAAGCCACGGTTGTGCGCACCACCAAAGAAACTGACATTAAAGTGACCATTGATTTAGATAATCAATCAAAAGGTAAAATTGAAACCGGCATTGGCTTTTTTGACCACATGCTTGACCAAATTCAAACCCACGGCAATTTCAAAATGGATGTTCACGTCGATGGCGATTTAGAAATTGATGATCATCACAGCGTTGAAGACACTGCACTGGCGATTGGTGATGCGATTCGCCAGGCCTTAGGCGACAAGCGTGGTATTGCTCGTTTTGGTTTCAGCTTACCGATGGATGAAGCCAGTGGCGAATGCTTAATGGACATATCTGGTCGTCCGTTCATCAAGTTCAATGCTGACTTTGACCGTGAAATGGTAGGTGAAATGGCCATCGAAATGGTGCCACACTTCTTCCGTTCATTCGCTGATGGCCTACGTTGTACCTTGCACATTGGCTCGAAAGGCGATAACGATCATCACAAAGTAGAAGCGCTGTTTAAAGTGTTAGGCCGTACGCTTCGCCAAGCGGTGAAAGTGGAAGGTGACATACTGCCATCAAGCAAAGGTGTGCTGTAAGGAGTTAACGTGACAGACTTATCCATAAAAGAGCAGTCAGCTGTTCCTAATCGCGGTAAAGGCAATGACTTAGATGATCTTACTGTGATTATCGATACTGGTTGTGCCAATTTAAGCTCGGTACGCTTTGCGTTTGAACGCCTTAATGCCAATATCGTCGTCAGTGCTGACTTTGATGTTATTCGCAGTGCTTCTAGAGTCGTTTTACCGGGCGTGGGTACCGCTGGTGCGGCTATGGCTGCATTAAAATCAAAAGACTTAATCGAGTTAATTAAAAGCCTGACGCAACCGGTTATGGGCGTTTGCTTAGGGATGCAAATGCTTGCTTCCCTGTCAAATGAGTATGGCGGACGCAGCACACAGGCCATTGAATGTTTAGGCCTTATCCCAACAGAGATAGGTGATTTAGACAGCAAAGGCTTACCTTTGCCACACATGGGCTGGAATCAAATCACAGTATCTGATCATCCACTTTTTGCCGGCATAGAAAACGGCAGTTATGTGTACTTTGTGCATGGCTATCGTGCGCCAATCAGTGAATATACCTTAGCAAGCAGTAATTACGGTGAAGATTTCAGCGCCGCTATTGGCAAAGATAACTTTTTTGGAGTGCAATTTCACCCAGAAAAAAGTGCTACCGTTGGCGCTAAGATTTTACAAAACTTTTTAAACATGGGGAAAGCACAATGATCATTCCAGCAATTGATTTAATTGATGGTCAAGTGGTGCGTTTATATCAAGGCGATTACCAGCAAAAAACCACTTTTGACCTAAGCCCCCTCGCCCAGCTGCAATCCTATGAAGCACAGGGTGCGAAATTACTCCATATTGTCGATTTGACTGGCGCTAAAGACCCGTCAAAACGCCAAATAGCCTTAATTGGCGAATTAGTGGCTGGGTTAACAACCGATATTCAAGTTGGTGGCGGTATTCGCAGCGAGCAGCAAGTTGAAGAGTTATTAGCACTAGGTGTTAAGCGTGTGGTAATAGGCTCACTGGCGGTGAAAGAGCCAGAATTAGTTAAAAGCTGGTTTGTTAAATATGGCAGCCAAGCTATTTGTTTAGCGCTTGATGTTAACATTAATGATGCTGGTGAAAAAATAGTTGCCGTATCTGGCTGGCAAACGGGTGGTGGCAAGTCTTTAGAGTCACTGGTAGCCGAATATCAAAGCGTTGGCTTACAACATGCCTTAGTAACTGATATCAGCCGTGATGGCACCCTACAAGGGGCTAATACTGATTTATACCGCGAACTGGCAGCAAAGTATCCTGACATTAATTGGCAAGCTTCTGGCGGTATCGCCACATTAGATGATGTTGCTGCAGTGCGTGATAGCAAAGCCAATGGCATTATCATCGGCAAAGCACTACTGATTAAAAACTTCACCGTTGAGGAGGCAATCACATGCTGGCCAAACGCATAGTTCCTTGCCTTGATGTTCGTGAAGGTAAAGTCGTTAAAGGGGTACAATTTCGTGACCATGAAATTGTTGGCGACATAGTACCGCTCGCAGCTCGATATGCTCTTGAAGGAGCTGATGAGCTGGTGTTTTATGATATTACCGCTAGCGCCCACGATAGAGTGATTGATAAGTCATGGGTCAGTCGCGTGGCTGAACAAATTGATATCCCCTTCTGCGTGGCCGGTGGAATTAAAACCATTGAACAAGCCCGTGAGAAGTTAGCCTTTGGAGCTGATAAAATATCAATTAACTCTCCTGCATTAACCGATCCAAGTTTAATTTCTCGTCTACAGGATGAATTTGGCCGCCAGTGTATTGTGATTGGTATCGATTCGTTCTATGACGCAGCATCAGACAGCTATAAAGTAAAGCAATTTACCGGTGATGAAGCTTCGACTAAAGACACTCAGTGGTACACCCAGGACTGGGTTGAAGAAGTTCAAAAGCGTGGCTGTGGTGAAATTGTCCTCAATGTGATGAACCAAGATGGTGTACGTGGCGGCTATGATATTAAGCAGCTCAGTATGGTTCGCGCTATTTGTGATGTGCCGTTAATCGCATCAGGCGGCGCCGGCACCATGGAACATTTTAAAGAAGTGTTTGAGCTGGCCAAAGTTGATGCAGCATTAGCTGCCAGTGTATTCCATAAAGGCATAATCGATATTGGTGATTTAAAACAATACCTACACGGCCAAAAAATCGCGATTCGACTATAAAACGCATCAAATAAAGAGATAAATTATGACACAAGTAACATTGGATAGTGCAAGCCTAGCTTGGGATAAACAGGATGGATTAATTCCTGCCGTGGTTCAAAACCACTTAACGGGTAAAGTCTTAATGCTAGGCTACATGAATGAAGCTGCCCTTGAGAAAACCCTATCGACCAATCAAGTTACTTTTTTTAGTCGTTCAAAACAGCGCTTATGGACCAAGGGCGAAAGCTCAGGCAATACCCTACAACTTATCGCCATTGATAAAGATTGCGATAACGACAGCCTGTTAGTGCAAGTTATTCCTAATGGACCAACCTGCCATACTGGGGCGGAAAGCTGCTGGCCAGATGGCAATGCCCATCCTTTTATTGATAATCTAACAAACGTCATTATTTCACGTAAGGGTCAAAGTGCAGACTCAAGCTATACCGCCTCGTTATTTGAACGGGGCACTAAACGAATTGCACAAAAGGTTGGTGAAGAAGGATTAGAAACGGCGCTAGCTGCGGTCACCAATGATAAAGAAGAGCTAATCAATGAAGCGTCTGACTTGATGTATCACTTAATTGTGTTACTCGAAGATCAAGGCTTGTCGATGGCAGATATTAATCAAAACTTGCTTGCTCGTCATACTAAAGCGACAAAGTAACGCCAAGTGATTTACGCTAAAATAAAAAAGACGCCTAAGCGTCTTTTTTATTTTAGTAATCATTATGTTATACGCACAACCGCAAAATAATTTATGTTTATTGGGATCTGTCACTATTAGTAATCGTTAGATTGCCATCGACATGAATGTCACGTTGCGGAAAGGCGATAGCAATATCGTTTTTACCAAATAAGTCATAAATTCTAAAACGAATTTCACTGCGACGGCGGCGAATGTCGGTTTCAGACACTGCGTTAACCCAAAAAACCATATCAAATATTAATGCACTATCACCAAAATCTTCAAATAGTACCGTAGGTTTAGGGTGCGGTAAGATATCATCACGCTCTTCGATAACATCAAACAATAACTTTTGCACTAACATCACATCTGAACCATAAGCGACGCCTACTCGCACAAAAGTGCGGGCATTTTTATCAATCAATGTCCAATTGGTTACCGTATTTTCAAGCAGTTGGCTGTTCGGAACTAACATATGAACACCATCATTTCGGCGAATTAACGTCGAGCGGGTGTTTATCGACTCAACCACACCTCTAGCGTCACCCACTTCTAAAAAGTCACCAATACGAATGGGACGTTCCCACATTAAAATCCAACCTGAAATAAAGTTGTTAATAATGTTTTGCGCACCAAAACCCACACCAATCGCAATTGCGCCTGAAACAAACGCAAATGCAGTTAGGGGGATATTGAGAATATCCATACTGGTAATAGCTAAAATAGCGATAGACAATACTAAATACATACGAGAAAACAAATGTACAGCATCAGCACTCACGTTACGTTTTCTTAAGCCGCTAGTAATTAACTTACCCACTCTGCTCACAATAAACCAAGCTAAAAAGATATACAGGGGTACCTGGATAATTTGCAGTAGAGTGATCGGGCGGTTATCGTAGGTGTAGACCACAAACGATAGCACCGAAAGTAACTCATTAAAGTCCATTAGATTGCTCTCTTGGTTATATTTATTGTTTAAGTTTAGTAAAGCTCTGCTTCACCCGGCGGACGAGTTTTCAATATTTTTAAAAACCACATGTATTGCTCAGGGTAAGCTTTTATCACTTGCTCAACAATTTGATTAAGCACTAAAGATTCATCTTCTTTAGTGACCATACTATCGGGATCTAATGCCGGCAATATCGTGGTATGAAATACCATGGCTTTTTTATCATAGCCGATTTTAACGGGAAACACTTTTGCATTACCCGCTTTGGCTAAACGTCCTACTACGGGCAATGTGGCTTTAGTGGTACCAAAAAATGGCGCAAACACGCTTTGTTCTGGTCCCAAGTCTTCATCGGGCAAATAAAAGAAGCTATTATCTTTTTTCAGTTCTGACAATAGTGCTCGAATACCTGCTTCACGCATATACACTCGGCCACCCTGGCTACTGCGTAAACGGTTACTAAACCAGTTAAATAACCCATTACGGTGGGCTTTTGCCATTGTCACCATAGGTATTTCGATATTAACTCGTAGCCCTGCATATTCCATAGGCCAAACATGCGGCATAATAAAAATAATCGGGTGCCCTGCAGCTCTTGCTTGAGTCACATTTTCAAAACCCTGTAATTGAACGCGACGTTTAATGTGTTCGTTGGAACGAAACAGCATTTCTGCTTGCGATAATAAAATAAGGATAAAGGCTTCGACATTGTCACGGATCAGGCTATCGACTTCATCAGGGGTCAATTCAGGTAAACATTGACTAATATTGATCCGGGCTATGCCAATTGGCTTAGTGGCAATACGCATCACTAATTTAGCTAAAACACGGCTAATGGGATCGCGAATAAAGGCCGGTAAAATACCAAATAAAGATAATATTAGGATAGCCAGCCAGGTAACCCAGTATCGTGGATGTAATAACCCTGCATTAAAGCGAGTATCAAAATGCTTTTGTTGTCGAGCCAATAGATTAACCTCATCGAAAAAATCTGCGGCAGAATAATAACATGACTATTTTATTCGGCAAATTCAAAAAAAAAGCCACTCTACCAGAGTGGCTCTTTTAATTTTTACTGTGTAAAGCAGATAAGCTAATTTAACTAGTGAACTTATTTCTTACCGGCGTTAGCCGCTTCCACACGTGCTTTTAACTTTTGTCCAGGACGGAAAGTCACCACACGGCGTGCAGAAATTGGAATGTCTTCACCAGTTTTCGGGTTCCGTCCCGGTCTTTGATTCTTGTCCCTAAGGTCAAAGTTGCCGAAGCCAGATAACTTGACCTGCTCACCATGTTCGAGTGCTTCACGAATTTCTTCAAAGAAAGACTCCACCATCTCTTTAGCCACACGCTTATTGATGCCAAGTGTTTCAAATAGATGTTCTGCCATTTCGGCTTTGGTAAGTGCCATACTTTAATCCCTCAACGATGCGTTGAACTCGGTCTTTAGCGCCGATACCACTAATTCCATAGTCTCAGTGATATCTTTATCTTCAAGCGTACGAGTAATGTCTTGTAACGTAAGTGCGATTGCCAGGCTCTTTTTGCCAGGTTCAACACCTTTACCTAGGTATACATCGAACAAGTTTAAGCCAACCAACTGATTTTCGCCAACTTTTCTTATCAAATTCATAACATCGGTTGCAGATATATGATCATCTACGACTACTGCGATATCACGTCGATTAGCAGGAAACTTAGATACAGCTTGGGCTAGCGGCAAACTGGCATGTAATAATGCGTCCAGTTCTAACTCAAAAACAATTGTTTTACCATTAAGTCCAAAAGGCTTTTCCAGGCTAGGATGGATAGCACCAATATGACCAATGACTCGATTATTTCTTAATATTTCAGCACATTGTCCTGGATGCAGCGCAGGATGAGTAGCTGCTTTAAAACTAAATTCAGAAGCGGCAACTGTCAAGCCGATTATTGCTTCTAAATCACCTTTTAAATCAAAGAAGTCTACAGACTTAGATTCCATTGACCAATGTTCATCATTTTGAGCACCGGAAATTACCGCACCAATCATAGCTTGTTGACGGACGCCAGCATCTGAGTTTGTGTCAGGCACAAAGCGTAAACCGGTCTCAAATAAACGTACACGGCTTTGCTGGCGATTTTGATTATAGCCCACCGCTGACAATAATCCGGTAAACATAGACAAACGCATTGACGACATTTCTGTCGAAATAGGATTTGGCAAAATCATGGTGTCTTGTTCTGGGTGAACAAGGGCTTGCATTTTAGGGTCAACAAAACTGTAAGTAATTGCTTCTTGGAACCCGCGAGCCACCAGCATGTTACGAACACGTTTGAGTGGAATGTTAGCTTCAGTATGATCAGACATACTTAATGCAGCTTGCGGTGCTGTATTAGGGATATTGTTATAACCATAAATGCGGGCAACTTCTTCAATTAAATCTTCTTCAATTGCCATATCAAAACGGTAAGTCGCTGTAGTGACAACCCAAGTATCATTAACAGCTTCAACACTGAATCCTAAACGCTGTAAAATATCAACTACGTCAGCATCAGGAATTGGGTGGCCTAAGGTTTTATCTAATTTACTGCGACGTAATGTAATTTTAACTGCTGCAGGGATATGTTCAACAGCAACGGCTTCAACTACTTGCCCAGCTTCGCCACCACAAATATCCAATACAAGGCGTGTAGCACGATCCATGACCTTATGTTGCAGCTGTGGGTCAACACCACGCTCAAAACGATGTGAGGCATCTGTGTGTAAGCCTAAACGACGTGATTTACCCATAATCGCTAGAGGTGCAAAAAAAGCACACTCTAATAAGATATCTTGAGTACTATCAGTCACACCCGTTGCTTCACCACCAAATACTCCGGCTAATGCTACGGCTTGCTTATCATCAGCAATCACTAAGGTGTCATTAGGCACAGTAATTTCATTACCATCTAATAACGTCAGCTTTTCCACACCATCGCCTAAACGCACGTTGATTGCACCATTTAAGGTATTCAAGTCAAATGCATGCATTGGCTGACCAAACTCAATTAATACATAGTTGGTAATATCAACAATGGGATCAATTGAGCGAATACCACTACGACGTAACTTTTCTTGCATCCATAGAGGCGTTGCCGCTTTTACGTTGATATTTTTTACTATACGACCTAAATAACGTGGACAGGCTTCTTTTGCCTGCACGTTAATAGCTATCGGCGCGTCAATGGTTGCTTCAGCCGCTTTCCAGGTAGGCTCTGTCACTACTTGACGATTTAATACACCCACTTCACGTGCAAGACCTGCCATGCCTAAACAATCGGCACGGTTAGCGGTTAAGTCAACATCAATAATTGCATCATCTAAATCTAAGTACTGACGAACGTCTTGACCAATTGGTGCATCTTGCGGTAATTCAATAATGCCATCACTTTCAATATTGATACCTAACTCGCTGTAAGAGCACAACATACCCATTGACGGCTGGCCCCGCAGCTTGGCTTTCTTAATTTTAAAATCACCAGGCAATACTGCGCCAACCATGGCAACAGCAACTTTTAATCCTAAACGACAATTTGGTGCGCCACAAACAATATCAATTAACTCATCGCTACCGACATTAATTTTGGTCACGCGTAATTTATCAGCATCGGGATGCTGGCCACACTCAACAACTTCACCCACAATAACACCGCTAAATGCAGCTGCTACTGGGTCTATGCCATCCACTTCAAGGCCGGCCATGGTAATTTGGTGTGATAATTCGTCACGACTTACTGATGGATTAACCCACTCACGAAGCCAAGATTCACTGAATTTCATCGCTTTGTTGCTCCGTTATTTGAATTGCTTAAGGAAACGTAAATCGTTTTCAAAGAAGGCACGTAAATCGTTTACGCCGTAACGCAACATAGTCAAACGCTCAACGCCCATACCAAAAGCAAAACCAGAGTATTTCTCAGGATCTATGCCGACACTGCGAAGTACATTTGGGTGCACCATGCCACAGCCTAACACCTCTAACCACTTACCGTTTTTACCCATTACATCCACTTCAGCCGAAGGCTCTGTAAAGGGGAAATATGAAGGACGAAAACGCACTTGCAAGTCTTCTTCAAAAAAGTTGCGTAGAAAATCGTGCAATATGCCTTTTAATTCGGCAAAGTTAACGTTTTCGGCAACCATCAACCCTTCGACCTGATGAAACATCGGCGTGTGGGTTTGATCATAGTCGTTACGGTATACACGACCCGGTGAAATAATACGTAATGGAGGCTTTTCATGCTCCATAGTTCGGATTTGAACCCCAGATGTTTGCGTACGCAACATCACTTTAGGGTTAAAATAAAACGTATCGTGGTCCGCACGAGCTGGATGATGTTCTGAGATATTTAATGCATCGAAGTTATGAAAATCATCTTCGATTTCAGGGCCATCTTTAACCGTAAACCCAAGCTCACCAAAAAAGGTTTCGATACGATCAATAGTGCGGGTCACGGGATGTAATCCGCCGTTATCAATGGTACGACCTGGTAAAGTGACATCAATTTGTTCAGCGGCCAATTTAGTGGCTAACTCTGATGCTTTTAAGCCATCAATACGTTCAGATAATTTCTGCTGGACTGCTTGTTTTGCTAGATTGACGGCTTGACCAAATGCAGGTTTCTCTTCTGCACTTAATTTCCCCATCATTTTCATCATGTCAGTGATTTGACCTTTTTTACCAAGGTAGTCGACACGGATATCATCCAATGCCTTTAGATCACTGGCCTGCTCTATCACCGCCAAGGCTTGTTCTACGATCTCTGTTAACTGCTGCATTTATTCATCCACTGCATCTGGGCATTACTAATGCGATTTTTACCATTAAACATAACGGCAAGATGTTGATAACACCTTTTAGATTATTCTAAAGGCACTACCCATCAATTAAAATAAAAGAGATAAATTTTACGTTAGCAGCCAGCATATTACTAGGCTTTTTAAGGGTAATTATAAGCTTTTACTCAGGTTTATTAGCTTAAAGCAACTCAGCCTGACGACGTTAAGGATTAATCGTCAATTTATCGTTAATATTATCAGTAGAGCTTTACTATAATAAAAGGTGCAATTAGCATTATATCATTGATGCAACTCAACCAGTCTGATTGAAAAGTAGATAAATTAATCAGGTAACACTGAAAAAAGCTTTATGTATTAAAGTTTACCTTTTTCCCCCCGATAAACTATGTACTTACCTAAGTACTTATTTAATTTAGGTACTTATTTACCTGAGATGGTTTTTACCTGAGTTCATAGCCAAAAAATAAAAAGAGGCACTGATGAAAGAAGTTAAATTTAGATGGATAGATCAATATCTTATCCATATGACCTTAAAAACAAAGTTTACTATTTTAGCGGTTGTACCCATGTTGATGATTATTGGTTTAACGCTTTTCTTAAATAACCTTCATGCCGATAACTTACAAAAAACAAATAATAACAATCAATTGCAGTTCATTAAGCAAGCCAATGATTACATGGAAAGCGCCTATGACTTAATTGACGAAAGCAAGCGTAATGAGTTAAACACTCAGTTATCGAATACTAGTCAAATAGTCAGTATTGATGATCTAGACAACCGATTGAAGGTGCTTGCACAGCAAGGTGGTGGAATTAGTGAACAAGATACTATCACCCGCATCGTGAGTGGTATTAATAACCATAACATGGTTATAGTGAGTGAGATATCATCACAGCAGCTGGCTCATAACAATACCAATGCTAACTTAGCTTATATAATGATGGTGGTATTATTGGCTGTTCTTGCTGCCTTTGCTTACTACATTTCAACCTTTGTTGGTGGCGCATTATATACCACGGTAATGGCTTTAAGACGTGCAGCTAGCGGTGATTTAACCGGCAGACTTAATTTCTTTGAAGTAAAAGATGAATTCAGTCTACTTGCTATCAGTATTGATGCCTTAGTCGATCGTCAGCACACTTTGGTTAAGCAAATAACCCAAGCCACTGAACAAATTCGCACCGTTGTGTCAGGTTTTAGAACCACAGCCCAAGATGGCCAAGCGATGGCTGTGGATCAGCGAGAACATTTAGACTCATTGGCAACAGCCATGGAACAAATGACGGCTGCAGTAAAAGAAGTTGCCCGCAATGCAGAGCAATCTTCAAGTGAAACTGAAGAGACCAATAATCAAGTGGCCGCAGGCTCAAAAGATATTGCAACCACAGTGCATGCAATTGATATTTTATCGGAAGAAATTGGTCAAGCGTCCAATGCTGTCGGAATATTGAATGACAATGCCAGTAAAATTGACGCTGTGGTTACCACTATTAACGCTATTTCCGAACAAACTAACTTACTCGCACTTAACGCCGCCATTGAAGCTGCGCGTGCTGGGGAGCAAGGACGAGGATTTGCTGTGGTTGCAGATGAAGTACGTACTCTAGCAGGTAGAACACAAGCTGCCACAGTGGAAATTAAAACTATGATTGAAGCGCTTCAATCAGGTACTCGTAATTTAACTCAAGTAATGTCTCGTACCGTTGAGCAGGCCAGTGAAGGTAAGAAGCATGTTCTTCAAACCGGCGAAGATTTGAATAATATTGCTCACCATAGTCATCGTGTACTTGAAATGAGTGTGTTAATTGCAACCTCAGCGGATGAACAATCTGCTGTTGCCAACGAAATAGCAACCAATTTAATGGAAATACGTAATCAGTCACATAATGTAGAGCAGTCAGCTAATCAGTCAGTATCTGGTTGTGATGAATTACACGCTACTGCTGAACAACTAGATCAATTATTGGTAGGTTTGAAATTATAGTATTTGAGCTTGTGTTAGCTGAACCTAAAAACACAGCTATAGCATTGTAAAGTAGAAGTTTAATCTAGGCGCTGCAGCGCCTTTTTTATTTGTCAGATCATAAAACACTAATAAAATAAACGAGTTAAACACTTATTTAAATTCAAATACGCTCTGTGACCGTTATGCGGTGCAATCAGTAAGACCTACTACATTATGTTAGCAATTTAACCTCAACAGGGCTGTTAAAAATTGTATCAAATAATGCTGATTCAATAGGTTAAACCTATTTTTTAGTAAACGGAGCGTTTGCTTTGCAAGACAACGAACTGTTTGATAAGTATTTAATCGGCAGAGGTTATTACGGTGAAGTGCTGATTAAACATCTGATAAGCTGTTTGAAGGAGTTGGTCCAAGGTTTATCTACCCGTACAAAAAAAGCCTTAGCGCTTACGCTAAGGCTTTTATATTAAATCTGAGAAAGACTCTCTTTAGAAACATCTACCATATAGGTGTCCTGTAACCAATTACGGCCAATTAATAATTTATGACCCATTTCACTACGATCAGTTAAGTTGACGTCAACTAAATATTCCTGCCCTAGTTCACCAACACTTAAACGAACCCTATAACGAATTTCAGACCCTTGTGCATTACGGATAAGCGTTTTACCATAAATTTTAGTGCGAATATCAACGGCATTACCTTTCTCATTCTCGGTAGTAAATGTCACCATCTTACCGATGTTGTTTTTCATATCACTTTTATCTTCTTCTTCAATACGAATATTGATTGCGTGGAGTGAGTTTTGACCTGCTCCAGTATCAATACGTGTTTTGAACATTAGACTAGCTTGTTTTATGTTTAACTTGGCAATTGGGCCAATAATATTATCAATCTTCTTTCCTGATATATCGACTATATAGTCATCTTTGAGAAAGTTGCGTCCTATTAACAATTTGTAATTCATGTGGCTACGGTCACGCAAATTGACATGGACCGTTTTTAACGCATCAGGAAAACCAATTTCAAGTTTGACCATGTAACGTGTTTCAATACCTTGAGAGTTTCTCACCGTTGAGGTTTTAAGAATTTCAGCTTGTAAACGCTTTTGCTCACCTTGTTCATTTTCAGTGGTAAATTCGATCATTTTACCAATGTTATGTTTCATTTTTTTCGCCGCACCACCGATAATCTCTAAATCGACAGCATGCAAAGAAGAATTGACTGCACCGGTATCCATTCGCGCTTTATACATTAAACCCGACTGCGCAACAGTCATCACTTCCTTTTGTTTTAAAATTTGTTTTTCTGTCGCATTGGCAAAAGACAAACTCAAACAAAATACAACAAGCAAGGTTATGCTTTTAAACATGTTTATTCCCAACAATAAATATTAAACTATAAAAATTAATGCAGTATTTTATCAATTTCTTGGTCGAACAAATTCTTAATTAAACCGGAAAATTCGGTTATAAATATGCTTTGTTCAGGAGTGGCATTCTGATCAGCAACTTTAGCTAATATCTCTTCTAAATCATAAACAATCGCATCAATTTCTCGAATAACCATATTGCGTTGAGCAAATGATAGTTGCGGATTTTGACCACAAACCATGATGATTTGAGCTGATAACTGTTCCTCAAATAACTCTAAAACGGTTTCAGACGCCAAGACATTATTTTCAAAGGTTTCAAATAACCCTAAATGTTCAGTTAAATACTGAATTAAATGCGTATAACCGTCTTTATCTGTAACCATCTGAACTCCGATAAACTGGATAACTATGTGTTGGTAAAGCTAGGTTATCCAAACAATTGATAACCTATTTAATGATATTACTTCAGCATTAACGATATCATTAGGCCTGAACTACTGTGATAAGGTTAGCACAAAAGACACTGGAACCGCTAAACTGATACTGGTTAGTCCGGCGATATCACGTAACTTTTCAACCCCTGATACTAAATTAAAATCTCCAGCGTGAACAACTACTGGCATTAAACTTGTCACTAACATTTTAGTAGCTGACAATTTAGCGACCACCACATTGAAAGGTAAAACTTGCTGCTCACCATGGAGCGCAACTTTAGCATCTACTTGGGTGGTTAACGTTTCGCCTACTTTTAAATCACTTATGAGCTTTGGGTTAATATTGGCTGTCAGTTGTAATTTTGGAAACTGAGCAACTTCAAATAACAAGCCTTGCATTCTGTCATCGCGAACACTAATTCCGGTATCTACGCTGCTTAAATCTATTGTTAAACTAAATCCACCAGAATCACTCAGAAAACCTTCTATTTGTTTAAATCGATGAACCTCTCCCACGTCGGCTTTTTTAATTGATATAAAACTGACTGTAGACTGACTATTATTCACCTTCCAATCACTTGCTAAAGCCTGATTAGACAGTAATCCTAGCACCATTAACGATAACCATAGTTTCATCTTAAAATCCTTTTGCGAGTTTATAACACAATAAGTATAGATCAGCGTTGTTTAACTAACCATTTATCCAACGATTGAGCAAATGCATGCTTATCTGTTTGTGAAAAAGTATTAGGGCCTTGGGTATGCACACCACTGCTGCGCATCTCCTCCATAAAATCACGCATAGTGACTGTTTGCTTGATATTTTCAGTTGTATAGACATTGCCTCTAGGGTTAATAGCTAAAGCACCTTTTTCAATTGCATCTGAAGCAAGCGGGATGTCGGCTGTGATCACTAAATCACCTTGATTAAGTTGCTCGACAATATAATTATCTGCTTCATCAAAGCCAGAGCTGACTCGGATCATCTTAATGAAAGGAGATATTGGTATTTTAATCATCTGATTCGCTACCAAGACAATGTTAATCGATTTACGCTCGGCGGCTCTAAACAGCATCTCTTTTACTGGATTAGGACATGCATCGGCGTCCACCCAAATCTTAGCTTGCATAGCTCGTCCTCATTAAGGTGCTAAACGATCAATTTGCCATATTGACTCAGGCAATTGACTGTAAATAAACCTATCATGCAATCTATGCTCCCCACCTTGCCAAAACTCGATACTTTGTGGACGCACTAAGTATCCTCCCCAAAACTTAGGTAACGGGACTTCGCCTTGAGCGAATTTAGCCTTCATTTCAGTAAACTTACCTTCTAAAACTTGGCGAGCAGAAATTTTACTCGACTGTTTAGATACCCAAGCAGCGATTTGGCTGTCCTTAGGTCGGCTCATAAAGTATTTAGCGACTTCAATCATGGATAATGGCTCAGCTTGACCAATAACCGCAACTTGTCGCTCTAAAGGATGCCAAGGAAATAATAAGCTTATCTTATTATTGGTTGATAATTGCTCTGCTTTGCGACTAGCGAGATTAGTAAAAAATATAAATCCATTATCATCAAATTTTTTAAGCAATACGATGCGCTGAAAAGGCTGGCCATTTTCATCAACGGTAGCAACACACATAGCGGTAGGATCGGTTAAATTGGCATCTTTGGCCTGTGAGAGCCACTTTTCAAATAAATCCATCGGATTTATCGGTAAATCAGCGCGGCGTAATCCACCTTGAGTATACTCCCGACGAATATCACTTAAATCGCTCATACCTTCCCCTTATAGGATAAAACCTACTTCATGCAGGCTTGTATCAAAAAAATTGGTTAACTAAACTTATGGCTTAAGCCCAAACATGTGGTACTTAAAGACTAAGCGTAGCAATTGCCAAGTAATAGATATCCAATGATTCTTAACATGGTGCAACTGCAGCCGAATCTAGACTAACTATATTCATTCGATGTAGACCGTAAATGACTTTCATCGCTTTATCGCTGGTTATTCAACTGGACACTGAAGGTACTGGCACTGTCAAAACATTCAATATCAAACGAGGTATACAGCGGAACACTGGCGCACTTAAATCAGCATTTAGACATATGAAATAATAAGGCTTGCTACGAAAATGGCAATACACTCTCCAAATTGCTAACTTACAAAAACTCAGGGCTCAATAATTCAGCACAAGTCTGCTGATAGTGGCTGAAAATCACATTATAACCTTGCTTAATTGGATATGAGCAATGCCCTACACATATATTTTTAGGTTCTATTGCCGCGGCTATCTCGGTATTGAATCCTATAGTATCCCAACTTCTTGGCTTCAATATTGCTAACAGGGTTGACGCTATATAAGATTGATGTTGTTCAAGGTCTACATTAGTTTCTAAACTGACATACGAGCTTTGCTCTTGTGGCGTAATATGTACTGTGTAATAAAAATTATCTTTAATGCCGTTGATTGAAAAACCAAGCGGAGTAAACACATGTGCATCATATTCAAAGTCTGCAAAAAGCTCATCTAGCAATAACAGTTTATATATCTCAGCTACTGTTTGCTGCTCAGTACATAAATAATCTGCCACTGGTCCACTAATGTGGTACATCAATAATTCGCAGGTTTTATCCTGTGACATAATTTGGCAACTTTTATCACTGCTAAATAAAAAGTGATGATGATTATCTAAATGACCGACTCGAAAAGCGGTGCCAGGAACCCGAAGCCTTAAGGTATCAATGTCATCTATAAACGTGCTGGCCTGTAAATGAGCTAAATATTCATTTTTACGTTGATAGCTAATGAATGTCAGCTTATCTTCAGTCACTTTATCAATTAACGCACTCACTGAATCGATTAATGTCGATAAACCACACGTTAGCATTACCACCCGATGGTCCCACACGAACAAACTGGACTCACTGAGCAAGTACGCATCACATTGATCATTGTTAATATGTGACAGGATATCTGCCTTGGCTAAACTGACAATATGTTCCCAGAAAGATAACGGCAAGGCACGAAGTGAACCGAAACTCGGATCAACGCATAACGCTACTTTTTTTTCTGAACCTTCAAAAAACATATTAATCACACATAACTCAATTGATTGAAAATAAATAAAGGCTTAGTCATTATTCATAACTAAGCCTTTTCTTCAATGATTTACTGATTAAGATTTACATAAATTAATCTTAAAAATCTTCAAGATAAGTGTAACCGTCTAGACCAGCTTGAAGCTCTTCAAGAGTACTTACACGCTCATCAGGTGCAATATGCTGTTCTACTAACTCTTCAAATGTACGCATAAATGCATTGGCATCTAGGTTTACATAACGTAATACATCAGCAACTGTGTCACCTTGTAGTACTGATTCGATGTTAGTCAGTCCGTTTTCATCTAAACGAATAACTGCAGAGTTAGTATCACCAAATAAGTTGTGCATATCACCAAGAATTTCTTGGTATGCACCCACCATAAAGAAACCGATTAAGTACGGACTTTCCGCACTCCATGCTGGCACAGGCAATGTAGTTTCAATCCCTTGACCATCAACGTATTGATCAACAATGCCATCTGAGTCACAGGTAATATCCAGCATAACCGCACGGCGCTCTGGTGCTTTATCAAGGCCAGATAAAGGCAGCACAGGGAATACTTGATCGATACCCCAAGCATCCGGTAATGACTGGAATAAAGAGAAATTAACAAAGAACTTGTCAGCTAATTTTTCATTCAATTCATCAATCACTGGGCGATGATAGCGGTTATTATTACTTAATAAGCCCTTTACTTCGTGACAGACGCGTAAATGAGCTTGTTCAGCCCAAGCACGATGCGCCAAAGTAAACTGACCAGCAGCGAATAACGAATGTGCTTCAGCAATGTCGCTTTGGGTATCATGATAAATCTCAATGATGGCGCGTTGATCTTGACCACCGCTGATTTCTTCCCATGATTGCCACATATTGTGTAACAACTGAGGGTCATCTTCGTTAGGCGCAACAATCACTTCTGGCATGTAAGCTTCTGTGCCAATAACATCTGTGATCAATACTGCATGATGCGCGGTTAAATGGCGGCCAGACTCTGAAATAATACGCGGCATTGGCTGCTCGTATTCATTACACAAATCAGTTAATACGTTAACAATGTTGTTCGCATATTCATTTAAACCATAATTCATTGAGTTGTTGCTTTGGCTTCTTGTGCCATCATAATCGACAGCTAAGCCACCGCCGACGTCAAAACAATCAATTTTGGCGCCTAATTCGCGCAGTTCACAATAAAAACGACCCGCTTCACCCACACCTTGGCGAATATCACGAATATTGGCAATTTGCGATCCTAAATGGAAATGCAACAGCTGTAATGAATCAAGCATATCAGCGGTTTTTAATTGCTCGAGTACTTTAAGAACTTGCGCAGCAGACAAACCAAACTTTGACTTTTCGCCGCCGCTAGCTTGCCATTTGCCTTTGCCCTGGAATGCTAAGCGCACTCGTAGACCTAAACGAGGTGTCACACCTAATAACTTGGCTTGCTCTAGTACCATAAGCAGTTCAGACATCTTTTCTAGCACGATGTAAACTTTATGGCCCAACTTTTCACCAATAAGTGCTAAACGCACATATTCTTTATCTTTATAGCCATTACAAACGATCACAGAACTGGCTTTTTGAGCCATTGCCAATACAGCCATTAACTCAGGCTTACTACCGGCTTCTAAACCTAGCTGTGGAACTTCTTTTGATTTTTGGCTCGCTAAAATTTCTTCAACAACTGTTTGCTGTTGATTAACTTTAATCGGGTAAACTAATAAATAATCATTTTGATATTCGTATTTTTGAATAGCATCATTGAATGCCTCACATAAGCTCTCTACACGATGGTGTAGAATTTGAGGGAAACGAACCAGCACAGGCAATGACACACCCTCTTTAACCAAATCTTTGGCTAAAGTACTTAATGCAACTTTATGATCGGGTTGACTTGGGTTAGGTGATACAGTCACTTCCCCATCTTCACGAATACCATAGAAGCCGTGACTCCAATGAGTGACATTATAGCCCGCACGAGCATCTTCAATTGACCAATCAGACATAATTATTTTCCGTATTTCCCCTACCACATCAAAATCACATTCTGACGTAATATGGCTTGTGAATAAAATCATCATAACGTTAGCACATTATGAGATGTATAGTAGATGATAAGCTTTCTCTTTGTCGGCTAAATTATAGTTATTTAGTGACACTGTTAGCATCTATACGTACTTTATTTGCCGCTTTACTGCCTAGCGCATATCAATTCTAGGGCGACAATACAAACGCTTGTCTAAGTTTACTAAACGCATAAATGAATACTTATGATCCATAACCGCATAAATACTTAAGTCTATTTTTACAAGGCCATAAAGACTTATCAGTCAGTGTGTTAAACCTTAAAACTTGAGCCTTTAAAAGCGGCGCAATTAAACCGCGCATTGTGCTTCAATGCAAGTAGAATAAGCTTTGGTATTAATAAAAAGCCTAGATTCCTTTTGTCTTTACAGATGAATTTCGACCCAATACGGTGTAATACTATTATCGGCTCACTCTTAATCTAAAATCACTCATAATTTTAAAAAACGTGTATACTAATGGCCTTTGAATATTTGCAATATTCACCTATTATTTTGCCCCAACAGATAGAGATTCACATGATACAAATCGGAAAAAGCTATTCACTCGAAGTCGTTAAAGAAGTCAGTTTTGGTATATATGTTAATGCCCTCGAACTTGGCCAAGTGTTAGTTCCGAAAAAGTTTGTTCCTAAAACATATGAAATAGGTCAAAACATTGATGTTTTTTTATACCTAGACTCTGAAGATAAAGTGATTGCAACCACACAAAAACCTTTCGCACAGATAGGTGAGTTTGCCTATTTAAAGGTTGCTGCTCTTAGCGAGTATGGCGCATTTTTAGATTGGGGTCTGGATAAAGATCTTTTCTTACCCTTTGGCGAACAGCACAAAACCATCGAAGAAGGCCGTTCATATTTAGTGTACGTCCATGCCAATAAGGCCGACGAACGCATAGTTGCATCATCTAAAGTTGATAAGTTTTTAGATAAAACTCCAGCAGATTATGAAGTTGGCGAGCAAGTAAACTTGATTATCGGTGGTTCAACCGACTTAGGCTTTAAAGCGATTATCAATAATAAGCATTGGGGCGTTATTTATGAAAATGAAGTTTTTCAAAAATTACGTTTTGGCCAAACACTCACTGGCTTTATTAAAACATTACGCAGTGATGGCAAAATTGACCTAGTGCTTCAGAAAGGTTCTCAACAGGAACTGGATAAACATGCGATTCAAATTATGAATAAACTTGCTAAAGCAGGTGGTTTTTTACCTTTACATGACAAAACAGATGCCGACGTTATTTATGCACAATTGGCTATGAGTAAGAAAGCCTTTAAAAGATCCATTGGTGGATTATTCAAAGGTGGACAAATTACTATCGAGAAAGACGGTATCCGTCTGGTTTAATAGATAAATTGATTTTATTGTACACTAGATAAACGATTACATTGATATCGTTGTTAAAACAAGCATGAGGATGCTATAACATCTTCATGCTTTTTTATTTAAGGAACACCATCAATGGAATTAAATACACTAGAAGCCAGAGTGATTGGCTGTTTGATGGAAAAAGAAATAACCACTCCCGATCAGTATCCCTTATCTCTTAACTCAATCACTTTAGCGTGTAACCAAAAAAGTAGCCGTGAACCTGTGATGTCTTTAACTGAATCTGAAGTACAGATTATCATTGATGGTTTGACTAAAAAGCGATTGCTCAGTGAACAATCGGGGGTTGGCAGTAGAGTCATTAAATATAAACACCGTTTTTGTAATACAGAATTTAGCGATTTAAAGCTCAACTCAGCCGAATACGCCTTAGTGTGTGTTTTACTGTTAAGAGGGGCTCAGACACCTGGTGAATTAAAAACACGCACTAATCGTTTACATGAATTCTCAGATGTTACCCAAGTAGAATCTATTTTGCTCGAGCGAGCAAAACAAGATAAACCTTTTATTGCACAACTGGCTAGAGAAGCGGGTAAACGAGATTGCCGTTACATTGAATTATTCAGTACCTCGGTAGATGATTACCAAGCCAATAGTATTGCGAATTTAGAGGTCTCAGCACAAGCGCAGCAAAACTCTCTACAAGATAATAAAATAGCTGAATTAGAACAACGAATTGAGGTATTAGAGACAGCATTCGCAAAATTATTATCACAGTCTTAGCAAGCTCACTTGCTTAATCGTATTTTAATTTCGGGCGTTAATCACTAAAGGATCTTTATGAATAACCCAGCAATATCATCTCCATCAGCCCTTTCCCATATCTGGCTGCTTGCTTGTTTCGAACTGACAAAGCGTTTCAGTAGCCGCAGTGGCATAATTGCATTAATCGCCTTTATCATGGTGTGGAGTATTATTTTAATTTACCCTGTTAAAGAAGCCGCTAGCATTATTATGCAACCCAGCTTTAAGGAATTTATGGCGGCGGTATTTGGCCCTACTACACTTGACCAATTGTTTAATTGGAAGGTTGCAGAGTTTGCTGTCTTTTGGGTTGCAGCGCTATATTTGTTCCCATTATTTAGTATTTTTATCTCGGCAGACCAATTTAGCTCAGATAAACAGCGGGGGACTTTACGCTTTATCAGTTTAAGAGTTAGCCGTAACAGCTTATTTTTAGGGCGATTTATAGGTCAAGTATTGATTCAATCATTACTTATTGTACTGACGTTAATCGTCGCTATTGCGTTAATTATGAGCAGAGACAGTAGCTTACTTTTTCCTGCAATCAACACAGCTTTGATTATTTTTGCCAGTGTATTGATTGTTGTATTACCTTACATTGCCATGATGGCGCTATTGTCTATTATTGCCAATAGTGCACGTCAGGCAAGTATCTTCGCTGTTATTTTATGGATTATTGTCTCACTGGTAATTACCTTAATTAATGTTCAATTGCCAGGTTTTGACGTTGTCAGTTATTTACTGCCGGGTTCGCAATTATCTGACATGGTCAATACCCAAGGTTTAGCTGCATTTGCCTACACTCCCATTCCATTGTTACAAACTGTGGCCATATTAATCATAGGCCGCATTGTTATGCAAAGGAGCGCATTATGAATCTAATACACTGCAAGCAGCTCAGTAAAAGCTATAACGGTAAGCCAGCCTTAGATAAGGTTGATATATCATTGGTTGCCGGTGCCCCCATTGCCCTCGTAGGCCCTAATGGGGCAGGGAAAACAACTCTTTTTAGTATTTTGTGTGGTTATATTAAACCCAGTGCAGGGGATGTCACTATTTTGGGCGAGCCCGTTGGTAGTCCTAAATTACAAGGTCTGCTTTCTGCATTACCACAAGATGCGCAATTAGACCCAGACTGTTCTATTGTGAGCCAACTGAAATTATTTGCTGAATTACAGGGAATAAAAGGTAAAGCAGCCAAACTTGAAGCAATGCGCGTATTAGAGTTGGTTGATTTAGTTAACGTGGCTAAAGCAAAACCAAAAAGCTTAAGTCACGGTATGAGTAAAAGAGTTTCTATTGCCCAGGCTTTAATCGGCTCGCCTAAATTGGTGTTACTAGATGAACCAACAGCCGGCCTTGATCCAGCTAATGCTAAGAAAATTCGTGAAATTGTCAGAGCGCAATCTGAACGTACCACATTTGTGATTAGCTCACACAATTTGGATGAATTAGAAAAATTGTGTGATCAAGTAATTTATTTAGAAGATGGCCAGCTTAAACAGTCATTATCGATTCATACGGCACAAGATGTCGATTACCTAACATTAATTATGAAAAAGGCTGATATGGCCGCGGTGCATCATGCTCTACTTGGGTTAACTGCTATCACTAAAGTCAGTCAAAGTGCTAATAATCAATTTATTATTGAATACCCCACTCAATCTAATTTCACCTTAGAACAACAACTGTTCAGTTTATTAGCTCAACATCAATGGCAATATAAGTCGATTATGAAGGGACGTACATTAGAAGACACCTTGTTCTCTTCTGAGTTTCAACACGCAACCTAGAAGCTGTTTTTGTGGACATAGTTTGATTCTGTCTAGTACGAACAAAAAAGCCGGATAACTGTTCAGTTAACCGGCTTTTTATATATCTGAATTTATAAGTTATCATTTTCAATTGATGCAAAAAATTTATCATATTGGGATAAATTATACTTACGATGATATTTATTTTTTCCTAAAAAAAAGCAAAAAAAAACTGCGGCAAATGCCACAGCTTTAAGTCCATTTCACCTAAGTGAAATATTGTAGCTTAAACTAAAGAAACGTTTTCAGCTTGAGGACCTTTCTGACCTTGGGTCACAGTGAAAGAAACTTTTTGACCTTCGTCTAAAGTTTTGAAACCGTCTGAGTTAATTGCACGGAAGTGAACGAATACGTCTGGACCAGACTCTTGCTCGATAAATCCGAAACCTTTGTCAGAGTTGAACCACTTAACAACACCAGTAACTTGAGACATGATATAAATCCTGTAAATATAAAATAAAGCCTAAACGGCGGTAACGCTGGAAAATGCCGGTATTACTTATGTTAACAGGACGAAACTGGTCGTATTGAAACACAAAAAATAAGTCCAACCTTCAAGCTATGTAAACTATAAACCATTTTAAGAATAAGTCAACAGGCATGATAACCATGGCTTAATTAATTACTACTTAACTTAATTCTGTTTATCTAAATTCATCAATAAGTTATTGGTGTATTTACTCTGTTTACACTGCAACACTATGACGTTTATGTACTTCGATTTTAAAATCTAATTCACAGTTAAGCCCTTCTTCTGCCATCTGTTGCTTTTGACTCAAGGATAACTTCCAGGCATAAGGTGTCATATTGAGTAAATGTTCAATATCACTTTCATCTGTTAATGACAGCATGTACTCAAGACTATGCTGACCGAGATAGTCAAAACCTTGCAATACTAATGACTCTTGTGGGTGGAGTCTGGGTTTTTCATAAATTTTTTGTTTAATAGCAAAGTGATGTTTTGGCCCAGGAGAGACAGTAATTAGTATCCCTTCAGGTTTGATGACTCGTTGTAGCTCTTCTACTTTAGATGGCGCATAAATGCGAATAGCTAAATCAAAACTATTTTCAATAAATGGCATTTCAAATACACTCGCCACACAAAAGTTCATGTCTGGATATTTTTTGGCGGCATATTTAATTGCAATTTTAGAAATATCTAATCCCCATAATTGGCAATCACTTTGTGTCTGATAAAGTTGATTAACTAAACGATGGCTGTAATACCCCTCCCCGCAGCCAATATCTAAAATGGTTTTTGCCAGTGGCTGGTACTCACTCGCTAACTGATTCACTTTATCACTGAGCGCTTGATAATGTCCTTTATTCAAAAACTCACGTCTAGCCAACATCATTTCTTTATTGTCGCCAGGATCTTTCGATTTCTTTTTTTGTACTGGTAACAAATTCACATAGCCTTCTTTAGCCGTGTCAAATTGATGATTGTTTGTACAATACCAGGTTTTCGTTTGATTTTGAGCTAAAGGAAGCTGACAAATAGGACAGATATAGGACATCAATAATTCTTAATAAGTTGTTAGTTTTCATCATCTGATAGTTGATTAACTAATTCAGTGACATCAAAAGGAGCCAGTATGTTATAGCATTCTAGTTTTTGCTGTAGCTTTTCGATATCTAATGAAGCTTCATTTGCAGCCCTAGATAAACTAGGACGCTCTAAAGACTGATGATAAGTACGTAAAAGCCATTGACGTTTATTCTGCAATAAATGGTCTAGTTTTAACAGTTCAGTCGACACACCTGGGTGAATTTTTCCGGATTCACCACGCATATAACCTGCAATATCACGCCTAACCTGCTCCAATTCACTAATGTGTACAGCAAGTGCTGCCGTAGATTCACTGTGCTTAGGTTTTTGCCCTAAAATAGTTTTAGCGACAACCAACACTTGTGGCTCGCATAATAATCGTAAATCATGCTCTAGTGGGATTAATTCAAACTTACCCTGCTCAACAGCACTAAAAAACATCTTACCGTCAGCTTGAATGATGATCTCAATACCTGCTTTCAACTGTTCAATACATACCCTAGGGGCTACGGCCATTCTAGAGTAGAGCCTAACACCTTGGCCAATCAGGCGATTGACATCATATTGTTCAGCAATACAATGCGTTGGTTGATAGTCAATATTCACAAATGCTTGCTGGCGAACAATTAACGTAGCCTCTACACCTGCTACTTGGCTCACTATCATTTCAAATAATGGGTTAGTTAAAGAAGCCAAAACCAGTAAATCATCAATATTGTCCAATAAACGAACCGTAATCAGAGTTGGATGTTCTATTTGAATCACATTGGGATGACTAAAAATATGCTGGTGCATTCAAAAAAATCCTTTTTACATTATGATTTGCGAATGTTATCGGCTGACATCGTATTATCTGCATATTAAACTAGCAATCATTCAATTGATAAATCAACAAGCACTTAACCTAACCAGAATTAATGCTAAGATAATAAAATCATTTAGCAAGAAACTTCATTATGGCTGATGCAATACAACCCACTTTATTTTGGCACGATTATATGACTGTAAACACTAAACCTATAATTCAAAAGGATTAAACAAAAAACCAACCCGCATTATGTACACAGAGATGTACACACATTAATTTCATCTATGTTTTACTCGTACATACACCACTGGTTTTTTTCTTTATCAAACCAGGTATCAACATTCACAGGATGTGCAGCGCCATCAGTAAACTGCGTAAAATCAAGGTCAGTTAAATCAACTTCACAGACTATCGCTGGTTCAAGAACAAAAATATTAAGAACAGCAACTAAAGAAAACAACACCGTGACACCAACAGCAACCCTAACAGGACGAAAGACCATTACTGATTCAACTCTGAACGAAGCGCCTCAATCTGGCGGTCAATAGTACCAACAACCGTATCAGCCTGCTGCATCACAGCAGTCATTTCTTGAGCTAAACTTTGTTGCCAGGTTGCACCGGCTAAATTATTGTTAGCATAACGACCACGATCACGCAGTTCATTAGTTTTGGCGTCGCGCTCTTTAAACACTTTTTTTCTATCTTGCTCAAGATCTGCTATTTCACGTTTAATTTGTTGCTTACGAATATAAGCACTGACTTCTGATTTTTTGTCAGAAATGGAAAAGTCTGAAGAAAGGTCATTATTTGATTTGGTTGGTGAAGCAAAGACGCTACCAACATTACTCAGGTCTAGCGGTACACTTTCACCATCACAAGGTTCAGCCTGATATTTACCATCAGCGCACTTATAAACCTCTGCTGAAGCAGTAAGAGACACCACAAACAGCAAAAGACTTAACGCTGCTTTTCCTTCCATAGAAACACCTCGTTTAATACATTACTCAAAATCAGCTGCTAATGTAGCAAGTTATTATCATTCTCGCCAAATTTAATATTCAATAGTCGATGGCAACAAATGGAACGAGATAGCACTTATTAATAATAAATAATCCCCTAAACCTCTATCTCTACAAACACCAAATCAGGTGCCGTCCCTAGCACCCTGCCGCCTTGAACATAGATATGATCGCCGATACTGCCAGAGCCGATTACTCTTTGGGTGTGGCCGCTGGCAGTAGTGGCGGTAACCGTTCCATCGGTATTAGCCACATTAATCGTCATAATTAAACGCGGGGCACTTAGGCTTTGTTGCAGCTGCTTTAACATTAATACTCCTTACAACGTCCGTGCTTATGCCACATGACGAACGACGGTGATGGTTTGCTCTACATCAATGTCGCCAGTGTCGCTAACCGATGCGCTAATCGTGACTGAATCACAGGTACCTTTGAACACATTCACACCTTCACGAATACCAATCAACATACCAGGTGTTGCGGGTGGTAAGTCGGCAAGAATCGGTAAACTCATATTGATATTAAGCTTATTGCCTGTATCGGCCAGTGCGTTAGTACCGGCTGTTCTAGCGGCCTGATTATCAACAATCAGTTGAGCGCTAATGTCATCAGTTGCGATATTACCCGCAGTGCCAGCGCGCTTTACTTTTGCACTTATGCCCTGCTGCTCACCACGAAGCCAAACCACATTGCACTCGGTACCGATTTCTTTCGACTCGCTGTAACTTGTGATCACTGCATCGTGCAAGGTTAAATCAGGTGTCGCAGCATCCATTAACCATGGCACAGTTGGCCAACGTGGTACCACGGTTAATGCTTTGGCTTCATCATTAGATAACAGCATACAGCCCAATTGTGTTACCGCTTCTTGCACTGCATCGATGGGCGATTTATTGCCAACGCTAAACGCGCCAGCCGGGACGTTAAAATCAACGATACCGTTAAGCTCAATAGTCCAACCAGTGAATTGCAGCATGTCAGAAAGCAAACCGGCAAAACTGCGTGATGTTGAATTGGTATAACTGATCGGCAATACATATGGCGTAGTCAGTTCGGCGCTGCGGCTGCGGCCTGTTCCGCGATAAGTCGCGTTACCAAACACTTTACTCACACTGGTTTGCTCAAGTAAAACATAAAACTCATAGCCGTTTATACCAACTTTAAGCAGTTGGTTTTCAGCGCGGCTGGCATCGATACGGCTTGAAAAATCGATACTCACCGAGCTGGCCCATTGGCCACGGCTGCGACTAATACTGATATTACTGATCACAATCGGCACGTTGTCAGACACGCGTATACACGTAATGGTTGGCTGCATTAAATAATACCTGCGCAATTGGGGTTCAATGGGGGTTTTAAAATCAAGATTGGGTAACACTGGGTTTGAGTCAATTAACCCGCCACCGTCGTCAAAGTAACAATACTCTGGTGAGGGTGTGAATCTGATCAAAGCGGGTGAGGCGGTGTTAACGTAATTCTCTTTAAACCGAATTTTAATTACACCCACTTTTGGTGGTCTGTAATCTGTTGAACATATCCACCTGGCAGAATGCACAGACCATTTAACTTCGTTGTCACCAATAGTGACTTCTGGGTAGTTATAAATAAGCGTAAATGAGTCATCAACAGTAACACCGGTGTGAATATCAAGCGTTACGTTAATGCCCACACTCTCTTGATTAACCCAAATTAAACCAAGTTCATCACCTAAGCCTGACTCACTAAACCAATTTAGATTAACTTGAGTCTCATAACTTGGTGTTGATACCCACATGTTATTAATATCACTATTAACAATGTAAGTGGTATCCCATTGGACACCATAGATTACAGTGATTAACTGACTAAAAGACCAACTTAGGTTTATGCGAATGTCAGTCAAATCGTGAGTAAACCAAATCGTATCGTTATTAATCTCAATAACAGATGCACTCTCAACGAGTATTGTTTGGGATTCAATTGCACTAGGGCCAACCCAATATAAACCGCACTCAATACCAATCATAGTATCAATGGGTGTTGGTGGTTCATCGTCACCGAATCGAATAGTGATTGGTGATATTGAACCAGCCCAAGGTCTTGTGAATCTGATTATTGTGGTCATAGATTTAAATCTGGCACTAATACTGACTCAAGCATGATTGCGTCAATCACCTTACACTCATAAGTATTATTGGAATCAATGATGCCTAATATTAGGTTGTTAGTGAGCGTGTATTTGTGATTGAAAGCCCCCTTAAAAACATTACCTAAAGGTTTGTCGGCATATAGTAAAATCAAACCTGACGTCCTATCCATTATGAACAAACGCTCACAATCAGGGTCTAAATCAACGGTGAGTGAACCAACTCTTAGTTGGTCTGCCCCCTTTGTGATTTTAAAAAATGGGTTATTCATACCAAGAGTCCAAATCAATACATACATTGCATGAACCAAGGTGTCCTTGCTTGATTATCCAATAGTTACGTCCATTCTGATTTCGTACTTGAGGCCAAGGCTGGTCTGCATACCCACCTTGCGAGAACTCAAATAAGCCCGGTACAGCTCCCCGTATAGCAGGCCTGCTTGTACTAAATTTAAGGTAATTATCAAAGGCGTCTTTTGTTGAGTTGGTGATGGTAGTTTGTCTTATTAACACTGGTGTTAATGCTAGGTTGAGAGTTGGTACGCCATTAGATATACCATTAGAGTTGCTTGTATGGATAATAAACCCAACTAATTACACATCATTCCCAGTTTCGGGTAATGTGAGACCCAGGCTTTAGCTGCAACTAAAGCTTTCATTTGTCGTAGTTCGATTGAGTGCTGGATCCTCTATTGAGAGACCGATAACAAGAAAGAACGCGACAAACGACTCCAAGCAAAATACTCGAATAGTCTACTGGGTCTCGAACCCGCATTTGCAAGCAAGAGTTAGCTTATTATGAAAACAAAAACTAATCAAAACAT
Organism: Shewanella sp. HL-SH5; assembly: GCF_051163755.1. Classification (NCBI taxonomy): domain Bacteria; kingdom Pseudomonadati; phylum Pseudomonadota; class Gammaproteobacteria; order Alteromonadales; family Shewanellaceae; genus Shewanella; species Shewanella sp. HL-SH5. The sequence goes on from NZ_CP195038.1 coordinate 2,334,981, forward strand.
TAACGTCGGTGTCGATACTGGCAAGTTCCAACTCGACATTTATATTCGACCTCTCGATATCTATTTCACCGTGTCTAACGATGAAAAAGGCATTAAAGAAGCGGTGAGGCTCATTAAAAAACACCACCCAGAACGTATTGTCATTGAAGCGACGGGACGGCTTGAAATGCCGTTTATTATGGCTTGTGCGAATGCTAATTTACCCTTCGTAATCGCTAATCCTGTACACATAAAACGCTTTGCCGGTGCAATTGGCCAACGCGCTAAAACTGACAAGCTAGATGCACAGCTTATCGCCCATTATAGTGAAGCGATTAAACCTCGGCTATCGACACTAAAGCCAGAGATAATGCAGGCTATGAGCGATTTAGTCGGAAGACGAAATCAACTATTGGTGATGCAAACTATGGAGAAGAACAGACTTCAAATTCTTCCGAAAGAACTAGCGATGACTATCAAACCTATTCTGACTGTGTTTAAAAATCAGATTACAAAAATTGAAACTAAAATCGTTAATCTCATCGAATCAAACCCTGACTACCAAGCTAAAAATATCATCCTGCAAAGCATGAAAGGCATAGGTAAAATTGCTGCTGCGTCCATCATCAGCAACCTACCAGAATTAGGTTATATCAATAACAAAGAAGCCAGCTCATTAGTTGGTGTTGCACCCATGAATAAAGAAAGTGGACGTTTCAAAGGGCATAGAAAGATCCAAGGGGGTCGGCATCAAGTGAGAACGGTTTTATACATGGCCATGATGTCAGCGATACAATCTAACCCTGTTTTTAAAGAGACTTATCAGCGGTTAGTTGCGGCAGGAAAACCAAAGAAAGTGGCTATTATTGCCTGTATTAGAAAGATGGTTGTGATCTTAAATTCGATGTTAAGAGATGGTGTTTTATGGGAAGCGCCAAAAGCATAAAATTAACTATTGACGCCATAGTCTCTTGTTATGTACGTTTAACGCTAATTAAATACTGCTGCGGCTCTTCTGTTGAAGAAAAAACGGAAACGGAAAAATCTTCGGTGTCCAGTACATTTTTCTCAATATTAGATGAAGGCACTTGAACATAAGGTATGTGTAAGTACCAAAAGAACAAACCTATAAAGAGGCTACTAAAGGACAAGATCCAGCATAGATCCATCAGTGATTCATTTAAATTAAGCAAAGCATCATTTGTATTTATGGAATCACTGATAGCTGCTAACTTCGCTAATGCAATTTTTTGCTTTAGTTTATCTTCCGCTTGAAGGATTTTCTGTTCTTTATAGAAATCCACTTGAGCCTGTTCAACCGCCTTTGCTTCAGATAGTTTACTTTCTTGAGATGCCAAGCCTTGGAGTTGTTGTACCACAACAGCAGTTATTAGAAATGCAATAATGGCGACAGATGCCTTTAGAAAAAAAACATGAATTCCTGCCTGGCATAAAATTTTATCTTTCACAAATATACCTCTAAGTACATAACGTTTTAGTATTTATGCGTTGCGTTGTTTGCGACGCATAAATCGCTTGTTGGACTTGGCCAATGCCTAGTCTAGGTTAATGGGTCCGCTTTATGCTATAGGAATTTGCTTTTTTTGATGCTAGCTCTGGGCTGCAAAGCAATGTTGAATTGATTATGAGGCTTGATTTGTAGGTGTTTCATTGAAATTCCCTTGTCATTGTGGTGTTCCATCACATTTTTTTAAGTCTAACTGATTCAATAAGGTTAATAAACTCGATTAAGTCAGCATTTGGCTCCGCGCTGCGGCTTAGTTCAACGCCTAATTAACAGGCAAAAAATTGTTGGCTAAAATAAGTGAACGTAGTGAAAAAAGCTAACTGTAATTTTCAGTTTAAGCATCTTGTATGGTATTTATTCATCCCATTCACAGTATCCAAAATGACACTTTCCACCACCGGCGGATGCTTTTAGAGCAACTTCCGCGTCACACTTTTGGCAATGGTATACCATGTCATCCTTTTTACATTTTAAGCACAGAGCTCTAATAGTTAAATCACCTTGCGCATCAATGTTTAAAGCATCATAGATCATCGCTACACGACTTTTACAATAAGGACAATCAATGAAACCAGCTCCTGTATAATCAAAACAGCATGAATAACAATGCTCATTGCCATAATCTACTGCAAGTGATTCATTCTCACAGTGAACACACTTATAAACAAAATCTGATTGTTTCTTGGCGACTTTGTACATTTCATATGCATAAGGAGGGAAATTGATTAATTTTACGAAATCTTTTGAGTCTAGGTTTATTGATATAGCTTCGGATGGCCTGTCATACTCTTCAGATAAAATAGGAATAATAACTTTAACAATGAAGTATGTTAGATCGTATTTAAGGTCATATAAATCATTAGTGTCAAATTTATAGTTCAAATGTACCAATTTATTTCTAACTTTCTGAAATTCATCGATAAGGCATTTATCGTCATCATAAAGAAAAACATGATTATCAATAGCTTGCTTCTTTAGTGAATTGAATGACTTCGTATTTAGATCATTATCTTCAAATTTTGCTAAAAGCTCTTCTTCAGTAAGTGAAGAGTCTGAACCTTTGACAATCCCATGAATCCCATCTTTTTTTATAAAGTGAGCAACTAACGAAAGCTCAAAAGCAATTTGAATAAACATTGTTGAAATTGTTGCAGTTTCTTCAGTTAGTCCGTTATCTTTGGAATCATCATGGCTCACCAATTCTTTTATTGCTCTTCGAAGAAATAGCCAAGAATTTTTTCTGACTTTAGTGACAAGTTCCAAATGAGTACTCCTAAATACCTAACGTTTTAGTATTTATGCGTTGCGCTGTTTGCATGGCACAAACCGCTTGTTTGACTTGACCGTTGCCGAGTCCAGGTTAATGGATTTACGTTATGCTATAGGAATTTGCTTTTTTTGATGCTAGCTCTGGGCTGCAAAGCAATGTTGAATTGATTATGAGGCTTGATTTGTATGTGTTCAATTGCAATTCCCTTTTCATAGTGGTGTTCCATCACATTTTTTTAAGTCTAACTGATTCAATGAGGTTAATACACTCGATTGAGTCAGCATTTGGCTCCGCCTAGCGGCTTAGCTCAACGTCCATAAAATTAGAACAAAAATAATACGTTAAAATGTTGAGAAACAAAACAGCATACTGTTTTGAGTCTTGATTATTTGTTAGCCATACTTTGGTCAATACTATCAAGTAAGGTTAGAATATCCTCTACAAAACTCTCTAATACAACGTTTAGAGTCCAAGCTTTTTTAAACTCAACGCCTTTGAATTGGACTGCAATCCTACAATCAGGATCAATTAATCCACTAGGCGGCACTGTTTTTGAAAAGGAATCAGCATGAATTATTTTATCGCAGACCTGTTTTAATGTCGCAGGTTGCTCAACTAATTTTGCATCATAATATAACCATGCTGAATCAGGTAAATCTAGGTTAGGTTGGTCAATTACACCTTGATAAAGGTTAACTCTTATAGCAATTACGAGACTTAAAAGGTTACTTGATACTAAATTATGTAATGTATTTTCGACACTTTTAGACATAATCAATCTAGATGTCGTTGATGAAAGACTACTAGTTGTTAGATCCAAACCATGACAAATCAAGCACAAACGCCTAATCTCGTTAAAATCTTGCTTATGATAACCAAAGATATCGCGCACTCAACCTCCCTTTATCTCTAACAAGGCTGCAGAATAACTCTAACAACCAAATTTAATTAAATAACGAGCTCCTGTAATTAACTCTAAGCGTTTTTAAAGCATTAGGTAATGCATTTGGAACCCAGAAAAAGGCTGTTTTTCTTAAAAAAGAGTAATTCTACAGCCTCAACGCCCGGAACACGTGCCGTTTTGTATCCCCGAAGCGGCGGAGAAGCTGTCACCGTGCTGCCGCTTGTTAGGCATTGATTCTTGCCATGAGCTCCGCAAAAGATATTTCATCAACATCTCTATTTGTCCAAGCCAAGGTGACGCGCGCAGTCTTAAGCGCATCTATAAGATTTGATATTACCTCAGCACTTCCGTTTGTATGTATATAAAGCTTTCTGAGAGTCTTATCTTTTGGTTTTTTACCCTTAGAAAGTTTCTTAATTCCTATAAGATTTGTTTTATCTGCGTCATCTACAACATTAACCAAGTTGGGCGCTACTTGAGGCCAAATCTCTCTGATTTTATCTAACTTACTCTGAAGCGGAAGTTCAACTGGTATTTGACGATTTAGCTCTTCCAAAAATCTCTCAAAGCTGAACTCTCTCTCACCTCCGTCCAGCATCAATTCGTTGATGATTGCTTCTTTGTCTTGTTCTTTAAAATAGATAATGAAGTCACCATTTCTATGACTCCCGTAAGCTTTCAACTCAAGAAAAACTTGGGTATTTCTTAATTGCACAAACAGCCTGTCTTTGGACTCATTATCTTCTTGCGAAAAGAACATCATAAATACAAACCGGCCACGACCATGAATTATTTCAAAAGCCAAAGTTGGCTCAGATCGGCGAAGAGACTCATTATATATAGCCGCCAAGCCAGAAAGATTAAATTTAAAACTCATGACAATCCTTTGTAGGTACCTAAAGCGTATTAGCATGAATCCAATAAACATTCAGAGAATGCCGACTAAAATACAGCGTCCATACTACTTTAATTATTAATACTTTTAATAACTTATCAGCTTTACAACCTAAATTCAATCACGTTTTAGTTCGAATGAAGCGAGAATTTTAGTGTCATGATGATGCTCACAGAATGCATGCAGCTGTAACATTCCATCTGAAAAAATAAAAAGATCGAGGGTGATCAAAAGTTGGTGTTTGAGGGGAGCAAAAGCTATGCGGTCTTTATAGACACTCTTTAAAGGATATAACTAAACATATTCAATTACTTAAATACGACCTTACTATCCTGATATTGATTGGTTTTGATAGGGTTGATAAAACAACAACGCAACCCCCTAAATTTTTCATAAATAGTGAAGCACTGCGCTTATCCACCACCGCAGTGCACCGAGCCAGAAGGACCCATTAAAAAAGTAATGACACTCAAGAACAAAAGCCACATAAAATCAGACGCTTACTAACAACCGCACTGTCGCCATCAATAATATTTATAATCATAACTCACTCCACTAACCCTATCTCCGCCCTTCTCAACCAGTACACATAAGACTTCTTGCTATCGAATCCCATCAAGGCCCACTGCCCTTTGCATATATAGTGCGTTCTAATGGCCCGTATGCATTGCGGTGCTAACTGCTCAATCATCTGGTCGAACAGCCTAACTTCACGCGGGGGCGTTATCTCGACCACTGCCGAACTACCGTAAACAATCACCTCACCTAACTTGTCGCACTGGCTTCGGCTTGCGAACCCTTGTCCATATTCTTGATGGGCCCAATAGTTACCCCAGCGTGTTAATCCATGACGTAACGCTTTCATGTTCAGTGTCACTTGTTGATGCTGCAGCTGCTGCACATTAATCTTCGCCATTATTCTTCACCACTAATAAGCGCACTTATTTCATCAATCCCTAACTTAAACACCTGGGCGCATATTGCCGAAACATCATCAAATGGCACTCTCACATCACCCCGTTCCCAACGCTGATAAGTCCGCTCGCTTACCCCATAAATCTCGGCCACTTCGGTCTGGGTTAGCCCGCGAATATTCCTGCCCTTTTTCAAAAATTCAAACCCGCGTAATACCATTTAGCCCCCAAAAACCTCTAATTGCATATTCTTCTAACAATGATGCAGTGATCATCACAGCCACCCACTGGCAGTCAGGGTTTGACCGTTCCCAACTTCCACTGACGATCTAGGCAATATCTCGGGCGCAACAGAAGAAAACCCACGATAAATTAAATATTGATGATATTGGTCTAACGCTTGGCTCATGCCCTTATCTAAGGTTGATTTAACATACTTACGCAGCAACACAGGCAAGGCATGATTAAGCAATCGTTCACCAATCATGGTATCGACACCTAGGTCAGCAACGATGGTTCTAAATAGACGCCGTAAATCATGGCTAGTGAAATGCTTAAACCTAATCTGGGTATGCCAATCATGAGCAGAACGAATTGAAATAGCGCCAATATTGCCAGGGAACAAATAAGCCCGTTTGCCCACATGCTTAAGCTGCCAACGTTTATAATGCTCAATAAGTGCCTTAGCTGAATCGGTCATAGGCACTCGATGCTCTTGGTTATTCTTGGCATTGCTGGCAGGTATCACCCAATAATCACCCGCAAAGTGTTCCCATCGCGCTAACCGAGTTTCGTTAATGCGAGTGCCAAACATCATCATCAACACAAACAACATCTGCACCGGCATCACCACCTCACTTAAGCGAGTAAACAATTTAGCTAAATCAGACTCAAACAACCGAGTATCAACCACATCACCCACCTTAATTGAATACGTCACCCGATAACCGGCTAAAGGATTAGCATTAATCAAACGCAGCTTTGACGCCGCAGCAAACACCGCTTTTAGCTTATTCACCGCCTCACGAATGTACTTAGGCGAAAACCCCTCAACCAACATCGGCTTAACCAAATAGCCGTCAATCGTCATAAAACTCACATTCGCTAAACGAACATCAGCCAATCTAGGCAACAAATGACACTTGATCATCGACTTAATATTACTGCGCCAACTTTTGCTGTAGGTGGTGTTATTGGCAATGTGTTCCTGGTACCACTCAAGCAAACTGCCAACCGAATCAAACTGCCCCGTCACCATGCCGCCCACATTACGTTTAGCCAGCATTACCGGTAAGTCAGCACACAAGGTTTTAATACACATGCTTGGCCAGGTGCCCACCTTTTGCCAAACCGTTTTACCGTTTTCATTCAACACCAAATGAACACTCGCCCGCGTTCGGCCAGTTGCTGCACGTAAACGAATTTCAGGAAATTGAGGATCACGATAATCACGTATAACACCACCGCTTAACCAACGTTTTAACGCCGCATCGTTTAACTTGCCCACCTCAACCCCTTTCGCAGCCTTCACCATCAAGCCACCAACCTGTATTCCCAGGCATGGCACTTATCACGGCGGCGCTTTTGCTTAACCGAATGAGGCAAATCACGCCATCTAGCACTCAATGCCGTTTCGCTATCGTGCACACCAAACTGGTCAAAACACTGCTGCTGGATCTCATACAGGGTTAAAAAACGGCCTGTACTCAACACCACACACAAACGCTCTTTTTGGGTTAACGGTTTTTTAACTGGGTTACTCATCGTTAGCACTCCTTAAACCAAGTTGACGTCTAAACTTCGCAACAAAGGCCTTGCCCTCAGCAGGTTCAATGCGCCGTGTCGCACGGGTCGATAACGCCTTAGGTAACTCAACATCAACCAACTCACCTTTGGCAAACTTGCGGCATAAAATCTCATACTGGCGTGTGAACATGGTTAGCACATCTTTCTCAATGCCCGTCGCAAACAACCACGAGCCACATTCACGCACAGCCAACCTAACAACATCATGGCTCCACTTGTGTTTCATCGGGCTGTGATAATGTTTTTTAGCCTCACGAAACGCCGAATCCGAATCAGGCAAACCAAAATCACAAGCCGTAGGCATACACCACAACGCAAACTGGCGTGGCGTTGGCCAAAACTGGCGGTCACCCTGCTCACGTCTAGCCCTGTTCAACCCCATTTGCACTTGTTCTTTGGTGCGAACCTCTTGCAATGCCAACGTTTTAAGCCATTCACTTTTGTGGGCGGCTTCATCCTCAACCTTTGGCGCACCAACCGGAAACAACACACGAAGTTTATTAAACACACTGTCAACAATCGCCATATCCATAGCCGATGGCTGCTTGTTAGCGCGGCCAGCGTTTGGCATTCCCACCTGAGTTGAATTAATCACTGACTGAATCGATTTCATATCAAGGGATCCTCCGGGTCAAAAACAGCGTGTGACCAATCAGCCTTAACCGCTTGCCTAGCAACCAAGCCAGCGTTAACCAACCAATCAAATTCAAAACCAATCCAGCAACGTGACACGCACAACTCAAAAACCGTATCAACCGAACAACCCGCCTCAACCGCTTTCACCAAATGCGGTGCCAGGCGATTAATCGCAGTTTGGGTTAACTTGGCTTTTTTCTGCTGACGCACGGCTAACCAATCTTTAAAAACTTGATCGCTTGGCAAAGCTGGCCAACTTGAAAAATCAAAAGGTGATTTTTTTGATGTGGTGACTACATCTTTTAAAGATTCATTGACTGGTTCTAAAGTGACTGGTTCTGGGTGCAGGAGATTCACTAGGGGTAGTGCAGCAGATTCACTAGGTAGTGCAGCAGATTCACTAGGGGGTAGTGCGACAGATTCACTAGGTAGTGCAGCAGATTCACCACCTAAACCTGTGTTTTCATCAAAATCCAGATGAAAAACATTAGATGAATTACCCTTAACACCCTTGCGATATTCACGACGCAAAAAGCCCGACTTTTCGAGTTTTTTAACATGGTCCATCACGCTACGACGGCTCATTTCACACTGCTCAGCAATGTAATTATAACTAGGCCAACACTCGCCTTGGTCGTTAGCGTTATCAGCCAGTTTAAGTAAAACCAACTTACGCAGCGGATTACCCACTTTCGCCTTCATGGCCTTAACCATTAACTCCATACTCATGCGGGGCACTCCCACACAAACAATTCAGCAAACGCTAAATTGACGAAACACAAATGCTTGCGTAACATAATATTGCCTCTCTTTAGGTATTAACCCCGTGCTCAGGTCGCCAAACTTAAGCGGGGTTTCTTATTTTCAAAACACACATACAAAAAAGTTGATCATTCATTTCTGCTTTCAACATAAATATCTCGCGCCAAGTTAGTCCGTAACTGGTAATAAATATCGCGCCGTTTGATATGTTTGGCCTGATTAACTGGGTCTATTCTTGTTATCTCAATTGAACGCTCGGCGCGCTTTTCTTCCATCAGCAAATAACCCATAAACCAATCCACACTGACTTGCGGTAACAACAAGGTATTTGAATCACCTAACAGCACTTTACTCACAATCTTAACCGCAATAGCCTCTAAGCGTTCTGCGTTAACCTCAAGCAATTCGGGTTCACGCTTTAACACATCAATCATTCGGCCAACCTGTGAACGGCTAAAATTATCTAAGGTATTAAACCCATACAAAGTTGATCTATTACGTCTAAAATCGATTTCACACATAGGTGAAGCATCTTTAGCCAAGGCCGCAGCCTTCATCATCAACGCGTCAGCCTGAGCAACCAACAATGCAACCTGTGGATCAGCTGCTTCTTCCTGCTTTCTCAAAAAATCAGCAAACTCTGGTGAAATATCCTTACCTTCAACCAAACTGTTATCACTTAACTGAGTCATATCATCCCCGCTTACGCATTAATATTTTACGTTGTTCACGTTCATAATCATCACGGCAATCCGCATCGCAAAAACGTTCAACCGTCGGTGATTCGCAATAAAAACAACGTCCAGTTAATGGCGGTAAATTCGGTTTTGTCTTGGCCAATACACTGGTTAAATGCTGTTCAACTATTTTGTTAGCTTCATCAACGTTATCAGCCATAACTAACCAACTGACTTAAGTGATTTGTTCGACAAATAAGGGTAACTACGCTCAAAAACATCCATAGCCGCCTGAGTAGTACCGCGCGACTCACGTAATTCGCGGTAAGCTTGCTCAATTTCATGGCGAGTAGGTTCAATACCCAATCGAATTACCGCTATTTGCGCCTCACAATTTTCCTTTGTTAGCGTTGCAGCCAAATCATTAGTGCTTAACGACAACCCATCACTAACGTGATCAACCACCACAGTCACACCGACCATGTTATAAACATCGTTCAAATAACGAATGCGCAACTCAACAGGCATCGCGGCCAATATCGCCTGTTCAACATGAAACAAGCGTTCAGGCACCGCATGCTGCCCTTCGTACTGCCCAAGCCAGCGGAATATCTTTTGCGCATTTACTCGCGCATCGTTGTAAATATCATCCGAGTAGGTAAACGTAATCCCCTCTTTAGCCAATACCGTCGCCAGCTTTAAGTCATCAACCGCCTGGACTACCGCAGTGGCCAACACCGAACGGCTGACTTTTGGCAACTCAAGCCAGGCATTAATGGCTTTCATCAATAAATTTAATCGTGATACTTGTTTCATGTGCTTTCCCTTACTACCAACTAAAATTAAACTGCTTGCTTGATTAACAGAAAATTCGCTTTAAGTTTGCCGTTTGTAAGAACCTGAATCTGATAAGCCCGAAGTTCAGGAACAGTCTCCCCCCACTTTGAAATTGCTGGCTGAGAAACATCAATAGCTTTAGCTAAACGACCTTGCCCCCCAAAGTGAGCAATAACATCAGCTGTCTTCATAACGACTCCAATAAATTAATAACAACACGATAATATAACTATAGTTAATTAACCGCAACAATTAATAATAACTTTGGTTAGTGGTCGATTTATAACTTAGGTAATATAATTAACTTATGAAAACACTTGCCCAAAACCTACAAGAAAAACTAAAGGCTTCTGGATTAACACAGAAGGAATTAGCTGAACGCGCCAACATCTCTCAGGTGATGGTGCATAAACTCATTTCTGGCAAAGCAAAAGAATCATCTAAATTAGTAGCTATCGCTAATGTTTTAGGGACAACTGCTGAAGAGTTAACAACTGGAAAAATAAGGGGATCTGTTGAAGCCAATGCCGAATGGGCAGGCCCTATGGAAACGTGGGACAGTAAAACACCACTGAGTGATGATGAAGTAGAGATACCGTTTTATATGGAAGTAGAATTAGCCGCAGGACAAGGCATAGCAGAGGCGCCCCATTACCACGGGCCTAAACTTCGTTTTGCCAAATCAACCTTAAGAAAATCAAACGTAGACCCAGCAAATGCCGCATGCGTTCGGGTCAGTGGCAACAGTATGGAACCCGTATTACCTAATGGTTCAACTGTGGGTGTAGACACATCACAAACTAACGTTATCGACGGCAAAATGTATGCAATTAACCATGATGGAATGCTACGTATTAAAACCCTGTACAAGTTACCTGGTGGTGGTTTGCGCCTTCGCAGCTTCAATCTAGACGAATGGCCTGATGAACGCTTTGATGGTGATGATATGAAACACATCACCATTGTAGGGAAAGTATTTTGGTATTCGGTGTTGCTTTAAAATAAACCAATATTATTTGGTCAACAAAGAGGGCATGAATTAGAACGTTTTTGTCCATAAACGGTTTAGGGTGGTGACTCATTTCCCCAAAGTTTGTTTCCCTCCTAATTATGCAAAATCAAATATTGAGTAATAGTACCCAAAAATAAAGCCAATGATGTTTAAGCTTTCAAGCAGAATTCCCATGCACATGTAGTCGGCTGGTATATTTGGGGTATTTGAAGTAAGTTATTGTAAGTATATTGAATAATAATTCGTATTTAGTCTTCTTTTACGTGGTAAATTCACATGCGTGTTAATCCCAATAAGTGCGCATGCGCACTGTACAAATGCTATACGATTTTCAGGTTGAGGTGTTTTCAATGAAAAAGGTAATCTCAGTTACAGTCTTAGGTTTGTCAGTCTTAGGTTTGTCATTATTGGGGTGTAATCATAATTATGAAGGGGAGTATTTAGCGACAGAAGGAGTTGACTGCACCCTAAATTCTAATATAAATAGTAACGATGTTTTTCTTGAAATTAGTCTTCAGAGTGAAGGTTATACTGCTATCGCACCAAGGGTGTTAAATTTGGGGCTGGGATCTAAAAGTGATGGGACGGCATCGCCATCTGAAGATGATATATTAAATTTTAACTTTTCTAAACGTGGACCGAGAGTAAGGGGAGCACCTACAAATCCAAGCCCCTTTAAGTCGGTCTCAATGTCAATAAAGGTCCATCCAACCAAGCATAATCATATATTAATTCATGAGTCGTATGCTTCACTCATTGACGATAATAATGGCTATATAAATTTGTTAAAAGCCGACCAAAAGCAGCCTAACTATATCCCTCTTTGTTTAATCAAAAAAAATACAATAAACTATCTATGGTTAAGCGCTAAAACGTTTTTGTCCACAAACAAGTTTGGAAGGCCCTAATATAGTGTCCAGTTTTTATTGGTCGCTACATTGCCACCATGGTAAATAATAGCCACTATCTCATCAGCTCTAATTGAAGATCTTAACGTTTCAATCACACTCAGCCTCCCCCTTAGTTCAATAGTTTATTTATAACACCAACCTTAATACAAGTTATAAGAAATCAATTAAAGAAAAAATAATTAACCAAAGTTATTGGCCACCCAATTAACCTTGGTTATATTTGTGTCGTACCCAATTAATCGAGGACGGCAAAATGATACTGACAAACACCCCAACATCAGACAAAGAGCGCATCGAACATGCCCACTTAACCAGTGTTCGTTTTGCCTGCCTGTTAACCACCAAACAAGACCCAATGGAATGCGAACGAGTACAACAGCGCATCGCCAAACTTGAACGCCAGCTAATGACATGCAACCCAAGCCAGCTTTTCAGTAAGCAGTTTGAAAACCAAGCCGGTGAACTGGGTAATGAGTTAGCCCTGCGATACAACTACAACACAGGTCGCATCACCTTATGGCGTAACACACCACTACATCAAACCGGCAAAGTATTTCAGTTAAGAGCAAGCATATGAGCGCCGCAACTGAATATTGCGACCGTGAAATAGCCAAGTGCAAAGACATGATCCGCAACTGGCCACACGAAGCACCATGCCTTAACCGCTTAATTAAAGGCTGGCAACGCACTAAGCAGCAGTTAAAGAACAGTGAATCAATCAACAATGCTAAGGATTGAGTATGAGTAAAATACAAGCAGCAACAATTGAACGTGATGAAGGTTATTGGACGCACCCAGACTTACCTGAATGGAATGAAGGTACTACACGAGCGGAATGCGAGGCGTGGGCGGCAGATAATGGCGGTGAGTTTGTGGTGATTCGGTTTGAATATGATGCACCTGAAAAGCTTATCGATAGTTACTTTGAACAAGGTGAGACTGATATCAGTGATTGGCTCCCTGTTTGCAAAAAAGCTTGTTCATTCTTACTGAGTATTCACGATACAGAAAATGGCCCAGTTGCATTGTTCTTCGCACCTAAAGATAAGGACTTAGCATGAAATACCTAATCCAAGGCGGTGAAAGCGCTGAACGTTTGCAGCTGCTATTGCAACTCACCAACATTGAATCGCCCGACATAGTGGCCGCGTTAAATGACCACTTCGTCACAGGCCATCAAGATACGGTTGCTGCTATTCGAAACAACGTTAAAAAAAGCAATCTATCACGAGCTGTCACACGATTAGAACAAGTGGCATTAACGGTCGAAAAAATCAAAGAGCTCGACTGGGCCAAGTTCAAACCAAGCAAGGTGGCATAAATGAAATCGAAAGCAGCTTTTAATCATCTTTTAGGCCACTACCGCGCCCAAAAAGTAGGATTGCCAATAAAAATGCATAGTGATGACAAAATTGGAATAGCTATAAAACTTGGCGCACTTGATTGCCTTTACTGGCAAGCATTGGGCAATGGCCTAACCAATCTTGCCAAAGGTATTGGTCGCACGATTATTCATTCTTACAAGTACCACCAAATCAGACTACCTGGTCACCCTATCACGGGCTACCAAGTTAACGGTTACCCAAAGATGGACTTAACAGTGTTATTAGGCGGTGCAGCATGACCAAAATAACCAAAACATTCAGCACTAAACAAGGCGTGGTGACGCTATCAGCACCGTTTTTTACTCTTATGCATGACCATCAGCAGATTGAAGTGACATACAAACCAAACAACTACAACGGCTGGGGTATGTGCAAAACGTTTAACGCTATTGAAGTCAGTAACTTTACCCAAGCAGATGCAGAGTTATTTGCCAGCACCGCCGATTCAAAACTACGACTACAAGGGTATGCAGTATGAGTGGATTAATCGTTGATAACTTCGCTGGCGGTGGTGGTGCAAGTACCGGTATTGCATGGGCAATTGGGCGCAGCGTTGACATTGCAATCAATCATGACCCAGATGCAATTGCCATGCATGCAGCCAATCACCCAGATACATTGCATTATTGCGAGTCAGTATTTGATATTGACCCAGTGCAAGCCACTGCAGGTAAGCCAGTTGATTTGGCATGGTTTAGCCCAGACTGTAAGCACTTTTCAAAAGCCAAAGGCAGCAAGCCAGTTAATAAAGAAATACGGGGTCTTGCATGGGTGACTATTCGCTGGGCAATGAAAGTACGCCCAAAAGTCATCATGTTAGAAAACGTAGAAGAATTTAAAACGTGGGGACCATTAATTGAATGCCCTAATACTGGTGAAATGCGACCAAACCCTGAACTTAAAGGGGAAACGTTCGAAGCATTTGTGAACATGTTAAGCACGGGTATTGATGCTGATCACCCTGCACTCACCGAATGCGTTGACACCCTTGGGCTTGTTAATACCGCCAAACTAATTAAAGGCCTTGGCTATAAAGTTGAATGGCGTGAAATGCGTGCATGTGATTTTGGTTCGCCAACCATTCGCAAACGCTTCTTTATGATTGCACGTTGCGATAATCAACCAATCGTATGGCCACAACCAACACACGGCGCACCAAATAGTGAAGGTGTAAAACTAGGTACATTAAAACCCTGGCGAACGGCAGCAGAATGCATTGATTGGTCGATACCATGCAAATCAATATTTGGCCGCAAACGCCCATTAGCCGAAAACACAATGAAGCGAATAGCCAAAGGTATTCAAAAATTTGTAATCGACTCAGCCAACCCGTTTACTGCACCGGCACAAGTAACGATTACGCCATTCGTCACTGAATGCGCTAACGCCAGTGCCCAACGCAACATGCCTGCTGATGAACCGTTAAGGACTATTTGCGCTGAAGTTAAAGGCGGTCACTTTGCGCTAGTCACAAGCCACATGGTCAAAATGCGCGGCACTAACATCGGGTTTGAAATGACTGAACCTGCTCACACCATCACCGCTGGGGGTTTGCACCTAGGCGAAGTGCGAGCGTTCTTCATCAAATACTACGGTAATGAACAAGACGGCGTTGCTTGTAACGAACCGCTGCACACGATTACTACTAATGACCGATTTGGGTTAGTGATCATCAAAGGTGAGCCATACCAAATAGTTGATATTGGACTACGCATGCTTGAACCACATGAGCTATTTGCATGCCAGGGATTTAATTCAGATTACATCATTAGCGATTACAACGGTAAAACTACCAAGAAACAACAAGTCGCACGGGTGGGTAATAGCGTACCACCACAACTTTCAGAGGCCTTGGTAAAAGCCAACCTACCAGAACAATGCACTCAACTAGCAAAAGTCGCCTAAGGGGTTATATGAAGAAGTCAGACGTTATCAAAGAAGCATTAAAACAATGGTATGCCCTTCCGCGCGATCAGGTCGGCTCATGCCAGCATGACATGAAAACATTAGCAGAAAAGCTTAAAAAGGAAGGTCAATAATGAATAATTTAGATCAACAAGAAAATCACACCAATACCGGAATGCAACAAGAACCATTGTTCCTTAACACTAAAGAAGTCATGGTGCGCTATCGAATCTGCTCTACTGCTACATTATGGAAGTGGCGCAAAAATCTTGGTTTCCCAAACCCAATTCATAATGGGCGATTTTACAACATACAAGCACTTAAAAAGTGGGATGAAGAGCAATTGGCATCTTAAGGCAAAGTATCCAACACCATTACATTCATTTCTCCTTTAGCAGACAGCAGCAGTTTTTCCGTCCACATTTGGTAAGCTGCTGCTTGCTCATCTAGCCAATCATGCTTGTTGTACACAGCCATCACACCGCCAAGGACATGACCTAGCATTTTTTCTGTTACATGAGGCAATATACCAAGCTCAGAAAGTCTCGTTGAAATAGTTCTTCTGAAATCATGCAGTCTCCAGTCTGGAATATCTACTCTTGGTCTAATTTCTCTGACTAATTTATTAACCGACGCTATACCAACAGGCTTTTTATAATCATTTGGCGCTGGAAAAGTCCATTGAGAGCGATGTAAAGACCATTGCTCTTGAAGCAGCTCGAGTAAAGCTGGGCTTATTGGTCGCCTGATAGGTTGGTTAGTTTTACTGTTAACAACCGGAACAGTCCACACCATGCTGTCTAAATCAAAATCAGCACGACTTGATTTAAGTAGCTCAGACACCCTCGCCCCGGTCATCATGCAAGCCTTTATAGAATTAGTGATGGTTCTGGTTGCTCTTGTTTTATCTAGCTCACGCCAAATCTTCCCGCATTCGAGTACGGTTAACACTCGTGAACCAACTGTCGAAGCAGAGCCAATGTCTGATACTCTAAGCTGTAACACATCAACCGATTTGATTAATTGTCTTCTTACAGACCAATTTAGTATTGTCTTTAACTGTTTTAATATCGCGCCAGAGGTTACTCGACTCACTTTTGATTTTTCATCAAAGAAGTCAATCCATTCTCCAAGTGTAATATCATCAACTAACCTATCATCAAAAGCATCAAACAAATGCACCCGAAAACATGATTGATAAGTGGCAATAGTTCCTGGCTTTAACGAGCTACCTTGTTTAAGTAAAAACTGTTCGCAGCAATATCGGACATTCACTTTGCCTCTTCTGGTATTGCGTTGTTTCCAATACACTCTTGGATCTGTATCATTCGCTAATGCGTTTCTCAGTTCAGGTACAAATTTTCGAGCTTCAGATAATTTAACATCAGGATAGCGACCTAATGTTAAACGTCCAACAGAAGAGCGAAAACGGAAGCGATATTGCCAAGTTACAGTTCCTGCATTGCTAATGCGGACACTTAAACCATCACGGTCAGCAATTTCAGGTTTACCCGTGTATGGTTTTCCGCTTATAGAACGTAACTGTGTGTCAGATAAAGACATTTAAAAAACCTGTGTACAGATTTATTGCTCGATATAACAAGTTTATGACACAAAACCAAATATGTACACACAGGTGTACTCAGCACCTAAAGCAGTAGAATAAAAACAACCAAATTAGAATGAAAGGTTTAAAGCAGATTTAACCATGATTTACATGAAGTTAAATGCAAAAATGAGCAAAATTAAATGAAAATAAATCATGAAGAAACGCCTTCACTTTACTGGCACGATTATGAAACATTCGGGGCAAATCCAGCCAAGGACCGCCCTTGCCAGTTTGCCGGGATCCGCACGGATCTTGAATTAAATATTATCGGCGAGCCAGAAACCTTTTATTGCCAGCTTGCGCCCGATTATTTACCTTCGCCAGAAGCGATACTAATCACCGGAATAACGCCACAACTGGCTAATGGTAAGGGTATGCCTGAAGCTGAGTTCATGAAGCGTATTAATGAATTATTCAGCCAACCTAATACCTGTGTTGTCGGCTACAATTCCTTACGCTTTGATGACGAAGTCAGCCGTTATGGTTTTTATCGTAACTTTATCGACCCATACGCACGGGAATGGCAGCAGGGGAATTCGCGCTGGGACTTAATTGATCTCGTTCGAGCCTGTTATGCGTTTCGTCCTGATGGCATTAGTTGGCCAACAAAGGAAGATGGCTCTCCTAGCTTCAAATTAGAGCAATTAACTGTTGCCAATGGCTTAAGCCATGAAAAAGCCCATGATGCCATGTCTGATGTATACGCAACTATCGCTATGGCTAAGCTAATAAAACAACAGCAGCCTAAATTATATGACTATTATTTTAAATTACGCCGTAAACAAGCTGTAAGTGATCAAATTGATGTTTTAAAAATGCAGCCTTTGGTGCATGTGAGTTCTAAAATTAGCGCACTCAATGGCTGCACCACATTAATTGCCCCAGTGACTTTTCATCCGACCAATAAAAATGCCGTTATTTGTATCAATTTATCCATGGATATCTCACCTTTATTGACATTAACGGCTGAAGAAATTCAAGCTAGAATGTATACTTCACGCGCAGATTTAGCACCAGGTGAACTGCCTATCCCTATTAAGCAAATTCACATTAATAAATGTCCGTTTATTGGCTCTGCTAAGTTATTAGATGATGATGTAGCACTGCGGTTAAATGTGGATAAAGCCTTCGCCCGAGAGCAATATAAACGCCTAAAACAATCAAGCGATATTCGTGAGAAATTAAATGCTGTATTTGAAATAGAATCAGATAGGCCAGCGATAACTAACCCTGACCTAATGCTCTACAGTGGCGGTTTTTTCAGTCATGCTGATAAAACCAAAATAGACATAGTAAGCCATACTCAACCGCAGAATTTAGCCGCATTGGAATTACAGTTTGATGACCCTCGTATTAATACCATGCTATTTCGTTATCGAGCTCGTAATTACCCACATACATTAAGCCACCTAGAAAGCCTTAAGTGGCGTGAATACTGCCAAGAGCAGTTAATGAATGCCGATTATGTGATGCGTCTCGAAAACTTAGTTGAAGAAACCAGCGACAATGAACACAAACAAAAGCTATTAAAAGCCCTGTATCAATACTTACAATCACTTTAGTTTATTCATTTTAGTCATAAGCTTAAGCCCAAATATGACGTTTTTTATTTTAAGGATAAGGGAAAATGCAAAATCGATTTATAGATGGTATCAATCAACTGCCAAAGCCACTTGCAACAGCTTTAGTGCCATTATTAAGTGATGATTTCGGTGGTCATATTAATGCCATTCAATTATCAAATTTAATGACCACAAGCCAATTAAATGAACAAGATCTTTTAATGGCTTTGTTACCCATAGCAGCAGCACTAGCAAGTCCAAGCCTTAGCCAGTTTTATGTTGGCGCAATTGTAAAAGGCAGCAGTGGTGATATTTATATGGGAGCCAACCTTGAGTTACCTGGAGAAGCACTGTTTCACACTGTTCATGCTGAGCAAAGTGCTATAAGCCATGCATGGCTGTGTGGCGAAACACATATAATGGACATAGTTGTTAATTTCAGCCCTTGTGGTCATTGCCGTCAATTCATCAACGAACTTGTTGATGGCAGTAAAATCAATATTCACTTACCGGGTCAAGCAACTGCGCCATTGAGCCATTACTTACCGTATGCATTTGGGCCTAAAGACTTAAATGTGACCCGCCCATTACTGTCAAAAAGCCATATTGAGTTTGCTTTAGAGTCAAATGACCCTGTCATTATCGAAGCGTTAGATCAAGTAGGGTTAAGTTATGCCCCTTATACTCATTGTCATGCTGCAGTTGTGTTAGAAACCCATGACGGCGCTACTTTTTGTGGACGATATGCTGAAAATGCGGCGTTTAATCCCTCTATGCAGCCAATGCAGATGGCACTATCAAACTTGATAAGACACAATCGAGACTATAGCGAGATTAAACGTGCGATATTAATTGAGTCATCTAAAGGCATGATAAGCCTTGTTGGCGCGGCTATGGATGCCTTACATACTGTCGCGGCAGTGGAATTAGAACATATTGTAGTAGAGCCAACTGATATCTAGTAGACACCTATATTTTAAAAAAAGGACTGCATCATAGCAGTCCTTTTTATTTGTATATGAAATAGATGCTTAACGATTCTTCTCTAGACGTGCTAATAAACTTGAAGTATCCCATCGATTGCCTTTCATTGCTTGAACGTCAGCGTAGAATTGATCAACCAGTGCAGTCACAGGCAAAGTCGATCCATTACGTCGAGCTTCATCAAGTGCTATACCCAAATCTTTACGCATCCAGTCAATAGCAAACCCAAAGTTATACTCGCCTTGCCACATGGTTTTATAGCGATTCTCCATTTGCCAGCTTTGTGCGGCTCCCTGGCTAATAACTTCAATCACCTTCAAACCATCAAGACCAGCACTTTTGGCAAAGTGTAATCCTTCTGCCAAACCTTGAACCACACCTGCGATACAAATTTGATTGACCATTTTAGTTAGTTGTCCTGAACCAACCGGCCCTAATAACTCAGCACAGCGACTATAAGCAGCAATAACAGGTTTAACGGCATCAAAAGTAGCCTGTTCGCCACCCATCATGACAGTAAGCATGCCTTTTTCGGCCCCTGCTTGACCGCCTGAAATAGGTGCATCTAAGAAGGCAATGTCTTTGGCAGCTAACACTGCAAAAATTTCACGGGCAACGTCAGCGGATGCTGTCGTGTGGTCAACTAAAATAGTGCCAGCATGCATACCATGAATAGCACCCTGCTCACCTAAAACAACCTGACGTAAATCATCGTCATTACCCACACAGGTAAAGACAATATCCTGACCCATTGAAGCTGCTTTAGGTGTCGGAGCTGATTTACCTTGGTAAGTTTGGGTCCATAAATCTGATTTAGCCTGTGTACGATTGTACACAGTCACCTCATGCCCCTGGCTCACTAAATGACCTGCCATGGGAAATCCCATCACACCTAAACCTAAAAATGCAACCTTAGCCATAACTTCTCCGATATGTAATTAATATTTACTCAACGATTGGTTTTACGTGGGCTTCCATCTCAGCACCAATGCGTTTACGCATGTCCATTAACCGTAATGCTGAATCGCGTAAACGAATGTCATCCTCGGTCTTGGGGATCCACTCAGGTACATCTGTCGGTTTACCAGCATCATCAACCGCAACCATAATCACAATGCAATGGGTTGTTAAATGACGTTCTGAATATTTTGGGTCACCCGCTTTAACATCAATCGCCACATGCATAGATGTTGTTCCAGTGTAGATAATTTTACCAGTCACTTCGACTATGTTACCCACATGAATAGGTTTAACAAAACGAATACCACCGGCGTATACAGTAATACAATACTTTCCGCTCCAACCTGCGGCTGATGCGTAAGCGGCTAAATCGATCCACTTCATTACCGCACCGCCATGAACTTTGCCGCCAAAATTCACATCTGCAGGCTCAGCTAAAAAACGTAATGTCAGCTGTCTGTCTATACCGGCCATATATTTAATCCTCTAAAATGTATTTTGTCAGTTTACGCTAAATAAACTAGGCAAAGGAATGGTTAATTAGCCATATTAAGATTTATCATACAAAAAAGGGAAGACATCATCTTCCCTTTATATAAATACCATTCGCAAGTGAATTAGATTTTCTTAAATAACAATGACGCGTTGGTGCCACCAAATCCAAATGAGTTACATAAAGCGTAGTCAAATTGATGTTTACGTGAGGTATGAGCAACAAAATCTAAATCACAACCTTCATCAGGATTATCAAGATTGATTGTTGGTGGGATATGTTGATCTTGTAAAGCCAGCAAGGTAATAATGGCTTCAACAGAGCCAGCAGCCCCTAATAAATGACCCGTCATTGATTTAGTGGAACTGACTAACAAGTTATAGGCATGTGCACCAAATACCGACTTAACCGCCGCAGCTTCGGCTTTATCGCCTGCAGGTGTCGAAGTCCCGTGAGCATTAATATAGCCAATCGACTCTTTAGTAATGCCAGCATCAGCAATCGCATTAACCATTGCCGCAGCGGCACCCGCACCATCTGCTGGAGGAGATGTCATGTGAAATGCATCTCCGCTCATGCCAAAGCCGACAAGTTCGCCGTAAATTTTTGCACCACGAGCCTTGGCGTGTTCATACTCTTCCATCACTAACACACCAGCACCATCACCTATAACAAAACCATCACGGTCCTTATCCCATGGGCGACTGGCGGCTTGATAGTCATCATTACGAGTGGATAGCGCTTTAGCAGAACCAAAACCGGCAACAGCTAATGGGCTAGTAACATCTTCAGCTCCGCCTGCAACCATCACATCAGCATCACCATAAGCAATAGTGCGCGCTGCAAAACCAATATTATGAACACCTGTTGTACAAGCAGTGGTGACGGCAAAATTAGGACCTGTCATGCCATACATAATTGATAAATGGCCTGAAATCATATTAATAATAGTACTAGGCACATAAAAGGGTGAAACTTTACGGGGGCCACCTTTGAGTAAAGCGCTATGATTTTGCTCTATTAAATGCATTCCGCCCATACCAGAACCTATTGCGGTGCCAACACGATCTGGTCGCTCTAGGCTCATGTCTAAGCCAGAGTCTTTCATGGCTTGAATACCTGCAGCCATGCCGTATTGGATAAATAAATCCATTTTACGGGCATCTTTCTTAGTTAAATATTGTTCAACATCAAAGTTTTTAACAGAACCACTAAAGCGAGTACTGAATTCTGTAGCATCAAATTTAGTAATAGGCTCGATACCACTTTGACCAGCAAGTAACGCTTTCCAGGATGATTCGACATCATTACCCACTGGAGTCACTAATCCTAGACCTGTAATAACAACACGACGTTTAGACATGATTTTCACCTTTTATTCTGAATGTACAATGCCAATGAATCTAGCAACGGCGATTAACCGGAAGGAGAAATATAAAGAGAGGTTAACCTACTAGAACAGGCGTTTTAAATGAATAGCTAAGACTGCTTACTTTTTCTTAGAGTGCCAGAAACAAAAAAAGACGACAATAAATGCCGCCTTTCTCTGTGAATTTTGGATTACTGATTCTTAGAAACGTAATCGATCGCTGCTTGAACAGTAGTGATCTTTTCAGCTTCTTCATCAGGGATCTCGGTATCAAACTCTTCTTCTAGAGCCATAACCAATTCAACTGTGTCCAGAGAATCGGCACCTAAATCGTCCACGAAAGAAGCAGCAGATTTAACGTCTTCTTCTTTAACACCTAGTTGCTCAATAATGATTTTCTTTACACGTTCTTCGATGTTGCTCATTAGTTCTCTTTCCTATTCAAATTACGCACTTGCGTAAGATTGCGAGTAGTTTATTCGATTTAGATAACATTGCAAGCTTAGATTTTGTGGTCTAACCACAAAAATAAATCCGCACTGCTTCTAACTCTGACTCAAATGAAGGTAGTTTCCTACCAATCGTCCTTAAACCATGTACATTCCGCCATTCACATGCAGTGTTTCACCTGTGATGTAAGCGGCTGAATCTGAGGCCAAAAACAATACTGCATTGGCAATTTCTTGCGCTTGCCCTAAACGTTCCATCGGAACTTGCGACATAATAGCCTGTTGCTGCTCTGGTGTCAGCTCATCTGTCATATCAGTCTGAATAAATCCAGGTGAAACAGCATTAACTGTTATTTGACGAGATGCAACCTCCCTTGCAAGAGATTTAGTAAATCCTATTAAACCGGCTTTAGCGGCAGAGTAATTGACTTGGCCAGCATTACCCATAGTACCAACAACAGATCCGATACTGATGATACGCCCAAAACGCTTTTTCATCATAGATCGCATCACAGGCTTAGACAATTTAAATAATGAAGTTAAATTAGTGTCAATGATATCTTGCCACTCATCGTCTTTCATTCTCATTAATAAATTATCACGTGTAATACCTGCATTATTCACGAGAATATCAACATCGCCAGCTTTTTCTTTAATTTGGCTATATAATTGTGCAACAGATTCGCTATCTGTGACATTAAGCACAAGACCTAAACCTTTGTCGCCAAGATACTCTTGAATCGCTGCTGCGCCTTTCTCACTGGTTGCTGTACCAATGACAACTGCGCCAGCTTGTACCAATGTTTCTGCAATTGCACGTCCAATACCACGACTAGCACCAGTGACAAGTGCCACTTTACCTTCTAAATTAAAGCTAATACTCATTATTATTCCTTACTCAGTTAATGCAGCAAATGATGCAAATGATGCAACATCATTGACTGCTTGGGCTGAAACAGATTTATTAATTCTTTTTGTCAAACCAGTTAATACTTTACCCGGTCCCATTTCAACTAATTCAGTGACACCTTTTTCAGCCATATAATTCACGGTATCGCTCCAACGAACCGGGCAATACAACTGGCGTACTAAAGCATCTTTTATTTCTTCGCCGAGTGTAGGCATAGCCACATCAACGTTATTAATGACATTAATTATCGGGGTTGAAAATGAAATATCAGCTAAGGCCTGAGCTAGTTTATCAGCAGCAGGCTTCATCAGGGCACAATGAGATGGCACGCTTACTGGCAATGCTACAGCCATTTTAGCGCCAGCCGCTTTACACGCAGCAGCAGCACGTTCAACAGCGTTTTTCTCTCCGGCTATAACGACCTGTCCTGGGCTGTTGTAGTTAACAGGACTAACAACATCGCCTTGTGCAGAGGCTTCACATGCGGTTGCAATTGCAGCATCGTCTAAACCAATAATGGCGAACATAGCACCGGTTCCTGCGGGAACGGCTTGTTGCATTAATTGACCACGAAGTTCAACTAACTTAACCGCGTCTGTAAATTGCATTACACCTGCACACACAAGAGCTGAATATTCACCTAAACTGTGACCGGCAAGATAAGCTGGCATGGCTTTACCGCTAGCTTGATAAGCACGCCAAATAGCCACGCTTGCTGTAAGTAATGCTGGCTGGGTTTTGTCGGTTTCATTTAATGATTCTACTGGTCCGTCTTTTACAAGTGCCCATAAATCATAGCCAAGTACCTGTGAAGCCTCGGCAAATGTTTGTGCAACCACATCATGCTCTTGGGCTAAGTCAGCTAACATACCGACAGCTTGTGAGCCTTGACCCGGAAATACAAAAGCCACATTTTCCATTGTTAATTACCTGTATTAAATTAAAGAAATTAGAAGCGAACTAACGCACTGCCCCAAGCAAATCCTGCCCCGAAGGCTTCTAAAAGTAATAATTGACCACGTTGAATTCGACCATCTCGTACCGCTTCATCTAGTGCAATCGGTACAGATGCAGCTGAAGTATTACCATGCCTTGCTAAAGTTAAGACAACTTTATCTAAACTCATATTCAATTTTTTAGCGGTCGCATTAATAATTCTAAAATTAGCTTGATGTGGGACTAACCAATCAATTTCGGATTTGTCGATATTATTAATCCGCAAGGTTTCTGTGACAACATTTGACAGTTGAGTGACGGCTACTTTAAATACATCGTTGCCCTTCATGGTCATATAACCGACCGCTTCTGAGGATTCATTCGCCCTTGGAGGGAATGAGCATTTTAATAAATCCCCCTGGCTGCCATCTGCATATATATGGGTATTAATAATACCTGGAGTATCACTGGCACCAATCACGACAGCACCGGCACCATCACCGAATAAAATGACCGTTGAACGATCATCAGGTCCACACATGCGCGATAATACATCTGCGCCAATAACTAACACCTTTTTAGCCGCGCCGGTTTTGACAAATTGGTCTGCTACAGATAATGCGTAAACAAAGCCTGAACACGCGGCAGCAATATCAAAAGCAGGGATTTGTTTAACACCTAACATGGCTTGTATTTCACAAGCTGCCGCAGGAAAAGCATTAGGGGCACTCGTGGTACCACACACAATCATGTCAAGATCAGTTGCTTCTATACCCGCCATCTCAAGCGCTTTAAGTGCAGCTTGATACCCCATAGTCGACACTGATTCATCAGTGGCTGCTATGCGCCGTTCTGAAATACCTGTTCGATCCATAATCCATTGATCACTGGTGTCGACCATTTTTTCTAAATCTTGATTACTGCGCACTTGCACAGGCAGATAACTGCCTGTTCCGAGAATTTTTGTATGCATATGATGTGATCAGCTATTGATGTCTAAAAGAATCGACTCCAAACGATCATTGATCATTTCAGGAAGACGACGTTTCGCTTCAGTTGCTGCTAAATTAATGGCTTGTAGATAGGCAGCTTCATCAGCGTTTCCATGACTCTTTACTACTATTCCGCGCAATCCTATCAGACTTGCACCGTTATAGTGGTCGGGGTTCATCTTACTGAGTACAGCTTGTATGCGTGGCGCGATGAGTTTGGACAATAAACGAACAAATATGCCGCTATTTAAACCACGTTTTAACTGGTGAACTAAAAGCTTGGCAATACCTTCTGAGGTTTTTAAAGTAATATTGCCGACAAAACCGTCGCACACTATTACATCTAAATTACCAGTGTAGATTTCATCACCTTCGACGAAACCAACATAATTGAGTTGATCTGTGTGTTGCAGAAGACGTCCAGCTTGTTGTACTTGATCGTTACCTTTAATCTCTTCAATGCCGACATTTAATAAAGCGACTTTAGGCCGAGATTTTTTATGTACCGCTTCGCACAAGACTGACCCCATAACAGCAAACTGAAATAAGGTTTCTGAATCACATGCGACATTAGCACCTAAGTCTAACAAATAAACAGGCTTGCCCGTCACTGTCGGTAAACATGAAACTAAAGCTGGTCGGTCGATACCTGGTAGCGTTTTCAATAGCACTTTTGCCATTGCCATTAACGCGCCAGTATTGCCGGCACTAATACAAGCTTCAGCTTTTCCATCCCTGACTTGTTCTAGGGCAACGCGCATTGAGCTATTTTTACGAGTACGTAAAGCATGTACAGGCCGATCATCCATAGCCACTACTTCTGTAGTATGAATTCGTTCAATTCGAGATAGAATAGTGGGGTCAACTGATGAAAGAAATGGTTCGATTTCAGCTTGGTTGCCGATAAGGATAATATGAATAGAGGAATTAGATTTCAGTGCCTGCAAGGCTGCAGGCACTGTGACGTGGGGACCATGATCGCCGCCCATCGCATCTAACGCGAGCGTCAGATTCGTCATTAAGTCGTCAACAAATTACTTGTTGATAACCTTTACACCGCGGTAAAAACCATCGGCAGTCACATTGTGACGTAGATGTAATTCACCGCTAGTTGCGTCTACAGATAATTGAGCAGTGCTCAATGAATCATGTGAACGGCGCATTCCGCGCTTTGAACGAGATTTTTTATTCTGTTGTACAGCCATTTGACTTGTCTCCTACGATTACTTGCTCTTCAGTTTTTGTAACACTGCAAACGGATTTGGACGCTCCTCATGAGCGGGGTCGATCTCGCCTACAACTATATCTTTCGATCCCAAACTGCAATCAGTATCTTCATGCACTGGGATAATCGGCATAGCGACTATCAATTCATCTTCAATCAATTGATGCAGACGTACTTCACCAATATCATTACACTCAATTGGGTCATACGCATCCGGGAGCTCATCGATTTCTGTTTCATTCTTACAAGGACTGAAACAAAACTCGACCGTAACCTCAGTAGTATATTGTGTCATGCAACGTTGACATAGCAGAGTGAGCTCCGTCACAGCCTTCCCGCGAAGGTAGACTATCCCCTGTAAGTCGACACCACATTCCAACGACACAACTACGTCGGAACAGTCGCCGGCACATAACTCATTTAATCGCTTATTCTGCTTACTAGGAACTATGCCATCATAACGAAGACTGCTACTAGCGGCGCGAAAAGGATCAATTGAAACCGGTATCTTTACTGTTTGCATAAGGCGCGCATATTATAGTTTGAAAACGTTAGAGTCAAAGAAAATTTCTGCAAAATGCACTAAAATCTACCCTAAGATATATTCAAGCTCTCTATCACTACCAACATTAAATTTGAATGATGGCAAATTTTACCGAACAGTCCCTGCATACACAAGCATTTGCAGCGATATTTACCGCATATTAACGATTAATGGTAAACTTTGTGCTATCAAAGACTGATTAGATAAGAAATCATGCCTATAAAGTTAATTTTAGCCTCGACATCCGTTTACCGTCAGCAACTATTATCTAAATTAAATTATCCATTTACTACTATTAACCCCAATATTGATGAATCACCACTAATAGATGAAACAGCAATACAGTTGGTTGAGCGTCTAGCACAGCAAAAAGCATTGGCGGGTAGTGCATTAATCGCTGCGGACACATCATCACAACACAATAAGCATAACAATATCGTTATTGGCTCTGATCAAGTGGCACTAATAAATGGTGACATAGTGGGTAAACCCTACACGGTTGAAAATGCGATTAAACAGCTCACAAAAGCTTCAGGCCAAGCCATTACCTTTTATACTGGTCTAGCAGTTTATAGCACTGAGACCAAGGTAATGCACAGTTGTATAGAAAAATTTACAGTTCACTTCAGACAGCTAACAGAGGCACAAATTGGCTTTTACGTTAAGACTGAACAGCCGCTGTATTGCGCGGGCAGCTTTAAAAGTGAGGGATTAGGCATTGCACTGTTTGACAAGCTTGAAGGCGATGATCCCAATACACTTATTGGCTTACCACTCATAAAGCTTATTGATTTATTAGCATTGCAAGGTATTGATGTATTGGCATAGCAACTTCACCCACTAGAGCAGATTTATTTACCTTTAATCTAATGAGTAACACATTAGATTAAAGGTAATAGACTAATTCAGCGACATTATCGACAATGGCTAACGGGTTAGCAGCTTGCAGTTGTTCAACCAAATTAGCACCATAACTCACCCCAATAGCGGCAACGCCAGCATTATTGGCCATATGCAAATCATGAACCGAATCCCCAATCATCACAGCTCGATGGGCGGGCACATTAAAATGTGCAAGCAGAGAATCAATCATCATAGGATCAGGTTTACTTTTCATTTCGTCAGCACAACGACTAGCAGCAAAATAATGCCCCATACCACTGAGCGCTAATACCCTGTCCAAGCCCGGGCGGCCTTTACCTGTAGCAATAGCTAATGTGTAACCATGGGTAAAAAGCCGGTTTAATAAAAGTTCACTACCCTCGAATAATGGGCTAACTGTATTAGCTGATAAGAAATGGTGTCTATAACGACTAACAATATCTTCATGCAGATGAACTAAATCAGTGAATAAAATATTGAGTATTTTGGGTAATGAAAGGCCTATCAAGTCACGAATAGCACGTTCACTTGGTACCTCTATACTAAGATCATGAGCCGCAGCTTGCATGCAGCTCACAATGGCCCCGATGGAATCCATTAAGGTGCCATCCCAATCAAAAATCACTAAGTCAAATTTATTCTGCAATGTCATATCATTCACTTTTTCAGTCATCACAACTAATATTAAATCTTTTTGAGTTTTTCTAGTGTTTGTAACAACACATCATCCAACGGCGCACTGACTTGCATTGTGGTATCGGTTTCAGGATGGGTGAACTTCAATTCTGCAGCATGTAAGAACAAACGATTTAAGCCAATTGCACGCATACTGTCGTCAAACTTTTGCTCGCTATACTTATCATCGCAAGCAATAGCATGACCAGCAAATTGACAGTGAACTCGGATCTGATGAGTTCGCCCTGTCACTGGGCTTGCTTTTACTAACGTTGCGCCTTCAAAGCGTTGCATAATCCGGTAACGCGTTTCGCATTCTTTTCCTTCCGGATTCACCCTAACTATGCGTTCACCCGATTTTAAGGTAATTTTTAGTAAAGGAGCTTTTATGACCTTGTCTTTAGCCTGCCAATCGCCACGTACTAATGCCAAATAATCTTTTTGCATTGTTTTGCTGCGTAGCTGCTCATGTAGGTGTTTTAACGCGCTGCGTTTTTTAGCCACCAATAAGACGCCTGAGGTATCTTTATCTAAACGATGCACCAGTTCTAAAAACTTTTGTTGAGGTCGTAGCGAGCGCAAACCTTCAATCACGCCATAATCTACCCCACTGCCTCCATGTACAGCAATCCCAGCGGGTTTATTCAATACGATAAGAAACTTATCTTCATGAATAATTCGCTCTTCTAATTGAGAGACTCTAGATAGATTAGGTGACGGTGCTGTACGATTATCTTTTTCTGCCACTCTGACCGGCGGAATACGAACAACATCATCTATTTGAAGTTTATACTCAGGTTTAATTCGCTTCTTATTAACTCTCACCTCACCTTTTCGCACGATTCGATAAATCATGCTTTTAGGAACGCCTTTAAGCTTAGTTAATAAAAAATTATCAATTCGTTGTTCAACATTATCTTCGTCTATGGTGACGAAGTGAACTTGGGGGTAGTTTCAGTATTCATGATGCGCCAATTTGTGAGAACGTCGCTATTGTAGCTTATTTCAATAAAACTTGGCTATCACAAGCACAGGACAATCATACTCTCTTATATAAATGCTGTTTTACAAACCACTACCGTACGCATGAATGACGTTTAAATGAATAACAAGTGGCTGCCTTCAAAGAAAAGGGAAATAAGAAATTGCATCAGTAACACAGCAATCCATTGCACAACACCCCATAATAGGTAACTGAAACAATTATCACTTAAAAGATTATAGGCTTTTGATTGCCGAACTTAGCTAATATTGCTATATTTGCGCATTGAATGAGGACAAACCGTGGATAAACTGTTCACAACCTATTCAATTAATGAAATTCAGTGCAATTTACACATGAGCTTTATCGGTAGCAAATCATTGATTTACAAATTATAAGTTTTTAAAACACGTCATTATTATGTGTTTATAATTAAACCGTAAGTTTAGTCTAAAAAAATGTAAAAACTGCCTGATTTCAACCGCCAAATTCGAACAATATTTTAGCTTGTTATCAAACAACCGATTCGATTAGGCATTACTGGAAGAAACTGATATTTATGGGGTTGGTTGTTAATGCAACGGATTCCTTGTTTTTGTAAACACTAGAAAATAAGCCATAAATTAGGCCGCGACACGCAGAGAATGCGTTTAACAGTCGTACTGCGCGCCTATATAGCCTGTAACAAGCCGTGAGGCTGCTAAACTATTCGCAGGCCCGTAATGCAAATAATTGTTGTTTGATGACCTTTATAGAAGAATCACGTCATCATGAAACGTATGTTAATTAATGCAACTCAATCTGAAGAGTTGCGTGTCGCCCTAGTAGATGGGCAACAATTGTATGATCTGGACATTGAAAGCCCAGGCCATGAACAAAAAAATCAAATATTTACAAAGGTAAAATCACCCGCGTAGAACCCTCTTTAGAAGCTGCATTTGTTGACTATGGTGCTGATCGTCATGGTTTTCTTCCGTTAAAAGAAATTGCCCGCGAATACTTCCCTAAAGGTTACTCTTTTCAAGGTCGTCCTAACATCAAAGAAGTGGTGCAGGAAGGTCAAGAAGTTATCGTTCAAATCGATAAAGAAGAACGTGGCAACAAAGGCGCTGCCTTAACCACCTTTATCAGTCTTGCGGGGTCTTATTTAGTATTAATGCCAAACAATCCGCGCGCGGGTGGCATATCTCGTCGCATTGAAGGTGATGAGCGTACTGAATTAAAAGAAGCGATGTCTGAACTTGAAGTGCCACATGGCATGGGTTTAATTGTTCGTACTGCGGGTGTAGGCAAAGAATCAACTGAATTAAAATGGGACTTAAAAGTCTTACAGCATCACTGGGATGCTATTCAAGAAGCGTCTAAAACAAAAGGTGCTCCTTTCTTAATTCATCAAGAAAGTAATGTTATTGTTCGCGCAATTCGTGACTATTTACGTCGTGATGTTGGTGAAATTCTCATCGATCATCCACGTATTTATGAAGAAGCTAAATTACATATTGGCTTAGTTCGTCCAGACTTCCTTGAACGCGTCAAAATGTACGATTCTGAAGTACCTTTATTTACCCATTTCCAAATCGAATCTCAAATTGAGTCAGCTTTCCAGCGCGAAGTTCGTTTACCCTCTGGCGGTTCAATTGTTATTGACCCAACAGAAGCATTAACCTCTATCGATATTAACTCTGCCCGCGCCACTAAAGGCGGTGATATCGAAGAAACGGCATTAAATACTAACCTTGAAGCGGCAGACGAAATTGCCCGTCAATTACGTTTACGTGATTTGGGTGGATTAGTGGTTATCGACTTTATTGATATGACGCCTGTTCGTCATCAACGTGAAGTGGAAAATCGCATGCGTGATGCAGTGCATCATGACCGCGCACGAGTGCAATTAGGTCGTATTTCACGTTTTGGTCTGATGGAAATGTCGCGTCAGCGCTTGCGCCCTTCTTTAGAAGAGTCTGCTGCACATTTATGTCCTCGCTGTCATGGCCAAGGTACTATCCGTAGTACCGAATCTTTAGCATTATCGATTTTACGCTTAATGGAAGAAGAAGCCATTAAAGAGCATACCACTCAAATCGAAGCCATTGTTCCGGTTGATGTTGCAGCGTTTTTACTTAACGAAAAACGTAAAGCCATTCGCATTACCGAAGAACGTCATGGTGTAGAAGTGTATGTTATTCCTGATGCGCACATGCAAACACCTGAATATCGAGTGATCCGCCGTAAAAATGATGATGAAATCACCGAATCAAGCTTTAAGCGCGTTGAAGCACCTAAATCAGAATTGTACGAGCCACGTAAATTAGAGCGTACCTTAGCACCAGAGCCAGCTTTAAAAGGTTTTGCTGCACCGCAAAAAACCGTTGAAGAACCTAAAGCTGCTCCAGTTAAGCCTGTAGTTGCTGCTACACCTGGTTTATTCAGCCGCATTACATCTGCAATTAGTGCTTTCTTTAGCAGTGATGAAACTGAAACAAAAGAAAAGCCTGTAGTTAAGCCTGCGGTAACACAAGATAAAACTAACCCTCGTCGCAGCCGCCGTAATGATAGCGGTGATAATCGTAATGAAAGTCGCAACGACAGCCGTAACGATACTCGTCGCAAACGTAACGATAAAGATTCGACAACAACTGATAACAAGAATACTCGTGGCCGTAATAAGCCTAGTCGTGACAAAGATGACACTAAAACAGCTAACAAACCCGAACCTGTTAGCAAACCGGTAGTCAGTGACGATAAACCGACCAAAACTGTTGCGGCTGAAAAAACACCTAAACAGGAAGCTGCACGTGAACGTCGTCAGCGCCGTAATATGCGCAGAAAAGTACGCATTGAGAATGAGCAAACTAATGACCAAACACTGTTAACCACTACGCCTAATGAATCCACACCAACGGATTTAGCTAAAGATGTGCGAAGTGATGTTAATAATGTTGAGACAAATGAGTTGGTAGCTAACGTTAATGCTGAAGCTAATTCTGAAGTTAACAATTCAGCTAAAGATAGTAAGCCTGTGCGTAAGCGTCAGCCTCGTAAAGAAAAACCTGCTGATAACCAACCAGCCGATAAATCAGCGACAGTTGAACAAACTACAACCGCAGCGACGGAAGAAACAGCTGAGTTAAAAGTAGACACTAGTGTTGCAGCAACTGTAGAAGCTGTTGCTCCAACGGTACCAACTACAACTGCAGCAACAACTGCAGCAACAACTGCAACTATACCAGCAGATGAAACGGTTAGCGTAACCGAAACAGTGTCTGAAACTGATGAGTCTGATGATGATAAACGTGAAGGTCAGCGTCGCAGCCGCCGCAGTCCACGTCATCTTCGTGCAGCAGGTCAACGCCGCCGCCGTGATGATGACGAAGGTGCTTCTTCTGATACCGCGCCAGTGTTCACACCTGTTGATGAACTTGATAGACAGTTAACCGAAGAGCTAGCACAAACTCAAGCTGCTACAGCAGCGGACGTTAATCAACCTACTGCAAAGGCTGAACCAGTGTTAGAGAGTAAAGCTGCTAACACATCAGTTGCTGAGGTTACTGAGGTGAAAGTAGAAGCATTTGCTGAATCAACAAGGGTTGAAGCAGTACAAACAGCTCCTATCGTTGAAAGTAAAGTTGAAGTTGAAGCTAAAGTCGAAGCTGAAACTAAAGTTGTTCCTGTTGCTGCTGAAAAATCAGTATCTGTAACAACTGAGGCGTTACCAGTTTCTGAACCTGCGGTAAAAGCTGAAGTCACTAAAGAAGCTGAAGTTATTACACCCGTAAAAGGAGTGCAGTCAAAATCAACGGAAGCAAAGCCAACCAAAGCCGCAGTTAACGCGCCTATGGCAAAGCCGGCCCCAATAGTGCGTAAAGTGGTTGAGAAAGCTGTAGAGCCGAAAGCTGAGCAAACCAAAACTGAAGTTGTTGTGGCACCAAAACCTGCCAGCAATAGTCGTTTTGGTTCAATGGTAAGTTCAACTACAACTAAGCCTACGGTTGAAGTTCGTGAGCAGCAAGCTGTACCTCAAGGTAAAAGCTACGCTGAAACAGACAAGCCAGCTGCCGCAAAATCAAATTTTGCTAATAGCGCAACTGCTGAGATGACTAAACCACAGTCATAACAAAGTCGTTTAATAAGTTAAAGCCATGCTAAAGCATGGCTTTTTTTTTAAATTAATTTTGATATAAGCTTAATTCCTCGCTGTTCAAATCATATCAACTTCATTAATTGTTCTTCATGTCAGATTATTGGTTTAGAAGTGGTACGATTTTTGTTAAGATTACGACCTTAATCATCATTAAAATAAACTTAATAGAGGCTAAATGTTCGATATCATTCGTCATAAAACTGCCAGCAGTAAGGCAGATATTCTATCAGGCTTAACCGTTGCGCTTGCGCTGATCCCTGAAGCTGTAGCGTTTGCATTTGTTGCACATGTTGAGCCAATGGTCGGGTTATATGCGGCATTCATCATGGGCTTAATAACAGCTGTTATCGGTGGCCGTCCAGGAATGATCTCTGGTGCAACGGGAGCTATGGCTGTTGTGATGGTGTCATTAGTTGTAGAACACGGGGTACAGTATTTATTTGCAGCTGTGGTACTTGCGGGTATTATCCAAATTTCAGCGGGTGTCTTTAAACTGGGAAAGTTCATCCGCATAGTACCCTATCCTGTCATGATAGGGTTTGTAAATGGCTTAGCTATTGTTATCTTCCTCGCGCAACTTGGACAATTTAAAGTTAAAGATGCGGCAGGTAACATGGTTTGGATGGCACAAGAACCTATGATGATTATGGTTGGCTTAATTTTACTCACCATGGCCATTATCCACTTCTTACCCAAATTAACCACAGCAATACCGTCTTCATTAGTGGCCATCTTAACCGTAACAGCAATTGTTGTTGGTTTAGAGATGGATACTCGTAATGTGTTAGACTTCTTGAAAACCATGAGTGGCAACGATGCTGCCACTATTGCAGGCTCTTTACCTAGTTTCGCAATTCCTAGCGTGCCATTCAATTTTGATACCTTTTACATTATTTTACCCTATGCCTGTATTTTGGCTGCGGTGGGATTAATTGAATCATTACTGACATTAACCGTTATCGATGAAATGACCAATACCCGTGGTCGTGGTAATAAAGAATGTGTTGGTCAAGGTGTGGGTAACATTACCAGTGGTTTCTTCGGTGCTATGGGTGGCTGTGCCATGATTGGTCAGTCAATGATCAACATTAACTCAGGCGGTCGTGGGCGTTTATCTGGTATTACTGCCGCGCTTGCTCTGTTGGCATTTATTCTATTTGGTTCGGCATTCATTGAAATTATCCCATTAGCAGCTTTAGTCGGGGTGATGTTCATTGTTGTACTGGGCACATTTGAATGGGCAAGCTTTAAGGTAATGCGTAAAGTACCTAAACATGATGCTTTCGTTATCGTACTCGTTACAACGGTTACCGTATTTACTGATTTAGCGTTTGCGGTATTTGTCGGTGTTATTGTATCGGCGTTAGTGTTTGCTTGGGAACATGCCAAACACATCAATGTTGATGTCAGTGAAGATGAAAATGGTTGGAAAGTTTATCGTTTAAACGGCCCATTATTTTTTGGTTCAGTGGCGCATTTTCTTGAACTGTTTGATGCGCAAAATGATACGCAGGATGTAATTGTTGATTTCCAAAACTCACGGGTTGCAGACCACTCCGCGTTGGATGCAATAGATACCTTGGCGGAACGTTATGTTAATGCAGGCAAACGTTTACATCTTCGTCATTTAAGCCAAGACTGTGTGGCTTTATTGCATAAAGCTGGTGATTTAGTTGAAGTTAATTTAATTGAAGATCCGCATTATAAAGTCGCTGATGACAAGTTAGATTCATAAATTCAAACTGAAATCTTGTGTGGCATATCCATAAAAGATCGCTAAAAAGGGCGACAATAATTAATATTGTCGCCCTTTTTATATACAAAATACGAACTAAATATACATGGCGCTCGCTAACAGTGACTTAGATTGCTGATTTCAATTTATCCGCAAACAGCGACTTAAACTTATCAAATTTAGGCTTTACCACCATTTGACAATAAGGTTGTTCACCATGTTTAGCAAAATAATCATTGTGATAGTTTTCTGCTGGATAAAATACATCAAAAGCAGCTACTTCCGTCACAATAGGATCAGGCCAAATTTGCGCTTGCTGTAAAGCATCAATCATCTTATTAGCACTGTCTACTTGAGCGGCCGTGTGCGCAAAAATAACCGAACGATATTGCGGACCTTTATCATTGCCCTGCTGATTTAATGTTGTCGGATTATGGCTTTTAAACAATATCTCTAATAACTCTTCAAAACTGATAATTGTAGGATTAAAGCTGATATGCACCACTTCAGCATGACCGGTTTTACCAGAACAAACCGCATCATAATTTGCGTGTATCTCCTCTCCACCAGCATAACCAGATTGCACACTCTCAACCCCATTAAGCGCCAAAAATATCGCTTCGATACACCAAAAACAACCCGCACCAAAAGTAGCTTGCTCTAACAAAGGCACTGAAGCATTGCTCGACTCATCATCTAAAGTTGAGGTTGATTTAAACACCATGGAAACGGAGTTAACACAATGACGAGTATTTTTATCGGTTAATCGCTCCCCCTCAAAAACATGGCCTAAGTGCCCGCCACATTGATGACAGGTTATCTCTACTCTTTGCCCATCTGCATCCATTATGCGATCGACTGCACCAGCAATTTCATCGTCAAAAGCTGGCCAACCACAATGTGCATTAAACTTATGTTCACTTCTATATAATGGCGCTAAACATTTTTTACAACAATATAGACCTGCGGCATCGTGATTAACATACTCACCTGAAAAAGGCCTTTCAGTGCCTTTTTGCTCAATGACAAACTTTTCAAATTCAGTTAATACTTGCATTCATTATCTCCACTTTAATCATTGGTCCAACCAACTGAATCATTCTACGTTAGTTAACCGCTAATCGTTCAACATAAAAGACCGTGAACAACCGCAAAAAATTGCAGCATTCTATGACAAGCGTTACCATTACCACGGGTCAAAAACAAATAAGAAACTAATATGAAACTAGAAACGATTGATTATCGTGCACCTGACAGTGCCGAGCGCTTTGTAAAATCATTGCATGAAACTGGATTTGGGGTGTTATCAAACCACCCTATCAAACAAGCTTTAGTCGAAACAATTTATCAAGAGTGGTACGCATTTTTCAATAGCGAAGAGAAACAAGCGTATTTATTTAAACCTGAAACCCAAGATGGCTTTTTTCCTGCTTCAGTATCTGAAACTGCAAAAGGAAATAGCGTAAAAGATATCAAAGAATATTTTCACGTCTATCCTTGGGGCCGTATACCCGATTCATTGCGAGATAATATTTTAGAATATTACCAACAAGCTAATCATTTTGCAGCCGAGTTACTTGGATGGATAGAACAATATTCACCAGCAGATGTTGCTGAAAAATATTCGATACAGCTATCAGAAATGATCAGTAATAGCCAAAAAACACTACTACGTATTCTACATTATCCGCCAATGCAAGGTGATGAAGAATTAGGTGCCATTCGCGCTGCAGCACATGAGGATATCAACCTTATTACCGTTTTACCGGCTGCAAATGAACCCGGTTTACAGGTTAAGAATAAGCAAGGCGAATGGGTGGATGTACCCAGCGACTTTGGTAATATCATCATCAATATTGGCGATATGTTACAAGAGGCCTCAGGGGGATATTTTCCATCCACATCACACCGAGTAATAAACCCACAAGGTGCAGACAAAACTAAGTCACGTATTTCACTGCCTTTGTTTCTTCATCCTAATCCGGAAGTGGTGCTGTCTGAGCGGCACACCGCTGACAGTTATTTAATGGAAAGGTTGCGTGAATTAGGCGTAATTTAAACCATTAAGCTTCCACAAAGCGCCTTAAGGCGCTTTTTTTATGCTTTTCATTTGGGTTCAAGGTACAATATTGGCATTGTTACTCAGTAGTAAAAGGCAACATCATGGCAATTCAGTGGTATCCAGGACACATGCACAAAGCACGCAAAGAGATTGAAGAGGTTATGCCTCAAGTCGATTTGGTGATTGAAGTGCTAGATGCCCGCATTCCTTATAGTAGTGAAAACCCCATGGTGACTCAGTTACGTGGTGGGAAGCCCTGTATTAAACTGCTGAACAAATCAGATTTAGCCGACCCCAAAGTGACCGAGCAATGGATTGAATACTTGGAACGCGAGCAAGGTGTAAAAGCATCAGCTATTACAACGCTGCAGCCCGCTATGGTCAGAATGATCCCCGATTTATGCCGTAAATTAGTCCCACATCGCGATATTATTGAAAAAGATATTCGTACCATGATTATGGGTATTCCTAACGTGGGTAAGTCTACTATTATTAATACGTTAGCTGGACGGGTTATTGCAAAAACAGGTAATGAACCCGCGGTGACTAAAAAACAACAACGCATTAACTTACGCAACGGTATTGTATTATCTGATACTCCAGGAATTTTATGGCCGAAAGTGGACAATGAAGCAAGTAGTTATCGATTAGCGGTAACAGGTGCTATTAAAGATACCGCTATGGAATACGAAGATGTGGCAATGTTTGCAGCAGAGTATTTATTAAAAGCCTACCCAGAACTAATTTGCGAGCGTTATAAAATTGATAATCTACCAAACTCTGATTTTGAGTTATTGGAAGAGATTGGCCGTAAACGCGGTGCATTACGTCCTGGTGGACGTATCGACTTACATAAAGCATCAGAACTGTTATTACACGAATTCCGTTCAGGGAAAATTGGCTTACTGAGTTTAGAAACGCCAGCAATGATCGAAATAGAAAAAGTGGAAGTTGAACGTATTATTGCTCAGAAAGAAGCTGACCGATTGAAAAAACTAGAACTGAGTAAACTTAAACAATCTGGTAAACGCCACCAAGGGTAATTATTATTCACCACCCTATTAAAATTAGTTAAATCAAAAAGCATGAATTTCATGCTTTTTTTATTAGCTAATCCAATAATTATCTATTGTATTAGCTAATAAAAACGTATGGCCGACTGTGTTGTTTATTTTTTTGCAATAAGCTTAGCCAAAGCGCTCAAGCTATTTTCAAGTAAATCTATCACCAGCTCAAATCCAGTGTCACCGCCATAATAGGGATCAGGTACATCTTTGATATTTTTAAGGTCTTTGACACCTGTGTCACCAAACGCAAGTATCATTGATAATTTATGTCGATATTGCTTCGGACAGCGTGTCACAAGATCTTTCATATTAGCGGCATCAGCAGCAAGAATAAGATCAAAATCAGCAAAGTCTTGCTCAGTGACCTGCCGTGCGCGAATACCACTAAAATCTATCCCACGAGCCTTACCGGCTTTCACACTGCGAGGATCAGGTAAGTTACCTTGGTGATAGGCTATCGTACCTGCTGAATCTATTTTTATATCTAGTTGACATTGCTTAGCTTTCTGTCTAAAAACAGCCTCTGCGGTTGGCGAGCGACATATATTGCCCATGCAGACAAATAACACTGACTTTACTTCTGTGATCACCATTAGGTTACCTTTCCAATACTGATACTAATAATAATTAAAACCACAGAAACTTACGGTTCTTTAGGTTCATCATCCCTTACCCGCCAAAAGCTTGCAAACCTTGGCACCCCATTTTTAGTAAAGCCAATATGATGATAACTTATCAATGTGCCTATGGAAGGTGGTTTTTGACGTTGAAGGTCGCTAAAACCAGTACCAATATCAAACACAATTCCATTTGGCATTTTCACCGTTAATGCGCCCATCACGCCGGTATACTTGCCTTTGCCATCAGTATGCCCAATGACTATAGCGTCAGCATCACTTTTAAGTTTTAATTTTAATATGTTATCTGTACGACCTGTCACGTAAGTAGCTTGTTTTCGATGTAACATTAAACCTTCAGCCCCTTGAGCAACAACACGCTTTAAACGCTGATATAATTCATGTTCGGAAGATATAGTTTCCTGTTCTATTGCTTCTAAATATTCAGATTTAGCGGCAATGACTTGTAATTGCTGATATCGATGCTCAAAAGTTAATTCTGACAAAGGCAAATCAAATAACATCAACTTTACTTTATGCCAGGCAGCATCTGATTCAGCCTGCCTCACCAGACCTGATATAGCTTCAAATTGTCCACGACCGATCCATAACTCGCCCTCCAATACGGTATTAGGAAAATCCTTAATAAACCAAGCAGGAGGATTAATTAACCTGCCACTTTTAGTCAGTAGCTGTTTCCCATCCCAATACCCTCTTACACCATCTAATTTTTCACTAACAAGGTAATCCTCAATGTGGATAGCCCCCGTTAATGACTTAGCTAATTGTATTTGCGGTTTAGGTATTACTTCCTCAGCTTGAGCATCACTAGAAACAAAATGCATGATTAACACAATAATCATAATCATAATCATAATCAGATAATAACCGAGTAAATTGTAGTTTGTGGCAGTGTGTTTTAGATTTACTTGCTGGTTATTGATAGCGGTTATACAAATCAAAAATTTATTCATGAGCAGTCCTTTGCATGACCAAACTAGTTACAAAAGTTAACCAACATTGAATACTTGATTAACAAATATAAAGAAGAATGGCATAATCAGTAAAGAATTTAGTGTAGTACATAAAACGTAGGCTTGAATGAAACCTAAAAATAATCATGGATTTAAACGCGTTATTAGAGCAACAGGCTTTTCCATACAGGGATTTAAAGCAGCATTTAGGGATGAGGCAGCATTTAGGCAAGAGCTCGCATTAGCAGCAATTTTGCTCCCTGTAGCATTGCTCATAGATGTCAGCACATTAGAACGCTTAATGCTAATATTAGGCGTTTTTTTAGTGCTAATTGTAGAGTTACTCAACTCAGCTATTGAAGCGGTAGTTGATCGTTTTGGCGGTGAAATGCATCCTTTAAGCGGTCAAGCCAAAGATATCGCTTCAGCAGCTGTTTTTCTCAGTTTACTATTTTGTGGGATATGCTGGGCCGTTATTATTGGCCCATTAATTTGGTAATAATTCCAGTCTTAAAAAAAGCAGGAAGCACAAGTTACATTGAATTTAACTTGCTTATTTCTGCCTTGGTTAAGTTGGCGCTACAGGCCCTTTAGCTTGTAACAGCTTTAGCGCCTTTTCAATTTGCTCTCTTCGTTCATTTCCAGTCCAAAAAGCACCATATACGCTGCGTTCAATCGTAGCGGCTTGCTCAACTAAAAAAACTTGCTTTGATGCTAAATACGGCTCAATAAATGAGTACGGTAAAAATGCACTGCCGCCATTGTTAAGCAAAAAGTCGAGCGCCATTCTTGCCGAACTGGTATGAAGAGCCGGAACCGGTAGCATTGTAAAAGTCTGTGCATGGGCAATATTAAACGCTGTCCCCCAATCTACTTTAATATAATTTATCGTGTCTATATTACTTAATGTCATCCCCGCTTGATGGCACACTAAACACAAACTCACATCCATTAACTTAACTATGTCTACCTCTTCTAATTTTGGGGTATCAAAACTAATCGCGATGTCGATACTTCGCTCAATCAGTTGTCGAGTCATAGCTTGAGGAGTAATCACCTCCGTGCGAAGTGATACTCCGGGTAATCCTTGATGTAAAGGCTGGAAGAAGTATTGTAAATAAGTATCCCAAATATTATGCCCTGTACCCAAGGTTAGTTGTAACAAGTTATCTTGGTGCAAACTAACATCTTGTTTCGCCCTTTCCCACGCTATTAGCACGGCTTCAGCATGGCCCAGCATTCTTTCTCCTGCTGGGGTTGGGTGAATATTATTGCGAACACGGTCGAATAACTCCACCCCAAGCAAGGTTTCTAATTGCTTAACCCTAAAACTGACCGCACTTCGAGTTAAAAAAAGATTTTCAGCCGCTTTACCGAAATGCCGTGTCTTTGAAACCTCAAGAAAGGTCTTTAATAAATCCGTGTCCATAAAAATTCTTCACCGAAATGGATAAAATATTTTGATTTAAAAAAATTTCAAGCTGGCCAATACTCCAATTGAAATCTTTATTCACTTAATCTTATAGGTAAATGCCATGTCACAGCAATCATATACACATGTAGCTGCCAGTATTGACACTATAGCCAATGGCACAGCTAGCTTTGTAAGCAACAAACGTTTCTACGATGATGTTAATTTCCCAAAAGGGTTTAAACGTTGTGGAGACTTTACCAACAAGGAAGCTGAATTACTTGAGCAACATGGTCAAGCACTGAAAAATTTATCTGAAGGTACACAACTGCCTTGTTCACCAGATGAAGACCAATTTGTTAAAGCGACCCAAGGGTTAATGCCACCGACGACACCAATCGAATTACTCTGGTCTAAATACACTAGATTAGCCAAAGGTAAGCCATTTTATGCTGTTGTTGGCACCATTCATAACCCAAGCCAATCTGCAAAAGTTGAAATTGAAATCGACTTCGATGAGGTAAGCGATGATGAAGAAGAAACATCAACTGCCGAAGACTAAATAGCGCCTAAAGGCTGAATATTTAAACCTATTAAAAATAAAGGAGCTTTAAGCTCCTTTATTTTTTGCTAAGGCTGTCAATTTTTAAATAATCAGTTTTTTTAAATACCTACAAATCATCCTAATTTTGATATTTAACTCTCGACTTGCAGTCGATAAAAACAGCATGAAACAGGCCAAAGTTTACATTTTTCATCCTCTACACAAAAAACTTTGATTTGACGCAACTTTAATGAAACAAAGTTTTTACATTTGCTTACATGATGCTAATATCATGAGTGTGTTCTAGTGACAGCATTTCTGCCACACACACTTAGTCATGCTACTCGTGAATCTTTAGTTACTACATTTTCTTCTGTCGACGCGTATTTAGAAGAAACATCTAACGGGTAATCAATGCATATTGCCACCAATGAGCAATAACTATAAAAAGAATAAATGCGGAGTTTTTATTTATGTTCAAAACTTTGATGTCGTGTGCGGTGCTGTTTATAGTAACC
Source organism: Shewanella sp. HL-SH5 (assembly GCF_051163755.1). Taxonomy (NCBI): domain Bacteria; kingdom Pseudomonadati; phylum Pseudomonadota; class Gammaproteobacteria; order Alteromonadales; family Shewanellaceae; genus Shewanella; species Shewanella sp. HL-SH5. Next base: position 2,378,043 of record NZ_CP195038.1, read on the forward strand.
CCAGTATTTGCCGATGATAATAACGTCATCACTCCAGAACAAGTTAATGTTTTGCCAGATTCATTCACTATAAATATTGGTGGATTATATGCAAATTCTGACTCGTACATGGTAGTAACTAACCCTCGTACAGGGGGCACATTTCCATTAGATTTTGAAAATGACTTAAACCTTAAAGAAAAACAGTTTTTACCTTTTATTGAATTAGCCTACACATTCAATCAAAGACATAATATTTATTTAGACTATAAATCTTTACACCGCACAGCCCAATCTCCTGAAATTGCAAAAGACTTTCAGTTCACATTGCCCGATTCAGATATTACCTATGATGTTGAAGCTGGTATCAGCTTAAAATCAACTTTAGACATTGATATTTTACGTCTAGGTTATGGTTATGATATTTGGCAGGGTGAGAACTATACAGTAGGTGCTTCTGTCGGTTTACACACCATGTTTATTAAAACGGCTTTTGAAGGTGAAATAGGAATATGTGTTCCCAACACTCAGCTTGAGCAATATTGCGGTGAAACAATAACCACCCCTAGAGTTGTAGATAAAAGCTTAACAGCACCATTACCAAACTTTGGTGTTTATGGTGACTATGAATTCTCGCCTGGTTGGGTATTTAAAGCTTATGCACAGTACTTCTCGCTAAAATATAACGATATAGCAGGTTCATTGGTAGATGTTCGAGCGGTAGTAGAAGCTGAATTAAATGAAGATTGGTCATTAATTGCAGGCTTTAATTATTATGAAATTGATGTAGATTATAAGCAAACATTAACCGCCTTAGACCAAGACTTTTATATTGCCGACTACAAAATTAACTACAGCTTTACTGGACCAATGATTTCAGTACAGTACACCTTTTAAATCAAGAATTAAAAAATCAAAAGCATCATTAGATGCTTTTTTTTTGCGTTACACACCGCGATATTACTGCTATATTTTTATTATCATTATTATAGATAATTAGAGGGTTAAGATGTCGACCACGCTTTTACAGCTTGCAGCAGCTAACTTAAAAAAAGCCGTGCCTTTAATGCTTAAGTATCAAATTCCCACCACGCCAATTAATTATGCGTTATGGTATGCCTATGTTGGAGAAAAAAATCCACAGTTGAATGCCGAACTTGATAATGCAATTAAGCAAAATCAAACCTGCTCCCCTGTTACCAGTGAATTACTATTTCGTAAACACGTAGCAGATCCCGTAGAGCTTGATGTACGTGATATGCGTAAAAACCTCGATGCCATGGTATGTGACTTATCGCAATCTTTAAAAGACACCAATTCAGATACTGAATCATTTCAAGCACAGATTAATAAAGACTTTACGCGTTTAGCCGATCTTGAAAACCAAGGTTTTTCATTAGAGCAAGTTATCGGTGTCGTGCGTAATATAGTCAAAGAATCTGAAAACATTCGCTCCAGTACGGTCAGTTTTACCCAGCAATTACAAAAAGCCCAATCGGAAATTGACGCACTTAAAACACGTTTGGCTGAGTCAGAAAAAGATGTGCTGTATGATGCGTTAACTAATGTACTCAATCGTCGTGCTTTTAATGAAGATATCAATGCCCAAATTGAGTTAGCACCAGAAGGCTGTTGTCTTATTTTAATTGATATTGACCATTTCAAAAAATTTAACGACTCTTTTGGTCACCAACTTGGTGATCTTGTTTTGAAAACAGTGGCAAAACGTGTACAAGAAGCTTGTCGTGACGGCATTAAGCTGTATCGATTTGGCGGTGAAGAGTTTGCTATTATCGTGCCTAAAAGCCAGCTAAGAGTCGCTCGTCATCTTGCTGAGGCTATTCGCCGTGCGATAGAAAAACTCAGTGTAAAAGATAGACGCAGTGAGAAAGTAATTGATTCTATCACCGCATCTTTTGGTGTATCAGAATGGAAACCCAAGCAAGATGTCGGTCAACTAATAGAAGCGACTGACAAATTGCTTTATGAAGCCAAGCGACTAGGTCGCAACCGTGTTATGCCAATATCTAACTAATAATTAGCTAAATTAAATCAAGCTTGACGGACTTATTGATACAGCCTTTGCCTCTACAATGTAACGAAGGTCTGCATCACCGCCCAATTTATCAAATGGGTAGCAGGTTATTAAGGTTAACCGGCTGTCATCTGTCATGGCCATTTCATCAACTTGGGTTTCGTGTACCACTCGTAAATCGGTCACCTGATAACGAGTGTACTGCCCCTGGGCATCTTGCAACTCGATAGTATCTCCCAATACTAAATGCTTTAGCTTCAGAAAATGGCTATCTCGATGCCCTGCAATAATGGTATTCCCCTGCTCACCTACATTAGCCCCACCTAAATATAAACCAGGCCCAAATGCCAATGTTCTGCCTGATATTCCCGCCAAAACATAGATATCTTGTTTATCTAGTTTGTGCTGCCAGTCAATGAAACGTATTTTTGCTACCGGATGAGTATCAGCCCAAGACCAAGGTTTATGCGGCTTGTTATCAATCAAGGTTTGTACGAATGCACGCTCAATCAAATACTGAGCAAAATGAGCTTTAGCTTGCATGTATCCTCCCTTTATAATCATTGCTGACGCTATAATTAGCAGAGTAAAAAAAATTATCCATCGCAAGTTAATTGTTCTTGTTAATCTAACTAACATAATGTTATTCCGCACTATTTAGAATGAGCCTTTGCGCAGGCAGTAAGCCTTTTAGCCATAGACCATAAAGTAAGGTTAATGCTAGTAAGCTCATTCCAATAAGCAACCATAAACGACTCGCTGTCGCAGTTTGTGGTAACACACCTTGCTGACTCGCACTTGCTTGCCACCCAGCAGGTAATAACGTCGATAATTGACGCTCAGACTTGTCAGAGTGATATGGATTAACCGGAGTAACATCAACCGCCAATAAACTGGTTTGGCTACTGACTAAATGATATTGCAAAGCCAACCCTTCAACTTGCTTGGCCACTTTTTGACGATTCGCATGACTTTGGTTTAGCTCTAATGCGGTTATTTGTGTATTAGCCCACAGTAAATCAATTCCCACGGCTGCACGGCCCTGATTGAAATCCAGTTGTTGTTGCCAATATTGGCCATTAATATGGCCTGAAATAATCACTGGCTGTAATTGTTCAGCAGGCATTTTAAAACTGACTGTAACGGGATCGCTCTGATAAACATCATCAATCTGTGCGGGCCAATAATCCGGTACGCTACCATCAAGGTTATATAATTCAACATCGGTTAATATCGGCTGACTTATCTTGGTCAAAAGCTGAGATATTTTCTGCTCTACCTCCTCTAACTTACCTATATAAGTAAAAGTCCCTCGTCCGACTCTGGCAGCCCTTGTCATAAAGTGAGAATTAGGCGCCGAGCCAATCCCGACCGTAAACAGTCTTGAATCTTGTAACTGATAGCTAATTTGTTCAAATAACTGTGCCTCATTTGATACCGCACCATCCGTCATAAATATGACCTGTCTCAGGCTTCCTGTTTTAGCGTTAATGCTGGAGATCAATGCCCTATCTAATGCTGGTGCCATTTCAGTCCCTCCATCAGCATTTAAAGAACCAATAAATCGCTTTGCTTGTTCTAAATACAAACTATTCGCTGGTTTTGCATCACTGAATAATGCACTGACATCAGAATTAAATTCGATAATATTGAAACTGTCGGTTGGTTTAAGTCCTGTTAAGGCAATATTCAACGCCTGCTTAGCTTGAATGATTGACTCCCCTGCCATTGAACCAGAGGTATCGATAACAAGGATTAATTCTCGACTAATTTGCTGCTGAGCTTTTAAAGTCAATGTGGGCGGAAATAACATAGCCATCGCATAAATATCTTTTGGCTGGTCAAGATTGACGTCAGCATTAGCTTTATCTTGATAGGTTTTACCCGTTTGAAAAAAAACCGTGGCAGCCACTTCATCACCAACACTTGTTTGCCATTGTAGGACAAAGTCACGGTCTAACGGCACTTTGCCCTGCAAGCTTACATTGGTTTTTCGTCCATTTTGATTTTGTTGTATATCGTGATAAGGACTATTTAATTCGGTAATATCAAAACCACCATCTATATCGATATCTATCGATACCTTATGGCTTGCTGATGCGTTTTGTCCCTCAGTATTACGCTGCACATTTAGAGGTTCAAGCATGGGCGATATTAGCTCTTTAGTTTCAGAAAATGTACTGCGTTGAAAATTCGGTCGATAACGCGGCGCAACCACTAACGGAAAGCGCAGACTAAACAAACCATCCTGATAACTGATTGTTTGCAGATAAGTAATTTCAACGGTTACTTGCTGTAACGGACCAATATTAGCCAATTGAGTGGTAAACACATTGGTGCGTTGCTGACTGACTAAACTCGCCTGCTTGCCTTGTTTTTTAGCCTGCTCAAATTGTTGTTTAGCCTGTTGCTTTGGTTTGATAACACCTTCAATTATCCGGTCGCCAATCAGTAAACTCATCCCATCAACCGCGGAATTTTCAGGTAAAGGAAATACATACTTAGCATGAATCCAGCTGTCTTCAACATTATTAAATATCTGCTTCACCGTCACCCTATTCACTAATCCTGATACTGTCATTTCAACTTGAGTACCTAGGGCAAACATCTGTTTATGCTGACTATTAATCTGGTAGCTAATCAGACCTTGAGTGATTTCATCAGCCTCATTTGTGATAGTTCGATTCGAGTATGCATCTTGTGATGCTAGGCTCAAATAGGGAAAGCTGAAATAACATACACTGACTAAATACAACCAAAAGGGCAATTTTACAAACATAACATCTCCTTCGCGGCATGGTATTCATGCCGCTAACTAAATCCATAAAGTGGAACAAACGGTTAAATTAATTGGCGGCTAATTGCGCACTTTCTGGAATAAGCGTTAATGTTACTCGGCGATCGAAAAAATCATTTTCAAAATTCTGATCTGGATGCATTGGCGCGCTGGCACCATAGGCCTGACCTTGTAAACGTGACTTATCAATTCCTTGCGCCACAATGTAGTTGGTCACTTCAATTAAGCGCTGCTCTGATAACGCCTGATTAAAATCATCATTCCCCCGACGATCGGCAAAGCCCATTAAATCAACATTCAGCTCAGGCATTGATGCCATCATGTAAGCCACATTATCTAACTGTTGCTTAAACAAAGGTTCAATGAGGCTTGAACCGGTTTTAAATTGCACATTCATTCCCACACCTAATTCAGCTAAGGTTTGCTTTTGATGCGCTTGAAGTCGAGCGAGCTCTGATTTCACCTCTTCTAAGGACTGTTGTTGTTGGTTCATTTGTGCAATTTTTTGGCTAGTCTCATTAATTTCATATTGCTGCTGCGATAATAAAGATTGTTGTGCTTCAATCTCAGAATCATCACCGACAGACTTACCAATTAATGAGCCTGTTAATGCGCCAATAAAAGCACCAATAGGTCCACCAACCACGGCACCCAATATAATGCCAGAGCTTAAGCCAACAAGTTCTTCAGTATTTTCACGTTCTGGTATTGTGTTGCTTTGAGCGCCATAGCTTATGTTACTAAACAGTACTGATGAGATAACGGCGATAGCGACTAGTTGCTTTTTCATAATGACATTCCTGTTTTTAATATTGATAAATGAGTTGTTCGACATGAGTCCTCGACTCGATGAAACTATTAAACAACACAGAAATGGCTATTTATGGGTTTAAAAATGGCAATCTTATGTTCAATTGTGGCAACAAAATGGCAATTGATTTGGAAGCCTTTAACCCGTTATAAATTGCTGTATAGTCACAACAATAAACAGATTATGGAATTAGCTGATTAATGAAACGCATCGCGATTGTTGAAGATGAAGCCGCTATCCGCGACAACTACAAAGAAGTGCTCCAGCAACAAGGCTACAGTGTACAAGCCTACCCTAACCGCCCAACGGCTATGTTAGCCTTCAATGCTCGCCTGCCCGATTTAGCCATCATTGATATTGGCCTTGAAGGTGAAATTGATGGCGGTTTTACTCTGTGCCAATCCTTACGAGCAATGTCGAGTAGCTTGCCGATTATCTTTCTTACCGCACGAAGTGGCGATTTTGATACTGTTTGTGGTCTAAGGTTAGGCGCTGATGACTATCTAACCAAGGATGTCAGTTTCCCGCATTTATTGGCGCGTATTGCGGCATTATTTCGCCGTTCAGAATTAATCGGTTCAAGCCCGATTGAAGATAATCTAATGACACGCAATCACTTGCAAATTGACGGCAATCGCATTCAGGTCACTTGGAAGTTACAGCCGATTGAATTAACCGTTACCGAGTTTTGGATGGTACACGCCATGGCTAAACACCCAGGACATGTCCGCAGCCGTCAGGATTTAATGCAAGAAGCGAAAATTTATGTCGATGACAGCACCATTACGTCCCATGTAAAGCGGATCAGAAAGAAGTTTTTAGCCATAGACAGTGAATTTGACTGTATCGATACTGTATATGGTATGGGTTATCGCTGGGACAGCTTGTAAGGAAGATGTTCAATATGTATTTGCCATTAGGCCTAAGGGCTAAAGTGATTATACTGTCACTATTTTTACTCTGCCTACCTTGGCTTGGGTATGAATATGTATGGGAAATGGAAAAGTACTTGCGCCATGGACAAGAGAAAACCTTAGAAGGTACCACTCAAGCGTTGGCAACCGCACTGCATGAACGCCCTAAACTGTTTGATAATCAAGCCAGCTTTTTAACCCAAGTCCAAAAGGGCCGCGACTTGTATGCTTATCCATTATCGGGCCCAATTCAACTTGACGGAAAGTTAGAGGACTGGCAATTGTACAGTCACCGTAAGTTGTATTATGGAAAAGAACACATTGTTTATCAACAAAATGCACAACAAGACATAGACCTTAACTTTACCCATATGGTGGGTAAATATGCTGGTTATCTTTATGGCTTTTTTGAGGTTAATGACTCCCAAGTTATTTATCGCAGTAAAAATAGCTTAAGGGTCGACAGGAACGATCACTTAGTGATGGCTACGCTTGCGCCCGATAATTTATTTAGGCGCTATGTCATTGCCAATACCAAGGATGGCTGGTTAAGCGCTTATCAGTTACCTCAAGATCCAACACAATCAATGCCCGTCATCCCTGAGAATCGTATTCAAGGCCAATGGCAGAAAACCCCTAATGGATACAATATTGAGTTTCGTATTCCGTTAGACATGATTGGCAGTAAACTCGGATTCGCTATTCATAATGTGGATGACAATGAGACGCGCAATTTAATTAATATTGTCGGCACTTCAGCCACCAACTCGGTAGCAGAATTAGGCACAGTTCTGGTGCCTTCGCCTGAAATAGAAAGTATTGTTAAAGGTATGGGCCACAACAGCTCACGCATTTGGGTGGTCGATAATCATGGCAGAGTGTTAGCGCGTTCAGGTGATATTCGCACATCAAGTAATACCTGGGATGCTGATTTAGATGACGCCCAAACTCAAAGCTCCTGGGCACACTTCCATAAACAATACTTATTACCCTTATATTATAAAATTCTCACTAGACCGCCACAGGATTTTATCGATTCATTACAGGACTCAACCGAATTAAGTGGTAGCCATATTGAAAATGCCCTAGCTGGTAAACAGGCATCAACCTGGCGATTAACCCCAGACAGTAAAGCGGTCGTATTAGCGGCTGCGAGCCCTATTTGGATTGATGACAAGGTGATGGGGGCAGTAATTGCCGAAGAAACAACCCACGGTATCCGTAGCTTGCGTAATCGGGCACTGGAAAAGCTATTTAACGTTATTCTTACGATTATGAGCATGGGCACACTGGCACTATTCATTTTTGCATCGAGCATCTCTAGCCGTATTCGCCGCTTACGTGACCAAGCTGAATTAGCCATAGACAGCCAGGGACGTGTCAGAAATCAAATCACTCCGTCAAGAAATCGAGATGAAATAGGTGATTTATCACGAAGCTTTGCCAATATTGTCGGCAGACTCGGTCAATATACTCACTATTTAGAAAACATGTCATCGCGGCTATCACATGAACTTCGTACCCCTGTTGCAGTTGTTCGAAGCTCTTTAGAGCACCTCAGCAATCAAAACCTAGATCAAGCAAGTAAAAAATATGTCAATAGAGCGCAGGACGGTGTCAATCGATTACATCTGATTTTAAATAACTTAACTGAGGCAACTAATCTCGAAGCCAGCTTATCACATGCTGAACGCAGCACATTTCCCTTAAAAAAGGTTATCGGTGGCTGTATGCAAGGTTATCAGATGACCTACCCAGAGCAGCGTTTTAACGTATTTATTGAAGATAAAGTTATGATGTGTAATGGCGTTCCAGAATACATTGCCCAATTAATGGATAAACTCATTAGTAATGCCATTGAATTTAGCCAGCCAGATAGTGCTATTAGTGTCAGCTTAAATCAATATCATAAACAGGCGATTCTAAAAATAACTAATATCGGACCAAAATTACCTGAAAACATGAGCGAGCAGATTTTTGAATCTATGGTGTCAATAAGGCCACAAATTCCCACCAACAAACCCCATCTTGGTTTAGGCTTGTATATCGCAAGATTAGTAACTGATTTTCACCATGGCACCATTAAAGCGAGCAATGTCAGCAGTGTAATAGAAGATGACATTAACAAAACGACACTTCAAGCGGATGAGATACATCAAAGTGGCGTTGAGTTTTGTTTAACATTACCCATAGTGGAAACGACATAAGCCATTTTGCCTATGTAGCCGATATTATCTATCTCTCGCCCCTTTCATTTAGCCGTATAGATGTTAGGATGGCTAAATAGGTTTTTAGTGGATGAATTAATAATGAATAAACACGGTAAACAAGCAACCCAAATAGTCAGCTTAGGTCGAGATAAAAAATACACTAAAGGCATTATTAATCCGCCGGTATTTAGAGCATCTACAGTGGTGTTTGACACCATGGACGACATGCGTTTTGCCATTAAAAATAAGACCAATGGCGAGTTATTCTATGGTCGTCGTGGTACGCCAACCCATTTTGCCTTTCAAGAAGCCATTGCAGAACTTGAAGGCGGCTTTGGCACGGCGTTATATCCATCCGGTGCAGGGGCTATTAGTGCGGCACTATTATCATTTTTAAAAAGTGGCGATCACTTATTAATGGTCGACACCGCCTATGAACCCACACGTGATTTATGCGACAAAATGCTTGCCGGATTTGGCATAGAAACGAGCTATTATGATCCTATGATTGGTGAAGGCATACGTGATCTCATTCGCCCAAATACTAAGGTACTCTTCCTTGAGTCGCCAGGGTCGATCACCATGGAAGTACAAGATGTGCCGACGCTGAGTCGCATCGCCCATGAACATAATATCGTTGTGATGCTGGATAACACCTGGGCTTCACCGATTAATTCTAGACCATTCGAAATGGGTGTGGATATCTCTATTCAAGCGGCGACTAAATACATTGTCGGTCATTCAGATGTCATGATGGGTACCGCAACGGCAAATGAGGTTCACTGGCCACAATTACGTGAAAACAGCTATTTAATGGGACAAACAACTTCGCCAGATGATGTATTTTTAGCGGCCAGAGGGTTACGTACCCTAGGAGTCCGTATGGCCCAGCACCATAAAAATGGACTTAAAGTCGCCAATTGGTTAGCAAAGCGTCCCGAGGTTGACCATGTCAGACATCCTGCTTTTGAAACATGCCCAGGTCATGAATTCTTTAAGCGTGACTTTACCAGCGCGAATGGCTTGTTTTCATTTGTTTTAAAAGATGGCGATCTTAGAAGCATTACCGCTTTTGTCGAAAACATGCAGCATTTTAAAATGGGCTTTTCGTGGGGCGGCTTTGAAAGCTTAATTTTGGGTGTTTTCGGTATTGATAAAATAAGATCTGCAACCCAATGGGATAGCAGTAAGCCACTTATTCGTTTACATATCGGCTTGGAGGACTCAGAGGATTTAATTGCCGATCTTGAACGTGCTTTTGAGCGTTACAATCAGGCTATCGCTAAGTAACCACTGCTCGAGATAATAAACGCTTATAAAATAGGCCGCACAAATATTGATATTGGTGCGGCCTATTTTGTCATTCTACATAAGTGTGGACACTAATTTTGACTATCAACCTTCAATGCATTCCATGCCTGCGTTCCATAAAGCGGCACAGTTGATAAAGCATGCTTATGACTGCCGTTAGTTTCTTTAGTGGAATAAGATAAATACAATAAAGTTTGATTTTCTTTATCCAAAATACGTCTCACTTTTAAGCTTTTAAATAAAATACTTAACGACTCTTTAAAGACCACTTCACCGCCTTTACTGGTATCTATGTCTGCTAAATCATTTGCCGAAATAGGTCCAGTTTGACGACAACTAATGCTCATATCTGAAGGGTCGGCAAAATCTAAATCTGCTTTAATGCGACTAATATGACAAGTCACTCCTGGTATTTTAGGGTCATGTTTTGCATCAATAATCACATCTTTAGTGGTAAATAATCCTAAACTGACCTTACCGACATCGTCACTGCAGCTCATCATTAATCCACTGAGTGCGACTAAAGCGACTAATTTCACGTTAATATTCATTAAGCTTCCTTAAAATATTGTTGCGCCATACGAGTTAACCCTGCGGTAACAGAACCAAAGTGATCCCCCACCACCACTTGTGCTTGAGGATACACTTTAGCAATTTGTTTGTATATTGCAGGGCTTCTTGCCGTACCGCCAGTAATATAAACCATATCAGGGCTTTCTAACGCCTTACCCTGATCATCAAGACTATTCATAGCCTGGCGCATTAATTGACTGACTTTATCCAGTGACGGCGCAATGGCTTGCTCAAATAGCTCGACACTGACGTCGATAGTTAACTGTTTTTCCACAAATGACAATTCAGCTTTATGAACGGGTGAATCGGTTAACGCCACTTTAGCGATCTCCGCTTGGCGCACAACCTGAAAACTCATCTGATTTTTTTGAATGGTCAATAAACGCTGCAGTAATTCAGGTTGCTCGGCACCATTGATCAAGGTTTCGATTAATCTCTTGCTGGATAAATGATAGAAATCACGCTGGGCGCTAATATCATTCACGGCAACGGCATTCCAAAATAAATTTGAAGGTATAGGCTTACCATCTAACATAGCACTGCCACTGCCAAAACTTGGCATAAAGCCTTGCATAGCAAGCGCAATATCAAGGTCATTACCGCCGATACGCTGTCCGCTGTGCCCCAAACAGTCTTGATCTCGCTGTATGTTACTCATTAATTCAGGGCCCATTTTTACTAACGAGCAATCTGTAGTACCACCACCAACGTCGACAACTAATACATTGGCAGGTTTGTTAAGGGTTGATTCAAAATCCATTCCAGCGGCAAGCGGCTCAAATAGAAAACCCACCGAGGTAAAACCGGCTCTTTTAGCCGCTAAGGTTAAAATGGCCTCAGCTTGTTGATTACTTTGTTCGCCGCCAATACCTTGAAAGTTAACTGGGCGGCCAATCATGGCATGGGTTGCCGTATTTAAGCCTTTAGCAGTTAACTGTTGATCTATACGTTGTTTAACGTGTTGCATCATCAAGGTAACAATATCTTCAAACAAAGCCACTTGTTCAGCTCTCAGTCCTGTAGCCCCCAGAAAAGACTTGGGTGAACGGACATAAAAACCTTCCTCAGGCATTTCAAGATAAGCATCAATAGCGGCCTGACCGACAAACACTGTAGGTTCATCAATCAATAAATCGAGTTCATGTCGAATTATTTTCGCCCGCATTAATTGTGAACTGCGTAAATGAGAAAATTCAGCTTTCAAGGCTTCAGGCAAACCATTATAAACAGCCTCAGCTATCAGCTCACGATCCATGGCATAGAGCGTAGAGGGTAAATAATTAGAATTTTCACTAAGGGGTATTAACTCTATTTTCTCATTGATCCAAGCACCAATTGAACAATTAGCACTGCCATAATCGAAACCCACTATCATGAATAAACTCACTTAAAAAAATCAAACGAACAAACTACCACATTCACACCGAAAATGGATATTTTTTAGTTTGAAGATAGATTGAGTGGTGGATTTTAAAACATTAACAGGATCTAAATATAACGAGGAAGGAAGACTGGCGTAAGTCGATAACATTGTATCTATCTAGGTAGATAGGCAAATATCGCTCTTGGCATTTGTGCTGATAACCAAGGTGAGTTAACCGCCAACTAAATAGCCATAAACAAAATATTCCACTGCAAACAATAATAATACTGTTTACTAGAAAGTTAAGTTGCGGGATAACATGACTTAACCGCTGAACAATCAATTGATGATAATTAGTTTGGCTGAGGAAGCAGTAAATGATATTGCTCTTTACATGCTTGATTAATATAGACGCCAACTTGAGCCTCTAAAATGGGCGTGTTGGAGAATTGAAAGTCTTGGCTATTTATTTCAGGGTGCTTAAATAAGTAATCAGGGAATTGGTTAGAAAAAACTAAGTCCACTCGCTTATGTTTAAGCATTTTAAACCCTTGTTCAATCGATTCAATAGGCACCATATTAAGGCCGGCATTAATAAATTGCCGATGAAAATCCCCTTCTCGTTTGTAGCGCATAATGGCTAAACTTTTTCCTTTCAGCTCAGATAAGTCATCCCAAGAAAATGGCGTATTCTCAACTCTACGAAATAAACCTAACACAACTTTCTGTTGGCTCAACGGCACAAAATAAGCTTGTTGAGACTCAGGAGGCGGAAAAAAGCTCAAACACCATCGGCCAGATTGAACTTGCAGCTGTGCTCTGGCCGGAGGTAAAAATAATGGTTTGACCTTAAAATCATAAAAGCCAGAAATAAGTTGGCTTAATAATGAAAAGTTAATGCCATGATCGTCGACATCCATGGTGGTGAAAGGTGGATAATCAACCGCAATGACCTCATGTTCACCGATACTTTGAGCAATGTTAACTTCATCATTAACAACCGTGTTTTGCGCCATTACTTGTAGGCTGACAAACAACACCAAAGAACCTAGTATACTTTGTAACATCACTTAAACCTTACTGATAAACGCCGAACAACCAGCATAGCTTAGTTGAATATAGCCATTTTTACATAGCTAGCGTATCAATTCATAAATACTTAACAAACAAAAACGCCATCATAATGATGGCGTTTGTAAACTAAACAATATTAAACAACTACTTTTTAGCTTTTTTCTTAGGTGACTTTGCCGACTCACTCACCCACTTGCCGCCAATAAACTTAGCAGACCAACCGGTTGCTTTACCGTCAACGTCGGTAGCAACATATTGCTCTTTCGTTTTACGGCTAAATCTGACAGAGGCTTTGTTGCCGTCATCATCTTCAACAGGGGCATCGGCTAAAAAGGCGTACTTGTCCCATAATAACTCACGATATTGCACCAGCTCTTCAACAAGCGGCGCGCGGGTTTCACGGGATTTAGGGAAGGTACTTGCCGCTAAAAATATTCCAGCCGCGCCATCACGTAACACAAAGTGCGCATCAGACTTAGTACATTTAAGTTCCGGTAAAAAGATAGGATCTTCTTTTGGAGGCGCAGCTTCACCACTTCTTAACAGTTTGCGAGTGTTTTTACATTCAGTATTAGTACAACCAAAGTATTTTCCGAAACGGCCATTTTTAAGTTCCATATCATGACTGCAACGATCACATTCAATCAAAGGACCTTCATAGCCTTTTATTTTAAACTGACCTTTTTCAATCTCGTAACCATCACAACTTGGGTTATTACCACAAACATGCAGTTTACGTGATTCGTCAATTAAATAGCTGTCCATTGCGGTGCCGCACTTACCACAACGGTGCTTGGCACGAAGCGCATCGGTTTCAGCATCTTCATTATCACTAATGGCTTCATCGCCAGGTGTTAAGTTGACCGTTGTCTTACAGCGCTCTTTGGGCGGTAAAGCATAGCCACTACAACCTAAGAATACGCCTGTAGACCCAGTGCGAATACCCATTTTACGTTGACAGGTTGGACACTCGATATCGGTCAAAACCGGATCGTTCAGGCGCATACCGCCTTCATCCGGATCCATTTCTGCCATTAATAATTGCTTGGTAAAATCACCATAGAAACCATCAAGCACTTTTTTCCAATCTAGCTTGCCCTGAGCAACATCATCAAGGGTTTGTTCCATACTGGCGGTAAAGTCATAGCTCATTAAATCTTTAAAGCTTTCAACTAAACGTTCACTGACAATTTCGCCCATTTTTTCTGCGAAGAAACGGCGATTATCTACTCGCACATAACCACGGTCTTGAATAGTTGAAATAATAGTCGCGTAAGTTGAAGGTCGACCAATACCACGCTTCTCTAACTCTTTGACTAATGATGCTTCACCGTAACGAGCAGGTGGTTTAGTAAAGTGTTGTTTGGGTAAAAGTTGATCAAGCGTGAGTACATCACCCACTTCCACTATAGGCAATGTGCTAGTGTCTTCGTTTTTCTTACTCATTGGCGGTTGCACACGAGTCCAGCCGTCAAAGCGTAATGTACGACCACTGGCTTTTAATTCGTAATCACCGGCAACCACAGTCAAACGTGTTGCATCATATTGAGCAGGTGTCATTTGACACGCCACAAATTGACGCCAAATTAATTCATAAAGACGTTGAGCATCACGCTCCATATCCGTCATCGACGCAGATTGGACATCCACATTTGAAGGACGAATAGCTTCATGCGCCTCTTGGGCACCTTCTTTGCTACCATAACGTATAGGATCTGCAGGTAAATACTTGGCACCAAACTCTTTACCAATCATCTCGCGTACATTTTCTACCGCTTCTTGGCTCAGGTTGGTGGAATCGGTACGCATATAAGTAATATGCCCCGCTTCATACAAACGCTGCGCCATCATCATGGTTTTTTTCACGCCATAACCCAAACGCGTGCTTGCCGCTTGTTGCAATGTAGAGGTGATATAAGGTGCTGAAGGTTTGCTTGATGTCGCTTTGTCTTCACGGTTAGAAACTTTGTAAGAAGCTCCTTTTAACGCATCTACGGCAACTTTGGCTTGAGCTTCATTAATGGGTTCAAATGCTGCGGATTGAAATTTCAACACCTGCATTTTCAATTGTTCAGCTTTGCTGGTATTTAAGTCAGCATGGATGTCCCAAAACTCTTCAGGTACAAACGCTTTAATCTCACTTTCTCGCTCAACCACTAATCTCACGGCAACAGATTGCACTCGACCAGCAGATAATCCACGTGCGACTTTTTTCCACAACAATGGCGATACCATAAAACCCACAACACGGTCGAGGAAACGACGTGCTTGTTGGGCATTAACCATATTAGTGTCTAATGTAGATGGCTTACTAAAAGCATCTTGAATTGCTGACTGAGTGATTTCATTAAATACCACTCGTTGATACCGTGAAGCATCACCACCGATAATTTCCTGTAAATGCCAGGCGATGGCTTCCCCTTCACGGTCCAAATCGGTTGCGAGATAGATTTGGTCAGCGGACTCTGCAAGTGCTTTTAATTCTTTTACTACCTTTTCTTTACCCGGTAATACGGCATATTTCGCTGCCCAGCCTTTTTCAGGGTTAATTCCCATCCGGCCAACAAGTGCTTGTTTATCTCTAGCCTGCTTATATATAGCTTTGGCTTCAGGTGACATCTTACGGACTTCTGCAGCAGTTTTAGCTGGAGGAGTGCCATCAGACGTGGACGAAGTCGGTAAATCACGTATGTGACCTACACTCGACTTAACGATGAAATCTTTACCAAGATACTTATTAATTGTCTTGGCTTTAGCCGGCGATTCGACAATAACTAACGATTTACCCATAGTTTGATTTGCGCCAAATAGTCTCAGAAAATAACAAAATTGATTCCATATATAGAGTGTTGCGACAAGACTTTCAAGTAAATCTGCTTTTTATGTGCGTTTATGAGCAATTTTCCAGCCAAAAATAAAAAAAATGAAAAATAATATGCGTTTTTTAAAACTAATTTCTCAATAAAACACTTTTGAGAGCAACTTGAGTGCATTTTTAGTCAAAAAAGCCTAATTGAACAAAAACCAAACAGCTTGTTAACCCGCTTAGCTTGCGTATACTTGCGGTAATTTAGTTATTTCTTACATGCAAATTTAATGTTATTTCCATGTCGAAATCTTAATAACAATAATCAATGAAGGATTAGCCATGAAGCAATTTGAAGCAAATTTTGATGGATTAGTGGGACCAACTCATAACTACGCCGGTTTATCATTTGGTAATGTGGCATCATATTCTAATGCCGCACAAGCCTCTAATCCTAAAGCTGCAGCCAAACAAGGGCTATTAAAAGCTAAAGCTCTTGCAGATTTAGGCATGGTGCAAGGTGTGTTAGCTCCTCAAGAGCGCCCAGACCTTTATACACTGCGTAGAATTGGTTTTAGCGGAACTGATTCAGAAGTAATACAAAAAGCTGCTGAGCAAGCTCCTGCTTTGCTGAATGCTTGCTGCAGCGCCTCAAGTATGTGGACGGCCAATGCGGCAACGGTCTCACCTTCCGCCGATACACGTGATGGTAAAGTGCATTTTACCCCGGCTAACCTGGTGGATAAATTACACCGAAGTATTGAACCACTAACCACCGGAAGCATATTAAAGGCGACATTTAATAACGATCGTCACTTCAAACATCATCTGCACTTGCCAGAACATGCTAACTTTGGTGATGAAGGTGCGGCTAATCACACTCGTTTATGCAGTGATTACGGTAAAGCGGGTGTGGAGCTATTCGTCTATGGCCAAAGTGCAACCAATCCCAATGCACCAAAACCAAATAAGTATCCTGCACGTCAAACATTAGAAGCATCACAAGCTGTTGCGCGTTTGCACCAACTTGAAGATGAAAGTTGTGTTTTCATCCAACAAAATCCAGATGTGATTGATCAAGGTGTATTTCACAACGATGTGATTTCAGTCGGTAACCAGAATGTGCTGTTTTACCATGAACAGGCATTTTTAAATACTGAGGCAAAATTTGCTGAAATTCGTCAAAAAATGAATTCAGAAGTACACTTTATTAAAGTGTCTACCGATCAAGTCTCTATTGATGATGCGGTTAAAAGTTACTTGTTTAACACTCAAATTATCACCTTACCTAATGGTGAAATGGCGATTATTGCGCCGACTAACTGCCAAGAAAACCCTGCTGTATTCGCGTATTTAAATCAACTTGTCACCCTGGGCACTCCAATTACACAGGTCAAATACTTTGATGTAAAACAAAGTATGCAAAATGGCGGTGGACCGGCATGTCTTCGTCTTCGCGTGGCGATGAATGAGCTAGAGATTGAAGCGGTTAATCAACACACAATCATGAATGACAGCTTGTTTACACGTTTAAACACTTGGGTTGATAAACATTACCGCGATAGCCTAACCGTTGCTGATTTAGCAGACCCACAATTGATCATTGAATCTCGCACTTCATTAGATGAATTAACCCAAATATTGAAACTGGGTAGTGTGTATCAGTTCCAGAAGTAATTTTTCTACTCGCTTTATCAAAATGGCCATCGTAATTAGCGATGGCCATTTTTTATTGCAAGGTAATTTTGAACATACACAAATACTGATCGATTTATGCAAAATATATTTTCTCGAATAAATAAAAAAGGCGCTGTAAGCGCCCTTTTTATTTATAGTTAATCCATATTACAGAATGCTCACTCCGATTGAAACGACTTCAGTCACTAAGCCATTAGGTGTTTCAACCTCAACCAGGAACACACCAGAGTTAGGTTCATCTTCACCTTTAATCGTTACACCAAAGTCACGACCACCATTATAATTGCTGCTTGGCCACACATACTCACTTGCACTAACCACTGAACCCGCAGATGTTTTAAATCTTACAATAGAGCCTGCTGGCATTTGTTGGTTATGTAAGTCAGAGATAGTAAAGAATACCGAAGCTGAACCCTTGCCAACGATAGTAATATCGCCACCAAGGTGTTGACCATCACGATCATCGATTAAAATTTGACTACGTTCGGTAGCGTATGCAGTACTGCCTGACATTACCATCACTAGGCTACGACGCACATAAAGTGATTTTGAGTTGTTCACACCATCAGCACAACCTGCATGCGCAGGAGATGAACATAATACGCCGTTATACAAACCATCTTTAACATCAAACGTACCATTAGCATTAAAATCAACTAACTCTTCTAATGCTCCACCACTTTGTCCGCCCGCTTGTTGAGGGTTAAACAAGGTATCTTCGTTGTAGTCATTAAACGCATCATTCAGATCAAACGGTTGCCCAGTTACATCAACACCATTTCTAAACTCAGTAAGTTCGCTGGCATCGAATCGACCATTACCATTTAAATCAGGGAAAGACTCTTCACCAATAGCCGTGGCGGTAATGGTTGCACGCCCACCGTATTTTTGGCCGTAAATATTACCGTATACATTTAATGCAGCATCATAAGCTAAAGCTGAATTAGGGTTACGGAACATATCACCAGTACCATCAATTATCACTTCGCCTTCTGGTCGCGGTAATTGACTGGTCCATTTTACAGAACATGCCCCTTTTACCGTTTGGCATGCATCTTCAATAGAGCCGCCTTCAGTGGTGAATGACACTGTTGTTCCATCAGGAACCGGGTTATTAAATGCATCGGCCATGCGTGCTGTAATAGTCACTTCCGTGCCGTCAATATCCCAACCTTCAGCATTAACAAACTCAGCAGAAAGTGAAAAACTGTCTTGATCTGGAATACCTGTAGACACAATTAACTGCTTTGATTGACTTGATATAGCTGGCACAGCACCATTTTCAACTTTTGCAGTCACACGTAATGACGTCGCCACAGTACCAGTATTCACAACCGTTTGAACAATGCCTAAATTGTTTGTTGTTGCTATAACAGGTGTAATAGCAACGCCACCAACCGCAGTATTCAATGAAAATGATACTGATTGGTTGCTAACAGGGTTACTATTTTTATCTAACACTCTAAATTTAACGGTTGAAGACTCAATACCACCGGTACCTAAAATGCTAATATTTTCAGGCTCTGCTGATACAAATGAAATACTGCCGACATCTGCTTGTAATACATTAATAGTACCTACCGCAGATAAGCTTATGCCACCGGCATTAGCTGTGACGTTTATTTGATCTTCACCAACACAACCTTGTGCTAAATAAGTTGAGGTAGCAACACCATTACTAGAAGAAACAGGTGAGCTTAATTCTGCTTGAGCAGGATTTTTGGTCGCACAAGTCGATGAAAAATTCACATCAACAGGTTGATTAAAAGGTTGACCTAAGTCGTCTTGAATTCTTACCGTAATGGTTGCTGTACCGCCAGCAGACAAATTAGTAGTACTCACTTCAGCTTGGCCAGCAACAAATGTTGTGCCAGAGCCGCTGCCCATAACAACATTAGTTGCACCAACAACCACAATAGTTTTGCCTACTTCGTTAGTGGGCAAGGTAGCACGCACTTCACCAGCACCTAGTGAGCTGCCAGCATATATATCAACGGTCGCTTTACCTTCAGCATTTGTGACCGCTGTTTTTATCGGAAGATCTCCAATATCTGTATCAAAAGTCACAATAGTCGGCTTAGAAATACCAGTAACCGTAGCCGTTAATTTTCCTGGAGAAAGTGTACTAATTGTTTGAACTGTTGCACCTGCTGAGTTGGTCAATACAAGTGAAACTTGCGAACCACCACCAGCTTCACCGCCGTCACCGACCATAGTGATATTTACAGAAGCAGTTTCACCAGAAGTAATAGTTGCGGTAACAGTTGCACCTGTATTTACAGAAGCGGTATCAAGTTTGATCTTTGCAACACCATCGGCATTGGTAGACACTTGTCCCGTTGCCGGAGAAAAAGTACCGTAGCTGTCATCGTTTAATTCAAAACTGACTAAAGTACTAATGGGCTGACCTTTAGAGTCAGTAACCGTAGCGGTAATGTTTGCTGGTTCAGCGACAGACACTTGAGTATTATCAATAGATAATGCTACTGAAATAGTGACAGGGGATGTGCCACCGTCGCCACCACCACTACCGTCATCAGTAATGCCGCCACCGCCACCACAGGCGAAGAGTAAAAACGAACAAATTAACGTTATATAGACTTTAATTGCTGACCGCATTGTCAGGCTCCCTGTTACATTAAAATAATACTTATGATTTATAATAGTTACCTATTGGGTAATAATACACAAATATCTGTTAACTATGCCACAACATGGTCGTTTTAATCGGTACATTTTGGTATAAACTTTAACTTTCATACCATTTCATAACTAAAGCTTTCCTGCTACGCTTTAGTCCATCAGCCAAACAATACTTAAAAAAATAATTGGAAGGAAAGATTGTGAGCAATAAAAAACAGCTCGGACTAACAAGTAAAATTTTAATCGGCATGGGTACAGGTATTATATTAGGCCTGCTTTTAAGAAACCTCTTCCCTGACAGCTTATTTATTAAAGACTACATTACTGAAGGTTTATTGCACGTTTTAGGTGCTATTTTTATCTCCAGCTTAAAAATGCTTGTTGTTCCATTGGTGTTTGTGTCATTGGTGTGCGGTACTTGCTCATTAAGTGATCCCTCCAAACTAGGTCGATTAGGCGGAAAAACCATTTCGTTCTACCTATTTACTACCGCTATTGCGCTGACTATTTCTATCGTGGCTGCCATTTTAGTTCATCCCGGTAATGCCAGCTTAGTCAGTTCTACTATGGAATATACCGTAAAAGAAGCCCCAAGCTTGTCAGAAGTCATTATCAATATTGTGCCAGATAACCCTATTCAGGCGATGACTCAAGGCAATATGCTGCAAATCATCTTGTTTGCGGTCATCTTTGGTTTTGCGATATCGCATATTGGTGAGCGTGGTGAACGTGTTGCTCGCTTCTTTAACGACATCAACGAAGTGATCATGCGCGTTGTTACCTTGGTGATGCAGTTAGCACCCTATGGTGTTTTCGCTTTAATGGCAAAATTAAGCTTAACACTGGGAATGGAGACATTTGGCAGTGTGGTCAAATATTTCCTACTTGTTGTTGTGGTTCTACTCATTCAAGGATTAGTTGTATATCCCATTCTACTAAAAGTATTCTCTGGCTTAAGTCCACTGATGTTTTTACGTAAAATGAGAGATGTGCAGTTGTTTGCTTTTAGTACCGCAAGTTCAAACGCTACCTTACCTGTAACCATTGAAGCCTCTGAACATCGCATGGGGGTTGATAATAAAATTGCTTCATTTACATTGCCGTTAGGTGCCACCATTAATATGGATGGTACTGCGATAATGCAAGGTGTCGCGACAGTATTTATCGCCCAGGTCTTTGGCATTGAATTAAGCCTAACTGATTATGCCATGGTCGTTGTAACCGCAACATTAGCGTCAATTGGTACAGCTGGTGTACCCGGTGTTGGACTTATCATGCTTGCAATGGTGCTAAATCAAGTAGGCTTGCCAGTAGAAGGTATTGCATTAATTATTGGGGTAGACCGCTTGCTTGATATGATAAGAACTGCTGTTAATGTCACCGGTGATACGGTTGCCACTGTGATAATTGCAAAGTCTGAGGATGCATTCAATGAAGATATCTTTAATGACTCTCAAGCAGGTAAAGCAGCTACCAGTTTTGAAGAACAGGTATTGAATACCAAGGCAGCATCAAAAACCTCAGTATAATTGCATTATTAGCTCAATTTATTTTTCAACTATTTAAAGGCGCATTGATTGCGCCTTTTTTATTTTTCCTTTATAAATAACCTCAGTTCGGGATAATAAACAAAATTTTATTTATCAGGAGTTTAAATGGATTTTACCTTACTTGCTAGCTTGGCTGCTATTCATATTATCGCCTTAATCAGCCCAGGCCCTGACTTTGCCATTATCGTTAAAATGGCCAGTCAACAAAGTAGACAAGCTGCTGTCGCTTGTGCGCTCGGCATTGCCATCGCCATTTTAATTCATACATTATTATCATTATTGGGCATTAGTTTAATGATCCGCCAGTCACCTCTGGCCTATACCTTAGTGCAATGTATTGGGGTAAGTTATTTAGCCTGGATGGGATTTCAAGCGCTAAAGTCAGCGTTGAGCCGCTTTAAATCAATAGCAGCGTCAACCGAACAACCAACGCAAGCATCTGCTGCAGATAAACACAACACTGTCAGTTTCGGAATATTTAAAGGCTTTAAAATAGGATTGCTGACTAATTTACTCAATCCCAAAGCATTGATTTTCTTTATTACCTTATTCACTGTCTTGATCACACCAGAGGTAAATTTAATAACCAAAATTGCAGCAACCACGCTATTATTCTCTTTGTCACTTATCTGGTTTAGCTTATTAGCGTTGGTGTTATCTAAGCCACTCATTCAAGCCAAATTATTAAGTGTCAGTCACATTATTGATTTGTTAGTTGGTATTATTTTTATCGGTGTTTCGGCGACTATAGCTGTGAGCTTAATTAACGATTTTTAAAGTCTGCACCCAGCAATAAATAGTCAAAAGTGAAGTACTTACACATTGGCATTTAGCATCAGGAGCTAACTATGCGAATTTTAGTGATTGAAGACGACCCTATTTTATCTCATCACTTAAATGTGCAATTGAGCGAACTGGGTAATCAGATCCAAATTGCCGCGACGGCTCAAGAAGGCTTTTATCAAGCGACTAATTACCCGATTGACATCGCTATTGTTGATTTAGGTTTGCCCGATCAGGACGGCATCAGTTTAATAAAGTCGATGAGAGACGCCAATGTTACCGCTCCTATTCTGATCCTCACAGCCAGAATAAATTGGCAAGATAAAGTCGAAGGCCTCAATGCCGGTGCTGATGATTATTTAGTAAAACCCTTTCAAAAAGAAGAGTTAATTGCTCGGCTTGATGCATTGGTACGTCGCAGTGCAGGATTTGTAAAATCGGTAATTAGCTGTGGCACACTGTCGGTGGATTTAGCCAGTAAACAAGTGTCTCTTAATGATTGTCATTTAGACATTACTGCGTTTGAATACCACATATTAGAATACCTGATGCGCCACAACCATGAAGTAGTTGGCAAACAGCGCTTATTAGATGTGGTTTACGCCGATAAAGAAGGCGACCCTAACACGATTGAAGTGATGGTAAGCCGTTTAAGAAAAAAGTTAGCCCACGGCGGTATCGAAGATGCCATCATGACAATACGTGGCCAAGGATATAAATTCAATTTACCATGCAACTAATGTTAAAACCGCAGAAACGTTTACTCACCAGGATGCTTATTACCTCCTTAAGCATTATTGCCTTAGTAGGGTTTGGGTTTGCCTGGCTAGTGACGTTATTGAATGCCCAAAATCGTTATACTCAGATTACGGCTGACTATATTGCAGAACTGCCAGTTATTGCCGCAGAATTTCGCGAAAATAATTTAGTCCCTATTACCGAGGCACAAGATAACGACAACATTGAAACCAGCTACATAATGGCCACCTGTAACGAGCAATATACCGGCTTATGGCGTTCTGAACTGGCTAAAGATTTATCCTTGACTAACATTTGTGAAAAATACAACCTCATCAAAGACGACTCGCAAGCCTACTTTCTTGAATTTGAAGGCTTGCACACATACCTAGTCTTTAAACTCAGCACCTTAATCGAGGGCAAGCAGTTCCATCTGTTAATACTTCAAGATGCTGAAGCCATGAAAAAAGAACTGCAAAAGTTTAATCGTCTCACGTATTTCAGGCTTGCTATTGTATTAGGTGCAGCATTTTTCTTACTGGTTAGCGCCGCTTATTGGGGTATGTTGCCACTAAAGCAACTAAAACAGGAGTTACTCAAACTTAAGCAGGGCAAACAGCAAAATCTGTCGAATGACTATCCTGTCGAGTTACAAGAAATTACCCAATCATTAAACCAACTGCTGGATCAAAATCAGCAACGCCAAACTCGCTATCAAAATGCCATGAATGACTTAGCCCACAGTTTGAAAACTCGGCTAGCAGCCAGTATCGCGCTAATTGACGATACCTCTTTAAATTCGCAGGAAAAAGAGCGGCAAATCTTAACCCAAATAGAAGACATGGATCATTTGGTCAAGTACCAGTTAAAACGCGCCATGATGGGCAGACAAGGTTTGTTAAAAGAACACACTGATATCAAGCCGATACTTGATCAGCTTGTATTAATGTTGTCAAAATTATATCAAAGGAAAAACATTAACTTCATTGTCCACTGCCCTAATGACTTAGCCTTTCCAGTCAGTAAAGGGGATTTAATGGAGCTGTGCGGCAATTTGATTGAGAACGCCGCTAAATTCTGCATTAGTACTATCGAAATTACAGCCCAGCAGCACGACGGCTTGCTGAGGTTACAAGTCGATGACGATGGCCCAGGTGTTGAAGAGGGCTACAAACAAAAAATCTTTCAACGGGGAGTTCGCGCCGATACACAACATAACGGCCAAGGCATCGGCTTAGCCGTTTGTTTTGAGCTTGTTAGCAGTTACGCTGGTACCTTTGAAATACAAACCAGTTATTTAGAGGGCGCTTCATTTATTATCGAATTACCTGCTACTAACCAATAAACCAAGTACCTGTTGATGACCGTTATGTTTTAGCTGAACTTGGCGCAACTGCGCCATACAAGTGTTCTGCACGATTAAACATAATCCATGACGTTGCGATAAACTTATCACTACTTAAGGGGATATTACCGCGATGACTATGGGTAAAGCCCGCTGGCGCTATAACCATGGTTCCCTTTTTGGGTTTTATTTTTTGTTGTTGGTAATAAAACTCAGTTTCTCCGCCCTCTTCTACATCATTTAAGTAGAACATATAAAGCACAACTCGATGTAAGGCTTCGTTGTGACCTTCCTGGGGGAATTGCTCTGAATGCCAATGGGGGTAACCACCTTTCCCTTGTTGGTAGTGCTGGATATTAATCGTACCACTACGGAATAAATACCGCACAATGGCGTTAACTTTATCAGCACCTAATTTTTCAAAATTTTCCGGTTGCAGTGCCACCGGCTGGCCATTTTCATCATTAACGGAAACTGACACAGCTCCCATCAATGCTAATGCGTACTTTTTGAAGTAATCAACACTATTGGCCAGTGTTAACTGCAGTAATTCATTGCGTAACTCGGCTAAATCAGCGTGTTGATCTAACATAAGATCACGACTAAACTTTTTACTGAGATCAACGCCATTACCAGTAACGCCTTGGATCACACTAGGATGATGTTTTACCGCATCGATCAACTTATCACATAATTCATCACTAATCGCATTGGGGTATACTTCAATAAAGTCCATAATTCACTGCTTAATTTTTAAAGTTAATGTTAATATGCTGCATGTAACTTACCTATTTGTAAAGTCTGAGTAAGTTTTATTCTATCTAACGTTTAACCATATTTATCTATGAACCTGACCTGAGTCTAATCACCCACTTTTATGAAAAAAAATGTCAAAATAGCGGTATCAGAACTTAAAGTTGGTGTTTACGTTAGCTTGCCTGTCTCGTGGAAAGATCATCCTTTTTTATTCAGTAAGTTCAAAATAACCTCTAAAACTCAAATTGAGTTGATAAAATCATTAGGCGTAAAAGATGTCTTTTACGATCCTGAAAGAAGTGATATTCAACCTGTTACTACGGATAACCCTTCGGATTTAGAAGCGGTCGATGAAGCTTCACTTGATACCATTAAACAAGATATGCTCGATTACAAATCAGAACGTATCGATAAGCAGCAAAAACTAAAGCGCAATATCAAAAAAACTGAAAAGCAATTTGAGCGTTCAGTGTCAATGATGCACTCAATGGTTGCTAAAATAGCCAGTCGTCCACTTAATTCTGTCAGTGAGGCAAAAGATCTCATCAGTAATCTTACCAATCTGTTACTGGATGAAGATAACCTCGCGTTACACTTAATGGAAAACGCTAACCCTAAAGATGTTATCCACCACCATTCGTTAAATGTATCCATGGTGTGTATGTTAATGGCGAAAGAACTTGGCTGGAGCCGAGAAGAAATTGAGTTATTGGGTATTGGCTGCTTATTTCATGACATAGGTAAATTAAAAATCCCCTCAAATATCTTAAATAAAGTAGTGCCATTATCAACACCAGAAGAAAATCTAGTCAAGCAGCACCCGTTAATGAGCATTAACTTTTTAAAGTTAGCTGACACTTTTCCGGAAGAAGCGAAGCCGATGATCACCAATCATCATGAGTATTTAGATGGCAGTGGCAGCCCGCAAGGATTAAAAGCGGCTCAGCTGGATAAATATTCTCAACTGATTGCGGTGGTCAATACATACGATAATTTATGTAACGGCAGTCATTTAGTCAAAGCTAAAACCCCCAGTGTCGCCTTAGGCTTATTGTATAAAAACTATAAAAATAAGTTGAATGCAGAATACGTACAAAAATTAATAAAAATGCTAGGGATTTATCCGCCAGGTAGCATTGTAGAACTGTCAAATGGTCATTTTGGCTTAGTTATGTCGGTAAATTTAAATAATATTTTATTTCCGTCAATCGTTGCATATGACCCCATAGTTCCTGTAGCGCAATCACCAATCATTGAGTTAGAAAAAGAAGGCATGAGTATTGTAAGAAGTCTTCCGGCCGCAGCTTTACCCGAAAAAATTCATAAGTATTTAAATCCAAGAGAAACCATTAGCTACGCATTTGGCCAAGGCTAATAAACGCAGTATAAAAACCAATAAATACAAAAATGGGCAGTGTTAAACTGCCCATTTTGTCAAACTTGCGCAAATGCTATAGCCAGCCTTTTTGTTTAAAAAAGAAGTACGTACCTGCTGCACTGGCAAACATTAACCCCACCGCCATCGGATAACCTAAACGCCAATCTAACTCTGGCATCAAAGCAAAGTTCATTCCATAGCTACTGGCAATCAAGGTTGGGGGTAAAAACACCACCGCCGATACCGAGAAAATTTTAATAATTTTATTCTGTTGCAAACCACTGAAACCCATAGCAGCATCAAGCAAAAATTTTAATTTATCGAAAATAAACTGGCTGTGTGGCATTAAAGATTCAATATCCGATAACATTTCACGAATGTCTTTCAGGTTCTCATCGGACAAATGTTGTCGGTAATAACGTTGCAAATAGCGCAATGAACGCTGGGTATCAAGTAAACTTAAGCGAATTTTGCCATTGGAGTCTTCTTGCAAAGTGATTTGTTTAAATACGGCATCCAGTTCTTCGTCATTAAAAACCTGCTCACTCAAATTGTCCAGTACGCTATACACGTCTTCAATCAAATCAGATAGATAATCCACTTTAAGGGTGAATAACTCTAATAATAAGCCTTCTGGGGTTTCGGTATCTAGGCGGCCTAAACGCATATAATTACGCAGTAAACGGATTAAGCCGATATCTTCTTCACGTATGGTTAATAGAAAATGCTGACGTAAATTAAATGAAACGTTGACCGCTCTGACATCAGAGCCAACCCGTTGTGGAAATAACGAGTTAATATGCAAACCATCTTGGTTTTGGAAAAATCGAGCAGATGCCTCAATTTCTTTGATATCTTCCTGGTCGGACACTTCCTCAGCAGAAAATCGACTCAACCAATCACGTTGTTCACTATCTGGTTTATATAAATCCAGCCAGAGAATATTATTCGGCAAAGAGTCTTCAATAGAAAGTTCAGTAATTGTGAGCTGATGATTTTTGTAGGCGTAAGCGGTAATCATAGAAGTCCCCCATTTACACACGGTTAACACGATTGTGTTACCCTGCAGGATGTTGGTAAAAACTGGCGCTAGTTTACTAATTTAAAAGCTAATGAAAAGTAAAAAGTACAATTAATACCCATTTATATTGCTATATGGTCTCAAAGTGGTGTTTTTAGCCTTTAATACCCTAAAAAAAGCGCCTGTGGTAGGCGCTTAATTTTAAAATGCTGCTTTTATACTCAAATTTGCCAATATGCTTAACACATCAGGCTTAAGTACAATATCAGACTATTCACCCTTTAATCGACGATCTAACTGATCTTTTAAATTAGCCGGAACACCTTTTATTAAAAGGGTGTCTGATATTGGGTCATAAATAACTCTCTCACCTAAATGGCCACCATCAAAACTTAAAGTCACGCCACCACCAGTACCAGAAAACTTTTTCAAACTGCGCAAACTGGCTTTATCTGCGGGAAATTCATCATCTAATTCATAATTGCCACCACAGGCAAAATCATAAAATGATTCCATGCCTTGATCAGCCAGTTCATCACCCAAATCTTTTACTTCAATGTCGGCGCCAACATCGGCACGTTCAGCGCAGTATTCAAACACTTTGTCGCGACATTGTTGACGTTCATCTTTGGTTAATTCACTGCCAGCGACAAAGTCTTCAACCGCATGAATCAAGGTCTTGTTCTGTGCTTTTGTATTTACGCCTTCAACACAACCCATAAAATCTAAAAAGAAATCAGCCACTTTACGGCCTGCTCTGCCGCGAATAAATGAGATATATTTCTTTGAGGCTTTATCTGCCTGCAACTCGGTTAAATCAATACGCGCAGCTAATTGAATATTGTTTAAATCTAAATGATTATTCTGTGACAGCTCCATATCATCTAACACTGTCATTGATGACTTAGCACTAAGCAGCGCAACAAACAGATAATCACTGGCCATGGCGGAATAACATGACATCAATAAAAAACCGCCCTGGGAGAAGTCATACTTGGTTAATTCTTGCTGAAGTAACTTACTGGCACTCACGGTAAAATCAACAAAGCCTGACTGACCTTCACGGTATGATTGAAGTGCATTAGCAAACGCATCATTAGCATCGCCATCTTCATTTGGCACACCAAAATAGCCAAAACCTTTACCTGCTTTACTTGAATAGGTTTGATGTAATTCTTCCAGCATAGCCTCAACAGCTTTACTATTTAATAAAGGTTGCGGACGTAATCGGCAGGCCATTAGCCCCTGACTGTCGAGAGATATTTCATGAATAATGGCTTGTTCGATATTAATCGTCATAAATGCGATAACCTTTGGTGAGACAAATATTGCTAAGAAGACTGAGCATGATATAACGATTTTAATCATGAAGGTATAGAAAACATGAGGCGAGCTTGATTGAAATCCGTTATCATATACAACAATTGAGAACTTATTTAGACAAGAAAAACATGGCCATTAAATCAAAATACAGCAACACCCAAGTAGAAGCCTTAATCAGTGAGATGTTAGCGCTATTAAACAAACATCAAGCCCCTACCGATTTAAGCTTAATGGTATTAGGCAATTGCGTCTCTCATTTATTAGAAAAGAAAGTCCCAACAGAATCTCGTCAAATGGTTGCGGAGCAGTTTGCTAAGGCACTAACTCAGTCCATTAAATAATGCATTGAAAGTGAGTTAACAGACCTTGTTAGCTATCGATAATCTATCTAAGAAGGGATCCATTAAGGCATGATCGAGCGCAGAAAGCAGATGACACGAGATAAAGTCTCGCGCCTGGTAAATTGGGGGCATTGGTTTGCCTTTTTCAATGGCTTGCTCGCCATGATTATTGGTTCCCGTTATATTGGCAGTGTCGGCCAACCAGACTCCATTATAAGTTGGGGCTATCTTGCGTTAAGTACCATAGGGCATTACACATTTTTAGCCTTTATTGTGTACGTAATTTTTATCTTTCCAGTCAGTATCATCTTACCCTACTCCAAAATTCTACGAGGATATGCCGCCTTTGTCGCCTCAATGGCTTTGTATATTCTACTCTACGACACGATTATTTATGATGACTACGGTATTCATCTCAGCCCGTTTGCATTTGATTTAGCCTGGCAAGATTTAAATGCCTTACTGCATAGCACCTCTTATATCGTCACCCCCATTGTCATTATCGTTATTGAACTCACCGCGGCCAACTTTATCTGGAAGCGAATCGATAAAATTCAAAAGAAACAATGGGGCAATAAAGTAGTGCTATTTGTTGGCGCCTGTTTTATTAGTAGCCACTTAATTCATATTTGGGCTGATGCCGCCAATATTACCGACATCACCCGTTTTGATGACGCCTATCCGGTTTCATATCCAGCAACAGCCAGAACCTTTATGGAATCACACGGGGTTGATGGCAACAAAGTGACCAGTGATATTGTTCCGCAAACGTCAAACTTGCATTACCCCATTGAACCACTGCAGTGTCAGGCTGACACGCCAACCAATGTGCTAGTCATTGCTATTGATAGCTTACAAGCTGCAATGGTTGATGACGTCACCATGCCTTTTTTAAGCCAATACACCCGCGAGTCACTTAACTTTACCCAGCATTATACTGGTGGCACTCAGTTTAAAAGCAGTATGTTTACCTTAATGTATGGTTTACAAGGCAATTATAGCGACAAGCAAGATTTTGGTGTTATGTCACCCGTCATGAACCAGGAATTAATTCGCCAGGGTTATCAGCTAGGACTATTTACCGCCCGCTCACAGGCTGAATTAGCATCAACCGGCGCTATGTTTAAAGGGTTTCAACCCCATATCAGTGTCAGTGAAGATGGCAGTGCCACAACCGATATTCAAAATATTACAGCCCTTAATCAATGGCAACACAATCAAACCCAACCCTGGTTTGCAGTACTTAACCTATCTGCACCACAAGATTATGATACACCAGTAGGCTTTTTGGGCATTGAAACCATAAAAGCGCCAACGTCATTAAAATCGGCACAAAAGGTGCTGTTTAACCAATATCGCCAGTCTTTAAAGTTTATTGATAATCAGCTTAGTCAGTTGTTGCCTCAAATAGATGACAATACCATAGTGTTTATTACTGGCACCCACGGCCAGGTTTTCACCAGCAGTATTGAAGATGCAAGGCGCGATTTGTCTCCTGACAATGTTAAAGTGCCATTAATCATCCACTGGCCTAACATTAACCCCAGTGAAATTCATTATCGCACCAGCCACTACGGTATTGCGCCAACGATTTTAAGCAAAGTATTGGGCTGTACAACAGCCAGTGAGAAATACAGTTCTGGCAGAAGTTTATTAGAGCCTAACCAAGAATCTTGGGTATATATTGGTAATAGCCGTGAATTTGCGATTTATCAAAAGAATGAGATAACCGTTCTAGGCCGATATGGAAAGTACCGTATATACGATACAAAATTTGAACGACGTCTTAACAAGAAAATGAGTGCGCCAGAGTTGATTCAAGTCATGCGTGAAGGTCGCCGATTATATCAAAACTAACTAATGGCATGTAACGCGAAGCCGGCCTTCTAATAGCGTCAAATGAGTTAACTTGAATAGAATATAATCAGTCAATAAATGCTGATTAACTAAGTGCTTGCGCCAAGCCCGTTCAATTGATAAAGTGCTTGCTCACTAAGTTTACCCCACTAATTTGAAGCTTAGTAATGCAACAAAATTCGGTATGTAGCGCAGCTCGGTAGCGCACTTCGCTGGGGGTGAAGGGGTCGGAGGTTCGAATCCTCTCATACCGACCAAATTAAAAAAGCCAGCTTAATCGCTGGCTTTTTGCTTTTCTGACATAACAAGTTAAAACGAGTTACTGTTATGGACCTTACGTCAAAGGTAAAAATAATCGTGGGTGGCCATGCTTTTATTTAGTCTTGTTTAATTAACTTGTTAGCTTTAATTTCAGCTCGGATGTCTTGGTGACCTAAAGCACCTAACCTATGTTTAGCTGACTCTTCCAAATAGTCATCCAATGTATCGTCTACTTGGAAGGAGTTAATACGCCACAATTTATCTTGCTTGTACAACACAAACTTAATAATTACTGGCTCTACGTCAAATTTGACAACAAAATATTTTAAGACTAATACATCAGGAATATCAGAATTAAGATACTCAAAATAACCGCTAGATTTACCTAAAGCTTTAAAACTATTTTGAAACTGATTGTCGTATTGCTCTATATCAGAATCTGAAAAATATTTTCTACTTGGACTCCCTTTTGGAAAAGCCATTGAAAAAACATTGCTATTTTCTCCCTTATGAATCGATTCCATTATTGGCAATGTGAGTTTATCTATTTCGTCATTTGCGAGCGTGTTAAATGAAAGTACTAACATAAAAGTGGTTAGTAATTTTGAAAATTTCACTATAATTTCCTTATTAAAGCTAACGAGACTGTAGAATAACTCTAACAGCCAAATTCAATTAAAAAACGAGCTCCTGAAATCAGTCCTAAGCGCTTTTAAGACACTAGGTAATTCATTTGGAACCCATAAAACAGGCTGTTTTTCTTAAAGAAGAGTAATTCTACAGCCTCAACGCCCAAATAACAGGCTAAGTAATGGTTAGCTAAAATTGTGAAGCGAAACGTTGCCAACTGTTACGTGTTATTATTGATTTTATTGTTATATTTCAATAGCTACCACAAGGCAAGAAGTTCTTTATTCGTGTCTGCTCTTCAAATAGCCACGATTCTATTATTTGGCAATTTTCATTAATAAGTTTGAGATCACTTTTATCTAGCAAGTGTGGGATTTTAGTCATGAAAGGCCAAACCCATTTGATGTCATCTATTTCAGTTACACTAAAATTAACTCCATAAGCTTTAGAGTCTGAGTGAGCAACAACTTGATTTCTTAATGTTTTTATAACTCGATTATGCATGTCTTTCTGTGAAGGGGTAAAGTGCTTTAAGAAGCCCGTACGCAAGTCTCCTGAGTCATTTCCGCTAAAAGGCCTACTATAAGAGATAATTACAGATTCATGAAATGCTCTTTGAATATTTTCATTAATATCAGATTGAGCCGTTTCATTTATCAAGTCTTTCGTATACCTAATATCGATTAAAGACATCATAACCCGCTGGAAATGAATGATTTCATTTTTCTGCCGAGCATCCACTACAACTTCCTTGAAATATAACAGCGTTCTAACCTGAATTCGATAAACATTCACAGAATGCCAATCAAAACCAAACATCCATGTTGCTTTATTTATCAATAATAATAGTAACTTATCAGTTAAAACACCTCGAATCAATCACTCTTTAGTCTAGGCGAAAGCTGAAGTCTAAATAACTGCCTAATACTCCCCCATTTGTTGCTAAGTCTTTAAAACGCAGTCGCTTTACCTTAGGCAGCAAATAGCCGTGTGTTCAAGGGTTCTCGATGACACGATGTTAGCCTTATAAACTGGCTGAATAGTTCTCGATAACTCAGTTAACTGATAACTGATAACTGATAACTCATCAGTAAAATTGACAAGTGCACCTGAGTGGGACGACCAGTTTGTCACCAGCCACGATAAATTAGTGCAGTACATGCGCGAACCCCGCTTTTTATCTCTTGAGCAATTGCTAGAAATCAGTGAAGCCGCAAACCAACAAATAGCGACATTAGCAAGATTGGCAGAGAAACAAGCCCGTTTACGATAAAAACCACGCTAAACGCCCATAAAAATGGCTACATCAAGTAGCCATTTTTGTTTGTGGTGAACTTTGCTTATGACGCTTCAATATGGGGCGCGCGCAGTTTGCGCGTCCCAGCCCAACTTGTTGGGCGAACATGATTGACTTATTATATTTTTATATTGGGTTCAATAACTGCTTAAAACTAGTGCAATTGCGTCTTGTTCTGCGCCTGTCAGCTGTCCAGAGAGCAGGCGGGTTCGGTAACCATCTTTTTGAGTAAACTCAAGAATAACCATTTTGCTTTCCCCGTTATCTTTGGAGCCAATGTAAAATGGATAACCAAGAAGTAATACCTGCTTATCATTAGGTGTCGGCACTACGCTTTTCCTAAAGCAAATAATTGCAGAAATTGAATTCTTAACCAGACCCGCTTTCTGCATTTGTTGCTCTAAATCTTCGCCAGAAATTACCGTTAGGCCAGCAATATTGACCACTTCATTCTTATCACGTTCATTTTTCATTACTGAGCAGGCTTCACCCTTCGCATTTGAAGAAAATAACTGAATGGTGATTATGAATATAATTATTAAATATTTATGCAAAATACTCCCTCAAATATAACCTTTTAGTATTTGCGCATTGCGCTGTTTGCATAGCACAAATCGCTTGTTGGACTTGGCTGATGCCGAGTCCAGGTTAATGGATACACGTTATGCTATAGGAATTTGCTTTTTTTGATCCGAGCGCTAGGCTGTAAAGCAGTTTTGAATTGATTATGAGGCTTGATTTGTAAGTGTTCAATTGCAATTCCCTTGTCATTGTGGTGTTCCATCACATCTTTTTTAA
This sequence comes from Shewanella sp. HL-SH5, assembly GCF_051163755.1. Lineage (NCBI taxonomy): Bacteria > Pseudomonadati > Pseudomonadota > Gammaproteobacteria > Alteromonadales > Shewanellaceae > Shewanella > Shewanella sp. HL-SH5. The sequence goes on from NZ_CP195038.1 coordinate 2,412,335, forward strand.
GTCTAACTGATTCAATGAGGATAATACACTCGATTGAGTCAGCATTTGGCTAAGCCGAAATAATAGTCGGCTATAATCGCGAAGCGAAACCTAACCCACTGTTTTAGTTACGTTTAAGAGATTTGTTATGTTTTAGATTGAGAACATTGCTCTTTTTCATATTGAGCATAAAGAATATCAGCAAAATCCAATTCTGTTATGATCTCTAAAACTAGATCTCTTACAGCATCTGCTAGTAAATCATTGTCCGAAATCAACTCAAAATCATTAAGCGATAAATACTCAAAAGCCACGGCTAAACCCGTTCGTTTGTTGGCATCTGGCAACGCATGAGATATGGCAATGCTTGCAGTATATTTTGCTGCTATTTCAAAAACATCGTCGAGACCGTTATAAACGATTGCATTATCAATACGACTTAAAGCTCCCTGAAGTTTTGAAAGATCGATGCTTCCCTTCATTCCAGGTTCAGTTTCAAGAATATAGGTATTGATTTCAACAACCCTTTCATATGGAAAGCAAATTATATCCATTACATGAAAGCCAGTTTCTTAAATGTTTGAACGTGAGTTCTCAAAACCAATTTTGTTTCTGACTTTACAATTTGCTGACCAGATATGCCCGATAGATCAAGCTCTTTGGTCGCTTTTATTTTAGGCCGCTGTACAGCTTTAACACCATAATTTTCTACTTTAAAATTCATAATTAACATTCCAAATATACGATTGCTATAATTATACGCTGATATCCTGAGAAAACATAACGAGGCTGTAAGGCAAAGTAAAGGTAATACCACTCATTATTTCAAGTCATAGGACAATTGAGTTAATCGAAAATGTTTAACTAGATGGCTAAACTTATTCAACCACTAAGATCGACTAGGTCGGTTTGAGTGATCAAAAAGTTGGTATATAAAAAGATAGCATACCCCCAAAAAATGAATGCCTAAAAAATAAGTTTTTAAGTATCACTTTCATAGACTTAATAAGATTAAGGCAGGGTAATAAAGCGAGTAGAGTTTACAAAGTCGACAACACAACAACACAAGCCGCTAAATTTTTCAAATGCTGTGAAGCACTGCAAATCGATTTACATCGCGCTCAACACCAGTTTCTTTAATGCTATAACGCAATACATGCCTTTAATAACGGTTAAATCATCTGGATCTGTTTGCTAGTTGATCTTCGCGCGATATTTTGTGGTCGCTATGGTGGCGTGAATCCATTAAATGTGAACAAGCAAACATAATACTGCTTTAATCGGGCGTAGAATGAGGCAAAATTGATGTTGGAGGTTATTTATGTGGTGGAGAGTGTTGATTATTTCAATCGCTTATTGGTTAATTGGCGCGCATTTTCTTCGGTTTAACCATGTGGAACTGGCCATTATCGCTGCCATTTTACCCTGTTTAATGTTTGTAAAACATGCCGTTGTCTCACGACTGTTACAGTTAGGTTTAGTGCTGGGCTGTATTTTTGTTTGGGGAGTATCAACGGTTGATTTTGTGCAAATGCGTATAACGATGGATGCTCCCTGGCTTAGACTGGCTAGCATTATGGCTGGTGTGATGGCTTTTACGTTATTCGCCGCCTATTGCTGTAATGGCTTAACCAGAAAAAACAAAGGATTACACTTATATTATTAATCACCCCACATAAAATGCGAGGCGATGTATTTCACAAAAGTTACTGCTGCGACGGCAAGTATTTCGCTAGCTTTTGCTTGCGTAAGTAAACTAACGCCAAACAAATCACAATATAAATACTGGGTTCAATAATTTCAGATTTAACCGACCAGTAAAAATGCACTGGTGCTAGTAAAGCGACTAGATAAACCCAGTTATGCAGTTGTTGCCAGCGCTTGCCCATTTTCTTCCTAACCGCCATAAACGAGGTCACGCTCAGTAGTAGCAAAATACTATAGGCTAACGCGCCAACCAAAATGTAAGGTCGTTTGATCACTTCTTCGAGTAAAAAGCCCCAGGCGAACAATAAATCTAAGCTGATAAATGCGCTGATATGTAATGTTGCATAGGCAAATACATATAAGCCAATTAAGCGCCGAGTTTGTAATAACAGCCCTTGTTTGAGGTATTTTGCCAAAGGTGAAACCACCAAGGCTGCCAGCAGACTATTTAAAGCCCCCATGCCGGTATAATGAATAATGTATTGCACAGGGTCGCCGCCAGCATTGTCACTTAATACCAAATTTACCAAGTACAACATCGGCAATATGAAGGCGATATGTAAACCGCCTTTTAACCACCACAAACCCCGTGGAGTGATCCGCATTAATAATATTTCCTTAAATCGAGGTTTTTATATAAATCGGCAACAGTGTCAGCATAACCATTAAACATTTGCGTAGGAATGCGTTTAGCTGAAAATAAGCCACCCTCACCTATGCTTCGCTCCGATGCCTGTGACCATCTTGGGTGATCAACTTGTGGGTTAACATTGGCATAAAAACCATACTCATTAGACGCGAGCTGATTCCAACTGGTGGGTGGTTGCTTGTCCATAACCCGAATTTTCACAATCGATTTAATGCTTTTAAAGCCGTATTTCCACGGTACAACTAAACGAACAGGCGCACCATTTTGCGGTGGCAGCGTTTTGCCATATAAACCGACCGCTAGAAATGCCAATGGGTTCATTGCTTCAGCCATAGTTAGCCCTTCAACATAAGGGTAATGAATACCCCCGCCCATTAAGCGACTTTTCTGCCCGGGCATTTGATCTGGGTCAAACAAGGTTTCAAATGCAACATGGGTTGCGGATGATTTCACACCAGCTTCTTTTAATAAACTGGCTAGTGAAAAACCGACCCAGGGCACCACCATAGACCATGCTTCAACACAGCGTAATCGATAGGTTCGCTCTTCTAATGCAAAGCGTTTAGTTAAATCGTCTAAATCTAAGGTTATTGGCTTGTCTACTAACCCTTCAATTTGCAGTGACCAGGGGTTGACCTTAAATTGTTGTGCGTTTTCAAAAGGGTCTTGTTTACTCGTGCCAAACTCATAAAAATTATTATGGCGGGTGATTTTATCTTCTGGGGTTAAGGTGTCTGGTATAACAAATGCTTTAGGTTGGGCAAATTGCAATGGTGAGGTGGTAAATGGAGGCGTTGATTTACTGCTGCCAAAATCAAATAAACCGGCTTGTACATATCCTGGAATACTGGCACCTAAAGCACCCAGTCCTAAGGCTTTAACAATATTGCGTCTGTCTTTAAAAACAGACTCAGGGGTAACTTGATTATCCGGTAAATCCCATGCCGATTGGCGTTTAATTCCCCTAGTAAAGCGTGTTTTATTCACCATGTTATTCCCTCAATACTGTATTACAACTACCCATTAGACAGGTTAATACGCGATAAAATTTCATTTCGATTCAAAAATAAACGAATCACTGAAAAAACATTAAATTGTTCACCATAATACTTGCAGGCCAAACTTTTGCATGCGAACCTTATCGCGTTTCTATTTCAAAGGGTTAGGTTATGCCATTCGTTGTTGATTTCACACCGCCACAAATAGCCGCCATGGTTGCTATAGGGTTATTAAGTTTTTTAATAGGTGCATTAATTAACCAAAGGTTGACCCGTCAACGTTGGGAACAATTAAAACAAAAATACGAAGCTGAAGCGACTTTGGCTTTGATAGAGCAGCAACGTCAAGTTGTTCAAATCCAAGATATCCTCGATGATAAAATTGATAACTTAAATCATCTCCAGTCTAAGCTGGAATCTTATATTAGCCAACTTGCTAGAGCGCAGGCGCAAGTTGAGCGTATTCCTCACTTAGAGCAACAATTAGAAGACAGCCATCGAAAAATATTAGAGTCACAACTTAATCTATCAAAATCTAATGCCATGCAGCAAACCATGATGGCTAAAAGCGAAGCCGAAAACAAAGCATTAGAAGATAAAATCAATTTACTGGAAGTGGCTGAAGAAAGATTAAAAGTACAGTTTGAAAACCTTGCCAATCGTATTTTTGAGCAAAAAAGTGAAAGTTTCAAACAACAAAATGTCACTCAAATTGACGGCGTTCTAGGCCCGCTTAAACAGCAGTTAGATGGATTTAGGCAACAAATTCAACAGTCGTATAATCATGAACAATCTGAGCGCAGTGCATTAAAACATCAATTAAACCATTTACGTGAGCTCAATTTAAAAATGAGCCAAGATGCCATCAACCTGACCAAAGCACTTAAAGGTGACAATAAACAGCAAGGTAATTGGGGCGAAGTCATTCTTGAAAGAGTATTGCAAGAAAGTGGCCTACGTGAAGGACATGAATACGACACCCAGCAAGATTTAAAGAATGATGACGGTAAACGATTTAAACCCGATGTGATTGTTCATTTACCCGATAACAAAGATGTGGTGATTGATGCCAAGATGTCGTTGGTTGCGTATGAGCGCTACTTTAACAATGATGATGAAGATATTCGCCAGCAAGCGTTAAAAGATCATGCCCTATCCATTCGAATGCATATCAAGGGACTCAGTCAAAAGGATTACCATAAACTACATGGACTAAAAAGCTTAGATTATGTGCTAATGTTTATCCCTGTTGAACCGGCATTTTTACTGGCAATAGAGTACGACCCTAGCCTAATTAATTTTGCCCTAGAGCAAAATATTATGCTGGTTAGTCCAACCAATTTATTAGTCGCTTTGCGGACCATTAATAACATATGGCGCTACGAACATCAGAATCAACATGCACAAACCATTGCTAAGCAAGCGGCTAAAATATATGACAAATTGTGCAGTTATATTGATGACATGGACAAACTAGGACGTGCGCTTGAGACTGCTGATAAAAGTTATCAGCAAGCAATGGCTAAATTATCTTCGGGTAAAGGCAACTTAATACGCCAGGCGCATACCTTACAATGCCTGGGGGTCGACTCTAGCAAGCAGATTGGTAAGCAAATACTTAACCGCGCACTCGATGAGTCATTAGACAAAACTGAAGGATAAAATGGCAAAATTAATCATCAGTTAATTATTTACTTTAATACTGTTGATGTTTTAGCAATTTATCGAAAAACTTATTTTAAAAACTTTATCGCAAACGATGTACTGAGGCGGAGATTCTCATTTAAATGCGTACTACATGGATTAATACATGTTCACCTAAACGACTAACAACCTTACTCGTTGTCACAGCGCTGACTATTTTATCTAGCACCCCTGCTAATGCCTACACGGCTAAACAGCAGCAATATCTTGATGCGAAAAAAGCCTTAGACAGCGGACAAACCAGCCGTTATCAACAACTCAGAAAACAGCTAGGTGATTATCCATTAGCCATTTATCTTGATTATCACACCAGTATTGATGACATTGTGCGTATGCCGGGCAATAAAGCCTTTAGTGCCATCGAGCAGTTCAATACCATGCCTTTGTATAATTCAGCTCGATATCGTTATTTGATGAACGCTGGTAATACCCAGCGCTGGCAAGACTTTTTAGCTATCTCACCGACAACGCCTAATGACATGCGTTTACAGTGCTATTTTTTACGTGCGCAATTAGCAACGGGTGATAAAACTGCTGCATACAAAGGCGCAGATCGACTATGGCTGCATGGTCAGTCTAGACCTAAAGAATGTGATCCTTTATTTACTCAGTGGGCCAAAGATGGCTACCGTACCCAGGAATTAATATGGGGGCGAATGCTGCTCAGTTTTGATGCAGGACAAACAGGTTTATTAAGTTATTTAAGCCAAAAAGTCAGCAAACATCGTAACGATGCTGAACTGCTATTAAAGGTATACAAAGACCCTAATATATTAAGAAATACCAAACTTTTTAGCAGCTCCAAACCTATTGTGAGTGATATTGTCGATGCAGGCTTAAGAAAACTTGCCAGAAAAGACCTTAAACAAGCCACTAAACTTTACGTTAAATATCAAAAAGCGGGTCGATTCAGTGAGGCCAAAGATCGTCAATTAAATCATTATCTGGTCAGGCGTGGATTGATTTACCAAGAAGAAGCATTAATCGATCATATTGATACTATGTTACCGCTATTGGCATCTGATGACTTATATGAAATGCGCCTTCGCTGGGCTATCCGCCAGCAGGATTTTAATACCGTAAACATTTACCTAGCGCAATTAAGTCAGCAAGGTAAAGAGCATTCTCGCTGGCAATATTGGCAAGCACGCATGAATGACCAACAGGATACTAAAAAAGCACAGGACAACTATTTAGTGCTGTCTCAACAACGGGATTTTTACGGTTTTAATGCCGCCAAAGTTATCAATAAACCTTTGTCATTTAATGATGACAACTTAACCTCCAACAAAGTATTACGCGCAAAGTTATTAGATGACCCCGGAATGTCTAGAGTCATAGAGCTAAGGGCCATTGATAAATATTTAGATTCGCGTACTGAGTGGATATATCTCATGCGTCGCCATGATAAAGCCATGACAGCTGAATATGGACTTTATGCGCTTGAGCAAGACTGGTATGACTTAAGTGTTGAGTCAAGTATTCAAGGGCAACAATGGAACGCATTAAATCTGCGTTTTCCTAATGCCGCCAATGAAGAATTTGTTAACGCCAGCAAAAAGTATAAAGTCGATATTAATGAAATTAGGGCTATTTCACGCCGTGAAAGTGCGTTTAATTACTATGCAACCTCAGGTGTGGGTGCCAGGGGGTTAATGCAATTAATGCCTGCTACAGCAAAACAAACAGCACAAAAGAACAAAATTCCCTTTAACGACGTAAAAGACTTATATAAGCCAAGCGTTAACGTCATGTTAGGCAGTGCCTACTATGCCGAGTTATTAAAGCAATTCAATAATAATCGAGTATTGGCAACAGCTGCATATAACGCAGGGCCTGGTAGTGTAAAACGTTGGTTAAAAGCGTCTAATGGATCATTAGATGCGATGAGCTTTATTGAAACCATCCCATACACTGAAACCCGTGAATATGTTCAAGCGGTATTAAGTTATCGAATGATTTATTTACAACAAGATAACCCTAAAGCCGATATGTTTACCAAACAAGAACTGAATTACGCTTATTGAGTCTCCGTTTGAGTTGACGACCAACCTGCCGTCAACTCAAACGCTAAAAAGGGCGATTAAATCAATATTAAAATAAAGAGGATTAACTGTGTCCCATACCACAATCAAACAGCTAATAAGCCAACTTGAACAAGTTTTGCTTGGCAAGCCGATGCAGATAAAATTAGCGGTTGCGTGTATTTTAGCCAAGGGACATCTGCTTATTGAAGATTTACCTGGTATGGGCAAAACCAGTTTGTCACACGGTATTGCCACCAGTTTAGGCATGAGTTACCAACGAATACAATTTACCAGTGACATGTTGCCCGCTGATATTTTAGGGGTATCTATTTTTGATCAAAACCTGCAAAAGTTTGAGTTTCATAAAGGACCAATATTTAATCAAATGTTGCTTGCCGATGAAATAAATCGCGCCAGTCCGAAAACCCAAAGTGCGCTGCTAGAAGCCATGGCAGAACAACAGATTACTCAAGATGGCCATACCTACCCGCTGCCTAATCCCTTTTTTGTTATTGCCACCCAAAACCCCCAGGATCAGTCAGGTACGTTTCCTCTGCCCGAGTCCCAACTAGACCGCTTTATGATGCGGATATCGATTGGTTACCCAAGCGCAGAAGCTGAAATGGCCATGCTAAAAAATCAACATCACGGTCATAAACGTCCACCATTAAAGCAATGTTTAACCTCTGCTGAATTAATGGATCTACAAGCAGAAGTTAATCAGGTTTCAGCGTCCGATGCAGTACTTAAATATTTATTAGCACTTATTGATATGTCCCGTCAGCAAAACCAAGCAAGTGGATTATCACCTCGCGCAAGCTTAGCCCTACTGCAAGCAGCAAAAGCTTGGGCTGTCATTGAACAGCGAAACTATCTGGTGCCTGAAGATATTCAAACGGTGTTTCATGCAGTGGCAGAGCACCGAATAAGCGCACATGGCCAATTTCAAGCTAAGGCCTTGTCTGATACGCTGCTTGCCAGCGTTAATCCCATTCTTTAATGGTTTTGAACATGTTTAGCCGCAAAAGTCGTCAAGCTAACACTCACCTCCCTGAGCGGCAAAGTTGGGTAATGCGGCTGGTGCCCAATTCTGCTAAAAAAAGTGGTCCAGGTGGATAAGCCGTAGATTACCGCCACAACAAAGAGTCACATTGAGCCACAAAGGTATTTTCATCCTGCCCAGCGCATTTGGTTTAGCCTGGTTAGCACTTATCGTCCTACTGTACTTATTTGGCACCAACTACCAAAACAACTTAGTGATCGGACTTAGCTTATTACTAGCAAGCATTTTTCATACCTGTATTCTTTACAGCTACAAAAATTTAGCCGGATTAACTTTTAACGCTATCACTCCAGCAGATGCTTACGCCGAACAAACGCATGCCTTCCCGATAATGTTGACCGGACATACCAAACAAAAACACCCTGATACGACTCATCAACAAATTTGCCTGCAATTTAGCGGCCAGCGTCATGTGCGCTTGGCACAAACTGAAGAACAATCGATTGCAACAGTGCAATATGCACACCCAAAGCGTGGCTTATTAACCCCTGGACGTATTAAGGTATGGTCACATTTTCCGTTAGGGCTATTTAAAGCATGGTCGTATGTTGATCTCGATTTGCACCAAGTTATTTTTGCAAAACCACTCGAATGCGACATTCATTTAACCAGTCAAAGCCGTGATGATAATAATGACATCAGTCATGGCAGAATTCGCCCTGGGGTTGATGACTACACAGGATTACGCGGCTATGTAATGGGCGAGTCTCTAAAACAAGTAGCATGGAAACAATGGGCCCAGGGCAAAGGCATGCTAACTAAAGAATTTAATGAACCTGAAGGCTCACCGGTATGGTTGTCACTTGATGATACCCAAGGGCATGATTTAGAACAAAAGCTAGGTAAGCTGTGCTGGCAAGTGAATTATCTTACTCAAAAAAATCAAGTGTTTGGCTTAATACTCAACCACAACACCTTAGGTCAAAGTAGTGGTGAAAGCCATCGAATAGCGTGCCAAAAAGCCATTGCCATGTACCGCCCAAGTTTCAATATTAATATTGATAAAAAACCAGGAGGCGATGATGCACGATAACTTTGACAGCATCATTAGCCGCAATACGTTGTTTTGGTTATTAATAACCAACGTAGCGGTTTTAACGCCGCAGTTTTCACACGCAACGCCTTGGACTATGGCCATTTGCGCCATTTGCTTTGTTTGGCGCATGGGAATTTATTACGGCAAAGTGGCAGCTCCGCCTAAATTATTGGTCAATACCCTCGCAATAGCTGCTGCGGTAACCTTAGGTTTGGTGTCATCGCAAATTGGATTGTTAAATGCGCTAATTAACCTGTTAATTTTGGGTTACGCTTTGAAATACATCGAAATGCGCCAACAAAGAGATGTTAAAGTGGTGGTATTAGTGGGCTACTTCATCATTGCGCTGACCTTGCTAGATCAACAAGCCATTATTAATACCTTACACTTAACCCTTGTCGCCATTATCAATACCAGCGTACTGGTAAGCGTTTATCAAGATAACAGAAAACCTTTAACTAACTTACGTTTTAGCTTAAAAATTATCCTTCAAAGTATCCCACTCGCGATATTACTGTTCGTGGTATTTCCTCGTTTAGGCCCGCTGTGGTTGATGCCCAATATGAAAGCGGCCAAAACTGGCTTATCGGATGAAATGTCATTTGGTGATATCAGTAAATTGACTCGCTCTGATGAACTTGCTTTTAGAGTCGGCTTTGATAATTCTGACGGCAGCACATTAGGCCCCCAAAATGCGGATCTCTATTGGCGCACATTAGTGATGGAAAGCTATGATGGTAAAACCTGGCGACAGGACTCGAATATAAAAGATTTACAGGGTCAATCACTTTACCAAAAATTCAATCGCGCTTTACCACAAGACGACAGTCAAAAGATTAATAAATTGGAGTATGTGGTCATTAGTGAGCCAAGCCACCAGCGCTGGTTATACGGCCTTGACCAAGCCTTTAGTCAAGACAGTAATATTGTAGAATTATCCGACTACAGTCTTTACGCCATGCGGCCGGTAGCCCAACGCCAGAGTTATCGTGTGGTGTCTTACCCTAATAGTGTGATGGATGAAAATTTAACGCCGAACATCCGCAGTATTAATTTAGCCTTACCCGAAAACGCCAACCCGCAAACCTGGCGTTTAGCACAACAATTTAGCCAGCAATACCCGCAGCCTAAAGCCCGTATTAACGCCATGATGAATTACTTTGCTGAGCAAGCGTATTACTACACGCTTAGCCCGCCCGTACTTGGTGATAAGCAAATTGATGACTTTTTATTTGAGAATCGTGCGGGGTTCTGTGCCCATTATGCTTCTGCTTTGGTTTATTTAGCCCGTGCCAGTGGAATTCCTGCGCGTATGGTTACCGGATATCAAGGCGGCGAATACAACCCCAAAGCTGGCTATTACAGTATTTATCAATATATGGCCCACGCCTGGACCGAAGTGTGGTTTGAAGGTGAAGGCTGGCAGCGTTTTGACCCCACCGCCATGATTGCCCCACAACGTATTTTAGATGGCTTTGACGCCACATTTGACAGTCAATCTAGCTATTTGTTAGACAGCCCTTTTAGTAGCCTAAGGATGAAGCAATACCCATGGTTAAACGATATACGTAATCAAATTGCCAGTATGGACTATTACTGGAGCGTGTGGGTGTTAGGCTTTGACGAGCAACGTAAACAGCAGGTATTGAAAAAGTTACTCGGTGATATCAATACCAGTAAAATAGCCATCGCAATGTTGGTATCCATCCTTATCATCTTGTTATTTATTGCCTACTTTGCCGGGTTATTTGAATTTAAACCAAAACAAGATTTAATCATCCGCCGCTATAAAACCATTACCCAACTGTTGAGTGTAAAAGGCGTTTCTAGCCCACAACAACAGCCACCTTTAGCTTATGCGCAACAATTAGCACTTGAGCTAACTGAAATACAGCCGCAACTACTGCAGCAATTTAATCTGTTTACCGATTGTTTTGTCGCTTTAAAATACCAGCCACTTTCAGCGCCGCAATATAAACAAAACTTACGCCAATATACGCGCCTATATTGGTCATTAAGGCTTAAACTGCTAATGATTAAGCAATTGAAATAACATTGTAATATTAGTCGTTGATGCGAGCGAGCTAACCCCATAGAATGGCATAAGATGTTCTATTGCGAGTGCCCTATGCTGTCATTAATTCAATCCAATCAAATGGAGGTTCTGTCTGAGCAACTAGCTAAAATGCTGGCAACCCCTTTGCCTAATACTAGCCTGCTGACGACCGAACAAGTGTTAGTACAAAGCCCCGGCATGTCGACATGGCTGCGTTTAGAAGTGGCTAAACATAACCACATAGCCGCAGCACTCACCTTCCCTTTACCGTCGAGCTTTATTTGGCAACTTTGTCATCAATTACTGCCCAATGTACCAAAGGAAAACGCCTTTACCAAAGCGGCAATGACCTGGAAGTTGATGGATTTAATCCCAAGCTTGCTTGATGACGCAGATTACAGCCCTTTGCAACACTATTTAAATAATGGCAACCTTGAGGGCGAGAATAACACCTCATCCAACTCACAAGATGCGATTAAGTTGTATCAACTTTCAAATCGCATTGCCGATATTTTTGACCAATATTTGGTTTATCGCCCAAATTGGATCCAGGCGTGGGAAAACAACCAACCACTGACTGAAATTAATTCACGTTTTAGCTTAGATGAAAACCAGTTATGGCAACCTAAGCTTTGGCGCGCATTAGTGCATTACAATCATACTGAACTAGAGGCGAGCCAATATCACCGCGCTAATTTACACCAGTCCTTACTGAATGCTTTAGCAGACGCAACGACTGATATCAGTATGTTGCCTAGTCGGTTATTTGTATTTGGCATTTCCTCAATGCCACCACAAACATTAGAAGTTATTCATGCGCTAGCGCAACGTATTGAAGTGGTTATGCTGGCACTGAGCCCTTGCCAGCACTATTGGGGCGATATTATCGACCCTAAAGTCCGGGCCAGAATGGCGTTAAAATACACCCACAAAAAACAACTCGCCGAAGATTGGGAAGACAAACTTGAGGTGGGTAATCCATTACTGGCTAATAATGGCAAAATGGGACGCGAGTTATTAGATTTGCTGTTGAGTTTACCCCCAGAAAACACTAATTTCAGTTATGACTGCTATGTCGAACCAACACCGAATAACCTATTGCACGGTGTTCAATACGATATTTTACAAATGGAAACCCTAGGGCAAGCTTTAGGGCCAGACGCCAGGTTATATCAGCAAATTGATAAACGCCGTTTACTTAAAAACAGTGACACCTCAATTACCCTGCGCAGCTGTCATAGCCCACTGCGGGAAGTAGAAACATTACACGATCATATCGCAAATTTATTAGACGCTAACCCGACTTTAGAGCCAAAAGACATTGTGGTCATGATGCCAGATGTTGCCGCCTACGCGCCTTATATTGATGCGGTATTTGGCACAGTTAACAGTCAATTTTACTCAAGCTTTCAACGCGCCAGTAAAGGGCCACAGCAATTAGCTGTTCCCTATGCCATTGCCGACCGTGGTGCCGCCCAGGAATCGCCGTTAATTAATAGCTTTTTAACCTTACTGAACATCAATCAAAGCCGTTTTGGGTTAACAGAGGTGCTGTCTATTTTAGAAGTGCCGGCCATTTTAAGGCGCTTTGAATTAGATGAAGATGACTTTGATATTATTAAGCGTTGGCTTGACCATGCCAATGTGCGTTGGGGACGAGATGCCAACAGTCGCACCCAATTAGGCTTACCTGCCTTTGGCCAAAACTCCTGGTCATTTGGCATCAAACGCTTAATTTTAGGTTATGCCCTTAATGACCAATCACCTATGTATCAAGGCATACTGCCAGTCAGTGGTGTTGAAGGCCAATCGGCACAAGCCTTGGGGAAATTGCTGAACTTTTTGGAAGCGATTGACGATCATACCCAAGCATTCTTTAAGCCCAGTTCAACCGCTGATAGATTAAGCCAAATAAACCAATTAATTGAAGACTTCTATCAAACTATCGACGATGAACAGAGCCAAATACTCACCATCAGAAATGCGCTTGCCAGCTTATCAGATGAACTTATCGAAGCAGGTCATCAAGCGCAGATTAATATTGAAGTACTCAAGCAATGGTTTAATCAAACCTTAAATGACTCGCGCGTGGGCCAGCGCTACCTTGCCGGCAGTGTGAACTTTTGTACCTTAATGCCTATGCGTTCAATTCCGTTTAAAATTGTCTGTTTACTGGGCATGAACGACGGCGTTTACCCGCGAGTACAACATCCGGTCGGATTTGATTTAATGGCGCATTTTGGCGCCCAAAAAGGCGACCGTTCGCGCAGATTAGATGACAGATACCTGTTTTTAGAAGCGCTACTTTCTGCGCGTGAGCAACTTTATGTCAGTTACATTGGTCACAGCGAGCGTGACAATGCTGAACGTATCCCCTCGATGTTGATTTCAGAGTTAATTGAGTTCTGCCAAATGAGTTATCTGCCAGAGCACTTATTAAGTAACACATTAACCGAGGATGATATTGAACTCATTGAACAGGCCGTCAGCCTGCAACTTATTCAAGCTCAACCATTACAACCCTTTGATCATAAATTATTCACCCTAGATAGCCCCTTGCAAAGCTATCATCAGCGTTGGTGTCCTCCGCCATTAGACCAACAATATGATCAACGGTTTTTCAATCCACAAAAACCGATTATTGCAGAAAAAAATGACACGCAAAGCTCCAATAATGCCAATAATCATCAGCACCACGACCAAAGTGATGAACTGGAGCTGTCGGCATTAATTCGTTTCTTTCGCAATCCGGCGCAGTTTTTCTTCAACCGTAGCCTAAAAGTTGATTTAAACTTGAATTTACAAGCCGATGATAATGACGAGCCGTTCAGTTTAGACGGTTTAGGCCGCTATAAATTGCAATCTAATCTTATCGATTCAGCCTTATGTCAAGTTAACAGCGATGTCGATATTGAGCTGCTTAACCAACTCAAAGCCAGTGGTAGTCTACCTATGGCGCCATTTGATGATATTTTATTATCGCAATATCAACGCGATATAGCCCCTTTGATTAATCGAATACATTTTTTACAAAATGAGCAAACCAGCGAATCGATTAATATCGACTTAACTATGTCAATCAACTCGGCGAACAATCAGCACTTAAGTCACATAAATTTGGTTGGACGCATCGATGATGTTAGCCCTAAAGGCTTAATCAATTATCGACCAGGCACAGCCCACGGTAGAGATTTAGTCCAGTGCTTTATCCGTCATTTATGCCTTAATGCACAAGGTATTATCAAGTACAGTTACTTGTTAGATATGGGCCATTTTCATTGTTTTTCCCCTATCGATGCCGAACATGCCAGGTTACAACTTGCGCAATTTGTGCAAACTTATCTTGATGGCCAGCGTCAGCCTTTATGTTTTCCGCCCCGTACAGCTTGGCTTTATGCACAAACCGACGGCACACACAGTGAAAAACTGTTTGCCGCACAAAAACAATGGCGAGACGATCAAACACAATTAGGTGAAGGTTTTGAGCCTCACCATCAACGCTTGTTCACTTTTCCAGATGATTTTAGTCAAGCTATATTTGGCCAGTTAGTCAATACCTTATTACAACCGATGGTGAGCTTATATCATAAGGGCAAACTCGGTGAATTAGATGACTTTGTCAGTGGTGAGGCGGTGACACAACAGGTCGCTGAAATAGCCAAAACCGCTAATATAAGTCATTAGCGGTTAGCGATTAACACTCGGGTTTCACCTGTTGAACAGACATATTACACAACGGCAAGCACACTGCATTGGAGCAAAATATACCGCTTATGAATAACGCCAAATCAGCTAATATTACCGTGTCAGCACTGGATGCGCTCAACTTGCCTTTTGCGGGTTCTAGCCTGATTGAAGCCAGTGCGGGCACAGGAAAAACCTATACAATTTCGGGTTTATATTTGCGTTTGCTGCTCGGCCATGGCGGACAAGCCCCCTTATTGTGTGAACAAATTTTAGTGGTAACCTTTACCAATGCCGCCACTGAAGAGCTGCGAGACCGAATACGTAAACGGATCCAAATTGCTTACAAACGTTTTTTAGGCGTCGCGACTGATGATCACTTTGTTGAACAGCTTTATCAGCAGATCCCAGAGGATGAGCGAGCCATTGCCCTAAAACGGTTCGATTTGGCGCTTAAGTCACTCGACGAAGGCGCTATTTTCACTATTCATGGTTTTTGCCAGCGCATTTTGGCCGACATGGCATTTGAATCGTCATTGCTATTTGAATCAGAATTCACCTTAGATGACAGCGAATACTTACACCATGCTGTGCGCGATTTTTGGCGTGAAGCCTGTTATCCGCTGCCATTATTTTTAGCACAACAGATCAGTAATACTTTTGGCGAACCAGAAAAACTCGCTCAAAAAGTACGCGCGTTATTAGGTGCAAGCCAGGCGATAGCCTCTGACACTCCGCCAGATTTCATTAAATTATCTGAGTCACTAGTGCAAAGTCTGCAGCGCTTTAAACTGCGCTGGCCTGCTGAACACCCGGCTATGCTAGCACTGTTAATGGACTTGCCTTTAAACGGTCAACGCTTTGGTAAAAAAGCCGATGGTTATCCCAAGTTACTGCAACTGTTTGACGATTTAACCCACTGGGTGGTCTATGGCCAAGGTTTACCACCGTTAAAGCCAATGGAGCAATTAGCGTTATCAGAACTGAGATTAAATAAAGGCGGTGAAATCCCCTCAGCGCAAGATGCGCCGCTACTGGATCATATCGAGCGTTTAATGGCGTTAATTACTGCCATTATTCCTGCATTTTTAGTCCGCGCCCAAGCCGGCATTAAACAACGATTTGTGCAACAGAAGCATCAGCGTAATTTGATGACGCCCGATGACTTGTTAACTAGCCTGGCGCAAGCTCTTGAGCATAATCCTGACACCTTGCCTAACGCGATAGCAAAGCGCTTTCCAATTGCGCTAATCGATGAGTTTCAAGATACCGACCCATTACAATTTCAAATATTTAATACCGTCTATCAAGCGCCTCAATTTGATCCGCACAGCGCACAAGCAGACGGTTCACAAACGGGCGGCTCAGGCATTACCAAACCACAATCAGCCACGCCTAATAACGCCATAGGCATCTTGATGATTGGCGATCCCAAACAAGCCATTTATGCCTTTCGCGGTGCGGACATTTTTACTTATATTAACGCCCGTAATCAGACCGAAGCGCACTATAGTTTGGATACCAATTACCGCTCTTCAGCGCAATTAGTTAACGGTGTTAATCATTTTTTCAATCAGCATGACGATCCATTTATCAGCGATGCTATTCCCTATGATCCCGTCAAAACCCCTGTATCAGCACAAAAAAAGATATTGATTGAAGCGACTGAACAAACAGCGGCACTGCGGATAAAACTGCTTCAAGAAAACGAGCAAACTGGGCTAAACAAAACCACCGCTCGTCAATTGCTTGCCAATGATGCGGCCGTAGAAATAACCCGCTTACTGACAGAAGCACAGGCGGGCGAATGTGTTATCAATGGCGAAGCATTAATTGCCAAAAATATTGCCGTATTGGTCAGGGACAGAAACGAAGCCGCTGTGGTAAAAGCGGCCTTAAGTGCCCGCAACATTGGCGCGGTATTTTTAAGTCGCGATAGTGTGTTTGATACCAATGAAGCCAAAGAAACCGCCCTTATTCTGCGAGCATTAGCTAACCCCAAAGATGAGCGCGCCATTCGTGCCGCGCTGGCCACGGAATTAATAGGCTATAACGCCAATAAAATTCATCAATTTAATCAGGACGAGTCACTGCGTCAAAAGGTGTTGGACTTATTTACTCACTGGCACCAGTTGTGGCTATCAAGCGGCATTATGCCTGCGCTACTTAGTCTAGCCAATGACACTAAACTAGTGCATCGACTATTAGCTAAGCCTGCCAACGCTATATCGTCCGAACCTGATATTGTCAAAGACGCTAGTGTAAACTCAACAGCAGATGACGATGAATTTATCAGCATTAGCGCAAGTGGCGAGCGCCGCTTAACCGACTTTCGTCACCTATGTGAGTTACTGCAACAAAAGGCCACTGAGTTAGACGGTAGCAGTGCATTAATCAATTGGTTTGAACAACAGCTGCTCGGTACCCAAGGTCAAGATGAGCAACAGCTGCGTTTAGAAAGTGAGCAAAATCTGGTGCAAATTGTCACCATTCATAAATCAAAGGGTCTTGAGTATCCCATCTGTTTTGTGCCTTTTATCAGTCTCGCCAGAGGCGGTAATCGTCGTCCTGAGCCGATGCTATATCATCACCAGGGTAAATTAATTTGGGATATTTATGGCAGTGATGAAGGTTGGGAGCAATATAAACGTGAAACCCTAGCGGAAGACTTACGCCTATTATATGTGGCGTTAACCCGTCCAATTTATGCCTGTTATCTGTATATCGCCAATCAATCACGGCAATTAAAAGCCGGCATAAGCTCACAGCTGTATGAAACGGGCATAGGTTATTTATTAGGCATTACAGATAAGGATTGTGATGGCGAACAAATGGCAGCCAAAGTGGCTCAATTAGCCACAATTGATGCCATCAGTGTTAGCCAAGTGACTGACATTATCGACAATACGGTATTAGTAGACAATGTTGATACAAAACAAACCTATGCTGCCAAGCAAACCACTCGAAAACTTGGCTTACCTTGGCGAGTAGGCAGTTATTCTGGGTTAGTAAAACATCTTGCCCATGAAAAAACCGTTCCCGGCGCCGATGATGAAGACTTTAGTGAAGAAACACTTATTGAGGTTGAACTGCCTGCTGCACATGTTTTAGACCGATTTAGCTTTGAGCGCGGCGCCAATGCCGGTAGCTTTATGCATTTAGTATTAGAGCTATTCGATTTCACCCAGGCAGACACTGAGCTTCAGCCCGCCTTAATCAAAGCGATGCAGCAATATGGTTTTGATCAACAAGTTTGGTTGGCGCCTTTAACCTTGTGGTATCAACAAATCCTGGCCACTCCCTTAGTGAAAACCTTGCTAAATACATCAAACCAAGCGGGCCAACATCCTATTTTTTTACAGGAATTAACCCCACAACAAACCCTGGTGGAAATGGAGTTTTATATACCGATCACTGAACTGCATGCTGAAAAGCTTAATCGCTTATTAGCACAATTTGGTTATGAGAATAGCTTCAGCTTTGACACCTTAAAGGGCATGTTAAAAGGCTTTATCGATTTAACTTTCGAACATCAAGGTCAGTTCTATATTGCAGATTATAAGTCCAACCACTTAGGCCACCAGCTGCACGATTACAGCCAAACATCGATGGCTAAAGCCATCAATAGTCACAGATATAACTTACAGTACATACTTTATACGCTAGCCCTGCATCGATATTTACGCCTGCGGATGCCAAACTATGACTATCATCAGCATATTGGTGGCTGTTTTTACCTATTTCTCAGGGGTATGAGTCCTGATGCTGTTGGCTCAGGGGTCTTTTTTGATAAACCTGAAGCCGCCCTTATCGACCAGTTGGATAAGTTATTTTCTCATCCTGAACTGGACACTCCAGCAAGCCAACACATCAGTCATAATAACGCGGAGAAGCGATAATATGTTAACCACCACGCTCCCCATGGCTCAATTGCTTAAACAGTGGCAACAAGCAAAATTGATCACCGCGTTAGACAGACACTTTGCCCTTGAGCTGGCCAATATTGAAAACATGGCTGCCTCTAGCGTTATGCCCACAAGCGATATCAAGAGTGTTGATAATACCGATTCAGTTGACCAAGTAGACAGTGATTTATTGCTATTAATCTGCACCCTACTAAGTCAGCAATTGTCGAATCAGCACAGTTGTTTAGTGTTGCATAATATTGTGCTAACTAATCCAATGGCAGAAGACATTGGTAGCCACCCTTTTGCGGTGAGTGCTGAAGCATCATGTCAAATCACGGTCGATCACAATCAATTAATTGAACAACTTAGCCAGCTTAATGCTATCGGTCTGCCAGGTGATAACACGCCAATGATCATCGAATTTAATCGACTCTATCTGAATAAATACTATGTGTTCGAAACTCAGGTAGCCCTTAAATTACGCCAACTTGCCAGTATTAATATACTTGCCGACAACCCATTACTGCCTGGCTATTTAGATGATTTATTCCCACCACAAATCCATAATAGCCATCAATTCGATTGGCAAAAAATAGCCACAGCAACCGCGCTAACCAAAGCGCTTGCCGTCATTACTGGCGGCCCGGGTACCGGTAAAACCACCACAGTCACCAAGTTACTCTTGTTATTACTGACTCAGCAGAGTATGACCATTCGATTAGTGGCCCCAACAGGTAAAGCGGCAGCTAGACTGAGTGAATCAATCAAAGCCTCGAAAAATCGTTTAAGACAAAGCTTAACCGCAAATCAGCAACCTCAAGCACTATTGACCGCATTAGAGGCGATACCTGAAGAAGCCGCTACGTTGCACCGTTTACTCGGTGTCATACCGCATTCCCATCAATTTAGGCATAACAAAGACAATCCATTGCGACTTGATTTGCTGGTCATTGATGAAGCATCAATGGTCGACTTACCTATGATGAACAAAATATTAAGCGCACTGCCGGACAACGCCAGGTTAATTTTATTAGGCGATCAAGATCAATTAGCCTCGGTAGAGGCCGGAGCCGTGTTAGCTGATATTTGCCAGGGGCTAAAACAAACTGCACAAACTGCACAAACTGCACAAACTGACATTAACGTTGGCATCAACGCAGATCAAACCAATCTGGCGCCCTGGCGTATGCATTATAGTCAGCAGCAAGCTGACAACATTAAACGGCTTACTGGGCAAGATGTGAGTCAGTTTATTGATACCCTTGACAATAACAATACTCAAAATAATTCTGACACGCATAATACTAGCAGTCAGTTTGGCGACAGCTTATGTATGTTGATGCATAGCCACAGATTTAAGGGTGATGCGGGTATTGGTCAGTTGGCAAATGCGGTTAATGACGCGAATATCAGCCATATCCGTCAAGTGTGGCAGCACGGTTATGCTGAACTGAACTGGTTTGAGCATCAAACCCATTCCAATAAAATTAGCGCCAATCAAATCAGTGCTAATCAAGACAACGCTGGTAAACAGCAGTTATTAGCCTTGTCCGTCAGCGCTTATCAGCCGTACTTAGACATGATACATTTCAATCAAAATGTGTTTAATAATAATGTCGCCAATACGCCTGTTTATGGCGCTGAACAAATTATTGAGCAATATAATCAGTATCGTATGCTGTGCGCCATGCGCGCATCAGAGTACGGAGTCGACGGAATGAACATCGCGATTACTGACAGTTTGCGCCAAGCTCAGCTTATTCAACCAAAGCAAGAGTTTTACCTTGGGCGGCCAATCATAGTTCAAAACAATGATTATAATTTAGGCCTGTTTAACGGTGATATTGGCCTGATTTTACAGGACCAGCAAAATCCGGCTCGGTTAATGGCACACTTTATCCAAGCTGATGGCAATTTATTAAAAGTGTTACCCGCAAGACTCCCTAAACATGATACCTGCTTTGCCATGACGGTACATAAATCCCAGGGCAGTGAGTTTGATCAAGTCAGCTTTGTGCTGCCGCCAAGGCCAAGTGTAGCCCAGTGGCAATTGCTAACTAAAGAACTAGTTTATACCGCGATTACCCGAGCAAAGAATCACTTCTATTGTTTGGGCAGCACCACTGTGTTTGAGCGAGCGGCGAAACAAGTCACCACCCGAGCATCAGGATTAGCACTGCGTTTATGGGCTCCTGAAGCGAATACTGAGTTGAATGCTGAGATTAAAACTGAGGCTAGCTAGCCTTAGTTTGAAATAAATAAGTGTACTTCAAGCAGATGTTTGTATCGAAAACGGCATTGAATTCACTTATAAAAAGTACACAATAGCCGCATTTGAGCAAACTTTGATCCGGTTTGTCTGCGAAAAAACAGCAGAGCCTAGATAATTAAGCTTTGCTGCTGTTTATAACTGAAATATTGTTAACCTCCACTTGCCATTACCTAGTGGGGATCTTTATTATAAGCAGGTCATTTCAGGGCCCATTCATCTAGCCCAATTTTATTCATTTTTAGGAGCAACCATGCCAAAAATTAATCTGCTACTGTTATGTGGTGGTGGCGGCGCAGAACACGATATTTCATTAATGTCGGTTAAGTTTTTCGAGTCATCGCTGGCTAAGTCAGATAAATTCTCGGTACTGCGTTTAGAGCTAGATAAACACGGTCATTATAAAACGCAAGACGGAAAAGTCTGTGAACTGACTAACCGCCGTGAAGTTCGTTTCGAAGATGAAACAATATCAACATGGCCGGTAGATTATGTTATCCCTTGTATTCATGGATATCCCGCTGAAACTGGCGATATACAGTCCTATTTTAATTTAATCCAATTACCCTACTTTGGCTGTGAATCAGAAGCATCAAGCAATTGCTTTAACAAAATCACCGCCAAAATGTGGTTTAGCGCGTTAGGCGTGCCTAATACGCCGTATATTTTTCTGCACCAATATGATGATGACGCAATAGCCCAAGCTACTGCAGCGTTTGATAAATGGGGTTCACTATTTATTAAAGCGGCATCTCAGGGGTCATCTGTCGGCTGTTATAAAGTCGATGATAAAACTCACATTGCCAACATATTAAAAGAGGCGTTTAGCTATTCACCCTATGTGATTGTCGAGCAAACGATAGTTGCCAGAGAGCTGGAAGTGGCCGTCTATGAATACCAAGGTGAAATCGTGGCGACAAAACCGGGCGAAATTGTCTGCGACAGTAATAACTTTTATACTTTCGATGAAAAGTATGCCACTAACAGCAAGGCTAAAACCTTTATCGAAGCTATTAATGTCCCCGATGAGATTAGCGAACAAATTCGCGCTTATGCCATAAAAGCCTTTAAAGGGATGAAACTACGTCATTTATCGCGTATTGACTTCTTCTTAACCGCTGACAATCAAATTCTATTGAATGAAATTAATACCTTTCCGGGTTTAACGCCTATTTCAATGTTCCCTAAGATGCTTGAGCATCATGGCCATGATTTTAGTATCTATTTAACTGACATCATTGATTCACAGCTGAAAAGTTAATTGTACGCATTCTTAAAAGGCAATCTGCTTAGGTTGCCTTTTATAACTCCAAACCGTACTTTTTATTCAATTGCGCCATATAACCACTTCTATACAAAAATAGTAGTGCATCATTTAACAATTTCTGGGTTGATTCTGGTAAATCGTAATGGCAAGCCATGGCTCTAATTGAAGTATAAAAAATCAATTCAGGTTCAATGAATGCTAGGCCTTCATTTTTCATTAATGCTTTAGCACTGACGATATCCGCAGCCCAAAAATTAATACGCCCACGTTCAAGCTTCTTAATATTCAATCTATCATTATTAGTTAATTCAACTTCATAGCCTGAATTGATCAGATACTCGCCTATGCCGCTGCCCAGAAAGCTGCCAATACTTGAGGATTTAGCATCACTGAGGGTAATAAGTGGATCGAGCAGAGGTTTACGGCTAAACAAACCATATCGAGACAGCATCACTGGACCTATCCAACTAAAATGCGTTTCACGTTGCTGATTTCTTTCAATCGGGAGTACACAGGTATTTTTATCCGATGCAGCCATCGCCATACCCCGTTTGAGTGGATAAAATAATACTTCATATTCCATACCTGCTTGGTTAAATAAAGCCTCAATAAGCTCGATTACCAAACCTTGTTTTTTGTCCTCATTTTGCGATGCAAAGGGAACTTCTGAATAGGTAATAATGGTCAGCTTTTCCGCTTTCAAATAATTTGAAAACAGCACAACCAATAAGACTACTTGTAATATTAAGCCTTTAATGCCAAACAAGAATAGCCTCCTCATAGGGTAAGGTACGCCCTTGTTCTTCCGTTAGTATTTCACTTTTGGGTGAACCCGGCTGAGATAGCCAATATTCTGCGGGTTGGCTTGCATTCATTTTGGGAGCACATTGGATATTAACCATCGATAACTCAAGCTGGGACAAATGCTTATCCATACGTTCAGCTAATGCATCTAGACCTTGTTTTGAAGTGTATGTGCCATTGACAATTTGACTAATATATTGCCACCAGAACCCTGCCATATTAGCGTAATCGGGAACATTTGTTCCTGTAGGAGTCCAAACATTTCGGGCTTTACTGCGATAAAATTCAACCAACCCACCAAGATAAGGTGCTTTTTGGGTCATGACTTTTGATTCAATATCCGACAATCTAATTGGCGTTAAGCCTTTAAGCGTCTTTTTCAGTGATACTGATTTTGACACCACAAACTGGGCATACAGCCAAGCGGCTAATTGCTGTTGCTTGGGGGTATTTTTCAAAAATGTCCAGGAGCCTGTATCTTGATAGCCTGACTTCATGCCTTTTTGCCAATATTTACCCACAGGAGAGGGAGCCACTTTCCATTTAGGTATACCATCTTGATCAACTATATCTAAACCAGGATCTGTTAAGTCTCCGACAAAAGCGGTATACCAAAATATTTGTTGAGCAACCTGCCCCGTTGCAAGCCATTTACCCGCCTCTGAAAAGGTTAAGCGCTTAGCTTCTTCAGGGGCATATTCCAGCCATGATACAAATTTATCAATAGCATATATAGCAGCTGGGCTATTAAGCGCGCCACCACGTTCAACACTTGCCCCGACAGGCTGGCATCCTTCAACTCTAATCCCCCATTCATCCACTGGCAGACCATTTGGCAAGCCAATATCCCCAACGCCCGCCATTGACAACCAGGCGTCGGATATTCGCCAACCTAATGACGGATCTGTCGCGGCATAATCCATGTGACCATAGACTTTTGTGCCATTAATTGAGCGAATGTCTTCACTAAAAAAACGGGCGATATCTTCATAAGCTTGCCAATTTTGAGGCACTCCTAATTGATAACCATAATTTTTTTTGAATAAAGCTTTGTAGGTTGGATTTTCGAACCAATCACTACGATACCAATACAAATTAGCAAATTGTTGATCCGGCAACTGATAAATCACACCATCAGGGCCTGTAGTGAACTGTAAACCAATAAAATCGTTAAGGTCCAAAGTAGGTAACGCATATTTCCCAGAATCTGATAATAACAGTTCATTAATGGGCGTAACTTGACCACTGCGAAAGTGGCTACCAATAAGGTCACTATCATTAATATAGGCATCATATAAATTTAACCCTGTCATCAGTTGAGCCGACAGTTTTTTAATCACATCATCTTCGCCCGTTAACTCATGGATAACATGGATACCGGTTAATTGATAGAATGCTTTGGCCAGTACTTCAGATTCATATATATGGGTATTTATACGCTCAGATACGACTCGAATAGTCATACCTTTAAAGGGTATGGATTGAGTGGCAAACCAGGCTAACTCTTGCCGCTGTTGCTGCGGGCTTAGGGTTGTAGGTTGTAATTCATCGATAATCCAATCCGGGATTACGATGGGAATAGATTCGATAGGTAAATGTGTCGCGGTTACAACTGAATTTGAGTCTAATTCAGTTTGAGCAAATGACTCAG
Source organism: Shewanella sp. HL-SH5 (assembly GCF_051163755.1). Classification (NCBI taxonomy): domain Bacteria; kingdom Pseudomonadati; phylum Pseudomonadota; class Gammaproteobacteria; order Alteromonadales; family Shewanellaceae; genus Shewanella; species Shewanella sp. HL-SH5. The sequence continues at coordinate 2,437,137 of NZ_CP195038.1, forward strand.
CTGTGAACGTAGTCCACAACAAGCCAATTAAAATAACCACATTCAACACTGATATTTTCACGCCGATAATATCTCCTTCGAGAATACAAAAAATATCCCTATCAATATGATGATTGACAATTTTTCTTGGTAAATTGGTATTAATTTATCATAGCTTATTAAAAATATAATGGGTTGCTATCTAACTACTTTTTACTGATTAAAGTAAAAAAAAAGACCAGCAAGCTGGTCTTTTATGATCATGTATTAGCCTTAACGGTTAGAAACCTTCTACACCCGCCATATCAGGTAATTGGTGTGCAATCCCCTTATGACAATCGATACAGGTTTTCTCACCGCTTGCCAATGACGTTGAATGCATTTGTGACGCACGCTTTGATTGACGAGTAAAGTCCATATAATCAAAGTTATGACAGTTACGACATTCAAGTGAGTCATTTGCCTTCAGACGGGCCCACTCATTTTCAGCTAGGTGACGACGTTTCGCCTCAAACTTTTCACGGGTGTTAATTGTACCAAACACCTTGCCCCACACTTCTTTTGAAGCTTGCATTTTACGGGCAATTTTATCGGTCCAGTTATGCGGAACATGACAATCAGGACAGGTTGCACGCACACCACTTCGGTTAGTGAAGTGAATCGTGCTTTGTAATTCCTGATAGACGTTATTCTCCATCTCATGACAACCGATACAGAATTTCTCTGTGTTGGTCACCTCAAGCGCAGTGTTAAAACCACCCCAGAAAATTACCCCTGCAACAAATCCACCTAATGTCAGAAACCCAAGGCTGTAATGAACGCTCGGACGGTTTAGTACCTTCCAAACAACTTTTAGCTTTTCAAACAAATTAGCCAACATAGTCACTCCTAATGCTTAGCAGGTGCTGTAGCATCCATTAGATGATCGAGGTCGACAAAGTCATTTTCGACCAGTAGTTTGGCATCTAATTGAATCACATGACACTGGGTACAGTTATAACGTCTTGGAGAAAGTTCAGCCAAGAAGTTGTTATCTCTGTCCATGTAGTGAGTCACGCTAACCATAGGTGCTTGAGAGTGGCCAGTGCTATTGCGAGCATGGCACTGCATACACTTATTGACCTTTAAATCTAATTGGTAACCATCAATCTTGTGAGGGATCAAAGGTGGCTGCATTGGATAATTACGCATTTGCTTTAAATCAGTATTAAGCACTTGCTGCATTGCTGGCGGTGTTGGTTCGATATTAATTGGCGCCAAACGTAAGGTATCAATCTGGTCTTCAGGCACACTGGTCGCCAGTACGCTGAATGATAAACCTAAAATCGCAACCATTGACGCAACTTTGATAATGTTCATGTGTCTTCCCCTTATGCCTTCATAATCTTAATGGCACACTTTTTAAAGTCTGTTTGCTTAGATATTGGATCGGTAGCATCTAAGGTCACTTTATTAATCAGTTGACTTGCATCAAACCAAGGTACAAACACTAAGCCAACAGGTGGCTTATTACGACCACGAGTTTCTACACGTGTCTTAATTTCCCCTCGACGCGAGATGACTTTAATTTCATCACCACGGCGCAAACCACGTTTTTTAGCATCTTCAGGATGCATAAAACACACGGCATCAGGGAAAGCTTTATAAAGCTCTGGTACACGCTGAGTCATTGAACCTGAATGCCAATGTTCAAGCACTCGACCCGTTGATAGCCAAAGGTCGAACTCTTCATCTGGGGCTTCCGCTGCGGGTTCGTAAGGTAATGCGAAAATAACCGCTTTACCGTCTGGTTTACCATAGAATTCAAAGCCTTTGCCCGCTTTGACATACGGATCTGAACCTTCACGGAAACGCCATTTGGTTTCTTTACCATCAACCACAGGCCAACGAAGACCGTGCTCTTTATGATATGTGTCAAAATCAGCTAAATCATGACCATGGCCACGACCAAAGGTAGCATATTCTTCAAACAGCCCTTTTTGAACATAGAAACCAAATGCCTCATTTTCATCATTGAGGAATTTAGGATCCGCATCAGCAAGTGGGAATTTTTCGACATTGCCATTTTGATACAAGACTTCATATAAAGTCTTACCTTTAAACTGCGGATTTGCTGCCAATACCGCTTCAGGCCACACTTCGTCAGTGGTGAAGTATTTAGAAAACTCCATTAACTGCCATAAATCGGACTTAGACTCACCCGGTGCTTTGACCATTTGATGCCAGAACTGGGTACGACGTTCAGCATTACCGTAAGCGCCTTCTTTCTCAACCCACATAGCTGTAGGTAAAATCATGTCTGCAGCTTGGGTGGTCACTGTTGGATAGGCATCTGACACCACGATAAAGTTATCTGGGTTACGGTAACCCGGTAAGCCTTCTTCGTTTATATTAGGGCCAGCCTGCATGTTATTGTTAACTTGGACCCAGTAACAATTTAGATCGCCATCTTTAAGGCGGCGGCTTTGCTCAACGGCATGAAACCCAGGTTTTTCTGGAATAATACCACTTGGAATTTTCCAAATGTTTTCAGCAATTTTTCTGTGCTCTGGGTTAGTCACAACCATATCAGCAGGTAAGCGGTGCGAGAAAGTGCCCACTTCACGTGCAGTACCACAAGCTGAAGGCTGGCCAGTAAGAGAGAATGGACTGTTACCTGGAGTAGAAATTTTACCCACAAGTAAGTGAATGTTGTACATCAAGTTATTACACCAAACACCACGAGTGTGTTGGTTAAAGCCCATGGTCCAAAATGAGGTCACTTTAATTTTAGGATCAGCATACAGCTCGGCAAGCTCAAGCAGTTTGTGCTCAGGTACACCTGATAATTTACTGACCGATGTCACATCGTAGTCAGCAACAAACTTTTTAAACTGTTCAAAATCGATTGGGGTTGAATCGTTTGCGGTATCGGCATTTTTAGACTTCATCTGGGTAGGATGAGTCGCACGTAGGCCATAACCTATGTCAGTGGTGCCTTTACGGAAATTGACATGCTTATTGACGAAATCCCAGTTGACCTTGTCATTTTGGATAATGTAATTAGCAATGAAGTTAAGAATAGCCAAATCTGTCTGCGGGTTAAACACCATTGGCAAATCAGCTAAATCAAATGATCTGTGCTCAAAGGTCGATAATACCGCGACTTTTACATGGGGCGCGCTTAAACGACGGTCTGTCACTCGAGTCCAAAGGATCGGGTGCATTTCTGCCATGTTAGAGCCCCATAATACGAACGCGTCAGCCGCTTCCATATCATCGTAACAACCCATAGGTTCATCAATACCAAAGGTACGCATAAAACCAGCAACAGCAGAAGCCATACAGTGGCGCGCGTTAGGGTCGATGTTGTTGGTACCAAAGCCAGCTTTCATTAGCTTAACGGCGGCATAACCTTCCCAAACAGTCCATTGACCAGAACCAAACATGCCAACAGCAGTAGGTCCTTTTGCCTTAATGGTTGCTTTCCACTTTTGTGCCATGGTTTCAAAAGCCGTACTCCAGCTAACGGGAGTAAACTCACCGTGCTTGTCATACTTGCCATCGGTCATACGTAACATAGGCGAGGTTAAGCGGTCACGGCCGTACATGATTTTGGATAGAAAATAACCTTTAACACAGCTTAAACCACGGTTAACTTCACTATTCGCATCACCATGTGTCGCAACGACTTTACCATCACGGGTTGCAACCATCACAGAGCAACCTGTACCACAGAAACGGCAAGGGGCTTTATTCCACTCAAGTTTGGTTTGTTCTGAACTGGTAATTAGGTTACTTGCAGCTGCAGGTAATGCTAATCCAGCGACACTCGCTGCTGCCATTGCGGCATTAGCTTTCATAAAATCACGTCTATTCATTTTCATATCTCACCCTCTTCAAGCTCTTCACTTTGGTGGTAAACCATGGTCGCTGTTAACACGCCGGGTAATGCATTAATTGTCGAAATATCATCCATTAATGATTTTTGGCTTGTACCTTCAATCACCACAACAAGCTTGACGTCATTGTTTGCTGAAAGCTCTGCGTTTTTGATTGCCATTATTTTTTGTCTAACATCAGCCATTTTGTCTGGATGTACTTGGACAATTAAACTGGTTACGTGAAGTTCATTACTCATTAATCACACTCACATGTTTATTTTTCATTTTTTGTTTTTATATTACCCAACACCTGGCGGGCCAGTTAAAATTTGACTAAACCAGATGCTAAAGCCTAAAGCACTGACCAGAAGTACCGATAAAATAGGTGCAAGGAAGACCGTCAAGAAGATAAAAATTTTCAATTCGAGACTTTTTTCACTTTTAGTGTCTTTACTCATGGAGCCTCCAGGAGTGGTTAGGATGGGGGACTTAATGAATAAGTCATTGTCATTATTTCGGTTTACATGGATTTTACCGTTAAACAATTTGCGATCTATATACTCACAAATTGGTAAACAAGTGATTAGTTGATCTAGATCATTAAAAATAAGTAAACAATTACTCAACATGCAGTGTCTGAAGCATAAATATCGATTAAATATATTATTTAATATCAACTCGGAATAATAAATGCAGGTGAAACCGTTTTTTGCACCGCTAACTGTGTTGAATTTACTTACAATAGGCTAGCTATTGACGTGTAAATCCGCCTTGGCTAACAGCGTAAAGTTCAGCTTGAAGGGAAACTCTGGAGTGTTGACTATATCAATCCAATTAATTCATCTCTTCCCTCGAGTTGAGGTTATTTAACAAAAATAGCTGCTTAAAGATAATAGCGGTGAATATTTCACGGGCAAAATGAAGGGGCAAAATACAGGGCATTATCGTAATTTAAAGGTAAAACGATGACCTAGGTCCAGGAGACCGCTGAGCAGAAAAATAGGTAGCATGGGTAAAATAAAGATAACGGCTCTCAGTTAAATAGTTCACTGAGAGCACATAGGCTATGCTAGCTGAGTGAGTAACGCAGTACTTTTAACGACTTTTGCTCATCAATATCAGCAAAAATATCGGGATTGGCGATACGTTCAACATAATGTAGTTGCGGTGCATTGTCGGACACTTGCTGCATTAAAAAATCACAGCCTAATTCCGGTGCATTTAAACACAACAACACTTCGCCATTATCAGCAAGTAGACTAGGTAAACGCTTCAATAAACGCTCATAATCTTTGGTCGCCACAAAACTGCCCTTTTGATTACTTGGAGGGTCGGCAACAATCAAGTCATAGGGACCCAATTTAGTCAGCTTACCCCAGGATTTAAAAATATCATGACCAAGATATCTTGCACCTTGAGGTAAATCATTTAATACATGATTTTGCTTGCCTATACTGAGGGCACCTTTGCTCATATCCATATTAACCACTTCATCTGCGCCACCAAGTAATGCCGTGACCGAAAAACCACAGGTGTAAGCAAATAAGTTTAATACTTTTTTACCTTGAGCATGCTGCCGTACCCAGCGTCGACCATTTGCCATATCCAAGAATAAGCCATGATTTTGTCCACGCATGATATGCACATTAAACAAAGCGCCCTGCTCTGTTACTACATGATTATCTGGCACACTACCACTGACCAGTTCAGTCACTGTTTGCCCGCCACTTCGATGTTGAAATGCCAAATTCAACTCTTTACTGTCAGCTTGCTGATGATACTGTTCGGTGATGGCCGTAAACAAGGCTTGCTGTTCTGGCTCATCCAATGATTTAAAGCTGGTCAGCAGTAGCACGGGAGGATACCAATCGAGACACAGGTGTTCTTCACCTTGGAATAAACCACCACGGCCATGAAACACCCGCTGAACTTCATTATCAAAAGTAAATTGACTCAAGGCTGTTATTAATCCAGACATAAATATACTGTATTCTCTTATCTTTCTATTTTAAATTGGATTCATTTTAGCTATTAACATTTTAATATTAAAAGTATATTAGCTTATTGATATCGTTTTAGTAGGGCTATTTGGCCGTACTTATATAGTGGTAAATATGAGTGACTCAGTTAGAAATATTAGCTCTTTTGACTAGGTTCATCATCTGTATCATCCAGCTTATTCACCGCAGCGATTGGTTCACCCTCCACATTGTCAACTTCTACTTCTTCGCTACTGGCTTGCGCCTCAGAGTCTAACTCGGTCATTTTATCTTCTGCATCGTCGACATTGTCTGCTAATAAAATCGCTAACCACATACCCGACTGACTCGATTCCATGCCAATTTTAACCACCATGGTCAGTGGGACTGATAATAACATCCCAACAGAGCCTAATAGCCATCCCCAAAAGATTAATGACAGGAAAACCACTAAGGTTGATAAGCCTAAACCTTTCCCCATAAACTTAGGCTCAATCACATTACCCATCACCATATTGGTGCCAAAGTAAAGTAATCCTGTTGCCCCTGCCGTGCCGGGACCAAACTGAATAAAAGCCAATAGCACAGCAGGGATAGCGGCAATAATAGACCCTATGTTAGGAATGTAATTAAACAAAAAAGCGATAACGACCCATAACAAGGCGTAATCAACACCTATAATCGATAAGCCAATGCCGACAATCACACCGGTTGCTAAACTGACTAACGTCTTAATCATCATGTATTGATTAACTGAATTTAAAAATTTATCGATTTGCTTTAAACGCATATCAGGATCATCTAGCGCCAGATGGAATTTTTTAGGCATGTCTTGTGCTTCGAACAACATAAATACAATGGTCAAAATGATTAAGAATAAATTAGCCATCACATTACCCACACCAGAAAGCATATTAGTGGTCATGCTTAGGGCCATACCGGGATCAAAATACTCTAATACTTTATCTCGGGAGATATTAATATTAAACGATTGGAGTTTATCGAGCACCCATGCAAACTGCTCTATTAATTGGGCACGATAAACTGGCATTTGCTTTGAAAATTCATTCACTGAACTGCCGACTAAACTTGCTAGCCATAAACCAATTAGCACAATGAATAACATCAGCAGCATCACAGCTAGCGCTTTAGGAATTTTGAACCGACACATTAACGTAATAGCAGGATTACAAATCATTGCTAAAAATGCCGATAACACAAAAGGCACTACAATAGGACTGGCCGTTTTAATGCCCGCAAGAATAATCACTACGCATGCCATTACAATGAAACTGCGAACCGCCATAGACGATTGATGTATACCCTTCATAGAAGAAAAATCCTTGTTGCTACCGAAGTGCTAAATTAGTTATGTTAAGCTTACTCATTGAAAAATCTTTATTACTAGAAAAATATTATGAAACCAGAAACCGCTATTATACGCATTAAAAATCTTCGTTTACGTACCTATATCGGCATTAAAGAAGATGAAATTCAAAACCAACAAGATGTCATCATTAATGTCATCATTCATTACTGTGCAGACAAAGCTCGCAATAGTGATAACCTAGCAGACGCTCTCAATTATCGCACTATAACAAAAAAAATCATTGCCTTAATTGAAAACAATCGTTTCTTATTACTGGAAAACTTGACCAACCAGACCCTAGAAATAGCCAGTGAGCATCATTGGGTTGAGTTTGCTAGTGTTGAAATTGACAAGCCACATGCACTTAGATTTGCCGACTCAGTATCAATGGAGCTTTGTTATCAAAAGCCTACTTAACAGTATTGAGCACGTTTGGTATTGATCAACTCAAGATTATAATGCGTATGTTACTGTATACTGCATTTAAAATTATTGGCTAGAGTGGCATATGAATATACTAATCACTGGTGCAACCGGCTTTGTTGGCAAACATTTGGTTGCCAAACTGGCTGAACATAAATTAACTGTCCTCTCCCGCGACATTAATCAAGCCGCAAAAGTGTTAGGCACCCATCATACTTTTATTGAAGATATCGCCCAACTGAACAATTTAGACAATTTCGATGCGGTAATCAATTTAGCTGGCGAACCGATTGTGGCTAAACGCTGGACTAAAAACCAGAAGATCCGCATTTGCCATAGCCGTTGGGATATTACTCAAAAGCTAAGTCAATTAATCGCTTCAAGCCAACGCCCCCCAGCAGCATTCATTAGTGCTTCAGCTATCGGTTATTACGGCAGACAAGGCCAGGAACCAGTTGACGAACATAGCCAATTTCATGATGAGTTTAGTCATCAAATATGTCAAAAATGGGAACAACTGGCCATTGAAGCAGACTCATCAACCACTCGAGTATGCATACCTCGCATTGGTATAGTGCTGGGTAAAAATGGCGGTGCATTAAGCAAGATGTTACCCCCATTCAAATTAGGCCTAGGCGGCCCAATTGGGAAAGGCAAACAAGGAATGAGCTGGATACACCAGGATGACTTAGTGGCATTAATTATATGGATGTTGACGACCCCAACAACACGGGGAATTTACAACGCCACAGCCCCAAATCCTGTTAGTAACGCCGAATTTTCATCTGCCTTGGGCAAAGCATTAAATCGCCCAGCAAAAATTATCGCCCCACCTCTAGCGTTAAGATTAGCCATGGGAGAAATGTCAGAATTACTCACAGAAGGTCAATATGTACTGCCAACCCGTGCGTTGTCAGAAGGATTTACATTCAAGTTCACCGATGTAAATTCAGCATTAGCGGCCATAGCCTAATACCTGTGGCACCCGCTAACTAACATTGTTGCCAAGCTTATCTGTTTAATGCAGGTAAGCGAACAATTTATCCTAAAGCTTACATTAGCGATTTAATTAAACGAATAATGTTTTGATAACGTGTTGCCAGTACACGATGTTGCTTATTCACTAAATATAATGGCTCAAAAACGATTAATGCTTGTCCATCCTTATTTTTTGCTATTTGAATATCTCCCTGTTGCACAAAACTTCTTACCGCAAACTCAGGTAATACAGTAAAGCCAAGTCCGTTAGCGACGGGTAATAATATTTGATTAAGCTGATTAACATAACCTTTTGTTTTTATTGTTATAGTCGATTCGGCTTGAAAAAAAGCAGCCTTTAATTGATGCCAATAATAATGGGCATCAGGATGCTCTATCATCCCAAGCAGGGTTAATGACTCAAAGTTGATATTAGGTTGATACGGTTTTCCTGCCACCATTTTAGGTAATACCAAACACAAAGACTGAAGACCTATCTGTGTACTCACTAGCTCAGGTTGCACCACATTTTGAGTAACAATACCTAAATCTAATTGATTGGTTAAAACACTTTCAATAATTCGTTTGTTAGGACCCGCTTCTAAATACATGCGTAAATCAGGGTGATTTTGTTGCTCTTTGAGCAAGTAAGGGTATAGCAAAGACGCCATTGAGCCAGAACAGCCTATTTTGCACTCGCCTGAAAAGGGCGTATCGACAGCTAAATTGTCAAGTAATGCCTGCTGCTGGCTTTGCATTAGGCACGCATAATGATAAACGGCTAGACCGGCTTCAGTCAGTTCAAATCGTTTACCAATGCGATTAATCAATGCACTACCCACCTGCTGTTCAAGCTTTTTAATATGTTGACTCACTCCGGGCTGAGTCATAAAAAGCTTTTCCGCCGTTTGGGTAAAATGCCCAAGCTCAACTAAAGAGATAAACGTGGTTAACCACTGTTGATTTAACATTCCATCACCTCCTATTCATAACACCAGATAACTCACATATAGTGCTATTTAAACATCCAACAAAAAATAATAACAAAATATTATCATAATGAGTATTTATGATAATTTTTAAATGAAGTTATTTTTAAATACACTAACCTCATTGAAACAAAACATCCGTAACAGCAGAGGTTTTTATGACAAACAATTATCCACGCAGTTTTTCACACATTGGTATTTCAGTGCCCGACATCAAGGCAGCGGTAAAATTCTACACGGAAGTTCTGGGCTGGTATTTAATTATGGAGCCTACTGAAATAACAGAAGATGACAGTGCTATTGGTGAAATGTGTACCGATGTGTTTGGTGCTGGCTGGAAGTCATTTAACATTGCCCATATGTCTACCGGTGATCGAATTGGCGTAGAACTGTTTCAATTCAATAATCAGGAAAACCCAGAAAATAACTTTGAGTACTGGAAAACAGGAATATTTCACTTCTGTGTTCAAGACCCTGATGTTGAAGGTTTAGCAGAGAAAATTGTTGCCGCTGGTGGTAAAAAACGTATGAAAGCGCCCCGTTACTATTACCCTGGTGAAAAACCATACCGGATGATTTATATGGAAGACCCATTTGGTAATATCTTAGAAATTTACAGCCACAGCTATGAGTTACATTATGCCAGTGGTGCTTATAATAAGTAGGTTGATCTAGAAATCGAGATCAAAAAAGCTCAAGCCATCACGGCTTGAGCTTTTTATTATTACCACCATTTCGTGATTGAAATTGTGGTAATGGACTCGTATTAGAACGGCATTTTCATGCCTGGTGGTAATTGCATACCGCCAGTCACTTCAGCCATTTTAGTTTTCTGATTTTCTTCAACACGACGAACGGCATCATTACATGCTGCTGCAATTAAATCTTCCAGCATTTCTTTATCGTCTTCCATCAAACTTGGATCAATTTCAACACGACGCACATTGTGTGCACCTGTCATGGTGATTTTAACTAAACCTGCGCCAGACTCGCCAACAACTTCCATACGGGCAATTTCTTCCTGCACTTTAGCCATTTTGTCTTGCATCATTTGGGCTTGCTTCATTAAGTTGCCCATGCCGCCTTTTCCAAACATAATCTTTTCTCTTTCTCTATTAAATAATCTGAGTTATAGCAAGTCGCCAAAATTAACCTGATTTTACTGAAATTAATCAGATTAGCAAACGGGTTAATATAAATTTGCGAACTTGCTAACCTATTCAAAGTTAAGGTTAACGCTTAATGGCTATTGTCAAACTTCACTATATCTAAGCTATGAATTGTATAACAAGTGAATTTTTGCCCATGAAAGGCTCTTATCCGAGCAATGCGGGGATTTGTTCCGCCACGGTATTAAGCTGCTCAGGTGGATAAACCACTGAGTCGTCATCTAATTGAGCTGCAAGCTGATCTATCATCCACTTTACACTGTCATCGGTCAGTATCGATTGCTTAGCTTGTAATACTAACTCGTGGTGAAAACGTTTACGTAGCTCCAATGGCGTTTCCCGCTTCGAGTCTTGGCCAATATCAATATTCACTTGAATATCTTGTTGTAAAAACGCCGATAACCCAGCTTGTAATTGGCCAATAGCAATATCTGCACACAGATGTTTTTGATCCGGTTTTAGGGTGAGTTGTATCGGGTTTGATACCTCTTTACACAAAGAGTTCACCCCAAGCTGTCTAACGCGCCCACCAACTTTAACTTGTGCCATGACTTGATACCAATGTAAGTCGACAGTATGACCAGTAATTTTATGGCCGATAACTGTGGGGTAACCAATAGCAGGTATCGTTTCAGCCACAGGTTCAACTTGTACATGCTGCTGAGTATCTACATCCGCCATTTCGACATGATTAGTTATCGTATCATTGGAATCAATACCAACAGGTGTCTTATGCTGCTCAAGTGATGGTTCAGTTGGCACAGACGATATAGCTGGCTCTGAAGGTAAACTTAAAGACTCACTTTGCGATAATCTTGACTGGACTTTTTCTGCCAGCTCTTCATCTGTTGGTGCTTCCCAAGGTGGCCTGTCATAAACGGTATCAGCTTGATGGGCGTGAGTGTTTTGAGTTGGTATAGTTGTTGTCGCTGGAGAAGTAGACTCTGCTATGACAGTTTGCGGCTCTTCATCTTGGGCCAATGATTGCTGCGGTGCTATTTTATCATTACTTTTAAGCTCAAGGGTGCTAACACTGCCCAGCTTAGATTGCTTAGCTTGCTGTTTATCTGCCGCTTTTTTATGTGAAGCATCTACTTCATCCTGCGCTTTATGGGCAATAACTTCAGCCAATAAAGTGTCTCTACTGGCTAATACGAGATCGAGAATGTCATCTAATGGGTCATCATCCAACTCAACCAATCCATCGGTATTGTTTATTATGCCATCATGTTGCTGAACTGATGAACTGACGGATGGATCTAATTGTTCACTATCAGCTTTAAGCCCTTTTGTTGGCTGAAGCGGAGTAAGTGATGCATCTCCAGCAGAGTGCTGATTATAAGCAAGATAATCTTCATAGTCGCTATTATCTTGGCCGTCATCGTCACCGTATTGAATATCACTATAGTCACCATAGTCGGTGGTAGAATATTGATCACTTAGTTGATCACTTGACTGGTTATGATCAATAAATTCAGGCTCAACTGCAGCCGTAATAGTCAGTTCCGTTTCAGATTGAAGGCTTATGTCAGTCTGACTATCACTTTCACTGTCAATTATCTTGGTAGCAGTGCTATTGCTAGCAAAGCCCATACTTTCAGCCTGATTAAGCACCATGGCCTGCTGGGCAATTAATTCTGCCGCCGCATCATCTTCATTATCAACGACAGCCTTATCGTCAAGGTCATCTTGAGGTTGAGGTTGAAGTTGAGAGTGCGAGTGGGCAGCTAACGGCGTACTTTGCTCAACCACTGTTTTAGTATCACTGGCTTGAGCACTAATATTTTCAATACTGGCGAGTTCTAAACTAGTGATCTCAATACCCGTCGCTTCTTCAGTATCAGCGGCTAAAGACTGTTGAATAACATTTTCAGTTGCGGACTTTGGGCGAGTCTCTATGACCTCTTGCGATATTAACGCGGCCTCAGTCAAATCGACTTTAGCTGGCGTGCCAGTCACCCAGCGCTTAGCTTGTTTTTCTGGCACAAATGCAACTGCGCGCAATAAAGCCATCTCTAAACCTGATTTTGGATCCGGGGCAAAAGGTAAGTCTTTGCGTCCAGCCAGTAACATTTGATAGTAGAGCTGAATTTGCTCAGCGGATATTTGCTGGGCAAAAGCCAAAATTTGTTCGCTATATAAAGATGACTGCGCCGCTGCTGGAGCAAATTGAGTCAAGGTGATTTGATGCAGTAATTCCAATAAGCTGCGCAGTACTTCTTGCGCATCAGCACCAAATGCTAACACCTTGGAAACCGTTTGCATTAAAGGTTCAATATCGGCATCACACAGGGCTTTTAACAGTGCAATAACCTGCTGCTGGTCAATACTGCCCAACATGGTTTGTACCTGTTGATGCATCACTTGACCAGAACCAAAGGCAATGGCTTGATCGGTCAAACTTAATGCATCACGCATACTGCCATTGGCTGCTTTAGCTAATAACGTCAGCGCCTGGTTTTCAAAGGGTAATTGCTCTTGGGTTAAAACAAAATCTAACTGTTTGGCAATTTCTTCTTGGGATAAGCTTTTTAAATTGAACTGCAAACAACGTGACAGCACGGTAACAGGTAACTTTTGCGGGTCAGTTGTCGCTAATAGGAATTTTACGTGTTCGGGAGGCTCTTCTAAGGTTTTAAGCAAGGCATTAAAACTGCTACGAGAAAGCATATGAACTTCATCGATTAAGTAGACTTTATAGCGGCCACGTGAAGGACGATATTGGACGTTATCTAATAATTCTCGGGTGTCATCTACTTTGGTTCGTGAAGCAGCATCCACCTCAATTAAATCGACAAATCGACCTTGAGCGATTTCTTCACAACTTGAACATACGCCACAAGGATTTGCCGTCACGCCTTGCTCACAGTTTAAGCCTTTGGCAAACAGACGCGCTAAACTGGTTTTGCCGACCCCACGGGTGCCGGTAAATAAATAGGCATGATGTAAACGTTGCTGACTTAATGCGTTAGTCAGCGCTAATAACACATGCGCTTGACCGACCATTTGTTCAAATTTGGCAGGGCGCCATTTACGGGCTAACACCTGATAAGACATGCAATTCCCCAAGCTAAAAAGTTCGGGAATTGATCCCGCTAATTATGCCAAACAATAACATGCAAAACAGCCACAGGCTATTGTTTGGCGGCTATTAGCTGGCTTTATCAACAATTCAATCCTTGTTGATAAAGCTGCTTACTCACCTTCAAACTCACATAAGCTTAATACTTCTATGCCCATGCCTTTTAAGCGTGCTTCGCCACCAATTTCAGGTAATGAAATAACAAAGGCTGCATGTTTAACTTCACCACCTAATTGGCGGATTAGCTTAACCGTTGCTTCAATTGTGCCACCTGTGGCTAATAAATCATCAATCACTAACACTTTGTCATCGGCATTTATCGCATCAATATGAATTTCTAAAGTGTCTTTGCCGTATTCTAGTTGATAACTTTGGCTGATGGTCTCGCGCGGTAATTTACCAGGCTTACGCACCGGCACAAAACCGATACCGAGCTCAAGCGCTAAAGGTGCACCAAATAAGAAACCGCGTGCTTCAGTGCCTACCACCTTGGTAAAGCCTTTAGATTGATAATGTGCAACTAATAAAGCAATAGTGGCTTTGTAAGCTTCTGCATTTTCTAAAAGGCTGGTGACATCGCGAAACATGATGCCCGCTTTAGGGTAATCAGGAATGGTTTTAATGCTTTGCTTAATCAGCGCTAAACTGTCTTTATTCATCATAATGAGAACTCTTTAAATGTGATTGCAATAAAAAAGCCCCACTGGGGACTATTTTAATTATAGAAGCGATCTTAAGCCTGTTGTCTATGGCTTGCAACTGTTGTGCAATTATTCTGTTAACTCTGGGATCTGCCACAAATAAAGCAACAAACCACACAACATACAAAACAGCATCGCTTTCACCCAAATAATGGGCACTATGGTGATACTTAACGCAAAACTTAATGTGGTCATTATCATCGCGCGGCGCTTTAAAGATTTATCCATTGCCCGCTTAGTTTGCCAATTATGTAATGCTTCAGAAAACCAAGGGTGTGTCATTAACCATAGGTGCAGTTTGTCACTTGAACGCGCAAAACAAAATGCTGCCAATAGGATAAAAGGCACTGTTGGCAATACAGGCAGAATAATACCGATGATGCCAAGTATTAAACTAAGTAGTCCTACGCAAAGATATAAGCCGCGCTTTAGTATCATACTTAGTCACCCTAAAATAAAAAACCACTCTACATGAGTGGCTCTGGTCTTGCTGGTTATTATAACCTAATGCCTGGTCTAAATTAAGCCAGATATTTTTAACCAAGTTAATGTGGCTGGCAGTGTCGGAATAAGTAAAACAGCAATAAAACCAATTAAATAAAAAATGTTGAATGGATCTTTAAACGGCTCGCTCATGATATTTCCTTCGGCAAAAGAACTTGGTTATGTTTGACCTGTGTTCCAGTTAACATATCGCGTTATATATTACGCAAAAAACGTGAACCGGATCACAACGGCGGCATTTTACTGGGAATCATTGACAATAAAAACCTTAAATTTTTTATGGCCTTTATTGTCAATATTATCGACTGGTAACGACAATGCCTTTTTCAACCATTTGCGACAACAATTGCACACATCCATTGGTCAATACCTCGGTTTGCATCTGTGGGTATTGCTCTGTTAACCAAGTGACTATTTCAGCTAATGTGAAGTTCTGCTGTTGCTGATTTTTCCCTGTTAAATCGGTACGCTGTGCAACTAATGCTAATACCTGTGCGGTTAATGGGTTCAACTGTAAGAATGCCACCTCATCGTCAAGGTCACGGTAAACACAAAAATATTGCGGTTGCTCAGGCGGTTCAACTGGCTGATAATCTACACTAATATGTTGCACATCAAATTGGTATTGCGCCACTTTTGCACAGGCTGATATTTGCAACGGGCAAGTCGCTAACTGTTCAATGGTTAGTGCTTGCTGTGTTAGGCTAGCTTGAGTGGTGGCAACCACTAATTCTAACCATTCATAATGCGCCAACTCTAATAGAAAAATCGGGTCAGTCGGTTTTAATTGATACTGCTGTAAAAACGCTAAAAACTCGCCTGCTATTTCAATAAATATAGGCGTGTGACAATCATGCTCAACAAAAAACTGTTGTACTAACGCAAGCCAGTTTGATTCATGGTACAGAGTTTTAACAACCGGAAATGCGCTAGAAATAAAGCCATTAATATTATTAAAGAATAACTCACGGTAAATCGTCATACGTCTTGGCTCAATACCTTCAGGTAATGGCTGACTAGGATCACGTATGTAGTTCATAAAGCCCTGTTGAATGGCAGTAAATTCCATTAGGCTTTCCTCACTGTTAGTGCCGCTGTTGCTTGCTGTTGAAATGCATGTATTTGGTTGATTTCTTGCAATAATATTTCTGTCGGCGGTATATTAAAATCACGTTCTAACAAGGTAGGTTTGACCCCATGAATGCGATAACACTCCTGCAATAATGCCCATACAGGATCGATAATATCTGCCCCATGAGTATCAACCATTAAGTCAATATCTTCTTGATAATGTCCCGCAATATGCAAGTAAGCGATACGTTCTGTAGGCATAGCTGCTAAAAATGCATTAGCGTCATATTGATGATTAACGGAATTAACATAAATGTTATTCACATCGAGCAACAGTTTACAATCAGCCTCAGTCAGCACAGCATTAACAAACGCTAGCTCAGTCATCTGCGCGCCCGGAGCGGCATAAAAAGACACGTTTTCAACAATAAAAGGTCGCTCTAAAATATCTTCAACTTGCTTTATACGTTTGGCAGTGTGGATAACCGCCTCTTCGGTAAACGGTATTGGCATTAAATCGTACATATGCCCAGCCCCAGAACAATAACTTAAATGTTCTGAGTAAATTTCAATCTTATGTGAGTCTAAAAAGGTTTTGATATTTTTGACAAACTCAGTATCAAGTGGTGCAGGGCTGCCAATCGACAACGAGAGCCCATGACAAAAGAAGGGATGACGTTCGGTAAGCTGTTTGAATTGGCGCGCATATTTGCCGCCTAAGGTCATCCAGTTTTCTGGTGCCACTTCAAAAAACTCTATCGCTTTAGGAGTAAGCAGACAGAACTCGTCCAACATTTCCCGCCTAAGACCTAAACCTACCATCGCATTAGGCATTATTTGATGGGCAGCAGACATAGACAAATCCTTACAACAAAGTACTTATTTACAATAAACATAAGGCCTGAAAACAGGCCTTATTTGGAGAATAATTGTTTAGATAAATTTGTGGTTATTTGTTACCACCACACTTACCTTCACCACATTTACCTTCTTTGGCTTTTTCAGCAGTTTTTTTCATGTCGCCGCCACACTTGCCTTCGCCACATTTACCTTCAACTGCTTTTTCAGCACTTTTTTTCATGTCGCCGCCGCACTTGCCTTCGCCACATTTACCTTCGGCTGCTTTTTCAGCGCTTTTTTTCATGTCGCCGCCGCACTTGCCTTCACCACATTTACCTTCAGCCGCTTTTTCAGCTGTTTTTTTCATGTCAGCGCCGCATTTACCTTCACCACATTTACCTTCGCCACCATCTAATTGGTAACCTTGGGTCAGTTGCTCGAATCCAAATGGGTTTGCTTGTGCTTCTGTTGCCATGCCAGCACTCATTACTACTGCGCCTAAAGCCACTGCTAAGGTAGTTTGCTTAATTGAGTTCATGTTTTGATTCCTTGTAAATAAATTTTGAATGATGACCAACATCATTGCTGGCTTGCATATAAAGACCTAGCGACTAAATAATAAATTTCAAAAAATTTAAAATAATTTTAACTTGATCAACATTTGCCATTCCTAAAGCTGTTAGGAATTAACAAAGCTACTTAATCATAGAGCATATCCTGATGGTTTCAATACGTTTTTAAATTTTAAGCTTAAGCCTGTAAAACTAACACTGGCATCATCCGAGTTTCAGGTTAAAATGACGCCCTTTATTTTTAACCTGTGAGAATGCTGTGCGACTTGTATTAGCGCCGATGGAAGGCGTAGTTGATGATTTGATGCGCGATATTTTATCCACTATTAACCCTTTTGATTTAGTGGTTACCGAATTTGTGCGTGTGGTGGATCAACTATTACCTGAAAAAGTCTACTATAAGCTATGCCCTGAACTGCACAATAATGGTTTAACACCTAACGGTACACCGGTAAGAGTGCAATTACTCGGTCAACATCCTGAGTGGATGGCTGAGAATGCTGTTCGTGCGGTTGAACTTGGCTCCCGTGGTGTAGATGTTAACTTTGGCTGCCCAGCAAAAATTGTTAACAAAAATAAAGGTGGCGCTGTCTTACTTCAATACCCTGATAGTCTTCATAATATTGTAAAAGCCATGCGCCAAGCCGTACCAGCTGAACAGCCGGTTACCGCTAAAATTCGTTTAGGTTACGAAGATAAGTCACTGTTTATGGAAAATGCTCTAGCCATATATGAAGCAGGTGCGAGTGAAATAGCCATCCATGCCCGCAGTAAAGTTGATGGATACAAGCCACCTGCTTATTGGGAATACATCACTGAAGTTAAAAAACGCTTACCTATACCTGTTATTGCCAATGGCGAGATATGGAATGAAGCCGATGCAAAACGCTGTATGGAAGTGACTGGCTGTAGCGACATTATGATTGGCCGCGGCGCAATTTCATTGCCTAATTTAGGGGCGTGTATCAAAAATGGTAGCCAACCTTATACTTGGGCTGAAACCTTAGATTTACTGCTCGGTTATACCGATAAACAATTGAGTGGTAAAAAAGCAGATTACTTGCCTGCACGGATTAAACAATGGTTTTGTTATTTGAATAGACAATACCCACAAGCAGATGATTTATTTCGTGAATTAAGAGTATTTAAAACCGCCGATGAAATTGTATCTGTGTTAAACAAAGCACAACACGAACTCAATTAGATATTGGTTACTTTTCTCCTACCAACCTTTCGGTTAATTGTCTTTTTCGCATGTGTAGATTAACAAAATTTAATCTACACATGCTGTTTGATGGCTAAAATCTGACTCAGAATTGATCTTCATCATAACTCAGGTTTTTCTAGCCCGTAAAATGGCATGCTATATTGATTATCTCTAATAAAGGTTATGTGGTGAAAAATCAGGACATTCGAGCGCAATTATCAAAAATTGAGATAGCGCTTAGATCAGAAATTGGTCTTGGGCTTATTCAGCAGCATCTTGCAGATCTGCAGCTCAATATTATTCAGCAAATGGATTTATCTAACCTTATTGATTATCTTGGCGAATTAAAGCTTACCGATTGCGGCTCATTTGAGCGCCTAATGCGTTTAGACGCCGCATTATGCCAACTTGATTTAGGCTTATATGGTCTATGTTCAGATTGTGAATCAGAAATAGAAGCATCACGCTTACAAAGCGATCCCACTGAACAACGCTGTAGTATCTGTGCCGCTCGTTACAACCAGGAACATCGGCATGAATTACGTTTAAACCATTAATATTATGATGATACCACTGGAACAAAACCGTTAACCAACAATGCTGTATTTTTATATCAAAACCTTTTAATAAGTATTACTTGTTGGCATGGATATTTAACAGCTTAAATCAATCTGCTTTGGGAACCGAATTAAGCATCATTCGGGCTAAGTTATCAAAACGGGCTTCTCTTTGTGCCATGTTGTTATCTGGTTCGGTAAAGCCTTGGGCTAACACACGCCAGAAAGGTTGTTCGACGATTGGATTAAATAAGGCTATCAGCACAGAACCTTTTTCATGTTCGCTATCCACTCCCTGAGTAGCAAGCCCTGGCACTAACCCGGCCTTAGCTAATATTTCAGCATCGCTCATCTCTGATGCTAATGCCATACCAAAACCAATCGTCATTTGTGGAGAGTCAGTAGTATTTACCACCAGATAGCCTTTTTCAGCCATTATCTTATCTACTGAGTCACGTAACTGAGTCTTTAAGGTTTGTTCATCTATTTTATTGGTTGTATGGACTGAAAACATGCTTGCATGCCAGGCATAGGTTTTGGCAACAGAAGATAAATCACCGCTAGTAACCATAGTAACGCGGCTTGTTGGAATCGACTCGATATTGGAGGCGGAACACGCTGTTAGCATAACCATACAAACAGAGAGAATAAACTGACTAAAGTGTTTTAACATAAATAATGGCCCTATTTTCGCCACCTTTGACTCAGATGACATTGTGCAGTGTTAGTGCAGTGTTAGTGCAGAGTTTGATACAAAATCGCGAAAAATATTCGAGTCAATTAACCCGATAAACTTAAGATAACAATAATTTATTAACGAGTATCTATTCTTGTAAACTTTTTATTAGATTGTCATTACGTTACTGGTTAGAATGCCAGCCATTAATGTATTGATCCGGATAAATTGACTCAAAATGGAACTGGTCTTCGCCATTGCATTGTTTGCATTCTCTTCAGGTATCACCCCTGGCCCTAATAACATCATGTTAATGACATCAGGTGTTAACTTTGGTATTAAACAAAGTGTACCTCACCTTCTTGGCATTAGCCTTGGATTTCCGCTAATGATCCTTGCTGTAGGCTTAGGCATGGCAGCGGTATTTCAAACCTACCCCATCTTACATACCATCATCAAAGTGCTAGGGATAAGCTATTTGTTATACCTCTCATGGCTTATTGCCAATAGCAGTAGCAAGATGGAAGGTAAAAAAATCAGCAAGCCTTTTAGCTTTCTACAGGCAGCGGCTTTTCAATGGGTAAATCCCAAAGGCTGGATTATGGCTGTGGGCGCAATAGCCACATTCACCACTGTACACCAGGATCTCACACCTCAAGTTATCACTATTGCCGGTGTGTTTTTGTGTGTCGCATTTCCCTGCGCCATCGTTTGGCTTGGCTTTGGTGTCGCCTTAAAGCGCATTCTTAAAAATGAACGCCAACAACGAATATTTAATATCAGTATGGCAATATTACTCGTGGCATCCATCATTCCGATGGTCATTCCAAATCATTAAAAAGATAGGCTAATTTATGTCAGATTTACATCCATGCATTGCTGAATCAGAAAATTGGGTTAAGCGGGTAATTGTAAAATATAATATTTGCCCATTTGCACGACGTGAAGTGGAGCGCGGCACCATTAGATACTACGCCTGTGAAGAAGCTAAAGTAAAAAAGGTGCTTGAAGCCTTTGTGATGGAATGTATTTTACTTGAACAGCAACCAGACATTGAAACTACGCTGTTTATTTTGCCCCGAGGATTTGAAGGCTTTTATCCCTATCTTGACCTAGTTGATTTAGCCAACGACCTTTTAGTTGAGCAAGGATTTGAAGGAGTGTTCCAAATAGCCAGTTTTCACCCTGACTATTGTTTTGATGGTGAACCTCAAGATAGCCCAGCCAATTATACTAATCGCTCCCCTTACCCAACATTGCATCTTATCAGAGAGGCTAGTATGGAAAAGGCCTTAGCGGATTATGATGATCCTGAGTCAATACCAGAGCGAAATATCGAATTTGCTCAGCGTAAAGGGAGCGAGTTTTTTATTAAGTTGCTTAAAGAGTGCCAGCAGTAAGTTCTCTTATCGCGACATAGTCACGATAGCGTCAAACCCAAGCCTTAAGGAGTTACCTTGAGGCTTTTTTATTAAAAAAAATACACCTAATACATTGTCTTAATCCATGCTAGTAAATAAGCTGGATAACAACCAATAAGCAGTAAATATTTACAGCTTTATAACAATAAAAATGCATCACGCTTGTTTGATTTATATCGTGATTCGGTTAGCTTAGTCAGCGATTACCGATCTAATAACCGTAGCAGAAGGGATAAGGACATGAATAAGGCACTCGTTTCATTGTGCGTCTTAAGTAGCATAACCGCCACAGCGGCCTTTGCGGAACAAGCAGTAGTACAACAAACAACAGTAAAGGCAGCATTAATGGCAGAGCAAACAGACAGCTTTCAATGGCTTGAAGAGGTCGAAGGTAAAAAGCCTTTGGCTTGGGTAACTGAAAAAAATGCCCACAGCGCAGCAGCCATAAAGTCTTATAAAGGTTTTGAAACCTTAGTAGATAATTCACTGGCTATTTTAAACAGTAAAGACAGGATCCCCTATGCCGAACGCAAGGGTGAGTACCTGTATAATTTTTGGAAAGACGAAACCCATGTTCGTGGCATATATCGCCGTACTAGCTTAGCCGAATACGTAAAAGATGACCCTAAATGGGAAACGGTTTTAGACATAGATGCCATTGCCAAAGCCGATGATGTCAGCTGGGTCTTTAAAGGCATTAATTGTCACACCCCTGACAATACGCTGTGTTTAGTATCACTTTCCCGTGGCGGCGCAGATGCGGTTGAAGTGCGGGAATTTAATCTAAAAACTAAAAGCTTTATTAAAAATGGTTTCTTATTACCCGAAGCAAAATCTGATCTCACCTGGTTAAACCAGGATCAAGTCTTTGTCGCGACAGATTTTGGCGGCACCGAAGGCATGACAGATTCAGGCTATGCTAGCGTAGTCAAACTTTGGCAACGCGGCACTGCCTTAGATAAAGCCAGCTTTATTTATCAGTCAGATAAAAGCTCAGTCGCCGCAGGCGCTCAGGTACTGGATGATGGTGAATCGAAAATAGTGTTAATTGGCGATTATCATACTTTCTACACTGCCAGTCACTTTGTCTATGATCAAGGCAAACTCACTGAATTGAATATTCCCAAAGACGCTGAAATTAAAGGCTACTTCAAGGGTAATATCTATCTTGAACTTAAAAGTGAGCTAACCAGTCAAAAACTGGCTCAAGGGGCTGTCGTTTATGCGCCTGTCGCCTCTCTTATTAGCGCCAAACCAGAATACCAGTTATTAACCGCCCCTGATGCCCATTCAGCTATCGCGCAGGTCGCTTTTAGCAAAAGCGCGGTATACGTTAACTACCTGGAAGATGTAAAAAGCAAACTGTTACGTTTTGAGCCCAAAGCAGACAGCAGCTGGGTACAAACTCCGGTGGCATTCGATGCTAACGGCAGCCTGACTATTTTTGACATAGAGCAAGACAGAGATGATTTCTATGTCGATTACAACAGCTTTCTCGAGCCTTCTAGCTTGTATGAAGTGCAAGGTAATACATTAGCGATCAATAAACTAAAGTCGCTGCCACAACAGTTTGATGCTGAAAGATTTGTTACTGAACAATACTTTGCCACCTCAAAAGATGGCACTAAAGTACCCTACTTTGTGGTGATGGATAAAAACCTGAAGTTCAATGGTAAGAATCCAACCCTACTTTACGGTTACGGCGGATTTGAGATTTCACTTCGCCCTAAATATTCAGCAACCATAGGTAAAAACTGGCTAGAACAAGGCGGTGTGTACGTATTATCAAACATACGCGGTGGTGGCGAATATGGCCCAGCTTGGCACCAGGCGGCGTTAAAGCAAAATCGTCATAAAGCCTATGAAGATTTTGAAGCCATAGCAGAAGATCTTATTAGCCGAAACATCACCTCAAGCCAGCATTTAGGCATTCAAGGCGGCAGTAACGGCGGCCTATTAATGGGCGCAGCGCTGACTCGCCGCCCTGACTTATACAATGCTGTGGTATGCCAAGTACCGTTATTGGATATGAAACGCTTCAGTCAATTGTTAGCGGGAGCTAGCTGGATGGGCGAGTATGGTAATCCAGATATCGCTGAAGAATGGGCTTATATTAAAACTTATTCGCCGTACCATAATTTAGATAAAAGCAAAAAGTATCCTAAGGCCTTCTTCACCACCTCAACCCGTGATGACCGTGTCCACCCTGGGCACGCCCGTAAAATGGTCGCTAAAATGGAGTCTATGGGAATTGATGTGCTGTATTACGAAAATATGGAAGGTGGTCATGCTGGTGCAGCAGACAACAAACAAGCTGCCGAGCTTTCAAGCTTAGTGTATGCCTATTTGCTACAGCAGCTGAAATAACGGCTAAAGTTACAGCTCAGGTAGTTGCAGCGCTAATCACGCTATTTTTGTCGTGATTAGCAAGCTGTATTAACAGTCTGTACTCGCAATCCATAATAACCAGCAAAACACAAAACCAGTCAAATGACTGGTTTTTTTGAGCCAATTATTTATACAGAACAATATAGTAAAGGGGATTACATTTGTTTCGGTTAACTAAAATACTTATATTTATCAGAAACTAAACATGTTTATCTCTGTGATTGAAAATGACCTTTTAATAAATGGCCATCTCATTTCCTCCATAAGATAACAACCAATCGCAGAAAAGATTAATACTTTTAACCTAAAAATCAAACCACAACCCCCACCTTAAGACTTACAAAAAAAGCATTAAAATTAGAATGAGAAATACCTAAAGGCATGATAGATATAAAAATTAATAAATTTCACTAAAATCAACCAACTTCCCACCCCCTACTTTATTACTAATACTGTAATTTATTCTAGGATCTGCAAGTCGGCTTTCATGCTCAACATGTAAACAAATTGTTACCAAATCAACCTAAAACCCAACCGGCGCACTACAAAAAATAAACAAATGTGTCACTTTTTAATCTATTTTGGATAAGTCTCGACATTCATGGAGGCAACAACAATATGGAGAATCAAATGATACAAAAACATAAAATAGCCCTTGCGGTATTGGCAGCTCTGAGCACACTTCCAATTCAATCCCAGGCAGCAGAATTACTTCTAGTCGACAGTTCAAAAGCGATTAAAGATAATTATATCGTGGTATTTAATACCCCTAGCGTGTTGAATCTTCAAGACGTATCAGCCTTAGCTGACTTTTCAACTCAGCAAGCGAATATACTGGCCACTAACTACGATATTAGCGTAGTAAAAAACTTTGGTAGTGCATTAAATGGTGTATTAATTAATGCCAATGCCAAACAAATTGCTGAACTTCAAAATGACCCCAAAATTAAATACATAGAACAAGATCAAATGATGTCTATCTCACCGGTGATAACGGCCAGTGGTAATCAGGGAAGCCCTACCTGGGGGTTAGACAGAATAGATCAGCGAGATTTACCCTTAGATAATAACTATCACTATGATTACGATGGTTCTGGTGTCACAGCTTATGTGGTTGATACTGGAGTACTGACTAGCCATAATGAATTTGGTGGCCGCGCCAGTAGTGGTTATGATTTTATTGATAATGACTTTGATGCCACTGACTGTAATGGTCACGGTACACATGTAGCGGGTACGATTGGTGGTTCAAGTTACGGGGTTGCCAAAAACGTTAACATCGTCGGTGTTCGCGTACTAAATTGTAGTGGGTCTGGCAGTAACTCAGGCGTCATTGCTGGTATTAACTGGGTCAAAAATAATGCCTCAGGCCCTTCAGTTGCTAACATGAGTTTAGGTGGCGGCGCATCACAAGCAACCGATGATGCAGTGAATGCTGCTGTTGCAGCAGGTATCAGTTTTGTTGTCGCTGCTGGTAATGACAATAGCAATGCTTGTAATTACTCTCCTGCTCGTGCAGCCAATGCTGTCACAGTAGGCTCAACAACAAGCTCTGACTCCCGTTCAAGTTTTTCCAACTATGGTACTTGTCTTGATATTTATGCCCCAGGTTCAAGCATTACTTCAGCTTGGTATACTTCAAATAGTGCAACAAATACCATCAGCGGAACCTCAATGGCAGCTCCCCATGTAGCTGGTGTTGCTGCGGTTTATCTTAATCAAACTCCAACTATGACGCCAGCTCAAGTGACAAGCTTACTGACCACGCGTGGCAGTGGCGGTAAAGTATCTGATGCAAAAACGGGCTCACCCAACACACTGCTATTCTCGTTAGACGAAGTGGGTGGTTGTGGTACTAATTGCCCACCGCCAACAGATACTGAGCTTTTAGATGGACAAGCTATTAGTACTTCTGGGGCTCAGGGTTCAGCGAACTATTATTTCATCGATGTGCCAGCAAATGCTTCAAGTCTTGCCATTGCATTAGCTGGAGGATCTGGTGATGCGGACATTTATGTCAGTCAAGGTATCAAACCGACAGTGAATAGTTATCAATGTCGCCCCTATAAAACGGGCAATAATGAAAGTTGTGATTTTACCAATCCAGCTGCGGGTAAGTGGTATGTCATGGTACAGGGTTATGCAGCCTACTCAAATGCTAACCTAATGGCTGACTATAGCGTAGGAGGCGGCACCAGTTGCTCAGGCAGTGATTGTCTAGTCAATGGCGTAGCAAGAACAGGCCTAACTGGCACTAGCAGTTCGCAGACTTTCTATAAAGTCGTTGTACCCGCAAACAAAACATTGACTGTAGCGATGAGTGGTGGCAACGGCGATGCGGATTTATATGTTAAAGCCGGTAGCCAGCCTAGCACGAGCAGTTTTGATTGCCGTCCATACAAAAATGGCAATAATGAAACCTGTTCACTAACCCCTACAGTGGAAACCACCTACCATGTAATGATGTTAGGATACACTAGCTATTCGGGTGTAAGTTTAGTAGCAAGTTATTAATATTTGATAAATATTAATAACTAAAAATGAAACTGCCGCTTATTTCTGACTAGAAGTAAGCGGCATTTTTAATCTTACTTTTTTGATTCATGGTTGAGTTAAAACAACACGTGTATCACTCTAGACTGATGAAAAGTGCACTGCAGTAATTAACCTTGTGCACTGATACTAAAGTTTCACAAAAAAGCAGCCTTAATCATGCTGCACAAATCAAGGTACAGTAAAGCCTTACATATCACCTGCAACGGGTAATCGAATATAAAACCGAGAACCACAGCCTGGTTCAGAGTTATAGCCAATGCTGCCATTCATTGCTTCAATAAGCTCCTTACACAGTGCTAAGCCTAAACCAGTACCGCCTTTAGCTTTAGAACTACTGGCGTCGGCTTGGGAAAACTTTTCGAAAATTTTATCTTGAAAGTCTTCAGGTATACCGGCTCCTTGATCTTGTACGGCAATCTCAACCTCACCTGCAATAATCGTCGCCGACAAAGTAACGCTTCCTGTAGCTGGTGAAAATTTAACTGCGTTAGAGAGAAAGTTGATCAAAATTTGTAACAAACGATGTTCATCAACAAATAGCCAAATCTCATCCATTGACTCATCCAGTTGTAATGCTAAAGTGATATTATGCAGGTCTGCGTATGGCTGATGATCATCAATCGCTCTTTGTAAAAGCGGCACTATATTTAAGCGCTGCATTTCAAATAACATTTTACCTGCCGCAAGTTTTTCAATGTCTAATAAGTCATTGATCAAGCGACTGAGTTGCATACAGTTACTGCTTGCTATGTCTATCAGCTTCTCCGCTTTAGCGGGTAAAGTGACAATTTTTCCAGACTGTAATAAGTTTAAGGCGCCATAAATAGACGTTAAGGGGGTACGAAGCTCATGACTTACCGTTGAGATGAATTCATCTTTCATTTGCTGTAATTTCATTCTGTCGGTAACGTCTTGCACAGATCCTATCATGAGAAGATCTGGATTTTTATCTTCAGTAACCAATTGCCCTAATTCATGTACCCAACGCACTTCACCGTTAGGCTTAATGATGCGGTGAACCACGTTGTGAATACCTGTCAAGCGTGCCTGCTGCTCACTTTTTTCCACTTTATCAATATCGTCAGGATGAACAGCGCTTTTAAACAGTGTCACACTCGGCACGATATCCTGTGCGTCAAAACCAAAAATCTGATAAATAATCGGCGACCACCATAAGGTTCCATGTTTAAGCGATGCATGCCAATAACCAATTTGAGCTTGCTCACTGGCTAAGTCAAGACTTTGCTGGGCAACATTAAGCTGTAAATTGAGTTCCTCAAGTTTGAGGTAATATTCTTTAGTCTGGGTAATATCATGAATATAACCATGCCATAAAGTACTGCCGTCGGGCATCATTTCAGGTGTAGCTTTGCCAGATAGCCACATAAGTGAATTGTCATCCCGGTAAACACGATATTCCTGTTCCCAGATAGTCTGTTGTTGACTAGATTGCTCAATACTGTGGCCAACAGCAGCTAAATCTTCAGGATAAATTTTGGCAAATGCATTCGATGCATCGCTAAGAACCTCTTCCGGTGTCACACCATAAATATCTTTAATTGCATCACTAGCATAAGGAAACGCACTGCGTCCGTCAGGCCATAACTGGAACTGATAAACTACACCAGGAAGCTGCTGGGTCAATTTTAACAATTGGTCCTGCAGCTTATTTTCTTTAGTGACATCCATGATAAAACCGTCGAGAAACTGCACTACTCCGTTACTATCATATTCGGCGGCGCCATGCTCTTCCACCCACATAACTGAACCATTTTGATGCAACACACGGTAAGTGATTACCCAGCTAGATAGATTCAGTATCGCTTTTTCAACAAGATTAACTATAAGTACCCTGTCTTCTGGATGAATAACACTGGCATAACTGCGCACAGTATTATCGATAAAATCACTAGCAGAATAGCCTACAAGCGAGTAGATATGCTCGCTCATAAATAGCATAGTCCAGTGCTCATCGGCTTTACATCGGTAAGTCACCCCAGGGATATTGGCGACCAAAGTCTTAAACTGGTCTCGGCTGTGCATTAATGCTAACTGGTTATGCTTTTGTGTGGTGATATCGGCATGGGTGCCGTACATCATAAGAGGCTTACCATCAGCGGTATATGAAACCACTTTACCTCTGTCATGTACCCATACAAAGTGGCCGTCTTTATGTTTCATTCGACATTCAATATCATAAAACTCGGTTAAACCATTAAAATGCTCTTGGAGTGAGATATTAGAGTTAGCTAAATCATCTGGATGTGTCATAGCTATCCAGGTTTCTATCGAAATGGGTTCAAGCTCCTCAAGCTGATAACCAATAATCTCAGCCCAGCGATCGTTATAAACCGTTTCACCGGTTTCAATATTCCACTGCCAAGTCCCTATTCGCGTTCCTTCTAGAACTGAGCGATAAAGTAACTCACTTGCCGCTAATTGATCATGGGCCTGCTCTTGTAATCTGTCGTGAATTTCCTGTTCAACACTCTTAGCAAACCCGAATACCATCTGGCGCTCTTTTTCAGTAAAATGGCGAGGCTGGCTATCAATAAAGCAAAGTGTGCCAATATTTTGCCCTTTAACCACCAAAGGCACACCGGCATAAAAGCGAATAAATGGTGCGTCTAGCACTAAAGGATTATCTGCAAATCGGCTATCAAGTAAGGTATCTGGAACTTCAAAAATGCCCTTTGATAAAATGGCATGGCCACAGAATGAGATATCTCGGCCGGTCTCGCAGGCATCAAGACCTTGTTTAGATTTAAACCACTGTCGGTCGGTATCAACCAATGATACAAGCACGATTTCTGTACCTAGGCACAGTTTTGCTAACTGGGTTAAGCGATCAAAACGTTGCTCTGGCAGCGTATCTAGCAGCCCAGTATTTTGTAATACGATAAGTCTTTCTTTCTCGCAGGTAGGCAACAAAGGAGTTTGCATCAGTTACTCCGGATTATTTGTGTCTTGTGATGCAAAGTAAGCCTGATAAATAGATTCTAATTTATCGCCAAGACTCATAGCATCGAAGGGTTTTTCAATAACAGCAACTGCGCCAGCATTCAAATATTCTTGCATTTCCGACTGCTGAATACGCGCGGTCATAAAAACAACTGGGATTGTTTGGCAATGGGGTTTTTTACGAATTTCAGCCAGCGTTTGTAAACCATCTATACCCGGCATCATGGCATCTAACAATATTAGGTCTGGCGTAAAGTGCTCCACCTGTTTGATGGCCTCATAACCACCATCGCAAGATACTAAAGTAAACCCAGATATATCAACCAGAGCCATTTCGACGATAACTCGAATTGTCTCAGCATCTTCTACGTGTAAAATTTTCTCTAGTGGCATGCAGGCTCCAGTATGATGGGGATCCCCAAAAAATTGAGTTAAACTGATTTACTAATTATTGTATGATAATTTCTTTATAGCAAACTAAGTTGTTGAATAAAATCATTGATTCACAATAGCTCAGGATTATCTATATAGATAGATATAAGTGCTGGATTCAGCAACAAGATATCGATTAAGCTGCTATTATCTTTACATATAGTAAACTTAAAAAGTCATCATAAGCCGAGAACCATAGTTATGAAAACGAATAAAGAGCCTGTTAATCAGCATTCGGTCAATGACATTGATGAAAATATCACAGATAAGTGTAGCTCAGAATCGACAACTAAGACGCTCGAAAATTTACTACAACCTTTTGGGGGGAATGAGAAATTCTATCGGCGCTTAATCAGCGTTTTTGAAGACAATTTGGAGCAACAACTGCAAAATTTGGCATTGATGATCGCGCAAAAAAATGCCAAAGAAATACTGGGAATTGTCCATACTCTTAAAGGCAGTGCAGGATCAACGGGCTTATCATCATTGTATCGCGATTTGTGTGAGTGTGAAACTAAGCTAAAGCAAGCTTATGACTCTAATGCTTCAGCCTTTGATATGCTTTGTGTCGACCTAGCTGAACAATTACGTTTTGTAGCACAAACGGATCTATCGAGTATTCATGCACTTTTACTCAATCAATCACAAATAAAACCCTCAGAGTCAGCACCGCAGCAAGCTGAATATACCCTCACTGAACTGAAGTTGATCCTAGCTGAACTTAAGCAACACCTAGACGATTTTAATCTCAAAGCTGTCGATATCGCTGAACTACTTCAAAGTAACCGAGCCCAGAAGCTATCCCTTGAGCACAACTTCACTGCGTTATGTGATGCTGTAGAGGTACTTGATTTCGAAAAAGCACTTACTGAATTATCTTCCCTATCTGAAAGATTATAGAACTCGCTTTACCTCATAGGTACTATCCCCAAAAACAATGCAGTATAGGCAAAGTTTTATAATTTTATTGCACTCAACGAGTAGACCAAAGGCATCGCTTGGTTATTTTTAATCATCTGATAACGTGGGACTTCACTACTTTCATCCAAGCTTAGCCCTGCAAAGCAATTATAAGGGCTATAGTCAAATTCATTAAAATGCTTAAGCTGTAAACCCGCAGCTAATAATGCATTAATCACATCGCTTATCGGATGTGCCCAAGTAACCACAGTATGTTCAGTACCATCACAATTTTCAGTATAAGTACCTTCTTGTTCTATATCCGGTTGAGCGCGATTAAAATAACCATAGCCTTCCACTACGTCATTAAATGGATGAAATTCGGCCATATAAAATAATCCCCCCGGCTTTAAACTATTGACTATGGTTTGGGCCCAAAGGGTTAAATCAGGTAACCAGCAAATTACCCCAAATGAAGTAAATACAATATCAAACTCAGGTTTAACTAATTCACCAAATTGATAAACATCATGGCAAATAAAGCGAGCATCGACATTAATTGCAGATGCAAGCTCATTAGCCTTTTCAATCGCACTATCCGATAAATCGACACCGGTAACAATCGCACCTTTTCTAGCCCACGATAGGCTGTCCAAACCAAAGTGACATTGTAAGTGAAGCAAGGTTTTGCCGTTAACGTCGGGTAACTCATGCGTCTCAATTTCAGTTAATGATGATGCGCCATTTAAAAAACCGTCGACGTCGTAAAATTTCGAGGCTACGTGTACCTGAGTTCGAGCATTCCAGGTAGCTTTGTTGCTGGTGAGATAATCTTTACATAAATCCATTTAACGTTCCCAAAATAAAACCGAGCATATGCTCGGCTTGTATTTTACTAATATTAATAGTGATAGTGGTAGTAAACCTATTTTGATAAGGTAAATTTACTGACGGTTCCCGACATACCACTGGCATCATTTAGGAGTAGGTCATTCAACTCAGCAATTTGATGGACTATATCTTGGGTATGTTGATAAATTTCACTAATTTTTAATGCGTTACGATTAACTTCTTCCGCAACAGCAGATTGCTCATGTGTAGAAGTCGCTATTTGCTCATTCATTCTATCTATCACACCTACATGCTCTACGATAAGGCTAAGCTCTTTACCTGCATGCACTGCTTCATCCACACTTTTATCAGCTTGTTCTTTACCACGTTCCATCGCTTTAACCGCCAGTGCAGCACCCGCTTTAAGCTTATCAGTCATCGTTTTAATATCTTCAGTCGATTTTTGAGAACGTTGTGCCAATGTACGTACTTCATCTGCAACAACAGCAAAACCTCGTCCTTGATCTCCCGCCCTTGCAGCTTCAATAGCAGCATTAAGTGCCAATAAATTTGTCTGCTCAGCAATAGAGCTGATCACATCCAAAATAGTGACAATATCATGCACATCTTGATCTAAATTTTGAATTGCTGTGGCGGCATCACTAATCTCATTCGCTAACGCTTTAATCGCATAGCTAGTTTTACTCACATCACTATTACCCAGTTTAGCCTCTGAATTAGCTTGAGCAGATGCTTCTGATGCTTGCACGGCATTAGCCGCAATTTGGGTAACGGTAGCACTCATCTCGGTCATCGCTGACGCGACTTGCTCAGCTTCAGCAGAACCTTCTGATACATCTGTTTGCATTGCACTGGTAAAGCCATTCATCTTTTCTACAGCATTGACCAAACTGAGCGCATTTTTCCTCACTTGCATGATAATATTTTCAAATTCCACCATCATGCTGTTAAAGGACAATGCCAGCTGGCCAAACTCGTCAGAGGTTTGATGGTCAATGCGAGTGGTTAAATCAAAATTAGCCCCTACATGAGTAATGGTTTGTTGTACTTTTCGTAAGCTAACATGTAAATATTTAGCAATACTTAGAGTCACAAGCACAACAAATGACAGCGCTATAATTAACGCCAGTAATGAAGTAAACATTTGCTGGGAGGCATAATCTAGCTTAGATTGCGCCAATTGCTGTAGCCTTTGTGCCAATTTTTGTTCGATATCGGCAAGAATATTTATTCTAACAGTTGATGTTTTAAACCAATCTTCTGGGTTTTGTTGTGCTATTGCATCGGTATTTTGCGAAAAACCGATATTGCGCATATTATCAACATCTGTAAACGCCGCTGATTGTAATGCGTCTTTATATAATTGCCCATCTTCGCTTAATGCCGACGCGATAAAACGCTCAGCATAGGTATTTTGCTCCGCAACTAGCGTGACAAATTTTCGGAACATTTCAGGCTTAAAACCTTGCTGGCCAAAGGTCGTACTTAATACCGCACGTTCAATACCTGCGCGCTCTTTAGCTTGTAAAAATGCAGCAAAAGATTTTAATCGTAGCGCCAACTCACTAATACTGGTTTCATCAGCTGCATTGTCGACCATAGATAATAGTAACGTATTCATGTGGGTGTAATATTTAACTTCATCCGCAACCGAAATGGTTAATGAATCAACAGAGACCCGCAACTGCTGCAGTTGTTGTAATGATTGAGTCACTTGAGATAATTTATCGCTAAATACTGGTGGTAAATCAGAGCTTTCTGCAACATCATGAAATATATTAATTTGTTGATCAGTCAGCTGCCGCTGTTTTGGCAGAGCATCTTTGAAAGATTGACCATTAGAGCCAATAAAACCCGCGCTCATTCCGCGTTCTTTTTGCAGTTCATGTACAAAAGCACTATTGGTTACCGCTAACTCAGTTAATACTAGAATAAGATTGAGTTGTTGCTTTGTTTGATATTGATTATAGACAAACATACCGCCATAAATAATGGAAATAAGTAAAGGGGGAAGTGCTAAAAATGCTAGTTTTTGTGAAATTTTAAGATTACCAATCCATTGCCAATTCATAAAAATCCTTATTTATTCGTAATTAACACACACATTTATAATAGACTATATCGACTAACACCCTGAAAAACTAAAGCAAAAAACATGTTATAAGTAAATAATAGCTTAAAATGTGATATGTATCGTGTAATTACTCTAGTTGCTGACAAAAGGTGATGATCAGTTCAGGCCATTCGTCAACATCAGCCATACTTTGCGCTACATGCAAAGTCGTATTAGGCAGCACTTCAGCTAAGGTTTTCGCACAGGACAAAGGGTGCGTTTCATCACCGTCCCACGCAAGGATTAAACAAGGAATATTAAGCTTAGCTAATTGCTCATGTGTTGGAAAATCATTCTCAGCTGCGGCTAAAAACAGCTGTTCAAGGCTACCTCGCTTCATACTTTTTAAGCCATCAAGCATGCCCAAAACGCTGTGTTTATGAGCGTCAATCAGCCACGAAGGCAGCATTCTATCAATATGTTTGGCATTAATTTTAGCCAACCCTTTACCACCAAGCATTTTGGCGGCTTTAGCAACTTTGTGATAATACTCTTTTTGCTTAAACCTTAATTCCCAGGCGGTAGGCGGGTTCATCAAAATCAGCCCTTTAACCCATTCAGGATGAAGAATGGCGCTAAATAAACTGCTCGCACAGCCCATTGACTGACCGCCTAACACGACTGCCGTATCACTAAGCACCTTAGTGCCGAGTTGATAGGTATCTTCAGCAAGGCTTGTCCAAAGATAGTCTGATTTGTTATTTGTTGTGGCAGATAAACCATGACCAATAGCATCAAATCGCAATAGGGTGAGTTTTTTAGGGAATCGATGCCAAGCATAAATCCCTAACGCATCTTCACTTTGCATGCAGCCAAGCAAACCATGAGACCATATTAACGCGGAGCCCTTACCCGTTGAGCGATAATTAAATTGATTAATATCAAAAGGGTGTGTCATGGCAAGCCTCCTTATATAGGGTTCACAATGTGTTCAGATTTTTTAGCCAGTTACGATTTCAATTAATCGATTAATAAAGGCTTCAACCGCTTTTTCATTATCAAACTTAAAGGCTAAACCGTAGTGAATTTCTGATAGACCTTTATTGCGTCGAGTCGGAAAACGGGTCATTTGCGCATTATGATGATAATCATATTTTGCATGTACACCTTCAATAGTAGCTAATTCGCTGGAAAATACCTCAAAGGCGGGTCGAATAATCAACAAAGGGGTTTTGGCATCAAGGTGTAAATACACTGCCTCTTTTAACTCTGGCAGCATATATTCGGTAACGTTTTTGATATTAAAGTTACTGCGGCAATTTACATTTGTTAGTGCTTGAATAGCTTGTTCGTGGGATAGGCTCATAAGATCCTCTGCATCATTAGTAATAACTCAAGTCTACCGCCCTGAAAACAAAAAGCCCCGAACTTTCGTTCAGGGCTTGAATATTTTGGCGCGAAAGCAATTATTTAGCTTTCAATGCCTCGGCTACCAAGGAACTCATCATAAGTACCTTTGAAGTCATTAATACCATCTTTGGTTAATTCAATAATACGTGTTGCTAAAGACGATACAAATGCACGGTCATGGGACACAAAAATTAATGTGCCTTCATATAACTCTAACGCATTGTTTAATGACTCAATCGATTCCATGTCCATGTGGTTAGTCGGTTCATCAAGTAATAATATATTTGGTTTTTGCATAATTAGCTTACCAAAATACATACGGCCTTTTTCCCCACCAGATAACACAGTCACTGACTTTTTGATATCGTCAGAACCGAACAACATACGGCCTAA
The DNA here is from genome assembly GCF_051163755.1 of Shewanella sp. HL-SH5. Lineage (NCBI taxonomy): Bacteria > Pseudomonadati > Pseudomonadota > Gammaproteobacteria > Alteromonadales > Shewanellaceae > Shewanella > Shewanella sp. HL-SH5. Next base: position 2,472,462 of record NZ_CP195038.1, read on the forward strand.
AATACCACGTACAGATTGGTCGTCGTCATTCTCTTTGCGCCACTGGCTCATCCACTCAAACAAGGTCATGTCATTGGCAAAATCAGCTTCGTGATCTTGAGCATAATAACCAATGTTATGGTTTTCAGACCACTGAATCGTACCTTCATCCTGTGGAATATCATGGACTAGTGTGCGCAACAGTGTTGTTTTACCAATACCGTTTTCGCCCAAAATAGCGATGCGCTCGCCCACTTCAACCATCAAATCAAGTTTACTGAATAATGGTGTGTCGTACCCTTTGGCTAGGTTTTCAACCACTAGCGCATTACGGAACAATTTCTTTTCTTGTTCGAAACGAATAAACGGGTTAACACGACTTGAGGCTTTAATTTCATCAAGTTTAATTTTATCTATTTGTTTAGCACGTGATGTTGCTTGCTTGGCTTTAGATGCGTTAGCAGAGAAACGTGCCACGAAGCCTTGAAGCTCAGCAATTTGAGCTTTTTTCTTCGCATTATCAGATTGTAAACGCTCACGAGACTGCTGCGCTGCAGTCATGTATTCATCATAGTTACCAGGATAAACTCGCAGTGCACCGTAATCTAAGTCAGCCATGTGAGTACACACTGAGTTTAAGAAATAACGGTCATGGGAAATAATAACCATGGTACTGTTACGTTGGTTCAACATATCTTGTAACCAACGAATAGTATCGATGTCCAAGTTGTTGGTGGGTTCGTCAAGTAACAATAAGTCTGGATCTGAAAACAACGCCTGAGCCAACAAGACTCGAAGTTTAAAGCCTGGCGCAATTTCACTCATTAAGCCAAAATGCTGATCAGTGCCAATACCGACACCCAATAATAAGTCACCCGCGCGAGATTCAGCGGTGTAACCGTCCATTTCAGCAAATTCCATTTCAAGCTCAGACACCTTGATGCCGTCTTCTTCACTCATTTCAGCTAAAGAGTATATACGGTCACGTTCAAGCTTAACTTCCCATAATTCTTTGTGGCCCATGATCACAGTATCAATGACACTAAATTCATCAAATGCGAATTGGTCTTGACTCAATTTACCCATACGCTCATGTGGATCTAACGACACATTACCGCTTGATGGTTCTAAATCGCCGCCAAGAATTTTCATAAAGGTTGATTTACCACAACCGTTTGCACCAATTAAACCGTAGCGGTTACCGCCACCAAATTTAACTGATAGATTTTCAAACAGTGGCTTAGCACCAAACTGCATCGTAATGTTAGCTGTAGTAATCAAAATGAAATTCCAAATCGAGTATGAGTGTTAGCGCAATAAACCTAAGCTTGGTAACTATAAGCTAAATGGCTAACAGGATAATTAAAGTAACCGTTTTGCCTGACGCTATAAGAATAAGCAATATAGGACAAAGACAGGCAGAATCAAGCGCGACATTTTAGAGATTTTTGGACTATTTATCAACCTAAGCGAAATGATAGCTTAGCGAATCATAAAATGACGTCCTGTCTACTGAACGTCCTGTCTACTGAACGTCATCAATATCTAAACGTTATTTTAGCCTATTTTTAAATATTCAATTATATAATCAAGTCCACCAGTTATTGCCGCAACTTGGGCATCATTACATTCTTTAGCCGTTACATTAGGGCTATCCGGGTAAACTTCTGTTGTAGTATTAAAATGATTATGGGTAATACCAGCGCATAAACTGAGTTTTTTAACCGGATAATTAATCACCCCAAATTGCTCAATAGGCACTTCAATTAATTGGCCGTCATCATCTGGCGCGATATGGGTTATTTTTGCCACAGCATCAATAATTGCTTTTTGAAACTCAGGCGTTGGATTTTCAGAGTCGCCGACTAAATAAAAGCCATCAGGAATAATACCCGCCTCATACTCTTTACCATCTCTTGCTGACAGTAGTGGTCTAAATTCACATTCGTCTGTGTCGGTAGTTTCATGTAAATCAATATGTGCGTACACCTCACCTAATGAGGCAACAAAAGCCATTAAGGCTGCAGACTCTTCGGCAGGGCTATCAGCATAAAATGAGCGATTCGGGTCAATTGCTTTAGGGTTCCAACGATTGACCGTTTCATATCCCCATGGGCTAATACAAGGTGCCACGGCAATATTAAAATATTGGCTATAGTGCGCGGCTTTAGTGTCTAAAAATTGAATGGCACCATGAACACCACTGGTTTCATAACCGTGTACCCCACCGGTGACCAGTATGGTCTTTTTAGTGGCACTCCAATTTTTAGTTTTAAAGGCAAACAAAGGATATTTAGCCGCATCAAATGTTAGTGCGCCATAATTAACCTGTTCAAAATCTGCTGATAAAGCGGCAAACTTGCTCATCACTTCATCTTGATAACTGCGCTTAATGGTAACTTGGGCTAACCATTGTGCTTTCTCTGACTCATCCCAAGGTTGCCCCGGCGTGCCAATTGGAAAAACTGCTTCTTGTGTCATAAACCCTCTATCATGCGACTAAACTAAATGGAGACTTAACTAAAGGTTACTTAGATAATCTTTCAGGTCAGCATATTAACCGATTGAGTTAGGCAAATCGATCAATCGCCTAAGTAAGTCTCCCCCATCGCTGTAAACCATCGAAAAGAGTAAAACTGTAATTAATATATTGCCTAGCAACTGCTAGAGCCAATCTAGCTATTATTGGAATGGATTCACTTGTTCTCAAACTTGCCCAACGTTTTAAAATCAACTAGATAAACAATATAAATAAAAGTGATTACTATAAAGGCCACACAAAAAAAGGAAGGCGAACAAAGCCATTGAAGCAGAAAATGTATAAATAAACCAAAGTCCCGACAAAACATCATGACAAGATCGTCAAAATCTCAACATAAAATAGTGACTTTAATTATATCAACAACCCGTTATTGTTGAGGTAAAACTTGGTGGAACATTATTACGAGCTGAAGAATATCGAATCTTACAGGTATTAGGATCAGGTGCCAGTTTGACTTTAACTTCTATCGCACCCAATTGCCCGCTACAATTACCACCCACCCAAGTAAAACTAGCGTCAGTTTCAACGGCTTTAGCGATTCCATTCGGATGAGGACAGGGATACCCACAACGCAAAGTAATAGACTCACTTCCTACTTTAACCACAGGGTCTATAGCGCAATCTGTCTTATTTTCTATTCTCGCTTTCACATTGACTAACTCAGATGCTGATCGCATAGCCCCTTCTAAAGATTCAAGCGAGGCAATACGCGCATCGCCACTGATATTGATAAACTTAGGTGCAGCTACAACGGCTAAAATACCTAAAATAATAATAACGACAACTAACTCGATTAAAGTAAAACCTTGTTGTTTTTTAGGATGATACATATGTATTAATCTACTTTATTTAGGGCGTTTTAATAAACCAAAAGAAGCCAAGCTGCCCATTGCATTAAACCCTACTGTATATAACAAATCAGCCAAGTTAACAATATTACCCTACTAGCAAATAAGGCATAGGTAAAATTAGCGCGATATCAATTATCAACAATTTACATCAGCTAAGCTATACCAATAGCAAATAATCCAGCTCATTATTAGGTGTCGCTTGCGGGGTTTTGCACATTATCAATGTAAATACCCTAACCATTTAAGTTACTTATTACGCGCGATTAACACCAGTGAGATACCACTTAAAATGATTGCCCCGCTAGCGATTAAATGCAGGCTTAATGTTTCATGATTAAACACAACACCTCCAACGGCGGCAATAAAAGGCACACTTAATTGCAGTGCAGCGGCTTTTGATGGGTTAAGCCCTGTTAACGCCTTATACCAAATAGCGTAACCAATACCTGAGGTCAACGCACCGGACACTATGGCTAATATGACTCCATCATAATGCGCACTTTGCAGTGTATTGCTTAGGGTTAATTGCACTGAATTAACATTCATAGCCAAACTTAATATGACCAACCCGGCCAGCATTAAAATCATACTTCGGCTAAAATAATCGGCAGAATCTAGTACCGGAGAGTGACTTTGTCGCCCAAGTAAAGAATACATTCCCCACGCCACACCACTTAATGCCATGAGTATCATCGACCAATATTGAGGCGTGCCGATATTAGGCCACAACAAATATCCAAGCCCGATAAACGCAATAACACTGCCGATAACTTCAAATGCCGTGGGCCTTTGCCCTTGAATAACCGCAACCACATTCATTGATAATTGTACCGCACCAAATAAAACCAGCGCTCCCGTTGCGGTATCTAACGACAAATAAGCGATAGAAAATAACCAAGCATAGGCCAGTAAACTTAACGCCCCTAACCACTTACGCCAGTTGTAAAATGGATGATGTTGATAAGAATGCTGCTTAAGGGAGGTCAACGAGTCTGATAACTTGGCTGGTTTTTGTTGATATAAATGCATGCAACCAACAATCAACCACAGGGTTAATGCACCTGATAATAATCGAATTAAGGTGAATGAATCGGCATCAATTAAGCGGGCTTCACCCCCGCCTAGTGCCATACGGCTTAATACAGAATTAGCAGCAAACGCCACCAATGCTATCAAGGTTAAAGCTGCCGTGATAAGCGATGATGGCGTTGAGATTTTATCGGACAAGTTAACTTACCTTTTAAGGATTTTTATTTTTAGTGAAGGTGAATTTATTAACAAACCAACCAATTGTGGCTAATTGGCGAGTTTGTGATAAGCCAAAGTAAATACAAATCCACGGCGATATAAGCAAAAACCAGGGTAAACCCGCAGTCGAGCGACCACTGAAAAACAGATACAAAAAACCAGCGTAGATAACAATCACACCCAATATACCCACAAGCAGCATGACCTTTTTAATCCACACTTCTATCATTGTAATGTTCACTTTAGTCCCTTCATAAAAATGTAATCAATAGCAATATTATGCTTATACCTATGCCAATAAATAAGTTTGGCACACACAAAAGCCGAGCTAGGCTCGGCTTTGGGTCAGCATAATAACATGCTTAAGTTTACAAGCGAATGCCGCCGTCAATTTCAACTCCATGGCCATTTACATCATAGTGTTCACTGATAAAACCCATGGAAGAAGCAATTTCAGGTGCTTTATCTAAACATATAACAGAGCCGTTAAATAAGCAGATAGAAAGCTATCCCAACAGCGACATTAGCCGCCTTATATTTAACAAAATTCATTTATAACAGACACCTAATTAGAAAAACCCTAAAAAAATAAAGGAACACAAGCACCTTTTTCATATCGAAAAAATAAAAAACTCATCGTATGCAGCACCTCAATAAATTTAAATGATAACAATATTTCATACATACCTTGCATTACTATGTATGTGTGCTAATAATATGCACACCTACCTTGCAATACTATGTATGTGTAAATTAATAATCGGAGTCAAGATGAGTATCGAACGCTGGCAAAAACAGATGCGTAAAGGGTTATTAGAATTCCTTGTGCTTTTATGCTTAAAAGATAACGAATATTACGGCTACAGCTTGATCATTAAACTCAAGGCTCTTGCCGATATCGATTTAGCTGAAGGCACCATTTATCCCTTATTAAGCCGACTAAACAAGGAGGAACTTATTGATTTTAGATGGGAAATAATGGAATCAGGTCCTGCACGAAAATATTACCAAATTACCCCTTTGGGGCTAGAAACTGTCAATAAAATGAACACTGCATGGCAACAAATTAACGCCTCAGTAAACCAAGCTTGGAGCAAATAATAATGAACAATAATGGCTACTTTAACTGCGCAAAAACAAACACCCTATGGCAAGACTACTTCGCCAAAGTTGACAAAGAGCTGACTAAGGCACCTTTCTCACAAGCCATGACCATACGCCAAGAACTTGAGTCACATGCTTTCGAGGCCGCTCAAGCTAATCCGGCAGAGTCGCAGCTGCAAAAACTCAGTGATGCCCTAAAGAGTTTGGGGCAACCCCAGGACATTATTCCACCGCTATTATCTGCAGCTTTTGTCACCGATGCCCAGCACTCTGGCACCCCTGCGGCTATGGGTCGGGTACTTGGTTATCAGTCGGGCCGCAGCGTTAAAAAAACCTTACTCGCTATTCTTATCGGTTTCATTGCTTTACTGGCATTACCTCTTGCGGTATTAGCACTGCTTAAGCCCTTTTTCTATGACAACATCGGCTTGTTTACTAAAGATGACGGTATGATGCTGGGTTTCTTTGTCAATGTAGATGGCTGGCAAGAACATTTAGGATATGGCTTCATCCCACTCGCCTTAATAAGCAGCTGGTTACTCTACAAACTAGCCATCGCCATGCTCAAACTATTGAAATAATCCCCATCAATGGACGAACATTAACAGGGACACTTATTATGCTAAACAAATTCTATTTTGCAGCTTTGCTTTTTATCGCGCCAACATGTTTCGCATCAGACACACACTGGCAAGACACTTCCGACTGGCAAGCACTTACCCAGGGAATGGACACATTAAGACAAGATAATGGCATGGCCTTAGCCACTACATTATCCGATGCTAAGGGCACAGTTTGGCAGTACCATAATGGGTCTGTTAAAGATGGACTTGAGAATAACATTGATGAAAACAGCCGATTTAGAGCGGGGTCAGTCAGTAAAACATTCATAGCCATAGGTCTGCTACAACTGGTAGATCAAGGTAAACTAGATTTAGACGCTCCTATCAGTGTTTATCTGCCCAATGTGCGCTTTGTTAATCCCTGGTCTGACACTGATCCTGTCAGAGTAAAAGATCTGTTATCGCATACCGCAGGCCTCAGAGATGCCAACCTCACTGAAATCTATAGCGATACTGGACAGGAAAATTTAGCATTAGATAAAGTCATTTCACAGTACCAACTCATCGTGCGCTGGCGCCCCGGCACTCGACAAGCCTATTCAAACTTTGGCTATTTAGTAGCGGGACATCTTTTAGAGCAGCTCACTGGTGAGTCCTATGAGAATTGGTTAAATACCCACCTACTCCAGCCATTGGGCATGACACAATCCAGCTTTCATCAAGATGAACAGGTATTAGCGACATTGATTAATGGCCATGGTTCAGCGCTAAGTGGCGGCAAGTATTTGGTACCTGCGTTGCCACTTTCAGTAAGACCTGCAGGTAGCTTAGTTACCACACTGCATGACTTAACCCGCTTTAGCCGTATGCTACTAAACGAAGGGGAATTGGACGGAACAAGAATACTGAGCAAAGCAAGCTGGACATTAATGCACACCAGTGCGATGGACAAACACAGTGTGATCCATCAGGGGGCATATGGTCTGGGGATCTATCCCGTTAACAGAGAAAGCGGCCGTTATTTTTGTCATTCCGGTGGCATAGATGGCTTTTTGACTCAGGTGTGCTTCTCAACAGAAAAAAATATGGCCTTCGTCGCGTTAAGCAATAGTATAGAACTGTCTGGTGGTATGGTATTTGATAAGGCGCTTGAACATATAGCCAGCCCTGCTATACCCGAGGCTATACCGCTCGATTTTGATATCACTCCATGGCTTGGCTTTTACCGTCCTGAAAGTGCTCGTCAGGAAGGCATGGCAACGATGGACAGATTATTTAAAGCAAGCCAGGTGAGTTTTGATGGCGAGCAACTCATTATCAAACCGCTGTTTGGTACTGCCGATGAATATATCTACGTAGGAAACCAAGGGTTTCGCCCTAAAAACAAGCAAGCAATTAGCCTAACCCTAACATTAGACAGCCAAGGCCAGACCTTAATACAGGAAACCTGGGACACATACCTTGCCGACACGCGTTGGTACGGGCCTTGGTTAAATTATCTCTTTTTAGCTTTAGGTATATTGGTGTTAGTCACCAGCCTTAGCGCAGCAATGATGACCATTTATAGCGCCATTTTAGCCATCAGACGCAAGGCGTTACCGACTCGATTCACACTGCATTTAGCCTGTCTGCTATTGCCATTGATTTTTATCGGCCTTTATTTTTGCTTCTCTCAATTGCAATTGTGGGCGCTAAATAGTCTATCGCTACCGTCCATCAGCATATGGATAATCAGCTGCCTGTGGCCATTCACTATTGCGTATTTTAGCTGGGCAGTATGGCAAAAAAGATCTAGCCTAAACTTAAAGCGTAACAAGTGCTACTGGGCTATTGCAGTGTTAAGTCAATGGGGATTAGCTGCGTATTTAATTCACTTCGGTACATTCAATTTGATGTTTTGGAGTTAGTAGATTGGTCTACATAAAGCCGCCCAGTGCTACTGGGCCAATGTTTAATAAAATAGAGTAAACAATAAATGGCCCAACCTAACAAGAAAGGCCCTTCGCGCACCGTCGATGTATTCTGCGCTAAGTGTAAAGCCCAACTGTTTAAATATCGTAAGGGAGGTAAAGGCGCCTTAATCAAATGCTTTAAAGAGCGTATTGTTGAAGACAACACCAAGGTTGCTTGCACATGCCCTGAATGCGGCCAAGTATTTGCCAGAGACACATTAGTGAGAGGCGCACCGGCATTTAAGATGGTGGGTGGCAAAGTTACATTTAAATAAAGCGTAGTTAATCGTTCAATATTTAGCTAGAAATCTTGGGGGGCAATGTTATTGCCAAGGCCAAAAAGCTTTGGGTGAGCAGAGTATTATCTTGACTCACCGGGATCGTCCATATATGGCCATGTTATTTTGATTATTCTTACCAGAAAGTTTATTAGGCATTTTAAATGAACCGCCCTGTGCGGAGCCGCATGCAAGGTGGTGTGGGGGCTGGAGGTTAGATACCTCCGGCTACTCGATTAGCTTTGTTATACACTACATTTAGCATCACTCAGGATTTTTGCTGCATGAAGGTTATGATCTCCTTCAGAATAAACCTTACCTTGCTCAACAAATGTTAGCAATAAAGAGCCATCACTCAACCTATGCGGTGATACTTTTGCAATATTACCAAAGCTTTTATCAACAACTAATTCTTCAGGTCCTAACTTTCCTGAAGTAGAAACACACCTTCGCCATAATGAAAAAACATCATTTTCATGACGACTGTCAATTGATGAATAATATACGTCAACATAACCATCTTTACGTTGAATCGGACTTGCATCATGAACCCCTTCAACCCTCGTTGTGATTGGAATTGGCTTTCCCCAATTAGCTCCATTATTTGTAGACAGCCTAAAATGAGTTCTCATACCTGATTTTTCTTTTCCATCTGAATCATTAGCTTTACTAGTAAATCTAGTTTGAAATGTATAAATAAGTTCGCCTGATGAAAATATTGCTAACGCAGGCATTGCTCCTCCGCTTCCAATATCGATAGGAGAGTCAAAATTAACACCGTCATTACTTAGACTAAATAATAATTGGCAACAACCTGGATAGGGTTTTGAACGATAAACTAGCGCAACTTTACCGTTATTAAGTAAATACCATTTTGGTGCACTTGCTGCCGCAATAGGCATAGGTAGAGAAAGTAATTGTTTATTTACTAGTTTGTTGTTGCTTCCCCACTGTGCCCTATAAAGTGATGCTGGTTTAAAATAAGTTGTTTCAGATTCAACAAAATATAACCATTCAACATTATTTCCTTTAACGCTACTAACCCCTGTTCTAAAATTCACAGGTTGATTATTTTCAAACTCAAGAGTCTTTGGCTTCGATGACAATATAGAGCTTGGATTTATGTCCAACTCACTGTATCTAAGCTCTCCAGATTTCATATCATAATTATAAAAGTGTTCATAAATAAGAACTAAAGATTCTTTGGGTGTAATGATTGTACTCATAATTTGCATCCCTGGAGGATGCTCTATTCGATGAATATCATCATTAGTTAATGGCAAATTATTGGAATAAGAATTAACTGACAATAGTGTAGCTATTAAATAGAATAGATTTTTTAAGATTTTTTCTTGATACTTTTTATCGATAATCATGCCCACTCCTTGAACAAAGCTAACAGCTTACTGAACGCCTCGACCGATAAAGCCGAGCGTTTAAGTTATTGATTAATATCATCCTACATTTGCTAGGTCTTTGAAGTAAAGTAATTTAATGACTGTTGCACTCAAATATAAAACGTAAATTGCGCGTTAAAAGTATCTGCGGCCAATGTAAAAAATAAATCAAACAAGATCAATATATTAGAATAGTCCGGTTCTTATAAATACCGTCCTTTAGACTGCTTTTTGTTCACATATTATTGTTATTCCGTCAAACCTCATTGCAACTACATAAACACAGTGCAGGTAACATAAAGGGATGTATTTGCGGCGTGTCTTAGACGCATTGGAATTAAGCAGCAGACGAAATAAAGATAAATACTCATCAGCAAAAAGCCGAGCTAGGCTCGGCTTTGTTTAACGATAATACCAAGCTTAAGATTACAGGCGAATGCCGCCGTCAATTTCAAATACACGACCATTTACATAATCGTTTTCAATGATAAAACGTACGGTAGAAGCAATTTCATGGGCTTCACCTAAACGTCCTACAGGAACCATTTTCGTCATGCGCTCTAACGCTTCAGGCTTCATCGCTGCGGTCATTTCAGTGGCTATAACACCCGGCGCCACTGCGGCTGAACGGATATTATAACGGGCTAGTTCTTTGGCCCAACCGACAGACATTGCTGCAACACCTGCTTTTGATGCTGAATAGTTAGATTGCCCCATGTTACCCGCTTTAGCTAGGCTTGAAATGTTGATAATCACGCCTTGCTGGCCAGTTTCAATCATGGCTACAGCAGCTTCACGGCCGCACAAAAATGTGCCGGTTAGATTGACATTAATGACTGACTGAAATTTTTCATAGGACATACGGTCAGTTACTTTGCCATCTTTTGCCTTAACCATTAATCCATCACGCAAAATACCCGCGTTATTGATTAACACATTGATATGACCAAAATCTTCGCGAATAAAATTGAACCCCGCAACTACATCTTCTTCGTCGGTAATGTCGAACGCATAACCTTGCACTTCAGTTATTGCACCTAAGTCTGCACACGCTTGCTCAAGTTTTGCTTGGTCTACATCGATAAGCGCCAATTTTGCACCTTGGGAGGCTAAATCATGCGCCATAGCAAGACCTAAACCACCCGCGCCACCTGTGATGACGACAACCTTATCTTTTAATTCCATTACCGAGTCCTTTTACTTTTTATTTTGATTGGCAAATTGTTCAAAAATGCTCGAAAAATCAAGACGACCATGACCTTGACGAGCATGGTTAACATATAAACTACGCGCTAATGCGCCCATTGGGGTACTTGAGTTTGAACCTAAGGCAGCTTGTTGTGACAAGCCTAAGTCTTTCACCATTAGATCAACCATAAAACCACCTTGATAGCCTTTTGATGATGGCACATTTTCCATCACGTCAGGACAAGGGTTATATTTTTCAAGCGTCCAGTTTCCGCCGCTGCTGACTTTCATGATATCAGACAATACTTTAGGATCTAAACCGTTATCTATGCCTAATTGCAAAGACTCGCTAGTGCCAACCATTAATACTGATAACAGCATGTTATTACAAATTTTAGCAATTTGACCTGCGCCGACCTGGCCTGCATGGAAAATATTTGCCCCCATTACCGTTAATACCGTTTGTGCCTGGGTAAAAGCCGCTTCTGTGCCACCGCAAATAAAGGTCAATGTCCCTGCTGCTGCGCCTGCTGTGCCACCAGAAACAGGAGCATCCATAAAGGCGAGGCCTTTTTCAGCGGCTTTAGCGCCGACTAATTGCGCTGTGGCGGCATCAATGGTTGAGCAGTCAATTAATAAGGTGTCTTTACCGACAACATCTAATAAACCTTTATTGTTGTCATCACCCATATAGATACTTTGAACGTGTTTGCCCGCTGGTAACATACTAATGACATAGTCGGCTGACGCCGCTGCGCCACAAGCTGTTTTGGCGCTTAATGCGCCTTGATCGGTTAATGTTGCTACGGCCTGTGGATTAAGGTCAAATACCGTTACCGTCATGCCCGCTTTAATTAAATTGGCCGCCATAGGGCCGCCCATGTTACCTAATCCAATAAATGCTACTGTTGCCATGTTCAATTCCTTTTAAAAGTCTTTTAATGGGTGGTTATTCGCTTGCCAAGGTGAGGTGAGTAAGGCCGATAAAGCTTCATCTGTCACCTCTGATACATCGGCAAAACGCCATTTTGGATTACGGTCTTTATCAATGAGCAGCGCCCTTACTCCTTCACAAAAATCGCCATGAGAGCAACAGTTAACGCTGACACCTAGCTCCCATTTAAAGCAATCTGCTAAGTCTAATTCTGTACCCAGTGCTGCTTGAGCAAACACTAAATGCCAGCTTAATGGGCTGCCTGCTAATGCGGTTTTTTGTGCCCGTTTAAGCCAGTCTAGTTCGGTTTGTAAGCTAGACAATTGATGGTGAACATCTTCAATATCACCTGACATGAGCAAATTAATCTGTTGCTGGAATTGTTCTAGTGGACTGTCGCAAAGCGCCACTGAGACTTTATTTTGCATCGAGGTTAATAGCTGTGTTAACGCTTGATGATTCACATCGGCATTATCATTCCAGTGAATATCAGCTAGGGCATCAAACAGCGGCTCTTTGTCATCACTGGCTAGAAAATGAGTACCGACATTGACATACATGGCATCTGCCGCGTTCATGTTGTACGCCGTCAGCCCTAAAAATAGCCCGGTTTTGCCTGGCATCCGATTTAAAAAGTAGCTGCCACCCACATCTGGGTATAAACCAATAGTCACTTCAGGCATAGCAATACGGCTGCGCTCGGTTAATACGCGATGACTGCCGCCGGCCATTAAGCCTAATCCGCCGCCCATCACAATGCCATCGCCCCACACTAGTACTGGCTTGCCAAACTGATGTAGCAAATAATCTAACTGGTATTCTTGAGTGAAAAACTCACAGGCTTCGTCAGTCATTTTATTTGGGTTAGCGATTGAGGCATGATAAATAGCCCGCACATCACCGCCGGCACAGAATGCTTTTTCGCCGCTACCTTCTAATACCACTAAGGCGATATCATCATTGGTTTGCCATTGCAGTAATTGAGCGGTCATCGCCTTCACCATATCGATATTCAGTGCATTAAGCGCTTTTTCGATATTAAGGGTGACGATTCCGATAGACTTACCCGATAATGTGCCGAGAGTTTGAAATATGACATCTTGGGTCATTAGCAGTTTCTCCAGTTTGGTTTACGCTTTTCAAGGAAAGCATTAACGCCTTCGGCTTGATCTTCTGTATCGAATAGGCCGATAAAAAGCTCACGCTCTAAAGGTAAAGCCTGTGCGCGTGGCATTGTGCGTCCAGCCTGAATTAAGGTTTTACATACCGACACACTGCTAGGTGATTGACGTGCCACTTTTGCCGCCAGTGCAATAGCCGCATCTAAGGCTTGTCCTTGCTCAACCACTTCTTCCACCAAACCAATTTTTTCAGCTTTAGCGGCATCAATGCGTTCGCCGCATAAAATCATCCGTTTTGCCCAGCCCTCACCCACCAAAGCGGTTAAGTTTTGCGTACCGCCAGCACAGGGCAATAAGCCGACGCTGGCTTCAGGTAAGGCCATTTGAGCCTGCACTTCAGCAATACGGATATCACAGGCTAAAGCCACTTCTAAACCACCGCCCATGGCATAACCGTTAATCGCCGCAATTGACACGCCACGAAAGGCACTTAATGCCTCAAATGCAGCACCAAAATGCTTGGCCATAGTGGCTGCATTGCCTTTGTCGCCATCGGCAAATAAATTCAAGTCAGCACCCGCAGAGAAAAACTTCTCGCCCTGGCCGGTAATAACCAAAGCATAAATCTCTTTATTGTCATTTAACTCAAGCACTTTAGCGGTTAGCGCTTGTAAGCTTTGCGCAGTCCAGGTGTTAGCTGGCGGGTTATTCATTTTAATAATGGCGGTATTTCCGTCAATACGCACCCAAATAGCTTCTGTGGTCATTGTGATAGCCTTATCGTCCGTTGAAATTGTCTAGTTTGAATGATTAGCGACCCGATTAACGAATTGGGTGAGCGTTTTCATCCAGTAATCGACGGGCAATAATCAACCGCATAATTTCGTTGGTACCCTCAAGAATTTGATGCACGCGCACATCACGGAAATGACGCTCTAACGGATATTCACGAATATAGCCATAACCACCATGAATTTGCAGCGCTGCATCACAAACCTGAAAACCAACATCAGTTGCAAAGCGTTTTGCCATTGCACAATAAGCACTTGATTCTGGGTCTTGCATGTCTAATTTAAACGCCGCTAATCGCACCATTTGGCGCGCAGCAACTAATTCTGTCGCCATATCAGCTAACTTAAATTGTAATGCTTGAAATGCCGCTAACGGTTTGCCAAATTGCTTACGCTCATTCATATATTGAGTTGCGCGATCAAGTGCAGATTGCGCCGTACCAATAGAACAAGTGGCAATATTGATGCGCCCGCCATCTAAGCCTTTCATCGCAAAGGTAAACCCTTGGCCTTCTTCACCTAAAAGATTAGTCACCGGGATGCGGACATTTTCAAAACTGATTTGTCTTGTTGGCTGTGCATTCCAGCCCATTTTATCTTCCGCTTTGCCGTAAGATACACCCGCAGCATCGGCCGGAATAACAACCGCTGAAATGCCTTTAGGGCCTGCTTCGCCAGTGCGGCACATCACCACTAATAGCTCGGTTTCACCCGCGCCAGAAATAAACACTTTTGAACCATTAATAATGTAATCATCACCATCGCGCACCGCTTTAGTTTGCAGTGATGCGGCATCACTGCCTGAACCCGGTTCAGTTAAACAATATGAGGCTAATAGCTGACCTGTAGTGAGCCCTTCTGACCATTGACTGCGGACAGTCTCAGATCCCCAAGTTGTCACCATCCAGGTGGCCATATTGTGAATAGTTAACATGGCGGTGGTTGCGGTGCAACCGTAAGATAGCTCTTCAAAGATAATTGAGGCATCTAAACGTGATAAGCCCATACCGCCTTCAGACTCTGGTGAATATAATGAGCAAAAGCCCAGTTCACCAGCTTTTTGAATCACGTCTTTAGGGAAGTGGTGCTCTTCATCCCATTTAGCCGCAAACGGAGTTAATTCATCGGCGGCAAATTGACGGGCAAGATCAGCAAATTGGCGTTGATCTTCATTTAAATTAAAATCCATTGAGGGACTCCTAATTTGTTATGTTTGATGACTCTTGGGTCATTTGTTGGCAGGCCAAAGGGAATTTAACCTGCCATTAGGTCTTGTTATTATCTTAAATCTAATCGAAATATAAGCTTATTTAAGATTAATACTCATATTTGGACCGCTAACGGCGTCGGTTTCAAACCAACGTGAAGTAATGGTTTTAGTTTCAGTATAGAAACGTACCGCTTGCTTACCGTATGCGTGTTGATCGCCGTAAAAACTGCCTTTCCAACCTGTGAATGAAAAGAAAGGTAAAGGCACTGGAATTGGCACGTTAATACCCACTTGGCCGACTTCTATTTCGTGTTGATATTTGCGTGCAGCGCCACCCGATGCGGTAAAGATTGAGGTGCCATTGCCGTATGGACTGTTATTTACCAGTTCAATAGCATCATCTAAATTGTCAGCTTCCATACAACATAAAACAGGGCCAAAGATTTCTTCTTTGTAAATGCTCATGTCTGTAGTGACTTTAGAAAACATGGTTGGGCCAACCCAGTTACCTGACTCATAGCCTTCAACGGTAAAGTCACTGCCATCTAGCAAGCATTCAGCCCCTTCTTGTTTGCCTTGTTCGATTAAGCTTAATACCCGTGTTTTAGCCGCAGGGCTAATCACTGGGCCATAGGCCGCATCAGCATCATTCCATAAACCTGGACGTACTTTGGCTAAAGCTTCTTTTAATTCTGGGATCCACTCTTTGGCTTTACCGACAAATATCGCCACTGAAATGGCCATACAGCGTTGACCTGCCGCGCCAACAGAAGCGCCAACTAAATTATTAATCACATGTTGTTTGCTTGCATCAGGCATGATCACGCAGTGATTCTTTGCCCCAGCAAACGCTTGCACACGTTTAAGGTTATCTGTACCTGTTTTGTAGATGTATTGACCTACCGCCACAGAGCCTACAAACGAAATTGCCTTGATGGCTGGATCACGCAGTAAAATATCAACCGCCACTTTATCACCATGAATAAGCTGTAATACGCCTTTTGGCGCACCCGCTTCAACAAATAACTCCACTAAACGTTGTGGTGTCATCGGGTCTTGTTCAGACGGTTTTAAAATAAAGGTGTTACCGCAGGCAATGGCTAATGGGAACATCCATAAAGGGATCATCGCAGGGAAGTTAAATGGCGTAATACCAGCACAGACGCCAAGCGGTTGGGTGTAGCTATAGGTATCAATATTGCGGGCAACGTTTTCAACGGTTTCGCCCATCATTAATGAGGCAACATTACAGGCGTGCTCTGCCACTTCAATACCGCGCCATACATCGCCTTTAGCATCTTCAAAGGTTTTACCGGTTTCTTGGGCTAGAATAGTCGCGATTTCATCGTGATGTTCTTTCAACAGGTGCTGGTAACGTAACATCACCCGAGCACGTTCTGATACTGGCACTTCTTTCCAGGTTTTAAACGCTTCTTTTGCACTGTGAATTGCTTGCTCAACTTCAGCAGGTGTCGCCGCGTTAATTTTAGCAATCACACCATTATTAATGGGGTTAGTGACATCGATATTTTGCGTGCCAGTACCCACTGTGAACTCGCCATCAATATAATGTTTTACTTGTATGGTCATAATATTTCCCTTTGAACCAGATTAAATCGGGGTAAGCATTAATGGCGATGATGTTGTATTTATCCCAATCACTTGGTATCGGGTTATTGCTCATTAATGCCTGTCTTGTTGAATGTTATGTTTTCTAAATCGTACTCAGCGTCAAGCGCTTTATACTTATACTTCAATCGCCATGGCCACGGCTTCACCGCCGCCAATACATAATGACGCTACACCACGATGTAATCCGCGTGCTTTTAATGCGTGAATTAGGGTCACTAGCAAACGCGCACCAGAACAACCAATAGGGTGACCTAGTGCACATGCTCCGCCATTAACATTGACTTTATTGGCGTCTAAACCAAGTTCAGAAATCGCTAACATAGTCACCATGGCAAATGCTTCGTTGATTTCGAATAAATCAACATCATCCTTAGTCCAATCTACTTTACCAAGCAATTTATTCATCGCACCTACTGGTGCGGTAGTGAACATGGCTGGCTCTTGTGAGTGTGTGGTATGGCCTTTGATAGTAGCTAAAACCGCTAAGCCTAAATTGGCGGCTTTTTCACGGGTCATCAGCAATAACACCGCGGCACCATCAGAAATTGAGCTAGAGTTTGCCGCCGTTATCGTACCGTCTTTGGTAAAGGCTGGACGTAAACTCGGAATTTTTTCAGGACGGGCATTACCCGGTTGTTCATCGGTATCAATAACAATATCGCCACGGCGATCGCTAACTGTTACCGGAGTGATTTCAGCTTTGAATGCACCTGAGTTAATCGCATTGTTGGCTTTTTCAAGTGACGCTAAAGCAAAGGCGTCCATTTGCTCGCGGGTTAAGCCAAAGTCATCTGCGGTTTTCTGAGCAAATGTGCCCATAGCGCCACCAGTGTAGGCATCTTCTAGGCCATCTAAAAACATATGGTCCATCACTTTGCCATGGCCCATACGCATGCCACTGCGCGCTTTATCAAGAAGGTACGGTGCCTGACTCATGCTTTCCATACCACCAGCAATAACCACTTCACTGCTACCCGCTTTAATTAAATCATGGGCTAACATGACGGTTTTCATTCCTGAGCCACAGACTTTGTTAATCGTAGTCGCACCAACTGAAAGCGGTAAACCTGCGCCTAATGTTGCTTGACGAGCTGGCGCCTGACCTAAACCTGCAGGTAATACACAACCCATTAGCACTTCATCAACACTGGCAGAAGCGATACCAGATTCGGCAATTAAACCTTGAATAGCGGCGGCCGCCAAGGCTGGGGATTTCACTGATGACAATGCACCTTGGAAGCCACCCATTGGGGTGCGCTTTGCTGCAACAATGACGATATCTTGAGCCTGATTGGCCATTCCAGCTTGCTGTGAACTCATAACTACTCCAATAAAAACTAATTATCACAAAAAAACATGACATCACTTTGACGTTTACGCGAACGTAAAGCAAGTAATAATTAGTCTAAGAAGTGGATGAATTTCGGTCCATGTGTCAGTGAAGATTTACACCAATAAATAGACGCTTAATCAAGAATAATTGAACCTAGCGTTATCACGGGGAGTTGAGAGAAAAATTAAACACTTTCAAGGTAAAGTTGAACTTGATTTCGACCTTGATTTTTAGCTTGATACATCGCCAAATCAGCTTTTTTAACCAAATCGGCAAAATGCTGCTCACTTGAATCATGGTCCCAATTTGAATAGGTGCTATTTGAGGCAACAGCAACACCCAAACTAATAGTAAACCCAACGGTAACGCCACTAAACTTGAAAGGCTGTTCAGCTATCACGTTCCTTAAACGCTCAGCAATTTGCATGGCTTCATTGGTATCAACATTGGGCAGAATGCATAAAAACTCTTCACCGCCTATCCTGCCAATAATATCGGTTTGCTTAATATAACTTTGACTACGACCTACTGCGGCAGCTATCGCTTTATCACCAATGTCATGACCAAATTGATCATTTATTTTTTTAAAGTGGTCAATATCAAACATTATTAATGCTAAAGATTGATGGTGTTCTTGGCATTGTTGTAAACGTTTTTGTCCTTCTTGGAAGGTAAACCTGCGATTCGCGATACCGGTTAAAAAATCTGTTTGTGCACGTCGAATAAATTGTCTTCTCGAATAAATTAAGAAAATCACCAAGACAGCTAAACTTGCGGCAATGACGATAAAGATAAACATAGATAACTTGGTTATTCTTTGCTTATCTATTTGACTGTTTAAGTTTAATTGATTTATCGACAACTCTTTTTCAAGCAATTGATTCTCATATTGAGTCATTTTAACATTATGATTGAGAGAAGCTAACACCACATCATTGGAAACGGCCTGTTCGATATGATTTTTTTCAACAGCTATTGCAGAAAATAAATACTCTAACGCAGTAAAATAATCGCCTTCAGAAGAGTAGTATATCGATCTAACTTGCTCAATTAAGGTTGCTGATTGGCCATTAAGACCATCTGAATTAAGAAACCGCTCTGCTGTTTGCCCTGCCGATGCAATATCTTGATAATGAAATAAGCTTAGTGCCAATAAGCCTAAGTTTTCAGTGACAAATAAAGCTTCCTCGGTTTCTGTTGAAGCATCATTGGCCATTTCAAATGATTGAATTGCAGATGAATATTCTTGTCGCCCAAGGTGGTAACGACCTTGATTGAAGTAATAGAAAAATGGCAGGTCTTTATTATTTTTCATTTGCACCATTAACGCTGACATTTGCTTGAGGTAATCGTCGGCACGTTTCCATTTAGTCAGCATAATCGCTTCGCCAACTAGATTGTGTAACATGTTAAACATACTCTTTTTATCATCCGCTTGCTGCCAATGATTGAATGCCTGTTGAAAGTATTCTTCCGCTTGCCTGTGCAGGTGATTATCACGATAAACCGCGGCAGTCGCATTAAAAATCATTGCCAATTTATCGGGCGCTAATTGATATTTTTTGGCAATATCTAAGGCTTCGGATAAGTGCAAAAGGCCAATATCAAAATTATCTGCTTGGTTAAAGCAATAGGCTGTTTGCGCTAATGCATGGACTAATAGGTCTTGATCTGATTGTTTCCGGGCTAATTTGACTGCGTTAATTCGATCAGGACAATACTGTTTATAATCGTTGGTCTGCAAGGACACTATAAGAGAACGAGCCAGATAGGCTTTAACCAACAGAGAGGGTTTAGGGGTGACTAACAGTAAATCTATGGCTTGTGAATAACTGTCAAAAGCCTTATCAAGTTGCTTATTTTGCTGTTGCGCTGCGGCAAGGTGAAATAATAACTGGGCTTTGTCTTCAGCTGAGCCATGGCTAATAAGCGACAGTTGTTGAGTAATATAGTCAATTTTTTGGGCTGGTACATCAATGCGAGTTAAATCTTGTTCAATTAAGCTTAAATCAGGTGAATTTGCCGCAATACTTATTGACCCATATAGGTAAGCCAATAACGCTATGCCTTTAAAGACAGCACAGTAACGTACAAACTGGCGAGTTATAATTGCCGCTAAATTGAACATAGCCTTAAATTCATCTCAAAAGATCAACCGTATCTCTAACATAGCGCTAATTTAAATCAATTGGAAACACCTATTTAGACATTATCAGCAATTATTTTTTAGCCCTATTCAATAGCGATTACCCTTTAGCTTGCTTACTTTCCCACGGTGTCATCTTGCTCATGTCCGATAGGTCATATGGCGTTAACTGGTAAACATAATAGTTAAGCCAATTACTGACCAGCAAACTGCCATGGCTGTGCCAACGTGCTATTTGATCCTGGCTTGGGTCATCGTTACGATAATAGTTTAAGGGAACATTTGGATTCAAGCCTTGGGCTAAATCACGTTGATATTCATCGTTCAAAGTGCCTTTTTGGTATTCAGGGTGTCCCATAACGAATAGATTTCGGCTATCACGGCTTAAAACGATATAGGCACCAGCTTCAGCTGACTCAGCTAAAATTTCAACGTCATTATTGCGGCGAATGTCTTCAATGTTAATTTCGGCAAAACGCGAATGCGGTGCATAAAATTCATCATCAAAACCACGTAGTAAAGGATGTGGTTCAGTTGCCCTAACATGATTAAACACACCCGAGCGTTTTTGGTCTAATAAGCCACGGTTTATGCCATATAAGTGAAATAATCCCGCATGTGCCGCCCAACACAAAAACAATACCGAGGTCACATGCTTTTGGGACCAATCGATAATTTCTTTAATGTGATCCCAGTAGACAACATCTTCAAAGTCAATTTGTCCTAAAGGTGCACCAGTAATGATAAGCCCATCATAATTATTGTGTCTGACATCTTCAAAGTCGCGATAAAAGGTATTCATGTGGTCGACAGAGGTATGTTTAGACTCTTTATCATGAATACGCAGCAAATCGACACCCACCTGTAATGGCGTATTACCCAGTAAACGAAGCAGTTGGGTTTCTGTCTCAATTTTATTGGGCATCAAATTCAAGATAAGCACCCGCATAGGACGAATGTCCTGATTTGCTGCGCGAGTTTCTGACATCACAAAGATATTCTCTGACTCTAAAATACCTGCTGCGGGTAAATCATCTGGAATTCGAACCGGCATACTACATCCCTTACCTAATTATTAATCGACAAATACCGCTAAAATTATCGCTTTACCAGATCAACAACCACTGTTAATGGTTGTGGATTATTGATATCTACGGGATAAGATTGCGTATTAATAAACCACAATTCATCGGCAACAGTGATCCGTGCACTGATGGCATAACGATGACCTGTTTTAAAAGCATCCACTGGTACTAAAAACTCGAAAGGCGTGACACCTGTTACCGGGCTAATTTCATATTCCGCTAAAATTTCAGCCTTAACATCTTGCAATGACACGTCCTGTAATTGGATTTGGATCACAGAATCAGCAGGTAGTGCAATGCGTTGTTTATATAACACTTCACCTACTATTTGGCTATTTTGAGGCGAGGTTTGGCACCCTGATATAGCCGCAATCATCGCTATAACGCACATTATCTGTTTAATCATGACTCACCTGCTTTTATTAAGTGACGTCGCATTATAATACATCAAGACGTCTAGAAGTCTACACTTCCGATATTGAAAAATTTTCGTGCTTGTTATCCATGGAGGTTATTTCTATCATAAACCTATCTTTAGGAAATTGAGCGCCAATTCCCCCCATGACCACCATCGCAACCGCTATGATTATTGGTGCTAGCTCGCAGCTAAGTAAAGAATTAGCCCGCCAGCTTGCTACTCAAAAGGTAAAATTGTTGTTATTTGTGCAACAACCAGAGCTGTTAACCGAATTTGCTAAAACACTGCCAGTGTCAGTAGAGGTCTTACCACTTTCGATTGCCGAGCCGGCAAAGCTAATAGAGCAAATAACCACAGCATGGCAACAGGAAAATGGCGCCCATTTGGTGATAGTCAATACCGGCATGAATGGTTACGATGCCACCCTTCCCTGGCAATTAGAACAAGATATTATTGACGTGAATGTAAAAGGCTTTGCCGCTATTTGCCACTGTGTATTCAAATTGATGACCGAACAAGGTTACGGTCAGTTGGCAGCGATTAACTCAATAGCAGGGCAGCGAGGCGGGCCAAGCATGGCTTACCATGCGTCTAAAGCCTTTGCCGCTAATTATTTTGAAGGCTTAAGCATGCATGCGCAGCGTTTAAAGCTACCTATTACCATTAGTGACATTCAATTAGGCTTGTTAGATAAAGCAGCATTGCAACAAAATCAGTTTTTATTAGCCCCTTTAGATAAAGTCGCTAAACAAATTTTGATCGCTTTGCAAAAGGGAAAACGCCGGGTATATGTGACCAAACGTTGGCGTTTTGTTGCTTGGTTAAATCGCTTATTACCCGAGTATATTTATAATACTCGTCATTGGAAGCCGAAAAAAAACCAGCGTAAATAACACCATCACGCTAAACGAAAATAGGAGCCATTTGGCTCCTATCTTTATACAGCTTGATTACGTGTTATTAGAACTTGTAACCAACGCTAACCATATAAACCCATGGGTTAATGTCGGTATCAACTGAAAGCGCTGCGCCACCAGCAGTGAAGTTTACATCGGTTGATATATCTGCATACCAGATAGAAGCATTAACTAACCATTCTTTATTGATATTGTAGTCTAAACCTACTTGTGCTGCTAAGCCCCAAGAATTGGTTAAACTCAAGTTATCTAGGCCTAAATCTTTTGCTTCTTGAGTAAAGTCATTATCAAAGAAATTAGTGAAGTTAACACCTACGCCAACATAAGGACGTAATTTAGATTGAGCATCACCAAAATAGTACTGTGCTACTAAGGTTGGTGGTAAATGCTTAGTTTCAGCAATCTTACCTAAAGCCCCTAATGATACTTCATGACTAAATGGTGTTGCCGCTAGTAATTCAACGCCCCAGTTGTCAGTTAGCATATAACCAAAGTTCAAACCGATTTGCATGTTGTTATCAACACCAAACTCAGCCACATCAGCAACAACTGGGCTAGACTCATTTGGAGCAACCACAACCGCACCCGCTCTGAAAATAAAATCCCCTGCTTGATGAGCAACTGCTACAGAAGAAACACCGGCAGATAATAAACCTGCTGCAACTAAACCTAGGGCCATTTTTTTATTCATCTTCATACTCCATTAGGGTAACAACTAGATGTTTTACACTACATCCTTAACATTTGCCGTCACTCTGCCAGAATTATTTATTAACATCATTGATTTAGATCAATGATTCTAGCTACACATTTAGGGGTATAGCTAAATGATAAATATCCTTGATTTAGATCACAGTTAATTAGCTACACACACCTTTAATTCCTATGTAAATAAACATGTCGCGGCGTCAATAAATAAGCTTGATGTCCGAGTTAAAATCATCCTTGTAATAAATATTCTTCGGCTTTTTCAATACTGCGAGGTTTACCCACCAGCATTAAAATATCATTACGACGAAATACCCAGTCATCTGGTGCGGGCTCAATTTCAGAGCCTTTCCTGCGCACGGCTCGAAGCTCAACTTCCAATTGATGCCAAGGAATGTCCGCGACTTTTTTACCGACACTGCTGGCGCTGGTACTTAACGACACGGCATGCAATAAGTCCAAAGTAAAATCGGTTTCAGTACCAGAAAAGAATCCATGCAGGTACTGGTAATGATTACGTCTTTCAGATTCAAGCCGCTTAATAATACGCGGTAAAGGTACTCCGCACTTATAGAGCACTTGCGACACTAACATCAGACTACCTTCAAGCGACTCAGGTATAACCTGTGTTGCTCCAGCCTCTTTAAGCTCTTTTAGATTAGAATCATCTCGGGTGCGGATAAGTATTTTAGCATCAGGGGCTAATTTTCGACTTACCGCTAACGCCTCCTCTGCTTGACGCTCTTCGGTGAACGTCACTACCACCATACTGGCCTGGCGGATCCCAATTCGCTTTAAAATGCCCATTTTACAGGCATCGCCAAAATAAACCGGCTCACCCGCTGCTCGAGACTCTGTAACACGGATAGGATCAAGGTCTAACACAATGTAATTAATCGCTTCGGTTTTTAAGAAACGTGCGATGGTTTGCCCTACACGGCCGTAGCCTAAAATCACCACAAAGTCATCATCATCGCCGCCAGGTAAAGTAATGGTTTGCGACTCCATGCTTTTAGATGGTTTTCCGCCCTTAAACTTCTTGGCAATATCGACACTGTGACGGATTAACCAGGGGGCGAATGACATTGAAATAACGGCTACTGCAACTAATACGGTGCTAACTTCAGTGTCTAATAACTGATAGTTAACAGCCAAGGCCAACAACACAAAACTAAACTCACCGACTTGCCCCAAACTGATGGCTGTGCTTAATGCCACTTTGGCGTGTTCACCCGCCAGCTTTAACAAGCCATAGACGATTATTATTTTAAGTGCGACAACGGCAATCAAGATGGTCAATATTTGCCACCAATATTGCATCACCAAATTAAAGTCCAGCATCATCCCTATTGAGATAAAAAATAGCCCCATCAGCAAATCTCTAAATGGGCGAATATCGGCTTCTAACTGGCGACGATACTGGCTTTCTCCAAGTAGCATACCGGCAATAAATGCCCCTAATGCCATCGATAACCCTACCCACTGGGTAAATGCCCCCGTCAATAAGGCAACAACTAAGGTCGACAACACAAATAACTCATTTGAACGTGAGCGAGCGACTTCATCAAAAATACGCGGCAAGACCCACTTACCAAATGACATTAATCCCAAGAAGGCCAAAATACCGGTCAGCAGAGCATACGCAATGCTATTTAAACTCATCTGGCTGCCATCATTTGCCAGTAAGGGCAATAAAATTAACATGGGTACTACGGCTAAATCTTGAAATAGCAAAACACTGACCGACAACTCGCCGTGGCGTCGTCTTAGCCAGCCTTGCTCGTTCATTAGTTTCAGTACAATGGCGGTAGAAGATAATGCGATAGCCGAGCCAATCACTACGGCAGCAACCAAATTCTGACCTAATAGGTAAGCCACACCACCGGCTATAAAAGCGGTGACAATAACTTGCGCACTGCCTAAGCCAAATACAGTACGGCGCATTGACCATAAACGCGGAACAGAAAACTCAAGGCCTAAGGTAAACATCAGCAGCACCACGCCAAGCTCGGCAACATAATGCATTTCATGTTGAGTAAACCAGTGAAAACCACTAGGTCCGCTGATCACACCCGTCAAAAGATAAGCAAGAATAGCTGGCAGTCCTACACGCCCTAAAATAGCAATCGTCGCAATGGCGATGACTAGCATGAACAAAATATGAATAAACATATTGTTTTCCATAGGCAAAAAACTCCTTGTCAAGAAACTGTCGAAAAGCGTTACATCTTGTTTATCAGAATGACAACTAAATTACAAACACTTAAAAAACATAGGAAAATCACTTTAGGCATACAACTTGCTTAATACCTGTATCACAGTGTAACGTTTTGGAGTAACCCTATGGACTTTGCTATTGCAACCGAACTTTTCCCAGAAGAATATGGGTATAGGTCAAACACCTATCTACGAATGGAGCCTGAACTTGATCTAGTCCAAGTCATCCAGCAATTACATGCAAGTTTAGATCCTCGGACAGTATTTGCCTGTTATGGCAAAATTGTCGGTCAACATTTGCCGATAAAAGCCCTGCAACTGTTCACTGCAGATCAAAAGTTTACCTGGGGACGTCACAATGGTATTGAGTTAGTGCGTCATATCAAAACTGAATCTGACACGCTAAAGATACATTACTATCTTTCTGTGCCGCTCAGCCCAATACAGATGAAACTACTTAACCATATTGAAGCATTAACTCTGCAGCCATTTAGTAATGCACTTAAGTATCAACAGGTATCTAACCAGGCTATGTTTGATGCATTAACAGGACTTGGTAATCGTTATTACTTTAGAAAATCGATGCATAAAAGCATTGCCAGAGCGCAGCGTAAACAAGGCCATGTGTCGTTAATCGTATTAGATTTAGATAAATTTAAACAACTTAATGACCAATTTGGTCATACTGTTGGCGATAAGGTACTCACAGGCTTTGCCGCACTAATTAATGATGCCATACGAGATACCGATCAGGCATTTCGCATTGGTGGCGATGAATTTGTCGTTATCACCGAAGGTGGATCACCCGCTGCAAGCTTAGTATGCCAACGCATTATTGATAACTTACCTCTGCACCCAGAGTTAATGGAATATAATGTTAAGTGTAGCTTAGGTATAGCTCAATCGCGTGCTAAAGAAGATTTGACAACACTTTATGAGCGCGCCGATAAAGCCATGTACAGTGCAAAAGCGGCCGGTAGAAACTGTTTTAGAATTTGTGCTGACACGCAATAGCTAGCATAAAAATCATCACAATGACCACAGCCTTACTCCTCTGTGGTCATTGTTGAGATTATCAGTCACATATTGACTTTGGTATCGGTATTACAACCCTCTAAGCTGAATACGCCTTAAAAATTCTGTCATTACTCTATCGTAAACTAAATCCCCCAAAAACAAATCCTCTACCCCATGATCAATGCTCGGATTATCGTTAACTTCAATCACAAATGCTTTACCGTCAATTTCTTTTAAATCGACACCGTATAAACCTGCACCAATTAAATTAGCTGCCTTACTGGCCGCATCAATCACCTGCTGCGGCACCATCTTTAAGTCTACACAATCAAAGTCACCACTGCTGACTCGGCCGCTTTGATGATGTTGATAAATTTGCCAGTGACCGCGACTCATAAAATAGCGACAAGCATAAATAGGCTGACGATTTAACATGCCAATACGCCAGTCATAATCTGTTGGCATAAAGGCTTGGGCTAAAATAAGCGCACTGTGTTCAAAAATTTTATTCGCTTGTTCAATCAAGGTTTCTCTGTCTTTAACTTTTAGTACTCCAAGCGAAAAAGCCCCATCAGGCACTTTAAGCACCGCGGGCAAACCTATGGTTTCAATAACATTATCGACCCAGTTTTCATCAGACTTTTTAAAGATTAAACTTTTAGGAACCGGCACTTTATGTCGATTCAATAGCTCAGTTAAAAACACCTTATTGGTACATTTCATAATGGATTCAGGGTCGTCCATTACCACTAACCCTAACTGCTCTGCCGCTTTGGCAAATCGGTAAGTGAAGTTACTAATATTAGTGGTTGAGCGAATGAATAAACCATCAAACTCACTCAGCCGAGCTAAATCGCGGGAGCCAATTTGCACTAAATCCATACCGATACGGTTGGCTGATTTAGTAAATAATTTAAGCGCGGCCTTATCTGATGGAGGCATTTTTTCGTCTTCATCCACCAACATAGCAATTTCATAGCGATATCGCTTAGCCGCTTTAGGTAACTTCCATACCTTTTGCGAAAACACTTCTAAGTACTTAGCAAATAAATCCTGTTCAACGTCAGTTAAGTTTTGAAAGGCCGCTGGTTCAATAGTATCCACTTGCCATTTATCTGACTGTTTAGATAAGCGCACTTCTAGGATAGGTACCGTGAATCGTTCAAAAATTTTACGGGCGATTTTTTCTAATGCAGGGTTGTCACAATAACCGAAAAAGATTTTCATCGAGATATCATTAACGGTAGCGGCTAATTTATCTAATCCGGACTGAGGCAGGCTAAAAAATCGGTCTTGGGACAAATCATTAATGGTCATAACCCGAGGTATCACCCTGTGCCCACGCGCTTCAGCCATTAACGAACAATAATATCCGGTGCTTAAATAATCATAACTACGGCACAAGTTAATCACTTGCATAGCACCTTTATCTGAGTAGGCGCCCATATTTAAATAATCGTGAACAGTGACCATGTTGTCACTTGGAAGATAAGGACGCCAATCACTTGCGTCATCGGTAACAATTAAAAACTGAGCCATAAATATCTATTGCCTCTTGTGTGGTTTAGCGCGTAAATTAAGTCACTATCGTGTTTACCAATCCGAGCCTATTCATGCTGCTGCGTCAAGCTATTCTAAGCGACCTCCCCCAACTCAATACCCTTGAAACGAATGCGTTTAGTGGCGACAAAATCAGTTCTCGGCAGATGAAACGCTTTATTAATTCACCATTAGACTGCTTATTAGTCGCCGAAATCGACGGTATCATCGCCGCTTATGCATTGGTGCTTTTTCATCGTGGTACTCGCCTAGCAAGGCTGTATTCAATTGCCGTAGCGGCTGAATTTAGAGGCCGTAACATTGCCTTTGAACTTGTTACCCGCTGCGAGCAAACGGTGGTCGAACGTGGCTTCATTACATTACGCCTAGAAGTAAGAAACGACAATATCGCCGCCAAAAATCTTTATTTAAAAATGGGTTATAAGGTACTTAAAACCTTAGTCCATTATTACGATGATTTGGCCGACGGCGTGCGCATGCACAAACGCCTAGACCCACCAGGGCCAAGTAAAGTCATCAAGATGCCTTTGTACGTGCAAACCACTCCTTTTACCTGTGGTGCCGCCTGCCTAATGATGGCCATGAGCGCCGTAAATCAGCGTTACCAACCTAGCCGCATTGATGAGTTAAGCATTTGGCGTGAAGCCACCACTATTTTTATGACCAGCGGCCATGGGGGTTGCAGTGTGCATGGTTTGGCTTTAGCAGGGGTAAAACGCGGGTTACAGCTTGAGGTTTACAGCCAATCCACTTCAGTGCCTTTTATTGACAGCGTACGTGACAGCAATAAAAAAGAAGTGATAACCCTAGTGCACAATGAATTTTGCCAGCAACTGACCAGCCAGGGCATTCAAATGCACAATGCATCGCCAAGTTTGGCTCAGCTTCGAGACTGGATAGATAACGGCTATGCGGTCTTACTGATGATCAGCACTTATCGCTTTAATGGCGAAAAAGGCCCACATTGGGTCATTCTAAGTGGGTATAACGAGCAGTTCATGTTTATTCACGACCCGTATGTTGTCGCTCAAAAAGATGCGATTAATGCCGCTTATGTGCCGATAAGCCAATCTGAGTTGGCGCAGGTAATGCAATATGGCAAACAGAAATTAGTGTCTTGTCTAGTAGTTAAATTGGCGTTGGCTTAATCGTAAAGTTTTTTATGGCCTACCGTCACAGCAGGCTTTTTCAAACTTCGTTTGAATTGTGAACTCAAGGTTCCAGCTTCATCAGACTAAATTTACTGCCGTTCAGGTAGTGTTGTTGACTTGGGATCCAGCTTCATTTCACGTCATTCCGGTAATGCTGTTGAGCCGGGATCCAGCTGTTTCTTTTGTTGTTTGTGCTTATGGCCTGCGGCCACTAACGTCGCGACGCTTCGTCCACAGAGGGTATCACTACTCCAACGAAAGCTAGCGTGGCATCCATGCCAGGCCCACGGGTTCTCGGAATAAAGAGTCTCGACAATCTCAATTCAAACGGTAAACCGCAGCTTTTTCTTACTGTATTGTTACGAATGAAGCTAAATCGAAGAGACAATAACTCGGGTGCAGATGAGCCAGCGAGTATCCAAAACACGGATGTTTTGGTTAAGCTCACATGGATGTGCGTGCTGCGTCTCGCTGAATTATCTGCACTAGAGCCTGTGGCAGAAAATAAGTCCCCATGAACTGTTGGGCTAGCCAAACTCACAATTAAAACAAACTGATCCCTTGCTGCCCTGCTTGGGCTAAATAGCGTTTATCTACCCATAATCCGATAGCGCCAACTAAGACTTCGTCATAAAACACTAATGGAATATGCTGGCGACGCCAGGGGGGGACATTGCACTCTTGCCACAGCTTCTTTAGCTCACGTGGTTTAACGCGTTGTGAACTGGCAAATTGGGGATGGCATTTAATTGAACCTGTAGCACCAAAACGAATGGTCACTTTACTGCTGGTTAATGGTAAAGCGAGTAAAGGCTTATTAATAAATGTTTCTAGCTTTATAAGGGATTGATGTTGGCCTAAATCCATTAGCAACTCGGTCGCATCGCCGTTTATAATGCTGATAAAACGATCGCTTAGTTGGGCTAATTCTGGCGTATCAAGCTCACCGGTGTTAAGCACATAAGCAACTCCAGCAAAGCGTTTAACTTGATAACTGCCCCATTGAATTGACACATTAGCATCGTCTTTGGCAGCTAACAGTTGTGACAATATCTGCTGTAATTGTGCTTGTGACGGTAAGCTAGCCCCACAGTGAAGTAAATATCCGCGGAACAGTAATGCTTGCCAGGCTTTTGTTAATTGTTCAAAACCTGTGAGCTTAAAGCCACTTGATTCAGTAAGTAATGCATCATCATCGCTTGCTAACACTAGCCATTGGGGTAAGCGATGACTGACTTCATCATCAATAACTTGCTGTTGCTCGGCGCACAAGGCTGCACTTCTGGCTGCGGTTGTGGCGATACTTGGCCAGCGTTGTTTTAAGCGTGGGATAATGTCTAGACGCAGAAAATTACGATCATAACTGTCGTCTTGATTACTTTCATCTTCAATATGGGTCAACTGCTGTTGAAGGGCAAATTGCTCTATTTGATCTCGGCTGATGTCTAATAATGGTCTGACTAACCAAGCTTGCTTATAAGCTTGTATGGCGCCCATTGCACCAAGTCCTTTAGGGCCTTGGCCGCGCTTTAATGCTAGCAATAGCGTTTCGAGTTGATCATCTTGATGATGGGCGGTAAGTAAAATATCACCTGGATTAAGATAACGCTCAAATGCTTGATAACGGGCGTCTCGCGCTTGCGCTTCTAAACTTTGCCTTGGGCCTTTATCAACGCTAACGCGCTCAATTTGTACTGGCAATTGGTAATGCCCTGCACGGGTTATGCAGTGTTGCACCCAGGTATTGGCATTGGCGCTGAGCCCATGATGTATATGAATAAGTAAACAGGCAATGTGTGGATGTTTGTGTGCCAAGGCACTCAGTCCATAGGCTAAGACTTCTGAATCAACCCCGCCACTGTAAGCCAGTACTAACTTAGCCGCGGGGTCACCCTGCACTATAGTCAATTGATAAAGAGGCATTACCGCTTGTTCTAGTAAGCTCAGTAATTGCTCTTTGGTCATGTGCGCTGAAGCTAAACTATTTGAAGCAGGGTTACTCGAAGCTAAGTTATTCGCTGTCATGGTGCACGCCTAGTTAAAGACAATTTTAACATTAGTGGAACCCAGTTGTGTTTCTAGGGCCAGCATCAAATCATCTGATGGATTAACGCGCCATTCATCACCTAGCACTAACCTTCCTGCAGCTGCATTTTTGGTATAATTTATCACTACTGGCACAGCGCCTGATTTCCACGGCATTAGTATTTGCTGAAAATTCGTTAACCATTCGGGCGATAATATATCTGCATGGATATTGAGTTCAACCGCTTTAGCAAAATGGCTTCTTGCTTCACCAATTTCAATGATATTACGGCCATTCATGCGATTGCCACCGGCAAAATCATCATAGCTAACATCACCTTCACAGATTAAAATACGATCTTTTTCAAGTAAATGACCGAATTTTTCAAATGGTTCAGTGAATAACATCACCTCTAAGCGAGCACTTTTATCATCTAATGTCACCAAGCCCATCTTTGAGCCGCGCTTGGTGATCATCACGCGGGTGGCAACCACTAAACCCGCCACTTTGACCGTTTTACCGCGCTCAGTCGGGTGAATGTCTTTTAAGCGAGCTGAAGTATATTGTTTCAACTCAGCTAAATACTGATTAATCGGATGGCCGGTCAAGTACAACCCGAGGGTATCGCGCTCCCCTTCTAACCATATTTTGTCTGGCCAGGGAGTACATTCAACAAAATTTTGCTTATTATCGTCTGGCTCGTCATTAAGCAAACCAAACATATCATGTTGACCGATTTCTTGCGCTTTCGCGTGTTGCGCTGCTGCGCGAATGGCTTCAGGTAATGTGGCCATCATTGAGGCACGATGCGGGCCAAGGTCATCTAATGCACCAGCACAAATCAGTTTTTCGATAACCCGTTTATTGAGTTTTTTTAGATCGATACGGGCACAAAAATCAAATAAATCAATAAAAGGTCCATCTTTGCGCGCTTCAAGAATAGAATCGACTGGGCCTTCACCCACGCCTTTAATCGCACCTATGCCATACACAATATTCAAGTCATCATCAACGGTGAACTTGAATTGACCTTTGTTCACATCGGGCGGAATAAGCGGTAATCCCATGCGCTCGCATTCATCGACCAAGGTAACAATTTTATCTGTGTTATCCATATCAGCCGACATTACCGCGGCCATAAATTGCGCTGGATAATGGGTTTTAAGCCACAATGTTTGGTAAGAAACTAATGCGTAAGCAGCAGAATGTGATTTGTTAAAACCATAACCGGCGAACTTTTCAACCAAGTCGAAAATTTTCATCGACAAGTCGCCGTCAACGCCGTTATTAATCGCACCTTCTTTGAACGTGCCACGCTGCTTAGCCATTTCTTCGGGCTTTTTCTTACCCATAGCTCGGCGAAGCATGTCCGCGCCGCCTAGGGTATAACCCGACAGCACCTGGGCAATCTGCATTACCTGCTCTTGATACAAGATAATGCCGTAGGTCGGTGACAGTAATTCTCTTAACGATTCATGCTGATATTCAGCATCGGGATAAGATACGGCTTCACGACCATGTTTACGTTCGATAAAGTTATCTACCATGCCTGATTGCAAAGGCCCTGGGCGGAAAAGGGCTACCAGTGCAATCATGTCTTCAAAACAATCGGGCTGTAGACGTTTAATCAGATCTTTCATGCCGCGGGATTCTAACTGGAATACTGCGGTGGTTTCATAACGTTGTAATAATTTAAAGCAAGCGGGATCGGCCAGCGGAATCGCTTCGATGCGAACCGGTTCTTTACCTTGTTTGGCTAGGCGCGGATTGATCATCTGCAATGCCCAGTCAATAATGGTTAAAGTACGTAAACCCAAGAAGTCGAACTTAACTAAACCGGCAGTTTCTACGTCATTTTTATCAAACTGAGTGACCGGGTTTAACCCTTCGGCATCACAATATAGTGGTGCAAAGTCCGTAATGCGAGTCGGTGCTATCACCACACCACCGGCATGCTTACCAGCGTTACGCGTCACGCCTTCTAAGCGGCGACACATGTCGATAAGCTCTTTGACATCTTCATCAGCGGCGTAGGCTTCAGGCAGCGCAGGTTCAACTTCAAACGCTTTAGCCAGTGTCATGCCGGGTTCGGCGGGGATCATCTTAGTTAGACGTTCAACAAACCCATATGGATGACCTAATACACGGCCAACATCGCGTACAACCGCTTTAGCCGCCATAGTACCAAAGGTAATAATTTGCGATACCGCTTCACGGCCATACAGCTCGGCTACATGGTCGATAACCTCATCGCGGCGATCCATACAAAAATCGACGTCGAAATCGGGCATGGATACACGTTCAGGGTTTAAGAAACGCTCGAACAGTAAATCATATTCAAGGGGATCTAAATCAGTAATTTTAAGCGCATAAGCGACTAACGATCCCGCACCTGAACCACGACCAGGGCCTACGGGAATGCCTTGATCTTTACCCCACTGAATAAACTCCATCACAATTAAGAAATAACCCGGGAATCCCATTTGGTTGATGACTTTCAGCTCGATTTCTAGGCGCTCATCGTACTCAGGCCTTCTTTGGGCTCTCACGGTTGGATCTGGAAATAAAAACTCAAGACGCTCTTCCAACCCTTTAACTGACGCGGCAACCAAGAAGTCTTCTATTGATAGGTCGCCCGTTGGAAAGTTCGGCAGAAAGTATTCATATAATCTAATGGTAACGTTACAGCGTTTGGCTATTTCGACACTATTGCTAATCGCTGAAGGAATATCTTTAAAAAGCTCACACATTTCATCTTCGCTACGAAGATACTGGGCGTTACTGTAGGTTTTAGGTCGCCTAGGGTCTACTAGGGTATAGCCATCGTGAATAGCGACGCGAATTTCATGCGCTTCAAAATCATCGGCTTTTAAAAACACCACCTGGTTGGTAGCAACTACAGGAATGCCTGTCTTGGCGGCAAGTTCAACCGCCATGTGTAGATAGCGCTCTTCATCTGCACGGTCGGTGCGAATGAGTTCAAGAAAATAGCGATCACTAAAATGCGTTTGATAAAAGTTGACGAGGTCCTCAACTTGGCCTTGGTTGCCTTTTAATAAAGCTTTACCTATATCGCCCTCTTTAGCACCCGATAAAAGTAAAATCCCTTTGTTATAGGTCACAAGCCAGTCTTGATCGATAACGACTCGACCATCAACTTGACCGCGAAGATAGGCTTCACTGATTAACTGGGTGAGGTTTTGGTAACCGTCGTTATCCATTGCAATAATGGTAAGTGCACATAATTCTTTTTCAAAACCAGGCACTCGCATCCAAAAGTCAGCACCGACAATAGGTTTAATACCCACTGCATGTGCGCCACCATAAAACTTCACTAAACCACAAAAGTTATTTTGATCTGTCAATGCGATCGCGGCCATCCCCTGCGCTTCTGCTGCTGCTAAGATAGGTTTCACCTTAGCGACACCATCTGTCATGGAATAGTCACTGTGGACACGCAAATGTACAAAACGAGGATCGGACATAAATAAAATTCTTATTTTTCGAAGGAAAAAAGATACAAACAATGCAGTTGAAATTATTAATCACACTAGTAAACATTCACATTACAGCCAATGCTTATTAAAACGTGGAACTATCGAGATTAACACCTAGAAATAAAGACGGCTAAGATTTAAATGGCTTCATAGCGATATGATTTAAAACATTAGCATCTAGGTAATTACTTTGCCGTGTTAGCTAAACATTCTGCAACCGGTTTAAAGCTTTTTCGATGTTCATCTATGGCACCGAACTTTGCAAGTGCTTCAAAATGTGCTTTTGTAGGATAGCCCTTATGCTTAGCAAACCCATATTGAGGATACTTGGCATCAAGCTCATCCATCTCTTTATCTCGGGTCACTTTAGCAATAATGGATGCAGCACTGATTGCAGCAACTAAGCCATCGCCTTTAATAATTGCATGGGCAGCAATGCCAAAATCAGGTACGCGATTACCATCGACTAATACCCGTTCAGGTACAATATCCAAGCCAGCAACAGCACGTTGCATGGCTAACATGGTCGCTTGTAAAATATTAATTTGATCAATTTCGGTCGGAGTTGCCCGGCCAACACTGACCGCAAGCGCATTGGCTATAATATCTTGATACAGTGAGTTGCGCCGTTTTTCAGTCAATTTTTTAGAATCGCTTAAACCAATTATGGGTTTAGTGGGGTCTAAAATAACCGCGGCGGTAACCACATCTCCCACTAAAGGACCACGGCCAACCTCATCAACACCGGCGACAATACCCTCTGAAATTATCGCCACTTGCTCTGGGGTGATCTGTTTTATCACTTGCGGGAATGTCGACATATTAGTTTGTCCTTGGCTTCAGCAAATTAATGCGCTGGCAATAATGCCACTACAGCATCGGCAGCCCGTTCGCTGGCGTTACATTTAAGTAATTGATGTAACTGCTCAAATTTTGTATTGAGTGGCGCAAAATCTTGATTAAGTTGTTTAATCACCGCATCAGCAATTAACTGCGGCTGGCAATTGGCTTGCATCAGTTCAGGCACAATTGTTTCGTTAGCCAATAAGTTAGGCAGCGAATAGTTTTTGATTTTCATCATGCGAATAGCAATGGCATAAGTAATAGGGCTAACGCGGTAAGACACCACCATAGGGCGCTTGACCAACATAGCTTCTAATGTAGCGGTACCTGATGCTAATAAAATGCAATCAGCCGCAGCCATCACTTCCCTTGAATGCCCCTCAATAAGTTCAACCTCTAAATCTGGCGCATGTTCAGCCAATGCGGCTAAAAACTGTTGCCGACGCGCTTCATTAACTAATGGGGTAACAAACTTTATATCGGGAAAATGCTGCTTAACTAACATTGCCGCTTTAACGAATGGCTCAGCGAGTTGCTTTAACTCCCCTCCACGAGACCCGGGTAAAACCGCCAAATACTCTGCATCAGGGTCTAAATTAAGTAACTTACGTGCTGACGCTTTATCGCTTTTGAGCGGAATATCATCCGCTAAAGTATGACCAACAAACGTACAGGGTACGTTATGCTCATCATAAAAGGCTTTTTCAAATGGCAGTAAGGACAACACCATATTAGTGGCTTTGGCGATTTTAAAGACCCGTTTAGGACGCCATGCCCATACTGAAGGGCTAACATAGTGAACTGTTTTGATGCCTTTATTTTTGAGTTTAAGCTCAAGGCCAATATTAAAGTCAGGCGCGTCAATACCAATAAAGCAATCAGGCTTGATAACGGTAATCTTATCTATCAAAGTAGCACGCACTTTCAATAACCGTGGCAATCGTGATAGCACTTCAACAATGCCCATCACCGCTAATTCTTCAATCGAAAACCAAGACTGAAAACCTAACTTTTCCATGCGAGGTCCACCAATGCCTACAAACTGCGCATCTGGATAGCGTTGCTGCAAGGATTTGATTAAACCTGCACCTAAAATATCGCCGGAGATTTCTCCGGCGACCATGGCAAATATACGGGGTTTTGAATCGTTCATTAGATCACTTAACGAATAATGCCACGGGAAGAGTTAGTAATAAAATCAACCATGGCTTGAACATGAGGATCATTGTCAGCATCAGGTTTTATTTCAGCTAATGCTTCTTCAATAGTTAAATTTTTACGGTATAAGGCTTTATAAGTACGACGTATAGCATGTTGGGTTTCTTTACTAAAGCCACGACGTTTTAAACCTTCAACATTTAATCCACGAGGAATAGCTGGGCTGCCAGCGGCCATTACAAAAGGCGGCACATCTTGGAAAATAGTTGATGAACCAGCAGTAAATGCATGGGCTCCAATATGCACAAATTGATGCACACCTGTCATGCCACCTAAAATAACATGATCATGTACATGGACATGGCCTGCTATAGAGGCATTATTAGCCATAATGACATGGTTACCGACTACACAGTCATGTGCGACATGCACATAAGCCATTAACAAGTTATTCGACCCTATGCGAGTCTCGCTATTATCTTGTACCGTACCACGATGGATGGTGACAGATTCACGGATAATATTGTTATCACCCATGATTAGACGAGTCGGTTCGCCTGCATATTTTTTATCTTGGCATTCTTCACCTACAGAGGCGAATTGAAAGATACGGTTGCCTTTACCGATAACCGATGGGCCTTTGATAACAACATGCGAACTAATCCAAGTATCGTCGCCGATTTCTACATCTGCGCCAATATAACTCCAAGGTCCAATGGTGACATTGTTACCAATTTTGGCGTCTGGATGAACGAAAGCTAATTTATCTATCACGTTTGAATCTCTCTTCGGGCACACATAATTTCAGCAGAACACACCACGACTCCATCAACGCGTGCTTCGCCTTCAAATACACCAATTCCGCGGCGCTCTTTAATCATCTTCACATGAAAATGGATTTGATCACCTGGCTCAACAACACGTTTAAAACGCGCTTTGTCGATACCTGCAAAGTAATACAACACATTCGGTGATGGCTCTGTACTCATGGTTTTAAATGCTAATAGGCCTGTGGCCTGCGCCATAGCCTCTAAAATCAATACACCTGGCATAACAGGTGCTACAGGGAAATGACCTTGAAAAAATGGTTCATTTATTGTTACGTTTTTCATCGCGTGTAGATAGTCACCAACGGCGTAGTCTAACACCCGGTCAATCAATAAAAATGGATATCTATGGGGAAGATACTTAAGGATTTCTTTAATATCCATAGTGTTTAATTCGTTCGACACTCTTGTTTCCTTAACAGGTTCAATGAGAGGTTTAGTATGACAGTTAATCTTATTTTTGCGTATTCTCAAGTTGTTTAACTCGAGCAAACAATTCATCTAACTGACGGAAGCGCACGGTATTGCGTCGCCATAACTTATTTTCCATTGCTATCGTAGCAGAAGAATATACACCTTTTTCACGGATAACACTGGTCACATTAGTACCACCCGAGATGTGTACGCCATCAGCGATACTTATATGGCCAGAAACACCACAACCACCACCAATAATACAATATTTACCTATCGTCGAACTGCCGGCAATAATGGTCCCGCCAGCAATAGCTGTGTTTTGACCAATCACCACGTTATGGGCAATTTGAACTTGGTTGTCAATAATAACACCGTCATGAATCTCAGTGTGCGATAACGCACCTCGGTCAACACTGGTTGAAGCACCTATCTCGACGCGATTACCAATTCTAACCCCCCTGTTTGAGGGATTTTAATCCAATTACCCTTCTCGTTGGCATAACCAAAGCCATCAGAGCCAATAACCGATGCGGAATGAATAGTACAGTCGGTACCAATATGGACATTATGGTATAGAGTCACATTAGCCCATAGGCAGCTATTTTGACCAATAATGCTAGACTCGCCAACCACAGAGCCAGGACCTATTTGCACATTATCACTTAAAATAACATTGGCACCAATCACAGCATTTGCGCCAATTGACACATTTTCACCGAGTTTAGCACTCGCATCTATTTGTGCACTTGGATGAATACCAACAGCCGCTTTAGGCGAGGTATCAAGTAATTGTGCCACACGCGCAAAACCGACATAAGGGTCAGCAACAATAATTGCTGTCCCTTTATAATCTGCTGCATCTTTTTCAGTAAGCAATACCGCACTCGCTTGAGTTGCCTCAAGTTGAGCACGATACTTACTGTTGGCTAAAAAAGATAATTGGCCTTCTATTGCATCTTCTAAAGTGGCTACACTCATCACAATTTGGGTATCATCACCGCGAACTGTGGCATTTAGCAGTTGGCCAATTTCTTTTAAAGTCACTTGTTGCATAGTGTTTCTCGCCTTAAATTCGGGCTTATTTACCTTTACTTAACGCTTCAACCACTTTACCGCTAATATCAGCGTCTGGCTTAACAAAAATAACTGCACCGCGTTGTAATACCATGTCATATTTTTTCTTTCTCAGCAATGGTATTAATCGCTTTTTGAACTTGTACTAAC
Organism: Shewanella sp. HL-SH5; assembly: GCF_051163755.1. Classification (NCBI taxonomy): domain Bacteria; kingdom Pseudomonadati; phylum Pseudomonadota; class Gammaproteobacteria; order Alteromonadales; family Shewanellaceae; genus Shewanella; species Shewanella sp. HL-SH5. The sequence goes on from NZ_CP195038.1 coordinate 2,511,796, forward strand.
AGTTTATTTTGCTCTTCCCCCTGACGACGACGCATGTCTTCGTCAAGCGCTTTACCTTTTAATTGAAACTCAGACTTTAGCGATTCCATTTTACGAACCATTTCAGTCTTTTGAGTCTCACTCATTAACGCACCATCACGTTGCTGCTTTTCAACCAATGAACGCATTTCTTCCTGCATTTTTTGGACTTGAGCAACACGATCACCAAATTCAGCTTTTAATGATTTTGAGATTTGTTCACGTTGTGGCAATTGTTCAAATACTTCGCCCATATCCACTACAGCAATGTTTTCAGCGTGCGCCATGATTGGTGCAGCTAAAAAAGCTAATGTCACTAATGCGCGATTTACCATCTTTTTCAAAGTAGACTCCTTGTTAATAAATACTTGTTCAGCAAAGCCTGCTGAGTTTATTTGTTTTAGAACGTTTTGCCAATATTGAACGAGAAAATCTCTGGTTCATCATCTTCGTATTCTTTCAGCGGCCATGCCAAACTAAAGACCATTGGGCCCATAGGAGACAACCATTGCACACTCATCCCCCATGAAGCACGAAGACGAGCAGGATCACTGTAATCTTCAAGCTTATTAAACTCTTCTGATGGAAGATTTCGATAAGATTCATAGTCAAACTCGGTATCCCACACGTTACCTGCATCAACAAAGAAACTGGTACGAACAGAATTGGTATAAGCTTCATCAAGGAATGGAGTAGGAACAATTAACTCCATACTGGCTGTTGCGATGGCATTACCACCGATAGAGCGGCCCTGGTTAACATAAATTTCATTAGGCTCTCCAGGTAAGCTACAGCCATCACCTGAAGCATCTGGAGCACATGACTCACTGCCACGCACTAAATAGAAAGATCTAGGACCAACAGAGTTGGATTTAAAACCACGTAATGAACTACTGCCACCTGAGTAATAGTTTTCCCAAAACGGTAGAATTTGATCGTTATCATCAAACTGTCCATAGCCGTTGGCATAGCCTAAACGTGCGCGAGTCAAAAATACAAAACTGTGGGTACGCGTTAATGGAAAGTAGAAGTTAGTATCAAAATCAGTTTTAAAATATTGTAGATCTGACCCAGGTACTGTCATTTTACCATTTAAGCGCTGTGACGAACCATCCGTTGGGAAGGTACCGCGGTTTAAGGTACTTCTAAACCAACCGCCATTTAACTCAAAATTATCAAACGCTAAATCGGCATTTGGATCTTGACTGTCACGATAAACATTATAAAAACGTAATGCCTGCTCGTAAGCAGAGATTTCAGAAATGGCGTTATGACGGTAACCAATACCACCGTTTAAGCGATTATATTCATTAATCGGAAAACCTGAATTTAACGCGACACCATAAGACTTGTTCTTGTAGGCCTCTAAGTTTGCTTCATTTGCATCAAACTCGCTCCAGTAAACACTGCCCCCTAAACTCACACCATCTTTAGTAAAATAAGGGTCAGTAAAGGAAAGATTAGCGCTTTTTGAATACTTGTTTGTGTTAACACTTACACCAGCTTGATTACCTGTACCAAGAAAGTTGTTTTGCTCAACACCAAACTGCAAGCTTATACCAGATTCAGTACCATAGCCTACACCAGCATTAAACGAGCCTGATGGCTGCTCTTTCACCGACACAGCCACATCGACTAAATCATCACTGCCAGGGACTTGTATTGTCTCAGTATCAACTGTCTCGAAATAACCTAAACGATTCAAACGTGCTTTGGACTGCTCAATTTGAGCGGAATTCAACCAAGCACCTTCCATTTGACGTAACTCGCGGCGCATGACTTCATCTTTTGTGACTGTGTTACCGGTGAAGTTAATTGAGCGAACATAAACACGTTTACCTGGCTGAACATTGACATTTAAGACAACTTCTTTATTTTCATCGTCAATTTCTGGGTATATTTTCACTTCTGGATAAGCATAACCAAAACGGCCAAGGTACTTACTGTACATTTCTTCGGTGTATGTCACATCCGCACCGTTATACATACTGCCAGCTTTAAGCGGCAATATTGCATTCATTAGCTCTTCTCGGCCCATTAAATCGCCGGTGAGATTGACTTCTTTAATTTTATATTTTTCGCCTTCATCGACGTTGATCGTAATGTAGAGTCCTTTACGATCAGGAGTCATAGCAACTTGCGTTGAAGTCACATCAAAACGAATATAACCTTGATTGTGGTAATAAGTTTTAATGGTTTCTAAGTCAGCTTGTAACTTTTGTTTTTGATAGCGACGTTCACCAAATAAATCCCACCATGCAACAAAGTCTTTCAACTCAAGCATGCTAATCAACTCAGAGTCAGTGAAAACCGTGTTACCAACCACGTTAATTTGACGAATTTCAGCCGCTAGACCTTCGGTAAAATTAAACTGCAACTCCACTCGATTCCGCGGTAAGTTAACAATTTGAGCTTCAACTTTTGCGCCGTACTTACCGACACCATAGTAGAAATCTTGTAAGCCCTTTTCGATGCCTGATAACATTGTGCGGTCTAAAGACTCACCAATTTTGACACCAGAACCATCAAGACTCTCTTGAAGCTGCTCATCTTTAATATCTTTGTTACCTTCAAACGTCACCGCACTAATCGTCGGGCGCTCTTTAACGGTAACGTACAACACGCCATTTTCATGACTGACATTAATGGTTTCGAAATTAGTCGAACCATATAAGCTTTTTATCGCCTGTTGTATTTTAACTTGATCAACTGTGTCACCGACTTTAACCGGTAAGTTTAACAATGCAGCTCCTAATGCTACACGCTGTAGACCTTCAACTTGAATGTCTGTGACTTCAAATGGTTGGAATGTATTTGCCCAACCGCTTCCCGCATAAGACGCACCGACGAATAACATCGAGGCAAAAATTTTATTCAATCTCATAGAGCACTTCTAATTATTTGTCTGTCCTGCTCAGAGTCGGGCAAAATCGTTGAAAAGCGCTACGCTCATCAACATTAGCAGCAAAGCTGCGCCGAACCTGAATCCAATTTCCTGTACCTTTTCAGGCACAGGCCTACCCGTAATCACTTCAATAAAGTAATACAGCAAGTGTCCACCATCTAGCACAGGTAAAGGCATTAAGTTAATAATGCCTAAGTTAACGCTAATTAGTGCGATAAACCCAAGAAAGTACACCAATCCGTAATTTGCACTGGCTCCTGCACCTTGCGCAATCGAAATGGGACCACTTAAGTTTTTCACCGACACATCGCCGGTAAATAATTTGCCGATCATTTTGAAACTAACCACCACTAGCTGCCACGTTTTATCAGCTGCGGCGGAGACGGAATCTATCATGCCATATTGTAACTCAAAGCGCATATTTTCAGGCCACTGCGCCGCGGTAGGACTAACGCCTATAATACCAATGACGTCACCGCTATCATTTTTTTGAGCTTGAGGAACAACTTCAACTAAACGCTGCTCACCTGCCCGCTCAATTAACATAGCTATTGGTTTATTGGCTGACGTTTGTATCACATCAACAAACGCATTCCAATCTTTGTAATCTTGTTGATTAATACTTAAAATTCGATCGCCAAGCATTAAACCAGAAATTTGTGCTGCGCTGCCATCACTTATGGCGGCTATAACGGGCTCAATACCAGGTCTAAATATACCTAAGCCTATAGCGGTAATGGGTGACTCTTTCTCTGGATCAAATTGCCATTGACTAATATCTAATTCGTAAGTAGTTCCAGCGACCTCGCCCCCTTCCAATCGAGATAATGGTGCAAGCGTAATATCGACTTGCTCATTACCTATGTGGCCCACCAAGGCTAAGTTGACTTCTTCCCAATTGCGTACCTTCTGCCCAGAAACGGCAATTATTTGTTGCGGTTCTGACAGTTGAATAATCGCAGCAGGAGAATTTGCTTTAGTGGTATCAATGACGGGTTTAACTGACGGCACACCGATTAAGTACATGCCATAAAGTGCAATTATTGCAAAAATAAAATTAGCCATAGGACCGGCTGCCACAATCGCAATGCGTTGCCATACATTTTTGCGATTAAATGCTTGGTCAAGCATTTCCTCTGGTACGGTATCAACCCGTTCATCGAGCATTTTGACATACCCACCTAATGGGATCATTGCCACCACATACTCTGTGCCATCTTTACCGACTTTACGCCAAATAGCTTTACCAAAACCTATAGAGAATTTTTCGACTTTCACGCCACACTTACGTGCAACCCAAAAGTGGCCATATTCATGAACGGTAATTAAAATGCCTAAAGCGACAATAAACGAACCTAAATTCCAAAAAAAATCGAACATCTTGCTCCTGATTACGCCAAGGTTTTTATCGCTAACATCGCTTGTGTTCTTGCTTCGCCGTCGAGGCGAATAATATCTTCAATTGAATTCAATGCCGCGGGACTGACTGAAACAAGGCACTGTTCATTTATTATTGCGATATCTGTAAATTTAATTCTACCTTGTAAAAAAGCTTCTACCGCAATTTCATTAGCGGCGTTTAACACTGTTGTCGACTCTTGGCCTTGTTTACATGCATCAATCGCTAACTTTAAACAAGGGAAACGATTAAAATCAGCTTCAAAGAAACTTAACTGTCCGACTTTGAAAAAATCTAAAGGTTCAACTCCAGCCGAAATTCTTTGCGGATAGCTCATACAATGAGCAATCGGCGTACGCATATCAGGATTACCCATCTGCGCGATAACGGAGCCATCTTTATATTGCACCATTGAGTGAATAACGCTTTGGGGATGGATAACTACTTTTAACTGTTCTGGACGAGTATTAAACAGCCAGCGCGCTTCGATATACTCTAACCCTTTGTTCATCATTGAAGCTGAATCAACGGAGATTTTTCGTCCCATTGACCAATTGGGGTGGTTACAAGCTTGCTCTGGACTCATGTGAGGAAATGACGCTAAATCTGCAGTTAAGAACGGACCGCCTGAGCCTGTTAATAAAATATGTGAAATCCCTTCTCCAGCAATATCGCAATAACCTAAATTAGCTTGCACAGCTTCAGGCATACACTGAAAAATAGCATTATGTTCGCTGTCTACGGGTAATATTGTCGCCCCTGATGTCTTTGCGGTGTGCATAAAGAGTTGACCAGACATGACCAGCGCTTCTTTATTCGCTAGTAGCACCCGTTTGCCCGCTTTTACTGCTGCAAAGGTTGATACAAGCCCAGCTGCGCCGACAATTGCAGCCATAACAGTATGCACTTCTTGGCTGGTCACCAATCCAATCAAATCTTGCTCTGATGTGGTGACAATGGTTTTGCACCAAGCAGGTAAAGATGCTTTGAGTTTTACAGCGGCCTGCTGATTAACCATGTGAGCATAAACAGGTTGATGAGTCACACATAAAGCATGCATTTTCTCAACACTAGAATTGGCAACTAAGGCGTAAACACAAAACTTGTCAGGATTTGTTGCTATTACACTTAAGGTACTTGCGCCAATAGAGCCCGTTGCGCCAAGGATAACCATATTTTGCATCAAAATTACATCCACATCGCAATGTAAATGAGCGTGAATACAGGCAATGCAGCAGTTAGGCTATCAATTCTATCCAAAATACCACCGTGACCAGGCAAGATACTGCCTGAATCTTTAATTTCTGCCACACGTTTAAACATACTTTCAGATAAATCACCAAATGCAGAGGCTAATGCGGTAATAAGGGTCACCACAACTAACAGTCCGACCTCTTGCTCAGGAGAAACATACATCACAGCAGCAACGATTAACATAGTGGTTAACAATCCACCGGCTAAACCCTCTAAGGTTTTTGCTGGACTGACGCTTGGCATCAACTTATGTTTACCTAAAGTGCGCCCAGCAAAATAAGCGCCGGTATCGGTTGCCCAAACCACTAGCATGACAATAAACACTAACCAACCACCAAAATAAGGCTCAGCATGACTGCTTAATGACTTGAGAGCGATTAAGGACACAAAGCAAGGGATCAACGTCAATTGGCCAAACATGGATTTAAACATGTGGCTATCGCGCCAGAATTTAGCACTTTTAGGAAAACTAACCACCAAGATAGTGCTGAATACCCACCAGACAACACCAATACTGATAATCGCTAAAAACATTGGATTAATATGACCTTTAAACCAAAGACTGTCGGCAGGAAACATTACATTAATGACGACCAGTAAAATGGTAACAGTGACGGTAAATGACCACTGGGTAACATTACACTCCTTATCAATAAATCGGCCCCATTCTTTTGCTGCAATCGCAAAGATGGGAACTAAACACCACGCAAAATAAACCGTAGGTACCCAGAAAATACCGGCTAATACTAGTGGGATTAAACAAAGTGCTGTTATTATTCGTTGTTTTAGCAAAAAAATAATCCTTTTAAAAATTATAGCGTACGTATTTCTTCGATTTGACTTCCGGTCAGACCAAAACGACGCTGGCGGCTGGCAAACATTGCCAGTGCATGATGAAAAGCTTTCTCATCAAAATCAGGCCACAGTGTTTCAGTGAACACGAGTTCAGCATAGGCGGCCTGCCATAAAATAAAATTACTGATGCGGTAATCACCGCCTGTTCTTATCATTAAATCAACTTCGCTTTGATTTTGCATGCACAAATGTTGATTTAATGCCTCTTCGGTCATCTGACTGCTGCTGATTTCGCCACTTTCGACTTTTTCGGCTAACTTTTGAGCTGCTTGCATGATATCCCAGCGCCCGCCATAGTTTGCAGCAACATTTAAAACAAGACCTTTGTTGTGTTTAGTTTTGTCTTGAGCTTGTCCAATTTGAGTTTGTAATCTAGCAGAGAATCGACTGATGTCACCAATAATATTAAGTCGAACTTGGTTTTTATCCAGACGTTTAATTTCACGTTGTAATACGCTAAAAAAAAGTTCCATCAACAAACTGACTTCTTTATCGGGTCTACGCCAATTTTCACTCGAAAAGGCAAATAAAGTGAGTGATTCTATGCCTAATTGACTCGCTGCACTGACAATACGTCTTACCGCTTTAACGCCGGCTTTATGGCCCACCACTCTTGGCATGCCTTTGTTTTGTGCCCAGCGGCCATTACCATCCATGATAATAGCAACGTGTTTAGGCAAAGACTGCCTAACGATGTCAGATAATTGTCCAGGTAAACACTCTGATGAAGCTAAGTCAGAAGGTAAAGCAATACCTGATCCGTAATCATTTGTAGATGACATTAACAACAACCCTATAAAAAACAAACGCCGTGTAGTATACACTTACACGGCGTATTAACTCTAGCGTTGAACGCTGAAGTTTAAACTTCCATTAGCTCTTTTTCTTTCGCGGCTAAAAGTTGGTCAACCTGCTTAATAGCAGTATCGGTGAACTTTTGCACACTGTCTTCACTGCGGCGCACATCGTCTTCAGTGCAGTCTTTGGCTTTTTCAAGTTTTTTCACTTCAGTAATTGCATCACGACGAACGTTACGAATAGCAATACGACCATTTTCAGCTTCGTTGCGTACCACTTTGATAAAGTCTTTACGACGCTCTTCAGTTAGCGCAGGAAGCGGTATACGCATTGATGTGCCTGCTGTCATAGGGTTTAAACCCAGATCAGAAGACATGATGGCTTTCTCTACGGCTTGTACTAATGTTTGGTCAAACACTGTCACGTTAAGCGTACGAGAGTCTTCAATACCAATGTTCGCCACTTGCTTAAGAGGGGTCATCGAACCGTAGTAAGAAACTTGAATAGAATCTAAAAGGCTAGGATGAGCACGACCAGTTCGTACTTTAGCCATTTGATTTTTACTTGCATCAACACATTTTCCCATGCGCTCTTGCGCATCTAACATAATTGTTTCAATCACAATAATTTCCTTTTTTCACAAATATTTTTTGAGCTGATAGATAAAGAATGACACAGACATTAGATCAGCTCAAATAAGGATTGCACTCTATTTAATGCAATAATGAAGTTATTTTGGGCTACTATTTTTTTGACTACTAATAATAGTGCCTTCACCTTCGCCCATAATCACGCGTCGAAGTGCGCCTGGCTTGTTCATGTTAAACACTAAAATAGGTATATCGTGATCACGCGCCATTGTAAATGCTGCAAGGTCCATTATCTTAAATTCGGACTCTAACACTTCAGCATAAGTGAGCGAATCATACTTAACCGCTTCAGGGTTTTTCATTGGGTCCGCAGAGTAAACACCGTCAACTTTGGTCCCTTTTAAGACCACTTCTGCTTCAATTTCAATGCCGCGTAGGCAAGCAGCAGAATCGGTAGTACAAAATGGGTTACCTGTACCCGCGGCGAAAATCACTACTCGGCCAGACTTAAGTAAACTAATCGCCTCAGCCCAGTTGTAATCATCACAAACACCCTTTAACGGAATGGCTGACATGAGACGCGCATTGACATAAGCACGGTGAAGCGCATCACGCATCGCTAAACCATTCATGACTGTTGCCAACATTCCCATGTGATCACCCACTACACGATTCATGCCTGCTTGCGCAAGACCTTCACCCCGGAATAGATTACCACCACCAATAACCACACCAACTTGAATACCTAACTCAACCAGCTCTTTTACTTCTTGAGCCATACGATCAAGTACTTTAGGGTCGATGCCGAAGCCTTCTTCGCCCATTAATGCTTCACCGCTTAATTTAAGCAGAATACGTCTAAACGCAGGTTTTGGATTGGTGCTCATAATTTTGATCCTGATCATAACAAGACCGCAGCGATTGCTGCGGTCTTAGGGTCTTTTAAAGAAAAAGCGATTACGCCTTTTTAGTGGCAGCGATTTGTGCAGCTACTTCAGCAGCAAAATCTTCTTGTTTCTTTTCAATACCTTCACCAACTTCTAAACGAATGAAGTTAGTTACTGTCGCTTTTTTCTCTTTAAGAACTTCGCCAACAGTTTTCTTTGGTTCCATGATGTAAGCTTGACCAGTAAGAGAGATCTCACCAGTAAACTTCTTCATACGACCAACAACCATCTTCTCAGCGATTTCTTGTGGCTTGCCTTCGTTCATGGCGATTTCTACTTGTAGAGCTTGCTCTCTTTCAACAAGTTCTGCAGGTACATCTTCAGGATTAACGAATTCAGGCTTAGAAGCAGCAACGTGCATTGCGATATGCTTTAATGTTTCTTCATCAGCTTCACCAGTAACCACAACACCGATACGGTCGCCGTGACGGTAAGAAGCTAAGTTAGCACCATCGATGTACTCAACGCGACGAATGTTGATGTTTTCACCAATTTTAGTCACTAGTGCAACACGTGTTTCTTCAAACTGTGCTTTTAAGTCTTCGATAGTCACTTTTGATGCAGCAGCAACATCTAGTACTGCGTTAGCAAATCCTAGGAAGTTTGAGTCTTTTGCAACGAAGTCAGTTTGACAGTTAACTTCTAATAGCGCAGCGAAACCTTCGCCATTCTTAATTAGAATTGCACCGTCAGCAGCGATGTTACCCGCTTTTTTAGCAGCTTTAGCAGCGCCACTTTTACGCATGTTATCAATCGCTAGCTCGATGTCACCGTCAGTTTCAGTCAGTGCATTCTTACAGTCCATCATGCCAGCGCCAGTGCGGTCACGAAGTTCTTTAACTTGGGCAGCAGTAATCGCCATTGTTAAATCCTCTAATTTAGTTGGTCTAATTTTACATTATAAAACAGGGGCCATTAGGCCCCTGCTCACCAATTTTTTATTGGCAAATAAGGGGGATGGTTAACCATCTCGCCTTATTAAACAGCTTCTACGAAACCGTCTTGTTCAGCTTGAACAGCGATATCTTGACCACGGCCTGAGTTAGCGGCTGCAGCAACAGATGAAGTGTACAAACGAATTGCACGCATCGCATCATCGTTACCAGGAACGATATAGTTAACGCCATCTGGTGCAGAGTTAGTATCAACAACTGCAACAACTGGGATACCTAGGTTGTTTGCTTCTTTAATAGCGATATGCTCATGGTCAGCACCGATAACGAATAATACGTCAGGTAAGCCGCCCATGTTTTTGATTCCGCCTAAAGATTTTTCTAACTTGTCTAACTCGCGTGAGCGCATTAACGCTTCTTTCTTAGTTAGCTTGTCGAAAGTACCGTCTACAGACTGGCTTTCTAGCTCTTTAAGACGCTTGATTGACTGACGAACAGTTTTCCAGTTTGTTAACATACCGCCTAACCAGCGGTGATCAACATAATACTGGTCACAAGAAATTGCAGATTCTTTGATAGCTTCGCCAGCAGCGCGCTTAGTACCTACGAATAAAACTTTACCTTTTTTAGAAGCAACATTGCTAATGAAAGCTAAAGCTTCATTGAACATTGGTACAGTGTGCTCAAGGTTGATGATGTGTACACCGTTGCGAGCACCGAAGATGAAAGGCTTCATCTTTGGGTTCCAGTAACGTGTTTGGTGACCGAAGTGAACACCAGCCTGAAGCATTTCGCGCATTGTAACTGTAGTCATTTTATTTACCTTAATGTAATAAAGGGGTTAGACCTCCACGCATCCCATTTCTCGACCCTTAGCAACCTATTATGGCTTTAAGAGCACCCCGAAAAATGTGCCGATACGTGTGTGATTTAGTATTTAAGTTAATTGCCATGTATAATAGCCGCAAATTTTGACAGTTTGTTGAAAATAGAAAATTTCAGCTACTCAAAAGTAGAGACTTTTTCTATAAAGTTCCACAAACAGCAAACAAGAACTTACACATAACGGCGCGCTTTATACCATAAACAGCTATCAAATACAAATTTTTGCGTGTAATTGATGACTAAAAACGTGCCTTTTTTGAACGTTAAAAACCAAGAGAAGATTCATGAGTATTGTGATTAAGAATGCCGACGAAATTGAAAAAATGCGCGCAGCGGGTAAACTCGCAGCCCAAGTTCTGGAAATGATCGTGCCACACGTTGTTGTGGGCGCGACAACTGATCAGTTAAATGCAATTTGTGCTCAATATACTGAAGAGCAAGGTGCTATTTCAGCGCCGCTTAATTATCATGGTTTTCCTAAGTCGATTTGCACTTCAGTCAATAATACTATTTGTCATGGCATCCCTTCTGATTACGTATTAAAAAACGGTGATATATTAAACATTGATATTACAGTGATAAAAGACGGTTATCATGGCGATACCTCAAAGATGTTTTTAATTGGCGAAGTGAGCCCTAAAGACAAACGCTTGTGCCGTATTGCACAAGAAAGTCTCTACCTTGCAATCCGTCAAGTGCGTCCAGGTGCAAAATTAGGTGAAATTGGTACAACCATCGAAAAATTCATCAAGGCAAGCAAATCAGGACTTGATAAGTATTCTATCGTGCAAGATTATTGTGGTCATGGTATTGGTTCAGGCTTCCACGAAGAGCCGCAAGTTGTCCATTATAAAAATAATGACAAAACCGTGATTAAACCCGGTATGTGTTTCACTATTGAACCTATGATTAACGCTGGTCGTCACACATCGATATTAGATAAAAATGACAACTGGACTGTGACTACCTCAGATGGTAAAAATTCGGCTCAATGGGAGCATACGCTACTCGTCACCGAAACCGGTGTTGAAGTGCTTACCTTACGCGACGAAGAAGATTTTCCGAGAATCATTAACTTTTAACTCTTAATCAGTCAAGGATATCAATGAATACCGCGCTGGCAGCTAAAAATACTTTACTTGAACTTAACCAGCGCTTAGTTGAGCAATATAAAGCGAAACATCCTATCGCAGACATTGTTAGCCAACGCAGCGCATTTATAGATAACTTGCTCCAAAATGCTTGGGTTGATTGTCAATTAGACCAATATTCGATGACGTTAATTGCAGTAGGTGGGTATGGACGGGGTGAGCTACTGCCCTATTCTGATGTCGATTTATTGTTTTTAGTTGAACAAGATGAAATATGCCAAAACACCCAGGCTAAACTCAGCGAACTGATCACCTACCTTTGGGATGCAGGGCTTGAAATTGGCCACAGTGTCAGAACTGTTGCGCACACCATTGAGCAAGGCAAAGCTGACATTACCATAGCCACCAACTTAATTGAAGCGCGCTTTTTGTGCGGTAACACGCAATTATTTGATGTGTTATATCAACGCATTCGCCAGGATGACTTTTGGCCTTCAGCTGATTTTTATAATGCCAAAAAAGAAGAGCAAACTCTTCGTCATTCAAGAGCGAGTGCCTTTGACCTCGAACCTAATATTAAGACTTGCCCAGGCGGGCTTCGAGATATTCAAACCATCGCCTGGGTGGCTATGCGACATTTTGATGCGGCCAACTTAACCGAGTTAGTTGAGCACGATTTTCTTGAGCCATCAGAGCTGGAAGAGCTTATAGAGTGCCAAAATTACCTGTGGGAAATTCGCTTTGCTTTGCACATTAGTGCTAATCGTAATGAAAACCGCTTATTATTCGACTTGCAACGACAAGTCGCCAGCCTGTTGGGTTATCAAGATGCGACTCAGCTAGCTGTAGAACAAATGATGAAACGCTATTATCGCACAGTAAGGCGAATAATGGAGTTGAATCAAATGCTGTTGCAACTATTCAAACGAGCAACACTGGGGCATATTAAAGCGCTTGAAATTCAAAAAATTAATGATAATTACCAACGTCGCGGTCATTACATTGAAGTATTGAACGATGAATTATTTAGCCAATATCCAGAAGAAATTTTGCGTTTATTTTTGCATTCAATTAGAAACTCTAATATTGAAAATATTTATGCCCCAACATTACGCTTATTGAGAAAAGCTCGCCGCAGCTTAACGGGTCCACTGCAAGATAATGCCGCTTGTCGTAAAGTGTTTATGGAAATATTAAAACACCCTCGCGGTATTATTGCGTTTTCGATGATGCATAAACACGGTATTTTATCATCATATCTTCCCGCTTGGAGAAGCATTGAAGGACAAATGCAGTTTGACCTATTCCATGCCTACACTGTAGATGAGCATACCCATAGATTATTACTGAACATTGAGCGCTTCTCACAAGCCGAGCAAAAAGATGAGTTTCCACTTGGCGCGGTACTGATTAACCAGTTGCCCAAAAAAGGCTTACTCGTATTAGGTGCTATTTTTCATGACATAGCGAAAGGCCGCGGCGGCGATCACAGTAAACTCGGAGCCCAAGATGCGCTCGATTTTTGTAAACTGCACGGCTTAAATGATCATGACGGCCGTTTAGTTGCCTGGCTTGTGGAAAATCATTTAGTGATGTCTATAACCGCTCAAAGACGGGATATTTCAGACCCCGATGTAGTGGCAGCCTTTGCCGATAAAGTGCACGATGCCGCGCACTTAAGTTATTTGTATTGTTTAACTGTCGCTGACATTTGCGCGACCAATGAAAAAACCTGGAATAATTGGAAAGGCTCTCTGCTGCGGGATTTATACTTCTCGACCCAGCGAGTGCTGGCAAGAGGTAAAGAAAAGCCAGTAGATGAACAAGCTAGAGTTGACGAAGTTCAGGCTAAAGCGCAAAAAGAACTGTTTCGTCGTGGCCTAAAAGATAAAGATATGCAGGCATTATGGAGTCGATTTAAGCCTGAGTATTTTTTACGTCACCAACCTAATCAAGTCGCATGGCATACCGAAGCTATTATTAAACATAACCAAGATGAACCCTTGGTATTAATGTCAAAACACACCACCCGTGGTGGCACTGAATTATTTGTTTACAGCAAAGATAGGCCCAAACTATTCGCCACCGTAATGACTGTTTTGGACAATAAAAACATCAACGTACATGATGCAAATATCATGACGTCAATTGATAATTTTGCACTAGACACTTTCGTTATTTTAGAACAAGATGGCGAGCCTATTTTACAGCTGTCACGCATACAGAGTATCAGAAAGGCGCTTGAAAAAGCCCTTGCAAATGAAAACCCTAAATTACCTAAATTTAGAAAACTTGCGCGAATAATGAAGCCCTTTAATGTGCCTACGCAGGTCAGTTTCTTACCGAGTATTCGTCAAGATACCAGTATGATGGAACTAATAGCGCTTGATTCGCCAGGGTTATTAGCAAAAGTGGGTGATATTCTTTACCGCTGTGAAGTGACTTTATTAGCAGCCAAGATCACCACCATTGGCGAACGGGCTGAAGATTTTTTCATCTTACAAACACAAGATGGCCAGGCGCTAAATGAAGCGCAACAACAACATTTATCTTATGCGCTACATGTAGCGTTGAATCAATCTAGTTAACTAATATGATATTGGGAGAGTTCCATGGAGGCATTACGCCAACGAATAGAGGCGGCATTTGAAGCACGTCAAACTATCACCCCTAGCACGGTAGAGCCAAGTGTACGTGCTGACGTAGAGACAGTGATAAACATGCTTGATAAAGGTCAAGCACGTGTGGCTGAAAAAATCGATGGCGAATGGCATGTTCATCAGTGGTTAAAAAAAGCAGTATTATTATCATTCCGTATTTTTGATAACGGTGTTATCGAAGGTGGTGACACTAAATATTTTGATAAAGTGCCACAAAAGTTTGCTGACTATGATGAAGCACGTTTTAAAGCTGAAGCTATCCGCGTTGTCCCGCCAGCAACGGTCCGTAAAGGCTCATTTATCGGTAAAAATACCGTATTAATGCCATCATACGTTAACTTGGGTGCCTATGTTGATGAAGGTACTATGGTTGACACCTGGGCAACAGTTGGCTCATGTGCACAAATTGGTAAGAATGTTCATTTATCAGGTGGTGTTGGCATTGGTGGTGTATTAGAGCCATTACAAGCAGGACCAACTATTATTGAAGATAACTGCTTTATTGGTGCCCGCAGTGAAATCGTTGAAGGTGTTATTGTTGAAGAAGGCAGTGTAATTTCAATGGGTGTTTATATTGGTCAAAGCACACGTATTTTTGATCGCGAGACCGGTGAAGTGCATTATGGTCGAGTCCCTGCTGGCTCTGTAGTCGTTTCTGGTACCCTACCGTCAAAATGCGGCACTTACAGCCTATACGCCGCAATTATTGTCAAAAAAGTAGATGCTAAAACCCGTGGAAAAGTCGGTATTAACGAGTTATTACGTATTGTTGATTAATTTAGAACATCAACTAGCATGTTCTATTCTGGTTAACAAAAAAGGCTCTTAGGAGCCTTTTTTAATTCTTTAAAATCAAATGCATCTGTTTCTTAACATTTAACTTTGCATCGAACGCTCTTCATCCAGCTCATTCATCAATGCATTGGCTAAAATTTTCCATGTCACAATGCCGATAACTTGATTATCAATATTTTGTACCACTAGATAATCAGTATTGTTTTTTTCCATTAAAATTTTGGCGTCTTTTAAAATCGTGTTAGCGGCAATAATATTAATTTTATGCTCCATTACCTGGTGAGCACGTTTATTGAGCAAACTACGGTCAACCAATCGTTCTGCTGCAGTATCTAAAAAGGGGCTATGCCAAAAAGCTAACGTCTTTTTATCGATAACACCTATGGGTGAACGACTTTTTTCTGACAAAACCACAGCGACATTCATTTTCGCCTTATTTAACATGTTTTGTGTATGCTCAAGTGTATAATACTCCTCAATGATAACCGCTGGATCCAATGATAAACTGCCAACATATTCAGCTGTTTTAAGATCGTGAATAGCCAGAATATCTAAACAAGCATCAACCACATGGGCATCAAATATCTTGCCTCGGCCTTCCATTAATACATCATTTAACGCTGCCATTCCCATAGACGGTCGATAAGGTCGATGGCTTAAAATAGAGTCAGCAACATCCGCAACAGCGATAATTTTGGCTTCAAGAATAATGTCTTTCTCTTTTAAGCCATAAGGATAACCTGAACCATCTAGGCGCTCATGGTGTTGTAGAATCATCTGTTTAATGGGCCAGGGGAATTCGACTTCATCAACAATTAACGCTCCTTGCACAGGATGCTGCTTAACTAGCTCATACTCAATTGCCGTCAATCTGGAAGGTTTAGCGAGAATTTGACTTGGTATGGCAAGCTTTCCAATATCATGAATTAATGCCCCTAACTTTAATCCCTCTAGTTGATCAGCAGGTAAGCCCATTTTTTCACCCATTAAATAACTTAGCTGCGCGACTGATTTTTGATGGCCTGCGGTATAAGCATCTTTTAGCTCTAAGGCTTCTGAAATCGCACCAACAAGCTGCACTAGAATGTGAGTCATTTTCTCTTTTTGATCTTTGATAATGACTGACTGTTTAGACATTGCATTAATAGTGCGAGGCAACTCGACACAGTGCCAAAGAATCGTGGCGTAAATACTGAGCGACTTAGCATCTACATGAGTATAAGATTTGTCCCTATTACCCACACCAATAATACCAACCACTTTTTTACGATATCGAATAGGCACACAGAGGTGATTCTTGAATGCAAAATAGCCATCTTTTTGCATTCTCACTGAATTATCTTGGGGCTCATTATCAATTGTCGCTTGCTTGGTTTTAATCGTTTCAGCCCAAAGTCCTGAATCTGCGAGATATTGCTGATTATCTGGAATGGCAAAAAACTGCTTCACTTTATCGGTCCACGCTGTGCGAACAATTTTATTATGCTTTTCATCATAAATGTGTAAATAGCCCACTTGACTATGGGTAAGTGCAAGACCTTGTTGCAGTGCCGTTTTGAATACCACATCGGATTTGGCTGTAATAACAGCCTCAATTTGTTGTAACCAATCATCGCTCGACTGAATGGCTAAATTGTAATCAGGGTGGAGTTCCATTAGCCATTTTTTCATCTAAATCTAATTGGGTTAACACCATGCACCAGTGGTCAGCACTGTCGTCAATTGGCAATATAATAGCCTGTTGTGCATGGCCTCGTTCATCAATAAAGTGCAACAGCTGTTTTGTGGTTCGATTAGTTAAATCAATCAAGGTTAATTCTAGGGTTGGAAACGCGGCTGACATGGGCTGTTTTAAGATAGAGGCGATGGGTTTCTTAACTTGTGAATATAAAGCTTCACTTAATTTTACTATCTCTAAGCGATGATTGAACATAGCCCATGACAATTCGAGCCCTTTAGGTAGCTCAGCGTGTTTCAAAAAAAAGTCGTTCTTTTGACGCATTCTGTACAATCCTTGTCTATTTATACCCTCTACTTATCTTAGCCTATAAATTATTTTTGGCTAATAATTTATAATAAAACAGTTATTTAGCCCTATAAAAAAGCCTACATTTTATTGTAGGCTTGATATTTGAGTAAAATATTAACTGTTAAAATACGACTGTTTTATTACCATAAACGACCACTTGTTCGTTCAGGACTAATTGCAGAGCTTTACTGAGTACACTTTTCTCCACATCTCTACCTTGATGAGCGAGCTCTTCTGCACTGTAGCTGTGATCAACAGAAATAACATCCTGCTTAATAATAGGCCCTTCATCTAAACAGTTATTAACAAAATGGGCTGTCGCACCAATAATTTTCACCCCTCGGTCCCAAGCTTGTTTATAAGGTGAAGCACCTATAAATGCGGGTAAAAATGAATGGTGAATATTAATAATTCTGTCTGGAAATTGTGTCACAAATTCAGGTGTTAATACCCGCATATATTTAGCTAAGACAAGATAATCCGCTTCGTAGGGCTTAATTTTCTCCAGCATCGCCTGCTCATGTTCTTCGCGATTTAACCCTTCATGACTTACATAATGAAAAGGAATATCAAATTTTTCAGTTAAATTTTGCAACACATCATAATTCCCTACTACGGCTGCAATTTCTACATCTAAACCACCGTAGTATGACTTCATTAATAAATCACCTAAACAATGTGCCTCTTTTGTTACCATTACCACGATTCGTTTTTTACCCGCATCGACTAGTTTTAAATGGTTTTTAGCGGGTAATACGGCTTTTAATGCACTGATAAATTCAGCATCATTAATCTTGCCATCTAATACTGTGCGCATAAAAAATCGCCCCTGAGCATGATCAACAAACTCAGTATTTTTAATCACATTCAGATGATGGGCAAAACACACGCCGGTTATTTTTGCAATTAGCCCTTGAGCGTCTGCACAGTCAATAATGAGGATTTTTCTGGTTACTGTCGATTGCGCAATGTGGTCGTTCGAAGTCGTTTCGGATAATGCCATAGCTAAATCTCTACTAAAAATGTCTTTACTCGAGTCTGCCATTAAACTGCCATGATTTGGTAACTTTTATACTGAAATTGAATAAATTTTCACTAAAAAAAGTCTAAACTAAACATTAAGCATAAAAAGTGATGGATTATTATCAAAAATGAAGCTTATCGACGGGAGTCTATGTATTTTTGTAAAAGTTTTCTGAGGGTTTCTGCTTTTGTGCCATAGACCACTTGCACGCCTTTACCAACCACCACGACCCCTTTTGCTCCTAAACGGACTAAACGTGCTTTATCAATTAAAGCTGAATCAATTACGCTAACTCTTAATCGCGTTAAACATGCTGACAGCTCAATAATATTATCTCGCCCGCCTAAACCTGCCACCATCCCCCTTAAACTTTCTTTTTGTTGGGGTAAAGCGCTAGAAGGAGTCAGCCTTCCTGGGGTTTTCAAATTAAAGCCTATAATACTAATACGAAACAAACTGTAATAAACAACGGCCGTTAATGGACCTAGTATCATAAACCAGAAACTATTACTGGATTGGGGAAACAATAAACTAAAATCCACTAATCCATGGGAAAATACAATGCTGTGGTGAACATCGAGCAGTATACAAATACTGTAGGCCACACCCGTTAACACCGCATGTACCAAAAAAAGCAAAGGGGCTACAAACATAAAAGCAAACTCAATGGGCTCGGTAACACCGGTCAGCCAACTTGCCATACCTGCAGATAACATAATACCCGCCACTCGATTTCGTTCAGTTTTGTCCGCACAACGCCATATGGCGAATGCCGCAGCAGGTAAGCCCCACATTTTAATTAAATAGCCTCCAGCAAGATTACCCGCCATGGGATCACCAGCTAAATATCGACCGACCTCACCACGTACCAGTTGTCCATCATGCCAAAAATAACCAAACTCTAAGTAAAATGGCGCATTCCATATGTGGTGTAGTCCTAATGGGATCAGTAAACGCTCAACAAAACCATATAATCCAAATGCAACCGAAGGTTCTTGATAAACTGCCCAATTAGATAGCATTTCTATATTTGACGATAAGGGAGGCCAAATAAAAGCAAGTACGCTTGCCAGTATCATAGCTAAAGGCAAAATAATTAAGGGTGCGCTTCGCCGACCTTCAAAAAATGAGAAGATAGCTGGTAAGGTTAACTTTTCACTCATCTTAACCGCGATATAGGTTATAGCACCGACCAACATGCCACCCGCTATACCAGTATCTATGGTTTCGATACCCCACATTGGCCTTGAGGGTAATTGATAAAGTGAACTCAGTGCGCCCATGGTTGAGATAAACACACCAAACCCGAAAACGGCAGAAAAAGCGGCAAGCCCCTGATCTTTACAAAATCCAATTGCTATCGCGACAGCAAAAAGCAGTGGCATCATAGTAAAAATTAGGTGACCGACGGAAGAAAAAATTAAATTAACGGCTTCAGGAATGAAGGGTAAGGGATTAGCCGTGATACCCAGCATAACCCCAGCGGCTGGTAGTATAGCAATCGGGATCAATAAAGCCTGGCTTAATCGCTGTGCGAACTTAAACCATTGCTGGGTAATGACGTGTTTAGAAAATTTACCTATAACATGTCTGCATTAGCTGCGGCTTGCCAAGTTGTTAGCCATTGAACTGCATCTAACTCAGGTTCCATGGTTTCTGTGGCATCTATTTCCAATCTAGGGGTTAATGCCTGTGCGCCAAGCTCATTTAATAGCTCATCAAACTGTTTTGCTGCGCCGCAAAAAGTGTCATAACTTGAATCACCTAGACCAACAATGCTGTATTTCAATTTTGGTAAATAGGGCGCGGCAGATTTCATTTGTGTAAACCAAGGTTGAATATCTTCCGGTAAATCACCTTGGCCTGTGGTTGAGCAAACAATAATAAGATAATCAGATTCGGCAGGAATAAATCCTGCTAGCTCATCTGGTTGCTTTAAGGTGGTTGTAAAACCCATCTCAGTAATTTTTTTTGCTAATGTTTCAGCGGTAAATTGCGCACTGCCATAAACAGTACCAAAAACAAGATTAACATTTGCCACTACTTCATCCTTCCTGTGCCATGATTTAAAAATCAATTAGATTATAACTAACATACTGTATAAATTTGCTTTGTAGCAAGTGGGTTTTATTGATGAATTTAAATAAGCATACTGGCTTCAGTATCTAAATCGTTCCACCCCAGTAAACTGAAAAGATCTAACCACTCTTGCTCTAACTCAGTCTCTATGTGCATTCGCTCACCCGTTATTGGGTGGGTAAATTGCAAGCTTTTAGCAATAAGCCATAAGCGGTTGACGCCAAAATGCTCACGCCCGAATTTGTTTTGTTTACCATCGCCATGGGTGGTATCACCAATAATAGGATGACGTAAATGGGCCATATGGCGACGCAATTGATGCTTTCGGCCTGTTTTAGGTGTGAGCTTGACTAATCCGAAACGACTGGTTGGATAACGACCTGAACTAAATGGGATTTCACTATTAAGTAGCGGCTGATAAAAGGTCACAGCATCTTGAGCGGGTTTATCCGCAGCTGCAAATTTGTCAGCAACATCATCAAGTTCAACTCTTAAAGCATAGTCGAGCTCACCGCCATCATGCATATTACCGCGCACTAAAGCCAAATAGCGTTTAGTCACGGTATGATTTTCAAATTGCTCACATAAATTACGTGCACATTCACTGCTTTTGGCAAATAACAACACGCCAGATGTGGGGCGGTCTAAGCGATGAACTGGAAAAACATGGCAGCCAACGAGATCCCGGGTAAGTTGCATAGCAAAAAAACGTTCTTTACGCGCCAAGTAGCTACGATGCACTAACAAGCCTGCGGGTTTGTGAATAGCGACAATGTGTTCATCTTCAAATAAAACTGCTAATTCTGGGGGGCTTTGTTGCTCTTCATCAGCATTTAACGTCTGATCACCCTCTTGTTCTGGCTCAATATCAGCCATTAAAAGGTCATATAAATTGGAGTCGCTCATAGTCATTAGGTCGCTTATTGTCACCAGCCTGCACTAATATTGATTAGTTAACAGTTGGTCAAATTGATCCAATAGTGCAATTATCTCTTGTCTGTCAGGTCGCGCTTGCCACACCTGTTGCGCCATTGGCGCAATCGCCATTTGGCTAGGTAACGAGCTTTGCGTGTCGATTAATTGCTGCATTTTAGGAATAAAAATAAATTGTAACCATTGCTCAAATGCTAAGGTATCGCATGCAAATGGAGCCGTACTTGCCAGCGCTATAGTGGAAGGAGGCGTTAATGACCATAGACCTAACAACTTGAGTTGCTGCTCTAATTTTACTAAAAAAGTCAGGCTCGCTTCATAAAGCATATATAATGGCTCAAATACAATGGCAAAGGTTGAATATGATAACATTAGCCACCATTAATACCCACATATTGCCACGTTTTGTATAGCGAGTCCCCATGACAGAAATCACCACCCTTAGCCAATTTCTTGCCACAGCTAACACTCAATTCCAGGTTTATGATTTAGGCAGAAGAGTACAAAATATCGATATGATGGCATTTCATCAAATTGAGTCATTGGTTGCCCCATACCCTTATCCCATTCAAGGCCATGCGCAGTTTGCGATAGTTTTTTGGCAGCAAAGCCAACAACCATACATTTGGTTTATTAAGCTTGCCCTTGATGAACAGGGATTACTCTCCCCCGCGCCAAGACAACAATTTATAAAGATGATTTTAGAGGCGTTAGGCCGAGATCCGACGCAAGACCTAACGGATGAACAGCAGCAACAATTGGCAAACCACCCATTCAGCTTTAAGCCCAATCAACATAAATTGGCTATTTTTAATGCCTTAGTCAAAAAACAACTGGGTGAGCAAGCCTCAAATCAATATGAAATTGCAGCCCAGTATCTTGCCGGGCAAATGCCGCCACAACAATGGCAGCAAATTGGTATGCAAGGTTTAGCAGATGTATGCGTGAGAATGTCATCATTTGACCACCAACAGGATATTATTAACATCTTGCCGCAGGCCCCTGTAGAAGTACAAGCGGCATTATGTAGTTGCTTTGAACACCTGCCGATTGAACAGCCCTTAGCTGACGTATTGGTAACATTATTGGATCAGTCTCCAGTAGAATATAAGGGGCTATTTTTAAAAGCGTTGGCATCAAATACAAAACTCAGTCAACAGGCAATACATAGATTAAATGCTCAAGATCAACTTGATGAAACTATGCTAATCACAATAGCAGCGCGTAATTGGTTAGCATTGAAAGATGACACCACCCGCAAATTCTTTTTAGAAGCGCTGGCAAAACAGCCACAAAGCTTTTTTAATCAAGTTTTTGCTGATATTGTTGCCATACCAAGCTTGCGTAATGCTTTACTAACAGATTTGCGTAATCCAGATCGCAGCGAACAACTCTCCCTCGCCATTGGCGGTTTATTTAAGGCAACAAGCCTATGATGTCTGATTTTTTAATAATGGCGGCACTGATTGTCACCGCAGCTTTCTTCTGGCAGTTACGCAATATGGCTGAACTGAGCCGCGTTTTCGCTGAGCAGGCTTGTGGCAAACAAAAAGTGCAGCTACTTGCAATCGCTATGGAATCTGCTCGCCCAAGTTTAGGCGGGCAAACTGGCTTATGTTGGCGAGCTAAGTTTATGTTTGAATTTAGCACTGATGGGATGAATCAATATCAGGCGCATATTAATATGCATGGAAAAAGAGTTACTAAAATAGACTGGCCGATTTTCCCTGAACCTGAATGGTTTGATGCACCAATGTCACAGGGAAAATTTGGCGGCTGCGGCACTAAAACAAGTTGTGATTCAGGTAAGTGTCATTAGCTATCAAACTGATGTTAACAGATTATGTTAACAGACTGAGTTAGACCCATCATGATTCACTCACAAAATGCTATCTTAACGGGTAGCATTTTTGTTTGTGATAATGGTTGGCTAATAGCTGTGGATTCATTCTAGTGCGGTAACGAATTGAAAACTCATTTAAAAAATGCAGACATAAAAAAGCCCCGACGCAGTGTCGAGGCTTTCTTATCCATCACTCAATCTCGATATAAATATCAAAGTGAGTTTAATAATGGTACCCGAGGCCAGACTTGAACTGGCACGCTTATTCAGCGAGGGATTTTAAATCCCTTGTGTCTACCGATTCCACCACTCGGGCAAACTGTGACGAATTGAATTTCAATTCGTAGAATCTATTGTCAACTTAACAACTTAGGTTGCGCCGCTGAACTTGCTGCACACTTTACTGTTTTTTTGAAATCACGCAACTATTAATTTTAATCAAACGATTCAAGTGACTTAAAAAACAACAAACTGAAGTGTTTTTATTCATTAACCGCTAAAAATTAAACAGCAAGTCTAATACCCATGCTTTATTAGGGCGTTGGTGTTATCGGTCACTCGAACTAAGCATGGCAACGCAGTGATGATAAAATAACACCTACCACTATAAAAAAAGGCCGCTAACGCGACCTTCTTTTAATACTAAACAAACTCACAGCTCAATTAGCTACGTTGACGAGTCGGCTTAGCTTTACCAGTGACCACTTTCGTTTTACGCACAGCACGACGAATTTTAGCACTTTTCACTTTCGAGCGTGAAACACTGTGTTTATCGTGTCCGATAAGTGAACGGGTTTCAACGTCTAAGCTAGCCAGCTGACGCAAATAGTTCACTTGGTCTAATGAAAGTTCTAACCACCCGCCACGCGGCAGTGATTTAGGTAATTCAATCATGCCATAGCGAATACGGATCAGGCGGCTTACTTGTATCTCTTGTGATTCCCATAAACGACGCACCTCACGGTTACGACCTTCACGTAATGTCACATGCCACCACTGGTTTATGCCTTCACCACCGGCAGGTTTAACGCTATCGAACATGGCTGGGCCATCTTCTAGTGTCACACCGGTACGTAAACGCTGCACAGCAGCCTCTGGTACTTCACCAAAGGTACGCACTGCATATTCACGCTCAACTTCGTTCGATGGATGCATTAAGCGGTTAGCTAACTCGCCATCTGAAGTAAATAACAATAAACCTGAGGTGTTAATATCTAAACGTCCAACGGCAACCCAGCGTGAGTCACGCATGTTAGGTAAACGTTCAAAAACCGTTGGGCGGCCTTCAGGGTCTTTGCGCGAACAAATTTCACCTTCAGGTTTGTGGTACGCCAACACACGACAAATAACTTCGTCTACTGACTTTAATGCAATCGCGCGTCCATCGATACGTATTTTGGCACTAGCCTCAACACGGTCACCAAGATTTGCAATTTCACCATCAATACTAACTCGGCCTGCAGCAATCCATGCCTCCATCTCACGACGGGAGCCATGGCCTGCACGGGCCAAGACTTTCTGCAACTTTTCGCTCATTAGTATTACTCTTTAGTTTGCTCTTACGAGACTTGCTCTTGCGAGGTTTGTTCCACATTTTGTGGTGCCTGTTGGGCTTTTTCAAACATCGCTTGAAGTGACTCAATATGATTTAGCTCAGGTAAATCAGCTAACTTTTTTAAGCCAAAATAAGATAAAAAATTGATGGTAGTTGCATACAGTGCAGGTCTACCCGGCACCTCTTTATGTCCGACCACTTTTATCCAATGTCTATCAGCTAAACTTTTAATGATGTGACTGCTGATCGCCACACCTCTTATTTGTTCAATATCGCCCCGGGTAACGGGTTGTCGATAGGCAATCACGGCTAAGGTTTCCATGGTTGCACGAGAATACTTTGGCGCTTTTTCTTGCCAGAGTGGCTGTAAAAAAGGACTGAGTATTTCTTGAGTTTGAAAACGATATCCGCCGGCCACTTGCACCAGTTGAACACCGCGCTCTTGGTATTCTTGCTGTAATTCATCTACAGCGACTTTAATTTTAACCCGTGACACGTTGAAATCAGCCAGTACGGTTTCTCTCAACGCTTTAATGGTCATCGGCTTGGCTAATACAAATAAACTGGCTTCGATTAATTGCTTTAATTGAGTCGGGTTTATTTGCATCATGGTTTACACTTATTTAACATTACTTGGCTTTAATATAAATGGTGGCAAAAGGCTCGTTCTGCACCACATCCACTAATAACTCTTTAATCAATTCCATTAACGCTAAAAAACTTACCACCACACCGGCACGGCCTTCTTCAAAATCAAATAACTGCTCAAAATGCAGGTATTCGTTACTGGATAGCTTAGCTAAAATTTGGCTCATTCGCTCGCGGGTGGACAGTTGCTCGCGCTTTACATGGTGATCTTCGCTCGCGTCAATGCGTTTTAGTACCTCACCAAATGCACGTGCTAATTCTAACAAGGTCACATCTGGAGGTACAATAATAGGCTTGATGTTGGGTGCTTTGGCAGCACTGACTTGAAATACATCCCGCTCTAGTCGAGGTAGTTCATCTAAATCGTATGCAGCCTGTTTAATCACTTCATAGGCTTTCAACTGTCGAATAAGTACAACTCTAGGGTCTTCTTCCTCATCATTTTCTGTCACCATTTTAGGCAACAACAAACGTGATTTAATTTCAGCTAAGGTTGCTGCCATCACTAAATAATCGGCTGCTAGCTCAATTCTCGCCTCAGTTAACACTTCAATATAAAGTAAATATTGCTGAGAAATTTGCTGAATGGGTAAATCAACCACATCCAACTTTTGCTTGCGAATTAGGTATAAAAGCAAATCTAGCGGCCCTTCAAATGACTCTAGAAATACCTCTAACGCTTCAGGGGGAATAAACAAATCACTGGGCATAGCGTCTAACGCTTTGCCGCGAACTATGGCTAATGGAAGGCTTTGTTGATGACCCTGCATAGCGCTCCGTTTGTTATGATTATTAGTGCGTAATGACTGTTTCTTCACCCATTTAAACAGGCCCTAAAAGCGAACGCGCGATTATACGCATTAATGCATAAGGATTAAACAATTATATCGCTGATTGCTATTCAAATGCCGCCGTATCGCCAGCACCATAACGTAAAATGTTAATTTCACCTTCTGACATATCAATTACGGTTGTTTGCTTTTCAGGCAAGTAACCACCCAATACGATGCCTTCAACTTGATGCTCAAGAATATCGCGGATATGTTCTGGATCAGACTCAGCATGCTCTTCATTAGGCATCACTAAACTGGTCGACATTAAAGGCTCACCCAAGGCTTCTAATAATGCTTGTAAAATCAAGTTATCCGGCACACGAATACCAATAGTGCGTTTTTTCTCACACTGTAAACGGCGAGGCACTTCTTTACTGGCTTTAAAAATGAAGGTGTATGGCCCTGGAGTGCAGCTTTTTAGCAAGCGATAAGCCTGGTTATCAACTTTTGCAAAATTGGCTAACTCAGACAGATCACGACACATTAATGAAAAATTTTGGTCATTATCAATCTGGCGAATACGAGCCATACGGGTCATTGCATTTTTATCGCCAATCATACAACCCAGTGCATAACCTGAGTCGGTTGGGTAAACGATAACCCCACCCTGCTTTAAAATTTCCACAACTTGATTGATTAATCTAGCTTGTGGGTTTTCTTCATGTATATAAAAAAATTGGCTCATTACCGTTCCATCCAAGATGCTGATTGCCAAACCCAAGTCACTCCTTGGGGTTGATATAAATTTTTACCTAATTCTATCCAGTTGCTTATAAAATGAAAATCACTGCCCAACGAGCCCATTAACTGGTGTTGGTGGCATAAGGCAAGCAAGTTATTTCTGTCATCAATCGTTTGCTGGCCAAGCACGACTTCCATGGCGTCGCCGCCTGCTTCAGCAAAGTCTTTAACAAGTTTTTTAAGCCACTTTGCCGAGAGTTTATAACCGCTCGGATGCGCTAATACAGCAACACCACCCGCTTGATTAATCACGTTGATCGCATTTGCCATATCACCCCAGTTATTAGGAACATAACCTGTTTTACCACGGGCTAAGTAGCGTTTAAAAACACTGGGCATATCGCTAGCATAGCCGTTTTCAGCCAACCATCTGGCATAATGGCCTCGACTTAACGCCGCATCACCGGCAATGGCTTTGGCGCCTTCGTAGGCACCTTCTATGCCTGCTTTGGCTAAGCGTAAACCAATCTCTTGGGCGCGAACTTCACGCAGTTCACGTTGTGATGATAAGAATTCAAGTAACGCAGGCTGGGTTTTATCAATATTTAAACCCACAATGTGGATGTCAAAATTATTCCAACGGGTGGATATTTCGGTACCATCAATCAAATTTAATGGCTGTGCCTGTTGACTGTTAAATGAATGTGCTTCCGCTAGACCATCAATAGTGTCATGATCAGTAATTGACAACATTTGCACGCCTTTTTCAAGCGCGCGGGCAACAAGTTCTGAGGGTGATAACATGCCGTCAGATGCAGTTGTGTGGCTGTGTAAATCGGCCAAGATAGATTCTGTATTCATGCCGATATTGTACTTGATACTCCAAATAAAAGCTTTGTGTATGTGTAAATAAATCGCTAAATAAGAGCAAGATACCGCAATAAAACCATCTATAAGCGAATTTATTAGTCATTTATTAAAATAATGAATAATATTCAATTGACATTAAGCTCCAGCTAAGGTTTCCTATAGGCACTAAAACACACTTACTCAGATGACTTGCATGACACACTTTATCGCTTCTCAAAACATTACATGGTGGTGGCACTTCCCAAATTATCGGGTTGTGTGAAGCGTTGCGCTCATTTTAAGAGACAAAATTTTACAAGAAAGCCCGCAGAGATGTGGGCTTTCTTGTTATTTGGCCCACGCTCAGAGGCTGAATAATAATTTAGCGATGTATTTATTTAAGCGGTCATTCATTCCCCCTTAGATAACTCAATCGACTCAGAATCAAACGAAGGCAGTACTATGAAACATGATCAAATAGCCCAGGTTAACACGGTAAAGCAGCCATTGACCTATCATGCAGACCCTTTAAGTCTTTATGAGCATGTCACCCAAAATGCGCCACATACTATGTTGTTGGAATCAGCTGAAATTGAGAGTAAAGACCATCTTAAAAGTATCGTATTAACCCACGCAGCATTAATGATCCGGTGCGATAGTTATCAGCTAACGTTTACAGCCTTGAGTACAAACGGCCAAAGTTTACTCAGCCCTATAGATGAATACTTTACAGCGCAATTTAGTAGTCACAATAAGTTAGCCGATAATAGTTTAGTTATTCAATTAACCAAGGCCACCAGTCTGCAAGATGAAGATGCCCGGTTAAAATCAACGTCTCCGCTTGATGGTTTACGGGCACTGGTTAATCATATCCACACCGACACATCGCCTCAATTTGAAGACCTATTCTTAGGCGGCGTGCTTGCATATGACTTAATTGATACCGTTGAGCCATTACCTGCGGTGCCTAATGCCAGTAATGAATGTCCTGATTATTTATTTTATCTCGCTGAAACCCTTATATTGATTGATCACAAGCTACAAAAAGCCGATATCATCAGTCAGCAATTTAACCTGGATGCTGTAATCACATCACAGCTTACCGCCCAGCGTCAGCAGGTGATAACCCAATGCAAAACCATTGCCGCAGCAAAGCCGTTAGTGACTATCAACACCACTGAAACGGTTAATATTAGCGATGATGAGTATAAAAAGACCGTAATCGACTTGAAAGAGCACATCGTTGCCGGTGATATTTTCCAAGTGGTGCCATCACGTAGCTTTAGTTTGCCTTGCCCCAATACACTGGGCGCTTATCGTGCATTACGTAAAACCAATCCTAGCCCTTATATGTTTTATTTTCGCGGCGCAGATTTTACCTTATTTGGTGCTTCACCTGAGTCAGCATTGAAGTATGAGGCGGCCAATAATCAAGTCGAAGTGTACCCTATTGCTGGCACGCGAAAACGCGGCAAAACGCCTGAAGGTGAAATTGATTTTGATCTAGACAGTCGTATTGAATTGGAACTGCGTTTAGATAAAAAAGAGTTATCAGAACATCTAATGTTAGTTGACTTAGCCCGCAACGATATTGCCCGCATCAGCCTAAGTGGTAGCCGCAAAGTCCCTGAGCTTTTGAAAGTTGACCGTTACTCCCATGTGATGCACTTGGTCAGCCGCGTAACTGGTCAACTGAGGGGAGATTTAGACGCGCTACACGCCTATCAAGCTTGCATGAACATGGGCACCTTAGTCGGCGCGCCAAAAGTACGCGCATCGCAATTGGTACGCCAAGCCGAGCAAGCACGCAGAGGCAGTTATGGTGGTGCTGTGGGTTACTTAAATGGCCTAGGCGATATGGACACTTGTATTGTGATCCGTTCCGCTTTTGTCAAAAATGATGTTGCCCATATTCAAGCCGGCGCCGGGGTAGTATTTGATTCAGACCCACAAGCCGAAGCCGATGAAACCCGCCAAAAAGCACAGGCCGTGATCACAGCCATTAAATTAGGAGGCGGACTATGAAAACCTCAAGCGGCTCAGAAAATAACAATACCAAAAACACGACTCAGAAAATGAAATTGTACTTACTCGATAATTTTGATTCATTTACCTATAACCTGGTTGATCAATTTAGAAGCCTAGGTTTTGAAGTGGTTATTTACCGTAACGATGTTAGCGCAGAATATTTGGCAGAAAAGCTATTGAATGAAACCCAGCAAGCTGCATTAGTGTTATCACCCGGCCCTGGTGCGCCGCACGAAGCAGGCTGTATGATGGCATTGATTGGTAAAGTAGCGGGCAAAGTGCCGATGCTAGGCATTTGTTTAGGCCACCAAGCCATGGTGGAATATTACGGCGGGAAAGTAGAGCGCGCACCTTTTGTCGTGCACGGTAAAGCCAGCCCGACAGTGCATAACGGTCAAGGTGTATTTGCCAACCTTCCCTCGCCTTTACCCGTTGCGCGTTATCACAGTTTAGTGGCCACAAGAGTGCCTGATTGCCTTGATATTATTGCTACCACAGATGACATGCCAATGGCGATTTTACATGATGCCCACAAGGCAGTGGGATTCCAATTTCATCCAGAATCGATTTTAACCACTCTTGGCAGTCAATTACTGACCCAAACACTGACGTATTTAACCACGACCTCGATGTCTCAAGGAGGCCAATAATGTCTATGTCAACTGAATCAATGCAAACGCTGCTTGATAGCTTGTATCAAGGAAATGCGTTAACCCGTCAGCAAAGCGCCAGCTTATTTGCCAGCATAGTGGCTGGTGAAATGGACCCAGTCACTATGGCGGGAATGTTAGTCGCATTAAAAATGCGCGGCGAAACCATAGATGAAATCACCGGTGCTGCAGATGCATTACGTCAAGCGGCTAAAGCTTTTCCTCGCAGCAATCAATCTATTATTTCTGGAGTGGTTGATATTGTCGGCACCGGTGGTGATGGATTTAACACCATCAATATATCAACCACAGCGGCTTTTGTTGCAGCTGCAGCTGGCGCTAAAGTGGCCAAACACGGTAATCGCGGCGTATCAAGTAAATCAGGATCGTCAGATCTACTTGCCCATTGCGGTATTGGCTTGACCATGACACCTGAGGCCTCAAGTCACTGTATTGACACGCTCGGATTATGTTTCTTATTCGCGCCGCATTACCATGAGGGAGTGCGTCATGCCGTGCCAGTTCGCCAGGCGCTAAAAACTCGCACCATATTTAACATTCTGGGGCCATTAATTAATCCGGCAAATCCTGAATTTATGCTGCTTGGGGTGTATTCTCCTAAATTGTTAGCCCCTATCGTTAATGTGCTCAATGGATTGGGCGTAAAGCGCGCCATGGTTGTTCATGGTAGCGGCTTAGATGAAGTGGCTTTACACGGTGATACTCAAGTGGCTGAGCTAAACAATGGTGATATTCGCTTTTATACCCTAACGCCGGAAGAATTAGGCGTAACCAGAGCGGATATCAATTTATTAACCGGCGGTGAACCAAGTGAAAACGCCCAAATAACCCAAGCTATTTTACAGGGTAAAGGCGAAGCTGCACAACGTGATGCTGTGGCGATTAATGCCGGTTGTGCCCTTTATATCTGTGGTGTTGTTGACTCAGTTAAAGCGGGAACCCAGCTTGCACTAGCCACCTTAGCTAGCGGTAAAGCGCACCAGGTACTAACACAATTAGCCACTATAAGCCAAGCGACAGAGCCAACTCAAGTGCATGCGCAAACTCAAGGGTAACGCCAAATGAATCAAGCTAATCAACACCCAAAAGAAAGTAATGTATTAACTAAAATAGTGGATACCAAAGTCGCCCATATTGCCGCCCTAAAGCTGCGTTTTCCAGAAGCGACATTGCAACCCAAAATATCTGACCGCAGTTTATTTGAGGCGCTAAAACAGCCTAATGCGCAATATATATTTGAGTGTAAAAAAGCCAGTCCATCAAAAGGGGTTATTCGTCCAGTATTTGATGTTGATGCCATTGCTGATACCTATACCAAGTATGCAGCGGGTATTTCAGTCCTCACAGATGAAGAGTTCTTTCAAGGTGATATGGATTATATTCCTCAAGTACGCGCCCGTGTTACTCAGCCTATTTTATGTAAAGACTTTTTTGTTGATGTATACCAGGTCAAATTAGCTGCCCATCAGGGCGCTGACGCAATATTGTTAATGCTTTCAGTGCTCGATGATGAACAATACCGACTTCTAGCAGAAGAAGCTGCAAAGTATCAACTAGATACATTGACTGAAGTCAGTAATGAAGACGAATTACATCGAGCGATTGATCTTAATGCGCCTATTATTGGTATCAACAACCGTAACTTACGTGATTTATCAACAGATTTGGCTACTACAGAACAATTAGCGCCGCATATTCCAGCGGATCGGGTAGTGATAAGTGAATCAGGCATTTACTCGCATGACCAGATAAAACGACTCAACCCTTTAGTTGACGGTTACCTAGTTGGCAGCTCAATTATGGCGCAAGAAGATATTGATTTAGCGTGTCGTCAGTTATTATTTGGCAACAACAAAGTCTGTGGCTTAACCCGTATTGAAGATATTAAAGCCGTCTCCGATTTAGGCGGTGTGTATGGCGGCTTAATTTTTTATCCTAAATCACCACGCGCAGTCGATTTACCCCAAGCTAAAGTCTTGGTGGACCAAATGCGTGTTCAGGGCATTAGCCTTAATATGGTAGGTGTATTTGTTAATGCCGACGCAAAAGAAATAGTCGAAGCCGCTAACATGCTCTCTTTACATGCGGTGCAATTACACGGCAGCGAAACAGAACTCGAAATAGCCGCATTAGCTGAGCAGTTTAGCGGTTTAAATATTAATTGTGCTATTTGGAAAGCCATTGCCGTTGACAGTAACAGTAACAGTGGCGACATTGGTGTTACGCCAAAGGGCGTAAACCGTTACTTGTATGATAGTAAAAATGATAATCAATTTGGCGGCACGGGGCAGGCTTTTAACTGGCAATTATCTATCGAAAATAAAGATCAAGCTATGTTAGCGGGTGGCTTAAATGCCAGTAATGCCTACGAAGCCAGCCAACAAGGGTTCTACGGATTAGACTTTAACTCAGGTGTGGAATCACACCCTGGTCAAAAGGAATATTCATTATTGGCACAGGTATTTAGCGCCCTTAGACGCAACTAACATTGCCAGCAGTAACTAGTTGTATGCTGTCATCAATGACTCACAGTAAAGATTAATTGAACCCATTTAGGATATCGCTGTTTGACTAGCGATATTCACAAATATCCGATTTTAACTTCGAATCGACAACTGACTCAAAAACAGAATCGATTTAGCAACAGGACAAGATTATGGACGAGCTCAAGCTTAACCCTTATTTCGGCGAATATGGCGGTATGTATGTACCTCAAATTCTAGTACCAGCTTTAAAGCAATTAGAAACTGCC
Source organism: Shewanella sp. HL-SH5 (assembly GCF_051163755.1). NCBI lineage: Bacteria > Pseudomonadati > Pseudomonadota > Gammaproteobacteria > Alteromonadales > Shewanellaceae > Shewanella > Shewanella sp. HL-SH5. The sequence goes on from NZ_CP195038.1 coordinate 2,544,811, forward strand.
TTTGTAGAAGCTCAACAAGACCCTGAATTTCAAGCAGAGTTTACTGACCTGCTAAAAAACTATGCGGGTCGACCAACCGCGCTGACACTTACCCGTAATTTAAGCCCTAACCCATTAGTAAAAATCTATCTTAAAAGAGAAGACTTACTCCACGGCGGTGCCCATAAAACCAACCAGGTATTGGGGCAAGCATTATTGGCTAAGCGTATGGGTAAGAAAGAAATTATTGCTGAAACCGGTGCCGGCCAACACGGCGTAGCAACCGCCCTAGCCTGTGCATTATTGGACCTTAAATGTAAAGTTTACATGGGTGCAAAAGACATTGAACGTCAATCACCAAACGTATTTAGAATGAAATTAATGGGGGCTGAGGTGGTACCTGTGACGTCTGGTTCATCAACCCTCAAAGATGCTTGTAACGAAGCAATGCGTGATTGGTCTGGCAGCTACGATAAAGCACATTACCTTTTAGGTACTGCAGCAGGCCCTCATCCATTCCCGACCATAGTGCGTGAATTCCAACGTATTATTGGTGAAGAAACCAAAAGGCAAATTCTTGAAAAAGAAGGTCGTCTACCGGATGCGGTTATTGCCTGTGTTGGCGGTGGATCAAACGCTATTGGGATGTTTGCCGACTTTATCGATGAACCGTCAGTTGAACTTATTGGTGTCGAGCCAGCAGGTAAAGGCATTGATACGCCTATGCACGGCGCCCCGCTTAAACACGGTAAAACCGGCATTTTCTTTGGTATGAAAGCCCCACTAATGCAAGACAGTCATGGTCAAATAGAAGAGTCTTACTCAGTTTCAGCCGGACTTGATTTTCCCTCTGTTGGTCCACAACATGCTCACCTTAATGCTATTGGCCGTGCTAGATATGAATCAGCCACCGACGATGAAGCATTAGAAATGTTCCAATTATTGGCTCGCAAAGAAGGTATTATTCCTGCGCTTGAATCAGCTCATGCACTTGCCTATGCCGTGCGTCTAGCAAAAGAAGCCACCAAAGAAACCATTTTAGTGGTTAACTTATCCGGTCGTGGTGATAAGGATATTTTCACCGTAGCAGACATTTTAGCAGCCAAAGCACAGGAGAGCGGCAATGAGTAATCGATATCAGGCAGCCTTTGCTGCGTTAAAAGCAAAAAAACAAGGTGCCTTTGTCCCGTTTGTGACCATTGGTGACCCTGGTTTAGATATTTCTCTTAATATCATTAAAACCCTAGTTGAAAGTGGTGCTGATGCACTGGAGTTAGGTTTTCCTTTTTCAGACCCACTTGCTGATGGCCCGGTCATTCAAGGCGCTAATTTGCGCTCGCTAGCAGCAGGCACCACACCTGACGACTGCTTTGAATTAATCGCTAAGGTTCGTGTGCTTTATCCAGAGTTACCCATTGGCTTATTACTTTATGCTAACTTAGTATTTTCAAATGGTATTGACAATTTTTATGCCAAAGCACAGGCGGCTGGCGTCGACTCAGTACTAATTGCCGACGTACCTGTGGAAGAATCTGCGCCCTTTATTGCCGCAGCTAAACAGCATAATATTGCACCAATATTTATAGCGCCGCCAAATGCAAACAGCGACACATTAAAGCAGGTGAGTGAGTCTGGTGAAGGTTATACCTACTTATTATCCCGTGCTGGCGTAACAGGCACTGAGTCTAAAGCAGGCGCACCGGTTGAACTTATTCTGGCAAAATTAGCTGAATTTAATGCGCCGCCGCCACTATTGGGTTTTGGTATTGCTGAGCCCGCACAGGTCAAAGAAGCGATCAAAGCCGGTGCTGCGGGTGCTATATCAGGCTCAGCTGTGGTTAAAATCATTGAAACTCATCAACATGATGAAGTTAAATTACTGACAACACTTGCAGAGTTTACCAAAAAAATGAAAGCTGCCACGGCTTATTAAGTAAACCTAATTTAGCTAATTATAATTGGAATAGATAGAATAATGGAGCCGCTAAAGGCTCCATTATTTTTACACTGCTATACTGATTTAAATGACTAAAATTGAAAAGGACACCATGGCTAAAACTGTATTGCATTTAATGATATCGATAGGCTTACTGCTCTTTGTTTACGGAGACGCTGAGGCCATTGACATTGAAGAAATCACTGAAGTGAAATATAACTTATCGGTGCAGTTTGTCGACCCTAAACAAGCCTATTATATTGCTTTACTTGAACTGGCTTTACAAAGAAGTGAATCAAAGTACGGCGCTTACAAAATGACACCTGTGGTTATCGAAATGCCACAAGCCCGTACCATCAAATTAGTTGAATCAAACCAGCATATAGACATTGTATGGACCATGACCTCTATTGAACGAGAAAACCAGCTGCAAGCAGTTTATATTCCGTTACTTAAAGGCTTAATGGGTTATCGCATAGGTATCATACGCAAAGGCGAACAAAGTCGTTTTAGTGGCATAAATTCCCTAACGGAATTTAAACGTATTCTTATTGGCCAAGGCTCAGACTGGCCTGATACAGATATTTTACAGCAAAATGGTTTTAGCGTAATTTCAGGTTCTGCCAGTAAATTATTAGCTATGTTAGCCAAAAATCGCTTTGACTATTTCCCCCGCGCAATACATGAACCTTGGGATGAATTGTCCCGCAGGGATGACATCGAATTAGAGCAACATTTGTTATTGCACTACGCTGCCCCCATTTACTTCTTTGTTAATAAGCAAAATAAACCATTGGCTGAACGATTAGAGTTTGGGTTACGCCAAACAATTGATGATGGCAGCTTTGATGAACTACTTTTAAATCATCCTATTACAGCAGGTATAATAGAGAAGGCTCAGTTACACAAGCGCAGACAATTTGAAATAGCCAATCCCCTTTTATCGCCCAAAAGCGCGGCATTATTAAATGATGCCAAATTATGGTTAACAACACTAGAAAGCGCTCAATAACATTAAATATCAATGCGATTAATTTCGACAACCTTACGATCAACTTAATGACCACAGCTAAATTTATTGATTAGTTTATCTGTCTACTGCAGTTATTTTATCCATCATAATTGATGAAAAAATGTTAATTATCAAACACCATTTTAGCCGTGGTAAAGGTTCTCGATTAACCTTATTGCATGGTACACTCTCAGCTTATTTTTTCATGCAATCGACTTTGCAGCCAACAGTGAATTTTATCTAACATGAAACAATTGCTCGATTTCTTACCCTTAGTTATTTTTTTCGCCGTGTATAAATTTGCCGATATTTATACCGCGACAGGCGTACTTATCGCCGCCACAGCAGTACAACTTATGGTAACGTACCTACTGTATAAACAAGTAGAAAAAATGCATCTCATTACCTTCGCTATGGTGACGGTATTTGGCTCATTAACTTTGTTTTTTCATGACGATGCCTTCATAAAATGGAAAGTCACTATCGTCTATGGACTGTTTGCCGTAGGGCTAGGTGTTAGCCAATTAATGGGCAAGTCAGCACTAAAAAGTATGCTAGGCAAAGAGATGATTGTCCAAGATAAGATCTGGGCTCAGGTAACCTGGTATTGGGTTAGTTTTTTCATTATTTGCGGTATCGTTAATATTTATGTCGCCTTTAGTTTACCGCTAGAAACCTGGGTTAATTTTAAGGTGTTTGGCTTAACCGCATTAACCCTAATTAATACTGTAGTCACTGTGGTTTACTTGTTTAAACACATGGAAAATCCACCGGAAGATCAAAAAAATTAGTATCACTGTAATCGTTATTAAGGACGATTACAGTGCGTTTTATTCAACAAAGTTATACAGCAAATTTACGAACAAATGGAGCCTTGACTATGTGGTATATGATCTCTTCTCAAGATGTTGAAAACAGTTTAGAAAAACGTTTATCAGTCCGTGCCGACCACCTTGCACGTTTACAAGCTTTAGCTGACGAAGGTCGCTTGTTAACCGCAGGGCCACATCCTGCAATCGATAATGAAAATCCTGGCGATGCAGGCTTTACCGGTTCATTAGTGATTGCTGATTTTGCCTCACTAGAAGAAGCGCAAGCCTGGGCTGATGTTGACCCATATATTGCTGCAGGTGTGTATAAAAGCGTGATTGTTAAACCGTTTAAACGAGTCCTTCCATAATGAAAATTGTCTCATTTAACATCAATGGTATTCGAGCGCGATTACATCAATTACAAGCATTGATTGATAGCCACCAGCCAGACATTATTGGCTTACAGGAAACCAAAGTGCATGATGAAGCATTTCCACTGGCCGATGTTGAAGCCATGGGTTACAAGGTGCATTATCATGGTGGCAAAGCCCATTATGGCGTAGCTATGTTGTCTAAAGTCGAGCCTATCAAGGTCATAAAAGGTTTTGAAAGTGACAGTGATGATGCACAGCGACGCTTAATCATCGGCCAATTTAGCCAGCCAAATGGCCGTGTATTAACGGTTATCAACGGTTACTTCCCCCAGGGTGAAAGTATTCACCATGAAACCAAGTACCCTGCTAAGCGCAAATTTTACCAAGATTTAATGACCTACTTAACCACTCACCACACCCCAGATGAAGACATTGCTGTGATTGGTGATATCAATATTTCACCACTTGATTTAGATATCGGTATTGGTGAACCTAACGCTAAGCGTTGGTTAAAATCAGGTAAGTGTAGTTTTCAACCTGAAGAACGTGAATGGTTAAAAACCTTATTAGACTGGGGCTTTGTTGACAGTTTCCGTCAATTACATCCAACACGTACTGAGCGTTATTCATGGTTTGACTATCGCAGCAAAGGCTTTGATGACAACCGTGGTCTGCGTATTGACGTTGTGTTAGCAACACAATCGTTAGTGGCTAATTTGGTTGAGTCTGATGTCGATTATGAGTTACGCGGCATCGAAAAACCCTCTGATCACGCACCGATCTGGAGCACATTTAAAGCATAAACAACGGCTCTAATGTTTGTGTTTTACCCCATTTAAAAAGGCCTAATCGATGAGATTAGGCCTTTTTTGCTAATGCTATCTACAGAAATAACACTCAGCTTTCCATATGAAAACTGAGACTATAACAACAAAGACTATGACAACTGCGCGATATCAAGGTGTTTTGCGGCTAATTCAGCACTTGCTTGTGGAAGGTAAGGTACGTAACCTAAATAAGGTACTGTCATCATTTGTTGTAAGCTTGCCAAATTAGCGGCTATCTCACTCATGTTTGCATCTACCTGATTAGCCACCCAACCAACAACCTTTAAGCCATCGGCTTCAATCGCTTGTAAGGTCAATAAAGCATGATTCAAACACCCTAGCTTCATACCGACCACTAAAATAACCCCGACTCGTTCGGCATTATGGGTTTGTACATAAGCATCCAGTTGCTTAACACTGTCCGACAAATACTGGTTATTGCCTAAAGGTAATCGCCAGCCACCCGCCCCTTCAATTAAGGCGAAATCTGCCGCTAAAATTGGTGTTGCCAGTAAAGCTTCTACTACCTTAGACGCCGATAATGTTACATCTATTTGAGCAGCGGCAATATGCGGCGCAATGGCCGGTTCAAACGCAATAGGATTAACCTGTTGGTAGCTTAAGCCCATGTTTGATTGTGCCATTAACGCTTGCGCATCTGGGTTTCTTAATCCATCAGGTGTTAACACACAGCCCGATGCGATGGGTTTAAAGCCACACTTGTTACCTTGGGCCAAAGAAAGCAACGCTGAAGAAATTAAGGTTTTACCGCTATCGGTGTCGGTACCCGTCACAAAATAAATCATGTTCCGCCTACTTTATGTAAATGCAAAATTAACGCTTTTTCGCGTGGATATAAGCTATGTGGTAGGTCAAAGGAATGCCCTTTTCGGTGGCGAGGCCTTGTGCTAACACCACCCGCTCTTGCCAGGCGGATTTTGATAACATCGCCCGCGATTGACTGCCAGCTTGCCCAGCTGATGCGCCAACGCCTTTAATTGAATACAATAAACTGCGTAAACTATCAAAATACACGGTTACTTTTTCGACCTTGGCCTGTAAAATCGTCCAATGACTGTTGCACGATTGCATCGATGCATCTTTAACACCAAACGCGCTTAACAGGCTGGGCATACTGGCAAATTGATTGGTTCTAAAACCTAATGTTTGTAGTTCAGGTAAACTGCCATCGGCTACTATGGCGAGACTACAAACACCGTTATCCACTAACACGCGCTCAATTTCATTAACTGCTTTGGGGAAATCATCACACCATTGCAAGGCAAGATTTGAGTAAACGCTGTCAACACTATTAGCGCTAAGCGTCAAAGATTGCGCATCACAGTTAAGGGTTGAGTATTGAGGGTAATTCAATCTGACCTGCTCTAACATGCCAGCGGCAATATCTATTGCAGTGACGTTCGATACTGATGAAAAGTCACTAAAACAGGTACCAGGGCCACAGCCAATATCTGCCAGATGACCTGTTAATATGGCATTACCCTGTAATGTTTTGGCGGTGATACGCTGTAACACATCATGTTGTTTATAAAGACTGGCCGCATGGGAAAAGGTATCGGCAACCGATTTATCTAACATCTATTGATTCTCAATTGGCTGATCTATTAACAACAAAGCAAGCTGGGCTACAAGTTGGCAAATTTGTGCAGACGTATGCTTAGCATTTAGGGTAATGCGTAATCTGGCCGAACCTTGAGGTACTGTGGGCGAACGTATTGCCCCTACCTTAAAGCCTTTTTGAGCCAGCGATTCTGCCACCGTCATGGTCGATGTATTATCGCCAATAATAATAGGTTGAATTGCTGTGTTTGACTCAGTTAATCCTATTCCAGCTTGCTCTGCTAAACGTCTAAATAAGGTAATATTGTCATTGAGTTGCATAAGGCGTTCGGGCTGCTGTTCAATCAATTTAAGCGCAGAAAAAGCCAAATATGCATTAGCCGGTGACAAGGCTGTTGAATAAATATAATGGCGGGCATTGGCCACTAAAAAATCAATCACTTGCTGGCTCGCTAAAATGGCTGCGCCTTGGCAGCCTAATGCTTTACCAAAGGTAACCACTTGAATATCTGCATCAGCTGCTGTTAATCCCTTGGCGCTTAACACCCCAAAACCGTGGGCATCATCGACGATTGTCAAGCTATTATGTTGCCGACACAGCGCGCTTAAATCACTAATGGGCGCGCAATCGCCGTCCATACTAAAGACACTTTCGGTGATTAATACACTATTAGGATTTTTAGTAAGTAGGCGGGCAGCACTATCTATATCGTTATGCAGATAACGCAGTAATTTTGCGCCGCTGTCTTGAATGCCGTCAATAATAGAGGCATGTACCAGCTTATCGGCAATTACTGTATCGGTACTTGAAAACAAGGTTTTCATTAATGCGTTATTAGCACTAAAACCAGAGCAAAAAAGCATGCCAGCTTGATGACCTGTCATCTCACACAGTTTTTGCTCAAGCATTGCATGTGCCTGACCATAACCGCTAACTAATGGCGATGCTTTGCTGCCAACACCATAGGTTAATGCGCCTTGATAAAGCGCATCGGCAAGTTCGCTGGCGTTAGCTAAACCTAGGTAATCATTGTGACTAAAATCGATAAACGATTCAGCTTGATCCACGTTGGCATTAAGCTCATGACGTTGTCGCAGCAAGCCATTTTCTTGCTGCTGCGCCATTTGCTGAGCCATTTTATCCGTGAGAGGATGCGCCATCAATTTGCCGTATTGTTGTCAATAATAAGCTTACAGTGCCGCGGCATCGTAAAATTGTTGAGTTGCTTTAGCAGTTTGCGCGCTGGCCTTGGCCACCATTTGACTGTCTTGGTCAATATTAGCCACAGGGCCTTGTTCAGGGTGTAGTCCTAAACGTTTAAACAAGTTCATGTCATCATTTTCTTCAGGATTTGCAGTCGTTAATAACTTACATCCGTAGAAAATTGAGTTTGCCCCAGCAAAGAAGCACATTGATTGCAATTCATCGCTCATGCTTTCACGCCCTGCCGATAAACGCACTCGAGACTTAGGCATAATGATGCGGGCAACGGCAATGGTGCGCACAAATTCAAGTGGGTCTAAATCATCTATTTTTTCAAATGGCGTTCCCGCCACTTTCACTAACATGTTAATTGGCACTGAATCTGGGTGTTGGGCTAAATTAGCTAACTGCTGTAACAAACCTGCGCGGTCAGTGGCTTTTTCGCCCATGCCGACAATCCCGCCAGAACAGACTTTCATTCCTGATGAACGCACGTTCGTCAGTGTATCTAAGCGGCTTTGATAAGTGCGAGTGGTGATCACATCGCCATAATATTCAGGCGAGGTATCTAAGTTATGGTTGTAGTAATCAAGCCCTGCACCAGCCAATTGTTCAGACTGCTCTTTTGATAACATGCCAAGTGTCATGCAAGTTTCCATGCCTAAAGCACGAACATCTTTTACCATTTGAGTTAAATATGGCATGTCTTTGTCGCGCGGGTTACGCCATGCTGCGCCCATACAAAAACGTGAAGCCCCAGCGGCTTTAGCACTTTTGGCTTCAGTTAATACTTTTTCAATTTCGAGTAAACGCTCTTTTTCAAGGCCTGTGTCGTATCGCGCGCTTTGTGGGCAATATTTACAATCTTCAGGGCACGCACCGGTTTTTATCGATAATAAACGGCTGATCTGTACTTCGTTAGGATCAAAACTTTCACGATGAATACTGTGGGCTTTAAACAGCAAATCATTCATTGGCAATGCAAATAACGCTTCAATTTCAGTTTTTTGCCAATCATTGCGAACTTCAGCTAACGACATGGATCATTCCTTTATTTTGATTTTATGTTGGCTAGGATACCTGTAGCCCGTAAACTGTCAACGCAGCGCCTACCACCAACTTTACTAATGGTCACTTTATGAGCAACTCGAGCGTATCACAACAACCAAAAACCGAATCAAGCATTGATTACGCATTTGACCGCCAGCATATTTGGCATCCTTATACGTCAATGACTCAAGCTATGCCTGTTCATGGTGTGGTGTCTGCGCAAGATTGCGAACTCGTGCTGGATAATGGCCGTAAGTTAATTGATGGCACAAGCTCGTGGTGGGCATGTGTCCACGGTTATGGTCACCCGCATATTTTGGCGGCGATGCAACAGCAGCTTCATCAATTAAGTCATGTGATGTTTGGCGGTATAACCCATCAACCCGCTATTGACACCAGTAAGTTGTTAGTCGAAATGACTTGCTCGAGATTAACCAAGGTATTTCTGGCTGATTCAGGCTCTATTGCAGTTGAAGTGGCATTAAAAATGGCACTGCAATACTGGCAAGGACGTAATCAGCCTAACAAGCAGAAAATAATGACCGTAAAACGTGGCTATCATGGCGATACCTTTGCCGCCATGAGCGTATGTGACCCTGAAGGCGGTATGCATACTATGTTTGGTGACAATGTCACCCAACAGATCTTTATTGCTGCCCCGCAAACCCCGTTTGGCTTCAGTGCAGCATTAGCCCCTCAATTGCCATTAAATGATCAAGGCTTAGCCATTGAAGATGAAACCGCATTAATCACGGCTTTTGAAACCCACCATCAAGATGTGGCCGCGATTATTATCGAGCCCATTATGCAGGGCGCTGGCGGAATGCGCTTTTATTCTCCGGCATATTTAACCCGATTACGTCAGCTATGTGATCAATTTAATGTCTTACTGATATTAGATGAAATCGCCACAGGCTTTGGTCGCACAGGTAAATTATTTGCCTATGAGCATAGCAATATTGAGCCCGACCTACTGTGCTTAGGTAAAGCGCTCACTGGCGGTTATATCAGCCTTGCTGCGACTATGTGCAGTGATGAAGTAGCCAAAGGGATTAGTGACTCGCCCGCGGGGGTATTTATGCATGGGCCGACGTTTATGGCCAACCCCCTCGCCTGCGCCGCAGCAACAGCAAGCTTACAATTAATTAATCAACAGCAATGGCCAGCGCAAATCAATATGATTGAACAACAAATGATCACTGAGCTTGCAGAGGTAATTGAATTTGAGCAGGTAAAAGATGTACGCATATTAGGCGGCGTGGGGGTGATTGAAATGCGCCACACAGTCAATACCGCACAATTACAGCAGGCTTTTATCGAGCAAGGGGTTTGGGTTAGACCTTTCAGCAATTTAATTTATATTATGCCGCCCTACACCATTAGCTCTGCGCAATTAAGCCAATTGACCAAAGCAATGAAAGTAGTCGCCGCGAGTATCTCAGAACCGCAAAGGGTCGCACCGAAAAAAGTGACTAAAAAGGAATTTATTAGCCATGGGTAAATGTCGATTGTTAGTTGTTTTTGTTTTATTGATCTCTCCATTGGCTCAAGCTCAATGGCAGCAAAAAAGTTTTCATGTTATGGGCACCCAAGCCCATGTTGAGTTCTGGTTGGCCGACAGTCAAACCCAAGCCACTGCCGACATGTTGATCAGTCAAGTTGAACAAGAAATGCAACGCATTGATGAAACAATGAGTCCCTATAAGGACACCAGTGAGCTCAGCCTAGTTAATCGTCAAGCGGCGCTCGAAGCGGTGATTATTAGCAAAGAGTTATTTGAGTTACTGCAAGACGCTTACAAGATTGCAGAGTTAACCAAAGGCACATTTGATATCACCTATGCCTCGATTGGTTACCAGTATGATTACCGCCAACACAAAAAACCCAGCCAAGCTTTTATCGATAAAAATCTCAGCGCCATTAATTATCATTCGGTAGAACTCGATACTGATAACTCATCAGTCCATTTTAATCACCCAGCGGTTAAAATTGATTTAGGTGGCATTGCCAAAGGTCATGCTGTGAAAAACTGCCTCGCAATACTCAAACAAGCCGGTATTGAACATGCATTAGTGAGCGCTGGTGGCGATACAGGCTTACTGGGTGATAGGCGTGGTAGACCCTGGTATGTTGGTATAAAACACCCAAGGGCAGACGATAAAACTGCAGTTCAACTCCCCCTCAGTGATGAAGCTATCTCAACCTCAGGTGACTACGAGCGCTACTTTATCGAAGATGGCGTACGGTTCCATCACATCATCAATCCTAAAACGGGTGATTCAGCCCGCAATGTAGTTAGCGTATCGATTATTGGCAAAAATCCCACTTATGTAGATGCGCTTTCAACCGCGATTTTTGTCAAAGGATTGCAAGAAGGGATGACACTGATCAATCAACTCCCCGAATACGAAGCGATTATTATCGATAACCAACAAACTTTACATGTGTCTGAAGGCTTACTGCAAGATTAAATACATGAATAAACAGTATAATACTGACTAATATCATTGACGGTTTGTCGAAAAATAACCACAGGTTGACCTTATTTAGCGCTGAACTGTTTTCTGACTAATATCCCATCACGGCATAAAGTTAATTAGCCTCAATCAATATAATGGGGCTTGACCCACAACGATTATATTTGAATAACTCTATAGCCGTGACCAATAATTTTTGATAACAGCGAGAACTGCCCCACCATGAAATTGCGAGGGAGTCGATATTAATAATCTTGAGTATTCATGTTGATTTGTGACATTGGCGTTTCGAGCAGAGATTAACTTCATAGGTATAGTGGAGTTTATATGGCAATTCACGATAAACTCTTTTTCTTAGCGACATAGTTAACGAAGCGTTAGTATTGTGGCCCAAACTACTAGCGCACATATCATAGGGCAAGGAAGTTAAAATGAAAGAAGTAGTATTAGCATCAGTTTTATTATTTTCAGTTGGTTCTATTCAAGCCGCTGAATCGATTCGTTGGGATAGTGCTTCATTATCTTATCAAACTGTTGAGCTAGATGAATATGACATGTCGGGTTTTGGTATTTCTGGGACAAAATTACTCAACGAAAATATATTCGTAATGGGAAGTTATGCTTCGGTTTCTGATGATGTGAATGTATATGGTTCTAACGTCGATTTGGAGTTTAATAGATTGTCTTTAGGTCTTGGTTATCGTTATCCAGTAGCTAAAACCACGGACTTATTTGGTATAGTTTCATACGAAAAGATGGGTGTGGAAGCGTCATATCAAGGTAATTCAGACGATGACAGCGAAAACGGTTTTGGTTTGCAGGGAGGTGTTCGCACACTAGTTGCTGAAAATATAGAATTAAGTGGTGCGCTTAACTATGTTGATATTGGTGATGCTTCGGAAACTGGCATTAACCTTTCAGCTATGTACCATTTTACAGAACAATTTTCTGCAAGCATTGGTTATGGCCATTTGGATGACGTAGACACAGTTAGTGTGTCAGCAGTTTTCTTCTTTTAATAAGTCAATTAACACTTATTAGCCTCTCGTGAGGGTCGCGATGAGGCTTTATATTGAAAGATGTGTTTAATTTTTTAATGATGTCATAATGTCTATATGTTTAAAACACAGAGAGACACACTTATCAACTCATTTACACACAACAATGTCCATAATGTTGAAGCCGAAGGTAATCACCATGATGACCGATACCAAATATACATGCTGTGAAAACAATCCCACTATGAAATTAAGAGGGTATTAATACAAATAATCTTGGGTATCCATATTCATTTCAATCGACACTTGTCAATTTAATACCTCTACAAGCACATCTAATATTGACCACAGATAACGCTAAACATTCAAATTCTGGCTTGTTAGTTTCGTACTTAAAAAGTTATTTATTATTAACTCGTATGTGTAAACCGATACCAGAAAATATCCTCACATAACCAGATCAATTAAAGCAAGATAACTTACTCTGATTGAATGGAAATAGAGTCATTAACCAATTCTCAAACATCTGCTTCCCCCATAAAAACCAACTTATACTATCGGTTGAAATGCGGTTAATGCATCCAGCATAGTGGCATTACCTAAACCTTGCCTTGGAGCGACACTATTAAACTGGCTTTGTTCACCGTGTAACGCCATATAGTTAAGTAATACTGTTTCAACTAGTAAGTTAACGTTATTTGCTGACGGTGCAGATGCTGTGTCTACCGAAGCATCTGAGCGCATAAAACCAATTTGTTGCTTTCTAGCCATTTGGTCGGCATTGGCTCCCATTAATTGCGGCTTGCCTGCAGGATTAAACACTAAGAAGAAAGCGGCTCCAGTTGATGAATTATCACCGGTCCACTCACCTTTACCTCGCCCTTCCTGTGAATCATCAATACGGCCATTACTTGCCACTGAACCATCACTGAACACGTACAGCATTAACGGCATATTGCGACGGGCAGCGTATTCTAAACAGGCTCCCATGCAACGTCCGGCGCGTAAGTCTCTTAGTTCTCCAGTAGCACGTTCACCGGTGTGATAGTCAAAACCGCCCATAGTGACTGTGCCCGCACCGGAAAATCCATTCACGACCAGTTTCATAATTGAAGCGGTTTTTTGAAACTCAGATTCCGAATCAAACTCATTGATATTAAAAATACCACTTGGGCCGACAATATCAGGGTCAAGTACTGGGTTTAACGTTGACGGATCACCAAAGCGATCCGCTAAGTCAGCGCTTTTAACATAACCACAATTAACCAAATCTTTAATCACATCATCACGGGTCACCTGGGTATTAACCGACGCCATTTTCTGCGCACTAACTCGTTGAATACTTTCCATTACAGTAACAGCATCTCGTTGAGATAACAGGCTAAATAAATCACCTACATCCACTAAGCCAGTAACATCTGAAGGTCGATCTATTTTCGTTGGACGTTTACCCAAATCGATAAAATTTGTCGCTGACATTGAATTGCCACCGGAGTCAGTATTGCGAGACCCGATTAGCGGCATTAACGAGCCATTTGCCCCTGCAGCCGCAATGGCATACATAGGATTATGTGGATTATTGCCGGTGTCGTTGTCAGATCTACTTGGAATAACCGCGCCATTAATCCGCGATGCGGTATCCGTGGATACTTTTTCTAGAATGCCACGTAAAAAGGCTGAATCAGAATGAAATGCTAAGCCTAAATCAGTATTGATAAAGTCAGACATGGCTGCATTAGGGTTAGCAATAGACGGTGCCATATCGCCGGGCAAGCCTAATTTGTTATAACCTGCTGTCGACAAAAAGTCTTGTTGTCCCCCGGCTCCGCCAACTAACACATTAGAGCCTGCTATGTTGGCTCCACCAGCTAGGTCGAAACTAATAAATGGAATTTTACCTGCGCCCTGAACACTAATACCGCAGGACTCTCTTAGGGCTTCTAAATCTGGCGATAATGTGGCGTTAGCGTTATTGGGGTTGGCAAATAAGCTGAATAAAGATAACCCGGCAACCGCTGCGCCACCTTTACACAAGCCGGTAGAAATAAATTCACGTCGAGTTAACGGTTTGCGATGATCAGCAAACAACAAAGGACTGTCTAGGTGAAGATGCTTAGGTTTTCTCATGGTCAGTTCCTTGTGCTTGCGCTTCTGGTGTTTGATTAAAAACGGTGACAGTTAAAAATGGTTTGAATTGGCTCATCATCATTCTCCTACTGCACCAGCATAACGGCACTTGCTAATACTGCGGCACAACTGGCTTTTGCAATAGTGCGAGTGCGCACTGCATCACAATTGGTTGTACACACAGACAAGTTGCTCACTAGACTATCAAGTTCGTTAAACACCCCCACACTGCTTGGCTGATTAGCCAAGTTAAGTGGCATTAATTGCGCTATTAAAGGATTAAGTAACTTGCTTCGCTCAGCAGGGCTTAATGCCACACTAGGCGCTGAAGTAAAGTCCACATCAGGGAACCAGGCACTACGTATGACGCTATCTTCAATTGCAGTATCACAATAGGCGATGGCCATTTGAGTTATTCCCATTTGCTGTGCTGAAATAAAGGTTTCAATGTTTTCAATACTCGGCAATTGGCGTTTTACCAACTGATAGGTATTGAACACTTTGGTTGACTGTTGCTCTACCCCTGTCAGCACGCTCATGGTGTGATTAATTTCTGCGAAGTTACGCATCCCCATTTGAGCAGACTTTGTGGTTGCAGGAACTTCTTCGGGGAACACTATTACCCCTGGAATGACCACGTTTTCGTGCTCACCCAGTTTCTCAAAAGTGAGAAAAAACTCATCTTGACTAGCACCTTTTTCAAGTGCGACAAGGGTGCCTAAAGGAGATATTAAAAACGGTTCGGCAATTTCCTGGCCAGCTTCAATCGCCAAATCAAGATTCATATAAGCCTGACCATGGGAGCTTTCTTTACCATTTATACCAAGGCGAAGTCCCTTAAGCGGAAATCCATTTCCTACTTGCGTACCATCAATATTAACAATCGATGCACCGCTAAATAGGTAACTGTAATTATCAAATTGGCTGACCTCAAACATCACATAGGTATTAGGTAAATCAATTAAATGGCTAATAGAAAACAGTAAAAAGAATTTCTCACCCACACCAACATCATAATTCTGTAGCACTTGTGCAGGCTCTAGTACGCGGTTATACAGTGCTAGTAAGCGAATATCCCCTTGCCATACATGCTGATTTGACGCTTCACGGCCTAAAATTAATGCAAAGCTGTCATCCCAATTTGCCAGCGGGGCAATATCTTCATCCGCAACATTGATTAAGCGACCATTGACGTAAACTTTACGTCCTTCATTAGCCTTATAAGTCATCACTACGTGTTGCAATGTAGCTTGTAAAACTTCAGCGGCATCAGGAGTGCTTAATGCAGGCTCACCATTGGCACTTGAACTTTCGGTGCGCAGCATAAAATCATAATTATATTGAGTTTGCCCTAAAGTAAAGTTGCGAGCATTATCACCAGCCGAATAGGTCACAATGCGCGCAGGGCCTTCTTGAACCACATTACTAGGAGTCACCCAGGCTTCAATCGAAAACTCACCGGTTGCTGTCATTAAGTCATGTAATTTTTTACTATTCGCGGTGCTGGCCTGTGCCTTACCATTTTTAAACGATAACCCCCAGCTTCCTAACCAATCAATATCGCCACTTAAACTGAGGTTGGCCGCAGGCGAAATACCTGAAGTGTCATAGGCAATATTGCCCTCTCCCGTTTTAAACTGGTATAAAGCAATGACGCCAGTTTCAAATCGGCCACCACTTGATGCGGTAATACCGTCAGTTAAACGCAGGGATTTAGACACCACCATATCCGTTGAAATGACGTCAAGTGGAATCGCATCACTTAATGCCGTAATGGCGTCACGCATTTCAATACTGTTCGCCTGACAATTGTCCCAACAGTTATGAAACTCACTGCCTAAACGCACCACTAAACGCGACTGAGCGGGCTCATCTAAGTTCATGACACGTTTGGCTGCTTCATACGCTTGTGCAACGTCATTACTAGCAAAGAATGGCGATTGTGCTAATTGAGCACTTTGATTATGACATTGCGAACAATACTGGTTAACAATAGGGTAAACATGTTGGCTAAATAAGCTGCTGTCATCGGGAAAGCTTTTGCTTGATCCAGGTTCACGGATAACTGGTGCGGTAAGTTCAATGGTATTTGCGGTACTCACACGATCGTCCGCCCATAACTTGATCCACTGAGTCATGGTTTCACCACATGCAGCATCACTGGCTAGCCAACAGTTATGACCACCAGCCACTTTATCCACTAAACGTGATTTTTGAGGCTCAGCTAAATCAACCAAAGGGTTGGTTGCCGCATAGGCATCATTAACATCATTACGACTAGCAAAGTAAGGTGCTTGATTACCTTCGGTATGACATGCGCCACATCGGTCTTGGGTTGAAATATTATCCCAAAGCGAAACTTTGTATTTTTGAATATCTTCCGTGGCAGCTGCGGGACCGGTGTACACATCAGATTGAGGGTCTTGCTTTTTGGGTGGATTGGTTTCTACATCGCCGCCCCCGCAAGCTGTGAGCATAAATATAAGCGAGAAAATAACTGAGGTTTGGATTAATAGGTGCTTCACCGTTACTCTCCCATACAGTAATTGCCAACTTCAGCAAATACGCGCTTCAGTTGGTAAGAGTTCTGTTTAAAGGAGGCGGTAGTTGCATTGATTTGTGATAAATCAGCTTGGCTTTCCGCATCACGTAAACAAACTGTTTTAAATACTTTTTTCACCTGGCACTGAGCAAATGCCTGGCTGTTAGCTAACTCTTGACCCAATGATTTTGCACCTGCACCTTGACCCGCTAAGCTGTTATCCCAACCTAGCTTTTGATTTATGCCCTCGCGCCAATAGTTTTTCCATTGATCATTTGCAGTGACAAAACCGAAAGGGAAGCTGGTTGCATTGAAATGATATTTAGCTTGCACACGACTGCCAGTGCTTGGGTCGACTTGACCACTGCTGTTATATGCGACCTTCCCTGCGTTGCCATCAGGGTCTGTGTCAAGGTTAAACTCATAGTTATAATAAGCAAATGCCTGCGCTAATGGATCCATGCCGGTATGACAGCCTGAACAATTGTTTATAAATAAGCGGCTATCACCACCTGGGCTTCGGCTAACGTCTTGGCGAATTCTATCGGTTGATAAAGTGTTGTCTTTTAATGGTTCTAAGTCAGTACATAAATGATTCATTAAGGTAAATCGCAACATAGCGCGATTGGTCCCTAAGTAAAAGAAGGCTTTTGCTGCTGCACGACTGGTCAACACTCCTGCGGTCGCGTCACTGGGCAAACCATTAAGACTTGATTGGGTAGTGCGCTCCAAATTCTCTTTTAAATCGACAAATTGATCATCAAGCGCTTGATAATGTGAATTGTTATTAGTGTTGTAAGCAGGTAAACCTAGACTACTTTTACCCACATAAACCATATCAGATTGTAGGATGTCTCTAAAATCTACATCATCTCTAACTGCGCCAATCACTGTGGCAGAGTAGTCATTTAGAGGCTCAAAAGTATCTTGATCTATATTGGTCCAAGGGGTAGCAAACAGCTTTAATGTGGTCGAATAAAATGCAGGAGTTTCCATGGCTAAGTAAGCCGCTTCGAGAGTTTTACCTTCATCAAGTAAACTGGCCATATTCTGCAATGTTTGCTGTGAAGCGGCAACACCGGCAAGGCGATCGTGCAGTAGTTTAGCTTGTTCAAGTGATCCTGCAGCTACATTAGCGGAACTAAAAATCATTAAAACTACTGTAAAAGTGTGGATTAATACTTTATTGCCTAAATGTTTAAGGCCAAATTTTGCAGCATAAACCAGACTGTTTAGTGTATAAAGTCGAGCCTTCATACTGTCTCCTTGTCATTTGTTCAAATTAACAATCGCCTGAAGAAACAGCATTTCACATTAAGCTGATTTTTGACGGGTCATTTAAAATCAGTAAAGCAGATTGTTTTTTATTTATTATTCAAGCCAATAATCTAAAATGAATAATTATTCAAATATTTAGCATAAAACCAGCGCTTTGTAGTTTGACTTTAAATATAGCCAAATTGTTACGGTTCTGATAATACTTCTCAACAAGGTAAATAAAAAGGATTAATTTTATTTTAACAAAAGTATTGAAACAAACACACATGACGGCAATAATACACTAAAGGCAAACAAGCCTACTCAATGACGCTAACAATAATAATACATCGTTAAGGGATTCTAATGAGGCCGACTGTAGGCTATAAATTTGTGATTTTTTCAGTATTTAGCTTACTTTTAGGCTGCGATACTGACACAGCCATAAAAGATGAACAGCCTGATCCCGTCTTGATAGAGCACCCTGTTGTCTACATTCAGCGCGATCAATTAAGCGCTGAAAATCAGCCCCCACAATTTGATACTTTCGATCCTGCCCACTTTAATCCTGGTGCCAATTTATTGACAAAACGCAATGCGTTTGCTGATTCTCCGCCATTCAGTTTAACTGCATCTTTATTTGAATCAGACCAACTTGTTGATATAAGAGATTTATCAGTTTCAGATGATGGTCAACAATTATTGATGTCTATTAAAGTACAAAAGATTGACGCCAATGAAGATGAGCAAACTTCGTGGAATATTTGGCGCTATGACATTGCCACAAAAACGTTAAGCAGAGTCATGGCTAGTGACACCTTAGCCGAGCAAGGTAATGATTTAATGCCGTCATTTTTACCTGATGGCCGCATCGTATTTGCGTCGACCAGGCAACGTTTATCACGGGCAATTTTGCTTGATGAAGGTAAACCTCAATACACAGCATTAGATGAAAATAGAGATAATGAAACCTTTAATATTCATGTAATGGATCCTGATGGTTCGGCAATAAAGCAACTCAGCTTTAATTTGAGTCACGATTTCTACCCCTTAGTGATGCAAAACGGCCAAATTCTATATAGCCGATGGGACCTGATGGGGGCAAATCATGGCATAAATTTGTATCGCATGAACCCGGACGGCACCAATAATGAACTGGTTTTTGGTTGGCACTCGCATCAAATTGCACTCGATTCACAACCTGAAGTGATTGAATATATTAAGCCACAGCAGCTTCCGAGTGGAGAAATTCTGATGATGCTAACCTCGCAAGCAGATCCAACAGCCGTTCATAAGCGTCCTGTTACCATCAATATCGACGACTATATTGATGCTAATCAAGCCACAGGATCGTCTGGAGCTCTAGGTAATGCGATAAATGATGTCGCATTAGCTGATTTTGATTTTAACTTCTCACCCAGTTTGTCAGCTACAGGTCGAATTAATCATCTATTTCCAATCCCAGATAACAGTAATCGGTATTTAATGAGCTGGGATTTGTGCCGAGTTATAATTGATGGGCAAATTAGATCTTGCGGTCAGTTAACAGGACAGCAACTTGCTGATGAAGCCTTGGTACTCGCCCCTGCATTTTACGAATTATGGTTATTAGACAATGCCAATAAAACTCAGCAGCTTGTGGCAACAACAGAGCAAGGCAAAATATTAACAGAAGCCGTGGTCATGCAACCCTCAGCTCAGCCTAAAACCTTTATTGCAGACAAAGTGGTTGGCAATGAATTAGATGCTCAACTATCACAAGAACTTGCAGGCAGTATTCATATTCGCAGCGTTTATGACTTTGATGGCACTGATAGCACTGCAAGCGCTGGCGGTATTGCTCGCCTAAGTGACCCGTCACAAACCTCTGCAGCAAACTTACCTGCCCGATTTTTACGCATTGTGCGTGGCGTACCTATGCCACCCGATGAAGTACGTGATATTCCCAATACTGATTTTGGCCGCAGTAATAATCAATTAATGCGAGAAATCATTGGCTATACGCCAATCCAACCTGACGGTTCAGTTAAAATTAAAGTGCCCGCTAATGTGCCACTTGCTATCAGCATATTAGATATTAATGGCAAACGAATTGGCGGGCGTCATCGTCAATGGATAAGCCTAAAGCCCGGTGAAACACTTGAGTGTGCAGGTTGTCATACTGCCAATAGCCAATTACCCCATGGGCGAATTGATGCCCAAGCCACCAGTATCAATGCAGGCGCAGTGGCTGGAGGCAGCCCTTACCCAAATGCTAGCGCAAACATCATTCCATCACAGGGCCAAACGATGGCTGAAGCAGATGAAATGGTTAATGGACTGGCGCAGTTAACCGCAGATATTCTCTACCAAGACATTTGGACTAATCCAGCAATTTCCGCTGTAAACCCAGCGTTGGAATATACCTATAGTAATATGCAAACCTCGGCGCCAAATGGCGCAGAATGTTTTTCCAATTGGACCACTTATTGCCGTATTCAAATTAATTACGTTGAACATATACAACCACTTTGGGATTTGCCTCGCCCTGTTATTGATGAACTCACTCAAGTTGTTATTGCTGACAATACCTGTACAGCTTGTCACAATATGGTTAACCAAGAGGGTCTATCGCAAGTACCTGCTGGGCAATTAGCCTTATTGAATACGCCTTCAACTGACCAAGTGGCGCATTTAACCAGTTACCGCGAATTATTTTTCAACGACGTAGAACAAGAAGAAATAGATGGCATTATTGTCGATAGATTAGTAGAAGTACTGGATGCTGACGGTAACCCTGTCTATCAAGTCGACAGTGATGGTGAATTAATTTTAGATGCCGATGGTAACCCTATTCCAGTATTAACCACGGTCAATGTACCCGCTATTTTATCGACTAATGGCGCGAGGGCGAGCAGAAACTTCTTTGATGCGATGAACAGCCCAACTCATCAAAGCATGTTATCGCCTGATGAACTTAAGCTGTTAAACGAATGGTTAGACATTGGCGCACAATATTACAACACGCCTTTTTATCCACTACCGTAATGATCGTAAACCAGCAAAAATGCTGGAAGCATAAAACAGTCACAACAAGTAATCGTACTGGAGCATATGGAATGATAATAACAATAGGAATCTATGTTTAAGCTCATGTTTAAGTTTATTACTAATGTTAGGCACTTTAAAAACACACTTTGTTTATTGGCACTAATTTGCCTAAGCCCTACGGTATTAGCTGAAACAGCTGCTGAACCCACGCTGCGTATTGAGGTGCCTTTTATTGAGCTACATTCAGGTCCCAGCGCAGGCTATCCTGTGGTGTCGGTGATCGAAAAAAATGAACTGGTCACTTTACTAATAAAACGCACCACCTGGATAAAAGTCAAAAATAAACGCGGTATTGAAGGCTGGTTCCATGAAGATGCCTTGCTCGGCCTATCTAAAGATGGCCAAGCTATTACCCAAAACCAAATCAGCCAGCAAGATGTGATAAACCGTGATTTTGAAGCGGGCGTTATGTACGGTGATTTAGAAGGAGCTAACTTTTATAATATCTATGGCGGCTATGCCTTTACTCCCGTATTCAGTGTTGAGTTATCGGCAGGTAAAGCATTGGGGAGCATTTCAGACAGTGACGTTTTTGAAATAATGCTGGTGAGTCAGCCGTTACCCGACCTTATTGTTATTCCTTACATTGGTGTAGGCGCAGGCCTGATTAGCACTAAACCCCACAGCGTTATTGCCGATTCAGAAGCACGCGAAAGCACTCTGATGAGTGGCGCTGTCGGCATTAAGTATCACATAGCACGTAACTTTTTAGTTCGGGCTGAATATAAACTCTCGTTAGCGTTAACAGACCGAGATGAAAATGAAGAGATCCAAACATGGAAAATAGGATTCAGCGTGTTTTTTTAATGCCGTTATTAACCGTCAGCGCGCTGACCTTAGGCCTAATAACGGCAAGCACACCGACTTTTGCTGCAGAAGCAGAGGTGAGCTCGACCGTTGCGGTTAAAGCCGACGTGGAACGTCGCGACGTAGTAGAAGATTTACTTGATACTGAAAATTTTGAAGTCGGTATTCAAGGTGGGATCATGTCGATTGAAGACTTTGAATCTAGCCCTTGGATAAATGCACATGTGGGTTATCACATCAGTGAGCATTTTTATGTCAAAGCCAACTATGCACAAGCCAAAGCCGGTGAAACCAGTTTTGAAAAGCTAGCTAACGCTGCACCATTATTAACCGATGCAGAGCGCGAGTTAACCTATTATGGTTTAAATATTGGCTATACCCTCCTTCCTGGGGAGATATTTTTTAGCAAGGACATGGTATTTAACAGTGCTTTCTCATTCGAATTAGGTGGCGGTAGCACTGAATTTGCCGGTGATGAACAGTTCACGGTTAATTTAACCGCAAATTATCGGGTGTTTCTAACAGACTGGTTAGCATGGAACTTAAGCATGAGTGATTACCTGTTTAATACCGAAGTGACCGGAGGGTCTAAAACAACCCATAATTTAACCTTCGCTACCGGTGTTGCATTTTATTTTTAACTCGTAAATCATCAGTTCAATTTATAAAGAACAGCTAATAAAAATAAAAAAGGATTATCGAATGTTGTTGAACAAACTGGGATGTAAAAGCCTGCTGACCGCGTTGGCACTATTAATGTCCATTAACGCCCAAGCCTTAACAGTAGGCGACGCAGCACCTGATTTCACCTTGAAGAATATGCAAGGCAACAACCTCAATTTGGCCGAGCAACGCGGTGAAATCATTTTAATTAACTTTTGGGCATCCTGGTGTGGACCGTGCCGAAAAGAAATGCCGGTGCTGCAAAAACTACAAGACAAGTATCAAGATTTAGGTGTGCAAGTCTGGGGCATTAACGTTGAGCAAGAAAACCAAGCAGGCAAAGACTTCTTAGCCGATTTGGATTTAAGCTTTTCAATCTTTTTTGATGAAACCAATGCCTTATCAAAAAGCTACCAAGTAGAAGCGATGCCGACCACAGTGATGATTGATCGCGACGGTAAAGTGCGTCATATCTTTCGCGGCTATAAAGACGGTTATGAAAAAAAATACGCCGATGCGATTAAAAAGCTGATCAGAGAATAAATCGATGAACATTAAACGCATAACTGACCGACTCTCTGCGAGTAAGCGTCTAAACACAGTGATATCAGCCGCAGCTGTTCTTGGGTTACTCAGTTTAAGTGGCTGTTCAAGCTTAAACATTGAGCCCTGGGTTAAACCCTATGAAAGGCAAAACCTAGCGGATCCCATTATGCGTTTAAACCGCCATCCTAGTGCAAGTATGCACATGGCG
This sequence comes from Shewanella sp. HL-SH5, assembly GCF_051163755.1. Classification (NCBI taxonomy): domain Bacteria; kingdom Pseudomonadati; phylum Pseudomonadota; class Gammaproteobacteria; order Alteromonadales; family Shewanellaceae; genus Shewanella; species Shewanella sp. HL-SH5. The sequence goes on from NZ_CP195038.1 coordinate 2,568,301, forward strand.
CACGTGTTAGAGGGCCGCGAATCGGCCCGCGGCGCAGAAGGCACGGGAGGAGGAGGTTGTGGTTGTAACTAATCGATTAAATCCGTTATTACGCAAAAGCTTAGTTCTATTACTGAGCCTAGTTGGCTTTGTATCACATGCCGCCATTATTGACCCTGATAGAGTCGATGTGCTCTACCACAGTTATGAAGGGGGTGGGATGAAAATTGACGGTCCCTCTATTTTACTGCGAAAAAAAGCCTCTGAGTCTGTTGCGGTTACCGCCTATTACTACCTTGACAGTATTTCATCAGCCTCTGTGGATGTGATCAGTACCGCCAGCCCTTATACAGAAGAGCGTAATGAAGGCCAATTAGGCATTGAGTATCTTCACGATAAAACCATGATGTCGTTTAACATACGTCAAAGTGATGAAGATGATTATTTAGCCCAATCCTTTAGTGTCAATGTGTCGCAAGATACCTTTGGTGACTTAACTAATCTTAATATGGGCTTATCATTTGGCGATAACGAAATTCGACGCAACGGCGATGAATTATTTGAAGAGCAAAGCCAGCAATATCGTATTCGCGCAGGCATTAGCCAAATTATTACCCGCAATCTAACCACCAGTTTAAATGTCGAAGCCATTGCCGACAGCGGTTACCTTAACAACCCTTACCGAACAGTGCGATATGTGGACAGCAGCATTCCATCTGGTGTGGGCTATCAAGCCGAGGTTTACCCCGAAACTCGCAACTCCTTTGCCGCAAAGTTAACGGCCAGTTACTTTTTACCCTATCGCGCAGCGCTGTTTGCGCATTACCGCCACTTTACTGACAGTTGGGAAATTCAAGCCAGTGATGTTGAGTTAGGTTATCGCCATCCCATTGGTGATGATCTCGAGCTGGAATTAAAAGTACGCTATTACCAACAAACCCAAGCTGAATTTTATAGCGACTTATTTCCCTATCGTGATGCGCAAAACTATATGGCACGCGACAAAGAACTGAGCGACTTTAGCGATATCACTTATGGATTAGGGGTAACCTACTTTTTACCCGCCTCATTATCCTTTGGTGAAACACGCTCTGAGGCTTCATTACAATGGGATTATATTGATTTTAATTATCAAAACTTTAGAGATCCAACCGCAGATGGCGGCGTAGGAAATGAGCCGTTTTACGGTTTTTCAGCCAATGTTATACGCGCTTTTGTCAGTGTCTATTTTTAGCGCTTGCGGTATTCGCAAAGTCGACCAGACATACACTATTGTAATTAACAATTTCGCTCAGTAAGCATATTGCATGTTAAGCGTCCCTATTAATCAAACGGAATTGCCAAGGCTTTTTGATATGACTCAATCTCACTTTTATCGTGTCGCGTTAACTCGCTTTTTTAGCGTATGTTTACTGGTTATAGTAATGGCAACACTGGCCACACAAGCCAATGCTGAAGAGTCGACCATAGCCACAGAACTTGAAAATATAAAAAGCCAAGTGCTTAAGCTCAACCGTGATTTATTTATTTTAGAAGAAGATTTACTGTTTCCCGCCAGCACTCAAATAGCGGTATTTGTGTCTGTCGATGTTGGCCGTTTTATGACCCTCGACAGTGTGGAACTGAAAATTAATGATGATAACGTCTCCGGCACCTTATATACCGAGCGCCAACGCAAAGCCTTAGAACAAGGTGGTATTCAACGGGTATATTTAGGCAACCTTAAAATGGGCAAACATCAGTTAACGGCTATTTTCACTGGTATCGATACTGAAGGCCGAACGGTGCAACGTGCTGTTAACCATAACTTTGAAAAAACCGACGAAACCATAATGATTGAACTAAAACTAGAAGATAACCAGTCTAACTATCGCGCGGATGTCAAAGTAGAGCAATGGGTGTTGTAGTTGAAGTTTTTAGTAGGAATTTTATAACATGGTTTTTGTAAAAGAGGTTTCGCTATATGGACTTTACAACCAACAATGACTTTTAAACTAATGTTTTCAAAAAAAAATCTTAATGTGTCGGTCCATTTTTTTAGCTTGTCTGCGATAAAGTGTGCATGTGTCATGAGCTTTCTGTTGTTAACGCAGGTTTGCATGGCACAAAGTGATCTAGCCTCGCCCTTGTCTGTCCAGTCAACTAAAGACAAATTAGAAGATAAACTATACCGCCAAGCACTGTATTTTTACTTTGCCGGTGATTACGCTGCTGCGCTAAGACAAATTAGTTTAAATGAGCAACGCCATCAGCTCATATCATTAAGAAGTGATTTATTCGAAGCCGGTTTGCAAATCAATATAGGCCTTCACAGTCAAGCTGCTGCAACCCTATTGTCTTTTGAACAGAACCAGAATAATAGCCATCAGCGCAAATCAAATGATGAAAACGCACAACAAAAAACTAAATCATCAACCTCTCCTGCGGAGCTATTACTGATTGCCTTGTTACAGCTTAGTGAACAACAAGTTGAGCAAGGCGATAATCAAGCAGCACAGCAAACTCTTGCCAAAATACAGATTGTACAAGCTGAATATGTCAACCAATACCAAGTATTAAATCAACTGGCATATTGGCCTAATGCACCGTTAATGTCGGCAAAACTGGCCGCCCCAGGCAAAGATGAATCAGTCTCGCAAAGCTTATCGGGTGCTTATATCGCCCTCAATAATTCGCTGCAATATATGCAGCAAAATGAATTCCAATTAGCTGAGCCCATTTTAAGTCAATTAAAAAATCAGACCTGGTTGTCCGCGCAGCAAACTTTTTGGCAACTGCTGTTCAATCCATTTTCAAGTGATCAATATGACAGCCTTGATAGCCAGGGCAATGTTATCAATGATAAACGGCGCCAACAGCAGGCGGTTAACGATTACGCTAAATTATTACTGGCACAAATGTATGTTATGCAGCAGCAATATGATGCCGCATTTAAAGAATTGGCTGACTTTCCTCAGAACAGCCCTTACTCAGAGTCAGCACTGTATTTATTTGCTTTTGCAGCACAAAATGTCGGCGAATATGACACCGCATTTAATTTACTCGATTTAGTTCAGCAACAATATCCATACTCTCATCTGGGTTGGCAAGCTGCGCTATTAAGTGCCGCACAAGTCACCCAGCAACAAACGCTTGAACAAGGTATGGCACGTTATCAACAAGCCGAGCAATTGTATTTAGATCAAATCGCCGACTTAGCCACCTTTAAACAGACATTCTTAGCTGCAAGTGATGTCGCCAATTTTAGTTTAAGCCATAAAAAAACCAATTTAATTGGTAGCCCACAGGTCAACTCAGATGACAATTCACTTGAATTATTAACCCCGCCCTCGTTTACTACTCAATCAATGTGGTTAAAGAAAGCCCTACTAGACGCGTTTTTAGCGACAGATTATCAAACCGTATTAACCCTCGATTTATTAAATGCCAATTTAAGAAGTCAGCGCAGCAAAAGTGATTGGTTAAAACAGACATTAGCGTTAAATAAGCAACGTCAACGCAGCGTGATTGAAAGACAACAGCAAACGCCTTATGCCGCATTAATTACACAGTTGAAGCAGCAAAAGCAAAGTGTAGCTAACATTATAACCGCTGCAGAAAATCAGCAAAATGGCCGAGCATTTGCTACCCAACTCGAGCAACAATGGTTACAGCGTATTGAGCAAAGCCAACTCAGCATTAATAAGTTGTCTGGCCAACGCGATATGAGCGATTATCAGCAGCGACTCACTAAAGTATCTGGGGTATTACACTGGCAATTACAGCGGAACTTTGCCGACAGACTATGGCAACACCAAAAAAGCCTGCAACAACTCGATCAGCAACTCAATGCGCTTGAGGCGCAATCACAGCGATTTAATGCATTGTCTGCTTCGCAACGGGTTTACTCTGATTTTGATAGTCGTCAACAAATGAATGAAGCAGAAATTAACAAGTTAACCCTAGCTATTAAGCAGCTGCGTCTTAAAACCAGTGATGACATTCGTCAAAAAGTGACTGTATTTGTGGATCAACAACAGCAACAGTTAAAAAGGTTATTACTCACCACTCGTCATGAAATGGCGGCAATATTAGAACAAATGGCACAAGCTGACACCTTGCCGATGCAGAGAGCTCAATAATGTCGATTCATCACGTCAGTTCTAAAACAACCTACAGCACTAATGTCAGCGTCGCGATGTTGTTTATCGCTGGTGTTATGCTTGCTGGTTGTAGCAATACATCAGATGAACAACCGAGCAATATTAACCGCCCGACCCTGACTGATCTCGCTAAAAAACGCACCGCATCGTCAGTTGAGCCAATAGCGATGAGCAAAGCGGAGCGCAGCAGAAAACTGGCACAAATATATCAACAGCTATTATCAATTGAACCTGATCCTGAAATTAGAACTCACGTTGAATATCGCCTAGTACAAATTAATACCGAGTCATTTGAAACACAGTCTTATGGCGGTGATGATGACGGTTTAATTGAACCAAATCAAAATGTGCAAGCTGAAGATGCTGCGGTATTGGCACAGTTAAAACAAGACGATATTGCCCTGCAGAAACTGATCACAGATTACCAGGATTTATTGCAGCGCTACCCAAATCGACCTGAAAATGAACATCTACAATACCAGCTAGCCAAAGCACTCGACTTGCAAGGCCAACTGAAACCTAGCTTAGTTGAAATGGAGTCATTGCTGCGCAGTTACCCACAAACTCAATACCTTGCTGAGCTAAACTTTAGACGCGGTGAGATTTACTATAATCTGCAAAATTACCCTGCGGCGATTCAAGCTTATTACCAGGTGTTACAAGCTGACAATAACCAAAAATACAAAATAAACAGCCTGTATATGTCCGGGTGGTCTCAATTCAAACTCAATAGACTGCCTGAAGCAGACAAGGCTTTTTTAAAAGTGTTTGAAGCCATTGTGGCAGCAGATGAAAACCAACATAAACTCGTTCCAGACAACTTCTCTTTTGATAAGCTTGGCCAGCGGGCACAAAATTTAGCTATCGATACCCAAAGGGTACTCAGCATTTCATTAAGTCAGCAAGGTCAGTCTGAGTCACTGGTTCAACTGGTTAAAAGCAATGGTTCTTTACCTAACCTGGCCCTCTATCAACATGTGTTATTTGATAATTTAGCGCAGTTTTTGCTGAAAAAAGAACTGACCCATGATGCAGAGCTAACCTATAAAGCCTACATTGATTTAGCCAAAGACAACATTTGGTCAACCCGCTTCTCTTTGTCTTTACTGGACTTATATCAAAGCCAGGGCAAGTTTGCTTCAATGCATGAACTCAAAGAACAGTTTGTTAATCAATATGGCTTAAACAGTGGTTTTTGGGCTGCGGCTTCACCCGCGCAGCAAACTGAACTGCTGCCTAACTTATTATCATTTAGTGATGAGCACAGTCGCCGCACTTATGCCTACGCGCAATCTTTGCAAGGCAATGCGCGCGTGGGGGCATTTTCACAAGCCGCTATCGCGTTAAAAGTGTATTTAAATCATGCATCATTGCCGCAAGCGTCGGCACTATTGACCAAAGATATCGTTACTGACCAATACCTTTTTGCCGATGCCAATTTTGAAGCAAAGCAATATCAGCAAGCATTAAATAGTTATCAACAAATTGCATATCCTGCTGATACGCTAAAGAATACTGCGAAACCACCACAGACTGCCGAACTAGCCAAAATTCAATTACAATCGGCATATGCAACCACCATTACCATTCGTGAAATACTCAAGGCCTATCCACATGATACCCAGGCAGACAACCCTGAGTATCAGGCATTAATGCAAAAACGTAATCAATTAGATAAAGACTTTATTCGCCACTACCCGCAGGATGAACGCGCCCTGCAAATTGCTACTAATGCCGCTCAGTATTCATTTGAGGCTCAGGATTATGTGGCTTTAACACAATTCACCAATTTTGTATTACTGACCCACGGGGTGATTAACCAAAACAGTCAACAACAAGCTGTTTATCTAAACATTAACAATGCGAACCAGCTATCGCCAAGTGCATTAAAACAAGTGCAACTTGTTAGCCAACTCTACGCTAATAGCTTATATCAACAAGCGCTTTATGCACCAGCTGAACAAGGTTACTTACTGGCATTAGAATACGCTGACAGGAAAGCTACCGCCCGGCTGGAAATGCGCAACCTCTTAGCCTCTTGTATTTATTTTCAAGCTCAAGCACTAAAGCTAACCCAACCAGATTTAGCTGTTGCGCAACTGCTGCGAGTTGGCCTGGTTGTGCCTGAATCAACTTATGCAGTGAATGCGGAATTTGATGCGGCTAATTTATTGCTTGAGCAACAACGCTGGCAAGAAGCCGTGGTGGTGTTAAAACCCTTTAAACTCCGCTATCCAAATCATCAATTTAGCGCTGCCATACCGGCTAAATTGGCTCAGTCCTTTGAGGCGTTAGGCCAATGGGAATTAGCCGCTGAACAACTACTCATTATTGTTGATAATGAAGACTCTCTATCGTTAAAGCGTGAAGCGCAGTACACAGCAGCCGAGTATTACCTTAAAGCAGATAATACGGCCAAAGCACTGACTACCTTTAGACGTTACGCGAAAACTTACCCAGAGCCCTTTGATGTGGCGCAGGAAGCTCGCTTCAAAATGAGTGAGTTTTATCGGGCTAACGGCGAGCAAACTAAACAGTTTTATTGGTTTAAACAAATATTAAGTTTTCATCAAAAACAAGCACAGTCATCGCCACAAGACATTCAAATGCGTCAAGTTGAACTAGCTTCTTTATCTGCTTTGGGTTTAGGTGAGGCGGAGCAACAAACTTTTATGACTATTAAGCTTAATGTGCCATTGCAGAAAAGCTTAAAGCGTAAGCAAGACGCGATGAAAAAAGCCATTGGTTATTATCAACAGGTATTAGATTTCCAATTGGCTAAGTATGTTCCCCATACTACTTTTAACTTGGCTGAAATGTACCGTCAATTGGCCCAAGATATGATGCAGTCGCAACGCCCAGCAGATTTAGATGAGCTGGCATTAGAAGAATACGATATTTTACTGGAAGAGTTAGCCTATCCATTTGAAGAAAAAGCCATTGAGATACATGTCAGTAATACTGAGCGGGCTTGGCAAAATATTTATGACCAATGGGTCGGTAAAAGCTTCAATAAACTTGCAGAAATCGCCCCGGCGCTTTATCAAAAACAAGAATTAACCCACGAGGTGATCGATGCAGTTCATTAATCAAACTAGGGCATCCACATCAAATATACCTAAGAAATTAGTGGTTATAGTCGTCATGATTATTGGGCTGCAAAGCTGCGCATCAGCGCCAGATTCTGTTAGCAGTAACACTGACAAGGGCTCATTAGGCAGTTTAGGTAAAGACATTGTTGCCATGGTAGACATGCAGTCATCAAGGGGAAATGATAGCAACAGTAATAGCATTTCCAATAGCACACAAAATCGCTACCTTGAGCAAGCCGACATAAAGTTAGCCAATGTGCCTAAAAGTGTCATCAGCCAATATCAGCAGGCGATTGAATTGATGCGCCGCCAACAGTGGCAAGCCGCTGATAATCTATTTGATAACGTCATTGCTGCACAGCCACAATTATCAGGCGCTTATGTCAATAAAGCGCTCAGTGCATTGCAGCAAGACAATATTGCTGCAGCAAATTCACTATTGGATAAAGCCATACGGGTTAACACAGATAACCCTTACGCCCATCAAATTAAGGCTGGCTTACTGCGTAACCAGGGCCAGTATGAACAAGCTGAACAGCATTACCGTAACGCACTGGCTATTTGGCCTCGATACCCTGAAGCACAAGTCAATTTAGCCATTTTACTTGAGTTATATCGTGGCCAGTATGCAGAGGCTAGACAATACTATTTAGCTTATTTGGCCAATCAACCTGATAACCAACAAGCCAAACGTTGGTTAGCCGGTGTTGAGATTAAAATGCAGCGCGCAGGACTGACAATACCTGCACAAACACCAAAAGATACAGAACAATATGTTCCACAGTCAAAGGAAGCAGAATAATGAAACATGTACTTTTATTGCTGCTTTTACTATGGATAATGTCTTTCTCTGCTAGCGCGATGGCGATTGACGAAATCGGCACCAATGCTCAAACCACGGCAACAAAACCAGAGATTGCCAAAGCCGCGGAATCAAAGCGCGCTGAGCCAACACAAAAAACAACCGCTGCCAGAGCCAACAAGCCAGTATTAATTGAAAGTAGGGTCACTGGCTCGCAAGAACAACCCAAGGTGCTTTACATCATGCCGTGGCAAGGAATAACCAATCCAATTAGTGTAGATAATAACGACATGAAATTTGCCCTACCCCAGTTTAAACCGATACATCCTAAAGTTTTTCAGCAGCAAATAAGAGATTTTTCTGCGCCAATAGGAACCGTTGAACAATAGCACTTCGGATAGCCAAAATGCGTTTTAGTGACGGAGTAATAAATCAGCAAATTAAAAAATAAATTTGAATAACAAACCACAAACAACCGAGTATCAAGCATAAACCAGCCAAAGTAAGTCCTACTTATTTGGTCATAATAAATAAAAAACCGAACAAATGCCGCCACAAATGCACGAGTTCACTTTACAATAACAAGGAATATCACATGAATTTCATGGACCATATAATCGCTTTTTTACAAAATGGCGGCCCGTTTATTTACCCGATTGCATTAGTATTAGTGGTAGGGTTAGCGATCACTATCGAACGCTGGTTATATTTAAGCTCGGCTCATCGCACTAATCAAAAAGCGTTTTCTTTGATTAAAAATGCATTAAAAACCGGTGATATCGCCTCAATTAGTCAACATGCTCAAAACCATAAAGCGCCAGTATTTGACGTATTGCAGTCAGGCATCGCCCGTATTTCAAGTGCCAGTCGCCGTGAAGATGTTGAATATGCCATGGAAGAAACTGTGATGGAATACATGTTGCGCCTTGAAAAACGCACTCCATTTATCGCCACCTTAGCGAACATTGCTACCCTGCTAGGTCTACTGGGTACCATTATGGGTTTAATTGCTGCATTCTCGGCCGTAGCCAGCGCAGACCCAGCAGAAAAAGCTAACTTACTCTCACAAAGTATTTCGGTTGCGATGAACACTACCGCATTTGGGTTGATAACGGCTATTCCATTAATTCTATTCCACTCTAGTCTGCAAACTAAAACAGCGACTATCGTTGATTCCATCGAAATGGCGGGGATCAAATTATTGAACTCACTGTCATTTAATAAGCAAACGGATAACAACCGAGGCTAATGATATGAGACGCCGTCGTCGCCACAATGCCCAAGATGCAGAACTAGACATCACATCATTTATGAATTTAATGATTGTGTTAGTGCCTGTGCTACTGCTGAGTTTGGTGTTTTCTCAAGTGCGTATTTTGAATTTGCAGCTACCTGTATTATCTGAAGCAGAGCAAGCACAAGATGATCAAGAACCCAAAATATTAGAACTGGTAATAACACCAAAACGCTTCGAACTTAACTACCCTGCCGGCATGCTGCTTAAACGCTTCGACATTGCCGAACAAGGATATGACTTTGCTGCGTTATCGATTTATTTGCAGGACTTAAAACTGACCTTTCAGCAACAAGAAATTGATAAGAATGACATTGTACTATTGCTAGACCCTGCGGTGGATTATCAAACCATCGTATCGGCAATGGATACTGTGCGTTCATATAAAGCCGTTGTTGTGGCAAATTTAGTTGATGCGGAATTGTTCCCGATGATCTCATTAGGTGATGCACCTAAAGAAACCGACTCTGCCGAGCCTGTGACTGCGCAGCCTCAAGGAGAGCAGCCATGATGAAACAATCACCCAGAGCGAAACGTATTGCCAAGCATCACAAACGCTTTAATTCCGGCGGTAAGCTAAACCTTGTCGCGCTAATGGATATTTTCACCATTTTGGTTTTTTTCTTAATTGTGAATCAATCTGAAGTACGTGTGCTGCAAAGCGTAGATAAAATTAAGCTGCCGGTGTCTATCGCAGAAGAATTACCAGTAGAAAATCTGGTCATTACAGTGCTTGAAGATACCGTGCTAGTGCAGGAACGGGCAATTTGGCAGAAAGCTGCTGATGGCATTGGCTTAACTGAACAAGAAAATCCGTTGTTTATCGAAGCACTGACCAAAGAGCTTAATTACCAAGCCAGCAAACGGCTAGAGCTAACCGAAACAGAGCAAGAAAAAGGTCGTGCAGTCACTATTATTGGAGATGCTTCAACCCCTTATGTGGTGCTGAAGCAAATTATGTCGGCCTGTGCAGATACAGGTTATCGTAATATGTCTTTGGCAGTAGAGCAGCAAGCCAAAAAAGCAAATGGTGAGGGCTAATATGACAGCAAGCTCATCGAATGCAAGCCTCGCAGATAAAGGCAATCTGAATAGCCACATGAATGATGATTTCAATGATTTAGGTGACTTATTTAAACCCAGTCGCCAGGATAAACTATTTAAACTGATTTTATCGCTACTGTTGGTGGTCTACCTGATTTTCGGGATCATTGTGCCTTTTCTTGAACAGGTAGAAATTCCCCGTGAAATAAAAGAGCAAGTACCGCCACAATTGGCGAAAATAATGCTCAAAGAAAAACAACTTCCACCACCGGAAAAACCAAAGGAATTACCGCCGGAACCTGAGCCGCCTAAAGAGGAAATTAAAGATCAACCACTTGAGAATGCGCCAGAAGAACCCATCTTAAAGCCAATAGTGCAGCCAACAGTAATCACACCGAAAACCAGCCGTGAAGTGGCCAAAGAAAAAGCCAAAACCTCAGGGTTAGCGGCCATGAAAGATGAGTTATTCTCAATGCGAGAAGCGTTTGATGTCAAACCAACCGCGCAAAGTACGCTTGAGAAAACCACCGCACAAGAGGTAAAAGTTAAACGTGAAATGCTAGCAGGCGCCGCCAATAAGCAAAGTGATAACTTATCCACCTCAACCATCAGTAAACCTGTTGCGTCCGGTGCATTAAGTGCTAATAGCACTCAGCAAATTCGTTTAGCTGAAGAAGAGGTTTTAGCATCTCAAGGCGCTATTGCAGAAAAAGCCAGCCAAGCGTCCACAGGAGGGCAACGTTCAGAAGCAGTACTTCGCCGCACCTTAGAAGCGAATAAAGCCCGACTTTATGCGCTTTACAATCGTGCTTTAAGAAAGGATCCTTTCTTAAAGGGCAAAGTGATGTTTGAGATTGTTATCCAACCTAACGGCAGTATTAGTCGAGTAGATATTAAATCAAGCGAGTTGAATAACGCTAAGTTAGAACGCCAATTAACCTTGGTATTGCGCTCAATATCCTTCCCTGCGGAAGATGTTGCGGTTATGACCACCATTTGGGCAATTGATTTTTTACCGAGTTAGCGGGTTATTAAACAAGTAACAAAGTAAAAAAGCAGTTAATGAGTCCACCTCACTAGCTGCTTTTTTATTTGTCGTTGAATTCAAATATGGGTCATTAATCATAGGCTTTTAATGACTCAACGTAACAGCAAGATGCTGGAGTAAGGGTGCTGACCGGGGCGTATCCCTATAATGCCAAAATAACAGGCTTAAAATTGTTTGTTAAAATTTTGAGATACTAAAAAGAAAAAACTGCTTTAAGTCCTAGTTTATTTGCTTAGTTGGACGCGGCTTCGCGCGGCCTATCCTTAGGTATTTAGCTAATACTCAACTGTTCAAATTTTACATTTTGCTCTAGCTGAGATGTACTAAAATAATCACCCAAGTTATTGGTAAGACGATTAAGCAAGTTTTTACCATAATCAAGTTTATTAATTTCACATGCTTGAGCACTTAACTTAATATAATTTTGTAGAGAGTTTCGGTATTGATTAGCTACAATCCAAAGGTGTTTTGTATTACTCTCAATTGCCTGTTTGATAGATAATAATTCAAGTTCAGCCTATACAATTTTTGATGATGGCATAGCCTTAATAAACAAACGTGACCAGTTTTAAAAATTCTGTATCGCACTCAACTTTCTCCAGAGAGTGGAATTTCAAACTAGAATTTTCAATTTCTCTATAACTATTCTCAATAATTCCTTCTAATTCGGATAGCTTATTTAAGCTAACAAGTGTCATAGCATTTTCTATTGATGCCACGCAAACAAGTTTGTTGGCGAAAGCCATTTGAACTAAAGGCTAGAAGTAGTATCAATCTCATAGAAGTGCACAAGATTATGAAAGCTTACTATAAATATCATTTAGTATTAGTTAAACATAAAAAAGGTTCACCCTAATTATAGGTGAACCTTTTTTCTTACTTAGCTTACTTAGCTTATCTTAGCTTACTTAGCTTACTTAGCTTACTTAGCTTACTTAGCTTACTTAGCTTACTTAGCTTACTTAGCTTACTTAGCTTACTTAGCTTACTTAGCTTACTTAGCTTACTTAGCGATAGTGCCTGGCAGCAACTCAAATGCCATAGAGAAGTTAACTACTGAAGACATTAACTCATCTATCGCCTTGCGGTCACCGTCAATTTTAACTTTACCAGCCTTAATTTTGTCATCAAAACTTTTCGCGCCCATCATCACATCGTTTAATTCAGCACGATCAATGGTAAGGGTCAAGTCAGCTTTGTCAGAATGAATACCTTGGATATTGGTTAGTGCAGAGTTACTTAACTCGACAAGGTATTTTTCATCATTATCTGGGGTAACCAAATTAATAATATAGTGTTTACCTGCTGATTTTTCAGTATCAAGACGCACACCAAGAAAATCAAGCCATAATCCGGTAGACATACCTTTGATCATATCTGGACCAGTCGTCTTTGGAGAGCTACCTGTAGGCATGCCATTACGAAGCTCATAGGCTGCGGCAAGAAAGCTGTTTCGAACACTCGGGCTTTCTTTTTGATAACCAATTTGTTCAAACACATCGGCTAGTAAATCTTTTGCCTGTTGGTTCTTAGGTTCTGCATAGACTAACTTGTTAAGAATTTCAGTTGCATGAAAATACTTACCTTGGTCAAACAACTGCTTTCCTTTAGTGATAATCTTTGCGCTGCCGCCCATCATCTCAACATATAAAGGTGCAGAATCTTCAGGTGACAAAGGCATTAAGGTTGCAGGGTTTGCATCCCAATAACCTAAATAACGATTCAATACTGCGCGGCTATTGTGCTCTTCAGAACCATGATAGCTGTGTGCAGACCATTGTTGACGTAAGCTTTCTGGAAGCTTATAAACATTATGAATTTGATTAATTGTCACACCCTGGTTGGCCAAATGTAGCACTTGGTTATTTAGGTGGGCATAGGTATCACGTTGAGTTCGCATTATTTCTTGAATACGCTCGTTACCCCAACGAGGCCAAGAGTGTGAAGCAAACATAACTTCGGCATCTTGTCCAAATTTATACAAAGAGACGTTAATTTGCTTAGACCATTCCAATGCATCACGTACTAATGCGCCACGTAATGTATAAATATTGTGGATAGTACCAGTAATATTTTCTGCAGCCCAAAACGCTTTCATATCTGGGAACCAAGTGTTCATTTCTGCAGGGGCTTCTGTACCTGGCGTGCTTTGGAACACCATCTTAACGCCATCAATTGTCATATCAGTGAAATCTTGCTTAATAGTCACGTTAGGCTCAATTAAGCCTAAATTACCCGCAGCAGTATTTTTACCGATAGACTGATCGACGTGTCCATAAGGACTGCGCGGTAGCAATACACCATATTGGAAGAACATACGGCGAGTCATCGCATTTCCCGCCATCACGTTTTCAGCAATCGCATGATGCATGAAACCCTCAGGGGCTATGATTTTAACCTTACCACTCTTTACATCTTCTTCATTCACAACACCACGCACACCACCAAAATGATCTCCATGAGAATGCGAATATACAACGGCGACAACTGGGCGCTCACCCAATTGCTCATTAATAAATTTCAGCGCTGCAGCAGCGGTTTCTTTAGCTGTTAACGGGTCAAATACAATCCAGCCTGTATCACCTTTAATAAAACTAATATTTGCTAAGTCATAACCACGGACTTGGTATATTTTGCCTGGAAGCACTTCATACAAACCATAAGCCATATTTAATACAGCTTGACGTTGTAACGATGGATTGATTGTATCGAAGGTTTTACCTTCATCAAGTAGCCAGTCGTAGCTGCCCATATCCCAAGCAACGTTGCCGGCTTCAGCCATAATTTGCTTATAATCAGGTGCAGCAATAAAGCCTTTTTTAGCTTCCTCAAAATCGCGTTTATCTTCAAATGGAAGTGTTTTACGTAATCCATTTTGCAAGTCTATGGTGAATTTAGAAGGCGCTTTACCTTTTTCATCAAAATGCTTAGTAGGGTCACTTTTTATAACGTCTCCGCCACCAGCAGCCATAACAGACGATACGGATAAACCCATTACCGCTGATGCAACTATTACATTAATTAGCTTTCTATTCATAAAAACACTTCCTTAAAAATTAAAGTTAAATTTCCATTTTGATTGATTTGATTGATTTGATTGATTTGATTGATTTGATTGATTTGATTGATTTGATTGATTTGATTGATTTGATTGATTTGTTACGAAAGTAAGTCAAAAAGATCGATTGATTTTCGCAAGTTAAACAGTATCAATACTTTACTTCGGCGAAAAGACGCATCCAAGCAACTTATTTATAACATATCAGTGCGGTTTTTAGCGGGGTAAAATAGACTTGTTGAAATAAAAAACAATACTTGAAAACAGAAGTAGTGACAAAAAGTCTTAAGCCGTCAAAGGTTAAGGCTGTTTAATGACGTAAAGTGCTCAATTTAATGTTGGGTGGAAATGATTAATAAGTCGAGTTTGCTAGGTCTAACCATCTTCAATTACCATTCAGAGCAGGTGAATAAAGCGTGGTTTACTGTTTAATATTCAGCCGCAATCGTGGGTCACCAAATTGATGGTAGCTAGCTGATTAGTCGATTTCACCCTTTGACAAAACTTTAACCTTTGCTACCGTTTCGTTTCCATTGAAAAAGGGGGATGGACTACTACTTTTCCTAAATAGACCCTTTAGCATAAAACCTATTATTTTAGGCATGAATGACATAGGGAACTTAGAGTAAGCATCCTTAGGCATTTCTCCTATTGAGTGTTTACCAAATGCCTTCATGGTAACAGGCCCTAATATTTCTAACTTTTCTTGCTCACTTGCAAATTTCATTAGTTTTACTGACACACCTATAAATGGGATCTTTGCTGAACTCATTGTGTTAGCTAATGGCATATTGCAACATTTTGTATGCCAACGATATATACCTTTATCTTTCAATTGTACGCCACCGATCTTGTCTTGCCCTTCAGTAATTTTCATAAATTCTGGATAAGTCTGGAAAAGTTCAGACCCGCCATGCTCATCCAAAATATTGTCACTATTCTTTAAATAAGAGGCGAACTGTTGGCAATCGCAACACAGGCAATGTACGTGAAAAAATGATCCAGGAACCACCCTAATATTACCTTTCACTGTTCCACATAAACATTCTAGTTCAACTATTTTTGACATGTCATTTCCTCGTGACAAACGCCTGTATAAGTAGGAGTAACACTAGCACCTAACGAAACTGTAGAATAACTTCAACAGCAAAAACTAACTAAAAAACGAACACATGAAATAGTATGTTGTCTAAAAAAAGAAATTCTATAGCCTCAACGCCTAATTAGACATACTGACGAGTTAAAACTAAGCATACCGCTATGATTGATATGTTTATTAATGCTCGAACAAGCCAATGATGCTCACTGTATGAAACACCAAATTTCTTTGTCACTAAAACCATAAAACTCATTAAGATAAACCAGGGTGTAAAATAGAACGTAAACTCCCACTTTACCAAAGATACCGCCAAATCGTGTAATGCACCACTAACAGCGAAAGTCAAAATAATTGCTAACCACATAGGAAGTAAATCGCTCAATGGCTTCATTATTTTGCGAGAAAGATAGTAACCCCATATTGGATTCCAATACTGCCAAAATAAATAGAATGAACTTGCACCTAACGAACGCTTGAGCATATTAGTCATTGACCCAGGTGCACCAAGTGCTACGCCATTACGCTTTTTTACGTACTCTGATAATGTAATAGATCTATGCATGCTGACCCTGTATGCCTAACAAGCCTGTGGAATTGCTCGTTTTACATTTATTTTATTAATCAATAAACGATATCTGAGTTTCAATTTTGATTCAATTATTTAGTCTGGCGGTTTTTTATATTTTAAATAGCGGTCTTGTGAAGGATTGTTCGCGGTATAGGTGAAGCTTTAAAGGTCTTTTTAAGGTTAAAAGGGCTCTAGCCTACCCAGAGAAAGCGTAGAAATGCAAAAGGGTAGAAATGCCACCCATGATGTTGAAGTCATAACATAACGTCTTTCGTTTTAGTGACTAACACTGACTCTCAATTTCGCAAAATGGCTCAGAAACTAAATTCAACACAGCAGAAAAGCGTAATATCAATCAAGTATGAGAAGGATGGTTATTGGGGATAAGATTAAAAAGAATGCATAAGCACAAGTATCGATGGCAAAGATGGTAGCCAATTCAAGAATACGGGCATAGACCCACTCTCGTCGATGCTCAAAGTTTTCATCTGTTGAGTTATCAAACCGCACCCGAACAATAGTGACAACTTTCTATCATCGATATTTTTGTTGCTTACTGCCACTGGGATAGATAATCTCTTTGATTCAAGCTGTTAAGTTTAAACTCTTTTATATCGACTCATACTTAAAATAAACGCAAAGGATGCAAAATGTTAAATAATGAAGTAAAGCTTTCCTCAGTACTTACCGCCGCTAAAGTGATCCCCCTTGTTGTGCTAATCACTGTGTTAACAGCCTTATTTGGTAGTTGGTATACGGTCGACCAAGGTGAGCGTGGTGTGATATTACGGAACGGTAAAATTATTGGTACCGCAGAGCCTGGCTTAGGTTTTAAGATGCCGATGATTGACAGCGTGGTAAAAATATCTACTCAAACTCACACCACAAGTTATCAAGCTTTGCAGGCTTATAGTCGTGATCAGCAGCCAGCAACTCTGCGCGCTTCAGTGACTTTTAGTATTCCGCCAGATCAGGTTGAAGCTGTTTACGCCAACTTTAAAGGCATCGATTCTTTAGTCGCTCGTTTGTTAGATCGCCAAGTGCCGACACAAGTTGAAAACATTTTTGGTAAATACACTGCTATTTCAGTGGTGCAAGAGCGTATTAAATTCGGTATTGATGTCACTGAAGCCATTAAAAAGTCGATTAAAGGGCCAGTAGAAATAACTTCAGTTCAAATTGAAAATATCGACTTCTCTAATGCTTACGAAAAATCTGTTGAAGACAGAATGCGCGCTGAAGTTGAAGTACAAACTCAGCTACAAAATTTAGAAAAAGAGCGTGTAAGTGCTCAAATTGCAGTAACACAGGCGCAAGCGGAGGCTGACTCACAATTGGCTCGCGCAAAAGCAGAAGCGGAAAGTATTCGAATTAAAGGTATCGCAGAAGCGACAGCGATTAAGAGCCGCGCTGAAGCATTAGCTCAAAACCAAAACTTGGTTGAACTGACCAAGGCGGAACGTTGGGATGGCAAGCTACCAACAACCATGTTGCCAATGGGCACATTACCGTTTATTGACGCTGTAAAAACCAAATAATAAAGTGGAGTAGCTGGAGCACAATGCCTAATTTTTTGCCACTCCAGCGCGTTAACAAAACCCTTCAATAATTTAATCAATGTGGTCAATCATGGTTGGCCACATTTATCCTCAATACACTCACTCAAAAAACAACATAGCCATTTATGGCTACGTTGTTTTGATGTTGTTTTTCCAAGAGCGTCGCCTATTTTTATTTGGGTTGAATGTATCCCGCTTTTTAACGGTTGATGCTATCAGGTTAAAACCTATTGCTGGCCCTCATAAACAAGAGTTATTTCTTCCATAACCCTGCCATTGTCATCGGTAAACGCTGCGAGTTTACTAGGCCAGGCATTCGTTAGGTTCCATTCAGTAGTAACCAGACCGGTTATCGGCTCAATCATGCGCAGGCTTACATTGCTTCTGGCACCATCCACGTCCCCGTTTACTACCTGTGCATTCCAGGCATCCAAATCAATGTTATTGACCAGCTCTCGTCGCAGCACAAGGACGTGAAATTTGATTCTTCCCGGGATTTTGCGAACAATCTCAAATCCATTAACCCCAACAAGTCTAGTTTCCTCTATTTCGTTTTCATTGGACAAAGCAGGTGCGCCGATAAAGCTAGCCATTAGTTCATTGTTTCTCCACAGTTGCATGGTTGCGCCTTCTGTTGATACAGCCCTCTCGCTGCGAGTAGCAATTCTACTGAATGATTCTGTTACTATGGTAATTTCTTCGATTGGCGTGCCATTTTGTGAGGGATACAAGTTAATGCTTGCAGGCCAGGTATTTGTTAATTCCCAAGTTGCAATGGGCGATAAACTTTCGTCAAACAGATCAATAGTGACGGCTAGACGTGTTACATTGCCGTTGGCAGTCTGATTACGCCAGGCTTGGATAGATAGGTCACTGCCTGCATCACGCCTAAGAACCAGATTATAAAATTTTATTCGGCCAGGGAGCTTCAATACAATATCATTGCCATTGCCATCTACACCCATCTGTTCAACAACCTCCCTTTCTGTACCTAACTCACTGATTAAATCAAAATAGAAATCACCGATACCTTCGATGCTAGCTCGAAAATACCTTTTCGCCGCCACTGGCGACGTAACTGCCGAAGTGCCATTACACACATAGTGGGTGCCTGACGCAGAGGTCAGTTCAACCCCTCCCTGAGGGCAATTGGTACTGGAGATGGCTAAAGGGGTAATTGCGACGGATTCACCATTAGTGCCTGCTAAACCATCTGCTCCTTTCACACCGACCGAACCTTGAGGACCTTGTGGGCCTATTGCCCCAGTTGTTCCAGAAATACCTTGCTCACCTTTAATACCGGTCGGGCCCTGTGGACCTGATGGACCTGTTAATCCTATCGCGCCAGGAATACCCTGCTCACCTTGAATCCCGACTAGTCCTTGTGGACCCGCTGCACCAACCGCTCCAGGAATACCCTGTTCGCCATTCACGCCAGCTGGACCTTGTGGGCCTATTGCACCAGTTGTTCCGGCAATACCTTGCTCGCCTTTAATACCGGTAGGTCCCTGTGGACCTAAGGGACCAGTTAATCCTATCGCGCCAGGAATTCCCTGCTCACCTTGAATCCCGACTAGTCCTTGTGGACCCCCTGCACCAACCGCTCCAGGAATACCCTGTTCGCCATTCACGCCAGCTGGACCTTGTGGGCCTATTGCACCAGTTGTTCCAGCAATACCTTGCTCGCCTTTAATACCGGTAGGTCCCTGTGGACCTAATGGACCCGTTAATCCTATCGCGCCAGGAATTCCCTGTTCGCCGCTCACACCAACTGGACCTTGTGGACCTTGTGGGCCTATTGCACCAGTTGTTCCGGCAATACCTTGCTCGCCATTAGCGCCAGTTATACCCTGTGGGCCGAGTGGGCCTGGTGCTCCAGTTAATCCTGGAATACCCTGTAAACCTGGAAGCCCCTGGAGGCCTGGTAATCCCTGTGAACCTGGTAATCCCTGAAAACCTTGAGGGCCTGCCGGTCCTGGTATACCAACCCAGGAGTCGACCTGCTCTGACAGGTCGTCCACCGCAGTTTTTACATCGTTAAAATTTTGATTCATGTCTGCAGCTTTAGCTGGCTCACCAGCAACAAAAGTATGAGTAACTTTAAGTGGTGTATCAGCCATCGCCAAGCTGGTGTTTAATACTGACAATACACTTAATAAAAACGTTATACGGCTTATTTTATTGCCCATAATTAATACCCTGTTTACTTACTATTGTGGTTCAATCTCGTTCAATGTTATTCGCTCTAGAACAGTGTAATTCTGTTCTGGCAGTTTATTGCCAAACGTTGTTTTCATTCCAGTTGAAGCGATCCCACACCGCATTATTCACGGCGGTGGTGTTGGCGGGTGTTATCACAAAAGTAATATCACCGCTGCTCAATTCTGAAATAGAAGCCGTAGTACCTGTTGTTAATGTCTCAGCTATCAGAATATCAATCACTTGTGCTACAGTCTCGCCGTTAGCCGCATTGGGGATCATCAGTGTGGCCGGATTCTGGGTAAAAAGATTCAGGATGGTACTGTCATAAACCTGAGAAAAGGTGTCGTTAACATTGCCATCTACCAAGCCATCGCTTAAATCTTTGGCTAACTCCTCGAGTATGGCGTCAGAGTCAAAACCCGTATTTGTCGCTTGCTGCATCTGAAAAACAACAGCGGTTAACGCTTCGATGGCTGTTCGATAGGCTAGCATCTCATAACGCTTAGATGAGGTATTGACTGTGTCATTCAATAATGGCGGGGTGGTAAATATGTCGATATTTAATGGCATGCCAAAACCAACAGTCGTGATAACCTGAGTCGCTGCTGAGGTTATTTTTAAAAGAAAATCTGCAGCCTTTATGTTACTACTGGCGTTATTTTTTGCTATTTCTACTGCAAGCGTTGTTAAGGGGGTGGCATACAAGGGATTGCCGCCATCAAGCATAGCCTGGGTAATAACAGTGCTGAGATGACTCATTACTGGAAATACGCCCGTAGTCATGTCTATAGTCGTGCCGGGAGTGCTGGTAAATTCCATAATATAAGGAGGTGTCAGTGGCAACGGCAATGCCAAATCAACTATAACGGCTCTACTATCGGTGGTACCAGAGTCAATAAGCTCACCTTTAAAGCCAGGTTGAGAGCTATCAAATTTATAAACAGTAACTAACGCGTTAATCAATGGACCTTTAGTAGCACCGCCATTAATAGTATAGGTTGGAGGGGTATTATTGTCGCGACTACAAGCGTTAAGTAGCAACAGAAGTAGCGCAACATAAATCAGTTGAGGCCGGTTAAACATTCAATAATCTCATTAAAATGGTTATACGCTGCTTGTTATTCACAAAAATTCAGTTTCAACGCGGAAAGTTTAAATCAAGTAAATAAAGAGGGTCATAAATCAAGGGTTTAGATTCGCTGATATCATGACAAGGCTGGCAGCACGATAAGCTCGGATGTCAACAATTATGCAACAATTAACTTCAACCTACACCATAACCTCTTTCATTTAACTTGCCTATACTTAAGTTCATTTACTGATGAGATGATTCCATCTAAATTTCTAATTTAACTCTGACACCCACCATTATTTCCGAGCTACAATACCAAATTAGCGCACAAATTTAAGAATATGGCCTTTAAAGGGGTTAACAAGGTATTCGGTGTGTAGCGGTTTTAAATGAACCGACGTAAAGCCAAATTCAATCATTTTATTGGTAAGCTTATTTTTATTTCCCCGACCAGGGTCAACCAAAATCATTTCACAATGGGGCTTAGCGTGCTCGTTAATAAAGTTAGCTAATAGCTCGACGTGTTCATCCTCGTACAATAAATCACTGCCAATAATCATGTCGAACAAACCTAAACTGTCGTCATGGCTTGCCCAATCAGTTTGTTGATAGGCAATGGGTTTATCTTGATTTAACACAGTGTTTCGAAGTAAAAACTTACCGACTTCGGGGTGATAATCTGTGGCGGTGATATCAGCATGTTTTTTATTAAGCATTAAACTGGTTAAAGCCATACCACAGCCGATTTCAAGTATCCGTTTAATTCCCGTATCGTAATCGGAGATGTAATGCGCTAACACTAAACTTGAAGGCCAAATAATGCCAAATATTGGCCATGTGGCGGATGAAATACCGAGTTTTTCAGCAATGCCTGCAGGATCATTAAATTCTTGATTATCGCGAAGCGTACACAGATGAATATCGGTCTTACCAAACTCAACGGTTTGGTAACGTAAGCGTAGATTTGTCATTTGGCGGCCTAATAATTGGCGCTCAGCCAGGTATCTTTGATAAATGACAAAACGGGATGAACGTTCAAAGTATAGTAAATCAGCAGAAAGGCAATGTATTTAAATAATAGTACTGAGAAAAAAATAATTTATTATCAATATTTTAGCCATAAAAACCCTATTGATACGGCTACCTAACAGATACAAAAAACACAACAATATCAGTGTTTGACCAAGGCTATATCAAACTGACTGTGTGCTACATTTAGCTCACATTAGCAGCAAACCATAAAAGCGTACTTATAATCGATTAATTGTCAGGTTTTTAACGCCCAAATACGCTATGATCCCCGCCACGACTTTGCGACTTAACTGGCTATTCGCTAGCACTTAATTATCAATGGCCTTGAACGGTATTCTGCCTCGATAATCGCACTGTGCACCACTTTCTCTTTTACATTTTAAATTAGGCAACACCATGGCTATCAGAATTAAACTTAAACCCGGCCGCGAGCGTTCATTAGAGCGACGCCATCCTTGGATATTTTCTAACGGTATTCACAACGTTAATGGCGGCAAGCCACAGGCGGGAGATACGGTTGATGTGGTCGGCCATGATGGTCGTTGGCTAGCACGCGGAGCCTGGTCTCCTGAATCACAAATTCAAGTGCGCATATGGACCTTTGATAAAGAAGAAACCATTGATAGCGATTTTTTTGCTAGACGCATTAAAAGAGCCCAAGCTGGACGTGATGAACTGATACGTGAACAAGGTTTAACCGGTTATCGTTTAATTGCTGCAGAATCTGACGGCTTGCCAGGTATTACTATTGACCGTTATGCCAATGTGCTTGTCTGCCAATTACTCAGCACAGGTGCTGAAAAATGGCGCGACACTATCGTCGAGCAGTTAGCGATTCAATATCCAGATTGTGCCATTTATGAACGCTCTGATGTCGACTCAAGAAAAAAGAAGGGCTGTTGCCCGTCACTGGATTACTGCACGGTGAACTGCCACCTATGCCGGTTATCATTGAAGAAAACGGGATTAAAATTGCCGTTGATGTCGTTAAAGGCCACAAAACAGGATTTTATCTGGATCAGCGAGACAACCGCGCCATGGCTGCGCGCTTTGTTAAAGGCAAGTCAGTGCTTAACTGTTTTTGCTATACGGGCACTTTCGGCTTATACGCCGCTAAAGCGGGTGCGGCGAGTATTGAAAACGTTGATGTATCATCGCTGGCACTGCAAACTGCCCGCGACAATATGGCCATCAATGCGCTAAATGATGACCATGTCATTTATAATGAAGCTGATGTGTTTAAGTTACTGCGCCAGTACCGCGATGAAGGTAAAACCTTTGATGTCATCGTGCTTGACCCACCTAAGTTTGCCGATAATAAATCGCAACTCGATGGTGCATGTCGCGGTTATAAAGACATTAATATGATTGCAATGCAGCTGTTAAACCCTGGTGGCATGTTACTGACGTTCTCTTGTTCAGGTTTGATGCAGTCTGACTTATTCCAAAAAGTGGTTGCTGATGCGGCACTTGATGCCAAACGTGAAGTGCAATTTGTTGAACGTATGCACCAAGCTAGCGACCACCCAATAAGCAGTGCTTTTCCTGAAGGTTATTACCTTAAGGGTTTAGTTGCCAGAGTGTGGTAAATAATCACGTTAATGAGTAACAACTCACCTAAAGGGAGCATCAATTGCTCCCTTTTTTATTGGTTATCAGCTCTGGGCACTCACTACTAATCATGCTGATTAATCCACTTACTCAGGTTGACCCATTCTAATGAGTCCTAACTACTCAATCCCTGTTAAATACAATCAATACTTCCTGATACTCATTTTGTAAATATAGCTTTTCGTTAACCAACACACGTTTTTAGTCTCGGGTGATTGTATCGGAGTGAAACCTCAGGTAATCTGCGTCTTCTTATTATATATAAGTGGATTTAGGCACAGTCAGCGCACGAACGACACGCCAGTCCCAACAGATTATTCGGATATGCTGTCTCGATGACAAAAAAGATAAGTACGCCTACAGAAGTGAGTCAGGCCGACGGGACTGCCAGCAAAAAAACGGTTAATCACCGCAATGCAACCACAACACCAGAGATGCGTCAGTTCATTCAAGAATCTGATCTCAGCGTAAGCCAATTATCTAAAATTCTGAATATTAGTGAAGCCACTGTGCGTAAATGGCGTAAGCGTGACTCTGTTGATAACACTCCTAACACGCCACACAAACTCAATACGACCCTGTCCCCCATGGAAGAATACGTCATGTTGGGTCTGCGTTATCAATTGAAAATGCCATTAGACAGGTTGTTAAAAGTCACCCAAGAATTTATTAACCCCAATGTGTCACGCTCGGGCCTTGCCCGCTGCTTAAAACGCTTTGGGGTGTCTAAGTTAGATGAGTTCGACAGCCCTTTTGTGCCCGAAAAATTTTTTAACCAGCTTCCTGTTACTCAGGGTGCTGACATTCAAACCTACACCGTTAATCCACAAACCTTAGCCGATACTTTGTCTCTACCCAGTCCTGATCCTGACAACGTAGTACAAGTCGTGTCCCTAAGTATTCCACCCCAACTAACAAAGCAGCAAGCCTATTCAGTGCTGCTAGGAGTCGATTTCAAGTCAGACTGGGTTTACTTAGATATTTATCAAGACAGCCATACCCAAGCGAGTAATCGCTATATCACCCATGTCTTAAAGCACGGCCCGTTTCATTTACGAAAGTTGCTGGTCCGCAACTATCACAGTTTTCTTGCTCGATTTCCTGGAGCAAGTCTATCAGCTGCCAAGCCTAATAATGGCCAACCTAGCGCAGCTGAATCCCTACATCAGATGGCTCATTCCCAGCCATCAAACGGAGACTCACAATGAGCCAATCCAACAAAAACACCGACAAACGTCTTAACAAACGTTTAAAAGATATGCCTGTTGCCATAGTCGGCATGGCGAGTATTTTTGCCAATTCGCGTTATTTAAATAAGTTTTGGGATTTAATCAGCGAAAAAATCGATGCCATTACCGAAGTGCCTGACACTCATTGGCGTATCGAAGACTATTACGATGCTAATAAATCTGCGCCGGATAAAAGCTACTGTAAGCGCGGTGGTTTTTTACCAGAAGTTGACTTTAACCCAATGGAATTCGGCCTGCCGCCTAATATCCTTGAGCTAACAGACTCATCACAATTGTTGTCACTTATTGTGGCAAAAGAAGTATTAGCCGATGCAGGCGTAGGTGCTGATTACGACACCGACCGCATTGGTATTACGTTAGGTGTGGGTGGTGGCCAAAAACTGAATCACAGTTTAAGTGGCCGTTTGCAATATCCTGTACTTAAAAAAGTATTTAAAAGCAGCGGATTAAGTGATGAAGACACTGAAATGCTGATCAAAAAGTTTCAAGATCAGTATGTTCACTGGGAAGAGAACTCGTTCCCGGGATCTTTGGGTAACGTGATCGCCGGCCGTATTGCTAACCGTTTTGATTTTGGCGGCATGAACTGTGTGGTCGATGCGGCATGTGCTGGCTCATTAGCTGCGCTGCGTATGGCGTTAACTGAATTAACAGAAAATCGCAGTGACATGATGATCACCGGCGGCGTGTGTACCGATAACTCACCGTCCATGTACATGAGCTTCTCAAAAACCCCTGCTTTTACCACTAACGAAACCATCCAACCTTTTGATATTGATTCTAAAGGCATGATGATTGGTGAAGGTATTGGCATGGTCGCGCTTAAGCGTCTTGAAGATGCTGAGCGTGATGGAGACCGTATTTATGCCGTCATTAAAGGTGTTGGCGCTTCATCAGATGGTAAGTTCAAAAGTATTTATGCTCCGCGCCCTGAAGGCCAAGCAAAAGCATTAAAACGTGCCTATGATGACGCAGGATTTGAGCCACACACTATTGGCTTAATTGAAGCCCATGGTACTGGCACTGCCGCCGGTGATGTGGCCGAGTTTAATGGCTTAAAGTCGGTATTTTCTGAAGGCAACGATACTAAGCAGCACATCGCATTAGGCTCGGTTAAATCTCAAGTCGGTCACACTAAATCGACCGCAGGAACTGCCGGCGTGATTAAGGCGGCCCTTGCACTGCATCACAAGGTGTTACCGCCAACCATTAACGTCAGCAAACCTAATCCAAAGCTTGGCATTGGGGATTCACCGTTTTATTTGAACACCGAAACGCGTCCTTGGATGCCACGCAGCGATGATACCCCACGCCGCGCCGGTGTAAGCTCATTCGGTTTTGGTGGCACTAACTTCCACGTGGTGTTAGAAGAATACAAGCAAGATCATGCCCGTGATGCCAAGTATCGTCATCGCGCAGTAGCACAAAGCTTACTGATTAGCGCAAGTAATAAAGCGGCACTGCAAACTGAATTAACCCAGTTATTAAATACCGTAAAAGCAATTGATACCGCTTCACCTAACAGCAGTGAAATTGAATTAGCCAAGTTAGCTAAACGTTTTGCGGTCACCACACTTGATAGCCAAGCTGCACGTATTGGTATGGTGGTAAGTTCATTAACTGAACTTGTGACCCAACTGACCCAAGCTATTGCACAGCTTAGTGCGAACACCAATGATGCATGGCAATTACCGTCTGGTACTAGCTATCGTACGAGCGCGTTAGTGGCTAATGACAGCAAGGTTAAAGTTGCCGCGCTATTTGCTGGTCAAGGTTCACAATACGTCAATATGGGCGTGAATTTAGCCTGTCACTACCCAGAAATGCGTCAACAATTAATGTTGGCCGATAAGGTATTTGCTAAAAACAAGCAAACGCCGTTATCACAAATTCTATTCCCTATTCCAGCCTTTGAAGCTGATGACATTGCAGCCCAACAAGCAGCATTAACTAATACCGCGAATGCGCAAAGTGCTATTGGTGCTGTGAGCATGGGACAGTATCAACTGTTATCCCGTGCTGGTTTTAAAGCCGATATGGTTGCAGGACACAGTTTTGGTGAATTGTCGGCATTATGTGCTGCTGGGGTTATCTCTTCTGAGGATTACTACCAATTAGCCTTTGCCCGTGGTCAAGCCATGGCGGCAACACCTAAAGATCAAGATGCTGGCGCCATGTACGCGGTTATTTTGCCCGCCACAGCGGATACGGCCAATATTGATAGATTAGAACACTGCATCAAAGATTTTGATGGCGTGAAAGTGGCTAATTACAATTCACCGACTCAGTTAGTGATTGCAGGCCCAACGACAACCACCAGTGATGCGGCAAAAGCGATTCAAACCTTAGGCTTTAAAGCCATTGCTTTACCAGTATCAGGTGCATTCCACACACCGCTAGTTGCCCATGCCCAAGTACCGTTTGCTAAAGCCATCAGCAAGGTTAAATTTGCTAAGCCAGGCATGAGTTTATATGCCAATGGCACAGGTAAATTGCACCCTAAAGATCCTAAAGCCATTCAAGCCGCCTTTAGCGAGCACATGCTGCAATCGGTGCGTTTTAGCGATCAATTACAGTCTATGTACGATGCTGGCGCCCGTGTCTTTGTTGAGTTTGGCCCGAAAAATATTCTACAAAAATTAGTTGAAGGCACCTTAGGCAACCAAAGCGATGCTGTCAGTGTAGTCAGCTTAAATCCAAATCCTAAAGGTAATAGTGATATTCAATTACGCCAGGCTGCAACTCAGCTTGCGGTATTAGGGTTAAGCCTTACAGAGGTTGACCCGTATCAAGCACCGATTGCTGAATTAGCTAAGTCATCGCCGATGAATGTCAAGCTAACTGCAACCAACTTCATCAGCCCTGCGACCAAAGCCAAAATGCAAAAGTCACTGGAAACAGGTCAAGTTGCGCTTAAAGAAGTGAAAGTTGAAGTGCCTGTTGAGAAGATTGTTGAAACTGTTGTTGAAAAAATTGTGGAAAAAGAAGTGATCAAAACAGAATATATTGAAGTGCCACAAGCTGGCAGTGCTAATGCTAATGCGAGTAACAGTGCGAGCGCTCAAACAAGTGCTCCAGCCAACGCCGCGCCTGTAAACACAGCACCAGTCAGCCATGACAGCATTGGGGCATTTTTTGCCGCCCAGCAACAAACTGCTGAATTACATCAACAGTTTTTAGCCATTCCACAGCAATACGGTGATACGTTTGCCACCTTAATGGCTGCGCAAACGCAAATGGCAGCCTCGGGCGTTGCTATTCCTGATAGCTTGCAGCAATCAATGGCATTCTTCCACCAGCATCAAGCGCAAACGCTGCAAAGCCATACCTTGTTCCTTGAGCAACAAGCGCTTTCAAGCCAAAACGCATTAGCCATGTTAAGCGGTCAAGCGCCAGTTGCATTTGCTCCGGCTCAAGTTCAAGTTCAAGTTCAAGCTGCGCCGGTTGCCACTCAAGCTCGCGTTCAACAGCCAGTTCAACATATTGCGACTCAAACTGCTGCGCCTCAAACACCTTTCGCTCAAGCTGCGGTGCAAAATCGCGCAGCTCCGGCTCCACAAGCGGCCGTTGCTATGTCAGCTCCAGCGCCTCAAGTGACGCCAGTTAAAGCACCGGTACCAACTCCAGTTGGTGCAGCGGCGCCAGTTACTCCAGTGGTAGAAAGTTCAGGCTTAAGCGCGCAAACAGCCCTGAGCGCGCAGAAAGTACTGCAAACCATGCTAGAAGTGGTGGCCGACAAAACCGGTTACCCAACTGAAATGCTAGAGCTTGGCATGGACATGGAAGCCGATTTAGGTATCGACTCAATCAAGCGTGTTGAGATTTTAGGTACGGTTCAAGACGAATTACCAGGCTTACCAGAATTAAGCCCAGAAGATTTAGCCGAGTGTCGTACCCTTGGTGAAATCGTTGACTACATGAACTCTCGTCTACCAGCTGAGGGCTCTAAGCTGCCAGCAGCAGGTTCAAGCCCAGTTGCAGCATCGGTAGCATCAGCACCGACTTCATCAGAGAGCAACGGATTAAGTGCAGCAAAAGTTCAAAGCACCATGATGGCTGTGGTGGCAGATAAAACGGGTTACCCTACTGAAATGCTTGAACTTGGCATGGATATGGAAGCCGATTTAGGTATCGATTCTATCAAGCGTGTTGAAATTCTTGGTACGGTTCAAGACGAATTACCAGGCTTACCAGAATTAAGCCCTGAAGATTTAGCCGAGTGTCGTACATTAGGTGAAATCGTTGACTACATGAACTCTAAGCTCCCTGCACAAGGCGCCGCTTCTATACAAAATGCGGTTTCTGCACAAGCCGCTCCAACACCTGGCTTAAGCGCACAAACAGCCTTGAGCGCGCAAAAGGTTCAAAGCACCATGATGGCTGTGGTTGCCGACAAAACCGGTTATCCTACTGAAATGCTAGAACTTGGCATGGACATGGAAGCCGATTTAGGTATCGATTCTATCAAGCGTGTTGAGATTCTAGGTACGGTTCAAGACGAATTACCAGGCTTACCAGAATTAAGCCCTGAAGATTTAGCCGAGTGTCGTACATTAGGCGAAATTGTCGCCTACATGAACTCTAAGCTCCCTGCACAAGGCGCCATGAACTCTCCACTGCCAGCACAAGCAGTTCCAGCAACAGCCATGAGCGCTGAAACAGCCTTGAGCGCGCAAAAGGTTCAAAGCACCATGATGGCTGTGGTTGCCGACAAAACAGGTTACCCAACTGAAATGCTAGAACTTGGCATGGATATGGAGGCCGATTTAGGTATTGACTCTATCAAGCGTGTTGAGATTTTAGGCACAGTACAAGATGAGCTTCCAGGCTTACCAGAACTGAACCCAGAAGATTTAGCCGAGTGTCGTACCCTTGGCGAAATCGTTGCTTACATGAACTCTAAGCTCCCAGCACAAGGCGCCGCTTCAGTACAACATACTGTGTCTGCACAAGCCGCTCCTGCATCAGGTTTAAGCGCTGAAACAGCCTTGAGCGCAGAAAAAGTACAAAGCACCATGATGTCAGTGGTTGCCGACAAAACCGGTTACCCAACTGAAATGCTTGAGTTAAGCATGGACATGGAAGCTGATTTAGGTATCGACTCTATTAAGCGTGTTGAGATTTTAGGCACAGTACAAGATGAGCTTCCAGGCTTACCAGAACTGAACCCAGAAGATTTAGCCGAGTGTCGTACCTTAGGCGAAATCGTCGCCTACATGAACTCTAAGCTAACTGCTGGTGGCGAATCAACAACTAGCCCTGCTGCACAAACTGTTATTCACCAAGCTACAGCTGAACTTGCTACAGACTTACCTCCTCATCAGGAAGTCTCGCTAAAAAAGCTACCAGCGGCGGATAAGTTAGTTGGCTGTTTTTCGAAAGACGCATGCATCGTTATCAATGATGACGGCCACAATGCCGGCGTATTAGCAGAAAAATTAGCATCAACAGGCATAACCGTCGCAGTGATCCATAGCCCTAAAGCCATTACCAATAAACAGTCGCCACTAAGTAGTGCTGTTGCTAGCTTTGAGTTAACGCAAGTCAGTGATGATGCGATTGCTGCTGTGATTAAGCAAATTAGCGCTAAACATAAAATTGCAGGTTTTGTGCATCTACAACCTCAGTTTGAACAGATAAACAATGCATTACCACTAAGCGACGCTGGTTTCAAAGCTGTTGAGCAAGCCTTCTTAATGGCGAAGCATTTACAAAAAGGTTTTGAAACCCTATCAAAAACTGAGCGTGTTAGCTTTATGACGGTAAGTCGTATTGATGGTGGTTTTGGTTATTTAGATACCCAAGCCCTAGCGACAACTGAGCTAAACCAGGCGGCACTGTCAGGATTAAGCAAAACATTAAGCCATGAATGGCCAAACGTGTTCTGCCGCGCCTTAGATATTGCACCAAGCTTTGAAGCGGCAGAACTAGCCAAGGCAATTGTTGCAGAGCTGTTTGATATTGACACGTCAATCACTGAAATCGGCATCAGCAAGCAAGGTCGTCACACGCTTAGTGCAACGGCTTGTGCTAAAACACGTTACCAAGCCACCACGTTAAACAGCGATGATACTGTGTTAGTTACGGGTGGCGCAAAAGGAGTCACATTTGAATGTGCCCTCACCTTAGCTAAACAAACTAAATCACACTTTGTTTTAGCGGGACGTAGCGAGCATTTAGCGGCTAATTTACCAACCTGGGCGCAAGGCAAAAAAGTTAATGAGCTTAAAGCGGCAGCGATTGGGTTTATTCAATCCCAAGGTGATAAGCCAACACCTAAGCAAATTGATGCTTTAGTTTGGCCTATTACTAGCAGCTTAGAGATAGACCGCGCGCTTAGTGCATTTAAAGACGTAGGCGCCAGCGCTGAATATATCAGCATGGATGTCAGCTCAGATGCGGCAATTAAGCAAACCCTTAAAGGGCTTAACACCATTACAGGCATCATTCATGGTGCTGGCGTGTTAGCGGATAAACATATTCAAGACAAAACCTTAGCTGAATTAGGTCGAGTATACGGCACTAAAGTGTCTGGCTTTGCCGGTATTATCAATGCGATTGATGCCAGCAAACTTAAGTTAGTGGCGATGTTCTCATCTGCGGCGGGTTTTTACGGCAATACAGGCCAAAGTGACTATTCAATGTCTAATGAGATCCTCAACAAAACAGCACTGCAACTTGCGGCTAACTACCCACAAGCTAAAGTGATGAGCTTTAACTGGGGCCCTTGGGACGGCGGTATGGTCAGTTCAGCATTGAAGAAGATGTTTGTTGAGCGCGGCGTGTACGTTATTCCATTAGATAAAGGCGCAAACTTGTTTGCCCACAGCCTGCTGTCTGAAACGGGCGTGCAAATGCTGATTGGATCGAGTATGCAAGGTTCTGACGCTTCAGCCCAAGCGAGTGCTGCTGTAAAAAAGCTTAATGCGGACTCTTTGCATTATGCCAAGGGTTCGCTGACACTGTCTTTTAATGGCATGAACAACACTTATATTGTTGAACGTGTACTTAACCCGCTTTTAATGCCCTTCATTGAAGATCATTGCATTGCGGGTAATCCAGTACTGCCGACCGTATGTGCCATTCAATGGATGCGTGAAACTGCGCAGCTATTGTGTGGCAAGGCAGTTTGCGTTCAAGATTATAAGTTACTCAAAGGCATTATTTTTGACTCCAATACGCCGCAGGTATTAACCCTGACATTGACGCAAACTGAAGCCGGCTTAAATGCAATTATTGCTAGCCGTCTGCAAAGCGACTCTGTAGACAGTGTGTTAAGGCCGCAATATCAAGCGAGCCTGATTGTTAATGAAAAAGTTGTTAACCAAAACTTGGTTAACGAGAAAATGGTTAATGCATCTAACGCCTTACCTGCAATCATCACCACTGCAAAACAGTTGGCAAATGAAGGTAAAGTGATTAGCACTGACAGCGAGCTTTATTCAAACGGCAGCTTATTCCACGGCCCTCGCCTACAAGGGATTAAGCAAGTGTTAATTGCTGACGAACAGCAGTTGGTGTGCAAAGTTGAACTACCGCAGATTAACGACAATGATTGTGCCGGTTTTGCCCCTAAGTTAACCCTTGGTGGCAGTCAGGCATTTGCTGAGGATTTGTTATTACAGGCCATGCTTGTGTGGGCGCGTATTAAGCATGATGCCGCCAGCTTGCCGTCTACCATTGGTGAACTGACTACTTATGTGCCTTTTGCATCGGGTGATACAGGTTATTTAGTGCTAACGGTACTGAAAAGCAGCGGCCGCTCACTCACTGCCGATATTGCGCTTTACCATGAAGATGGCCGCTTAAGTTGCACTATGTCAGCGGCTAAAACCACTATTAGCAAAAGCTTGAACGATGCCTTTATCGCACCGCGTAATAAGCTTATAGAGGGTGTAATTTGAGTACTGACTTAACAGATAACTCATTAACTGGCCGCGCATTAACTAGCGCGGAACTAGCCCAAGCCGTGAAGCAACGCCACACTATGCCACTTCGCATAGCGGTGTTGCTTAACGCACCTAAGATTATGGCTCAAACTGAGATCCAGTTTGTTAGCCTTGATGAAACTAATCAGCTTGGGTTTGAGCAAGCTCTTGCTGATACAGCAGAGCGTCTAACCAGTGTCCAACCGGCAAATGTGATCATTAATTTAGCAGACAAGTTATGGTTAATGCCTGCGCTGATGGCGGCAAAGAATGGTATTCATCCACATGCTTTAATTAACGGTGTCGGCATTGCTGAAAATAGCCTTGAAGCCATTAATCAAGCTTTAGCGCATGCTAAACGGGATCACGTTCAGCCTGTGGTGCAAACCGTTAAAGCAGGATCAGCCAGACATAAGCTTAATCAACTTCATGGCTTAGTCACTTCTATGGCGACAAGGCAGCTTCCAGTTGCTAGCTGCTTAGTCTCTTCAATTGCTAGCGAACAAGGTTATTGGTTTTGCGAGTTTCATCAAAGCCGAGTGGCTGCTTTTACTAGCTCTATGTGCGCTAACTCGCATCAAGCAGTCGTTTTAACCCAGGGCACAGGGCTGATTACTGCCAAGCCTTTACTCAATACTTCACGATTATGGCTGCCTATTGGCGCAATATCGATTGATGATTTACAAGCCCAGTTAGCGTCATTAGCACTATTACTGAGTCGTTTAGCCAGTGACTCAAGTAATGATATTGCTTTATTGGAACTGATTAAACAGCAGCTTATTGGTTATCAAGCTAAGTCAGCAATAAACAGCTTAAGCGCTGTGGTGATGGCAAGCAGTTATGAGGCACTTTGTGTTGAAGTCAACGCCATGCTTAACGCAGTAAGCCAAACTGACAGTACTGATATTCACTCACCAATTAATTATAAAACGCCTGCTGGCAGTGCATTTACTAGTCAGCCCTTAGGTGAAAATGGCTTAAGTTTTGTCTATCCCGGTGTCGGCACCGTGTATCCCAATATGTTTAAACACTTGGGGCATACTTTTCCTGCGCTTTATAGTGAGCTTGAAAAACAAGGTGATTTGCAAGCCATGTTGCAAAGTCAGCTAATCTATTCGACAGAAAATACGACAACGGCACAGAGCATGAGTTTATCTGAACTGGCTATTTCAGGTGTTGGCGCCAGTTATATGCTGACCAAGTTGTTAGAAAAAGAATTTAACATCAAGCCTAAATTGGCCTTGGGTTATTCGATGGGTGAAGCCTCAATGTGGGCTAGCCTCAATGTGTGGCAACAGCCACACAGTTTAATCGATGCCACCCAAACTAGTTCATTATTCACCCAGGATATTTCTGGGCCATTACTGTGTGTTAGACAAGATTGGCAGCTTGATGTGTCAGACGCCACCAAAGGCGAAGACATTGTCTGGAACAGCTTTATTACTCGGGCAACACCAGAAGAGTTAGCGCCACACCTTAACGATTACCCTAGGGCATACATTGCCATTATTCAGGGCGATACCTGTGTGGTTGCGGGGTGTGAAGCTAGCTGTAAAGCCATGCTCAAACAAGCGGGTAAACGCGGTATTGCATCCAATAAAGTCACTGCAATGCACACGCCCCCGGCGATGCAAATTATTGAGCAGGTAAAGCAGTTCTATCACCAGCCTCTGATGGCGGACTTACCCAATGACATCCGCTTTATCACAGCAACAGAAGCTGAGCCAATAGTGTTAAGCCCGGATGCAATAGCCCAATCGATTGCCGATACTTTTTGTCATCAATTGGATTTTACCCAGTTAATTGCCAAGGCTTGTCAGCATGGCAGCAGGCTATTTGTTGAAATTGGCGCGGACAGACAAACTAGCACGCTAATCGATAAAATTTTAACCAGCCAGCTTGCTGACAAACAGGTTAATCAAGA
Source organism: Shewanella sp. HL-SH5 (assembly GCF_051163755.1). Classification (NCBI taxonomy): domain Bacteria; kingdom Pseudomonadati; phylum Pseudomonadota; class Gammaproteobacteria; order Alteromonadales; family Shewanellaceae; genus Shewanella; species Shewanella sp. HL-SH5. Next base: position 2,603,005 of record NZ_CP195038.1, read on the forward strand.
CAGCTTTTCAGCCCAAGCTATTGCCGTTAATGCCAAAGGTGCGGATGAAAGTATCAGTTTATTGAAATGCTTAGGCCAGTTATTAACCCATCAAGTCCCTATGTCATTTACCCCTTTTATCGACAGCATTGATTGTGCCATCTCACAAGAGCTAGCACGCGCGGTCGAACAATTAGCGGTTCTTGTTGATCCGATTTTATCGTCTCAGGCACCTCACCCTATTTCAGAAGGAGAACCTCATTGAGTTCTCATAATGCCCCCCAAATTGCCATTGTCGGCCTTGCTAATCAGTATCCTGATGCGGACACGCCGGCTAAGTTTTGGCAAAACTTATTAGATAAAAAAGACTCACGTAGTCAAATCAGCGATCAAAAACTGAATGCCAGCCCAAGTGACTACACAGGCGTGCAAGGTCAGTCTGACCGCTTTTATTGCGACAAAGGCGGCTACATTGAAAACTTCAGTTTCAATGCCAATGGTTACCATGTGCCAGCCAGTGCATTTGACGGTTTAGATGACAGTTTTTTATGGGCCACAGACACTGCGCGTAATGCCTTAAATGATGCGGGCATATCGTTAAACGATAGCCGCTTATCACGCACCGGTATTGTGATGGGCACGCTGTCATTCCCCACGGCTAAGTCCAATGAGCTGTTTGTGCCGCTTTATCACGGCGCTGTTGAAAAAGCCTTACAGGTAAAACTTGCTCAACCTAATTTTGTGCTGCAAGGTTTTGGCAATGAGCAGCAGTTAGGTCTGCCGCGAACAATCAACTACCGCAATGGCGCCATCGCTCATAATGCCTCAAAGCTCGTTGCCGATGCACTGGGTTTAGGCGCAGCGCAATTAAGCTTAGATGCCGCCTGTGCAAGTTCTGTTTATGCCTTAAAACTGGCGTGTGATTACTTGCACACAGGCAAAGCAGATATCATGCTAGCGGGTGCGGTATCAGGCGCGGATCCTTTCTTTATCAACATGGGTTTCTCGATTTTTCACGCCTACCCAGACCACGGTATTTCAGCGCCGTTTGATAGTAACAGCAAAGGTTTATTTGCCGGTGAAGGTGCGGGTGTATTAGTACTCAAACGGCTTGACGATGCTCAGCGTGATGGCGACCATATTTATGCCCTCGTTAGCGGTATTGGCTTGTCAAACGATGGAAAAGGTCAGTTTGTACTAAGCCCAAATAGCAAAGGTCAGGTGTTGTCATTTGAGCGCGCTTATCGTGAAGCTGACATAGCGCCTGCCAGCATTGAAGTGATTGAATGCCACGCCACCGGCACGCCTTTGGGTGACAAGGTCGAGCTCACATCGATGGAGCGCTTCTTTGAAGATAAGCTTAATGGCAGCGCAACTCCGTTAATTGGCTCGGCTAAATCTAATCTAGGCCACTTGCTTACCGCCGCAGGTATGCCGGGGATCATGAAAATGATTTTCGCCATGCGCCAAGGTGTGTTGCCGCCAAGTATCAATATCAGCAGCCCTATCGCCTCGCCGAATCAATTGTTTGGTCAGCAAACCTTGCCTAATGAAGTGTTACCTTGGCCAGACAAAGCAGGCAATACAGCGCGTCATGCTGGCGTGTCGGTATTTGGCTTTGGTGGTTGTAACGCGCATTTATTGATTGAATCTTATGATAACAATGCGATTAATCATGATTTAACACATACACCTGCTGCCAAACAAGACACGTTAAACGCTGCTAACACGCCGCTTAACATTACCGGTATGGCTGCCCATTTTGGCCAAGCCAGCAACATTAATGCACTGGCAGACAAGATAGCTCAGCAACAACCTTTGATGACAGACTTACCCGCTAAACGCTGGAAAGGGTTAAATAATCATCCCGAGTTATTAGCAAAACACGGTCTGCACTCTGTTCCCCAAGGCGCTTATATTGAACAGTTTGACTTTGATTTTTTGCGCTTTAAAGTGCCGCCAAATGAAGATGACAGATTAATATCACAGCAACTGTTATTAATGAAAGTGGCCGATGAAGCCATTATTGACGCCAAACTAAAACCGGGCAGTAAAGTCGCGGTATTGGTGGCGATGGAAACAGAGCTTGAATTGCATCAATTCCGCGGCCGCGTTAATTTGCACAGCCAAATTAGCCAGAGCCTTAAAGCCCAAGGTGTTGTGCTAACAGATGATGAATATCAAGCCCTTGAAACTATCGCCATGGACAGTGTTTTAGATGCCGCTAAGCTAAATCAATATACCAGTTTTATTGGCAATATTATGGCGTCGCGGATTTCATCATTGTGGGACTTTAATGGCCCTGCTTTCACCATTTCAGCAGGCGAGCAATCTGTTAGTCGCTGTATTGATGTGGCACAAAATCTGTTTGCCTTAGGCTCAATTCAAGAGCCACTAGACGCTGTGATCATCGCTGCAGTAGATTTGTCGGGCAGTATTGAAAATATGCTACTTAAAAATGGCTGCTTATCCGCATCAGGTATCCAAAAGGGTGATATGAATGCGCGCCCTTGGGCTATCGGCGAAGGTGCCGGTGCGATTGTCTTGCAGACAAAAACGGCCAATACCAGCTTAACAGACAACAGTTACGCCAGTATCGACAGTTTGCAATTTAGTAGCCACTATTGCGCCAATAATATCAGTGCTAACGTGTTTGCTAAGTCGGCTAATTTGATTGAACTTAATCAATCACCTGAAAGCCGTTTTGATGTTACTGGCCAAGCATTGTTTAGCCAATTAGCATCTGGCACAACAATGCTAACCCAAGCGCAAGATATTATGGGACACAGCTTTGCGGCATCCGGCATGGCCAGTATGCTGCACGCTTTGATTAAGATGAGTCAGTTTAATGTCAGTGCTGGCGTTAATGCGGCTAATACAAGTGCACACCATGCTAGTGCTAAAATCGTCACGGTAAGTGAAAACCAGTGTTCAAACATTGATTTATCTGTATCTCAGACACAGCAACAAGCGCTAACACATCGTTTGACTTCGCCCCTTGCACAGCAGCTATCGCACACAATCGCGACTGGCAGTAAATTAAGTTTAATTAAGCAAGTCAGCCTTGGCGGACGAGATATTTACCAACACATTATCGATACACCAATAGCATCAATTGACAGCATTAAAGCTAAATGCGCCCATATTGCTCCGCAAGCAAAGGCAGCGACATCCGTCACAGTAGTTCCTATGACAAACACGCTATCGACAACAAAAAATGCGCCCTCAACAGAGACGACACACACTATTATGCCTAATCTAAAACCGGCTTCTCCAGCACTAAATTCAGCAAACTCGGCATTTACCCAGAGTGTGCCACCAGCCCATTTAAATGCTTTTCAACAAAACCAGTGGCTAGCGCAACAAGCACATTTGGCGTTTTTAAAAAGCCGTGATGCGGGCCTTAAAGTGGCCGATACCTTACTAAAGCAGCAGTTAGCTCAGGTTAATGGCCAGCAAAATGTTTACCCATCAAACCCTGTACTTACTCAACCTTTACAACAGCAAGCTCAAGCGGTTAACGTATTAGCCCAACCTGTGCCACAAACAGCATTAACACCCAATCATGCTAAGGTTCCCGCCTACACAGCCCCAATTCCAGCGGATAAACCGTGCATTTGGAATTACGCAGATTTAGTGGAATATGCCGAAGGGGATATCGCCAAGGTATTTGGTCAAGATTACGCCATTATTGACGGCTATAAACGTCGCGTACGTCTGCCTACCACGGACTATTTATTGGTATCACGCGTCACCAAGCTTGATGCGACCATCAACCAATATAAGCCCTGTTCAATGACCACTGAATATGACATCCCAGTGGATGCCCCTTACTTAGTTGATGGTCAAATCCCTTGGGCGGTTGCGGTAGAATCTGGTCAATGTGACTTGATGCTGATCAGCTATTTAGGCATCGACTTTGAAAATAAAGGCGAGCGTGTTTATCGCTTATTAGATTGTACCCTGACCTTCTTGGCTGATTTACCTCGCGGCGGCGACACTCTGCGTTACGATATTAAAATCAATAACTTTGCTAGCAATGGCGACACGCTACTGTTCTTCTTCTCTTACGAATGTTTCGTTGGCGATAAGATGATCCTCAAAATGGATGGCGGCTGTGCAGGCTTCTTTACTGATAAAGAACTCGCAGACGGAAAAGGCGTAATTCACACTGAAGATGAAATCAAAAACCGTCTTAGCGTGATGAACAATCCTAATAAGCCGCGTTTTGAACCACTGCTACATTGTGCTCAAACAGCGTTTAACTATGGTCAAATTCATCATTTACTCAATGGCGATATCGGTAGCTGTTTTGGCGGCGCCCATGTTAGCCACCAGCTAGAAAATGGATTACAGCCATCGTTATGTTTCGCCTCTGAAAAATTCTTAATGATTGAGCAAGTGAGCAAGTTAGATGTCCGTGGCGGCGCTTGGGGCTTAGGCTTAATTGAAGGCCATAAACAACTGGCACCGGACCACTGGTATTTCCCATGCCACTTCCAAGGCGATCAGGTCATGGCTGGATCATTAATGGCCGAAGGCTGTGGTCAGTTATTACAGTTCTTTATGTTGCATATCGGCATGCACACACAAGTGAGTAATGGTCGTTTCCAACCACTTGAAAATGCTTCGCAAAAAGTACGTTGTCGCGGACAAGTATTACCGCAACATGGCGAATTAACTTATCGCATGGAAGTCACTGAAATTGGCACAAGCCCTCGCCCATATGCAAAGGCGAACATTGATATTTTGCTTAATGGCAAAGTAGTGGTCGATTTCCAAAACTTAGGCGTAATGATTAAAGAAGAAAGCGAATGTACTCTTTACCCGCTTTTATCTTCAGCGACCAAAAGTGCGAATATCCCCGTAAATAAAGCGCCATTGATGGCACAAGTGCCGGATTTAAGTGCGCCAACCAATAAAGGGGTTATTCCGCTTAAGCACGTTGAAGCACCTACAGTGGCAGCTGATTCTAAATATGCCAACCGCGTACCTGATACAGTGCCATTTACGCCTTATCATATGTTTGAATTTGCCACCGGTAACATTGAAAAATGTTTCGGCCCAGAGTTCAGCATTTACCGCGGCTTAATTCCACCACGTACACCCTGTGGTGATTTACAGCTAACCACTCGCGTCGTTGAAATTAACGGTAAACGCGGTGAGCTGAAAAAACCTTCTTCTTGTATTGCTGAATACGAAGTGCCTGCAGATGCCTGGTATTTTGCCAAAAACAGTCATCAAGCAGTTATGCCGTATTCGGTACTAATGGAAATATCATTACAACCCAATGGCTTTATTTCTGGTTACATGGGCACCACCCTAGGCTTCCCAGGGCAAGAGCTGTTTTTCCGTAACCTAGATGGCGGCGGCAAATTACTGCGCCATGTGGATTTACGCGGTAAAACTATCGTCAACGATTCAAAGTTGTTATCAACGGTTATTGCTGGCAGCAATATTATTCAAAGCTTTACCTTTGAACTCAGCGTTGATAACGAGCCGTTTTATACTGGTAGCGCGGTTTTTGGTTACTTTAAAGGTGATGCGCTTAAAAACCAGCTTGGTATCGATAACGGTAGAATTACTCAGCCTTGGCATATCGACAATAATGTTGCTGCTGACATTAGCGTCAATTTACTCGATAAAACTTCACGGGTATTTAATGCGCCAGCCAGTCAGCCGCATTATCGACTAGCGGGCGGCCAACTTAACTTTATCGACAAAGCGGAAATTGTGAACACAGGCGGCAAGTACGGTAAAGGATATCTTGCTGCGTCACGCACTATTGACCCAAGTGATTGGTTCTTCCAATTCCACTTCCATCAAGATCCGGTAATGCCGGGCTCATTAGGTGTTGAAGCCGTGATTGAGTTAATGCAAACTTACGCCATCAGCACAGACTTAGGTAAAGGTTTCACTAACCCGAAATTTGGCCAAATTCTGTCGGACATTAAATGGAAATATCGTGGTCAAATTAACCCATTAAACAAACAAATGTCACTCGATGTGCATATCAGCGCAGTAAAAGATGAAGACGGCAAACGCATCATCATAGGCGATGCAAATCTTAGCAAAGATGGTCTGCGTATTTATGAAGTCAAAGACATCGCAATCTGTATTGAAGAAGCTTAGGCCCAAAAGGAATAATAATAATGACAACACAAGTGCATAACGAAAAGCTTTCACCATGGCCTTGGATAGTAGATTCAAACGATGCCAATTTTGACCTTGCTACTATTGGCAAAAAACTAAAAGATTTGTCACAGGCATGCTATTTAATTAATCACCCTGAGAAAGGGTTGGGCGTGGCCCAACATGCTCAGGTGATTACTGAGCAAAATGATGCGTTAACGGCAAACAACCAAAACTTACCGGTGAGTGCGTTTGCCCCAGCCCTTGGCACTCAAAGTTTAGGTGACAGTAATTTCCGCCGAGTTCATGGGGTTAAATACGCCTATTATGCTGGTGCTATGGCCAATGGTATTGCCTCTGAAGAGTTAGTCATCGCCTTAGGCCAGGCAGGTATTTTATGCTCATTTGGCGCAGCGGGTCTTATTCCGTCACGGGTAGAGCAAGCTATTAGCCGCATTCAAGCGGCGCTGCCAAACGGCCCGTATATGTTTAACTTAATCCACAGCCCAAGCGAGCCAGCATTAGAGCGCGGCAGTGTGGAGTTATTTTTAAAGCACAAGGTGCGTACCGTTGAGGCATCAGCCTTTTTAGGCTTAACGCCACAAATTGTGTATTACCGCGCCGCCGGATTAAGCCGTGATGCAAATGGTGAGATTAATATCGCCAATAAAGTGATAGCCAAAATTAGCCGCACCGAAGTGGCGATTAAATTTATGGAGCCTGCTCCTGAAAAAATGCTCCAAAAACTGGTTGATGAAGGCTTAATTACCCCAGAACAAATGGCACTCGCGCTGCTTGTGCCGATGGCTGATGACATTACAGCAGAAGCCGATTCTGGCGGCCATACCGACAATCGTCCTTTAGTGACCTTATTGCCGACTATTTTGGCACTTAAAGACAAGGTCCAAGCGCAATATCAATATAAAACACCAATTCGTGTCGGTTGTGGTGGCGGTGTGGGTACACCCGATGCTGCGCTTGCTACATTTAACATGGGTGCAGCCTTTATTGTGACCGGTTCAATCAACCAGGCTTGTGTTGAAGCTGGCGCGAGTGAATATACACGTAAACTTTTAGCTACCACCGAAATGGCCGATGTGACCATGGCGCCAGCGGCAGATATGTTTGAGATGGGCGTTAAGCTGCAAGTGGTAAAACGCGGGACCTTGTTCCCGATGCGAGCCAATAAACTGTATGAGCTTTATACGCGTTATGATTCTATCGAAGCGATCCCTGTTGATGAGCGTGAAAAGCTTGAAAAACAAGTGTTCCGCTCAAGTTTAGAAGATATTTGGGCCGGTACAGTCGCACATTTTAATGAACGTGACCCGAAACAAATTGAGCGCGCTAAAGATAATCCAAAACGAAAAATGGCATTGATTTTCCGCTGGTATTTAGGGCTATCTAGCCGCTGGTCTAACACTGGTGAAGTGGGCCGTGAAATGGACTACCAAATTTGGGCAGGTCCTTCACTAGGCGCGTTCAATGAATGGGCGAAAGGCAGTTATTTAGATGATTATACTAAGCGAAATGCGGTAGACTTAGCTAAACACATGATGCATGGCGCCGCATACCAAGCCCGAGTTAACTTACTTACCGCCCAAGGTGTGGCAGTTCCCGTTGAATTACAACGCTGGCGCCCACAGGATCAGGTGAAATAGTTAACCACTTGGATAGCAAGCTGGTATCAATTAAAGTATCAGTAATGTCAGTCTCTTTTAAAAGGAAGCGACTGACAATTAAATTAGGTAATGGCTATGAGTGAAACGCAAAAACTGGATTTCTCAGCGGTAAATGGCACAACATTAGCATCTTTTAATCAGCATAAAAATTTGATTAAGCGTATGTTAAAGGGCAATAGTGCAACTTGCAGTGAGTGTAATAAACCACTGACATTATTGTTACCGCCAAACACTCATAAAGCTAAGCCCAGCGAAAAAGCACCGGGTATTTATTGCGCGAAAGGCTGTACTGATATCGAGCTTGATATGGAAGCAGTATCCTTGATGTAATATGAGTAAAGTGCATTTTTTTAATGATTAAAGGCGCCTTTAGCGCCTTTTTTATTGCCTGAATTGACACAAGCTTGAGTTACCGTGTTTTAAAATAAATACCATTCATTAAACAATGGTTGAAATAAAATATATCTACCCTCGGTCTACATTTTTACTAACAAACACTATAATGTTAAAAGTACATAAACGTTTTGCATATTAATATGCCTTACATAATAAAAACAGAGATTCAAGGTTACCAATGAAGTATCGTTTTATGTTAGCCCTTGCTGCGATAGTTTTTTGCGGCGAAAGCTTTGCTCAAACTGAAGATTATCAGTTTGCCTCTATAGAATTGTTATTTGAACAACAGGTCGGCGCAAAAGTATTGCCGGTCATTTATTCAAAACTGGGATTAACCATTAGCATAGTGCCGATGCCGGGGAAGCGCGCCCAACGTGAAGCAGCGTCAGGCCATAAAGACGGCGAAATAATGCGAATATGGAGTTATGGTAAAGAAAATCCCAACTTGATCCGTATACCCACTCCATACTATCAATTAGAGACTATGGCATTTGTGCATAAAGATAATCACATTGTATTAACATCTCAGGCTGATTTATCTAAGTATAGTTTACTAAAAGTAAGGGGCGTTAAGCACACTAATATCATTACCGCTGATTTAAGAAACGTATTTGATTACAATAATACTCAAACTATGATGCTTGCTCTGCATGATAGTCCTTCTAGCATTGCACTCACCAATACATCTGACGGTTTATACGCGATTAAGAAATTAAACATCGATTACGTCAAAGCCTTACCGCCAGCCTTAGCCACATTGGACTTATATCATTACGTTAATCAAAAGCATGCTGCATTAGTGCCCAGGCTCGATGCCGTAATCAAAACCATGAAACAAAGTGGTGAACTTGATAAGTTACTTCGTAATGCAGAAGCTGAGGTGTTAGCAAGTTTAGGTGATTAGAAATATAGTTATTGAGTTAACTTAGACTGTTTTACCTTAAACCATAACTTACGCTGCTATTTAAAATTTACTCTTAGGGTTTAATTTCATCACAAGCGCCCAATATCCCAGTTATAACACTTGCGCTATTTCATATACCGAATTGACACTATTTAAGGATTTATCATGACAAATGAATATACCCCTCCAAAAGTATGGACAATGGACAGTGAGAATGGAGGCCAATGGGCTAGTATCAATCGCCCTGATTCCGGTGCCCGTCATGAGCAAGCTTTATCGGTTGGTGAACATGCGTTACAACTTTATTCATTAGCAACGCCTAACGGCCAGAAAGTCACTATTATGCTTGAAGAGTTGCTTGCTGCGGGGATAAATGCGGCTGAGTATGATGCACATATTATTAATATAGGTGAAGGTAATCAGTTTTCTTCTGGATTTGTTAATGTTAACCCCAACTCAAAAATTCCAGCGTTAGTTGATAACTCAGGCACTGAAGCCATAAACGTATTTGAATCAGGTGGAATTTTATTATATTTGGCCGACAAATTTAGTTATCTTATTCCGACCGACATAGCAGCCCGCACTAAAGTCATGAACTGGCTATTTTGGTTACAAGGAGCAGCGCCTTATCTTGGCGGTGGTTTTGGACATTTTTATGCTTACGCCCCAGAAAAGTTTGAGTATCCTATTAATCGTTTTTCAATGGAAGTAAAACGCCAATTAGACCTATTAGATAAACAACTTGCCAAGGGTTCATTTATTGCTGGCGAGGAATACTCTATTGCTGACATAGCGATTTGGCCATGGTACGGTAATTTAGTACTAGGGAATATTTATAATGCAGCAGAGTTTTTAGACGTAAACAGCTATAAAAATGTGATGCGTTGGGCAAAAGCTGTTGAACAACGTCCGGCCGTTCAACGTGGAAGAATAGTTAACCGCAGTTGGGGAGAAGCGTGGGAACAACTTCCTAATCGCCACAGTGCCGCAGATATTGATAAGGTTTTAGCCCTAAAACCATAAAAAATGAACCTTTATAGGCTGAAAGCCTTATAATATTTACCTTGTACATGAGTAATTTTCCAATAATAAGTCAGTTAATCAATAATAAATGATATTGTGGTTTAACTGACTTCTTAGTCTATCACATGGGAGCCACAATGGATTTTGACGCGTTAAGAGCATACTTGCTTGCCAAACCCGAAGCGGTTGAAACATTTCCCTTTGGGCCAGGCACACATGTATTTAAAGTCAAAAATAAAATGTTTGCCTTAATTGGCTGGAACAACGATGCTTTAATGATAAACCTTAAGTGTGATCCTGATGAAGCCATTGCATTATGTGATATTTTCTCGTCTATCACCCCCGGTTATCATATGGATAAAAAGCATTGGGTGTCGGTTTATTTTAATCAATCAACTGAACAACATATTCCAAATGGTGAAATAAAACGACTGATGGATAACTCGTTCATGCTTGTTGTTGATAAGCTACTCAAACACGAACAAACATCCATTTTATTGCACATGTAAATATTCGATACATTTTGAAATTATAAGCATTTACTGATACTTATTTTACATTCAAACTTCATGCTAGCTCATGCTGCATTATGAATTTCAGTTGCATCTCACCTAATCCTTGATATTGAAATTTAACCAAGGTGTCCATAGGGACTTTGATCACGCCACAGTACGACCCTGTAATAATGGCTTGACCTTTTTTAAGGCTAATGCCCTTAGATGTTAAATAATTAACTAACCAATAAACCGGATTTTGCGGCAGTTCACACGGATGAATACCGTTAAACGACCGTACTTCATCTTGATGGCTAACGGTGATGTTAACCTTACTAGCTTGATAGGCTAATGCTTTGTCAATTTCTGGCCCTAAATACAGCCCTTGATTACTTAAGCCATCAGCCAGCTTTTCGAAGTAACTTGCTGAATAGTCGGCACTAAACCGTCCTTGAATTAATTCCAATGCCATATGAGTCGCACGTATGCCACTATCAATTTGTTCATTACTGTATGCTTGATTAGCGTCAAAATCTTGCCCCAAAATAAATGCGATTTCCGGTTCAATTAACCCGACGGCTTCATCACCTTTTTGGCTAGCAATGACTGGACAACACGCTTGTTGATTAACAGCTGTTGCAATAATGGGGGCAAAAATAAGCTGTCCGTTATCTAACGGCACTAAACACTTCCACCCAGTTACAGCATTACCGGACAATTCAATCATCTGCTGCTGGACAGCAAAAGCATCATCGATACTTTCTGGTTTAAAAAGCTCAAACTCAGAGGCGGGATCCCTTATCGTACGTTGCGCGGAAAGGTGCTGTGTTAATTGATAGATTTGCTCAAACTTTGACATTGTTGTCCTTAATCACTAATCACTAAATAGCCAGCCACTGCTGGGTTATAAGTGGTACGGAATGACTAATATCATATAATAACTGCTGATCTGAGTGGTACTCAATTCCCTGCCACAGCGTTAACTTAAACACGGTTCCAGCAATTACCTGCCCCACGCCTTTTGGCGTACCTGTCATGACGACATCCCCATCTTCTAAGGTAATAAATGAAGCCAGCTCATTAAAGATTTGTGCGGGTGAATACATCATTAACTGACTATGCCCCAACTGGGCGAGTTGATCATTTATCGTCAAACTAAAACACCATTCTTGGTTACTCGCACTTATCGGCATAAAGTCACTCAATATCGCCGATCCATTAAATGCTTTAGCGCGCTCCCATGGCAACCCTTTGGACTTTAACTGGCTCTGTAATTGACGTTTGGTTAAATCCAGCCCAATGCCTACCGCGCTAAAACGTCCATTTTCGACTAAAAAGCATAACTCAGCTTCATAGTGAATAGTTTCTTGATGAAAACTAATTAACTCAGCACTTATTGCGCTATTGGGTTTTAAAAACACCACCATATCGTCGGGGATATCATTGCCTAACTCATAAATATGTTCGACATAATTTCGCCCAATACAGACGATTTTTGAGGGAGTGACAGCGCCTTGCTGCCTAATCAGTATTTGCTGCATATTAATTTGCTAAATAGTGGAAAACATGAAGAATTATCCCGTATACAAAATAAAAGCACTACACTTAATTTAACCTTTGCCGATATAAGTTATCTTCACCGTTCAATATGACCTAAAAGGCTGCTATTAAATCACTTATTTATTTGCCATAAAATGTATTAACCATTGATTATATTGACTACACTGAAACGGCTTAATCTTATTTAAAAGCATATAATTATAATGAAAAATTGCTATTGCCATTATTCAGAAAGGGACTCAAATGAACCTGCTTGATCTAACAATCAAACAAAAAATCGCCTTAGGCTTTGCGACGATTGGTGTGTTGCTTCTTGCAGGAAGTAGCTTCTTTTATCGTTCGCTAACACAAATCCAAACAGCTAACACTAACATCGAAATCTTAGCGGTTCCGGTTCAAACCCAAAGTAATGCACTTCAATTAAGCTTACTCAAAATGGCCAAAACAGGTAGTTTAGCCTTTTCACAGACGGGAAATGACAATATTAGTAGCAGCTTTGCTCGATTTAAGCTGTTACAAAATGAATACTCAATAACCTTTAAGGACTTATCAAATAAAGTCACTGATCAACCCAAAATGAAACAGGCTCTAGATAATGTGACGCAACAATACTCACAATACATCAAGCAAAGTGAAACTATGTTCAATGCAAAATTAACCATTGAACAGGCGCGTGCAGATTATAAAAAACAGTATCAAAGGTTTCAAAAAATAAAAGATACCGCCAGTAATAGTATGATCGATTTAGAGATAATAGATGCAGGCGATCAAGACAGTTTATTGGCAGAGGTTATAGGGACAGGCACTCGATTAGACGATACCATTTATAATATGGGCAATATCATAGGTGAAGTTGCTCGATTTACAGATTTACAGAATGTGAATAATCACCAGCAAGATATCTTAATGATGGTTAATAGTATTGAGACTAATTTTCAATTTTTAAAACAGCAAACTGCAACCCTGCCAGCAGATGATTTGTTAGCTATTTTTGCTGAACAATTCGAGCAAATGAAAGCCTTACTCGATACACCGGGCACGCTATATGAAAGTCAGCGTAAAGTGGTTGAGGTAATCCAACAGGCTGATATGGCATATAGTCAATCAAATCAATATTTCGACTCAAGCTTTGCCGAGCTAAGCAAGTTAATGATTTTAGCAGATCAGCGTTTTAACGACTTTAAAAACGTCGCATCTGATGAAATAAACACGGCACAAACCTTAGCGATTGCATTAGCGTTAATATTCATCGTACTTGCTATTATCATTTACTATTTTACCTCTAAAGCCATGCTAGGCCCACTTAGAGCGGTTAATCATGCTTTGTCTCGTATTGCTAGTGGAGATTTATCTAAACGTCTCACAAAGCGTAACGATGATGAGTTTGGCGAGTTGATGGACAATATCAACAAGCTATCAGATGATTTAACTTCACTATTACAAGATATTAGCCGCGATGCACATCTATTAGATGAATCGGCAATTAACTCACAAAATCAGGGTCAGAAAATTGCTAATGCAGCCATTAGTCAAATTCATCAAATCAATCAAGCGAAACAACTCGCAGAACACATTCATCAAAGTTCGAATTTAGTGAATAAACAGACTAATGAGTCGGCTAGCCAGATAAGCCTAGCGTCGGAACAAGGCAAGCATGTCAAAGGTATTGCTGATGATAACCGTGGTCGAATTGAACGGTTATCAACTGGGTTAATTGACTCGGTTAACATCATGAATAGCCTAAGTAAAAACAGCGATAACATTGGTGGAATATTAGTTACCATCAGCGCTATTGCAGACCAAACTAATCTATTGGCCTTAAATGCGGCAATTGAAGCTGCACGAGCGGGAGAACACGGCAGAGGCTTTGCCGTAGTCGCCGATGAAGTAAGATCCCTTGCCTCAAGAACGCAATCATCTACCGCTGAAATTCAAACCATGATAGATGCTCTGCAGCATGAAACGACAAATGCGGTGAAAGCGATTACCCAAGGACAAACCCAAGCTAACCAATGTGTTGAACAAAGCCAAGCACTTCATGATGCCATCGAACATATTGAGTCGGCGCTGTTAACCATAGATAAAATGAGTCAAAGTATTAATCAAGCGGCACATGAACAGGTCAGTTTTAGTGAGCAAATTGAGCATACTATGGCTGAAACAGCAGAGTCTGCGGAAAATAATGCAGAAGAGTCCTCAGCAATGGCGAAGCGAAGCCAGGAATTAAATCAATTAGCCCATTCATTAACCGCATCTGTTGAACGATTTAAGTTATAGTTTTTGAGAACTAAAGCATTTAAGTGTTAAAGACGACATTAAGTGCGCTAGGTATTTAATACTTAGAGATAGAAGTGAATGCTCAAAGAGATAAGTGAAATGATATTGTGGTAATTAGTAGAGACTGTAACTAATTTTGTGTAACTGCTAATCAAAATGTCACTTTAATATTAGATTTTTAAAGTGACATTTTTATCATGCTAGCATACCTGGGCTAATCCCATAAAAACTCTCTAAAGTGCTTGCGGCAAACCGACTCATAGGTTTCATTGCCACCTATCGCCACTTGCTCACCTTCTTTCATTGGTTTGCCATCACCGTCTAAACGTACCACCATATTGGCTTTGCGACCACAATGGCAAATCGTCTTTAGCTCAACTAATTTGTCAGCCCAAGCTAACAAATATTGGCTACCAGTAAATAGCTCTCCTTGGAAGTCACTTCGCAGCCCATAACACAATACAGGGATATTTAAATTATCTACCACATGAGTCAGCTGCTTAACCTGTGCTTTTGACAAAAATTGGCTCTCATCGACAAGTACACAATGGATATGTTTCTGTTGATGTGATTGACCAATAATATCACTCAAATCATCGCCACTGGCAAACACTTGCGCATCAGTTTGTATACCAATTCGTGATGCAACAATGCCAACGCCATAGCGATCGTCAATTGATGCTGTCATAACTAACGTGTGCATGCCACGCTCGCGATAATTATAAGAAGATTGTAATAATGAGGTCGATTTACCCGCGTTCATCGACGAATAATAAAAATACAGTTGCGCCAAAATAATGTCCAATATTGTTGCTTTACTAAATTCTACTTTGATATGACCATTAACCACAAATAATAATGCCGCTTAATCTTCATTGAGCGGCATTATTATTCATTTATGAGTAACGGCTAGCGACGTGCATAAAAAGCTAACGCTAACACGCTGATCACAAACACAAGACTACAAGCTAATAATCCACTGATTAATGAGCCAGTAAAGCCAAGCACTGTATAGCCAATAATACTGATAAACGCCACAATTAAGGCATAAGGTAACTGAGTAATCACATGGTCTATATGATGACAACTGGCCCCTGTCGATGACAAAATAGTGGTGTCGGATATAGGTGAACAATGATCACCAAAAACAGCACCAGCAAGCACTGCTGATAACATAGGTAACATCATGCTTGAGTCGCTTCCCATTGCCATATCGGCAGCAATTGGCAACATAATGCCGAAAGTGCCCCAGCTTGTGCCGGTTGAAAAAGCGGTAATACCTGCAAGAATAAATAACACCACAGGTAATAGCTCAAAAGGAATTGAACCTGTGACTAAACTTGCCATATATTTACCGGTTTCTAGCTGACCAATAACTCCAGCAATAGACCAAGCAAACATTAAAATATAGATAGCGGGTAACATTGAACGCGCACCAGCAACCACGCCTTTGACAATTAAATCTATTTCTAACTTTTGAATAAAAACTAAAATTAACGTAATACTAAAACCAATGACTGAGCCATAAAATAATGATTGACTCACTTGAGTATTTTCAAAAGCACCTAAAATAGTAAAGGCTTTGCCATCGGCTGCAAGCACATCTGCACCGCTAGTTATCATAAAGTAAACTGTGGCAACGATTAATGTCAAAATGGGTAAAAATAAACCTATTACTTTCCCCGTATCAGCTTCAGGCAGGTCAGCGTTTGCACCAGGGGGAAGGCCTTTAGATTCATCATAAAGCTCACCTTTTTTGGCATTTAATTCATGTTGGCGCATAGGGCCGACATCAAGACCGAACAAGGCAACACATAATAATAATAGTAACGCGAATATGGCATAAAAATTCATCGGGATCATTTGGACAAACACACTCAAATGACCTGATTCAGTAAATCCATGCGCGGTTAAAATGCCACCAATCAAGGCGATAATGTAGGCCCCCCAGCTTGAGATTGGTGAAATAACACAAATAGGTGCGGCTGTAGAATCTAATAAATAAGCTAATTTAGCCCGCGAGATATGGTATCTGTCGGTAATGGGTTTTGAAATTGAGCCTACCACTAAACTGTTAAAATAATCATCGATAAACACCACGCAGCCTAAAAAGATGGTCATTAACTTGGCATCACGTTTACTGCGAATATGCCCTTTAGCCCAATCAGCGAACGCCCTGGCTGCGCCACTAACGGTTATTAAAGCGGTTATCATGCCTAGCATGACTAAGAAACCTAAGATTTGTAAATTCCAGCTATTTAGCGCGCCATCACTCCAAACCAGCCCTTGGACTGTGTTGAGCAAAAATAGACTACTATCCCCTAAAGAGAACTGAGTAAGTAATAATGCGCCGACCACAATACCCACCCCAAGGGACAGTAATACTTTACGGGTGATAATAGCCAGAACAATGGCAACAAGAGGTGGAAGTAAAGATAGTGCCGAATCGGCATGACTAAGTACGTTCATTATTTATTCATCGAGTATGTATGAATGG
Source organism: Shewanella sp. HL-SH5 (assembly GCF_051163755.1). Lineage (NCBI taxonomy): Bacteria > Pseudomonadati > Pseudomonadota > Gammaproteobacteria > Alteromonadales > Shewanellaceae > Shewanella > Shewanella sp. HL-SH5. The sequence goes on from NZ_CP195038.1 coordinate 2,619,949, forward strand.
AGGCGACTGAACCGGTGTAAGGTAATGTTATACCTTAGAGACACCTGTCCTATCAGTAGCGCTCCATAGTAATTTATCTTTGTCATCCCGACAAAAAATACTATGGCAGTGCTGCACCTATTTGGCGGCAACACCAGCTGTATTGACCGATATCAATAGCAACTTCGGCATTAAATCCTTTCAAGGTAAATCACAGGCATCACCCTACTTACCTTTACTATTATTTAATGCACCTCTACTTAAAGGGTAAAAATGCGAGCACATAAAAACATAGCGGCCGTAAGGTTACCACCCTACGGCCGAATATTGTGACAAAAATCACATTTACAACAAATTATTCAGTGCCGGAATAGCCACAAATAAATCAGCTTCTAGTCCATAATCAGCTACTTGAAAAATTGGTGCTTCAGGATCTTTGTTAATCGCGACAATTACTTTGGAATCTTTCATACCCGCAAGGTGCTGAATTGCGCCAGAAATACCGACTGCAATATACAAATCAGGAGCAACAATTTTACCTGTTTGACCGACCTGTAAATCGTTAGGGACAAAACCCGCATCAACTGCGGCGCGCGAAGCCCCTACCGCGGCACCTAACTTGTCTGCAAGTTGCTCTAGAATAGCGAAGTTTTCACCGCTACCCATTCCACGACCACCAGAGACAATAATACCAGCATTACCTAATTCAGGACGAACTGACTCAGTTAAGCTTTGTGATACAAACTCAGTACGCGCATTAATCACTTCGCCAATATTGGCTAATTCAGCACTGCCAGTTGAAGCAACCGCATCAAATGCACTTGAACGTACTGTCATGACTTTTTTATCATCTAAGCTTTTGACTGTCGCTAATGCATTACCTGCATATATTGGACGTATAAATGTATCTGCGCTTTCTACGTCAATCACTTCAGATATTTGCGCCACATCTAATAAGGCTGCAACACGCGGTAACGTGTCTTTACCTACGCTTGAGGCTGCGGATAAAATATGTGAATAGTCAGCAGACAAACTCAAAATTAACTTAGCTAAGTTTTCGGCTAATTGGTTAGCATATGCAGCTGAGTCAGCCACAATGACTTTATTAACGCCAGCTAATGTTTGCGCCATTTTGGCCGCTTCACTACATTGAGCTCCAGCCACTAAAATGTGAATATCACCACCAATTGCAGTAGCCGCTGCAACCACTTTGGCTGTGTCGGCTTTTAAATGCACATTATCGTGTTCAGCTAAAACTAAAATGGTCATATTAGATCACCTTCGCTTCGTTTTTTAATTTTTCGACAAGTTCTTCAACAGAAGACACCATGATGCCAGCTTTACGTTCTGCTGGAGGCGTAACTTTCAATACGGTTTGATGTGCTTTCAACGTTACACCTAAGTCGGAGATAGATAATATTTCCAGAGGCTTACGCTTAGCTTTCATAATATTTGGTAATGAAGCATAACGAGGTTCATTTAAACGCAAATCAACTGTCACAACCGCTGGCAATGGCATTTTCAACGTTTGTAAACCGCCATCGACTTCACGGGTTACCACAATAGTCTCGCCATCAATTTTAACTTCTGATGCAAAAGTGGCTTGTGGCATGTCAGCAAGTGCTGCCAACATTTGGCCAGTTTGATTGTTGTCACCATCAATAGATTGCTTACCAAATATCACCAGTTGAGCCTGTTCTTTTAGCTGAACGGCATGCAGTAACTTAGCAATTGAGAGTGATACTAACTCTTCTTCGGTTTCAACATGGACGGCACGATCTGCACCTAAAGCCATTGCCGTTCTTAATTGCTCTTGCACCGTTTTCGGACCAACGCTAACAACAACAACTTCAGTCGCAATTCCAGCTTCTTTGAGGCGAACCGCTTCTTCAACTGCAATTTCACAAAATGGGTTTAATGCCATTTTTAGATTGGCGGTATCAACATTTGAATTATCAGCTTTTACTCTGACCTTTACATTGGCATCAACGACGCGCTTTACAGGCACCAATATTTTCATAGGGTTTCCTTCCTACACCTTGTCTATAGACAACACATTGGCCAATGCCAATGCAAGATAGCTCAACTTTACGACCTGTTAACGTTAACGTCAACCTAAGTTAAACGCTTGTTTGAAAAAATATAGCATACAAATTGGCAAGCTAAAGTAACATTTTTCACTTATATGCACCCATAATGTCGTTTTTAACAGCCTTTTTAGGCTAATTAATAAAATAAGCTTATTTTTGATAAATTAAATTGATCAAGGCTCAATATCTTTCTATTATTACGGTTATTGATAAATACTATTTTATTAATTTGTTATTAACTTATTTGAATGTATTGCTCAAAAATAAAGCTTGATGTTAAAAGTTAACCTCGAAGGAATTATTTCTAAGGAATGAGATATTTTTGATTATGCTTTTAGTACTGACATGTATCAATCAAGATTAATGGCCATAATATGCGGCATTTATTCATTCAACGTCAGAACTAACAAATAAAAACTATGTAAATTCCAATTCATTAGGACGTTTAATATTATGAGTGATTTTTTAGATATTTTAACCCATGGTCGTCGTTTTAAAGCTGCTGTAAAAGAACTCAGTATTGAAGATCTTACCGATCTTGCTGCTAAACTTGATAAAATTATCGTTGAACGTGAAGAAGAAGCCAAAGCAGATGAAGCGGCAAATGCTAAAAGAAATGCTCTTATTGCTGGTATTTTAGCTCAAATCGAAAACAGTGGTTTATCGATTGAAGATCTTGGCGAAGTCACAGCAAGCAAATCAGCACCTAAAAAACGCGCTCCTCGTCCAGCAAAATATCAAATCACCTTAGACGGTGAGTTAATTCAATGGACTGGCCAAGGCCGTATGCCAACGGTATTTAAAAAAGAAGTTGATGCTGGTAAATCCATGAGTGCCTTTTTAATTCCTGGCATGGAATAATAGTTCAAGCATTAATAATAAACGCTTACTTCGGTAGGCGTTTTTTTTAAACAAATTAAAGTTTGCCTTTACCTCTAATAAAGAGAGAGTAAACTATAATTAAATTGAATTAAGTGAGCACATCTATGTTTTCGCCTATCCTTAAAGTGTTAACCCTTTCATCTTTTTCTTTATTATTAACAGCTTGTGCAGGTGACTATGCCTTTAACAGTAATCTTGATCCCAAAGCGATTAATGAATACTTTAAAGTGGGTGATGTCACTGTTTATGAAGAAAACAACCTACCAAAAGGCAATTATGCCATTATTGGTTTAGCTGAGGGTGAGGTTTGTCAGGAGCAATCAAACGATGCACCTGCATCGATTCAAGATGCGAGAACTGAAGCCCGTAAAAAAGCTGCAGATATGGGTGCCAATGGCATTATTATCAAACAATGCTTGATCATTGAAGAACAGGATAAAGCCTGTGTTAGTCGCAGTTTGTGTATTGGACAAGCCATTAAACACGAGCAAGAAAAATAATATTTTATTTTAGTCATTTTATCGCTGCAATATCAGACTTTATTATATTGCAGCTCCTTTTTATACCTAGTTGATAAGCCATCATGTTTACATCTCAAATTAGTGCAGTCGCAATTTGCCGAACCCCTTATAAACAAAAATTTGGTATTCCTCGCCAGCCTGGATTAGTTGATGTAAAAGGTTATATTGAACTTGCTCCAGCGTTAAATACTGTTGATGCAATTAGAGGAATTGAACAATATTCTCATCTATGGTTATTATTTTGTTTTCATGAAAATTTAGCTCAAGGCTGGAAAACAACCGTTCGTCCACCTCGTTTAGGTGGCAACGAAAAACTGGGTGTATTTGCGACACGTTCAACTTTTAGGCCAAACGGTATTGGACAGTCTGTGGTTAAATTACACGGCATTGTGAAACGAAAAGGCAAAGTGTGTCTTGAAATATCCGGCATGGATTTATTAGATGGCACGCCTATTATCGATATAAAACCTTATATTCCCTTTTCAGATGCCATTACAGACGCCAAGGGCGGTATAGCACAGGAGGCGCCTGAGTTAATAAAGGTTGTTTTTTCTGATAATGCGAGTGTTCAGTTATCAACACTTGCAGAAAATGAAAAATATGCTCAATTACAGCCGCTAATTAGTGCAGTATTAGCCCAAGACCCTAGGCCTGCTTACAAAAAAGCAAAAGAGGATCTCAAAATCTATCAAGTCGCCCTATATGACCTTGATATTTTGTGGCAGGTGATTGATAACCAAATTATCGTATTAATGTTAAAACCCACGTCTGTGGTTTTGCTTGATGAGTAAATGAGGACAGAACGTTGGCATTACTCGATTACCAAGAGCAGCAGAAAAAAAGACTGTCCTGGATGCCCTGGCTTTACTTCAATCTAAAACCCAAATTATTAGAGTGGGTAACGCCCTGGCAGCTGGATATTCAAACTAAATTAACTCAGCTTGAAACCATTAGCATTGGTCAGCAATGTTTTATTGCGCCTGAAGCAGAATTATTTGCAGAGCCTGGTCGAAATATTACTATCGGCAATAAATGTATGATTGCTGCTGACGTATTTATGCACGGCCCTATAAAGTTAGGCGATGAAGTGGCTATTAATCATAGTTGCAGTTTAGATGGTGGTCAGGCAGGTATTCATATTGGCTCACAAACTCGCATTGCAAATAATGTCACTGTGTATGCTTTTAATCATGGCATGTCACCCGACTCGCCTATTTATCAACAACCAACATCATCAAAAGGCATTATAATAGGTCAAGATGTATGGATTGGCGCTCAAGCGGGTTTGGTCGATGGTATCACCATAGGCGACAAAGCCATTATTGGGATGGGTAGCATTGTGACTAAAGACGTCGCCGCATACGCTATTGTGGCTGGCAATCCGGCTAAAGTGATTGGTGATAGACGTGATAAATAACCCTTATCTACCGCAAAACAATAATTCAATGTCTATATCCCAAGTTGTTAAAGTAACTTTACTCAATGACTAATAATCAGGTGACATAAACGCTTCAAGTGCTAAAATGACCTCCATTGATTTTTACTCATAATGGATACTGGAATGCGAGTTAGTAAGTACCTGCTTTCAACACAAAAAGAAACCCCTGCAAATGCAGAAGTCATTAGCCATCAGTTAATGCTACGTGCGGGTATGATCCGTCGTAATGCGTCAGGTTTATACAGCTGGTTGCCGTCAGGTTTACGAGTTCTTCGTAAAGTCGAAGGTATCGTGCGTGAAGAAATGAACAATGCAGGTGCTATAGAAATTCTTATGCCGTTAGTCCAACCTGCTGACTTATGGATGGAAACTGGCCGTTGGGAAAAATTTGGCCCGGAACTACTTCGCTTCCAAGACCGTCATAACCGTGATTTCGTATTAGGCCCAACTCACGAAGAAGTGATTACTGACTTAGTACGTAAAGAATTAAGTTCGTACAAACAGTTACCGATAAACCTCTATCAAATTCAAACCAAATTCCGTGATGAAGTTCGTCCACGTTTTGGTGTTATGCGTGCTCGTGAATTTTTAATGAAAGACGCTTACTCATTCCATTTAGATCAACAAACCATGGATGAAACTTATCAGTCCATGTATACCGCTTACAGCAATATTTTAAGCCGTATGGGATTAGAGTTCCGCCCTGTTCTTGCTGATACAGGCTCAATTGGTGGCAGTGTTTCGCATGAGTTTCATGTATTAGCGAACAGTGGCGAAGACTTAATTGCTTATTCTACTGGCAGTGATTATGCAGCGAACATAGAGAAAGCTGAATCGCCAATGCCGACGCTAACCCGTCAAGAACCGACTCAAGAGCTAAAGCCAGTCGATACACCGAATGCAAAAACTATTGCTGAGTTAGTTGAACAGTTTACCCTTGATATCACTAAAACGATTAAAACATTAATCGTTAAAGGCGCATCAGAAGACGCACCTTTAGTGGCATTAATTGTGCGAGGCGATCACGAACTCAATGAAATCAAAGCCGATAAACTTGAAGCTGTTGCATCACCTTTAGAGTTTGCCACTGAAGCTGAAATTCGAGCGGCTGTAGGTGCAGGACCAGGTTCTCTTGGCCCTGTAGGATTGAACATGCCAATTATTATCGATCACAGTGTGGCGGTATTAAGCGACTTTGCTGCTGGTGCAAACCAAGATGATAAGCATCTCTTTGGTATCAACTGGGAGCGTGACTTACCTTTAGCGGTAGCTGCCGATATTCGTAATGTGGTCGAAGGTGAAGCAACACCAGATGGTCTGGGCACCTATGCAATGGCACGTGGTATTGAAGTGGGTCATATTTTCCAATTAGGCACTAACTATTCAAAATCAATGAACGCGACTGTACTTGATGAAAATGGTAAAGCCCAAGTATTATTAATGGGATGTTATGGTGTAGGAGTTAGCCGTATAGTGGCTGCCGCTATTGAACAAAACCATGATGACCGCGGGATTATTTGGCCTGAATCAATTGCTCCATTCCAGGTAGGTATTTTACCGATGAATATGCATAAGTCTCATCGTGTTGCAGACATGGCTGAGAAGCTTTACGCTGACTTACAAGCTGCTGGCATAGAAGTACTGATGGATGACCGTAAAGAGCGCCCTGGAGTTATGTTTGCCGACATGGAGCTGATTGGGTTACCTCATGTTATCGTTATTGGTGATCGTAATATCGATGAAGGGGTATTTGAATATAAAAATCGCCGCACAGGTGAGAAGCAAAACATTCCATTCGATCAAATTATGACGTTCTTGTCCGCTGCAAAATAGTATTTAACCGACTGATTTAAATAATTTAACATATAGAAACGCACTTTAGAGTGCGTTTTTTATTTTGCCTTGATAAATATTTCAATTTCGAGACCTTTATTTAACTCTGACACAATATTTATTCGCCCACCTAATTTTTGAGTCACTAAATTATACACAATAGACATACCTAATCCGGTTCCCCCCAAATGCCTAGCAGTCGTAAAAAAAGGCTCAAACATTCTATCTTTAACTTCTTGGCTTAATCCTTTTCCATTATCTTTATAAAACATTTTAATTTCGTCACCGTAAACCTCTGCCCCTAAAATAATGGTTTTGTCACCGATAAAATCATCTGGGTAAGCATGGCGAAAACAATTCGATACTAGATTTGTAAATATTTGAGCAATTGCACCAGGATAAGACTCAACCATGATTTCTTCCGCTAATTGAATATCCAAATTAATATTCTGCTTGCGGGTTAGTGGTCTTAATGGCGTAGAAATTTGCCCTAAATATTCGGTTAAATTAAAGTATTCTTTCTCTAAAGTCAGTTGATCCGCTGCTGTTCGCTTAAAATTATGAACCAATTCTGCTGCACGGGATAAATTACGTTCGATAAGCAATAAACCATCACTCATAGTACTGATAAAATATTCAAACTCTTTCTCATCTAACTCACCAGCAGAAAATAATTTTTTAAGCTTATTCAGCTCATCAATACAATGACTGGTTGAAGTGACTGAAATCCCTAAAGGTGTATTGACCTCATGCGCCACACCGGCAACCAAATTACCAAGTGCTGCCAGTTTTTCACTTTCTATCAAACTGGCTTGAGTCGCTTTTAAGTGTGTTAAGGTTTGCTGCAATTCTTGGGTACGAGACGCGACTATAGTTTCTAATTTTGCGTTAAGTTCTTCTAGCTGCATTTGCTGGCTACGTACTGCATTTGCATTTACTGCCCGACCATATAAATCAGCTAATGCCGCAACAAAAACCTCTTCATCACGGCTCCATGACCTCATTTGGCCACGATGCTCACAGCATATAATCCCAATCATTTTACCTGCGTGGCGAATTGGACAATCTAACATTGACACAATCCCCTGAGGAATTAGATAAATATCGGTAAATTCAGATGTAGCAGAATGCTGAAAAGCATCATCAGCAGCAATCGTTCTTTCAGAATCTAACGCATGGAAGTAGCGAGGCAGTTGAGCGCGAGTTAACGTAATATTCTGTTGCTGTGATTCATTGTCTAATAACAAAAAACACACGATGGATTGCTTATCTTCCGATAGCAACCAAATACCCGCCCTTTCGACTTTAAGCCCTTGACAAACTGACGAAATAATAAGTTGAGAAGCACTATTTAAGTCGCCTTTATCAATCAACTCTGATTGGCTTACAGTAAATAACACTTTCTCAAGGGACGCATTCATGTCTTAATCTACTATTTCTGCGCAATCAGGCATATCACGTTGAATAGCAATAAACCTATCCATCAACTCTAGACTTGCCTCACACATTTTAGGGTCAAACTGCTTACCTGATTGCTCATTTAAATACCCGATAACCTTTTCAACTGGCCAAGCATCCTTATAGCTTCGTTTTGATAACAGTGCATCAATAACATCCACTATAGCCATGATACGTCCCTCTATCGGTGTTTGCTCGCCAACTAACCCTCTTGGATAACCTTGACCATCCCAACGCTCATGGTGAGTGTAAGCAATTCTAGCGCCCATTTTGGCAATAATGCGATTAGAAGCCGCTAATAAGTCATAACCCTTTTCTGCATGAGTTTTCATTATTTGCCATTCTTCGTCAGTTAATTTACCCGGTTTATGTAGAATGCTTTCCGGTATGCCGATTTTACCTACATCGTGCAAAGGTGCTGCGTAGCGAATTGTCTCGATAAAATCATTACTAAGTTTTAAGTGCTCGGCAAGTATTTCACTCATCAATGCAACTCTTCGAACGTGTGCACCAGTCTCTTTACTGCGCTGTTCGATCGCATCACCAATGATTAAAATAAGTTCTTTTTGTGTTTGTTGTACGTTTTCCTTACCGGCAAGGTTTTCAAAGGTGAGACTAACGTTAGCGGCAAATAACTCTAAAATTCTTACCTGCAAAGGTGACAGTGCAGCATTATGCTCTAGATATAATATACTGGTTACATCATTACCAAACTCGTAAAAACCAACATAAATATTATCGTGCACAACCGAGGTTTTTAATGCGATAGCCTCAATGATATATTCTTTAACATCACCAGGTAATGACTCAACACTGTCTATTTCACTGTAACTCACCAAACCACCGGTAGCTGCAAGTAAGTTCATTTGAGTGTCTTGATATAAGTCTTGATGATAACTGGTTAAATATAGTGCTGAACTGTCTAAACTAAGTAACTGTAAGGTTTGTTCTAATACCGCGCTACCAAAGTGATGCAGTGTACTACTACGGAGCACTGAGGAGGATGCTGAGATGACTTTCTCCATTCCACGCTGACTTTGCTCAATGGTTTTAATATCACGATATGAACGTAGTGAGGTATACACACACGATTTTAATTTTGCAGCTGTTAACTCGGTTTTCGCTTTATAATCATTAATATCAAAATCTCGAATCACTCTTTCTTCTGGAGCACTTCCTGGTTGGCCGGTTCTCAAAATAATACGGGTCGAATGATTATTTAATTCACCGCGAATACGCTGAATTAAATCAAGCCCTGCATGGTCGCTTTCCATTACTACGTCAACAAAAGCCAAAGCTATATCATGTTCATCACGAAATAAACTAAACCCTTCTTCACCGCTAAAACAGGAATAAAAAGCCAAACCACGCCCATCAAGATTAAACTGACTTAACGCAAACTTTGTTACATCGTGTATACCGGGTTCGTCATCAATAATAACGACTTTCCATGGCGGCAATTGGACTTTAGGCTTTAAAGTCGTATCCTCGCCTTTTGGCATATCTGCAGATTTTTTAAACAAAGCCAATGGCGTCTCCTTTAACTTTTTTCTAACTGTGTGTCACAAACACCAGAAAAATGCATTTTTATTTTTATTATCTATTAAGTTATCTACTAAGGTAATAGCTGATTAAACGCCCTCTTGTCAAAGAAAAGTTACTAAAAGGTTAAGTTTTGTTTTACCAAGGTGAATTTGAAATCAGCCAAAAAAACTTATCCGACTAGTGCAACAAGTTAAAACAAGACATACTCTTAGTTAATCTTTTCTAACCTAGGTGTAGTGATAAATTGTCAATTGGACTTGTACTTGGTGGTGGCGGTGCCCGCGCGGCATATCAAATTGGTGTATTAAAGGCTTTGGTGCAATTTTATCCTAGAAATAGTCATATCCCCTTTGATGTCATTTGTGGCACATCTGCAGGTGCTATTAATGCAACATCTTTAGCGACTCATGCCGCGTGCTTTCATTTAGGGGTAAAGAAATTAGATTGGGTATGGCGTCACTTTAAAACACAACAAGTTTATGAGTCTTCAGTAGGTGGCGTTGCGAAGCACTTATTAAAGATGGCTATTAAAGGTTTACAGAACGAAAAAGTGAATACCGATGCAGCAAGCTTGTTAAACAATCAACCATTGCGTGAGTTATTAAATAAACTAATAGACTTTGATCGTATTGAGAGAAATATACATTTAGGTGCATTGAAAGCGATCAGTGTCGATGCTTCTTGCTATAACAATTCGCTGTCATATAGTTTTTACCATGGCCATCACTCAATAGAGAACTGGAAGCGTGCCCGAAGGCAAGGGAAACGGAGCCAGTTAAACACTGATCATCTGCTTGCTAGCTCAGCCATTCCAATGGTGTTTCCTTCTATAAAATTAAACAGAGCTTTTTTCGGTGACGGTTCTGTTCATCAACTTTCGCCCTTGTCGAGCCCCATCCATTTAGGGGCACAGAAATTATTCGTGATTAATTTGGATAGTCCTCATAAACACAAAGATGTCCTACCAAGTCATCACCCAAAAACAGCGACAATTGCAGGACATTTATTAGATACTATATTTTCAGATACGTTAAATAGCGATCTTGAACGTCTACAAAGGGTAAATCACACTCTAGCTCTTATTTCTGATGAAGATAAAAATAAGCTAAATTTACGAAAAATAGACACATTAGTGATTAAACCAAGTGAAGACCTAGGTATGATAGCTGCAAAGTATTACCTAGAAATACCTATCGCAATCCGTTATTTACTCAAACTGTTTGGCATACATCAGCAATCAGATTCAAGTATTGTTTCTTACCTATTATTTGAAAAAGCTTATACAAGCGCACTTATTGATTTAGGTTACCAAGATGCTATGACTCAAATAGATGACATAAAAGCCTTTTTTGACATACCGGCATAATAAATAATACCAAAGGTAAACTTTTACATTGATATGTCTAATTTGATATACCTGGTATTGTCATATTTTATTCATCTTAATCTGATAACATTTTTTTAGGTTAGATTTATAACCTTAATATAGTCATACAAAATATTTCACCGGGTTGAACTAAAGATTTCGCTTTAGCTTTTAACAGACTTTAGGTAAAAGGGAGACTGTACTAATAGTAGTATAGTTTTATTGGATAGTTGAAAATGGCACACACATTTGAATTTGATGAAGATGATGCACCATGGGGTGACAACATCAAGGGAAAACAGAAATCTAAAAAGGTAAAGCAACGACGAAGAGATAATAAGCGTAGCTACTTTGATGATACTGCAATGGAGTTTGCACCTGCTAAATTAAAGTAATTTAATAAAAATTTAACAGTAATTAACCATCAAGTTTAAAAAGCAAGTTGCTATCAACTTGCTTTTTTATTTACTAGATAGCGTGATATAGATATGCATCAGTAAATCCACCATCTTAGAAATCTGAATGCTTTGTATTTTACCTCTAAATTCAATTTAGAAACCTTGGGTTTTAATCTAACAGGCATAAAAAAGGAGCCGGCGGCTCCTTTAAGTAACTTTTTGTAGACAAATATTAACAGATACTTTACAGATACAAGATTGTCGCTAAACCTAAAAAAGTAAAAAAACCTACAACGTCTGTCACTGTGGTTAAAATGACTGAGCCTGACAATGCCGCATCCTGGTTAAATCGTTGTAAAATCATTGGAACCATAACTCCGGCGATTGCAGCCATAGCCATATTGATTAAAATAGCACAGCCTATAATAACGCCCATCATGGGGTCATCAAACCACCACCCAGCAATCAAGCCAATAACAATGGCCCATAAAATACCATTCAAAGCACCAATACCTAGCTCATTCTTGAGCAGTGACACTACGTTACCTGCAGATATTTGCCCCATTGCCATGCCACGGATCATTAACGTTAATGACTGACTACCTGCTATGCCGCCCATAGAGGCAACAATAGGCATTAACACAGCTAAAGCAACCACTTGTGATAGTACATTCTCAAACAGGCCAATTGTTGCAGAGGCTAAAAACGCCGTTAATAAATTAATACCAAGCCATACAGCACGACGTCTAGCCCCTACAGTAATAGGTGCAAACAAATCGTCATCATCGTCCATACCAGCTGTAGCCATTAACTGTGACTCGTAATGTTCACGTACTAAGGCTGTTGCCGTTCTCAATGTCATACGACCAATTAAAATACCTTCATCATCAACCACAGGCAATTCTAACTCTCGGCTATGCTCAATGGTCTCAGCGGCTTCTAGTAAGGAAGAATCTGCTGATATCACCCGACTATCTTGCCAAATCAAACTAGAAAGTAAAACATCTACATCAGTTTTAAACACGTCATAGCGTCGAACTGTGCCAAGGTACTTATCATTTATATCAACTAGAAATAGATGATCATTACAATCTAAATCAATACGGCGGAAAAATCGCTGGCCTTGCGCCACTGTTGAATCAAGATTTAGTACCAACATTTGGTGATCAGCATAACGGCCAATCTCATTTTCATCATACTGGTCATAAAGTTCAAAGTGCTTTCGCTGACGCTCACCCATTTGCGCTAATGCGCGATCTGTAATGCTGTCAGGTAATGAGTCACTCCAATCAATCAGATCTTCTGGGCTTAGCTGCGAAAATATCAAATCCAGCTCTTCGTCTGGCATTTTCTTTAAAATGCCCAGACGAGGATCTGCACGCATTAAGTTTAAAACATCAACACGTTCTTCTGGCTCGACCTGTTGCCAACGGTCATAACGTTCATCTAACGGTAAAGATTCAAGTAAAATAGCGATAGTACCAGCTTCAGCACCATTGAGTATTTCACTAAAAACTTCTGCTTGTTCTTCACCTTCAGCTTCTGTCAGTTGCTGCACAGCTTGACTGACTTCTATTTGTGACTGTGTTGTAATCTCTTGCTCTGCTTCAGATATAAGTTCGTTCTTTACTTCATCCATAAGTCCGCCCCTTATCTTGTTCAGCGAATAATGCGCCGACTATATTCATATTTTTAGTGATAAGCAAATAGATAAATTGAATTGCGCGCAACTAAATTGACCGCTTCAAAATAAATCATTATAGTACAAATTAAACGACAAGGTTTTGAGGTCACTTATTTCAGTTTAACACGTATAACAACCTCATTATTCTCGTTATATTTGGAAAATTATTAACTGGAGCACGATATGAGTAAGGCAATTTATCAGTTTAATATCAAAGATATTCAAGGAACTGACATCAGTATGGACACTTTTAAAAATAAAGTGCTATTGATTGTTAATACAGCGAGTAAATGTGGTTTTACCCCTCAATATAAAGCGTTAGAGCAGCTATACCAACAATATAAAGATCAGGGTTTGGTGGTGATGGGGTTTCCGTGTAATCAATTTGGCAAACAAGAACAAGGAACTGAAACTGAAATAAGCCAATTTTGTGAGCTTAATTTTGGTGTGACATTTCCATTATTTAGTAAAATAGACGTAAATGGTGATGATGCTGCTCCGCTATACCAACACTTGAAGCAAGCTGCGAAAGGGCTTTTGGGGAGTCAGTCTATTAAATGGAATTTTACCAAGTTTTTAGTTGATACACAGGGTAATGTCATTGAGCGTTATGCACCAACAACAAAACCGGAAGATTTGTCACCAGTAATAGAAAAACTTTTAAAATAACTTTTCAATAACACTATAAATTTCAAATAAATAAATAGTTTGTGATAAAAACTTATATTTTTTAAAAAAAATTATACGTATTTTTGAACTTTTACATAAATGATGACTCAAACTTAATAACAGTGATATTTACTTTATTGTTCATCATCTCCCTGGGACTTCTAGCGCGGTCCCCTTGATCTCTAAGTAGATCGATAGGCAATCATTTGATTGCCTTTTTTTATGGCTCAAATTTAAATCCAACACAAAATATAAACATAAAAAAACCACCTTACGGTGGTTTAGTGTGGTATCCCATAGGGGATTCGAACCCCTGTTACCGCCGTGAAAGGGCGGTGTCCTAGGCCTCTAGACGAATGGGACGCCGAGATTTACTTATACTCAGTAAATAGAGTGAATACTCATTAATGCCTGTAGGCAAAACATTAATGCTATTTGTTGTTTCCAACAAAACTTGGTGGAGCTACACGGGATCGAACCGTGGACCTCTTCACTGCCAGCGAAGCGCTCTCCCAGCTGAGCTATAGCCCCCAATTTTAGTAAATAGACACCAAAATTTGAAAATATGGTATCCCATAGGGGATTCGAACCCCTGTTACCGCCGTGAAAGGGCGGTGTCCTAGGCCTCTAGACGAATGGGACACTGTTGATACCTTATACTCTGTATCGAGTGAATACTCATCGATGCCTGTAGGCTAAACATCAATGCTATTTAGATTTCTAAACCTTTTCGAAACAACCGCTTCGAATTATGTTCAACCATCTGAAATATGGTATCCCATAGGGGATTCGAACCCCTGTTACCGCCGTGAAAGGGCGGTGTCCTAGGCCTCTAGACGAATGGGACACTGTTGATACCTTATACTCTGTATCGAGTGAATACTCATCAATGTCTGTAGGCTAAACATCAATGCTATTTAGATTTCTAAACCTTTCCGAAACAACCGCTTCGAATTATGTTCAACCATCTGAAATATGGTATCCCATAGGGGATTCGAACCCCTGTTACCGCCGTGAAAGGGCGGTGTCCTAGGCCTCTAGACGAATGGGACACAGTTGATACGTTAGACTCTGTATCGAGTGAATACTCATCAATGTCTGTAGGCTAAACATCAATGCTATTTAGATTTCTAAACCTTTCCGAAACAACCGCTTCGAATTATGTTCAACCATCTGAAATATGGTATCCCATAGGGGATTCGAACCCCTGTTACCGCCGTGAAAGGGCGGTGTCCTAGGCCTCTAGACGAATGGGACACTGTTGATACGTTAGACTCTGTATCGAGTGAATACTCATCAATGACTGTAGGCTAATCATCAATGCTATTTAGATTTCTAAACCTTTCCGAAACAACCGCTTCGAATTATGTTCAACCATCTGAAATATGGTATCCCATAGGGGATTCGAACCCCTGTTACCGCCGTGAAAGGGCGGTGTCCTAGGCCTCTAGACGAATGGGACACTGTTGATACGTTAGACTCTGTATCGAGTGAATACTCATCAATGACTGTAGGCTAAACATCAATGCTATTTACCTATATCAAGTGCTAAACCCCTAAGGATTCGAACCCCTGTTACCGCCGACTCCTTATAAACCAAAGTAGGCGATGTCCTAAGCTCTATTTCTAGACGAATGGGACACTGTTGATACGTTATACTCTGTATCGAGTGAATACTCATTGATGTCTGTAGGCTAAACACCAGTGCTAACTTCTCATCGAGAATAATTCAAGTAAGTGGTGGAGCTACACGGGATCGAACCGTGGACCTCTTCACTGCCAGCGAAGCGCTCTCCCAGCTGAGCTATAACCCCTCTTACTTAAAACACAATTAGGTACACTGCCAGAAATTACTGAGCCTTGTCTCAACTGCGAGGCGCATTCTATGCAGCATACCTTAATGTGTCAACTCGTTTTTTAGGAATTTATTCTATCTGCTACAAAATCAATCGCTTTGGATATTCTTTCAACAGATCTGTCTTTTCCAATCAAAAACAAGGTTAAGTCTAAAGCTGGTGACTGCCCTGCCCCAGTTACAGCAACGCGAAGCGGCATACCGACTTTACCCATACCAACATCTAATTCTACCGCTGTCGCCTCAATCACTGCATGTAATGATTCCACAGACCAATCAGTTAAAGCTTCTAACTTTGCTTTAACAAGCGTTAATGGCTCAAGTGCCACCCCACGAAGATGCTTCTTCGCTTGTGTTTCATCAAACTCAGCAAAATCTTCATAAAAATAACGGCTAGATGCTGCAAGTTCTTTTAGAGTTTTAGCACGTTCAGAAAGCGCTACAACTAATTCGGCTAATGCAGGTCCATTGCTAGTATCTATTTTTTGATCATCCATATGCCACTCTAAATGAGATGCAACATATTCAGGCGCTAATGATTTAATATAATGTTGATTTAACCAATTCAACTTATCAGTATTAAAGGCTGAAGCCGCTTTATTAATATCATCTAACTTGAAGAAGCTAATCATCTCTTCCATAGAGAACACTTCTTGATCACCGTGAGACCAACCTAAACGAACTAAATAGTTAAGTAGCGCTTCAGGCAAATATCCATCATCACGATATTGCATAACGCCAACGGCACCATGACGTTTAGAGAGTTTGGCACCATCATCACCTAGAATCATCGATACATGGGCATATTCTGGAATAGGCGCGCCAAGCGCTTTTAGGATATTAATTTGGCGTGGGGTATTATTAATATGATCTTCACCGCGCACCACGCAAGTGATCCCCATATCCCAATCATCAACTACTACGCAGAAATTATACGTTGGTACGCCGTCTGTACGCTTAATAATTAAGTCATCAAGCATGCTATTTGATATTTCAATGCGACCGCGAACATGGTCATCAAAAACGACACTGCCTTCTACAGGGTTTTTAAAACGAACAACAAATGGCTCGTCAGTGTCACGCGGCGCTAGATCACGACAACAACCATCATATTTTTGTTGTTCGCCATTTGCAGCTTGTTCTTCACGCAATGACTCAATTCTTTCTCTAGAACAGTAACACTTATAAGCGGTGCCGCTTTCTAACATTTGCCCGATAATTTCGTTGTAACGGTCAAAACGTTTAGTTTGATAATATGGGCCTTCATTCCAATTTAATCCCAACCAGTTCATACCATCTAAGATTGCATCGCATGCTTCTTGGGTAGAACGTTCAATATCAGTGTCTTCTATACGTAAAACAAATTCACCGTTATTCGCTTTAGCATGTAACCATGAATAAAGTGCAGTACGTGCACCACCAACGTGTAAGAAACCTGTAGGGCTTGGAGCAAAGCGAGTCTTAGTTGTCATAATCGGACACTAACCTATATAAAGAAGTCTGTATAAACTATACCCTGCACCAAGCAGAGTATAAAAATGTGGCCAACATTCTAACAGCCTACGCGTTAGGTTGAAATGCCCGTGCATCGAATCAAGATGCTATTTTACTTAAAAGCCAAAACCAGCTTGCTTAACAAAACGCCAAACGGCACAAAAATAGCACTATCGTGATATTTTTATCGAAAAATCGTTGACAGCTAATCCTTGCTCCCTATAATACCGACCCACACAGCATGAGGTCGCTTAGCTCAGCTGGGAGAGCACCTCCCTTACAAGGAGGGGGTCACTGGTTCGAGCCCAGTAGCGACCACCATAATTTCATTGAAGAAATTATCTGTTGTTGATTATATTCCCAGGTCGCTTAGCTCAGCTGGGAGAGCACCTCCCTTACAAGGAGGGGGTCACTGGTTCGAGCCCAGTAGCGACCACCATATAATTAACAAGTGTAGAGTCCCCAGGTCGCTTAGCTCAGCTGGGAGAGCACCTCCCTTACAAGGAGGGGGTCACTGGTTCGAGCCCAGTAGCGACCACCATTTATTTGGACTCACAGTTTTATAATTAGTTACATTATCCCAGGTCGCTTAGCTCAGCTGGGAGAGCACCTCCCTTACAAGGAGGGGGTCACTGGTTCGAGCCCAGTAGCGACCACCATAATGTACTGATGTTGCAAGATATCCCAGGTCGCTTAGCTCAGCTGGGAGAGCACCTCCCTTACAAGGAGGGGGTCACTGGTTCGAGCCCAGTAGCGACCACCATTATCTTCAAAATGTTTTAATTTATCCCAGGTCGCTTAGCTCAGCTGGGAGAGCACCTCCCTTACAAGGAGGGGGTCACTGGTTCGAGCCCAGTAGCGACCACCATAAATCTGCTTTAAAAAACAAACTCATCAATTTCAAACTAGAACTGTTTTAATAAACTCCCTCACCATAAAATAACGTTAAAAATTATAACTTCCTCTTAATAATATTCTTTTTATAGAATCATGTTAATCTCATTCAATTTACTCCAAACCTAAATCATCTTTTTAAAAAATCCCATCTGCTTTTTTGAATATTTATTTCAGTATTTTCATCATCAATGGCTTAATTGTTAACTTTATGATCAAATGCTATCAATGTGTGAAATCCCACCCATTGATACTATTAAGATGTCCCTCATATCACCCCCGTTAAATATTAAAAACATTAAAAAACAAATTTAACCATAAAAAACAACAGTATAATCACAACCCCCCAAACTGGCACTTCTTTTGCTTACTACCTTATACACCTCTGGGACGCTGGCTATATCCCGACTGCTTTATCTATTGCAGTAAAGAGACAAAACGATAATAAACAAGTAAAGGAAGCCATAACATGTCTAAATCAACTACTAGTAACCCTGTATGGAAGTCAATAAAGTCTGCAGCAAAACTCACTGCAATTGCATCTGTTTTAGCCTCTAGCTTTAATGTATTTGCTGAGCCTATAGAAATTAAGTTTTCTCATGTGGTCGCAGAAAATACTCCTAAGGGCCAAATGGCACTTAAATTTAAAGAGTTAGTTGAGCAACGTTTACCCGGAGAATATACCGTCAGCGTATTTCCAAGTTCGCAGTTATTTGGGGACAACAATGAACTCGCGGCATTATTATTAAACGATGTGCAAATTGTTGCACCATCACTTTCGAAGTTTGAGCGCTACACAAAAAAACTTCAGGTGTTTGATCTTCCATTCTTATTCGAAGATATGGCTGCGGTCGACCGTTTTCAACAATCTGAAGAGGGCCAGAAACTACTTAATTCAATGAACCGCAAAGGTCTTGTCGGTTTAGGGTATTTGCATAATGGTATGAAGCAATTTTCAGCCCATGCGCCACTTTCAACACCGGGTGAAGCCAATGGCAAAAAATTCCGCATTATGGCCTCTGACGTTATTGCGGCACAATTTGATGCCGTAAAAGCAATTCCAGTTAAAAAGCCATTCTCAGAAGTGTTTACCCTTTTACAAACCCGCGCTATTGATGGGCAGGAAAACACTTGGTCAAATATTTACTCAATGAAGTTTTATGAGGTGCAAAGCCACATCACAGAAAGTAATCACGGTGTATTAGATTACATGTTAGTGACATCAAACACCTTTTGGAAAAATTTACCTAAAGACAAACGCGACATTATCAAAAAATCACTCGACGAAGCCATTGTATTAGGCAATCAAATTGCCGCGGCTAAAGAAGGCGAAGATAAACAGGCTATTTTGGATTCAAAACGTTCTGAACTGGTGTCATTAACTGCTGTACAACGCCAACAATGGGTTGATGCCATGAAGCCTGTATGGACTAAGTTTGAGTCTCAAATCGGTAAAGACGTCATTGAAGCTGCTCAGGCCGCAAACAAGCAATAAGGTTCTCTTGGGTTGTTATCTAAAGTTATCACAGGATAACAACCCTCTTTTCATTAACATTTAGGAGAACAAAGTGATTTCAAATTTACTCAATAAATTCGAAGAAGGGTTTTTAAACCTATTGATCTCACTGATGACCTTATTGGTATTTGGCGAAGTTATCGCACGTTTTTTCTTTAATACCGGTTTTCTGTGGATACAAGAACTGACCCTAACCCTGTGTGGATGGTTTGTATTATTTGGCATGTCTTATGGCGTAAAAGTAGGGGCACATATTGGTGTTGATGCTTTTGTCACAACACTTTCGCCAGCACCCAAAAAGCTAGTTGCATTATTAGCCTGTTCATTGTGCGTTATCTATTGTGGTTTATTTCTTAAAGGTAGCTGGGATTATTTGAGCCAAATGTACCAAATTGGACTCCCGATGGAAGATATCGACTTTCCAGCATTCCTGGTTCATCAACTCGATCCTGATTTTGCCTGGGATGTATTAAAAATCGATCTTGAAGATGAGGGTGCGGTACCCGTTTGGATGTCTCAAAGCATTTTAATTATCGGTTTTTTAATGCTGACCTGGCGGTTTGTACAATTATTTATCGCCATATTAACCGGTAAAGCAGATGGATTTAAATTAGCAGATGAAGCGAAAGACAGCATGCATTTAATTGATGAAGCTGCACTAGCAAGTGCGATTAATTCAACAACATCAACAGAAAAAAATAAGGACGTAAAATAATGACTATCGCGACCTTATTTATCACACTCCTTGTGTGCATGTTAATTGGTATGCCTATCGCTATTGCGTTAGGGTTTTCAAGCGTATTGACTATTTTATTGTTTTCAAATGACTCTTTGGCCTCAATTGCATTGAAGCTTTATGAATCAACCTCTGAGCATTACACCTTACTGGCTATTCCCTTCTTCATATTGTCATCAGCTTTTTTGTCTACTGGCGGGGTGGCACGCAGAATTATTGATTTTGCCATGGACAGTGTCGGCCATATTCGCGGTGGTTTAGCAATGGCCTCAGTAATGGCCTGCATGCTATTTGCAGCAGTATCAGGCTCGTCACCTGCCACCGTTGCAGCAATCGGCTCAATTGTCATTATAGGTATGGTTCGCGCTGGTTATCCCGAAAAATTTGCCGCTGGGGTGATTACGACTTCAGGGACATTAGGCATTTTAATTCCACCCTCGATTGTAATGCTAGTTTATGCCGCAGCAACGGAAGTGTCGGCTGCTAGAATGTTTATGGCGGGTTTAATACCTGGTTTGATGATGGGGTGTATTTTAATGCTGGCAATTTATATTGTCGCCAGAATTAAAAATCTCCCATCTCGCCCTTTTCCAGGCGTTAAAGCCTTATCTATATCAAGCGCAAAAGCCATGGGCGGTTTAGCACTCATTATTATCGTGCTGGGTTCGATTTATGGTGGAGTTGCCAGCCCAACTGAAGCTGCAGCTGTAGCCTGTGTTTATGCCTATTTTATTGCGGTATTTGGATATCGTGATATTGGTCCATTGAAAAATGTGGCCTGGCGTAATCAGCAGGAATCTATTGTCGGCGCTGGCGTACGTAATATTCTGCAAATGTTGCTAGCGGTGATTAAAACCCCAACCGATAAAGATATTCGACATGTGGTTCGCGATGGCGCAAAAGTCAGTATTATGTTGTTGTTTATTATTGCCAATGCCATGTTATTTGCCCATGTACTCACCACTGAGCGTATTCCGCATATTATTGCTGAAACAATTGTCGGGTTTGGGTTACCAGCCTGGGGCTTCTTAATCATAGTTAATTTGTTGTTGCTAGCAGCCGGTAACTTTATGGAGCCTTCAGCAATTTTATTAATTATGGCACCCATTTTGTTCCCAATTGCAACGCAGCTAGGTATCGACCCTATTCACTTAGGGATCATCATGGTAGTCAACATGGAGATAGGCATGCTAACGCCGCCGGTGGGGCTCAATCTATTTGTTACCGCAGGGATTACGGGTAAAAGTATGGGCTGGGTGATCCAATCATGCTTGCCTTGGTTGTTGTTATTGTTAGGGTTTTTAATGCTAATAACCTATGTGCCGCAAATATCACTGTTTCTACCTGAGTATATTGATAAATTGAATGGCTATTAACTTGATTAATTAGCCCAAATAGACCAGCCTTAAGACTCAATATCCGTTGTTAATAACCAGCAACGGATATTTTCTCGTTTATGGTTTTATCGCATTCGTCGTCAGATTAGCCATCTAATTAAGCATTCCTATAAGAGTATTTATGGTTATCACCCGCACACAAATCAAACATAAAATATGGTTAAGTATCGCCCTTATTATAGGGCTTATTCTGACTCTATATATCAGTCAATGGTATTGGCTAGACAAGGGTGTCAATAATATTGCCCAGCAATCAGAAAAACAAATTAATGAGCTCGTGCTATTTATCGATCAACAATTAGCTCAGTTTGAAATTATTCCAGAAGTGATTGCGACAAACCCAATACTGCAAGAAGGTTTATTAGCCCCAAAAAATCCCAAAAAAATGGCTGAGTTAAATGCTTATCTATCAGAATTACAGAAAGTCACAGAATCATCCGATATTTATCTCACAGATTCTTTGGGTATAGCTATTGCCGCCAGTAATTGGGATCAACCTAGACCATTTATCAATCAAGATTATTCATACCGACCCTATTTTATCGCAGCACGCTCTGGACGCGCTGGGCGCTACTATGCTGTAGGGGTATCATCAGACAAACGCGGATTTTATTTCTCTAACCCCGTTTACCACAATGGCCAAGTTCTGGGCGTAATAGTGGTTAAAGTTGATATTGGTGTTATTGAGCAGCAAAGTACTGGCATAGCTATTGCTGGCCAATATGAGTTTTTGATTAGTGACCCTGATGACATTGTCTTTTTATCCAGTATTAATCATTGGCGATTTAACTCATTAACCCCTTTATCGCAATCTAAACGATTTGCCCTTAACAATGCCAAACGTTATGCAAACCGTCCAATCAGTGAATTATCTATTTATCCCGACTATAAAGTAAATTCTGCAACTGATTTAAATACCTACAAGATAACGTCCAGTAAGGGGAGTGAAACATTTTTAGAAAAAAAACAGTTAATGCCAAACGCAAATTGGACATTGCACATATTAGCCCCTATGTCCCCTTTATATAAATCACTACCCGCTATTATGTTGCTGGCGGCCAGCCTGTATTTATTAATCGTACTATTTATTTTGTACACCATTGAGAGACGCAAAAACCTACTGCGTATGCACCATGCTCAGAATCAGCTTGAACAAAGGGTCAAAGCACGTACTCTAGAATTAGAAAAAGCCAATACCCAGCTTAAGGACACTCAAGATGAATTAATTCAAGCAGCCAAACTAACGGTTATAGGCAGTTTATCTGCCAGTATTAACCATGAGCTCAATCAACCATTAGCCGCTTTAAGAAGTTATGCTCAAAACACCCAAACCTTCCTAGGTCGAGAGATGTACGATGATGCTAAAAACAATCTAAAAATTATGATTGAGCTCACAGATCGTTTAGCCGATATCATCGCACAATTTAAAAGTTTCACCCGTAAATCCCAAGGCAAAGATAACGCCATCGAAATTCAACAGGCCATTGAACAAGCACTGACTATTGTACAACCTGAAATTGATAAGCAAGGCGTACAATTATCTAAATCATTACCTACTGGGAAATGCCAAATTTGGGGTGATACGATCAGATTACAACAGGTATTAGTTAACATTATCAGCAATGCAATTGTTGCCATGCACCAAAGCAGCCAAAAAAATTTAGCTATTAGTGTTAGCAAGAAAAGTGACAGTAATACACTCATCATTAGTATTCAAGACACGGGACCAGGCGTGAGAGAAAGCCAGATGAGTAAAATATTTGAGCCCTACTTCACCACTAATGAACGCCAAGGATTAGGCTTAGGCCTATCCATTTCTCAGCGAATTATTGAGTCGATGCAAGGTCAAATTACAGTAGAAAATTGCGCTAAGGGCGGTGCTATTTTTAAACTTTCACTACCGATTTATTTACACGAAGGTAACTAAACTTGAGCTCACTAGGTGATATAAACCAACTACAAGTCATTATTGTTGATGATGAGCCTCACATTGGCAGCGTGCTGAGTCAATTATTCAAATTAGAGGGTATCAGTGCCGCATCAACAACGCAGCCAACACAGGTCGCTGAACTCATTCATAATGATTGGCCTGGTGTGGTGTTTTCTGACGTTAATATGCCGCAACTGAACGGATTAAGCCTATTACAGCAATTAATCCACAAAGACCCAGACCTCCCCGTGATACTCATTACAGGTTTCGGCGATATTGCCATGGCAGTTGATGCGGTAAAAAAAGGCGCCTATGACTTTCTTGAAAAACCTTTTAATAATGAACATGTGGTTGATGTTGCCAAGCGCGCGTTAGAAAAACGCCAATTAACCCTTGAAAACCGCAAACTTAAACAAGAGTTAGAGTCACACATAGCGCCTGGGCCGCGGATTTTAGGCCACAGCCCTGGCATTATAAAAATGCGCAACATACTCAACCAAGTGATAAATGTACCTGCTGACATCATGATTGAAGGTGAAACCGGCGCAGGAAAAGAGCTAGTAGCACGTTATCTTCACGACCATAGTCTGCGTAGTAAACACAACTTTGTGGCTATTAACTGTGGTGCAATTCCGGAAAGTCTTATTGAAAGTGAGTTATTTGGCGCTCAAGCAGGTGCTTATACGGGTAACGATAAAACCCGTATTGGCAAATTTGAATATGCTAATGGTGGTACATTATTTTTAGATGAAATAGAAAGCACCCCGCTCAGTTTACAAGTCAAATTACTCAGAGTGCTTGAAGATCGTAAGGTTGAACGTTTAGGCTCTAACCAGTCAATTGAACTGGATATTAGAGTCATTGCCGCCACAAAAGTAAACTTGCAGCAATTATGTGAAACCGGTGAGTTCCGTCAAGACTTACTTTATCGTTTAAACTTAGTCACAGTGCCCATTCCAGCCTTAAGAGAGCGCAGAGAAGATATCCCTATTCTGTTCCTACATTTTGCTAGAATCGCTTCTACTCGCTACCACAAAGCGCTTATTGCATTGAATCCTGAGCAGCAAGCAATGCTAACCTCGCATGATTGGCCAGGTAACGTGCGAGAGTTACGTAATTTAGCCGAGCGCTACGTGTTATTAGGCGCAGAAGCCGCTTTTGCCGCAGGTAATATAGACAATCACCCCACTATGCATTCGAATATGTCTTTGCAACAGCGAGTCGACTTTTTTGAACGTTTATTAATAGAAGAATCTTTGAGTTATAACAAAGGCAGTATTAAGCTAACAATGGAGCAACTCGAGCTCCCCCGAAAAACGCTTTACGATAAAATGAAAAAATTTGAAATAGACCGTAAGCAATTCACCGATCACTAATAATCTAAACTCTCTGACCTGATAGTCAATTATCTAAGGCCGGCTTATCGAGCGGCCCTCTACTCAGGAATAATATGGCCAGCGCCAACATAGCTAATAAGGTTAACGAACCTACCACAACCCCTGGCCATTCAGAATGCTGCCAAAATACCATCAAATAAGGCCCACCTAGTGCTGCACCTAAGTAATAGCAGCATAAATACAAAGAAGTCGCTTTTGCCCTGTGATTGGTAGCTCGGATAGCCACAAACGAATTACAACAACTGTGAGTTAAAAAGAATCCGCTCGCGGTAATTAAAAAACCCATAACAATCGCCCATAGGGTATCGACTAAGGTTAATAGGGTGCCTAGTACCATGAGTAAAAAGGCAGCTTTAAATAGTATGATCGACCCAAAGCGGACAATCCACTTAGCCGATAAATATGATGCAAAGGTGCCACTGAGATAACATAAAAAGATTAACGTAGCATTGAAGCGACTCAGCTCATAAGGTAACGCCATTAAATGCAACTGAATAAAACTAAATTGATTAACCATCATCATAAAAGCAAGACCACCGATGATGAATACCAAACTCATTTTACGGTCGGTGATGTGCCCCCAAAAACCTTGTAAATCATGGTGCAACTTTGCCAGTTTCGCTTGCTTGGCCGATAAATGAGTTACCTGTGGTTTAATTTCACGCCGGGGCAATAGAAAAGTGACTATTGCCACACCAATTAAGGTCACAACAAACACCAACCCCATAGATTGCTGCCAAGATAAATGTTGTGACATTAAGCCACCAAATAAGCGGCCAAAGATCCCCCCAAACTGTTAGCAGTAATATAGATTGCCGCTGCTTTTAACATAAATTCAGCTGCGAGTTGCTCTTTAAAATACGCCATCGCAATCGCGGGCACGGCTGCCAGTAGTCCTCCCTGCAATAGCCTTATCCAAACCAAGGAGTCAAAGTCTGTTGCAAAAATGAGTAATAAATTTGAGCAGGCTAATAACCATAAACTGATCACAATCGGCTTTAACCGCCCGACGCGATCTGAAATCATCGCATAAAACAATAATGAAAAAGCCAGGGTGAAACTGGTCACAGATAGCACTAATGTAGAATGCGCACCGGTGACATTAAAGTGTTCAGCAATTAGCGGCAGCATGCCCTGAACAGTATAAAGATTGATATAAATCACCACAGACGCAAGGCAAAGAGCCCAGATTAAACGACTTTGTTTGCTTTGCTCATGTGCTGATGAGTGAATTGACATACTGGGAGATACTGATTGGTGAGTCACACAGGCCACGGATTAATGACAACGGAATAACATTATCGTTCGCCACTATGATTAATCAATGGCGAACACGGTAAAATGTGAACTTGATGGCTTTAAAAGGTCAGTTGTCGCCCTTTACTTAACTTGTCTCATCAACACTTCTGTGGTGAATTTATCATTATTAATTACTTTAAATTTCTCATAGGTTTGAAAAATCACTTTACCCTGATAAGTGATCATCGCTACCACGCCATAATCAATATTCTTATCTATTGTTTCGACAGGAAAAATAAATTTAAACGGTACTGGCGCCCGTGCTATATCAAAGGTTTTTTGCGAAATAATCGAGCCTGGTGTATTAAAATCAATCACCGCGATATTAATTTTACAGCCTTGAGGTAATTTTATTTTCTCTAGATAACCGGCATAGCCATTCACCACAACTGGCTCTTCAGGGGCAACAGTCACACAGCCGGTCAACATCAATAATACGCCAACAAGACCCGCTAAAACATATTTACACTTACTCATACTACTCAACCTATTCATCTATTATTGTTGACATTAATACACTAAACACCCATTAGGACTTAGTCATTCTCAACAAACCTTCCTGGGTTGCCGAAGCCACTAGGCGACCTTGCTGATCAAAAAACTGCCCTTTTACAAAGCCACGACCGCCACCAGCATTAGGACTTTCAATACTGTATAAAATCCATTCACCCATATTAAATGGACGATGGAACCACATAGAATGATCAATCGTTGCCATTCGAATACCAGGGGTTAAAAATGACACGCCATGGGGCTGGGCTGCTGTCACTAGAAAGTTAAAGTCAGAAGCGTAAGCAAGTAGGTATTCTTGAATACTATGATCATTAGGGATAATGCCGTTGGCTCTAAGCCACACATAGCGCACTGGCTCACTGGTTGAAGGTGCGAGTGGATTACCGGGATTCACTAAACGCATTTCAATAGGTGAATCGGCCATAAATTTTTCAAGCATCTTTGCTGGCACTTTATCGCGCATCGTCATTGCAAGTTCTTGCTGATTCATCAATCCTTCTGGTCCCGGTACATCAGGCATAGTCGCTTGATGTTCATATCCTTGCTCGACAGTTTGGAATGAACAGGTCATATAAAAAATCGGACGGCCTTTTTGAATCGCTTTCACCCTACGGGCACTAAAGCTACCGCCATCACGCATGATTTCAACATCATAGACAATCGGTTGTTTTTCATCACCTGCGCGTAAAAAATAAGAATGCAAAGAATGCGCATATCGATCTGCACTCACGGTCTGTTTTGCTGCACTCAATGCTTGCCCCATCACCTGACCGCCAAAGACATGGCCAAAACCTAAATCCTGACTTTGACCACGAAATAATCCCAGCTCAATTTGTTCAAGGGACAATAATGATAATAAATCGTTTAAAACCTGACTCATTTAACTCTCTCACAAACCACATAATTATAGATAAGCCTACCTTAAACTCTTCAGTAAGAGCTAGTGACTTTTGATTACCATTTTAAATCAGCACTACTTTATATATTCAAATTCGAAATTAGTGATTTGTCGCAAACAATATCAACAGCAGTCGTTAACAAAATTTGTTAAGCTATTAGGCATTACTAATCTAGTTATTTGATGTTTATGCAACCTTGGATTTTGGCTATTCGCCCAAGAACATTGCCAGCGGCAATCGGCCCCTTACTTATCGGTAATATGTTAGCGCTTCAGCTAGCACAATTTAGTTGGCTCATTGCCTCTATTTCAATGTTATGTGCCGTGTTACTGCAAATATCAGTCAATTTAGCTAATGACTATTTTGACTTTAAAAATGGTATAGATACAGCAGAAAGACTTGGGCCAGTGCGTGTGACTCAAAGCGGCATGATCGCCCCAGATACGGTACGTAACGCAATGATATTGTGTTTATTGGCAGCCTTATTAGTGGGCTCCTACCTTATTTGGCACGGTGGCTGGCCAATAGCCATATTGGCGGCGGCATCTATTTTAGCGGCACTTTGCTACAGTGGCGGCCCTTACCCTCTGGCTTCCCATGGATTAGGTGAAGTTGCAGCATTTATCTTTTTTGGCTTAGTTGCTGTTGTCGGTAGCTACTACCTGCAAGCTGGCGAGACCACATTAACGGCTTGGCTATTAGGCTGTGCAATCGGATTTTTTAACGCCGCCATAATGTTAGTCAATAATACCCGTGATATCACAACCGATACCAAAGCGGGCAAAAACACCCTTGCGGTTCGTATTGGTGAAGCGCAAGCAAGAGTCTTATACCAAAGCTTGTTATATTTGCCTTTTGGAATAATCATTGCCGGATTTTTATTGGGTGCACTTGAGGGCTGGCCGGTATTATTAGCAGGCGTATCATTAGTCTTAGCCAGAAACTTAAGTAAAGATTTTAGAGATAACTCAGGAGAAGCGTTAAATCCTATTCTGGGTAAAACAGCTAAACTGACGATGATTTTCAGCGCACTTTTTAGCGCAGGCTTAGTTATCAATTTCAGCCAAATCTAAGCACTTAAGTTAAGCATAGGTATTTAACTTTCAGCTCCTAAATCTAAAAGCTCAGTGTAAAAATAAAAAAGGCTTCATTAAGAAGCCTTTTTTATTGGATAACACAAACTAAACTTTACACTTTAGTTAAAGTGCGCTCTTTTGCGCTCCAGTCTAAATGGTATTTTTCGCCAGCCGGTTTATCTGTACGTTCAAAAGTATGGGCGCCAAAAAAGTCGCGTTGACCTTGCAATAAGTTAGCAGGCAATGTTTCGCAGCGATAACTATCATAATATGCCACAGCGGAACTAATACACGGTGCAGGAATACCTTGCATCACTGATGCCGCGACTGTTTTGCGCCAGTTTAATTGCTTGGTTGCTAAAGTGCTGCTAAAGCTTTCGGCCATTAACAGATTTGGCAACGCAGGATCTTGCTCATAAGCTTGAGTAATGGACTGTAAAAAAGTCGCTCTAATGATACAACCAGCACGCCAGATTTTGGCTATTTCAGCAAAGTTAAGTGGCCAATTTTGCTCTTTAGCTTCCATCGCCATTAGCTGAAAACCTTGCGCATAACAGCATACTTTGGCGCAATATAACGCATCTTCTAATGCATCGATAAAGGCTGTTTTCTCAACATCTGACAAGGTTGTTTTTGCTGGACCAATTAGAGTTTTGCTTAACGACACTCGTAATGTTTTTTGAGTACTTACCGCACGAGCATACACAGCTTCAGCGATTGTTGGCGCTGGACAGCCAATTTGCAAACTACTTACAGCAGTCCACAAACCCGTGCCTTTTTGGCCGGCTTTATCCAAAATCATCTCAACCAGCGGTTTACCCGTTAGCGGATCATCTTGTTGCAATACTTCTGCACTGATTTCCATTAAATAGCTATTTAAACTACCTTGGTTCCAACGCTTGAAAATATCACCAATCTCGTGGGTTGATAAATCTAAACCATCGTGAAGCAATTGATAGGCTTCGCAAATTAACTGCATATCAGCATATTCAATACCATTGTGTACCATTTTAACGTAATGGCCTGAACCTGCAGGGCCAATATAAGTGGTACAAGGTTCGCCTTCAGTAACCGGGTTGCCGGGCTCAAAACGCTCAATAGGCAAACCGGTTTTACTGTCAACTTTAGCCGCTATTGCATTCCAAATTGGCGCAACATATTGCCATGCTGATTCATCACCACTGGGCATTAATGACGGGCCAAAACGTGCGCCCACTTCACCACCAGAAACCGCTGAACTAAAGAATTTAAACTTACCTTTATAATGCGCTTCGCGCTCAACCGTATCAGTCCACAGACTGTTACCGGTATCAATGACAATATCATCACTGGAAATGCCACTTTCAATCAAAGTATTACAAATACCATCAACAATTTTGCCCGCAGGTACGGATAAAACAATTACTTTAGGGGAAATTAATTTTTCGAGCATTTCTGAAAGATTCTTACAAGCTTGCATTCGAGGTGCTAAGCCTTCTTTCCGCTCTTGGTGTTCTTGTTCAAGCGCGCCATTAATTTTGGCCTCATCTAGATCAAAAACAGTCACGTGGTAGCCATTATCAGCTATATTTAACGCAAGATTTTTGCCCATAACACCAAGGCCGATTACGCCGATGTTTGACAATTGAGTGTGGTGAGTCATTAGATTTATATTCCACAAGGTCACAGAGATTTATCGCGATTCGCGAACCCATATGGACAAATATTATAGCGATTTTTGTAACTAAATTACCAGTTAAAACCTAGATTCTATGGGTTACAGTAATCGAAATGTGTTTTTCAATATTTTCGTAAAGCAGCCTTTTTAAGGTTTATTTAATAAAAACGTCAATATTATCAAGTATAAAAATCATTATCTTAGCAAACATTGACGTCTGTATTCATTAAAAAATTTACTTACCTAAGGCTTTAGTTAGTGCATTAGCATAGCCCATTCGCGTTAACGTATTGCGAACAATGTCTAAAGTTTGTGGATCTTCTATGGTAGCGGGCACAGTATATTCTTGGTTATCGGCAATTTTACGCATAGTGGCGCGTAAAATTTTGCCTGACCGAGTCTTAGGCAATTTAGGCACTGCGCTGACTAATCTAAACGATGCCACCGGGCCTATTTCTTGCCTTACTAAGGCTAATAGTTGGCGATGAAGTTCATCATCGGTTAGGTTGACGCCATTTTTAAGCACCACCATACCCAGTGGCACCTGGCCCTTTAATTTATCTTGTACACCAATAACCGCCGCTTCTGCCACCGCAGGATGTTGACACAAAACTTCTTCAAAGCGCCCTGTCGATAAACGATGACCGGCCACATTAATAATGTCGTCGATGCGGCTCATAATATACAGATAACCATCTTCATCAATGTAACCAGCATCACCGGTTAAATAGTATCCGGGATACATAGATAAATAACTGTCCACATAGCGATCATCATTTTGCCATAAGGTAGTTAATGTCCCTGGCGGTAACGGTTGCTTAATGACCACGTTACCACTTTCATTGGCGGGCACTTGCTCACCCATAGCGTCAAGCACTTCCACTTGATAACCCGGTACCGGTCTTGCGGGAGATCCGGGTTTAATCGCTATAGGCTCTATTCCCATTAAGTTTGACGCTACTGGCCAACCCGTTTCAGTTTGCCACCAATGATCAATCACAGGTTTACCCAGCATGGCTTGGCTCCAGTTTAACGTTTCTGGATCACAACGCTCGCCCGCTAAAAACATTTGTTTTAAACAACTCAGATCAAATGGCTTAATGAGCTCACCTTCGGGATCTTCGCGTTTAATGGCTCGAATAGCCGTTGGGGCGGTAAAAAAACTTTTGACGTTATTGGCGGCAATAATTCGCCAGAATGCCGCGGCATCCGGTGTACCAATGGGTTTTCCTTCATACATAATTGTGGTTGCACCGACTAATAACGGCCCATAAACAATATATGAATGACCAACCACCCAGCCCACATCAGATGCAGCCCAAAACACCTCATCTTGCTCAATATCGTAGATATTCTTCATCGACCAACATAAAGCCACCGCATGACCACCATTATCACGTACAACACCTTTAGGTTTGCCGGTTGTGCCTGAGGTATAAAGCACATATAAAGGATCGGTGGCATTGAGGGATACACAATCTGCATTTGAGGCATTTTGCAGTGCGTACTGCCAATCAGCATCTCTTGGCTCGGTTAACTCTGCTTGATATTGATGTCTGGCTAAAATAAGGCAATGGTCAACTTTATGACTGGCTTGGTTAAGTGCATCGTCTAATAATGGCTTATAAGGTACAACGCCTGAGGGCTCTATGCCGCAAGATGCAGACAGCACTAACTTAGGTTTGGCATCATTAATACGAGTCGCCAACTCATTGGCGGCAAAACCACCAAACACCACTGAATGAATTGCACCTATACGGGCACACGCTAACATCGCAAAAGCGGTTTCGGGCACCATGGGCATATAAATCACCACTCTATCGCCCTTTTCAATACCGATAGACTGCATGTAACCCGCTAAACGACTTACTTGTGCTAATAATTCGTTGTAGGTGATAGTGTATTGATTTTGTGTGACCGGACTTATGTAGTTAATTGCCACATTGTTACCCAGTCCATTAGCCACATGACGGTCAACAGCGTTATAGCAAGTATTCATCTTGCCATCGGCAAACCATTGATAAAAAGGTTTATTTGAATCGTCTAAAATGCTCTTAGGCTCTTTGTCCCAAGTAATCATCTTCGCAGCTTCAGCCCAAAAGGTCGTTGGGTCTTCAATTGATTGTGTATGTAATGACTTCCCTACATCAGTCATGTTAGTTCTCCGTTAGCTCTCCCAAGGTTGATTATGAGCAGAATTAAGCCAATATCCCTATTAGACC
Source organism: Shewanella sp. HL-SH5 (assembly GCF_051163755.1). Lineage (NCBI taxonomy): Bacteria > Pseudomonadati > Pseudomonadota > Gammaproteobacteria > Alteromonadales > Shewanellaceae > Shewanella > Shewanella sp. HL-SH5. The sequence goes on from NZ_CP195038.1 coordinate 2,652,697, forward strand.
AAGGGATTAGTATCGATATTTATGAGCGCTGCGACAATTACATCAACAGGATACAGAAACATAAATAAGAATTAATAGCTTAAATAAAAAATCCAATCGAAATGGCAAGATGAATTAACAGTTGTAAAATAGATTTTTTACCGCAAACTTTACCTTTACGTAAACTTCATATATCGTGCATCAAAAGAAACCTATTTGGTGAGATGATGAACGCTACAGTCAGCACCCAATCTACATACTCTATCAGTGATTTATCAAAAGAATTTGATATCACCACCCGCAGCATTCGTTTTTACGAAGACCAAGGCTTAATCAAGCCCAAGCGTCGTGGCCAAACACGCATATACACCCTAAAAGATCGCGTCAGACTGAAACTGATTTTACGCGGTAAACGTTTAGGCTTTTCATTGGCTGAAACCCGCCGCCTATTCGAACTTTACGATGCAGATAAATCAAGCACATCACAGCTCAATACCATGCTGGACTTAGTCAATGATAAAAAGGCAGCACTTCAGCAGCAAATGGATGACATTAAAGTGGTGCTGATGGAACTCAATTCTGCCGAGCAGCAATGTAAATCAGCCTTAGAAATCAATAAGGCATCAAAAACATAAAGCGATTTATTTGACTATTATTACAAATATTGTCATTAAAAAATCGAGTGGAATTTTAGTAAAAGTGCCAGTAAAAATAGAACCGAATAATCGGTCATTAGCATCATCAATACCATTTAGCTGTTTAACACAGCCTTTAAAAGACAAGCAAATGACGCCAAAACGCAACATAGCGTGGCGTCTCAAATAATAATTCAACAGGACATAAGCCATGAGCGATTTATACAGCAGCCTTAATTTCGGTTTGGGCGAAGATATTGATATGTTGCGCGACGCAGTTCGCAGTTTTGCCAGCAACGAAATTGCCCCCATTGCCGCACAAGTAGACCATGACAATGAGTTCCCTAATCACATGTGGACTCAGCTGGGTGATATGGGCTTGCTCGGCGTCACTGTGCCAGAGGAGTTTGGTGGTGCAAACATGGGTTACTTAGCCCATGTTGTCGCAATGGAAGAAGTTTCCCGCGCATCAGCCTCTATTGGTTTAAGCTATGGCGCGCATTCAAACCTGTGTGTAAATCAAATCAACCGTAATGGTAATGCGGCTCAACGCGCTAAATACCTGCCAAAACTCGTTAGCGGCGAACACATAGGTGCGCTAGCAATGAGTGAGCCTAATGCCGGTTCTGACGTAGTGTCAATGAAGCTCAGTGCCCGTAAAGAAGGCGACCGTTATATTCTTAATGGCAATAAAATGTGGATCACCAACGGTCCAGATGCACACACTTATGTGATTTATGCCAAAACTGATTTAGAAAAAGGCGCCCATGGTATCACCGCCTTTATCGTAGAACGTGGCTCTAAAGGTTTCAGTCAAGCGCAAAAACTGGATAAATTAGGCATGCGTGGCTCAAACACCTGTGAATTAGTGTTTGAAGACTGTGAAGTGCCTGAAGAAAATATTTTAGGCGGACTGAACAATGGCGTAAAAGTACTCATGAGCGGCCTGGATTATGAACGCGTTGTACTGTCCGGCGGCCCACTTGGCATTATGGCAGCGTGTATGGACATCGTGGTGCCTTATATTCACGAGCGCGTCCAGTTTGGTCAATCTATCGGTGAATTCCAGCTTGTGCAGGGCAAAATTGCTGACATGTACACGGGGATGAACGCTGCAAGATCCTATGTTTATAACGTTGCTAAGTCTTGCGACCGTGGCGAAACTACTCGTAAAGATGCTGCTGGCGCGATTCTGTACAGTGCCGAATTAGCCACTAAAATGGCATTAGATGCCATTCAACTGCTTGGTGGCAATGGCTATGTTAACGAATATGCCACAGGCCGTTTATTACGTGATGCCAAACTATATGAAATAGGCGCCGGTACCTCAGAAATTCGCCGTATGCTTATCGGCCGTGAACTGTTTAACGAATCTAAATAATGGTCAATGCGTTAGCCTTATCAACACTTGTTCAAAGTGAATAGGTATGGCTAACACTTTTCCACTTGAGGGGTAAGTTAATCGGCGTAAACGCCCTCCCCCTCAATACCCTATTTGTGCTCAATAAAGGATATTGACATGACGCACCTGAGCAGCAAGATAAATCCTCGTAGTGATGAATTTAAAGCTAAATATGATGATATGGCTTTGTTAGTCGAAGATCTGCAGCAAAAACTGGCAAAAATTGAACAAGGTGGTGGCCCTGTGGCGTGTGAACGCCATCTGTCACGTGGAAAATTATTACCCCGTCACCGAGTTGAAAAACTGCTCGATCCTGGTTCTCCTTTTCTAGAAATCGCCCAATTTGCTGCTTATGAAGTCTATGATGAAGATGTCCCAGCCGCAGGTGTTATTGCCGGTATAGGCCGTGTAAGCGGCGTTGAGTGTATGATCATTGCTAACGACGCCACAGTAAAAGGCGGCACTTACTACCCTATTACAGTGAAAAAGCATTTACGCGCACAGGACATCGCCAAACGCTGTCATTTACCGTGTATTTATCTGGTTGATTCAGGCGGCGCAAACTTGCCACGCCAGGACGAAGTATTTCCAGACCGCGATCATTTCGGGCGTATTTTTTACAATCAAGCACAAATGTCGGCCCTTGGCATTCCGCAAATTGCCGTGGTAATGGGTTTATGTACCGCAGGTGGTGCTTATGTACCTGCAATGGCAGATGAATCGATTATTGTTAAAGATCAAGGCACCATCTTTTTAGCCGGGCCTCCTCTAGTTAAAGCAGCAACTGGCGAAGAAGTATCAGCGGAAGAATTAGGTGGCGCAGAAGTGCATACCAAAATATCCGGTGTTGCCGATCATTTAGCTCAAAACGATGATCATGCATTAGAGCTTGCACGTCGGGCAGTACTGCGCCTAAATCATCAAAAAACGATTTCCAGCATGCTTAGCCCAGTAAAACCGCCTAAGTATGATATTCATGAACTTTACGGCATTGTCGGAACCGATCTTAAAAAGCCATTTGATGTTAAAGAAGTCATTGGTCGTATCGTCGATGATTCAGACTTTGACGAGTTTAAGGCCAATTACGGTGCAACATTGGTCTGTGGCTTTGCCCGCATTCATGGTTACCCTGTTGGTATTGTTGCCAACAATGGCATTTTGTTCTCCGAGTCGGCTCAAAAAGGCGCTCACTTTATTGAGCTATGTTGCCAACGTAAAATTCCATTACTGTTCTTACAGAACATTACCGGGTTTATGGTCGGTAAGAAGTACGAACATGAAGGCATTGCCAAACACGGTGCCAAAATGGTTACCGCTGTATCTTGTGCCAACGTGCCTAAATTTACCGTGATTATTGGCGGCAGTTATGGCGCAGGTAACTATGGCATGTGTGGCCGAGCATTTGAACCCACTATGATGTGGATGTGGCCAAACGCGCGCATTTCAGTCATGGGCGGTGAACAAGCAGCAGGCGTTCTTGCTACAGTTCGTCGTGATGGTTTAGCCCGTAAAGGGGTTGAATGGACCAGCGAAGAAGAACAAGCATTCAGAAAGCCTATTGTTGAGCAATATGACAAAGAAGGTCATCCATACCATGCCAGCGCCCGCCTGTGGGACGATGGTATTATCGACCCAGCGCAAACCCGTGATGTGGTAGGTTTAGCGTTATCAGCGGCATTAAATGCGCCTATTGAAGACACCAAGTTTGGTGTGTTCCGCATGTAATTGCGTTCAATCAATAGGAGCATTAAAAAATGATTAAAAATGATTTTCAACACATCCAATGTCATCTTAACCAAGGCGTGGGTGAGTTAATATTAAATCGCGCAGAAAAGCATAATGCGTTTGATGAAGTGATGATTAATGAAATGATTATCGCCATCGAACAGTTTGCCGATTCATCTGAATGCCAAATTTTGGTACTGCGTGCCAATGGAAAAAACTTCAGTGCTGGGGCGGATCTTAATTGGATGCGCAAGCAAGCCAAAATGGATTTTGAGCAAAATCTCACTGATGCCCATGAACTTGCCAAACTTATGCATGTGTTGGATAAATTTCCTAAACCGAGTATCGCACTGGTTAATGGCGCAGCCTTTGGTGGCGCATTAGGATTAATTTGTTGCTGCGATATCGCTATTGCCAATCAAGGTGCCAGCTTTTGTTTAAGCGAAGTAAAACTAGGCTTAATTCCTGCGGTTATTAGTCCTTATGTTGTGCGCGCTATGGGTATTCGCCAAGCCAGACGCTATATGTTAACTGCAGAGCGTTTTAGTGCCGACGAAGCCCTTAAACAACAGGTTATTCACGTCATTGATGATGATTTAGATATAGCGGCAGCGCCTTTTATTACCGCCTTTAAAGCGAACAGTCCACAAGGTATGGCATGGGTTAAAACCTTAGTGTCTCGATTAGAAGACGGCGTAATTAATGATGCAACACTGAGCTACACCAGTGAACAGATTGCCCGCATTCGAGTCTCTGATGAAGGCCAAGAAGGCCTAAATGCCTTTTTCGAAAAACGCTCTCCGGCTTGGCAACATGCCGCCGTCCCTCAAGGAGCCAAATAATGATTACTAAATTACTGATTGCCAACCGTGGTGAAATTGCTTGCCGTATTATTAAAACGGCTAAGGCCATGGGTGTACGTACCATAGCCTTATATTCTGATGCCGATAAAGATGCCCTTCATGTCGCTATGGCGGATGAGTCTTATCATTTGGGTGGCAGTGCCCCTGCGGATTCATACTTAAAAGCCGATTTGATTATTGATATTGCCAAACGTTCTGGTGCAGAGGCCATTCACCCAGGTTATGGCTTTTTGTCTGAAAATGCTGAGTTTGCCCGTAAGTGCGAGCAGAACGGTATTGCTTTTGTCGGCCCAGGCAGTGATGCCATTGATGCCATGGGCAGTAAAAGTGCGGCAAAACAGATTATGGGTAAGGCGAATGTGCCATTAGTGCCAGGTTACCATGGTGACGACCAAACCGATGAAAATTTGGTTTATCAAGCCAAACAAGTCGGTTTTCCGTTACTGATAAAAGCGGCATATGGCGGCGGTGGTAAAGGCATGCGCATCGTTGAAAATGACGGTGAGACCTTGGAAGCTATTCGCTCTGCTCGTCGTGAAGCCACCTCATCATTTGGTAATGATAAATTATTAATGGAGCGTTACTTACGTCAGCCACGCCATGTAGAAGTTCAAGTTTTTGCCGACAGTAAAGGCAACGCAATCTATCTATCAGATCGTGATTGCTCTATTCAACGTCGTCACCAAAAAGTAGTTGAAGAAGCGCCAGCGCCAGGTTTGTCAGACGAGCTACGCATTCAAATGGGTGAAGCCGCGGTTGCCGCTGCCAAAGCCATTGATTATGTTGGCGCAGGTACGGTTGAGTTTCTACTTGATACCGACAACAGCTTCTACTTCATGGAAATGAATACTCGTCTGCAAGTAGAACATCCAGTGACTGAAATGGTTACCGGCCAGGACTTAGTTAAATGGCAGCTTTTAGTCGCCAGTGGTGGAGAGCTACCATTAAAACAAGATGAAGTGCGCATTCATGGTCACTCATTTGAAGTGCGTATTTACGCTGAAGATCCACAAAATGAATTTTTGCCTGCTAGCGGTAAACTAAACTTTTTACGTGAACCAGAGCAAAATCGCCATGTGCGTATTGACTCGGGCATACGTGAAAACGATGTGATCAGTAACTTTTATGATCCAATGATCGCTAAATTGATTGTCTGGGACGAAACTCGTCCACGTGCCTTACATCGCTTAGTCAATGCTCTAGAGTCTTATCAAATCAGTGGGTTAAAACATAATATTGAGTTTTTAGCCAATATAGCTGAACACCCTGCGTTTGCCAAAGCTGATTTTTGCACTGACTTTATCGAACGCTATGGCAATACTTTAATTGGCGATGCGAGCAGTGAATCTGATACTGCGATTGCACTCGCCGGTTTATATCAAGTGTTGTTACGCCAGCAACAAGCAAAAGTGAATGCCGTTAATAGCAACGACCCCTATTCACCCTGGGGGCAAGTAAGCGGCTTTAGATTAAACAGTGCTAGCATTCATCATGTTGCCCTACTTGATGAAAAACATGAACTGCAAAACTTACTGATGACAGACTTAGGCTGCGCATTGCACTTAGGCCTAAATGGCCAGGCGCTAAAACTAGCCGGTCAAATTAAAGATGATGTGTTGTTTGCCGAAATTAATGGTCATAAAAGTAAAGTGCCTGTCAGTTGTGATGGCGACAACTTTACCTTATTCCTCCCTAGCGGCAGTTACCACTTTACCGCAGTGCTTGCACAAGTTGCCGATGAAACCATTAACAGCGCAGATAAGTTAAAAGCGCCAATGAACGGCACAGTGGTGACTCATCTTGTTGAAGTGGGTGCAACAGTTAAAGCGGGACAAGGCTTATTAGTGATGGAAGCCATGAAAATGGAGTACACCATAGAAGCCCCATTTGATGGCGTAGTCACCGAGTTTTACTTCCAAAGCGGTGAGCTAGTAAGCGATGGCGTACAGCTGTTACATGTCGAAGAATCTGTCAAACAAGCGACTACGGAAACCGAAAAGGAAGCTAAAACATGATGCCATCTAAAGTGAGCATTTTTGAAGTTGGCGCCCGTGACGGTTTACAAAATGAAGTACCCGTGCCCACTACCGCTAAACTGCAACTTATTGCTGACTTAGCCGCAGCGGGCCTAACTCGCATTGAAGCGGGCAGCTTTGTGTCACCTAAATGGGTACCACAAATGGCTGACTCTGGTGACATACTTAGCCAAATGCCAAGGGTAAAAGGTGTCACTTATAGCGCCTTAACCCCAAATCTGAAAGGTTTTGAGCTAGCGTTAGCCTCTGGCGTCGATGAGGTGGCAATATTTGGCGCCGCTTCAGAGAGCTTCAGCCAGAAAAATATTAACTGCTCAATTGATGAGTCAATTGAGCGCTTTATGCCATTGATGCAACAAGCAAAACAGCACAATATTGCTGTGCGTGGTTATGTCTCTTGCGTACTTGGTTGCCCCTATGAAGGTCACATCGATGTCAATGAAGTTGCCCGCGTGTCTGAAATTCTTTACAAAATGGGCTGTTACGAGATTTCACTGGGTGACACCATAGGTATTGGCACACCATCAAATGCCCGTAAAATGTTAGCAGCAGTGGCAAGTGTGGTGCCGGTCAATAAGCTTGCACTCCACTTTCACGACACCTACGGACAAGCACTCGCCAATATTTTAGCCTGCTTAGATATGGGTGTAACCAGCTTTGACGCATCTGTCGCGGGATTGGGCGGGTGTCCTTATGCTAAAGGCGCCTCAGGAAACTTAGCGACTGAAGACTTAGTTTACATGCTACACGGCATGGGAATTGAGACAGGTATCGACCTAAACAAGCTTGTTATAGCGGGTAATAATATTAGCCAAGTTATCGGCCGAAAAAGTGCCTCAAAAGTCGCTAATGCATTAGCCTAATGTAGATGGGCTACAACCTTATTTTAAGCTGCTGACTCAAATAATAATCAGCATCTATCAAACATAATAACGAGAAAAGGACAGCACAATGGCAGGTTTCAATAAAGTCGTTCACAGCTATGACGAAGCGCTAGCTGGACTGACAGATAATATGACCTTGATGGTCGGTGGGTTTGGTTTATGTGGTATTCCTGAAGGCTTAATTAACCATATGGTTAAGTTAGGCGTAACCGGTTTAACAGCAATTTCAAACAATGCTGGGGTAGATGATTTCGGTTTAGGTTTGTTACTCAAACAACGCCAAATTGCCACCATGATCGCCTCTTACGTTGGCGAAAATGCTACCTTTGAACAGCAAATGCTGTCGGGTGAATTGAACGTTATTTTAACCCCTCAAGGTACTTTGGCTGAAAAAATTCGCGCCGGTGGCGCTGGTATACCAGCATTTTTCACTGCGACAGGTTACGGCACCCCCATTGCTGACGGTAAAGAAACCCGCGAAATAAAAGGCCGACATTATGTTTTAGAAGAATCACTTACCGCAGACTTTGCGTTAGTACGTGCCTGGAAAGCTGACACCATGGGTAATTTAGTATTCCGTAAAACCGCAGCTAACTTTAACCCTATGATGGCCACCGCAGGTAAAATTACCGTAGTAGAGGCCGAAGAAATTGTTCAGCCAGGCGAGCTTGACCCTAACCATATTCATACCCCAGGAATTTATGTGGATCGCGTGATCAAAGCCAGCTTTGAAAAACGCATTGAGCAACGTACCGTCACACTAGCAACGGCTAAATAAAGGAGAGCAAGCACATGGCTTTAACCAGAGAACAACTTGCTCAACGTGTAGCAAAAGAAATGCAAGACGGCTTTTACGTCAACCTAGGTATTGGTATTCCTACCCTAGTGGCTAACTATATTCCACAGGGTATGCAGGTAATGCTGCAATCTGAAAATGGTTTATTAGGCATGGGACCATTTCCAACCGAAGACGCTATCGACGCTGATTTAATCAACGCCGGTAAACAAACAGTAACCGCTGTTGATGGTGCATCATTTTTCTCATCAGCAGAGAGCTTTGCCATGATCCGCGGCGGGCATGTCGATTTAACGGTACTGGGTGCATTTGAAGTTGATGTTAATGGCTCCATCGCCTCTTGGATGATCCCTGGCAAGTTAATTAAAGGCATGGGCGGTGCAATGGATTTAGTGGCTGGTGCAGATAACATTATCGTCACCATGATGCATGCCGACAAACACGGTAACTCTAAGTTACTGCCGTTATGTGAACTACCGTTAACGGGCTATGGTTGCATTAAACGTGTAATGACCGACCTGGCCTTTATCGAAATCAAAGATGGGGCATTCCACTTACTTGAGCGTGCTCCAGGTGTGTCGGTAGAAGAAATTATCGCTAAAACGGCTGGTAAATTAGTTGTGCCTGAACATGTGCCAGAAATGGTGTTTTAGTCTGTAAGATAAAAATGCAACACACTTAAAAGCGCACTTGCAGAGAAGTGCGCTTTTTTATTAGCAACAGTAATGAAATCAATTTTTAGAGCATCAGATCAATATGGATTTAGTTTTACCAAGCCTCGAATATCAACAAAGTTATCATAGTTATATCAAAGAATTAGGTAATGAAGAGCGCTATCCTTTCATTTTAGATTTTGATTATCAGGATTTCACCGCCTATTTGACTAAAATCAAACATTTCTCAGAAGGCATAAACCTGCCCTGCGGCTATGTTGCTAGTAGTACATTCTGGCTAATTCATCACAATGAAATAGTGGGCGTGACTAATTTGCGTCATCACCTAAACCCTCAAATTAAGCATTGTGGTGGCCATATTGGTTTAAGTATTCGGCCATCTAAAAGAGGCGCAGGTTTAGGTATTCTGTTAATGAAACTCTCTATTGAGAAGCTCCATTCAATGGGTAACAGTGAACTACACATTCATTGTTATGAATCCAATTTAGCCTCCGAACGGGCAATTATCTGCAATGGTGGGGTTTTCGACTCTGCTATAAAAAGTGATTCACACATAGTTAAAAGATATATTATTAACCTTGCTTAAAGTCAGAACAATATAAGCCCCCTACTTTGACGAGCTTAATTTAATACCATTACATAAGCCTATCAGCAGTATTATAGAATGGTTTTAATGGCTTACAAACCGGCTACAATGGCTGTTCTCCTCTATTTATCCAGTCGCGACACAACTCGATTTCGTCCTGATTTTTTAGCAGCATAAAGTGCAATATCACTTTGCTTTAACCATTCCTCTAACGAATCATTAATACGTAATTCAGCCACCCCTATACTGCAGGACACATTCACAGGTACGCCGTCAAAGTCGGTTTGGTAAACCGCTTGCTTTAGCCTTTGAGCCATCTCCAATGCTTTTTGCAAATCACAATGCTCATATTGAACTAAAAACTCTTCTCCACCAAAACGAAACAGCTTAGCCTCGGCGGGAAGCAAATGCTTTATCACCTCACTGAACTGCGTCAGTAGCTTATCGCCCACTAAATGGCCGTAGGTGTCATTAACCGTTTTAAAATGATCGATATCGATTAATAACAGACTAGTATCCGTTCCTGTATGCTTAAACGATTCAATACTGCTACTTAAACTGGTAGCTAAATTTTTTCGATTTAATGCGCCAGTTAACTCGTCTGTCGTAGCCAAATAGATAAGCGCAGCCTTTTGTTTTGCAATGATATAAGCAAATATCGCCGCAAAAATAATACAATCGAAGATTGCCACCCCAAAACGCCATACAAGGGAGTAAGTTTCAATATTAAGCGCGGCGATCAAACAGGTTAACACGTAAAAACTACTGATGAAGGATGCGTTTTTAAAATTAAAGATAAAGAAAAAAATAAAGATTGTTGGAAAAACATAGATTAACGATTTATAACCTAAAGAATAACAAGATATCGCAATCGTAATACACACTAATATTAAGGTAATTTGTTTGTGTAATATAGTCCCACGATGCTTGATCTCAAGCACCAACGAAATCGATATCGGTATAAAGGCTAACGAAAAAAGGGTAAATAAAAACAAATCATCATGGGTCAAACGATACAAAGCGTAGATAAAAAATGTGAACAAAGCGGCCAGATGAAAGGCTATTGAAGCGTTCCTTGGTAACCTTTTCGAATCCTGAAGTGCAGTCATATACTTCATAAAGCATCCTTTATAATTTTTATTGGAGGATTTATGCAACGCAATCTAGAGAACGCTAAAGTAACTAGTGTACAAAGCGAATTAATTTTTAGAGTATAGACTAAAATACTTGCTTCACGGCAACCGAAAAGCAACCATAGAAAATCAACAGAGCATACAAATATCAGAGTAAAAAATTAGAAGTGGTTTTGAATTCGGTAATCTGTAGCAGTAATTGGAATTACACTAAATCGATTTTTAAGGTAAGTTGTAATGGTCAAGTAATCTAAATTGAAAATATGATTGCTATCACAAGGGTAAATGCAGCCAACATTTCCTATTTTGACTGCATTTATTGTATGAACCATGACTACAGCTCTTTTGCTGTATTATCGCTAACACTGGTCACCTGTGGCGTTATACTTTGTCTATTTTGTGTAAAGGTAATTAACCGCTCCGTCAGCAAGCTCATGCTATATCCCAGTACAGCACCAATAACTAATGGGGGCACTATTGCAGCGATATCAGCGTTCATCGCAAAAGTAATACAGCACCCAATAAATGCACCGGGGATGAAGGCAAGACGTTTATGACTGGCTTGTAAACACATCAGGCTGGTGACAATTCCCGTTAGTGCGTAACTGATAATGGGTGAGCCAAAAGAAGTGCTGCCGACGATAATCAGCCACCCCCAGAAAACACCTGACAAGTTAGTACTCATTGCCATTAACATGCCTTTAAAGCCGCTTTCAGTTTGAGCAAAGAAGGTGCTGCAACCTAAAAAACCAATCCAAGTCACTAGCTGGAATACATCTGCAACTCCTGCCCATAAAGCGGCTAATAAGCCCGCAGAAAGTGCAATTTGCCAACGATACTGCATAGTTCACTCCAACTAAATTGTTTTAATAACAGAAATAACTATTCCTAAAAATACCATAATAACAATCGATTTCAATATTTAATTGTGATGTGAAAAAGAAGATACAAAATCTATGAACAACATCAAATATATCGCTTATTTGTGAACATAAAATCCCTTATGACAGGCAACCTCTAAATTTTCTAGTAAGAATTAAGTGACCAAAGATTATCGCCAAAATAAATTTACTAAAAAAACTATTCAAGCAAGGGTTGTAATACGTGATGTACCTCAAGGTTTACCGATAAAAAAGCTTAATCAATAAATGCAGCTCTTTTCATGCGTGGGGCGACAGTTTCTCTTTATCAGTTAATTTAATCTAACGGTATAAACAGGGTTGATTGTTTTCAAGAATGGGGATTAGCACTATTTTATTACATTTAAAGATTAAGGGCTCACCATGAAAAATTCTTTCTCATCCTTAAGATTGAATCTAGCAACAACCAGCCTTGATTGGGTTATGGAACACACGATAAAGTATTCATTAAGTCTTAAAAATGCTGTCACTCTTGATGAGTTACAGCCACATAATGTGCCTCAATCCCCAATTGAAACCCTGTACATCCATATTCCTTTTTGCCATACCCTTTGTCGTTTTTGTTCGTTCCATAAAGTCAAATTTAACGAACATATTGCCAGGGAGTATTTTCAAGCCCTAAGGCAAGAAATACGTGCAGTACTCGCCCAAGGTTATCGTTTTAACCGGGTTTATATTGGCGGTGGCACGACAACTATTTTAGAAGATGAACTGATTAACACTATCGAGATGATAAAATCATTAACCTCGGTACGTGAAGTATCGTGTGAGAGCGACCCAATCTATTTTAAAGAGGGCAATCCACACCTATTAAAAGGGCTAGTCGACCGTATGTCTATTGGCATACAAAGCTTTGATGATAAGATTTTAAAAGCCAGCGGACGATTTGAAAAATTTGGCAGTGGTTTGCAGCAAGCTGAGTATGTTAGCCGAGCCATTGAGATTATTCCAACGGTTAATGTAGACATGATGTATGGCTTTAACATACAAACACCTGAAACCATTGCCAACGATTTAGCGCAAACCATTCGCTTACGTCCAGATCAAATTACCACTTATCCACTAACAATCGGTATTGGTAAAAATAGTAAAAAGGCGGCTTGCCTAGCGGGTCAAGCCAAGGAATTATGGCCACAGTTTTTAGCTGTCAAAAAAGCAATGTCTGAGCACTATGTTATGGAGTTTCCTTGGACTTTTAGTCGTAACTTTGGTGAACCGGTAGAAAATAAATATGTATTAGATGGTGAGGACTGTTTTGGCGTAGGTTCGGGGGCCTTTGGTCGTTTTGGTGAACAGTTTCGTATTTCAAGCTTTGATATTCCCGATTATATCAATCGTATCAATGCGGGTCATACTGGCACTTGCTATACCAAACCATTAGAGAAAAAAGCACTGTTACAACATCATTTAATGATGATGATGGGACATGGCGTGTTAGATGATAAGCTATTACAACAACATACTGGCTATAGTTTATGGCAAGCTTTCCCTGTAGAAATGACTTACCTGCTATCTGCCGGTGCGCTTATTAAACAAGGAGACCAATATCATACAAACACACAGGGCCAATTTATTGCTTTGAAAATGTTCTCAGGGTTTTTAGCTGGGATGGATTATCTGCGCGAACAAGCAAGAGAATTACCCTTATCAATGCAGAATTCACCAAGCTAATATCGCGACTAGTTATAATCAGTTATGCCATGAGGTGTCGAATTATAAATGGCATTTGCATCTGCCTTAGCATTATTGTGAGTCCTCAACCTCCAATAAATACCCAAGGGCTTTTGATAACTGTGGCGAATCAGGATCGGATATCCGGGTAGTCCAGACCACATCGCCGTTTCTATCGATAAATATTGTTGTCGGAGTACCCGTAACGCCGTATTGTTTTGCTACCGCATCACCCTGAATAAGTGTCGTCATACCTATGCCACGGTCAGTTAACGACTGCGCAGGTGTTGCCCCTTCATCCTCATTAAAGCTTATCGCCATCATAACCAAATCAGTCTGTTTATTTTCCAGCCTTAAGCGCTCAAGACCTGGTTGTAACTTTTTACAATAGGGACACCAAGTCGCCCAAAAGTGCAGCACTATAGGTTTTCCTTTATGCTCGCTTAAATTAAACAGCTGCCCTTTAGCATCTTGTAAGCTGAAATCACTGGCAGGGACAGCTCCAGCACTTGCAAGGGTCGACATCAATATCAGCGGTAACAAAATGAGTAATTTACCGCGCGTTAACCAATGCGAAATCGCATAAAATGACGAAAACGATGTTACAAATTTATCCATGGTAATGACCTTTTTAAAAAATTGATTTATACAACATATGGCAAGATTCAAATACTAGACCGACAATATGACGTTTTGTATTCAATTAATATTAGTCAGTAAAGAATTTAACAGGGTTTACCACTATAGTAGTTTAGATTAACTTGTGTTCTATGTTAGATGAACGCGGGTACTTTTTGCCTTATGTGATCAATACCTACCAGCAATAAAGGAAGTCATGCCTAATAACAACATAAACGGATCAAACACTCATAATCAGTGGCCTACAAAATGGCATCAAACAGGTTTTTTCTATCCATTTATCGATGAAAAAGGCATTCAGCGACAGATATATATCAACCAGGCTAAAAGTGATAAACCTTGTTTATTATTGATCCATGGGTTTCCGACTAGTAGTTACGACTGGCATCAGCTTTGGTTTCACCTAAGTAAACATTTTAATCTGCTCACGTTAGACTTATTAGGTTATGGTTTATCAGATAAACCCTGTGATATTAATTACTCTTTTGCTTTGCAAGCAGACATTATTGAAGCTGTATTGGCGCATCTTGGTATTCAACATTTTCACATTATTGCCCATGATTACGGCGACACTGTAGCGCAAGAGTTATTAGCCCGTCATGGTGAAGCCTGCGTTGATAGCGGTTTCACCATCGACAGTACAATATTGTTAAATGGAGGATTATTTCCTGAAACAACTCAACCCATCTTAATCCAACGTTTACTTTTGAGTCCATTAGGGTTTGTTATCGCTAAGATGTTTTCATTTAAAAAATTTAAGCAAAATTTTGATTTCATTTGTTACCAACCGCTAGCCGTTGCAGAACTGGCGATACATTGGCAGTTAATAACACAAAACCAGGGGATTAAAGTGATCCATAAGATTATTCAATATATTCGCGAACGCAAACTACACCGAGAGCGCTGGGTGGGTGCATTGCAGCAATATAAAATGCCGCTGCGGTTTATCAATGGGATCTGTGACCCTGTGTCTGGCCAAGATACCCTTATTCGTTTTGAACAGCTTATTGAACAAGCTGACACAGTTGCTTTAGTGGAAACAGGTCATTACCCTCAACTAGAAAAACCAAAAGCCGTTTTGCAGCACTGTATTAGTTTTTGGCTACAGCATAAAATTATTAGTGAAAACAATGACAAGCTTGTTACTTAACAGCTGTTCCCAAAGCATTAAACTAAGTTTAAGTTGTGATAGTTTGTTACAAATTATACTGTCAAATACTTACTGAGTTTTTACTCAAATTGGGTTAATGTAGAAAAGATAACCATAATAAATCACTTAGCATTAGCGACTGATGCTGTATTGTTGAAATACGCCAAGCACTAATTAAGTAATAATAAGCACTGACAAGGAACGACCTCATGCCAATTTATCAAGCCCCTATTCGTGACTACCAATTCATTCTTTCTGAGTTACTGAATATTTATCAATATCAAGAATTAGCCGGATTTGACCAGGTCGATCCGGAACTAGTAGATGCCATTTTACAAGGCGTAGCTGATTTCACCACCGATATTATGCTCCCCTTAAATGCGGTAGGTGATCATCAAGGTTGTAAATTAGTTGACGGCAAGGTCATTACCCCTGATGGCTTTAAAGATGCTTATAAGCAGTATGTTGAAAATGGCTGGGCAACATTAACCTGTGACCCCGAATATGGCGGACAAGGCTTACCTGAAGTGGTCGGCACATTTGCTACCGAAATGAAAACCGCTACCAATATGGCATTTGCTATGTATCCAGGCCTCACCCATGGCGCCTATTCAGCAATTCATGTGCATGGTAGTGATGCATTAAAACAAAAATATTTAGCTAAGCTAGTCAGTGGTGAATGGACAGGTACCATGAACCTGACTGAATCCCATGCGGGTACCGATTTAGCCCTATTACGCACAAAAGCCAAGCCTTTAGGCGACGATACATTTGCCATTAGCGGTGAAAAAATCTTTATTTCATCTGGCGATCATGATCTAGCTGAAAACATCATCCACCTTGTATTAGCGCGATTACCTGATGCCCCTGAGGGTGTAAAAGGTATTTCACTTTTTGCAGTGCCTAAATTTTTAGTCAATGCTGATGGTAGCCTAGGCGCAGCGAATACGCTGGCGGCAACGGGTCTTGAGCATAAAATGGGGATTCACGGCAATTCAACTTGCGTGATGCTTTTTGACAACGCAGTAGGTGAGCTTGTGGGCGCTGCTCATCAAGGTTTACGTGCGATGTTCACCATGATGAACCAGGCTCGTTTAGGTGTCGGAATTCAAGGTTTAGGTGTATCAGATATCGCCTATCAAAATGCGTTAGTTTACGCTAAAGATCGTATTCAAGGCCGTGCACTTAGTGGCGTGAAAGAGGCCGATAAAGCTGCAGATTCAATTTTGGTACACGGTGATGTTCGCCGTATGCTGCTGTCGCAAAAATCATTTAATGAAGGAACCCGTGCATTAATGGGTCAACAAGCTTTGTGGCTAGATCAGGCAGAGCGCGAATCAGACCCAGTTAAAGCGAAGCAGGCTTCAGCATTAGCCGCCTTATTTACCCCTATTGTGAAAGGTTTTGTCACTGACCAAGGTTTTAAAGCCTGTGTTGATGCACAGCAAGTCTATGGTGGACATGGTTATATTAACGAATGGGGCATGGAGCAATTTGTTCGAGACATTCGTATTGCGATGATTTATGAAGGAACCAATGGTGTGCAAGCACTGGATTTAGTTGGCCGTAAATTGTTAGCAGATAAAGGCGCAACCTTAAATCTATGGTCTGATATGGTTAAGCTGTTTATTGGTCAGCATAATGGCAACGAACAAATGAAACCTTTTATTGCCGGTCTAATGGATGCCGCAGGTGATCTTGAGCGTGCAACGGGCTACATTGCTAAAAGTGCGGCAACTAACCCAGATCTTATTGGTGCGGCCTCTATGGCATACATGCAATTATTTGGTATTAGCGCTCTAGCTTGGATGTGGGCTCGAATAGCCGCAACCTCTTTAGCCGCATTAGACAAAGGAACAGATGAGGCTAGTTTTTATCACGCTAAGCTTAAAACCGGTGCATTCTATATGGGGTATTGGGTAAGCCAAACCCGCAGTCTACGTAAGCAGATTGAAGCTAGCAGTCAACAAATTGTCGATTTTAATGATGCCGATTTTTAATTTATAATTGCCTGATAAAAATCACTTAATATAAATTTTTAGAGACTAAAATGCCGCTGAATTCAGCGGCATTTTTGATTTTAACCAGCAAACTTGTTAAGCATATTCAGCCATAAAATCATCTAAACTATCATTGACGATTTCAATCTCATCACCCTCAAATTGGGCAATATGGAATAAAGCTTCACCTTCATTTGTCACGGGAATATTACTGTTACCAATAATGATGCCATCAGTAGGGGCACGCAGCGCATAAGGCTCACCACCGTGTGGGTTAACAATATAAGCTAAGATATTGCCTTTATTAACCCTTTCACCCAGCTTAAGCTTAATGTTAATCAAACCATCAGCTTCACTTCTTACCCAATAACTGCGACTGGCGTTAACACTATTGCCTTTGATGCGAATACGGCCTTTAACCATTTCTAGGTGGCGCATGACATTTAATACACCATTAAGACCCGACTTAATCGACATTTCACTAAAACGTAAGGCTTCACCTGCCTCGTATAAAATACAAGGTATGCCTTTACCGTTAGCATAGCCCCGCATAGAGCCTGTAACATTTTTAGACGTCATGATCACAGGTGCACCAAAGGCATTTGCCATGCCAAACATCACTTCATCATCGGTATCACAACGGATTTGAGGTAAGTTATCACGGTGAACCGCACCGGTATGTAAATCTATAATATGCGTCGCCCGATCAACTAATGTATGTGACACCAAATGGGCTAAACGGCTAGCCAAAGCCCCTTTTGATGAACCAGGAAAACATCGGTTCAAATCGCGGCGATCCGGTAAGTATCGTGATTGCTGAATAAAACCAAACACGTTAACAATAGGCACGACAAGTATGGTGCCGGTTAACGATTTAGCATTTATTTTGCTGAGCAAACGTCGGCAAATTTCAATACCATTTAGTTCGTCACCATGAATAGCAGCACACACTAATAAAGTCGGCCCGGCTTTTAGCCCATGGAAAACTTCAACATGTAACTCCATGGGTGTGTCGTTATAAAGCCTTGCAGCAGGAAGCTTAACGCTTTGCTGCGTGCCAGCTTTAACGCTCACTTCACCTAGAGTGAAAGCTTCGCGTTTTTTGACCATTTAGCCAGTTCCTTTGGTTTTAGTGCTGGTTGCTTTTACATTTTTCTCGATAAACTGAATAATCTTGTCAGCAACATCGATACCTGTGGCTTTTTCAATGCCCTCTAAACCAGGTGAAGAGTTTACTTCCATCACTAGTGGACCGTGTTTTGAGCGCAAAATATCCACACCAGCAACGTTAAGACCCATGGTCTTAGCTGCGCGAAGCGCGGTTGAGCGCTCTTCAGGTGTTAACTTAACTATGGTGGCAGAACCGCCGCGGTGTAAGTTAGAACGGAATTCACCTGGCAATGCTTGACGCTTCATCGCCGCGATCACTTTATCACCAATCACGAAACAGCGAATATCTGCACCGCCCGCTTCAGCGATATATTCTTGTACCATGATGTTGGCTTTAAGACCCATGAAGGCTTCAATAACTGACTCTGCTGCTTTACGCGTCTCGGCAAGTACAACACCAATACCTTGAGTACCTTCAAGTAACTTAATCACACACGGTGCGCCACCAACCATGTCTAATAAATCAGGTACGTCGGCAGGCTTGTTTGCAAAACCAGTCACAGGTAAGCCAATATTTTTACGAGAAAGTAACTGTAATGAACGCAATTTGTCACGTGAACGGGTAATCGCTACCGACTCATTTAATGGGTGAACTCCCATCATTTCGAATTGACGTAATACTGCTGTTCCGTAAAAGGTTACTGATGCACCAATACGTGGAATGACGGCATCAAACTTAGGCAGCTCTTGGCCTTTCATGTGGATGCTTGGAGAGGTCATGTTGATGTTCATGTAACAACTGATGTGATCGACTATTTTAACGTCATGACCACGGGCAACGGCCGCTTCCTTAAGCCTACGCGTCGAATATAAATTTTTATTCCGTGACATAATTGCAATGTGCATTTTACTCTCCTGTTATATAAGATGCTGCTGAATCCACCAAAAATCGTCCTTCCAGTGCTCTGCGACCTAACAACATACGAAATTTCATGTTATCTCTATTGGTTAAAGTCAGTTCGATATCGAACTGCTTTCCACCCATAATGATAGGGGTTTTGATTACATATCGTTTGGTAACATGTCCACCAGAATCGCTAACATTACGACGATCAAAAATGGGGAACTCACACACAACTTCACGATCAGATTCTTGTTCAGGGTGCAACCATACGCGCACCCATTTTTCTTTTTCTTTTTGAAACGGTTTAATTTTAAAAGCATGTAAACAAGAGGTTTTTGCCCCTGTATCTACCTTGATTTTGACTTTTTCATTGCCAATTTCAGGAAATGTGCCCCACTCTCGCCAGCCCACAATATCGAGGGTTTGTTTAGTCATGGTCAGTCCTTACGTTTAAAGGAAATAAGTCTTTCTCGAATAACTTGTTCGATGCTACTCACCAAATGTTTTATCGTCTACTGCAGAGTTGAACAGTGAGAAAGTCATTTAAGCATAGCTAATATCAATCAATTTTGGCGCAATATACACTGCATATTGAATAAAACAACTTTATTTATCTAGAATTTTTACGTTAAAGTTATTTACCATAATCCTTCATAAATACACACCGAAAAGAATACTACTAACCTATTAATAATAATAGAATTAATTATTGAGGCATAACAATGTTTACTCGCTGTAGTTTCCAGTTTTTAACCGAACTAAATCAACATAATGACCGTGATTGGTTTAAAGCTAATCAACCCCGCTATGAAGCCCAAGTGCGCACGCCCGCATTACAATTTATTGAGGCGATGCAAGGGCCTATTTTATCCTTGTCACCACGTTTTAATGCAGTACCCAAAAAAGTCGGCGGCAGCTTAATGCGCCCCCAAAGAGATAGTCGTTTTAGTAAA
The DNA here is from genome assembly GCF_051163755.1 of Shewanella sp. HL-SH5. Lineage (NCBI taxonomy): Bacteria > Pseudomonadati > Pseudomonadota > Gammaproteobacteria > Alteromonadales > Shewanellaceae > Shewanella > Shewanella sp. HL-SH5. The sequence continues at coordinate 2,672,757 of NZ_CP195038.1, forward strand.
AATAAAACACCTTATAAAACTAATATTGGCATTCAATTTAAACATTTTCAGGCTAAAGATGTCCATTCCCCTGGATTTTATGTGCATTTAGCCAATAATGAATGCTTTATCGCTGTAGGTATTTGGCATCCAGAATCAACAGCCTTAAATGCCATAAGACACTGTATCGATGAAAACCCTAATGGCTATAAAAAAGCGTTACAAGCGATAGAGAGAGCAGGTTTTGTTATGACAGGTGACAGTTTAGTGAGGCCACCAAGGGGATTTGATAAAGATCATCCGCTACTTACTGAACTAAAACGGAAAGACTTTATCGCGCTAAAGACGATAACTGAAGCACAAGTTTGCCAGGCTGATTTTGTCGAGTTCTGTCAAAAGGAATTTCAAAAAACGACTCAATTAATGGCCTATCTGTGTTTTGCGCTTGAGTTAGATTACTAAACTGTTGCCGATAAACCTAATGGCAACTATATATAATCTTTGTACATCCTTAATAATACCAACAGTAATATAGGCATACATTCAATCTAGAAAGAGATGCGTCAGTAGCTTAAAAAGCTTATCTAGAAAAAGAGTTAAAGCAAAGTAATAATGATAAAACAGCTAAGCCGCATTTGCTCGCATGCCATGGGGTACAGGTACCCCATTAGCATTTATGTTAACAAAGACTATTTTATCGACACTGGCTATAGGTGCCTGGGTGACTTTGTTGCGTACTTTACAACGAATAGTCACTGAGCTTTGACCTAAACTTACGCTTTCAAAACCAAATTCAAGTATATCGCCAACCAATCCTGGAGTCATAAAGTTGATCTCGGCAATAAGCTTCGCAACATGGCATTGGCTGTTCATTTGGCAACTGGCAAATATCGTTGCTTGTTCATTTATCCAACTCAATAGCTGACCACAGCATAGAGTGTGGCTACTATTTAAATGGACCGGAAGTATTAAGTGGCGGCTGTAGTATTTCATAAAAAACCCTTTAGTTATTAACAAGAAACTCTTGTATCACTAAAGAGGTAGCAATGTTCAAGCCAGTTTTAGTTACATTGATAATCAATTACTTATATGGCTGATTAATAAAACCTGCCCTATAACGGAATTATATTTGCACTATTTAACGCCATTTAAGGCCATTTAAGGCATCACTCATATCACGAATGACGTTTACTCTCAGCGGATAAAAATACGACCCTAGTTAAGTAGATAACACCTGCTTTAAAGATGTAATAAAAGTAGAAATATCTTTCGCTGTAATATCAGCATGGGTTACTAGGCGCAGTTGCTGACTAGGGCTAACCTTAATGCCTTTTTGCAATAACGCATGTGATAATTGATTGGGATCTATATGACTGGCCAAACGTGCAAATACCATATTGGTTTGTACTGATTTCACATCAACCTCAAATTCGTCAAATTGATATAATGCCTCAGCGAGCAGTTTTGCGTGGTGATGATCTTCAACTAATCGATCAACTTGATCGGTTAAAGCCAATTTAGCCGCTGCGGCAATAATACCAGCTTGACGCATTCCGCCGCCCAACATTTTACGCCAACGAGTCGCTTTACCAATAAGCCGCTCATCGCCTAACAAAATAGAGCCAATTGGGGCGCACAACCCTTTTGATAGACAAATAGAAACCGAGTCAAAATATTGAGTAATATCGGCAATCGCAAGGTTTTGGGCAACCGCTGCATTGGCTATTCTTGCGCCGTCTAAATGAATTTTCAAACCCCGATTAAAGGCCAAAGTTTGTGCTTGTGCTAAATACTCTTGCGATAAGACTTTACCGCCAATGGTATTTTCTAAGCTCAATAAACGGGTTCTGGCAAAATGAACGTCATCAGGTTTAATAGCAGCATCGATATCTGACAATAAAATACTACCATCTTGCTGATTATTTAACGGCTGTGGCTGAATGCTGCCAAGCACCGCTGCACCACCACCTTCAAATTTATAATTGTGCGCTTGTTGGCCACATAAATACTCGTCTCCACGCTCACAATGTGACATCAATGCTAATAAATTAGCTTGAGTACCTGAGCTAACAAATAAGGCCGCATCAAAGCCATACATTTCAGCGGCCATATCTTGTAGGTTGTTGACTGTCGGGTCATCACCATAAACATCATCACCCACAACGGCATTGGCCATTGCTTTGCGCATTGCGGCTGTAGGTTGAGTAACAGTATCGCTTCTAAAATCAATCATAATAAATCGTCATTTATCCAAACCATGGCCGACAGTGTAACGGATTAAGATTTAGCTGCAGCAATTTTTGTTAATGCTGCGATTGCCGCATCATAATCAGGGTGGCTGCCAACTTCTTTAACAAGCTCTTGATACTGTAGCTGGCCATTAGCATCAATAATAAATATTGCCCGAGCCAGTAAACCACGGCTTTCAATCAATAATCCATATTGGTCAGCAAAGTTACGCCATACTGAATCAGATAATACTTTAATTTTATCAACGCTTTCAGTTTGGCAAAAACGCTTTTGAGCAAAAGGTAAATCTGTACTAATAGTCAGCATAACAACGTCGGCATCAAAATTAGCAAATTCACTGTTAAATCGTTTTGTTTGCAACGCACACACACCGGTATCTAAGCTCGGTACGGCACTGATTAATACTGTTTTACCTTTAAAATCACTTAAATTAACCGGATTAAACTTATCATCAACCACTTTAAATTCAGGGGCTGGCATATTATTAGCGGGTAAATCACCTTTAAGCACCACCGGATGCCCACCCATTGTAACTTCAGCAGCTTGCGTAAAGTGAATAAATACTGGACTGGCAATTAATACTAAGGATAAACCTATGTTCAATAAAGATTGTTGAAATGTCATTATATTCTCCTGATTAATAATAAAAATTATAAAAAAACCAGCCTTGTGGCTGGTTCTTGTTATACGCAGTTAATCAAATAACTGATTAACTTGCTGCTAATTCTTTAACATGTAAATCCATTTGTGGAAATGGTATTTCAATCTCAGCCGCATCTAATGCATTTTTGATTTGCTCTAAAATTTGAAAACGCGCTGGCCAGTAATCACCCGTGCTCACCCATGGGCGAACAACGAAGTTAATTGATGAATCAGCTAATTCAGCTAAACCAATAGTGTAAGCAGGATCTTTTAACACAAATGCATTGTTATCTAATACTTCAGCCAATACTTTTTTAGTTTTCGCGATATCAGAGGCATAGCCCACACCGATGACTAAGTCGATACGACGCTTTTCAAGCGCTGAATAATTGGTAATAGTACCATTCATAATAGCGGAGTTTGGCGCAGTGATAAGTTTATTATCACCCGTACGAAGCTTAGTCGAAAAAATAGTAATCTCATCTACTACACCGGCAACGCCTGCGGCTTCGATAAAGTCACCCACACGACATGGACGGAATAATACCATTAATACGCCTGAGGCAAAATTAGATAGTGACCCCTGTAATGCCAAACCAACAGCTAAACCTGCAGCACCAATTACAGCTACAAGTGAAGCGGTTTGCACGCCAATTTGACCTAATGTAGCCACAATGGTGAATACAAATACAACTGACCACGCAAGGTTTGACACAAATGACACTACAGTTTGATCAACTTTGCGACTGGTTAATACTTTATCAGTGAGGCGCTTTGCCACACCCGCAAAATACTTACCAATAAAAAACATCGCCAAAGCAGCTAATGTTTTAAGCCCATAAGCCATAATAAATTCTGGTGCTTGCTTTATTAACGCTTCTAAACCGTCAAGGTTTTCCATTGTTTTACTCCCTAAAGTGACAGATTATTCTGCCGAAATGATAAATTCTACCCGTCTATTACGTTGTCGCCCTTCAGATGTGGCGTTATCCGCAGCGGGTTGGGTGTTACTCATCCCTTTTACAGAAATGTTGTCAGGATTAAAATTAAAATCGGTGACTAATATTGCTTTTACGCTGTTTGCCCGGGCTAATGAAAGCGCTTGATTTAACTCATCACTTCCCAATAAATCGGCATGTCCAACTAGCTCTAAAGTTACATTATTATCTTGGGCTATTATTTTATTGATACTGTCAAACACAGGTCTTTGCGATAACATTACTTCTGCTTTAGCAAATTCAAAATAAATAGGTTGTACCACTTGCTGTAAACAATTAACTGCGCCATCAGCACCCAGTTGCTCGCAGCGATTAACATATTCTATAGTGCTGGTTGGTTGTTCAGCAACTGCTGTTACAGGTTCTTCATCAAAAATAGGAGCTTCATCAATATTGGATTCAGTTAAAGCAAAAGCTGGATCGTTACAGCCATTAGCCATAACCACCTCACCTTGAGGAGTATCAGCACAGGCATCTTTTTTATCTGGTACGCCATCCATATCTGAATCAATCCATGCCAAAGTTGGGGTGCTGTTCAAAAAAAGCCATAGTATTAATACAGGTACGAATATAGTCAGTAATGAACGCATGCAGTCTCCAATCATGTGATTTTAATATAGTAAGACAACATCTTTTGAGGTTTTAACTTTTTTTCAACAAGTTTGAATTATACATATTTTAACTTTTAGCGACACATTTGCAATCAAGCAAACATAAATTGCTGCAAACAAGTTAATGCTTTATGTATTTCAGCTCAAAATAGCACCATCTAACACTTATAAAGTGAATTTTTAATTATCGGCAACAAACTCACAAACTTGACAACAGTCGCTTTAACCAGCATCGCAATATTGAAAATAACTCGCACTGTATAATAAGCATACAAGCCAACTAAAAAATGACATATGTTTACAAAAATGTAACCTGCAAAATGCGCCTGACACCCGCACAAACATTGACTTAAGCGTCCTGAAAAGGGTATATAAGGTGGGATTTTTGATGTTTTAAACAAATTAAACATTAAATGAATAATATTTATTATAAGAAATGAACAATAAATCGGCCAAGATTGCCCAGATAAAAAGCACAACATCTTCTTGATGCAATGCTTAATCGCAATACTTTGCCTAAATTTGCAAACAATTATTCTGTGGTGCAACTTGTGCCGCAGCCAATCACAAGCTTTAAGGTGGAAAACTTAATGAGTGAAGTAAAAGCACCAGGAACGATGCTTGGGCATCCAAAAGGATTGTTCCTTCTCTTTACAACTGAATTGTGGGAACGATTCAGTTATTACGCAATGCGTGCCATATTGGTCCTTTATTTGGTTGATAAAGTTCAAACAGATGGTGGTAGTGGTTTAGGTTGGACGCCACAGGATGCATTATCTCTTTACGGAACCTTCACCGGTTTAGTCTATTTAACGCCGCTTATTGGTGGTTGGTTAGCAGATAATTACCTTGGCCAACGTAAATCTATTTATATTGGTGGTGCGTTAATGGCAATAGGGCAATTTACCCTTGCTGCGCCGCATAGCTGGTTTTCTGGTTTAGAAACCACTCTTTTCTATATTGGTTTAGGTACGTTGATATTGGGTAACGGACTGTTTAAACCTAACATCTCTACTATGGTTGGCGACTTGTATGAAGAAGGTGATCACCGTCGAGATGGTGCATTTACTATTTTTTACATGGGTATCAACGTTGGCGCCGCGCTATCGGGTATTATTGTAGCTTGGGCTTACACCACTTTTGGTCATACTGAAGTGGTTGCAGGACAAGAGGTATTTGTTAACAACTGGCAGGCTGGTTTCTTCTGTGCAGGTGTTGGTATGGTTGCATCGTTAATTATTCAATTCTTTTTTGCTCAAAGATTACTTGGCGATATAGGTACTGTTCCAGCGGCAAAACTCGAACGAGACAGGAATGCACTTAAGGGCCAAGTCCGCAGTGAGCCACTGACTAAAATTGAACGTGATCGCATAAAAGTGATCATGATTATGGGTTTATTTACCATTATCTTCTGGGCTGGTTTTGAACAAGCCGGTGGATTAATGAACCTATTCACCAATAACTTTACTGACCGTATGATTGGTAGCTGGGAAGTGCCTACCACTTACTTCCAATCACTGAATGCTATTTTTATCGTCATTTTTGCTCCAGTTATAGCCTCAATTTGGATACGTTTAGGTAAAAACGAACCCAATTCGCCCGTTAAGTTTGCCCTTGGTTTAGTGTTACTTGGCATTGGTTTCTTATTCATGATTGGTGCTGTTTTACAAATGGGCGGCGACGCTTCAATCAAATCAAGCATGTGGTGGTTAGTCGGCGCATATTTCTTCCATACTATGGGTGAACTATGTTTATCACCAATTGGTTTATCTATGGTCACTAAACTGGCTCCACTGCGTATAGCATCACTTATGATGGGCGCATGGTTCCTATTTATTGCTATTGCGAACAAAGTTGGCGGATTAGTTGGTTCACTCATTGGCCACGGTGGCAGCGTTGAAGATCAACTTGCCAATGCAATGTCAATCTTCGCGGGCATCGCAATTACAGCGGCGGTTTCAGGTATAATTTTATACTTCATGGCTGACAAGTTAGTGGATTGGATGCACGGTGCTGAAGGCCATAATGATTCTGAAGAAGAAGCATTAGCGGAAGAAATTGCCGTTACTGCTGAACACGAAGCGATTCAGCGTTAATCACTTGCTAGTGAAGTTACTAAGGTAGCTTAATAGATAAGTAAATCATCATATTAATGATTTAGAAATGGGCCTTAGATGAAAATCTAAGGCCCATTTTATTTGTACAGTCTTGATTGAATAATGATTACGATATAATGGTTAACTAGAATTTATTAACCTTCTCTCACCAACTCAATAGCTTATCTAATTGCACTTGCAGTGATGGGTGATATCCTGCCCTAGCCTTAGCGTATATTTGCTCAACTTCCTGTTTATACCCAGCAACCAATAACTCGCTATAAAGTGGTTTAACAAACTTAGCCCGCCCGACTGAAATGAGAAACGCCGATAAGGGTTCAAGCACGGGATCATAATGATTTCGAATAGCGACCCTAAACCAATCACAAACAATTTCTGCGTTTTTACTTTGACTAAATAAAAAGGTGTCATCTAAATCAAGTAACTGTTCTTGGCTGATAACCTGTGGCAACTGATTTAAAAAATATTGCCAATGATGAACCCGCCAGTCACTCACATTCAGCATTTTTGCTGGTTTTTTATGTTCAATTTCCATAAGCGCCAAATGTACTTTGTCTAAACTACTCGAAGAAGGAGGTACAAACCAATGAGGCAGTCCTTCACCATATACCCATTCTTTTAATTCAACTTCAGATAACTTATCTGGACAATTGGGTAATACATGTTGCAGCATATAAGCCATAAAGACTTCAGTGGTAATGGCTTTGAAAGCAAAGTGAGTGACATATTGAAACAAAAAAGCATCAAAGGATTCACGGCCAAAACGCTGCTCTAGTTCATGGACAAACATTGATGCTTTATCATAGGTGAAACGATTAAATGCCTGATTTGGATCTCGCGTTTGAACATTTGCAGGCAAGGTTTGATCTATTAAATCAACAGACTGCATTTCAGATTCTAAACGAGTGTATTCATTCACCCATTCTAAATCAGCTTGCTCTTTGCCATATACAGCTTCAACGATACGATTAGTAAAGTAGGTGGTAAATCCTTCGTTAAGCCACAGATCACGCCATGTCGCATTACTGACCAAGTTTCCAGTCCAAGAATGTGCCAGCTCATGGGCTACCGTAGACACTAAACTTTTATCACCCGCTATCAAGGTTGGGGTCATAAATGCCAGCATAGGATTTTCCATACCGCCAAAGGGGAAACTAGGTGGTAATACAATCATGTCGTACCTTTGCCACGCATAGGGGCCAAGTAATGACTCCGCTACCTTGATCATCGCTTCTGTATCTTCAAACTCTTTAACCGCACTTGCCAGCATTGCTGGTTCGGTATAAATACCACTTCTGGGTCCTGTCGCTTCAAACGCTAAGTCCCCTACCGCTAAAGCCAGTAGATGAGTCGGTATGGGCTTATCCATCACAAAATGGAAAATGCCATCTTTAGGCATCTGGGGATTATTAAGTGCACTCATTACCGCGCGTAAACCATTATTGACTTTAATGGTGGCGTCGAACGTTACCCGTGCTTTAGGCGTATCTTGCAAAGGGATCCAGCTTCTGGCATTAATCGGTTGTGATTGACTAAATAAATAGGGTTGTTGCTTACCCAAAGTTTGTTCCGGGGTCAACCACTGTAAGCCTTGGGCGTGTGGGGACGTGGCGTAATGAACGGTGACAGCTCTAATTGATTGATTAATCTTTATCACCAACTTTTGCCCTAAGATATCCCCTACATCTACCAGCGAAAAGTCAAGTTGTTGCCCTTGTAAGTCACTCACACTTATCAAGGTTAAATCACGGCAATCTAAAATAAGTTGTCCATGTTGACTAGATGATTCTTTATTTAAATCAAAGTATAAGGTGACCTGCCCGATAAGTTGCTTAGCACTAAAATCAACTTCTAGATTAAGTTCTAAATGAGAAACACAAACCGTGTCAGCATTTGCACTTGAATGGTAATCATACTGATGGTCCCATGATGAAGTTAGACTAGTGGCCACTTTAATATCCTTAATTGCAGTTTTAGTTTTGACTGTTAAGTTAAGTCAAATTAATCGCACCAAACATAACATTTAAAAGGCTTCTTTAGTATCGCCCCTCTGAGCTTCGACAGGTTTATAGCCTTAAATTATGAGGGTAATAAAAATAATTAACTTTATTTGGAACTTTTATAAATAACGCCAGTCTGAATATATGAACCGAATTTTGTACACCCCAGTTTATTGAAAGTTTGAGTCTGTAAATGATTTTGTTCATCATCATCTCCCCTCTCGATAGTGAGTTATCCTATCAACAGAATTGCACATTGCAGTTACAGCAACCTTAATAGGTTGCTTTTTTTTAACTATTTTTTGAGGTCGAAGCCGTCACCCGGTTTATGGATAATCTTTTTCTTGCACATTGATAAAGCGGATTTTATAACGCTGCGCTCATCAAACGATAAAAAAATAACATTTCTAACGCTAACCTTGAGTCCTTTTCATCAGAACAGAGCTGTCAGATAATACTCGGCACATTTTTGTTAGTTTTTTTATCTTTATTTGGAACTTTTATAAATAACGCCAGTCTGAATATATGAACCGAATTTTGTACACCCCAATTTATTGAAAGTTTGAGTCTGTAAATGATTTTGTTCATCATCATCTCCCCACTCGATAGTGAGTTATCCTATCAACAGAATTGCACATTGCAGTTACAGCAACCTTAATAGGTTGCTTTTTTTTGGCTGTTTTTTACCGATTGTCTTGAAAAACACCGTAACGGCTAAGCTGCCACTATGTTTTAGTGCCATCATTTTTAACAGGCGTTTTATAGTAAAGTGCTTTCTAATAAGAAAGCGGCGAGCAATGTTAGTGGGAACAGTACTTAAGATAGTTGATTCAATTTTTTTATCTTTATTTGGAACTTTTATAAATAACGCTAGTCTGAATATATGAACCGAATTTTATATACCTACTTTTACTGAACGTTTGAGCCTGTAAATGATTTTGTTCATCATCATCTCCCCTCTCGATAGTGAGTTATCCTATCAACAGAATTGCACATTGCAGTTACAGCAACCTTAATAGGTTGCTTTTTTTGCTTCCAAAATACCGCTAAGCTCGAAGCAAAAAAAAGACCTCACTATGGAGGTCTTTAATCGTGCAAATTAATTTAGTTTAAAGACGGATACCGGCTTTCTCTAAATCTTTTGCTATTACTGTGCGAGGTAATGGTACATAACCATCTTTTTCAACAACTTGCTGACCTTGCTTAGATAATATGAAGCGAATGAACTCGCGATCCATCGGCGATAAATCTTTGTTTGGGTGCTTGTTGATATAAACGTACAAGTAACGAGAAAGTGGGTAAGTCCCATTGGCAGCATTGGCTGCTGATGCGTCGATAAACTTATCGCCTTTCTTAGATACAGCTACAGCTTTTACACCCGCTGTTTTATAACCAATACCAGAGTAACCAATTGCGTTAAGACCTTGAGATACAGACTGTACGACAGATGCAGAACCTGGTTGCTCATTCACATTTGGACGGAAATCGCCTTTACATAATGCTTTTTCTTTAAAGTAGCCATAAGTACCAGATACTGAGTTACGGCCGTATAATTGGACATCTTTTGCTGTCCAGTTACCGTCTAGGCCTAAGTCACCCCAACGTTCAACTTGCTTACCACCACACTTGTTTGTTGAAGAGAAAATGCTATCGATTTGCTCGATGCTTAATCCTTTAATTGGGTTATCTTTATGCACAAACACAGCTAAAGCATCAATTGCAACACGAATAGCCGTTGGTTGGTAACCGAAATGCTTTTCAAATGACTCAACTTCATTAGGCTTCATTTTACGGCTCATTGGACCGAACTGTGAAGTTCCTTCAGTTAATGCTGGAGGCGCTGTAGAAGAGCCAGCTGCTTGAATTTGGATATTAACATTAGGATATATATGCTTAAACTCTTCTGCCCATAACGTCATCATATTCGCTAACGTATCAGAACCAACAGAAGACAAGTTACCAGAAACACCACTTGTTTTTTCATACATAGGTAACGTTTCATCAATTGCAGCCATAGATGCTGCCGAGAACACACCAGCGGCTGTTAGGGTAATTGCGCCGACAAGTTTTTTCAGTTTCATTGTATTGCTCCAAATTAAGCGTGCTAAGTTTTTATAACGCAGTCAGTATCAACTCCAATGATGACAAGTCTATGACTATAATGTGACAGTTAGGTGACAGGTGAAATATATTTGCTGATTTAACATCATTATTGAAATAGTTAAGTCACAAAAATGAAAATGCCGTCATTATGACGGCATTCTGAATATCAAAAAATTAGTTTTTCCTATCAATTAAATGGGTAGGAACGATAAAGCTAAAAGTACTGCCTTTACCAAGCTCACTCAATACTGTCAATTCACTGTGATGATGACTTAATGCATGCTTCACAATTGCCAAACCTAAGCCACTACCACCCGTCTTACTGGAGCGGGCGTTATCTACCCGGTAAAAACGCTCAGTTAAACGATTGATATGTTGAGGAGCTATACCCACTCCGGTATCTGTTACCGAAAACTTTGCACCACTGGCAACACTTTGCCATGTTATAGAGACTTTTCCTCCTGGTGAGGTATAGCGAATCGCATTTGATATTAAATTAGAGCATGCACTTCTAAGCTGCTGTTCTTGGCCATGAATATTTAATCCCGGTTCACAGAAAAACACCAATTCATATTGTTCTGCTGCTAATGCTTGAGCTTCAGTTTTAAGCTGACTAAACATGCTATCCATATTGACAGTGTGAGACAGATCAATGCTGGCTCCTGCTTCAATACGCGACAATGCCAGTAGCTGCTCTACCATAGATTGCATTCGGCTCGTTTGTTGCTGCATCATATTAAGCGGTTTTTGATTTGGTGAGTTATCGTCTTCCATGGTTTGCATTATCTCTAAATACCCTTGTAATACTGTCAGCGGGGTTTTTAGCTCATGGGATACGTTAGCCACAAAGTCTTTACGCATGCTTTCTAATTGATGAATGCGGGTAATATCGCGCGCCATTAATAATAACTGACGATCACCATAGGGCATTAGCCGAATTTCTAGCAGACGTCTTTCTGATACAGGCGATGGGATCTCTAAAGGTTCACTGAAATTATGTTTACGCAAGTAGGCTGAAAAATCAGGGTGACGAATGAGGTTATCAATTCGCTGGCCATTATCTTGTGGCCACACAAAACCTAATATTAATTGAGCCAGTTTGTTACACCATAAAATATTGTGCTCTGAATCTAGCACCACAGCAGCATCGGGTAGTGCTTCAGCACCTTGTCTGAAGCGTCCAAGTAATGATGCTAGCTGACCCACTCGACGGCGGTTTTTTCCTTGAAGCCGATAAATACCATTAAAAATACCCTCCCAGCTCCCCCGCCCCTGCGGTGGCGTAAGCTTTTTATCTTTCCATAACCAATGGCTTAACCTAGACAACTGACGGTAATGCCAGAACAGTAGTGCTGCGGAACCAAGAAGTATTGTTAACATTATATAGTCAACAATCCAGCCCACCAGCACTAATAGCAATAACATCACCCCAAGGCGAAAAAGCAAGCGAAAGCCAGAATAAGAGTTCAATATACGTTACCTAAATCGCAGTATGGCAGTTAAATTAATCAATAATGATAATTTAACTGCCATACAGTGTGACTTCACATTTGAGTGGCTAGACTAGCACTTTTAGCCACTGCAAACATAGTGATATGAATATTCAAACAGTGAATATCCGCTACATCCTTGTTGAAAATCGGTAACCGGCTCCACGAACCGTTTGGATTAACTTATCGTGTCCGCCTTGCTCTATCGCTTTACGTAAACGTCGAATATGCACATCAACGGTACGATCTTCAACATAAACGTTTGTTCCCCAAACGTTATCAAGCAATTGTTCGCGGCTATAAACACGTTCTGGGTGTGTCATAAAAAAATGTAACAACCTAAATTCAGTAGGTCCCATATCGAGTACCCCATCACCTGCTGAAACACGATGACTAACTGGGTCTAATTGTAAACCTTGTACGTCTATTGTTTCCTCAAGCCTTGTTGGCGCACTGCGTCTTAATACCGCCTTAATACGTGCAACAAGTTCTTTGGGGGAAAAGGGTTTAGTGATGTAATCATCTGACCCTACTTCTAAGCCTTTAACCTTATCTTCCTCTTCGCCACGGGCGGTAAGCATGATAATAGGGATTTGACGGGTAAACTCATCTTGCTTTAACCGTTTGGCTAATTGAATACCACTGCCTCCAGGGAACATCCAATCCAATAAAATTAAGTCTGGATAAGGTTCCGCTAATAACGCAATGGCGGAATCAAAATCTTCAGCTGCAGCGGTTGTAAACCCGTGTTGGTCCATCACAAATGTCAGCATCTCACGGATGGCTGATTCATCTTCTACAATTAAAATCCTTGCTGTCATATTCGCTTCTATCAGTAATTTGCCACGATGACCATTATTGGTCAGTTTTGTTACAGAATTATGATCTTGAAGATATTTAACCATATTCCTTGATCAACAGCTTCAAAATGCTTGGCTTAATTACATTTCAAAACTGATCCAATAACATTTTATACCACAAAGCAAAAAGGAGCCGCAGCTCCTTTTTTCATCTAAATATTAAGCTTAAAATTTATGCTCTAAACCTAAACCAAAATATGAGTCATCAACATCGCCAGAGTCATACATTGCATTAGTGGTATAGTAAGCAAATAATTTAGTTGGCTTAGCCAATGTGTAATCTGCACCCACTGACATTGAGTCGCCTTTATTATCCATGTCTTGATACTGTGCTTTTAAGGTCACTGCATCTATGTCGTATGCAGCACTTAATAGATAACCATTATCTGTTACACCAGAGTTAAGCTTTTCTTGTTGCTGATACATACCGCCTAACACTAAACCAGCGACTTTACCTTGTACTGTAGCACGCGCAGTATCATAGCCTTTTACTTCAGAATCATAAGCTATTGCAGCATAAAATGGCGTTGCCTTTAAGCCTGAATCACCATAAGTAGCGGCCATACTCACGCCTGTGTTTTCGCTTTGCTCAGCATCGCCGTCAGCTACGTACGTTAAGCCGAACTGGAAATCACTAAACATTGGCGTCATGTATGTCGCGGTTTGTGCCATACGGTTTTCACCTTTAAACACATTTTTTACATCACCAACTAAGTCGTTAAACTGATCAACTTTACCTTGTGATATTTTTAAAACGGTATCATTACGACCCACAGACACAAGACCAAAACCACCTTGTAAACCAACAAATTGGTTACGCGCTTTAAAGTTTTCTTTTACATCATCACCCGTGTCAACTTCATACTCAATAGTATAGAAAGCTTCAAGGTCATTACCTAAGTCAAAATTACCTTTTACGCCAAAACGTGAAGCATTACTCTGAATCGTTGTTTCTGTCTCACCGGCTACATCGTTAGATTGTGCTGATACATTTAACTTACCATAAACTTGTAATGGGTCTGCGGCGTATGCTGTTGATGCTGTTACAGCGCAAGCCAGTAGAGTTTTAGCAAATAAGTTCATCATTTCATCCTTTCAACGTTTCTAATCATATGTGTTTACAGCTTGGGAACGAGCCGAAGTTTGCCTTGCTAATGTTTCAGAAATATTTCAGTCATTCAGAAAAAACTTAAAAACAAGCATAATTCACAAAACAAAAGTAACTTAATCATTGAATTTAAATAATAAAAATATAATTAGTTACTTTGTGACATTTTTATGAATTCTGTCATATGAATCAATAGGCCGATTTAAAAGGCCTGTTTACCCAACCAATCAGATGCCGTAAACTGCTTGGCCAACTATTTATTAAATAATGAGTGTCTCTTTATGTGGTTTAAAAATCTCACCTTGTACCGTTTCAATAAACCGTTTTCCACCGACACCGAAGCGTTAGAAAAAGCCTTAGCAGATTTCACCTTTTCACCTTGTGGTAGCCAAGACATCAGTAAATTCGGTTTTTCAAATGCGCTGGGTAAAAAAGGTCAAGCTTTAGTCCATAGCGCAGAAAATCGTCACCTTATTTGCGTCACTAAAGAAGATAAAATATTACCTGGTCAGGTCATTAAAGAAGCACTTGATGAAAAAGTGGCTTTAATTGAAGATGCAGAAAACCGCACTGTGACTAAAAAAGAAAAAGATGCGATGAAGGATGACATCACAACCACATTACTGCCAAGAGCCTTCACTCGTCGTAGCCAAACCCGTGCGCTTATTTTGCCAGAACTGGAAATGATTTTAGTTGATAGCTCAAGTGCAACCAAAGCTGAAGAAATGTTAGCTTTATTGCGTAAAGCTTTAGGCAGTTTACCTATTATTCCACTCAGTTATGTCAAGCCTATTGAGCAAACCTTGACTGAATGGTTACAAGCGGGTGAAGCACCACAACCTTTTGAAATGCAAGATGAAGCTGAGTTAAAATCTGAATCAGACGAAGGTGGCATTGTGCGCTTTAAACAGCAGGTTCTTCAAGAAGACGAAGTATTGGCACATTTAGCAACCGGTAAACAAGTGCACAAACTCGCGCTACATTTTGCTCAGTCTGTCGCATTTGTTATGCAGTCTGATGCGAGCGTGAAACGGATTAAATTCTCTGAAGAGTTTAGAGCCGGTAACGACGAAGTCGGTAATGAGGATCCTATGGCGCGTTTGGATGCCGATTTTGCATTAATGGGCAGTGAACTTATCGCCTTTGTTCAAGCATTACATGGTGCATTTGGCCCAATGGAACAAAGTATTTAAGCTGTCACAATATCAATAAATATCTTACTTTTTTAATAAGTGAAAGGAGTGGTAATGAAGCTATATGGAAGTTATACCTCACCGTTTGTCCGCCACTGCAGAATTGCATTGATGGAGTCTGGTCAAGATTTCGAATTTATCGAAACGGACCAAGCCAGTAGTGCGTTACTCTCGCCGACTCAACGGGTACCATTCCTACAACATGGTGATACTTTTTTAACCGATTCAAGTGCGATTTTATTTTATATCAGGCAGCAAGCTGGACAGCCATACTTAGGCACTCCAGCTGAACTCGATCTGTTTTGTATGGTCAATACCGCTTTAGACAGCACAGTTAATTTGTTCTTTTTAGAGAAAGATGGCGTTGATATCAACTCAGTCGCATATACCCAACGTCAAGCGGCTAGAATTGACTCAAGTCTTGCACAGTTTGAGCAACTCACCTTAAGCGATAGCGCCCCCTATACAGACCCGGAGCTGCGTTTAGCGTGTTACTTAGACTGGGGGTTATTCCGTAATCGTATCAATATAGACAAGTGCTCTAATCTAAAAGGCTTTCTCAGTGGTATAGCAAAATATGCACCTTTTGCTAACACCAAACCACCGCAATAAAGATTAATAAAATGCCCATCAAGTTGATGGGCATTTTATTGCCTGGTTAAGCTACTTATCAGCCTTTATATATTCACCTTTAGTATCAAATGGCCAATCTACGCCTAACCATGCTTTAAAAAAGGCTTTATGCTCGGCAGTCACTTTTTCAACAGGGGATATTGTTAGCTCACCTTTTGGTTGTTCGGCTAAAGTAAGACTGCGTTTTACCAGTTGATCATTATTAAATATCGTCAACTCAATAATGTCGCCAGGGTTAAAATCCGCTAACCGTTTATCCCAACTTGATGCACTCACTTTAAGCCCGTTTACCGCAACAATTTGATCCCCTGCATTAATGCCAGCTTGCCATGCAGGGCCTTCTCGGGTCACAAATAAAATCGTTAAATCATCATATAAACCAGTTAGGGTTAAACCTGCATTCACTTCGGTTTTAGCCTCTTTATCGTATCCAAGTTGAAGACCAGCTTGTAATAACATGGCGTCAAAGTCTAAGGTGACGGGTGAGGTAACATTTTTACTCCACCACGCTTGATAATCTTTTCCTGATAAACCTTTGAGAATATTTTTAATGTCGCTTACGTTATAGCCCATCGGCACTTTAAAATCTTGATAAAGCTTTCTGTGCACATCACGAAATGAATGCTTCAACTTAGTTTGTGCAAGTAAATCAAAATCTAATGATAATGATGTCATGTAACCTTCAGCGTATATATTCACACTGTGATTAACGGCATAGTCTCCCCAAGTACTGCTCCATTGACCTAAACTGGCTTCAGCAATCGATTGAATTTCACGGCCTGGATTATGTTGATTATTGACAATGCGTTTACTGAGATCATCAAAAAACTCTTCGGCGGTAATAATACCAGCACGCAATAACAACTGATGTTGGAAATAACTGGTTGAACCTTCTGCAATCCACAACAGTTCAGTCATATTTTCCGACTGATAATCGTAAGGCACTAATCCCTGAGGACGATAAGCTTTAACGTTCCAGCTATGAATAAACTCATGTGAAGCGGTACTGATAAAACGTAAGTAATCACTACGTTCTCGAAAACTAAAACGCGGCAATTGAATAACAGTTGAGTTTAAATGCTCAGTTGCCCCGCTTGCTCCACTGGTGGCGTGTACCATATAAACGTAACGTTCAAACGGATAATCATCCCAAATCGCACTCGCCTGATGACTTATTTTTTCTAAATCGGTAATAATTTGTTTAGTGTCATAATTACCCTCGCCCCAAAACACAACCTCATATTCCCGTCCATCGGCTCTAAAACTAAAATGCTGATTAATACCCGTTTCTATTGGAGAATCTACCAACACATCGTAGTTATCAGCGACAAAGGAGTGGGCTTTTTTACCACTTTCCATGCCTGAGTAACTGCGCCACTCTTTCGGCACAGACAAATTAACTTTTACCGCCTCGTCACGAAATACTGGGCTATACATAAAGATACCACTGGCATCTAAATAAGCATGGCTGCGATCAATATGACGTAATCGATCGCCAAGTTCATTAGCATAAATTTGATATTGAACTGTTACACTTGAGGGTTTATGTAACTTTACCTGCCATTCGCCACTAGCAGTTCGATGCCAATCTAATGCTTTCCCTTCACTATCTGTGGCTTTAAATAATCTCACCCCATCGGCAACGGGTAATACTTGATATCGACCGGTACGCCACACTGGCAAATTAATAGTCAGAGAGCTTGTATCAGTTTGCGGAAAAGTCACCGCCACTTTGGCTAAATGATGCTGTGGCTGTGTTAAATCTATTTGATATTCAACATCGGCTAACGCTGGCGTCGTCCAACTGGCGACAAAAATAGCACTACTTAACATTATTGCTAAAGAGGTAGGTTTCACTGTGACATCCTTCTGGTATGATTCTATTATTGTTTTTATGTTGATTTAGTTTTGCATTATCTTAAAAATTATAACAACCTATTGCTAGAGTCTCAGCAATAAACAACATCTGTTTACATATTATTACTCATTGTGAGTTTCCGACGGTTGTCGGCTTATCAAGGAAGGTTTAGATTTTATGCGGCATATCATCATTTGGTGTTCACTGGTATTCATTAATTTGTTTGCATCAGCTAATGCCACAGATCTTGAACTACAGGAAATTACTTTTCGCGAAACACCACAAGAGCTTTACCTTGAACTCAGATCCAGTACTCAGTTTCCATTAGAGTTTAGCAATAAGAGTCAATTTGATCTTATTGCCAAAAAGCTTGATATGTCACCCGATGATTTGATCCAACAATTAATATTGCTGGCAAGGCTTAACCTTGAATCAAATGTGAACTCAGATACAAAAAATGAGGATGCTCTCACTCTCATAAAGCAATTAAGAATAGTGGCAACCACACCGTTAGATAAAGCAATAATTATTATGTTAAACGGGCGGTTAAGCGCGCGAGAAACCCAAGATTATACTTATGCAATAAGCCAATATAACGATGCATTGAATAAGGTAAGCTCTGACTTATCACTGCAAGCCACCTTATTTAGATTTTCAATTCATGAGCACTTAAGTGGCTTATATAGAATGGTTTTACAACCATCACCTAACCTAACTCACTTAAACCGTTATCGAGAAATAGCTTATCAACTGCGTAATGACTATTTCATCGCACTGGCAGAATTAGAGCTAGGGCGTTATTACAATAGAAGAAGTGAACCGGCAAAGTCATTACAATATTATACAGAGGCTTTTCGTGTGGGTAACCGCATTAGCTACCCAGGGATTAAAGCACACGCTCAACTCAATTTAGCCCGTACTTATCGCGATTTAGAACAGTGGGATGAAGCGCTCAAACACGCCCATGATGCAACTACAAGTTTCCAGACTTTTGACCAAGGTTCATATACGGCAGAAGCCTTGACCGTGATTGCGATGATTTACGCAGGCAAGAAAGAATGGAACAAAGCAATTGACTATTATCTTAATGCACAACAAGTTAACGAACGACTTGGTAATGAAATAGGTCAAGGTTTAAACAGTCACAATATTGCTGAGGCCTATTTAAACCTTAACAATGGGCCAGCAGCATTGGCTGCGATAGCCAAAGCTAATAGCATTTTCATCGCTAAAAATGTTACTCATTACTTAGTTTATAATGAAGCCTTGTACACAGAAATTCTGATTAAACTAGCAATGTGGCCAGAAGCCATTGAACATGCAAAGAAGTCACTCGTCCTAGCGACAGAAAAAAACTTAACAGATCAAAAGTTAGAAGCATTAAAATACCTATCAATGTCTTACCGAAAAGTGGGTGACTTAAATGCCGCCATAGATATTGTTGATCAAATTATTGAGTTATCCGACGGAATAGACGCAGTAGAAGAGGATGAATCTGAGAGTTCGGGGCTCACTGAGCAAAAATTAAAATTCGATTTAAGCCTATTACAAACAAAAGTCAACGAACAAAAGGCTGCCCTTAATGACAATCAATTGATGACTATTTTATTGCTCTGCAGCACTATTATCATTGTGATTGTATTGTTAGTGACCATAAGCCGTTCTCAGAGAATCATTCGAGCGCAACGAGAGTACAAACAACAATACCTATTGGAGCCCATAAGTCAGCTAAATGGATTTAGAGCCTGTATTCTACGTTTGCAAAACGACAAATTATCTGAGATATCTAATTTTGCTTTACTTAAAATAGAAGCACTGACTCATAGCGATACCCAGATGGGTTTAACTGAATCAGCTAAAATTATTCAGTCATTTATTAATGAATTAAGCCAGTTATTAACCGCAGATATCTACGTTATCAAACCGGGGCTATTTGCTTGTTGCTTTAATTATACTATTAGCGCGCAGGATTTATTGTCAACGATTGAAGGTTATGTCGCTAAAAGCACACTTTTAAACCCCTTAATACCCAGCTTTAACAAAGAAAAAAAGTTATCCCGTATTTATATCGGTCATATTAATATGCCATTACTTGCCAACCCGGATATATCAGTATCTGCAGAACTGCACTTTGAGACCGCACAATATGCTATTGCAGCAGCAATGACTCAAAACGAAAATACCTATGTATCAATCAAGACCCTTAACTTTGCTCCAGCCACTATTTTTAGTGCGCCACTCTATCTTAACCTCACGCAAGCATTGAAGAGAGGAATAATTAAAGCTGAAAGTAATCAGATAATTACAGAAGAGTCTTGGCCAAGTTAAATATTGCGCAATTATTCAGCGAACATCAAGAATCATCATCTTTTGTACTGATTTTAGATATCCGTCTACAACGCTTTGTTATAACATTGCTACACTATAGATATAGTCGTGCGTCGTTATGTTAGATATTACCCAACTTAGCCTAAATTTTAGTTATCTGTGTTTAGTTATCGGTGTAATTGAAGACATATAAACATTATCTTTTTTATTAGTTGAATTTAGCGGAAGCAACAAGGCATTTTATGAAAGATTCCGAGATAGCGGTATCACAAATAGCGCTAATGAAACAAAAACTTCATGCTGCCCGAACAGCTTTAGAGGATATCAATAAAGATCGTAATGATAAGCTTAAAACCCTGATCCAGTTTATTGGCCATTTAAGCTTGGCCTGTAAAGGGCAAAATCTTGAGCTTGATAATAAATTAGCCAAATTACGTCACCAATTGCATGATTACGAGCAAATTGACGAGGCGCTACCTGAATTAGTTGCTATTGAAAGAATTTTGAAAGGTCAATATCACCATACTATGACTCAGCTTGAAGAAAGCAGATTAGGTCTAGCTAGAGTGATAAGGCAGATTCAACGAGTCAATTCAGCACCCGATAAAGTCAAAAAAGAAATCAATTATTTCAAGCAAGATCTCGCGAAACCTTTTCACACCGTATGGGAATACATCCCCAAAGTTGAAAAGCTTATTGGCTTTTACGAAGAAATTTTACAGCAGCAATTTACCGATGAAGACAGTTACGACATATTACCGCAGCACATTCAACTTGCGCATGAACTGGCAGTAAAAATATCTGAAATAGAGTTTCGTAAAGATCAACGCGACCAAATCCTGGTAATGAAAGAAGTATTATTGGGCGATATTAGCTTAAATACATTACTTGAATCGTATCAAACTATCCTAAGCTTATTATTAGATAATATTGCCAGAGAGAAATCAGCTTCCCAGGACTTTCTATACGCATTAAATGATGCTTTAACCGTTGTCCGAGATGTCGTCAATAATTCGCAAAACAACAATGAGCGAAGCCATCAACTTAAGCAGCAGTTAAATAAAGAGATTAACTTAAGGGTTGATAATGCTGACGGTATTATCACTGAAGTCGACGATTTAAGTGATTTAAAGACGCAGCTAACAATACAGTTATCATCCCTTCGTGATGTGTTATCTCGTAAAGAAGCGCTTGAACAACGTGAACAAACAATATTACGTAAGTCTATTGAAGCCATGCGTAAAGAGCTTAATAGTATTACCCAAGAAGCAAATTGTTATAAAGAAAAACTATTTGAACACCAAAAACTTAATCTTCTTGACCCACTGACTCAACTGGCAAATAGAACCGCCCTTGAGGATAGAATGGATCAAGAATATCGAAATCATGTTCGATTTAAGACACCTTTGTGGATTGCGGTAACCGATATTGACCATTTTAAATCGGTAAATGATAATTTTGGCCACAGTACGGGTGATAAAACACTGCAAGTAATTGCTATGGCTCTTAAAAACTCATTACGCGACAGTGAATTTGTGGCAAGGTACGGTGGTGAAGAGTTTGTGCTGTTACTGCCTGACGTTACCGAAGAGCATATTTCAGCATTACTTAACCGCGTAAGAGAAAAAGTAAAAAATATTCCATTTAAATTTAAAAATCAGAGAATTACAGTTACATTATCTATCGGTGCTGCGCAAGTGATGGACAATGAAACCATCGAAGAAGCTTTTGAAAGAGCAGATACGGCACTCTATAAAGCGAAAAATAATGGCAGAGACAGAGTCGTAATAGACATATAAGCAGCACCGCAGCTTAAGTGTCTTTACACTTAGGTCTATAGGAGTTGCTTATGATTATACGGATTAGCCCTCGAGGCAGTTTGGATCAACTTTCACAGTTGGAAGTTGATCGACTAAAACAAGGCGCCAAAAGCGACCTTTATCAATTGTACCGCAGCTGCTCATTAGCTGTGTTATCTTCAGGCCTTGTCAGTGATGACGCTGAAGCGCTTTTCGATAGATTCGACACCTTCAATATCAATGTACTTCAACGTGAACGTGGTATTAAGCTTGAATTGATCAACCCTCCCGAGCAAGCTTTTGTCGACGGTGAAATAATTACCGGTATTCAAGAACACTTATTTGCTGTGCTGCGTGACATCATTTATATCACCAATAAATACGATAACCTCAAACACATCAACTTAACCAATGCGAGTCACATTACCAATGTTGTTTTCGATATATTGAGAAATGCGCGCGCGATCTCGCCAATGAAGGACCCCAATGTTGTCGTATGCTGGGGTGGACACAGTATTAATGCCGTCGAATATCAATATACTCGCGACGTAGGATACCAGTTAGGGCTTAGGCAACTTGATATTTGTACTGGCTGTGGCCCTGGTGCAATGGAAGGTCCGATGAAAGGCGCGGCAATTGGTCATGCAAAACAAAGGGTTAAAAATGCTCGTTATATTGGTTTAACCGAACCCAGTATTATTGCCGCAGAGCCTCCTAATCAAATCGTCAATGAACTGGTCATTTTGCCCGACATAGAAAAACGCCTTGAGGCCTTTGTGCGCATTGGTCATGGGATTATTATATTCCCAGGTGGTGCGGGCACTGCTGAAGAGCTACTGTACTTTTTAGGTATTTTATTGAATATAGAAAACGCTGACACTCCTTTTCCATTAGTGCTTACTGGCCCTAAGGAAAGTGCACAATATTTTGAAGAAATTGATAAATTTATTGGTGCCACCCTTGGCGAAGAAGCCCAGAATAAGTATCAAATTATTATTGATGACCCTGTCAAGGTTGCTCAAATAATGAAACAAGGTATGGCGGAAGTGAAAACCTATCGCAAAACAAAAGGCGATGCTTATCAGTATCAGTGGTCTTTAAAAATTGAACCAGAATTTCAATTACCCTTTGATCCCAGCCATGAAGTTATGGCAAATTTAAATCTATACTTTCAAAATAATAAAGCTGAGCTTGCCGCTAATTTACGTAAGGCATTTTCAGGCATTGTGGCTGGCAATGTGAAAGGCGAAACCATCAAGCGCATTAAGGAGCACGGCAAGTTCCATATTAAAGGCGACCCTAAGTTAATGGAGATGATGGACAAGCTACTTAATGCATTTGTAGAACAACAGCGAATGAAACTTCCTGGCAGCGCTTATGAGCCTTGCTATAAAATCATCACATAAAATAATAATATGAATAAATTACTCATTATTGATGGTCTTAACCTAGTTCGCCGTATACATGCGGTGTTACCAGACGAGACCGATATTGACAGTGTTAAGGTGCGCTCTTTGGCAGCTTGTCATAAAATGTTACAACACCATCAACCTTCCCATGTCGTTGCCGTCTGGGATGGCGAACAAGAGTCTTGGCGTAAAAAGCTTTATGCTGATTACAAAAAAGGTCGAAAGCCGATGCCTGAAGCCTTACATAAAGGGTTAAAGGAAATTAAATCGGCACTGGCCGCAGAGCATATCTATTCATTAGATGCAGCATCAGAAGCTGATGATGTCATCGCCACATTAGCCCTTAAAATTACCAATAATCAGGGCCAGGCAATTATTGCCTCTACCGATAAAGGCTTTAGCCAGTTACCGCAAAATCAACTGACATTGTGGGATCACTTTAATCAAAAAGCATTTGATTTAATTGAATATGAACGCAAACTTGGTGTAGTACACAGTCAGTTTTTGGACTTTATTGCCCTTGCAGGCGACAGCGGCAATAAAATCCCCGGCATTGCAGGTATCGGTCCTAAATCAGCGGCAGACTTACTGAATAAATTTCGCACTTTAGCTAATATCTATCGTTCACTGGAAAATCTTGGCCCCAAACAGGCACAAAAACTTGCAGAAGGAAAAGACATTGCACGTATTAGTTACAAATTGGCCCAGCTGCAATGTGACATTCCACTCAATATCAACTTAAAACAATTTAGATATCAAGCTGGGATATCGACACCATAAGTTACAAAATTAGCCGTTACAAAAACATTAGAATCCATTAAGTTAAATAATATTGTAACTCAACACTAAAATATATTCGGGCCTATAAATGAAAGCTAAAGCTACTTACGTTATCGGTGGGGTTTTTATCGCATACCTCTTTTTTGTCGCTGTTGTGATGTTTGTCTACGAACCACAGCCAGAAGATAGGGAGTGGGATGACAGGCAAGCTTATAATAACCAGAAAATGAGTGAACTCAGCTTTGGACAACCACGGGAAGACATTATAAAAATATTTGGCAGCGCGGATTTTGTTGAAGCTAAAACGGCTATAGATGGTCAATATCAACTGTTATTTTATCGCACCCACCATGTGCAATCAGATGGCATTACCACCCGCGATGAATGCACACCGCTGTTGTTTAAAAATAATATCTTAATAGCTTGGGGAACCGAAACACTTCAACAATATTTAGCTAGCACTATTTTTGCTGATAACAGTATTCAGGCTCACTAGTTTAACCCTGCATTTATGCTGCGGCTCATCAATATTGAGCCATCAGCCGCAATCTGTTAAATAATCGATATGTTTCCCGCAAAACTAAGTCTTTAGCGCGATTCTATTTATGAGATTGACTCACTTTTTTGTATCCTTAATATTCAAATCTTATATTAAGTCAAATAAAGGATTACTTATTCAAGATGATAACTGTTGAAGACAGAATGGTTGGTAAGGCCAGATGATGTAGTACTTCCTCTTAAATGTATTATCATTTTTCAATAAGTCGCTTTTATCGCCGACCTCAACAGCATTATCGCAGCCAATCAGAGATTCTAGTGTTATGCACTGAGATGAAAATGTTTTCCAATAAAAATGCAGGCCGCTAGTGCCTGCATATTCTAGTCAACTTAGCATCTTATTAGTCTGCTGAGTACTCTTGATAAGCTTCACCTTTTTCAAGCCATAATGGCGCTGGCTTACCGAGTAAGTAATGATCAAAGTATTGACGCATTTTTATGGTGTAATCCAGCTTGTTAGGGTACTTCTTCAAATGATGTGGTTCGCCTTCATACTGAAGAAATACCACATCCTTACCTGCACGACGCATGGCTAAATACATTTCAATACCTTGCTCCCAAGGCACAGCATCGTCAATATCACCAAACATAATCATCATAGGTGTTTGAATGCGTTCAACATAAAATACAGGTGAGTTTTCAATGTATTTCTGTGGCGCTTTATATAAGCTTTCAGCCATTCTACTTTGGCCGGCCTCATACTGAAATTGACGTGCAAGTCCGCTACCATGTCGAATTCCACTGTAGGCGCTGGTCATATTCGATACCGGCGCCCCTGCTACCGCTGCGGCAAACATATTAGTTTGAGTAACAGCATAAGCCGTTTGATAACCGCTCCATGAATGTCCATGCAGGCCGATTTTTTTAGGATCCGCGACACCCATTTCAACTATTTTTTGTACTCCAGAGGTTAATGCTTTTACCGCCGATATACCTGGATAGCCAATTTCAAAACGAATATCTGGTAAAAAAATCGCATAACCATTATCGGTATACCAGGCAAAATTAGGTCTATGGTTTATTTTCATATCAGGAAAAGCATGTAAACGATCGCTCATAAAGCGGTAATAGTAGACCATAACAGGATAGGTTTTTCCTTCCTGGTAATTACTTGGTTTAATCAACACGCCATCAATAGACTCACCATCTGCGCCAGTCCATTGCACTAGCTCTGCATGGCCCCAAGAAAACCCTTGGCGCTGCTTGTCTAATTGAGTAAGCGCTTTAGCACTGCTTAGGGAGTCTAGCGTTGCAGTATAAATATCTGGATATAAATCAAAACGCTGGGTTGAAAATAATACCTGTTCGCTCTGCTTAGCTCTGGCTAGCACGGTTAATTTACTTTTACTATTAGTGAGTTTTTTTACCCCTGCTGTACCTATTTTTGCTTGGTAAAACTCATCCTCTTTATTGCGATGACTGTAACCTTGTAATAGCACCACTTGATCTTGCTTAAGCGTAGCAGGCTGTTTATCTTCAACTAACCCTTTAACGCGAAATTCAATACCTTGCTTTCGCCCTTCCCCATTAGATAACATAAAACCATTATGAGACTTGGTATTGAACTGCCATGCATCATATTTATCATAGGCAATAAAGCCTGAACTATCGGCTAACCATGGACCAAAACCATAACCTGGAGCTTGGCTCGGATAATCATGGTCTTCATCGGAAAATGGCACATCATATTGACCACTCAAGTTATAACTTACCGCTTGAGCAATATCGTAAATATAAATATTTCCCTGCTGATAATAGCGAAGGAATTGAGCATTAGGTGATAATGTCGGAATAGCGTCACTAGGTTGCTGTGCCAACACCAAAATCTTTCGACCCGTGTTCACATCCACCAAATACACATCTTGATAAAAACCTGCCCAGGTAATCATTTTCTGGTAAGGCACATCTGATGTTGCCACTAAATAACGCTGTTGCTCACCATAATTTATGGTTGGCACAGTTTTATCAGCCAATTGAACCATATGATCTGCTTCAATATGATAAACCGCTAAATAAGTACGCTTTAGCTCATCTTGATATTCTTTCACTTCATGGGGCTTAATTTTGGGGTCATCGCCATGCCAAACCCGTAGATTTTTATTGTCAGTAATGACACCTTGATCAAATAATGATTGTTCATCGGTATATTTTACCCGCGCTGTAGGGGCAATAACTTGCGGTACTCTACCAACAAATAACCGCTCATTATCACGGGAAAACATCACGCTAGCATGTTGATTCAACGTCCACCCATCACTACTAGGTTGACGTTTTTTACCTGACTTTATATCAATAAGATGTAATTTATATTCACGACTATCACGCTTACTGGCCAGTTTTCCCGCCGTAAATCCAACAAAGCGACCATCGTTGCTTAAAGCGAGCTCGCCCACTTGCTCATCTATCGCGCTATATATATTACGTTGAGTTTGATCTTTTAAGCTCACTAACGTGACATGATGTTGATTATTATCATGATCATTAACCGCCGCGACAAAATGAATTCCTGACTCATCAAATGCGTATTGAGTCACATTAGTGAGTTGAATTTCTTTTTGAGTCGTTAAATGGATTAAGGTTAACGAGGTGCCTTTATCCGCATCATCAAGTTTGGGCTTTTTCTTCGAATCTGATTGCTCTGTATTATCTTCTGCTGGCTTACTGTCTGGGGCAGGTTTTTCTTCTTTGAACCAAATAGCTAAATACTGGCCATTATCATTAAAATGCGCCGACTTAACATTTTCAAATGTCTGTTGTGTGTTTGTCTTAGTGTTAAGTAGCACTATATTCTGGGTTAATTCGGCTTTCTTTTTAGTTTCTTTATCTAGCAAACTTGCTGGAATAGTCGCGATAACAAATTGACCATTAGGTGTCACTTCAGGCTGAGTTCCATTAGTAATTTCAAAACTCTTGCTACCATCAGTCGATTTAATAATAACATCACTCTCACCTCTGTCAGGCTGAGCCTCAACTGCCATTATGCTACCATCATCAGCTAATACTGGTTGCTGTAAGGTTTTAAAATGCATAATGTCGGTCAGGGTTAATGGTTCCGCTGATATCAGGCTCGATGAGAGCGACAAAGCCACCACAGCGTAAATGGACAAATAAGATAATTTCACAATCTTCCTCTTTTATAATTATGGGGTATTAATAACAACTAACACCCAATTCGAAGTATTTACTGTTCAGTGCTCATTTATAATTAATTACAGTCTCCACTAGCAGCCACATAAGTATCGCTACTTTCATTATGCGACTATGGTCGTCTAGTAAATAACCGCAATAAATGAACAATATATCCTGCTTTAATAGCGTTAACTCTTGCTGAAAAAGGCAGGCTGACTTATCGATTTGTTAAGATTTAGTTGAATCGGTCACTTATTGAATTATTTTAATCCAAAATGACTTTAAATGACCTTTAAAATGTCATTTCACTCTCAGTTTTGTGTAAATAAAGATGTTAAATCGTTAAAATAGCTCACCGAAACATTGCGTTTCGATCTTAGTACCACCGCTTAGTGTAAGCCGTATTTAAATCACCTTGCTTAGGCGGTCAATATTAATGCGCTGTATTCATTGCAGTCACATCTCAGGTGTAAGGACTTCTCATGTCAAAACGTACAATAACTGTAATTCCAGGTGATGGGATTGGCCCAAGCATTATCGATTCTGCATTAAAAATTCTTGATAAGGCTGGTTGTAATTTTGAATATGAATTTGCCGATGCTGGTCTAGCTGCGTTAGAAAAACACGGAGAGCTAATACCGCAACGTACCTTAGACTTAATTGAAAAAAACCGCATTACTTTAAAGGGTCCGTTAACCACTCCTGTTGGTGAAGGTTTTACTTCAATTAATGTTAGTTTGCGTAAAAAGTTCAGCTTGTATGCAAATGTTCGCCCAGTAAACTCATTTAAGGGCACTCAGGCCCGTTATGAAAATATTGATATTATTACGGTGCGAGAAAATACCGAAGGCATGTACTCAGGTTTTGGCCAAAAAGTATCAGACGACGGTGAAACGGCTGAAGCAACCAGTATTATTACCCGCAAAGGTGCTGAGCAAATCGTGACATTTGCCTATGAATTAGCCCGTAAAGAAAATCGTAAAAAAGTCACTATTGTGCATAAAGCCAATATCATGAAATCAACCTCAGGTTTGTTTTTGAAAGTGGCTAGAGAAGTCAGCTTACGTTATCCTGATTTGATTACTGAAGAAATGATTGTTGATGCCACTTGCATGAAGCTGGTAATGAACCCAGAAAACTTTGATGTAATAGTCACAACCAACTTATTCGGCGATATCTTATCTGATTTGTGTGCTGGGCTTGTCGGTGGTTTAGGCATGGCACCGGGGGCAAATATTGGTCGCGACGCCGCTATCTTTGAAGCGGTACATGGCAGTGCACCAGATATTGCGGGTAAAAACTTAGCCAATCCAACATCCGTTATTTTAGCCTCAATTCAAATGCTTGAATATTTAGGTATGTCAGATAAAGCGGTAATGATCCGTAATGCGGTAGCAGCAGTGATTGAAGAAGGCGATCGTACTACCCGTGACTTAGGGGGCACTTATGGTACTACTGACTTCACTCAAGCGGTATTAGAACGATTAGGTTAGCTTTTGCTGTTGAGCACAAAACCTACAAAAAAGCCCTAATTTCGATTAGGGCTTTTTGTTTTATATAAATCTAACACTGAAAAATGAATAACTTATCTTTCACCCAATACGGCATAATTAACGCCTTTTTCTGGGAATAACCATAAGTGTACCGTCACTTCATCACGGTCATGATAAAGGTGTTTGCATTGCATGCGGTATTCAATGTTATTTTCTTTAAAAATCTCCGCCATAGTATCTAGGATAACTCGCACTTCTTTGTATCGACTTTTCATTGGTAATTTCAGATTGAAAATAGCTTCTTTAAACCATGCATTAATGGCCCAAGCTTCTATCAACTCTGCCACGCGTGAAGGTTTTTCAACCATGTCACATACTAACCAATAAATATTTTTTCTTGGGGGTTCAAATCGAAAGCCATCGGCACGGTAATGCTTAACTTGGCCTGTTTCCATTAACTTTTCATTCATAGGGCCATTATCAACAGCAGCAACCATCATCCCTCGGCGGACTAATTGATAAGTCCAACCACCGGGACATGCGCCCAAATCAACGGCATTTAAGCCACTACGACAGCGCAAATCTTGCTCTTCTCTGGTTAAAAAGGCACTAAAAGCTTCGTCTAGTTTTAAACTAGAGCGACTCGGTGCATCTGCAACCATTTTCAAGCGCGGAATACCCATGAAATGTGGTGAGCTATTATTGCTAAGAGAATAGCCTACATACGCCTTTCCCGGACCAATAAAACACACATGTACAATTGGACGACTTTGGCTTTCTTTGGCCAATAAAATACCAGCTTTTTTCAACCCCTGGCGTAATGGTACAGTGAACTTACGGCAAAATGCCGACAATTCTTTTGCTTCGTTAGTGTCAGGAGTTTCTACCCGTAATTCGCCACAACGAGATATCTCACCTAAGGCTGCAACAATCGGACTCATTCTGTCTTGCTCTGGCAAGTCAATTAGTAACTCGCCAGCGGCAAACATTTGTCGCGTAAAAATTAACGACTGCAATGCTAGTTGCTCGGCTAACTTATCGGCACCATTGTCTTCAAAACATTGATAAATAACATAAGCGTCATTGTTATTAGTTTTAACGAAGCCGCCAATGTTGAGCTCTGCCGCACGTTGTTGAATTTCTGCTGCGCACTCTTTTTCATATCCAGCGCGGCAAAATAAGAATAGGTTTTTCATGTAAAGCCTTAGCAATAGTCGATCTTGGAGCCAAATTTTGTCGGATTATAGCAAGAATATGACGCTATAGCAGATTTAGATTTGATCAGTATTAATGGGTCTACGCCATGCAGCAATCGCAAATAACGCCCAAGCTATGAGTAAACAAAGCCCTCCCATAGGAGTGATAGGACCAATCCATTTAGCCTGGGTTAAAGCATATAAATACAGTGAACCAGAAAACAAGAGTGTGCCTACGATAAAGAAGCCCGCAGACCAATTAAGCCACTTAGTTGACAACCATTGGGCCGCAAAAGCTAAACTCACTAGTGCAAAGGTGTGATAAAACTGATACTCAACCGCTAATTTGAAAATACTAACCATTTCTGCTGAGGCAATATTCTTTAATCCATGGGCGCCAAAAGCCCCTAAAGCAACAGCAATAAAACCACTAATAGCAGCAATAAATAACAAAC
Organism: Shewanella sp. HL-SH5; assembly: GCF_051163755.1. NCBI lineage: Bacteria > Pseudomonadati > Pseudomonadota > Gammaproteobacteria > Alteromonadales > Shewanellaceae > Shewanella > Shewanella sp. HL-SH5. The sequence goes on from NZ_CP195038.1 coordinate 2,703,746, forward strand.
GATGGTTCATAACGCACCTTGAATTGAGTTAGCGGATTTATCATCCTAAAATGAATTAAGTGACAGACTGAGAGAATTTAACGATTTCTGCCACAGCAAGTTTTAGGTTAGCGTCAAACGTGGTACCTGACGACTTTCTTGGTGTAAAACTATGATCGCCATCAGGAATAGTGACAAACTCAATGCTGTCCCTGAACGTCCATGCCGCTATTTGTTCAGGCAAACCAAATTTATCACGCTCTCCCTGTAGCACTAAGGTTGGCATGTTCGAATCATTAAGGGGTGGTAATCTGGGCTCTCCGCCTTTAATAGGAACAAAGGGATAACCCAGACATATTTGACCAACTACCTGGCCTAATATAGTTTGCGCCTCGACATTATCACAGGTGTGTAAATTTGATGTTAATGTCGCCATCATTCTTGAGCCCATCGACTTACCGATAAACACGACTCGTTTAGCGGTAATAACTCCCTGCTGCTGTTTGTGATAAATATCTTTCAGCACAGATTCAAGATGCGACAGTAGCTTAGGGGGTCTATCAGGTGGTCGCTTCTTGCCATCAAGCATATTGGCCTGCATGTATAAGAAATTAAATCGATATACAGCAAAACCTTGTAATACCAAGAGCTCAGCCAATTGCTGCATAAAAGCATGGTGCATATTAGCGCCTGCGCCATGGGCAAGCACAATTAAACTATCACTTTGATTATCGCCTTCAAGCGAGTAATCGCTTGCTAACAAGCTTGCTGGGCGATCAATATTTAAAGGACTGACAGCTAAGCTATCCTGTGAGTAATTCACTGCGTGACTCCTCTGCAAACATATCCACCATCCATTCACGAAATGCGCTGACTTTGCCTAATTCAGAATGGTTTTGCTGACACACTAAATAGTAAGCATCTTTACTGACTAAGACTTCAGGAAACGGACATACCAGGCGGCCCGCTTTAATATCCGGCCTGGCTAATACGCTGTAGCCTAATGCAACCCCCTGCCCGTGGGCAGCGGCTTGTAACACTAAAGATGAATGACTAAAAATGGGGCCTTGATTGACATTAATATCACTTACCCCGCATTGTCTAAACCAGGCCTGCCAGTCGTGGCGGCTTGAGTCATGTAATAGGGTATGATATTTCAAATCACTTGGGGTACTTAGTGGCTTAGGTCCATTTAATAACAATGGCGAACAAACGGGGATCAATACTTCATTGCGCAGTTTATCCGCTCTAAGCCCTGCCCAATTACCTTGACCATAATAAATTGCCACATCAACATCATCTGTTAACGACCCTGTATCACTGTCTACCGCTTTAATACGCACATCAATATCAGGATTCTTTTCACTAAATTTGGCTAACCGCGGCACCAACCATTGAATCGCAAAACTCGGTGACATACTTACCGTTAACGAGCCCACAGCGCTGCGGGCAAGCAAGCGGTCGGTCGCCTCTCCCAACTGAATGAAAATATCCTTGATGTCAAGAAAGTAGCTCTGACCTTCTTCGGTTAACAGTAATGATCGATTTTTACGTCTAAAAAGCTTTAACCCTAGAAAATCTTCTAATGCTTTAATCTGATGGCTAACCGCAGCCTGAGTAACAAACAACTCCTCTGCAGCCCTAGTAAAACTGAGGTTTCTTGCTGCTGCTTCAAATGCTTTAACTGCATTTAAGGGCGGTAATCGTCTGGCCATGATGATTAATCTCTTATTATTTTAATTAGTTTTTCTAATGATTATCTCTATTTTTTACGGTTTGTAAAGAACAGGTTTTTGATTAGATTAACATATTGAAATAACGTTAGCGGGGAGGATTTTCGAGGTGTATCTCAGCTGAATAATGGAAGGGGAAATTCGCGCTCACGAAACGGTATTAATTAGATTTTTCCATATCGAAGATTATCAGTTAATTGCTATAAACAGTTGCGATAAACAAATGCTATAAAAAAGGCTTGCACCGTTGAAGACACAAGCCTTTATTACAATCAGTTTAACGTTTTATGGACGATAAACTTTTACATTCTGATATCCTTGCTCAATTAAATACAAGGCTTGTAATTTACTCATCACACCGCGGTCACAATATAATAGGTAGGTTTTGCTCTTATCTAAGTCAGCAAATTTTGTTGCCAACTTAAAGAATGGGATTGCTGTAATCTCTACGCCTTCTATTGATAATGGCTTACGCTCTTCTTCTTCAGGTGCACGTACATCAATCACTATTTCGCCAGATGCAATATCTGTTACCGTTTCTGTTTCAGTGATTTGTTGATTCATTTCTGTTTCAATATCTCTAATATCCATCACTTTAGCTGAATAAACGATACGTTCGATAAGATCTTCATCAAACTTTAATTCTTCAGCTTCAATTTTAGATAACACTGCTTTTACCGTCGGTTTTTGAGAGATAACACCGCAGTATTCAGGCATTGTCTTAGCAAAATCCTCTGTGCCAATTAAGCGACTTTGATTGATGATATCCTGTTTGTCCATGGCTATCAGTGGACGCATAATTAACATGTCAGTACAGCGGTCTATCACATTCAAATTGGTCAAGGTTTGGCTAGACACTTGACCTAAACTTTCACCTGTCACCAAACCCTGAATTTTAAATTTCTCGGCAATACGCGCAGCTACACGCATCATCACACGCTTTAAAATAACGCCCATTTGGCCACTATCAATTCGTTCTAAAATTTGTTCTACAACTGGCTCAAACGGCACGGTAATAAAACGCACTTTATGTGACTCACCATAGGTTTTCCATAAATGATAGGCTACTTGTTTAACGCCTATTTCATGCTGTGCGCCACCCAAGTTGAAGAAGCAATAATGGGTACGCGAACCCTTTTTAATAAATTGAAAACTTGATACACCAGAGTCAAACCCACCTGAGATAAGTGATAACACATCCTCTTGGGTTGCCATTGGAAAACCACCTAAGCCTTCAATACGACGCTCAACCAAATAAACTTTATTCCCATCAATTTCAAGATTAACGGTAACATCGGGATTGTTCAGTTTTACGCCCAAGGCATCAGCATGTTGATTTAAGCCACCACCGACATAACGCTCAACATCAATAGAATTAAAATCATGGTTTCCGGTACGTTTTACCCGTACACAAAATGTTTTACCGGCAATTTCATCACGGTACCGGGGTAAGGCTAACTGGTAAATGCTGTCAATAGTATCAAACGGATACTCGCTGACTTGCACCACATGGGCAATACCAGGAATACACGCTAAGCGTTGCCCAAATATGTCCTGCAATTCTGGTTTATCTTCAGGTACCTTGACGATGATCCGATCAAATAAACGTAGCACCTTAGCCTCTTCGTCGACTTTTTTAAGTACATTTCGAATATTCGTTTCTAGCATTTTAGTAAACCGTAATCTTACCGATTTACTTTTCATCATGATTTCAGGGTATAACTTTACAATAAACTTCATAGCGGTTCCGGCAACATTAATTACTGGCTAAACACGGCAATGTACTTAGCCAACATCATAGTTAATGGTTTGAATTAAGAAAATAAGGACTTATTTTTCACGGCAAAAAAATATCGACCCAGCTTACACTGAGTCGAATACATTAATTACCGTACGTAAAAAAGCAGTAATTCTGAGGATTATATCAAATTTTTAGTCGCTTGTAACAACATTATCCGCTTGGGCAAGCATCACGATATATTTATATCACGCTAGATATGGTCCAAAAAAAGCACAATCATTTGATTGCGCTTTAAAGTCAGCCATTTGCGTTTATTAAGGATTTTGGGGCGTCTGCGGATCCTGAGTCACTTTAATTTCATCAGACTCTTTAGGTTTGCCCTGCTCTATGGCTATTTCGACTCGACGATTTCGAGCTCGATTAGTGTTACTGTCATTAGGCACCAGTGGATTATTGGACGCCTCTCCCATCACTTTCATTCGCGTCTCATCAAAGCCAGGTACTTTCATCAACTCATGGGCTACCGCAACAGCTCGCTGACTGGATAAATCCCAATTTGAACTATAAAGTTCATTGCTGATATGGGCGCCATCTGTATGTCCTGACACAGTGATAATGCCTGGGACATCTTTGAGTAACTCACCAATGGATCGCACAATAGGCCTAAACTGGGGCTGAAGAAAGCCTGAACCGGAAGAAAATGAACCCTTTTCTCGAATTCGAATAATAATTTGCTGACCTAAGGATTCTAATTCAATGGCACCATCAACAATTTGTTCATTCAATTGTTCAGCCATTTTTTTAAGTTGTTCATTGATATTATCTTGTGAAGATGCGGCATCTTTTTTAACCGCCTCAGCTTCTTTTTGTGCAGTTGCGCTAGCATTACCCCCACGTTGGGCGCCATTCTGTTTTTGTACTCCGCCAGCACTGTCTTCTTCACCTGCTTGATACTCAATGGTTGGTTGAGTCATTTCATTAGTTTGCTGGTTAATAATTTCAATCGGAGTGGGATCGGGTCGACCTGGACGAAACTCCAGTGCAATAACAGATGTTCCTTTAGGGATGTCTTTGACTTCAACTTTATTTTGTACACCGAAGGCATACTTCATTGAACCTGCAATTTGCTTGAACTTCATTACGTCCATTTCAGAGAACGCTAATAATAATACGAAAAAGCACATCAGCAAAGACATGAGATCAGCAAAGGTTGCTAACCACATGGGCGCGCCGGCAGGTGGACATTCACACTTGGCCTTAGCCATGGGTTACTCCCCGTCCGTTGTATCTATTTTACGTTGTTTTTCAGCAATATAGTTTTTCAAAAAGCCTTCAATTACCCGTGGATTTTGACCGTCTTGAATCGCCAATACCGCATCCATAATCAAATTACGATTCAATAGCTCTTCATTCATCCGCAGTGATAATTTATCCGCCATTGGTATGGCTATCATATTGGCGATTACTGCACCATAAAGTGTGGTTAATAACGCCACCGCCATTGATGGGCCAATTGATTTAGGGTCATCCATATTTGATAACATGGCAACCAAACCAACAAGCGTACCAATCATCCCCATCGCAGGTGCAACATCGCCCATGGCTTTAAAAATATTCACCCCAGACTTATGGCGCTCTTCAGTTAAGGCAATATCCTTCTCTAATGCATTACGTACGACCTCGCCATCATGACCATCAACTAACATATCGACAGCTTTTTGCATAAAAGTGTTACTAATTTGCGCTTCTTCTAACGCTAAAAAGCCCCCTTTACGGGCAGCATCGGCCATATTAACTGATTGCTCAATGAGGTCTTCTGGTTTATCAATTTTAAACATAAAGGCTTTTAAGCCAATCTTAATCGCACCTAAAAATTGTTTTAGGTTAAACTTCATCATCACCACAAATAAAGAGCCGGCAACAACAATCAAAATTGACGGTACGTCGATAAATAGGCCAATACCACCACTGGTCACCATAGCGCCAATGATAAATGCAAAAGCACCAATAATTCCTATCAGGGTTGCTAAATCCACAACGTCTCCTCAAATGCAGTAAAGTCTGCATGAATATGCTAATGCTAAAATCGTTAAACTTAAACATCATCTTACTATGTTATCGGTCAAAATCATTTCTAGTTTAGCTCGAATTTCAACTTTCTAAACAAATTTCAGTAACAAAGCGTGCTATTGAGCAAATATCCAGCGTCTGTATTTGACCCAAAAGCTCGGCTGATATACCTTGTCACACGCTGAACAAGAGGAAATATCAACGTGGCAAAAAAACCTGAAAATCTCAGTTTTGAGCAATCTTTAAATGAACTTGAAACTATTGTAGCCAGTTTAGAGCAAGGTGAAGTCTCCCTTGATGATGCATTAAAGCAGTTTGAACGAGGCATCAACCTCGTACGCCAAAGTCAGGCAAAACTTGAACAAGCACAACAGAAAGTATCCATTTTATTAGATGATAAAGACACCTTAACCCCATTAGAAATTGAACAATAAACTGGTTTTACAGCATGTTGAGGTATTACAGTGCTAACTGATGCAATAAAGACTTATCAACAAAGAGTTGATCAAGTATTAAGCCAAAAATTAACTGACCTTGATAACGCTGCACCAAAATTAAAAGCGGCCATGACCCATGGTGCGTTATTAGGTGGTAAGCGTATCAGACCTTTTTTGGTTTACAGTATAGGACAAATGTTAAATGTCCCGCTAAAGGTATTAGATAATTTAGCCGCTGCCATTGAATGTATTCATGCATATTCGCTTATCCATGATGACTTACCAGCAATGGATAATGATAGTCTTCGCCGTGGCCAACCTACTGTTCATATTGCTTTTGATGAAGCCAGCGCAATATTAGCAGGTGACGCATTACAAACTCTGGCATTCGATATTATCAGTGAGCCTATTGAGGGTTTAATGCCCGCTCAGCAACTAGCCATTGTTAAATCATTGGCAAAAGCCTCTGGTTATCAGGGGATGTGTGGTGGTCAGGCAATTGATCTTAGCGCCACAAATCAGCGTATTGAAATGGCGAGATTAACTGAGCTTCATAACAAAAAAACGGGTGCATTAATCTGCTGCGCAGTAGAAATGGCGTTGATTGCAGCCAATGCCCCCGATAATGAACATCAAGCCTTAATGGTTTACGCTGGTAAAATAGGTTTAGCCTTTCAAGTGCAAGACGATATATTAGATATCGTTGCTAGCACCGAAGAGTTAGGTAAACCACAAGGCAGTGACGAGCAATCAAATAAAAGTACCTTTCCTAAATTACTCGGTTTAGAAGGTGCCAAGCAGACATCACAGCAACTTGTTGATGATGCTCTATCAGAACTGACTAAATTGCCATACAATAGTCAGTTAATTGCAGACTTTGCCCGGTATATTATCGTGCGAAGAATATAATAAGACAGATATCTCACTATGAGTTTCGATAATTCTCAATATCCTGTGTTAGCAAAAGCTAACACCCCAGAAGAACTTAGACAGCTACCTCAGAGTTTATTGCCGCAGGTATCAGATGAGCTGCGCCAGTTTCTGTTGCAGTCGGTAGGTATGTCTAGCGGTCATTTTGCTTCTGGCTTAGGCACGGTTGAATTAACCGTAGCGCTTCATTATGTGTACGATACGCCTTTTGACCAATTGGTTTGGGATGTTGGCCATCAAGCTTATCCTCACAAAATTTTAACTGACCGCCGTAACCGCATGCACACTATTCGCCAAAAAAACGGTTTGCATCCTTTTCCATGGCGTGAAGAAAGTCATTACGATACCTTTAGTGTCGGTCATTCTGGTACCTCTGTCAGTGCAGCTTTAGGCATGGCAATTGCCGCCGAAAAAGAAAATAAAGGCCGTAAAGTTGTTGCTGTTATTGGTGATGGCGCAATGACAGGTGGTATGGTATTTGAAGCTTTAAATCATGCCGGTGACTTACGCAACGATATGTTAGTCGTGCTGAATGATAATGAAATGTCGATTTCAGAAAATGTTGGCGCACTTAATAATCACCTTGCTCAACTTATGTCTGGCCGCTTTTACACGACTATCCGTGAAAGCAGTAAAAAAGTGCTTAAAGGCATGCCTGCTATTAAGGAAATAGCTAAGAGAACAGAAGAGCACCTAAAAGGCATGGTGGTTCCCGGGACTTTGTTTGAAGAACTAGGCTTTAATTACATCGGCCCTATTGATGGCCATGATGTTGATGCCTTAGTTGAAACCATGCGCAATATGCGTAGCCTAAAAGGGCCACAGATCCTGCACATCATGACTAAAAAAGGTCGTGGATATGAACCAGCAGAAAAAGATCCTATTGGCTGGCACGCAGTGCCTAAGTTTGATCCTAGCCAGTTTAAAAAACCTGCGACTAAACCAGGTTTGCCGACATTTTCACAGGTGTTTGGTAAATGGCTATGTGATGTTGCTGAGCTTGACGATAAAGTGATGGGAATTACCCCTGCTATGCGTGAAGGTTCAGGCATGGTTGAGTTTTCACAACGTTTCCCTAAACAGTATTTTGATGCTGCTATTGCTGAGCAGCACGCAGTAACCTTAAGTGCTGGTATGGCAACCCAAGGCTTAAAGCCCGTTGTAGCCATATACTCTACCTTCTTACAACGTGGTTATGATCAACTCATTCACGATGTCGCATTACAACGCTTACCAGTGTTATTTGCCATTGACCGTGGTGGTATTGTCGGCGCAGATGGTCCGACCCATCAAGGCGCGTTTGATTTAAGCTTTATGCGTTGTATTCCCAACATGATAATCATGACCCCTTCTGATGAAAATGAATGTCGTCAGATGCTGTACACCGGCTATTGCTATCAGGACGGTCCTACTGCGGTGCGTTACCCAAGAGGTTGTGCAACAGGTGCTGAACAAGTTGAAGAAATGACCCAATTGCCTATCGGCAAAGGCGTAATGAAGCGCCACGGCAAAAAAATTGCTATCGTTAATTTTGGTACAACATTAGAAGCCGCCTTAATTGCTGCTGAAACATTAGATGCTTCAGTTGCCGATATGCGCTTTGTGAAACCGTTAGATATTGAGCTACTGACAGAACTGGCAAACAACCATGATGTGATTGTCACAGTTGAAGAGAACGCGATAATGGGCGGCGCAGGTAGTGGCGTGATGGAAGCGTTACAACAACTTAAAATCATTATGCCTGTGCTTCAAATAGGTCTACCGGATGAGTTTATTAAACACGGCGCTCCAGATGAAATTATCAGTGAACTGAAATTAGATACCAAAGGTATTGAGCAGCAGATTAGAGACTATTTAGCTTAGTTGATATCAACGTAGCTAAAATAACTTCTTAATCTAAACCAACTAAAAAAACGCATAAAAAAAGGGCTGAATTATCAGCCCTTTTTAATCGATTACTTTTGGAAAGGTTGAAGGCTACCGTTCTAAGTGATTATGCTTGAGTATCTACACCTGGACCGCCTTGCGATACCATCACCATAGCTGGACGTAATAAACGGTCATTTAAAATATAACCTTTTTGCATCACTAACATCACGGTGTTCTCTGGATACTCTGCACTTGGCTGCATACCAATAGCTTGGTGATGTGCAGGATTAAACGTCTCGCCTAATGGGCTAAGCTGTACCACGCCAAATTTCTCAACTGTACTTAAGAAACCTTTCATGGTTAATTCAACACCTTCATAAATCGCTTTAGTGGCCTCATCAGCTGGCGAGGTACCTTGTAACGCTCTATCCATGTTGTCGATAACCGGTAAAAGCTCATTAGCAAATTTTTCTAAGGCAAACTTACGCGCTTGTTCTACATCTTTTGCAGTACGTGTACGAATATTTTGTATCTCAGCTGCCGCACGCACTTCAACTTCTTTGCGATCAGCGAGTGCTGCTTCAGACTCTGCTAATAGCTGCTCTAATTCTTCAATGCGGAAGTTAGCCTGGGTTAACTCATCCATTAAGCTTGCTTCACCAGCTTCAATGACGGTACCTTCTTCCACTTGATCTTGGGTATCGATATCTTGTGGATCGTAGTTTGACTCGTTGCTCATTTTCACTCCAGCTAAAAAATGCGATATTTTCGAAAATCTGACAGAAACATGTCAGAAGAAGATTAATTATCATGCTTCTGACACTTTTAATTAGTTTGGGTATATTATGGGGATCAATTTCAGCGTTTCAAGGCTTTTAAGCCCAACAAATATCAATATGAGCAAAAAGTTTAATACTATCGGCCTTATCGGTAAGCCGCATCATCATGGCACAAACTTAACCTTGAAGCGTTTGCATCATTGGTTATCAGTGCAAGGCTACCAAGTTATTGTTGAGTCCCGTGTCTCAGCAGAACTGGGTAATGATATTTCATCCATGGACTTACTCGAGATGGGGGCACATTGTGATCTCGCCATTGTGGTCGGCGGTGATGGAAATATGCTAGGTGCAGCAAGGGTGTTAGCCCGTTTTGATGTTGCTGTCATTGGCGTTAACCGGGGTAATTTAGGGTTCTTAACCGATTTGCCTCCAGATAATTTTGAAGATACCTTGTCTGATGTACTTGATGGTGAATTTGAAACTGAATACCGCTTTTTATTAGAAGCTGAAGTACATCGCCATGGCAAAATAACCTCAAGTAATACTGCGGTTAATGAAGCGGTATTACACCCTGGTAAAATTGCTCACATGATCCAATTCGAAGTCTACATAGACGAGCAGTTTATGTACAGCCAACGCGCGGATGGCATGATTGTATCAACACCAACAGGGTCTACTGCTTATTCATTGTCAGCAGGTGGTGCTATTTTAACGCCTAATTTACAAGCACTCATTCTAGTGCCTATGTTTCCCCACACCCTTTCTTGTCGCCCTATTGTGGTTGATGCTTGTAGCACGATCAAATTAGTAGTGTCACCTGAGAATGGTGAAAATCTTGAAGTCAGTTGTGACGGCCACGTTCACTTAGCCGTGTTGCCTGGTGATGAAATTATTATTCGCCGCTCAAGTGAACAATTAAGACTAATCCATCCTAAAGGCCATAATTACTTCCACGTATTGCGCAATAAACTGGGCTGGGGCAGCAAGCTGTTTTAATCACTTAATGCTCACGCTCGATCTCTTCAACTTCCTATCAAGGTGATATATAGCGTTTTTTATCACCTTGAATGCTCATCTCGTGAGTGAGTTCACATTCATAATCGCTAATATTAAGTAAAATCATCCTTCATTCGCTGAACACTTAAACGGTGATATTAATCACATACTTAAATGAGTGAAATCGATCTATGTCCCAATGTTTGGATGGTTTGTAATAGTTACGTTTTAAAATGATCTTGATCAAGTATTAAAGTCACAAAATACAGTCTATTACATCTACCTTTTGTTACATCGAAGTAATAGAAATATAACAAACAAAAATAAGACCTAAACTAACAACCTTACAAATAAAGAGGTGTGCATGACTACGTTACAGCTAATCGCTAGCTTAACGCCCATTATCAGCGTTATGGTGTTCCTTGTTTTACTTAAGCTCCCTGCGTCTAAAGCTATGCCCATTTCAATGGTCGCGACAGGATTAGCGGCTATCTTCATTTGGCAAATGGACACTAGAATACTCGCAGCTTCGATTGTAGAAGGATTATTATCAGCCCTCACTCCTCTCACCATTATTTTTGGCGCAGTGTTTTTACTCAATACGCTTAAATATTCTGGCGCCATGGACACTATTCGAGCCGGCTTTACCAGTATCAGTGCAGATGCGCGAGTACAGGTTATTATTATCTGTTGGCTATTTGGCTCGTTCATTGAAGGTTCGGCTGGTTTTGGTACACCCGCAGCCATTGGCGCACCATTACTAGTTTTATTAGGTGTGCCGCCTATTGCGGCCGCTGTAGTGGCATTAATTGCCGACTCGACCTCGGTATCATTTGGCGCAATTGGTTTGCCTGTATTATTTGGTATGGAACAAGGTCTAATACAAAATGGCGTGTCCATGGCAACCGAACAAATTACAGCCCATGGCGGTAACTTTGCTAATTATGCTCAGTTTATTGCCATGCACATTATCACTATTGATTTAATTACGGGCTCATTAATTCCCTTAGTGGTTGTCTGTGTGTTAACTGGCTTTTTTGGTAAGAACAAATCATTTAAAGAAGGGTTACAAATCTGGAAATTTGCACTGCTAGCAGGTTTCGCTTTCACCATTCCGGCATGGTTAATTAATTACCTTGCCGGTCCTGAATTCCCCTCGGTTATTGGTGCGTTAATTGGCATGGCAGTGGTTATTCCGGTCGCTCAAAAAGGCTGGTTACTTCCAATAACGCCCTGGAATGACTTTGCAGACAATGAGCAACTATCACAGGATATCACCACTGAAGATAAGCCTGTAGAAGCTAGGTTTTCGCAAATTGCAGCCTGGTCGCCATATATTATTATGGCCGCATTGTTAGTGCTTTCCAGAATAGTAACCCCATTTAAAACTTGGTTAACAGGATTCAATATCAGCTGGACGGGGTTGTTAGGTACCGAGCTAAAAGCCAGCTTTGCCACATTTTATGCGCCGGGGATTTTCTTTATTCTAGTGTGTGTTGTAGGATTTATATTATTCAGAATGAAACCAAAAGCCATTAAACAATCTATCACGGTATCTTGCGGCTCAATGTTACCCACCATCATCTCACTCGGCGCATCTGTGCCTATGGTTAAAATATTCTTAAACTCAGGTGCAAACTCTGCAGGCCTGCAATCTATGCCGGTAGCATTAGCAGATTTACTTGCCAATACTATGGGCTCAGTTTGGGCTTGGGTATCGCCCATTGTTGGTATATTTGGTGCATTTCTTTCCGGTTCAGCCACTTTCTCCAACATGATGTTTTCAGGCTTACAGTACTCTGTTGCCGATAATATTGGAATGAGCCATGCGCTGGCCTTAGCACTGCAAGGCATTGGTGCTAATGCAGGTAACATGATGTGTGTGATGAACGTTGTTGCAGCGGCAACCGTGGTGGGAATGGCAGGACGTGAGTCTGAAATTATTCGTAAAACAATGCCTATAGCATTAGGTTATGCGCTTGTTGCTGGCACCATTGCTGTCATTTGGGGTGGTTTCTAAGCTTAATGACCTGTTCTCAATGTCGCAAGTCACTGAAGTTTACTGTTGATGGTTTATTACTGTGATTTGCTGCTGAATTAATAAGAGAAATATTATGACGATTGATTATCAAACCATCATGCAAGAGTTAACGCTACAACTAGGCGAAAAAGCGGTCAGCAATGACCCGACTCGTCGCTTTGCGTGGTCTACAGATGCTAGTTATTTTCGTATCGTACCTGAAATCGTTGTTCATGCTAATGAACTTGAACAAGTTAAAATAACCCTTAAAATTGCACGCAAACATAATGCACCAGTTACCTACAGGGCAGCAGGCACCAGCTTATCAGGCCAAGCAATTGGTGAAGGTATTTTATTAATACTCGGCCATGACGGCTTTCGCACCATTAATATCAGTGCAGATAGAAGTCAAATAACCTTAGGTTGCGCGGTTATAGGTGCAGATGCGAATGCGGCATTAAAATCATTTAACAAAAAAATTGGTCCTGACCCTGCCACTCTTGCGGCGGCTAAAATTGGTGGTATTGTATCCAATAACGCTTCTGGGATGTGTTGTGGAACCGCTCAAAATAGTTATCAAACGATTGCGTCAGTGAAATTATTGTTTGCAGATGGAACCGAATTAGACACGGGTTGTGAACAATCTAAATCTGCATTCGCACTAAGTCATCCAGGTATATTAGAAGCTTTATCATCTTTAGCTAAAATGACCCAAAATAATTCGGCTTTGGCTGCGCGAATTCGTAAAAAGTTCTCGATTAAAAATACCACTGGATACAGCATCAATGCGCTAGTCGACTTTAATGACCCTTTTGATTTAATCAACCACCTCATTGTGGGTGCAGAAGGAACATTAGCCTTTGTCAACGAAGTGACTTATCACACAGTAGAAGAAGCCCTTTTTAAAGCTTCTGCTATGGCCGTGTTTTTCAGCATGGAAGATGCTGCAAGTGCCGTTCCACCGATGAAGGGGGACAGCGTAGCTGCGGTTGAATTACTCGACTGGGCATCGATTAAATCTGTTATGGGTAAGCCTGGTATGCCTACCTGGTTAAATCAATTACCTCAAGGCGCGGCGATATTATTAATTGAGTGCCGAGCAAACAATAAAACAACATTAGCCCAATATACCCAAGATGTGATTAACAAAATTGCCCATATTGAAACAGAACGCCCGATTGAATTCAGCAACGATCCTGCTGTATTTGGTCAATACTGGGCTATGCGTTCAGGTTTGTTCCCTATTCTTGGTGGCGCACGCCCTAAAGGAACCTCCGTTATTATTGAAGATGTAGCCTTTGAACTTGAGCATCTTGCTGCCGCCGCGGCCGATCTAACGGCTTTATTTCATAAACACGGTTACCCTGAAGGGGTTATTTATGGTCATGCATTAGCGGGCAACTTCCATTTTATTATCACCCCCACCTTTTCATCTGAAACAGACACGCGCAACTTCCATGCATTTATGCAGGATGTCGCGGATATGGTGATCAATAAGTATGATGGTTCAATGAAGGCGGAACATGGTACTGGCCGTGCCGTCGCCCCTTTTGTTGAAATGGAATGGGGCGCTGATGCTTACACCATAATGAAGCAGATTAAACACATTTTTGATCCTCAAGGATTACTCAATCCTGGGGTGATTTTAAATGATGACGCTGAAATCCATGTCAAAAATATCAAACCTTGCCCTGTGGTTGATGATTTTATTGATAAATGTATTGAATGTGGATTTTGTGAAAAAACCTGCCCAACATCAGCGCTTAATTTTTCACCCCGCCAACGTATCGCCGTACTGCGTGAAATAGAAAGATTAACCGAATCCGGTGACAAACAAGCGGCTGATAAAATGCGCGCTAGCGCTAAGTACGATGTAATTGATACCTGTGCTGCTTGTCAGTTATGTACTATTGCCTGCCCTGTTGACAGCAGTATGGGGCAACTGGTGCGTAAACTGCGTACTCCTTATATCAGTACCACTGAACAAAAAGTATTAGATTTTCAAGCCAAACACTATGGCGCTGTGAATACCGTTATCAGCACAGGCTTTAATCTATTAGGCACTATTCATAAACTGACGGGTGATAGTGTTACCAACTCATTGATGAATGTCGGCCGCATGATCAGCAAAGAAGTGCCCTACTGGAATCCTGACTTCCCTAAAGGCGGCAATGTTGCTAAACCGTCAGCCCACATAATTGGTCAGCCAACTGTGGTTTACTTCCCAGCTTGTGGTGGGCGTACATTTGGCCCTACGCCAAAAGATCCTGACAGCCGCACCTTATCGGAAGTGGTTATGACTTTACTTGAACGAGCAGGCTATAACGTTGTTACGCCAAATAACACGCGTGAATTGTGTTGCGGCCAAATGTGGGAATCAAAGGGTGATTTCAAAAATGCTGACACTAAACGAGATGAGTTAATTGACTCCCTCAGCAAGCTCAGTGAGAACGGTAAAGTTCCTGTAGTGGTTGATGCATTATCTTGTACATATCGCACGCTCACGGGTAACCCCAAAGTCGATATTTTAGATCTTGTGCAGTTTATGCATGACAATATTTTACCTAAAGTGACTATCACTAAAAAAGCCAGTATTACGCTACACCAGGGCTGTAGTGCGCGTAAAATGAAACTTGAGCCTACCCTCCAGGCAATTGCTAATGCCTGTGCTCAGGATGTGATAGCACCGGCTGGCATTACCTGTTGTGGCTATGCGGGTGAAAAAGGGTTATATAAGCCTGAAATTAACGCCAGTGCATTGCGTAATATCAAAAAGCTTATTCCTACTGAAGTTAAACAAGGCTACTACGCCAACAGAATGTGTGAAGTGGGGTTAACTCAACACAGTGGTATTTCGTATCGTCATTTAGCGTATTTACTTGAAGAGTGTAGCCGTTAGTTTCTATCACAACAGTTACGATACTCTTTATATGTTTACATAAAATAGGCCCGTCTGATGACGGGCCTATTTTTTAGCGACATAATTGTAAAATCGAATAATGAAATAGATAAGTTAAATAATGCTAGGCGCCGTAAAATATAAATAAAGCGACTCATAATCGTTAACCACAACAGGCCAGTAAACCTAGCTGTAATGCTTGGGCATCTAATGAAGTTGTGGCAATAATCTCTAATCGTGAATCGTTCACATCATCCAGTTCAGATAAATTCAACTGCGCATCGACCATATTGACCCCAAGAATACCTTCTCCGGTAATCATTACCGCTTTAAGGCGAAGTATTTCAGGTCGTTTAAATGTGTCAATCCAGGCCATTAATAAATCAAAATCAAATATTACGCTTGGGCTAATTAACCAACCCACACTGAAGCACCCTTCACCTTGGTTGATTTTACACACCACTTCACCCTCATTTAAAGCAGGTAGAGCGATCTCTTCAACTTGATTAAACCATAAAGTTGATTTTGCAGATAAGCCACTGTTTAACAAAGCATGTTGTGGCTTAATCTGTTTAATCGGCTTAATGGCTTTTTTATGGGGCTTATGCAAACTTTTTAGCAAAGTGTCAATAAGTTGAGGTGAGCTAAAATGATCGGCTGCGGTAACAACATTAGGATTAATTTTCAGCTCGTCAAAATAGGCGGTTAACGCTTTAATATCAGATGATTGGTACAGTTCACTTTTACTGGCAACGATGACATCTGCTATTAACAATTGCTGAATATATATTTCATGCTGACGATAACGGTTATCGACAATTTTGCGAGCGTCAACCAAACATAAACAAGCCTGCAGATGAATAACTTGTTGGTAATGTGGCTCACTCAAAGTGTTAATAATTTGCTGCGGGTGACCAATGCCGGTAGGTTCAATTAGTAACCTATCGGGTTTTGCCCGCTGAATAATTTGATTTATTGCCACTTGTATTGGTATGCCAGCGGCGCAACATAAACAGCCACCAGCAACCTCTTTAATCACCACACCATCTGTTGGCGAGCGATTAATTAACCCCGCATCAATACCAATTTCACCGAACTCATTGACCAGTACAGCCCAAACCTCGTTAGCTGGTTTATGCTTAAGTAACTGTTTAATTAGGCTGGTTTTACCTACGCCTAGAAAGCCGGTAATCACATTGGTATTGACGGGTTTTATGATCATATTTTGCTTATACTTCAGTTGTTTTTATTAACTCAGTTATTTCTTCTTACTGTATTTTCCATGGCGTTGTGGCTTAGCTGAGTCTTTATCAAATTGGCCTGAACGGTTATTACGATTTGGACGAGCATGCTTTTTAACTTGTTTTGTTTTGGTCGGATCTGACGCTAATTCACGATACCGAGCAGGAAGCGGCGCACCTTGCTCGTAGCCAGCAATGCTTGTTAATAGTAAAGGTTGTTGAATAACCGCCTCAATAGCCTCAAGGCATTCCTGCTCTTGCGGGCTCACTAGCGAAATGGCCTCGCCAGCTAAACCGGCACGACCAGTACGGCCTATTCGGTGAACATAATCTTCAGGCTCTTCAGGTAGTTCAAAGTTAATCACCCGCGGTAAGGCTTGTATGTCTAACCCTCGGGCGGCTAAATCGGTTGCCACTAATACACGTAACTTACCAGACTTAAACTCTTCAAGGGCTTTATTACGTGCACCTTGAGATTTATCACCATGAAATACGGCACTTTTAATGCCGTCTAATGACAATTCTTTTTGGAGATGATCAGCGGTTTCTTTACGGCTGGTAAACACCATCACTTGCTGCCAATTATGCTTGCCGATAAGTTCCGATAATAATTCTGCCTTTCGGCGTTGATCGACTTGATAGGCCAGCTGAGTGACTGTGGCAGCTGTCGTTGTGGTTGCCACATTAATGTGCTCAGGTGAAATAAGCATATCATCGGCTAACAATTTAATTTCATCAGAAAAAGTCGCTGAAAACATCATCGTCTGGTGATCGCGATTAATAAGCCGCTTCACTTTTTCAATGTCTTTAACAAAACCTAAATCAAGCATACGGTCAGCTTCATCAATGACTAAATATTTTACCGATGCAAGCGATAAGTCATGCTGACCGACAATATCAAAAAGACGGCCTGGGGTAGCCACTAAAATATTTACCCCTTGGCTTATTGCTGTGAGCTGCGGGCGAATACTGGCACCACCATAAACAGCGACACTTTTAATTGGCAAAAACTGACTAAATTGTACAATATTCTGTTCAATTTGAATCGCGAGTTCACGCGTTGGCGTCATGATTAATACCGTAAGCGGATTAGCATCTAAGCCATCTTCATTGTCAAAGCTATCATCTGCTGAGGTGATCATTTCAATTAACGGTAATGCAAATGCCGCTGTCTTACCTGTACCTGTTTCAGCATTCGCCAGAATATCTTTACCTGCCTGGATTTTGGGGATCACCGCCAGTTGAATTGGCGTAGGGGTCACATAACCAATAGCGGTCAGTGCTCGTTGAATTTCAGGCTTTAATCCTAGCGATAAAAAAGACATAACAGGCTCTATAGAGTAAAAGAATTAGCAATCGCACATTATATACTGGATTGACCCGAAAACTTATAAAAAACGGTAATTTCACTAAGGTTTGTCGATCATAATTCAAACATATCGAGTAACATTTTGTATCAATCAGACAATTTTTGGTTGATACAATGGCCTAAAACAGCAACTATGTCGCAAAACTTATAACAACTTTATAAAGGAATATATGAAAGCTTATTTATTTGCAGCAGCTTTAATCAGTTTAACCGCCTGTGGTGGTTCAGACTCATCACCACAAACGCCAACGCCCCCACCAACTCCAACTCCGACTCCTTCGCCTGAGTTAGTGATTAATGTGTGTTATTTGGTAGACACCACCATGGGCGAATTCACCTTAGGAATTGATAACACTAACATGCCTATTACTGCTGCTAACTTTAGCCGTTATGTTGACGAAAAATTTTATGATGGCACTCTATTTCATCGTATTGCCAATAACTTTGTAAACCAAGGTGGTGGTTTTACCCCCGGCATGAATGTAAAGTCGACTTATGACCCAATAAAAAATGAATCGAGTGTTGGGCTTAAAAATGATCGCGGCACTATAGCGATGGCACGCACCCAAGTATTAGATTCAGCTACCAGTCAGTTCTTTATTAACATTCATGATAACGATAACTTAAACTACCCTAGCCAGGGCGGTTATGCGGCATTTGGCAAGGTAGTAGAAGGCATGGAGGTAGTTGATATTATGAATGCGGTTAATACTCAATCAGTACAAAAAGATGGTGTCACCTTTACCAATGTCCCTGTAGAGGAAATTATCGTTAATTCAATCAGTGAAACAAACTGTCCAGGGTAATACTCAATTCACCTGGCTACTTACTTATTTACTTTCGGTTAATCGTAAAAGTAGCCTCTCCCCTTGGTAATATCGCTATTCAAACTTCAATGAATAGCGATATATTTTGCCTTTTAATCAGTAAACACGGTTAATAAAATAACGAATTTAAATAACAGCCAAGAACACTAAAAAAGGTGTAAGCGCACCTTTTTTAGCATTTCATGATAGAAGTCATATCACATTTTATTCAATACTTTCGTCCTAGTAACAAAACTACTCCTTTTTAAGTATGATTCCGTGAAATATTTGATATCTCTCACAAATATTATCCACTGAGGTTGGTATGTTAACTACAGATAAAATAATCCGTAGAGGTAACACCATGGCGACAAAATTCTTTATTCCTAGTGTCAATATCCTAGGTAAAAACGGCGTTGAAGAAGCAGTAAAAGACATTAAAAGTTTCGGCTTTAAACACGCACTTATCGTTACAGATAAACCATTGGTAGCTATTGGTTTAGTCGCCAAGGTAGCCGATAAATTGCAAACCGAAAATATTCAAGTGTCAGTTTTTGATGGCGTTCAGCCTAACCCCACTACAGGCAACGTAGAAGCTGGATTGGCTTTGTTAACTAAAAACCAATGTGACTTTATTATCTCGCTTGGTGGTGGTTCACCACATGATTGCGCCAAGGGAATAGCATTAGTTGCCACCAATGGCGGCAGCATTAAAGATTATGAAGGCGTTGATATGTCATCTAAGCCTCAATTTCCTTTAGTCGCTATTAACACTACAGCAGGCACAGCAAGTGAAATGACACGTTTTTGTATTATCACCGATGAAGCACGTCATATCAAAATGGCTATTGTTGACAAAAATACCACTCCTATTTTATCGGTAAATGACCCCGAATTAATGCTCGAAAAACCTGCGGCATTAACCGCAGCAACAGGTATGGATGCATTAACACATGCTATTGAAGCCTATGTCTCTATTGCCGCTAATCCGATTACTGATGCGTGTGCAATTAAAGCAATCGAATTAATTCGAGCAAATTTAATTAATGCAGTAAAAGAGGGTCACAATATTGATGCCCGTGAGCAAATGGCTTACGCCCAGTTTTTAGCCGGTATGGCATTCAACAATGCAAGCTTAGGGTATGTACATGCGATGGCGCACCAATTAGGGGGTTCTATGACTTACCTCACGGAGTTTGTAATGCCATTTTATTACCCTATGTGCAAATTTATAACGCCAAAGTGGTACCGCAACGCTTAGCCGACGTGGCCAAAGCGATGGGAGAAGAGATCAGTGGTTTATCAGCTGAAGCAGCCGCCATGCTAGCCATTAGTGCAATTAAGCGCTTATCTGAAGCTGTCAACATTCCAGCGACACTTAGCGAGCTTGGCGTAAAAGCTGAAGATATTCCAACACTGGCAGAAAATGCATTAAAAGATGCCTGTGGTTTTACTAACCCACAACAGGCAAGCTTTGAAGAAATATGTCAAATTTATCAAGCTGCGTTGTAAAAGTTAACCGGTAAAACGATTAGTACCGTTTTCCAAAAATATCGTTTCAATAAATAAAAAGCTCGCATATTTTGCGAGCTTTTTTATTAGAAAAATTTTGTTTATCAACAGATGGTTAGTCAGTACATTAGTAAAAGCGAACCTAGATCTCAGTTCTGATAATAACGATTGACCACCATAGAATTTACGGTCTATGATAAATTATCTTATAAAGAAAAGGTGCACCTAAAATGACAGCGATAACTCATGTCCACAATTACACCGTTCGTTGCCCTCACTACCAACAAAATGACAAGCAAGCCTCTTGGCAGAATCATATCGAAGTTAACCATTCTTGCGAAATAGCCTTAGACAGAATCACTAAATGGCATAACAACGCTGGCAGTAAATTATTTGAAATAGACGGCATTACTATTCGTAAAGCTGATAAGGAAGAAGCTTACTTTGCGATGCAAAGTAGTCGCTTAAAAAATGATGGTCACGGTTTGGTAACCTTTAAAGTTTATTTAGATAATTGTTGCCAAGATGCTTCGGTAAACGACATTATGACTCATCTGATTAATGACTATATGCAACGCTGTGAAAAAATAAGCTAGCCAAATAACAGTACACAATACAGTCAACAATAAAGGTTTAGTATCACTACTAAACCTTTTTTATTACTTCAAAACCACAATAAATTTAGGTAATAACTATCCGCAGTTTAGCTGCATAAAGCCGCCTGCATGAGTGCTCTTATCAAAGGTTAAGCCTTTAAAATAATTATTAAGCAACGCTTGCTGATGTTCTTGAAAATGCGTACTAATACACAAATACTCACCAGTAGAAAGGTGACGGTGTTGCACGCTGGGGTTATCCCATAAAACAGAGCCTATTGGCTGACAATCTGGCAATGCTAAAGGCAATAAACCGGTGCTATTTCGCAAATAACATCTTAATCCTGCTCCTGCTCGCGCAATAACAGCATCATAACGCTTCAAGTCGATACTGATATAAACCATATTGGTAAAAATATGTAGCCCGGAACTCATTATCCGTGAGTTGAGGTAATTAAGCATCTCAACGGGGTTAAGTAGCTCGCTACTTGTTCCAGTTCTAAAGCTTTTCAGTTTTTGATTAATAAAACTACGCAATAATACACATCCAAATGCGGCACTGTTATCTTCAGGTTGAAAATGAGCCATATACATCACAAGGTGATCATCACCGACCATAGTCGAATCAATAAAATAAGCACTGACATCGCTGTTTTTAAATAAACTGTAATCTATCGCAGCTTGCGGATATTGAATGTGAGAAGCGGGGAAAAGTTGTTGTTGCACATTTTTAGCGGCATGTGAGCTTTGCTCAAGTAACAATAAATTTTCATTTAATTCAAGATATGATAGCTCAGCTAATTGATGCTCAAATACATCTGTGGGGTCATATGTATTCTTTGCGGTTTGATTAACGGAGTGGTTTAATGCCTGTTGGATAGCTGCTTCAATAATAAATAAATCCGCCAAGGGTTTAACAAGATAATCGCACGCCCCTATCCGTAATGCTTCGACAACATCTGGCATTTCATCGTTACCAGAAATCACAATTACAGGCACATTTGGATTAATCACCATCATCTGCCTTATCATGGGTAAACCACCCAACTTAGGCATATTTAAATCAGCGATGACAATATCAAATGTTAACTCACTGAACAGCACTAAACCTTGATGCCCATTAGCAGCATATTTAACAACAGCCCCTTTGCTTTGCAAAAAGTCTGTCATTAACTGACTAAAAATAGGATCATCTTCAACAATTAAAACCGATATATCTGTCAGTGCCATGCTACAACTCCACAGATGAAAACCTGCCAGAGTCGTTATCTCTCTGGCTACTTACTCTAACTCATCCATATATTCATCTAACAGTTCATCATCCTGTTGATCTTGAGGCACATTACCATCATAAACTTTATAATCCATGTGCTGAAAATATGCTTCTTTTACAAATGTATAAGGGTCAAGAGCATTGTCTAGCAGTCTTTCTTGATCGATAGCGGATGCACGTGTGTGCAACCCTTTAAATGCCCACTTTAAAGCTGATTGCCATAAAGTAAACTCTGATAAAGGGAAGTATAGACCATCAACCCAGTCTGTCGCGAGTTCACGTGTCACATAAGGGCCTAAAAAGGGCGCCATAAAATACGGACCATTGGGTACACCGTAATATCCGAGCACTTCATTGAAGTCATCATCTTTACGCGCCATGCCCATCATTTCTGCAACATCAACAATGCCCAGAAGTCCTAAGGTGCTATTAATAGTGAATCGCCCACCAGCATTGGCTGACCAACCCCATTTACCTTGCAAGGCGTTGTTGACCATTGAGCTAGGCTCTTCAAAATTACGAACAAAATTATCTAAACCTGACTTTACCGGGTGAGGAACATAATCATTGTAACCATGTGCTACTGGGCGAAATAAATACTTATCGAAGTATAAGTAATTTAAATCCCACATCACGCGGTTAAATCCTTCAAATGGATCTCGGGGATCATTATGGATTACGGTAACTGAAGATACATTGTCGCCGACTTGCATTAAATCGGTATCAGGCTCACTAGCGGCAGCATTACTGACATTCAATAACAGGAAAGGAAGTAATATTCCCTTAGACTTATTCATAATACTCTCTTAAAAACACAGCGGATAAAGCTATAAACAAACTGCTATTTTGTCGTTTTTATTAAAGCAATGATTGTTCAAGTCGATAAATGCTGAGATAGTCAATCCCAGCGAACTACACAGGCTAACGAGTCATTAAAAATTGACTATGTACTCTAAAAAGCCATTAGGGCGCTAAGGATACTTCAGCAGACATTAATCGCAAACTCAAAATTGTAAAAATAAATGAAAATTGCATCTTTAGTTTTATTACAGAAACACCTAAGGCCATAACATGAAGGCGCCACACACAAGGTTACAACCAGCAGTAAGTTCTAGCCCTGATGGTAAAACTGAGCAAATAAATAAAGTCACTGGCTCTGCTAATCAGCATGCACAGGCGCCTGTAAATAAGTCTAAATCTTTGTTGGATGTCCCCTTACGTGCAAGTGTCAATAACTCTGCCTATGTTGTTGCAACTACATCAGCCTCAGCAAAGACTAATACAGTGCCAACTCAATCGGCTTCGACACAAGGTGTAAGCACTCAACAGACGAGTTCAAACGGAACCAACAGCCCTATACTTGTCAGTGCAGACGAATCATTTATCTCGACCAATAATATCCAACCTGTGGTGATATCAACAACACAAAATAATAGTACGCCATCTCAAAATATGAACATCACCATTGCAAATCAGCAGTATCAATTTAACTTGACCGCAGAACTGCAAAAAATATTTCAAAACAGTGCTCAAATTGTTATTACTGCTGATGCGGCTAAAGAGGTTAACCAGCAACGAATAGCGGTCATTAATACATTAATGCAAACAGCCTCGCTAGATGGTGCACCTAAGTTGGCATCTTCATCTACATCTACATCTTCATCTATGCTTGCACCAAATCACCAAGTTCAAACTCAGTTGATATTATTAGCACAAGCCATTCAAATAAAATTACCGACAACTCTGATTGCACTGGCGGTTAAAAATGGCGTATCAACTGAACAACTGTCACAATTAGCATCTCGGCCCCAAGGTTATCCATTACCCAATGCGATAATTAATCAACAACAACTCAGCTTTGTTGATGGGCCAACAATAAAATTAGATCATGCTCATTTGGCAAAGGGGCAATACCTAGTCAATATTATGAACGTTAATCAGCGATTAGTGCTGACTCTTACCCCTGTGCAAGCCGAAGTAAAGGTGAGTTTAACGCCAATAACTCAAACGCAAGATAGCACAATAACAACCAAGCAAGACTCTATTGTGTTAAGTAAACCAGAACCTTCACAGCTGCTCAATCTACTATTTAAAAAGCTCGAAACCTCATTGTTAACAGAAACGACACTCAGAAATAATCAGCCAACTAACGGACAAGCATCTCAATCTGAAACGGCCATTAAACAAGCTCTATCACCCGATAGTTTAAGTATACAGAGCAAATCAGCGGCTGTTACAGAGACTATTCCTAGTTCAAAAATAGACATATTATCTGCGCAAAAAATGGCTAAAGACATTGCTGGAGCTTTCAGTCAAAACGCTTTAAACCAGAACACTTTAAACTCAGGTTCAACTAAAACTCAATCACCATTAGAGATAAATAATCCAGCTTCTTCAAATACAGAAAAACCGACTTTAGGTCCCATTGAAGTGTTGCAAAAAGCACTGTCTAAAGCAGGTGCCATGCCCGTAATGACTAAAACCGCCAACCAATCACCTCAAAATTTAGCATTAGAGTTACTAAAGTTACTGCCACAATTAGCGCCTCAACCTATGACAACATTGACAGAACCAAATCAATTACTGGGTGAATTACACAGTATAACCGGATTAAATTTAGCGCAAACAGCACCTCCTACTTCACAGTCTCAACTTTTTTCAGGTGGTGCTGTGTCAACATTATTTCAGTTATTGTTGGGCGTTAAAGCCCAAAATAGCGGCAAGCAAATCAGCGAAAAGCTACAAAACCACTTGCAGTTACTACAACGTTTAACCTCAGGAAAATCTTCAGCAAGTAGTGGGTTATTGGGCTTGCTTGAAAAAGCAGGAACCTTAGATAGCATGAGTCAGCTAGCCAATAGTTTTCAACTTTATCAGCAAGCCAGCAGCAGTGATCAAACCATAAATTGGTATTTTGCTTTACCCTATTCCCTCAATCAACGAAACGAGCAATTTGAAGGGCATTTTCAAAAGGAACCTGATAAAGACACTGAAGATAAGGCGGGTTGGCGTTTACAGTTAAAATTTAATTTATCTCAAGGTGCGATTTTAATTATCGCGCACAAAAAAGCTGATGTACTCAATTTACAATTTAAGGGTAATAACCAACAGCTATTAGATAAAATCTCCAATTTTGATAGCGCATTATCGCAAAAAATGAGTCAAATTGGATTTACACCCGGCGAGTTTTCAACCCAAATAGCCAACATTCCAGCAACCCTGTTACCGGGTGATCATTTTTTGGTAAAAACACGTGCTTAACAGACCCAAACTTGGAGGTAAATATGCAAGAAAATGATCATAAGAACAAAGTAAGGCATGCTGTTGCTTTAAGTTTTGATGGTAAAAATGCCCCTAAAATAACCGCATCAGGGAAAGATTTGGTCGCGGAGGAAATTATCTCACTGGCGAAAGAAGCAGGTGTGCATATTCATCAAGACCCTCATTTAAGCGAGTTTCTACAACTACTTGAAATAGGTGAAGAGGTTCCTAAAGAGCTTTATCTTTTAATTGCAGAGCTTATTGCCTTTGTCTATATGTTAGAGGGGAAATTCCCAGAGCAATGGAATAATTTGCATCAGCGTATCCTTACTGAAGTTTAATGACTGGTAGACAACAGAGAGCTGAGATCTTGAAACTGTGTTCGCATGGTCAAATAGCTAAGTGACGTGGTAAACTTCATATTTATTCCCTATTCCAGCAATTGACACTAAAACTCATGACTGACTCTCCATTTACTATCAGCAAAGTGGCCACTTCTAGTGCTGAAAAACGTGCAATAAGTTATGCCAGTACTATTTTCAATTTATTTGACTCTGTACTGACAACTAAGCAACCAGCAGATCGCATCATAGCCAACTATTTTAGAGAACATAAAAAGCATGGTTCGAAAGATCGGCGTGTGATCAGAGAGAGTTTGTTTAGTTTATTTCGTTGGTGGGGCTGGATCCAACAACTTGGCGAATACCAACAACAAGAAACTTTTTTTAGCATGTTAGCGAGCGCGGCACAATTAGAAAACCACTCATGGATTGATATTCGTGACGCTTGGTTAACATTTGGCAAGCATAGTCATTTAGCCACACCACTGCCATCATCTGCATCAGATAACGTTGTCGATAAACTTAGCCTATTTAAGCAATTCTCCCAACTGGATGGCAGCACACTTGAACAGCTTTTACCCGCTTGGTTTTGGCAGCACTGTATTATAAACTCTGAGATAGAAAAGCAGGCTTTGATCCAAGCCATGAGTTCACGCCCTCCTATCTGGGCAAGAGCACAACAGGCTTCGACTCAAAATGTATTAAATCGATTGTGCAAGGACAATATTCAAGCTGTAGGTTCTGAGTATTTTAGTGACACAATCAATTTAGGCCATAACAGCGTTAATTTAAATCAAGTAGCCGCATACACCGAAGGCTTGCTTGAGATCCAAGACATTGCTTCACAGGTGATTGGTCAAACTTGCGATCCTAAGCCGGACAGTCAATGGTGGGACGCTTGCTCTGGTGCTGGCGGCAAGAGCCTTCAATTATTATCATTAATGCAACAGGCTGGTATTGAGGGGCATGTAACAGCTTCTGACATAAGATTAAATCCGCTTAATGAGCTACTAAAACGTGCTAAAAGAGCCAACTTTAAGCAAATAAGTATTTCCCCATGGAAAACCGAGCAGCTGCCGGTTAAGTCAGACTTTTTTGATGGTGTGTTAGTCGATGCACCTTGCAGTTGTACAGGAACTTGGCGTAGAAACCCAGACATGCGCTGGATAGATGATGTTAGTAGTATAGAAATGAAGCCTCAGCTGCAATTAGATATTCTTAAGCGCAGTGCTGTTGGTGTAAAAGTCGGCGGGGAATTAGTCTACGCAACCTGCTCGCTTGCACAGGCAGAAAATCAACAGGTGGTGAATGCATTCTTACAAAGTAATGTAAACTTTGAACTGGTAATATTGACTCATCCTTTTGATGGTACACAAAGTAATATGATAACAGTTTGGCCACAACAGGCCGATAGTGATGGTATGTTTGTCGCAAAAATGCGCCGAATAAAATAGTCATTCTTGCTATTAAAACGAAAAAACCACTACAGTTGTAATGGTTTTTTTATTAAAAAAGGCTATTTTTTATGCAACCGCAGTAGTAATTCAACCTCAGCTTTAGGCAATTCACATTCCTGCATAAGCTCTTCAATACCAGCGCCAAGTGCAATCATCTTCACTGCACGCGAGTAAAGTTTAGCCTGCGGATCTTGTTGGCTTGCTTCATCAATAAGATCTGACTGTTTAGTCAATTTCTTCTCAATTTCAGCCACTTTTCGCCCCATGCCTATCGTACCACTGCGAAGCTCATTGAGTTCACGCTTGACAGCTTCTCTTTGACGATCGCTTTCTTTTACTAATAAAGTTAACGCTTCCACTTTGCTTTTTAACTTACTTGATTGTTGTTGCAAATAAAGCACTACACCTAAACAGGCAATGACATAGACCAAGGCTGCAATTAAAAATTCATCACCCATGTTTTACTCTCAAAAAAGCTTATAACAAAAAAGCCAGCATACTGAATGAGCTGGCCCTTTGTCACTGAAAAGTTTATTTAAATATCTGTTAACTCTTCCCACTCTTCGTCAGATAACAGTTTATCAAGGTCGACTAAAATCAATAGTTCATTGTCGCGATTACTCACACCTTGGATAAACTTAGCACTTTCTTCGGTGCCCACATTAGGTGCATTATCGATCTCAGAGCGGCGTAGATAAACAACCTCAGCAACACTGTCGACTAGAATACCAATAACTTGTTTTTCCGCTTCGATAATAACAATACGCGTAGAATCATCTACATCAGCAGGCTGCAAACCAAAACGTGAACGGGTATCAATAACCGTCACTACATTGCCTCGCAGATTAATAATTCCCAATACGTAATGCGGTGCACCTGGTACTGGAGCAATTTCAGTGTATCGTAATACTTCCTGAACTTGCATTACGTTAATGCCATAGGTTTCATTATCTAATTTAAATGTAACCCACTGTAATACTGCATCGTCTGAACCTGCAGCTACAGCTGCTACACTTCTAGAATCACTCATAGTTAACCTCGGTCAATCGAATCCTGACAACCTAAACCTGCATCAAGCATGTCAATCAAAGCTTGTACATGCAATATGCCACACATTTGTTGTTTTACAACTCCGGCAAGCCACGGACGCTTACCCGGTTTCTCACGCCAATTGACGTGTGATTTATTAATCTTGACGGCATTGACTAGCGATTCACAAGCCAGTCCCCATCGACTATCGTCCAGCATCACCAGATACTGATAATCTATCGATTCAGCCATTTCAGGAGAATATTTCTCTGGCATCACCCAGGCACAAGTATCCACCACATTAATTTTTTGTTCTCGATAGGGCTGAACCCCTAAAAACCATTTAGGACGACCTATTAAATGGTTTATTCGTTCCACTTTTACAATACCACCTAAATTAACTAGGGGTACTGCTAATGTTAAGCCAGCAACATTAAAAAACAGTACTTGAAACTCATCATCAAGCACTTGCTGTAAATCGTGAGTGATACTCGGTGGTATTGCACCTAATTGTGTCTCAGGTACTACATCAAGTTTCTCTTCACTATTTATAATAGCTTCATTTACAGAACTTGGAGTTGTTTCTGTTAAATTTATATCGACTAAAGGCTTGATTTCTTTATTGGCATTTAGTGTTTTTTGTAATGAAAGTGGATCAACTGCAGTTTTTTTAATCGATTCCTCTATTGGCAGTCCTAAATTTTGTCTTACCTTATCTGCACTGGCCTTAATTTCCTGAGCTGTTATTGTCATTTTAGAAGAATCTGGCATAGCTTCAGTTTTGACGTCAGGTTTTACTTCAGGCTTTGAGACTGCCGACAATAACTTTTCAAGTGCTTGCTTATTAATATTCTCACTTGGTTCTGCAAAACTTCTTTCTAGAATCGAATTTAATGGCTGCTGATATTTAACTGCAGCATTTGGTTTATTTAACGCCTCAAAGGAAGTTTTAGAGTATTTATCATCGATTTGATCAACACCTATCGCATCCGCCGTATCCACTCTTTTTGAAATAAACCTCGTCTCAGATAGTTTTTCTGGTTCAGAAAGGCCTTTTGCAAAATGAGAGTCTGGTAAGGTTTTTATCTCTGCTGTGGACTTTTTAGTGATTAAATTTGAAACTAACTTGTCAGAACTTGTTCGACTTATTTTACCTTTTGATATCAGCCCTGTAGAGTCAGAATTCTCAGATGCAACAAATCCCTGCTTTGCATCATTCGATTGCGCAGTTTGTGTATCCTCAGTAGTGTCCGAAGTCGGCTCAGTGAGGAGCATTGTAAAATAATCAAAAACAGTTTCATCAACCGATTTTGACATGTGCTAACTCCCGCGAATCAAGGTAATTTAACAGTAAATTGTAGGCTTTTACTCCACGGCTAGATGGAGAATAATGCGATGCAGGTAAGTGCGCTAAACTGGCATCCCTAAACTTAGTATCTACGGGGATCACATTATCTGGCCATAGGTTTTTATTATATTTCTCTTGCATGTACGACAATGCTATCGGAGAAGCTTTTGTGCGTTTGTCATACATTGTCGGCACGACAGTATAGCTATACCGAGTCTTTTTAGAACGCCCCATTAGCTCCATCGTTTTAATCATTCTGTCTAAACCTTTAATCGCCAAAAATTCAGTTTGAACAGGAATAACAATATGTTGGCTCGCCGCTAATGCATTAACCATCAATACACCTAAAACGGGTGGACAATCAATAATGGCAATATCATATTTATCTTCTAGTAACACGAGTAGATTACGTAACACCAGACCCATACCTTCTTGATGCCCTAATGCTCGGTCTAATGTTGCTAATGCCATTGTTGCTGGCAGTAAATCAAGCCCCTCAAGTTGAGTTGGCATAATATATTGTTGGATAAATTCTGCGGTAAGCGACTTATGATTTACAAATACATCATAAAGCGAGCCTGGAACCTCTTCAGAATCAATACCTAAGTAATAACCTAGTGAAGCATGAGGATCTGTATCTATCATTAAAACACGCTGCCCACGCTTAACTATAGCGCCAGCCAAACTTGCCACAGTTGTGGTTTTACCTACCCCACCCTTTTGATTTGCTACGGTCCAGACTTTCAAATATTCATTCCTCGGCCTGTTATTATGAGTGAGATTCTATCATGCTAGCGTTTTGATTCAGTTTCTTTAGGTAGTTCACGTGTAGTTACTCTTATACCACCATGAGGTAAGCGAATAACTTTTACACCATCAGCATTTTCAGACACTAACACATCTGTCGGTGGATTATCGTGAACCATTTGAGTAGCTGAAGGCTCAGTTTTAGAGAACTCTGTTGCTATTTGTGGCCCTAATAACACACTTTGCTGGGGTGAGTTTTCACCGACATTCCCATAAGTGCTGCTCTTATCACGACCTGCAAACTCAATAATTGTTTCAGTTTGTTCTGGATGTTGCGCTAACCAATTTGCAATATCAGCAGCTTGCTCATCAGGTACCATCAGTAACACTTGTGAAGCCGCCAACCTTTCTACATCTGCCTTTAAAAGATCATTTTTTTTAAGGGCGTCAAAATATAAACTCGACAGCGCGATTACCGCTAACATTAATAAAAAAAGCATTAAATTGATACCGACGCTGCCACGGTAATATTTAAAACCTTGACTAGCCACGGGAAGTCTCTTTTAAAATTGACTCAGCCATGTTGTCCAAGCTAATAGAGTGACTAGCAATGCCTGCTGAGGCAACAGCTTGTGGCATACCATATACAACACAACTTGCTTCATCTTGCGCCCAAATATTGGCACCAGCAGCTTTCAGCATTCTAGCCCCTTCACGTCCATCAGCGCCCATACCAGTTAATACTACGGCTAAAATATCTCCCCCATAGGCTTTAGATGCCGATGCGAAGGTAATATCTACGCAGGGTTTATAGTTCATGTCACTGTTTCCAGGGATAACTTTTAACCGACCTGATATACCCGCTTTTTCTACTAACATTTGCATACCACCCGGCGCTAAATATGCACAGCCAGGCTTAAGCACATCGCCACTTGCCGCTTCTTTTACACTAATCTGGCAAAGGCTATCTAAACGAGTAGCAAAAGCAGGTGTAAACGCCGCTGGCATATGTTGAATAAGTAAAATGGGATGCGGGTAATTTGCAGGGAATTGAGTTAACACCTTTTGCAAGGCTACTGGACCGCCTGTAGAAGTACCAATTAGCAATAATTTATATGATTTACCACTGGCACGAATAGAAGAAGGTAAGTTCGGGACTGTTGATGCATTACCTAATGTTGAGCCTAACGTCGTTCGTGTTGAGGTGTCAGCTGAAGAAGACGATAGGCTCCTACGAGAGGTTAACGAACTTGCCGTATTGGCACTATTTAAATTTGTGTTGGATGAGCTTAAGCTGCCAGTAAGTGAACTAGAAGACCTATAAGCGGTAGGAGCAGATGGTGATATACGGCTAACAGGTCTAAATACCCTTCTACGCCCTAACGCTTTTATACGTTGTTGTAGCAGAAGTATCGCATCATCTTTATTTGTAGCAATATCTTCAAAACGTTTAGGTAAAAAATCAAGTGCCCCAGCTTCAAGTGCATCTAAAGTCGATTTAGCACCATCATGAGTTAATGATGAAAACATAAGAATAGGAACAGGGGTACTTGCCATAATCGCGCGAACAGCACTTATACCGTCCATCACTGGCATTTCAATATCCATTGTGATGACATTCGGACTAAGTTCTGCCGCCATTTTAACAGCTTCTTCGCCATTGACAGCCACGCCCACAACTTCGAGTTCAGGATCTTGATTAACAATCTCACTGACTCGACGTCGAAAAAAGCTTGAGTCGTCAACAACTAATACTTTTATAGCCATTTCATTCCTTAAATAATGGAACTTTTATTTTTTATTTTTGGCGTACTGTTTTAATAAACCTGGTACATCTAAAATCAGCGCAATACCACCGTCTGAGGTAATTGTTGCCCCCGCCATACCCGGCGTACCTTGTAGCATACTTCCTAAAGGTTTAATAACCACTTCTTCCTGTCCAATTAATCCATCAACAACAAAACCAATCTGTTTTGTGCCTAATTGGACAATAACAACATGGCCATGCTTTTTATCACCATGTTTAAACTTAGTTTTATGGCTGTGCAACCAATGCTCTAAATAAAATAATGGTACGGCTTTATTGCGTACAATAACGGTTAGCTGACCATCTACAACATTGGTTTTGGTTAAATCAAGATGGAAGATCTCATTGACACTTGATAGCGGTAACGCAAACACTTGCTTAGATACATCAACCATTAAGGTCGGCATAATAGCTAGCGTTAACGGTACTTTAATTTCTAAAACAGTGCCTTTTCCCTTCAATGAGTCGATATGAACAGTACCGTTTAGCTGAGTAATACGGGTTTTCACCACGTCCATACCCACGCCACGACCAGAAATATCTGATACTTCCACTTTAGTTGAAAAGCCTGGCGCAAAAATTAAATTATATGCTTCGGAATCTGTCATCCTAGATGCAGTATCCTCATCAAGCACACCACGGGTAATAGCTATCTCTTTCAGCTTTTGTGGGTCCATTCCTGCACCATCATCTTCAATTTTCAGTAAGATGTGATCGCCTTCTTGGCTTGCTGATAATGTAATAGTACCTGTTCTTGACTTGCCATTCGCCTCACGGGTAATAGGCATTTCAATCCCGTGATCAACCGAGTTACGCACTAAATGCACTAACGGGTCGGCTAAAGCTTCGACGAGGTTTTTGTCTAGATCGGTTTCTTCACCAATCATAACTAAATCAATTTCTTTATTAAGTGTACGCGCTAAGTCACGCACAACCCGCGGAAAGCGACCAAAAACCTTCTTAATTGGCTGCATACGAGTTTTCATTACTGCGCCTTGCAAATCAGCAGTAACTAAATCTAAATTTGCCAGTGCTTTTGACATTTCCTCGTCTTCACGAGTAACGCCTAAACTAACTAACCTATTTCGGACTAATACCAACTCACCGACCATATTCATAATTTGATCAAGTCTAGCGGTATCAACACGAACAGTTGTTTCTCCCTGAGGAACAGATGCAGCCGCTTTTGTTGGCGCCTTATCTTTAATAACCACGTCAACATTTGCTACAGGAGCAGGTGCTTTAGGTTGAGGAACTGGAGCTGATGCGGCCTTTACTGGCTCAACGTTTTTGGGTGCGGCAGTTTTGAGTGTTGCAGCAGAGCTTGACACTGAAGTATCTACTTTAGCAGGCGAAGAACCTTTCCCGTGAAGCTCATCAAGTAATTTCTCAAACTCGTCGTCGGTTATATCATCTGAGTCTACCATTTGAACTGGAGGCTCTACAGATTTAGCTGGTGCAGGTTTACTCTCAGCTGCACTTAATTTATTTGAACCATGAAGTTCATCTAACAATGCTTCAAATTCGTCATCAGAAATTTCATCTGAGCCAACAGGAGCTGGAACTGATTGCTGAGGTGTTTTAGCTGTTGATGAAGTAGTTGCTACAGGACTATTACCTTGACCATGAAGCGCATCTAATAATGCTTCAAATTCGGACTCATTTATTTCGTCAATATTAGTGTCAGCGCTAACATTGTCTTCAATGAGTTCTGGTTGATTGACAGGCGCGATTTCCTCTACGAGTTCTTCTACTGACTCTTGAATCAGCTCTTCACTCTGCCCGCCCATTTCTGATGGCAAAGGTGCACCCGAACTGAGTAGCTTCAATTTATTAAGTAGTTCGACTTCAACAGGATCTTGTTCTTCGCCTTGCTGAGTTTGGGCAAACATAATGTTAATAGCATCAACTGCCTGCAAAATGATATCCATCAATTCTGCATTAACACTCCGTTTTCCGGTTCTCAATAGATCGAAGGTATTTTCCGCTTCATGGCAGACGTCTACCATAGGTTTTAAACTTAAAAAACCAGCTCCACCTTTTACAGTATGGAAACCGCGAAAAATAGCATTCAACAAATTACTGTCATCAGGATTATTTTCAAGCGCAACTAACTGCTCTTGAAGAAGCTCTAAAATCTCACCAGCCTCTACCAAAAAGTCCTGGAGTATCTCTTCATCAACATCAAATGACATTCAACTGACTCCTAATTAGAAACCCAGACTGGATAGCAAATCATCAACTTCATCTTGACCTGCGACCACGTCATCACGCAATTCTGCGTGCATAATTGGGCCCTCTGCCTCTATTTTATTCTCTTTTTTAACAGTTTCCGGTTGCGGCGTATAATCACCAAATACTGTCAACATAGAGACTAGATTATTTTCGACTTCGCGAACTAAGTCGATAACTCGACGGATCATTTGCCCTGTTAAGTCTTGAAAATCCTGCGCCATCAGTATTTCATTTAGTAATTGTCGTAAACGGGTTGTATCGTGTTCACTATGTGACATAAGCTGCTGAACATCATGACAAAGTTTTTTGAACTCACTCAACTCTATGTCTCGACGCATTAACTTATCCCACATAGGGGTAACAGATTTTATATTGGTAATTATTGTATCGGCCAAAGGTAAACATTCTTCAACTGCATCCATGGTTTTATTTGCAGCTTGTTCTGTCATATCAATAACGTAATTTAATCTCTCTTTAGCATCCGGTATTTCAACCTTGGCTAATTCTGATAAACGGTTATCTACCTGAAAATCTTGAAGTGCACTATGAAGTTGACGTGTTAATTTCCCGACTTCTTCAAATAATTCACGCTGTATTGGTGTAGCGAGTTCTCTAACAACGTCGTCAGCTTGATCTTGCTCCCCCGCAGTAAGCAGTTCGACAAGTTGCTGGGCCTGCTCGAGAGTAATTAACCCCGATATTATTGGCTGCATAACTTATCCTTGCTTAAGCGAGACGTTCAAAAATTTTATCTAATTTCTCTTTAAGGGTAGCCGCTGTGAAAGGTTTAACAACATATCCATTCACACCTGCTTGGGCGGCTGCAATAATTTGCTCACGCTTAGCTTCTGCCGTAACCATCAAAACAGGTAAATGTTTTAATGAATCATCGGCACGAATAGCCTTCAGCAAATCAATACCTTGCATACCAGGCATATTCCAATCTGTTACAACAAAGTCAAAATCACCTTTTTGCAACATAGGTAAGGCTGTTGATCCATCATCTGCTTCTTGGGTATTATTGAATCCCAAGTCTCGCAACAAGTTCTTTATGATACGTCGCATTGTTGAAAAGTCGTCAACAATAAGAATCTTCATATTCTTGTCCAAGGTTTCCTCCGGTGAGCTGACACTCTAGTGCTCTAATTAATAATTATTGTTGTGTCCAATGCTTGAGTTTGCCTTTTAATCTAAGCATAGCCTGACTTAATATCTGACTAACCCTAGATTCGCTTACTTCAAGAATTGCACCGATTTCTTTTAAGTTTAACGCTTCGTCATAGTACAGTGAAAGTACTAATGCATCTCTTTCTGGTAAGGTTTTAATTGCTTCCACCAGCGCTGATTTAAATTGCGTTTCAGCTAATGCTTCAAAATTATCATCTGGTATTCCATCATCTGTGACTAACACATCTTGCGAAATACCTAAATCTTCTATGCCTATGATTTTCCCAACAGAAACATCATTTAAAATATGATGGTACTCATTGAGCGACATATCAAGTTTTTCTGCAATTTCTGTGTCACGAGCGTCACGCCCCAATCCTTGCTCTAGTTCGTCAATAACCTGTGCAACCCGGCGATTATTACGATGAACTGAACGAGGAACCCAATCACCACGGCGGATTTCATCAATCATAGCACCGCGTATCCGAATGCCTGCAAAGGTTTCAAACTTAGCCCCTTTGGTATCATCAAATTTTGATGACGCTTCAAGTAACCCTATCATGCCAGACTGTAACAAGTCGTCGAGTTGCACTGAAGCAGGTAATCGCGCCAACATATGATGTGCAATTCTTTTTACCAGCGGTGCATACTGTTCAACAACGGATGTTTTATTATCGAACTGAGTATACGCGGCGGCTTTATTCACTCACTCTATCCTCTTGTGGTTCTTTTCGTTGAACTAAACGTTCAACAAAAAACTCTAAGTGACCACCCGGCTGTTGTGGAACTGGCCAGCTCATAATTTTATTTGCCAGGCCGTGATAAGCAATGGCTGATGGCGACTTTGGATACGCTTCAACAACTAACTTTTGCTTACGCACAGACTTACGCAAATTTTCATCAAATGGCACGGTTGCAACTAGCTCTAAAGCAACATCTAAGAACCGATCCGTCACTTTGCTTAGTTTAGCAAACAATTCCATTCCTTCACGCAAGCTGCGCACCATATTAGCCACAATTTTGAAATGAAATACACCGTGTTCACGGCTTAATATTTTTATCAGTGCATAGGCATCTGTGATAGATGTCGGTTCATCGCATACCACAATTAATACATCTTGTGATGCCCTTGAGAAACTCAGTACCATATCTGAAATACCTGCCGCGGTATCGACAATTAATATGTCAAACTGTGTACGCATCTCACTGAAAGCACGAATTAATCCTGCATGTTGAGCCTGGGTTAACTCAACCATAGCTCTGCTTCCAGACGTTGCAGGAACAATACCAATACCTTTAGGGCCTCGAACAATGATATCGTCTAATTCGGCATCGCCAGATAAAACATGAGATAAATTTTTCTCGGCACGAATTCCTAACATCACATCAACGTTAGCTAAACCAAGATCCGCATCTAATACTAAAACACGTTTACCTTTTTCCGCTAGGGCAACGGCAGTATTTATAGAAACACTGGTTTTTCCTACCCCACCTTTTCCACCGGATACGGCAATTACTTTAACTTTTTCGTTATTTGGTTGATTCATCATACGTAAACCACTTGCTTGATCACGGGTCATATTCTTACTCGAATGCATAAGTCATTTCATTCGACCATGCGCTTGTGTCTTGAGAAATTACTTGTTCTGTTTCATTTAACGCGGCTAAAGCTTGCTTAGCCAGAGCTAAAGTATCTGCTACTTTTATGTCTTCAGGAACACGTTGGCCATCAGTCACATAGCTTAATGGTAACTCATTTTGTATCAGAACGCTCAATGCACCTGCAATTGATACAGATTCATCTAATTTGGTTAAAATTACACCCGCTAATGGAATGCGTTTAAAATGATTAACCGCGTCTTGTAATACTCTGCGTTGCCCTGTTGCCGACATCACTAAATAGCTGCGAATTGGGATCCTACTGTTTGCTGTCAAATTATCAAGTTGTTGATAAAGACGCATATCACGTTGCCCCATACCCGCTGTATCTATAAGTACTAACTTACGACTTCTAAATTGGTACAAAATCTGTTCTAGCTCGGTGACATCATGTGCTTGCTTTACTGGACACCCCATTATTTTGCCATAAGTTGCTAATTGCTCATAGGCGCCAATACGATAATGATCCGTTGTAATAAGTGCAACTTGATCTGCACCATGTTGTGCTGCAAAACGTGCAGCAATTTTTGCCAGAGATGTCGTTTTACCAACACCAGTTGGTCCAACAAAAGCCACAACGCCTCCGCGCTTTACAATATCATCACCTTGGTTATCAAGTAAGTTAGCCAAACTTTGTGGTAATGAACGCACTAATTCCGCTGGATTATAGTGTTGACTCAGAGATGAAAGTTTAGCTGCAACGGGTGCTGAAAACTCTGCAGCAAGTAGTTTACTTTCAAGCATAGCACCCACAGGATCTTTCCGCTTTTTTTGTTCAGTCATCAATGAAGATACTTGATGAGTCAGTAAGTTACGTAATGAAGCCATTTCTTCACGAAGCGCATCCATTTCAGTCGAACTGACTTTATTATTTTTTGACTGCTTATCAAATCCAGCCTGTTGCTGATACTGAGGTTTAGCTGGCTTGGCGTCAGCTGTCGCACCTTGTAATTGGCGCGCCCATTCAGGTAAATCAGAGTCATCTTGTTTAGGAGGCATTTGCTGACTTAAGCGGCTTTGTTGTTTCTCTAACAACGCTTGTAATGAATCTGCCGCTGGCGGTGGATTAATTTTTGTTTTTGCCTTGATTACAGAGTTAGATGCAAGTGATACGCGATCCTCACTAAGATCCATAAAGCCTGGAGTTGGTGTTGCCATTGCGGCACGCGCCTTAGGCTCATCGTAATCAACGGCGGCGACAATCTCAATCCCGCCTGCCACTTTTTTATTCGACATAATGACAGCGTCAGAACCAAGGGTCTCTTTGACTTGCGCTAATGCTGCGCGCATATCTTTGGCAAAAAATCGTTTAATTTTCACTTACGCACCTCTTTTATCTGACGTTATCACTATTGGCCAACAGATGAAACAATCCGTATCTGTTTCTCATCTGGAATTTCTTGATACGAAATTACCCTTAAATTTGGAATAGTGTACTTAACAAATCGTGACAGAGTTGAACGCAGCATGCCTGATGTCAATAAAATGGCTGGCTGACCGACCATTTCTTGTTTCTGTGAAGCATCAAGTAATGACTGCTGCATGCGTTCTGCAAGGCCTGGTTCAATATTTGGCCCTTCTCCCCCTGTCGCCTGCATAGACTTATGCAACATTTGTTCCAACTCTGGCGCCAAAGTAATGACGGGGATTTCTAGCTCAGGTCCGGATATTTCTTGCACTATCATACGTTTTAGCGCAATTCGAACGGCTGCTGTAAGTACTTCAGTATCATTACTTTTCGTGCCGTATTCCAGCAAAGTTTGCACTATAGTGCGTAAGTCACGCACAGATACACCTTCATTCAATAGATTTTGCATTACTTTAACCACATTGCCTAGCGACATTACATCCGGAATAAAGCCATCAACAAGTTTTGGTGACTGCTTAGAAAGCATGTCCATTAATTGTTGTACTTCTTCATAACCTAATAACTTAGCAGCATTATTACTGAGTAATTGGCTGATATGGGTTGCAACCACTGTTGCAGTATCTACCACTGTATAGCCTAGTGTTTGCGCATGCTCACGTTGCTCTGGTGCAATCCAAACGGCTTCTAACCCAAATGCTGGATCAGTCGTTTCTATGCCATCAAGCTTGCCATAAACTTGGCCAGGATTAATGGCTAACTCACAATCATGTCTGACTTCAGCTTCACCGACGACCACGCCCATTAAGTGAATACGATATGAATTTGGCGATAAATCTAGATTGTCACGAATATGCACTGCTGGCACTAAAAAGCCTAATTCTTGTGATAGCTTTTTACGCACACCTTTAATTCTACTCAATAATTCACCACCTTGGCCTTTATCAACCAAGGGGATGAGTCTATATCCAACTTCTAAACCGATAGTGTCAACGTGACGGACATCATCCCAACTTAAATCTTTTGGTTCTTTATCTTTGATATCTGACGGGCCTTTTTTGACTAATTCTAACGCAGCTGATTTTTTCTCATTAATACGTTTTTGTACCATATAAGCAGTGGCCGCGGTAATAAATGCAAAGCTGATAAAAGCGACATGTGGCATACCTGGCACAATACCCATAACAAATAACAAACCTGCTGCAATTGCTAGCGACTTAGGCTTGTCAAACATCTGGCTCATCATCATCTGGCCCATATCACCAGATTCATTTTGACGAGTAACCATCAAAGCGGCTGCAATTGAAAGCAGTAAACCGGGTATCTGGGCGACTAGACCATCACCTATGGTTAGCAGAGTATAAACTTCAACTGCACTAGAAAAATCAAGCCCATGCTGGACCATACCAATGACAAAGCCGCCCAACATGTTGATAACCAAA
Organism: Shewanella sp. HL-SH5; assembly: GCF_051163755.1. NCBI lineage: Bacteria > Pseudomonadati > Pseudomonadota > Gammaproteobacteria > Alteromonadales > Shewanellaceae > Shewanella > Shewanella sp. HL-SH5. The sequence goes on from NZ_CP195038.1 coordinate 2,743,855, forward strand.
ATCATAATACCGGCTATCGCATCACCTTTTACAAATTTTGACGCACCGTCCATTGCGCCATAAAAGTCCGCTTCACGGGTCACTTCTTCACGACGAATACGCGCTTGCTCTTGGTTTAGAATACCTGCGTTTAAGTCGGCATCAATGGCCATTTGTTTACCAGGCATAGCATCTAAGGTAAAACGTGCACTGACCTCTGATATACGGCCTGCACCTTTAGTTACAACAGCAAAGTTAATAATAATCAAGATTAAAAACACAACTAAACCAACAGCATAGTTACCACCAATAACCACTGAGCCGAAGGCTTCAATGACTTTACCCGCCGCGTCGCCACCATTATGACCTTCTAGTAATACCACTCGAGTTGAAGCCACATTTAAGGCAAGTCTTAGTAAAGTAGCCACTAAAAGTACTGTGGGGAAAGCGGCGAAATCGAGTGGCCTGTCGGTATAAATAGCGACAAGCAGCACGACTAAAGCCAGTGCAATGTTGAATGAAAACAAGATATCTAATAAGAATGGCGGGATCGGTAAAACAATCATCCCTAATGCCGCCAACACTAACAGAGGCGTACCAATTCCTTTAAAGGTTGATGGTCGGATTTGTTTAAATTGCCCGAAAACTGCTTTTACATCCATTCGCGAAAGCCTTTTACTGATGAATTTTTGACGCGTACAGTCAAATAGCAAGAATTAAGCCAACAAAAAAATTCAATCATAATTTGATAATAGAATCTATTTACTAGGATTAAAAAACAATCTAAGAGTGTTATTAATGCTTTAGTTCATCCGGAATGGGTTGTTTTAACGGGACTGGTATAGGACGACGCCCCTTACCTTTTTGGTATTGTTTTAACTGAAATACATATGCAAGCACCTGAGCAACAGCGGTAAATAAGCCTTCTGGCACTTGTTGATCTACTTTTGTTGTATGATAAATAGCCCTTGCTAATGGTGGTGCAGACACAATCGCAACGTTATGCTCACGAGCGATTTCACGAATTTTAAATGCAACATCATCAACTCCTTTAGCAATTAAAAATGGTGCGGAGGAGCGGGCAACATCATATTTAACCGCTACAGCATAGTGTTCAGGGTTGACCACAATAACATCAGCATTGGGCACTTCGGCCATCATCCTTCTTTGCGCCATTTCTCGTTGCAGTTGTCTGACACGGCCTTTAACTTCAGGTTGGCCTTCAGAATCTTTGTACTCGTCTTTAATTTCTTGTTTGGTCATTTTAAGTTGTTTATTGTGATTCCAAATTTGAAACGGTACATCAATAATCACAATGATTAGCATCGAGGAACATAACAGAATAAACATCCATACTAATAAATCTAAAGCATGGTAAACGTTGCCAGGTAAATGGTCGCTAGACAACATTAAAATATCGTAAAAATAGAACTTTAGTAAGAAATACGCAGCAATGGCTACTACCGAAAATTTGGCTATACCCTTAGTTAACTCCACTAACGCCTGCGTTCCAAACATTCGCTTAAATCCACTAACGGGACTCATTTTACTGCCCTTGGGCATAAAAGCTTTTACAGAAAAAGACAAGCCACCTAAAACGATATTGCCCAAAAAAGATACCAAAGCGAGCAAAGCAATAAAACTTACCAAAGGCCAAGCAAGCTCATTGCCCACCACGCCCCAAATTCGATACATCGAATTAGTATCAAAGATTTGATCTCGCTCCATGGTAAAAATTTGTTTCATTATGGTATATAAACTTTTGGCGATAGCAGGCCCAGTCATAGCAAAGCCAACCGATGCAGCAAGTAATACCGCAGCAGTGCCTAACTCTTTAGAGCGAGCAACCTGACCTTTTTCACGCGCCTGTTCAAGACGCTTACTGGTGGGCTCTTCTGTGCGTTCTTGACCACTGTCAGCTTCTGACATTTACTGTGTCCTTAAAAAGCAACATCACCATCAATTTGGCATTGCAGTTGTAAAATATCACACATCAATAATTGGGCTGCTAACCATACTTCATCAAAATGTGCCATGATAGGACCTAATGTTAGCCACAATATCACTAATCCGCTAACCATGGTGACTGGAAAACCTATTGAAAAGATGTTCAACTGTGGTGATGCACGGGTCATTACACCAAAAGATAAATTGATCAATAATAACGCAACAATGGCTGAGATAGACATAGTTAGTGCCGCGCCGAACATATAAGATCCCCATTCAGCAAGATTTTTATAGGTGGTAATATTAATACCTTCTGCCGATACTGGAATAGTTTCAAAACTGGCGACAATCATTCTAAACATTAGTAAGTGACCATCAACAGCTAAAAATATTAACGTAGCAAGAAGCAAGAATATATTACCCACCACAGGGGTTTGCTCACCAGAGCCCGGATCAACCATTGATGCAAAACCTAAACTGGTTTGCATACCAATAATATGTCCTGTCAGCACGAATGTTTGCATCATCATCACACTCACAAAGCCCATTGCAGTACCAATTAAAAGCTGTTGTAAAGTAATAAACACTGAGCTAAGTGCAAATAGCTCTACATTTTCAACAGGCGGGAGTACAGGCACAATGGCAAACGTAAAGGCCATTGAGAAAAGTAATCTGACGCGGGAGGGCGTTGTATTGGCGCCAAAGACAGTCATGGTCATCAACATGGCTGATATGCGAAAGAGCGGCCATAGATACATGGCAATTGTCTGACTGATTTCATCAAACAATATTTCCATCGGCCTACCCAATCACTACAGGGATAAGGTTAATCATCTCGAAGAAAAAATCCATCATAGTCTGTATAAGCCAGTGTCCTAGAAACATCAATGCAAATAAAGTCACCAATAATCTAGGTAGAAAACTCAATGTTTGCTCATTAATCGATGTTGCGGCTTGAAACACAGCAACCACTAGACCAATTCCTAAACCGGGTAAAATAATCGCTGATACAATCAATACGATTATTGATAGTGCTTCACGAAAAACATCAATTAAGGACTCGGGAGACATGTCTTCTCCTAAATGCCAAAGCTATTGGCTAGGGTACCCATCACGAGACTCCAGCCATCAACCAGCACAAATAACATAATCTTAAAGGGTAGCGACACAATCATGGGTGACAACATCATCATACCCATTGCCATCAAGATACTGGCGACCACTAAATCTAATACTAAAAATGGCACAAATAACATAAAGCCAATTTGAAAAGCCGTCTTTAACTCACTGGTGATAAAGGCTGGCACAATGACAACCATTGGGGCTTGTTCAGGAGATTGAATGTCTTTGTAACCTGATATTTCAATGAAAGTTTTCAAATCTGTGGTTCTTACCTGTGACAGCATAAAACTTTTAATTGGTTCTTTGCCAACATCATATGCTTGGGAAAGTGTCATCGATTCATTCATATAGGGTTCTACCGCTTCGGCATAAATTTTATCAAAAACGGGTGCCATGATAAAAAATGTCATAAACAAACTGAGGCCAATTAACACCTGGTTTGATGGAGTTTGTTGCAAGCCTAATGCTTGTCGAAGAATAGATAACACAACAATAATGCGGGTAAATGAAGTTAGCATTATCACCATAGCAGGAATAAAGCTCATGGCGGTCATCAGCAATAATATTTGCATGGTAACCGAATATTCTGTCGCGCCATCGGCACCTGTGGTTACGGTTAGCGCTGGCAACACCCCATCTTGTGCGATTGTACCTGAAGACCAAACTGTCGCAGCCAACACCGAGACCCAGAGTATTGCTTGAAACACTTTACTCATGATGTCTTTCCTTAGCTTGTTGTAGGTTTTGGGCAAATGAATGGGTAGAGGCTTCAACGGGGCTTGCAAGTTTATCGATTAAATTAATTTGCTGGGATGTCACGCCGAGTAAGTATTGCTGTTGATTAATTTCAACCACCATCAACTTCTCTTTTTGGCCTACAGGTGTCATCGCAATCGTCTTTATAATCCCATTTTGACTCGGAACAAGATTGAGCTTTTTAACGATATAGGCGAGTAATATAATAAGCGCAACTACAACAATAAGACCACCAAGCATATTTGCTAAGGTAGAGACTGTAGAGGTGTTATTTACCGATGTCGTTACATCAGCCACGGGTAACACTTGTGCTGTTGTAATGGCATTGGATAAAGCAACAGTTAGGTATGACACGGTTAATCCTTGAGCCATATGTCACTTAAGTGATTACTAAAAATATCAGCACTTAATTGACCATTGATGATTAAAGAGCAATATAAAAAGGACTATAAAAAATAAACTAAATACACATAATTAATACTATTTTAGTTTTTTAATACGCTCAGTTTGGCTAATAACATCTGTCAGTCGGATACCAAACTTATCATTGACCACAACCACTTCACCGTGGGCAATTAAGGTACCGTTGACCATCACATCTAATGGTTCACCTGCCACCCTATCTAATTCGACAACTGAACCTTGGTTTAGTTGAAGTAAATTACGAATGCTGATAAAACTGCGCCCAACTTCCATTGAGATAGTTACCGGAATATCTAAAATAGAATCCAACTTAGCGGCATCTTCTTTAGAAATCGGCTTTGAATCATCAACTAATTCATCAAGCTCAATTTGTTCAGCTTCTTCAATTGCTTGCTCTGCCATTGCAGCTGCCCAATCATCGCCGGTATCTTCTGTGCTCATTTACATCACCTTATAATTCTGAAATATCACGCGACTTACCTTTGCGTGTTACCAATTGCAACTCAGACTTTACTGTTTCAGGTCGCGGAATTTTTTCACTAATTTTTAACGCTAAGTTATCGCGTGAACGCCCCAATTTACATCGGTAAGTGGGTAAATCTTCGATACGCATCATAATATGTTCAGGTAAATCTATCGGGATAATATCACCCGCTTTAAACCCCATAACATCACGAAGCGTCACTTCGTGTTCAATAATATTGGCGTCAAAACCAACCTTCACGTCCATAATTTCATCACGTAATGCCTGAGACCAACGCATGTCGGTATCTTGTTTATCACTTTGCACACCTGCATCAAGTAATTCACGTATAGGCTCTATCATCGAATAAGGCAGCGTGATGTGGAAATCACCACCACCGCCGTCCACTTCAATATGGAAAGAGTTAATCACTACCACTTCTGTCGGACTAACAATGTTAGCCATTGCGGGGTTAACTTCAGAGTCCAAATATTCGAACTCGACATCCATCACGGGTGCCCAAGCGTCTTTATAATCTTCAAAAATAATTTTTAATAATAACTGAATAATTCTTCGCTCTGTCGGCGTAAATTCACGGCCCTCAATTTTTGCATGAAAGCGACCATCACCACCAAAAAAGTTATCTACCAGTATAAAGACTAAGCGCGCTTCCATAGTAATTAGCGCCGTTCCCTTTAAAGGGCTGAAACGCACCATATTTAGGCTAGTTGGCACAAATAACGTATGCACGTATTCGCCAAACTTTAGCATTTGCACACCGTTGATAGACACTTCTGCCGCTCTGCGCATCATATTAAACATGCTGATCCGTAGATGACGAGCAAATCGTTCATTGACAATTTCCAGTGTCGGCATTCGGCCACGAACGATACGATCTTGAGACGAGAAGTCATAAGATCGCGCATCTTCGCCACCTATATCACCATCATCCTCATCAACATCATCAACACCATGTAATAGTGCGTCAATCTCGTCTTGACTTAATAAATCACTCACATGTTCACCTTAACTCTATCCATCTGGATTATTGCATCACAAAACCAGTAAATAGCACTTTCTCAACAAGAGGCTTTCCAGTAACAGGTTGCAAGGTATTTTGTACACTTAATAACGCCAATTGACGTACTTCATCTTTACCCGCTTGTGTACTTAACTTTTGAACATCTGCACCGCTAAAAGTGGTTAGTAAAGCATCTTCAATTAAGGGAATGTGCTTTCTAACTGCAGTTTCATCATCAGCGCCACGCACCATTAATTGCACTTTAATTTCCACTAAACGAGATCTATCGACCCCAGGCAAATTGAACAAAAATGGTCTTGGCATACCGACATAATTTGCTTCATTAGTTGGTGCTTGAGAAGAGGATTCGGTAACCGCACCAACATCATCACTTTGAGCTGCTGCAGCAGGCTCGTCAGAGCCTAGAAAAAACCATGCTCCTCCCCCAATTAATAATGCTACAACTAGCCCAATTCCACCGAAAAGGATTAATTTTTTAGATTTTTTTGGTTCACTGCTTGCTTCATTAAGCTCTAACTCTTCAGCCATGGAGATCCCTAAACAAATTATGCGTATCAACTATGCGAATATCTAATAAGGGTAACATAAACCGCTTAGTTAGCTTATGAACCTTTAAGATAATAATTATGCTATAGATTACCGACTTAAGCGTAATAATCTATACCTGATTGCAAACTCTCTGGATGATTTTGAAACATTGAATGCTCTACCGCGGAATTTTCATCCATATTTTGCTGTTCAGCATAGCGTTCCGATGAGTCTTGCGGCTGTCCATCCCGTCCTCCGCCACCTTGAGAAACCTGGCTGTCGGTAAGTTGTAATCCTTCTTGCGCTAACATGTCTCTTAATCTAGGGATTGCTTGCTCAATCAATTCACGAGTTTGTGACTGCGTAACATGAAACTGTACTTGAGTTTGATCGCCATTTATCTGAATTTTAACCGTCAAGTGACCTAACTCAGGTGGATCAAGGCGAATTTCCGCCTGTTGAATGCCATTACTAACCATAGTGATCAATTGCTGCTTCATTACAGGTGAAAAACGTTGAATCATCTCCTGCATTTGAACTTGAGATTCACCCTGCTGCTTTAAAGATAATTGAAACTGCGGTACTTCACTTTTATGAATAGGGGTAAAACTACTTTGATTTTGCATCGCCTTTACATCAATCGCTTCATCCGGAGCACCAAAAACGTCAATACGAGCTGATTTGGCTAATTCGCTATCTATATTGGTTAACGCTGCAACAGAAGCTGTTTTAAGAGACTCAACAGAAGCTGGCGTTTTTGAGTCAACCTGCGCCACAGCCATTGGCTCAATGACGTTAGCTGGACTAGGAGCTTTATCGCCCAAAATATTATCACTATCTTGAGTGCCCACCGAGCTAAATAAAGCATTATTTTTTTGACCCAAAGAGTCATTCGCTAATTTAGTCGCATCACTGTCTTGAATGATATTTTTAGCCATATTGGCACTAGCCATAGCAGACATTGGAGCTTGAAGGGGCGCAATTGGAGAAGACTCTGTAATCGCTGGAGAGACATCATTAAGTGAATTAGCAGCAATAGGATCCCATTTAACCTCTAAATTTTTAGCTGCTAAGTCTAAAATAGATTCATCAAGCACCGGAGCTTGTAAATTAAAGTCAGCTACAAGGTTAACTAAATCATCATGGCTCAACGCAATTAACTGTTCGGCTGATAAAGTTGAAAAATCACTCAACAATTCTTTTTCTGAATCAGACAATGATGCCAAAAATTCGTCATTAGACTCACCTTCAAGCGGCAATTGAATCATATTACTAAACAGGCTATTTTCTAATAGATCTATGTTAGTAATGTCACTATCAGTGTCTTTACTAGCGACTTGATTATCCAAAATGTCAAAATCACTTTCAATGCCATCAATGTTAGATAAAGCCTGCGTTATAGCATCAAGACTGCCATCATCTGTAACATTACTTTCACCCTTAACCTCAAATATCGGCAATATTTGTCCGTCACCCTTTGACTTGTCAAATGACTGCGCCATGTCTAATTGAGCGAAAATAAGCTCAATATCAGTTCCCTCTAGAGGCTCTGATAAATCAACATCAATAGTGGTGATTGCAGATTGCTCAGACTGTTTACTCGTATTAACAAGTTTAGCCGATTGAAAAGAAGACATTTGGCTTGCTTGATTAAATTCATCTATAAATGATTTACTTTCAGATGCTTGAATAGCATCTTTAGCCTGTGAGCCTGTAGACTTACTCGTACCAGTTAAGAGAATATTACTCATCTGTTGCATTATATATGCTCCACAAACTCAATCTAAAAGAAGATAATCAATCATCTTTTGTGTATTTAATCTACCGCCCAATAACACGCTAAATAAAATGTCACAACGCCACTTCAATGACGATTAATTATTACGTAGTAGATACTAAGCAATAAAAGTGCCAACATAATAGTTGCAATTTGATTATCGTCTTATCAAGAAAGCTACTTATTTAAGCGCTGGCGAATATATTGTTGCATTGCAAACTCATCAGACATTTTTTGCTCGCGTTTAGTTTCTGCAACTTGTGCTTTTTCTGCTTTGTTGGCTAACAACATTTCAATGGCTTTACGTTTTTGTTGTTTTTCAAGCCAATGAGTTTGACGATAACTTATCTGGTATTCAGCATCTTGAACAGCTGTTACTTGCTGAGTAATAGCACTATCGACCTGTTTAATAAATTGATGAAATTGATGATATTGATTGGCGCTAATACTTTGCCCTTGTTGGCTTTTCATTTGCTTCATGTAATCGAGACGGTAGTTATTTAGCGCATCTAACTGACCTTGCCGTTTCTGTTTTTCAAATTGCGCCGACTTAAGCTGCATGGCGGCTTGGCTTTCAGCTTCAGTCGCTAATTTGAGAACGGTAAATAACGGATCACTTGCCATAGGTTACCTCTTATCAACACACCGAATAAATCAACACACCTGATAAATCAACAGTAGAATAAATATTGCTTTGAATTAATTCTGACATTGACCCGCTATTTGCGTCATCATAATAGCGCTACTGTCAAAACTAATCGCTTCTTTATAACCCTGACGTAAAAAGGCATTCATTGCAGGTTGTAACCTAATCGCATTATCAATCCGCGGATCACTCCCTTGAGAATATGCCCCAATAGAAATCAAATCTCGATTCTGTTGATAAAGAGAGTACATTTGTTTAACGCGGCGCATTGCCTCTAAGTGTTCATCACTGATCACCATAGGCGCTACGCGACTAATGGATTGCTCTATATCAATAGCCGGATAATGGCCTGAATCAGCAAGCCGACGCGATAACACCACGTGGCCATCTAAAATAGCCCGCGATGCATCAGCAATAGGGTCTTGCAAATCATCCCCCTCGGTTAAGACAGTATAAAAAGCCGTGATAGACCCCTGACCTGGGCCACCATTACCCGCACGTTCAACTAATCTAGGCAACTTAGCAAACACGGAAGGTGGATAACCTTTTGTTGCGGGCGGCTCACCAATCGCTAAAGCCACCTCACGTTGAGCTTGAGCATAACGGGTTAAACTATCCATTAGTAACAATACGTTATAGCCTAAGTCTCGAAAATATTCTGCTATACGAGTCGATGTTTCGCATGCCCTCAAGCGCATTAATGGAGAGGTATCGGCAGGTGCTGCTACAACAACTGAACGGGCACGTCCTTCATCACCTAATATCTCTTCTATAAATTCTTTAACTTCTCGGCCACGCTCGCCAACGAGCCCAACGACAATAACATCGGCATTTGAACCACGGGTCATCATGCCTAATAAAACACTCTTACCCACACCAGAACCAGCAAATAAGCCCATTCGCTGACCCTTACCCACTGTTAACATGGCATTAATAGCACGAACCCCAACATCTAAAGGCTCGGTAATTGCACGTCGAGATAAGGGATTGATATAAGGAGGATGACGAGAAGCCTGTTCACTTGTGGTTAATGGGCCCAGCCCATCAAGGGGCTGACCGCTGCCATCTAATACGCGGCCCAACAAACTTAAGCCTACTTTTAAGCCTTCTTGCTCACCTAAAGGCTGCACTTTTGCGCCAGGTAATACCCCCCGAAGCTCTTCAACAGGCATTAAATATAATAATTTATCATCAAATCCAACAACTTCAGCCGTCAGCTCACCAGCCATAGTTTCAATTGAACACAAACTGCCCACAGGTGCGCGACACCCAGTCGCTTCTAGTGTTAACCCTACAACACGCACTAACTGGCCGCTAGCAATAGGGCGTACAGGAGCAACCTTAAGATGATGGGTTTTAAGTTTATTCAGTAACTGATGTTGGCGGTCTTTCATCAACTTCACCTTGCTCAGTAATTTGCGTATCAGCGTGTTTAGATGAAGCTATGTCAATTGCTTCTGCTTCGAGAGATTGTGATTGTGAGTCTGATTGCTCTTTATCTATAGCCGCTTGTGCTGAACCAACTGCATCAGTTGGTGTTTCAGAAACTGACTCTGGCACATTGTCGATTAATGACGCTGTGGCGTCAGGCTCAGATACAGTCGAATGTTCATCGCTTGAATCATCATTGTGATTTTTATCATGATTGTTGTCGTGGGTAGAACTAACATCAACAGATGATAGGCCGGTATCAACTTGTGTTGTGGTATAAACGCTATCTTCATGTTTTGCCAGCTGAACTTGACGAGCTAACTGAGCTGATTGTTCATCAAGGCTGCCAAATACCTGTAAAATACGTTGTGATAAACGTAAGTCAACATTTGAACGTGTACTATCAATAAATACATCACCTACCGATAAACTTGGGTCACTTTCTAGATGCCAATCATTTTGGGTTAATTGTGATTCACCGTATAAAGATATTACTAAAGCAACATCATCAGGATGCAATCTTAATTTTACGCGTTGCTCTTTTATTGGCAGAGCATCTACGCCTTGACGAATAGTGGCTGCAATATGCTCTGGATGCATTTTCAGTTCTTGTTGTACAACGGCTTTGGCTAACGCCAATGTCATTGATAACACTTCTGACTCAACTTCAGCATCCAAAATAGCTAAAGGCTGTTGAAACTGATTGATTAATGAGGATAATTGCTCTGCCAGTTGATTGGCTTTAACCATTCCAGCTTCATAACCCTGCTCTTGCCCCTGAGTAAAACCTTCTTCATGGCCTTGGGCTAATCCATCTAGTCGACCTTGTTCAAGCCCCTGTTTAAGCCCCTCTTGTTTGCCTTGCTCAAACCCTTCGTTTTCTGCATCAGCTCGAATCTCCTCGATTTGAGCCATAGTCGGCATAGACACGACTTTATCAACCACGGCAACAGAAGACTGATATACACCTTCTTTTTTACCGTATAGGTTTGAGGGTTTAGCTGAAATATCTTCGGTGACATCCGGCAGCTGCCAATGGCTGAACTCATGTTCATCCTCAACATTTAACACTTTCTTGGATATTTTTGAGTCAGTCATAGTTTAGCCAATGTTATATACATTCCTGCTGTGACATGTTGATTTTCGAGATAGATGTCGCTTCGAAAGTTCAATTGCCATTCGTCATGGGCTGAAGTGCTCCTTACAAGAACTCTTCACCGCCGCCACCGCCAAGCATAATCTCACCACTATCAGATAAACGTCTGGCAATCGATAAAATTTCTTTTTGCGCCACTTCAACTTCACTGATACGAATTGGTCCCATAGCCTCAAGATCATCGCGCAGTAACTCTGCCGCACGCTTGGACATGTTACCTAATATTTTCTCTTTCAATGCATCATCAGCACCTTTGAGCGCTTTCATTAGTACATCTTGTTGTACGTCACGCAGTAATGCTTGAATACCACGGTCATCAACATCAATAAGATTTTCAAACACAAACATCATATCTTGAATTTGTTGTGCCATTTCTTCATCAGATTCACGCATGGTTTCCATAATCTGACTTTCGACACCCGTATCTAAGTAGTTCATGATATTGGCCGCAGCTTTTAAGCCGCCCATTTTCGCTGCTTGCGCACCACCTTGGCCAGCAAACTGTTTCTCCATAATATCGTTTAACTCTTGTAATGCTGCGGGCTGCACTTCTTCAAGGTTAGCAATACGCATCATTAAATCAAGGCGAGTATTTTCGGGGAACTGGCTAAAAATTTCAGCCGCTTGATCCGGTTCTAAATAAGATAAAACAATGGTTTGGATCTGCGGATGCTCATTTTGAATAATGGTCGCCACTTGGCGTGCATCCATCCATTTAAGCGAATCTAGGCCTTTAGCACCACTGCCCATGATAATTTGTTCAATCAAATTACCGGCTTTATCTTCACCTAACGCAGCTGTTAGTGCCTTACGCACGAATTCAGCACTGTTAAAACCAATTGAAGAGAACTTCTGAATTTCATCTAAAAAAAGCTTATGCACACCAATGACTTTTTCTTGACCAAAATCATCCATCGCCGCCATTGCCATACCCACTTTCTGGACCTGTTTAGGCTCAAGGTGCTTTAAAATTGACGCTGCATCGGCTTCGCTTAAACTCAGCAATAGAATCGCCGTTTTTTCAATTCCACTTAAAGAATCAGAATCAAAACCGACTTTCTCAGCTTTTTCTTTTTTATCTGTTTTATTATCAGCCATTGTCTTGTAACCAATTTTTAATTACTTGAGTGGATAATTCCGGCTCATTTGCAACCAGTGCTCTAATCGCCTTAATCATATCATCATCTTTATGTAAATTCGGAATAAGAATTGAACCATCATCAGCATAGCTGTATTCAGCATCTTTGGTATTTAGCATACCTAGCGTATCTGCAGCATATTGATCTTCAATTTCAGCAAGTTCATGCCCCAAACGAACATCATCGGGCATATTAACACCATCAGGGTTAACAAGGCGCTTAAGCATAGGGCGCACTACCGTAAGAATAAGAACTAAGACCACTAATGCACCTAGCACCAGTTTAATTGCACGCCAAAACCAAGGTTCTTCCCACATATCTGGCGCGGGGAGTTCTTCTAATAGCTGATCCATAAACGGCACAGTTACCACTTCAAGCGCATCACCACGTTGGCTACTAAAGCCTACTGCACCTTCCAGCAACCGACGAATGTTAGTTAACTCTTGTTCCGTACGCGCAACCCGGCTAACTTGGCCATCTTCACCCGCCTCTCCTGGTTTAAAGTCGATTGCCACAGACACACTCACCCGACGAACTTGTCCTACTTGCTGGCGGGTATGACTAATTGTCGTGTCATAGTCAAAGTTACGGGTAGCTTCTCGGTGAGTATCCGATGATTTTGATGATGCTGACCCACCGCCCCCAGCTTCAGTAGGAATATCAGACTCCATGGGAGGTTGATTGGTTAATGCACCAGGTATTCCGCCTACACTTCCACCAGATGATTTACTTTCAATAGTCATCTCACTGCTCAATGCAGGTAAATCAGGATCATAGCGTTTTGAGGTTTGCTCTATCGCAGTAAAATCCATACTGACATCAACCTGAGAGGTGTAGTTTTCAGGACCAAGGATAGGCATAAGAATTGAATCTATCTTTTTACGGTATTCTGCTTCTTTTTGTTGCACTAACTCAAGTTCACGACGGGCACGTGCTGATACTCCATCTTGACTGCCCGAATTTAATAAGCGTCCATTAGAATCTGTTACTGTCACGCGCGAAGGTTCAAGACCTTGTACCGCGGAGCCTACGATATCAACAATAGCGTCGACTTCTTCTTGGCCTAGGCCGCCTCGACGCACATTGACTACAACTGTAGCACTTGGCTTAGATGCGTTACGGGCAAAAACATTCTCTTTAGGCAGTGCAAGAATAACTTTGGCACGGCTAATACTTTTTAATTCTTCAATAGCACGGGCAAGATTTAACTCTTGGCTGTGCTTTAATCGCGCTTGCTCCATACGCTGACTCACCCCAAAGCCACTATCCTGGCTTAAGTAGTCATCATTTTTGGCACTACTCTCGACTCCAGCACGACTTAACAGCAGTTTAACGTCTTGGTATTGATCTTCAGGAACCTTAACAACATCAACACTGATTTGGTATTTAATATTATTTTTATCAAGTACATCCAGTACCTGGATCATTTCAGCTGTTTCCATTTTACCCAATGGACGATACTCAGGCTCCTGTGCCCACATCATAATAAAAACAGCTAGGGCTAAACACACTGCCAACGCCAAAATCATAGTGATTTGACGCATCATGTCTGCCCCGCCCACATTGCTCAACAAGCCAGACTTATTCTCTTGCTGAATACCGGCATCAACTGCCGCATCTGAACCTACCATTATGTCTGTGCTCACAATATGCCCCTACTTTTATACTGCTTTAATAACGTCTTTGTGATGCAAGTTATACCGGCATACTCATGATTTCTTTATAAGCTTCTACCAGTTTATTTCTGACTTGCACAGTCGCTTCAAATGCTACGCCTGATTTTTCGCGCGCAATGACGGTGTCAGATAAGGTCACAGTTGAATCCCCCATATCAAGACGAGTCGCTAAACTTGAAGATGATTTCTGTAAACCACTCACATGACCGACAGCTTGGGATAACAACTGGCCAAAGTCTGAACCTGAGGTGTTATTCACTTGCTGGATTAGGTTAGGGCTAATACCCGACCCCATATTCGAACGGCTGGAAGGTGCAATTTCACCACGAAGTGACTGCATTTCTTGAAGTAATGGATTGGCGTTGATCTGCATGCTGAAACTCCCATTCGTCGAATATTTGACGATATTTAACTGTCTTAGTAGGGATAAAGCAATTTGAATGCCAAGATTAACAGTAAAGCAAAAAGCTACGCGTTAATGCGTAGCTTTGGTAAAGAAAGCTATAAAACAAGTACGGAATGCTCGTAAGACAGACAAAAACCAGCTATGCGGGCAATTGAATTCCCGCATCACGCATTTTAGCCATTTTATAACGCAGCGTGCGTGCACTTATACCTAATTTTTCAGCGACAAGTTTTCGACTACCATGACATTGATTTAGGGTTTCAAGAATAATCACATGCTCTTGCGCTTGCAACTCACCGCCAAGACCTTCAACTTCAGCAGGCTTTTCGATACTGTCAATATCTGTGTGTAAAGCCACATCTGCCGAATCAATAATAATATCTTGCCCGCTTATTTCGCCACCATTACTTAAAATAAGCGCCCTTTGAATCACATTATCCAGCTCACGAACATTACCAGGCCAACGATGGGCTAATAACCGTCTGGTGGCTACCTCTCCTAAAGTAGGAACGGGTGTAATATTAAATGCTTTAGCATGTTTAACCAGCAAATGTCTGGCTAAAGGTAAAATATCGGCAGGACGCTGATAAAGTGCTGGCCAAGTTAATGGAAATACATTGATCCGATAATATAGATCTTCTCTAAATTCGCCTGAACTGATAATGGCTTTTAAATCGCGATTTGATGTAGCTAGTACACGCACATCAAGTTTAATCGTTTTACGACCACCTAATCGTTCCACTTCGCGTTCTTGTAAAACACGCAACAGCTTTGCTTGCAACCCCAGCTCCATTTCAGAGATTTCATCGAGCAGCAAAGTGCCACCTTGGGCCTGCTCAAATTTTCCTGGACATGCTTGGTATGCGCCAGTAAATGCCCCCTTCTCATACCCAAATAGGGTCGCTTCAAGCATATTTTCAGGGATAGCAGCACAATTGATGGCAATAAAAGGCGCATCTTTACGACTGCTATGATGATGAATATAGCGCGCTAGCACTTCTTTACCAGAACCGCTGGGACCTAAAATCATCACCGAAGCATCTGATATCGCAACACGTTGGGCTAACCCTAACAACGCGAGACTTTTTTCATCGGCAACTATAGGTTGGTTAGTATTTTGCTTTTGCGGCAAATATCTTGATACCTGATTAAGCAAAACTTCAGGCGCGAAAGGTTTAGCTAAATAATCAACAGCTCCCAATTTAATGGCACTAACCGCACTATCAATAGTGGCATAAGCTGTCATCAACAATAGCGGTAACTTGGGCTGAGCTTGTTGCAAATAGGTAAGCAGACCCAAACCACCAATACCTTCCATTTGGACATCGCTGATGACTAAGTCAAAATGTTGTGCTTTTAACGCTATAATGGCATCTTCTGCACAGCTAACATCAACACATTCATAATGCGCCAACAATAATGTATCAAGTAATGCTTCACGTAAATCAGCATCATCTTCCACGAGTAATAGTTTTGCTTCAGACATGATTACCCTCCTGCGACTGACTATTCAATACCGAATCTTTAGACATCGGAAAACTTAATCGCACCTGACAACCCATTTGCGGTTTACATGATAATTGAATGTTACCACCATGGTTACGCACCACAGATTGCACAACAGCTAACCCCAACCCAGTCCCCTGTGCTTTAGTGGTAAAAAAAGGCTCGAGCACTTGTTGCTGCATTTGAGGGTCTAGTCCTTTACCGTTATCAATCACATCAATAATGACATTATCTTCAGCTTCCGTGGCGCAAATTTTAATTTTGGTTGCACCGGCCTCGATACTATTCATCACTAAATTATTCACCGCAGAACTTAACGCATCGCGATTAGCATATAAACTGGCATCGGTTGAGCATTGCTGGAATATCTCACAGGATTTTTTGTTGGCAATCACTTCACAATTAGCCATAACAATATTAATAATATCAGATACTGCTACGTTATCCGCTTTCGCATCTTGACGTCCTTTGGCCATCAAAAGCATATCGTTTACTTGACGCTCTAACTCATTTAAACGATCAACCAGTTTTGATTGAAAGCGAGTTCTAGAAGGCTCTGCTAGTTTAGTGTTACCTAAATTTGAGGCGTAAAGAAGTGCGGCTGATAGTGGCGTACGAATTTGATGAGCTAAAGTTGCCACCATTTTGCCAAGCGCCGATAAACGCTGTAAATGGGATAAGTTTTTTTGTAGTAAACGCGTTTCAGTTAGATCAGTTAATACAATCAACTGACCGGGTTCTGGGGTTAATGGCGTAATAGCCAACTTAACTCGACGTCCGTTTTTCAATGACACTTCGTGGCCATCATCATCTTGGGGTGAAAAAGCGCGATTAATAATATCAAACCAACGTAACCCCTGAAGCGGTCGGCCAAGCAGTTCCGCCGCCATAGGGTTAGCGAGTGTCACCACACCATCACCGTTAATAATAACGACACCAGACGGTAGCGCCTGAAGAATATGCGCCATTTGATTTGACATATTGGCAGCCTCTTTCACATGGGCAAACTGACTTCGGGTCAATTTACTGTCATGAAGGTATTCTGCTGAGGTGTCCACTCGCAAAGAAGCTACAGCAGATTGTTGCAGCGAATATTGAGTTTGCTGAAAATCTGTTGAATTTTGCTGGGTTACAGCGTGTGCAATTAGCATAGTGACTCCGTCAAAAGAACGACATTTAACGAGTTACTGCATTTAGTATGCCAAAATACGAAAAAATAAAGCACACCTTTGGAGGGTATGCTTTATCAGTTAATATACACAGTGTATAAAGGTAACTATTCTTTACCCATACCGTATTTTCGCATTTTTTCTACCAAGGTAGTGCGACGAATACCCAACATTTCAGCGGCTCTAGCAACCACATTATCCTGTAATTCTAACGCCTGACGGATCATATCTATTTCAAGCTCTGCCAGTAAATCTTTAAGGTTGACGCCTTCTGGCGGTAACTCAGTTGGAAAACGTGTGTCAGGGAGTTCAATGGGTTCATCATCATTAAAAATAGACGCTAATGCATCACGCTCTAATTGCTCCTCACTTATCTCAACACAGTATTCTGGTACGTCAATATAGCGATATTTGTTGGGCAAATCGTTCACATCAACTAATCCACCAGGAAATAAAATAGTCAATCGCTCGACTAAATTAGATAATTCGCGAACGTTTCCAGACCAAGTATGTTCTTTTAATGACTCGATAGCACGCTGAGTAAACCTCACTTTACCTCGGCCTTCATTAAAGACTCGACTAACCAATTCTTGCAATAACAATGGCACATCGTCACGACGTTCAGACAATGCTGGCATTTCAATTGGAAAAACGTTCAGGCGATAATATAAATCCTCACGGAATTCATTCTCTGAAATCATCGTCTCTAAATCACGATGCGTTGCCGCGACGACACGCACATCCGTTTTAATTGTTTTGCTGCCGCCAACACGCTCAAAGACTCGCTCTTGCAGGACACGTAATAATTTGACTTGCATTTGCAGTGGCATGTCACCAATTTCATCAAGAAATAACGTGCCACCTTCGGCTAACTCGAAACGACCTTTACGGGATGATATTGCCCCGGTAAACGAGCCTTTCTCATGGCCAAATAACTCACTTTCTAACAACTCTGGCGGTATCGCACCGCAGTTAACCGGTATAAACGGTCCATCACGACGTTCTGATATGTAATGAATATTACGGGCGACCACTTCTTTGCCTGTACCAGATTGCCCAAGCACTAGCACCGTGGCATCAGAACCTGCGACTTGGCTAATTAAGTGTCGCACATTGGCTATACCCTGACTGCGGCCAACAAGACTGCGAAATAATTTAGTTTGATTACCACTGGTAGGAGATTGCTCTTTTTTAGCTTGACCGAACACCTGACAAAAATGCAGTAATTCAGTTAATTGCGGATAATTAATCGGTTCTTCTATTACACCAAGAATACTGGACGCTTCAATAGCGGTATTGCCTAATAGTAATAGGGGCTGCCAGGGCGCTATTGCTGCAATATTTTTAACACTGTCCAGCCCTACCGCATCGGAGTCTATAACAATGGCGCGATATCTTGATTCTTCTATCAAAGGCAACAAAGCGTCAATGGCTAAAATGTCACATTGCTCACCTAAGAATTCAAAAATGCAGCACAGGCGAGTTACACGCTCGGAGAGGGTACCGACAATTAAAATTCGTTGTTCAATTTGCATCATTCAGAGGGCCAAAGCTTATTATAAGTATAAAAAATCCTGAGTCATTATTACGCGTTTAATAATAAAACCAAAGGACAAAATGGTCACAGTAAGTGACAAATGTTAAACAAAACATTAATTATAACCATAAAATGTCTATCCGAAGATGATTTTCTCGTTTAGAGGACTAATTGTTTCGCTTATGGGGTTAATTTTTCATTTACAGTACTAAATATGAATTAACCCCGAACCAGAAGCAAGTGCTTCAACGGCTAAATCATTATCTAAACTCATATTAGTGCACAATTGCTGATAATTCATGCAATACAATGTATTTTTTAAAAAAATATAAAAAAACGCCATTGAGATTTGCTCAATGGCGTTGAAATCTGTCACAGCATACCTGAATAAAACTAGCTTGCTTCAGAAGTTAGATGATGATCGCTTTGCGGAATAGCATCCCAGCCCTCTTTAAGGGTTCTTAGAACGCTCACTGCATCATCAATAGATTGAGTATCGTTTTTCAAATTCGCTTCGGTGACTTTTATTAAAATAAAGTCATATAATTGACTAAGATTGCCAGCAATTTCACCACCAGCTTCCATATTTAAACTATTATTTAAACCGTTAACGATACCAATAGCTTTGCCGATAAACAGACCTTTATTTTCCATATCACCATTTTCAATGGCATAGCGACTTTGAGCAAGTCTTTCCAAGCCACCGGCAAACATCATCTGAATAATACGATGTGGCGAAGCAACTGATATTTCACTGTCAATCGAAACCTTACGGTATGACTGTAAAGAACTTCTCATAATAACCTACCTATTTGCATCAATGTTTTGATAAACTTTAATTTGTCGTTGATGAGTGCTTTTTAAATTTAATAAGTTTTGTCGATGGGACATTATTTTAGAAGCCCTGTTCACAAAGTCATTAGTGACTAGTAGCTGTTCTGATAAATAAGCAGCAAATGTGTCATCGACAGCATCATTAATCATTGAGTCAATATATAATTGACGCTCTCCTATACACTCAAGCAATAATGATACCAACTTATCAGACTGTTCATCTTCAGCAGGAATATTATCAATTTGATTTAACGTATCTTCAATAGTGTCGTTAATCAGTTTAAGTTTAGAGTGCAATCAATCATTCCTTTTATGTTCGAATGACGCCAGGTAGCGAATTAAGCCTATCTGACAAACCAGAACTTTGTTGATTTAATTGTGCAACAATCAAATCCATGGCATTAAATTGTTTAAGCAGTCGAGCTTGTAATTGTTCCATTTTCAAGCTAAACGTAGCTCTTTGATCTGTTAACCGACTTGATTGCTCTGTATAGGAGTTCTTTCGACCATCAATCACACCGCCGGCTTTAGTATATGTCTGAACCAAACTATCAAATTTATGTGCTAAACCTGTATCTTCAGTAGAAAAAAACCCCTCAACTAACGACATATTGTTATTAATAGCGTCGGTTAAACGGGTATTATCAATACTGAGTTTACCTTTATTATCTGTCGATATTCCTAACTCGTATAAAGCAGATTCTATACCATCAACACTGACTCTTTCACTCACCGTCTTTCTAAGCTGGGACTCTAATGAACGGATCATAGAATCACCTTGTAAAGCTGATGCAGTCTTTGTTTCAGCATTATATGAAGACAACTTATCAATAGATGATATAAGAGTATTATAAGCACTAACAAACTCTTCAATATTCTTCTTTACTGAATCGGTATCTTGTTTAATCGAAAGTGTTGAGGTAGAGGCGATGTCTGCCTTAGTTAGGTCAAGTGTGACACCAGTAATAGCATTATCAATAGTATTACTTTGGGAGGTTAATTTTTGACCGTCGATGTAAATAATAGAATTGGCTGCGGTTTGAAGTTCTTCTAGGTTGGCGCCATTAAACATATCGCTTAACCCTGTGCCACTGGTATCTGTTGCAGACATGGTAATTTGATTATCGGTGCCAGAGTCATTGGCGGTAAAAACAAGGCGGCTACCAGCATCACTTTTAACCACGGTCGCGGTAATACCTGCATTATCTGAAGCATTATTAATTTTTGATGCTATAGCGGAAAGCGTATCCGCTGGATCGACAGTAACCGAGAAATTTGCACCATTTACAGATAAATCTAAACTTCCTTGACCAACAGCCTGACTTGGATCGGCTATATTGGCACCAGCAACTTTATGAGAAGCGGCAAGCTGCTCAACTTTGATAGAATACTTACCGGGTTGGGCATATTGATCAGCCTTGGCGGTAAAAAATGCACTGTCTCCAGTCGATACTGTACGCAAATTTAACAGTGCACCACTTTGTAGTTTTTTAGCTGCATCTTGAAAATTTGACAAGCCACTTTTCAACGTTCCTATGGCAGAAACTTTTGCATTAATTTGGGTTTCTTGTCGGGTAAAGAGCGCTTCTTTAGGGCCTTTTTCAGCACCTACTAGTACGCTGACAATATTTGAAATATCTAACCCAGAACCAATACCCGTCGCAGTTAATGCCATAACAGCCTCCGTTGAGCCGATTAATTACCTAAAATGCTTATTGCCAAAAAATACCTACACAATTTAGTATACAAATTTTTGGAAAAAATTAAACTTCAATTGGCATCAATACCCCTGATACCTCACTGAGTTTTTGTGCTAACTGTAATGCTTCTTCACTTGGGATCTGTCTGATAATATCACCAGACTCAATATCTTGTACTTTAATAACTTGCTTACCTGAATCAACATCAACAGAAAACTTTAACCCTTTTTGCATCATTGCGACCATATCAGTCAATTCTTTTGCAACAAGTTCTAAAGACTCATCTGATTTTTTGCTATCAGTTGATGTTTCTTCTTGCTGTTTTACTGCTTGAATAGATGACTCCCGATCGAGCTCTACCTGGCTAACATCAATTTTTTTAGCGCTCAAAGGTACACTATTTAAATCAGATTTTGTCGATTCTGCCCTGGCAATAAAACTCGCACTGCTATTTGTTTGAATTTCCATGTTCCACCTCAACTAAGACTCTTTTACCAGTTAATTAAACGCTTTAAATAGATATCTTTGAAACAACAAAGGGAGATCCGCCAGCGAATCTCCCTATCAATGCTTACCGTACTAACTTACATTATAGTAAAGATAATGCGATTTGCGGTAACTGGTTCGCCTGAGCTAACATTGCTGAACCCGTTTGTTGAAGTACTTGGTTCTTAGTCATAGTTGAGGTTTCTTTAGCGAAATCCACATCTACAATACGAGACTTAGCATCTGCAACGTTTGCTTGAGTGTTAGCACTGTTACTGATGTTATGGCTTAGGCGGTTTTGAATCGCACCTAAGTCAGCACGTTGGGTATCAATACTCTTAATTGCAGCATCAATCTTGCCTAATGCAGAGGCACGGCCCGCTGATGTAGTTACATTTATACTATTAACAGATAAAGAACCCGCATTTGTAGTCTTAACGGTAATTTTAACATCTTCGCCTTCTTGATGACCAACCTGGAAAGTCTTACCACCAGAAAAACCACCCTTCATTAGTTTTGTATTACCAAACGCGGTAGTATCACCAATCGCGGTAATTTCTAATGCAAGTTGATCCATCTCTGCTTTCAATGCTGTTAAATCCGCTGAACTGTTTGCACCGTTTTCAGATTGGATTGCCAAGTCACGCATACGTTGAAGCATGTTAGTCTGTTCTTGCATGGCGCCTTCTGAGATTTGTGCAATTGAAATTGCATCATTCGCATTACGCATACCAACATCAAGACCACGAACCTGTGAATTTAGACGGTTCGAAATTGCTAGACCTGCGGCATCATCTTTTGCGCTGTTAATACGCATACCACTAGACAAACGTTCCATAGAAGTCGCAAGTCCACTAGAAGATGAATTCAAATTTTTCTGTGCTTTTAATGATGTAACATTAGTGTTTACTGTGATAGCCATGATTGCTTCCTCATATTATTTCTGACTTGAGATACGCCTGTTTGCTTTAGCTCAAGTCAGACAGGTCTTGCTCGTTACAATATATGTAACGGCAATTACTTTTTTTCTTTAGATTTTTTTTGATTTATTTTTGTTCTTAATCAGTTTAAAAAATAAATTTCAGAAAAAACAATATTTAACAGAAAAATAAAGTTCTAGAAGTTAGAAAGCAATTGGGTCATAGATACCCTATAAACAAAATCAGCCTCTATATATAGAAGCTGATAGAGGCTGACTTAATTGACGCTTCAGATTATCCCAATAGAGATAGTGCAACTTGAGGTAACTGATTTGCTTGCGCAAGCATTGCAGAGCCTGTTTGTTGAAGTACCTGGTTTTTAGTCATAACGGATGTCTCTTTAGCAAAATCGACGTCAACGATACGGCTCTTAGCATCTGCAACGTTTGCTTGAGTGTTAGCACTGTTAGCAATGTTATGACTTAAACGGTTTTGAACCGCACCTAAGTCAGCACGTTGAGTATCAATTTTATTAATCGCAGCATCAATTCTACCTAATGCAGAGTTACGCCCTGCTGAGGTGGCTACTGTTATAGCATTAACAGATAATGACGCAGCATTATTAGTCTTGACGGTAACTTTAACATCTTCGCCTTCTTGGTGACCTACCTGGAAAATTTTCCCACCGGAAAAACCACCCGTCATTAATTTAGTATTACCAAATGCGGTACTATTACCAATAGCGGTAATTTCTGTAGCAAGCTGATCCATCTCTGCTTTTAGTGCCGTTAAATCCGCTGTGCTGTTTGCACCGTTTTCAGATTGTATTGCCAAGTCACGCATACGTTGCAGCATGTTAGTTTGTTCTTGCATCGCGCCTTCAGCAATTTGAGCAATCGAAATCGCATCATTCGCATTACGCATGCCAACATCTAACCCACGTACTTGTGAGTTCAAGCGGTTAGAAATAGCCAAACCAGCAGCATCATCCTTAGCACTGTTAATTCTTAATCCACTTGAAAGACGTTCCATTGACGTATTTAACTGTCCAGTGGAGATGGTTAAGTTCTTCTGCGCTTTCATAGAAGTAACGTTGGTATTAACTGTAATAGCCATAAATAATTCCTCATTCCTAGTTTTGTTGCCAAGACTGTGGAGCTTGGCTAAATTTTACAATTTAACGTGATTGCTTTTTTGTTATATATAATCAAACAATGAAAGCGAACCCACTTTACTAAACACACTCGATACAGCATTAAGTGCAAGTTGTTGTTTTTCAAACTCTGTTATCGCTTCTGCATAATCTAAATCTTCCAGAATTGATAACGCACTACTATTAATAATTTTCTCGTCTGAATGATTTGTTGAAATGCTCTCCAAACCCTTCAAATTATTACCAGCTATACCTCGTGCTGTACTGACTTGATTTTGACCACTATCTATACCATTCAATAGTTGTGCCAACTGTGACAACCCTTGCGCACTATTTGTTGAGTTTGGGCTTTCTAATAACGCTAATGCCTTATTAAATGTATCAAATACGCTTACTGTCTCTACCGGTTCAATGGTAAAAGAGTCCCCTGCAACTGGCGATCCATCCAATTTAACGTCAATGCCATTAAAAGATACTGGGGTTGTTGAGTTGAAATTGGTTACAGTTGCAACGGTTACACCGCCGGAATCTAATACCTGAAGATCGACATTGGAACCATTCGGTGTAAAATTAAAAGTATAAGTATCAGCTACATGAGATGCTTGATTGGTTATTTTTGCACTTGAAACAGTAAAGTCACCTTGTTGTGATGACAAATAATTGGCGCCGTAGTCGCCAAGTGGATTAACAGCATTCATAAATGCCGTATCTCCTGGTATATTTGTCGCCATAACGATTCCAGATGCCACCACACTTTTTCTGACACCAGAGTCACCGCTGTAAACAATTTCACCATTAGCGTCAAAAGAAAAAGGTTTAGAGTTTGTTTTATTTCCCGCAAACAAGTAATTACCTGATTCATCCTTACTATTAGCAATAGAAAGTAACTCATCTAAACTTGATCTCATTTCATCGGCAACCATTTGCCGCTCGACTGAACTAAGACTGCCGTTAGCGCCTCGTAGTACTTGTTCGCGCATAGATGAAATTAATGTTTCTGCACTGCCAATTTTGCTTTCGCTAATGGATAAGTGATTTGTCGCATAGTCAATATTTTTGGCGTATTGATCGACTAAGGCATTTTTTTGCTTTAGGTTATCAATCACTATTGCTGCAACAGGATCTTCTCCCGCGGTATTCACTTTTTTTCCGCTAGAAAGTTGTTCCATAATTTTGTTTGTCGCAGTTTGCTTTTGTAAAATACTGCTGGTGTTTTGATTAAACATTTGTCCGGTAGAAATTCTCATGATTTACCTCCTAACGAACCGAGCTTAATAAAGTATCGAAAATGGTTTGTGCTGTTGTCATTATTCTGGCGGATGCTTGATAAGCTTGTTGAAAACGCATTAAATTTGCAGCTTCTTCGTCAAGGTTGACACCTGATTCACTTTGCACTCGGTTATAAGCTTGCTGAAAAATAGCATCCGCTGACCCCGCTCTCACTTCAGCAGCTTTTGTTTTACTGCCAATATCTAATTTAGTGTTTTCAAACACACCGACGAGCGTGGTTGTTCCACCGTTCATTAATTTGGCGTCAGCCATTTCTGCTATTGCAACTGCATTGCTGTTATCACCTTCTGCAAACGATAGATCGAAAGTAAAGCTGTCAGTGACACCTGCTGCAGATGTGTCATCAATTTCGATGCTGAAGCCATAACCGGTATTGACTGTAGGAGGCGTAAAAGCGCTTGGCCCCGCTAAAGAAGTGCCTGATGCATTAAAAACTTCAAAGGTATTGGCAGCACTATCTACGCGAACAGTAAGTTCACTACCTGTAAGAGGAAACCCTGATGTAGCACGATTAACAGTACTTACCTTAACTTCCATTTCACCAGAGTTTGCAACATCTGCAGTAATTTTGGGCCCTGCTGCAGCAATACCTTTAGGGTCGGTCATTATCATGGTTAACCCAGCAGCTGCACCAGAGGTTGGGCGGATTTCAAACTTGTCGCCATCATTCATTGCACCAGTGCTAATATTGATAGTAAAGCCGTCACCACCGACTAACTCTCCAGGTGGATTTAATGTCAATGGGCTAACTTTACCTGTTTGGGTATCAGTTAATTTATAAGTCGCCGGCGCGGTGAAAGATAAGTCATAGCCACCACCACTTAACTTGCCAACATCATCAACATTGACGCTAATTTTTGCATTACCTGTATTAGTAGAGAACTCACCAACCCTTCCAGATGACATTAATGGATCATTAATGTCGCGAAATAGGTTTTTGCCAACATTGCCATTTAAGTCGAACCCTTTTGACTGCATTTCATTAAATGCATCAGCAATACCTAAAGCCAGCTGGCCTAGCTCTTGGCTGGCAGGCACTAAGGTTTCTGAACGAAAATCAAATAAAGCACCTAACTGTCCACCTAACTTAGAGGGATTAATAATCAGTGACTGATTACCGGTACTTGCGGTGATACGGGGTTCATTTGGATAAGGGTCTCCAGTAGTTACGCCAACTGACATCGACACTTCGCCCGATACCAACATCACAGACCCGCCTAACATAATAGACTTAGCACCGGTGTCTAATGGAATGACGTTCACCTGAGCATACTGGCTAAGCTCTTGAATTAGTGCATCTTGTTTATCTAACAATTGACTGTCATCACCACTAGACTTCATTAGTTCTAAGTTGAGGTTGCCCAACTCTTTACTAATTTCGTTAATGCGCACCGTCATTGACTCAATCTGGCTATTGGTTTGTTTAGTTTGATTATCTAAATGCGATTGCATTTGATTCATCGTTTTGGCCAATTGTTCGGCTGAACTTAATGCACTGCTGCGGATCCCTATGTCTGTAGGTAAATCAGCTACGCTATTAATACTGCCAAAAAAATTATTGAGTCCTGCAGGTACCATATTGCCGATTTGTGAATAAAGTTGATCCAATTCACTCATCTTTGAATAAGTCGCCTCAGCACCACTTAAGCTAGTTTGACCAATGCGTAACTCACGGGCAGCGAATTCGTTGTACACTCTTTTAACATCAGTGACATAAGTGCCAGTGCCATAAAAGCTATTGCCTAATCGTTGAGACTCTGTACTTGCTTGGTTCGCCACCTGACGGTGATAGCCTTGGGTATTAGCGTTGGCAATATTATTACTGGTAACCGCCAATTGTGATTGCGATGCCTGTACACCTGTACGAGCAATATTCAGTAGATCGATAGCCATTATTTAGTCTCCACAGGTATTACGGACTTAAGTCCTTCAGTTACAGACTGCATTACGCTGATCACTTTTTTGGCATAGTGTGGATCGGTGGCATAACCCGCTTTTTGCAAAGCATGAATAAATTGACGCGGCTCACTGGCCACTTTGCGCGCATCTTGATAGCGATCGTTTTGAGAAATAAACGACACAAAATCATTAAAACTTTGCTCTAAGCTTTCATACATTCGAAAATCAGCACGTTGTTGAACAGGAATACCTTTTTCAAACTCAAGTGTATTCACTGTTGTTTTATCACCTTGCCAACGTTTATCGGCTTTAATATTGAATAGGTTGTTGCTCATACTGCCATCTTGTTTACGAATAACTTTTTGACCCCAACCCGTTTCAAGTGCCGATTGAGCGATTAACACTTCTGGTGTTGTGCCTAACTGCTTAGCCGCTTTTTCGGCATGGGGATACAACACAGATATGAAGTGTTGTGGATCATTAAATTTATTGATTACCTCAGTTATTGAAGGTGTAGATGCTGTGTTAAGTATTGGTTTACTTATACGCTTTGAACTTACTACAGACTTTTCTTCCGCAGTAGATGCGACCGCTGTAGGCAATACTTTGCCGTTAAGATGATCTGTGCCACTTGGCGATACCTTGCCGGCTAAGATTGAATCCATGGTTTGTTTATCTGAAATTGACGACACAGGTGTTGCCATTAAAATGTCGCTTTTACCAGCTAAAGTCTGCGAACTGCCTAGATTGTTGTTCGCAGTCCAAGACGGAGATAAAGAAGAGGTGTTGAGCTCATTTGCGCCATTCACAACCATAGCTGGAATGACATTCCCATCTATATTGCCACGCAATACTGATGCAGGTGTCATAGGGCTATCCTCAGGAGAAAGCTGCTGGACCATTAGCTCTGCTAGGCCCAGCATGCCTTTGTTTGATAAATCCATCGACATTTGTTGGTCACGCATTTGCTCATAAAAAGCTGTGGCGTCACTATTAAAAGGGCTATCTGACTTAAATGCTTCGTTGGCATCTCGCATGCTTTTCATCAGCATTTGAATAAAAATACCTTCGAACTGTTTAGCCACTTCTTTAAGCGCGCCCTTCTCGTCTTTCTGGGCTTGAGCACGAAGTGAATCCAGTCCCCCTAGATCCAGAAAGTGCGAAGAATTTGACAGCTTTTCCATAGTAGTCCCGTAACAGAAGTCGGTCTTATTTAAATAATCACTTTAAAAAAGTGCCAATATTTAAATGATGATAAGTTCACCATGCAAAGCGCCTGCCACCTTTAATGCTTCAAGAATAGCCAGAACGTCTGAAGGAGCTGCACCGACTAAATTCACTGCGCGCACTAATTCATCTAAGGTGGTTCCGGGGTTAAACATAAACATACGTCTATCATCTTGTTGTACGTCAATAGTCGTGTTGCTGGTAACAACGGTTTCTCCCCCAGCCAAAGCATTAGGTTGAGACACTTGTGTTGCTTCAGCTATAGTGACTGTGAGTCCACCATGGGTAACCGCTGCGGGTAGCAATTGCACATTTTGGCCCACAACTATGGTGCCGGTTCTAGAATTCACTATCACTTTGGCTGACTCGTCAGCTGGTTCAACCTCTACATTTTCTAAGGTCGCTAAAAATGACACTCGTTGTGAGGCATCTCTTGGCGCACTAACTTGAATTGAACTGGCATCTAAAGCTCTCGCCATGCCTGGTCCTAACAAATCATTGATGGCATCTGCGGTTCTCTTAGCGGTAGAAAAATCAGCCCGGCGTAGGTTGAAGGTTAGGTGATCACCACTTGCAAACGGTGATAGCACACTGCGTTCTACAATTGCACCACTAGGAATACGTCCAACTGTTGGGGTGTTCTGTATAACGCTTGAACCGTCTAAGCCATCGGCGCTAAAGCCACTTACCACTAAACTGCCCTGTGCAATGGCGTAAACATTACCGTCGACCCCTTTCATAAAGGTTTGAATCAAGGTTCCGCCACGTAAACTTTTAGCCTCACCAATACTTGATACGGTGACATCTATTGTTTGACCGGGCTTAATGAAAGCTGGCATGTCAGCGTGAACCGCAACCACTGCAACGTTTTTCACTTTAGGTCTAACTGAATCGGGTAAATTTATACCGAAGTTCTTTAACATGGTTTTAAAGGTTTGTTCGGTGTACTGAGTCTTCTCACCAGTACCAGGCAAGCCAACAACAAGCCCATAACCAATCAGTTGGTTACTACGAACACCTTGCACATTGGCAATATCTTTAAGACGCTGTGCTTCAGTGGGTGTGGTAATGACCATACATGCAGTGAAAATCAAGGCTAAAATAGGTTTAATATTCATGTTCTACCCCTTAAAAAGGCCACCACTCACCCATAAAGAACGAGCTTAACCAGCCCACTTTTTGGGTATCGGCAAAGGTGCCGGTTCCGCTATATTGGATACGAGCATTAGCTACTCGTGTTGATTCGACTGTGTTATCTGGTGTGATATCTTGGCTGCGCACAATACCCGTCACGCGAATAAATTCATCGCCATTATTGATAGAGATCCATTTCTCGCCTCGAATAACCAGGTTACCGTTACTCAGTACTTGCATTACATTGGCAGAAATACTGCCATCTAAACTGTTCGATTGATCAGCATCAGCTTCACGTTTGGTATTCATGCTGTCTGAATAGCGTAAATCTAACGGCACCCCTTTAATAGAGACATTACCGCCACCCGCATAAAGCGGTTCAACACTCAGGCCGGTATTCTTCTTCATTTCATTGTTAGCACTTTTGGTCGCCTGGGTAGACTCTTTCAATACAACGGTAATGATGTCACCTACCTTGTGCGCACGAAGATCCGAGTACAAACTTGAAGCTTGTGAATCTAAAAATATAGATCCCGTCGCCACCACTTGAGTCGAAGGTTCTTCTGGATAAACAGGCGCGTAAAAAGGATCATCTGGGATCGGCTTTTTCTGAGTAGAACTGCAACCGACTAACAGCATGGCTGTTGTAGCTAAAACAAGAAGTTTACTCATCACTGCCCCCTAAAGATTTTGATTAACATAAGACAGCATTTGATCTACCGCTGAAATAACCTTCGAGTTCATTTCATAGATCCGCTGACTTTGAATTAAGTTAACTAATTCTTCTGTCACATTAACATTCGATGTTTCTAATGCGCCTTGACGGATTGCCCCTAAACCATTTTGTGAAGCAGTACCTTGAATAGGCGTGCCACTGGCACCGGTTTCGGTATAGAGATTCTGACCCAGTGGATCAAGTCCAGACGGGTTGATAAAGTCTGTCATGGTAAGCTGACCGATTGTCTGATTATCTGTTGCACCAGCCAATTTAACTGACACTTCACCCTCAGCAGAGACAGTAATACTCATAGCATCTTCAGGAATAGTAATTGGCGGTTGCAATACGTAGCCTGAACCAGGGGTAACAATTTGCCCGGTATCATCTAAGCTAAATTGACCATTACGGGTATAGGCTGCTGTGCCATCAGGCATTTGGACTTCAAAGAAACCAGGACCTTCAATCATTAAATCTAGTGAATTGTCGGTTGTGAGCATGTTGCCCTGGGTAAACACTTTTTGCGTAGCAACAACTTTGGTACCCGCACCTAGATTTAAACCATTAGGTAACTTGGTATTGTCGGCACTGATCCCACCGGCTTGGTTAATTGTTTGATAGAGCAAATCTTCAAATACCGCACGGCCTTTTTTGTAACCTATGGTGCTAGCATTCGCCACATTATTTGAAATAACCGCAATATCTGTTTGTTGGGCGTCTAAACCCGTTTTACTAATCCACAGAGCTGGATGCATAATAAATACTCCTAACCAATTCTTAGTAACGATGAAGATGAGCGATCTGCTTCTTCTGCATTTTTCATCATCTTCACTTGCATTTCGTACTGACGCTGAATATCTA
This sequence comes from Shewanella sp. HL-SH5, assembly GCF_051163755.1. Taxonomy (NCBI): domain Bacteria; kingdom Pseudomonadati; phylum Pseudomonadota; class Gammaproteobacteria; order Alteromonadales; family Shewanellaceae; genus Shewanella; species Shewanella sp. HL-SH5. The sequence goes on from NZ_CP195038.1 coordinate 2,774,777, forward strand.
TCATCGCCACCATTTCATGTACAGGGTTAACATTACTGCCTTCAACAGCACCACTTTCAACTTGTACCATGGGATCTTTGGGTGCAGGCAAACCAGACATTAAGCGAAATAAGCCATCTTCACCGCGCATCATTTGATCATTGCCCGGATTAACAAATTTAATTCTGGCTACTTCCTCAATCACTTCAGCTGTCGCTCCCTGAGGGCGAATTGAAATAATGCCATCTTGTGAAATATGAACTTTATCGATTGGCAGTGGCAAAACAATAGGGCCTGCATCGCCCATAATTGGCGTATTACGACTATTAACCAGCAGTCCAGTACTATCGAACTTCAAATGTCCTGCACGGGTATAAGCTTCTGACCCATCAGCCGCTTGCACTGCAATCCAGCCATCACCTTTAATGGCAATGTCTAAGTCATTACCAGTCTCTCTGATAGGACCTGGAGAAAAATTAGACCCAGGGCTTTCAATCATTGAAAATACTCGCGTAGGCAAACCTTCGCCAAACGCCTGCATTGACCTTGCTTGGGTCATATCCGATTTGAAGCCATCGGTGTTGGCATTGGCTAAGTTGTTCGCACGAACGGCAAGAGCATTCATGCCTTGCTTTGCACCGCTCATTGCAACATACAAAAATTTGTCCATTTGCCGCTCCGTCAATAATGCTTTAAATAAAGATACTAACTAGACAAAGCAAAGGGCATGCCAACAATCACGGTAAATATAAGTAACTGATTTAATTAGGTGGGGATACGATTTAAAACATAGTATTGTGAATGAAGTGTCAAAAAAACACCGATAAGAGAAAGTGAAAAAAAATAATGAAAATAAAAGGCAAGGTGTTGCCGCTATGGGCAACACCTTATTAAAGCTAATATTATAAAAACCAATGAAACGAGTGCTGTCAGGAAGCGTATTATCTGATCTGCAATATCGTTTGGTTCAAGGTATTGTTAACTTCAAGCGTACGGGAATTGGCTTGGAAGTTACGTTGGGCAGAGATTAAATCAACTAATTCTGTAGTTAAGTCAACATTCGATTGTTCAAGTGATGAAGAACGAATACTTCCGAAAGTACCGCTATTTGCTTCGCCCGCTAATGCAGGGCCAGAATCTAAACTCGCCTTCCAGGCAGTATTCCCTACCTGAGTTAAACCTTGCTCATTTGCAAAGCGAACTAAAGCGACTCGCGATAAAGGCACAGTAGAACCATTACTATAGCTTGCTGTGACTAAACCATCAGCACCTATACCTACGTTAGTTAATCGACCTACTGTTGTACCATCTTGAGTTAACTCAGTGACTTCAAATGGTGAGGCATATTGTGTCGGATTATTAAAATCAATCGTAACAGCCTGAGAGCCATCAGCTCCAGGCCCTAATACATTGGCACCAGTAACACCCAGTGGCAGAGTTTTTATCACTGTAGGATTGCTACCGGTATAAGTACCAGAGTCATTAAACTTTATGACAGATCCTCTCCAACCACCTGCAGTTTGTGCATCACGAGGTGCACCATCAACTAAACCATCACCCGTAGTATCAACACTATATTGGCCTGCTGCACCGTCTAAACTTACTGGTTTACCATCAATGGCGTAAAATGCAACCCAGTTACTTTCACCTGTGTAAGAACCGTTTTCAGGCTTAATAAAGTAGCTGGTCATGATATGCGATTCACCCAGAGAGTCATAGATAGTCACTGAAGTAGAATTATTAAATGTATCTGCATTGTCAGGATCAAATGCAGCAGGGTCTAAAGGTGACTCACCGACATTTAGATTCATCTGTAGGCCGACTTTACTAGACATAATAGGACTTCCTGCTGTGTCTGGTACTTTAATTGCCTGAGTAGTGGTTAAACTCACTGAAGTCGAATTACCGTCCTTATCCACAGGAAAGCCCTGTAAAAAGTTGCCCGCTGAGTCAACCATATAATTGTTTGAATCAACCTTAAAAGCGCCTGCTCGGGTAAATGATTGGTCACGTGTGCCAATCCCTGATGAGGTCACAAAAAAACCTCCACCACTTATCGCCATATCCAAAGAGTTACTGGTAAGCTGTAAACTACCTTGGTGAAACTGTTGTGCTACTTGAGTTGTAGCAACACCGCCACCGACTGCAGTTTTGCTGTTAGAAAAAATTGAGTTAGCATACACATCGGCAAACTCCGCACGAGACTCCTTGAAGCCTATGGTATTTACGTTTGCAATGTTATTGGCTGTGGTATTTAGATCTTTTTGAGCGGCTGCAATACCACTTAATGCGATGTTAAAAGACATATTTCACCTCGAGTAATCAGGTTTTCTTTAATGACAATTTCTTGTCACAAGCGTTATTAAATTTATGATTCGGACACCGCAAGTACATCGGTCAATTTAATGCCACCAATACCTCGAAGATTGAGAATCGCCCCAGTTGCTGCTGTACCTAATGAAACACTCGTCACATGTGCATAAGTAGAAACAGGTAAATCTTGAGATTGTCCATCGACTTTACCGCTAGCTTTAATGACGTAAGCACCTTCAACCACAGGTTTACCATTTTTATCTAAACCGTCCCATGTCACATCGACGTTTCCGCCTGCACTGCCATCAATATCAAAGGTCTTAATTAACTGACCTGATTCATCTTCAATACGAATGCTTATTTTATCAATAGCAGCAGGTGTACTTACCACACCTTTAAGTTCAGGACTTGCCGGCGAAATAGATCCAGTGTCTGATGGGATCAACACTTTGCGCCCAACTAAACTAGAAGCTTGTAATGCCTGGCTTGAACTCATTACACCATTCAAATTGAGAATTTCTTTATTTAAATTTGAAATACCATCAACTGTTGAGAATGAAGCCATTTGAGCAATCATTTGATCATTATCAACTGGCTTAAACGGATCTTGCATTGAAAGTTGCTGACTAAGCAGTGCAAAAAAATCTTCCTGCTTAAGCATTTGATCTTTCGCTGCAGGAGTTTCAGGCGCATCAGGTAAACGAATACCATCTAGAAATGGATTACCTGTTGTCGTACTCGCCGTGTTCGATTGGACGGTATTTTTACTGACCGTACCGGTATTAGACAATGCAGATGCCTGTTGTGGCAAAGATTGGCTACTATATGGATTAACGAGGCTCATCATTTACCTCCTACAATAATCATGTTATTTACCCATTCTAAGTGTTTGTTGCAGCATTGTTTTAGCTGCATCTGCGACTTGAACATTCATTTGATAAGAGCGAGAAGCTGAAATCATATCAGCCATTTCTTCCATTACATTTACATTAGGCTTATAAATGAAACCGTCACCATCGGCCATAGGGTGATCTGGTGAATATTCTTTAACCAATGGCTTATCACTTTCAACAATGCCACTGACATTAACGCGATGAGAACCTGATTGCTGATGACTAGCTTTAGACATTTCAGCTTCAAATACAGGATGTCTAGCACGATAAGTTTGATCAATACTACTGGAAACAGAGTCAGCATTAGCAATGTTACTTGCGGTGGTATTTAAGCGGACAGACTGTGCTGTCATACCTGAACCGGCGACATTGAATATATTAAATAAGCTCATGATTAATCACCTCGTAATGCTTTACGCATACCTGAAAACTTACTTTCTAAGAATCCCAATGACATTTGGTATTCAATAGAGTTTTGCATAAAGGCTGATTGTTCTTGTTGCATATCAACCGTATTACCATCGCCAGTATCAGGCTGGTTAGGGACTCGGAATTTGACATGTTGCTGACTGAGAGCAGTTAAATCAAAATGCTTTTCATTGGTAGCGTTCATCGTTAAACCTTTCTGACGAGAACTAGCAGCTTGCATTGCTGAGGCAAAATCGACATCGCGTGCCTTATACCCTGGGGTATTCGCATTCGCTATGTTACTTGATAGCACTTCAGCGCGCTGTGCCCTGACACCAAGGGAGTATTGATGTACCCCAAGTGCATTATCAAAATTAATCGCCATAAAATTGCCTCCATCAGCTAACTGATAGATATGAAGCAAAGGTTATGCCAATTATTTAATCAATGGGAGGATATATAGAAAGGAAAGCATGTGAAAAAAGTAACACATGCTTTTCAATAGGTTAAGCTAGGTTTTCTTTTGGTAATATATACCAGGGTTACAGCGGACCATGTCAAATTCTTCTGTTAATCCGGAAATAGATTCTGATGCCCCAAGAAATAAAATACCTTTTGGGTTTAAAGCGGCAGCAAATTGCCGCAAAATTTTAGCCTTTGCCTCAGGCGCAAAATAAATCAATACATTACGACAAAAAATAATGTCGTATTTTCCTAAAAGCGTATAACTTTCAAGTAAATTATGCGCTCTAAAATTCACTAACCGCTTAACATTATCTTTGACTTTCATGTTGCCATTAGGCAAAGCATCAAAAAACTGACGTTTACGTTCTTCTGATAATCCACGCGCCAATGCCAAGCCATCATATTCAGCATTTTTACAACGTTCAAGCATCGAAGGTGACAAATCAGTCGCTTGAATAGTCACACCACCAGGCAGTGCACCTGGCTTGCGTTGTTGATACTCTAAAGCGGTCATTGCTAATGAGTAAGGCTCTTGCCCTGAAGAACAAGCCGCAGACCAAATACGCAATGAACGACCTAACTTAGAATATTCAGGTAGTAAAGTATTATGTAATAAATCAAATGGATAACGATCACGAAACCACAATGTTTCATTGGTTGTCATCGCGTCAATCACTTCCGCACGTAATTGACGTTCGGTGGGCTTCATTGAATGCTTAACCACTTCAGATAGCGAGGGTAAACTGTATTTGCCCATCAATGGTGCTAAACGGCTTCGTACTAGGTATTGTTTATTTTCACCTAAAACGATGCCGCTGTGTTGTTCTAAAAACAATCTAAATTGATTATATTCTGCTTCTGCGAGTGATTTATCTGTCACATTCACATCCTAATATAATGAGTTATATTTGCCCTATCATTAGAGCTTTTACGCATAACTAACATTCATGAATTTTCATGCTGCCTACTGCGTTGAATAGACAAAAAAGATTACAAACTTAAATGTTTGTTTACCGCTGCGGCTAATTCATCAGGATTAAACTTGGCAATAAAGTCATTTGCGCCAACTTTTTGTACCATTGCCTGATTAAATACGCCACTTAAAGAAGTGTGTAACACAACCTTAATATTTTTTAACTTAGGGTCATCTCTAATTTCAGCTGTAAGGGTATATCCATCCATTTCAGGCATTTCAATATCGGAAATAATCAACGGGATCTCTAACGATACATCATCCATCTCTTTAGCTATAGCCTTGAGTTTGTTCAGTGCTTCTCTACCATCTTTGGCGGTATCAATTTGTAAATTTAAAGACTCAAGAGAACGAATAATTTGCTTACGTGCTACAGCAGAATCATCTATCACCATGACATGATAATTTTGTTCTCTGTCTATGGTTAATGTCTTATCAACTTCTTCACTGATTGCCGTTTTAACAGGAGAAATTTCATCAAGAATTTTTTCCACGTCTAAAATTTCAACCAACTCACCTTCAATTTCAGTAACAGCAGTCAAGTAAGAATAACGCCCAGCACCTTTTGGCGGAGGCATAATGGCAGCCCAATTCATGTTGATAATACGTTCGACAGAACTGACTAAGAAACCTTGAACACTGCGATTGTATTCAGAAATGATAATGAAGCAATTCTCAGTAGAAGTAAGTGGACGTCCACCTGTTGCAGCGCTTAAGTCAATGACTGAAATAGTGGCACCACGAATGTGTGCAACCCCTTTAACAAACGGGCTCAGTTTAGGTAACTTAGTTAACGGAGGACATTGAAGTACTTCCTTCACTTTAAACACGTTAATACCAAAGCGTTGACGGCCATTAAGCTTAAACAACAGTAACTCTAATCGGTTTTGGCCAACTAATTGAGTACGTTTGTTGACTGATTCCATGATACTCGACATAACACTGCCTTTTTTTATTAAAATATCCGAATAAATAGATACTAGCTTGTTTTACTTAAAAACATAAATCGAATCATGATTTGTCTTGCTTAGGAGGATTAAATTTGTCCTTCCTGCTGCTTATGATTCGACTATGCACTGGGTCAAGCCAATAACTTACTACCGGCATGATTATTGCTTTTAAATTATATTAATTGCATTGACAGAATAAATAACGAGATAAGTCAATATATTGTCGCTACAGCTTAGCAAACTATGCCGTATTTGATATCAAATAAGCACATACATAAGCGGCATCAATATTTTCAAAAGACTCTAGATCAATTTATTCTTTTTATCTTTATAGAATTTAAGTATAGGTGCATTCTGGCTAAACAAGCTAGTATCTTCATTATGAAAATATATTTTTTGTTATTTTTTTATTTATTGTTCAATTCATTAGCTGCTTTTGCTGATGAAGAAGCTAGCATACCCTCTGTATCGACCATAAGTGAGATGGCTGAAGAGGCTGTTAGAAAAAAATCCAATTAACACCTGATGCTAAGTTGATAATTACCCCTCAAAATTTAGAAGGTCGCTTAACGCCTCCGCGCTGTTATAAGCCATTAACAATCGAACTTGCAAGTGATCGGGACATAGCTAGGAATAATACGGTTAAAATAAGTTGCAACAGTCCTGACTATGATTATCCTTGGCAAATATTTTTATCGGTGAGAGTCGAAATCATGTATCCCGTTGTGGTCGCCAGTGAAATTATCTCGCCGGGCATATCACTATCAACACAACAACTGCACATAGAATATATTGATCAGTTCAGCCTTAGAGGTCAATTTTATTCTGACATCAAAGCCGTTTTAGGCAGTAAAACTAAAAGACGTATTAGTAAAGACGCGCCGATTTTAAATAGTCATTTATGCTTTGTGTGCAAAGGTGATGCTGTATCAATATACGCCAGGAGCGAAAACCTCCAAATTAAAACATTAGGTGAAGCGATGCATGACGGTAGTATCGGTGAATCGATTAGAGTTAGGAATGCAAATTCAAGCAGAGAAATAGAAGCTAGGGTAATTGGTGTTGGTGAAGTAGAAGTAAGAATGTAAAATAGATTAAAGTTTTTTTCTGCTAGGTCGATAGCCTATTTGGAAAACCAAAATTAACGCTGGAGCCACTCATGGCAATTGACATTAATAAACTTAAAGCTGCAACTTCGACACCAATGCAAACGGCACGAGATGCTAAAACGACAGGTAATACCGCTCAAGCAGCTCCCAAAGCTGCCACTGTTACAGTAAAGACCGACTCTGTTAGCATTACGCCTCAGGCGCAAGAGTTGCAAAGTGTGCAGTCAAAAATGGCTAGCCTACCTGAAATCGATCAAAAGAAAGTAGCCGAAATTAAACAGGCTATTTCGGAAGGCCGTTATAAAATTGACCCTGAAAAACTTGCTGCAAATATTGCAAGCTTTGAATCAGAGCTAAGCGGGCTTAAGTTCCAAGAAGAGTAGTAAAGCACTCAATATTGCTGTGTGCATGAATGTTTGCTGTAGTCTATTCTTCTGAGCTGAAATAAATCAGAATACCGGTGCCTAATGGCATCATAGACAAGTGTTTTTCAAGCAAAACAATTCGAGTAATAGCATGGCTGAACTATCTACACTGCTCTCCCACCAGCACGGCATATTGACGTCGCTGAAGTCACTTATATCTGCAGAAAAGCAAGCGCTGCAAGACCAAAATGCCGACAAGCTGTTGAAACTTGCCCAAGAAAAGCAGCAATGTTTGATAGCACTGCAAACTAATGACCAGTCGATGGCTAATCACCCTGAGCATGCAAGACTGACATCAGACCCCGAGCTTATTGAAAAAGTCACTTTATCGAAAAGTCTTCTTGCTGAATGCAAAGATATTAATCAGCAAAACTCTAGCTTAATAGAACTGAATATCGCTAGTTTAAATAGATTTTCTCAGGCACTGCAAGCCAGTCGAAATGCATCAAGTTTAACCTATAATGATAAGGGTAAAACCTCGACGATTTCGACTCTGGGTAATGATTTCAAAGCATAAACGTAAACTAGGTTTATGTGTAAAGCGTCACAGAACCAGCGTTTAATGAATTATCTATTGCCCTAACATATCTTGTTTTAAGCTTTTTTGAGCAGGCTTATCCCCTAACCAAATTTTAATAAGCGCTTGACGAAATAACTCACCAGGGATTTCCCCCTGTGGCTGATCATTTTTAAAACTTGCAACCCCTTTATCCCTTGTTAATACAAAAGTAAATTGGTCACCATCGTTAATTTCAGCGCTAAATAATGCCATAAACTGGTCTATTTCAGTTTGTAAGTGCACACTATTTCCATCAGTAGCCTCATCAAACCCATCTTTAATGGCATCGGTCATCTTATCTGAGGTGATCATCTCTGAAGTGATACGCAAACGGATAACCGCAACGGGCATTTCAATTACTTTTTCCAGCTCAGATTGAACAGATGTAAGGTATAAACTGCCAATATACAAATCCATGAAAAACTTACTGCGAACCCCAGCACCATTAAGGGCTAAAGATTGCTGATTAACGACGATGGAATCGGGCACGTTTATGCCAGATACCATTTTAGCTTGCAGAATTGGACTAACGAATAAAGCGACGGCTAAACCTAAATAGGATAATAATTTCATACTAAATATTCTTGTTGGATAAATATTTGAATTAAACTGAGCACAACTTAGCTAAGCTAAAATTACGGAAATAAAGAATAGTTAGCCGCGAGTGCCTAATTTATACTGTCCGTTTTGCTCAAACATAAGCGCTTGTTTTTGGGTAGGAGAAACCAATAAAGGGCCATCATCAAAAAACAGAAAACATTTCCAATTACGGACAAACACATCCCAACGAGTTTCGATAACCTGGTACTTTTCATAACAAAAATAAACAGTTGTATCATCACTCCATTGAATATGCTCAATGATAGCTTCAGGTAGCACATTATCACTCGCATCCCAAGCCGCTTGCCAGTGTTCAGTCGCGCTCCATGCATCCTGTTTCACCGGCCAATCACCTTTAGTGAATTGTTCTGCTCGGCTGCTTTTATTACTTATCCATTTGTTCCAGACTTCCATTGCGCTTTTATCAGATAAAGGCTTAATCATCACTTTATCCGTTTCGCTAACTGGTAAATCTTTATGGTTAAAAATCCATTTACGTTTATAGTTCTCAAATGAAATATAAGTATGTCCCACACGACCCCACTATTGAAATGTATAATTTATTCGCCTGCCATTATACGGTTTGACTGACAACAAAGGAAATTATGGTTATCGATAACTAACTGTTCAGCATTGATTGTGTTTATTAACCACCAATCTGCTGCAGATAACGCATTGCAGCTTGATTTTTGACATCTAAGTTCAATACATTTTGAAAACATGATTTAGCGCTATCAATTTGGTTCATTTCAGCGAGAAAAATACCGAGTTTTAGCAATACAAGAATATCCTCAGGGTACTTATTTAAATAGTCGAGATAAATATTTAACGCTTCCTGCGGTTTATCACTCAATCTTAAAGCATGAGCATATTGTGGTAAGTATTCATCGCTATAGTGGATTATTTTTGCAAGGTATTCGGTTGCCAGCTCTAGCAGATTTAGTTTTAGAGAAAGCTTAATAATCTGTTTAAACTCAGCTTCATGACAAAGGTTTCTCGGTATTTTTAATATTATGTCTAACGCTACCTCAGTATTTTCCTCCAACATTAACTGATAACTTAGCGCTAAATGGTAAAGTCGAGAAACCTCTGAGTCTGTTGCTATAAAGGGGAAAGTGTATTCGACAATCTTAGAGATACCGAGCAGATGCTTATTATGCAGTAATATTTGCAGTTTTTTAAAAGCATTATCTATAAATGGTACGATAGACTCACCTGTATCATCTATAAACTCTTTGACGATAAATTGGTCATAAAACTTTTTTTGAGTCTTTTTAATCTGTTCCAGTTCGATTGTTGCTAAGTTTGCGTATTGCTGAGGCTGCTTGGCCTGCCAGAGAACAGATCTTCCCCATTGTTTATCGTTATTCCACTGTTTGCATAAAGCGGTGACATCACTTATTGATTGATATTCATTAATCCGAGAATCAACACGTTGTACAGCAGAGGCTATTAACGCTGATATTTCAGCAGAGATGGCTTTAAATGCTTGGTAGTAAATGCGAGTGTGGTTAACAACATCTTGCTGTGACCACTCTTCCTTTTTCTTTGTCGACAAAAAGTGCGAGAACTCATAATAACCATAAAATTTAATAAGATGGGCAAGTGAAATAAATTTTTTATTAATACTCTGCTCTATCTTATCGATTTTATCTGCCAACGCTGGAATAGCTTGAGGCTTTTTCTGACTTTTTTCTATTTTGTTATTAAGTACTAATGCTTCTGACACTAAGACGTTAAGTTGTAGCAGTTTATTTTGAGTTGTAGTGAGAGCATCTAAGGTATCACTTAGGCACTTAAGTTTTTCTTGTGTAGATATCTGATAAGTTTCAGGCTTTAACATTTGCCGCTGTTTATCCGTTATTGGCTTAAGCTTAATATCGTGACAAGCTTGATATCGCACACCTTTTACTTTAGCAGCATCTTGAGATAAGTTAATGTAAGTGGTATTTTTTTGACATGCCACAGAAGCCTGTAATGACTCTATTGCATGCATTAACTGAATTGGGGTTTCGGCCATCTCACCAGAATAGGTTTCCACCCATTCAAGCATCACACCAATGTTAGGGCCTAAACTTGCACCATAGGTCCCCTGAGTGTGTGTTACGCCTTTTTGAGAATGACAAAAATCGACACCACACAGCAAAACTTGCTTAAAACCCATTTCAGTTGCAATTTCAATGGCACTGTTGGTTACGGTCGGACCAACTGATTTTATATTGTCTTCGTCGCTATCGTTGTTCCAGGGTAAACGCTGACCAGTATAGAGTGCTGCCCCCCTCCATTGACCCATTATTTGAGGTGCAACATGGTAGGAATTAATCAGTAAAGCATCATGTTCTAGCTGCATAAACTCTTTATTGACATCAAAACTGTGAGATTGCGGATCTACTGATACCACAATATCAGCTTTGATATTAACTTTAGTTAGTTTGCCAACAACTCTAGAGGCAGCTATGACGACTAAATTGTCTGCGTTGTCTCTAATCCAATTAATAGAATTATCTAAAGATGGCCCTCCGCCTAGTACAATACAGCTTTTACCGACAAACTTTTTCTTTAAAATTTTAGCTGGAATAAGATTTTCGGCTAAGTTATCTAGCTGAGCCCTTACAAAGACTTTCTGATTAAACCCAATGCTTTGTTCGAAATACTCATGATCAAGTGCGGTTTCAACCTGAGCGTTAAGTTCGCAGTACGACTCCAGGTAATTCCCAGCTACGGCTATTGCACGATGGATTTTAAATTTTTGCTTCACAATATAAATATTGTTTTCACGCTCTTTGATGAGGGCAGAAAAACGCTCTGATGAAGTAACACACAAGTCGTCCTGCAGAGCTTGGGGGATATCTATTGTCAGCAGAGCCAAAACTTCAGGCAATTCAACGAAAATATATTTACTCCCCTTAGCGAGTGGCCGTTCCATGATGTAATTAGCTAATAGGCCAGAGTCTAAACCTATGATGACATGTAATGTGTCAACTGCGCTAAAGGCGTCCTTAAACTTTTCGTCATACAAAGAAACTGAGTCAATTTTTTCGAAGGTATGTCGATTAACGCTGGGTAAATAACCTTCGTTAAATTGACTTATGGCAAATGTTTTGGCTATTTCTGATGGTGTATTAAGCATGGTGCCCTCAGCGATTAATTATCCACAGTTTCTGTCAATTAATTGTCATGTTAATCGACTAATCAATCCAATTTAAACAGTTTATCTAAAATTCCTTTTTTAAGTGCGATATTTATGCCACAAGGAGAGACAAAACTGAATTTATAGTCATTTTTTTAGAAATTGAACCAAATAACTAATTTTCATACCCCATAAGAAAAATAAGGTTAGACAATTAGAATTAAGTTACTAAGATTACAAATGTTTATAAGTTTAATTGCTAAAATTGCACTATAGATATGAATAGATTAATGAGTAACTGTTTTAATTAAACCCATTATGGTGCAGAAATTGCTTCAACGGTATGTTGGGTTAACAAGAAAAAGTTGTCTTTTGCCAGCTTAATATCGACATAAAAAGAAAGCTGGGCGACGAAGACAACAATTTGGAGAGTACATGTTTGATAATAAATCGATTCTAATAACAGGTGGTACGGGCTCATTTGGTCAGAAATATACTAAGACAATTTTAGAGCGATACAAGCCTAAGAGGTTGATTATTTTATCGCGCGATGAACTCAAACAGTATGAGATGCAGCAGGTCTATAATGCCCCCTGTATGCGATACTTTCTTGGCGACGTCCGTGATGGCGATCGCATGATGCAGGCCTTTAAGGATGTGGATTATGTCATTCATGCCGCGGCGATCAAGCATGTACCTGCAGCTGAATATAACCCGATGGAATGCATTAAAACCAATATTCATGGCGCCGAAAATGTCATTAAAGCGGCTATTGCTAACAAGGTGAAGCGAGTCATTGCGCTTTCTACCGATAAAGCTGCTAATCCGATAAACCTTTACGGTGCGACCAAGTTAGTTTCCGATAAATTGTTTGTCGCCGGTAATAATATTGTTGGTGAAGGCGAAACACGATTTTCAGCGGTTAGATACGGTAATGTGGTTGGCTCGCGCGGTTCGGTTGTGCCCTTTTTTCAGCAATTAATCCGAAATGGCGCAACATCACTACCGATAACTCACCCAGATATGACACGTTTTTGGATCACCCTACAAGATGGGGTTGATTTTGTACTAAAGAATTTCCAGCGTATGCAAGGCGGAGAAATCTTCGTACCTAAAATACCATCGGTGCATATTACTGATTTAGCTGAAGCTTACGGCCCAGGTCTTAAGCATGATATTGTTGGTATTCGCCCAGGTGAGAAAATGCATGAAATTATGTGCCCTGCTGATGATTCACATCACACCATCGAATTTGATGATCACTTCGTGATAACGCCAAGTATTTCCTTCTTCGACCGTGAGCATGATTACTCAATTAATCAACTCGGCGAAAATGGCTCCCTGGTTAAACCGGGGTTTGAATATCACTCTGGTAATAACCACCATTTTTTATCTACCGCTGAAATAAAAAACTTGGATGAGGAGAGTGTTTAATGATCCCCTACGGACGACAAGATATAAATGCAGCAGATATCGAAGCTGTCATTAGCGTCTTAAATAGTGATTATTTAACCCAAGGCCCTCAAGTACCTCTATTTGAAGCTAATATTTGTCGCGAAACTCAGGCCAATTTTGCCGTGGCAGGAAATAGCGCAACATCGATGCTGCACGCAGCCTGTCTAGCATTAGGGGTTGGTAAGGGAGATATTGTTTGGACAAGCCCTATCACTTTTGTCGCCTCGGCCAATTGTGCGCTCTATTGCGGCGCGGACGTCGATTTTGTTGATGTGGATCCCTCAACAGCCAATATGTGCCCCGTTGCATTAGAGAAAAAACTTCTTGAGGCCGCTAGGTTAGGAATATTACCCAAGGTTATTATTCCTGTGCACATGGCTGGCCATAGTTGTGATATGCAGGCCGTATCTAAGCTAGTAAAGCCTTATGGTATAAAAATCATTGAAGATGCCGCGCATGCTATTGGTGGACACTATGCTGATATGCCTATTGGTAGTTGTCAATTTAGTGATATTACCGTTTTCAGTTTTCATCCCGTTAAAATCATCACCACAGCCGAAGGAGGCGTTGCGACCACAAATTGTCTGCAACTTTCTCAAGCAATGCAATCGTACCGCAGTCATGGCATAACTAAATCCGCAGATGAGATGCTAAGACCTGATGAAGGTGATTGGTACTATGAGCAACATAATCTTGGGTTTAATTATCGGATGACAGATTTACAAGCAGGATTAGGTAATAGTCAAATTACACGCTTGAGTGAGTTTGTTGATAAACGTAATCAATTGGCTAAACGTTATGAGTTACTACTTAACAAGTTAGATATTAAATTTATTCAACCTCTTAATCACTGTCACAGCGCCTATCATCTGTTTATTGTGCGCTTGCCTGCAAATATCGACCGTAAGTCTGTCTTCAACCTAATGCGCTTAGCTGGGATTTGCGTTCACGTACATTATTTCCCTGTTTATCTTCAGCCTTTTTATCTACAAAAAGGCTTCTTGCCTGGTCATTGCCCTGGAGCGGAAGCTTATTATAGTCACTGTTTAACGTTGCCTCTTTACACAGAGTTAACAGAAAGTGAACAGGATTTTATTGTCAGTAATCTTACTGACATTTTAAGCCTTATCAAATAACCATTATTTCTCTTACCCAGAAGTAACGGCAAGTGAGCAGAATTTTATTGTTGCCACGTTCATTCAAAATCTGAATAAGGATCGATGATTTGAGCGTGCCAATTTTGAGACAGTTTTGTCATTCTTTCTCTAGTCGGCGCATAAATTGGCACAATATAGACAGTATTAGCCACCAGTTCTAATGCAGTGCTAGATAAAATCTCTTGTCCCGCAAAGGTGTGACCTGCAAGCTCATAATCATAAAGCATTATTTGTTGATTCTCTATTGCCTTGAGTATTGAAGGATACGATTGTATTAATAAATAAAAATCTCCACCGATACCCCATAACCCGACTTTTTCTTGCTGCGTTAGCTCCTGCTGGATCCGATTAAATAGAGCACTCAAGTAACTATTATATTGAGAAAAACGCTGTTCAACAGCAAGCTTAGCCGAGTGTTTTATAGCGCTATGGTGACTTATTTGCGCCGTGGTCACTTTTTTTAATAGCAACAATAATCTGGGAATATTACCTGTGGTTAGCTGCTGTTGATTGATAATTTTCAGACCCGCTTTTTCAACAATCAACTTGAGAGAGTCTTTAGTGTAATAATGAATATGTTGGCCATGAACTATATTGGTCACTCCCAAGTTATCTGTAAAGGCATCTGGACTGCAATCTGGCACTTCGATGAAAATAATACCGTCCTCAACTAAACATTCGCTCATTTGCGTTAAATAACGCACAGGTTCGACTATGTGCTCAAGAACATGTGTGCTGATTGCGATGTTGATTGGATATTTAGCAAAATGAGGCAGGATTGTATCCAGTTGATTTAAGTTAGCAGTAATATGTTCGACTGTATTCGATTGTATGTGGTCGTGAAAATCTACACTAGAAAGCTTGATTGAAAACTCTTTAAATTGACTATCAATATGCTTCAGCGTCGCACCACCACCCGCGCCAAAGTCAACAATATGCGCGCCCATTTTTATATAGGATGCGAAAAACGCTGACATCTCCTCATAGGGAGACTTCTCTCCTTCAGGAGTATCACACCACATATCAGGCTCTAACGTATTGGAAAAATAAAGTGCACCAAATATTGCGTCAGTATAAGGGATGGTTACTTGAACATGGCTGCAATGCTGGCACTGTCCAATAGGGAAACGGAGCACTTGTCTTTTGAGTTCTTTAGCCAGCTTATTCCAAATACCGGAAGTCAGTGTATCTATATTTTGCCATGCGGTGTGACCGCATACTTTACATGATGTTTGCGTCGCAACTATCGTGCTCATCTTAATCATTCCCGGTATAAAAAGGGTCTAAAACATTATGCCAATCTTGGCTAAGTGATCGCATCTTTATCCTTGTTTCTGCAAGTTGAGGGCTCATAAAAACGGTATACTTGGCCGAAGGAATTTGACTACTGCATAAGATGGGTTGCTGCTGGAGTATTCTGTCTTTTAGTGCGTAATCAAACAGCACAATATTGCCTTGCTTAATCAAGTCATTTATATCAGCGTGCTCAGTCATCAGATTATAAAAATCAGCCCCTACCCCCCAAATACCAACCTTACCATCTCGGCTTATACTCTCACGCAATGCATCGGCTAGATTAGCCCGTAGTTGACGACATTGTGCTTGATAATGTTTGATCACATTCGCGGCATCAAATAAAGAAGATGATGGATGAGATTGGACTATTTCATCTGGGGTTAGTAATACCTGTAATCTGGGTATATAGCCTGTTGTTATACGACTAATTTTGACCACTTTAAATCCAGCCCGTTTGGCTGCAAAAGTTATAGAGTCTGCCGTATAGTAATGAATATGTTGTAAATTAACTAAATTACTCATACCAATGGATTGAACGGTATGGTGTTGCGAAAAGTCAGGGACTTCAATAAACACTGCCCCATTTGGGCTCAGTTGTTGTTTGATATGCTGTAAGAAGTTAACTGGATTAATTACATGCTCTAATACATGCGAAGCCATCGCTAAATCAATACCCTCTGGCCAATGTTGGTTTGGCAACTGAGCGAGATTATTTAAATCGAACGAGAGATAGTGAATATTATCTTCAGAAAAACGGTCATTAAAATCGATACCGACTAGTGTACTGTCTGGCAGTCGTTTATTGGCAGCAGCTAATAGTTTTCCTTCGCCACAACCAAAATCGACGACAGTCTTAGGTGTCGAATCATTTAATGCAAAGTCTATCATCTCTTCGTATGGACTATTATCACCCACTAGAGTTTCATGCCACATGACGGCTTCTTGGGTAGAGTGAAAATACAACTTTTCAAATAAAGCTGGTGTATATTCATGACTAATCTGAACGTGTCCACAATGTTTACATTTTGATAGAGGATAAACTGAGTTTTGACGGGAAAGTATTGTGCTACTTTCCTCCCATATCCCAAATGAAATATCTGAAAACGTTTGCCATTGCTGACGGTTACAAAGCTGACATGAAGTTATAGCCATAGGTGAAGTCCTAGTTGGTAATACCGCCGTCAATCGTCAGCGTCTGCCCAGTAATAAATGCCGCGTCATCGGACAACAAGAAACTGATTGCAGGGGTTATATCTGCAACTGTACCCAAACGATGCATAGGTGTACGGCGGATAATTTGGTCGCGTTTTTTATCTGAAAGTGTCGACGACATCTCAGTGTCGAGATAACCAGGAGCAATCGAATTAACGGTAATATTTCGGCGGCCATTCTCTCTAGCAAGTGCACGGGTTAAACCATCTAACCCCGCCTTTGACGCAGAATAGGCAGCAAGACCAGTATAACCTCGACTACCAATGATTGAGCTTATATTGATAATTCGCCCCGCACTATTCTGCCTTAAGAATACCCTAAGCACTTCACGGGCAAAGTACAACGCACCGTTTAAATTCACTTGCAATAACGCATCAGATTCTACATTAGGAAAGGTGGCTAACACCCCCTCTTTTGCAATACCGGCATTATTGATGAGCCCCCAAAGTGGTACTTCTGCCCATTCACAGGCAGATTTTACAAATGTAGCGGTTTGTTCTGCATTACCGACTTCACATTGAAACCACTTAACATGTTCGTTGTTATTTACTAGGTCGTCGATCGCCGCCGTGCTATTGCGACTACAGGTAGAGACCTTATAACCTTGATTAAGTAAGTGAATAACTGTGCCTAAACCCAGTCCACGACTACCGCCTGTGACCATAATGTGTTTCATTGAATAAACCTCTGTTTTTTACCCGTCGCAGAAAGACTAATTTGCTCACTAAAGGTGATAATTCTAGGGCGTGCCGCAGGTTCTAATTGTTCAGCAAGTTCTTTAAGTGCTTCTTTAGCAATCTGTTGATCATCAGCACATAACTCAACACAGATAAGTGCCCCTGTAATAGGGTTAGCTTTGGCGTAGACTCTTGCGTCAATTATTCCAACCAATGCAATAATTTTTTGCTCTAAGGTTTCAAGATTAACCTTAACACCACCTACATTCACTAAACTATCTTCTCGACCGGTAAATAATACTCTGTCACCAGTGAGTGTAATACAGTCACCGGTGTCGATAGACTCGTTACGCCTGTTTAGTTGTAATGTATGCGTAGCGGTTAATTGCCAGCCATTAAACTCTTGTTTTAGCCAAGTTCGAGGAAAGCCCGCTAATCCATCTTTAACTGAAAATATGACACCAGCTTCAGTGGTTGCGTAGATATGACGCACCTTAGCCCTAGGACATTGTAACTTGATAGCATCTAAGGTGCGCTGGTCAGCTATTTCTCCGCCCAGAGTAATAACGGCCAATGGTGGTGATTTTGTATGCCAGCTCATTAATAACGCCCGCATCATTGAAGGAGTCGCACTAATGGCATTAACACTATGCTTTATCGCAAGCTCGGCTTTGCGTTGAAGATTGGCATCAACATCGGCAATCAACGTATCTTTACTAACAATAGCCTGCAAAATGACTTGTAAACCAGCAAAGCTCATTGGGTGATAACAAAGTAGCCATCTGCTAGCCACTTTCTCGGTATTGTTAGCGTTTTTAGGCATCAATTTGTTTAGCCGATGAAAAACTAACTTAGGTTGCCCGGTCGTACCCGATGTTAATAGTCCAATAGCGAAACCTGTTGGAAGATTGCTGTCATCAATATCTTGATTAGTTCGATTAAAAATAACTGGAATATCAGCTTGTTGTGCATCAACCATCGCCTGGATCATTTTCGACACCAGCGGGCTAGTTGCGTTGTCAGCAGCGCCATTAAGCTCGATGAACGTTTTGCTTTTACAGTCAGCACTGGGAGTAAAATCAATTCCACAGCACTGTAAGCCCGGCTCAATTAATAAGAATTGCTCATCGATAACAAACATTAAACTGCTGCACCTTCATAAAGCGCTATCAGTTCGGCAATGCTGTGAAACGTCTTAAATCCATCACGAAAGGGATCAATTCCGGTTGTTAATTCTAAAGTCACAATCAATGTTGCTAAGTCCAAAGAGTCCATTGGTAAGTCGACTAAAAACTCTGACTCGACAGTTATTTCAGGACAAACCTCGGCCTTATTTTCAATAATTTGACGGGTCTCATTGAGGATGATATCGGCTAAGTTACTCATATATTATTCCAATCATTAAAAGCGGCTGATATTTTATCTAAGCTAAAATGTTGCTTTTGGGTTAGCCAATCTTCTTTTAGCTGCTCAAAAATGTGCACATCCAGTAGCTGGCCATTTTTACAAATATGTTGCTTTAGGTGACCGACTAAACGCGTTTTATGCAATGTCTGTAGCTTGACCACTTTTTCATTTGCATCAAGTACATAGTTTACAATTTTGTTGAGCTTTAGCTGGTAAAAAACATAGTTACAAATATAAGTATGCATTGTTACACCATATTTGAGTCTCGCTTGACGCTCATAAATATAAGAACCTGTACTGCAGCGTTGGTGTTGTCTATCTATATCGGTAAAACACAAAAAGCCAATTGAAACACCATCATCTTGGATCATATAACCACGATAGTTGTCATTTTTTTCAAGTGACCGTATCCAGTTTTTTTGTTTGTCTAATGATGGATCTTCAAGATCACTGAACATGTGTTTAGTGATCTCTGGATCGGTACGCCACTTGAGCAATAACTCTGCATCACTGACATCTACACGTTTAAAATTTAACGCCATTATCTACTTCTTAATTTGCTAAATAGCCGCCTTCAACTGGCAGTGTGACAGCGTTTATCCACTTAGCAGCGTCGCTAAGTAAAAAGGCTACCGCATTGGCCACATCTTCTGGCTGCCCTAATCCCATAGGGTGTTGGTTAAGCATATGCTGATATTGTGCTTCGGTCATACTGTCTTGGGTGCGTTGTGCCATCTCTGTTTCAACGAGTGCAGGAGCAACACAATTAACCCTAATATTATCCCGCAGCAACTCCATCGATAACCCTCGAGTTAGCGACATTAAACCAGCTTTGCTTGCGCCATAAACAGTATTACCTGTTTGGCCTATAAGCCCCGCAATTGAGGACACAAAAACAATCGCACCTTGCTTAGAGCGATCACGCTTGAGCCTGAAACCTTTAGCGATAGCCATAGCGCTAGCTAAATTGACATGCATAGTTTCATTAAAAAATGCTTGGTCAAATACCCGTATAGGTTTGGTTATTTGAATGCCCGCACAATGAACAAACCCATCAATATAACCGTATTCTTTAACTAATGACTTTACCCAGTCAGAGAGTTTATCGGTATCAGCCATATCAAATGGCGCACAAACATGACCACTACCTTCAAGGCTTGATGCTGTCTTTTCAAGAGCGACTTGGTCGCGACCATTGAGTATCAAGGTTGCGCCCAATTTAGCGAGTAACACGGCGCATGCGCGGCCAATGCCTGCCGATGCGCCAGTAATCAATACTCGTTTACCGCTGAAATCCATAGGATTAAAGATCATCTCGGTACCGACTCGTTAATTATGCAGTTAAATGTTCTTCAACCAGTGCAATAAGATCCGCTACTGTGTTTATCTCTTCTAATTTGTCACCTTGAATGATGATGTCAAAATTCTCATCAGCCATCGCAATCACGCTCAGAAAAGCTAATGAATCCCACTGCTCAAGCTCCATCAATACTTCATCACCTTTTAAGGTGTTGTCATCAAGTTCTAATATCTCTTCTAAGTTGTTTAAAAATTCTTGTCTGTTCATCTTATTCACCTCTAATTTATCGTGTTTTTTTATTTACAGTGCCGCTAATAGTGTATCGGCAAAAATAGGTATTTGTTTATGTTAATGTGCTGTGCGTTGTGCCACATGGGCATTTATCTTTGCAAGCTGCGGATTATTAAGCAGCAAAGTGCAAATTTTGTCAGGACTCGCCTCAAGCCAGTCATTGCCTAAATGCTCAATTAGTTGTTCAACAAGATGAAGGTCATCTTGTTCATCAACGCAAAGCCTAAACTGCCCCCAGGCTAATTGTCCGGTTTCTATCGGTACAATATGTGCATCGGGTTTGCTGTAAAGGTAAAGGGTCACATGTTCTCGTTGTGGCTGAGTCGTCGCCTCTTTATAGGCGTTTGACAGGCTTGCCATGCTAAATACTTCCACATCAAACCCTCTGGGGAAATACGCGAGGCTAATGTGTGTGTACTGTGATATGTCCCCTTGACGATGTTGTTTCACTGCCTCATCAATAAGGCTGGGGCAGATAAGCGGGCAATCCCCCGTGAGACGGATAATAATATCCTCATTGGTTGCCTCTGCCGTTAATGCTGCGTGATAAAAACGATCGAGTACATCATGTTCGTCACCACAAAAATACGGCTGCTGATTGGCTTCACAATAGTCAACAATGGGTTGATCTGTCGACTCAGTAGTGGTGGCGATAATATGAATATCAACCAGTGTTGACTGCTTAACTCTGCCAATGTGATATTCCAACATAGGGCGGCCATTTATTGGCGCTAACACTTTACCAGGTAATCGGCTCGATCCCATGCGAGCTTGCGTAATGCAAATGACGCGCATTTATTTCTCCTTTTTAAGTAAAGGAAAAGACAGATAAGCTTCTTTCATCGGCTCACCAAAGGCGATATCTTGGGTAGCAATTTGGCCAATTATTTGAGGTAAATAGCGCGTGTGTAGCCCATGAGCGGGTCTAACTGATCGCACATTGTCAGCGGTAAACTTCTGGCCTTGTTTAATCGCCTGCGCAATATACAAGGAACGCCTGAAATCTCTTCCACCTGCTTCACTGGGTTTTACTTCATAGCCAGCAACGCCCAGTGCACTGTGCACTTTATCCGCTTGTTGTTTTAATTGAACAAATTCATCAGGTTCTAATGAAAATGCCGCATCTACTGAACCATCACTTTTATCGAGTGTAAAATGCTTCTCAATAACACTTGCACCAAGCGCTACCGCGGTAATAGATGCGGTATTTTCAATGGTGTGATCACTCAAGCCGATAGGAAAATCAAACCGCTGGCACAGATCGGTAATAGTGCGTAAATTACAATCTTCAATCGGCGTTGGGTAACCGCTAATACAATGCAGTAATGCCAACTGCGTGCCACCAGCTAAGGCAACAGCTTCAACAGCCTCTTCAATCTCTTCCAGTGTAGCAAGACCGGTTGACATAATGATTGGCTTGCCGGTTTTTGCTGCAGCGCTAATCAATCCAATATCGTTAATTTCAAAAGAAGCAATTTTATAAGCTGGGCAACCAAGGGATTCAAGCAGTTCAATTGCGCTAAGGTCAAAGGGAGATGAAAATAACGTAATATTATTTTGTTTTGCTCGTTCAAATAGCGCTTTATGCCACGCCCATGGGGTGTGAGCCTCTTGATAAAGATCATATAGCGTACGACCAGCCCAAAGGCCACCTTCAATACTAAACTCTGGGCCATTATGGTTAAGCGTTATGGTATCAGCGCTATAGGTTTGAATTTTGATAGCGTCAACACCTGTTGCCGCTGCGGCATCAATCATCGCCAAGGCTTGATCTAAATTACCTTTATGGTTACCTGATAATTCTGCAATAACATACGGTTTATGCAGTGGGCCTATTTCTCGGCCATCGATATTAATTGTGGAAGCAAACATACTTATTCTCCCGAACTTAACTGCGGTTTAATATCGCTACGCCAGGCGTCATGAAAATGTCGGATCCTGTCTTCACATTTACCCAATATGCCTGGTGTATCAACAGCAGGCATATTCGCTTGGCAAGATTCAGCCACTAATCGGTCCTCTTCCAAAATGGTATGATTAAACTCAGTAAAGTTAGCTTTAATGACCGCTTTTACAGCATCACTTGTGGCACTACCATCCAGTCTTTTTATCATTCGTAGCTGAAAGTTCAGTTGCGATTGGGTGGATGTTAACGGATCATAGGTTTGTAGCGACATTAATGAGCCATTGGTTAATCCAATTGCCAAATTAGGGTAAATAAAGAAGTGATTATATTCAGTAAACTCGCTGCTTTGCTCAAGTTTTAGGTGCTTTCTCGCCCCTGCCCACCATTTTTTGGGAGTATCTTGTAGCGGAGTGTTACCTGTTGTGTGCCCATTAAAAAACTCAATATCACATTCTGCTTTGGCAAATTTTGCAAACGTTTCCGGGTGGACACCGGCGACATGATAAACTTCTAGTACCGTTTCACAGGCGATTTTCCAATTGGTATTCCACCGATAATCACCTTGTTGAACAGGATCGGTAAACTCAGCTGAAATACGGCTTAAAATGGCATAATACGGCCCAAGATAATCTTCAAGTGACGGGCCTGCTTTCGCGACGCGAACAAAGAGCAATTCTCCGCAACTTTCTAAAGCAAACTCTTTCAGTGATAACGCCTTTTTAGCAGCCTCATCTAAACCAAAATCAGTACGATTTTGTGGAACGCCAGCCAATGCGCCATCGCTTTTATAACTCCAACAATGATAAGGACATACTAGTGGTCTATTGCCCTGGGTTTGCGTTTGAAGCCGTGCTCTTCTGTGACTACAAATATTAAGCAATGCACTAACTTGACCATTAAAATTTTGCACCACAACTGGGGTATTACCCACTTTAAGGGTAATAAAATCATGATTTTTAGCCACTTGATCTTTAAAGCCAACAAATATCCAGTTTTTCTCAAACACTTCTACGCGCTCAAGTTCAAAGGTGGCTTGGTCATAATAATGGGTCGGGTGAATGGCTTGTATCGCTATCATTAAAGTTCCGATTTTTGTTGTATGCTGACAATCAACTGTTTAATTATTCGTTGACAGCCTTGGCTGTCAATCAGTTGACGAGCAATGTCACTCATGTCTTGTCTCAAGCATTTATCATGCCAGAGGTTTACAGCATCGACTTTGATTTTACTCAATAAATCGTTATTAATCTGAGTATCAGCTTGGTTACAGTCAAAAGCACGCGTATCGATAGCATAATACCAGCTGTTATTCAGCGGTGAGCCAAGTGCGGGCAATTGATTATCAACCGTCACTAACGCTAACGTAGGGACACCTTGGCTTGCTAACTCCCCCAATGTGCCACCCGCAGCAGATATGGCTAACCCTGATTGCATCATTATTTGAGCAACTGATGGAGGGTTACAAATAATCGAGAAGTTTGAATGCTGTTTAGCCAGCAGCTCTAAAGTGCGCTGTTGCTGATGAACTTGACCAATCAACAAGCAGACATGCGCTTCAGGTAGTGCATCAATAATGGCTCTTGAAAGCGGCAGTGCCAAAGATTTTGGGTCTGTACCCCCTAAGGCGATGAGCAAATCTGGGCGCTCAGCTATTGGGATATAATCTTGAGCAGCAAACTCTTTACGTAAATAGGTGTATTGAGGCCCTAAGCAAAAAGTCGCATTAGGCGCTCGTTGTCGGTACTCTTCAAGGCTGACATTGGGGGCCGGATTAATGACAAAGTCCGCCAAAATAGGCTGATGGTCTAAGGCATCATCTAGCTTAACGATAAAAATAGTAAGTTGATTGAGTTGTAACCACTCATCTGTTGTCAGATCATAATCATCAACAATAATGGCGGTAAACGCATGTGGTAAAAGTTCATCTGTCGATAATGGGGCTGCTATTTGTTGCGTGTCGAAATTAGCCTGATGCAGTTTATTGAGTAAAGGCAAACTACAGGTTTTATAAATAAAAGTGATATCAAAAAAAACCTGCGCTGCCTGTGCAAGCGCATATAGACGCATAATATGTCCAGCGCCTATACCATGGGAGTTGTTTCCGTAAAATGCGACCCGTGGTTTAACCGGCAAGAAAACCACCATCAACGGCTAAGGTAATACCTGTTGTATTAGCACTTAAGCCACTCAGCAGAAAATAAACACTATTAGCCACATCTTGCGGCGAACTTAACCCTAATGGATGGGCATCGATTAATAGTTGGCTTTGCTGTTCGCCTAAAGTCGAAAATTGAAGTTCAGCTTTTGCACCACTTACCACAGCTGGCGCAACACAATTAACTCTAATTTTTTTACTGGCTAGCTCCAAGGCGGCGGATTGCACCATAGATGATAGTGCCGCCTTCGATGCTGCATATAGTGTTCTAGCCTTTAGGCCTCTTTGACCTGCTGCTGAACCTATAAATACAAAGCTGGCTCCAGAGTTAAAATGTTTTGCCTTAGAAAAAGCCGCTGTTAACATCACTGCAGCAGAAAAATTAACATCAAAATATTGGCTAATCTGTTTAGGTGAAATAGTTCTTAGTGGGCTATAGCCTTGATAGCTGGCGCTATGCACTAAGCCGTCTATTGCACCATGTTGCTTGATAAGCGACTTAACCCATGATGGAATATCTTCAAGGTGACTTAAATCAAAAGGGGCTATTTGATGATGTTGTTGAGTTAATTGACGTTTTGTGTCAATAAGCGCCGCTTCTCGCCGGCCAACTAAAATGAGCTTTGCGCCACAT
Source organism: Shewanella sp. HL-SH5 (assembly GCF_051163755.1). Taxonomy (NCBI): domain Bacteria; kingdom Pseudomonadati; phylum Pseudomonadota; class Gammaproteobacteria; order Alteromonadales; family Shewanellaceae; genus Shewanella; species Shewanella sp. HL-SH5. The sequence goes on from NZ_CP195038.1 coordinate 2,800,071, forward strand.
TCATCCAGCTTTTTGCAAATAGCGAGTCCAATGTCTGAATCCGCCGCAGCACCGGTAACAACATATAACTTATTGGTTAAATTCATTATAGTTATTGCACCAAGGTTAATGGCTCAAAATCATCACTTATCTCTATAATTTGTGGCGCCAGTATTGGGCCAATATCGGTAATAATGGCTCCCCAGGACCAACCAACACCAAAACCACCTAGCATCACTTTTTTTGTATCAGTTTCGAAAAAATCACCTAACTTATGGCAAATAGCTAGCGGCACAGAGGCGCTGGATGTGTTGCCAAAGTCGGCCATGTCGATGAGATATTTATCTTGTGGAATTTTGGCTTTTTTACGCAAATGTTCAAGAATAAACTGATTAGCCTGATGCATAACGACCATATCTAAACTGTCTGCTTCAATATTAGCTAAAGCCAACGACTCTCTGATTAACTTGGGCACCACTTTCAACGTAAAGGAGAATACCGCAGCGCCATTTAAATAAAGTCGAGACTCTTTATATAGCTTTTGTTCTTCTTCACTGCTTCTGGCTTCAAGTTCTGGCATGGTGGGGTTTCGTCGCCCACCCGCTTTTACTGCAATATGCTGCCCGCCAGTGCCGTCGGTGCCAAAAACAGCGTAAGAGTCAGTCCAATTCTCATCAAATTGTAATGCTGTTGCTACGCCCGCATCGCCAAAAAGAGGAAGAGTACCGCGATCATCAGGCAAAAGATGACGACTAGAAGTGTCGCCACATAGTACTAACGCCCGTTGACCATCAGAGCCATTAAGCATTTGACTCGCCATCCAGGTGGCATAAACAAAACCCGAACAGCCTAAACTCACATCAAGACATGCAGCATCCTGAGACAAACCAAGTCTGTGTTGCATTAAACATGCTGTGGCTGGGAGTGCATAATCAGAATCCTGTGATACATAAATCAATACATCAACAGACTCTGGTGCCCAATTAAGGCGCTTTAATAAGGTTTCAGCAGCGGCAATACACATGTCCGATGCACATAGATGTTTTGGCAGGATTCGGCGACTATGTATGCCTGTGCTGGCATAAATTTTATCCGCCTCCTCCTGAGTGAAAATATCTGGTGTTTCAACATATGAATGTCTATGGGGAGGAACAGCGGCTTGCATACCTGCAATTTTGACTGACTTTATCACAGCTTTCATAGATAACCCTGTTGAAATAAACGAATAATGTTGGTTTTAACTATAACATTGAATAATATAGCTTGAAAGTGTCATGCTTGCGTCAAATTTGCACTAACCTTTTCTATATAGTGAAAAAATCAGGGATAAGAAATGACCATTACTACTGTTAACAAGATTTCAATTGCTGGCATTGTCTGTGTCTTACCTGAATTAGTGTGTGAAAATATTGATAAGTCTTCTGAGGTTGCTAGCCAAGAAATGGCACGAATTGTTGCCTCTACAGGTATTCATTCAAGACGTGTAACACCACCAGAACAGACGGTATTAGATCTAGGGCTAATCGCATGCGAATCGTTATTAAGCGAGTTAGCTTGGGATCGCGATGAAATATCGCTGATTATTTTTGTGACTCAAACTCCCGACTACCCATTACCTGGCAATGCGATACAGCTACAACATCAACTGGGGTTAAATAAAGGCACTATCGCTTTTGATGTTAATTTAGGTTGCTCAGGTTTTATTTATGGATTGTGGCAGACATCGCAATTACTCAGCGGGCTACCAACAGGTAAAGCGTTATTAATTGTAGGTGATACTACCAGCCATCAGTACAGCGAAAGTAACCGAGCCGTATCATCATTATTTGGTGACGCAGTCAGTGCTATCGCTATTGAGAAGCGTGATAACTGCGATGAGATGGTCTTTTCACTAGGCTCAGACGGTGCAGGCGCACCTTACCTTATTCAACCAAATGGGGGTGCTAGAACGCCAAATCGCGCCCCAGAATTATTTATGGATGGTATGCAGGTATTTGTATTCACCCTAAGAGAAATACCCGCCTCAGTTAATGCTTGTTTAACCCATAAAGGCTGGCAAGTAGACGATATAGACTACTGCGTAATGCACCAAGCAAATGAAATGATGCTAAAACGCTTAGGTGACAAATTAGGCATAACTCAGCAGCAATTGATTATCTCAATGGGGGACATAGGCAACACTAGCTCGGCATCAATACCCTTAGCGTTGTGCTTAAGTCTGCAAGATGAATTGCTGCGTCAACCGACTAAATTACTCTTGTCGGGGTTTGGCGTAGGTTGGTCTTGGGGAACAGTTGCCTTTACATTACAACCGCTCAAAGTATGTAAAGTGATTGATTTAAAAACATCAAATTAACGCGTATTTAAACGCATCTAGACTGTAAGCAATGCTGGAAGTTCGTGTTCTAAGTAATCAGCTAAACCTAGCCAGTCATGACGTTCTTGAGCAGCCAACATACTTGGAATAAGCGCGAGTATTTGGCTTGAATGTGGAAGGAAAGCGAGCATAGGTTCTAAGTGATTTAAACATTCCCGCAGGCGCTGCGCCCCTTCAGCCTCATGGCCGAGTCTTAAAGCATGTGCCGTGGCAATAAGTTTCTCTATTAAGGTATTTGGACTACATAATGTCATAGTGATAAATCCTTATACTGAGCACCATGTATACGTGCTCCATCTAGGCTAGATTGATAAAACCTCACATGCTGCTTAGCGCTGATATAGTGCTCTAAACTGCGTAAATATCCCCTAAAATTCAGATCCGTTGCCACGCGTTCGCCATGTCCATTAATGACCCAATGGTGATTTTGATTATTTATGGAAGGCCCTAGGGCACCATCATTCCAAAATGCATGTGTTTTATTGCCAGGGTAGCTAAAATCACAGCCAAAAAGTGTTATCTCCTTAATTTTAAGATATACCGCTAGGTCAATCGCAGGATGAATAACACTGCCATTGGTAAATAGTCTTAACTTCGGATACTGCTTATCTAGCTTGTCATAAATAGGATTTTTGGAATAAGCAATAAACTTTGGCCCTGGCCATTGCCCGTGTATTGATGATGACAAGGTGGGGAAATAAACCAGAGTAATCGACGACGGAATTGTGTCAGGAAAATGCGCAGGGGTAATTTTATTGTCTATTGACACCACAATATCAGGAATAATATTTTCATGAATGAGTGCCTTCAGTGCAGTATCCACTGCAATCATCAGTGATCGCTGGCCAATTGGCAGCTTACGCTGTGCGCGTAAATAATCGTAATGATTCTCTAAAGTGGGGCCTGAACCAATCAAATGCGCTTTGTATTGCCCGTGGGGAAGAATTAATGTCGATGCGTCAGGGTCATTTGCTATCGCCTGTGCATTTTCATTCAGACGCTTCTGTACTTCAGGGTTCGCGGGTTGATGCTGACGATTCACATAAGCACGATTATTTTCCAGCACTAAGTGATCGCGTAAAATGGCATTTTCATTATTAGCGAGAAGCAAATCGGGTGTGATAGAAATATTTGGCAGGTTTATTTTATGCTGATGAGCTTGATAAGCAACCTTAACTCGAGGGTCGCTTAACCATTCACTTTGGTCAGTAAAGCTCAACAGCAATGCTAGTAATGACAAATTGAGTGGTACCACTTCGATTGATTGTAATTGTTTGTTATCAATCAACAAACTCATCACATCTCCCATCCCAATGCCGTAAACAGTCACCTTGTCGCAAACTAAAGGTAATGGGTTAATCAGTAACTTAGCTTCAGCTATTCGGTTATGGCGGCTACTAAGCTGAATACCGTCAACACTGATAGTTTGATTATTCCCTTCCACAAGTTGAGCATCAAAATGATCAATAGATTCAAATCTAAGTGCCGACGCAAGGATCGGCCAACGCTGGCTGATGATATCAACATTCTTAGCAAAAAGATCAGTCATTGACACTGCCCTCGATGTATTACTTTAAAGTGAAAGTCACTAACAAATCAAATATTTGAAGTTAGCCTATTACAAGATTAATCAAAGTTAGCTAGATACTATTTCTCAAAACAGTAACTCGCAAGTCTTGTATATAAAATTATCCGACAAGTGTCAAAATAGTTCACCGACAACAATACAACCACAGCATAATTTTAACGCTAAGTAATTATGATATAACAAATTACTTTAACCAAACAAGGGTGTAAGCAACGAAAATAGACGCAAATATAAGCTATAAATTTAGCGGTTATACTGCTCGGTAAAATGCATTGTCAATTTTAACTTAATTTTATCGACAGTTAAGACTATGGTCTGGCGGAGCAATTTAATGAATTGATAATAAATAGCGGCATTAAAGGTAGCTTGAGCCCGGAAGATATTGCTGTAAATATTAATCTTAATACAAGCCAAAGAAGCATCCATATTTAATAGTAAAACCTTAATCGTGGCGATAAGATTTATAACTATGCTCAAGCACTAAAATACAATTCGGTTCTATTTCTGCCAAGTGTTTTAGCTTGATACATAGCATTATCAGCCTGAGTAAATAAACCTGTAAATGATATATGTTCTGCGCTAATACTCACCCCTATACTGACGGTTAATGCATTGTCACCCACTTTAATTTGAGCAATTAACTTATGTAGCCGCTGGCAAAATAATTCAGTATCACTTTTGTTCGTATCCGGTAACATGATCAAAAACTCTTCTCCGCCAAATCGAGAGACAAAATCTGTTTGACGGCAAAACCCCTTTAATAACCCGCCTAGCTCCTTCAACACTCGGTCACCTTCTAAATGGCCAAAGGTATCATTAATTTTTTTAAAATGGTCAATATCAAGTACTAACAAACCTACCGATTGCTTAGACCTTGCAGCTTGTTCAAGGGCTAAAGTGCTTCTATATTTCATTTCCCTTCGATTGAGTAAACCGGTTAACTCGTCTGTAGACGCCAGCAACATCAACTTCTCGGCCTGATCCTCTAATGTTTTTCTTGTTTTGATTAATTCTTCATAGAGCTGGTCTCGTTTAGAGGCATTGAAAAAACTCCAATATATACAGCCATCTTCACTTAAACGTGCGTTCACCGTTATCGGAATACGCACTCCAGAGGCATTGAATATAATCAGCTGCATTTCTTCGCAAATCTTTTCATGTAACAGTGTTGGAATTAAATAACTTTGAAAAAATATTCGAGATGATTGAGTAAATATAACATCAGCACTTTTACCTATAAGTTCACCGGGCGGCCACATTAGCTCACTGGTAAAATATGAATTTACATAGGTAATCATTCTTGAGGGGTCAGTCACTAGCACCCCACACGGGAAACTATCCGGAGAGAAAACCATCGAGGTATCCCCCTCCAACTTAAGTGTTTTCAAGGTAGTTAATTCGCATATTCTATTATCGATTTAATAATAGCATCAGGATGCGTCATATGCAGGCAGTGGCCATCGGCTGGAATAACTTTAAGCTGGCTATGGGCTATTTCACTGGCAATAAACTCACCAATTGAGGTTGCTGCTAGTGCATCATTTTGACTTTGTAAAATTAATGACGGCTGTTTAATCTCTTTTAAAAGATAACGATAATCAGATAAAAAAGTCGCTTCAGCAAAGTTTTTGGCAATAACAGGATCAGTAGAACAAAAACTGCCAGATAACTCGCCAATCAGGTCATCAGAGTTATTGGTTCCCATGACTAATGGTGCTAAATAGTTAGCCCAACCAATATAGTTTTTATCCATTAGGTTCAATAATTCTTCAAGATCTTCTTTTTCAAAGCCACCTAGGTATTCTGGAGGAAGATTTAAAAAACACGGTGATGGGCAAACCATGATCAAGTTCGAAAACAACGCCGGTTTCTCAATTGCTGCTATTGCACCAATAATACTACTGACCGAATGACCAACAAAAATAGCATCAGTGAGCTTTAACGCTTCACAAATTTCAATAATATCTTCAGCATATCCTTCAAGTTGGCTATAGCGTTTTTTGCTATATTGAGAAATATCAGAAGCACCCGAACCAACATAATCAAATAATACCATTTTGAAATGCTTTGCCAGTTCAGGGATTAAAAAGCGCCACATGTTTTGGTCACACCCAAAACCATGAGCAAGAAACAGCGTTTTACTGCCCTTACCGATTAACTTAACATTATTTCTAATCAATACATCATCTGCATTTAGCATACTTTGTCGTCCTTTTTATCAGGTCACCAATAATGAGCGCCTGCTGACTTTGCCATGGTCAATCTAATTTAGCCATAGCTAAGTTAAGCAAACCATTCAAAATTATCCATTTCATGTTCTGCATCGCCGATATTTTCCGCTGATGTAAGTCAGTCAGATCAAGTTATCAGCAATGTAAATAGCGCTTTAAAATACAATAAAGACCAGTCGCTATACACATTGAAGTATTGAAGATTTTGGGCTGAGTGATTTGGCATCGCATCACAGAACGCGCAGAGCTTAGTGGCACTGAAAAAGGCCTACACTTTCAAAAGAACTGCCACCATTCACGATCTAAGGCGCACCATAGCCAGCTGGAACGTCATGCGTGGCGGTAATATTCAAACTACGAGTAAGCGACTAGGCCATAGCCCTAGGGATGTAAACAAGCGCCAGCATAACAGCAAGCACCTATGCGCATTTGGATATTGAGCATATTAGGCTGAATTGGGTATTACTACAGCTCATCTGCTTGGAACTTTTCAGCAAGAGTCGAAGGTCGATAAATTATTGAGGGAGATTGAATAGCTCCCTGATGAAGAAAAAAGAGAGAGCTGTTCGGTCGTTTTATTTAAAACGTTAGTTACAATTGTTCTTGTTGTTTCCTTACTTTGTTTTCTTCTAAGTGTTTGAAGTAATAGTGACTACTGAAGTTTTTTATAAGAAAGTGTATATAAGTCTCAGTCCTTACTAGTTCTTCAACTATCTTGATAGCCAGTTAAGTTCTTTTAAAATAACACTATTTTCACTAGTTTGAGATTTCAACTTATCAATATTTACTTTTAATTTGGCGTTGCTTGTAGAAAATGTGACACAGTTTTTATGCTTTTTTACAATTTCACTAGCGGCCAAACGTGAGAAACCAAAGTCTTGGAGCTCTACTTGTTTAGAATCCATCGTTCCATATTCTAGAGCTGGAGCTAAATTGCAGCCTGATCGCGATTCACCATGAATAGATTTCATCAATTGATAGAAGTGAGAACAACAACTTTCAAGAACAAAAGTGACATCACTTTCTATACATGAAATTGTTTCAATTATCTTTTGGTTTAGGTGGACAGCATCATTTTTGTTAAAGTCCACCCATCTATAAGACTCTGGATCTCTAACTGACTGACTGTACTTTATTCCATTTGAAACTATGGCTGATAAAGGTGAATCCATAAGCCATGAATAAGCAACATTAAATAGTTGATCAAGCGATTCTGGTGTTTTTCTAAGCTTGTAAATTTTATTAATCATAGTAATGTATTCAGAGACGTCCTCTCTTGAATATGATCGAAGAATATTATTGTGATTTCTTGCAAAATTAAATGCAATTGCTTGTTGGTCACTGTCATAATTATGACTACTTGCAAATATTACAGGATCAATATTAATAATTCCCTTACGTTTTAAGTGCTCTAAAGATGCATCGATTATGCGCTCTCGTATATCTTTTTTAAATCCAAGCAATAGACTTCCAATCTCACCAACTTTATGAAAATTAATGACTTCCGATAAAATCAGGTTACTTATTTCAACAATGTTTCTATCTGGAGATGTAGTTTTTCCAGATAAATAGTTTAATATTTTAATGTGTTTAGTGAGTAGTGATGAAAATCCATCATCTATATCAATTGTCTTACATTCTCTAGCTCGCTTTTCAACTATATCCCAGCTTTCGTAGGAGTCGCCAATGCAAATAATATTTCCAGAAAGTTCATTTTTATATCTTCCAGCTCGGCCTGCTAAGTTCCAAAAGTCCAGATTACACTTTTCAGCGTTATTCATTGTGGATTTACTGAAAGGGTAAATAAAAACATTTTTTGTAGGTAAGTTTACACCTTCCAATAAAGTAGAGGTGCAGAAGATGTATTTTATCTTTTTTCTAGCATATAAGTCTTCTATTCTCTTTCGAATAAAGTTGGGTAAAGAACCATTATGCAAAGCAATTCCATATTTTAGATACTTTGCTAAAATAAAGTCTTTATGCACAAAATCTGCAATAAATTCAGATTCCTTTATCAGCTCTTCATCTTGGCTTTCATCAAGCAAATCATTGCCAACCAAATAGCTTATAAATTCGCCGCATTTTTTTACACATTCAATTTTGCTTGAAATAAAAACTAAATTAGAATGCGATGATTTTCCAATTGAAGCTATTAAATCGAAACTGTTCTGAAATTTTCTGTCAGGTGTAAATCTAAAGCTTTCTTTTGTAATGCTATCAAAGTATCTAAACTCACCATTACTAAGGTCTGTGAAGTAAAGATTTTGTGTTACAGGACTTTCTCTAACAACCAAGCTATTTGAATTATCTTTAATGTCAAATGTTTTAAAAAACACTTCTGGATTTGAAATGACAGGGCTAGAAAAAACCAACTTGACCTTAGGGTATTTGTCGATTGTCCTTCTAATTACCTTAAATAGAGTTATAGATCTTTTGTTGTTCTTTTCTGCAAGCTTGTGTGCTTCATCAATAAACAAAACATCAACTGTTTCATTCAACAATGTCTGTTCAAATAAAAAGTTGTTGTAACGTTCTTGGGTAAATATCAAAATGTTTTTTTCATTCTTCGAAAATCCAGATACTGATTTAGTAACATTGACGTTTTCAATTTCCCTTTGTGATAATAGTTGCCTTATATCTATCAAATACTCTTCTAGCAAAGCTTTTGTAGGTAGGATGAATATAATGTTTCTAACGGTAGCTATTAAGTCTATTGCGGTGTTTTTTAATAAAAAAGACTTACCAAGTGACGTTGGCCCTGAAAAACTAAAATGTAAATTATTTAGAATGGATTGATAAATTTCAAACTGTGCATTTGTGAATATGTCACTAGTGCTACCTATTTGCTGATTCATCTTCCTATAGCTACTAGAAATCTCAATACTTACGGGTAAGCTCAACGTTTTATCAATAAATTTCTCTTCCGCAGAAAATAACCCAAACTTACTTAGTACGGATTTTATGACTAACTGACAACTTTTCTCTTGAAAGTAAAGTTCGTATAAAGAAGAAACCAATTTTAACGATAAACTTCTATGAAGACTGTCTTGCGAATTAGACAAAAAATCAGAGTACTTCAATAATTTCTTGTATTCTAAAATAGATATAGGGTTGGTTGGAACGCTGCTAAATCTATTCTTTGACGTTGTCATGAATAGTTTTTCATAGCTCAGTTCAAAGTCATCACTATTCGTTATGCGATGGCAAATGTAATCTACTGCATCCACACTCATTTTAATAACTCCCCTACAAGCTCAGTCAATTCGTTGCTTTTGTTCATAGGCAAAATATAAAGATTTACACTTAGCTCATGATGGATCGCATCAAGAGTAGATTGTTCAATTTTATCAATTGCTTGCTTAACAAGTAATTCTATATCCCCTTCTACGGAGCTTCCTTTAGGCACATTATGGTACTGTAAGTTTATACAGTGCATTATAGATAAATTTCGAATAAAGTCATCCTGATTACCAAATAAAACTTCATAAAGTGCTTCGCATTCTTCCTGCGAATACTTTACGTCTAAGAATGAGCGTTCCGCGATTAAGGATGCATCAAAAGCATAGTGGTTTAGGTGATGTAACATTTCGCCAAGAGTAAAATTTAGTTGTTCACACAGGTTTTCTTCCCCACCATAGCTTGAGACAATAAATTCAGCACCATTCTCAGAGTCATTCAACATGTGTACGTGGTGATAGTGGGTGTGATCTATATAAGTAGAGTATATGTGAGGTGCATTCATCATAGACTCTACAATGCGACTCGCTAGGAGTTTATATGCTGGCTGTAGTTCTTTTTTCTGTTCTAGCACCCGTAATGCTGAAATTGTAAGCATCGTTTTGTTTTCATTATTATCACCTAAGATAACCCCAAATTCATTTGTAAGAGACTTGGCGATAGGGTTAAGATTAAAGAATGGAAATCCTTTTTGGCTTGGTATTAGAATAGATAAGATTAGTTTGTCACTGATGGAAACCGTAGAGATAGTTTTGAAATTATTTTTGAAATTAGTATTTATACTAATTTTACACCTTTGTTTGGTGAAAATTGTTGAACCGAAAAAATTGTGCATTTCCTCGAAATTAATATTTTGAAGTTGCTCGCCTAAGACGTCGTTTGACTCTTCATTTGTGGTGATTATTGAATATGCAATTGGTATATCATTATTGTTCCTGTTGATGACGATAGAACCCGACATTCCTATTAAATCTTCACTTTTTTCTATTAGTTCAGTAACCACGTTACTTTCTAGATTATAATAGCACTCATCCCCTTCAACCTCTGGGTTATTTAATAACAATCTAGAAGTATTTATTGAATCTGATTTAAAGCCAAAAGCAGTAAACTCTCCCTTGCCATCTTCCAATTTTCCAATTTTGAGTGGTGTAGTGCTCTTTTCTTCGACCTGAAGGATCGCTATGTCATTATTAGGGAATGAGTAAATTTTGAGAGGTGTTAAGCAAGCTCCACTTTTTTTATTTAATAAAACAGAAGAGATCTCAAGCTGAATGTCACATGTCTTGCAGCATTCCGGATCTCCATTATTGTACGGTTCGCAATCATCTGCTTTATGACATAAGCCATGTTTAGACGCTATGACGTAAGAGCTATCATCTGTTGCTGACTTAAAGTGATAACCGCTGGATTCAGCTATAAGTGTTTTAATCTTTATTGCATTTTTCCTACTCATAAAACACCTTATTAACACCTTGTGCGGGTAGTGTCGTAGTTATTGAGTATCCCAAGGAAGTACACTCATTGAAGATACTTTTAAGTTTTTCATTGTCTGCACTTAGATGAAATTTGGCATCTGAGTTGAATGACAATATTCTACCAATTGTCTTATTGTTTGGGTGACCATGATGAGATTTGTCTGCACATATTATATACTCAGTTTTTCCTAGCAGTCTTATTAGTTCTTTGCTCGTATTTTTATGGCTTGCGTGGTGTGATAGTTTGACAACATCAAAATTTATATTTTCAAGTTGTTTATTTTTTAAAGCAATTATGATATCTGAAGGGTGACTGTCACCCAGAAAAATAGCGCGTTTCCCCTTATACTCTAGTATAAATGAGATACTGGATTTATTGGTTATAGAAGAGTCTTCCTCGAAATTGTCTTTCCCAGACCTAATTTCTTCCAAACACGATTTTATATCAGGCTCTACGATCTTTTTCCCAGCGATTTTCTTTTTTTCTTTTCTACTGTCTCATTTAATTTAGACAAAATTATATCATTAGGTGTCAATGCTATAAATTTCAGTTCATTTAGCTCGATAGGTGAGTCTTCAAATTGGAAAGTGCCAAGTTTGATGCTTTGTTCATTTAGTAGCTTATTAAGCTGGCTATCTTGGCGAAACGAGATTTTCTTTGTATTAGACTTCTGTTTAAAAATTTTCGGTAGCAACTCTATACTATTGAAAATAAAATATTTGATTATGATTCCGCTATCAATTAGATACTTAAAGCCACCAATGTGATCATCATCATTGTGTGTAACAACCGCAATGTCCACATAGCGCCCATCCAGAAGCTTAGTTAGCCGTTCTATCAGAACCTTACGGACTTTTAATGACTTGGGGCCTGAGTCAATAAGAATTAGAGTTTCACCGCATGTAACCAAAAGGCAGTCACCATGCCCCGCATCTATTATATCAATTTTCATATATTCAATTAGTTACCAGAGGTCTAAAGCAGGTTATCAGACGTTCATAGAAAATTAATGGGAGTCAGAGTAAATATTACTTCCCCCCAAAGCTTGCCTTAAAAGCTATCCTATAGCTGTTTGCAAGTATTAAGTTCCACAGGCTTTTTCTTTTTGTTCTAACGTTTCTGGGCTCTTATCCTGCATCGACTTCAGGATCATCAAATTACATTCTCTTTCTTTTAATTCTTGCTCAGACTTTTGCTTTGGTTCACTGATATAAGCAACCATAGGTTTATAATTCAAAGATGCATTGCAGTACATATTAGATAAGCTTCGCCCTCTCTGATTCAAGTTGTCCATGCTGGATAGCTGAGTACAAAGTTCGGTAAACATAGTCTTAGCTTGTTGAGTACATTTAGAGAATTGAGTAGCTTGTTGCTCAAGGTCTGAACAAACACTATTGGGTTTTAGCTTCCATAGCTGATGCTGAAATCTGATATTAGTATCGTTGTATACTAAGCTTTGCGAGGTAACCGTGGTGTTCATTGAATCAACATACACTTCAGCAATACTATTGCTTACCGTGTGCAGATAGGCTGCAAACAATTGTGAAAATGGATCCATTACTCTTCCCTAAGTCGCTTTTTACAGAATTACCAATGTTTATGATAGTACTGTGTTTTCTTGCTCATGAAAATGATTTAAAGCACATTTTAAGTAACTAGATTAAGGTGCGTTCACTTATTGACAGAACTCCAAGTTAGCGCGATTAGGTACAATTTTCCCATTAGCCTGTAAATAGCTTAACGTCTATTCATGTACTCTAGTGACGATTTCAACCCCCAAAGCCACTATGCCTTTCAACTGCACGTATAGCGGTCTAATTAGCTGATCATCACGCTTACAAAAAAACGCCCCCCATGAGTTCAGTGTAACGACCCCAATCGGAGTCATCAGCGGGGTAAAAGTACCGTCACAGGGTGTGACGGTATAGATTTATAACCATTTATATTTGTGACCAGTAGCGATGAGGTTTTGCTTTAACCTGTTTTTCATTTCTTCGCTTGCCCTGAAATAAACAGATTTAATATCATTATCGTAAGCGTCTTGGCTAAACCCGCGCTCTTTTGCTTTGCCATACCACTCATGGCCTAAGTCAAATTCACCCGTTGAAAGGTAAACAGCGCCTAGCAAAGTACATGGCCTGAAATTTAATGGTGTCACTTTATGTGCTTCTAAACCAAGTTTAATTGAATTCACATAATCCTTTAAGTCTCTGCAAACGCCACCGTATGTGGTTAATAAAGCAGATTTTAATTTCTTTTCATTCTTAGGGATATTAAACGGATATGATTCATCTAGCGCTTTTTTTATTTTAGTCAGCACTTCAGCTTTTCTATATGCAGCACTGGCATTAACCAGCTCCCAAGGTAGGCTTTTTTGTTTCCAGTTTTGAAAATGAACGTGTGCAAGTTGAAGGTGATATTTCTGTACAACAAGTTCAGTTGAAAAACCAACACTATCTAACCATTTAAGCTCTTCAGGAGTAATTGCATTCTTACGCAGTTGAGTCAAAAGCTTATCTACACGGGAATTCTTTTGAATATTTCTGACTTCAAAATCCTCAAAATCAACACGGCTTGCTTTGAATGCTTCTGCTTTTTTTCTAAGTTGATTCTGTAACATTTCAGCTTTTGCTTTAGCTTCAGATAGAACTTTAGCTTTTCGTTCAAGAATCTCCTGCCGTTTTAGTGCTTCAATTTCATCGAGTTTGGATTGGTAATGAGAAATAACAACATCGACAACATCTTTATTGGCTTCTTTTGATAACTCTGTTTGGCTTGTTGTAAGCCTTCTTTTTGTTTCGACTTTAAGTTTAAGCCCATCACAAATTAAACTTTCAAGCTTATCTGCAACGTTTTCTTTTGAATTAACAGCCCTGAAAAGCTGACGTGTCGTTTGCCCCAACGCAATAGACATAATTTCAAGATCAGATTCTAAAACACAAATATCGTGTTGAGTTATGTATTTCACAAAAAGGTCAATGTAGGTACTTAAAAGAGGATACTGCAATTTTGGAAATAGCAGTTGAGCTTGAGCGATCTGTTTATTAACCACAGTAAAAATCCATTTTTATGACGTTGATTTAATAGAAAACTATTAGAAAACTATTAGAAATACGCTTAAATGTCTATGATTGAGTTCAAACTATCGAAAAGCGGAGTTTTGAAGAATGCTTAAAAAAATTCAAAAAAAGGGGTTTTCAGAGGCGGCACATAGGCGGCACAACTTTTGGCGATTTTATTAAATGTTTGATTTTTAAGATAAAAATAGGTGTTATGGTCTCCCCACAGGGACTCGAACCCCGATCGGCCGCTTAGGAGGCGGCTGCTCTATCCTGTTGAGCTATAGGAAGACGAAACTGATTATACTGGTTTTCAGCCTGATGAAAAGAGCTTATAGGCGATTAAAATCGTTAGGATTTAATTGCTTAATTATTAAACTGGTTTAAATAAGACAAAGTTGCTCACCTTTTGTCTCATTTACCCCCTAAACACTTAGAGTTTAATGGCTATATCGTGAACCTGAATGTTATCGGCGGCATCAACGTTTTCAATCATCGCGGTGGCTGTGCCTTCACTCACTTGATCTATCACTATTTCAGTGCGGTTTTTAGTCACAACTGCGCGCATGATATTAAGACGATCGGGGATGTTTTTTTGCAAAACCAACTGAAATTTGTCACCCAGTTTAACGCCATTTTTACGGCCTAAATTGATAATAACTCGATCCCCTTGCCTAGCGATAATTTGCCCTAGCAACGGGCGACACTTGAGTGCGTTATCAAGTGACATAACACTTAATTGCAGCTGGCTTGTGATTGCTTGCCCATAGGATGAAGACCAAAAACGCTGGCTGTTTGGCATTACGGTTTCTTGACGTTCAAACTCCCAGGGGGCTGTGGTAGCAAATGTTTGTGACCACACCTCTTCACCGCTGATGCCATGATATAGGGTTAGTTCATAGCTAAATTGACGTGAGGGGACTTCATCAACAAAGCCCATAAAACTGCTGGTGTAAGGCTCTGTCGACATATCAGTAATGTAAGATTTCAATATATATTGGCTGTCGGTGATTTCACCAAGCCAACTAGGGATGCTATAGCCTTTGAAATTAACCAGCTCATTGGCGGTATCTAAGCGTTCATCTGCGTGTACTTTGGCAAAACTAGCGCTTGATTGTTGATTAATGGCTTTACCAAATTGAAGCGTAAATGCTTTATTAAAATCGGATAAATGACCATAACTTAGCTGAGTTCTGTCCGCTATATCTGCCTGCGGTAACATAATAGCCGCCTTTAAGGACTGTGCCTGACACTGCTCTGTTTCGCTTTCATCATCAATATTAAGCGACAAAATAACCGTCATAATATCATTGCTAACTAACTCGCTGAGCAATTCAATATTATTGGCCGCGCCCATTCGTTGCATTGAAAAGGTATCCTGGGTGAGCGAGCCTTGAGTAATTTGCTGCTGGCTAGAAAAATTAACCCCGCCCCTCAGACTGGCGTAATTCAATGCTTGGTTAATGGCGTCTTCGCGCGCTTTATCTATATTGCCATTCACAATCTTGGCAGTACCTGTCACTTCAATTTGCTCTGCAATTGAATAAGGACTCAATAAAACAGGCAATAGCATCAAGGCCCGACACCATTTAGGCCACGAGTATTGTGTAAACTTATTATTTAATGCATGTACCATATTTCACCCTGCGTCAGATATCTGTCACTTGTAGCACAAAACAACACGTTACATCGCTGAGATAGCGCTGTCGTGAGTTACTAACAACTTATCAAGCAAAAACTGTGCCCAACCTATCTTTACTATCGCTAACGACACTATGACTAACGCCACTATGAATAACGCCGCTACAATTAATGAAACTCTATCTAGTTTAAGTCTACCTAAAATGGTCTGAGGTTCATTGACTGCAGTTTTATAAGTAAGCAGCGCTTTATAAAGATAAAGAATATTTATCTGATGCCGATATATCAGTATCAAATGAATAATATTGTTTTTTAGACAGACGCGAAGGACTCAATCATGCAGCACAAGCTTTCTATTCTCGCTCTGATGCTAGTCACCATAGGGCTTGCTGGGTGCGGTAATACACTTAACCCCGCAGCAAACTTGGACTATGCACAAAATGGCCAACTAGTGGGTTATCAAGACGCTGATGACGTACACCAGGAACAACTGGTTTATGATATTAATGCGTCGGGTTTAGCGCCCAAGGGACAAATTAATATTTGGGCTGAAAAATTAGTCAATGAGTTGGTGTTACAAAATGATGCCCTGCGTCCTGATCAACCCTTATTAATTGTTACCCCAGTAATGAGTAGCGACTTTAATCAAACTAATGAGTTAGCACTACAGCTGCAACAGAGTTTACTGAGCGCATTTCATGCCCATGAATTCAATTTAGTTGATCTTAATGTGTCAACTTCACTGCGCGCAACAGAAAAAGGCGAATTAATATTAAGTCGAAACTGGGAGCAACTTCCCGCTGACATGCCTGTGTCTCATGTATTAGTGTCTACATTAAACCTCACCAATGAAGGGGTGAATTTTAATGGCCGTGTGGTGGATATAACCAATAATCGTGTAGTGTCGGCGGTGCAGTCTTTTGTCGCAGGTCAAAGTTTATCCGGCTATATTTTGCCAGCCAATAAAATACAAACCCGTGACGGATTAATTTATCGAACCGAAAATGTTAAACAGAGTCGTTACACTGTGATAGGAGACAAGCAATGAAAAATCTAATACTAATTACAGTGCTAAGCTTTTTAATGCTGGGTTGCACAAGTAATGATAAGTATGTGCAATGGGAAACCGAGGCTCCAAGCCACTTTCCGAAAATTTCAGCCATTGGTTATGCACCACTCGCTACCCAACCAAGTAATATTGAGGCACATAAAGTATTGATGGCAATGCAAGCATCAAAAGTGGCTGCTTATCGTGAATTAGCAGAACAAGTATATGGGCAGAAGATTGATGCGGTTAGCAATGTCAGTGAGTGGCTACTGACTAACGATAGCGTTAAATCCTCTGTTAGCGGTATTATTCGTGGTGCAAAAGTGGTTAAAACCTACCCTTCTGGCGACTTTTATGTCACGGAACTTGAATTAGATTTTGAACAGGTTTGGCATTTATACGAGCAACAAAACCGCGCAAAACGGATAAAAGAAGTGACTTACTTTTAACCCGAAGGCACTTAAGTTATTTCAACAAAACAAAACGCCGCGTATTATCGCGGCGTTTTGTTTTGAGTAACTGCATTTATAACAACTAAATGATTATCGTCAAAAATTAAAATTTCACTTTAAATGCCAACGCCGCTGCGACTTCATTACTGAGCTCTTCAGTTGTTTGTGGCTCACTTAACTCCATCTCGCCACCAAAATAGTAACCAGTATAAGCATTCAAGCTAACGCTTTGGCTAATTTTCCAACCTGCGCGTAAAAAGCCAACCCACTCTTCAATTTCAATGGTTGTATCATCATTTTCAATTAAAAAACGTTCTGTACGACGAGAGCTACCGACACCAAAATCCCAGTCTTTTGAAAGCTGATACGTTAACTCTAAACCCGCGGGACCACTGAATCCGGCTTGAAACGGGTTAGCAAGTACCCACTTATCATTAATTTGCCAACGTACAGCAAGATAGGGAACGGTTCGCACCTCAGATATATCATTAAGATAAGCCACACCAAGACCTAGCATATTGCCAGATTCAAAACGATACATACCTGAAGCAACTACGCCATAACTTTGAGCATTTGAAGATGATGCGGTATTGGCATAGGCATATTGCACTTTAGGTGCAAACATGAACATCCACTGATTATCAGGGCGATAAATCAAAGATAGTCCAGCGCTGTACTGATCAATAGAAGACCAGGGCACAGTGTTAGTTCTTAAGGGAGTTTGCTGGTTAATACGCCAGCCATAGTCAAGATTATCATAACCAATGTTAGCGCCTATCATCCATTGTTTGTTTAATGGCATGGTCGCGGATAATTTGGCATTCCATACATCACGCTTTAATTCATTATCATTATTACCCACAGTGGCGGCTTGCGAACTAGTCCTGGCAACATTGAGCTCAAAAGGCGCACGATCTGGTGCTGATGTCGATGCTAAAGCACTCATACTTGTTAAGCTTAAACCTGCAACAAAACCTGTCACCAATAAAGGTAGCAAGCTCATTTTGGATAAATAATCTGGGCTAGATTTATTTGGCTTAAATTGATTTAGCTGTAAGTTAATGTGAAGTGCAGTTGTCATTAAAAGCATCCTTTCTAGGGTAACAAGTCGATTGATACTGCCTCAGGACAGTGTGGTATTTAAAATAGTACGAATTGTGCTACAAAGTGGTTCAATATCATCCTATTTTTATAAAATACGATGATATTATTTTATCCTTCACAATATGACTGATAGGCTCTTATTTATAGGCTCAGGTGATTATAGCTTATGCGCTTTTAAAAACATCATCGCTGTTTCAGTTAAGTACGCTTGCCTTTTAGACAATAAATCCGCTGTTGGCAGGCCTAATTCTAAACGCATTCTCAACTCACCAAATAACATTAGACTTAATCGTACTGCACTGTCATGGGGGTTATTAAAATGATATTGGTCATGTTGATTAACCTTTTTAAGGTAACCACTGACTAAATTTAAAATATGTTTTGGGCCAGCATCATAAAAAAGTGCTGCCACTTCAGGATGAGTATCAACTTGTGCAACACAGGTAGTAAAGACGGTTATGGCTTCTTCTGACGCTATCATGGCACCAAAATGTTGAGCAAATGAAGTTAATACACGCTCAGGATCGGTAGCATCCACTAACAAATTTTCAGTCAATTGATGCACTACGCACTTAGATTCTATTGAGGCAACAAAAAGATCATCCTTCGAGCCAAAATGAGCATATACAGTCTGCTTTGACACGCCTGCGTGTTTAGCCACTTCATCCATGCTCGTATTAGGAAAGCCCTGATGGCAAAATAAATCAATAGCCGATTGCAAAATTTGCACCCGCTTCTGTTCACTTTTAGATAATGTCATTTGATTATTCTGGGTCAATGTTTGTTCTTCTGTCATCTTTTCCCCGTATGTTGTCACATCAGCTAAACAGTTAACACTATTTAATCACAAAATGGACTGGACAGTCTAGTTCCTTAAAACTAGACTAGGCAGTCTAGTTAACACTAACATTACATCATCAACCTAAACATAGACTTGTTTTATTAACGTGTAATACACCCTCGATAGCATTGGAGAATACAATCATGGAACATAAATCGACCCGCTCAATGCATCGATATATGGTAGGCCTATTAAGCATATTGCTCGTCAGTAGCTGTGGCTCAGAGGTTAAGCAACATTCAGAGTCTGTTAGTTATCAAACGGTAGCAGTCTCAAACATTGTCGCATCCAATTATTATCCACATGAACAAACCTATACCGGTACTATTCGCTCTGCTAATACAACAGGTATTGGTTTTGAGCTAGCGGGAAAACTCAATGGCATAAATGTCGATAGTGGTAATAGCGTTATTAAGGGGCAAACACTTGCCACACTAGATACCAATTTACTTCAGGCTGAAAAACAACAACTTGAAGCAAGCCTGCAACAAACAAAAGCTGACCTAGACCTTGCCCAAAGCACCCTAAAACGCACCTTGGCCTTAAAAGATAAAAATTACGTCTCTGAACAACAATTAGATGAGACCAAGCAACAAGTTACCGGCTTGCAGGCTAACCGCCAAAGATTAAACGCCAGCTTATATGCCACCAATCTTAAGATTGAAAAATCCACCTTAACCGCCCCTTTTAACGGCAAAATCAGTAAAAGACATCATAATGTGGGTGAGGTTATTGGCCTAGGCAGTCCGGTTTTCACCTTAATTGGTATTGATCAACAACAGGCATATATTGGTGTACCTATTACTGTGGCACAAGGACTAGCTAATCAACAACAAGTGCTTGTGCGTGTTGGTGAGCAAAGCCTCAATGGCAACATTGCGGGGATCAGTGCTGAAGTTGATAGCATTACGCGTACAGTGCAGTTACGGATAAGTTTACCCAATGATGCCAATGTGCTTAATGGTGAAATAGCCTACCTTGAATACAATCAAAATATCCAAGTTACTGGCTATTGGGTGCCTATTTCGGCATTAACTGATGGCGTTAGAGGATTGTGGAACATATTTGTATTAAGTAAAGCCGCTGATGCTAGCGGCAGTAATCACTATGCGATTGAACGCCGTGACGTTGAAATTATCTATACCAATCAAGATCAAGCCTACATTCAGGGGGCAATAAGCGCTGACGACACCATTATTGTGGAAGGTTTACATAAGTTAGTGGTAGGTCAGGTTGTGACACCTGTTAAAACCGTGATGGCGGAGGCATTATGATTAAAGCCTTTTTAGAAAACGGTCGACTTACCAGTTTATTTATCGCCCTCCTTCTTGTGGCAGGTCTTGGTGCTATTTCTAGTCTACCGCGAACAGAAGATCCGCATATCACCAATCGCTTTGCATCCGTTATAACCCACTACCCGGGCGCTTCAGCTGAACGCGTAGAAGCTCTGGTGACGGAAGAGTTAGAAACTCAGTTACGTCGCTTAGAAGAGTTAAAGCTGGTTCAGTCTACTTCTCGCCCAGGGATTTCGGTGATTCAACTGGAACTTAAAGACACCATTACAGAAACCGATCCTGTATGGTCAAGGGCGCGAGACTTAGTTGCTGATACCAAACGTTACTTACCCGCACAAGCACAAAACAGCACATTAGATGATCAATTTGGTTATGCCAGTACGGCTATTTTAGGTGTTGTGTGGGATGACGAATCGCCAGTAAGAAGTGATATTTTAAATCGCTATGCCAAAGAGTTAGAAAGCCGAATTAGATTATTATCAGGTACTGATTTTGCCAGACTTTATGGCGCACCAGAAGAAGAGATATTGGTGGAGTTAGATGGCAATAAAATCAGCCAACTTAAATTAACACCCGGCACGATTGCGCAAATTCTGACAAATGCTGACAGCAAAATTTCAGCGGGCGAAATCAATAACGATCAATTTCGTGCCTTGGTTGAAGTGTCTGGTGAGCTCGATTCACAAAGCCGCATTCGCCAAGTACCATTAAAAGTCGACGATGATGGCCAAATCATTCGTTTGGGTGATGTGGCAACCATTAGCAGGCAGTCTAAAACCCCAGCCAGCAGCATTGCATTAATAGATAGTCAGCAAGGCGTGCTGATTGGCGCAACCATGTTAAATAGCCACCGAGTGGATGTGTGGCAACAGCATGTTGCCGACACCATTGAGACTTTTTCCAAAAATTTACCGGCAAACATAAAAGTACAATGGTTATTTGACCAGCAAGGTTACACCAGCGTCCGTTTAGGTGATTTGGTGATTAATCTGCTACAAGGCTTTGTCATTATTGTCGCAGTGCTAATGCTCACGCTCGGTCTGCGTAATGCACTTATTGTCGCGTTATCTCTGCCATTAACCGCGCTATTTACCTTAGCCTGTATGAAATACACTGGCTTACCTATTCACCAAATGTCAGTTACAGGCTTAGTGGTTGCATTGGGGATCATGGTTGATAACGCCATTGTGATTGTTGATGCCATAACGCAACGACGCCAACAGGGAATGAGTAAACTAGAAGCCGTATCGAAAACTCTGCATCATTTATGGCTACCGTTAGCAGGGTCAACCATTACCACCATACTTGCCTTTGCACCTATTATGCTAATGCCAGGTGCTGCGGGTGAATTTGTTGGCGGCATTGCTATTTCAGTGATGTTCGCACTTTTAGGTTCATACATTATTTCTCATACGCTTATTGCTGGCCTTGCTGGACGCTTTAGTCGAAGCGAGCCTGCTACGGCATGGTATCAACAAGGGATGGCCTTTCCACGGTTGGGGTATGCTTTTAAAGCCAGTTTAGAATTTGCGCTAAAGCGACCACTGTTAACCGCATTGGTGGTGGGTATTTTACCGATAAGTGGTTTTATGGCTGTAGGACAAATGACTGAGCAGTTTTTTCCGCCGTCTGACAGGGATATGTTTCAAATTGAAGTCCATCTTGCCCCGCAGGTGAGTATTGAAAACACCCGTCAGCAAGTGGACTTAATTGATAAAAAGCTACAACAGATAACTGATATTAGTGAAGTCACCTGGGTTGTGGGCGGCAATACGCCTTCTTTTTACTACAACCTCACTCAACGTCAACAAGGGGCGACTAATTATGCTCAGGCAATGGTTAAAGCTGCAGACTTTGAAACCGCTAATCAATTGATACCACGGCTGCAAAATGAGCTAGATATTGCCTTTCCCCAGGCACAAATTTTGGTGCGCAAGCTAGAACAAGGTCCACCTTTTAACGCGCCAGTGGAGCTATTAGTCTATGGACCTAATCTTGACACATTAAAAGAAATTGGCGATCAGCTCCGCGCCCTGCTTATTGCTACGCCAGATGTTATTCATACCCGTGGCACCCTATCACCCGGAGCGCCAAAGTTATGGTTACAGGTCAACGAAGACGCTAGTTTGATGAGCGGCCTTAGCTTGACCGATATTGCCAATCAAGTGCAAATGGCCACAACGGGCATTATTGGTGGCAGTATTTTAGAACAAACTGAATCTTTACCTATTAGAGTCAGACTTGGCGATAACAGCCGCGAACAAGCAACCCGCCTAGCCGAGCTTAATCTGGTATCACCTACGGGCACAGGCATTCCACTGTCGGCATTATCTTATAACGAGATCAGTGTCAGTCGTGGTGCAATACCCCGCCGAAACGGTGAGCGGGTCAATACCATTGAAGCCTATATCACCAGTGGTGTATTACCTGCTCAGGTGTTAAATGACGTGAAGCAAAAGTTAGCTGAGATTAATTTACCTTCGGGCTACCGCATTGAAGTAGGCGGCGAAAGCGCCAAACGAAATGAAGCTGTGGGGAACTTATTATCAAATGTGGTTGTAGTGGTCACCTTACTGCTCACTACTGTGGTGCTATCGTTTAACTCATTTAGGCTGACCGGTATTATTTTACTCAGCGCCATCCAATCGGCCGGACTGGGCTTATTAGTGGTGTTTGTGTTTGGCTACCCATTTGGTTTTACTGTGATTATTGGTTTATTGGGTTTAATGGGATTAGCCATTAATGCCGCCATTGTGATTCTGGCTGAACTTGAGGACTTACCCGAGGCAAGACAAGGCAATATGGCATTAATTGTTGATACCGTTAGCAGTTGTGGCCGTCATATTGGATCGACAACCATCACCACTATCGGCGGTTTTTTACCATTAATCATTGCTGGCGGTGGATTTTGGCCTCCCTTTGCAATTGCGATAGCGGGCGGAACCTTGCTCACGACTATGTTGTCTTTGATTTGGGTGCCGGTAATGTATCGCTTATTGATGAAACCTAAATCTAGTCAGCTCTGTTTGTGAGAATTAAATGAATCAGTGACAAATATAAACCACTTTGCATTAGGCAGCATGGGGACTAAATAAATTATCATTAAAAAAGCCGCTTTATCACTAAAGCGGCTTTTTATGTTAATAACCTACATTTTATAAAACTAGGGCTAGCAATTACTCTTCGGCATTACGGTCCATGTTTTCAGTATTTTCAAGCCATAACGCATTGATGATACCGAAGGAACAAGCAAGCAATACACCTAAAATCCACGCAAAATACCACATAGATAATAACTCCTATTAATAAAGTGATGACTTGTTGTCTTCAATAAAGTTACGACTTAAGCGGCCATACATCTTGTAGTAAGTCCAAATCGTATAACTTAATACGGTTGGAACAAAGATTATCGCTGCAAACGTCATAACTTTTAAGGTCATTTGGCTCGCTGTCGCATCCCACATGGTTAAGCTCACATTGGGTTCAAGTGACGATGGCATAACAAATGGGAACATAGCAGCACCACAGGTTAAAATTACCCCCGCAATGGCCAATGAACTGAAAAAGAACGCAAAACCACTGCGGTTAAAGCGGCTAGCAAATATTGCTAGTATCGGCATTAATAACCCTAAAACAGGGAATAACATGGTAACAGGATACTTATCGTAATTAGTTAACCAGGCACCCGCCTCAATCGCAACTGTTTTAGTTGTTGGATTAGATGGCCCCGCTAAATCAAGTGTTGAAGTAATCACGTAACCGTCAATACCATTGGCTAGCCACACACCGGCAGTTGCAAATAGTACAACTAACAAACCACCACAAATTTGAGTCATGTTAGCCGCACGAACACGTAACTCACCTTCGGTTTTCATTTGTAACCAGGAAGCACCTTGCATCATGATCATGCTGACACAGACAAGGCCTGTTAGTAGTCCAAATGGATTAAGTAATCCAAAAAAACCACCATGGTATTTAGCCCGTAAAAACTCATCAAAGTTAAACGGTACACCTTGCAACAAGTTACCAAAGGCAACGCCAATGATCAGCGGGGGCACAAAACCACCGATAAATAATGCCCAATCCCATGACTTACGCCATTTTGGATCTTCGATTTTTGAACGATAATCAAACCCAACAGGACGCAAGAATAAGGCAAACAATACCAACATCATCGCGACATAAAAGCCTGAAAATGAGACGGCGTAAACCATTGGCCAAGCAGCGAATAACGCACCACCAGCGGTAATTAACCACACCTGGTTACCGTCCCAATGGGGCGCGATGGTGTTAATCATAATACGGCGTTCAGTGTCATCTTTACCAATAATGGGTAATAACGCACCAACCCCCATATCAAATCCGTCTGTTACAGCAAAGCCAATAAACAGCACACCAATTAATGCCCACCAAATAAATCTTAATACTTCATACTCAAACATAATTAGGTCCTCTGATTAAGCATCTTGGTTTTCAAAATGATAACGGCCGGTCTTTAAGCTACTTGGACCAAGACGAGCAAACTTAAACATCAAGTAAGCTTCTATCACCAACAGGATGGTATAGAACACCGTAATCGAAATAATACTGAACCAAAGATCCGCCATCGTTAAACTAGAGGCCGACATAAAGGTGGGTAGCACTTCAGAAATAGTCCAAGGTTGACGACCAAACTCTGACACAAACCAACCTGCTTCAATGGCTACCCATGGAAGTGGCAAACTGTAAAGAGCGGCACGAAGTACCCACTTTCTCTCGGCAATTTGATGGCGAGTGCTTTGCCAGAAGGCTGCAGCAAATACAAATAACATGATCACACCAGAGCCAACCATTATGCGGAAACTCCAGAACATAGGAGCTACAGTCGGAATTGAATCGAAAGAGGCTGCAATAATCTGTTCTTCTGTCGCATCAACGACTTTGTCAGTATAGCGCTTAAGCAAGAAACCATAACCTAGGTCGATTTTGGTCGCTTCAAATTGCTCTCTAACCTCGGCCGATTTGTCACCGGCGCGTAATTTTTCAAGCAAAGCATACGCAACCATACCGTTACGAATTCGAACTTCGTGCTCTTTAATAAGATCCTTAATGCCGGTCACCTCTTCATCTAAAGAACGTGTCGCAATAATGCCCATCGCATATGGGATCTTAACAGCATAATCCGTGTGCATAGTTTCTTGATTAGGGAAACCGACAACAGTGAAGGCCGCTGGAGCTGGCTCAGTGTGCCATTCAGCTTCAATCGCCGCTAATTTAACACGTTGGACTTCACCTACTTCATAACCTGACTCATCGCCTAATACTATTACCGATAAAATAGAGGCCATACCAAAACTCGCCGCAATCGCAAATGAGCGACGAGCAAAAGGTAAATCACGACCTTTCAAAATATAATAAGAGCTAATCGCTAATACAAACATCGCACCAGCGACATAACCCGATGCGACAGTATGAACAAACTTCACCTGTGCGACAGGGTTAAAAACCACTTCAGCAAAGTTGGTCATTTCCATACGCATGGTTTCATAATTAAACACTGACCCTACAGGATTTTGCATCCAACCATTGGCAATCAAAATCCACAACGCAGACATATTAGATCCAAGAGCCACTAACCAGGTAACCGCTAAATGCTGACGCTTACTGAACCTGTCCCAGCCAAAGAAAAACATCCCCACTAAGGTTGATTCAAGGAAAAATGCCATTAAACCTTCAATAGCTAATGGCGCGCCAAAAATGTCACCTACATAATGAGAATAATAGGACCAGTTAGTCCCAAACTGGAACTCCATAGCCAAACCGGTAGTGACGCCTAGGGCAAAGTTAATCCCAAACAACTTGCCCCAAAATTTAGTCATGTCCTTATATATCTGCTTGTCTGTCATCACATAAAGTGACTCCATAATAGCTAGAATAAACGCTAAACCTAAGGTGAGGGGAACAAACAGAAAGTGATACATGGCTGTCAGCGCAAATTGTAAACGCGATAGCTCAACAACCTCTTCGATAATCATTGGCGACTCCTTACTTCAGTACAACCAAATACTGCATAGCAACATAGTTGCTATAATGACGTTATACCTGAAAACAGTCATATTGACGCAATGAACAACTCACCAATGTATATAAAATGATAAATTAATCTGTTTGTCTGCGTTTTCAAGTCCAATTCTAAACGGTATACATATTAAGGTATAATTAAGCAAAAGGTCATGTTTTTTAATCAAAAATGTGATAACAATTAGATTTTTTGAATGAATCTAATTTTAATATAAATAATCATCTACTTAGCTCAAAACCGACTCTTACTAATTTTGAATTTAATGTCAGACAGTTCACAATTTAATCATAAAAAATCATCCCCCCGACTATCACATATATCACCCCCAACTTTTAGGTATTGACAAAAACATGCCACTTGCTAGGAAACAAAAAACGCATCGACCTTAATCAACAATAAAAGTCACAACTTACGCCAATTGTTAATAGAAAGTATAAAATGGTAAGGATAACCAATAATGGATTAATTATATAAATATTATAAAATTAAAAATTATATATAAAAACCTTAAAAATCAATTGAAAAATAAAAAACACAACAAATTAAAACCAATAATAACACAAGAAAACCATTAGATTATCTAATGTCGAATAATCATTTTTACTCGTTTGAACCCAAACTTCAATCTCAGTATGATATACGTATTAAGAAAACGAGCAGCATACATGCCAGGGAGTCGTTATCTTAAGCCCAAGGTGTTTTTTATCGTTCAATTACTGAACTTATTGATCTAAGAGATGTTGCTATGACTAAATTATTTGAAAACGTTGTCAGCTTATACAAGCGTGCTTTTGTTGAGATGTACAACGCAAAAGAAATGAAATAATTCGTTTTATCCTACTTGATATTTTGTTAGCGCAAAATAGCCAATCATTGTCTTTTTAAACAATACGATGATTGAGACAAAAAAGCCCATTCATCACTGAATGGGCTTTTTTACGCCTAACAATTCTACCACTAGTCGTAACGGAATGTTTTAGCGATAAAAATAAAAAAGGCGACTATAAATAGTCACCTTTTTATTAGTTCAATTTACAGCGCTAAGCTTAAGACTAACTAGCCAATCTTAACTCGAGCATTGCGGAACATACGCATCCATGGGCTATCTTCGCCCCACTCTTCTGGGTGCCAAGAGTTGGCTACGGTTCTAAATACACGCTCAGGGTGCGGCATCATAATCGTTACACGACCATCAGTCGTACACACACCCGTTAAACCATTTGGTGAACCATTTGGATTTAAAGGGTATTGAGTCGCAACTTGGCCATGGCCATCAACATAACGCAATGCAATAGTGCCTGACGCCTCAGCTTTTGCTAATGCTTGTGCATTGGCAAATTCCGCTAAACCTTCGCCATGTGAAACAGCGATAGGCATACGCGAACCTACCATGCCTTCAAAAAAGACCGATGGCGTTTGTTGCACTTCAACCAGACTGAAACGTGCTTCAAAACGTTCTGAACGGTTACGGACAAAGTGTGGCCAATGTTCACTACCTGGAATGATTTCTTTCAAGTTAGATAACATCTGACAACCATTACATACACCTAAAGCAATGCTAGCGTCACGCTCAAAAAAGCGGCTAAATTCATCACGGGCACGACTGTTGAACAAAATTGACTTAGCCCAACCTTCACCAGCACCTAATACATCACCGTAAGAGAAACCACCACACGCCACTAAGCCTTGGAATTCTTCCAAGCTAATACGTCCTGATAGAATATCTGACATATGAACATCGCGGCTTTCAAAGCCAGCACGGTCAAATGCCGCAGCCATTTCAATGTGAGAGTTAACCCCTTGCTCACGTAAAATAGCCATCTTAGGCGCTAAACCTTTTAAGATATAAGGCGCTGCAACGTCAACACTTGGATCAAAAGCTAACTTAACGGTTAAGCCCGGTGCATCAGCTTGTTGCTTAAGCGCGAACTCTTCTTTAGCACATTCTGGGTTATCACGTAGCGCTTGAATGCGGTAAGTGGTTTCAGACCATAACGTCCGTAAAGCGGTGCGAGTATCGGCAAAAATAATGCGCTGACCATCAGTGATGCTAATCATATCAGCAGCTTGTAGGCCACCAATGTTATGACAAGTTACCCCTTTAGCTTCAAACAAAGCAGCTATATTAACAACGTCAGCTTGGCTAACTTGAATAACAGCACCTAATTCTTCGTTAAATAAACGCTCTAAATCAGTACCGTTCAAGCTGGCTAAATCGATGTTTAAGCCAGTATTACCGGCAAAAGCCATTTCCACTAATGTGGTAAATAAGCCACCGTCACTGCGGTCGTGATAAGCGATAACAGCTTGGTCAGCCACTAATTTTTGCATCACTTCAAAGAAGCCTGCTAGGTTAGCAGTTTTATCCAATGTTGGCGCAACATCGCCTAATTCACTGTAAACCTGCGCTAAACAAGAGCCACCTAAACGGTTTTGACCATTGCTTAAATCGAGCATTAATAAAGCGGTATCGCCTTTATCGGTGCGAAGTTCTGGCGTGACTGTTTTACGAATGTCCTGTACTACACCAAAGGCGGTGATCACTAACGACATAGGTGAAGTTACGGTTTTTTGCACGCCGTTATCTTCCCAGGCCGTCTTCATCGACATTGAGTCTTTACCGACAGGAATGGTAATACCAAGTTCAGGACAAAGGTCCTCACCAATGGCTTTCACAGCTTGATATAAACCGGCATCTTCACCAGGGTGACCTGCTGGAGACATCCAGTTTGCTGACAACTTAATGCGTTTAAATGTGCCAATATCTGTGCCTGCAATGTTCATGATTGATTCAGCCACCGCCATACGGGCAGATGCATCAAAATCAAGCAAAGCTAACGGAGTACGTTCGCCCATAGACATAGCTTCACCGCAGTAGCTGTCATAGCTGGATGCCGTTACCGCACAATCAGCAACTGGCACCTGCCAAGGGCCAACCATTTGGTCACGGTTAACTAAACCGGTAACTGAACGGTCACCAATGGTGATCAAGAAACTTTTATCTGCCACTGTAGGCAAGCTTAAAATACGCTTAACCGCTTCTTTAACATCAATTTTAGCTTGGTCTAACGCGGGTGAAACCGCTTTAGCAGATACCACATCACGGCTCATTTTAGGCGCTTTGCCTAATAAGACTTCAAGCGGTAAGTCGATTGGCTTGTTGTTAAAGTGACTGTCTGCAAGCGTTAGATGCATTTCTTCAGTCGCTTCACCAACAACGGCAAAAGGTGCACGTTCACGGGCACAAATATCTGCAAATTGCTGTAGATTCTCAGGCGCAACAGACAATACATAACGTTCTTGTGACTCGTTACACCAAATTTCAAGCGGACTCATGCCTGGCTCATCTGACGGCACGTTACGTAAATTAAACACCCCGCCACGATCTGCATCGTTTACTAACTCAGGGAAGGCGTTCGATAATCCACCCGCACCTACATCGTGAATAAACTGAATTGGATTCGCGTCACCCAACTGCCAACAACGATCGATAACTTCCTGACAACGACGTTCCATTTCTGGGTTTTCACGTTGTACTGAGGCAAAATCTAAATCTTCACTTGATTGGCCTGAAGCCATAGAAGATGCTGCACCACCACCTAGTCCGATGTTCATTGCTGGGCCACCTAATACAATTAGCTTAGCGCCAACGGTAATCTCGCCTTTTTGCACATGCTCATCACGAATATTACCTAAACCACCCGCTATCATGATTGGCTTATGGTATCCACGTACTTCCACACCGTTATGGCTAGACACTTGCTGCTCATAGGTACGGAAATAACCAGTAATCGCTGGACGACCAAACTCATTATTAAATGCCGCGCCACCTAGTGGGCCTTCAAGCATAATTTCAAGTGGTGTGACGATACGGTCAGGCTTGCCGTAATTATCTTCCCATGGGTGAACAAAACCCGGAATTTTCAAGTTAGAAACAGTAAAGCCGGTTAAACCTGCTTTAGGTTTTGAACCACGCCCCGTTGCACCTTCATCACGAATTTCACCGCCAGAACCTGTAGCCGCGCCAGGATACGGGCTAATTGCGGTTGGATGATTGTGGGTTTCCACTTTCATCAAGATATGCATAGGTTCGGTGTGGTAGTTATAAACGCCATCTGGATCAGGGAAGAAGCGACCCGCAACAGGCCCAGTCATTACCGCTGCATTGTCTTTATACGCTGACAGCACGAAATCTGGAGTCACTTCAAAAGTGTTTTTAATCATTTTGAACAATGATTTTGGCTGAACTTCACCATCAATTGTCCAATCAGCATTAAAGATTTTATGGCGACAATGCTCAGAGTTTGCTTGAGCAAACATCATCAGCTCGATGTCGTTTGGATTACGCTTCAAACGCACAAAGTTCTCGACTAGGTAGTCAATCTCATCTTCAGCCAGGGCCAGACCTAATTTGACGTTAGCCACTTCTAATGCACGGCGACCTTCGGCAAGAATATTAATACTTTTGAATTTTGCAGGTTCAGTGCGGGCAAACAACACATCTGCAGCGGCGAAATCGTTAAGTACAACCTCCATCATGCGGTCGTGTAATAAGCTCACTAACTGGGCATATTGCTCAGTCGTTAACGCTTGTGATTCAACATAGTAGGCAATACCACGTTCTAAACGCTTTACTTTAATTAAGCCGCAGTTACGGGCTATGTCAGTAGCTTTGGAAGACCAAGGCGAAATAGTACCAGGACGAGGCGTGATAAAAATTAATTGTCCTTGTGGGGCGTGGGACTCAATGGCAGGGCCATAGGTAAGAATTCGTTCAAGCTGAACACGCTCGTTATCATCTAATTGTTCAGTTAAATCAGCTAAATGCGTATATTCAGCGTAGATACTTTTCACTGGAAGATCTGCGCTGTCGCAGGCCTCGATGAGTTTTTGAACTCTAAATGCAGAAAGTGCTGGGGCTCCGCGAATGATTTCCATCACGTCTATTCACCTTATAAATTATATAGGAGGGTCAGAATTGGCGCTATTATAGGGAATTGCACAGTACAAATCACCTACCATGCTGTTTGAAAACAGTGTTTCCTAATAGACAAAATATCGAGCCAACAAAGCAAAGCAAAACCCAAAAAGTCAATCTAACCTCTATACTAAAGGTTATGGATAATTAGCCTTGTTAAGCACCCCAGCCTTAACATTGGCTCAACATTGGCATAACATTGACAAAGCGATTTCATCATTTAGCTCAGCATAACCGCTGCTATTTTAACCAACACTATGCGATTTTAATAACTCCTGCTAAAGTAGGCGGCATAAAATACCCAACAGCTTAGCGATACACTCTTTCTGCATGAGCTTACAATAGCCATTTATTTTGATTCCCAACAACTATTTTATTAAATAATCTATTGAAAAATATGACAAAAAAAATAACCACCATTTTGTTTGTTATTTTTATTTCGGCCTGTCAGCCAGCCGAAAAACAACAAATAGAAGACATTATATCTTCAGCACCAAAGCAAACTGAACTTCGTGTCGGCACGCTTTATGGTCCACAAATTTATCTTAACTCGGAAGAGTTGGGAGAGTCAGGCTTTGATTTTGAAATGGCAAGCAAGTTTGCTGATTATCTAGGTGTACCATTACAAATGGTACCTTTTACTGACCGTAAACAATTATTTAGTGCACTTAAGCAAGGTAAAATTGACATTATTGCTGCCGGTATCGCGAAAACCCCCAACCGCATAAAGCAATTTAAACTTGGCCCAACCATGTACAAGGTTAATCAAGTACTGGTTTATAAAGAAGGCACCCCAGAACCTAAGGATATTGCCAATCTAGCGGGTGAAATCACGGTTGCGTCTAATTCGTCTTCTATACACACGTTAACCCAGTTGCAAAAAAATCATCCCGATTTAATGTGGAATCAGGTAAATGATAAAGACTACGAAGATTTATTCGCTTTAGTGGCCAATGGCGACATCAACTACACAATTGCAGATTCAAACAGCTTGTTAATCAACCAACGTTTTTTACCCGAGTTACGTGAAGGTATGATTTTAGAAGAGAAGCTTGAAGTCGTGTGGCTTTTACCACCTGATGAAAGTGATCGCTTAATGAGTAAATTACTGGCTTTTTGGCATAATGAAAAGCGCGCGGGCACCTTAGAGCATTTAAACGAAAAGTATTTTGGTCACGTTAAACGGTTTGATTATGTCGATACCCGCGCTTTTATCCGGGCTATCGATAATGTGTTACCTGAATACCGCAGTATGTTTGAACAATATTCTGGCGACTTTGATTGGCGTAAATTAGCCGCTGCCAGTTATCAAGAATCCCATTGGAATCCTTCAGCTCGCTCACCAACTGGTGTTAGGGGCATGATGATGTTAACGCTTCCTACAGCGGCTTATGTGGGAGTCGATAACCGGCTTGATCCAGAGCAAAGTATTCGAGGCGGTGCATTTTATTTAAAAGATATGATGGAGCGCTTACCTGAAACTATTCCAGAGAATCAACGGATTTGGTTTGCCCTCGCCTCATATAATATTGGTTTAGGACATGTGGAAGACGCCCGTAGACTAACAGAATCGATGGGAATGGACCCCGATGCTTGGCGAGATGTCAAAAAGGTATTGCCTTTATTACAGCAATCTAAATATTATAAACAAACGCGCTATGGTTATGCTCGTGGAAGTGAAGCTGTGCATTACGTTGATAGTATTCGTCGTTATTATGACACGCTCGTCTGGATTGATGATCAAACTAAGCAAATAGACATTATCGACTCAGAGCCAACGCCTGAAGCCGTTGCCGACAATATAGAACCACTAGCAGACTCAACAACAACCCCTAAGGGTTAGCATTGATGTTATAATACCAGTCGAAAATGTATATGGAGTCATTATGAAAAGACCACTAGCAAGTAATTTTATGTCTCGCAGGCGGGTGATGTTAAAACTGCAAAAAAGACGTATCAAGAATAGACAGCATATTTTCTTCTCTTTCCAAACTCCGGATGCCTAGGCATCCGTTTTTTTATTCCTTTTGATCGTTTTTAAAACAAATCCGATTAAATATGTGATCTTTAGCGGGAGTTTAAAGTGTAATTAATGAGTGGCCCAAAAATACTAATCCCTGCCACACTGGCGCAAGCATCTCCTATAAGCACAATTTTGTCATTTTAGTCACCTTCAATAAAGCCACACTTTGTTCCAATCGCCGTACTGAATATTTCAACGATGAGAATCAACTCCTGTCGCTATCAATACCAAGCTAAAATCAAACAATTGCCTGTAGTAAAAAGCTTACTAGTAACCCACTAGAAAGGACAATTTTGTAAGCTAGGGAAAAATCGGCAATAGCGGCTAGCATGCCACTCTCATGTGGCAGTAATTTTTTAATGGGTTGAATCTCTATTTACCAGTATTTAAAATTTTGTTCTTCATATTCTGAGTTCACACCTAACAAATGATAAGCTGAAGGGGTAGTAATAGTAGGATAAATAAGTAAAACCGTGAATGCCCTAGAACAAGTAAATTGAACTGATTTGATGAGGAGTCTGAGTAATTATTAGATGCCTAAGGACATTTGGTCTAAGCAATTGTAGAGGCGATAAACAGAATAGATGTTATATGCCTCTTCAATCTCTTGGTTAATGATGGCTATAATCCAAAATAAAACCTGTTATATAACAATCTTAGCCATTATTTGCCGTCAACAATAATCTCTTTAAACAGGGTTCTAGAAATATCTTCTTGTTTCGGACTTGTCATGGTAATTTTTAAATATCGTGCATCGGGACCATAAAGAGCATTATCTCTATCAAATGTACATTTCATGCTGCCAGAAGAAGGACCCATCTTAAATTGAGAACACTGGATTACTCCCGGTTGATTCATCATGGTCCAGGTCTTAGTCCAGTTAATTTTATCTGTTGATACTTCAATAGTATAAAAATTCGATTCCCAAATAAGCGGCTCAGCAAAAAGCTCAATTGAAGAGACATGGCTTATCTGGCCAAAATCTATTACGAAGAAGTCTCCACTGACATTAGGAGACCAATATGCACTTGAAAGAATATCATTATCAATTAATAGCTTAGCATTTTGAGCATCATAAGATGCTTCTATTGTTGCGCCATTGTCTTTTGATGCTAAGTTTCTTTGGAGTTTAGGTTGTTCTACTTCAGGTATAGAAGATTCTTCACTGCCGCCACACCCAGCTAAAACCATCAACAATAATCCTAGTGTTGTTTTTTTCAATTCCATATAAAATTTGCTTCATTTCCGATTTATAAAAGAAGCGGTATTATATGTTAACACATTGAAATTACGTAGACTATTTAGAAGGAATTGTAAAAACTGTGATATTTAACAAATGATTTTTTGCTAAAACAATATGCTTAACGGCCTTTGATGCCATCGGGCTCGATAGCTAACTGCCGTGCTTGTTTTAGGGCTTTTTTCTCAGCTCGGCGACGGGAGAAAAAAGCGCTTAACTGATTACCACATTCTGACGCTAGTACACCAGAAGTCACTTCGAGCTGATGATTAAATGCTGGATGTTGCAGTATATTCATCACACTCCCCGCTGCGCCTGTTTTTAAATCATCTGCACCATAAACCACCCGCTTAATACGGCTGTGGATCATGGCTCCCGCGCACATAGTGCAAGGCTCTAAGGTGACATATAAGGTGGTATCTAACATACGATAGTTAGCTAATATTTTACCCGCCTGGCGAATACATTCCATTTCCGCATGTGCGGTAGGGTCTTGATTTAAAATACTTAAATTAAAACCACTGGCAATCATCACATCATCTTTGACTAATACAGCACCCACTGGCACTTCGCCCTTTTGCTCTGCTAGCTCAGCAAGTTGCATGGCAACACGCATCCACTTAATGTCGATAGCTTCTTGAGTGTCTTTTTCTGGGGTGTTTATCACTTTATTAACCTAGGCAATGATTGTACGGCGCTATTCTAGCAAATAAAAAAGACGCCGAAGCGTCTTTTTTATGAATAAGTAGGCTTAATGCTGACGCATTATTCCCATTCAATCGTTGCTGGAGGCTTACCTGATATATCGTAAACTACTCGGGAAATACCATCTACTTCATTGATAATCCGGTTAGATACACGCCCTAAGAAATCATAAGGTAAATGTGCCCAATGCGCAGTCATAAAGTCGATTGTTTCCACTGCACGCAATGATACAACCCAATCATATTTACGGCCATCACCCATTACGCCAACAGATCGTACAGGTAAAAACACGGTAAACGCTTGGCTGACTTTGTTGTATAAATCTGCTTTGTGTAATTCTTCAATGAAGATAGCATCGGCGCGGCGCAGTAAGTCACAATACTCTTTCTTCACTTCGCCTAATACGCGTACCCCAAGACCAGGCCCAGGGAATGGGTGACGGTAAAGCATATTGTATGGTAAGCCTAATTCAAGACCAATTTTACGCACTTCATCTTTAAATAACTCACGTAATGGCTCAACTAAGCCCATCTTCATATCGGCAGGTAATCCGCCAACATTGTGGTGTGATTTAATTACATGCGCTTTACCTGTAGCACTTCCTGCTGATTCAATAACATCAGGATAGATAGTACCTTGGGCTAACCATTTAGCATTGGCGCATTTTTTAGATTCTTCATCAAAAATTTCAACAAATACGCGGCCAATAATTTTACGTTTAGCTTCTGGTTCTGCTTCTGATGCTAATGCATCTAAAAAGCGATTCTCAGCATCGACATGGACAATTTTGAGTCCAAAGTGATCGCCAAACATCTCTAATACTTGATCAGCTTCGTTTAAGCGTAATAAGCCATTATCAACGAACACACAGGTTAATTTGTCACCAATAGCACGATGCAGCAGCATGGCCACAACCGATGAATCTACTCCGCCAGATAACCCTAAAATAACTTCATCATCACCGATTTGTTGCTTTAAACGCTCAACCGCGTCTTCAATAATCGATGACGGTTTCCAGTTGGCTGGACAACCACAAATTTCAAGGGCGAAATGCTCAAGCATACGCTGACCTTGACGAGTGTGGGTTACTTCTGGATGAAATTGTACGCCGTAGAATCTTTTGTCTTCATTGGCCATTGCCGCAAAAGGACAGGTATCGGTTTTAGCGACAGCAACAAAACCTTCTGGAATGGCTGACACTTTATCACCGTGGCTCATCCACACATCAAGAAGAGGCTTACCTTCGGCGCTAACAGCATCTTCAATGCTTTTGAATAATGCAGAAGTAGTTTGTAACTCTATTTGAGCATAGCCAAACTCACCTTCACCTATGCCTTGAATGACTTTACCACCAAGCTGCTCAGACATAGTTTGCATGCCGTAACAAATACCTAAGACAGGTACGCCAGCGTTGAACACGTATTCTGGAGCGCGTGGAGAATTAGCAGCAGTCACACTTTCTGGACCACCCGCTAAAATAATACCATTTGGGGCAAAACCGCGGATTTGCTCTTCGCTTACATCCCAAGCCCAAAGTTCGCAATAAACGCCAATTTCACGAATACGGCGGGCGATAAGTTGGGTGTACTGAGAACCAAAATCAAGGATCAGTATCTTATGCTCATGGATATTACTCATGGATTACCTTCAAATATTGATTAATGCATAACCTAAACACAGTGTTTAAGCCATTTGAAATAGTGTCAAACAGAGCGACTTACGTCGCTCTGTTATCGGAAACTAATCGATTAAGAGCCTGAACGGTAGTTCGGTGCTTCTTTAGTAATGGTCACATCATGAACATGTGATTCACCCATACCAGCTGAAGTCACTCTAACAAACTGCGCTTTTTCATTTAAATCTTTAATGGTCGCACAACCTGTTAGGCCCATACATGAACGTAAGCCACCCATATGTTGATGGATAATTTCTTTCAGCTTACCTTTATAAGGTACGCGGCCTTCAACACCTTCAGGAACGAGCTTGTCTGCAGCGTTGTCGCTTTGGAAATAACGGTCTGATGAGCCTTGAGTCTGACCCATTGCGCCAAGTGAGCCCATACCACGATATGACTTATAAGCACGGCCTTGGTAAAGCTCGGTTTCACCCGGAGCTTCATCAGTACCAGCAAACATCGAACCCGCCATAATACATGATGCGCCGGCTGCTAATGCTTTGGCTAAGTCACCAGAGAAACGAATACCACCATCAGCGATAACCGGAATACCCAGTGCAAGCACAGCTTCGGCCGCATCAGATACCGCAGTAATTTGTGGCACGCCGACGCCAGTTACAATACGCGTAGTACAAATTGAGCCAGGGCCAATACCTACTTTCACCGCGTTAACACCTGCTTCCACTAACGCTAATGCGCCAGAAGCCGTTGCCACGTTGCCGCCAACAATTTGTAAATCAGGGTATTTAGCACGGGTGTCACGAATGCGCTGTAATACGCCTTCTGAATGTCCATGTGATGAGTCAATTAATAACACGTCAACACCGGCTTTTACGAGGGCATCAACACGTTCTTCATTACCAGGGCCTGCACCAACCGCAGCACCAACACGTAAACGACCTAATTCGTCTTTACATGCATTTGGCTTACGCTCAGCTTTTTCGAAATCTTTAACTGTGATTAGGCCTTTAAGTTTAAAGTTACCATCAACCACAAGGACTTTTTCAATACGATGAGAGTGCATTAATTTTTGCACTTCATCTAACTTAGTGCCTTCAGCGACAGTCACCAAGCGATCTTTTGGCGTCATCATGTCAGCAACAGTTTTGCTCCAGTCAGTCACAAAACGTACGTCACGGCCGGTAATAATACCCACAAGTTCATGGGCATCATTCACCACAGGGTAACCGGCAAAACCATTGCGCTCTGTTAACTCACGTAGGTCAGTCAAGGTTGTTGCTGGGGTTACGGTAACCGGGTCTTGAACGATACCAGCTTCATAACTTTTAACTTTACGAACTTCTTCGGCTTGTTGCTCAATACTCATATTTTTATGAATAAAACCTAAACCGCCCTCTTGCGCCATAGCGATAGCAAGACGAGATTCAGTCACAGTGTCCATAGCAGCAGACACAAGTGGAATGTTTAGTTCGATTTTATTGGTTAAACGAGTTTTAAGGACAGCGGTATTAGGGAGTACGGTCGAGTGGGCAGGAACCAACAACACATCATCAAAGGTTAGTGCATCTTTCAGTAAACGTAGCATGGCAACATCTCCCTAGTAAGTAGGATTTGAGGTGAAATATTGCGGCGAGATTATACCTTGCATATTGCAGTTGGTAAATGGAAAATAGCTTTTTATTACCCTTAGAATAAGAACAGTCATGAGTGCCACAAAAAACAATGTTTATACCGTCTCCAAATTAAACGGCGAAGTCAGGCAAATTCTTGAAGGTCAATTGGGTAAAATTTGGCTTAATGGCGAGATTTCAAACTTCTCATCGCCCTCCTCTGGCCATTGGTATCTGACGCTTAAAGATAATTTCTCTCAAATTCGTTGTGCGATGTTTAAAGGTCGTAATCAAGCAGTGCGTTTTCGCCCTGTTAATGGCCAGCAAGTATTAGTCAAAGGCGCGATAAGCGTTTATGAGCCCCGTGGAGATTATCAATTATTAATTGAATCTATGTTGCCTGCAGGTGATGGTTTATTAGCGCAAGAATATGAAGCGCTAAAAATGAAATTGGCAGCAGAAGGATTATTTGCCGCAGATACTAAACGCCCACTGCCTGATAATATCCAGCGTATTGGGGTAATAACCTCTGCAACGGGCGCAGCACTTCGCGATGTACTGCATGTACTCGCAAGGCGAGACCCCTCTATTGAAGTTATTGTTTATCCGACACAAGTACAAGGCGGCCCGGCAAGTCAGTTAATTTGTAATGCGATTCAAATAGCCAATCGGCGCCTTGAAGTGGATGTATTACTATTAACCCGCGGTGGTGGCTCACTAGAGGACTTGTGGTGCTTTAATAGTGAATTACTCGCCCATGCTATTTATAACAGCTCAATTCCCGTTGTCAGTGCTGTGGGGCATGAGATAGACACTACCATCAGCGACTATGTAGCCGATGTGCGTGCGCCAACACCTTCTGCTGGGGCTGAACTCTTATCAAAAGACAAAGGCAATAAAGCCGAAAAGCTGGCATTGATGTTGTCGCGTTTACAACAAAGTATTCGTCATTACCAATTACATCAATCAAGTCGGTTAAATCAACTACAACATCAACTACAACGTCATGATCCCGCCAGACGCTTACAGCAATTTGAACAACGTTTTGATGAAATGCAAATGCGTTTACAACATGCCTTACAACATCGATTAAACCGTTTGGCGATGCAACAGCAACAATTACACAGCAGGCTACAACAATGCTCACCTGTGAATAGTTTAAAAGTTGAAGCTAATCGCTTACAGTTTTTAGAGACGCGCTTTAATGACGCAGCCAAACAGTATTTTAACCATGCCGAGTTACGCCTCAAACAAGCGGTGCACCACTTAGAGACAGTGAGCCCATTATCAACTTTAACCAGGGGATATTCGATAACCAAACACAACGATCATGTGTTAACTGATGCCACCAAGGTGAACTCAGGTGACCGGCTTACAACCCAGTTGAAAAACGGGCAAGTGATATCAAAAGTGATTTGAGCCCATACTATGCTTTAACCCTGTAACGTTTAGGTTGCGGATAATATAATCAAAAGGTAAGCTGGAAAATAATGCTATAGATAAGGACTTCTATCAATGAGTATTGATGCAACTTTTTTAGGCCAATTTTTTATTGTTTGGCTAATTATATCTACCATTATTATCGCTTTACTGGCAAAACGTAAAACAGATAATCCAGCGATGACTACCGCAATAGGTTTTATTGCCAGTTTCATCCCCTTTTTAAGTATTATTATGATGATTGTATTAACACTTAAAAAAGATATATCAGTCAAAGACTCCAAAGAAGTGCCTGCCACATACACATAACCTCTGACTGCTTATTGAGCTTATTAGTTCGAAAATAAAAAACAGCTTAAACACAAAAGCCACCGCAAGGTGGCTTTTATGTTTGTTACTGCATTACACAACTAACAACAGCTCGTCATCCAACTACTTACCCATAGGGGTAAGCACAATTTCAACACGACGGTTTTGCGCACGACCTTGCTCAGAATCATTGCTGGCTATAGGGCTTGATTCGCCCATACCTGTAGAAGATACACGTGAGCCACTGACTTTCTGGCTAGTAATATATTGAGCAACTTCGCTGGCTCGCACTTGCGATAAACGTAAGTTGTAAGAATCAGAACCTGAACTGTCGGTGTAGCCAATGACATTTAAGCGGGTGTCATCATATTCTTTGGCAACTAATACCACACTGTTTAATACTGATTTAGCGCGCGCACTCAGTACCGTTTGATCAACCGCAAAGGTCACATCATTAGGCATATTAAGGATAATATTATCACCATTACGGGTGACACTTACGCCAGTCGATTTTAACTGCTTGCGTAATTCAGCTTCTTGCACGTCCATGTAATAGCCAATACCACCACCTAACGCAGCACCCGATGCGGCGCCAATGGCTGCACCTTTAGCACGATCTTTTTTACTTGATGATGCCACGCCAATAACGGCTCCACCTATTGCACCAATAATGGCACCGTTAGTTGCTTTGCTGTTTTCAGCTTCACCTGTATAGGGATTAGGGAGTTGGCAACCCGATAATAAAAGCGCACCTGATGCGAATACAACTTTAACAACATTGCTCATTACTTTATGACTCATTATTTACTCTCTTTTTAAAACATTTAGCGGCTATTAACACCACTTTTTAACATCACCTGTAAACTTAGTACGTGGCAATGTTCGAAATGAAGGTGATTGTAACGATTACTCGCTTCTTTACTATCTTTATTAGTTATGATTTTTTAGATATATCACCTGTCTGCTGAATAAGCCTGCAAATAGTAGTAATAATACGCCCCATGACAGACTTCCCCCCTCAACTATCACCACTTCTTCAACGATGACTTCTTGATAAATTACATCACGATCACTGCTTTCTAATGCCAAGGCATATAACCCATCAGATTGATCTGCACTTAAGGTTGCAACCACATCGGTATAACCGTACTCATATAAATCGATTAGCACATCGTAATAATCAGTTTTATACCCTTGGCTCAATGTGGTCAGCACTTCAAAATCATCATCTTCTGATTCACCATAAATGGTAAATACATCGGTAGTATAATAATACTCCCAAGGCCCTCCGTTACGGCTTAAATACATTTCGGCATACACATTGGCCGGTTCATTAAGGGTATAACCATACACGTCAGCATCGAATGTCACGCTAAAGGTTTGGTAGAATCCGTCTTGATCAATATCGTCAAACAAGCGGCTATGGGCTTGATAGACAGAGAAATCGCGATAACCAACATAGGTTTGCTGTTGCTGCTGAACCTGTAATTGAGTTACCTGATTCAGTTTAGTTGCATTCTTAGTTAGGGCGGGCTTTTGCTCAGATAACTTCAGCTCAGGTAGCGCGATTGTTCCTTGTTGATATGCTGCAATACGTGCATCACGGTCTATCAATAATGGTTTACTTACACTTTGGTTGTTATTGAGTCGCTTTGCGCTTTGCTTAAGCTTTTCAATTTGATTTTTTCTGTCTTCATTAACAAAAGTCGCAGCTTGATTGTTAACCACTCGACCTTCACTTACGGCATGCGGTGTAGATATATTATTATCGGCGATAACCGATGACGATGCGCATAAACTGCCCATAATCATGCTACCAATAAGAACACCCTTTACTTGTGTCGCTAATCTTGAGTAATTCGACTGCATAATAATTCCTTAATGACTTCTCGCTTAAGTGCATTAAAGACTATTCAAAATGAATCGAAGCTGAACGAATAGAAAAATTTTATATTCAGTCTGTATTCATTTTCATTATTCGATAATCAATCTTATAGTTTGTTAACTGTTTCTAAACTGAAGAGGATCTTTTACACTGATGATTGATTTTGCAGAAAATGACTCACCATTATTGTGATCGCAGTGAATACTTCAACCGCGTACTAATTTGGCTAAATGGAATAACACATGAATCTGGCTCCCTTAAAAAGCGTAATGATATTGGTATCCCTGCTGTGTAGCTTGCTATGCATTAGCTTGCCAAGTTCCGCTCAAATATCGTCAGTTGTGCTTAACCTTGCCGTGTTGCAGCAACCCGGACCACAAAATAATAAGCAGCAAAATTTAGTGATAAGAAGCCCTCAACAAGCCTCAAGTCGTGCTCAAAGCCAATTTGGTGGCAAAGTATTGCGGGTACAGTCAAGCCAAGTGAATGGCAACCCAGGGTATAGTGTTAAATTACTCAGCAATGATGGCGTAGTGTTTTATGCTAGCGTAAATGCCGTTACCGGCGCAGTGTCGAGGAATTAACAATGCGCATATTATTAGTTGAAGATGACTTAAGCTTACAAGCCAATCTAGTCCAGCATTTACAACAGGCAAATTACAGTGTTGATGTAGCATCTGATGGTGAGGACGGCTTATTTCAAGCCCAAGAAACTCTATTTGATGCGGCGATTATCGATGTCGGTTTACCAAAAATTGACGGCATTAGCTTAATTGAACAATTACGTCAGCAAGGGATCAGCTACCCTATTTTAATTTTAACGGCTAGAGATGGTTGGCAAGACAAAGTAAAAGGTTTAGATGCTGGCGCTGATGACTACTTAACCAAGCCTTTTCAAGTAGAAGAATTATCCGCTCGTTTAAATGCACTGATTCGTCGCTCTGCAGGGCAAGCCAGCCCTGTTATCAATAACGGCCCTTTGCAATTAAATACCCGAACACTAGCGTTAAGCCTTCTGCAACAGCCAATCACCCTAAGCAGTTCTGAATTTAAATTGTTTGAATATTTGATGTTGCATCAAGGTGAAGTCATTTCAAAATCGACTTTAATTGAACATATTTACGACCAAGACTTTGATTTAGATTCTAATGTTATTGAAGTATTTATTCGCAGGCTTAGAAAAAAACTCGATCCCGACAATCAATATCAATTGATTGAAACCTTGCGTGGCCAAGGTTATCGCCTGCGTTCTTTGCAAGATTAACCACCATGACAGCAACTAGGCATTGGCGACATTCACTCAAAGCCCGCTTTGTATTAAGTGGCTTGTTACTGATAGTGGTGTTATTGCCAGCTATTGGTTTTACGGTCAATAAAGCCTTCGAGAGACAAATCGCCTTATCGATAGAAAACCAGCTAAATGCCTATATGTATAGCATATTGGCGGTCACAGAAGTCGACAATGGCGACGTCAACATGCCTCCCCATTTGGTCGAAAATCAATTCAATGTTATTGGCTCAGGTTTATATGCATTGGTGAGTAATGAACAACATAAAGTGGTGTGGTCTTCAGGGTCTTTTTTCGGCCTTAAAACCCCAACGCTACAACAACCACCGGTCGGTGAAAGCCAGTTTTACCGGATTAAAATAGATAAAACTAAACATGTTGTGTTTAGTTTTACCGTTAGCTTTGCCCTTAACAAGCAACTTATTCCCATAACAATCCACATCATTAAAGATGAATCAGATTATCAATTACAGGCCCGTGAGTTTAATCGTACTCTGTGGAGTTGGATTGGTATATTGATGCTAGTTTTAGTGGCAATTCAAGCTATTTGGCTGGCATGGACACTTAAGCCTTTACGCCAGTTCAGCGATGAAATAACCCTGGTTGAACAAGGTAAACTGACTGAACTTAATCAACAATATCCCAATGAATTAAGCATTTTAGCAAAGCAGCTCAATGTGTTGCTGCATACTGAACAACAACAACGTAAACGCTATCGTAATGCCTTATCAGATTTAGCCCACAGCTTAAAAACCCCATTAGCAGTAATTAAATCTCAACCAGAACTAAATCAAGATAGCCATGAGCAGCTTGATCATATCAAT
Source organism: Shewanella sp. HL-SH5 (assembly GCF_051163755.1). Lineage (NCBI taxonomy): Bacteria > Pseudomonadati > Pseudomonadota > Gammaproteobacteria > Alteromonadales > Shewanellaceae > Shewanella > Shewanella sp. HL-SH5. Next base: position 2,844,398 of record NZ_CP195038.1, read on the forward strand.
CATATTATTGGTTACCAGCTGAAAAAAGCCCAAAGCGTCGCAGCAAATGCCTGGCACTTAGGGGTTAATGTCGACGACACCGCAACAAAGTTAGTCCGTACCTTAAGTAAAATTTACCATGACAGTCACAAAGATATTGATTATCAGCTCACGCAACATAATGACCAAGCTGCGATTTTCAAAGGCGACAGTACAGACTTAAGTGAAATGATAGGCAACTTACTTGATAACGCCTGTAAAGCAGCAAAATATCAAGTATTACTAACTGTAGAAACCACCATAGATTCCTTACATATCATTGTAGAGGATGATGGACCAGGGCTGACTGAAGTGCAGCAAACCTTAATATTTGAACGCGGAGCGCGTGCTGATACTTATCAGCAAGGTCACGGTATTGGGCTGGCGATAGTGAGTGACTTAGTCAATAGCTATCAAGGAAAACTGAATGTCGGTAAATCAAACTATTTAGGCGGCGCAAAATTTAGCCTAACATTTACATTATAAAATGCTGCTTTCAGCTTATGTTCATTTTCAGTTTTGTATTATCACCCTAACTTAGCCAGAGTGTTGGAGATAATATGAAATGGACTAACTCACTACCGTCACTATTTATACGCATATTTGCGATAATGTCAGTTGTCATTATTGCCATGCCATTGTTTAGTGCCCACGCTGCTCAATCAACATCTGAGCAAAGACAACAAGGTATCGCTGAAGAGACTATTTCAGAAGCTGAACTTGCGCAAATACTCGCCCCTATCGCGTTATACCCTGATAGCCTGTTAACTCACATTCTGATTGCCACTACCTATCCATTAGAGCTAGTCCAGGCTAATCGCTGGGTGAAAAAACAAAAAGATGTCGATGTCAGCACCAGAATGCAGTTAGCTGAAGGTCAGTCATGGGACCCTAGTGTTATCGCATTAACCGCTTTTCCTAGCGTATTAGAAAAGCTAAATGACGACCTTGATTGGGTTCAAAACCTAGGGGATGCCTTCTTACAAGATGAAGAAGCCGTATTAGCCATGGTGCAAACCTTGCGCCGCCAGGCGGATGACGCTAATAGCTTTGATAACATGGACAATATGCGAGTCACCAAAGTAGAGAAACAGATCATTATTGAGCCTGCTCAGCCAGAAGTGATTTATGTGCCTTACTACGACACTCGAGTGGTTTATGGTAACTGGTATTGGCACGCTTATCCGCCAGTATATTGGTATACTCGTCCAGTCTATGCATACCACAGACCCATTTATTGGGGACCAAGCGTCTATGTTAATTTTAACTACTTCTTTGGCTCTGTACATTGGTCTCAACGTCGTGTGGTTGTGATTAATCACCGTCATAGCAATTATTATCAACCTTCACGTAAAATTGCCTACAGCAGTGGTGCGAAGCGCTGGAAGCATCAACCTACCCATCGCCATGGGGTAGCCTATCGCAGCAGCTCGGTGAGTAAACGTTATGATTCGCCACAGCGTTATCAACAACACCAACAGGCGAGAAGCATGCGTAATAACACGCAGCAAGCACAAAGCAGAACACTGAACAAAGAGCCACGTTCACATAACAGTCAAGCGGCTTATAAAGTGGATAATTCACCTCAGCATAGAGTGAATCAATCATTACAGCTAGCGGGCAAAGAACGCCAAAATTATTCAAATAATAAAATGACTCGAGATGATGCATTCACCGGTAATCGCTCGGGCAGTATCGATGAGCGCCAATTAAAGAATAGAGAGTTGAATAATAAACAGTTGAACGATAAACAGCTGAATACTAAACCCAATACTACTCCTGGCCAACACGACCGAGTCAGTCGCGAACTGCAGCGCCAAAAGGAACCTGCACAATATAAAAACAATGATAGAAACACCAGAACGACTAAACAAGTTACGCGTACACAAACCAATAACGCTGACCAACAGCCAGCTAAAGCGTCGAGGGAGTTGAATAATACCAGAGAGCTGTCGCGTCAAAAACCGAGTAATCAGAGCTTTAATAACCAAATATCAAGTAAGCCGAGCCATCAGGTAGCACAGCCGCCAGCAAGACAAGAGATTAACAGGCAGGCCAGTAGTAATAGGCAAGCAGATAGCAGTAGGCAGTCATCGGCGAGAACTGCGCCACAGAGACAACCTAGCCATAATACCAGTGGTTCAAAATCGCGTGGAATCGAGCGTTGATAATAATAGTTAAGTGCAAAAAAGCTAACACGATTGTGTTAGCTTTTTTTGATCATTAATTTGGCCCATAATTAGCAGACTTTACTAACCCGTTATAGTTCAGCTTCAGCGCTAGGCTAATATTAACATCATAGCGCCATCGTCGTTGTGACAATAAAAAAGCGAATTAAAACGGATGATCAACCATTATCCACACATTAGTGCCTTCATCCGATTTTGCTAAGTCAGTGCGGATAACTAATCCAGCCATCATGGCTCGAATTGATACCCCATAGTCATATTTTATATCACTTAATAATTCACTCGTCTTATACGACTCTGCCACTCGTCCTGCTTCAACAAAACCCACTAACTGAAACCAATCTAAGTGCAAAAAACGTAACCAACGAATATCTTCGATTGGGTTGGCCTTCAAGGTATAACGATACTCAGCAGTGCCATAAATAACCGCTTTATCATGAAAACGATTTTGATCGTAGCCGCGCATACGATAAAAACCACCTAAAGTAGCCCCTTCATTATAGGGGGCGCTATTTGTGACTCGGCGATCATTATTGTCATTATATTCTAACTCCCAGGACGGCGAGTAACCGGTCCAGAAATTCAAAGCAATGACCCTTTGGCTAGCATATTCAGAAGGACCTATAGAGAAGTACTTACTAACATCTAAATTGATAAAAGACCACTGTCTATCTGACTCTAACCATCCTGCATCATGGGAAATGGATAAGTATTGACTGCTACCGTATGACGGGTTAATCGGAAAATCAGTATTGTCGTATAAAATGCCTAACTCGATAGCATGGACTGCCCCATCGAGTTTGTCATTTTCAAATTCAAAACTCTGGTAGCGGTTAAATTGCCTAAGCACTAATACCGAAGCGCCAGTGGTTAATGGGTTCCATTGACTACCACCGCTTGGCGCTGAAACTAATAAACCATTTTTAATCTCATAATTGACCAAGCCACCTGCTTCCGTGGCTCCCCAAGGTAAAGCGTATTCTAATTTAATATCAAACCAATTTGACGAGCCATTAGCTTCTAAATATTGTTCCGCAGAAGAATGATTACTGCCTGAAAGTGGCATATGTTGATCAATAAAACTTTCTCTAGGATCAGCATAAGCGCGCTGCTGTGGATAATAGCCGATCATGCCGTAGACACTTAAAAAAACCGATCGGTTTTAGGTAACATAAAGTTCCATACCCCACCACCAATCCCGCTACTGACATCACCTGTAAAACCCGTTAACCCCAGCGTCATTTGATCTTGATAGTAACCACTTAACATGGCACCCACACCTAAATTAACTCCCATGGTATCGGTGCTAAAAGCATAAGGTAAAATGAGTTGTTCTCTCACTTTTGCGCTATTGTCTATCCGATTCACTGAAGATTTAACATTCGCAGCGGGTGCGGCATGAATCATCCCAGGATAGAGAAAAGCCAAAATGATTAATACTCGGTATTGTCTGTTCATTAAACTCCCTAGTGGCTAAATCTATAGAGACTTAAAAAATCACATAAAATATTGAAACTCTCAAAAATATATTAGCTATCATCGAATCATTATACCGCTTCAGTAGCCCATACTAGAAAGCTTGATTTAATATAAACATCATTAAGCTTTATCTAATAAGCAGACTGATAGGCAGGCATGTTAAAAAAACAAAAAAGCCTGAACAAGTCAGGCTTTTTATGAATCACAATCTTATTTGCGATCACGAATATGGCTAGTAGCACGTTTACGACGACGCTCTTGGCTTAAAGTTAACTTCTCGCCACGGCCTTCAAACGGGTTAGCACCTTCATGGAAACGTAATTGAATTGGCGTACCAACCACCTTCAATGAACGGCGGAAATAATTCATCATATAACGCTTATACGAATCGGGTAACTTAGTTACCTGGTTACCGTGTATCACGACGATTGGCGGATTATAACCACCAGCATGGGCATACTTAAGCTTAACTCGGCGACCATTCACCAATGGTGGCTGGTGATCATCTTGAGACATTTGCATAACACGAGTCAACATTGAAGTACTCACACGACGTGTCGCACTATCATAAGCTTCTTCAATAGATTCATACAAATGGCCTACACCCGTACCATGAAGTGCAGAAATAAAGTGAATACGAGCAAAATCGATAAAACCTAAACGGCGGTCTAATTCGCTTTTTACGCGGTCTTTAATATTTTGATCAATACCGTCCCATTTATTTACCGCGATAACTAATGCCCGGCCAGCATTTAGGGTAAAACCTAACAAACCTAAATCTTGCTCGGCAATACCTTCATGGGCGTCAATAACAAGTAACACAACGTTACAGTCTTCAACGGCTTTAAGGGTCTTAATAACAGAGAATTTTTCAATGACCTCATGTACTTTACTGCGGCGACGAACACCTGCGGTATCGATAAGGACATACTCACGACCTTCACGTTCCATCGGAATATAAATACTGTCACGGGTGGTACCAGGCTCATCATAAACAACAACCCTTTCTTCACCTAAAATACGGTTAATAAGCGTTGATTTACCGACATTGGGTTTACCAATAATCGCTAACTTTATCGGCAAGCTTTGTAAGCGAGCTTGTTCAGCCTCAGCTTCTTCTTCAGTATATTCACGCTCTACAACATCACCAGTATCTTCTTCGATACGAACAATGCCCATAGCTTCAGCATAAGGTGTTAAGGCGTAATCAATCATGTTGGTAACGCCACGGCCTTGAGCCGCGGCCATTTGATACACTTGACCTAAACCAAGCGACCAAAACTCAGCACACTCAGAGTCACCGTCAATACCATCGACTTTATTAGCCACAACAAAGGTGACTTTATCGCGACTACGTAGATGTTGAGCGATAGCTAAATCAGCAGCCGTTAAGCCTGCTCTTGCATCGGTCATAAACAAAACAACATCAGCTTCTTCAATAGCAGCTAATGACTGCTCTGCCATTTTAGTTTCGATCCCCTCTTCTGAGCCATCGATACCGCCGGTATCAACCACAATGAATTCATAGCCAGCTAAAAACGCTCGGCCGTATTTACGGTCACGAGTTAAGCCAGGAAAGTCGGCGACTAATGCATCACGGGTGCGTGTTAGACGATTAAATAACGTCGATTTTCCGACATTGGGTCGCCCAACAAGGGCCACTACAGGGATCATGATTTTGCCTCTAAAATACTTCTCAATAAAAAGCCCCCGGAAAGCTTCCAGGGGCTCTAATAGAGTACATTATACTCTATTGTCTAAAAATTGCTGCTGCGAAATTATTCGTCAGCAGCAACTTCTTCGTTTGTTGCAACACTGCCGTCACCGTTTAGGGTTACAACAGCTAATGTACCATTGCGAGTTTGTAGATAAATTTTATCATCTACAACCAAAGGTTGGCCATATAAGCCATCGCTATCAACTTCAACTCGGCCAACAACGGCACCGTCTTCACGATTTAATACATGAAGATAACCTTCAAAATCGCCTACAATTAAGTACTGACCAATAATGGCTGGTGAAGTAAGTTCACGATTTTTAAGGGCCGAATTGCTCCAAAGTTCCAGTCCATTGCGGCGATCAACCGAATAAATTCGGCTACGATCATCCACTAAATATAAACTTAAACCGGCTTCTGCAAGTTCGTTGAAACTTGAATACTTACGTGACCAAATCACTCGACCAGTGCGTAACTCCATGGAAACTAAATTACCGTTATAGCTAATGGCGTATAAATTGTCCCCTAAAATCAATGGCGTCATATCCACATCAGCCATGCGGGTAAATTCATTACCGCCAGTTGGGGTAAAAATAGCTTGCTCCCAAGCAATTTGGCCACTGTTTTTAACTACAACAGCAATTTTACCATCAGCAGTACCAATAAAAAATCCACCAGCTTCATATGCCGCCGACCCTGTACCGCGTAGGGTTAGATTCGGAAGCTGCATGTCATGACTCCATAACTTTTCGCCACTGTCGATATTAAATGCTTCAAAAGCACCTTTACTACTGTGAACAGTCACGACATCTTCTGCAACTGTGGGCGCAGATAATAATTCACCGTTAGCTTGTACTGACCAAACAACATCACCAGTTGCTTCATCCAATGCCACTAACAGACCGGTTTCACCGCCCACAAACACTTTGTCACGTGCAGCGGTAATACCGGCGGCTAAACGTATACCTTTGGTTTTAATGTTCAGTTTTTCTTCAAACTCGCTAGAAAAGTCCTTTTCCCATACTAACTCTAGGGTTTGCTGATCATAAGCACTCACATTGCCGTTGCGATCTGCTACAAAAATTTTGCCATAACGTATTGCTGGACGAAGTTGTGAGTAATAATCACCTACGCCATTACCAATACTGGTACTCCAACTCACTTGAGGGAATACACTTGCTTGAATTTCGACTAGCTCACTAACCGGCTCTTCTTCAACATCGTTTGAAGAACACCCAGAGATAAGGGCCATACCTAACCCAACGGCAAGGAAATTTTTACACCATAACTTCATTGGGTAATTCCTTATGCTTTGTTTAGGTTATCTAACTTCATTGTCAATGCTGGATTAGTTAATGCACCGCCATTATCAATTGCTGTTTGATATGCCTGTTTTGCACTGTCTACATCGCCTTGACGAATCAAAAAATCACCTTTTAATTCTTCGCGTTGCGATTTGAACGCATCATCAGTGACAGCCTCCAATGTTTTTAATGCAGTGCCAACATTGTCTTGCTCAGCTTGTAAGCGTGCTAAACGGATCGTTGCCACCATATCTATACCTGAGCCAGGCTTAGCAACAATAACGCGCTTATAAGCATCTTCAGCCTTAACAAAATCACCAGACTCAACAGCCGCTTTCGCTGTCATTAATTCCAGTAATGCTTGGTAACCTTTTTGATCATGAGCTTTAACGAAGCTTTCAGCACCTTCAATAAATAATGCTGGATTGGCTGCATTAACAACCAATTTATCAAAAGATTCAGAGGCTTCTTCTGATGCGGTCACTTTCATATCAGAATAAGTATTCCAGCCATATAAACCGCCTAAACCTACTACAGCGCCGACTATAATAGATGCGCCATAATCTTTACCGAACTGCTTGATAGCATCTACTTGTTGTTCTTCTGTGCTATAAATTTCCACGCGCACTTCCCCTTTCTAAATCAGTTCTGCAATTTTAGCTACCAGCTCACTGCGGGTAACTAATTGTTGTTCGTTATTGTTTCTTAACGGCTTAATAGCCACTTGATTATTGGTAATTTCATTCTCACCAATAATTAACGCAAATTGTGCACCGCTTTTATCAGCACGCTTCATCTGCTTTTTAAAATTACCACCGCCACAATGACTCATGACTTTAAGGCTTGGTAGCCCCTGACGCAACTCTTGCGCGACTTTAATCGCTTCAACAAGACAATTATCGCCCATTGCCGTGACATAAATATCAACTTCTGGAGCAATATCATCATTAAGCTCTAAGGTTTCAAGCAGCAATACAATGCGCTCTAATCCCATAGCAAAACCCACTGCGGGAGTATCTTTTCCACCTAATTGACCAACTAAGCCATCGTAACGGCCACCGGCTAATACAGTACCTTGCGAGCCTAAACTGCTTGTTACCCATTCAAATACTGTGCGGTTGTAATAGTCTAATCCACGCACTAAACGCGGATTAATGGTGTATTGGATACCCACAGCGTCTAAGAGTTCACATAATGTTGAAAAATGTGTTTTCGAGTCTTCACCTAAGTAATCCATTAACGCTGGCGCATCGGACAATAAAGCCTGCACTTGCTGATCTTTAGAATCGAGAACACGAAGTGGATTAGTATACATACGACGCTTGCTGTCTTCGTCAAGCACATCTTTGTGTTGTTCTAAAAACGCAATTAATGCATCACGATACGCGGCGCGCTCTGCTGGATCACCTAAGGTATTTAATTCTAATGATACGTGATCTTCAATGCCTAACTGCTGCCATAATCGGGCTGAAAGCATCAAGACTTCTGCATCAATATCGGCACTGCCAATACCGTAAATTTCAACGCCAAACTGGTGAAATTGACGATAACGCCCTTTTTGAGGACGTTCATGGCGGAACATAGGCCCCATATACCACAAGCGCTGCTCTTGGTTATAGAGTAAACCGTGTTCATTACCTGCACGCACTGTTGATGCAGTACCTTCAGGTCGAAGCGTTAAACTGTCGCCATTACGGTCTTCAAAGGTGTACATCTCTTTTTCAACAATATCGGTGACTTCACCAATAGAACGTTTGAAAAGTTCGGTACTTTCTACAATTGGAGTTCGAATTTCGCTATAACCAAAAGCACTGACTGAAGAGCGAATAATCGACTCAACTTTTTGCCAAACTGGACTTTGGGTGGGTAGAAGATCATTCATACCACGAATTGCTTGGATTTGTTTTGCCACAGGTAACTCGTCCATTCTGTTGCTAAGCTAACTGCATCTCAGTTAGCTGATAAAAAATCACCAATGCTTGAACCCTAAAATAATTTAAGGTTTAGCATTGGCACAAAATTATTCGGTTTTATCGCTAATAGCAATTCTGTTAGCCATTAAACGGGCTTTTGCACGAATTTTAGCTTCTAGCCCATCAACAATATTATTATTGTCAAAACGCTCTTTTTGACGTTCACCATCATCATAGTAGCCACTTTTGTTACTGCCACCCGTTAGGCCTATGTGGGAAACCAAGGCTTCACCTGGTCCATTAACGACGCAACCAATAATGGATACATCCATAGCTGTTGTGACATCTTCTAGGCGGCGTTCTAATTCATTTACTGTTGCTATCACATCAAACTCTTGACGAGAACAAGATGGACAAGCAATAAAGTTAATACCACGACTGCGAATACGCAGTGACTTTAAAATATCGAATCCGACTTTGATTTCTTCAATTGGATCTGCGGCTAACGAAATACGTATTGTATCGCCAATACCTTCGGCGAGTAACATGCCTAATCCAACTGCTGACTTAACGGAACCAGAGCGTAAACCACCCGCTTCAGTAATGCCTAAATGCAATGGTTGTCTAATTTGCTTAGCCAATAAACGGTAAGATTCGACCGCAAGAAATACATCGGAGGCTTTTACGCTGACTTTAAATTGATCAAAGTTAAGACGGTCTAGAATATCTACATGACGCATAGCCGATTCAACTAGCGCTTGGGGTGTGGGTTCACGGTACTTATCCATGAGATCTTTTTCTAATGAACCACCGTTAACCCCAATACGTATTGGAATATTTTTATCGCGTGCGCATTCTACCACACTGCGGATACGGGCTTCATTACCTATATTGCCGGGGTTTATGCGTAAACAATCTGCGCCGTATTCAGCCACTTTTAATGCAATACGATAATCAAAATGAATATCGGCCACTAAGGGTACATTCACTTGCTGCTTAATGAGTTTAAATGCTTCGGCTGAATCCATAGTCGGTACTGAAACACGTACAATGTCAGCGCCCACTTTTTCAAGGGCAAGAATTTGCGCAACTGTAGCGGCTACATCATCGGTTTTTGTATTGGTCATCGACTGCACAGCAATGGGTGCGCCGTCACCAATCGGGACGTTTCCAACATAAATGCGTGTTGAAGGTCTGCGGATAATTGGAGATTCGTTATACATGCAATATTGCTCTACTAATTTTTGTCAATTTGGTTTTATCAATTTGGCTATTCAATCAGCGCAAAAAATTGATTCATCAGAATGCATAAGCAATTGAGTTAGCAAAATAACAGCAAACCCAAACTAGGACTATGGCTTAGTTAACGTTAATCGCGCCACACGGCCATTAGTATACTCAGATAAATCAATATTATTGCCATCAACGGCTAATGTTACCGACTGTGGCGCACCTAAAATCAACTTGAAAGGCGCTTGACCTGTAACTTTAACGTTATGCCCTGATTTTTTAACACCATCGATCAAGACTTTACCAGTAACATCGACAAGGTTAATCCAACAATCAGCTGTCACATCCATAGTTACAACTGAGGTACTAGCACTAGAAACAGTATTATTGTCTGCCGTAGCAGATGGTATTGAAGCTATAGGCGCTGGCACAGTGACACTAGGCTGTTGAGTCGCGCTTAGGTTATCGCGATTAGCAGAACCATTGTTACTAGAGGCATTACTATTGCTTACAAGGTTATCAGTTTGATTGACTTCACTTGCACCTAGATTAGTTTCTGCAGCATTTTGAATTAATTCATTCTCTGTGATACCTAATTGCTCAAATTGCGGATTAGTAGGTTCAATTGCCTCGATGGAACCAGTCGCAACATCTCTTTGAGTCGGCACTAACACCCCAGATTGAGTATTGGCAGTTTCAGCTTGTATTTCTTCAACTGTTGGTAAAGCGAAGTTAGACTCAGTTAATACATCTGATTTCTGTACCCACCATAACACCAACATAGCGAGCAAAATAATCACAATCGCATAGGTGACCAAGTTTACTCGGCTATCCCTAGCTTGACGGGTTGTTTTACGCGAGAAACTTTGCATCGTTGGGGGGACATACTCAGGAATTTGCTGATCTAGGCATTGCTTTATTAAAACAATATCGGCATCAACAAAACGCGCGTAGTTCTTGATATAACCACGTGCATAGGTATTAGATGAAATATTAGTAAAATTATCAGCTTCAATATCGTTCAGAATTCTGGGACGTAAATGCAGCTGCAATGCTGCCGCCTCAACAGTAACACCTTTTTTCTCACGCGCTGCTTTTAGTATTGCCCCGACGGTGGCAATGTCATTTAATACTGCTGCTACTTCAGTAGTTTCGTCTAATTGTTCTTTTATCATTTAAGCAAGTTTGCTCTATATTCTTTGGCTTGAGAAGATGTTGGAAATTTGGCTATCAAGGTAATACCAAATCGTTTCATGGCGTTAATGTCACCAATTTCCTGTTCTATTTTTATCCCTAACGCTAAGCTTTCTGCAGTTTCATTCGCAACCTGATGATATCTTGATAAAATATTGCGAGCGTCTGCATAGTCGGCATCATCCATGGCCAACTCTGTCAATCCAATTAATGTGTTGCCTCGACGCGGATCGTATTTTAACGCCATCTTAAAATACTGTCGCGCTTTTTCTGGTTCACCGTTATTACGGCTACACACACCTAAATTTTCATAACTTGATGCGACTCGGGTATATTTAGGTGTTTCTATCGCCTCTAGTAGCATGGTTTCAGCGCGGGCATATTTTTTCTGCTGGCATAAAAACACACCAAAATTATTTTTAGCATCACCAGATGCATCACTGGCTTTAATTGCATCACCATAGGCGTCTTCTGTGCGTGTTAAATCACCCACAGTTTGATAATAATAAGCCATAGCAACATGAACTTCACTTATGTGTGGTGCAAATTCAATCGCTTTATCTAAATTATATTTAGCTTGCTCGCCATTACCAAGACGTAAATACGTGAGCCCTAATTGCATACGTTCACGCGCTGCAGCAACTTTATCAATATCTCGCTCTGCAACAGGTATGTCTGTACCGGTGTAAGTTCGTTCGGTAACACAGCCACTTAAAGATGCACCTAATAAACCCACTATTGCAATGTACTGTATTCCTTGTTTCATTTTATGGCCTATTTATTGTGCAAAACAAAGAGTTAATCCATTGTGACTGAAATCTGGTTTTGTTGCATTTGTTTTTTTGCTAAACGTTTGGTGCGGTCACGGATATCACCAGCCAGTTGACCACATGCTGCATCAATATCATCACCACGGGTTTTACGAACAATCACAGTTAAACCGTACTCCACAAGGACTTTAGAGAAACGATCAATACGTGAATTAGAAGAACGTCCATAGGGCGAACCTGGGTAAGGATTAAATGGAATTAAATTTATCTTACAAGGGGTGTCTTTCATTAGTTTGGCTAATTCGTGCGCTTGATCTGTACTGTCGTTGATATGATCGAGCATGACATATTCAACAGTAACGCGGCCACGATTAGCATTAGACTTAGCTAAATAACGACGAATGCCGGCTAAGAACTCTTGTAATGGATATTTTTTGTTAACTGGAACAAGCACATCACGTAGCTCGTCATTAGGCGCATGGATGCTGACTGCTAGGGCCACATCGATTAAATCACCTAGTTTATCCAGTGCAGGCACAACACCCGATGTTGATAGAGTTACTCTACGCTTAGAAAGACTAAACCCAAAATCATCTAACATAATGTCCATTGCAGGGATAACGTTAGCAAGGTTTAATAACGGCTCGCCCATTCCCATCATTACTACGTTAGAAATAGGACGGTCGCCGGTATCCTTATGAAAACCTAAAAATTGCGATACACGCCAAACTTGACCGACAATTTCAGACACGGTTAAGTTACGGTTAAATCCTTGCTGCCCCGTAGAACAGAAAGTACACTCAAGTGCACAACCTACTTGAGAAGACACGCATAAGGTTGCACGTCCTTCTTCAGGTATATAAACGGTTTCAACTTCTTGACCTTGACCGACGTCAATAGCGAATTTAATTGTGCCATCATTTGATTTTTGAAAACTGGCAATTTCAGGTGCAACAATTTCACATCTAGCAGCAAGTTTAGCTCGCAATGCTTTGTTTATATTGTTCATTTCTTCGAAGTCGCTAACACCAAAGTGATAAATCCACTTCATTAATTGATCGGCACGGAACGGTTTTTCACCCATTTCGCTGAACAATGCTCGCAGTCCTTTACGATCAAGATTTAATAAATTGATTTTCTTTTCACTCATTAGCCTAACCTCAAACACCTAAAACCTGTAACAGGGCGGCGAATTATACAGGCAGCGTCACGTTTTAGCCAGTATATCTGGATTTAACAATATGAATATATGATAATAGCCCTTGGCAATATTGCCTGCTATTAGGAAGTTTTCACCACATATATGTTAACTCTGTTTTTTATTGTATTTATCGCTATTGCGATTTCGTTTTTTTGTAGTGTTTTTGAAGCGGTTCTTTTATCTGTAACCCCAAGTTACATTGCCAATTTAAGAGAATCCAATCCTAAAATTGCCGCTTTGCTTGATAAGCAAAAAAAGAATGTCGAATCTCCTCTCGTATCAATTTTAACCTTAAATACCATCTCTCATACTGCCGGCGCAGCGGTTGCAGGTGCTCAAGCCTCTGTGGTGTTTGGCAGTGAAATGCTTGGGGTATTTTCTGCAGTATTAACATTTTTAATTTTATTCTTATCAGAAATTATTCCTAAAACATTAGGCGCCAATCATTGGCGTAAACTTGCGCCAACAGTGTCAGTCTGTTTATTTTGGATGGAAAAATTAACCCTTCCACTTATTTGGATGTCACAAAAAGTAACCAGTCTTTTAGGCAAAGGCGAACAAGGCCAATATATTCGTCAAGAACTCAGCGCTATGACCAAAATGGGTAAAGACAGTGGTGAGTTGGGTGAGCAAGAGTCACAAATTTTAATGCAAATGCTGTCAGTCAAAGACATGAGTGTTGCTAATATAATGACGCCTAGAACGGTAATTTTTAAACTGCCCACTCACATTAGTCATTCAAAGTTTATTGACCAACACCTAACCAGTCCTTTCACTCGTATTCCTTTATATGAGGGTGACCGTGACAATGTGATTGGTTATGTTAATCGTAATGATATTTTGCTCTCGGCCCGCCAGACACCAGAAACGCCAATTGGCGATCTGCTAAAAAGCTTACTGGTTATTCCTGCATCCGCAAAAGTACTGCCACTGTTTCAAATGATGATAAAACGTAATGCAAAAATGGCATTAGTGGTTGATGAGTATGGTTCAAGTGAAGGCATTGTCACTATTGAAGATATTATCGAAACGTTAATTGGTTTAGAAATTGTCGACTCCAAGGATTTAGCGCCAGACATGCAAGCATTAGCGCGAAAGCTATGGTTACGTCGAATTGAAAGTAAAGGCATAGTGCTATCAAATGATGGCGAAACCCATTAATTCATAATCAAATAAGATTCAGATAGCGTATAGGCTAAACTGAATCATAAAGCTAAGTTTATCCTTGCTTAACGGTATCACAGCTAAAGTATCCCTAAGATGATACCGTTGAGTGAGGTAAATTAGTACCTGCTGATCTAAAAATGCTAGCATAAGGGCAATCAGCTGAGGAAAAAAATGCCAAAATCTTACCGTTTATCCATTGCCCACATTAATGATACCCACTCTAACTTTGAGCCAAGCCAGGTCAAGTTTACCCTGCAACATCAACAGCAAGCTTACAGCCTAAAAGTCGATACAGGCGGATATGCTCGGCTGGGATATCGCATTGAACAAGCGCGCCAGCAAGCACATGCTAAACAACAGCCGTTCTTATTTCTTCACGGTGGCGACAGCTTCCAAGGCACACTGTATTTTCGTGAATTTCAAGGTTCAGCAAACGCCCATTTACTCAATTTACTTAAACCCGATGCTATGGTACTTGGTAATCATGAAATCGATGCTGGTAACAGTCCAGTAAAAGCCTTTTTAAATCGCATCGAATTCCCGTTAATGGCCGGTAATATGGACTTAAGCCAAGAAGAAACTCAAAAAGAAGGCGTACTGCGTGATCACCCTCAATTATTAGATTACAACGTTGAGCAAGGCATTGCTAAAACCTTAATCAAGCCTTTTTATGATACGCAAATGGCCATTATTGGTATTACGTTAGATCAAATGCCGCTGATTGCCAGACCTGATCCTGACACCTTGTTTGTCAACGCTATTGAAACCACTAAACGTACCGTAGATGCATTACATCAACAAGGGATAAAACATATCCTAGTGTTAAGCCACTTAGGGTTAGATCAAGACCGAGAACTTGCCAGTAAAGTCGATGGTATCAGTCTAATTATTGGCGGTCATTCACATACCTTACAAGGTGATTTTAGTGCCGTTGGCATGTCTCACCTTCCCTACGGCGAAACCGTTAATAACACTCCTATTTTTCACGCGGGAAAGTATGCCGAAACCATAGGTCTACTTGAGCTATCTTTGGATAAAGAAGGCAAAGTGTGTCAATTTACTGGTGATAACTACTTTATGCTCGGTAACAAGGTGGAAGTGAGTCAAGCATCTGATGAGGTGGTAGCGGACACACTACAACACACACTCATCAATACTCTTCGCCAGCATCCGAATATGCTTAACGCTGCGCAAGATAATGCCATTGATGAGGTGATTCAATCACAGTATCGTCCTGCTTTAGTGGCATTAGAAAGTCAAATATTGGCCCATATTCCAAAAGACTTTATTCATACTCGCCTGCCCAGTAAACATTTTCCCCACGGCAGTGAAATTGCGCCTTGGGTCAGTAGAAGCATGTTTAAAGCGACTCAATTAGTTGAGCCTCAATTGGATTTTGCACTGCACAATGCCGGTGGCGTAAGGCAATCACTCAGTAAAGGTCAGCTTTCCGTAGCCGATGTATTTGGCCGTATATTACCTTTTGAATTGCCCTTAGTGACCTATCAAATCAAAGGCGAATACATAATTGAGGTGCTAGAGTCGACCATTAACGCCGCCACCAATAATGGTGTAATAGGCACAGGTGCAGGCAGTTTTCCATACCCATATGGGATCCGTTATAGCTATGATGGGACCCAACCTTTAGGTGCCAGAATTACCCTTATTGAAGTGTATCGAAACGAGCAATGGGTGCTATTAAAGCCTAATGAGCTTTATATCGGGGTATCCAGTTCTTACACAGCGACTGGACGTGAGGGATATGGTGCACTTTTAAAAGCCCTGTGGCAGCAACCGGTAGAAAGTAAAAACCTACCTGAAGCATTTATTGACTTTGTTTGCCAGTATGGTTACAAAATAGGTCAGCAACAAATTGTGAATATTAATTACATTAGCCATAGATAATTTTTGGCTTGGATCACAGACGGTAGCTATCTCGCGTGTTTTAATGACGCCAATACTAAAAACAATTAAGGAACATTAATGAAAACAAAATTGATTAAAGCACTCGCCGCTACAATGCTTGTTTTAGGTGTGTCATCGGCCTGGGCTGAAGGTGTTGTCCATCAAGGTGAAGTTATTGATACTATGAATGGCGGTGGTTATACCTATGTTCAAGTTAAAGAAGCCGATAAAACTTATTGGGCTGCGGGTCCTCAAGTTGAAATAGTGAAAGGCGACAATGTTGAAATGTCTGAACAAATGTGGATGAGCGACTTTAAAAGCGCAAGCCTGGACCGTACCTTTGATGAAATTATGTTTGTCGGTCATATTATTAAAAAGTAACCATCGATTTACGGCTGATACTGCAAAAAATTTATACTTTAATAATCGGTTAATCCTAGCTAAGTTAACTTAAACTGAGTTGACCGATTTTTCATAACCCTCCTGATAAAATACCATGACCCAACTAAACATCGTTAGTTTCCTGCCTAGCCACGCTGCTGATATCAGCCATATTTATCATCAGTCAGTGCAAGCCATTAACCATCCTAGGTATAATGATGCCAAAAAAAATGCTTGGTCTGCAGCGCCTCGCTCAACCAAGTATTGGCTGCAGCAATATAAACTTAGCAAAGCTTGGGTCATTGAAGATGAATTCAAAAACGTATTAGGATTTATTGGTCTTGAAACAACATACCAAAGCCGAGGATATATCGATTGTCTTTATGTCCACCCAGGCTACCAACACCAGGGTTTAGCAACTCAGTTGCTTCAACACGCGCAGCAATGGGCGACTGCGCAACACTATAACCAACTCAGCGTTGATGCATCATATCTATCTAAACCCCTATTTGAGAAAAATGGCTTTGTATTAGTTAAATCAAATTTACGGGTAAAGAAAAATCAAACTTTAGCAACGTTTAACTTAATCAAATCGTTGTGAGTTTTTATTTAAAAGTGGTTGTAGCATGCCTTCAAGCCCATTCAACTTCACCTCGTACATTAATGCTAACTGCTGACCTAACTTGCCTTCAGGAAACCCTTTGGCGTGAAACCAGACTAAATAGGGTTCGGGTAATTCTAATAACTTTCGCCCGGCATATTTACCAAAAGGCATAGTCTGGTTAATCGCTTCAAGTAGCTGTTGCTCATTCATGTGTCTGCTTTGCCTCGATATAAAACAATTATTTATATTATTTTGAAATAATAAAATAGAAAATAGTTACATTTGATTATATTAAAACAATCATTCTATTCAAGCACCTTAATTTAATAAAATCGTTTTTTAAAATATCCGCTTCAAGCAACTCATTTCATTAACCTTTTGGCAACATTGACACTGTCTTCCCATCAGGGTCAATTTTTTGTCTAACAACAGAATAGCGTCAACAAAAAATCATCTAGACAGTTTATAAAAAGTGTCAAAAATCAGCTAATTGACGTGCCATACCACACAAGATTAAAGTAAGGTATATCACTCAATGATGAGGGGCAGGTAAAATGATTATTCTAGTTGGTGGCGAAAAAGGCGGTAGTGGTAAAAGCTGTCTAGCCCAAAATATCGCTGTATTTCTTACCAAAGAAACAAAAGCCAGTGTCATTATGGTCGATTGTGACCCACAACGAACAACATCAGATTGGATCCAAGCGCGTAACAATAATCCACAACTACCGCCGATTAACTGTGTGCAACTTTACGGAAAAATCCGTAATGATTTATTAAGTCTAGAGCAGCATTATGACTATGTTCTGGTTGATTGCGGTGGTCAAGACAACCTTGCCCTTAGAGCAACAATGTCAGTGGCATCACATGTACTCATGCCACTTAGGCCAAAACGACGTGATCTTAAAACCGTCAGCCACATGGATGATATTGTGTCTACTTGTATGATGATCAATCCTAAAATGCGCGCCGCCTTTGTGATCACTCAATGCCCTAATTTACCTAATCAAGCTGGGCGAATTCTAGAAGCGAAAGATGTCTGTCGTACCTATGACATTGACGTATTAGAGGCAATTAATTACTGCCGTAACATTTATGATGACAGCGAAGAGTCGGGTTTATCGGTTATTGAAATAGAACCTAATGGTAAAGCGGCTGAAGAAATGCGCGCAATAGCGTGTGAGTTACTGCAAGCTGAAAATGCTAAGCAAATAATGGAACAGCGGTTATCGCCGCGAAATGTCACTTCACTGAGGGGGAATTATGGCACTGGCCGATCTCAAGAAAAACGCCTCGTCATGTAAATCGAGTTTTAAGAGGCAGATGTCTGTTGAAGAGTTTATCGACACTGCCAGCTTATATGCACTAGGGCAAACCCATGAGTTTGCTCGGCCCAGCAACGTTGTCGACTTTTTACAATGTCGTGATAACAAACGCGCAATAGCGTCTATTAATGTAAAAGCTGAATCAGTAACCCAGGTCAGTAAACAGCCTTTTAGACGTGCCACATTTACCTTAAGTGAACAGGCAATTAATCAATTGGCGCAGTTTAGCCAGGCGAGTCAATTAGCTAAATCAAAATTAATCAGGCATTTGATCGCAGAACACAACCTGTTATCTGATGAAGATAAACAAAAGCTTTATCAAAAGTTTGAATTAGAAACTCAACTTAAATCTATTCCTACATAGTCATAAAAGTAGTATTGCTCTATCCCCACCCTTTTTACTGGCAGCATTAATTGTATGCCAGTTTTTTTATCTGCTTGAAAATTGATTAACATTACCCCATCTCTTGTTTATCACCTAAATTTGAGCGTGCTCATGATTGCCATTATAATTGTCTCCATTATTGCTACTGTAGCAATAGGTTGGATAACCAGCGCCTCATTTAGACGAGAGCGTCATCGCCAAAATGTTTGCCTGCAAGCTTTCCCTAAATCATGGCGCATTATATTGCGTCATCGATTTCCGTATTTTAAAAGCATGCCAACTGATTTACAGCTACAGCTTAAGAAACATATTCAAATTTTTATAGATGAAAAACAATTTATTGGCTGTGACGGACTGATGATTACCGATGAGATGAAAGTCACGGTTGCTGCACAAGCTTGTTTACTGCTGCTTAATCGTAAAACGAACTACTACCCTAACCTCAAGCAGATTTTAATTTACCCACACGCATTTATCGTAGAACAACAAAAAGTCGATTTTGCTGGCGTAACATCACAGCATAGAAGTGTCTTATTAGGTGAGTCGTGGGGAAATGGTAAAGTTATTCTGTCATGGCAAAACACGTTAAATGGCGCAGCAGACCCTTATGACGGTGAAAATGTGGTGATCCATGAATTTGCTCATCAACTCGATCAAGAAAATGGTCCCGCAAATGGCGCGCCGGCATTAAGACAAATTAAAGATTATGCCCATTGGTCATCCACGCTAGGTAAAGAATTTAATCAGTTACAGTATTGCGCGTCACAGCAAATACCGTCATTATTCAATTACTATGGTGCGACTAATCCAGCAGAGTTTTTTGCGGTGATAAGCGAAACCTTTTTTGAAAAACCAAAACAGTTCTTTCAACAACATCCTAAACTGTATAACGAGTTAAGTCAGTTTTATCAATTAGACCCAATACATTGGCACTAAAAGTATCATTTACTCAAGGCTAATATATCGCCATATACTTATCAAAAATACTGAACGTCTGTTTTTTTACAAACAATAACAATGATAACAACACCACATTAGTTTTATTTAGCAGGGATAACCATGCAATCAATTATTCATAAACTTGGCTTTATCGCAGTATTACTCACAACGGTTAGTGCATTTGATATTAATGCTAATTCGCTACAACATCTCGATAGTGAAACCACTGCAGAACAAGCGAGTAAAGCGGTAACAAATAAAAGTAACCAACAAACACTTGCAAGTGAGCTAAGCAGTGATGAAACGCCAGCTGTTATCACAAACTTAAACCAAGTTGACCAAGCATTAGATAGCCAGGGCTTAACAGAAGAAGATAGTCACAATGTTAATGGCTTACTCAACCAGCTACATGAAAGTGCCATGTCGGCTGACTGGGAAAGCTATTTTAGCTTATATCACCCAGATGCGATTTTTATTGGCACTGACGCCAATGAGCGTTGGAATATGGAGCAATTTAAACAATATGCAACACCCACTAATGGCTGGCGCTATGATCTTCAAGCTCGTCATTTACTTCAAATTGGCGATGTTATTGTATTTGATGAACAGCTTTATAGCCCCTCGTACGGCATTAGCCGTGGTACTGGTGCGCTAATTAATACTGAACAAGGCTGGAAGATAGCGCAATATCATTTAAGCTTTCCCATTCCAAATGATAAAGCCAAACGTATCACATCGTTAATTAAACAATAATACGGCTATTACTAATCGAAAAAAACTCAAATTAGTTATATTAAAAAGCCCTTAGTGACTTATCATTAAGGGCTTTTTTTAAGTCGATAAATAATGTAAAACTTATTTCATTGCCACGCTAAAGCACACATTAGCAAGTTGTGAAAAATGGGTAAAAGCATCAAAATCAGCTTGTTCAAATCGTCTAAATGAAGCATGCCTATCAGCATAAAAAACACCTAGCACCTTAGTGCCAACCATTAGCGGTGCAATTAAAAAGCCTTCTCGCGACAAGTCTTCAGTCAGATCACTAGCCAAACTTTGTGGCTCAGACCCACTGACTTGAGATACCCAATAGGGTTTCTTTTGTTCAATACACTGGGCAAAAATAGATTTGTGATCCGTTAACTCAATAACAAAATTAGTTTTCATGGTTTGCGCATCATCACCCATGGCGACTCTTGGCAGCAGCGTTTTTCGATTAGGTGACAATAACAACACCCCGCAACGGTCTACCCCTACACCGGTAAATATCCCTTCTAACGCAGTTTGCATTACCTGATTAAAGTCGGTTTTAGTAATAGCAAAACCCGTTAACTCACGTAGTTTAGTCAACTGAATCGATAAATTGGCCTCACGCAGTATGCTTTCAGGTTGAGGAGCATCAAGTGATTCAAACACTTTTTCAGTATCGGGAATAAATTCAACTAATATTTTAGCACCATAATCGACCGCTAATTTATGGGTAACTTGATTACAACGCACCAAGCGTAAGTTAAACTCTTCAATGCTAATATCAAGCATATCAGCCGCTTGCTTTAACCGTTTTTGAAAACCTTGCGGATCTAACCGAGGCTGGGCAATAGACTCAGCCAGTTTATCGGCAATAAAAATACACCGAATTTCAGGCATACGTTCATCGGGGTTATTCAATGCTTTAAGTAGCATGCCACCTAAGCCCCAGTTTCTGGCAATGCCTTGGGTTAATTGATTAAATGATGTCCCAAGCTCACCACGGATAATACTTAACTGCTCAACACTATCAGGATTGGATAGCAATTTTGCATCCAATTCATCCACCAATGTGCCACCCGTACTCCAGAAAGCACTTTCACCAATGCGATAGAGTAATGTAGCAATAAACACTTCTTCTCTTAAGGCTTCATCACGATCGCTCACCATCATACGGGCGATCATTGCCCCATGAAACGATTGGGCCATCAGCTTTAATAAGCGTTTAAATACACTGTCTGAAAGATTATGACTTTCAAGTAAACTGGATAATAATCTAGCAGTTAGGCAGATATTTCTAATGGTATCAAACCCTAGTACCACAGCCGCTCGGCTAACGGTAGACACTTGATTAATACCTTTATTGTAAATTGCGCTGTTAGCAACCCGTAAAATGCGTGAAGTTAATGCATTATCGTGCATCACACTGCGACCGAGTAACGATAAAGAGGAGACGTCATCCTTGGCAAGCTGCTCTAAATCTCTAACGGTTGAACATAGGGCTGGCATCTCTTGATCACTAATGCGCTTGGTCCAATATTCAACACCTTTATGAGATTGATTGGCTGTCATAGTTGTCTTTTTTGATTAAATAATTGTGGATATATTGTGACAAGTATACTCAAGATCACCCAGTGATGGAGATCTTATTAATACCCAAGTTGATATTATGTCATTTAGCATAAAAAAAGCGGCCCATAAAGGGCCGTAACACAAACGAATTGGTTAAAAACTTACGGGTAGGAAGTACACCAACAATAAGAATCAACGACAAAGCTTATGGGCTTATGATCCAAAAGGTCGGATAAAAGTCCCGTGCGGCCTGTAGGAGAACCGCACGGGGTTACAACAGTCGCAAAGCGACTAAACTGTAAAACGGTACATTTAAAACTTAAAACGGCTCTTTTTCAGTTGAACCAGTTAGTGCTGTTACTGAAGGCTTACCACCTTGAATACAGGTTGTGGCCTGGTCGCAATAACCTGAACCCACTTACTGCTGGTGAAACACTAACGTATTACTTTTTCTCTGCGACTGCGAGTCAGTTATCACGGCAGCACCTGAGATTCTATAATTAAACATTTGTTATATTAAGCGGTTAGTAGCTCATATCCTGGTAACGTTAAAAAATCCACCAATTCATCTGATGTAGTAATTTGCTCAAGTAATTCAGCGGCTTTTGCAAACTGGCCAGCTTGATAACGTTCATCACCTAATTCTTGTTGAACATTCACTAGCTCTTCTGCCAGCATGCTTCTAAACAAATCTTTAGTGACTAATTTATCGTTAGATAATGTTTTGCCATGCTGGATCCACTGCCAAATTGAGGTGCGTGAAATTTCAGCGGTTGCAGCATCCTCCATCAAACCGTAAATTGGCACACAGCCATTACCTTGGATCCAGGCTTCTATGTATTGCACAGCTATACGAATATTAAGACGCATGCCTGATTCAGTGCGTTCACCATTGCATGGTTCAAGTAATTCAGAGGCAAGAATTGGCGCGTCAACATCACGGGTAATGTGCAATTGGTTAGTTCTATCGCCGCCAATATAATCATTGAATATTTTCATTGCGGTATCCGCTAATCCTGGGTGTGCCACCCATGTACCATCATGACCGTTACGGGCTTCTAGCTCTTTGTCACTACGCACTTTTTTCAGTACAAGTTCGTTAGTTGCTTCATCTTTTGCTGGAATAAATGCCGCCATACCGCCCATGGCTAGTGCACCACGTTTGTGACAGATTTTAATCAACAAGCGTGAATAAGCGCTTAAAAATTTGGTGTCCATGGTCACCGCCTGGCGATCAGGTAAGACTCTGTCAGCATGGCGTTTTAAGGTTTTAATATAACTAAAAATGTAATCCCAACGGCCACAGTTAAGTGCAACTATGTTTGAACGCAGTTCATAGAGAATTTCGTCCATTTCAAACACAGCAGGCAAAGTCTCAATTAAACAGGTACATTTAATCGTGCCTGGTTTTAAGCAAAAACGTTCTTCAACAAAGGCAAACACTTTTGCCCACCAGCGCGCTTCAACATGACTTTCAAGTTTAGGAAGATAAAAATAAGGACCTGAATTATTAGCCAATAGCTGGTGATAGTTATGGTAAAAATATAAGGCGAAATCCATCAAACCGCCTGGAATAGCTTGGCCTTTGTATTCAACATGTTTCTCTTTTAAATGAAGACCACGAACACGGGCAATGAGTACCGCAGGATCGGGGTTTAGCTTATATTGTTTACCATCTGGCGAGGTAAACTCAATATCACCACGAACCGCATCACGCAAATTGATTTGCCCTTCAACCACTTTCTGCCAGCTTGGCGCTAATGAGTCTTCAAAGTCCGCCATAAACACTTTAACGTTAGCGTTTAAAGCATTAATAATCATTTTACGGTCCACAGGACCGGTTATTTCGACACGACGATCGGTTAAGTCGTGTGGAATACCACGAATAGACCAATTACCATCACGTATTGCACGGGTCTCAGGTAAAAAGTCAGGTAATTCACCGTTATCAATACGCGCTTGTTTTTGTTTACGCTTTTCAAGCAGCTGTGGCACTTCTGCGGCAAAACGACTACATAAGCTATTAAGTAATGCTAATGCACCTTCGTTAAACACATTTTCTTGTCCTGCTATTGCTGGACCAGTAATCACTAGATCTGACGAACCGCGGGGCTGTTCAGATGTTGTCTTACTGTACTGTGCTATTAATTGCTCTGCCGTCATAACCAGGCTCCCTTGACGCGACTGTCATTGTTTTTCAAACGGGTTGAACATTTCTGTTTGGATTACCGCTTTGAATGAAAAGTGACTAATAAACTCAATAATTCAGAGTAACTAAAGTTGTTTGCTTAACATGCTGCAAATTAATCTGAGCGACTTACGTTTACCGGTAAAACTTTAATTCAAATAAAACCATCAAATGTTCGTTTCGAAGTAAAAACTACGCAAAAACAGTTGTATTTGCAACAGTTACCCCTTTACCAATTCGGTAAAAAACCATCAACACCCTCAGTTTCAAAATGGTCATACCAAAAGCGAATCTTCACAACAAATTATTGAAAATAAACAATTTAAATTACTTTAAAACTGTGTAATCAACCCTGTAAAATTAAATGGTCTTACCTAATTACCAATAAAAAAGATAGGTAATAACACACGTAATAAAAAAACATGTCGTAAACCAATAATTACAAAACTTTAGTAGAACAAACCTTTACAGCAATAGCCTCTGCGTTTTGTACTCACCTTAAGGTAACCTAATTTTTATCAATATAATCAAATATTAATACCCTAACCAACAACTATCAAATTAAAACACTCGTTTCAATCTTACGTTAACGTAAAGTGGAGCTTTTGCAAGAACTTAATCACAGCAATAAAGATGAACGTTATCCGATCATCAACTCTATTCTTTGTGGTTTTATTGAAAAATAAGTTAATTTATTTTCATTTTTTTCGACTTTTTAGTCATTTAGCTTAGTATTTAAGCAGGAAGCAGACTTAACACGATTTCAGCAGGCGTGTTTGTTACCATTTCGCACCATCAACTCAGTAGAAATACCCTGTCGCACGTAGCATTAATATACCTACAGATACCATTTAATGGCTGATAGATCATCAAACAGATATTGGTGCTTTCTGCAAGCCACACACTGAGGACCATGCTATTTGATATCACAGCCAATTCAACATCCTAAAAGGAGCAAATAACTCTCTGAAAATGTCAGCTGTGGTGACTGGCTATAAACACCAAAAAACATATCAATTTGAATAGCCGAAAGCTGTATGATTGGATGATTGAGTTATCGAGCGGCTCGACGAATGGGCTAGTAAATAAATTAATCAGCCGATAAAGCAGCTAACGATTAACCTTGCCTATTAGATATTAGCAATGATGAGAGAATGACAAACA
Source organism: Shewanella sp. HL-SH5 (assembly GCF_051163755.1). Lineage (NCBI taxonomy): Bacteria > Pseudomonadati > Pseudomonadota > Gammaproteobacteria > Alteromonadales > Shewanellaceae > Shewanella > Shewanella sp. HL-SH5. The sequence continues at coordinate 2,869,784 of NZ_CP195038.1, forward strand.
TAAACAGTGATTAGCAAGTGAAGGGTTATTTGATAAAAGTCGGCTTTCTGAGGTCTTTTTAGGCTTTTTCTAGGCACTAGTCAAAAGCATGCACCCACTATATATTCTTAATATTAGTAACTTGCAGAATTGTAAAGAGAGTTAAATAAAGCAGGTTTTAGGCGAAGCTAGGATGATATACCAGCACTTTATTTCGTCCTTGATGCTTACATTTATACAAGGCAATGTCAGCACGACTTAATAATGGGTCAATACTTAAATCATCACGCGTTAACGAGCTGACGCCTACACTCAAGGTTATCGAAAAGTTATGACCAGAATACTTAGTATTAATGTGTTCAACTTCTTTACGTATCGATTCAGCTAATTTAAAAGCAGTCTTCTCATCGGTATTAGGTAAATAAAGTACAAACTCTTCACCGCCAAGGCGACAAAAAATATCGCTAGGACGAATAACATCTTCAATAACTTGAGTTACTTTTTTTAATGTCCAATCGCCAGTTGCATGGCCAAAACGATCATTAATTGACTTAAACAAATCCAAATCTAGTACCAGTACAGAAAAGTGGCGATGATTAGATAACGCTTGTACTAATTCATTTTCAGCTAATTCCTGCCCCGTTTGGCGATTAAAAATCCCGGTCAATCCATCGCGCTGGGCCTGGCGCATAAATTGATTCCGCTGCAGCCACGCAGTTAGCAGTAAAAGTAATAAACCAATGCACACCCCAAACAACAGGGTCGAAAACATAATCGATGAGCTTTTCTCTTTTAAAAACAGATCTTTTTGCTGCACCATTAACTCGTGCTCTTGCAACAAATTCTTATTCTCACGATTTTTCTCAGCACTATCAAAACGGGCCATTTGATAAGCATTTTGTTTATGATTATTTTCATCTAAATCTTGTAAATCTAACGCATGGGCAACCACCTGATATTGGTATGCTTTAGCATATTGCCCATCTCGACTGGCTAACATGGCTAACACTTCATTGGCTTGCTTTTTAACATGATTATTAGACTTATCTTCGTTTAATCCGTTAAGTTCATTAGCATATAGCGCCGCTTTTTGATAATTGCCCTGGTAGAAATAAATTTTACTCAAAAAGGCTTTCACGCTGTGTATTTCAACTTGAAATTGAAATGACAAATACCCTTCAAGAGCAGCTTCAAACAGCGGCTTAGCCAGGTCTAGTTGGCCCGATTCAAAATAACTCTCCGCCTGTCCCTTAATAGACATAATTTCTATTAACGGCTGCTCATTATTGGCGCAATACATTTCAGACTGCTTAAATAAATCATTCGCCTCGCTATAGCGCCCTAACCTTAGGGTGGCTACCGCTAAATATAATTTAGCGAAACATTCATTTTTAGGGTCTTTACCTTGATTAAGGTTTAACACTAACTGTGCCGTATTAAGCATTTCTTCATAGGCATTTAAATCAAGCAGGATGTTTAATAAGCGCACGTAAGAAGCGACTTTAAGGCTAACATCTTCAACACCTTTAATGCGTGCTAGATTTATTTCCAACATAGCAAACGCTGCTTCATAGTTTCTAAGCATCATATAAACAGTTGTTTTATGAAGATAAATTTGAGTTAGTGATTTTTCAGAAGGGTTATAGGTTAACGCTAAATCCAGTGCTTGATTGGCTTGTTGTAATTCTGATAAATAGATGTACTTCATACTTAGCAGGATATAATACTCAGCCAACTGAGGACGAGACAACTTATCAAGCGAACGTTCTAAATCAGCGAACAACTTTTCAGCTTGGGGAAAATCAGTTTGTATTAATTTCTCAACTCGAACTAAAGACTCATCATAATTTTCAGATGCAAAAGCACCATTGGTCAAAACCAATTGTGCTAACAAACAGAAAAAGAAGCCTTTAAATTTCATTTGTTATTCAGTAGGCGTCGAAACCACAATATAAGCTTGCATTAAACTGTCGCCAAGTAGTGCTTTTAAGGCATTTAAATCACCCGACATCACTAAATCAACCTCTTGGGTTGTTAAACCATTTGCCAGCATAACGCCTCGAGGATCAGCTTTATAAGCTTCTAGTAACCCGGCATCTACTGATAAAGACTCTGCAAACGTTTGTAATCTAGACATGGTATTCCTTTATCGTTTTTGTAATTGTTTTAAAACTAGCCAATAGTATCAGCTGTTATGCCTAATTTATCTAAAATCTGTTGATTTAATGTTAATTTTTTTGATGGCGGTATCATTAAAGTACTAATTGCTTTAAGTGATGCAAAAGGTAAATCACTCAAAGCAATGCTGTCAATTCTGGGTTGTTGAAATGGCAAGGTAGCCGCTTCATAAATTACCACGGGATGATCTAATGGATACCATTGGCTCAAATGCTCAACTAAAATTTCAAGTTTTGCAGTAGTGGTCGAAAACTGGGTCAAAGTATGTTCACCCGCCAAGGCAATTTGCCATAACAATAAGTGAGTGCAATTATTGGGGATATGGTTATAAAGTAAAAACTGCGTCGCCTCAAAACTTTGATGACCGACATTACCGGGGTCTATACCTAAATCAGCCCATAAACAGGCTTCAGCAGAAACACCTGGTAGCATATTCGACTCAAAACCCTCTGCCCGAGCTTGTTTAATGGCCATATGTGCCACACAGGCAAAAATACCTGGATGACCATAAAATGCGCACACCACCAACTTGCCTTTACGTACTTCAGCTAATATAGCGTTTACCATTTCACTATAGGTATCACGTCGATTTTTAACTTCATCAGGTTTGGCATAAAAAGACTGCAGCGATCGCACATCAGTGTTAATAGCATCTAGCCACCGCGCTGCAAAACCATCGGTTACCAACGAAAAAACCACATCGGCTATTTCAATATAACTTTTACTTAAGGTGCTAATTTGACCCGCCAAGTGCATGCCTGTACCCACGCACACCAATCGGCCGACATTTTTTGACTGTTCAGATTTAGATGTTATTTCAGTATTCTGAGCTTTCAACATGACACCATTCATTGTTTATTTATTTTGTGTATTTATTTTGTTTATTAAAATACCGTATGGCAGTGCTAAATAACATTAAATTTATTGCTAAAGCTAAACAATTTGAGTAAACATTCCAATGTTTTTTTGCTTAAAAATACAATAAACCATTGAACTTATGCCAATGAAACCAATCAAATTAGCCGCAAGTCACATCCGCCCCTTGTCATGATAGGGTTTGCTTGGGTATGATGACCAACAGAATTTAGGAACTAGCACAGACAATGATTAACAAAAAACAAAGTCTTACTCTGTTAAGCGCAGTAGCATTATCTATCTCATTAAGCGGTTGTGGTGTATTTGATTGGCTAATTTACAAGCCAGATGTCCCGCAAGGGAACTACATGGAAAGCCAGCAGGTCGATAAATTACGTATCGACATGACAAAAGAACAAGCTGAATATATTTTAGGTCGCCCAGTTTTACGTGACAGCTTTGCCGACGATACCTGGTATTATGTGTATCACTTTAAAAGTGGTCGTGATGCAAGCATTATCCATAAAGAGTTAATTATTCACTTTATTGATGACAAGGTTAGCCGTGTTGAAGGTGATTATGATTTAAGTGCAGATTTTAATACTCCACTAGATCAAAGCAAACTACCTTCAAGCAATGAGCCAGAAGATGATCCGCTTATTCCGGAAGCTCGCCCAGACGCTAAACCTTTAGTTGAAGAACAACGTGGTTTAAACGGCACGATTAACAATAAAAAATAAACCTTAACTTAACGTTACAGGACACAAAAAAGCAGGGAGTCCATCCCTGCTTTTTTATATCTGAAATTCAACAGCCTTTAACTCAACTTTGCGCCGGTAATTTTATTAATTCGCCCTTCATCTTTAGCTTTTTCAGCGCGCTTACGACGTACATCTTTTGGATCGGCAATCAGCGGCCTATAAATTTCAACACGCTGACCAGGCACTAAAACCTCATCATGTTTTACCTGACGACTAAATACCCCAAGCTTTACCTTGTCTAAATCAATTTCAGGGAAAAAAGCGCAAATATCACTTTGCCTAACCGCCTCAATAAAACTGCAACCCGGTGCAACCATCACAGTAATAATTTTTTGTTGGGTTGGCAGCGCATAAACCACATCAACAGCAAACGGTTGTTGTTCAATTGTCACGATAAATTACCTTAGCTCGGTCAGTAAATGCGGTCACCATAGACAACATTAATTGTTTAAATACCCGCCCAAAAGCCAAATCAGACAGCGGATTAGCAAATTCAAAATCCAAATCAAACTCAACTTTGCACGCATCATCGGTTAGCTCAGTAAACACCCACAAACCTTGCAGGCGTTTAAATGGGCCATTTTCGAGTGTTAAAGTAATCCGTTTACCTGCTTCCACATGATTACGTGTCGTAAAAGTCTTTTTGATGCCAGCTTTACTCACATCAACCGATGCCACCATGGTTGTACCATCAAACTCCAATACTTTACCGCCGACGCAGCCGGGTAAAAAAGCATGGTAAGACTCAACATCATTAACCAACTCATACATCTGCATGGCACTAAAGCGCACCAACACACTCTTGGAAATCTTAGGCATCCGCACTCACTTTTACGAAATAATAACGCGATTTTATCACGATAAATGAAAAAGGCATCTGTTGCAGTACAACATAGACGTACACAAACCAATAATTTAGGTATAATCGTTGAATTATTAATACTCTCCCCCCATATCTGTTGTAGAACTGAATGAAAAAGTTAACACAACAGCGCTTTTAAAATGGGCAAATTGCAGGCGATATACGCCTAGATGGTAAAAAAGCATGGTAAAGAAATCGGCAAAAAATCCCTCAGCAACTATCGCACGTAATAAACGCGCGACATTTGAATACCGCATAGAAGACAAAGTCGAAGCGGGATTACAACTTATGGGCTGGGAAGTAAAATCTATCCGCATGGGTAAAGTTAACTTATCTGATTGTTATGTATACATAAAAGAGGGCGAAGCCTTTATGCATGGTTGTACTATACAACCCCTTAATACCGCTTCAACCCATGTAATATGCGATCCAATAAGAACCAAAAAACTGCTATTAAAGCGCAGTGAAATCGACAAACTTGCCGGGCTAATTGAACGCCAAGGCTATACGCTTGTGCCCTTATCCATGTATTGGCGTAAAGGTGCGTGGGTTAAAGTTGAAATTGGCTTAGGTAAAGGTAAAAAAGATCACGATAAACGTGAAGACACCAAAGAACGTGAATGGAAAGTCGAACAGTCTCGCGTAATGAAAAAGAGCAGACTGGACGGATAATAACCAAACGATGATATTTTGTTAATCGTCGCTAGGTATTAACCAAACAACACGTTATGATATCACTAATTGGGGGCGATTCTGGATTCGACAGGATTCACGAAACCCAAGGAGCATGTCGAGGGGCGGTTGGCCTCGTAAAAAGCCGCACCGTTATAGTTGCAAACGACTCTAACTACTCTCTAGCAGCTTAGGCTAGCTAGCCATCACCCACACGTTTCGCACGTGGACAGTGGATCATGATGGTCATATTACAGTGTGCTAGCGAGGGAACTCCGTCCGGGGGTGAACCGTGAAACAGTACCGGACTCACCAAGTAGCATCCTGTCTTTCGGAGACTCCTTGGTTAAATAAAAGAGAGACTAAACATGTAGTGCCGAGGATGTAGGCTTTCTGGACGCGGGTTCAAGTCCCGCCGCCTCCACCAATTTATAGAAGGGCTTAGCAGCAATGCTAAGCCCTTTTTGTTTGTTTTTTTTACTTATATTGTTGCAGCGAAAATCGCTTTCTATTTTGATCCGATTCAGATGTGCGGCGGGACTTGAACCCGCGTCCTATTTGTATCGCTAAACCTCAATAACTCCTTTAAACCTTGCAAAGGTATTCATTGAGGTTGTTGATAGCATGTCTTGATAATCTGGATTATTGGCACTTAAAGTGTACTGACCTTGCCCCAGCTTTTTCACTTTACGTAATAAATATTGGGGATCACCGGTTTCATCTAATAATTCAATCGCAAGAGTATGATTGGATATTGAGCCCGCACTGGTTGAAGTAATCCACTCAAACAGTAAATAATCGCCATCACAAATAGGCTGTTTACCTCCATTCATTGAGTCGCCCTTTGCGCGCGCGATGAAGTGTTTCTGAGAATTTAAGTTACCATAGTGTGCTGGGACTTTAATGGTACGAACTTGTTCGGCTGAACTGGTTTTAAAATGTCCGCACGCAATTTTTAAATCTTCATAGAATGGAAGGTATATAACATTATCTTGGGGTGCATCATTTAGCATAGATAACGCACTGGTTGATAAATGCAGCGAGTTTAAATCTGATGGTTTTAATATAATATCGAGTTTGGCGTAGTAATCTTTTAAGTCAGCTAGCATTTGTTTATTAATCTGCTTTAGATCGCTCTCTTCAAGCTTTTCCCATAGCACAGTGTCAAAGGACATTAAACTGAGTTCATTACACTGATAAAAGAACCGTTTCCGCTCAAATTTTTCAAATGGATTACTGCCTATACTGCGTTTAATATAAGCATTATCAAATAAATTTTCATGGCGGTTAAGCGGATTATGCTCTTTTTCACTTCGACCATATTGATCTAACATAGTCTGGTAAAAGCCGCTGTAATGTTGAACCATTTTATCAATGTCGACTTCACCTTGCGGATTATGATGGTTAATCATGATCAGCATAAAGATGATTTTATATGAATAGGTATAATCTCGTTTTTCAATAAACTCTATAAAATCAGCTTTACGGGTATCTTGGGTACGAATAGGGATATTCTTATCTTGTCTAAGATCATCAAGCTTTTGCTGGCTGAAATAATTTAAGGTTTTACTGCCAAAGGGAATCGTTTTACTTGCAATAAGTTCACCTTTTCTCATCCACGCTTTAACAGTACCCGTTGATATAAAGAGTTCTCGTGCAAGTTGCTCTTCATTGAGTAAATCACTAAATTCTTTTTCAAAGTTAAAGATATTAATTGGCTCAATTCTTCGCTCAGACTCCCACAAGCCATCTAGGATAATCAGATCATGCTGTAGGGTGCCATGGACATCTTTTACCACATCACCAAAGGGTTGATAAAATCCTAAATTAAACAATCCATGAATTGACCAAGGCTTAATCACAGCGCCATAACTATCAACAACGTCAATGACATATAATGCTTCTTTTCCTGGATGATTTCTTGTTCCCCGGCCTAACTGCTGGGTATACAGCACCTTTGACATAGTCGGCCTTGCCATGACCAATATACTGGTTTGTGGGGCATCCCAACCTTCATTCAGTAACTCGCATGCACAAATTATTTGTACTTTCTCTTGCTGGTATAAAGCAAGGCCTGAGCGATCTTTACCGCTAACTGCCACTGCTGTTATGCCTGACTGATTCAACAATGCAGCCATTCGTTGGGTATGTTTAATATCCACACAAAAGATAACGCCCTGCTGGGCACTAATTTTGTATTCGCTATGATGAGTAAAGAAATACTTCTTCAACATATCAACAATGAGTTGATCCCTTGAAGGTAAGATGACTGTTTTTTGTAAGTCACTTTTAACAAATTCTTTGCCATTAAAACGCACTTTTGAAAAGTCGATATTTGACTCTAGTCGAAAAGCCCTTATCTGAGGAACTAGCTTTTGCTGAATAGCTTCCTCCAGTGTCATTTCAACTTCATACTGACCAAAAATATCAGCCAATTGACGCTGATCATATCGCTGATCCGTTGCCGTTAAGCCTAATAAGGTTTCTGGAGAGAAATAACTTAACACTTGCCTTAACCCGTCTGCACCAGCTCGATGAGCTTCATCAACTACAATATAGTCAAAATAATCTTTAGCTAATTTACGATAATGCCGCAATACATAGGCGCTTGTTTGCACCACAATATCCAATTGAGTATTTGATAACTCAAGACCAACGTTGATATTTGGTAGACGCTTTTGTATTCGCTCTATTAATTGCTGACGTAAATCTCGGGTAGGTACGATGGCAAGTACCTGTTTAGCTTTGGATTGCTGAAACTGTAATCTAAAGTCTTCGATAAAGACTTCGGTTTTCCCCGTTCCAGTTGGCAACACGACTAAAAAGCTGTTTTGACCGTTTTCACGTTTAAAAATGAGATTATCTACTGCATCTTGTTGATGTTGATATATCTCGAAATTGTATGCTCGTTGTGCCCTATAAAGCGGCGACTTTTTAAAGCTATTTGCATCACCAAAATAATCTTTTATTTGGTCTTCAAATTTAAACTCGTCACTCATCCCCCTATCAGACCATCGATAAACCAAGTAACCATCTTTAACTAATGAGTTCTGCTTAAACAGTTGTGAGCGGTATTTATTTTCAGTCACTAAAGCAGATAAAGGGTGATGATAAGTTTCACCATTGAGTTCAATAGCAATGGGATTAGTGGTGCGTTGGAGAATGTAGTCGACGTAACGTTTATGACCTAACCTATCAATATAGGGTGCTTCTGCTTGCAAGGCATGGATAGATGCCGCACCATAAACTTGTTCAAATAACTCGGCAAACTTATATTCTGGTGGCGTTGGGTCAATATGATCCTCAGATCTATTCGCACCAAACTTTCTTAGTTCAATATCTTCAATTTCATCAAGTAGAAAGTCTTGCCAATCATTGAGTAATTGCAGCTTGTCAGATGCACAAAAACGATAAAGCCCCTGATATCGATGCATGAGTTTGTTTTGATAACTTGTATAGCTTACATAATGAAATGACGTTGGTGATAAATCGTATAATGTGTGATCAACCAATACAGCAGGTTTATCTAAAGCAGAATATTGACTTCCTCCACCTGTATAAACATACAAACGACCAACATCAACCACATCTTTAAGTTGATACTGAAAACCAGCAGCTATGTTATCTATGTCATTTCCAGTGATAGCCATGGTGTTACCGTTTTATCAAAATGGCATTAAGCCACTTATCATCTTGCCTATCGGGTCTGACATCCTGAGTTATCCATGTTTTGTTTATTGATAAATTAGAGTTAACAATAAACGAAGCTAATCTTTGTTCATTAGCATTGGTAAAGAAGCGACCGCCTCGACTTATATCATCATCACCATACTTAAATGAGCAATAGAAAATCCCCCCAACGGCTAAATGCGAGGCTAAACGCTTAAAAGTATTGGCGATTAAAGGGCTAGGCACATGTAATAATGATGCACATGCCCAAATGGCATCAAATTTCAGTTTAGTGTCAAAGCTATCAAAAGTGGCGAGTGAGACTTCAAGGCCTGTATATAATGTCGCTTTCTTAACTAGGGCTTCGCTAGCGTCAAATGCGGTGACCTTAAAACCCTGTTGAATGAAGTAAGCACTGTCACGACCGCTGCCACAACCTGCATCAAGGATATGTCCAGTTAACGGAATGAGCGGAATAAACTCATTATAAAGGGCTGTCATATTCACATTAACAGTATCAGAATAAAAAGCATCAGAATGCTGGTTGTAGAAATCTATGGTCATACTGAGTTTAGTTATTTTAGGCGCTAGACATAATTCCAAGATTAACATAACCAATTGAAAGGTATAGTAACTAATTCATATTACCGCAACAAAAAAATACCTGCACTTGGCAGGTATTTTCGTAAGCTTAAAAAGAAGCAAGGCTAAAGTATTAACCCATACCTTATTTCACTAGCTCTGCTTTTTAACAAATTTCGATTTCAGCATCATTTGGCCGTTGCCATCTACTTTACAATCGATGTCGTGGTCACCTGCGACAAAACGGTTGATTACCGCTTTAGTGCCGACTTTTAATACCAAAGAAGACCCTTTTACTTTTAGATCTTTGATTAAGGTGACTTTGTCACCTTCAGCAAGCAAGTTACCTACGGCATCGCTAAGAATGATAACGTCTGGGTCTACTACCACTTCATTTGGGTTCCACTCATTAGCGCATTCTGGGCAAATTAATAACGTGCCGTCTGAATAGGCGTATGGTGACTCACATTTAGGGCATGGTGGGATTGTATCGCTCATCACTAATTCTCTTTAATTAACATACTGTAACAGCCAGAACTTTATACACGATGCTGACTCAATAACGAGTCTATTGGGCTTTAAGCTGCATTCTGACCAAAATGATAATGGCATTATAATGAAATTATCATTTACACTCAATCCAGCATCATCTTTTAAGACTGAAAATGGTGGTTAGCTCTTCACTTTTGGGTTATTAGTCGGCTGTTGATCGCCATAGCTCACATCATGTTGTTCAAGATAACCGCGAATTAGCTGACGTACAACTTGCGATGGCGTTAGGTCTTGCGATGCGCACAGTTGCTCAAATGCCTGCTTTTTACTTGGATCGAGTAGCACAGTAAAGCGTGCCGTTTTATTTTCCATTAGGGTCACTCCCATTAAAACATTATCATTTGATGATAATACCCTATATGCAATTATGCAGATACTGATTTACATAAAAGCACTTTCTTTTCAGTTCAACTACACTGATTTTTATCTTCCGCAGGCCCATCATTCTAGCTGCCAAGTGCAACTTGTATTACCACTCTTATGGCAGTAATTGGCAAACTAAAATATCAGGTTAGGATATTGTTTTTAGTTAATACTAGGCTTGACCGAATCAGTTTTGCACCGCATATTACAAGTAACAAAATACTTACATTTGATTTTCTCGTTAGTCTATCCGTCAGATGTTCTATTACTCGTATTAAGGATGGCATGTGTCGCGGTTTCATTCGATAAGTTTTGACTAAGTGATGACACTAAATGATTGCCATAGGCGTCGCCAGTAAATGAGTTTAATTGCCCATTATTTACATAAGTGGAAATTCAGAGTAGCCATATTAATTGGCTTATGTTTACTGTGGCCGATACAAAGCATCATCATTAGCGCCTTACAGTCTGGAGCGCTTGAACCCTATCGTATTCAGTTGCCGGTCAATGTTGATAACACCACTCGTGATAAGTGGGGCATAAAGCATGATGCAATTATTGAAAAGGTCTTTGTGAGTGGCAGCTTCAGCGACTGGCATATTGACGACACTTTCTATCAACTAACACAACAAAACCAGCAGTGGTACTTTGACTTACCGGTCTACCCTGGGGATCTTGAATATAAATTAGTGCTTTTTATTCAAAATAAAGTCGAACCGGTGTGGATTTTAGACCCTAATAACCCTCAAACCAGTGTTAACCCCTGGGGTGGCGAAAATTCGCTTATACGGATAGCTGATTGGCCAAAAATCACTTTAATTAGCCAAATTCTTACCGCAGCGTTATTAGGCACATTTTTACTCTTTTGTATTCTCGAACCCTTTCTTTACTGGTTACTGCACCAAAAAATACCGTTTCATCGTAAATTAGTACTCAGTAATATTCTGATATTAGCCTGCGCGCAACTATTATTTTTCAGTTATCAACTGCATCTAAATAGACAATTAATTAAACAAGGTTTAATCGATAGCGTGCACGCTATGCATCTGATTTTACATGGTGAGGGAGTTGATTTTGAACAACTGGACACACAAGCAAACAATATCAATAGGGGGTTAAGTCAGTTTTTTGTCCCTGCTACCACGCGCATTGATAAAACCCAAAGTAGTTTATTTCAAATTACCCTTTCCGATTTTGCTGTGTTGGATAAAAATGGCCAGTTAATTACCCTGCGCCACCGTGGGCAAAATGCACAAATCCAACAGTCTCGGGCTGAACAACTGGGTTTTAATAATAGCCGCGACTACTTCGTTGACGGTATGTGGCGTGACTTGCTGCCCAAAGCAATAGCTGAAGCGCAAAAAGGCCAGATAGTAATAATGTCACGACCGCAGAATATGAATGGGGTTGAAACATCGCGCACACGGACTGCTGAGTCGATACTTGGGTTTAGTCAGTTTGTGCAGCCGATTGTATATCGCGGCCAGTTAAAAGGCTTCTATGCGGGGTCTATTCAAGTAAAGCTTTACGGTGACGAACTGCTAAGAATGTTTCTATTTCAGTTACTCTTGCTTGGCGGGATAATTGTATTATCGAGTTGGTTATTCACCCGTGTGGGTAAAATGGTCACTGAAGATATTTTAAAGTTAACCAAGTGGACTCAAAATATTGTTAAGGGCGATTTGTCACAGGTGTTAACCATCAATAGCCAGGATGAAATTCAGCAACTGTCTGAAAACTTCAATAACATGCGCCAGTCTTTACAGGACAGTTTTACCCAAATAGCAGAGCAAAATAGTAAGTTATATCAAGAAGCATATTTTAATGGTTTAACAGCGCTACCTAATCGAAAAAAATTATATAGTGATCTTGCAGAGCAATCTATTGGCGCTTTGCTGGTGATTAACATTAACGATTTTGGTGAGTTTAATGACTTTTATGGTGTCGATACCGGTGATGAGATTTTACTTGAGGTCGCCAATCGATTAGCCGCTAAAAATAGGCCGATTACCTTATATAAAACTGGCCCTGATGAATTTGTCGTAACATTAACAACTCAAATATTAACCTCAGACACAGTATCAAATTTAGTATCAACCGAAAGTTCAAATAATCATCTACAATTGGCAAAACTTGGACAGCTATTATTTGATGATGTTTGTCAAAAACCTCTGCTGATCAAAGATAGTGAATATTATATCTCCGTCAGTATTGGCGGAGCACTGTTATCGGTTAATCAACAAGTATTAGCTAAAAATATACCTGGTTCAACCATAGCTAATTCAAGTTCAACAACATCAGCAAACCAACTACATCGGCATGCTGATTTAGCAAGGCGCTTTGCTAAAAAACAACAGCTCACTTATTGCTGCTTTAGCAGCGAAATGGCTAATTCAGCAGCATTTGAAGAAAACATGCGCCAAAGCAGAATGCTAGCTAAAGCAGCACAAGAGCAATGGGTAGTGCCCTATGTTCAACTTATTCAGCCTTTAATTGATGCGCCAATAAAGTTTGAGTGTTTGATGCGGCTCCAACTACCCGATGGGCAAATATTAGCGCCGCACCAGTTTATGGCAGCAGCCAGACAATCACGCATTTATCCGCAGTTAATGCGCTGTATGCTGCAAAAGTCAATTGCACTGTTTAAAAATCAGCCCTATGAGTTTTCGGTTAACATCACGTTAGATGATATTGCCATTGCACAAAATTTGGAGGCTATTGTCAGTTTACTTAAAAGTGAACCGGACACCACGCAGCGGATAACCTTTGAATTATTAGAAAGTGAAGAAATAACTAACTACGAGGCAGTGGAGCATTTTATTAAGTTAGTCAAACCGTTAGGCTGCAAAATTGCGATTGATGATTTTGGCGCAGGTTATTCGAACTTTGTGCATTTGCTCAGTTTAGATATTGATATTATCAAAATAGATGGATCATTAATCCGCCATTTAGATAGCGATCCTAAAGCGCAGTTGTTGGTTGAAACCATAGCTATTTTCGCCCATAAAATGGGTAAAAAAACCGTCGCTGAGTTTGTCGAAAACGACGCTATTCTCAGCTTACTTAACCAGTATGAAATTGATTATGCCCAGGGATACTTACTGGGCGAACCTGCAGCATCCATAGCTCAAGCATTAGCGATTTATTCAGCTGAGTAGCTGTTTAAAAATCAGCTCAAAATCAGGCCGCTGTAAAACATCCCCTTGCATGCAAGTCTTTGCTAATATTGCTAATTCAGCATACTTGGAAGTTGACTGTTGTGGATGATCTGGCTTAATTAAGCATAACAAATCATCAATCAAACAACCTAATGCACGCACTTCAATTTTGTGCATTTTCAGGCGCTGTTGCGGCGGTAAGTGAGCTAAATTAGACGCTGCGCCAAAATCACCAAATAACACCTTAAACTCATCATCCACCATAATATTATGTGCATAGATATCGCCATGACTGACCTGCTGCTGATGCATATGGCTCATGGTGCGGCTCATTTGCTTGGCAATATGCGCAATGGCCTCTACAGAATACTGTGTATCAGCGTTAAAAGTGTCTCGGGTACAGGTACTTAATGAAGGGGGCAGGCCTAAATTTTGATAGCCATCTGGAATAAGCGCCATCACTAACCCCAGTTGTTCACCATGATGAATTTGGCCAATGGCGGGAATTAAATTGTCATGTTTACCCGTTGTTAAACAACAATCAAGCTCATCTGCTGGGTAACCATCGCTGGTGATAGCGCCTTTAAATATTTTTACCGCCACATGGTCGGGCAAGTGGGCTTGAGATACTGGCCTATTAAGCCAATGCGCTTTATATATAATGCCAGATGCCCCTTGACCAATTTGGGCACTAAAATGCAAGTGTTCTGGGTGGATCATTGGCACGCTGTTATTCAAACATTCATCGACGTGACTAAATGGGTTACCGGCAAATGCTAACCAACTGAGTTTGGGTAAGTCGAATAACCAATCGGGTAAATGGCTCAGTTTGTTGGCCGATAACCGCACTAATTCCAACTCACGACAGTTAGCCATACTGCCCGGTAATTCAGTTAGTTGGTTACCGGCTAGCGCCAGTTTTTTAAGTTGGGTTAAGCGGCCGATTGAATCTGGTAAATGGGTTAACTGGTTATCAGTTAATATCAACCAACGGGTATGGTCGGGTAAAGCCTGTTCACTCACGTGGGTAAGTTGATTGGCTTTAAAACCAATCATTTCAAGCTTAGGGCATCGACCTAATACCTCTGGTAATTCAGTGAAGCAATTTTGTGATAAAAACACGATGCGCAGCTGGCTTAATTGATCAAAGTCATCGGGTAGGCTTGATAATTGATTATTCGATAAGTCTAAAATCTCTAAACTGTCAGCTAATGAGAATATCGCTCTTGGAAACTCGGTCAGTTCTGCCACTATTTGCACACGTGCAAGCCCTTTAAGTTCGCCTGATTCAAGCTGAGCTAACGTATGCATAATGATATTCCTGTCGATGTCGTAATGTGCTAAATGAAGGCGGGATTGTAAAGAAGCCGTTGCTTGATAGCAAATGTCATCAGATTCATATTGGAATGGCGGCTGAAATGACAGGCAAAAAAAACCACTGCATAGCAGTGGTAAAATGGATACTAAAATTGTCAATTGGGGTTGATTTTTAGTTTTATTTTCATTTGAATGAAAATAATATCCTAAGTGATCTCTAACAAAGCA
The DNA here is from genome assembly GCF_051163755.1 of Shewanella sp. HL-SH5. NCBI lineage: Bacteria > Pseudomonadati > Pseudomonadota > Gammaproteobacteria > Alteromonadales > Shewanellaceae > Shewanella > Shewanella sp. HL-SH5. The sequence goes on from NZ_CP195038.1 coordinate 2,884,960, forward strand.
GATCAAACAATGGTGTTAAATAAGTTCAGCCAACATAGCGTCGTTGTATTCAACAACCGCTTCACCTTGACGCACTTTGGCTACGTAATCTGGGTTAGCAATAAATGGACGGCCAATAGCCAGTAAATCAAATTTGTTGTCTGAAATAGCTTTTGCGCCTGAGTCCGCAGTGTAACTGCCCACACCCACTAAGGTTTTTGGATACACTTTACGTAAGTAGCTAGATACACGGCCATCTAAGTAATCAAACTCCATTGCATCATCAAATATCCCAGCATGAACAAAAGCAATATCACGTTTGGCAACCTGTGGTAATAAATAATCGAATACCTCACGGTCACGTTTGTCGCCTGCCATATTGAAATAGGCGCCCGGTGATAAACGAAGACCTGTACGATCTGCGCCAATACGTTCAACAATTGCGTCAAGCACTTCTAATGCAAAACGAGACATGTTTTCAGGGGTTTGGCCATATTCATCATCACGACGGTTACTGTCATGGTGTAAAAATTGATCAATCAAATATCCGTTAGCACCATGAATTTCAACACCATCAAAACCGGCATCAATTGCATTCGCTGCAGCCTGGGCATAATCTTTAACTAACTGCACTATATCTTCTTTAGTGGCAGCTTTAGGTGTTTGGTATGTCAGTTCACGCATTCTTGGGACACTGCCCTCAACCGCAACGGCTGAAGCAGATAACACATCACCACCACCAAAAAAGTGTGGATGCGCTACACGACCGGTATGCCATAGTTGGGCAAATATTTTGCCACCATTTTTATGCACCGCATCTGTTACCACTTTCCACCCTTGAATTTGTTCAGGACTGAATAAGCCAGGTGTATTTGGGTAACCTTGACCGTCAGGTCGAATAATAGTGGCTTCACTAATGATCAATCCAGCTTCTGCACGACGTGCGTAATAGTCAGCAATTTGTTGGGTTGGTACTAAGTTGGCATCCGCCATACAACGCGTTAATGGCGCCATTAAGATTTTATTGGCTAAGGTTAATGAATTATTTAATGAGTAAGGCTGGAATAAATTGGCTGACATGACAGTCTCCGTTCTTGAATATGCGTTCAAGATAATCTTATTTGAATATTCATTCAAGTAATTTTTGAATGTTTATTCAAAATTGGTTAAACTCACCCAATAATTACTAATGCTAAAGAGAACGCCATGAGAAATGCAGAGTTTGATCGCCAAGTTGTACTGCGTGCGGCCATGCGAGCATTTATGATGAAAGGTTATGCGAAAACCAGCATGGCGGATTTAACCAAAGCGACTGGATTGCACCCAGGATCAATTTATTGTGCATTTGAAAACAAAAAGGGCTTACTGCTAGCGGCAATAGGCCAATACCATGCTGACCGCAGCGCGCAATTTCAACTATTGTTTACCAATAACAATAACCCGTTGCACAACTTAAAAACTTATTTAGCGGGCATTGTAGAAGAGTGTTTGAGTTGTGATGCCACCCAGGCTTGTTTGCTAACCAAAGCGTTAAATGAAGTGGGTGAGCAAGATGAAGATATTAGTCAGTTGATTAATACCAACCTTAACGCCTGGCAATTCGGCATTGAGCAGGTGTTTGAAGCGGCAAAATTACAGGGACTAATCGACAGCGACACTAATAGCCAATTACAGGCGCAGTTTTTAATGATGGGCATTTATGGTTTGCGCACATTTGCCCATACACACCCAACAAAAGAAGTGTTGTTACCACTAGCTGACAAATTATTTAATAGCTTACTTTAAAAACAAAATGACGCCTTTAGCGTCATTTTTATTGAACTCCAATATGGGTTTAGCTTGCTATTAACCAATTACTTTTTGAGAAAATACTCGCTCGCCCAAAGCGTTCAAAATAGTACACTCGCCATCTAATACCGCAATAATCGATTTTCCGCGACGAAAGCTATCAGGGATCATCACCCGACCAGACTCACTAATGGTTAAATCAGTTAATACTGTGTTATGCATTTCAAGCCCTGCGGGTGCTTCATAAAATAATATTGTCACAGTGGCTAATGACGGTTTATCGCTATTTGCATCTTGCTTTGATTCAGATTTCATTCTTTACTCTCGTACCAGTAGACACTAGTTAAGTGAAGGATTAATTAGCCAATATTCCGTATTCAGTCTATCAATCTTTTTCATTTATATACTGTGATGTGATTAAGTCATAACAAAAATCACATCACTTTTAAGTTTAATAATATGCTTTTTACCGCGTTAATCCTATACAAAAAGAAACAAAGGTAACCAAAATGTTGCCAAAATCATCTTTGTTGATTGAATATAACCTCGCTTAAACCGACATATGTTGATTTAAATATAGATTATCTACACGTTTTTTAAAGTCTGATCTAAACAGCTTGAATGATTCCTGCTAGAATCGATGACAATTTTTAGCATTAAACATTTAATAAAACGAGATTAAGATGGGCAGAGCATATCAAAATAAAAAAGAGTCCATGGCGAAAACCGCTGGCCAAAAGACTCGCATTTACTCACGTTACGGTAAAGAAATTTACATTTGCGCTAAAGGCGGTGTTGACCCTGATGGCAACTTAGCACTACGTAGCTTGATTGCCCGCGCGAAGAAAGATCAAGTTCCAGCACACGTTATTGAACGTGCTATTGAAAAAGCCCGTGGTGGCGGTGGTGAAGATTACGATACGGCTCGCTATGAAGGTTTTGGCCCTGGTGGTTGTATGGTGATTGTTGACTGCCTAACGGATAATGGTAACCGTACTTTTACTCAAGTTCGCCAGGCGTTTGTTAAAAATGATGCCAAGCTAGGCGGTCCAGGTACTGTTGGCCATATGTTCGAGCATCAAGCGGTATTTGTGTTTGATGGTGATGACGATGAAGCGATTTTAGAACTGCTTATGATGGCTGACGTTGACGTTGCCGATGTAGAACTTGAGGATGGCATTATCAGTGTATTTACACCGGTATCTGAATTTAACAATGCCCGCACAGTGTTAACTGAAGCCTTCCCAGAAATTGATTTCAAGGTAGAAAACTTAGCTTTTGTACCACAAACCATGACTGAGATCAGCGGCGAAGATATCGAAAGCTTTGATAAGTTTTTAGCGGCATTAGATGATTGTGATGACGTACAAAACGTGTATCACAATGCTGAGATTAGCGAATAAGTTAATCACCGCATACAGGCTAGAATTTATTAAAGCCTCTAATAAAAAACGCAGCTTAAGCTGCGTTTTTTATTAGAAACTGGATCCGTTAACTCAATTAACGTAAATCCATCTCTTGTACTTTTTCATACGCAATTTCTGGCGCGGTAACTTCAGGCTTAGCATGCAAGTCTGCTTTTAAATGGCCTTTACGGTGTTTAAGTGCTGCGTCTAATTTTTTAGCAGCACTGGAAATAGCTGGGTACATCACTGAATCTAGGCCTTTAGCGGCAATTCGAGTACCTTCATAATTGGTGCTAACTTCTACATCATATTCGCCGTGTTCTTTAGCGATAATAATGTCTAATGCAATAAGGGTTGGAAAATGGTTAGCAAGCTTGGCGAACTTTTCTTCTACATGTTGTTTGACAGTGTCAGTAACATCTACATGGTGACCAGAAAGATTTATTTTCATAAAGTGTCCTTAGCGTTATAACGTTTCTTTAATGTCATATTAATTGACTGCATAAAAGAGAACTTGGGGCATTTACTGTAGATTTCAAGGGATTAAATCAAAAAAGTGTCAAAATGAATATCAAAGTCACATCTGTAATTTAATTCTGTATTGCTTACATCAGTAAAGTTAGATCAAACTATTTGAACAACTTTGTTCTCAATTTGATTTAACATCACCATACACAACTAGTATAGACATAAACAAGTAACTTTGTTCACTACTTTTACTCGCTTTACAACACAGCTCACAAAGCCATCTAATAAGTGGCTTTTTAAGTTAAAATTTAATCAGTTAAGTTAGTTGTACCCTACTTTAATAAACTTAAATTAATCTATAGGTTAACCCAATGTCACTCAAAACCCTGCAAATAGATATTGTCTCAGATGTTATGTGTCCCTGGTGTATCGTTGGCTATAAGCGACTTCAGCAAGCCTTAATCTCCTTTACTGATCTTGAGGTGCAAATCACTTGGCACCCTTTTGAGTTAAATCCCAATATGGGCAAACAAGGTCAACACCTTGGTGAGCATTTAGCTGAAAAATACGGTTCGACACCGTTGCAAAGTCAGCAGAATCGGGCCAATTTAACGGCTATAGGTAAAACGCTGGATATTGAGTTTAACTTCACCGACCAATCGCGTATTTACAATACCTTTAATGCCCACCAGCTGCTGCAATGGGCAAAGTCATTTAATAAACAAACTGAACTTAAACTCGCTTTGTTTGATAGCTATTTTACCCAGCAGCAAAACCCTGATGACATTGCAGTATTATTAACCCTTGCCGACAGTGTTGGATTAGACCGTGCCGAAGCTGAGCAAGTATTAGCATCACAGCAATTTGCCGAGTCGGTTAGACAAGAGCAGGCCTTGTGGCAAAGCCGAGGCATAAGTGCTGTACCAGCGATTATATTGAATCAAAAGTATTTGATCTCAGGTGCACAAAGTGCGGATTACCTAATTGAAGCCATCAAGCAGTTGGTAGCAGAGTAGATAAACTCAGCCTCTGCTTGCTCTACTTTAGTTTACTCAGCTTTAGTTTACTCAGCTTTAGTTTACTCAGCTTTAGTTTACTCAGCTTTAGTTTACTCAGCTTAGTTTGCTCAGCCTAGCCCCATAAAAAAACCAGCTTGCGCTGGTTTTTTGTTATTGATATTTAATCAACTTTGTTGCGTTATATCGGTTAATTCAACTTAGTCACATTCAAGGTCGGTGAGTCGCTACTTGGACCGGTTACCGTAAAGCGATAGGTTGCATTACTGGCGACAGATAACTTCATGTTAGCGCCCTTCTTAGCTAAGGTTTTAATCGCACCTTCAACAACGGTTTCATCAGCGGCAATAGCACCAAAGTCGACGGTAGACCAATCACCTGTGGCGATTTTGAACTCGTAATCGCCGGCTGCAATGGCGATATCAACCGTGTAAACAGATGAGCCTTGATAAGCAAGCGCATCAACTTCACCCCAACCATTCATGCCACCGCGAATATAAACGGTATTACCGGCAAACATATCGGTTTTATCTATGGTTAAGATAGGTTCGTTACGGTTACGCATGTCAAATGTGAAGCTGTACATGGCATCGCTATCAAAATTAAAGCCTAAATTAGCCCCTTTGACCGCTAACGCTTTAGGCTGTCCTAATTGAACCGTTCCGTCAGCATCTGCGCTACCATAATCTACGCTGCTCCAGTCACTTGAAGCTATTTTGAAGCCTTTAGTGCCTGCGGTAACCATGATTTCAGCGCGGTATATACTGCCACCTAGATAAACCATTTCACTGTCAGTAGACCAACCATTCATGTCACCACGTAGGTAAACCGATGTGCCGACAAATGGCTCTTCATTGAACACAGTTAATACTGGGTTGTCTTTGTTTGCAGCATCTAATGAGAACACATAGGTTGCATCAGCAGCGGCCGTAAAGGTCATGTTGGCCCCTTTAGCGCTCAGTTGCTCTGCGATATCTTCATCAACCGCTGCAACATCGGCTGAAACAGCACCAAAGTCAACAGTACTCCAGTCAGCAGAAGCTATTTTGAACTCATAACTGCCTGCGGCCAGTGTGATAGCAATGCGATATTCGCCTGCGCCCACATAGGTGAACTTATCCACTTCACCCCAGCCATTCATGCCACCACGAACAAATACATCTGTGCTGCCATAAGGCACAACATCGGGTGCACCAGCTGTGGCATTGGCACTTAAGCCTTCACCTTGAACATCACCTTGTGTTTTAACAAATACAGCTGTGGTGTAAGCCGGCACAGTAAAGGTACCCTCGGTATCACCCTGACTGAAGCTTGCGTCTTGCACTGTGCTGTCAATCGACATCATTTGTTTAGCATGTAAGCTAAAACCCGCGGCGGTGGCTATGGTATGTGATTGCGTTTGTGCGCTACCGTTTACCATCACCACTATGGCGTCAACCGCGGGGTCAATATCGGTTAGCCCTAGGCCGTCATCGATGCTCATGACTATCACGCCCTGCTGCTGGTTTTTACCAATATTATGGAAACCCACTCGGTCGATAATGTCTTGCGCTGTGGTTAAGCGGAACAACTTGCTTGATTGACGAATCGATAGAAACTCATTAAACACACTTGATGCAAAATCAATTTCTGACATTGACGCGGCGGCATTTGGGTTAGCTGAAATACCGCTAATCACCGACCATTTATCTTTATTGTCTTGTGCTAAAGGTAAGCCAACATTCCAGTTATTACTGTTTTTGCTAAAGTCGACCCAGTTGAACCAATCGCCGGCATCGTAGGTGTTACGGTCCATTGATTTTGAGCGCAGCATTTCACCGCCCATTTGGAAGAATGGAATACCTTGGCTCATTAACGGAATGGTGGCGGCAATATTCTGCACTCGAACACGGTGCTCTAACGATAAACCGACTTTATGCTTATATTGTAAAATGTCCCATAGGGTTTCGTTATCATGCTTTGACACATAGTTAATACTGTCTGCTGGGTCTAAGGTGTAACCTGTTGGTTGGCTGTTCCAGCTAAAGCTGCTGCCTTTGGCTGAATTGCCGTTAAAGTCTTTTAGGATGTAGTTTTGTAAGTTACCCGCCATAGATAAGCGCAAGGTATCTTGATCACGTAAGTAATCATCTTTTTGGTCTGTGGCAAATAACGCCCCACCGCGCACGGCTTCACGAATACGGTCGTTAAAGGTGCCCACTTCACTGCCAGCCATATTGGCTTGGGTTGCCTGTTCGAATAATCGATTATCAGCCACCTCACCAAAGTTCCAACCTTCACCGTAGAAGTAGTTATCGGCATCAACCGCTTGAACCGCTTCTCTAGCCGCTAGAATACTGCTTTTAGGCATATGACCCATGACGTCGAAACGGAAACCGTCATAGCCATATTCTTTGGCTAAAATCACCATCGAATCAGACACAAACTTATCCATCATTCTATGTTCTGTGGCGGTATTGTCACAACAGGTTGATGATTCAATTTTGCCGCTGATTTCGTTATATCTGTGATAATAACCCGGTACCACTTTATCGAGTACTGAGTTGTCCCATAACCCTGATGAACTGGTGTGGTTATAGACCACATCAAGTACCACGCGTAAACCAAGCTCATGCAAGGCTTTGTTCATAGCTCGCAATTCTTTTACTCGTGCAACCCCTTCAGGGCTTGAAGCATAACTGCCTTCTGGTGCAATAAAATGCTGTGGATCGTAACCCCAGTTAAAACCATCGTATCCGCGCATGGCATTGACTAGGTCTTGTGCATCTCCAGATCCAGGTAAAAAGTCCGCTAATATATCAACAATTTTGGCGGCTTTATCTTCTGTTTTACAGGCTTTAGCATTGTCAGCAATCTTGCTGCATAACATGCCTAAGGTATCGGTAATTTCAATCCGCTTAGTCACATCTTCTTCTATGGTGGCAATATCGGTTACTGGCAATACATGAAAATGGGTAACACCGCTTTCAGCAAGTTGACGTAAATGCTCAACCGGCGCGCTGCCTTGTTCAGTAAAGGCTAAATACTTACCACGATTAGCGGCTGATGTGGTTTCATCTCTGATACTAAAATCACGTACATGGCCTTCATAAATAACGATATCTTCTGGGTTTTCTACCGTTGCAACTGTGTGCCCGTCCCAACCATCGGGTTTGGTGTCATCGTCAGATAAATTAATAAACTGACTGTAACGGCCATTGGTTGATACATTGAGTGAATAGGGATCTGTGGTTTCCAGTGTTTCAATTTTTTTCGACACTGGATGATAGACTTTTACTTCATAGCGATAATATTGACGGTCTAAGCTCATGTCGCCACTAAATGACCAAATACCGCTTAGGCTATCTAAGGTCATGGGCTCAGTTTTAGTCAGCTTTTTAGCACTGTCATATATCTTCAAATTAACCGATTGTGCCGTCGGCGCCCACACTTTAGCGCTAATACCGTTGTCGTACATAATGCCTAATGACGCTTCATCGGCATCTGCATCGCCCTGGGTATAAAGTGCATCTAACACTTTAGCCACTTGAACATGAGTTGCGGCAGCGGGCTTGTTATCACTGTCGTACGCCACTAATACCAATTGTTCTTTGGCGATATTTTTCGCTTCATCAAGGCTAAAGTTAGCTTCATAAGCAGGCCATTGTGCTAAATGTGGCACTAGGGCTTTTTGCTCGTCAGTGAGCGTGGCTTCGGTTAACTCAACTTGAATGCCGTTGATATTGCTGTCGTTATCAGCTTCAATACCTGCGGTGGCCGAATGATGTAATACAAATTTAGCGATGCCATCGGAAGATTCATTCCACACAAAGGTGTTTTTATCTAACCAATGAGCGCTGGCGCCATCAATGGCAAAGCCTACATCTAAAATAGGATAGTCATACACATCACTTTCACCGTGAATGGTGAAGTTAGCACGGTTAAATTGTGCTTCAGGGGCAGAGTCATCGGCAAAAGACTTAAGGCTCATCACTGAATCGCCATCGCCTAATGCTTTGCCTGAACCTTCAGTGCCGATATGAATGATAAAGTTAGCGCACTCGCTGTAACCTTCTTTTAAATTGATTAACCAGTAAGCGCCGTAGTTTGGGTCGATACCATCAAAAGAGTGGCCATTAGCCCAGTCAGTTGAATCAAAGGGTGGCGCATAGGCGTCACAGGTATCATTGTTCCATGAATGGAGCTTATAACCGGGATAATTAGTATTACCACTGCTGTTATCTTTATCTTTAATGCGGTTGTAATACAACACAGCCTGATTAGGCCCAGCAAGTACAGAAGGCATAGGCAAGTCGGGGTTGTAACCGACAATACAGCTTTCATTATTAGCATCGGGAAACTTAGGTGCTGGGCAACTTAATGGTGGTGGCGGCACACACTCTGTTCCCCCTGCATTAGGTACGTTTGGTACATTACAAGTTAGTAATACTGTGCCTGGCTCGGTTGAGTCACTGCCACACCCCATTAGTGCTGTCATACTCAGTGCAAATACACTGAATGTCGTAATTGTTGACTTAGTCATCATGACTGACTTCTCCCCATCACTTTTTGCTGTAGAGCAACCGCTTGGTTGGTATTTGTTGTTATTGTTATATTGGTAACTTTGATAATTGCTAATTGATTACATCGCATAAGTGAACCCCATATAGAATTCGCGACCAAAGTACTGCAAGGTGCCGGTTTTGTTTTCGGTGCCGAAGTAACTTCTTGTCGGCTCGTCGGTTAAGTTATTCACCTGGAACAACACCCCTAGACCGTCAGTGACTTGGTATGATGCCTGGTAATCAATCACGGTTTCGCCGTCAAAGTTAACCACTTGCTCATTAATAGCGACTTGTTCCGAGACAAATTCATCACGGAAACGCGCACTTACGCGGGTTTCAAAACCTTCATAGGAATAAAACAAGGTGGCACTGACAACGTTATTAGACAGACCAGGTAAAGCTTGGGCCGTCGTATCGCCGCCAAGGTTAGTGATTGATTGCACTTCAGATTCTGTGTAGGAGTAACTCGCATTAAAACCTAATCCAGACCAGGCATCGGGCAGCGAGGCAAACACTTGGGTGTAAGCCAGTTCCAAGCCTCGAATGTAACCGCCTTCAGCGTTGTTCACTGCTGTGGTGTAAGTACCATTGGTGGTGGCAATTTGCTCACCGCTGATTTCATCAGTGATATATTCAGGTACGTTGAATCCATTGCCTTTAAAGTCAAAGTTTTCAATCGCGACGGTATCAATGAATGAATCAATGTTTTTATAGAAAATGGCCGCAACAAATGCACCTTCATCAAAATACTGCTCAAAGGATAAGTCGTATTGATCTGCATAAAATGGCATTAAAAATGGGTTGTTGGTGCTTGAACCATTAATTTTGCCATCATCGGATACTGATGCACTGATATCACCGGCTAAACGATTGATCGGTGGACGTGACATCACTTTGGCTGCAGCAACCCGTATTTGTGAGTCTTCAGCAACTTTGAAGTTCAAGTTAATCGATGGCAGATAATCGGTATAGCTAACCCCTTGCACCGTTGGCGCGTAGTTTTGGTTAATAATGCCAATGCTGTCAGCAATGTTTTGTGCGCCGAGATTTACATCGCCTTCAACGTTTTGCAGCATGGTGGCTGATTGATCGGTATCAACCATACGCACACCAAAGTTACCGGTAACAGGAATACCCGCTATTTCAGAATCGATGTTAGCCATCACATAAGCAGATAATACTTCTTCATACACTTCACCGCTTTGTAGCATGGTCCACGAGTAGTTAGTGGTGTAACCCTGAGGGTCGATAACGCCACCCGCATTGCCCCAGGTTTGTACCGGTTGTGGCACACCATTTGGGAACCAGGCATTTAACGCGGAATCTAAGTCAATGGCTAAATAAGATGGGAAGTAACTAAAGTCACCTTGCCAATCGACCACTGTGGTCATGTCGTCGGTAAGCTTTAAGGGTGGCTGAGATTTAGAAAACGCACCATCGTTACCGTATTCAAATACCGAGCGGTCATTTGAATAGTTACGGTCAGAATAACGCGCGCCAAACTCAACGCTGGTAATCACATCCATTTCTAAGTCGTATTTAAAGTCAACACGATAGGCTTTAACTTCATCTTCATTCAGAAAAGGATAAATACCGTATTTACTGACCATTACGCGGTCTATATCAGAAAAAGCATCGGCTTGATTAAAACCCACATCGGGTAAATCTAGGCCATTGAGTAAATAACTGATTGACACATTTTCATCAAAAATAGGGGTTTCTGCATTAGCATCTTGGGCGACATTGGCCCATAACAAACCGTTGCGAAAATCACTTTTAGCCGATGATAACGACACGTCAACATTCACATTTAAACGGTCAGTCACTTGCCAGTCGGCATTAATGCCAAAGTTGTTTACTTCATCAAAATCTTGATTGTCATCGTTAACAATTTCTACTCGGGTATAGCTTTTTGAGGTGCGATTAAACGTACCACCAACGACGCTGTTACCGTCAAATACCGGATTAGCAACACTGGCATTACGGCCGCCTAATTTGGCGCGAAAACCGCGGGCAAACGATTCACTGTCAAAACGAGACATAAACGCATCGGCTTTAAGCACAAAGTTATCAACGGGTGCCCATTCAATGGCGCCCATATAACCATTGCGGGTTTCAACGCCGCCTAAATGCTGCATTTCAAAACCTTCACTAATATATTCATAGCTTGGGTTATCAACCGGGCCGTTAGTGTCGTTCGCTAGGCCATCTAACTCTTTAGAGTCGTTATAAGCCAAACCAATAAACTGCGTCGCGACGCTAGGTTGATCTAAACGGGCATAACCAACCGCAATACCTACCGTATCTTCTAAAAACTTACCTTGATAGGAAAAACTTAAGCGGCTGCCATATTCTTCTGCACCAAACACTTCACTGGCGCGATCGTTATGCATGCCTCTGGCATTGACCACAAAGCTATGGTCTTTATCTATACTTAACGGGCTAATAGTTTGCAGCTCAACCGTACCGGCTACACCACCTTCAATGAGTGAAGCTTTAGGCGACTTATAAACGGCGGCAGAGCTAATCAACTCTGAAGGATACTGGTCAAACTCAATACTGCGTGAACCACTGGTAGAGACTTGTTCGCGACCATTAAGTGTTGAAAACACAAACCCGCCAGACATACCGCGAATGTTAATTTCAGCGGCCTGGCCACCGGTTCGTACCGCGGAAATACCCGGTAAACGCGTTAATGCATCGGCCATTGAGACATCGGGCAAGGCGCCTAAATCATCGGCAGATAATTGCTCGGACACCGTGTCACTAAATCGTTTAGAGTTAAGTGAATCGATAAGGCTACGACTGTAGCCTTTGACGGCAATGCGCTCGATTTCTTGATCATTTTCTGCAAGCGTGTCATCTGCAATAGCACCACTGGCAGCTTGATCACTGGTGGTTTTATTCACTTCAAGGCTAGCATCAGCTTTAACTGTTTTTTGTTGCACTATGGGCTTTATATCATCTGCTGCATTAGCGCCATAAGACATGAACATCACGCTCATACCTGCTGTTGCTAAAGCCAATGATAAAACACTGGGTTTACTTTTGAGCATTGGTTTTCCCCTTCACCTTTAAGGTTTTTATTGTTGTCCAATACTCGGATATACCACCCACATTATGCAGAATACCGGACACTTATTATTCCGATATACTAGGCTTCTCCCCCTTTTGATAACAATACAGTGCATACGTATTCATAACATATTGGTAACAATTGAATTTTCAACATCACAGCTAAAAAGCTAACTTGTGTATTTTTAGTGTTATAAATTAATACTTTGTAATTAATTTGGGGTGCGTCATATTCTTTTGTGCTAGTACTCATATGAAAATCATTTAAACCGAGCGCCTAAAAGCATAGATAAAACATGGACATTAGCGTCCAGTTAGTGTTGAATCAGCACCGAATAACGCATTGTGAATGCAATGTGGTCGCTCAAACTAGGAGTATCAGATGGGTTTTAAAGTCACTGTTGATTGGCACACTTCACCTGCACCAGAGGGTGAGTTTAATCGTGACCATCAAGTCAGTTATGGCAGTGGTCAAGCGGTTCAAGCTTCATCAGCGCCAGAATATAAAGGCAATGCCGATAAAGTTAATCCAGAGGAAAACTTATTAGCTGCGCTGTCTTCTTGTCATATGCTGACTTTTCTGGCCATTGCACACCTAAAACGTTTACCGGTTGATAGCTATACTGATAACGCCATTGCTGATTTAGGTAAAAATGATGCAGGTAAAATTGCAGTGGTGAAAATGACCCTTTATCCTCAGGTTGTGTTTGCCGATGGCCTTGAAGTAAGCGAAGAAACCATCGCTAAAATTCATGAAAAAGCCCACGCCAATTGCTTTATCGCTAATTCTTTAGCCTGTGAAGTTGAAATTAAGCATTAATTTTTAGCTTAATTATGCTGTTTTGATTGTTAACAATCATGCGCTAAACATAAAGCACCAAACACAAAAAAGCCGCTTTCGCGGCTTTTTTGTGTCTACTTATCCATATCTATTTATGCTTGTTTTAAAAGTGCCTATATCACTACAGGCACTTTAAGTATGACTATTTAATATCATCCGCTTTGCCACTTTTTGGCAACGGCAATGCGTTAAGCGGTAACATTGGCTGCTTAGCTTGCGCTTGCTGTAAGTATTCAATCGCGGCGGCTAACTGAGCATCGTCCCCCTGGTATGTTGCATGGGGTAAGTTACTCACTTCAATATCCGGTTCAACCCCATGGGCTTCAACTACCCAGCGACCGTCCATTGCATATTGTGGATACTCAGCAACCCTTGCCATGCCATTGTCAGTTACACTGTTACGACCCGATAACCACACCCCTGCACCAGCGGTTTGCTTGCCGATTAGTGGCGCTATACCTAGGGCTTTAATACCTGCAGAAAAGGTTTCCCCATCTGAATACGTCATTTGATCAGCCAAGACCACTAGCTCGCCACGGAATGTTTGCTGCATATTGGTGCTAGCACTGCCATGGGTTGGCTTCCAGAATGCCCACGCTTTACGTAATAACTTTTCAATAATCCAACTGTCGATATTACCGCCCCTATTGCGGCGTACATCGATAATTAACCCTGGTTTGTCGTAGTTGGTGTAAAACTCACGCGCAAAACTTTCGATATCGCCCGCGCCCATAGCGTATAAATGCAAATAACCAAACTCACCCTTTGATGCTTCGGTAACTTTAGCTTGATTATGTTGCACCCAATCTAAATAACGCAATGTGGCATCAGTGTTAGTGTCGGTAGGTAACACCACGGTTTTATGTTGATTTCTGCCACGCTCTAGGGTTAATAACACTTGTTTGTTGGCTTGGTTACGCAATAGCTGTGTTACATCACCTAAATTTGCCACTGGCTTACCGTTAATGGCTTTAATGATGTCACCCACTTGGGCATCAACTTCAATACGGGCTAATGGTGAAGCCTGGCTCGGTAACTCAGGATCATTTTGATAAATATGGGCTATCTCAACGCCTTTGGAACTCAGATTTAACCGTGCACCGAGTGACGCCGATTTAGCCGCATCTTTATCCTGCACCATATCGCCACCGCGCACTTGCGAGTGTAGCGAGTTTAGCTCGCCCATCATTTGTTCAAATATATCGTTTAGCTCGTTACGTTCGGTGACCCTTTGCAGTAAAGGTTGATACTTAGCTTTGGTTGCTTGCCAATCGAGTCCGCGCATTTGGGTATCAAAAAATTGATCGCGATGCATTAACCACGCATCTTCAAATATTTGCTGCCATTCTTGCATCGGTGAAATGCGTAATTGCCATTGATTTGTTTTGACCTTCGCCTGACTCACATCTGCAGGTAACTTCTCACCCGCTGCAACAATCAATAACTCTTTCGGATTGGCTTGTTTGCGCAGTAAAATAGTGGATTGATCATCAGCTAGAGTAAAGTCAGCGACATCTTCAGCAAATACGTCCACTTTTGGCGCGACATTATCGAACTTAATCCACTTTAAAGCGCTTTTATCATTCACACTATCAATAACATACAGACCTGATTTTGATTGTTGTAAACGGCTGTAATTACCAGACTCAACAGGCACTTGCCATAGTCGCTGCGCCAAGCCTTGCCATTCAAGTTTTATGTCGGCTGTTTCAACTTTACCCTCATCATCTTTGTCATTTTGTACTGATAACTCGGTTGTTTTAGCAAACGGAAATAGTGCTTTTTTATTTAACGCTAGGGCAAAAACCTGGGTGCGTTTATCAAACACCGGGCCCATGTTTCTGTCGCCCCAAGGTGAACTTGGCGTGGCATTGAAATCACGATTAGATAAAAAGTACAGCCAGTTGCCATCTAAACTGAAGCTTGGTGAGAATGATTCATATTTATCAGAGGTCAGTGTTTGCGCTTTAGATTCATTAACTGAATACAGCACGACTTGTGGGCGTTGTTTACCGATTTCGGCTTTAGTTAATGCGATATATTCGCTGTCTGGTGACCAGACAATATCTTGATATGGCCCTAGACCTTCGCCATTGACGGCGATTTTGCTATTTTTACTCGTGGTTAAATCAAGTAGCCACACATTGCCCATATAATCGTCATGGGCCAAATATCGACCACTCGGTGACAGCTTTAAACTGGTACGTAGCGTATTGCCATCTTTAGTCAGCTGTTTTGCACCCTCGCTGCCATCGGCTGGGAATTGCCATATTTCTTGTTCACCAGAAGCATCACTTATGCCGTATACCCATTTACCATTTTTACTCAGTAATGCATCACGTACTCGACTCTCTGGTGCAGAGGCTATTTGCACTAAGCGACGATCATCTTTATTGGCAATGGCAACATGGCTACGAGCCGTTATCACCACTTGATCGCCTTTAGGGCTTAAGCTGGTTGAGGTAGCGTAATCCATTGGATCATTAACCCAGTGCTCACGTCGATGGGGAAAATCACTGCTTAATTCAACATCCACAACTGAGTCTTTATTACTGGCGAGATCAAATAATTTGATGTCAGCACCCTGCTGAAAAACCACTTTACCTTGATGTAATTTAGCATCTCTGACCTGCCAATCGGTATATTGGCTATGTTGTTTAATGTCGCCTCCGGTTAATGACATAGACCAAATATTATCATTACCCGATGCATCACTAATAAAATAAACTCTGTCCTGCCACAACATGGGTTGACGTACTGACCCTTCATGTTGGGTGGTTAATTGCTGTGCTTCTTTGTCTTGGCCTAAACCAAAACGCCAAATTTCACCTTTGGCGCCGCCGCGATACACTTTGGCATTATCACCACTGGCCTGCAGACCAAATTGGGTAAAATAAACATATTCCCCTTTAGCATCAATGACACCTTCTATCGCATCGGCAAGCGGTAAATTAGTTACCGTTAACGTATCAGGATTAATGGTTTTTAATACCCAGTAGTTTGCTGGGCCAAAGGCATTGTCTGTGGAATACAGGATCTCACCTGTGGCTGTCCAGCCTTGTAATCTTATCCGCGAGTTTTCAAAGCTGACTCGCTTGGCCACGCCACCTGCCATAGGCATAACATACACTTCTGTCGCGCCTTCGTAGTTAGCGCTAAATGCAATCCATTGTCCATCTTGGGAAATACTGGCATCGGTTTCTTCCGCCGCTTGAGTGGTTAACCGGCTCGCAATCTTGCTATTAAGCTGGGTTTTCCATAAATCCCCTTCAGCGGTAAACACTAAGGTATTGTCATGTAATGCGGGGGCACGATAATAACCATTACTGGCTTGCACCACAGATGAGAACGCACTAACACAACCTAGGGCAATCATGCAGCTTAATACTGAGCGACGAAGTTTCATTAAGGGTTTATTCCATATTATTTTTGTTAGCAGACAAGTTACCAGAATGTGACTTTTTTAAAAGCCTAAAAATGTAACTAATGGCAACAGATTAATCGCCTTTATTGCGGTGTCTTCATAACGCTAGACTACTTATTTTGGAGAGAGGAAGCTCAATGGAAATGATATTAAGTGGCACAGGTATAAGTTGACGTGAAGTGCTGTGATAAATATCACCGCTAAAATAGGCTCTAAGAGACATGTGTCCCATAGAGCCTATTTAGTTTGATTTATAAAACATCACTTTACAGTTAATTGCTGCTTAATCTTGTTGTAATCTTCATGTAGTGGATGATTAAGATTATTCAACTCAGGAAACCGTTGCTCCATCGTTAACATGTAGCGCTCAGCTTGTGACAATTTTTTTAATTTAACCAACTCAGTTAACCTTACCATCGCTTTATCAGCGGTATCTAAGGTGATCATACCTGAGTCTTTTAAATATTGATTATTAGCAACTTGGGTAAGTTCACTGTGTTCTGAAGGTTTGAGTTCCGACATCATTTTTTGCTGACGACTTTGCTCAACTTGCTCAACCACTTTAGCGGTTTCATTCGCTTGTTCAGCTTGCTGCGATAAACTTGTTTGCGATGATCCTTTACTGCTAAACCTATCATCTGCGCTATGAGTGTCGACGATGTTTTGCTCTTGGGCGAATGACGACAATTGAGGTGCTGTAGATATAGGTGCTGCTGAGGTATTAGGTGCAGTCGAGTTAGGTGCTGACGTGGGCGCAGACTTAAGCGCGGCAGAGGCTGTTTTGTCATTAGTTTGGTTATCAGCCACTGGCATATCCAATGATAACGCCTCAAAATCTGATGAGTTTGGATCGGATAGATTAAGCTCTAATGAATTATAGTGCTGCTCCATCGGCATCATCATAAACAAGCCTGCCACCAGCACCACTGATGCTGCGGAAGACAGTTGCCAACGATATTGTCGCCAACCCTTTATGCTTACAACATTTGTTTCGTCCTGGTTTTGAACCGCTAGCGCTAGTGCCGCAGACTGACTTAAGCTTAATTCGGTTTGTGCTTGGGCTAAAATCGCTTCATCTAGTTGCGCTGATGGCTGCGGTTTGGGGCCTTGATGGTATAGCTTAGCGATTTCATCTTGTAAGGCTAAAAATGTTTCATCATGTTGTTGAGTCATCTTTATACCGCCTGTAATTTTTGGGTGACACAAGATTTAATACTTTGATAAGCATAGCGAATACGACTTTTAGTTGCTTCCACTGTCACTTGCGCAATATCGCTAATAACAGATGCGGTCAGGCATAATTCGACATTAAGTAAAAAGGCTTCTTTTTGTACTGCGGGTAACAAATCAATACAGGCTTGTAATAATCTAGCTTGCTGTTGTTGCTGCAATTGGCTATCAGGTTCTACATTTGACGCAGCGTTAAAGCTGTCCATGGTTTGATCTTCTGCCAACTCTTGCGTGTCATCCAAGGGCTTTACCGCGCGAACGTGATCGATAATTAAGTTATGGGCAATTTTATATAGCCAGGTGGTAAATTTAGCACTGACCTGATAATTTGCCGCCGCTTTTATTACCTTGCCCCACACCTCTTGATATAAATCTTCCGCCAAGACGTTATCGTATAGCTGACGCACAAAGTAACGATATAGCGGTCCTTTATGTTTGGTATAAAGGGCCTCAAATGCTTTTATATCGCCCGACTGGTAAGCTAACATCAATTGCTCATCGCTTTGCGCATTAACAAAATTTACTTCTAACTCAATGGTTTCACTATTATTTGCTGTCATGCACACTCTCTTAAAAATCCGTTTGTTTACCCATAAGCTAGAGGTTAAGTGCCACCAGCCTAGGGATAATAGTGTTAATTGGTTTGCATCGTTTTCGGCACTGAGCGAGTTACTGCAGTAGAAAGCGCTGATGAATACTCAGTTGGCTGTACCTTGTCATAAAAGCCTCCTTGTTGCCCGACACCCTGTTCAACGAGCAATTTAGCCGAACGCATTAATTGAACAAACTCATGCCGATAGCCAAATCTATCTTCGCCTAATCCCGTTTGAGCGAGTGTTATCAACTTATCATAATCAGTATTATGCACATAATGATTATGGTTGAGTAATTGCCCAAATCCCGCTACTGCGGCGGCAAATCTGAAATCATCACTGGTTTGCTGAATGCCTTTAACTTCGATGTCGGCATAAATAGGTTGGCTGATTAACAGGCTGTCATTTGCAGCGAGTTTGCCCCCTGAAAAAGGTTTGTAACGCAGTTTTAAGAATGCTATTTCGTTACGGGTAAATGGCTTACCCACCTCCCCTGAACTCGGCTCACGGTTTTGTTTATAGCGTAACGGCTCATGCATCAAACTTTCACTGTCGTTATAACGTAGCTCGTAAATAGCTGTCACGTTATGGCCGGCGCCAATTTCGCCAGCATCGACTTTATCATTATTAAAATCTTGACGTTGTAACTGGCGGTTCTCATACCCGATTAAACGGTATTCCGACACGATGGCGGGATTAAACTCGACTTGAATTTTTACATCAGACGCTATGATATCTAACGTTTGCGATAATTGATCATGTAACACTTTACGCGCTTCATTGAGGTTATCAATATAGGCATACTGACCATTAGCTTGATTAGCCAGTTGCTCTAATAAAACATCGTTAAACTGGGCAGATTGTGAGCCTAAGCCAAACCCTAATGTGGTTAAACCAATACCCTTATTTCGTTGTTGGCTGACGTAGTTTATCAAATCTTCTTGGCTGGTCATGCCGAGATTAAAGTCACCATCGGTTGCCAGTAACACCTGATTAATACCTTGATCAATAAAATGCTGCGCCGCTAAGTCATAAGCGAGTGCCAACCCTTTACCACCATTGGTGCCGCCACCAGCTTGAAGGTTATTTAACGCCTGTTTTATCTGCTGGGTATTATTACCTTCTGCGCCACTAAGCACTTGGTGTACGCCATTTGCATATACCACAATAGAGACTTTATCTTGCGCGGTTAATGATTGGGTTAACAGCAATAAGGCTTGTTGTAATAACGGTAATTTATCCGCTGCAGACATTGAGCCTGAAACATCGATTAAAAAAACTAAATTTTTAGCTTTTATTTGATCCGCTGCTAGCTTAAATCCTTGAATGCCTATGCGCAGAAGCTTTGCATCTTGGTTATACGGCGAGGGAGCTAATTCGGTATTAATGCTAAAAGGCGCTTCATTTATAGTTGGTATGGGATAGTCATAATCAAAGTAGTTCAGCAGTTCTTCCACACGAACACTGTTCTTTAGCGGTAATATTGCACGGTTTATTTGCTGTCTCATGGTGGTATAACTTGCAGTATCAACATCAATTGAAAAGGTCGATATGGGCGTTTCTGCGGTGACCATATTGCCATTTTGCACATAGGCGGCAAAATTTCCGATGGCACCGATGCGATTTTCATTCGACACTAGATGATATTTGTCATTCGCGTTTTGATGAGTAAGTACAGATGATTTAACCCAATCTGATTTAGCCTGATGTTCAGCAATATCGATGCTAGTTTGCGCTAACGAATAAGCAATCCCTTCACTGACGTTGGGCATTTTTTGTTGCTCGTTTATTCGCTTATCAATCTGCCCAGCATCAAGTGGCATAGATTCTGATGAAATGCCTTCAGGCCCAACAGATTCGGATTCAAGTTTTTGCTGACAGCCCACTAATCCTAAAGCACCGATTAGCAATAAGCCCATTGGCCATTTTGCTGCAGAATAACAGTGCTGTTGCGAAAGTAGATGCTGTGACTGGGTATATCTTGAGAGTCGTAATGAAGTAAAAATAGTCATGGTAAAACCCTTATTTGAATACGCTTGTGTTTTATAACGTAATCAAAACTAAAAAGGGTTTTTCTAAATAACCTAAACACATTATGGCTGAAGTAACTTGTCCAATTCTGGCTTGAGTAAAGCTTTCTCATCATCATCAAAATTTTGAAGATGTTCTTTAATAAAAGCCTGTTTAAAAGCCGGCGTCGCCATAATTAAATCTATATTTGCGATCAACTTTTCACCCGCAGCTGTTTTTGAACAAGCCATATAGCCAAAGTTTGGTCGCATCACACCTTTAATCGGAATAGCTTGAAAATCAAAGTTCAGCCCCTGTAAATTCTGAATTAAACTGGCCTCTTTTGAGTACTCAATAACACCTGCTACCCGCTCTTTTGCGAGCATTTCTAAAAGTTTAAGCGTCGAGCCCATGCCACTACGAAAATAAAAAGACTCAGGGTGAGCCAATAATATTGGGTTAATCGCTTCACCATATGAGCGTGATGTCACTACACCTATTTGACCTTTTAAACTTGGGGGTAAATTGGCTAAATCGATTTGTTGTGGAAATTGTGCCGCATACTTTTTTAACACAATTAATCTTAGCGGTGGAAATATACTGATCGGTTTTTGGCTAAAATAAGCCACTTGCTCACGTTCAGTTGATTTAAACTTGTTATACATGCATGCATTGCCAAGCTTATTTAAATCACTCCAAGAGCGAGTATAACTCGCCTGCTGTTGATCGAAATGAAATAGATTTTGGTTATGTTGCAATAAAATAGCAAACATTCCCATCGGTTGCTCTTGGGCTAAATCGTTTTGATTACTGTCAATTTCAGCTAATAAAATTCCCTGTAACGGGCTAGCTTGGATTGATTGTAGTAAGGAGGGAAATATCGGGATCAATAACACCAGCTTTAGGCTTAAGCATAGACGCTTAATCATTTTAGCCGTAAATAGAGACTCTTTTTTAAAGATTGAATAGCTCACATAATACTCCTGCAAAACAGTCGTTAACGTCTATCCATTTTTAAATTAATAATCCTTTACAGCGGTGTTTTTGCTTTAACTTTAATTATTCAGGTTGCCCAAAGATACTGATTAACTCAGAAGTTAACAGTGATTTGTCATCTATGGATGCAAAATCATTATGAATAGAGATTAGCTCATTTTGGAAAGGTTTTCTACTCATCGCCTGATCAATCGCATCAATCAATTGTTTTCCATAATCTGTTTTAGAACAGACAATATAACCTGGTGAGGGTTTATCCACTCCCTTTATGGCAATGCTTTTAAAATCGAAGTTAATCTTATTCTCAGTAATATGAGTGTTAACCGAATCAGCATACTCGATAAATCCATCAATTCTATTAAGCGCTAACATATCCACGAGTTTGCCAACTGAATTAGCCCCATCACGAAAAAATAATAACTCTTTTTGAGCAGAAATCTGTATGTCGAGCCTTTTGCCATATGAGCGATTTTTAGCCACCGCATAACGCATATATTGCTGCGGCTCAATCGTCGATAAATCAAAGTCCGCTGAATATTGATTAGCGTCAGCTGCCCGTACAATCAGTCTTAATGGTGGGTATAGGGTAATAGGATATTGGCTATAATAAGCAATTTTTTGCCGTTTTTCGGTTTTGACTTTGTTATACATACAGGCATTGTCAATTTTAGTTATCTCTAACCAGCCGCGGGGCATACTCATTTGTTGAAAAGAAAAGGCAATATTTCGTGAGCTGTTTTTTTTCAACAGGGCCAACACAGCCATAGGTTTCATTTGCGTCACATCAATAGCGTTTTCAGAAAACTCACCTAACATTACAGCTTTCAGTTCAGCATCATCAGCAAATGAGTTTGATAAAAGCAGTCCAAATACGACTCCACCAGCAAATAAACTTGATGCCGTTTTTATGAATGAAGATTTAATTGTTGAGTGTTTGATAGTCAAGGTTCAGCTCTAAATTAGTGATTATAGCCAGTCAAAATAAAGTTAAACTACTGATAAATTTAACTCGTTTTTAAAATTATTTTATGATGATTATATTTAGGCATACACCATTCCATTATTGCCAAACGGAATCCTTGATCCACAAATAACAATATAACACCTTTTGGGTATCATTTTACTAACAAAGCCAGATAACTCACACTTTTTTGATCTTTATCATTTTTATGAGCAAGCGGTTCAAACCTCACTCTGTAGAGTTTTCTATTTTACAAACTAAGTGTTAGCCGCACGAAACACTAAACAGCAGCGAAACAAAAGTCATCATGCTATTATCTGTCCCCTTTTTTATCGCCTTAATATTAATGCTGTAATCACTTCGCCACTAACTGGGTAATGATGAGCTAAATATACCAATAAATAGTACATTAAGGAGTAAACATGCAAGCCCTTGTTGCTGTAGTTATGGGTTCTAAAAGTGATTGGCCAACGATGGAAGCTGCGGCTGAAATTATGGATAA
Organism: Shewanella sp. HL-SH5; assembly: GCF_051163755.1. NCBI lineage: Bacteria > Pseudomonadati > Pseudomonadota > Gammaproteobacteria > Alteromonadales > Shewanellaceae > Shewanella > Shewanella sp. HL-SH5. The sequence continues at coordinate 2,907,793 of NZ_CP195038.1, forward strand.
ACTCCAAGTGCCTTATCATGTTGAAGTGGTTTCAGCTCACCGTACTCCAGACAAGCTGATGGACTTTGCCAGTACAGCTGTCGACAAAGGTTACAAAGTCATTATTGGCGGCGCGGGTGGCGCGGCGCATTTACCTGGCATGATAGCTTCAAAAACACGTTTACCTGTTCTGGGTGTCCCGGTGCAAAGTAAAGCGTTATCAGGCATGGACAGTTTATTATCCATCGTGCAAATGCCAAAAGGTATTGCCGTAGGTACTTTGGCAATTGGTACTGCAGGCGCATTTAATGCAGGCTTATTAGCCAGCCAAATTCTTGCGATAACCGACAGTGAGCTTGCTGCTCGACTTGAGGCGTTTCGTGAAGAACAAACTCGCATGATTTTAGACAATCCTGATCCGAGAGAAGCGTAATGAGCCAACAACATACTGTTTGGGTGTTAGGTGATGGTCAATTGGGTGCAATGCTCAGCCATGCAGGTCAGCCTCTAGCGATAGATGTTCGCCCGGTTGACATAATGGCGCCAACAGGCGACACCTTACCCATTGATGCATCGCACATCATTACCGCTGAACGTGAACAATGGCCAGAATCAAGCACTAGCTTACAACTCAGTACTCATGCGCACTTCATCAATGGCCCTGTATTTGGGCGCCTAGCCGATCGTTTCACTCAAAAAAGTCTGTTAGATGAACTCAAGGTAGCCACATCACCTTGGCAGCTAGTTGACGATAAAGTACAAGCCGACGACTTACATCAAGCCTATGGCGACCGTGTGTTACTAAAGCGTCGCACCGGTGGTTATGACGGTAAAGGTCAACACTGGTTAAAGCAAGCTGAAGCGACCAGCATTCCGAATGACTGGCGCAATGAAGCCATTGCCGAGCAAGCGATTAATTTTGACGAAGAAGTGTCTTTAGTCGGTGTGCGAACTCAAGATGGTCGCTGTTTATTTTATCCTTTGACATTAAACTTACATCAAGACGGTATTTTAATGGCGTCAATTGCGCCATTAGCTCGTCTTAGCCATTTGCAAGATGAAGCTGAAAGCATGCTTTCAACTATTATGAATGGCCTTGAGTATGTCGGTGTTATGGCCATGGAATGTTTCCGTATCGGCGAACATTTACTGGTAAATGAACTGGCTCCACGGGTGCATAATTCAGGTCATTGGACTCAAACGGGTTGTCATATCAATCAATTTGAATTGCATTTACGTGCTCTATGTAACTTGCCCATTCATACCCCACAAGTAAACTTCCAGTGTGTAATGGTGAACTTAATTGGCATTGAAAAAGACGACCGCTGGTTAAGCCTGCCTAACGCTGAACTGTTTTGGTATAACAAAGAAGTTCGCCCAGGTCGTAAAGTGGGTCATTTGAATCTATCAATACATAATACTGCAGCGTTAAATGAAACCATAAACCAATTAAAATTATGGATGCCAACGCAATATCAAGCACCACTTGATTGGATATTAGCTGAGTTTGCTTAAAGTTTATTAAACCTCAGTGAAATACAAGAAGGAGCCTAGGCTCCTTTTTTTATGTTTGATCATTTTGGTCTGGCGTCGCTGCAATTTAATCACACGGCGTCTAAGTGATATTTCAGTCTATTTTTATTTTTAATCTGATAAAGATATGGATCACGAAAATGATACGTTGTAACATAACTCAAAATTACTTCGAGATCATTAACCGTGCTTCAACAACAAAAACTGCCTGTGACGGTACTTTCTGGTTTTCTGGGTGCAGGTAAAACCACCCTGCTTAGCCATATTCTGAATAATCGTGATGGTAAAAAAGTCGCCGTTATCGTCAATGATATGAGTGAAATTAATATTGATGCAGCCACAGTCAATAACGATATATCGCTTAATAGAAGCGATGAAAAGCTGATCGAAATGAGCAATGGCTGTATCTGTTGTACATTACGTGAAGATCTTCTGATCGAGATAAGTCAATTAGCTAAAGAAGGTCGATTTGATTACCTAGTCATTGAATCAACGGGTATATCAGAGCCATTACCTATTGCCGAAACCTTTACTTTTGCAGATGAAAATGGCGTATCGCTGTCAGATATTGCTACGTTAGATACTATGGTGACCGTTGTGGATGCGGTGAATTTTTTACGCGACTATGAGGAAGCGCAAGATATACAAGAAACAGGGCAATCACTTGGGGATGAAGATGAAAGAAGCGTTGCAGATTTACTTATCGATCAAGTGGAATTTGCTAATATTATTTTGATCAGTAAAACAGATTTAGTTGAATCACCCGAACTAGAAAAACTTACTGCGATTCTCAAAGCCTTAAACACCACAGCTAAGATTATTCCCATGTCAGAGGGGAAAATTGATACTAGCCTAGTTTTTAACACCGGCTTATTTAACTTTGAACAAGCCCAATTAGCCCCAGGCTGGCTTAAAGAGATGCGTGGAGAACACATTCCTGAAACAGAAGAATACGGCATAAGTAGTTGCAACTTTCAGGCGCGTCGTCCATTTCATCCCGACAGATTTCATCAGTTTATTCACAATACTGAATCCTTTGGAAAACTACTCAGATCCAAAGGCTACTTTTGGTTAGCGTCACAACCAGAATTTGTCGGTCAATGGAATCAAGCTGGTGGCATGGCACGATATGCTATTTCCGGAATGTTTTGGAAAGCGGTACCAAAAGAAGATTGGCCCACTGATGAGGAGTCTCTCATGGAAATACAAAAACAATGGCTTGAACCTTTTGGTGACATGCGTCAGGAACTAGTCTTTATTGGTCAAAAATTAGATAAAACCGCCATGATACAAGCATTAAATGACTGCCTGCTAACTGATGATGAATTGCTAAAAGGCCAAGACTATTGGGTGACACTCAATGATCCCTTCCCTCAGTGGGGAGATGATCAATGAGCCAATTAGAAGCTGTACAGCAAGAAAAAATCCATAGCACCCTCTCTCGGCGCTCAGTAAAAGGAGATGACTTAGCTATTTTTACAGATATTTACCAACCAGATACGAATATGGTGATTTGGCAACGTAGCATGTCTGAAGCCTTATCTTTAGCCGTCAGAACATTTGTTAATACCAGTACTACAAAGCAAACAATATTGGCCGTAACGCCACAAGATACCCAACAAAAACTCTACGATATATTTGGTCAAACCGATGCGGTTACTATGATTAGTCATGACATTTCTCAGCTAGTTGATATGTTTTGTTGTTTATTTGATCAAAAGCGTGTCGGATTAAGGCTAACCATTTTAGACCATGCCATGTGCCCTCGATTTCATGTCGATCGTATCCCTTGCAGATTAGTCACCACATACCAAGGCATAGCGACTCAGTGGCTTGAGCATAAAGATGTAGTAAGAAGCAAACTAGGTGCGGGTAACCAAGGTCACACTGATGAAAACTCAGGACTATTTGATCATCAAAACAAAATTCAACACTTAAACACCGGTGATGTTGCATTACTAAAAGGTGAGCTTTGGGATGAACATCAAGGGGCAGGATTAGTTCATCGCTCCCCACCATTAGCGGTTGGTGAATCTCGTTTACTGTTAACTATCGACTTCATTAATTAAGGTCTGCGGGTCTTTTAAAGCCAACTTCACAGCAATTTGCTGCAAGGCATTCGCTTAGAAGACTCGCCATCGTTTGCAAGAACATAGCAAGGGAATCATCGCCAAATGAAACACAGCAGTATTAGCATGATTAAGCGTTATTGGTGTAACACCATCATACTGATAATAGTGACTTGCTCACCCGCCAGTTACGCTCATCTTGATGCCCATGTCCATGGATTAGCACAAGTCACGATAGCGATAGAAGACCAGACGATTGAAATTGAAATAAGCGCTCCAGCGGCAGATTTAGTTGGTTTTGAACATGTGGCAAAAACGGAGAGTGACATAAAGTCCGTTGCGGATTTAGCAACAAAACTGGCTAAAAATGCCGATTTATTTGTGCTTAAAGCCGGAAATTGTAAACTTGTAAATCACACTATCAATACCTCAAGCATGACAAACCAGAACCAGAACAGTGGCGTGACAGATAAGGTAAATAAGCCATCACATAATGACGGCCATAGTGAGGTTATTGCTCACTATCATTATCACTGTAAAAAAATAGAAAATTTATCTACCATTACTGTTACAGTATTTGAAAAATTCCCTAGTGTTGAAAAAATACAGGCTATGTGGGTTACCAGCACTCAACAAGGTGCTATCACCCTAAACATTAAAAACAACATTATTAGTTTGAGATAAAAATGGTACATAACGTAGACGTCATTATAAAACATGCTGAACAAAACTGTAAAAGTCATGGTGCGCGATTAACTATCAAAAGAAAACAAGTATTGGCTTCATTAGTTCAATCCGAAAAAGCGCTGTCGGCATATGACTTAATCGAATTATACCTGACCAATTTTGGCGAAAAAATCCCCGCTATGTCCGTATATCGCATACTGGATTTCTTAGAGAATGAGAACCTAGTCCATAAGCTCAATTTGGCCAACAAATATGTCGCGTGCTCGCACATTACCTGTAGCCATGATCATGGTGTACCGCAGTTTTTGATTTGTAGTTCATGTAATCAGGTAAAAGAAATCACCATAAATAAATCAACTATCGCCGAACTTAAAAGTAATGTTGAGCAGGCTGGTTTTCACTTAGTTAGCCCTCAATTAGAAATGAACTGTATATGTCATACCTGCTTATCGACAGCGGCTTAGCCCGATAGTGAGATAACCTTCTTAATGAGTAAAGCAAAGTGTTTTACTCATATCTGCTGTATTTACAAACAGTTCACAGGATATAACAATGAAAGTCGTTCAAAAAATAACAGACCAGTTTTCAATTGGTTTGTCGCTATTATGCGCTGTACATTGTTTATTCTTACCACTATTACTGGTACTACTGCCAGGATTAGGGGCACTGCAACTCGACAATGAAGCCTTTCATTTATGGATACTCATCGCCGTTATTCCCATTAGCCTAGTTGCATTGTCTTTAGGGTGTAAAAAACATAACAGTTTCAGATTGTTGATGCTAGGCAGCACAGGGCTTATGTTACTTTTATTTGCTGCGATTTGGGGACATGAGTTAGTGGGAGATACTGGCGAAAAAGTACTGACATTAATTGGCTCCAGCCTGGTGGCTATTGCGCACTTTGTGAATTTAACCCGCTGTAAACGTAATCAATCACAGTGTAATAATGCCTAATGCCCGCTAAAACCGCATAATAAGCCTAATTTGCGTTAAGTCTGGATATTTTGTATTGGTGTACAAGCATGATAAAGCTTGATCAACGTCTAATTCGATTTTGGACATTTTCGAGTTACGAAGTTCCGACAACGTTAAACTTTCAGATAGATTTTTCTATGTGAAAATTATTTGTTTACTAAAAATCTATGGCCAATTTTACTAAGCCAATACAACCTTTTACTCCATTAACTTGTTGAAAGTCTTATTAGGCGGGATATGACAACATGACAATTATCATATATTAAGTGTATAGCATTGCTGTTCCAACCAACGACCAAACGCTGTTATATCAGTCCTGTTAGAATTTAACTCACTATAGACAAAGTAAAAGTTATCACCAGTTTTCAATTCATGCATAGGAATTCTGACAAAATTCTGTTTATGAGATTGATCTACCGTCATATAGTTATTAATAAGCGTAATACCTAAATTGTAACGTGCCGCTTCTGCCGCGAGTAGCACATGGCTAAATTGATTAACTTTTAGATCACTAGGTAGCTCAAACCCACCGGCTTTACACCATCGTAACCAATCATCGGCGATGTTTTGATTTGTGTCAGAATATCGCACAGACAATATCGGATGTTGCCACAATGCCTCAGGGAGTGGCTTATCTCTTATTTTTTCCCAAAGCTTTTGACCGCAAACAGGAAATAACTTTTCAGTAAATAACAATTTACTTACAAAGTGACGTTTTGGTGGATTTACGGTAATAAAACAATCTGCGAATTGGTCATTAAAATCCGGCTGATCTGTGACCATATCTAACGTTATTTCTATCTCTGGATACTGTTTACGGAAATCTTCTAATCGAGGGATTAACCAATTGACGGCTACTGAACTATAAAGTGCTAAACGAATATACCCAGGTTTACCGTGTCGAATAATCTGACTGGCATTAGACAGAATAGCTAGTGATTGACTGACTTCTGTGAAGTAACGCTCTCCAACTTCTGTTAATGAAAATGTCCGGCCTTGCCTGTAAAACATAGCTTCACCAAGATACTCCTCAAGCATTCGTACTTGATGACTCACCGCACTTTGAGTCACATTAAGACTTTCTGCTGCTTTTGAAAAACTATTAAGCCTAGCAACTGACTCAAAACATTGTACTGCGCGCAATGGTGGCAACTTCATTATTACCTCAGCTAATACTAAGCAATTTTATATCATTATACGTCATAGAATTATATGAATATACTCCCTACTTAAGCACCTGATTTGCGTAATGGTATTTAATTTTTTACATTTTTAGAATAAATCGAGGGAAAAAATGCCGAAGATGAGTGTTGGATTTGCAATGTTTTTATTGATTTTAGGAAATATTGTCGCCGTCATTTCGGATGCTTTAATAAAAAGCCTGCCGACTGGGGCTGCAGTGTATCAATTTGTTCTATTTAGACAATTAACAGCAGTATTGATGCTTTTGCCATTTTGCTTATTCAATACAAAAATCAAATTATTTAGTCATTTAAAATGGCACTTTGTACGTGGCCATATTTGGTTATTTGGTGCTATATTCATGGTATTGTCTCTTCAAGCTCTACCTCTGGCAACTGTTAATGCTATTTTTTATACTGCCCCATTACTTATGTTACCGTTGGGTTTTTTATTTTATAAAGACACGTTAACCACCCCAACTATAACCGTATCGATTGTGGGTTTTGTCGGTATTCTCGTCGTTGTACAACCGACACAAATTAGTTTGGCGGCTGTATCTGCACTTATAGTCGCGGTAACAATGGCTACAAATAATCTCTTGGTTCGTAAACTTCCTCAGCACCACACTGTCGCTCAGACTTTATTCTTGACCAATCTAATGGGAATACCTTTTGCCTTTAGTTTAGCAATTTGGGAACACCAACCTTTGGATTGGTACCCGCTATTAACAGCGGCAAGCTCAAATTTATTCATTTTGATTTATGCAGGTATATGCGTCTTGGTATACCGAACAGTTGAAGCACATAAAATTTCTAGCGCTGAATATACTGGCTTATTAGGTGCCATAATAGTGGGCATCATGTGGTTTGATGAAGTTCCTGATTTGAGTTTTGTGATAGGTTCAGCGTTAATCATCTTACCTTTAGTTTGGTTAGCGACACTTGAATCTGTTAAGTATAAGAAGGAGGTTTGAATAAAGTAAGCAAATTATTTCAAATTAAACGTCAAAACAGGCCTTAAAAACACATCAGATTGATGTGCAATGTTAACAATAAGTGAAGATAATTATGACTGATACTAAATTAGTGTTTAAAGATTACTGTGATTTATGTTTTGAAATTAGTTGGGTCAGAGTAAACTTTAAAAAGGTAGCTTATGGGCACATGCTATTGAATGGCTTTTTCTTCCCTAAATGGCGTGCTCGATGATTATGTTCGAGGTTACCCTACTTTTCCCTTAAGTTTGATACTTTAATCTACTTTATGGCTTTAATTCAATGTTTTACTTTGCTTTTATTGGTTTGGTTACTGAAGCCCACAACTTCAATCTAACCAATTGCCTGCCGCAGGCCTATGTGCAGATGATCCAGCGAGACGCCGACTCTTGGTTTTAAAATCAGCATCCATGTGGGCTTAACCAAACCAATAACATCCATGTTAAACAGCCAGTTTGGCATCCATGCCTCTCGCTCAGAAATGTTTCACTTAGTGAAACTTCGCCCTGTTTGGGATACTCGCTGGCTCATCTGCACCCGAAATTTTCACATCTTCGATTCAACTTCATTTGTAACAATTCCATAAGAAAAGCTGGGATGTCCATTTTGAATTGAGGTCATCGAGACTCTTTATTCAGAGAACCCGTGAGCTTGGCATGGATGCCACGCTAGCTTTCGTTGGGCCATGGACGGCCCATCGGAAGCGTTAGGATATTTTTTATATTAGGTGACAATGGCCGACGCTGGATACAGATGAAGTTTAAAGCTGGATCGATCCCCATCGAAAATTATGCGCTTTTCAGTATTTTTCGTCTGGGGCGCTGAGGGTTTCTAAAGGGGCGCAAGCGTTTTGCCCCTTTGGTCTGGTGTGGGCGAAGCGCCACGACGTTGACTTTTTTCAAAATGGCAAACAAATTGAACTTTTATCAACACAGTATTTAAGCGTCCGCTATTCGCATTATGGCCTATCAATAAAAAAGATAGGCCATCAAATTATCAATAGATTACACGCAGACTCGCCCAAGTACTTGTTCTAGTTTATCTGAGGTTTTACTTTGAATTTGCGCACTTTCGACAACTACTTTTAACCCTTGGGACACTTCTTGGCTAAGGCGCGATATTTCATTGGCGCGCTGATTAATACTTTCAGTAGAGGACTGCTGGCCCTGAATACTGTAAGTCATATTACTGGCTACATTATCTAGCAAGCCATAAGCCTGTTCGATATCTTTAAATGCGCGGGTAACACGTTGACACTGTTCGACACTTCCATGGCTAATACGCTGACTTTCACTGATGCCATTCACGGCATTTTTAGCTTTGGTTTGTAACTGCTCAACAATGATTTGTATTTCTACTGTTGACTCTTGAGTACGGTGTGCAAGTGCTCTTACTTCATCGGCAACTACCGCAAATCCTCGCCCTTGCTCACCAGCACGTGCAGCTTCAATGGCAGCATTTAATGCCAGTAAGTTAGTTTGCTCGGCAATACTTTTGATCACCTCAAGTACATTACCAATCTTTAAACTGTCTTGATTCAATAAACTGACATCATTGACCATACTCTCAATTCCGCTAGCTAAAGCGGTCATTGCCGTTTGATTTTCAATGGCATCTTTATTACCGATTTGCAGTAATTGGTGTACTTCTGCTGACGTTGACTTTAACTCGTTTGCATTAGAGGATAATTCAGTAGCGGTATGGGTAATTTCTTGCAGTGATAAGGTTATTTGTTGGTTTTCATGTACGCTTTTATCAACCGAACCTTCCGCTTGGTGCATTTGTTCGGTTAATACTTTAGCACCTTGTTTGAACGCTTTGGCATCGACTCGAATAACATCTAATATCACTTTCAAGCCTTCAACAAACTGGCTTAAGTCATTGGTGATCAATGCCAGTTCGTCAGCTTCATTATCTTTAAGCGGCCCTGCTGGCGCTTTTTCTGTATTAACCACCAGCTGTAAATATTGATGTAATTTAGCCAAACGTGCTTGTAAGTAATACTCCATTGACCATAATCCGATAGCCAGCTGACACACCAGCAATCCAATCAGTAAGCTTAATATCGTAGTCTTAGTTATTTCAGCGTCCAAAAAGCTAATAATGATTAAAAAAGGCACTATTGTTAATAAAATAGGCGCTAATAACTTACGGTGTATCGATTTTTGGAATATCGTATTCATATTATTTTCCGATTATCTTGTTATTATTCTGCAATCTGGAGGGGCTGTGTTATCAATAATATTGGTGTTATTCATCATAAGGTAAATGCATTGTTAACAAGCTAGTTACATTGTATCGGCAAACAAGGGGGAAGTTAAACTAATAAACCTCAGCTCGGGATAATAAATCCATATCAAACAGATCTTTGCCCCGCTAAATGCATTGAATTCATTTGCAATAGCTCGCTATTGACGCATAAATTCGCCTTGTTAACAGCGTAAAGCTCAAACTTGAGGGTAAACCATTGATTTTTAGCTATTTCAATACCGTTTTTTCATCTCTACCCCGAGCTGAGGTTAATAAAATGTCATAAAAAAATACCACCTAATTGGTGATATTTTTTTGATTTTTTTAACAACAAAAATCGGGTCAAGTTAGCCAAAGAAAAGTCGCCATAACCATGATGAATCAAGATCATCCTTACATGTTTGATATTGCTGAGCATAGCGCCTGGCGCGATCATCAACTTTTTGAGCAACGGGTGTTAACCATTTTTTGGCTTTATATGAGCCACGTTTATAACCGCCCCAGCCTTCGTGATAATTGAGATACTGATTTTTCGCATCCCATTTAGACACGCCATTAATCTTATTGGTTTTATAAATAAACCAGCCCATGAAATCCATCGCATCATCAAAGTCGCTGCGGCTAGACCAGGAATTACCGGTTTCTCGCACATAATCATCCCAGGTCATGGTTTTAGCCTGCGCATAACCGTAGGCATCGCTGGCACGCCCGGTAGGAATAAAGCCCAAAAAGTACTCCATGGGTGGAGCGGCGTTATGCTTGAATGAACTTTCTTGGTACATCATGGCTAAAGGAACATGCACAGGCACGCCCCACTTTTCACGGGTATCTACCGCAGCTTCATACCATGAACGATGTTGTTTAAAAATGGAGCAAAGGTTTTCAGGTTCAGCAGGAGGAGAGGTCGCACAACCGGATAATACAATTACACTACACAAACTGACCATGTATAAAAACGGTTTCATAGCACCTCAATTAGCTCACTTAATAAAAATTAAGTGTCACATCTATGGCTTGCTAATGCAATTTATGGTTTTGGATTTAGCTCACACTCAAAGAATTCTTGCTTAAATACCACGGGTTGCCAGAAGTCTTTATTACTACCAACGTAAATTTTGTCGGTATTCATTTGAGCGGCTATATGGTAACGCTGATCCGTTTCAACATTCACAGTTAAAGTTTTTGGACCTCGCGAGGACAGTGACACTTTTAGCTCAGGTGAGTTAATTAATTCCACTACCGTAAATTGATGCTCACCCGTTTGCAGCAAGTAATTAGGGCGAGAAATAACAGGCACCCCATCTAAGTGGGTCACAATAGTGCGATAAAGGTACTGGGTTGCATCAGGTTTTATATAAGCAGACACAGTGCCACATTCAAGGCCATTGTCAGACGATGCACAACCAGACAGCAACATAATCGTTGCTGTTAGGCTGAGGAACACCCCTGATTGTGGGTTCAATCGTTTTACTGCACCCATCAGACTTTATCGCCCTTCATTATGCTTTACAGCCACTATACAACTCTGGCGAAGCAACTTCTTTAAAATATTCTTGCAGGAAAATATCAAAATTAGGCATAGATTCAGATTCTATCTGCTGCTGTTTGTCTAATGATGATTCTGCCTCATCTTTATATTGCTGCTCAATTTCATGACTTAATGGATAAGTGCATAAAAAATCATGGTAATTATTAGCGAGTTGTTTAACCCAGTCGCCATGATCCACATTTTTAGTGATAATTTCATTAAGGACACGGCCAGAAAGTGTTTGGCTAGGATCTTCAATCGCACCAGCCCAATGGCTTAATGCGTTTTGATAACTGTAGCCATGCTCACCGTCTAATAAAGTGGCGAGTCGAGACAAGTCAGCAAACAAATCGGTTAGCCACACTTTAATATCAATATCCTGGCCATTTTGCTTAAGCATTAGTCCAGGCTTACGTCCTTCTAACACTACAGCTTTTAGGTTTGCCGCAATTTCTTTCTCGCCTTGATCATCGGTCAGTGCTGACGGTGACAATAAGCAATACAGTAAGAATAAATCTAAAAAGCGTACTTGAGTGGCATCAATACCAACCGGGCTAAATGGATTAACATCCAGTGCTCGCACTTCAATATATTCAACCCCTGCACGCATCAGAGCCTGTGAAGGTTTTTCGCCCGATTTTGTCACGCGTTTAGCACGAATAGGCGAGTAAAATTCATTCTCAATTTGCAAAATATTATGGTTTAGCTGACGGTATTCTCCGTCCACATTAACGCCAATTTGTTCAAACTTTTTCGATGGCATTTTAATCGCAGCTTGCACACCCGCTAGATACTCGGGCAGCGAGTTATAGCTGATATTCAGCGTATCTTGTTCTTTATTGGTATAGCCTAAATCACTCATGCGTAATGATGTGGCATAAGGTAAGTAAAGTGTGCCTTTTCCGGTTTTTTTAAAATCAAAATCAACGGTTTGATCTTTCACAAACGATGAACATAATGCGGGAGTAGAGCCAAATAAATATGGCAACACCCATACCAAACGGCGATAATTTCGGATCAAACCAAAATAAGATTCAGAAATAAACTCACAACGGCTTAATGAGTCTGAGCGCATCTGCGGATTATTAGATAGTTTATTATCAAATAAGCGTTGCCATAGCTCTGCTGAGACAGAAAAGTTAAAATGCACCCCAGAAATTATTTGCATCAACGCACCGTAACGATGAGTTAAGCCTTTTCTATAGAGGGTTTTCATCAGACCGTTATTTGACACACCGTATTGAGCCACAGGAATATTTTTCACATCGCCAATATAACAAGGCATGCTCACTGGCCATAATTTTTGGCCATTTAAGTTCCGTACTGTGTAGGCATGAGTTTGCGTTAGCTCTTCAAGCAATTCATCAATGTCATTGTGGACAGGAGTAATAAATTCAAGCAAAGCTTCACTGTAGTCAGTGGTAATTCTTGAGTGTGTTAATGCAGAGCCTAAAGCTTGCGGATGTAAATCTTGTGCCAACTGGCCGTTACCTTCGATACGTAAAGCTTCACGCTCAATACCACGGAGCATACCGAGTAAGGCTTCGCGCCCTTCGCTGTCGCCAAGCTGGTCGACAATTTCATTGAAAGATTTCAATATTCTATTCTCTATTGATTAATTCGCGTGATTAAATACGATTGGTATCAGTAGACCCGATGATACCCGAGATTATTACCAAATTGGCAAAAAAACTGTAAACAAAAACGGCAACAGAAATTCTGCCGCCGTTTTAACTGGAATTAATACTGATATTGGGGTAAATCAGATCAATTCAAGTCAGCCATTTTAGACAATTAATTTAACACCTCAATTGGATAACCCAATGGTGCAAGTTGTGGCTCAATCACTTTTTTATCGCCAACCACTAATATCACCATAGTATTGATATCAAGCAGCGATTTGGCAAGTGAGTTTAATTCAGTGGTGGTCACTGAATTAATGATCTGAGTTTGCTCAGCGGTAAATTGATGGTCTAGCTGATAACGCTGAATTTTACGAATAAAACCGGCCTTTTGATAAGGTGTTTCAAAGTCTAACGCTTGTCCTTGAGTAATAGAATTGCGTAAAAATGCCAACTCTGTTTCATTCATACCCGACTGCTGATAGATTTGAATTTCATTAATAAACTCGCTAATTGCCGCGCCTGTGACATCACTTCTAACACTGGCGGAGGCGATAAACTCACCACTGTCTTCTTGGCCACTGAAGCTTGTTCTGGCGCCATAGGTATAACCTTTGTCTTCGCGTAAGTTTAAGTTTATTCGACTATTGAATGCGCCGCCCAATGGGTAATTCATCAAATTGGCTTTAAAATAATCACCGGTGACATCATAGGTTAACGCGCGTTTACCAATATTAATCACCGACTGCGCCGCATCTGGCTTATCGATAATATAAATGGTTGCAGGTTTAGCGTGGATCCGTTTATCAATAGGTGACTGCACACTGGCGTTACCCTCCCAATGGCTAAATCCATTAAGCATAGGTATCACATCAGCTTTGGCTAAATCAGACACCAACACCATTTGGGCATTACCTGCTGTAAATTGCTGTTGATAAAAAGCTTTTACATCATCAAGTGTTAATGCCGATACCGATGTCACTGTGCCTAAATCGCTACTGCCCATGGCAGTATTATTGCCATATAACAAGGCAGAAAAACCATTACTGGCTAGAAAACTTGGATTAGTCATTGCTTGTTGTAAACTTTGTAATTGCTGCTGTTTAACGCGTTCAAAGTCAGCACTGACAAAACCAGGCTGGAATAGACGTTCTTCAACAATACTTAAGGTTGCGGCAAGATTTTTCGACAAACTAGACACTTGTACATAGGTTTGTGACTCACCTGCGCTAACACTGACATTTGAACCTAACATTTCTAATGCTTGAGCTAACTCTTCTGCAGAGCGCTTATTGCTTGATTCATTCATCATAGCTGCGGTTAGCTTGGCTAGTCCGGCTTTTTCAACAGGCACAGTACGGTGGCCGCCTTCAAGGTAAATCACTAGCTCGACTGTCGGTGTCTCTTCACTTTCAGTGCCCATCACCTCAATACCATTGCTTAAGGTGGCAGACCAAAGTGTGGGTACAGTCAGTTGTGGAGCGTCACCCGGAGCAGGTATTAAGGTGCGATCAAAACTTGATACAACAGGCTTAATATCAACCAATCCCGTCACAGCATCCTCTGCAATGGCTAAGCTTTTGGGCGCAAAATTATCTGCTTTGGCAATTAATTGTGATTGGCCTTCAGGCACCACACTCATCACCACTTTAGGTTTATCTTTGATGTACTGATTAAATACCCGCATAACATCTGCTTTAGTCACACTGTTATAACGGGCTAAATCTTTTGCTACTCGATTAGGATCACCATAGAAGGTTTCATTTGAAGCTAAAGTCGCCACCTTGCCAGCGACGCTTTGCAACCCAAAAATAGTACTGGCTTCAAACTGTACTTTAACCTTTTGTAGGTCTTCGTCAGTCACACCACGTTGCTCAAATTCGGCAATAGATTCATTAATTTTAGCTTCTAACGCATCCAGCTTGCCACCATTTGCAGGATTAGCTAGGGCATATAAAGTAAATTGGCACATCAATTCTTGGCATGGATGACTAACAGATGATTGCACTGCCAACCCATCTTTAACTAAGTTTTTGTATAACAATGACGTTTGACCACCGCCAATGATATTCGCCAGTAGATCTAATGCGGCTTCATCAGGGTGACCGGCATACACGGTTGGCATACCCACATATAATAAAGGCAAATGTACTTTATCTTCCATTGAAAGATAACGGGTTTTATCTAAGGTCACCGCGGTTTTGGTGGCAGCATCTACTTTAGGTCCTGAAGGAATTTCACCAAAATATTGGTTAATCCAGGCTAAAGTTTGTGTTTCATCAAAATCACCACCAATGGTTAATGTGGCGTTATTAGGCCCATACCAACGCTGGAAAAAGTGCTTAACATCATCAACAGTGGCTCGTTCAAGATCGTCCGGCCAGCCAATAACTGGCCATGAATAAGGATGGCCTTCAGGATAAAGGGCTTGTGCAAAACGTTCGCCTAAACGGCCGTAAGGGCGGTTATCAATCCGTTGTGCCCGCTCATTTTTAACGGTCTCACGTTGTACTTCAAATTTTTCACTGGTTAATGCGGGTAACAAGAATCCCATTCTGTCGGACTCTAACCAGAGCATTTTTTCTAACTGATTTTTGGGCACAGTTTCAAAATAATTAGTTCTATCGGAATTGGTTGTACCATTTAGTGTACCGCCCGCTTCGGTAACCACTTTAAAGTGTTGCTCATCGGCGACATTTTGTGAGCCCTGGAACATCATATGTTCAAATAAATGGGCAAAACCACTGCGTCCGGCTAATTCCCGTGCCGAGCCCACATGATAGGTCACGTCAACGTGTACAAGGGGATCTGATGTGTCTTGATGCAGAATCACCGTTAGCCCATTGGCCAGCTGATATTTTTTGTAAGAAATGCCAATCTCACTGTCAGCAGCGACAACCGTTTCAATTAAACTGACTCCTGCTGGTAAGCTGGTTTGCTGTGTAATGGAACTAACACTACTATTCGTCTTTTCTGCTGCACATCCGGTGATTGCCGCACTAATCGCGACCGCAAGTATCCACTTTTTCAAAAAACACACTCCTTGAGCTTACATAACTGCATTATCAAATTGCTGCCATAAATATAAAAACAATTAAACTATAGCGTACTGTTTTACCGATAAAAATCATTACTGTTGAGCTTACCACTGGTAATTTTAACCACCCAGCAATTAAGCATAAAATATCACCAATAAGCGGTAGCCAGGACAAGAGTAACGCCCATACGCCAAAACGTTCAAACCATCCCAGTGATCGCTGATAGTACTTATTATCAAAATCAGCTGGTGATTTTGCAAACCGTCCCGCTCGGCCTAAATAATAACTCGTGACGGCACCTAAGGTATTGCCCAAACTGGCAACAATCAATAAACCTAACCAAGGGTCACTGTTTTGCTGTAACAAACCAATAAGTAAAACTTCTGATCCCCCCGGTAACAAGGTGGCAGCTAAAAAAGCTCCAGAAAACATCAGCCATAACTCAGTCAAAATATACCCTTATGATTTTAAAATACTTTTTTATTTATAAACGCTTTATTTTAAAAGTTATTGCACAGTAAAAAACTTATAATTATATTAACATTGATATATATAATTATAAGTTATATCAAATTGACGTTGTTTGTCTTTATTTGCCTCTCTAGAATGCCATTAAATTTGATTCATCTGCCTAGAATGGGTAACTTACACGGCTGGTTCAAACCGCAATAGACGGATGAATTATGCATAATCGCCCATTCATCTTATAAATACGCCTAACAATGACCATAAAATGAGAGCCTCGATGATTTTAGACACCTTTAAACGTATTCCATTTTGGCAAAAAGTTCTCGCAGGCTTCATCTTGGGCACTCTTGCAGGTATCGCTTTGGGCGAATCAGCAATTGTGCTTAAGCCTCTTGGTGACCTATTTATTAGCGCGATCAAAATGTTGGTCGCCCCACTAGTCTTTTGCGCCATTGTGGTCAGCATTACCTCTTTAGGCAATCAAACCAACTTAAAGCGCTTAAGCTTGAAAACCTTAGGCCTATTTATGCTGACGGGCACGATAGCTTCATTTATTGGTTTAGCGGTTGGCAGCTTAATCGACATGGGCGGCTCACTTGAATTAGCCACTACCGAAGTGCGTGAACGTGACATTCCCGGATTTGCCCAAGTATTACTCAATATGATCCCGGTTAATCCTTTTGCTTCTTTAGCGGAAGGCAAAGTGTTACAGATAATTGTGTTTGCAGCCTTAGTCGGTATTGCAATTAATGCCGTCGGTGAAAAAGCTGAACCATTGAAGAAGGTCATGGAAGCCAGTGCTGAAGTGATGTTTCAATTGACGCGCATGGTATTAAAACTGACCCCGATTGGTGTGTTTGGCTTAATGGCTTGGGTTGTAGGCGAATACGGTTTAAGTACTCTTTTACCGTTAGGTAAATTTATTATTGCCATTTATATTGCCGCATTAATTCACATTATTTTTGTTTATGGTGGGTTAATTAAATTTGCCGCTGGCTTAAGCCCGGTAAAGTTTTTCCGCAAAGCCATGCCGGCTCAACTAGTGGCATTTAGTACCGCATCTAGCTTTGGTACCCTACCTGCTAGTACACGTTGTACTGAAGCAATGGGCGTATCAAAACGTTACAGTGCCTTTGTATTACCCTTAGGCGCGACCATGAACATGGACGGTTGTGGCGGTATTTATCCTGCTATTGCGGCAATATTCATTGCACAAATTTACGGTATTCCCTTAGATATGACTGACTACATCTTGATTGCCGTAACAGCAACAGTAGCTTCTGTCGGCACAGCAGGCGTACCCGGTAGCGCGATGGTGATGTTAACCGTGACCTTAGGCGTGATTGGTTTACCCCTTGAAGGTATCGCATTTATTGCTGCTATTGATCGCATTATTGATATGATCCGCACCGCGACCAATGTCACCGGTGACATGATGACCGCGGTTGTTATAGGCAAAAGTGAAGGCCAGTTAGATATTGAGCAGTTCAACTCTGAAGAGACACTCACTGAACAGAAAATAGCTTAACCTGCGTTGAAATAACTCAGGTTTGATTGAGTATCTTTAAGTCTGTTGCTTAAACAATAAATGCCAATATCACGTTAATGATATTGGCATTTTTTATCGCTCATTTTGCTAACTTCACTTTGATTTTCCCTAGCGCTGATTTGCCATAACAGCATTTGCAGTAACATCGTGCGGTAACATTATGTGGTAAACACCTTTGGCAATAAATGGAGCCTTAAATGGAACCTAAAGCCGAGTCACGTCATGACACAAAAACTGATCATATCGGCTATTAACACTGCCTTTAAATATCAACATATAAACACAGATTTCTTGATTACTCATCATCTAGCGACATCGCTTCTTTTATTTCATCACTACCGAACCCTTTACGGGATAAATATGCATATGCTTTGGATTTCTCTTTATAATCCGATAAGTTATAACGTTTTTTAGCTAGCTGATCTTTACAGCTTTGATAGAAATCAACCTCTTCTGTTAAGGTTAACTGGTACAGGGTTTCTTCAAAATCAGTCACGTCAATCAATCGCTGTTTAAGCTCCTGCAAGATAAGTGTTTTACCTTTGCCTTTATTAAATAGCTTGACGATTTCTGTTGTTAAATCGACTTTGTCAGCTTTTATCGACAGCTTACTGCGCAATGTGTCACTTTCTGGATGATGTGATAACGCATGATCAATTTCTGCGCGTGAAAATCCTTTTGTGGTCATCTGGGTATAGACTTTTTCTTTATTGGTGCCATTAAAGTTATCGAATCTATTAAGTAATCTAGACGTGGCCATTTCAAAGGTATCAACCTGTTGCTCGTGCATAACTTGCTCTATTGCTGTTTCAATGTCAGTTGCCGATAGGCCGCGCAGTTGTAGTTTGCGCCTTATTGCGCCTGCGCCTAGCTCACTGCTAAAGGCCGACTGGCAATAACGTACAGCGAAGTCGAAGTCATTTTTTAAATAACCACTTTCTACCAGTCTAGCCAGTACGATATCAATCCATTGTTGATTGTCAGTTTTACGCGCTAGCTTGGTGCGGATTTCATTAATGGTGAAGTCTTGTTGACCAAGATGCCAGTAAGCACTGTTAAAGACATTATCGATAGTTTTGGCTTGACGTAATGGGGCACGCTGCATAGAAATGGGTCTTTAAGTAGCAAGTAATCTCAAACAGTGTAGCAGTTATGGCTAATGATGATTAAGCAAAAAATAAGGCCAGTACATGATGTACTGGCCTTATTTTAATAATATCGACACAGATTTCTAAGCGCTACTTCAATGTGTATATATAACTTTAAAACGATATTAGCCTAATACCGCTAATAAGACCCCAGCAGCAACGGCACTGCCTAACACACCAGCCACATTCGGGCCCATAGCATGCATCAACAAGAAGTTTTGATGATTAGCTTCCAAGCCAACCTTGTTAACCACTCGGGCAGCCATAGGCACGGCTGACACGCCTGCTGCGCCAATTAATGGATTAACCTTACCGCCAGATAACTTACACATTAACTTAGCCATCAACACGCCTGTAGCGGTACCAATAGAAAATGCCACGGCACCTAGAAGTAAAATGCCTAAGGTTTCAATTCGTAGAAATTGATCAGCTGACAGTTTAGATCCCACAGCTAACCCTAAGAAGATAGTGACGATATTGATAAGTTCGTTTTGTGATGTTTTAGATAGACGGTCAACTACACCCGATTCACGCATCAAATTACCCAAACAGAACATACCCACAAGTGGCGTGGCGGCCGGTAAAAACAAAATGGTTAACCCAACTACCATTAACGGGAAAATAATTTTTTCACGTTTACTGACTTCGCGAAGCTGCTCCATTTTAATGCTACGTTCAGCTGGAGTAGTTAACAACCTCATAATAGGCGGTTGAATTAAAGGCACTAACGCCATGTACGAATATGCTGCTACCGCAATTGCGCCTAACAAATCTGGCGCGAGCTTGGAGGCCAAAAAGATAGCTGTGGGGCCATCTGCACCACCAATAATGGCAATGGCAGCCGCATCTTGCATAGTAAACTCAAAACCTGGCACCCAATTTAATGCAATCGCACCTAACAATGTGGCAAAGATACCAAACTGTGCTGCGGCCCCTAAAAGTAACGTTTTAGGGTTAGCAATTAAGGCTCCAAAATCGGTCATAGCGCCAACGCCCATAAAGATCAATAACGGAAAAACCCCCGTTTCAATTCCAATATGGTAAGCGTACCAAAGTAAACCACCTTCGTCGGTAAAGCCTGCATTGGGAATGTTGGCTAAAATGGCGCCAAAGCCGATAGGCAATAATAACAAAGGCTCAAAGCCACGTGCGATGGCAAGATAAAGTAATAAACACCCTACTCCCATCATTAATACTTGCCCACCGGTGAAATGAGCAATACCTGTTTCGCCCCAAAAGGCCATTAATCCTTCCATAATGTCCTCTTACGCCAAATCTAATAATGCTGAGCCAACCGTAACACTGTCGCCTTGCTTAACCGCAAGATTAGTGACCACACCGTCTTCGTTCGCACGCACTTCAGTTTCCATTTTCATAGCTTCAAGAATGATAACCACTTCACCGGCTTTAATCGCTTGACCGTTAGCCACAAGCACTTTAAATATATTACCCGACAGTGGCGCTGTCATACTGTATTTAACTGCACCAGTAGGCGCAGAGACGACTTGAGTAGGGGTAGCTGCATTAGAAGTAGCCACAGGCACTATTTGACTGATCTCACCACCCTGGCTTACCTGAACAACAAAACTTTGACCTTCTACATTAACGGTATAGGTTTCAGGACCTTTTTCTTTATCCGCTTTAACCACTAAATCATCTGCTGAGGGCACAGGTTCAAAGGCATCAGGGTTACCGCGATTTTGTAGAAACTTAAGACCAATTTGGTTAAATAAAGCATAGGTCATTACATCGTCGTCAGACTCAGCTGCCAAAGTAAAACCTTCTTCTTGGGCTTTAATGGCTAGCTCTGTTCGGAGCTTATCGAGTTCAGGGGCGATTAAATCAGCAGGACGACAAGTGATAGCTTTTGCTCCATTTAACACACGAGCTTGTAGCTCAGCATTAACCGGAGCAGGTGTCGCGCCATATTCACCTTTTAACACACCTTCGGTTTCTTTAGTCATCGATTTGTATCGTTCACCCATCAACACATTGATAACCGATTGAGAGCCAACAATTTGTGATGTTGGTGTCACTAAAGGTAAGAAACCTAAGTCTGCACGTACCCGTGGGATCTCAGCTAACACCGCATCCATCTTATCTGCAGCGCCTTGCTCTTTTAGCTGATTTTCCATGTTAGTTAACATACCACCTGGCACTTGGGCGCGTAAAATACGTGAATCAATTCCCTTAAGTGCGCCCTCAAAACGGACGTACTTTTTACGTACTTCACGGAAATAAGCGGCTATCTCTTCTAAGAGCACCATATCGTAGCCAGTGGCCCTATCGGTATCTTCTACCATGGCAACTAACGTTTCGGTTGCGCTGTGGCCGTAGGTTTGGCTCATTGAAGAGATTGCAGTATCAAGCACATCAACACCCGCCTCGATGGCCTTTTGGTATGTCGCTGTGCTAAGACCTGTTGTCGCATGACAATGCATCGATACCATTAAGTCAGTTTGCGATTTTAAGCGGCTAATTAAATCATAAGCTTGCATCGGCTTAAGTAAGCCAGCCATATCTTTAATACATAATGAATCCGCGCCCATGTCTTCTAAGCGCTTAGCCATATCAACCCAGGTATCAAGGGTATGTACTGGGCTAGTCGTAAATGAAATCGTTCCCTGCGCGTGGCCACCTACATTTTTAACCGCTTTAACGGCGGTTTCTAAGTTACGCACATCATTCATGGCATCAAAAATACGGAATACATCTACACCATTGGTATGAGCACGCTCAACAAAACGGGTAACAACATCATCAGCATAATGACGATACCCTAATAAATTTTGTCCACGTAACAACATTTGCTGTGGCGTGTTTGGCATGGCCTTTTTGAGTTCACGAATGCGATCCCACGGGTCTTCGCCTAAATAGCGAATACATGAATCAAAAGTAGCGCCACCCCATGATTCTAATGACCAATAACCCACTTTATCCAGCAAAGGAGCAATGGGTAACATGTCATCAATACGTAAGCGTGTTGCAAGTAGAGATTGGTGGGCGTCACGCAGGACGACATCGGTGAGTAATAACGGCTTGCTCATAAAAGCTCCCAAAATAAATCTTACGCGCGATATTGATGAATCGCAGAAGTAATAGCGGCGACTAACTTAGGATTTAATCCTGTCGTTGATCCTGTGTTGATCTTTGGCTCTGGTGTTGGCTCAATAGGAACTGGACTGTATTTAGCCACTATTCCAATACCAACAATTAAAATACTCAAGAAAATGAACACTAAGCCCATTCCCATCACCATAATGCCAAGCGCATCAACTAATTGTTGGCTGATCGATGCCATAGTCCCTCACTGTAATAAATACGACAAATGTGTTCCATTGGGTAACATGCCAAGCTTTGACATGCGTATTAAGGCATGATGACTCGCGGCCTCGTTATTTCGCATTCTTTTATTCAAAACCATTTTCAGAATAAATATTCAATTAATACTTGACCAGCTAATCAAGCCAACTTTAACAGAAACTGAATTCATATCCATTTTAACGACTTCTTATGTTACAAAATATACACAAATCATAACAAAATCACTATCCAACTGTAAAATGGTCTTACCATAAATAATTACCAAAAATAGAAACAAATAAGAATTTGATAATAAAAGCAGCCGTTAACTAAGAATTACATAATAAATCTTACTTCCCCCTCTGACACACAAGAGTGTTACATCATTGTTAATCAAACTAAACAGGCAACCACCAACGATTTACCGCCACTTATTTTTTCCAATCTTGATCGTTGAATAAAAATTTACTAAACATAAAAATAAAGTCACTACTTTGTGATGGAGTTCATTATTTCTAGTGATCAAAGATGATAAGTAGATTGAAAGATCACCAGAATGTCTATCGAAGATGAATATGGATGATTAAACGCAGCTAAATGGAATGATTAGAAATCGAAGGCAAAAAAAAACCTGCTAATTAATAGCAGGTTTTTTTAATGTGGTGCGCGTGGGAGGAGTCGAACCTCCGACCGCCTGGTTCGTAGCCAGGTACTCTATCCAGCTGAGCTACACGCGCAAAATCTTACTTAGTACTTAATGCCATCATTACATCAGATTAAAGTGCATTGCACTATAACATCAATGAATGAATGGCGGAGAAGGAGGGATTCGAACCCTCGATGGGAGTTAAAGCCCATACTCCCTTAGCAGGGGAGCGCCTTCGGCCACTCGGCCACCTCTCCGTCAAATATGGTGCGCGTGGGAGGAGTCGAACCTCCGACCGCCTGGTTCGTAGCCAGGTACTCTATCCAGCTGAGCTACACGCGCAAATTTGTTTTATACACTCTTTCTATTTTGAATGGTGCGGATGGAAGGAGTCGAACCTTCGACCGCCTGGTTCGTAGCCAGGTACTCTATCCAGCTGAGCTACATCCGCATTCAAAATCACAACAATAGAAATGGTGCGGATGGAAGGAGTCGAACCTTCGACCGCCTGGTTCGTAGCCAGGTACTCTATCCAGCTGAGCTACATCCGCATCGATTTAACTATTGTAAGAAATGGCGGAGAAGGAGGGATTCGAACCCTCGATGGGAGTTAAAGCCCATACTCCCTTAGCAGGGGAGCGCCTTCGGCCACTCGGCCACCTCTCCGTTTTCTTGGCGCACATATTACTGTTTGCCGAAAATAAGTCAAACCCTTTTTCCAAACCGCTAACCATTTGAACTGTTTTTAAGCACATTGAGGGGTTTAACAGCAAATAAGACTCCAAACGCTCTACTTATTAAGTGAATAAATAATATTAGCTAAATAAAATACTTTCTCACCTATTACAATATTTGCAGTCAAGCTAAACAAAACTTTACCGCGTGTAAAAACAAAAAAGTCAGCAAATGCTGACTTAGTCGTTTCAATATCTAACAAAAACTGCTTAGAAGTTACCGCCATCAGATGAGTCTGACTTTTCAGATTGGATCCGTTGGTAAATCTCTTCACGGTGAACAGATACTTCTTTGGGTGCATTGACACCAATACGTACTTGGTTACCCTTAACACCTAATACTGTGACAGTGACTTCATCACCAATCATCAATGTTTCGCCTACACGACGAGTCAAAATTAGCATATTGGTTACTCCTTTAGTTCACACTGCATAACACGCTTTGTCCGTAATATGCGTTATTATAGGGTTTGCT
This sequence comes from Shewanella sp. HL-SH5, assembly GCF_051163755.1. NCBI lineage: Bacteria > Pseudomonadati > Pseudomonadota > Gammaproteobacteria > Alteromonadales > Shewanellaceae > Shewanella > Shewanella sp. HL-SH5. The sequence goes on from NZ_CP195038.1 coordinate 2,931,973, forward strand.
CAGTAAAAGTCATAGTAACTTCAAATACAAAGTTTGACTATTAAGCATATATAATTCAAAAATTAACAAATGATCTAACACCAACATAAAAATGCATCGACATTAGATCATACAAAATGACAATTACGATAAATAGTTAACAAACCCGTTATGCACGACATATTAAACCATTTTCGAACCAACTTAAGTGTTAAGTTAACCGCGCTGTGATAGTGACCAGCAGCAAAACTGTGTTAACTATGCCAAAAGTGTCAATGACACTCAAGCCTTAAAGTGTAATAACCCTGCTTTAAGACTTGATTTAAGTATTATTTTTCGTTCACGGCTATTGTTTAGCCTAAGCGTTCAGTCAACCAAGGTAACACTAAAGCTAAAGCGGCATCTAAGTTCTCAGGCTGAGTACCGCCCGCTTGTGCCATATCTGGGCGTCCACCGCCTTTACCGCCGACTTGCTGAGCAATCATGGCCACCAACTCACCGGCTTTAATTTGCTTGGTTAAATCATTACTGACACCGGCAATCAAATTAACTTTACCTTCAGTGGCAACACCTAATACGATAATGGCAGACTTTAACTTTTGCTTAAGCTCATCTTGCAAACCACGTAGTGATCCAGCATCAACACCTTCAAGCTTTTTCACTAGGACTTTAATACCATTTATCTCAATAGCATCACCTGCTAAATCAGCACTTGCTGCAGCGGCAAGCTTATCTTTCATTTGCGATAAATCTTTTTCGAGCTGTTTAACTTTATCTAGCTGCGCTTTTAATTTGGTGATAACGGAAGCACTGTCTGACTTAAGTAACGCAGCGGCTTCTTCTAACTGGGCTTGTTGATCTGCCACATACGCCAATGCCGCAGCGCCTGTAACAGCTTCAATACGACGCACACCTGCAGCAATACCGCTCTCGGAGGTTAATTTAAATAAGCCAATGTCACCCGTGCGACTAACGTGCGTACCACCACATAACTCAATAGAGAAGTCACCCATGGTAACAACACGCACTTGTGCATCATACTTCTCGCCAAATAACGCCATTGCGCCTTTTTCTTTGGCTTCATCTATACCCATTTCTTGGGTATTTAATTGATGATTTAGACGAATTTGAGTATTAACTAACTCCTCAATCTCTTTAATTTCAGCCGGCTTGACACCTTCAAAATGTGAGAAGTCAAAACGTAGACGCTCAGGATTAACTAAGGAGCCTTTTTGGGTCACATGACTGCCTAATACTTGACGAAGTGCAGCATGAAGTAAGTGAGTCACTGAATGGTTAAGTTCAGTGCTCTTGCGCAAGTTGTTATCGACTAAAGCCGTTAAATTAGCACCAACTTTGATTGTGCCCTGAGTCAGTTTTCCCTGATGGCCAGTTGCCTGGCCAAATTTCTGTGTATCATGGACCTCAAAGCTAACGCCTTGTGTACTTAGCACACCTTGGTCACCAACTTGTCCACCAGACTCTGCGTAGAAAGGTGTGTTATCGAGTACCAGCACAGCTTCCTGACCAGCTGTTACTTCGCTCACTTCATTACCATCGATATACAAAGCAACTACGGTCGCATCACCGGTTAAGCCTTGATAACCACAAAATGCGGTTTGCTTATCAATAATCAATTGCTTGTTGTAATCAGTACCAAAGTTACCAGCAGCTTGCGCACGGCTTCGTTGCTCAGCCATTGCCGCTTCAAAACCAACTTCATCGACAGTAATGTCACGCTCACGGCACACGTCTGCGGTCAAATCCACAGGGAAGCCGTAGGTATCGTAAAGTTTAAATGCGGTGTCACCATCAAGCACCTTGCCAGATAAGCTATTAAGCGCGTTATCAAGCAGCCCCAAACCACGCTCTAACGTGCGGGCAAATTGCTCTTCTTCAGCTTTTAAGGCTTTTTCAACAATCGCTTGCATTGCAGCTAGGCCTTTAGCTGCATCACCCATAACGTTGATTAAGGTAGGTACAAGCTTATAGAAAAACGCATCCGTAGCGCCAAGCTTATTACCATGACGTACTGCGCGGCGAATAATACGACGCAGTACATAACCACGGCCTTCATTAGAAGGTAATACACCATCCGCAATCAGGAAAGAGCAAGAACGAATATGATCAGCTATTACGCGTAATGATTTATTTTCTAAATCAGTAACGTTAATTATTTCAGCTGTTTTAGCAATAAGTTGCTTGAAGATATCAATTTCATAATTTGAATGTACTCCCTGCATGATAGCTGCAATACGCTCAATTCCCATGCCGGTATCTACCGACGGCTTAGGCAAAGGTAGCATCTCACCGTCTGCTTGACGGTTATATTGCATAAATACGATGTTCCAAATCTCGATAAAACGATCGCCATCTTCTTCAGGTGAACCAGGACGTCCTCCCCAAATATGATCGCCATGGTCATAGAAAATTTCAGAACATGGACCACAAGGACCGGTATCACCCATTTGCCAGAAATTATCTGACGCATAAGCCCCACCTTTGTTATCGCCGATGCGGATAATATTCTCAGCAGCTACGCCAATTTTGTTGTTCCACAGTTCAAACGCTTCATCATCGGTTTCATAAATGGTCACGCATAAACGATCTTTTGGTAGTTTCAATGTTTCAGTTAAAAAGGTCCACGCAAAACGGATCGCTTCTTCTTTGAAGTAATCACCAAAACTAAAATTACCTAGCATTTCAAAAAAAGTATGGTGACGTGCGGTATAACCCACGTTATCTAAATCATTATGCTTACCACCGGCTCGAACACAGCGCTGTGATGTCGTCGCACGAGTGTAGCTGCGTTTATCCATCCCCAAGAACACATCTTTAAATTGGTTCATGCCGGCATTGGTAAATAGCAGTGTTGGGTCGTTAGTTGGAACCAGCGAACTACTGTCTAAAACTTGATGTCCGTTATCTTCAAAGTACTTTAAAAAAGCACTTCTTAACTCTGCAGTGGTCTGAAACATGGATGCGTCCTGATATAGAGAATACAAAAGTGTCTAGCTTGCTATACAAGCCAGTAAATGAGGGCATTATATACTGAATTTACGCAAAAATGCGAGATGAGTAAGGCGATTATCATCTGAACAATATTCGATTAGCTTATCGCAAAATATGAGTGCTGTGGCATAAGATTAACAATCTTCTCAATTAGCTTTCAATCTGAATATAGGTGCGTAAACACTCGCTTTAAGGTAATTTGTAGTTAAACAGTCCTTCATATATTACAGCTAGTATTACATCTAGGCTTTAACTTAGGGTTTGTTATGCAAACCAGAATGTTTTAAAAAGGAAAAGTAATGAAGTTTAGCTTTAATGGCGAAGATGCCAGCCAAATTTTTGTCGGCGCATTTGCGCTTGCGGTGCCGATTTCGTTTTCAGAGGAAGCGTGGCGATTAGGTGAAACCCTCCCTTTTTTCAATTTATTAATGCTTTTTTTATTATCGGTTATTTTTCTAGGGCTATATACCTATCAAAGTGTCTTTCAAAATAATATTAGCTCAAGAAAATTAGTGTTTATTTTCCGTATTGTTATCGCTTATCTAATGACAGCATTAGTGGTTGCATTAGTGCTATTTTGTTTAGACAAATTACCCTTTTGGGTAGACCCATTAACATCGTTAAAACGGATAATAGTCATTACTATGCCGGCATCGATGGGCGCAATTGTGGTGGACAGTTTTGATAAAGAATAATGTTATATCGGATGAACTAGAGGCTATTTTATTTGGTTTGTTATTGTTCTGTGGCTAGCGTATCAATCTACTAAAAGAATAAAATTTCAATTGATTTAGTTAGCTATCTAGTTAGTGGCGGGTAAGTCTAGTCAGTATAGCAAGGATAACAACAGAGTGTTTTTTAACTGAAGCATAAAAAAGTCGCGATACGTAAAATACGCACCGCGACTTAAATCGACACATTAATTGCTAGGATAAATCTTATTTAGAAAACTTCACCGGTTTCTAAATCAATATTTTCATCTGTAGATGATGCTGCTGCGGTACCTGTTCCAGAACCAAGCAACATTTCACGTAATGTCTTATCAATCTCTTGTGCAATCGCTGGATTTTCGGTTAAGAATTTACCGGCATTAGCACGGCCTTGACCAATTTTTTCGCCTTTATAACTGTACCAAGCACCCGCTTTATCAACTAGCTTATGTGCAACACCTAAGTCCACGAGTTCACCAGTACGGTTAATACCTTGACCGTAAAGGATTTGGAATTCAGCTTGCTTAAATGGTGCTGCAATTTTGTTTTTAACCACTTTAACACGGGTTTCGTTACCGACGACTTCATCACCATCTTTAATCGCGCCAGTGCGGCGAATATCTAAACGAACTGAAGCATAAAATTTAAGTGCATTACCACCGGTTGTCGTTTCAGGGCTACCAAACATTACCCCAATTTTCATACGAATTTGGTTAATAAAAATAAGCAAAGTATTTGATTGCTTAAGGTTACCTGCAAGTTTACGCATAGCTTGGCTCATCATACGTGCCGCTAAGCCCATATGCGAATCACCAATTTCACCTTCAATTTCAGCTTTTGGTGTTAACGCAGCAACAGAATCGACAACAATAACGTCTACCGCACCTGAGCGAGTTAAAGCATCACATATTTCTAATGCTTGTTCACCTGTATCTGGTTGTGAACATAATAAGTTATCAATATCTACGCCTAGTTTTTTAGCATAGATAGGATCAAGTGCATGCTCAGCATCAATAAAGGCACATGTTTTACCTTCACGTTGTGCTGCGGCAATAACTTCTAAGGTTAGTGTTGTTTTACCTGATGATTCTGGGCCGTAGATTTCAACAATACGTCCCATTGGTAGTCCACCTGCGCCCAACGCGATGTCCAATGAAAGTGAGCCGGTAGAAATAGTTTCTACATCCATGGTACGGTCTTCGCCCAACTTCATGATAGAGCCTTTACCGAATTGCTTTTCAATTTGGCTTAACACTGCGGCAAGTGCTTTCTCTTTATTTGGATCAACCTTCATTTTCAAACCCCTTCCAGGCAATAACTTTGTTCACAATTAATGGTAAAATTGCTGTGTATAATTTAGTTTGTAAGTGTCGTTAATATCGTCACTCATCTCAATATGTTGTTCAGTATACTGTATAGTCATACAGTATCAAGCCCTGAGGTTACTTTTTTTTATTTATTAATAAAATCATAAATTTAGTAATTTCACGTCAATATAATGAATTTGTATTTCTCCAACGGGGGCAAATTTTGTTAAGATTAGCCGCTATAAAAATCCCATGCTAATTCCCCGAATGCTTAATGAATTACCACAGATGAACAAAAAGAGTATTACACAGCCCATGACTGAAATTGTTAGCTTAGATTTAGAAAAACATACTCCGATGATGCGTCAATATTTGACAATGAAAGCCGCTCATCCTGACATGCTGTTGTTCTATAGAATGGGGGATTTCTATGAACTATTTTATGATGATGCTAAAAAAGCCTCTGAAATGCTTGGTATTTCATTAACTGCACGGGGTAAAAGCGGTGGTGACCCGATCCCAATGGCTGGCCTGCCTTACCATGCGGTAGAGGGCTATTTGGCTAAGTTAGTACAAATAGGTCAATCGGTCGCGATATGTGAGCAGATTGGCGATCCCGCGACTTCAAAGGGCCCAGTTGATCGCCAAGTTGTCCGTATCGTCACCCCGGGAACATTGACAGATGAAGCCTTATTACAAGAACGTCAGGATAATTTGTTAGCCGCGCTTTACCAGGGTAAAGTCGGTTACGGCTTTGCCACATTAGATATCTCTTCTGGCCGTTTTGTTATTTCAGAATTAGATTCAAGAGAAGCACTAGAAGCAGAGATCCAACGTACACGACCAGCGGAATTACTTTACAGTGAAGACTTCACTGACATGATACTCATCAATCACTTAAAAGGAATTCGCCGTAGACCTGAATGGGAGTTTGATTACGACACCTGTGTCAATTTATTATTAACTCAATTTGGCACGAAAGACTTGCATGGCTTTGGCATCAACGATGCTCGTTTAGCACTACAAGCTGCCGGCTGTTTGATGCAATATGTTAAAGACACTCAAAAAACAGCATTGCCACATATCAATTCAATTGTACGTTTTAATCAAGCTGACTCGATTATTTTAGATGCTGCCACCAGACGAAACCTAGAACTAACCCAGAATCTTTCAGGCGGACGTGAAAACACTCTTTCATGGGTATTAGATAATACGGCAACCCCCATGGGGAGTCGCATGCTACAACGTTGGATCCACCAACCACTGCGCGATCGTAAACTGATAACCCAACGCCATAATGCGGTGCAAGAATTAATCGAACAGGATTTGTACCCTGTTTTACATGAACAACTGAAATCGCTTGGCGATATAGAACGAATAATGGCACGTTTGGCATTAAGAAGTGCCCGTCCACGTGACTTTGCTCGACTTAAACAAGCATTAGGCTTATTGCCAGAAATTAAACAAACACTGCAAATCTGCCAACAGCCACAGATGACGAATTTGGCTACCCTATTAGGTGAGTTTCCAAATGAACATGATTTACTGACACGGGCAATTATTGATAACCCACCGGTATTAATCCGTGATGGCGGTGTAATCAAAGATGGTTATAACACTGAGTTAGACGAATGGCGTAGATTAAGTGAAGGAGCCACTGATTACCTGGCTGAAATGGAAGCACGCGAGAAGCAGCAAACTGGTATAAATACTTTGAAGGTTGGTTATAACCGCGTTCATGGCTATTACATTGAAGTGAGTCGACTACAAGCAGATCGTGTTCCTATTCATTATCAACGCCGACAAACATTAAAAGGTACAGAGCGTTACATCACCCCCGAGCTTAAAGAACACGAAGAAAAAGTACTTTCAAGCCAAGGTAAAGCGCTCGCATTAGAAAAACGTCTTTGGGAAGAGCTGTTTGACCTACTGCTACCTAAACTTCATGAGCTACAACAATTTGCCAACGCGGCTGCCGAACTTGATGTAATCAGTAACTTTGCAGAACGAGCTGAAACCTTATCCTATCATTGCCCTACAATGACCAATGATATTGGAATTACTATTGAAGCAGGACGCCATCCTGTGGTCGAAAAGGTCAGTCAAAAACCCTTTATTGCCAACCCTGTAAATCTATCACCTGCGCGAAAAATGCTGATTGTGACCGGACCTAACATGGGCGGTAAATCAACCTATATGCGTCAAGTCGCGCTAATCACCTTGATGGCTCATATCGGTTGTTTTGTGCCAGCACAAAGTGCAAAAGTTGGTCATATAGATCGTATTTTCACCCGTATTGGTGCCTCTGATGACCTTGCATCAGGGCGGTCAACCTTTATGGTTGAAATGACCGAAACGGCTAATATTCTTCATAATGCCAGCAAGCAAAGTTTAGTATTAATGGATGAAATTGGTCGGGGGACATCGACTTATGATGGTTTATCTCTAGCCTGGTCAGCTGCTGAATATCTTGCCCAAAAAGTGGGGGCTCTGACCTTATTTGCAACTCATTATTTTGAGCTGACACAATTGCCAGAATTAATCGATGGCGTGGTTAATGTCCATCTGGATGCCATTGAACATCAAGATACGATCGCCTTTATGCATGCTGTACAAGATGGTGCAGCGAGTAAAAGTTACGGTCTGCAGGTTGCAGCTTTAGCAGGTATTCCTCTGCAGGTGATCAGTGCTGCTAAACATAAACTGCATCAATTAGAAAGTCGCGATGATAAAACGGATATTAATCTTAATACATCGGCACAAATGAGCTTAAGTATGCCACAAATTGATTACTCCCCTCTGGCTGAGAAATTAGCATTTATTAATCCAGACGAGTTAACCCCCAAACAAGCGCTAGATTATTTATATCAATTAAAGCAATTAGCTAAGTCTATATAAAACTAAAACGCCATATGAGATATCATATGGCATTTTGAGGTATTATCACTCTCTGCAAACAATTTAATCTTGAAAAAGCGCTTCAACTGACAGGCCTTGCTGACCTAATATATCCTTAAGACGTTTTAATGCTTCAACTTGAATTTGGCGCACTCTTTCCCGGGTTAAGCCAATTTCGGCACCGACATTTTCAAGTGTTGATGGCTCGTAACCCAATAAACCAAATCGGCGGGCAAGCACTTCACGTTGTTTAGTATTTAATTCGTTTAACCAACCGACTATCGAATTAGATAAATCTTCATCTTGAACGCGGTGATCAGGCCCTACGGAATCATCATCGGCAATCACATCGAGTAAGGCACTATCATTGTCACCACCAATGGGCATATCTACTGAGGTGATACGCTCATTGAGCTTAAGCATTCTGCTTACATCACCGGTAGAGACATCTAATTTTTCAGCGATTTCTTCAGCGGTTGGCTCATGATCTAATTTTTGCGCAAGTTGTCTAGCGGTGCGAAGGTAAACATTTAATTCTTTTACAACATGAATAGGTAAGCGAATAGTGCGCGTTTGATTCATGATGGCACGCTCGATGGTCTGACGGATCCACCAAGTCGCATAAGTTGAAAAACGGAAACCACGTTCAGGATCAAATTTTTCAACCGCTCGAATCAGTCCTAGGTTACCTTCTTCAATCAGGTCAAGTAAGGCTAAACCGCGATTATTATATCTTCGGGCGATTTTAACAACGAGGCGAAGATTACTTTCGATCATTCGGTTACGAGATTTTGCGCAACCCTTGAGGGCTTTACGTGAAAAGAATACTTCTTCCTCTGCGGTAAGCAGTGGCGAAAAACCAATTTCACCTAAATATAATTGAGTGGCATCTAAATTTTTGTGTAAGTCATCTTGGACTTTTTCTTCAATGTCTAATTGTTGAACTAACGTATCAGTAGTTACAACGTCTTGTGGTTCTTTAGCTTGATCAACAGATTGTTCTGCTATGGCAGTACTTTTTTTCTGGCTCATAATTGCTCTCCCAAACCTTAATTGTGATGTTTAAAATCTACACTTGATCATCCTCCGTTATTTATGTGACTAAACAATTATTGCTTAGGTAGATATCGTAATGGGTTTACTGACTTACCATGATGGCGAATTTCAAAATGTAGCATCACTTGGTTTGCCCCGGTACTGCCCATTTTTGCAACTGTTTGGCCTGCGCTAACATATTGCTTTTCTTTAACCAGAATCCTGTCGGCGTGTGCATAGGCACTTAGATATTCATCGTTATGTTTGATAATCACTAAGTTTCCGTATCCACGTAACGCATCTCCTGCGTAAACGACTCTCCCATCTGCCGCAGCTTGTATAATATCGCCACGGTTTCCTGCAATCTTTATTCCTTGATTGCCTTGCTCGCTAGAAGAGAAATAACCTACTATTTTTCCTTTTACGGGCCAGTACCACTTCTGCACCTTACTGGGTAAATCTGCTATCAGTGAACTTTCAGTTTGGTTAATTTTATGTTGGGTAGTTGTTACAGAATACGCAGGCTTAGCTTTGTGATCAAGATCTTTTTTCACTGTTGTTACATTTACTGTTTGGCTAGGCTCTATGCGGGTTTGCTGTCGATCGAAATTAGAATCTTTACTCAAATTCGGACCTGAGTAAGGTAATGTTGCAGCCTGAGATGTTACAACTGATGTATTATAGTTATTATTTTTTGCCGTACTATTTACTGACAAATTCGTTAATTCAATCTTCTGGCCTGGGTAAATAGTATAAGGCATCTTAAGATTGTTCAGTCTTGCGACTTCGGTGAAATTACGCCCAGCACCCCAAGAAATAGAGTAAAGAGTGTCACCTTTTTTAACTATATAGGCAGAATTGGCCAATGAACCGCGATCATATTTGGGGTTATAAGTATTAGATGAAATATTTTCAACTGGTGCAGGCTGACTCGCCTGAAAGCTACATCCAGATACAATTATCGATAATACGAAAAGTCGAAGCAAAAGCGAACACATCAAATACAATCCTTTAAGCTGAATAGCACAAAGATAAACTTATGCTAGATCGCCATTAACTAATGGCACAAATTTGACCGCTTCAATCACTTGAGATGTAAATTCATCCCCAAGGCGGGTTATTTTCAGCAATTGTTGGGTATCGTCACCAACAGGAATAATTAATACTCCTCCTTCTGCAAGTTGCTCTAATAACGCTTGCGGCACACTCGCGGCGGCGGCAGTCACCATAATGCCATTAAATGGACCGCGATTACTCCATCCTTTCCAACCATCACCATACTTAAAAGAAACGTTATGAAGATCTAACTTTTTTAATCTTTGCCTTGCTTGAATTTGCAAAGACTTAATACGTTCTATAGTGCAAAGCTCTGGCACTAACTGCGCTAACACCGCGGCTTGATAACCTGAGCCTGTGCCGATCTCTAACACTCGTTGTGGTTTGGTCTGCAATAATAGCTCGGTCATTCTTGCGACAATATAAGGCTGTGATATTGTTTGGCCTTGCCCGATAGGTAAAGCGGTATTCTCATAAGCTTTATGCGCAAGTGCGTTATCAAGAAATAATTCTCGTGGTGTATTGGCTACAGCATCAAGTATTGCTGGTGACTTAATCCCCGACTCAGCCAGTTTTTTAGCTAAATTTACTGCTCGCGCAGATGAAACTCCTGTCATATTTTCGTTACCCAGTCAGCTAACTTTGTTAATTGATTATAAGCCGTTAAATCAACAGTCAATGGCGTGATCGAAACGTATCCATCGGCAACAGCACCAAAATCGGTTCCCTCACCAGAATCTTGCTCAGCGCCGACTGGGCCAAGCCAATATATATCCTTGCCTGCAGGGTCTTGGGTTTTAACCATTCCTTCGGCTTTATGGCGGGCGCCAAGTCGGGTGACTTTAATGCCCTTAATTTGCTCAAGCGGTAAATCAGGTACATTTACATTTAAAATTTGATTAGATTCAATAGGATGCGTGAGTAAATTTTTAACTATTCTGGCAGCATAATCAGCAGCGCTTTGATAATGCTGCAAATTTTTACCTACTAATGAAATGGCAATTGCGGGTAGTCCTAAAAAACGCCCTTCCATCGCCGCTGCAACGGTGCCTGAATATAAAGTATCATCTCCCATATTCGCACCGGCATTAATGCCCGATACGACAATATCAGGTTCAACTTTGCATAATTGCCTAATGGCTAAATGGACACAATCAGTTGGTGTACCATTAACTGAAACATACCCATTAACTAACTCATTTATTCTTAATGGGTTAGTTAAGGTTAACGAGTTACTTGCACCGGAACAATTTCTGTCGGGAGCTACAGTTAACACCTTTGCGAACGCGTTAAGCGCATCACTTAATGCAATTATTCCAGGTGCATTAACACCATCGTCGTTACTGACAAGAATATTGATCATTTGAGTTGATTCATCCATTTAGTCATTAAGCTTACGAGATGGCTTGCACTTGCTGATCTGCAACCATGGTTTTCCACTGTTCATCTTTGATATCTTGGTAGTCGACTAACTCACGTAATACCGAAGTCGCATAGCTTCCGGCAGGTAACATAAACTCAATAGTGCAAACATCACCATCAACCCGCAATTTCATTGCCTGGGGCTTTAATAATAACAAACGCCGCTCTTGGCTCAGGCCAGCGTTTTCAAGCCCGTGTAAATCATCCGCGAAAGCTTCTATAGCTAAAGCTTCCATAGCGGCGGCTTCAGTTAAAGCAAGCGGCTGTCCTCGCCCCCATAATGGGACTGAAAAACCAATATCCTCTTCCTCTAAACGTTTCAGTAGTAATTCATCCCACTGCTCGGCGACAAAATAACTCTTGCTGCCCGCTAACATGACGCAATCTCCAGCTAAAGGCTTGAGCAGATGATGCTGAAGACGGTAAGAGGCAACCTGATTAAATATGTATGATCGCACCGCAGATAAGTACATGCTTTTCTTCGATCTATCGTGCACTTTACGCGCACCCGACAGCATTTGCCTACCTTGATCTAAATTTTTACCATTATGACCAAAGCGTTGCTCGCCAAAATAATTAGGCACTCCAAGGGCTGCAATTTGATTAAACCTTTGTTGCAGGGCGTCGATGTTAGTCACATTACGCAGCGTTAGGGTAAAACGATTACCCAGTAGGGCACCAATACGCAGTTTTTTACCGTGACGCGCACTGGATAAAATAGTCAGTTGGTCACTGTTAAGCTGTTGCCAATCGGGTGTTTCTTTTCCAGGAATACGAATACCAAACCACTGTTCAGTTTGGGCATTTTTGTCTTTTTGACCCGCATAAGTCACTTCTTTTGGATGAACTTTAGCAAATTTCGCCAGCACTTCAGCCACATGCCCAGTATTGAGGCCATCTTTGCGAATATGCAGCATATGGTGCTCACCCTCACCAGTAGGTGAAAAAGGGAGAATCTCCTCTACGATGAAATCACTATTATGAGTACGTAAGTCAGCGGTACTGGTTGGTTTTCCATATAAATAATACAGATCAGTTATCATTTTTATTATTCCTATTTCTGTATCATTAATATAACAGATTCAACAGCTATGCCTTCTTTACGTCCAGTAAAACCTAACTTTTCTGTGGTAGTTGCTTTGACGTTAATATCGTCGATGGGTGTTTGCAAATCGAGTGCTAAACACTGTCGAATAGCTTCGATATGAGGCGCCATTTTCGGGGCCTGTGCAATCACAGTCACGTCCAAGTTACCGATTTTGTAACCCTTTTTCAACGCTAACTCATAACAATGACGAAGCAATACACGGCTATCGGCACCTGCATACTCGGCATCGGTATCGGGAAAGTGTTTGCCTATATCACCCAATGCCATCGCCCCTAAAATAGCATCACTGACAGCATGTAAAATTACATCGCCATCTGAATGTGCAATAAGACCTGTTTCATATGGCACAATCACACCACCAAGAATAAGTGGCTTATCTGCACCAAATTTATGCACATCAAAACCATGACCAATACGCATTTTCATTTTGTTATCCTGTCTATTTTGATATTGATTGCTGCTGCAGAAAAAGTTGTGCCAGCTGTAAATCATCGGGATGAGTAATTTTGATATTATCAATTCGTCCCGGTACTAAACCCGGCCAAATACCAGCCCATTCCATGGCACTGGCTTCATCTGTAATTGTGGCTTTAGCCTGCAATGCGTGCTTAAGGTTTTGTTTTAAGGTTAATACTGGAAACAACTGCGGTGTTAATGCATGCCATAATTGAACCCTGTCGACAGTGTGTTGAATAGTACCATCAGCATTTGAGCGCTTCATCGTATCTCTTACCGGCGCGGCTAAAATTGCCCCTTGCGGGAACTCATCTATGGCATTAATTAGCTTATCAATATCTTTGTGAGTGATACACGGCCTTGCAGCATCGTGGACTAATGCCCATGCATCAACATCCGCTTCCTCAAGTGCGGCTAATACCGAATCAGCACGCTCTCCGCCGCCAAGCACTTGCACCAACTTAGGATCTAATGCTTGGGGTAAACTTGCGAAAAAAGTGTCTTGAGGATGTAAAGCGACAATCACTTTATCAATGGCTGGATGAGATAATAAGCGCGTTAAAGTGTGCGCCAAAATGGTTTGATCACCTAAGGTTAAATATTGCTTAGGAATATCTGCCCCCATGCGGCTGCCGATACCAGCAGCAGGTACAATTGCTACAATATGAGTAATAGGAGTTGTCATGAAATTATTGACCCAAACTATTTCGATCGCGTAATTCAGCAGCAACTACGCGATAAAAAGTTTCACCTTCTTTTACAAGGCCTAATTCGTTACGAGCGCGTTCTTCAATCGCTTCAGTGCCACTTTTAAGATCGATAATTTCCGCTTTAAGAATTTGATTTCGAGCAATCAACTTGGCGTTGCTATCTTGTTGTGCTTGAATTTGTGTTTGAAGCAGAAAATATTCAGATAAGTTATTCTCGCCCATCCATAATCTTAATTGGAGTAGCGCTAACAAAGCCGTTAGTGCGAATAAAAGTTTCTTCATGGTAGCTAAGCAAATTATCCGAAATGATGAATAAGCTTATGATACAACAAAAAAGGCCACCGAGTGGTGGCCTTTTTAATCAACAAAGCAAAATATTAACCTTGGCCTTTAACTTCTTTAAGACCGTTATAAGGTGCTTTTGAACCTAGCGCTTCTTCGATACGCAGTAATTGGTTATATTTGGCAACACGATCACTACGGCTTAGAGAACCTGTTTTGATTTGTCCAGCGGCTGTGCCCACAGCAAGATCGGCAATTGTTGAATCTTCTGTCTCGCCACTGCGGTGAGAGATAACAACAGTAAAACCAGCATCTTTAGCCATTTTGATTGCAGCTAACGTCTCAGTCAAAGAACCAATTTGGTTAAACTTGATCAAGATTGAGTTAGCAATACCATTGTCGATACCGCGCTTAAGGATCTTAGTATTGGTAACGAATAAATCGTCACCCACTAATTGGATTTTATCGCCCATTAATTTAGTTTGGTGAGCAAAGCCTTCCCAGTCAGACTCGTCTAAACCATCTTCAATAGATACGATTGGGTAACGTTCAGTAAGGCCTTGTAAGAAGAAGTTAAATTCTTCAGAAGTAAATTTCTTACCTTCACCTTTAAGATCGTAAATATTGGCTTCTTTGTCGTAGAACTCAGATGCCGCACAATCCATCGCTAAAGTGATATCTTTACCTAACTCGTAACCTGCGTTGGCAACTGCTTCTTTGATTGCAACAAGGGCGGCTTCATTTGACTCAAGGTTTGGTGCAAAACCACCTTCATCACCTACCGCAGTTGAATGACCAGCCGCTTTTAATACTTTAGCTAGGCTGTGGAATACTTCTGCGCCCATACGTAAACCTTCACGGAAGGTCGCAGCGCCAACAGGCTGGATCATAAACTCTTGGATATCAACACTGTTATCAGCATGTTCGCCACCATTGATGATGTTCATCATAGGCAGAGGCATAGAATAAACACCAGGAGTACCGTTTAAATCAGCAATGTGAGCATATAAAGGAACACCTTTAGCGGCTGCAGCCGCTTTTGCGACTGCTAAAGAAACAGCTAAAATAGCGTTTGCGCCAAATTTTGCTTTATTTTCAGTACCATCTAAGTCAATCATAATTTGGTCAAGCTGTGCTTGAGCCAATGCATCTTTGCCTTTAAGTGCTTGTGCAATTGGACCATTAACAGCAGCAACTGCTTTTAATACACCTTTGCCTAAGTAACGAGATTTGTCACCGTCACGCAGTTCTAATGCTTCACGGCTACCCGTAGAGGCACCAGATGGCGCAGCGGCCATACCAATAAAACCGCCTTCTAAATGCACTTCGGCTTCAACAGTTGGATTACCGCGTGAATCCATGATTTCGCGACCGATGACGTTAATAATGTTAGCCATAATACCCTCGTAAATAATGTCAGTAATACTGAAAGTTTTAAATAAAATAAAAAATTAACACCAATAAAAACCCGGTTAAGCTTCAATTAACAACTTATTATTGGTATTAACTTTCAATTTGGTAATTTAAATCCGTGAACACTAGGATAAATCTAATTCGGTTCAGCGGCAACTATCAATTTTGTCACAAGTCGATCTAGCGCATATTGTGTGCAAATAAATAGTATAAAAAAAGCCGCTGATGTTATGTCAGCGGCTTATAGATATTAGTTTAAATCTTTTTTCTGATAAGCAAAGGAAGCAGCAATAAAGCCTTCAAATAATGGGTGCCCATCACGAGGTGTTGAGGTAAATTCAGGATGGAATTGACCAGCAACAAACCAAGGATGATCTGGTAATTCAATCATTTCAACTAACTTACGGTCAGAAGACAGTCCACTAAATACTAAACCTGCTTTCTCTAAACGCTCAACGTAATTGTTATTTACTTCATAACGATGACGATGACGTTCTACACAAGAAACACCTTTGTAGGCTTCGGCAGCTTTCGATCCTTCAAGTAAATGACAAAGTTGTGCACCTAAACGCATGGTGCCGCCTAAATCAGATTCTTCATGACGTTGCTCTACATCACCGTCTTCATTGATCCATTCGGTAATTAAACCAACAACAGGATAAGGTGTATTCTTGTTGAACTCAGTCGAATGTGCATCAGCAAGATTAGCCACATTGCGGGCAAATTCAATTAACGCAACTTGCATGCCTAAACAAATACCAAAATAAGGTAGATTATTTTCACGTGCATACTGCGCCGCTAAAATTTTACCTTCAATACCACGTTCACCAAATCCACCAGGAACAAGAATACCATCTAAGCCTTGTAGTACTTCTGTGCCTTTAGCTTCAACGGTTTGTGAATCAATATACTTAATATTGACGCAAACACGCGTTTTAAGACCGGCATGCTTAAGTGCTTCATTAACAGACTTATAAGCATCAGGTAATTCAGTGTACTTACCAACCATACCAATAGTTACTTCACCATTTGGATTAGCTTCTTGGTAAATAACGTTTTCCCACTCAGATAAATCAGCATCAGCACATTCAATATTGAAACGTTTTATCACAATATCATCTAAGCCTTGTGAACGTAACAGTGCTGGAATTTTGTAAATACTATCAACGTCTTTTAATGAAATAACCGCACGTTCTTCCACATTACAGAATAACGAAATTTTCGCTTTTTCGTTGGCAGGAACAGCACGATCGCCACGACAAATAAGTACGTCAGGGGCAATACCAATTGAGCGTAATTCTTTAACAGAATGCTGAGTTGGCTTAGTTTTAATTTCACCTGCAGCGCCTAAGAATGGCACTAAGGTTAAATGGATAAATAAGGTACGCTCACGTCCAAGTTCTGCACCTAATTGACGGATAGACTCAAGAAACGGTAATGATTCGATATCACCTACTGTGCCGCCAATTTCAACAATCGCAACATCATGACCTTCGCCACCTGCAATCACTTTTTCTTTAATCGCATTAGTAATATGAGGAATAACCTGAATGGTTGCCCCTAAATAATCACCGCGGCGCTCTTTGCGAAGTACTTCTTCGTAAATACTGCCAGTGGTGAAGTTATTACGACGATTCATTTTTGTACGAATGAAGCGTTCATAATGACCTAAGTCTAAGTCAGTTTCCGCACCATCTTCAGTCACGAACACTTCACCGTGCTGAGTCGGGCTCATTGTACCCGGATCAACGTTGATGTATGGGTCCAGTTTCATAATGGTTACACTGAGGCCGCGGGCCTCTAAAATTGCCGCTAATGATGCTGCTGCAATGCCTTTACCTAGTGATGAAACAACGCCACCAGTAACGAAGATATACCTTGTAGTCATGCTGAACCTGAGAAAATGTGTTGGAAAAAATACGTGCTTGTAAGAAAGCACTAGGACGGGGAGACATTGTACCAAAGCAAGGACGATTCGACAAATCAAAACAGTGATCATTTAGACGATAAACACTCAGGCTGTTGATTCGCCTGAGTGAAAAATAAAGAATTAACGCTTTTCTTGCTGCTTTACTTGATTCCAGTACAAATCTAGCTGCTCAAGGCTATGGGCATCAAATGTTTTCCCGCTTTGTAGTACACAATCTTCAACTCCCCGAAAACGACGCTCAAATTTGCTATTGGCTTGTCTTAGCGCTTGTTCAGGATCAACATTTAAATGACGTGCTAAATTGACTACCGCAAATAATAAATCACCGACCTCATCCAGCACTCTGGGCTGATAGCGCTCAGGATCGGTATCAAGTAATTTAGCTTCAACTAACACTTCATCTATTTCTTCGTATATCTTTTCCACCACAGGGGGAAGTTCGGGCCAGTCAAAACCGACTTTAGCCACCCTTTGTTGAATTTTTGCTGCTCGTTTTAATGCAGGAAAAGCATGGGGAATATCATCTAATAACGACAATTGCTGTTTATCGGCGCGCTCTTGCGCTTTAATCGCTTCCCAGCTGTGTTTCACTTGAGTCGCTGTTTGCACTGCTGAGGTGTCTTTATTACTGAAAATATGTGGATGTCTGCGAACGAGTTTAGTGCAGATTCGGTCGATTACGGTCGTAAAGTCAAACCTACCTTGTTCAGTTGCTAGTTGGCAATAAAACACCACCTGAAACAATAAATCGCCCAACTCATCGGGTAATTCATCCCATGCGGTTCGCTCAATGGCATCTGCAACTTCGTAGGCTTCTTCTAAGGTAAAAGGCACTATAGTGTGAAAGTCTTGCGCTAAGTCCCAAGGGCAACCCGTTTTAGGATCGCGCAGTTTTTTCATTATATTAAGTAAGGGTTGAATATCCACTTGAGGTGTTACATCCATTCTGGTTTCACTCACTTATAAAAATTTTCATCGACTCTATTAAGGCAATCACGTTTTTATCAAATAGAAAGTCTGCTTACAACCAAAGCGATCTACGCTTGAAACAAACAACGGATTCAAAATCCGTTGTTTCTATCAGTAAATGTTAATACTCAGGAGATAACAAAAGACTAGCTTATAAGCGTCTGGATTCTATCACACCCTCGACTTGAGATAATTTTGACTGTACCCGCGACAAATCATCAACATTATAAAGCTCTAACTCCAGCTCAACTGTTGCGGTTTGCGTTTTCACATCAGAGGTTGAACTCATCGCCATTACGTTAGATTTTTCAGCGGCGAGCACTGCTGTTAAATCCCGTAACAATCCACTGCGATCATGGGCAACCACTTTAACCCGGATACGATACCCGCCTGAGTAGTTCTCGCCCCAAACCACATCAACACTGCGCTCAGGGTGAACACGCATTAGTTCTTTCACTTGTTCGCAATCACTGCGATGAACAGAAATACCGCGGCCCATGGTGATATAACCAAAAATTTCATCGCCTGGCACAGGCTGGCAACAACGGGCGATATGGCTAAGTAAATTGCCGACCCCATTCACCTCAACTTGTCCTTTACCCACTTTTTTAGGGCGATGAATTGCTTTCTTTAAAATGTCCTCAACAATCTCTTCTTCAGAATTAGGCTCTTTACGCAGCCTAGTGTCAATATAGTTAACCACCTGGTTTAGGCGTAGATCGCCTCCACCAATTGCCGCTAGCATGTCATCCATGCCATTGAGATTAAAGCGTTCAACGGCAATGTTTGCATCTTTTAGTTTATACCCTGCACGATGCAACTCGGTTTCCAGCATTTCCTTACCTGCGGCAATATTTTTGTCGCGGTCTTGCTGTTTAAACCAGTGCTGAATTTTCGAACGTGAACGTGAAGATTTGATATAACCTAAATTAAGGTTAAGCCAATCACGTTTAGGGTTAGCTATTTTAGAAGTAATAATTTCAATGCGTTCACCGGTTTCAACCTGGTAAGTAAACGGTACAATTCTGCCATCCACTTTAGCACCAATGCATCGGTGGCCTACTTGAGAGTGAATATAATAGGCAAAATCTAAAACTGTTGAACCCAATGGAAGATCGACCACTTCACCACTTGGGGTAAACACATAAACACGGTCTTCAAAAACTTGGCTTCGAACCTCATCAACTAAATTGCCGCTTTCAGCTACATCTTCCTGCCATTGCAGAATTTTACGCAGCCAATTAATTTTTTCTTCATAGCCAGTTTGTTTGGTATTGCCTGCACCTTCTTTATATTTCCAATGCGCCGCTACACCGAGCTCAGAGTCTTGGTGCATTGCTTCTGTACGAATTTGAATCTCAACCGTTTTACCCTCAGGCCCAACGACTACTGTGTGGATTGATTGGTAGCCATTAGGTTTTGGGTTGGCCACATAGTCATCAAATTCTCGCGGGATGTGGTGCCATAAATCATGCACTACGCCTAAGGCGCCATAGCAATCCTGCAATCGATCGGTGACAATACGAACCGCACGCACATCAAATAGCTCATCAAACTTAAGGTCTTTACCCTTCATTTTTCGCCAAATGCTGTAGATATGTTTGGGCCTGCCATAAACCTTGGCTCGAATGTGGTCATCATCTAGACGTTTTTGCAGTTGGGTAACAAAAATATCGATATAGACCTCACGGTCCATTCGTTTTCCGTCAAGTTGCTTAGCGATATCTTTATAGACCGTTGGGTGCAGATAGCGGAACGAAATATCTTCAAGCTCCCATTTTAGCTGGCCAATACCTAGACGGTTAGCCAATGGAGCGTAAATATCGGCAATTTCTCGGGCAAGTAATACGCGGGTTTCTTCATCTGCATTTTTTACCGCTCGCAGTAAACAGACGCGCTCGGCCAGTTTTATCACCACAGCGCGCACATCTTCGACCATAGCTAACAACATTTTACGAATGTTATCTATTTGAGGTTCAGCGCTACGACCATTAGACACTTTTAATGCGCCAATGGCATTCATGGTCACAACACTGGCAACTAATTTAGCTAAAGATGCACCATAGGACTCAACAATTTGTTCTTCATTGATGCTGTTAGCGTCTAAAAGGACAAACAATAATGCCGCCTGAAGCGTTTCTAAGTCCATATTGAGTGGCGCTAGAATTTCAATCATTTCACGCGCGCGAGCAAGTAATTGTGTGTGTGCCAATTTATCTTTAATAGGCAGCGCTTCCATGTTCTTGAGCATGTCCAGGAGAGTTTGTGCGTCGTTAACATCTTCGATGTAGCGAGCAACCCAGTCTTCAAGATTGAAATCGTCTGTATTAAAATGCGCTTCGCGAACTGAAACCATGTTTTATCCTTACCCATTGGTGCTTATATTCGCAACAATGTTATGTACTTTTTTGCCAAACGGACTATAAAATGAACAAAGCGTAATGTGAAATTAGAAAAATATCAAACACCTCGCAAAATTCAACTGACCTTGGTAATAGTCCCAAATTTTATAAAGTCTATATTGAGCGTATCGCTGCTATTTATCAATTCAATAAAATATAAATGACTATGTTTACTCATTATTTAGCGTTACTCAGCTTTATATCAATATAGATAACTGTCTTACTCCCTAGTAAAGTTGGCTTTACTCGACATTTAATTCAAATAGTGCCATAGCTTCAATATGATGAGTTTGCGGGAACATGTCGACCATCCCTAATTGTTGCAGTTGATACCCTTGTTCAATCAGCACTTTACTGTCACGGGCTAAACTTGCTGGATTACACGAAACATACACTACCTTTTTAGGGCGCATTTTTTTAAGCCATTGCAAGCTTTCAAACGCGCCAGCTCGAGCAGGGTCGAGTAATAGCTTGTCAATTTTACCCAACCACTTTTCATGAGTCAGATCGGCACTTAAATCTGCATGATGAAAAGAGAGGTTATCTAGCTGATTCAATGCCGCATTATCTTTCGCTTGCTGTACCATTTCAGGCACACCCTCCACCCCAATCACTTTCGATGCGCTTAACGCCAAAGGAAGAGAAAAGTTACCCACACCGCAAAATAAATCTAATATGCGCTCATCTTTTTGTGGATCTAACCAAGTAATCGCTTGCTGCACCATGGCATGATTTATTTCACCATTAACTTGCACAAAATTGCCAGGGGTAAACTCACAGCGCAATGGCTGCTCTGTGTCTGCACTTCCAGCTAAAGGGTAGTAAGGCAAAGTCACTTGTGCGTTAGCCTCATCGACTTTGGGATGCAATTGAGTTAATTGGTTGTCATTATCTTGAGTCAATAAACAGATTTGATGCTTTGCAGCAAACTCAGTTAACCAACGAATATCGGATGCAGGTAACACCTTAGTGACGCGCAGCACCGCAAACAAGCCATTTTCAGCGATACTTAATTCTAAGTGACCTAGACTAGCTTTGGATTTTAATTGGTTTAAATTCACCGCAAACGGGGTGATCAAATCAGATAAAGGTTTAGCCAACACGTTACATTGGGTGATAGAAACAATGTTACTGGATGCTGATTGACGAAAACCTAGTTGCAAATGATTGGTTTTTTTGTCAAAAACAGCAGCCAAACGCGCTCTTCGTCGATAGTGCCACGCATCGCCTGTTATTGCTGGTGCAATAATGTCCGGCTCTAAGGTGTTATTACCCAATTTGGTCATTAGCTCAGTTAATGCCTGCTGTTTAAACTCACGCTGGGCATCTACATCTAAATGTTGTAAATCACAGCCACCACATTGCACATAATGGGGACAAAGAGGTTCGCGCCTTGCGGCACTCGCTTTATCAATTTTTATCAATTTAGCTTTAGCATAACTTTTCTTTTGCTCTGTCAGCTGCACTGTGACTTTTTCATTAGGAAGTGCTCCCGCAACAAACACGACTTTGCCCTGATATTGTGCCATTCCGGCACCCAAATGATCCAATTGGGTAATATCAAGGCTAAGCTTTGCTGATAATTGCTTAGATTTGTTCGGTTTAGCTTTAAAAAATTGTGCCATTTCGGCCTCTAAAAGTGAATAAAACACTAGTCAAGAGTGCGCGCTTTCTGGCAGTCTAGACTGAATATCAATAAATTATTGCAGGAACCTCGACCAAGACCATGAAAAGTACCGAAAATATGACTAAATATAGCCTTCGTTCGTGGGTACTGGTACTGGCATTGGCTCCTACCATTGTGGTGGGTATTCTACTTGGAAGTTACTTCACCATAAACCGCTTTTATGAACTTGAAGACACACTAATGGCAAAAGGCAGTAATATTATCGAGCCATTAGCCATAGCAAGTGAGTTTGGTATTGTCACCGAAGACAGAGAATCAACAAAGAAACTGCTTTCAGCAACACAAATGAAAAATGCATCATTAATACTTTCCATCGCGATTTTCGATAGCCAAAATCAACTATTTGTTACCTCTCATTATCATAAAGACTTCGAGGTCATGCGCACCCAGCAGCCATTGTCTGAGTTAGATGCGACTGAGTTTAATACCTTGGAAGATATTTTAGTCATTCGTAGCCCTATTGTTTCCAATACGCATTTTAATCCACTGACTTTTATTAATAAGCAATCAAATAAAGATCCGCTTGACTCTCTTAATCAACAAAATACGGTTCATAGCCAAAGTATGGCAAAACCTATATACAACAGTAAGCAAGAACAAGTTATTGGCTATATCGCGATATTAATCAATAAAGAAAATGCTCTATTAGAGCAACACAGGGCAGCCATTGCCGCGTTTATTATTGTGTTAATCGGGGTTCAGTTTAACCTATTCTTTACCTTTCGCTTAGTTAAACACGTCAATCATCCCATTACCGAAATGGTCAGGGTTGTGGCAAAAATTCGCGAAGGAAAACTTGATACTCGCTTAGATGGTAATTTGATTGGTGAATTAGACTTACTTAAACGAGGCATTAATGCCATGGCGGGCTCCTTGTCTGAATATCATGACGAGATGCAACAAAATATTGATCAAGCAACCTCAGATTTACGGGAAACCTTAGAGCAAATTGAAATTCAAAACGTTGAACTAGATTTAGCTAAAAAACGTGCACTAGAAGCCAGTCGAATTAAATCTGAGTTTTTAGCCAATATGTCACACGAGCTACGCACCCCGCTCAATGGCGTAATAGGATTTTCAAGACAGTTAATTAAAACTCCGCTTCATTCGAGCCAACTCGATTACATTAAAACAATTGAGCGAAGCGCCAGTAATTTATTAGGGATCATTAATGACATCCTTGATTTCTCTAAACTTGAAGCAGGTAAAATGGTGTTTGAAAAAATGCCTTTTGCATTACGTGAAACCTTAGCTGACACCTTAAGTCTTATCGCCGGTAGCGCAAGGGAAAAAGGCTTAGAACTTATTATTGATATTGATTCTAATGTACCGGAAAGTGTTAGCGGCGATGCAATGCGAGTGAATCAAATTATTACCAACCTGGTCGGCAATGCAATCAAATTTACTGATCAAGGTAGTGTAATACTAAAAATTACCCTTGTTGGTAATAATGAAGATACTGTGACGCTGCGATGTGAAGTCATCGATACAGGGATTGGCATTAATGAAGGCCAACAAGAATATCTATTCCAAGCTTTTGGCCAAGCAGATTCATCGATATCTCGCCGCTTTGGCGGAACAGGATTGGGTCTAGTGATAACCAAACGCCTCATTAACCAAATGGGCGGTCAAATTGGGTTCACTTCAAGCCCAGATAAAGGCTCAAATTTCTGGTTTATTTTACCCCTTAGCACCAGTCAGTTTGACATAGGTGAAGTATTACCAATGGATGTACTGCAGGGTAAATCTATCCTGTTATTTGAACCAAGAGAGCTGACACGTGACACCTTGAATAGGCGCCTAGAATCGTGGCATTTAAAACTGACCAGCGTGGGACAATTAGATCATCTCAATACAACCCTTGAACAAAAAAATATCCATTTTGATTATATCTTAACAAGCTGTCATGGTTTTGATAGTCCTGAGCACATTAGCTCACAATTACAGGTCATGAAAAATCATACTCAATGTCTGATTTTATTGCATGATTGCATAGACCAAGACATCATTAGTCAGCATTTAAAACCCAACAGCGACTTACTCCTGAACGTTCCAATCAATGATATGGAATTAGCAAGGCATTTAATTTACCCGCCGACCCCTAAAGCATTACAACAGTTATTGCCTATCGCACCTGGCACTAATATCGAACGTTTGAATGTGTCGGTGTTAGCTGTAGATGATAATATTGCCAACTTGAAGCTTATTGATACTTTATTACAAGAATTAGTTGTTAACGTCACCACAGCTAAAAATGGTCAAGAAGCCATTAAACTGGCGAGAAGTAAAAGCTTTGAATTAATCTTTATGGATATTCAGATGCCGGGAATGGATGGCATTACCGCAACCAAACGCATACGTCATGAATCAATGAACCGCCACACGCCAATAATTGCAGTCACAGCCCATGCGATTGCAGAAGAAAGAGAAAATATTTTAGCTGCGGGTATGGATGCCTTTTTGCCCAAACCCATCGATGAATCATCGTTAAGAAAAGTGATTAATCGTTGGGTAGCCAAACCTAAATTTACCCATTTTGAGCTTCATACCCTTAATTGGGAGTTGTGCTTAAGCCAAGCAAGCCAAAAACCGGACTTAGCACTTGAAATGCTACAAATGCTGGTAGACTCAATTCCCAGCACAATTGTAACTATAGAATTAGCACTGCAGGAGCAAAATCAACAAAATATGTTACAAGCCGTACATAAACTGCATGGTGCAAGCTGCTATTGTGGCGTACCGACAACCCAGAAGCTTTGCCAAGAAATAGAATCTGCTTTAAAGCACAAAACCTCGACCAGTGAGCTAGAACCGGAAATACTTGAGTTACTTGATGAGCTAACTAAGGTAGAATCGGCGGCAACTCAAGTATTAGAACAGTTATCGATGGACATCACGCATGACTCATAAACCTGGATTTTTTCAACGTTTAAAAGCGTTATCTTTACCTCAAAAACAATTATTTGCTATCGCTTTATGCCAGCGTATGCTACCTAATTACCAGCTATTTTCTGAGGTATGCGAGTTCGGCCAACCAGCTGTCTTATCAACAGCTCTAGACTTACTATGGCAAAGCCAGTACGACAAGAAAAACAAATACAATGTAGATGTTCACTTACAAAAATTAGAAGAAAACACCCCTGACCCAAGCGATTTTGAAGCTTATGGTGTTTATCCGGCTATGGATGCTGTGGTAGCAATCTCTACCTTAATGAGTGCTATTGCGGATAAAATTGAAGATGACATAATCAATATCAGCAAACTTTCTTCCAGCACTGTGGCTAACTATATTGAAGCCCTTAGTGATGAGGACTTAATGGATGAAGCATTAGATGATTATGTTTTTGCCCATCCTGTGATGCTAGAAGAGAAAGAGCTACAAAATATGCTGTTAGATATTATTGAAGCAAATCCAGACATTCATCCAGACTTAGTTAAAGGCTTACGTAAAGATATTATCGAAGCTGGTGCATCTAATATTGGCATTAGTCTGTAGTACTAACCTACTATCACTAAAAAATATTCAAAAGCCTGATATTATTCAGGCTTTTATCGCACTATCTTCAGTAAATTTAAGCTCTTCAGTAACATTAAACCTAAAACTGAATAAATAAACACGTGTTTAACTTTAGCCTAATTGCATCCTCTTATTAAAACAAAGTAAAGTAGACTTACTATTATTTTGTTAAGGAATTGCGAGGGATGTCCAGTATTCTTACCCCGCTGATCGCTGTGTTTATTATTATGTTACTCGGCGGTATTGTTCAAAAATTAAGATTTCTACCAGCAGATACCAATCTAATCCTCAATCAATTTGTTTACTACATTGCCTTTCCAGCAATTTTATTGATCGTGCTCGCTGAAACGCGCATTGAAGATATTATTCAGTGGGGATTTATAGGTGGATTTAGCCTGGCGATGATCATCACCTATGCACTCGTAATAGCCGTATCCTTATGGCGCAAACCTAAGCAGCAAGCTATTGCAGCTATGCGCGCATTAAATGCCACCTTTGGCAATACAGCATTCATTGGTATTCCATTACTAAGCCTGTTATTTCCTGGTAACAAAATCGCATTAGTCGCGGCAGCTATAGCCAGCCTGCTGTCGGTATTTATGTTTGCCTTTGCACTCGTCTCTATCGAACTTGCCAGCCGCGACAAACAGTCCGCAGATCATGCTATCGTCATTATGGCTAATGCATTATATAAAAATCCGATAGTGCTTGGCAGTATGATAGGTATAAGCTTATCGGCATTGCATATCACCTTACCCGAAAGCCTATCATTGGTGCTGCACCAAATAGGTAGTACCTCTAGCCCTTGCGCACTATTTGCCATAGGAATGGTACTTGCTAAAGCGTTTCAGCATCAATCTTTAGCAAAGCTATTCAGCCTTAGCCTGATTGCAGAAATAAGTTTAATCAACTTACTCAAATTAATAATTCAACCTTTTATTGCCTTTGGCTTACTGAAACTCTTTAGCGTAGAACATGAACTACTGACTATGGGAGTGCTATTAGCCGCCTTGCCAACGGCAGCAAGCGTCTATTTATTGGCCGAACGATACCAAATAAATGCTAATAGCAGCGCACAAGGTATTCTATATGGCACATTAATGACCTTTGTTAGCTTACCTATAATAGAAACACTATTAAAATCTTATGGTTAATTAACACACTCGGATAGTCTAACAAATAACCAAAGATAATTTTCTGGCTACTACTTTACTGTATAAAAAATCAGTATATACTGTTTATCAATACAGTGGTTTGATAGTTTCATTGACAGGAATTCATTATGCTTTGCCAACTCAGCATCAACAATTTTGCTATTGTACGTTTTTTAGAATTAGATTTTAAAGCCGGTATGACCACCATAACGGGTGAGACAGGTGCAGGTAAATCTATTGCTATTGATGCGCTTGGCTTATGTTTAGGTAACCGCAGTGATGCCAATACGGTGAGACCTGGAGCTAATAAAACCGAAGTCAGTGCCCGCTTCACATTGCATGATGTGCCGCAAGCTAAGCGCTGGTTAGAAGATAATGACCTAGATAATGAAGATGACTGCATTTTACGCCGCACCATTAACAGTGATGGTCGCTCACGAGCTTATATCAATGGCAACCCAGTACCTATTGCCCAACTTAAAAGCATAGGCCAATTACTCATTGGTATTCATGGTCAGCATGCTCACCACGCAATGCTAAAAAGTGAGCATCAACTTACCCTACTAGACAGCTACGCCAACCATAAGCTGTTAATTGACACTGTACATGCCAGCTATCAACGTAATAAGCAGATCGAAAATGAGCTTAAAATGCTCGAACATGCGCAACATGAGCGTATATCCCGCAAACAGTTACTCCAATATCAAGTTGAAGAACTAGATGAATTTAATTTAGCTGACGGTGAATTTGTTGAAATAGAACAAGAACATAAACGCCTTGCTAATGGTACTGAACTGATTGAAACCTGTCAGGCCAGTTTAGATCTACTGACCGAAGGTGAAGAGTTCAACATAGAATCACTGCTAAATAAAGTGATTCATTTAGCAGATAATTTACAAAGCGTGGATGAAAAGTTAGCCCCTGTAGCCAGTATGCTTAATGAAGCATTAATTCAGATACAAGAAAGCACAGTTGAAATAGAAGACTACCTTAGCCGTTTAGAATTAGACCCTGAACACTTTACCTATTTAGAGAAGCGTTTAACCACCGCAATGCAACTTTCACGCAAGCATCATGTGAGTGCTGAAGACTTATCAGCTCATCATGCACAGCTAAAAGCTGAACTGGTTGGGTTGTCTGATGATGAAACTAAATTAGATGAGATTAAACAGGCGTTAGCTTTCAGCCGTGAGGCCTATTTAACCCATGCCCAAAAACTCAGTCAAAGCCGGGCTCGCTATGCTAAAGAGTTAGATAAATTAGTCACTCGTTCAATCCATGAATTAAACATGCCAAAAGGCCAATTTAATATTGCGGTAAACTTTAACCCTGAAATGAGTAACAGTTTGGGTTGTGACCAAGTGGAGTTTTTAGTTAGCACCAATCCAGGACAGCCATTACAACCGATTGCTAAAGTGGCTTCTGGTGGCGAACTATCGCGCATAGGCTTAGGTATACAAGTTATTACCGCTAAAAAAGTCTCTACCCCAACATTAATATTTGACGAGGTCGATGTGGGTATTTCAGGACCTACTGCAGCAGTTGTTGGCCGAATGTTAAGAAGTCTAGGGGATTCAACACAAGTCTTTTGTGTTACCCATTTACCGCAAGTGGCTGGTAATGGTCATCAACATATGTTTGTCAACAAGTTCAACAAAGGTGGGCAAACTGAAACGACAATGCAAAATTTAGATAAAGAGCAGCGCATAAACGAATTAGCCCGTTTATTAGGTGGCGATATTATCACTGAAAACACCCTAGCGAATGCCAGAGAACTGTTGCAATAAAGAGTTAAATACCACTAATATGGGCTTTCCCTAAATTCACTATAATGATCAACGAAATAGGGCCTGAATTAAAAGTATAATAAAATCAAGGGTAAGAATGCTTAAGTCAATACTTAAAATAGCCGTCTATAGTGTAGCTTCAATCATATTCTTGCTGGCTCTTATCTTTGCTGTTTTAGTTTATATTAATATTGAAGACCGCTACTTGTCGGTGAATACTCAACAATTAGAAAAGTGGGCTCAACTTGAAACGGTTAATGAAAGTCAGAACGCTTTTGTATTAGCGCAGCAGATAGTAGGTACACAGCAAGCCCCTTTAATCCTTCCTTTGTCAGATGTGCAGCACTTATTGCTGCAACAATATCAACAAACCTGTCATAAAGAATTAATTGAAAATTGTCATAATTTTATAGCGGGTAACTTAGTAGATGTTAAGTTTATGCTGACAAGTCATGTTGATTTAATTAATCAATATCAACAGATTATTACGTTGCCTTTGTGGCATGAAAGTCTAGATAACTCAGCAGATAGACCACAAATTAATTTCACTAACTTATCTAATATTCAGATGCTTGCTGAGCTAAATGCATTATTGAGTTCACGCACTGGCAGCCCTAGTTTTATTAATGACTTTATTGATGCTGATTATCGATTTTGGAACAATATTTTTCATTCATCAAGCGACCTTGCAACCTTCTCTTTAGCGGGCAGTAAAATGCAAAAAAACCTAGCCTGGGGAGTGAAAATACTTGCTGCAGAAGCACCTCTTAATGGCACTTACCCTGCAGCGTGGAAACTTAGCAGTAAACTGTCAGAGGAAAGTATTCAAAGAGTATTTGCAGCAGAATATCTATTTGTAAAAGCTGTGATGATTGAAATGCTGAGTAATACCTACCCTTTATCTGATATTAACTATTATCAACAATGGCTTATTAGCCTTTTTTTCAAGTTAAATGACAGCCTTAACATGAATGCCGAAAGGGTCATGAATCAATACCAACAAGTCATCAAAAATCAATTAAGTGAAGCTATGGTGAGAGATTCAATGGCTGGATTAAAAGCAAAGGATGAGCAGAACGAGCAGAGTTTTGCGTATTGTGACTATGACTCAACGATAGAAAAAATTTGGGCGATGAAATATAACCCAATAGGTAAAGTGATCAGCTGTTTAAACACGGATATGGTTAAATACTTTGAGCAATCGGAGAAAATAACACAATTACAAAAACAATCAATACAACTTAGAAAAGAGAGCAAAAAACGTTAAAGTTGTATTATCCGAAAAAATAAGCACATGCCTGCAAACACATAAATGCAAAAACACCTGCTAAAACATCATCAATCATAATGCCAAAGCCGCCATGTACTTTGGCATCTAACCACCTGATTGGCCAGGGTTTGAGGATGTCAAAGAACCTGAAAAAACCAAAACCGACTAATAACCATATCCATCCTGCTGGAGCTGCAATTAACGTGATAAGTAAACCTGCCACTTCATCCCACACAATAGCTCCATGATCATGCACTTGCATATCACTTGCTGCCTTATCGCAAATATAAAACCCCACCAGCACGATTAATAGCGTCAAAGCTAAATATACTGGCAGACTTAAGTGACTCATTAATAGATATAAAGGTATGGCTGCAATAGTGCCGAAGGTGCCAGGGGCTTTAGCCGCTAAGCCGCTGCCAAAACCCAGTGCAAGGAAGTGAATAGGATTAGATAGACGTAAACGTTTCACCGCCGGGTCTTGAGAGAATAACTTCATTAAAAATGCTCGAAACCTTTAAACTCTGGCATGAAGGGCTGGCCGTCTAAAGTGAATTTGACTTTATCACCAGAACAAATCTGACCAACGTTAACAAACTTCACCCCCGAATGAATTAAGGCGGTATCTATTGCGCCACGCTGTGACTCGGGTACAGTGAATAATAGCTCATAATCTTCCCCCCCAGTCAGAGCATAGGCTAGAGCTTGTTCAGCTGTCACGCTGTTTTTTAGTGAGCTAGACAATGGAATTGCATTAGCATTAATAGTCGCACCTACATTAGATGCTTTAAGAATATGGGACAGATCTGAGACTAAACCGTCAGATAAATCAATCGCACTAGATGCAAGACCACGTAACGCTTGTCCTGCTAGCACCCTTGGGGTGGGATAATAATGTCGGTTCAGTAAATATTCTTTATACTCTGGCTTAACCGCTTGCACTCCCCGCAGCATATCGAGTCCAAGGGCTGAATCCCCTAAAGTTCCGGTCACATATATCCAGTCACCGACTTTTGCACCGCTGCGCTTTAACGATTTACCTTTAGGAATTTGCCCATTAATGGTCAGGCTTATACAGCGGGGTCCTCGAGTGGTATCGCCCCCCACTAAAGCGACACTATAGTAGTCTGCGATTTCAAATAATCCATTACTAAAATCAGCAAGCCATTGAGTATCTACCTCAGGTAAAGATAGCGCTAATGTCATCCAGGCAGGCTCAGCTCCCATGGCAGCTAAATCAGACAAATTCACTGCCAGTGATTTATAGCCAAGAGCATGTGCTGGCATATCAGCAAAAAAATGCACGCCTTCAACTAAGGTATCGCATGAAATAGCAATCACCTTACCTTCGGCGGGCTGTACCAAAGCACAATCATCGCCAATGCCTAAGATGACATCACGACGCTTTTGTCCACGGTTTTTAAAAAATTGTTCAATAAGTTGGAATTCTTTCACGCTAGCACTGGTCGGAAAAACCCGCCCACCTTATTTTTAAGCATGTTAATACAAAAAAAACGGTATCCGAAGATACCGTTTCTAGGATTACTTATTTCTAACGATTTTATCTAACAAACCGTTGACGAACTTGTGACTATCATCAGCTCCAAAAGCTTTAGCAAGTTCGATACCTTCATTGATGGCAACCTTAAAAGGGACATCTTTTTTGAAGGTCAGCTCAAATGTTGCTAAACGTACTATGGCTTTTTCAACCGGTGATACTTCACTAAAATCACGGTCTAAGTGTGGTTTTAGTAATTCATCTATCTGAGCGACTTTAGCTGTAACGCCCGCTAAAAGCTCACGAAAATAAGCAACATCAACACCGTCTAAACTTTGTTCGGTTAAAAACTCATGTTCAACATCAGCAACATTGTTGTCTGTTAGCTGCCATGAATAAATAGCTTGAACGGCTAAACGGCGTGCCTTGCGGCGCTCTGAAGGCTTCATTAAATTTCCTACTATACCAACTGTTTTTCTAACTCTTGAAGCACGTTAACCATTTCAAGCAAGCTTAATGCAGCTTCGCCGCCTTTATTGCCCGCTTTTGTACCTGAGCGCTCAATGGCTTGCTCAATGGTATCAGTTGTTAACACACCAAAAGAAACGGGGATGTCATACTCTAATGCTACTTGAGCAAGTCCCTTATTACATTCACCGGCAACCATATCAAAATGAGGTGTTCCACCGCGGATCACAGCACCAAGTGAGATAATGCCATCAAACTTTCCACTTGCAGCAACTCGACGAGCAGCTAGTGGTAATTCCACGGCGCCAGGTACGCGCACAACAGTAATGTTTTCATCTGGAACCTGGCCAAAACGTTTTAAAGTATCTAGTGCGCCACTAAGCAGACTTTCAACAACAAAGCTATTGAAACGCGATACTACGATCGCCACTTTTGCATTTTTCGCTTCGATATTACCTTGAACTATGTTCATTTTTATCTTACCTAATTTAGCTAAAGCACCCAGCCTGGGCGAAAGAGGCGGTATGATAACACAGCCGACCACTCTGAGCGCAATGCAATTATTGAAAATTTTAAATTGAATTTATTAACAATTTATTCCGAAATATATTCAGTTACTTCCAAGCCGAAACCCGACAAAGAATGATACTGCTTAGGCGAACTCAACAAGCGCATACTGGTGACACCAAGGCTTGATAAAATTTGTGACCCGACTCCAACACGACGTGACGTACCTTGCCACGGAGCTGGGGCCATTGCTTGACCATTATCCTCAGCTTCAAATGACTTCACTTTAGCAAGCATGCTGCTGGTGTGTTCTTGATTTCCAAGTAACACTAATACACCACCTTGCTCGGCGATTCGCGCCATCGCTTTTTCAAGCGGCCAGCTGCGTTTTTGATCGCGTTCTGAATGCAATAAATCATTGAAAGTATTTTGTAAATGGACACGTACGAGTGTGTTATCACCCACATTGCCTTTGATCAAAGCATAATGGAGTTGATTATCGATAGTGTCTCTAAATGTCACCATGTCGAACTCGCCAAAACGAGTAGGTAATTTACATTTTGCTTCACGTACAACGGTGGTTTCTTTGTTATTACGATACTCAATTAAATCGGCAATTGTGCCAATTTTAATACCGTGCTTCTCACTAAATACTTCTAAATCAGGACAGCGAGCCATAGTGCCGTCTTCATTCAAAATTTCAACAATAACACCTGACGGCTCAAACCCGGCAAGACGGGCTAAGTCACAACCCGCTTCAGTATGACCTGCGCGGATCAATACGCCACCATCCTGTGCCATCAAAGGAAATATATGCCCTGGTTGAACTAAATCTGATGCTTTGGCGTTTTTGGCCACAGCAGCTTTTACAGTTACTGCTCTGTCGTGGGCAGATATCCCTGTGGTAACACCTTCAGCCGCTTCAATAGATACGGTAAAATTAGTTGAGAATTGAGCGTTATTGTTGGTCACCATTAAAGGCAAATTTAACTGCTGACAGCGTGCTTTTGTCATTGTTTGACAAATTAGGCCACGGCCGAAAGTGGCCATAAAATTGATGGCTTCAGGCGTGACACAATCGGCTGCCATGATCAGATCGCCTTCATTTTCACGGTCTTCGTCATCCATTAAGATAACCATTTTACCGAGACGAATGTCTTCGATGATTTCTTCTATACTGTGTAAAGCCATGTAGGGACCTTTAATTGTTATTTAGGGTGATTATTTATGCTCAGCTCAAAATATTCAAAGCAAAACATGAGTCAAAATACTGTTCTATAAAGCGTAGAATAGGTTCTTATAAAGCTCAAAGCACTTTCTGATAAAATTCAACGGACTATTTCATATAGCCAGCATTGGCTAACATAGACAGAGTGACACCTGATTTAGGTTGCTGCTCATCCTGCGGCTGCATTAATCGTTCAAGATATCGGGCAATTAAGTCCACTTCAATATTTACGTTAGCGCCTGCTTTTAACTCGGTTAAGGTCGTTTCGCTTGCCGTGTGCGGCACAATAGTAAGTCTAAATTGATGACCTTTAACCTCATTTACGGTCAAGCTCACACCATCTATGGTAATTGAACCTTTGTGGGCAATGTATTTAGCTAAATCAGCAGGAGCTGACAACCAAAACTCAATCGCTTGTCCGCGATACTGACGCCCATCAACTTTAGCGATACCGTCAACATGGCCGCTGACCATATGACCACCTAAACGTGTTGTTGCTGTCACAGCCTTTTCTAAGTTAACTTTCTGGCCAACCTGGTAATGTGCAAATCCTGTTAAAGTAACCGTTTCAGCAGAAACATCGGCAACATAGCCATCAGCTAAACATTGTACTACGGTCAAACAGACGCCGTTTGTGGCAATGCTGTCGCCTAATTTTACATCGGATAAATCGAGTTTACCGCTAGCCACAGTTAACCGAATATCGTTACCTCTGCGCTCAATTTTGCGCAAGGTGCCTAGGGCTTCAATAATGCCTGTAAACATAGAGAGTCACTTTTCCTATTTCTGCCCAACAGAATTGAACATTAATGATGAGATATTTTAGCTTAAACCAAATACAAATCGTGTGTCTTGGCCGACATTTCGTTGATCTTTTAATACTATTTTAGGTATTTGATCCATTGATTGATAATCAGTTAAGCTCAGCATGTTGCGGCCTTCACTGCCTAATAACTTAGGCGCTTGGTATAAAACCAGTTCATCGACCAGATTATGCTCAATAAAACTGCCAGAAAGTGTCGCACCCGCCTCAACCATCACTGAGTTACAACTTTCGCCCAAATATTTCAACAAGATATTAAGACACACACGCCCTGCACTATTTGCTTTTACCTGCAGCAAACTAACATGGTTAGGAAAAAGTGCTTGTACAACATCAGAGTAGCCACAGGTTGAAACTAATAGAATCGGTGTTTCAATACTGAATAGCATAAAATCTGCGGTTAATCGGGCTTGGGAATCTAACACGACTCTTAATGGCTGCTGTAGAGATGTGGGTGAAAGCGAACTTTTCAAGCTGCCAAGTTCTTCATAACGCACATTTAAACTAGGATCATCTGCAATAATAGTTTCAACGCCAGTGATTAACGCGCAATGGCGGGCACGCATTCGTTGCACATCTTGTCTTGCTGCGGGACCGGTAATCCATTTAGAAACACCATTAGACAAGGCAGTTTTGCCATCTAAACTGGCGGCAACTTTCACCGTAACCCATGGCAAACCGGTTTTCATCCGCTTCATAAACCCTAGGTTTAACGTCAAAGCTTCAGCGGCTAATAAACCAACCTCAACTTGAATACCTGCATCTTGCAACATGGCAATACCGTTATCGGCTACTTGAGGGTTAGCGTCTTTCACTGCAATAACGACTCTAGCAACCTGGGCATTAATTAACCCTAAAGCGCAGGGCGGAGTACGTCCATAATGACTACAAGGCTCTAAAGTCACATAGGCTGTAGCACCAACGGTAGAATGTCCTTGTTTAGCGGCATCAGCCAATGCATTGACCTCAGCATGTCCTTGACCCGCAACTTGATGATAACCTTCACCAATAATAATTGAGTCTTGGACAAGTACGCAGCCAACAGATGGATTGGGGCGCGTAGTATAAAGACCTTTTCGCGCCAGCTGAATCGCACGACCCATCATTTGGGTATCAAATACACTAAAGCTAGTCATAAAAAGTTACTCAAGTCCTAGGGGAAGTTTATTTTTGCAATTTAGCAATCGCTTCGCCAAATTGTGACACATCTTCAAAAGCACGATAAACAGAGGCAAATCGAATATAGGCGACTTTATCTAGGCTCATTAATTGATCCATCATTAAATTACCTATCATCTCAGAATCAATTTCACGCTCACCTGTCGCGCGTAATGTGGACTTAATTTTAGTAATTGCTTGTTCGATTTCATCCATAGATACTGGACGTTTTTCCACCGCACGTAACATACCACCGCGAAGTTTTTCTTCATCAAAAGGTTGGCGGCTGCCATCGCGCTTTATCACCCTAGGCATGACTAGCTCTGCACCTTCAAAGGTTGTAAAACGTTCATGGCATTCTGTGCATTCACGGCGACGGCGAACTTGGTGGCCATCTGCCACTAAACGTGAATCGATAACTTTAGTATCAGTCGCGCTACAAAATGGACAATGCATTGAACCTCCGAAAATAAAATGGCCACTAAAATTAGTGGCCATTAAAGTTTATCCTATTTACTCATCAAGGTTAAGCTAACCTTTAGGGATAGCATTAGTGATGAAAGGATATTCCGTGCAGTAGGAATTATCCGTAAACAGGGAACTTAGCGCATAAGGCCAACACTTGACCTTTTACGCTATCAATCACAGTTTGGTTTTGTGCGTCATCTAAAATGTCACAAATCCAACCCGTTAATTGCTTCGCTTCAGCTTCTTTAAAGCCACGGCGAGTAATAGCTGGGGTACCAATACGAACACCTGAAGTGACAAATGGTGAACGTGGATCATCAGGTACTGAGTTTTTATTTACCGTGATATTGGCACTACCTAACGCTGCATCAGCTTCTTTACCGGTTAAGTCGCGACCGATTAAATCAACAAGCATTAAGTGGTTTTCAGTACCGCCAGAAACAATTTTGTATCCGCGCGCTAAAAATACTTCAACCATTGCTTTAGCGTTTTTAACAACTTGTTGTTGGTAAACTTTAAACTCAGGCTCTAGTGCTTCTTTAAACGCAACCGCTTTACCAGCAATAACATGCATTAATGGGCCGCCTTGGCCACCAGGAAACACAGCAGAGTTTAATTTTTTGTATAAGTCTTCATCATTAGCTGCAGAAATAATGATACCGCCACGTGGGCCAGCTAATGTTTTATGCGTTGTAGAAGTAACAACATGTGCATGAGGTACTGGAGTTGGATAAACACCTGCAGCAATAAGGCCCGCAACGTGCGCCATATCCACAAAAAAGTATGCGCCAATTTTATCCGCTATTTCACGCATTCTGGCCCAGTCAACAATACCAGAATAAGCAGAGAAGCCACCAATCATCATCTTGGGTTTATGCTCTACCGCTAAACGTTCCATTTCGTCATAATCGATTTTGCCCGACTCATCAATACCATAAGGAATGATGTTATATAATTTACCGGAAAAGTTAACTGGTGAACCGTGGGTTAAATGACCGCCGTGAGCTAAATTCATACCAAGTACAGTGTCGCCTGGCTTCAACAACGCCATAAATACTGCACTGTTTGCTTGTGATCCTGAATGCGGTTGTACGTTGGCGTAAGTTGCACCAAATAACTCTTTAGCACGTTCAATGGCTAAGGTTTCAACAACATCAACATACTCGCAACCACCGTAGTAACGCTTACCTGGATAGCCTTCAGCATATTTATTAGTTAACTGTGAACCTTGAGCTTCCATAACACGTGGACTGGTATAGTTTTCAGATGCTATTAACTCGATGTGCTCTTCTTGGCGACAAGTTTCATCTTCAATGGCTTTAAATAGTTCTGGATCGTAATCCGCTATATTCATCGCTTTCTTAAGCATGGTAACTCCAACGGTAGGTTTTATATTAGTAGGGTTGCGCGGTATTCTACTCTGCAAATGCAAACAATCCCAGCCTTTACAGCATGAATTTAGTTACTAAACAACAATAGAAAATCTCATGCGAAATTGAAAATCACCTTAATTTACAATCGGTAACTTTTTCCACCTCGGCAATTTAAACATTTTTTTAAGCTGCAAAATGCGTAAAACAGTCACCAAAAACACTGTTCTATTTTTACGACTCTAAATGCTTATATTTAGCAGGTAAACATAACTGTAAGTTCAGCTTGCTGTTTAGACTAAATTCTAGCAAATCCGAGTTAGCACGTCACAAGATATAAAAATCGACTTATAACAATCAAAATCAGATTTAAGTTCGATTAAGATTCCATTAGAATCATCCTATTCTGTGTTAATCAATGTTGGAACCTCATGGCTCAATTTGTATATAGCATGCTAAGAGTGGGCAAAATTGTCCCACCTAAAAAGCAGATTTTAAAAGACATCTCTTTAAGTTTTTTCCCTGGCGCAAAAATCGGCGTATTAGGTTTAAACGGTTCAGGTAAATCAACACTGCTGCGCATTATGGCTGGTCTTGATACTGAGATTGAGGGCGAAGCTCGGCCTATGCCAGGCCTTAAAATTGGTTACTTACCACAGGAACCGAAATTAAACTTAAACCAAACCGTACGTGAAGCGGTTGAAGAAGCGGTAAGCGAAGCAAAAAACGCGCTGACTCGTTTAGATGAAGTTTATGCTTTATATGCTGAGCCTGATGCAGACTTTGATGCATTAGCAAAAGAGCAAGGCGAATTAGAAGCTATTATTCAAGCCCAGGATGCACATAATCTAGACAATGTATTAGAGCGCGCTGCCAATGCATTACGTCTGCCTGATTGGGATGAGAAAATTGAAGTATTATCGGGTGGTGAGCGTCGTCGAGTTGCTATTTGTCGTTTGTTACTTGAAAAACCTGAAATGCTGCTACTTGACGAACCAACCAACCATTTAGATGCTGAATCGGTTGCTTGGCTTGAACACTTTTTACAAGAATATACCGGCACCGTAGTGGCGATTACCCATGACCGTTACTTCCTGGATAATGCTGCTGGTTGGATTTTAGAGCTTGACCGCGGAGAAGGTATTCCATGGGAAGGTAACTACTCTTCTTGGTTAGAACAGAAAAATGATCGTCTCAAGCTAGAGTCAGCCACAGAAAGTGCGCGTCAAAAGACTATCGCCAAAGAATTAGAATGGGTACGTCAAGGTGCTAAAGGCCGTCAATCCAAAGGCAAAGCACGTATGGCGCGCTTTGAAGAGTTAAACACTAACGATTACCAAAAACGTAATGAAACCAATGAACTATTCATTCCACCTGGACCACGCTTAGGCGATAAAGTCATTGAGATTACCAACTTAACTAAATCCTATGGCGATCGGGTATTAATTGATGATTTAACCTTCACTGTGCCTAAAGGCGCAATTGTCGGTATTATTGGTGCTAACGGCGCGGGTAAGTCAACATTGTTTAAAATGATATCTGGTACAGAACAACCTGATAGCGGCACTATCTCTGTGGGTGAATCGGTGCAAATAGCCTCAGTAGATCAGTTCCGTGATTCAATGAATGATAAAAATACCGTTTGGCAAGAGATCTCCGGCGGTCAGGATATTATGAAAGTCGGTAATATGGAGATACCAAGCCGAGCTTATGTTGGTCGTTTTAACTTCCGCGGTGGAGACCAGCAAAAAATTATCGGCACTTTATCAGGGGGTGAGCGCAACCGTGTGCACCTATCTAAATTGCTTCAAGCTGGTGGTAACGTATTACTACTCGATGAGCCTACCAATGACTTAGATGTGGAAACCTTGCGCGCATTAGAAGAAGCGTTATTAGAGTTTCCAGGTTGCGCCATGGTCATTTCACATGACCGTTGGTTCTTAGATCGTATTGCTACCCATATTTTAGATTACCGTGATGAAGGTAAAGTGAACTTCTATGAAGGAAACTATACTGAATACTCTACTTGGCTAAAAAGCACTTATGGCGCTGATATTGTTGAGCCGCATCGCTTAAAATATAAGCGCATGACAAAATAAAACAACGTTACAAACAACAGGGGCTGCGGCCCCTGTTTTATTATTGTGAGATGAAACACAACGCATTACGTCAATTTTTTGTCATTTATACTCAATCCTCGCCATAATCTGTTTGTAAACCCCTAACAAGTTAAGTATTATCACTTATTAATGGATTATTTTGTGCGTTGCTGATTTTTGTTAACAATTTCATTTTGCAGCGATTGTATAAGCT
The DNA here is from genome assembly GCF_051163755.1 of Shewanella sp. HL-SH5. Taxonomy (NCBI): domain Bacteria; kingdom Pseudomonadati; phylum Pseudomonadota; class Gammaproteobacteria; order Alteromonadales; family Shewanellaceae; genus Shewanella; species Shewanella sp. HL-SH5. The sequence goes on from NZ_CP195038.1 coordinate 2,971,910, forward strand.
AATAGTTATTCAACGGAGATATCAGTGAGATACGGTTCAATTAGCCTTGCGTTATTGTGCTTATTTGCGAGCAACTCTTTTGCTGCATTAGAAGTCATCAACCCAGAAGAAGAAAGACGTCTAACTCAAATTGAAGATCAATTCGATATTGATGCGCTATTAATTTCAGTTAATAACAAATTTACCCAACATAATAAGAAAGCCTTCGATATTGAAGAGTTAGTTGAAAAAATTGAAAGTGAAAAATTATCGTATGATATGTTAATCACTGATTTACCTAAAAAAATTCTTGCTAAAGATAATTTACCTCAAGTCTATAAGCAAATTGAATCAACAGTAAATAAGATTGATGAGCTTGAAACTCGCTCAGTTCAAGAGTCGGCAGCGTTAGAAGCTGAAAACACTGAAATTTTGGCAGAATACAACGCGATTAATAGTAAGCGTACTGAACAAAGTAAACAGTTATTTAAGCTAAAAACCGATATCACTAATCGCTTGATTGGCGATTTATCAAAATCAAGTAGTAGCCTACCGGTTAATATTAACGGTTCGACTGAGTGTTCTAAGTACCAGTCTATTACTGAATGTTTGAAAGAGTCTAAAAGCTTTATTCTAACTAACACTCGTAATGAGTCACCATTTTTGAACGATAAAAGTGTGCTGTTGTCGTACGAAGTAGTCGATGCCAACATGAACATGAATGGCAACTTAAACTACAAAGTCGCGATGAAATTTAAACCATCATATAACAACAAAATTGATCAGTTACTCAACGAACGATTAGGCTTAAGCTCAGCCATGATCACTCTGGTTAGTAATGTGCCTGCCGATTGGTTTGTTAATGGTGTAAAAATTGGTACTGGTAAAGAACTCTTCCATGAAATTCCATTAGGTAAACATGGTATTTTGGCTTCATACCAATCAAAAGATAAATCAAGTGTTGAGAATATTGAAGGCAACGGCGTATTTAATTACACCTTTGACTCATCAGGTTCAACCCTAAGAAAAACTAATAACACTGAATCTCCACGGGTTGCCGCTGAATCGCCTAAAGGTGAGATCAAGCAAAAACCAAAAGCTAAATACACTTTAATGGCAGATCAAACAAGCATTAAAGAAACCAAAGAACCAGAAGCGAAAAAGTCACTGTCTGATCGAGGTTATGAGTATTTTATGGGTGTCACACCGTCAAATAAAAAGCAAAATTTTGAATTTACCAATGAACCGGTAGAAAAATAATTTACTCGATATTAGCTTAACGCTTAATCAAGCCATGCCACAGTGCATGGCTTTTTTATGACGCTATTTTATCCACGTATCAAAATATCCCTTACCTGGGCAATACACTGGCGACTTGCTGCACCAATCGTGATTATGGCTTGTCTTGGTGGCAATTAGTTACTGATACCATCACAATTAGCGCCGCAAGAAGATCGCGTTGTGCTGTATACCTTTATTAAAGCTGCTGAGGGGGCAAGCTATAACCGCATGATAACCAATCTGGACATAGTTGAACAAAGGTTAATGCCATTATTAGGTCAAGGCACGTTCAAGTCATTTAGTATTCAAGCACCGGCCTTTGGTGGTCGAGCGGGTGATCAAACTGGTTTTGTTGTTATGCAATCAGAAGATTGGGCAGACAGGAATGCTCATGTAAAACAAGCTTTAGCACTCATTTCATTAACCCTTAAAGATATTCCAGATGTCACAGTGCGGCCTATGATGCCAGGCTTTAGAGGTCAATCTAGCGAACCTGTAAAGTTTGTATTAGGCGGGTCTGACTATCATGAATTACTCAAATGGCCCAAGAACTTCAACAAGAAGCCGATACTAGCCCTATTCTTGAAGGCGCTGATAAGCAAAAATCAATTCCCCTCAAAGCTAACTTAGGTGAAGGCTACCCCTTAGGAGAAGGATTAAGCTTTCTTGAACAGCGCGCTATCGAATTAATCCCCGCAGACATCTCCATTGCATATACTGGAGAATCCAAAGGTTTTAAAGAAATTCAAAGTGGAGTTATCATTGTATTTGGCTTAGCGTTATTAATTGCCTACTTAGTTTTAGCGGCGCAATTTGAAAGTTTTATTAATCCTTTAATTGTTATGCTGACTGTTCCTATGGGGATATTCGGCGGGTTTATTGGGTTAGTGCTTACCAGCCAAGGTATTAATATTTAAATTCAAATTGCGGTTGGTACTGTGATATTTTTTGGGATGGCATTCGCTACTCTAGTAACCCTGTTTGTTATACCCACTATGTATCGGTTAATTTCAGCATCAACCAAATCACCTGGCTTTGTGGCCAAACAATTAGAAGAGGCGATTGAAAAACAACGTCAGGCAAAGCTTACATAATGCTTAAGTTTAATAGTGCTTGGCTTAATATGGTAGCATGCACTATTAATGCTTTATTAAACTCATGTATCAAAAGGTTGATTAATGTATAAAATTGCTGTGTTTGTTGATGTTCAAAATGTTTATTACACCTGTAAACAAGCTTTTGATCGCAGCTTTAACTACCGTGAGTTATACAAACAATTAGCTGACAGGGGCGAGATTACCCATGCAATTGCTTATGCAATTGCGCCAAATGATGATGGTCAAGTCAAGTTTCAAGATGCGCTAAAATACATCGGCTTTACGGTTAAAACAAAACCCTACATACAACGCAGTGATGGCTCAGCTAAAGGTGATTGGGATGTAGGGATTACCATTGATATGCTTGAACTGTCCGCTGACGTTAATGAAGTTATTTTACTGTCAGGGGACGGTGATTTTGACTTACTGATTAAAGCGATTAACCGTAAATATGACTGTTTAACCCATGTGATCAGTGTGCCACGGTTAACGGCAAAGTCGCTCACAGATCAATGTCAGCAGCATACCCCAATAGATTTTACACTGCTGCGATAATCGGCAAGTTATTCAAAGCACTTTATTTAGCACTATGGCTGACTAAAGTAGGGTTGAGTAAATTATCGTGTACCGGACAGCGATGACATACTTCATCAAGAAATGCCTGTTTTTGTTGTTCATCTAAATCTGCATCAATCGTCGCAATTAAATCAATCTGCTTAAAGCCAATTGGGTCATCCGTTGGCTGTCCTGATAATCCTGCAGTATTTACCACAGCTTTAACTTGCATATCAAACTGACGAATATGGACTTTTTTATCACGCGCAACCATTTTGGCAATGGCAGAAATACATCCTGCAAGTGAAAATAAAAACGTTTCTAATGGGTTTGCCCCTTCATTACCCGCTGTGGGTTGATCTATGATCAATGTGTGCTCACGAATTTGGGCAGTCACTTTCCAACCTTCACCCATAGTGGTGTTTACTTCGATAATTTTGTCCGCCATAGAGCACCATCCATTTCAACAATATTAAATTTACATTAGAAAAATCTTATGGATTTAATTATACCTTTGATTTTTGCATAATGGCAATGGTTACTAAAAATACCATTATTCTATGTTTAATATATTCACTGAAAAGTTGTTCAAAATCCTCTACACTGCCATCGTTTCATTTCGACTTACACGCTAATAATGCACCGCTTTATACAAACGATAAAACAGTTAGGAAAATTATGAACAAACCTGCTAATCACAACTCGCTCATTTGGAGTGATACCGCTCACTTTGCCGTACAAATTTATTATGAAGACACTGATTTTTCAGGCGTGGTTTATCATCCTAATTTTTTAAAGTACTTTGAACGTGCCCGTGAACACGTTATTGGGGCGAGTGTATTGCAACAACTTTGGAATGAACAAGGTTTGGGTTTTGCGGTATATAAAAGCGATATGATTTGTCATGACGGGGTGGAATTTGCAGATATTATTGATGTTAGAACTCAATTTTGCTTTGAAAGTAAATATCGCACTATATGGAAGCAAGAGATATGGCGCCCTAATGCCAATAAAGCAGCGGTGACCGCTAATATTGAAATGGTTTGTATGAATAAAAACCGACAACTCGCACCGATGACATCTGACTTAATTGCATTGCTTAATAAGACTATGCCTTAATACTATTAAGGCCTGTTTAATCGGTAATAGTTTTATTAAGGTTATCAGGGTAATGAGTCATATTAACGCTATATAACTTTAGCGAGTGACAATAAGTACCATCACTAATTATAAATAAGCCTGAAATTGGGATAGCTTTGGGTAAGCAAAGGCAAACTCAGTGGCATCACAAGGCTTAGAAAAGTAATCTCCTTGAATACGGTCAACACCAAACTCAGTTAACGTTTGTAAAATACTGAGCGTTTCAACGCCTTCAACTGTTACTTCAAATCCCAGTTCCTTAGCCAGCGCGATGGTCATTTTTACAATACTTTGCGCTTGTTTTTCATCTTGAAAACCTTCCAAAAACGCCTTATCTATTTTGACTTCATTGACCGGTAAATGGCGTAAATAAGCCAGCGAAGAATGACCGGTTCCAAAATCATCAATAGCCACTTTCATGCCTATTGCCTGTAAAGCCTCTACCGTACTGATTACGTGCTCAACAGATTCCATCAAGGTGCTTTCGGTTATTTCAATCATCAAGCATTCAGCCGGAACTAAATAACGTTGCAGTGTGGAGGTAATATTATTAACCAAGTGCTCATTGTGTAAATCTGCACTGGATAAATTAATCGCCACTTTGACATTAATCCCCAGCTCTCGCCACTTAGCCTGCTGAGATACCACTTGCTCTAATACCCAATCGCTGATCATTCCGATCATACCGGTTTTCTCAGCTAAAGGAATAAACTCATTGGGTGAAACATCGCCCAAACCTTCATGATGCCAACGAATAAGAGCCTCAACTTCAACACACTTACCGGCCTTAATATCTAACTTCGGCTGATAAACCATAAACAGTTTATTTTGCCGTAAATTTTTGGGCAAACTATTTATAATCAATAACTCACGATACTGTTTCTTATCGTCATCTTTATCGTAGTAAGCGATATGATTACGGTGCAGCTTAGATTTTTTTAACGCTAAATCTAATCGACGCAGCATAATGCTCACATCGCCATGATGTTCCGCTACAGCTAGTACCCCTAACTGAACTGTAACACTGATCGGTTGTTGTTCTATTTCGAATGGCTGTTGCAACAGCTGCTTTATTTCAATTAAATATTCATCGCTTACGCTATTGGGGAAAAATAACAAAAATTCGTTGCCATTCATCCGAGCAACAAACTGAGCTTTTTCCGGTAGACCCTCAACACGATGAGCAAAGGCCTTCAACAAAGAGTCACCAAAAACAAAACCGAATAAGTCGTTTACAAAGCGAAACTGTTTAATATCAATTAGCACAATCATGCCTTGTTTTATCGGCATACGACTAAGCATTTTGCGCTTAAAACCGACTCGATTTGATAAACCGGTGAGCTTGTCGCGTTCAACGTTAAAAGGAATGGATTTCTGTAAATTGGTTAACACAGTAATAAGCGGAGTGAACGCTTTGGGAGCAAGGCCAAAATCAACGGGAGAAATCATTTGTAGCTGGCGTTCTAACGTGTATGTCAGATGGCGTAAATATCGTTTTAGACGCCAACAATAAATGCCACCAACAGCCAGGATAATGCCGAGTAAGGTAGCAAACATGAGCACACTAAATAGATATACTGTCTGAGTCATTAAATTGTTTTATTCACGTTATACCAGCACAAATAATTATTATCATCCGCAATTGTTAGTATTAATTATTCATAACTTTCTTTAATTGAATGATATAGATCAGTAAACACATCACTGCCTAAATCCTCTGGCGTTACAGGTAATCCTCGATCAGCGAAAACACTGAGACGCTGCTCTAACTCTTCACCCGCACGCAACTCTCCGGTATAAAAAGCGGCTGAGCGAATAAAGTCTAAATAGGTGACGCGCTCTGGCAAATAATGTAAATCAGCCCATCGTTCAACCACTTCAGTCACTTCAGGGGCAAAGTCCCAACTTTTCAATACAGCTCGACCTATAGGCCCTTGCATTTTACGTACTAAGCCGCGTAGCTGATCGATACTGGCAAATAACTCTGGGTGTAATTCTGCTTCAGACAATATCGGTAATGCACCAATATTATGTACCAATCCCGCTAAGGTAAGGGTTTCGCGGTCTAATTTTTTACTTGGATTACGCTTATTATAAATCTCTAACATTGCACAAGCCGCTGCTGTCACTTCAATAGATGTTTTCCATACTTCATCCATGACTTCCCAGACCATTTCATTAGTCGAGATAAATAGCTGCTCCATTGCAACAGAAGTCGTAATTGATTTAATTTGAATTAAGCCGATACGGTTTACCGCTGCAGTTATATTCTCGGCTTTGTTGCCTCTTGAATATAATGCGCTATTAGCCACTTTAATGATCCGGGCAGAAATAGCCGCATCTTGGCCAATAATATCACCCACTTGTTTCAAACTAGAGTCAGCACGGGAAACCACTTCTTGAACTCTCATGGCCACTTCAGGCAATGTTGGAAGTACTAATGAGTCGTCTTTTAGTTTTTTTAATAAGCTGACTAGTAGTTGATGTTCAGTAGACATATTGTCTCCATCAAAAAAAGGAAAATCGTTAAGAATAGAATTGTATACCGAATACAGGCTAATGTGCGAGTTAAGCTAATCAAAATCATTACAATGTTAAAACTTTACTAACAAAATTATATTACCACTTCAGCACAAGTTTAATATACATCTATATCACTGTTGGTAAGCTTAAAAGGAGAGTTACCTCACATAACAGAGGGCTATGTTTGCTCCACGGTTATATCTTAAGTACGATCCTGCCCCCGCGATTGGTGCGTTTTTAAAGCTAGATTGAGAGTAATTATGTTTAAACCAGAGCTATTGTCTCCTGCCGGTACCCTTAAAAATATGCGTTATGCCTTTGCTTATGGTGCAGACGCTGTATACGCTGGCCAGCCTCGCTATAGTTTACGGGTTAGAAATAATGACTTTAAGATGGAAAACCTAGCCTGTGGTATTCAAGAGGCACATTCTTTAGGTAAAAAACTTTATGTTGTGAGTAATATTGCGCCCCACAATGCCAAATTAAAAACCTATCTAAAAGATATGGAACCTGTGGTTGCGATGAAGCCCGATGCGCTGATCATGTCTGACCCCGGACTAATCATGATGGTACGTGAAGCATTTCCTGAACAAGTGGTTCACCTTTCAGTACAAGCTAATGCGATTAACTGGGCATCGGTTAAATTTTGGCAACAACAAGGCATTAAACGAGTCATTTTATCCCGAGAATTGTCACTTGATGAAATAGAAGAAATTCGTCAGCGTTGCCCTGATATTGAGCTTGAAGTGTTTGTTCACGGTGCATTATGTATGGCTTATTCTGGTCGCTGTTTATTATCTGGTTATATTAATAAGCGCGATCCGAATCAAGGTACTTGCACTAATAGTTGCCGCTGGAAGTATGATGCCCATGAAGCCAAGCAAGATGACAATGGTGACATCATAGCACTGCAATCAAGCCCTTCAATTTATAATCCAAGGGATGCACAAATTACAGTACCTACCTTAGGTGCAGGTGCACCTACCGATAAAATGTTCTTACTCGAAGAGCCCGGTCGTCCAGGTGAACTCATGCCTGCCTTTGAAGATGAACACGGCACCTATATTATGAATTCAAAAGACTTGCGTGCGATTCAGCATGTCGACCGATTGACTAAAATGGGCATTAACTCATTAAAAATTGAAGGTCGAACTAAGTCTTTCTATTATGTGGCTCGCACTGCACAGTTATACCGTCAGGCAATTGAAGATGCCGCTGCGGGTAAGGACTTTAACCGAACACTTATGCATAATTTAGAAGGCTTAGCTCATCGAGGCTATACTGAAGGCTTCCTTCGCCGCCATGTGCATGACGAATACCAAAATTATGAACATGGTTATTCTGTTAGTGACACTCAACAATTTGTGGGCGAGTTTACCGGTAAACGTAATGCCGATGGCCTGGCCGAAATTGATGTTAAAAATAAGTTCTCCGTTGGTGATAGTGTAGAAATTATGACACCACAGGGTAATATGAACCTAACCATTAACCATCTTGTTAACCGTAAGGGTGAACAAGTTGAAGCTGGGTTAGGTTCTGGGCACTTTGTATTCCTAAAACTACCACCAGAAGTCAGTACTGATAAAGCAATTTTAATGCGTAACTTGCCACAAGGTCAGGATACTCGTAATCCTCATCAACAAGGTTAAACTATTATAAGGTTAAACTATGGCTCTACTCATCGACGATAGCTGTATTAACTGCGACATGTGTGAACCTGAATGCCCAAATTCAGCTATTACTATGGGCGAAGAAGTCTATGAAATCGATCCTGAACTGTGCACCGAATGCGTAGGTCATTATGATAAACCGACTTGTATTTCTGTGTGTCCTATTGATTGTATCGCCATTGATCCAGACTATAAGGAGTCTCAAGATGAGCTCCTTATTAAATATGCCGAACTTACAGGGCCACAAGCAAATTAATCGCTACAAAAGCCTATTTAAGTCAATAGACTAGACTTCAACTAAACGCCTAAATACTCAATAGCTGAAGGTAGAGATTGGCTTAATTACTGAAACAAACAGAATTATCAGGCATTTTTTCGATCTCTTTTTGGCTACTTTGAATATTGCTATCAGCCGGTTGCAGTCTAAGTGCTTTTTCAATCATTTCCATTGCTCGCGGTTTACAGCCTGACAAAGACAAACTATAGGCATAGTTATTTAAATAGGCAGCCTGTTGCTCAGAGTGTTGTTCAGCCAGTTGCTCAGTATAAATGAGTCCCTGCTTATACCAAAAATCAGCCTTGACGTTATCAATGGCTAAATAATAGTTTCCGAGTAAAAAGTAGCTTAGCCAGTAATCTGGCCATTGTCGGGTGGCATTTTCTAAAGCTTCAATCGCGTAAGTGCTTTTACCAATACTAAATAGATCTTGAGCTGCACTGGCATAAACGAACGGATCAAAATGTAAACTTGCGGTATCAGTTGGCACTGCCGCCAGCAACCAATACTGGCCTCGCTTCCAGGTTTGTTCAAATACTTTAAATTCGGCGATTCGGTCTTTATTGGTACCTGAATGCAAGACCACATGCTGCTTATCTAGGTCATAGCCTGTAACCACTGCGAAGTGCCACATGGGATACCATGCTGTGGATAAATTTTGTAATACAATAACTGGAATATTTTCACTCACCAAAGAAAGTAGTTGTGTCAGACTACCAGACTCAGCATAAGCAAGCAGCCCCTGTTGACGTGTTGCAGCAACCATTTCAATTTGTAAACTGCCCTCTAAATCTGGAATAAAAAGTGCTGGTGCAATTTGCTGTGGCGTTTTAGTCACTCCATAAAAATTAAATACTTCCGATAGCGTCGTGGGACCGCAAAAATAATCCTCTTGAGGATAAAAAGGCACGTCGGCTATTTGATATTTAAGAGGGATATTAGGGGGATTTGCTAACAATTGCGATGTTTGAGGTGTAACCGATGAACAGCCACTCATAAATAAACAAAAGCCAATCAACAGAATGGCTTTTTTGAATATGCTATATTTCAAAATACAAGTAGCACTGATATTTGAAGAAACGATTTAGTTTATTGGCCGAATGAAGGAAAATACGTCGGTAACACCCACCAAATCGAGTACCACTAATACCACTAATACAGTGACGACCACCCCAACGATGCCACCTGCTGCTGCAGGCATATCATTCATTTGGGTATTCAATTGATTTAATTCCTGGTCCGTCATACTGGCGATACGGATTTCTGCATCTTCAATACTAACACCAAGAGCCACCAGTTTATCTTGAACTTCAACGTTGTTAAGCATTTCAATAACTTGTTGCTTATTATAAATACTTTGTTGCTGGACTATAACCTGTTCGGAAGAAACTATGCCGGCGTAGGCGCCCGAAATACAAGTCAAATAAGTTAATATTACTGCGGCAACTGTAAGAACATTTTTCATTGGATTTCCTTTGGTTTAGCGAGTGTAAACTTCTCATTGAGAGTAGTGTGAATGTTGAGTAATAACAAGGTATATCTGGATGTAACCCTTAGCTTTTTTCTTTCATAAAAGATTGATTAAACGACATGATAGTGGCTAATGAATCTTAAGTATACCCATTCAATATTGACCAAATATCACTGCCTTACTATGCCATATTTACGCATTCTGGCACGCAGAGTGCTGGGGTTGAGCCCAAGGATCAATGCCGCACCTTTAATGCCTTCGATGCGCCACTTAGTCTGCTGCAACACTTTGACGATATGATCATGCTCTAGCTCAACCAAGGCTTTAACCGAAGACTCCTCGTTTTGCGACAGTTTGGCAAAGCTATCGAAGCGATCGAATATCTGCAGAGAATGCCCTTCACTGAGTATAACCGCTCGTTCAATGGCGCTCTCTAGCTCTCGCACATTCCCGGGCCAATGGTGTTGCTGTAAAGCGTGCTGTGCCTCCTGGCTAATTGTGTCAATCTGCTTACCTATCTTCTTATTGAATTTAATCACAAAATGACTAACTAGCAGTGAAATATCTTCTTTACGTTGCCTTAATGGTGGCAGAGTTATCGGAAATACATTGAGCCGATAATAGAGATCTTCACGGAATTTTCCGTTACGCACCTCTTCGAGCAAATTACGGTTAGTGGCGGCTATAATTCTTACATCAACCTTAATCGTACGCGGACTGCCCAAACGTTCAAATTCGCCATCTTGAATGACTCTAAGTAGTTTGGCTTGCATCTCCAGCGGCATTTCGCCGATTTCATCAAGAAACAGGGTACCACCATCGGCTAACTCAAAACGGCCGATCTGTTTGCTGTCGGAACCAGTAAAAGCGCCCCGCTCTCGACCAAACAACTCACTTTCTATTAGTGTCGCCGGCAAGGTGGTGCAATCTACTGTGATCATGGGTCGCTTTTGGCGCGAACTGCGGCTGTGAATTGCGCGGGCAACTACACCTTTCCCAGTCCCAGTTTCACCAAGTAGCAGCACTGTCGCATCCATAGGTGCCACTTGCTCTACTTTCTGAAAAACCTGCGAGAGAAGCTTACTGTTGCCGATAATTTCGTCGAAATTAAACTGCTGCGCTACTTCCTTTTGCAGATAAACATTCTCAGCCTGAAGTTTATCTTTTAATTGTTTAATTTGTGTATAAGTCTCTCGTAGCGACGCTTCTGCCTTTTTACGCTCCTCAATTTCCTGACCCAGTTGCTGATTAGTCTTGGTTAACTCTGCTGTACGCTGTTGTACAGTCTCTTCCAGAGTATTGTTATTCAATCCTAATTGCTTATACAGCAAGCGCACTTCCAGCATGTTATGAATGCGCGTTTTGACTTCAATCAGGTCAAAAGGTTTACAGATAAAATCCTTAGCGCCAGCTTGTAAGGCCTGCAACTTATGATTAGGTTGGGCTGTGAGCACTAACACTGGTACATAATCGTTGTCATCATCAGCCTTAAGCGCAGCCATCACCTCAAAGCCATCCATTTTTGGCATCTGTAAATCAAGTAAGATCAAATCATAGTGATTTTGCCGATTAAGCTCACAGACTTTTTGGGGATCCATAGTCGTGGTTATTTGGCTATAACCACTATTTAGCAACAGCTGTTCGAGCAAAATGACATTAGGTTCCTGATCATCAACAATAAGAATATTGGCGTTAAGAATATCGATTTCAGTGATCGCCATTATTGTGTCCCCTTATCCAGACTATTTACTGACTTATTGGCTTGTTCAAGCGCTATGTCCAGTGTCTTCATAAAATCATTAATTCGCAGTGGTTTGGTGAGATAACCGAAGAAACCTGCATCAAGCCCTTTTTCAATGTCGCGAGGAATGGCATTAGCACTAAGTGCTACCACAGGTATTGACGCTGTCATCGGGCTTTCCCTGAGAATTTTCAATGCGGTCAAGCCGCTAATTCCTGGAAGATTAATATCCATCAAAATAACATCCGGCTGATGAGTATGTGCCATTTCTATACCCTTAATGGCGTCGGCAGCACTGAGAAAACGCAGATTGGACCGACGAGCAATGATATTTTCAACTAACATCAAATTGGCAGGGTTATCCTCGACATACAACAAGGTTTGCAAGCGTTCAGGGGCTTCATACTCTAGCGCTACTGAAGCCATAGCGGGTGTATTTTCAATACTAGATAAAGGTTGGTCTGTTCGATGTAATTCAAACCAGAAGACACTGCCAACACCTACCGTACTTTGTACGCCAATAATCCCCCCCATAGATTCGACCAAACGTTTACTAACCACCAGACCAATCCCAGTGCCTTCTTGGCCATTAGCTTCTTGCCCTAAACGGTTAAAGGGTTGAAAAAGTTGAAAAAGCTGCTCAGCAGACAAGCCTTCGCCCGTATCGCGAACGCTGATGCGCATCATATCTTCGCTACTTTGGCTGCATTCTAGTACTACGCTGCCGCCCTCTCGGTTGTATTTAATCGCATTGGAAAGCAGGTTAATAATCACCTGCTTTAATCGGGTCCGATCAACATTAAGAAAGTCCTTAGTCGCCAAACGTTTGAAGACAACCTTGATATTATGGCTTCTCGCTTGTGGCTCACTCATCAACACACATTCTTCTATGACTTCTGCCAGCGACACGGCTTCAATTGACATAGGTAATTTGCCTGATTCAATCAACGCTAGGTCAAGAATTTCATTGATTAGTTCAAGTAAATACCACCCGGCTTTAAGGATTTGAGCAATGCTGCGTTTTTGTGCAGGTGCGAGTGGCGGAATACCCGACTCCATCAGTTGTGCAAACCCCAATATCGCCCCTAAAGGCGTTCGCAGCTCATGGCTCATACTGGATAGAAAATCGGATTTAGCAAGGTTGGCTTTCTCCGCTACCGCTTTGGCATTTTCGAGCTCAATGTTCTTTTCAAGCAATTTTTGATTGAGGCGATTGCGATCCGTTACATCGCGGGCACCATAAAAAATACCCTGTAATTTTTGGTCACGGTGATAGAAGGTGGTTGCGTTAATGGAAACCACGGTTTCCTTGCCATTCTTGGCTCGGGCTGTGAGTTCATAGTCGGACACTTTCTTTTCACTTAGCACTTTTTCTATTCCGGCAGCGGCAAGTGTGGGATCGGTGAAATAAGCTTTGAATGGCGTGCCTATCAAGGAATCGCGATTATTACCTGTAAGCTCTTCCATTTGTTTGTTCACATCAGTAATAATTCCGGATGGATCTGTGGTGGTCAGTGCATCTATGTTGGATTCAATCAGGTTACGGGTATAAAAGTGTTGATCTTGCAGTCGCCGACCGAGTTCCTTCTGTTCTTCCTCGATGCGCTTACGCGCGGTGTTGTCTGTACCAATTAACAAATACCCTATGATAGCGTCTTGCTCATCACGTAATGCGGTGACCGACACTACCGCAGGGAAGCGACTGCCATCTTTACGTATATAGGTGAGCTCGTAGATATCTTCAATACCACGGCGCGCCTTAAATACTAACGCATCAAACCCCGGCGTAATGGGGGTTTCAAGTTCTATACTAAGCACTTTAGCGCGTTCGATAACTTCCTTCGGGTCGGAAATGTCAGCGGGGGTGATCTTGTTCATCACCTCGTCTGCGGTATAGCCCAGCATGCGCTCGGCCCCCACATTAAATATCTGAATAACACCACGGGCATCGGTAGCAATACTGGAAAAGTTGGCACTGTTAAAAATGGCTTTCTGCAATGCACCCGCTTTGAGCAAGGCTTCTTCCGCCTGCTTACCGACGCTGTTATCTGTGCCGATCAGCAAATAGCCTATTATACTGCCTGGGTCGTCGCGCAGTGCGGTAACTGACACCACTGCAGGGAAACGGCTGCCGTCTTTGCGGATATAAGTTAATTCGTAGATGTCTTCAATACCGCGCGTCGCCTTAAACACTAGTGCGTCAAAACCGGGTTCTATCGGCGTGCTAAATTCAGCAGAAAGCGCCTTGGCACGGGCGATGATTTCTTGTGGTTCCGATATTTCGGCTGGAGTAATATTATCGACCACTTCAATGGCCGAATAACCTAGCATGCGCTCGGCACCAACGTTGAAAATTTGGATAACCCCTTTAGCATCGGTAGCAATACAGGAGAAGTTTGCACTATTAAAAATGGCGCGCTGCAAAGCGCCAGCATTGAGCAATGCTTCTTCCGCTTGTCGGCGTTCACCTATATCAAACATTGCCTCTTCAATCGCGGCTTCAAATACGTCAGCATTATCGCCATTTCTTAGGTCATCTACACTTTTAGAGACATTTGAATAGGTCAAGTTTGATTGGTTTTTTTTGTGCTCTTTTTTCATGTCTAATCTCTATGTTCATCAGTTGGTGCTGACGGAGACTGGGATCGCGGCCCAAAGGATATAAAACTGCCGAGTCGGTTGTCTGACTGGCTGGCACTAAATAAGCTGCAATATTGGCTCAGGTCTGCTTATGTTATTCGTTATTCGTTATCCGTTATCCGTTATCCAATATAGCATTACTTACTGATAAGCCGCCTATTTATATCTCAGTAACCACAAAAATTTCCATTTGTAAAATCCATATCTGCTATATATGACAGTTCTTTCATATAGCAAAGATTTTTTATAATCAATATTTAATCCTAACACCAGATAAAAACCCGTATAGCATTGTTATTAAACAACTAAATCTATACTTGCAAGCTTAGCCAGTGTGTTGGCGTGATATATGCAATCAACTGGATAACTTTCTCGATATTTTACTCCAATATGTGGCCCCCTCATTGAAAAAATGAACATTACACGACCAAGAATCCAGATGAATTTCGGCAGTCATCCCTGTTAAAGAAATTATTGATTTTATTGGTGTAAGAAAACAGAAATATAAGTAATTCAACTAGGTACTAAGGAAGAATAAAATGAATAGATTTGTAACAAAAGCTTATCTCGTATTCGCTATGCTATTAGGGGTAACCCTCCTAGCAGGGTGCCATGGAGATAACAATAATGATAATGGCGCAGCACTTACTGCGATTGCGATTACGCCAACTAACTCGAGCCTTGCTTTGGGTTTAAACACGCAATTTGTAGCAACGGGTACATATTCAGATGGAACCTCATCTGATATCACTAATACGGCAACCTGGTCATCAGTTGACTCGACTGTGGCGACCATCAGTGACAGCGGCCTAGCAAATGGTGTTGCTACAGGTGATGTTGATATCACAGCAACGATAAATTCCTCATCCGGGGTATTAGCGGCAACAACCACGCTAACGATCACAGATGCGACCTTAACAAGTTTAGCTATCACACCTGTAAATCCCAGTATTGCTAATGGGCTAACAAAACAATTTATCGCCACAGGCACTTATTCAGATGGCACCTCGCCAGATGTGACGACTTTGGTTAATTGGACATCAGCAGATACACTTGTTGCTAGCATTAATGCCAATGGTCTTGCCAGCAGCGTTGCTGTAGGAACGGTAGTGATTTCAGCTTCTTTCGGTGCAGAAGATGCAAGCACTGAGCTGTCCATAACAGATGCTACATTAAGTTCAATTGCATTAACCCCAGCAGCACTAAGTATTGCTAATGGCCTAACACAGCAGTTCACTGCTACCGGCACTTATTCCGATGGTGTTGCTGTTGATATTACTACCACGGCAAGCTGGTCATCGGCTGATGCACTGGTTGCAACAGTAAATACCAGTGGTCTTGCGAGCGGCATTGCTGTCGGTTCATCAATTATTACAGCAACATTTGAAACCCTGTCCGCGACGTCATTATTGACTGTAACCGATGCAGCCTTAGTCTCTATTACCGTAATGCCAACCAATCCTAGTATTGCTAAGGGACTAAGCCAACAATTAACTGCTACTGGAACTTATTCCGACGCCACGACAGTTAACATTACGACTTCAGTTATCTGGTCTTCTGGTGATACCCTAATTGCCACTATGAATCCCAATGCACAAGTCACTAGCGGTCTTGCTAAAGGCCTTGACGTGGGTAATGCACTTATTACTGCAACCAAAGGCAACGTATCAGCAAGCACTACACTGACAGTCACAGCTGCAACGTTGAGCTCTATTCTGGTATCACCGATTGATCCGACTGTTCCTAATGGGGTCAATAAACAGTTTGCCGCAACCGGAACTTATTCTGATAACTCTATTGCTGACATTACAGCTGCAGTTACCTGGTCTTCTAATGATACCTTTGTTGCAACGGTCAACAGCAACGGACTTGCTACGGGTATGAATGCAGGTTCAGCCAATATTAGTGCAACATTAGCTTCACTATCAGACGCATCAACATTGACAGTGACTTCTGCGACATTAAATTCAATTGATGTCACCCCTATCAATCCGAGTATTGTCAAAGGGGCAACTCAGCAGTTTGTTGCCACAGGTAATTATTCGGACGCGAGTTCAACTGATATCACCTCGACTGTGATTTGGTCTTCAGGCGATATTCTGGTTGCTACAATGAATCCCAATGGAATGCTTAACAGTGGACGTGCAACGGCTATTGAAGTTGGCTCATCTGTGATTGAAGCTACGCTTGGCGTGGTATCAGCAAATACGACGCTCAATGTTACTGCTGCTCTGCCAAATAACCCATTAGCGCCTGAACTAGGTGAAGTGAAGCGTTTTGTCATTCTCGCATCACAAGCCATTACTACTACCAGTGGTTCAGCCCTAGTCGATGGTGATTTAGGTATTCTTGACCAGGCACGTACTTATTACGCAGGTTTTACTGCAGGCGTTAATGCTGGCGAATTTACCGAACTAACCAATGGTTTGTCTTATGCTGGCGACGATAGCACACCCCCTTATGTGGTTCCTGTGCCGTATGCTTCGATGGTCGCATTTATTAACCAGTCAAGAACTGACCTTGGGATCGCGTATAACTTCCTAGCGGCAGATCCTAATCCAAACGCTGCTACCCAAGTTTGTCCGATTGAACTAGGTAACTTGACGCTAACTCGTGGTGTGTATAAAACCGCATCCGATGTGACCCTTCAAACTGGTACGCTTACCCTTGATGGCGAAGGCGATCCAGATTCTGTGTTCATCTTTACCATAGGCGGAAACCTGACATCTGGTGCGCCAGGTGGCGACATTGTGCTTATCAATGGCGCACAGGCAAAGAACGTTTATTGGAGAACGGCTGGAAAGGCAGTTATCGGCACTAACACAAGCTTCTCTGGTAATGTTTTTGCTTGGTCTGAAGTGAACGTGCTGACCGGTGCTAACGTTACAGGTCGATTGTTTGCCGTTACTGATCAGGTCACCCTGGATGCTAACGCCGTAACCAAAGCTAACTAATTTTACGGTCGGCTTACACAAGTCGATGTGATAGAAAGAATGAGGAGACAGTCTGTCTCCTCTTTATTCACTACCACTGCGCAATGAGATCCATTTAGGAGCTGATATAAGCAGTAAACAGTTCCGTTTATGGTCAAGGTTATCAAACTAACATTTGTCTATATACGCGACTTCAACTATCGAAAATAATCCACTGCAACAAAGGAAAATCTATTCATCGGTTAATTTACGATGGTGGGGCGTGAGCATTCTTTGAATTGCGATGTTAAATTTTTAAAGGATATAAACAATGCACACAACAAATAAATATTATAGCCAGACGATATTAGCTAGCACGATATTGATGGCGACCTTAGCCACAGGCTGTAACAGTGACAATGACGCTGAAGCGACAACAGTGCCTGTCATTAACGCCAGTAACCCTATCGATCTTGCTATTGATGTCGCGATCAACCAACAAATCACTGTCACCTTCAGTGAAGCGATGAAAGCAGCGACAATTAATGACGCCAGCTTTACCTTAACTGATCCGAGCCAAACGGCCGTGTTAGGCACTGTTTCTTATAATGAAACCAGCAATACCGCTGTATTTGCCCCAAACAGTGATTTTTCACATAACACAATGTACAAAGCATCACTCACAACAGAGGTAACAAGTGCTGCTGGCATAGTACTTGACAGTGGCTTTAGCTGGGCATTTACCACCTCAGCGCTACCGGATGTTACTGCGCCGACAGTTCTGTCAAACTCCCCTGCTAATTTAGCGCTGGATTTTGCCTTAAATAGAAATGTAACCGCAACCTTTAGTGAAGCGCTTAATCCTGAGACCTTGAGCGATTCTAGTTTTACCTTAAGTGACGGTACAAATAATATCGCCGGTGTTGTTAGCTTCCAAGGCACGATGGCAAGCTTTAATCCAGACGATAATTTAGCGGCCAACACGCTTTATACTGCCACCCTGACAACCGCTATCAGCGATTTAGCCACACCCGCTAATCAATTAGCAGCTAATTTCAGCTGGAACTTTACCACCAGTGCTGTCGCCGCCCTTGGACCCGATCCGGTGAAGTTAAGCGGTGCAGGTGATTTTGTGATTTTGACTAAGACAGGTATTACCAATATTCCAGCCTCTGCTATAACAGGCAACATAGGTTCAAGCCCTATCACAGCGGCGGCAATGGATAATGTATTTTGTAATGAAATCAGCGGTATAATTTATGGTGCGGATGCAGCTTATACCGGCAGTGGAGCCATTACTTGTTTTGCAGGCGCTGCTGTAGATAATACTTTAGTGGCTAACGCTGTGCTTGATATGGGCACGGCCTATACCGATGCAGCGGGCAGAACACTACCCGATTTTACTGAGCTTGGTGCCGGTGATATCAGTGGTATGACATTAGCGCCAGGTCTATACAAGTGGAGTTCAGGTGTATTGATTTCTACCGATGTGACACTTTCTGGCACTGCTAATGACGTATGGATTTTTCAGATAGCCGGTGATCTTACTCAGGCCGATGCTAGCCGGGTTACCCTGCAAGGCGGCGCTCAGGCAAAAAATATCTTCTGGCAGGTTGGCGGCACAGCAGGTATGGCAATTGGCACCACTGCACATCTTGAAGGCGTTGTCTTGGCTGAAAAAGGCATAAGCATAAACACAGACGCGACAGTTAACGGTAGATTGATGACCCAAACAGCCGTCACCTTAGATCACAATACAGTGACTCAACCTACAGAGTAATGCTCGAACACTGATTGTTTTCGTATATTAAATCAACATCCGCCAAACCCTGTTTAGCGGATTTTTTATGCGTTTTTTAGCTCAATCAGGCAGTTTTTGCCATGGTTGCCTGGGCCTTTAGGGTTTCTAGGCTACACAATAAAGTGTTAATTGCCATACCAACAGGTTTAGGCAAAGACGCTAGCTCTATTGCTAACAACAGGTTTTTTACTTCTAAACCCAGCTCAGTATCCCCTTCAATCAATAGTTTACGTTGAAAAAAAAGGCTATCGGGATCTTCTTTACCAGAGGCAATTAACAGCAGTTCAGGCATATTTCCGCTGAAGGTCACATCTGTTTGGTTTAATTCTCTCACGACCACCTTAGGCTGGATTACTTGGCTTATGCTTATCGCAAAATCTAGACCAATATCAAGCACTTTTATACCAAGCCATTTACCTGCAATAAAATCCATCTCACCTGCTGAAAGTTGTTTTTCGAGGGCTAAATTGATCAATTTAGTTATCACCTCCCGCTTGAAACGCTTGGGTATAATAGCTAAAGAATGACGCGTCATTACAGGTGCTGAAGTTAGTATTTTTGTAGATAGGGATTGCTGTAGTCCATTTAACATGAAGCTCTCCTACAGGGAATAGGTAATAATTCAAACCAGTTTACCCAGATTTTATGCTTAGAAACCTGTTCCAAATCAAACCTTGTTAACTCAATCGCTTTTACACTCAACGCCCTATCGACAATAACAACAAAACTGCGAGAAAGATCATGGAACTTTTATGTCCTGCGGGTAACCTTGCCGCCTTAAAAGCGGCATTTAATGCTGGCGCAGATGCCGTTTACCTTGGATTAAAAGATGACACCAATGCTCGATCATTTGCTGGACTTAATTTTTCAGCGGAGCAAATAAAACAAGCGAGTCAATTGGCTAAACAACAAAATAGAAAACTTTTCCTGACTCTAAACACCTTTGCAAAACCTGGGCATGAAGGACGTTGGAAACAAGCCATCGATCTCGCCGCGGATTTAAATCTGGATGCGGTAATTTGCGCCGATATTTCATTACTCGAATATGCCCATCACCATTACCCTGGTCTACCCTTGCATTTATCTGTGCAAGCTAGCGCGACCAATGTTGCCGCGCTTTCTTTCTACAAAAAGCAATTCAACATTGAACGTGCAGTTTTACCTCGAGTACTGTCCATGAAGCAAGTTAGAGACTTAGCTAAGGTCAGCCCGGTTGATTTAGAAGTATTTGCCTTTGGCAGCCTTTGTATTATGGCCGAAGGTCGCTGCCAGTTATCCAGCTATGTGACAGGCCAGTCGCCCAATACCGGCGGCTCTTGCTCACCAGCTAATCATGTTCGCTGGCAAGATTCTGGCAACGAAAAGTTAACCCGCTTAAATGAGGTACTGATTGACAAAGCCAGTCAAGATGAACAATTAGGGTATCCGGTGGTGTGCAAAGGGCGTTACCAAACAGATAGCGAAATGACAGCTGAATATATGCTGGAGTCACCGACTAGCTTAAATACCATCGGACTTATTCCTGAGCTTGCCCAAGCAGGTATTCGCTCACTTAAAATTGAAGGGCGTCAACGTAGCCCAGCTTATGTCACCCAAGTCACTCAGGTGTGGCGCCAGGCAATTGATGCCTACTTTCAATCACCAGAACTCTTTAACGAAAAACTTAAAAATCAACATCAATGGCATTCAGCACTCGATAAAGTGTCAGAAGGCCAAGTCACCACTTTGGGTGCATATGAACGCCAATGGCAATAGGGACTAATGACATGAAACTTTCTCTCGGGCCCCTGACATATTGCTGGAATAAAACCAGCATATTTGAGTATTACCAAGCGATTGCTGACACTAACATAGATACCGTTTATTTAGGCGAGGTCATTTGCAGTCGCCGTCGTGAAATGAAATATAAAGATTACCTTGAATTGGCTCATATGCTGGCGGCTAAAGGAAAAAAAGTGATTTTAACCACCATGACCTTAATTGAGTCGCACTCAGAAATTAATGAGCTTAAACGCATTATAGATAATGGTGAGTTTGCTATTGAAGCCAATGACATGGCGGCTGTTAACCTTGCATCAGAAGCGAATATACCTTTTATATGCGGCCCATCATTGAACCTCTATAATCGAGGTTGTCTTGATATCATGCAAAAATTAGGCATGACAAGATTTGTGATGCCCTACGAGCTGTCCCGAAAATGGCTCGAGCAAGTATTAACACAAAATACAACACCATTCGAAACTGAAGTTTTAGGTTATGGCTACATGCCATTAGCGCATTCAGCCCGTTGCTTTACTGCCAAGCATCATCAAAAACCTAAGCTCGATTGCCAGATTGTTTGTCTGCAATACCCCAAAGGGCTGTTGACCCAAACCCAAGAGTCACAACCTCTACTGAGATTAAACGGTATCCAAACTCAATCGGCAGCAAAGGTTAATCTCATTAATCAGATCCCTTCAATGTCTAAAATCGGTGTCGATTATTGGCGATTGTCACCAACTGGACTGGAGGACATAGGATTAATTAATCAAATAGCATCCAGCCAGCACAGTGAATTGATAGCGATAACACCATCACATTCAGCGATAGAGTGTAATGGATACTGGTTTGGTGAAGCGGGAATGCAAATAAATCAAAGTACTAATGCACTATAACCTTTAAAAGCCACTATGTTTTAACAGATTTATTTAACCAAGGCAGCAGTGATAACACCCAACAAACCAATGTAATATCACTGCACTATTGAATGAATGCCTGCCACCAAAGCTCGGGGGTGGGAGATAACGTTGCAGATGCTGCGATAATATCCACGAAAGTCGTCACCTGAGTTGGAGTCGAAATAACATTTGCATAGGGGAGAATAAACGCACTGAAATTAAGTAGTAAGCAAATAGAAGCAAGCAGAGATGCAATCTTAACTCGCTGCCAGCCCATATCAATCGCATAAAGGATAAAAGTCGCACTAGCGACAGTTGAAAATATCATTAAGTAGCTTAGGCCATGAATATGTAAATGATAAACATTTAATGGAAATAGGCCTGTGATTGCCAAAGCAAGAAAACTAGCAGCGAAACTCAACCAAAAAGGATATTTAAGCCAACCTTTGGTCACTTGCAAAGCAAACAAGCAGGCTAATGCGATACTCAGGCTACCAAAAAATATTCCCCCATTCAAAAGCAGTGCAAATTCAGAATGACCATAATGCCCCAGTTCACTCACACTGCTTTGAAGTAGCAAGAAACCTGCAAATCCATCGCGCGAGATCTCTAAGGTGCTGGCGATCACCAAGCCTAACAGTAGCCCAAAACATCCTAATAAATTAAAACGTACAGCCAACTGGGCAATTTTGTGTTGATTTGTCATAACACCATTTACTGTTAAACGCATGCACATGCAGTTTAAATGACATTGAATTATAAAACTGAGTGCTAAACAGCAAAACTATTGTTTAATTATCGCGCTTTTAGATAAAAACTCTATAATTTAGTAGTATTTTTATTGGCATATTGGCGTTACAGATGTGTGAATATGTACCTACAGAGTCAATTTAAGACAACTCTGATACCTAAAACAGAATAAAAGTAAAAAAACACTAGACCTCATTAACAAGTGTAACCTTCTGATTACATTTATTTTAAGTACATAAAAGCTTTTTTAAGATACAATATAAATAATCAAAAATAAGTGCTAACTATTCGTTTAATTGAATCATTTTACTTAAACTTGAATAGACGGTAACCTTGCGGCAAAAATAACTATCATAAATACTTTTAGCCATACTCTTATTGGCAGGACTTGGTAATTTATTGACTGCCTCAAGTAGGTAGATTTAAGGTATTAGACGTGAACCAACAGAAACCAATACATAATCTCAAGACAATATTAACTTTTATCATACCGTCTCTGATCGGTTTGTTACTTTTTATTGCCCCTATTAGCACAGACAACGGCTTAACCATACCTATTGCTATCGTTTCTAAAGCGTTACAGTCCGCAATGGGAAATACGATTCAACTGATTGTCACTGGTATTGTAATTTTTATGGCCTTTATTTCTGTTCTGGCCAGATTAATCAAACCTAAGTTTGTCAGACAAAGTCATTTTTTACATGCCTTGCTTAATGTGTCACTGTTTTGGTTACTAATGCGAGTACTAGGTGCGGTATTTATTGGCTTAACGTGCTTTGAAGTTGGCCCTGAAGCTATTATTTCAGGTAATACTGGTAGTCTAGTGTATAACGACTTACTGCCTGTGCTTTTTTCAGTATTTGTATTTGCAGGTATGCTATTACCCCTACTACTGAATTTTGGATTGCTTGAATTTTTTGGCACTATGCTAACAAAAGTTATGCGGCCAATATTTAACTTACCCGGACGCAGTGCCGTTGATTGTATCGCCTCTTGGTTAGGTGACGGTAGTGTCGGGATTTTAATGACGTCTAAGCAGTATGAAACACGCTTTTATACGCAACGAGAAGCAGCGGTTATTGGTACCACGTTTTCTGCAGTATCAATTACATTTAGCTTAGTGGTAATTTCACAGGTTAAATTAGAGCACTTATTTGTACCATTTTATCTGACTGTCTGTTTAGCAGGCATAGTCGCTGCAATCATAGTACCTAAGTTGCCCCCACTTTCTTGGAAGAAAGATAACTATATCGATGACACTCCCCGTCACCCAGATGATGAGATGATCCCAAAAGGTCATGGGGTATTTTCTTGGGGTTACCATCAAGCATTAGAACGCGCATCACAAGTCACTAGTGTTAAACAAGTGATATTAGATGGGATTAAAAATGTCGTCGATATGATTTTTGGCATAATACCTGTGGTTATGGCCATTGGCACAATGGCGTTAATACTGGCAGAGTACACTCCCATATTTGATTATTTAGGCATGCCTTTCATCCCTTTATTGGAACTATTACAAATCCCCGATGCTGCCCTGGCCTCTAAAACGATTGTTGTCGGTTTTGCTGATATGTTTATTCCTTCAATTTTAGCCAGCTCAATTGAGTCGGACCTGACGCGTTTTGTGATTGCTGCTTTATCAGTTACCCAATTAATTTATATGAGCGAAGTCGGTGCCCTGCTTATTGGCAGTAAGATTCCAGTTAACTTTTTAGAACTGTTCGTTATCTTCATTTTACGTACAGTAGTGACCTTACCTGTTATCGCCTTAATGGGACATATCATTCTGTCTTAAGTGATTACTCAGACTCAACTAATAAAAAAGCCGTCATCAGACGGCTTTTTTATTTTATAATCAGCTAACTTTGAGGTTTATGTTTAGCGTTAAGCCTAAACAGCCCGCTTAGCGGCTTCAATTGCTCGACGTTTATCTCTGGCAATAGGTGTTATTTCTGCATCTAATTGTTTTTCCCAGCCAAACATAAAATACAGTTCCGCCATTAAAAAAAATGGCCCAATAAGTAACTGATTTAAATCATCCATAAAAGCAGGTTTAGCTTTTTCATATTTATGACCAATAAATTGAATCACCCAACCAATCACAAATATGGATATGGCTAATACAAAAGGATGGGCGGTATGTACTGCCATTTCAGAGGTAATTAACACAGGGACGATAAATAACGTTAGCCCTATAGCAAGCCTAACATGCAGCTTGAAGTAATAACCAAGCACAATCAACATCACTACCATTGCCGCACTGAATTCGAAGTCACCGTATTGAAAGCGTAATGTTCCAAACATTAAAAATGCTGACCAAATGATCATTGGCACCCCAAAAAAATGGGTTTTAATATTTTTCGGGTTCAAATGAACACTTTTATAGGTGGAAAGTTGTTCTACTGCTGATTTCATTTTGAGTCTCTATTTTGAGTTATTATCTTATTAATTTAACGTATGAAATCTAATTTGCAAAGCCATTAAAAAAGGCGCCAATGCGCCTTAATAATATGAAGGGTAAGATAAATCTAAAATGGATACCCAATCAACTCTCTAACACCACAGTTGCCACCGCATAATGTTGTTCATCAGCAATAGTAATAAAGCCATGACGCCCCTTTAATTGCTCAAGTCGTGCTTTTGCTCCCAGGGTAAAAGTGACGATAGGCGCACCATTGGCATCATTAGCAATGTGAATATGTTGAAATGACACCCCACGCCCAATGCCTGTTCCTAATGCTTTAGCGGCGGCTTCTTTTGCGGCAAAACGTTTTGCCAGAAATCGCTCTGGTATTTTTGATGCGGCATAAAGTGCAAATTCTGCATCTGTCAGCACACGCTTGGCCAATTTGTCACCAAGTCGTTCACGTTGATCACGTATGCGCGCAATTTCAACAATATCAGTACCTATGCCGACAATCGCCATTACTCGCCTCTACGACCTTCAAGCATTAATTGCTTCATATCACGTACCGCTTTATCTAAACCATCAATAGCCGCACGCGCAATAACAGCATGGCCAATATTTAACTCATATAACTCTGGAATAGCCGCTATCGGTTTAACATTATGATAGTGCAAACCATGACCTGCATTAACGACTAAGCCTTTACTGTGCGCATAGGTAGCCATTTCTGCAATGCGTTTTAACTCTTGAGCTTGTTCTGCATCAGTATGTGCGTCTGCGTAACAGCCAGTATGAATTTCAATGTAGGGTGCACCAGATGCGACAGCTGCATCTATTTGAGCTTTATCGGCATCGATGAATAATGACACTTTAATGCCCTGTGCAGCTAAACGAGTCACCGCTGCAGTAATTTTATCTAACTGGCCAGCTACATCTAAACCACCTTCAGTGGTTAACTCTTCGCGTTTTTCTGGCACTAAACAAGCGTAAGCAGGCTTGACTTCACAGGCGATAGCAATCATCTCTTCCGTGACCGCAAATTCAAAGTTCATCCGTGTTTTAAGGGTCTTTGCTAATAAGTAAACATCACGGTCTTGAATATGGCGACGGTCTTCACGTAAATGAATCGTTATACCATCGGCACCAGCATGCTCAGCAACTGCAGCAGCATGAACAGGATCAGGATAATGGGTGCCACGAGCCTGACGTAGGGTGGCGATATGATCGATATTAATACCTAAAAAAATGGCGCTCACGGTAGGTTCCTTATCATGATGATAATAAAATTATTGTCTGGCTATTGTACTGATAATGGTGAGTTAATTCGAGATTATTATCCGCATTGTTGTACTCGCTAGGGCTTAACGAATAATTGACGACTCAACAATGGTTTATTGCCTAATAGTGGCGTGAGTAAAAAACGCATCAAACCTTTGGCACTATTGAGGTGCTCTGCTGATAACTGCTCATTTTGCAGCGCAATTAACATAGCACCCGGCACTACACTTCGACTGTGATTAAATGTACCTGCACTATGTTGTAGCACTGGAATAAAACCACAATCAGTTTCTAATCGATACGCACTAGTCGCTTCAATCGTATTACCGTCAACATCATATTGCAGCGAAGGTAATGCGCCGAGTTCAAGCAATAGTGCTTTTTCAAAAAAACGTAAATGGCTGGAGCAAAATGACTCGGCTAGGGATATTAAACTGCGATGATAAGCTATAAATAAAGGTTCTGCTTGATGATCAACCGTTAACAGACGCACCAATAATTCGTTCAAATAAAAACCTGAATACAAGCTAGTACCACTGAGCGGAATAGCAGGTGCGGCGGCTTCAATGTGAGTCACGGTTTTTAAAGAAAGGTTTTTAGCTTCTGATTGGGCACTAAATTGAATAATAAGTGGCTGAAACGGTTGTAGTATTGATTTAATTGAACGTTTACCACTGCCAGTACGGGCAATGGCATCAACACGTCCGACACCGTCAATCAGTAAGTTAACAATCACACTGGACTCGCGATAAGCCCTGTGATGTAAAACATAGCCACGTTTCATCGTGGCCATGTTCGTATGTTTAGAGTAACAAAGACAAAAGGGTTAATCGTCGCCATAACCTAAACTACGCAGTGCGCGTTCATCGTCAGCCCAGCCAGATTTAACTTTGACCCAAACTTCAAGAAACACTTTATTATCAAACAAGGTTTCCATGTCTAAACGTGCCTGGGTGGCAATGGTGCGAATTCGTTCACCTTTATTACCAATCACCATGCGTTTTTGACCATCACGTTCAACTAAAATAAGCGCATTAATCTGGTAAACACCGTTTTCCATCATCTTAAATTGCTCAATTTCGACGGTACAATCATATGGCAATTCATCACCTAAAAAGCGCATTAGCTTTTCACGTACAATTTCAGATGCCATGAAACGCTGTGATCGATCCGTCACATAATCTTCAGGGAAGTAAAATGGCGCCGTAGGTAATGAAACCTGTGCCAGTTCCAATATACGTTGAACATTGGTGCCTTTATTGGCTGAGATTGGCAATATATCATCAAAATCAAACTTCTTACCTAACTCTTCTAAATAAGGAAATAACGATTCCTTATCTTTAATGTTATCCACTTTATTGATAGCCAAAACAATTTTACGACCATCATTATGATGCTTAATCTTTTGCAGCACCATTTCATCATCTGCCGTCCATATCATGGCATCAACAACGAATATAACCATGCATACATCCGCTAATGAACTTGCTGCGGCACGGTTCATTAAACGATTAATAGCACGCTTTTCTTCGATATGTAAGCCAGGCGTGTCGATAAAGACAATCTGTTTTGGGCCATCACTGTGGATACCCATAATACGATGGCGTGTAGTTTGTGGTTTTTTAGACGTAATGCTGACCTTTTGGCCGAGTAATTTATTCAGCAGAGTCGACTTGCCCACATTAGGGCGGCCAACAATGGCAACCATGCCGCAGTAAGTCACATCATATTGAGCAGTGGCTTGTGGTGCTGCAAGGTTCATCCTTGACAATAATTCATTTAAGCTTGGCTCTTGTGGTGCCTCAGCTTGTTGACTTGGCAAGTCAGTTTTTTTGGTCATTTATTCAGTAACTCCAACACCTGAGCAGCCGCTAGCTGTTCAGCTTTTCTTCTTGAACTTGCGACGCCGGTAACGACATTGGCTAAGTCTGTAATACGACATTCAACCGTAAAGGTTTGATCGTGAGCTTCACCTTCAACTTTGACAACTTGGTAGTCAGGCAAAGGCTTTTTAAAACCTTGAAGATGTTCTTGTAAAATCGTTTTAGGATCTTTTTGATTGATACCTGGCTTAATATTGACTAAGCGCTGTTTATACCAGTTTAGTAATAAACTGCGGCATGCATCTATGTTTGCATCAAGATATACCGCACCAATAATCGCTTCGACGGCATCGGCCAGAATAGACTCTCGACGAAAACCGCCACTTTTAAGTTCCCCAGGGCCTAGAAACAAATAATCACCAAGCTTAAATTCTTGCGCAATAATGGTCAAAGTATCACCTTTTACCAAGGTGGCGCGCATGCGGCTTAAGTCACCTTCTGTCGCTTTTGGAAACTGGTGATATAAGGCATCAGATATAATAATCGATAAAATCGAATCACCTAAAAACTCTAAGCGTTCATTATGCTTATTCGCTGCGCTGCGATGGGTTAACGCTTGAGTTAATAAGTTAATATCGTTAAATTCATAACCTATAGTACGGCACAATCTAGGCAGGTTTTTAATCGGTTCCATTACTTTATTCCGCCTGTGCGCTCAAAACGGACACCACTGGGTACCCATGTTGGTAACAATCCACTAGCGTCACGGTCAAATTCAAAACTGATCCAAATTGCCACGGCTTTACCGACTAGATTTTCTTCAGGGACAAAGCCCCAAAAGCGACTGTCGGTACTGTTATCACGGTTATCACCCATAGCAAAATATTGCCCTTCTGGCACAATAAACTCACCTATTTGAGTACCTGACTGCTGATAAAAATGTTGTCTGAAATCAGGACGAGAAGGATTAACTAAAATGTCGTGTTCAAGCCCACCTGTCGTTTCTTTGTAACGGATTAATGGAACACCTTCATGGGTAAACTCGCCACGATTAACTTCCACATGTGCAATACTGACAGGATCAGGACAAACGTTATCGCTGCTACATTTGGGCTGAATAGTTAATTGCTTATTAGTGTAAGTCACTTTATCGCCAGGTAAGCCCACAACACGTTTAATATAGTCAATTTTTGGGTTTTCAGGATATTTGAACACAAATACATCACCACGCTCAGGCTCACCAGTTTCAATCAGCTTGGTACGCCATACAGGGTCACGTAATCCATAGCTGAACTTTTCAACTAAAATAAAATCACCCACCAGCAATGTTGGCATCATAGAGCCCGATGGGATTTGAAAGGGTTCGTAGATAAATGAGCGCAGGATCATCACAAACGCAATAACAGGAAAAATTGAATGCGCTGTTTCAACCACCACAGGCTCACGAATAATTTTATCAATTGCTTCTTCACTAAGCTGTTGTGAACCAGACTGGGCTAAGGCGAGTTTTTCTTTGCGTTTAGGCGCAAAAAATAGCACATCAATCAGCCAAATCAGACCACTGATAAGGGTGACTAGCACGAGAATGGTAGAAAAATAAGCTGCCATTACTGATAGAACTCCTAAAATAAGTCTTACACTTTGAACGTTATTATCAACACAAACAGTGTAAGTCATTTTTAACGACTCAATACTGAAATCATTTTTGCAGATAAATTAGATTTATTATAACGATAACGCCGCTTAATGCGGCGTCATCTTTGAAGCTTTTGGGTTAATTATGATTAATCATTTAACTTCAATACTGCTAAGAATGCCTCCTGTGGCACCTCAACATTACCCACTTGCTTCATTCGTTTTTTACCTTCTTTTTGCTTGTTTAGTAGCTTCTTCTTACGCGATACGTCACCACCGTAACATTTAGCGGTAACATCTTTACGTAAGGCTTTAATTGTTGAACGTGCAACAATCTGACTACCAATAGCGGCTTGAATGGCAATATCAAACATCTGTCTTGGAATAAGCTCTTTCATCTTTTCAACCAATGCAAGGCCACGATGACGAATGTTTGTACGGTGGATAATCATCGCTAATGCATCAACACGATCACCATTGATTAAGATATCAAGACGGACCATGTCAGCAGGGTCAAAACGAATAAAGTTATATTCAAGTGATGCATAACCACGGCTAGTCGACTTTAAGCGATCAAAGAAGTCCATAACTACTTCTGCCATCGGCAAATGATATGTCACTGCAACTTGATTACCATGATAAACCATATTGGTTTGCATACCGCGCTTATCAATACATAAGGTAATCACGTTACCTAAGTATTCTTTTGGCACTAAAATATTGGCTTCGACAATCGGTTCACGGATTTCTGTCACATTATTCAGTGCAGGTAGATCCGATGGGTTATCTACATAGATAACTTCACCATTGGTCATTTCAACTTCATACACAACGGTTGGCGCAGTGGTTATCAAATCAAGATTGTATTCACGCTCTAAACGCTCTTGAACGATCTCCATGTGCAACAGACCAAGGTAACCAATACGGAAACCAAACCCAAGTGCACCAGAGGTTTCTGGTTCAAAAAATAGTGATGCATCGTTTAACGATAGTTTATTTAATGCTTCGCGGAAGTTTTCATATTCGTCTGTCGAAATAGGGAAAACACCGGCATAAACCTGCGGTTTTACTTTCTTGAACCCAGGTAATGGCAATTCAGCGCCATGCTTAGCATGTGTTAGCGTATCCCCTACAGGTGCGCCATGGATCTCTTTAATACCAGAGATAACATAACCTACTTCACCAGCTTTTAATTCTGCAGTATCTTTCTCTTTTGGCGTAAAAATACCCACGCGATCAGCGTTGTAATTTATGCCTGTAGACATAACCTTAAACTTATCGCCTTTCTTTAAAACGCCGTGTTTAATGCGTACTAATGACACAACACCCAAGTAAGCATCAAACCAGGAGTCGATGATAAGTGCCTGTAAAGGGCCATCGATATTCCCTTGCGGTGGTGGAATTTTGGCAATAATTTCTTCAAGTACATCTTGAATACCAACACCTGTTTTTGCTGAGCAGCGCACAGCATCCATAGCATCGATACCTACGATATCTTCGATTTCTGCCGCCACTCTATCTGGCTCAGCTTGTGGTAAATCAATTTTATTCAATACCGGTACAACGTCTAGATTCATCTCTAAGGCGGTGTAACAATTTGCTAATGTTTGCGCTTCAACACCTTGGCCAGCATCGACGACTAATAACGCGCCTTCACAAGCGGCTAGAGATCGAGAGACTTCGTATGAAAAGTCAACGTGGCCTGGGGTATCAATAAAGTTTAACTGATAGGTATTACCGTCTTTGGCGGTATAGTCCAAGGTCACACTTTGGGCTTTAATGGTAATGCCACGCTCACGTTCAATGTCCATTGAATCAAGAACCTGAGCAGCCATTTCGCGGTCACTTAAGCCGCCACAAACCTGGATAAGACGATCAGATAAGGTGGATTTGCCATGGTCGATATGGGCAATAATTGAAAAGTTTCTAATGTGTTTCATTATGAGGCAATGACTACTACTAAAAAAGGTGAAAAATATGGTGTCAAATTGTACCTGATTAGGGTAGCAATACCAATCAGATTCATCATTGATGTTTAAATGAGGGTAGAAATAGGGCTAATCGATATGATGCAGGAAGTAAAAATCATTAAACTTGACGGAATAGATCCACTTTTTGGCCTAAATTACTGATAATCACAGGTTGAGCATCAGCCTCAATTCGATGGGCAAAATATTTACCAATTCGCCAACTTAATGCGCTACCAATTAATGCCATCAACATGGCGCTGGTATTAGTATCAAGCGCCAGACCAAGCCCTAGTAGATGACCCAAAGCGGCAAACATAAAGAGTCCCAACAAAGGGAGAAGATACACCAGTGCTGCCGCTTTAATAATCACGCTTTCAGGTAAGCCAAGTTTGAGCATATCGCCTTGCTGATAGGATTTATCGCTGGCAATAGCAAAACGTTGAGTTTTGACAGAAAAGGCTTTAGCAACTGCAGAGGTACCACAATTTTCACTACTACTGCAATGATTACATGCACTTTTTAACTCAACCTCAACCATAACCCAACCAGATTGATATTCAACCACGCGCGCAAGCTCCTCCATTAAGGCACTAGACTCTTGCGGGCCGTTTTGAGGCGATTTCGGTTGAGACTTTGAAACATCCGGCATAATCATTGATATCTATTAATAAGGCTTGATCGCTTATTTTAGCGCTAAACTTCTGGCAATGCGCTCTAAAGTTGTGCTGGGCACTTTTCCAATCGCAACCACTTCAGCGTTGCCCACCTTTTCAACCACCATAGATAAACCATTGCGGGTGACAAGTTCTTCTGGCATCGGCCCTTCTGTCGTACGTGCAACATAGACTGAGATATTGGCCAAACCATCAGAAAGTGCAATATATTCAACAGGCTCGTGAATACCAATTAGGCGATGGTTATCACTTACAACCATGTTAAATCCTTCAGGTAACCAGGTAAACTGCCAATCCTGAGCATCTTTGCGATCGCCTTGATTAATAACCTCTGGCCATTTATGTTTGCTGGCCTCGACTAGAATGCTTGGAGATTCAATAAATTCGACAAGCTCAATAACCATAGTCTGTTCAAGCAACTGTTTATCACGATTTAATGTGTCATATCGCAAGGGTAAGTATGTTTCCATATCCACCCAAATCTGTGCATCATAACGATGCTCATCTTTGGCGATAAATCGGATCATTTGCCCTGCTCGGCCCGCTATACGACTTCGGCCTCCCAAAACAAACTGATAACCCTGTTCTAATTTAGTAATATTGCCTGAAAGTGATGCAGGCCAGACCCCCTGTATAAGATTAGCAGTAACACTATAAGGTGGCTGGTCATGCTCTAAAAAGGTCACTTTATTGCCCACTTTAACGGCATTTTTAGGGGGACCATTTAGGTACTCTACATACGAAATATGTTGTTCGCCTACCAGTCCTTGAACAAACACAAGGGGACGGACATGATCAGCTTGAACTTGTATAATAGAGGCTTTGAATTGTTTCTCGCTAAGTGCTTGGCTCATGTGGGTGAGCCATTCTTTAGCAGATAACTCTTCGCCATGGCTAAGGGGAGAAAGTATTAACAGTGCTAGCAGGATAATGCGCAAGCTAACTCCTAAAAGGTAAAACAGCAATGGCCTATTAAACCATTGCTGTAGGAAGAATAAAAGTTATTGGTTTACATCAGCAGTGTTAGCTTTTTGTGCTTCAACACTAGGATTTAAACGTTGTTGTAGCATGTGGTCTTGAATATAAGCGTTAACTCTTCGACGTTGCTCAAGCACTTGCTCGTTAGTGTAACCTAGTTTATTAACCACTGGACCTGTTTGCAAGCTTACCGGTGACATGGTGCCCACTAAAGGACGAGTATTAAACACAGGTAAGGGTGAATCTGGATCTTGGTCATAAGACTGCACACCAACAATGGCCACAAGCGCCACACTGGCTGCTATTGCATACTGACCAAACTGTTTAAATAACGAAACAACATTTGAAGGTTGACTTGCCGTTATTACAGCATCATCTTGTTCAGACATTTTCGCCTTGGGCGCCATTATCGTTGGCTCTAGTGCGATAGCTGCTGCAATGCTTGCTGTAATATCTAAGTCGATGGCCGCAGGTAGTTCACCGCGCATCGTATCACCAATCATGTGATAACGTTGCCATTCTTGATGAGAATCTACATCAGATGCAAGTTGAGCTAATGTTTGATCATCAACTTCACCATCTACCGCTGCAGATACCCATTCTTGACTTGATTTAACCATTTGTCACCTATCTTAATAAAGGCTATTACTTTTCCAGTAGAGGCTGGAGCTGTTTGTCGATTGCTTCACGGGCGCGAAATATCCGCGATCTTACCGTGCCGACTGGGCAATCCATGATATTGGCAATATCTTCGTAACTCATACCATCAAGTTCACGTAAAGATATGGCTATCTTTAATTCTTCAGGCAATGTCTCGAGGGTATCAAAGATCACTTTACTCATTTGATCTTTCATTAATAACCGCTCTGGCGAAGCAAATTCTTTTAAAGCATCACTGCCTTCATAGTATTCAGCTTCTTCGATATCAACATCACTTCCAGGTGCTTTACGACCTTGTGATGTGAGATGATTTTTTGCCGTATTGACTGCTATTCGGTACAACCAAGTATAAAAAGCACTATCACCACGAAAATTAGCAAGTGCACGATAAGCTTTAATAAAAGCCTCTTGTGTTACATCCTGCACATCCGCTTGATTTCGAACATATCGTCCGATCAGGCTCATCACTTTGTTCTGGTATTTCATTACCAACAGGTTAAAAGCGTTTTTATCGCCTTGCTGTACACGCTCAACTAATTGTTGATCACTATATTGTCCACTCATCCGAGCCGACTACTCCTAAATCTGTATAACTGATATTCAGTCGCTCGAATCCTGTTCATATAAGTAGACAGAGCATTTTGATAAAAGTTCGATAAAACATAAAAAAAAATTCATTTTGCTGGCGCTATGCCTAATAAATGCTAAATAAACGTTTTTAGCATGAACAAAATATCGGCTTAATGTACCCAAGTATGGTGTTTTGATTTACCATTACTGAACCATTTCTTGACCCATGATACCCGATGACACAAGCAGTTGAATACCAATCTGACATTTTGGTTATAGGTAGCGGTGCTGCAGGGCTTACTTTAGCACTCCATTTAGCAGAAAAATCGTCAGTTATTTTACTTTCTAAAGGTCCTTTAGCCGAAGGTTCAACCTTGTATGCACAAGGTGGAATAGCATCGGTTTTTGATGAAGATGACACAATTGAATCTCATGTCAGTGATACCCTAATTGCCGGTGCGGGATTATGTGATGAAGCAGTGGTTAAATTTACCGCTGAAAATGCTAAAGCTTCAATGCAATGGTTAATAGATTGCGGCGTTGCTTTTGATAAAGAAGAAACGTTAGGCAATCAAAAAGATGCACCCTATCATTTAACTCGTGAAGGTGGGCATAGCCATCGCCGTATCTTGCATGCTGCTGACGCCACAGGCAAAGCGGTGCAAACAACACTGCAAGAACGCGCATTAAACCACCCCAACATTCGGGTATTAGAACGCTACAACGCGATCGACTTAATTACTTCTCGTAAGCTCAATCGCCCTGGAAACAGAGTGTTAGGCGCTTATGTGTGGAACAGAGACAGAGAACACGTCGAAACGATTACAGCCAAGTTTGTTGCCCTTGCCACAGGGGGCAGCTCAAAAGTATATCAATACACGTCTAATCCCGATATTGCCAGTGGAGATGGTATTGCTATGGCGTGGCGCGCAGGTTGCCGCGTGGCTAACATGGAGTTTAATCAATTCCATCCAACGTGTTTGTACCATGCAGAAGCTAAAAACTTTTTACTGTCTGAAGCATTAAGAGGAGAAGGTGCTTATCTTCGTCGACCTGATGGCAGTCGTTTTATGCCTGAATTTGATGAACGGGCAGAGTTGGCCCCTAGGGACATTGTTGCCCGCGCTATCGATTATGAAATGAAACGTTTGGGCTCAGATTGTGTCTATTTAGATATTAGCCATAAACCGGCCGATTTTATCATTAAACATTTTCCGACTATTTACCAACGCTGCTTAGAATTAGGTATCGATATTACCAAAACAGCGATTCCGGCTGTACCAGCAGCACATTATACCTGCGGTGGCGTAATGACTGATTTACATGGTCAAACAGATTTGAACGGCTTATATGCGGTAGGTGAAGTGGCATACACCGGACTTCATGGTGCTAACCGACTTGCTAGTAACTCATTACTTGAGTGCTTAGTGTTTGCCCGCGCAGCGTCGCAGGATATTGAAAGCCAATTGCAAAAAATTAAAATGCCAGAAAATGTACCGGTATGGGATGAAAGTAAGGTCAGTAACTCAGATGAAGAAGTCGTTATTGCCCATAACTGGCATGAACTTAGACTTTTCATGTGGGATTATGTCGGCATTGTCAGAACCGATAAACGTTTAGAACGCGCAATGCGTCGTTGCATGATGTTACAGCAAGAAATTCAAGAATATTATTCAAACTTTAGAGTCAGTAATAACTTACTTGAATTACGTAACCTTGTACAAGTAGCGGAACTGATTATTCGCTGCGCAATGGAGCGTAAAGAAAGCCGCGGGCTTCACTATAATCTTGATTACCCTGAGTTGCTTGATAATCCTCAACCGACTATTTTGCAGCCAAATTAATAGATTAAATCGCTGTGGATGACTAAACCTGTATAGCAAGCCGTTAAACGGCTTGCTATACGTGGCTACTTTGATTGACAAGGCGACACAAGGTTCTGTATTGAGAGTCATCTAGCATGTCTGCCCAAACACAGCATATTTGACGCGACTCGTCTTCAAACTCTAGATAAAGTAAGCAAAATAACGGGCAAATAAACGCCGCTTTACCAA
This sequence comes from Shewanella sp. HL-SH5, assembly GCF_051163755.1. Lineage (NCBI taxonomy): Bacteria > Pseudomonadati > Pseudomonadota > Gammaproteobacteria > Alteromonadales > Shewanellaceae > Shewanella > Shewanella sp. HL-SH5. Next base: position 3,008,456 of record NZ_CP195038.1, read on the forward strand.
AAGTAAATGATTGACCATTTACTAAGCGCCCACCTAATTCCCCATCAATTATTATCTGACACTGCCATTTTCTTAATACCAATAGCTGCCAAGCAAAAATAACAGGCACAAGCAGTATCAATATATAGAAAAAGCTATTAAATAAAATTGAGTCCATTTGTGGCCAGGCAATGAAGCTTGTCATGACAACAGCAAAAATTATCCAGTAGCATAAGTACTGATTAAACGACGCACTCAACACAAACAAGCTTGTGTGAGTGCTATTTGAGGCTTGTTTACGGTGCTGGACGTCCACGAACTTTTACGACCATGGCTGCAAGCAAAGTATCTGGACATTGCTCATGCCCCATAAACCAGGCAAATAATTCTGGATCCTCGCACTCTAGCAGACGAATAAAAGTTTGCTTATCTTCATCGGACATATCTTGATATTGTGCCTCAACAAACGGCTGAAGCAATACATCAAGCTCTAACATTCCGCGGCGACAAGCCCAGCGGACTCTGGCAATATTCATTAATTCCAACGCAATACTCCTGCGAAAATTTAGGTTAACCTCATTGAGGTTAGTCCACTAATCCTATGCGATTATCAAAATCTTGTACTTGCTGATCCAATCCTAAAAATAAATCGGTAAAATCAGTTTCAAGCAAGCTTTTCACTGCCGGATGTTGGATCATCCGTTCAGCAAACATGACATGATATTCTTCTTTAATATCGGTGGTTTCGCCTAACAAAACCATTCCTTGCGAAAGTATATCATGACGATAAATAGACGGGGCGACAAAAATACCTCGTTTAAAATATCCAAATGCTTTCATCATAGCTGCATCATCAAACTCGCCTAAAATACTGACATTAAGGTTTTTTTCAGCAAACCAGCGATGTAACTGCTGCCCAAGTGATGTTCGGATCCCAGGAATTAGCAACTTTTCCTGCTCTAAACACGCAGGGAATTCAGCATCAATAGGATGAGCACAAAAAAAGCTTACCCCACATTCACCTAATTTTTTAGATAAAATATCAGTGTACTTCAATGCCCCACCAGCACAATCTGACAGTATCATATCTAGCTGATGTTCACGTAATCTAGCGATAAGGCTTTCATGGGTAGACTCATAACACGCAAGATGTATCGAACCATCATGTGGAATAACAGTTAATAGCACCCTGCTCACCAGCGCTTTGGACAAAGCATCAGCAATTCCGACTTCAAATAGTACAGAGGAGTCTTTTTGATAGTTAAGCAAATCAAGCATTTCATTACTTAAATTAAACATTTTATCGGCATAACGATAAACGACTTCACCGAGTTCAGTAGCCTCTAAATTGCGCCCAACTCGCTTAAACAGTGCGCCCTTCAACCTTCCCTCTAGTAAACGCATTTGGCCAGTGATAGTTTGAGGCGCTAAACACAATGCTTCAGCAGCTTTAACAACTGAACCTTTTCGTTTAACCATCCAAAAATAGTAAAGATGATTATAATTAAGATGTTGCATAGAGTCAGCCTTTTAAAAAATACATCTTTTTCAATGAAGGTATAAACACCCTCAACATTACAAACAGTTTAATTTCACTTAATGTGACAGTCACTGAGTCAGTTCCTGTGAAACAAAAATCGCCCACATAAGTGAGCGATTTTCTATATAGGAGCACAGTAAAAGTGAAGTCGTTATTGACTACGACAATCCATCAGTGAATTAATCACAGTTTCAAGATCATCACTGTTGCTAACGTTACCCATAGAAACTTGCTCAGTTAATGCATCAACAATATCTGAACTATCAGGAATATGGCTGACACAGTATTTTGCGTTTGCTTTTTGATAACGTTTGCCAGCACGGTATTTAAGTGCACGCGACTCATAACCCCCGTCAGCATTAACCTTCTTTGCAGGCACATTTTTACGGTACATCAAAGCACCATCAACCACACCTTCAAGATAACTGTTACAGCTTGGACTTTCAGAGTCGGTTAAACAGACATCAAATGAATTAGCAAAAGCTGGGGTGGTAAACACTCCCATAGTGACTGTAAAAGCGATAACGGATAGTAATTTCATTATTTTGCTCCTTTCTTAGGTAACACTTTGTCCAACCAGAAATAGCCGATTAATGCTGCAAGTAAAGATCCGGTTAAAATACCAAGTCTTGCAAAATCACCAAATGCTGTTGGAGAGTTTTCAAAGGCAAGTGAAGCAATAAAGACTGACATAGTAAAACCAACACCACACATTGCAGCAACAGGCGCGATTTGTCTCCAGCCTATCCCTGGTGGCAATTCAGCCCACTTTAGCTTCACGGCTAAATAACTAAACAATAGCACACCAATTGGCTTACCCAATACTAGACCTAAAATAATACCAATCGTTATTGGTTCAGCAAATGAGCCTAGCGTCATATTAGCAAGCGATAATCCAGCATTAGCAAAAGCAAATACGGGCAGAATTAGGAATGTGCTCCAAGGATGTAGGCCATGTTCTAAATGCTCAGAGGGTGAAGTACCATCTTTAGCCCTTAATGGAATACAGAATGCAATAATTACCCCGGCAAGCGTCGCATGTACTCCCGATTTTAGGACCGCAACCCATAATATAAAACCAAGCAATCCATAAGGCGCTAATGAGGTGACCCCTTTACGATTAAGCACAATCATCAACACAATTGCGATAGCGGCAATGATCAAGCTCAGCATCGACAAGTCTGTACTGTAAAATAATGCAATAATAACGATAACACCAAGGTCATCAATAATCGCCAAAGCCAATAGAAAAACTTTAAGCGAAACAGGTACTCGGCTACCTAATAGGGCCATAATACCTAAAGCGAAAGCAATGTCAGTTGCTGCTGGAATAGCCCAGCCGACTTGAGTAGCAGGATCTGAATAGTTAAACATCAGATAAAATAATGCCGGAAATACCATCCCCCCGATAGCACCAAAGGTGGGTAAAGACGCTTTAGCAACAGTCGATAACGCGCCTTCCAGTAATTCACGTTTAACTTCTAAGCCGATTAACAAAAAGAACAATGCCATCAAGCCATCATTAATCCATAATAATAATGGCTTATTAATATCTAGTGAACCGACACGAACCTGAACGCCTGTATTTAAGAAGCCTTCATAAAAACCCGACAGTGGTGAATTTGCTAAAATCATGGCCAAGGCAACGGAGATCATCAGAATAATCCCTCCTGCTGACTCTTGGCTCAAGAAGTTTTTAAGTGCTCTTTCCATATGTAACTCCTAAAAATCGATGCTTTGAGTCTATACTAAATGAATAACATAAATATAATCGAATGTTTCGAGCTAATACCTCGAAAAAACCGAGTTGGCTTAATAATACATCATAATTTTTATATTAAGCCGCATTAATGGGTCTTAAACACTACAATAGCCTGTTTATTCTTATTAGCACCACTAGCTTTATGATTTACTTATTAATAAAGTTCAATCGCTTTATCTTGCCTGAATTACTGTGCATATTTCAACCGTTCCAATTAACTGCATTAAGTTATTTATGCTCAAACAACTCATAGGTATAATCTAAACCTATAGCACATTAAAAAATCAGGGATATCATGAGACAATATTTGGATCTTTGCCAACGTATCGTAGACGAAGGCACTTGGGTTAATAATGAAAGAACCAACAAACGCTGTTTAACCGTTATTAATGCCGACCTGAGTTATGATGTTGCCAATAATCAATTCCCGCTTGTTACCACTCGGAAAAGTTTTTGGAAGTCGGCCATAGCTGAAATTATCGGCTATATGCGCGGTTATCAAAATGCCGCTGACTTTCGCGCGCTGGGCACAAAAACCTGGGACGCTAATGCAAACTTAAATGAAGCATGGCTTAACAACCCTAATCGTAAAGGCGAAGATGACTTAGGGTTAATTTATGGTGCTTTAGGCAGAGCATTCCCTAAACCAAATGGCGGCCATGTTGATTTATTGCAAGGTATTGTCGATGATCTTTCTAAAGGTATTGATAATCGAGGCGAAATATTAACTTTCCTGCATCCTGGCGCATTTGATCTAGGCTGCTTACGCCCTTGTATGTACGAACATCATTTTTCATTATTGGGTGACACCCTGTATTTAAACAGTACTCAACGTAGCTGTGATGTGCCGCTTGGCTTAAACTTCAATATGGTTCAGGTCTATGTATTATTGGCATTAATGGCGCAAATAACCGGTAAAAAACCCGGTAAGGCTTACCATAAAATTGTTAATGCTCATATTTATGAAGACCAATTAACCCCTATGCGCGATATCCAACTGAAGCGTGAACCTTTAGCTGTGCCCAAATTGATTATTAACCCAGACATAAAAAGCCTCAAAGACATTGAAACCTGGGTAACCTTAGAGGATTTTAAGGTAGAAGGGTATGAGCATCACGATGCTATTCAATACCCATTTGCGGTGTAATTAAGTCGTAAATCAGTAGATTCAACTTAGGACTGTGAATAAAGCTCCTCGTTACGATAACAGCTTTCAACTGAAAAAGTTGTCATTGTAATGGGGCTGTAGCAGTTGAATGGAAAATTGACTGAGTGTATTTTTACTATGATGATTTTAAAGTATATTAATCCTGAAAAGTCATCCCCAGAATAGCTATCGATTTCAATTATTAACTTTAAAGTAGATTGATGTGAAGTATCACCAGTTTGTATTTTTCATCGCGTATATTGCTTAAGGCTTTGGCTTAATACGACACTTTCCTGATATATCACGACTATCCTCTTTTTCTTATATGGGCTTTGTCCGCTCTCATGGTTTAACTCTCATAATACTTACTCAACAATCAACATGCCTTTATACATTTGCATCTGACAATGAAATAGATATTCGCCCTTTTCCAGTGCTGGTAACGCTATCGTCGTGGGTTTATCCAGCGCTAAATCCTGGCTAATCTCTAAGTCGGGTAGCAAGACGGTGGCTGAACATCCGGATTTATCTTGGCGTAAAAAGGTTATTTCTGTAGGTGTATTAGCCGCTATCTTAATTCGTGCTGGCGTATACACTCCGTCTTTAACCAGTATCGATGTGCTAGCGTCAACCTTAGTTTCATTTGATGGTTTATATAACCAAAACCACCAAATAATAAAACCGATTAATGCGATACACAGTAAATTGATTAACATCTTGAGTCTCCTAGTGTTCTTTAGCTTTAAACAAACGTAAGCGGTTAGCGTTACTCACGACTGTCAGTGATGAAAAGGCCATCGCCGCGCCGGCAATCACTGGGTTTAGCAAAATACCAAACACTGGATAAAGCACACCTGCCGCGAGAGGAATACCCGCGACGTTATAAATAAATGCGCCAAACAAGTTTTGTTTAATGTTGCGCAGCGTTGCTTTACTAATGGCTATCGCATCGGCTAAACCATGAAGCGAGCCGCGCATTAAGGTAATATCAGCGCTTTCTATCGCAACATCTGTGCCCGTACCAATAGCAAAGCCGACATCCGCTAAGGCTAACGCTGGAGCGTCATTAATGCCATCACCGGTCATACCAACCACTTCATTTTGTTGCTGAAGTTCAGCGACTTTTTTGGCTTTATCTTCTGGCATAACTTCGGCGAAAAAGTCATCAATACCGACTTTTTTAGCCACAGCGGCTGCGGTCGCGCTATTATCTCCGGTTAACATAATCACTTTGATGCCACTGTCTTTGAGTCTCGCAATCGCTTCGATTGAATCAGACTTTATCGGATCTGATACTGCAATAATGGCCAACAACTGCCCTGCAAGTGCCAAATACATCGGTGTTTTAGCCTCTTCCGCCAATACCTGGGCTTTAGCTTCATGGAGACCAATATCAATGTGTTTGTCTTGCATTAATTTGAGATTACCAAACAATAATGTTTGTCCATCAACCTGCGCCTCTACACCTTTGCCAGAAATGGCAGTAAAGTGATCAGTATTGATCGCATCAATACCTCTAGCACGCGCGCTTTCAACAATGGCTTGGGCTAATGGGTGTTCTGAGTGACTTTCAATCCCAGCAGATAAAGAAAGGACCTGCTCTTCACTGTCGGCATTAACCAAAATAATATCGGTAACTTGCGGTTTACCTTCGGTAATGGTGCCGGTTTTATCTAAAATCATGGCGGTGATTTTAGACGCAGTTTGCAATGCTTCACCGTTACGAATTAGCACACCCGTCTCAGCCGCCTTACCCACACCGACCATGACCGACATTGGTGTGGCCAGTCCTAGCGCACAAGGGCAAGCGATAATTAATACTGTTGTTGCAGACACGATGGCAAATACGCTCGATGGTTCTGGACCAAAGTTAAACCACACCATGGCACTGACAATAGCGATGATCATAATGGCTGGCACAAAGTAAGCGGCTATGACATCAGCTAAACGACCGATCGGCGGCTTAGAGTTTTGCGCCCGTTTGACCATACTAATAATGCGCGCCAGTGCGGTATCTTTACCAACACGAGTAGCTTTAAATATGATTGATCCAGACTTATTCAAAGTACCGGTTACAACGTTGTCATCAACAGCTTTTTCAACCGGCATTGGCTCACCGGTCAACATTGACTCATCAATGGTACTTTTACCTTCAATAACGACCCCATCGACTGGGATTTTTTCGCCAGGACGAACTCTTACGTGATCGTTAAGTAATACATGAGCAATATCGATGTCGACATCTTTTCCATCACGGATAACTCGAGCCGTTTTAGCTTGCAGGCCAATAAGACGCTTAATGGCTTCAGAGGTCTTACCGCGCGCTTTCACTTCTAGTGCTAAACCAAGATTAATTAACCCAATAATCATGGCAGTCGCTTCAAAGTAAACATGCCTTGCCATCTCTGGAAACCACTGCGGAAATGCCACAATTAACATCGAATATATCCAAGCCGTTCCAGTTCCTAAGGCGATGAGGGTATCCATATTGGCGTTATGATTTAAAAAAGATTTCCAAGCACCAATATAAAAATGCCTACCTGATATCAGCATAATGGCAAGAGTAACTACACCAACCAGCCCCCACACCACTTGCTCTGATAGGCTTGATACCGTCATTTCGCCAATAAAAAGTCCATAAACCATCAACGGAATACCGACTGATAAGGCGATAATGGTATGGCGTAATAGACTTTTATAATGCTGTAAATCAGCCTGCTCTTTTTCGTTCATGGCATCTTCTGCCGACTCAGCTTGGATTTGAGTGGCGTTATAACCGGCACTTTCTACCGCTTTTATAATCAACTCGGCAGCAGCTTTACCCTTAACCAGTACCGTTCTGTCGGCAAAGTTCATCTCGGCCGAATCAACGCCTTGCACGCTGTTAATCGCTTTTTCAATTTTGCCCACACAACTCGCGCAGCCTGCTCCGAGAATATTGAGCTGCATAGTTGAGTGTGTTGTGTTCTCCATTACTTAATCTCCCTTAACATCAATTGGATATTATCATGTTGAGCAACGCTTGATTTAGGGCTGTCAGTTTGATTTGTACCTTCAATCAAGTTACAAACCATGTTTCCTGTCGGCAAGTTATCTGCCATGGTTGACCATTGCTCAACGGCTTGTGAAAGCCTTGCTCTTAGTTTGACCATTTCATTAAATTGCTGCTGTGTTTCATCCAGCTTTTGTTTCACTAATGCCCGCACAAGATGACAGGCACTTTCACCGTGGTCGGTCTTAAAAAAAATCACTTTAATTTCATCGACTGAAAAATCAAGCTTACGAGCGCTTAAGATAAATTGCATACGCGACTTATCCTCACCGTTATAAATTTTATAACCATTAACGGGCGATTTATTGGGATTAAGCAGTCCAATACGTGTGTAAAAGCGCACTGTGTCGGCGGTGATACTTAATTCATTAGCAAGTTGATTCACTTTCATATTGCCTCCCAAAGCTAGCATTAAACATTAGACTAACTTGACTATAAACCTATGTGTTACACACAGGTCAAGCAAGGTTTGAACATTAAAATAATAGAGCGCATTTGAGCGTCCTATTATTAGAAGGTGGCTGCGGCATCATTTTAGTATGTTGTTTCATGATGATAGCCATTAACTCTTGATGATTAACTAACTTGACGGCTTCAGCTTTAATAGTGGCACTTCTAATGTTGTAACCGGTAATTTTTTGAAAAGAGGTAGATGGTTATGGGCCTGACATGTCCATTGCAGTAGACATTGCTATTTAGGAAGATATCGTCAGTTGTGAAGATTTAAGCATTTTATTAGACAAAGCGAAGCTAGAGATACAAAACTGCCCTACTAGTGATAATATTATCGCTATATTTAACAAAACCTCTTGCATACATTTCGTCCGCTCAAATCAACATAACGACGGTAGCAAAGTCGTGTTAAACAAACGGCTAATTACATCGCAGTTAATTGAAAGTATAAAATTCCCTTTGATTAATATATGAATACCTGTGGACTAGTCTCATTAGCTAAAAATCAATTTCAAACCGACTACCAACAAAAGGCCTGCAAAGGCCTTTTTTAGTATTGGCGTAGGTAAGGTGCTCGCAGCTTTGACACCTAAAGGGGCACAAATCATTGAACTAATAATGATACCGAATAACGCCGGAAGATAAATATAACCCAAGGTGCCAGAGGGCAAATCAGGCGCATCAAACCCTGCAATGACATATCCCGTCGTTCCAGCGATAGCAATTAAAAAACCGGTTGCCGAAGAGAAACCTACTGCTTGTTTCATTTGTAAACCACAAACGGTTAAAAAGGGAACTAATAATACCCCGCCACCAATTCCCATCATACCTGCGACTAATGCGATTAAAATAGACACAATAAACAACACCCATGAAGGAGGTAGCTTACCTTCGCCTTTTGACTTAAAGGGAAATGCCATTTGAATGGCCATCAATACCACAAAAATCGCAAAAGCTTGCTGTAGCTGATCCGATGGGATCATTTCTGACACAAAACCCGCTGACAATGCCCCTAGAACAATACCAGGGAATATTGGTTTAAATAACGCCCAAGGAATGTTACCTCGTTTATGGTGCGCGGTTGCTGAAGATAAAGAGGTTAAAATAATGGTGCTCAATGACGTTGCAATAGCGACATGAGTTAATAAAGAAGAGTTAATGCCTACCCAAGGCAGAATATACAATAATGCGGGCACGATAATCAGCCCACCGCCAATACCTAATAATCCAGCCAAAAAACCTACAATTGCCCCTAATCCAAGACATATTGAAAAAACCAGTAACAAATTTTCCAAGGTATTCCCTTAACATTGATAAATATAAACTAGTGTAAAATATCTTCTAACTGATGTTGTTGAGTAAATTCAAACAGCACTTGTTTCACTTGGGTGGCATTAGAAACAGATAAACAAATTGTCAGTACTTGGTTTAATTGGGAGTGTGATACTCGTCGAAGAAGATAATTGATTCGCGCTAAACTCGCCTGGTTCATACTGAGCTTGGTGTATCCCATAGCCACTAATAAAAGCGCACCATAGGGTTCACCTGCAAGCTCACCACAAACACTGACATCTAAATCATGCTGTAGGCACTCATCCAATGCGCGCTTTAGCGCCCTTAAAATACTGGGATGATAGCTATCAAACAGTGAACTTACATTAGGATTATTACGATCTACAGCCAACAAGTATTGAGTTAAATCATTACTACCTACAGAGACAAAATCAACTCGCTTAGCCACATCATCTAACTGATACAGCAAAGCAGGAACCTCAAGCATCACACCAATTTTTGGTCGAGTCAGCATACTATTCAATTCAATATTCAACTCATTATATGCCTGATCAAGATATTCTATAGTTTGATCTATTTCATCTAGGTTACTGACCATAGGCAATAGAATTTGTAACTGTTTACCTTTACCGCCCGCTTGTAACATCGCTCTTAATTGCATTAAAAACAACTCAGGATGATCAAGCGACAGTCTAATTCCTCGCCAGCCTAAAAAGGGATTGTCTTCTTTAATGGGGAAATACGGTAAGGGTTTATCTCCACCAACATCAAGTGTACGCATGACAACAGGACGATCACCCGCTGCATTTAATACCCTTTGATAGACTTTAATCTGCTCTGCTTCACTAGGGAATCGTTGATGCAACATAAAGGGAATTTCGGTGCGGTATAAGCCTATGCCATCGGCTCCATCAGCAATATCAGACTCAATCCCACTCAATAGACCCGCATTCAAATATAAATGAATACGTTTGCCATCAAGTGTGTTTGCAGGCAAAGACAGCTCGGCAGAGAAGCGTTTTTGTTTTTCAGCATCGACTCTTATAAGTGCTTGATATTCGGCCACCACTGCGGGTGATGGCGACACCAGTAACTGGCCTCGGTTGGCGTTTAGGACCAATAGCTTATTATCTATATTGGTCTCTAATACCTGCTCAACACCAACCAATGCAGGCACACCTAGAGCTCTTGCAAGAATTGCTGCGTGGGCATTAACACCACCCAGTTTAGTCACAATACCGGCTAACTTATGGCGTGGAAATTCTGCCAACATAGTCGCATCGACTTCTTTAGCAACCAGAATGACCGGCGTTTCAGGTTCAAACTCTAACCTATCGGGCTCAATTAACTGACGCAGTACCTTTTGACCGAGCTCGCGAATATCACTAGCTCGCTCTTTAAGGTAGGGATCATCCATTGCCAAGAATTGATCAATATATCGGATAGATACTCGACTTACTGCAGATTCAGCTCGCCAACCAGCGGCAACTTCTCGAACATATTCCCCCCCAAGACTACTGTCATCGAGCAACAGTTTAAAAGCGGAAAAAATAGAGGCCACATCTTCTGCTTTATCACGTTCAAATCGCTGTGAAATAGCACTTAACATATCTTTGCTGCGACTAATGGCTAATTTAACCCGAGTGGTTTCATGCTCTATGCTTTCACATGCTAAATCAGCTTGTTCTAGAGAAATAAGCCCCCCGAGTACCAATCCCTTAGCGATTGCAATGCCACTTGATGCTGTGGTGCCATTAAAGACCACTTGGTCCTGCACATTAGTAATAGCAGCTTTATTTTTTAAACTGCGGATCACCACGGCTAATTGCGCCGCTAATGTCATTAAAAAGGCTTCTTCACCCTCACTAAACTGGCGAGGATTAGGTTGCTGAACCACAATAACACCTACCACCATTTTTTGATAAATGATCGGTACAGCAAGAAAAGCGCGATACTCTTCTTCTTCAACCTCAGGGAATAATTTAAAGCGCGGGTGAATTCTTGCATCAGCTAAATTAACCGCTTCTTCGCGTTCAGCAGCTAATCCAACTAACCCTTCTGTTAATGGCATTCGAACATGGCCAACAGCAGATTGATGTAGTCCTTCTGTAGCAGAAAGCACCAGCTGCTGGTGCTCAAGAAGATAAATAGAACAACACTGAGTGGCCATAGCATGCTTAGTTTGCACAACCAATAGCGATAATGCCGCTGTTAATGTGTTAGCAGCGGCAACGGCCTGTGTAATATCCCTAAGTGTATTTAACACTTTATTTATCCTTTAATGATGGCCCTTAATTTCGGTTGCGGCCTCTTCGCCTATTGTGATGAATCTCTCTGGTTTGCAAAGCTAGCGTGATTATTGCAAATTCCTTCATCACCTTCCGGTATACGTCTCGCTTAAAAGACACCACTTGCCTAACAGGATACCAATAACTCACCCAGCGCCAATCATCAAACTCAGGATGGCCTGAAGAATTCAAGTTAATGGTATTGTCATGACCTTTTAGTTGTAGCAAAAACCATTTCTGTTTTTGTCCGATACACACAGGTTTACTATCTTGTCGAATTAAACGCTTCGGTAAACGATAACGTAACCAAGAGCGAGAAGTAGTCAAAATTTGAACATGTTCAGGTAATAAACCCACTTCTTCATATAATTCGCGATACATGGCTTGTTCGGCTGTTTCGCCTTCATCAAGCCCACCCTGTGGAAATTGCCAAGAATGCTGACCAAATCGTCGCGCCCACATAACTTGACCAGACTGATTACAGATAATGATGCCCACATTTGCGCGAAAGCCGTCGCTATCAATCACATGGACTCCAATTTCACAAAAATTTTCATTGATGTGATTGTTTCACAAAGCTTGCTTATCAGCAAACCCCTATTTGCAGCATCCTATGGGATAATTATAGCTTTTATGCATTCTTATCAACAACTAAATGTTCTCGACAGACTCGTTATCCACAAAATCTGTGGATATGTCTGTTTGAAACTTGCGTAAACTTAATAATTTGATTAAAAAACCACTTGTTGCAAAGTGTTTTTAAATTTAACCAACAAACATTAAAAGCATTAAAAACAATAATATAAACAACAAAAAAGACTATTTTACATTAACGAAATAAAAAGAGGTTACTTTTTAATCACCACCAAAGTTATACCAAGACACTAGAGCTATAACTAAAACTTATTCACAAATGACAACTGATTTTTTGAAATAAAATGCCTTTTTTGGCCATAAAAGTCATTGACTCACACTTTTACATCGGTTAAAGACAACAACTTTAGCATGTTATGCAACAAATCTGTGGATAACTATGTGGGAAAGACTAGGGATAAAAGCGTGTAACTTTTTTAAAGTCGAATTACTCCATAAATTAAAATGCGTTAAATTGCTTTATTTCATCAACTTAAATGACTTTCTGGCGGATAAATAACACCACCCAAAATAAACGACTATTATTTAACCAACCCGTTATTGTTCCATTAAAATCTACAATAACATCGCTATATTAATCAGAGTTATTTTACCAAACTGTTGAAGGGTATTTCTCAATTGTTCAACACAAACAGTTGCACTAGAGACTAATATTGATAATCTACTGCCACAACTCAACATGATCAGCTTAAATGTTATGCCAAAACCATCACCACAAAGCTTGACAGAACTTATGCAAAGGGCCCAAGAAATTGCCGGAGTGTCTCTAGCTGACATTGCATTGGAAAATGGCATTAACGTGCCTCAAGACCTAAAACGGGATAAAGGTTGGGTAGGACAATTAATAGAAATGGAACTTGGTGCCATAGCCGGTTCAAAACCTGAACCTGACTTCATCCATTTAGGAGTAGAGCTAAAAACAATTCCAATTGATCACAAAGGTAAACCACTGGAAACTACCTACGTTACCGTTGCCCCCTTGACTGACATTCATGGCCTCACTTGGGAACAAAGTGTGGTGTTTCACAAGCTTCAATCTGTCCTTTGGGTTCCCATCGAAGGAGAACGCCATATTCCGGTTGGGCAAAGGCGGGTTGGTACTCCGCTACTCTGGTCGCCATCAAGATCAGAAATGGCCTTACTAAAGCAAGATTGGGAGGAAATCATGGAAAAAATTGCTCTGGGGCAAGTCGAAAAAATTACCGCTCGCCATGGTGAAGTGTTGCAATTACGGCCTAAAGCTGCAAACAGTCAAACATTAACCGAAAGTATTGGTCCAGATGGGGCTATTCAATTATCCAATCCACGAGGATTTTACTTGAAAATACCCTTCACCCAGCAAATCCTTAAGAATGCATTTTTGTAAAAATATATTAATAAACTTTAGCAAACACTAATAAACCTCTTATTAATCATTATTAAGCTAAAAAAAACATTTTCTGTCACTCTATTGATCTAAATCACAAATACGACTAACACAAGTAGGGGTTTTTCGTTAAACTGCGGCTCTATTTGATGCTCATCTCGGATCTGATTTTTACTCTTGAAAGCCAAAAAACAACTTAAAAAACTCATCTTTGCCATTTTAGCTTGGTGCTTTGCCATGGCTGCATTTGTGTTTTTCCGATATGCACAAACGCCTGAGCTGCCACAATGGGCTATTGGCAATGGTGATCTTGCGACTCTAGCTATCTTTATGGGCTGTGTTTTTGGATGCTTACATTGGATGTCAAATCTAATAGCCGACTTTAGTGCAATTAGTCGTTTACCTTATATTTTCTCGGTTATTTTTAAGGGCTTATTTTTATTATTAGGTGCGACCACTATTGCCTATGTGACCCAATACTTAAACATGTGGGCTATTGAAAATCATATGGTTACCTTAAGACAAATGCTGACCGCGCATGTTCTTTACAGCCCTTCTTTTCAAGCATTAGTGGTTTATTTAGTCGTTGTGAGGGTTGGGTTGGCCTTTATAGAACAAATGGCCTTACTGGTTGGTCCAAGGGTGTTATTGAATATTGGTCTTGGTAAATATCATAAGCCCCGCTATGAACAACGCCTATTTCTATTTCTTGATATGGCTTCGTCGACCTCACATGCTGAAGCTCTGGGTGACTATCGATTCTCACGCTTGATCCAGGACAGTTTTAGTTTATTAGCTGATACTGTGATCAAAAATGATGCAGAAATCTATCGATATATGGGTGATGCAGTGCTGATTTACTGGCCACTTGAAGAAGGCATAAAAGAAGATCGTTGTTTAAATATTTACTTTGAGTTTTGCACTGAATTGCAATGGCAAAGAAAGTATTTTGAGCAACAATATGGTTTTGTGCCTAAATTCAAAGCTGCGGCCCATTGTGGTCAAGTTGTCGCTGCGGTTGTAGGCGTACACAAACAAGAGATTAGTTTCTTTAGTGATGTGTTAAACACACTGGCAAGACTACAAGATCAATGTAACCCATTAGGACAAAGAATGCTGCTGTCAGGAGATGTTGCCCATCGCCTAGAGCAGCAGGACAGCCTCTATCAACTTAAAGATTTGGGTTTAGTCCCACTTAAAGGCAAACAACACCCTATTGAAGTCTATGCTGTCAGTACCAAACAAAAATCTATATGACTTGAAACTGTGCACAAAAAACTGTGTACAAAGTCATTGTTGATCTCTGAATAACTAAGGACGGCATAGCCAACTGGTATTTATATCACTGCGTTAAATAACAATATTAAGATTTACTCATCGCTTGGGGCATTAATTTTTGCTGCATGGCCAAACCTAAGGTTCTAAAGGTACTTATGCGGCTGGTTGTTTGACGCCATACTAGACCAATTTCACGATATGGGGCATCACCAGGTGGGTCAATCACTTTAAGTTCAGTGTCGTTTAAAATCCCCGCATCAATTGCCATCTGAGGTAAAAAGGTTGTCCCCAGCTTGCTGTCCACCATTTGCACTAACGTGTGTAGGCTAGTCGCGGCGAAAGGATTGATTTTTGCACTATTACCTAACTGGCATGCGGTAATAGCATGACCCGTGATACAGTGCTCAGCTTGCAATAAAAAGATACTTTCATCAGGCATTAATTGATAATCAATTGGCTGCACCACATCACATGAGAGCTCTCGGTGCATCACCATTTTAAATGGATCGATACCCACTTTCATACTATGAAACCCACTTGTATCCACAGGCAATGCTAGAATCAATAAATCCAATTCTCCCTTCGCTAGCGCGTCTAATAAACGTTCAGTGGTATCTTCTTTCAATAATAATGACAGCTGTGGATAGTCCTTTTGACAGAGTTTAACGACTCTGCTCAACAAGAATGGCGCGATGGTAGGAATACAGCCCAAACGTATTTCCCCTGTCATCGGGGCGCCTTGGTTTTTAACCAATTCAACCAGGTCATCTACATCGGTCAGAATATTGCGAGCTCGCTCAACAACTTCTTCACCAATGGCGGTGAACATAAAAGATTTATGATCACGTTCAATCAATTGATAACCAAGCTGTTCTTCTAAATTCTGAATACCACTAGACAGTGTCGACTGGCTGACAAAACATATTTTAGCTGCACGATTAAAATTTTGCTCTTGATGTAAGTTAGTCAGGTAATAAAGATTTTTTAAACTCGGAAGACTTTTCATATAATCGATTATATCAAAGGATAGTAATTTGAATAATGAATTAACAACGGCAGAAAAACAAGGTTATCATGATGAACTAGGACACAAAGTTTAAAAAAAATCGAAAAAAATACCCCTAAAATGAGGGGTATTTTTCAACAGCGTTCAACAAAAGACTAGAATGGGTTTAAGCTTTAGCTTGTAAAAATAACTTAAGTTGCTGTAAATCGCTTTCAGCATGATCAACTATTTCAGCTAACCAAGTTTTGTGTTCATCTGCCCACTTAGCTTCTTCGCCGTGCTGTAGCAGCTGAGCAAACTGTTGAATACGCTTTAAACCAACAGAACCTGCAGCACCTTTAAACTTATGCGCTTCAGAACACAAGGCCTCTTTATCACCGTCATCGTTAGCTTTAATCAAACAACCAAGATACTCAGGCATCAATTGTTCGAACAACACAACACTTTTCAATAAAGTACCAGCACCGATGGCACTAACGTATTGCTCAAGTGTGTTCAAATCCAAAATTGCATCTAACGGCGTTACGGACATTTAGGGCACCTCTAATTAGTTTAAAATTCTAAGTCTAAGCCTATAAAATTAGCTTTATAATACCCCGTCTTTGCCCCTATGCAAGCTTTGCTAGAGGTTAGCTCCTCAAACCTGTCACAGGCAACATTTTGATAACAATTAAGTAAACAACCTTATCCCATGCTTAAAAAAACATCTTAACAATTCATACTATAATCCCGTTTCTAGATGATGAAAATAGAACAACACACTAGCAGCTAAACAGACATAATATTGTCTGATAAGAGCTTTCACGCCTTTTATTCCTAAGTTATACAGTCCATTTTATCTCTTAACTAGCTGCATTAACTCGACCTTCGAATAACATCGCGCTAAGCATCTAATTAAGCAATTTTAGAAACAAAACTGATCGAAGTATTAAAGTAAATCAAACAGTTGTTTTAGACTTAAATCAAAGAAAACCAACTCAACCATTGATAACATCGAGGTTATATTGCCTTTGGGTTAATGTTTTAAACAAAAACAGTATATTTTAAATTACTAAAAGTGAATATTTAATCAAAAAAACGATTGATAATCATTGAGACTGTATTTGAAATAAAATTCACTATTTTTATTTCAAAAACAATTCAAGGCGGTTGTTACCAAAAAGTTACCAAATATAGAATGACATTCTAAAATTCTTTTTATTCATAAGGTTATACAGAAAATAACACAGTTTACGTTAACGTAAACCTGATGCAATATTACAGTTATTTAGTAATAAAATTTCACAACCATGCAATAATTGCGTTTGACCTTTGTACAAACTCAGTTTAATTTGAGAGGTTCGGGTGCATATCTATGGAATTTCTTCACATTTACCCCGAGTCGTATCTAGTTAGAGGTTTTAGGGGGTTTTTTGTATGAGCTTATATCATCCCAGTTTCGAGCGGGACAATTGCGGGTTTGGATTGATTGCGCAAATGGATGGCGACGCCAGCCATAGAATCGTGCGCACTGCAATTCATGGACTCGATCGCATGAAACACCGTGGTGGTATTGCAGCCGATGGACGTACAGGTGATGGCTGTGGTCTATTAATGCAAATGCCAACCGAATTTTTTGAAGCAATAGCAGCTGAAAATGACTGGCACTTAAGCCGTAAGTTTGCTGTGGGCATGTTTTTTCTAAGTCAAGATCAGCAAAAAGCTGACGAAGCTAAGTTTATTTTAGAAAAAGAATTACAACGAGAAACATTAAGTGTTGCCGGCTGGCGTAAAGTGCCTGTGAATCCAGATGTACTGGGCGAAATTGGTCGCAACAGTTTACCGCAAATTTACCAGGTACTAATAAATGCACCTGTAGGTTGGCGTGAAAAAGATTTAGAACGCCGCTTGTATATGGCGCGTCGTCGTCTTGAACAACAAATTACCAATGACGATGATTTTTATGTTGCCAGTTTATCGGGTCAAGTCATTGTCTACAAAGGCTTGATGATGCCTGCTGATTTACCGTCATTTTATAGCGATCTTGCCGACATCAGATTAAAAAGCGCGATTTGTTTATTTCACCAGCGCTTTTCAACTAACACCTCGCCTAAGTGGCCTTTAGCACAACCGTTTCGCTATTTAGCCCACAATGGTGAAATTAATACCATTACCGGTAACCGCCAATGGGCCCGTGCACGTGCTTATAAGTTTAATTCACCTTTGTTGCCTGATTTACAACAAGCGGCTCCCTTTGTGAATGAAACCGGTTCTGATTCATCATCTTTAGATAACATGCTAGAAATGTTGTTATCTGGCGGAATGGATTTATACCGCGCAATGCGTTTGCTTATTCCACCAGCGTGGCAGTCAAATCCAGAAATGGATGATGAATTAAAAGCATTTTATGACTTTAACTCTATGCACATGGAACCATGGGATGGCCCTGCGGGTATCGTAATGACCAATGGTCGTTATGCGGCTTGTGCAGTTGACCGTAATGGCCTGCGCCCTTCTCGTTACGTCATCACTAAAGACCGTATTCTTACCTTAGCCTCTGAAGTGGGCATTTGGGATTATGCTGCTGATGAAGTGATTGAAAAAGGCCGTGTAGGCCCAGGTGAATTGCTGGTGCTTGATACCTTAAATGGCCGTTTACATCAGTCATTTGAAATTGATAACGATTTAAAACGTCGCCACCCATACAAAGAATGGATGGCCAAAAACAGTCAAACTCTGATACCAGCAGAAAGTATTGACCCATCAAAACAAGGCTCAAGCCGTTTTGATGCCAAAACCTTATTGCAATATCAAAAGCAATTTGGTTTTACCCGCGAAGAACTTGAACAAGTGATATGGGTATTAGCCAGTAAAGGCGAAGAAGCTATCGGTTCAATGGGTGATGATACTCCCATGGCTGTGTTGTCGAAAAAGTCACGATCATTGTATGATTATTTCCGTCAAAAGTTTGCCCAGGTCACTAACCCACCGATTGATCCATTGCGTGAAAAACACGTTATGTCCCTTGCCACTTGTGTCGGACGTGAACAAAATTTATTCAGCGAAACCACAGGTAATGCTTACCGTGTGATGTTTAACTCGCCCATTTTATTGTTTAGCGATTTTAATCAACTATTGGGATTAGACAGTACTAACTATCGTGCCAATACCGTTGATTTAAACTACGATACCCATGAAACGCTCAAACAAGCTATTCATCGAATTACCGATGAAGCTGAGCGTTTTGCACGCAGTGGCACCACCTTGTTGATTTTATCTGATCGCGCTGTCGATAAAAACGCCCAGGTGATCCCTGCAGCAATGGCTGTTGGCGCAGTACAGACCCGTTTAGTCGACAAAAGTTTACGTTGTGACACCAACATTATTGTTGAAACGGCGTCAACACGTGACCCGCATCATTTTGCAGTATTAATTGGTTTTGGTGCCACGGCAATTTATCCATACCTAGCCTATGAATCCATTGCGGCGATGGCTAAAAAACACGCCATTGAAGATGTGACTTCCTTAATGCTTAACTTCCGTTATGGCATTGAAAAGGGCCTGCGTAAGATCATGTCAAAAATGGGCATCAGTACTGTGGGCTCTTATCGTTGTAGTCAACAATTTGAAGCCGTCGGTCTAGCCAGTGATGTGATTGAATTATGCTTTAAAGGCGTGATCAGTCGTATTGAAGGGGCAAGTTTTAGCCATATTGCTGACGATCAAAAAGTACTTCATACCGCGGCATATCGTGCGCATGTCCCCTTGCCACAAGGTGGTTTACTTAAGTATGTCGAAGGTGGCGAATACCACAGCTTCAACCCTGATGTGGTAAACAGCTTACAGGCATCTTTGAAAAATAAAGATTATCCAGCATACAAACAATTTGCCCGATTAGTAGATGAACGTCCTATTGCGACTCTACGTGATTTGATTGGCGTGAAAGGCTCACTAGCCGCAATTGAGTTAGACAAAGTAGAAGATGCAAGTCATTTATTTAGCCGCTTTGATAGCGCGGCTATGAGTATCGGTGCGCTAAGCCCTGAAGCTCATGAAGCGCTTGCTGTGGCAATGAACCGTTTAGGCGGTCGCTCTAACTCTGGTGAAGGTGGTGAAGATGCACGTCGCTTTAACACTGAACGTAACTCTGCCATTAAGCAAGTTGCCTCTGGTCGATTTGGTGTCACCGCGCATTACCTGGTTAACGCAGATGTATTGCAAATCAAGGTTGCTCAAGGGGCAAAACCGGGTGAAGGCGGTCAATTACCGGGCCATAAAGTCAGTGTTGAAATTGCCGGATTACGCCATGCACGTCCTGGTGTCACGCTTATTTCCCCACCACCACACCATGATATCTACTCAATTGAAGATTTAGCCCAGCTGATTTTTGATTTAAAACAAATTAACCCTACCGCTTTGGTCTCAGTAAAGTTAGTTTCTGAGCCTGGTGTTGGCACCATTGCAACCGGTGTGGCTAAAGCCTATGCCGATATGATCACCATTTCAGGCTATGACGGCGGCACAGGCGCAAGCCCGATAACATCAGTGAAGTATGCCGGTTCTCCATGGGAATTAGGCCTAGCTGAGGTTCAACAGTCGTTAGTTGAAAATGGCCTACGCCATAAAATTCGCTTACAAGTTGATGGCGGCCTAAAAACCGGTACCGATGTCATTAAAGCTGCGCTTTTAGGTGCTGAAAGCTTCGGTTTTGGTACCGTGCCTATGATCGCATTAGGCTGTAAATACCTGCGTATTTGTCATCTTAATAACTGTGCCACAGGCATAGCAACTCAGGACAAGAACTTACGTGATAACCATTATCATGGGTTACCTGAACGTGTGATGACTTACTTTGAATTTGTTGCCGAAGAAGTACGAGAGTGGATGGCCGCACTGGGTGTCAGTCAATTTGAAGACTTAGTGGGTCGTAGCGAGTGGTTATATGCCCTTGAAGGCCAGACAGCTAAACAGCAAGGTCTAGATTTATCACCAATTCTGTATAAACCTGTCGTGCCAAGCACTTCATCACTTACATGGAAAGAAATTAATCCGCCGCTAGATATTGGTCAACTTAACCAAACTCTGCTAGCTGATTGCAAAAAAGCCGTTGATGAAGGTGATAGCTATGCCTATCAATATGCCATCAATAACACCGACCGTTCTGTGGGTGCCGCACTGTCGGGTTATATTGCCAAGTTACATGGTGTAGCAGGCACTAAAGAGCCAATATCATTGGGCTTTACTGGCAGCGCAGGTCAAAGCTTTGGGGTATGGAATAGCCCAGGGTTAAACTTGAAACTGTGTGGCGATGCCAATGATTACGTTGGTAAAGGCATGTCGGGTGGCAAGATTGTTATTCACCCGCCGATAGGTAGTCCGTTCCAAAGTGAAAGAAGTGCCATTATTGGCAACACCTGTCTATATGGTGCCACTGGCGGTAAATTATTTGCCGCAGGCCAAGCGGGCGAGCGATTTGCAGTACGTAACTCTGGCGCCATTGCGGTTATAGAAGGCTTAGGTGATAACGGCTGTGAATATATGACCGGCGGTATTGTTGTCGTATTGGGTAAAACCGGGGTGAACTTCGGCGCTGGTATGACTGGTGGCTTTGCTTATGTATTTGATCAATTCGGCCGCTTCAACCGCCGTGTCAATACTGAGTTAGTCGATACCTTGAAAGTTGAATCAACCATTCATCGCCAGCACTTAAGAGGCTTAATCGAAACTCATGTTGCCGAAACGGGCAGTGAGCATGCCCATTTGATTTTAAGTGATTTTGACAATTGGATAGACTGCTTTGTCATGGTTAAACCTAAAAATGTTGCCGTTGCTGATCTATTAAAAATCGAGCAAAAAAGCCCTGAATTAGCTGTTAAGGCGGGATAATAAACATGAGTAATGATTTTCAATTTATCGAAGTGGGTCGTATTGACCCAACCAAGCACGCGGCAGAAAAACGTGCGACTCAGTTTATTGAGATTTATCAGCCGTTCACCCAGCCAGAAGTCAGTGCTCAAGCCGATCGCTGCTTAGACTGTGGTAATCCATATTGTGAATGGAAATGCCCGCTGCATAACTACATCCCTAACTGGCTTGAGCTAGCCAAACAAGGACGCATAATGGAAGCGGCAGATTTGGTGCATGAAACCAACACGCTACCTGAAGTTTGTGGCCGAGTGTGTCCACAGGACCGCTTATGTGAAGGTGCATGTACCTTAAATGATGACTTTGGTGCAGTCACTATAGGCAGCGTAGAAAAATACATTACCGATACCGCGATAGCCCAAGGCTGGCGTCCAGACTTATCCAATGTAACCCCGCGTAAAGAGCGCGTGGCAATTATTGGAGCCGGCCCTGCTGGTCTTGGTTGTGCTGACATTCTTGCCCGTAACGGTGTACAAGCGGTAGTTTATGACAAATACCCTCAAATTGGTGGTTTACTAACCTATGGTATTCCATCATTTAAGTTAGATAAAACAGTTATGGCCACCCGTCGCTCTGTAATGGAAGGTATGGGTATTCAATTTAAATTGAATACCACTATTGGCAAAGATATCAGTTTTCAAAGTTTATTAGACCAATACGATGCGGTCTTCTTAGGCATGGGAACTTACACTGCAATGCCAGCTAAGTTACCTAATGAAGATGCACAGGGTGTATTGCAAGCTTTGCCTTATCTGATTGGCAACACTCACAAAGTGATGGGCACAAGTGACGACAGCACGCCTTATATTAGCCTAGAAGGCAAAAATGTGGTCGTACTAGGCGGTGGTGACACTGCCATGGATTGTGTTCGAACAGCTATTAGACAAGGCGCCAAAAGCGTCACCTGTGCTTATCGTCGTGATGAGGCCAACATGCCAGGGTCTGCACGTGAAGTTCAAAATGCCCGCGAAGAAGGCGTTAAATTCCTTTTTAATCGCCAACCGGTTGCTGTTACAGCTGATAATGGCGTGGTAGTGGGTATTGAATGCGTTGAAACCCAAATGGGTGACGCGGATGCCTCTGGACGTCGTCGTGCAGAAGTGATTGCCGGCAGCGAGCAAGTATTAGAAGCTGATGCGGTTATTGTGGCGTTTGGTTTCCAGGCCAGCCCTGCGCCTTGGTTTGATGATTTTGGAATCGAAACCAATGAATGGGGATTAGTTAAAGCGAAAAAATCTGATGCCAATCCATTCCAAACCACTAACCCAAAAGTGTTCGCTGGTGGCGACATGGTCAGAGGGTCCGACTTAGTGGTTACCGCTATTGCCGAAGGGCGTGATGCTGCATTAGGCATTTTAAACTTTATTGACTAAACAAAAGAGTTTGCTTGTGAATTTGCACACCTTCTGGTGTGCTTTTTTTTGTCTATTGATAACTCATCTCCTTTTTTGGAAATCATAAAATCGACAAACCCTGTTACAAACTCACCTACCAACCGGCTACTTATTGATAACAACCCTTCTTAAACATAGCGTATGATAAATTCCAATCCTTTGAATCTCATATAACAATAAAGGAGCCATACCTAATGGCCTTATTAAAATCGACTTCACTTAAATTAACCATAAATAACGCCCTACTTCTCGCTTTAGGTTTATCTGTTTCAAGTGCCGTTTTAGCACAGGATACGCTTATTATTGCCGATGCCTATGTTGATGTAGCCAAAGGTAAAACTGTTAAAGATGTGGCGATTATTGTCACTGACAATCAAATCAGTAAAGTCACTAAACAAGCTGATATCACCAATCAGCAGGATTACACCGTCATTGATTTAAGCGGTAAAACCTTAGTGCCAGGGGTAATGGACATGCATGTGCATTTATCTGGTGATGCTGATGATAACTTTCTCGAAGCTCAAAATGATTCCGTGCCCCGTCAAACAGTAAAAGCAGTTAAAAATGCCCAAAAAACCTTGATGGCAGGCTTTACCACTGTGCGAGACTTAGGTGCTTCGGGTTACTCAGTCATTGCTACACGTGACGGTATTAACGCCGGCGATATTATCGGACCGCGCATTTGGGCGGTAGGTCACGCCATTAGCGTGACCGGAGGCCATTGCGACGACAACTTTTCTGCCCCAGAAAAACAGTCAAAAGCACAGGGCGTAGCCGATGGTCCATGGGCCGTGCGTGCAAAAGTGCGCGAAAACATCAAGTACGGCGCTAATGCAATTAAAATATGTGCCACTGGCGGCGTATTCTCAAAAGGGACACAAGTCGGTATTCAGCAATTAAGCGATGAAGAAATTAAAGCCGCTGTGGATGAAGCCCATATGCAAGGCATGGTCATTGCGGCACACGCCCATGGAACGAGTGGCATCAAAGCGTCGATCAAAGCGGGAATTGATAGTATTGAGCATTGCAGCTTTATGGATGCTGAAGCGATTAAGATGGCTATTGATGCTGGCACTTACTTATCCTGCGATATTTACAATACCGAGTATACCTTAGCATTTGGTGAGGCTAATGGTGTACCAGAAGCGAATATCAATAAAGAAAAGCAGGTTTCACAAGCGCAGCGTGATAGTTTCAGAAAAGCCGTCAAAGCCGGCGCTAAAATGGTATTTGGCTCTGATGCAGCGATTTATCCCCATGGTGATAATGGCAAACAGTTTTCGCGTATGGTGACGTTTGGTATGACGCCCATCCAAGCATTGCAAGCCGCGACCATCAATAGTGCCGCGTTATTAAAACAACAAAACTTGGGTCAAATTAAAGCAGGCTTTTTAGCCGATATTATTGCGGTTGATGGTGATCCCCTTGAAAACATCAGCCTGATGGAAAACGTCAGCTTTGTGATGAAAGACGGTATTGTTTATAAAAAATAGTCCGGGGATAGCTGGCTGTATCAACAACCAGACAAACTGTGGCTATAGCCGCAGTTTGTCGTTTTATCGTTTTATATTAGATTGAGTTTTTCACAAAGCACACTTCTGCATGGTATATTATTGGCCTAATAAATTTGCATAAAACTGTTTAAGGTCACCCCCATGAAAATCGGTATTATCGGCGCTATGGAGCCCGAAGTCGTTCATCTTGTCCAAGCCATTCATTCTCCTGTGCATACCACCATTGCCGGTATTGAGTTTATAAGTGGTAAAATTGCAGATAAAGACGTGGTTGTTACCCGCTCAGGCATTGGCAAAGTAGCCGCAAGTATTGCAACAACGTTACTGATTGAAAAGTTTTCAGTCAGTCATGTGGTTAACACCGGCTCTGCGGGTGGATTTGTTGATGACTTAGCCATTGGTGATATTGTTATATCATCTGAAGTGCGTCACCACGATGTTGATGTCACCGCATTTGGTTATGAAATTGGCCAAATGGCACAGCAACCTGCGGCATTCATTCCAAATGCTGAATTAGTCAAAGCGGCACAACAAGCGGTTTCATCTCTCGGTGAGGTTAAAGCTATTGAAGGGTTAATTTGTACTGGCGACAGCTTTATTTGCGATCCAGAGCGCACTAAAATCATGCGAGCTAACTTCCCAACAATGGCAGCATGTGAAATGGAAGGCGCTGCTATTGCACAGGTTTGTCACCAATTTAACACCCCGTTTGTGATCATTCGCTCACTGTCTGACAATGCTAATAATGACTCACCTGTCGATTTTGACTCGTACATCATTAAAGCAGGCCATCATTCGGCTATGATGGTCATGGCATTGCTGCAACAATTGTAATGTCACAACAAGGTTAACCCCCTTAATGGTATGAGTTTGCGAAGGATACCAATATGAACAATCTACTTTTGCAAAATGAGCTCATACAAGGCTGCTTAGTGCTTATAGCGGCCATTGCAGCGGCGCAACTTGCGCCACTGCCCAAACACTGGCAACCCTTATTATGGTTTAGGTTATTAGCGGCTCAATTAGCGGCAAAGGTGAATCACCCAAACCGCTCAATATCGCAGCAAATGACGGCAGGAATATTAGCGACTTTATTGCTGGTCATTCCCATCACAACAATCGCAGCCTTTTTCCTTGAGCTTGCAGCCTATGGTTGGTTTTTTGATTTTCTGATATTGTATGTTTGCATCAGCGATTACCAATTTACTCATCAAGCAAAGCGCATTCAAACAGCCCTTGAAAAAAATAACAATGCCTCCGCCAAAGTCATACTAGCGCCATGGGTCAGTCAAAGTACCCAACGGCTATCCAGCATGGGGTTATGTAAAACCACTATTGAAAAAACACTAAGTGCGCCTATTTATGGCAGTATTGCCAGTGTGATATTTTTTGCTTTAGGTGGCTCAACTATGGTTATCGCTGCGCATCTACTTAAACAATTAGAGCTGTGCTGGCCCCCCTACCAACCTAAGTTTATTAACTTTTCTAGTTTTGTCGGCCAATTTAATCGGCTATTGTTTTTTATCCCTAGATTATTGTGGCAATTTTCATTAGCCATACAGTTTGGTCAGCTCGGCGCTAAAAGCATTGCTATTACCGACAAGGTCACTCAAGGGCTAAATAATGATTTCAGTGTGATACACCTAGGCGCTAATTTACTGAAAGTTGAGCTAGGCGGACCGCAACAATTTATAATACAGCCATCGGCTTCTAAAACACTCAGTTATACAAAAGGGGTTGCTGTTGAAAACGCTTTTGAAAAAGTGAATTTAACCAAAATTTTAGCAGGACCTTTACCTCAATATCAGCATATTCATATTGCGATCAAGGCGGCTCAAAATGGTAAGTTTTTCTTTTTAGCATTAGCTATTTTATTGCCTTTGTTATGGGCATTGCTGCAAAATATGTAAATCGTTAGCCAAAAGCGGTATCATCTGCGGCTGCTTGTTTTATATATCCTCGTTTATAGGAAAGTGACCTTGTTCGATAATTTACATGTTTCATTAACGACTCCGGCCTTATTGTTTCCGGCAATTTCGTTACTTTTGCTGGCGTATACCAATCGTTTTTTTGCACTAGCGGCGCTTATCCGGCAGCTAAGCGAACGAGGTAAACCTGTCAATGACGAACAAATCAAAAACCTCAAACAGCGTATTAATCTGATCCGTAAAATGCAAGAAGCGGGGGTCAGCAGTTTTGCTTTGTGCGTCTTATGCATGATTTTTTTGTATACCGGATTTAATCAAATCGGCTCAGTTATTTTCGGATTAAGCCTACTCTTGTTACTTTACTCGTTGATTTTATCAGTGATTGAAATTCGTATTTCGGTTGATGCACTTAACATTCATTTAAAAGAGTTAAGTAAATGATCCAGTGGATTTACTTTTTTGATCTCTGCGGGACAGCAGTATTTGCCCTATCAGGGGCCTTAGCTGCAGGCAAGCATCGTATGGATCCTTTCGGCGTAACGGTATTAGCCTCAGTAACCGCAATTGGCGGCGGCAGTATACGTGACGCATTATTGGGTTCTACACCGGTTTTTTGGATTACCGATCCCAATTACATCATAGTGATTTTAGCCACTGTGGTTGCTTGTTTGATTTTGGTCCGCAAACCCCATAAATTACCCAACATTACGCTGCCTGTTGCTGATGCCCTAGGCTTAGCACTTTTTACCGTTATTGGTGCTCAAAAAGCTCTATTACTGGGTCATTCAGGCATGATTGCAGTAGTAATGGGATTAATAACTGGCGTTGGTGGTGGCATTATTCGTGATGTACTATGTCGACAAGTTCCCATGGTATTACGGACAGAAATTTATGCTACCGCCTCTATTATTGGCGGGATCTGTTATACCTTGAGCTTACTGTCAGGAATAGATAGTATGACCTCGATGTTTTTAGCCATGGCTAGCACGCTTATCATTAGATTAAGTGCAATCCGCTGGCATCTTTCCTTACCAGCATTCGATTTAAAAACAAAGAGACCTTGATGTGCGTTTAATTAGCCTACTATTTTGCTTGTTATTGAGTGTTCAAACTCATGCGAATATTGGTGATATGCCAGCAGAGCAACAGCTTGCAATTCAATATATTGAAGCCTATACCGACCACGATTTTAGAACGTTAAAACAGTTTTATACCCGTGAGAGCGTATTTTTTGATAAAACCGCTGGGGTAGAATATAAAGGCGAGCGCCAGATTATTGCTTTTCTAACCCGCGCCCATGAAGGTGTGCTTGAATACCGACTTAATATCGAGCATATGTTTAACAATGGTGCCATTGTGGTCATCATCGGCAGCTATAGCTTACGTGGTCCAGGGGATCAGTATGGCAAGCCAGATAAAATTATTGATATAGCGGTTCCGGGGGTTACTACCCTAAAGTTTGATATGAAAACCCAACGCTTAATAGAACATATGGATCTGATGGATTACCAAACAATGGCCGATCAGCTGGAATCTCAATAAACAATTCACCTTAACCTTAAATTCAGACAATAAAAAAGGCTCCAAAGAGCCTTTTTGTTGTCTACACTGCGGTATTTTATACAGTGACGTTTAATTAAGCACGACTTTAGCAAACTTGCGTTTACCGACCTGAACTACGGCTTCAAAACCTGCGTTAAACACTTGACGACTATCTTCTACTTTCTCACCATCAAATTTCACCGCACCTTGTTTTATCATCCGCATACCATCAGAGGTTGAGCCAACTAGACCTGCATCTTTAAGTAAGTTAGCAATCGCTAACCCCTCACCAGCAGAAAGTGTTACTGTTTCAATATCTTCAGGAATCGCACCTTTTTGGAAGCGATTAATAAACTCTTGGTGGGCAGCTTCTGCTGCTGCTTCATCATGAAAGCGTGCAATGATTTCTTTGGCTAAGGTAATTTTAATATCACGCGGATTTGTGCCATTTTCCATATCAAGCTTGAAGCCTGCTATTTCTTCTAGCGGGCGGAAAGACAGTAATTCAAAATAACGCCACATCAAGTCATCTGAAATAGACATAATTTTGCCAAACATTTCGTTTGCAGGCTCACTGACGCCAATATAGTTGTGGGCTGATTTAGACATTTTCTTTACACCGTCTAAACCTTCAAGCAGAGGCATCATAATCACAGTTTGTGGTTTTTGACCTTCTGCTTTTTGTAATTCACGTCCCATAAGTAGGTTAAACTTTTGGTCGGTGCCACCTAGCTCAACATCGGCTTGCAATGCTACTGAATCGTAACCTTGCAATAGTGGGTACATAAATTCGTGGATCGCAATAGACTGTCCTGACGCATAACGTTTTTTAAAGTCATCACGTTCCATCATACGCGCTACCGTTTGCTGTGAAGCTAAACGGATCATTCCAGCAGCGCCTAATGGTTCTAACCAACTAGAATTGAACTCAATACGTGTTTTGGCCGGATCCAAAATCTTATAAACTTGCTCTTTATAGGTTTCAGCATTAGCAAGCACTTGCTCACGTGTTAGCGGCGGACGAGTGCTATTTTTGCCACTCGGGTCGCCAACCATGCCGGTAAAGTCACCAATTAAGAAAATGACTTCATGACCAAGCTCTTGGAAGGTACGCATTTTATTTAAAATGACAGTATGCCCTAGATGGATATCTGGCGCGGTTGGATCTGCGCCTAACTTAATCCTAAGTGGTCGTCCTTCTTTAAGTTTTTCAATGAGATCAGCCTCAAGTAAAATTTCATCCGTACCACGTTTGATCTCTGCCAACACTTGATCTAATTCAGCCATCTCTACTGCAACTCCTAGAGCGTAATCATTAACAAATAAAAATAAAGAGG
Source organism: Shewanella sp. HL-SH5 (assembly GCF_051163755.1). NCBI lineage: Bacteria > Pseudomonadati > Pseudomonadota > Gammaproteobacteria > Alteromonadales > Shewanellaceae > Shewanella > Shewanella sp. HL-SH5. The sequence goes on from NZ_CP195038.1 coordinate 3,037,893, forward strand.
ACTATGTTACTTGTTAGCCACAGCAAATGAAAGAGTGTACACTTAGCCAATAACAACAAGAGTGAGAAATTGGTAACTGAGTCAATGGCAAAGCTGATTACATTATTTAAGTTGCTGCCTAAAGCGCACCAAATAGCCTTAGCTACATTAGCTATATTTACTTCTATGATTTTGGTATTTCCATCAGAGGATGCACAAGCTTCTAAGCAGACATCATCAGATGAATTATCATTGCTAACAACCGACTCAGGTTCATCGGTGCCATTAGCTTTTAGAAACCCTAGCGCCCCAAAAGTAGCAGATAAAAATAACCCACCATTATCAGCCCCAACAGCAGATGATGAAATTTTTGCTGCACATTTAAATACCCTGTCACCAGACTCAGAAGCAGACCAGGTGATTGACAATTTAGCTAGTGAGTTAGAAACCCAAAAGCAGGCAATTCAACAAGCCAATGAAGCGGCTGATCCTAATGCTCTGTATGCTGAATATTATGAAGTGGCAAAAGGCGATACATTAGGGGGTTTATTTAACCGTGCAGGCCTAACGGCTAAAGATGTTTACGACATCACTAGTTTACCTATCGCGAAAAAGAATTTACTTAAAATTATTCCAGGTGAAGAAATTGCTATCAGCAAGAATGCCCAAGGTGAATTAGCCGAGCTAAGTTACCGCATGGATAAAATATCGACCTTGGTAATTTCTAAAGCAAACGATAAATATCAAGAAGTGGTGAATAAGAAAAAATTAGAAACACGCCAATCATTTATTACTGCCAAAATTAAAAGTAATTTCTGGACAGCTGCTGCTGATGCAGGTTTGTCAGCAAATCATATTATGCAATTGGCTAACATCTTAGGCTGGGACATAGACTTTGCGTTAGATATTCGTAAAAACGACCATTTCTCACTTATTTTTGAACAAGAATATGCCGACGGCCAGTTTATTCGTACTGGCAACATTCTTGCGGTAGAGTTTGTAAACCAAGGCGAGCGCTATACCGCCATTCGCTATAAAGATGGCCAATATTACTCGGAAAACGGCAACAGTATGCGTAAACCATTTTTACGCTCACCCGTTGATTTTAAATACGTTAGCTCTAACTTTAACCCAAGACGACTGCATCCTGTAACAGGTCAAATAAAAGCCCACCGTGGTGTAGATTATGTTGCGGCTATTGGTACCCCAATTAAAGCTGCGGGGCGCGGTAAAGTGGTTGAGGCGGGTTATAATCAATTTAATGGTAACTATGTGTTCATTAAGCACAATGATACCTATACCACTAAGTATCTGCATTTAAATGCTCGTAAAGTTAAACGTGGCGATATGGTAAAACAAAGCCAAGTAATTGGAACTCTAGGACGCACAGGTCGCGTGACTGGCGCGCATTTACACTACGAGTTTATCGTCAACGGTGTACATAGAAACCCTAGAACAATTAATCTACCCAAGTCTGAACCCATTGAGCGCAGTGAAAGAGGCAAGTTTGCAAATGTAAGCAAGCTATTAATGGCTCAACTAAAATCACACCAAACACAAATGGTTGCCAGTAACTAACGCACTCAATAATCAGCTTTCAATTTATTAACCAATATAAGCGTTAACGACTAACCTTATATTGGTTAAGCATCACTTTTAGCTCAATTAAGGAAATTTTTCATGTCTGAGCCAGAATATTATATTGGTCTTATGTCCGGTACGAGCATGGATGGTGTTGATGCAGTATTAGTTGATTTTAGTCACGGTTATCCGCAACTTATTAGTGCTCATACTGAAGAAATTCCGGGACATTTACTCAGAGGTCTCCAACGTCTTTGCCAACCCTCAACCGATGAAATCAACCGCTTAGGTCGGTTAGATCGCAGTATGGGTTTGTTATTCGCAAAAGCTGTTAATCAGCTACTAACCCATGCCAGTGTTAGTCCGAGCCAGGTTATCGCGATTGGCTCACATGGCCAAACGGTCAGACACATGCCTAATTTAGAAATGGGTTTTACCTTACAAATAGGTGACCCCAATACTATCGCCGTAGAGACGGGTATTGATGTTATTGCTGACTTTCGCCGCAAAGATATTGCATTAGGCGGTCAAGGCGCACCTCTGGTTCCGGCCTTTCATCAACAAATTTTTGCCAAACCTGATACCCGACGAGTCATTTTAAATATTGGCGGTATTGCCAATATCACCTACCTTCCGGGTGATTCTAATAAAGTTATCGGTTTTGACACTGGTCCTGGTAATAATCTGATTGATGCTTTTATCCAACAAGTCCAAGAACTCCCTTTTGATAAGGATGGTGAGTGGGCAGATTCAGGTAACTCAAACCCTGAACTATTAAAACAGCTTTTGTCTCATTCTTATTTTTCGTTAGCTTACCCTAAAAGTACTGGGCGCGAACTTTTCAACCAAGCTTGGCTTGAACAGCAGTTATCTGAATTTAGTCATTTAGATCAAGAAGACATTCAATCTACATTACTTGATTTAACTTGCCACAGCATAGCAAACGACGTTAATAAGCTGAGTGCCACAGGCGAGCTTTATGTTTGCGGCGGCGGCGCACTTAACAAAGCACTAATGCGTCGACTCGCCTTATTAGTACCTGGCTATAAGGTGGCTACCACAACAGACATAGGTATTGACCCTAAATGGGTTGAAGGATTTGCCTTTGCCTGGCTTGCCATGCGCTATCACCGTCAATTACCGGCTAATTTACCTGCAGTCACAGGTGCCAGTAGAGAAGCAGTGTTGGGCGGACGATACTCAGCAAAATAATGTGTCGTAATGTCTGTTTGATCTCACATGCTTAATTCAAAGTGGGTTATTTGAAATTGCATACCATCAATACTGTTTAAACAGACCAGATTTAGGCTAGTTTTACCCCATCACATTAATCATTTTGTGTTCAACGTTCAATTCATAAAAGTCCGCATAACTGCGGACTTTTCTTTTTCAAATAATCCTGTCAGTGGTATCATGCGCCAATATTTAGTTTTTAATCGGCATACGCATAACTGTATTGCTGATTGCTGCCATATGAGAATCGCATGAGTATTAAACAAAAAAGTGTTGCCGAATTACTACAACTAACGCCTGAAGGCCGTTATGACTATATGATTGAGCAAGTCAAAAGTCACAAAATGATTTGGTCTTTGCAAGATAGTGATGGTTGCGTCATGCTAACCACTGAAGATGAAGACTGTATTCCGATGTGGCCATCAGAAGAAACGGCTGCACTGTGGGCTGTTGATGACTGGAAAGATTGCGAGCCATTAGCCATTCCCCTTGATGAATTTCAAGAGCGCTGGGTTAGCGGCATGGAAGATGATGATTTATTTATTGCAGTATTCCCAGTACAAGAAGATCTAGGTGTCGTTGTGCCACCTTTTGAAGTAGATCAACGCTTAACCTCTAAAGACACCACAAAGCATTAACCTTATGAATAATCCAATGGATGCTAAAGCCAAATTAATCAACGAAACAGCTGATGATATATCTTCGAAGGTTGATATAGAACAAGCCAAGGTTGATGAAAAGAGCAAACCTGATGTCATAAAACCTAAGTTGCCAAAGCGTTTAACGGCATTAATGTTGGTTTACACTGTGGCATCCATTAGCGGTTTAATGGCTGCGGGTTCTGTTTCAGAGTTAAGTGCCATGCTATGCCTGTTAACATTACTAATGGTTGTGGCGGTATTTGGTCGTCAAAAAGCAGCCCTGTATATGTTAAGAGGTTACAGCGCTTTGCAATTAGCATTTTACAGTTTTTTACCCGTACTCATGTATGACCCTGATAATTTAGTAGCCGGGCCAACAACAATGGACTTTGGGTTATTTCAAGCGGTAGTATCTGATTGGGTCATTTTTAGTGCGTTGATTATAATAGGTATAATACAGGTTTGGATTAGCTTTAATGCTAAGGTTAAGGCGTGGTTTAAACCACGGCAGAATATGAATATCATGAGTTAGTTCCAATAAGTAAATCCTAAGCACAAAAAAAGCCGTCTGATGACGGCTTTTTGTTTTCTTGCTAAGTATCAATCAATAAGATTGGCTTATACCGAGAAGCTTGCGCCACAACCACAGGTTGTTGTGGCATTTGGATTCTTAACGAAGAAGCGTGAACCTTCTAAACCTGATGTGTAATCCACTTCACCACCCATAAGATACTGCAAGCTCATTGGATCAACCACTAGCTGTACGCCTTGCTTTTCAATAGTGAAGTCACCTTCGTTTACTTTCTCATCAAAAGTAAATCCATACTGAAAACCTGAACAACCACCGCCGGTAACATAAACTCGCAGTTTTAATTCAGGGTTCTGTTCTTCTTCTAACAGCCCTTTTACCTTGCTCGCCGCCGCATCGGTAAATTGTATCGGCATTGCTGCATCAGTTTGTTCAGTCATTATTACCTCTTACTTCAATTTTCTGCTGCGAATTATCTAATACCTGACTGTTTTGTTCAAGTATTACCCGCGCTTCTTTTTTACAGCCTGTGACTTAAGTACCTGTTGAAACGATATCTTCAATATTATATACCTGCTCAACCACCCCGCCTTTAATACCACGGGCAGGCTTAACCTTCACTTTTATCCTAACACGCTGCAGGGTAAAGCCGTCCGGCAAAGTAACATCGACATCCATTATATGGAAATATTTAAAGTCGATATTATATTTTTTACCTGTCAATTTAGTTAAATTCAACTCAGATACTTGATTGTTTTGCACTCCAATAAAATCAGCATCAATTGCCGCGGTTAAATTAGCTTGGCGTTTTTGTTGTTGAGTTAGAATAACTTTAAGCTGCTGTTGCTCTGGTAATATACCGCGGTTAAGCTCTACTCCATGAATTAAAACACCTTCAACCTCAGCATCTGGCACCATTAAGCTACGATAAAACGACAGCTCTTTTTCAAGACTTTTTTGATGAATTAATTGATCGCTAAACATTTTCTGCAAGTTTTTATTGGCTTCTTGTTCTATAGTTAGCGCAAGGTTACGACTGGCGAGCGCTTTGGCTTGCAGATCAAGTTCGAGTATAAGCTTACGTTTACCACTTTCACTATTAGGTGCAGCTTCAGGTGCAAATGACAACCATATTTGATGACATAGTGCACCAGTGATAAATGCAATGAGCACTAATGTAATTAAATAAGTGCTTGAAGCGCGCTTTTTACGCTCAATTACTTTTAACTTATCCAGTAAACGATGATAATTTAGCATTAGGTAACAAGCCCTTAATAAAATACAATGTCCAAGTTAACACAGGGAAGCAAGAGCATCACAGTGCAACTTAAACTCAACAAAGCTGCCATTATTCACGCCAAGAGGGCAACACGCAAATATCTGAATAATGAATTTCGCGATAAATTATCACAGGCGAAGATCAGTGTTCAATTATGTGCATTAGCATTACTGTTTGCGATTATTGCATCCAGTGTGATTATTCTATTCCGTTTACTGCTAGTTTGGGCAGATATTTACAGTCATACCGACGCCACCCACTTAAACAATATCCTTGTAGACTGGCGTACCTACCTGCCTTTAATTGGCGCCTTGCTCATTTGGTTATTATCCCTATTGGGCTCTAAGCGCTATCGCCGTATGGGCATAGCTTATGTGTTACATAGATTCAAAATGCATTACGGTAAAGTGCCACTTCAATCTGCTGCTGGACAATTTTTTCAAGCATTAATTGCACTCGTCACTAACTTCTCAGTCGGTCGTGAAGGCCCTGCGATTCATTTAGGTGCTGTGAGTGCCAGTGTAATGGCCGAGAAATTTAAATTACCTGACAACAGTGTCCGTATTATGTGTGCAAGTGGTATTGCAGCAGGAATAGCCGCCACCTTCAACGCCCCATTAGCCGCAGTGCTTTTCGTATTTGAAGTGATTGTCAGAGAATATAAAATACATTACTTTTTCCCGATTATGTTGTCAGCCATTTGCGGTGCGGTATCAAGCCAAATTGTATTTGGTAATGTGCACGAATATGACCTGATTAACGTTATTCGTATTCCACTAGACCATTACCCTATTTTACTACTGGGCGGTTTGGGCCTAGGTTGCACCGCCGCACTGTTCAACCACACTTTATTAAAAGTCACTGCCACGGGCCAACATTGGCCATTAATATATCGGTTACTCATTGCGGGAACGGTTACCACCATCATTGGCATATTATTGCCCCAAGCACTCGGTTCAGGCGATTTAGCGATACACGAAGCCATTAGCGAATCACCTAGCTTATGGTTTTTAATCGCCTTATTGTTAGGCAAAATGTTAGCGACAATTGCCGCCATTGGTTTAGGTGTACCTGGAGGATTAATTGGCCCCTTATATGGTATAGGGGCTTTAGTTGGCGCTATTTTAGCCTTAATCAGCAGTGCTCTATTTCCATCTATTGCGCCCTATGTAGGTCTTTATACCGTAATAGGCATGACGGCTATGATGGGAGTATGTTTAAGTGCGCCACTTGCTGCATTAGTTGCTTTACTTGAGTTAACCAATGACGCCTCCATTATTTTACCGGCAATGTTTGTCACAATCCCCGCTTTTTTAGTTGCTTATCAAGGATTCAATACTAGCTCTATTTTTATTAAACAACTTGAAATAATGGGATTAGATTATAAAGTCGCGCCGATGAATCAGGGGCTGCAGAAAAAAGGTGTGCGGGTATTGATGAATAGGCGTTTCGTTGTAGTCAATGACGATAACGAATTATTACTTGAAGTATTAAAACGCGCCGAAGGTCGACCTGTGTTAGTCCGTAATGCAGAAGGCCAAATTGAAATGTTACGCTTAGAAATTCAGTCATTTGAGGATGCAACCACCCTATCCCGCCACCCAATGGTTGGCTTACCTGACTCAGCTACACTGAATGAAGCTTATGAAGCATTAGCGGCTAAACGCACAGGAGAAGTGTATATTTACCGTAACAGCCCTAACAATGTCATTGGCGTGATCAGCTGGGCAAACTTACTCCAAGAAATACGCTCCGGACAAGAATAGGCAAAATATATGAAGATAATAAGCAAAAGAGCATGGGCATTTGTGTGCTTATTGGCCCTATTTATAGCAATTTATGTCGCCATAATATCAGCAAAAAATACCACTTCAAAAAACGATACACACGAGTCAGCTAAGCATATAGCAACCGTGGCGACAGAAATCGAAACTAGCAATAATGATCAAACTTCCTCATTGGATATTCAGGTTGCACCTTTAACTGAGTTTACTGATAACTTACCCGATCAACTGCAAAATAGTTTTGCGTTAATCTCAGATAATCGCCCCACAAAAAAACCTAAAAAAGTGCTGGTATATTCTCTAGACAATATCAAAAATCTATTTGATTCAATTAACTATAACTCAAAAAGTTGGCAGCAAGGTAATCGCGAAGTTCCTCGTTTGACCTTTGAAACCGTCACTGAAAAATGGCAGCAAAACGCCCATAACATTCCGGTTGATGAAAAGAAAATGATTTTCTTCCGCCTAATGGCACCCCTCATTTTACTCAGTAATGAAAAAATGTTGCTAGAACGGCGATATATTGAAATTAGCGCTAACGATGACGACACAGTATTGAAGTTAGCTCAAAAATATAAAGTCATCGACTCAACCGCATTAGAGAGCAAGACAACTCTAACCGATGAACAAAAAGCGACTCTACTTAATAGAGTTGATATTGTGCCGCCTTCGTTAGTCTTAGCACAGGCAGCGGAAGAAAGTGGCTGGGCAACCTCACGTTTTACTGTTGAAGGTAACGCTTTTTTTGGCCAATGGGACTTTAGCGGTAACGGTATGATGCCTAAACAGCAACGCACAGAATTAGGTAATTACGGTATCGCGCGTTTTGATTCGCCACTTGAATCCGTTATAGGTTATTTAATCAATATCAACACCCATGATGCCTATCAAGAACTGCGTAATTTACGCGCTAAATTTCGGCAAAACAATCAACCGATTACCGGTCTTGAACTTGCTGGTACATTAGATAAGTATTCTGAACGTGGTCAGGCTTATATTGACGGTCTGCGCAACATGATTAGCTACAACCAATTAGAACAAGTAGATGAGGCTTATTTATCTGACGATGATCCCATCCATTTGATGACAGGTAATCCGTAAGCTAGTTTATCTGTACAAAATAGTCTGCTACAATTTCGTCTCAGCCCCCCTACATAACTTGGGTAGATTAACTGCTTCCAAAAGTCAGTGATTTACCCCCTAAACATTGGAAATTAGGCTGATGACTCAGTTCGAAGGTTCGCATATCCTTTCCGTAAACCAGTTAAATCTGGATTCAATTGCCACTATTTTTGATGTTGCTAATAAAATGACCCCCTATGCTTTGCGTGAAAAACGCACCAAAGTATTAGAAGGCGCGATTCTGGGTAACTTATTTTTTGAACCCAGTACTCGAACCCGTGTCAGCTTTGGTTGTGCGTTTAACTTACTAGGCGGACATGTACGTGAAACAACAGGAATGGCGTCTTCCTCACTATCTAAAGGTGAATCCTTGTATGACACGGCTCGCGTGTTATCGACCTATTCTGATGTGATCGCCATGCGCCACCCAGATGCCTACTCAGTAAAAGAGTTTGCTGAAGGCAGTCGAGTACCGGTGATTAACGGGGGTGACGGTCCAAATGAGCACCCGACACAGGCATTACTGGATTTATTTACCATTAAAAAAGAACTCAGCCATTCAGGCATGGGCATTGATGGTATGCATATAGCTATGGTCGGTGATTTAAAATACGGCCGTACAGTGCATTCGTTATCACGTTTGCTTTGCATGTATAAGAACATTCAGTTCACATTAATTTCACCCACTGAATTAGCAATGCCTGATTATGTGATCACTGACATTGAAAATGCTGGCCATAAGATCAAAATAACCGAACAACTTGAAGGTAATTTACATCAGGCGGATATTCTTTATTTAACCCGAATTCAAGAAGAGCGCTTCCCTTCACAGGAAGAAGCCAACAAGTATCGGGGTAAATTCCGTTTAAATCACAATATTTACACCCAACATTGCAAGTCAAACACAGTGATCATGCATCCTTTGCCACGCGACTCTCGTGAACAGGCAAATGAACTCGACAATGATTTAAATAGTCATCCTAGTTTGGCTATTTTTCGTCAAGCCGATAATGGCCTGTTGATCCGCATGGCATTGTTTGCACTAACCTTGGGTGTTGAAAATCAACTCGAAAAATATGAGTGTCCAGTTAACTGGTATTCACGTAAAGCTGATCGTTAATCAGCGGCAATAAATTAAGGATTAAAGATGACCCGTTCCGAAACACTATTTGAACAGGCTAAAAAAACCATTCCAGGCGGCGTAAATTCGCCAGTTCGCGCATTCAACGGCGTTGGTGGTTCACCATTATTTATCGAAAAAGCCGACGGTGCTTATATCTATGATGCCGATGGTAAAAAATATATCGATTATGTCGGGTCATGGGGACCGATGATTTTAGGCCATAATCATCCTAAAATTCGCCAAGCGGTACTCGATGCTGTTGAAAATGGTTTATCTTTTGGTGCACCAACAGAGCTTGAAGTTAAAATGGCTGAAAAAGTCATTTCAATGGTGCCATCAATAGAACAAGTTCGTATGGTCAGTTCTGGTACTGAAGCCACCATGAGTGCAATTCGTTTAGCCCGTGGTTTTACTAACCGTGACAACATTTTAAAATTTGAAGGCTGTTACCACGGTCATGCTGACTGCTTATTAGTAAAAGCTGGTTCTGGTGCATTAACGTTAGGACAACCAAGTTCTCCTGGTATTCCAGAAGATTTTGCTAAACACACCTTAACTGCAACCTATAACGACCTTGATTCTGTGCGCGCTATATTTGAACAGAATCCTGAAAGTATCGCTTGTATCATCCTTGAGCCTGTTGCCGGCAACATGAACTGTATTCCACCAGTGGAAGGATTTTTACAAGGTTTACGTACAATTTGTGATGAATTTGGTGCGTTACTTATTATTGATGAAGTCATGACAGGTTTCCGCGTCTCTATGAGCGGTGCACAGGGTCATTACGGCGTAACGCCAGACTTAACCACACTAGGTAAAGTCATTGGCGGCGGCATGCCTGTAGGCGCATTTGGTGGCCGTAAAGATATCATGCAGTTCATTGCTCCAACCGGCCCTGTCTATCAAGCTGGTACCTTGTCTGGTAACCCTATTGCAATGTCAGCAGGTTTAGCCCAAATGGATGCATTATGTGAGCCCGGTTTATACCAAGCGCTTGCAGATAAAACTAAACGCGTGGCAGAGGGCTTCAAAGCTGCTGCAGACAAGCATGGTATTCCATTAAATATTACTTATGTGGGCGGCATGTTTGGTTTCTTCTTCACTGAAGATAAAACGCCAATGACCTCATTTGCCCAAGTGACAAAATGCAACATGGAGCACTTCCGTCATTTTTATCATGCTATGTTAGATGAAGGTATTTATTTGGCGCCAAGTGCTTATGAAGCAGGCTTCATGTCAATGGCCCATGGTGATGCTGAAATTGAATATACTCTAGCCGCCGTTGACCGTATTTTTGCGGCAATGAAATAAATCGGCCTTATCGTTTAAGTCTATTTTAGCTTAGACAAACTGTTGATAACAAAAATAGGATAAATAACTCAGTTGTTTATCCTATTTTTATTTGTATTAACAAATTCCTACTTATCTTCTCTGTAATCATTTTTTATCCACTACTTTGGTCGATTATTAACAAAATAACTGTGATCTCAGTTGCGAAATCCGCTGTTGTGTGATTTGATCGCCCCGCCATACGGGAAGCTTAATTTAACCTTAAAATGGGGTTGAGTTAGGTTAGCAAAAATTCACGGTAATGATGTTGATTACCTACAACACAAAAGTTGGAATTGCAGTCATGCTACACACATTTCTTATCTCACTTGCGGTACTTGCATTGTTAAGTATCGTGCTTGAAGAAGTTACCCATATCAATAAAGCCAAGACAACCTTGTTTTTAGGCTGTATTTCCTGGATAACCTTATTTATTGCAGCTCAGACCCCTGAGAAAACAGCTATTATCTCAACAGAATTAAATGAAAACATATTAGAAATTGCCACCTTATGGCTCTTTTTAATGTCAACAATGACTTTTGTGGCCTATCTGAATGCCAAAGGCATGATCCAAATGGTAGTGCAAAAAATATTCCCGCAGCAGGTTTCTGTTCGAGTGCTAATGGTACAAGTGGGTTTTTTCTCACTCATACTCTCAACATTTTGTGACAACGTCACCGCGACCTTAGTGTCATTAGGCTTATTAACAACCTTTAACTTAGACAGCCAAATGCGTCGTCGTATGGCCGTGTTAATTATTTTTGCAGTTAACTCGGGTGGTGTGGCACTTATTACGGGCGATGTAACTACCTTGATGATTTTCCTCGCCGGTAAAGTGCATATTTCAGAGCTGCTAGTGCTGTTAATTCCTGCTTCTGTAAGCGTATTGCTCTTGGCGGTATTATTCTCTTTAAAAGCAGAAGGCTCTGTTAGCACCACACCCGTCGCACAAACATACCAAACCATTGACATTATCATAGGGTTAATCTTTTTAACCACAATTGTGTTAACTATGGTGTTGAACGTGCTATTTGGCATTCCGCCGGTACTGACTTTCTTAGCCGGTTTATCTGTGATGTTTTTAGTGGGCCGCAGCAGTAAATCTAAAGATGAAGAAGTACAGATTTTAGAATACATTCGTCAGGTCGAATTCGATACTCTGTTATTCTTCCTTGGTATTTTATTACTGGTCGGTATGCTTAAAGAAATTGGTACATTGCAATTATTGACTGAAGTCTATTCAATGTATGACCCAAGTATTTCTAACTTTTTTGCTGGCGTAGGTTCAGCAGTGCTAGATAACGTGCCGCTAACGGCTGCTTTACTAAAAGCGGATCCTGTATTAACAACCTCACAGTGGCTAGGACTAACTTACTCTGTGGGCGTGGGTGGGTCGTTATTAGTAATAGGTTCAGCGGCGGGTATCATTGCGATGAGTAAGGTACAAGAACTGACTTTTGTCAGCTACTTAAAATACGTTCCCGCATTATTACTGTGTTATTGCGTCGGATATTCACTGACGTTATTTTTAGCTAATCATCTACATGGCTAATCACAACATAAATAACTCAGCTATGCTTCAGTAAAATCAGCTGAGTTAAGATCAAAAAGGCGCTAATAGCGCCTTTTTTCTTATCACATTAATACCTATATCGCCGGCACTTTAAACTCTTGGCCATTAATCTCTAAAATAATATCCCTTGGGCGAATTTCTATAATAGTTAATTTACCCTGGATCATATCGCCCTGTTGTAACTCTTTACCATCAACATTTAGCCAGCGATTATTGGGGTCGCTTGAATACACATGAGCAACAATATTAAATTCAGGCACGCTAAGCTGCACACTGGCAGGCAGATCCCCGTATTTCGGAATACCTTGTGGCTTTGTGTGAGGAATTGGATCTAACTTGGCTTCAGTGACATCCTTATTAGCTGATTGCTCATATTCAACATCTTTCAATGCCGCTGCAAAAGCACTTGCTAGGTTACTATCACGGCTGGCATCGCGATTACTCTCAGATTGACGCACAGATTTAAAATCCACTTCATTGGCAGCCATATTAACTTGTAACTTCAACGCTTCTAATTCTTTTAATCCGCGCTGATTAGCATTAGCCCCTAAAATAATTGGCTCAATCTCTTCAATATCATTGTTTTGAATCACATTAGACTGCTGATAAGCCTGCTGTAATTGTTGATCGTACTGCTGACTCAGTTGTTGTAATTGAGTTAACGACAACTGCTTATCATCCATATTAGTCCCTTGCTGGGAGCTATCATTAAATGAGTTAGTTGATGCTTGATACATCAAGCTAGGTTGCGAGTCTTCAATTGCTACAGCTGCCAATAGAGGCTTAGCCATAGGTAATGCGACCTTACCCGCTAAACTAAACTCTTCACTAACATTGGCCTCGGGCATCACTTCCAAAGCTTGTGAAACAACAACTTGCGGAGCGGATTTTTGTTGCGCAGTAGCAGGCAGGATAGCAGCTTGTTGAGTGTTCTCGCTAACTATTTGAGGCCGCTTATGAGATGCATCCAACAAAGTATCTAAAGCCCAAGCCCCCATAATGGCCGCCGACACTGCAACGCCAAGCAGAGTTAACTTCATAATCATTGGTCGCTTGGGTTTAACCGATGGCAAAACCGGACGCGGCGTCATTATAGCGTCATGCACACCCGTTGATTGTTGTTTTTGCTTGCTAACAGCATCTAATAGTATTGACATTATCGGCGCTCCGCCGCGGTCAATCTTGGTCCAGTTTGGCTTAAATATAAGTTGATTTGGACTAATGTTTGACTACCTGCTATGCCATCGGACTTTAAACCATGCAAACGTTGAAACGACATTATGTGCTGCTCAAGCTGACTATCAAACTGATTGATTAAACGTGCAGGGCGCTGTTCAATCATCGCCAAGCTATTTTCTAACCACTGCACTTGCGCTATGGGTGAGCTTTGACCTATTTCTCTTGGCATCGCTTGCTCCGACTGCCACAGTATTTCAAACGTGCCACTAAAGTGGCGATCAAACCAATCCTTACCAACCCAAAACTGTTGCTCGCCCAATTGCAGTAAAATTTGCTCATATTGGCGCTCAACAATCACGCCATAAAAAGGCGTGATTTTTGAATCTTGCAAATAAACGACCGCAGGGTAATTAAGACGCATAATGCTATTCCAATTACCTTGTTGCTGGTAACACGTTAATCCTTGTTGCAGCGCAGCCTGGCACGGCGATAATTCACTGATAGGCTGCATACCCCATAAACCAAATAATGCCGCAAATGCCACATCAATATTTTGGCTTTGCATCATAGCTTGCTGCATCACCCGTTGTTCTGCATTCAATGCACCTGTATTGGTTGGCACAACTGGAGGCGATACTTGTGCAGTCTCTGAAGTCGGTAATTCAGCCAATGCCTGCTGAGCTTGGTTTTGAAGTGCGGGCGTATTAACCGCTGAGGTTGTCACCTCTGAGGCAACACTTATATCTTGACTACTTTGATTAAATAGATAAAAAGCCCCCGCAAAAGACACTAATGCAGCTGCTGCAATTACACCATACCAAAGCTTATTATGACTTTCTTCTATATCACCTAAAACTTCCTTAGCGGCTTGATCAACCATTTTATGATCAATCGGCACTTTTGATTGGCCGTAACCCGCCATTAATGCCCTTTCACACAACAGGTTAGTTAAGCGTGGAATACCACCACTATAGTGATGTAATCTTCGGATAGATTTAGCGGTAAACAAAGGCTCATGTCGTCCAGCCACTTGTAAACGATGCTGAATATAAAGAGCTAACTCAGCCCCATCTAAGGGCAAAAGATGGTAGCGCGCGGTGATCCGCTGTGCCAGTTGGCGTAAGTCTTGGCGTTTCAGTAATTGTTGTAATTCAGGCTGGCCAATCAAAATAACCTGTAATAATTTTTTGGTATCAGTTTCAAGGTTAGTCAGTAATCTGAGCTGCTCTAATACCTCAGAACGTAAATGCTGTGCTTCATCAATAATCAATACTGTATTGCGGCCATTTTTATGATTATTCAATAAATACTGACTTAATAAATCAGTCAGTTTTTTTATACTCGGATTATCAGCATAGGTAATTCCCAGTTCATCACATAAAGTCGCTAATAACTCTTGCTCAGTTAACGAGGGATTAAGAATAAAAGCGGTATCGGTATTATCAGGTATTTGTTGTAATAAACACCTTGATACCGTGGTTTTTCCGGTACCTACCTCACCTGTTAACAATACAAAACCACCGGTTTCGCCTAAGCCGTAAGTTAAGTGAACCAAAGCCTCTCGATGACGATCACTTAAGAACATGTAATGCGGATTAGGAGCAATGGAAAATGGATTATCATTTAATCCATAAAAAGCTTTATACATACTACTTAGCACCCTTAACAAAAACTGACGGCTCAAGTTAATGCTTGCGAGGGAGCTTGTCAAAAGTTAGCCGCAAAAATCTAACTCTGGTAAGCTTTAACCCATCAATTAGTTAAAAGTGATGTCAAATGAAGATCTTTTTAGTCGGTGGCGCTGTGCGCGATAAATTACTTGGCCTTGCCATCAAAGATAAGGACTTTGTGGTGGTTGGCAGTCATATTGACGAAATGCGGGCACAAGGTTATCAACAAGTCGGTAAAGACTTCCCGGTTTTTTTGCACCCTAAAACCCAACAAGAATATGCCCTTGCCAGAACAGAACGCAAAACGGGTACTGGTTATCAAGGTTTTAGCTGCGATACTTCTAACGATGTGACATTAGAACAGGATTTGCTTCGTAGAGATTTAACCATTAATGCCGTTGCAGAAGATACATCAGGCAAATTGTTTGACCCTTATGGCGGAGTGAATGATATTAAGAGCAGAGTACTGCGTCATGTGTCGGATGCGTTTATTGAGGACCCGCTAAGAGTATTGCGAGTAGCACGTTTTGCAGCGCGCTTTCATCACCTTGGTTTTACTATTGCCCCAGAAACCAAAACCTTAATGCAGCACATTTCAGACTCAGGCGAACTAGCACATTTAACGCCTGAGCGCGTGTGGCAAGAAATAGATAAAGTACTTAGTGGCGATAACCCAGAAATATTTTTCAAAACATTGCGTGACTGCGGCGCCCTAAAAGTTATTTTACCTGAAATTGATATTTTGTTTGGCATCCCACAACCAGAGAAGTGGCACCCTGAAATTGATACAGGTATTCACACTTTAATGGTACTGGAGCAAGCTAGCTTGCTGACAACCGACAAAGCGGTTCGATTTGCGGCATTAACCCATGATGTAGGTAAAGCTGTTAGCCCAAAAGAAACCTTACCCAAACATCATGGCCATGGTCAAAAAGGTGTGCCTATTATCAAACGACTATGTCAACGTTTGCGCGTGCCAAATGAGCATTGTGATTTAGCCATGCTAGTCAGCGACCAGCATCAAAATATTCACAATGCAGCAGAATTACGCGCCGAAACCATTATCAAAGTATTCGATAAAGCCGACTTCTGGCGTAAACCACACAGATTAAAGCAGCTTTTGCTTTGCTGTTACGCTGATATGCGTGGCAGAACTGGCTTTGAACATGCAGATTATCCCCAACAGCACTATCTAGCCGCATGCTTTAAAGTGGCCAGTAATATTGATGTACAACAGATTATATCTGCAGGATTTACCGGCGCCGAAATTAAACAACAGTTACAACTTAAGCGGATTGAGGTGGTCAGTGAGTTTAAGCAAGCTCAAACCTGAAGAATCGACATATAATGCTTATAAAAAACAATAACAAAAATAGGATAAAGCTGTTTTTATTACAACATTTTTAGGACATTTCACTATTGACATCGATAATGTGCACGAAAATACCTAATAAACACCTAAATACTTGCATTTTTCATTTATTTAGCTACTTTAGAGGAACATTTTTCTTTTTGCCTATAGCATAAAATAAAATGTGTGACATAATTACGCCGCTGCAAAGGCATAGGCTTTTGCGCCCAAACTACAACCTATATTTTAAAGGATTTACCCATGAACAAGAAAGTACTGATGATTGCTGGTGTTGCTATGACTGCTTTACTAGGTGGCTGTGCTAACACTACTGCTTTAGAAGAAAGCGTTGCAAACTTAGGTAACAAAGTTGATCAACTATCTGCAGAAGTTGGTTCTTTAAAGTCTGAGCAAAGCAAATTATCTGCTGATGTTAAAGGCGCTAAAGCTGCATCTATGGACGCTCAAGCTGAAGCTAAACGTGCTAATGACCGTTTAGACAACATGGCTTCTTCTTACAAAAAGTAAGAATTGCTATACAGAATTAGCTTATATACATAGGTTGATTATTAGGGCTTGAATGTAGTTCAACTGTTATACAGTTTGAACCAACTTCAAGCCTTAATTGTTTCTGCGGTTTAGAAGGACTTAGATTTTAGAAGGATTCAGACTTTAGAAGATTTAGGTTTTAGAACACTTAGGCTTTAGAAAACTTAGATATTATAAGGTATAGATTTAGGCGAAATTGTCAGCTCATACTAAACAAGGCCCTATCAGCAATAGTAGTTTTACCTATTTAACTCTCTCCCTATTTTCTCTTACGTCATTTGTAACACAATATCCATTAACACCAAGCCTCACTTAACAGCGAACTAGCAGAACAGTGTTTACTTTTTATCAAGAGCAAAACACTTAGAAAAAGTCCCGTTACAGCCAGCCCGTAAACATGATTAGCACCCTAGATCTTTTTTAGCACTATTACTTCAAACTCACATTTTAAGCCACTGATTGGTGATGACTTAATTTGGTGGCGAATTTCATCATTAGCCCGCCAAGCAAACAACGAGCTATCTAATAAATTAACCGCTTGATCACCTGTAACATCAATTTCAAAAGAGACTTGTTGCAGCGACTCAATGAGCAAACGTTTAGGGATATTAAGTTGTGATGGCTTCTCGACTAAATCTGGATAAACATGTTGTTTAATTTGCCATAAATGCTGGTTACTGGGCTGTACTAACACTATACGACCCGCATCTTTTAACACCCGAAGGCATTCTTGCCCTTTGATAGGTGCATCAAATAAGGTCACCACGTCCATACTTTGATTGGTAAATGGCAGCACCTTGGTAGAGCAGAAAATCAAGCTTGCTGGCGTGTTACCTTTTGACGCTGCAAATAACGCATTCTCGGCGTCTGACACGCCCCAAACTGACATAGGTTGGGTTATCCCATGTGTCATTAAATATTGATGTATTTGCGTTAAATAAAACCCATCACCGCACTGATAATCAAGCCAATTGAACCCATTTTCAGCAGTTGCTGTTAATGCCAACATCTGTTGTTGCAACGCATCGACTAAGGGCTGAAAAACCCCACTTTGTAATAAGAATTGACGCGCGCGCATTTGTTGGCGTGAAATCGATGATTGCGGTGTTTTCGCCTTCACTTTAACTAAAGGGTAGTAGCCCTGCTCAAGGCGGTCGAAATGATGTTTAGCTTCGCAATAAAAGCCTTTAGAAGCTTCATGTTGATGCAATGGTTGAGAACAGGTCGGGCAAACTAAAGGTAGGGTCATCATATTTTAAATAAACTTTTAATGGGGAAGATAAAAACTAGCAATAAAAAACGGGTAAATTTACCCGTTTAGTTCATTATTCACTAACATAATCGACTAAAGGTACAATAGACCAAGCAGTATGCTACCTAATATTAGTCGGTAAATCACAAAAGGGGTCATACCTATTTGACTAATATACTTTAAAAAATAGTGAATACAGACATAAGCTGCAGCAAATGATACCACTAAGCCTAAAGTTAGTGCTTGATAGTCAATTGGTAGCGGGCTTTGGGCAAGATCTTTAATGACTAAAATAGCTGCGCCGCAGCTAACCGGTATCGACATTAAAAATGAAAAACGCGCCGCGGCTTCACGGGTCAGCCCTAGCATTAGCGCCGCTGTCATCGTCGCACCAGAGCGAGATGTACCAGGTATTAATGCCATCGCTTGCGCAATACCAATTAATAGCGCTTTTTTCCAACCCATCTGAAATTCATTTAATTGCGCCTTTGACATGCGATCAGCAACCCATAACAACAGCCCAAAAAAGATGGTCGTTATCGCAATAACGAGCGTATTGCGTAAGTGTGTTTCAATAAAATCTTTTGCTAAAAAACCCACTATGACCGCAGGTATTGTGGCTAACACAATCCACCAGGATAATTTACTTTCCTGGGTTTGAGTCTTTGTCACCAAACTCTTGGTCCACGCCTGTGTAAGCGACACAATTTCAAGACGAAAGTAAATAATTACAGCAAAGAGTGAACCTGTGTTAACCGCCACATCAAAAGAGAGACCTTGATCTTCCCATCCAAATAATTGGGCAGGAAGAATTAAATGTCCCGAACTTGATATAGGTAAAAACTCAGTTAACCCTTGAATTAAAGCTAAAAATATAACTTGTAGCGATTCCATACTTGTCCTTGTTTAGATTACATTTTTTAATTTTGCTAATATTTACATACGCTTAAAAACTTTACATACACTTAAATCACGGCAGTAATTGAATAGCCATCATGTGCACATAGACTCAGGCTTAAGCAATTTTATGGTGTAACTGGGCTGGGAAAACAAAATTAACAGGCCATAACTGTTGTTGCTGTTTGTCATACTGCTGCCAAAGCGTTTCATACGAAAGACCCACAGTAGGATGTAAAACATTAGGTGCTAACTCCGCCAACGGCCAAAGTACAAAAGCATTAAATAAAATTTCACCACGGGGTAACTCAACGGGCTGAACAGTCACTTTGTCGTCATAGAGTAACAAATCAATGTCTAAACTACGCGGGCTAAACTTTTTCTCACTGCGAATACGACCATTGGTTTGCTCAATCATCTTAAACACAGCCACAACCTCTGCAATAGACATATCAGTGTCAGCACTGGCTACCATATTTAAAAAGTTAGTCCCTTTAAAACCCACAGACTCACTTTCATAAACTCGTGATAAAGATAGTTGGCCAAAATGCTGTTGCAAATCTAACAGACCAGCTTTAAGGTGTTGTTCAGGTTCAATATTTGTTCCTAAACTGATATAAATCTTCGCCATTAAGTTTATTCGTCCACGCTATGTTAAAAAGTGACTCGTCATGAGCTAAAATTAAATGCTGCCACGCTCAATAACAACACCAACAGAATCGGCATGTTGCACTGCGCCAGGCTTCATAACCACAACCTTGACCCAAGGTACGTTAAATTCACTCAGTAAACACTGGGCAATCATCTCCGCAACGGTTTCAATTAACTCAATAGGTTTTTCAATGATCAGCGCAGTTAAATGATTTGAAACGGTTTCATAACACAAGGCGTGTTGATAATTGTCACTGGCCGCAGCTAAACGATTGTCCCAAGCCATATCTAAATCAATCAATAGGGTTTGATGGATCTTTTTTCCCATTCATAAATCCCTATCACAGTATCAATTTTTAACTGCCTAATAAGCACTTTATCCATCTGAAGCTCCATAAAATAGCCTTAAGAGACCTTGTTCAAAATTAATTCCAGATAAACAGTGATATTCTCACCATCTGGTCTTTTGCCAGCACGCTTAAAGCAGTAGGATAAGCAAATACAAAAACAAAGGTAACGAATTTAATTCATACCAAGGAACCGTTTTTGATTTTTGCAAAATTATTTGCAACAGCGCATTAAAAAATTATGCGCGATAATACCCTAAGACGAGTAAGGAAACCAATTTGAACACCATAGCTTTGACCATTTTGATGATAATAATCGCTTATTTAGCAGGTTCTATCTCGAGTGCGATACTGGTTTGTAAAATGAGAGGTTTACCTGATCCAAGAGAGCAAGGTTCTGGCAACCCTGGCGCTACAAATGTGTTACGCATTGGTGGGGCAAGTTCTGCAATATTAGTGTTATTTTTCGATATGCTTAAAGGCGCTATCCCATCTTATTTAAGTTACCTAATGGGATTAGATGCAGCCTCTCTAGGCTTTATTGCCGTAGCAGCATGCTTAGGTCATATCTACCCTATCTTTTTTCAATTTAAAGGCGGTAAAGGTGTTGCTACAGCCTTTGGTGCAATGGCCCCCATTGGTCATGATCTTGCTCTGTGTTTAGTCGCGACATGGATAGTATTGGTTATTATTACCCGTTATTCATCTGTATCGGCCATGGCAGCTGCTTTACTGGCACCGGTTTACACTTGGCTATTAGACGAGCGTTTTGTACTTCCTGTGGCAATGTTATCAACACTGATATTAATTCGACATAAAGATAATATTGAGCGTTTACGTATTGGTGAAGAAAGTAAGCTCACCCGTAAAAGAAGCAATAAAAAAGCTTAACGGTTTAAAACACGCTAAGCTTTTCTGATAACATAAACAATACAAGATTACCCGTAGATTACACCGCAGGTAAGGTATCAAGCGGCCAACGAGGCACACCTTTAACCGCTAAATCTTCAATTTGGCCGGCCTTTAAGCGCTGCATACCGGCATAGGCAATCATGGCACCATTATCAGTACAAAACTCGCCACGAGGATAATATACCTTTCCGCCCATATCCTGCATCATTTTTGCTAATGACTCCCTTAGGCGCGTATTAGCGCTCACACCGCCAGCAATGACTAATCGTTGATAACCGGTCAATTTTAATGCACGTTTACATTTAATAGCCAGCGTATCAACCACAGCCTCTTCAAATGCTCTAGCGATATTGGCATGTGTTTGTTCATCACTTGGCTCAGCAGCAATGGTATTAGCCGCAAAAGTTTTTAGGCCAGAAAAACTGAAATCAAGCCCGGGGCGATCGGTCATTGGACGTGGGAAACGATAACCCACATCGAGCCCTTTAGCGGCTAATTTAGCTAAACGCGGCCCACCTGGGTAATCCAAACCTAATAACTTTGCCGTTTTATCAAATGCTTCACCAGCTGCATCATCAACAGACTCACCCAACACTTGGTATTGGCCAATTCCTTCAACCTGCACCAGCATTGAATGTCCCCCCGACACCAGCAAAGCCACAAACGGAAACTCGGGAGCATCATCCTCTAGCATAGGAGCAAGTAAATGCCCTTCCATATGATGGACACCAACCGCGGGTTTATCCCAGGCATAAGCCAGCGAACGCCCAACACAAGCACCCACTAACAAAGCACCAATTAGGCCTGGTCCTTTAGTAAAAGCAACCCCATCAATATCATTAACAGACGAGTTAGCTTCAGCTAAAGCTTGCTTAATTAACGGAACGATTTTACGCACATGGTCACGAGACGCCAATTCGGGGACAACGCCACCATAGTCTGCATGAAGCTTTACTTGGCTATACAATACGTGAGAAAGTAATCCTTGCTGATCATCATAAATCGCGATGCCAGTCTCATCACATGATGTTTCAATACCAATAATGCGCATAATGTCTCGTTTTCAATAAATAAGGCGGCCAATTCTAGCGCTTGAAGCGATTTTTCTCCAGATAAAATCTGTATCGTCTTTAGTGGTATACGCGCCGATCATTTTTGATCGCCGATCTAATCACAAAAACAACCAGTTATTGTCATTAGGCCCGATGATGTGCAGACAATCAGAACAAGGGGTTTACAAAGACCCTTGCCTCGGTGTAAAATTCCGCACCATTTTAATTAGCCTTTGGCTATTTAAAAGTTTAAGTTAAAAAACTAAAACATTTAATATCCAACTCAACTACACCTAAGGGGTGATGGCGTATGCCAATTATTAAAGTACGTGAAAACGAACCATTCGACGTAGCTCTACGTCGTTTCAAGCGCTCTTGTGAAAAAGCTGGTATCTTAGCGGATGTGCGTGCTCGTGAATTCTACGAGAAGCCAACTACTGCTCGTAAGCGTGCAAAAGCTGCTGCAGTTAAACGTCTAGCTAAAAAGCTTTCTCGCGAAAACGCACGTCGCGTACGTTTATATTAATCTCATTATGAGCCTAATCGATCAGCTAAAAGAGCAGATGAAAGATGCTATGCGTGCCAAAGAAAAGGTGCGTTTAGGTACTATTCGTATGGCACTCGCTGCCATCAAACAAGTTGAAGTGGATACCCGCGAAACCTTGAATGATGAACAGGTGATAGCTATCTTAACCAAAATGGTCAAGCAACGTCGTGATTCAATGTCTCAATATGAAGCAGCGAATCGCCCAGAGCTTGCACAAGTAGAAGCGGATGAAATTCAAGTAATTGAAACTTTCTTACCCACACCATTAACTGAAACGGAAATTGCGGCGATTATCGACGCAACTATCGTAAAAGTAGGTGCTACTAACATGGCGGATATGGGCAAAGTAATGGGAGCATTAAAATCTGAAGTTCAAGGCCGTGCTGATATGAGTGCCATCGGTGCTTTAATCCGTACAAAATTGAAGTAAATCAGGCGTTAATGTTGAATAAGCCGTGCACCTGCACGGCTTGTTTGTTTACATCAATTGATAAAGTGACTTCGAGAATATATAGCAATCAATGGCGATCCCCCGTGATTTTATCAATGAACTTATTGCTCGCACAGATATTGTCGATCTGATCGATCGAAAAGTACCATTGAAAAAAGCTGGTAAAAACCATTCAGCTTGTTGTCCTTTTCATAGTGAGAAATCACCGTCTTTTACTGTCAGCAGAGATAAACAGTTTTACCATTGTTTTGGTTGCGGTGCCCATGGCAATGCAATTGATTTTATAATGGAATATGATCGCTTAGAATTTGTTGATGCTATTGAAGAACTAGCGGGTCAACTCGGATTAGATGTTCCACAGGAAAATGGCAATGCAAAACGCCAGGATCATGGACTCAGTCGAGATTTATATCAGTTAATGGAAGAAGCAAGCTTGTTCTACCAAAGCCAACTGAGACAGCATCAAGACAAACAAAAAGTATTAGACTACCTTGATTTTAGAGGGCTTTCTGAAGATGTTATTAAACACTTCGGCATTGGCTTTGCCCCTGACGGCTGGGACGGATTATTAAGCCGCTACCGTCAAAATCAGACATCACTGGATAAACTACTTACTGCTGGCATGTTAATAGAAAATGACAGCGGTAAACGATATGACCGTTTTCGCGACAGGTTAATGTTCCCCATTCGCGATAGACGTGGCCGAGTTATCGGCTTTGGTGGAAGAGTTTTAGGTGAAGGTACCCCTAAATACTTGAATTCTCCAGAAACGCCCATATTTCATAAGGGTAATGAACTTTACGGTTTATACGAATTAAAGCAACGACACCGCGATCCACAGCAAATATTAATTGTTGAAGGTTACATGGACGTAGTGGCACTAGCACAATTTGAAGTTGATTATGCCGTCGCCTCACTCGGCACCTCAACCACAGCTGAACAATTTCAGCTTTTGGTCCGTAGTGCTAAAGAGGTCATATGCTGCTATGACGGTGATAGAGCTGGTCGCGAAGCGGCATGGCGAGCATTAGAAACGGCGTTACCATTATTGAAACCGGGCGATTTGGTAAAATTTATGTTTTTACCACAAGGTGAAGACCCTGACACCATGGTGCGAAAAATAGGTAAAGACGCATTTGAAGCTTTAATGCAACAAGCCATGCAGTTACCTGACTTTTTATTTGAAACATTAAGTCATGCACACGGCACAGATAAAGGCGCCTTGGCTAAACAAGCCCTAGCGTTGATTGAAAAAGTGCAAGACAGCGTATTACAAAATTTATTGCTGGAAAGTTTATCCCATAAACTGGGCATGAACAGCAGCGATGACTTAAAGAAAAAATTAGGCTTTGCGGTAAAAAAACCGCAGCCGCTTAATGCAAAAGGGTTACAAGGTCGCGGTACACCTCTGAGGTTAGCCATCGCTTTGTTAATACAAAAACCCAGTTTAGGTTTTGGACTAGCACCACAGCCTGCATTAAATAAAATTCAAATGGCTGGCATTGAATTGCTTAACCATTTGCTTGAAATAACTCGAACTCAGCAATTTAATAGCGCACAACTACTTGAAATACATAGAGAGCATCAGCATAAGAGCACTCTGATTAAGTTGGCCCAATGGGATCATCAAGTGGCGGATGAAAATGTGCTGACCGAGTTTAAACAAACCCTGATATGGTTGACTAACCAATATA
This sequence comes from Shewanella sp. HL-SH5, assembly GCF_051163755.1. NCBI lineage: Bacteria > Pseudomonadati > Pseudomonadota > Gammaproteobacteria > Alteromonadales > Shewanellaceae > Shewanella > Shewanella sp. HL-SH5. Next base: position 3,062,618 of record NZ_CP195038.1, read on the forward strand.
TAGAACAACGCTATCAGGAACTTAGTCTAAAACAAACTTTAACAAAAGCTGAGAAAGTACAGCTAAGTAAGCTGATTTCAATAATGAAAGGTGTTGAGAAGTAACCCTAAAGTAAACAAACTTTAGCGGTTAAAACCACGCCATGGACTAGCTAAGATGAGTCCACGCAGCTATAATTGACGATTTGCGCGACACTAAGCTAGGCTAAGTGTCCCGTCGTTATTTCAGTTCCCCAAACTTGGATGATATCTATGGATCACACTCCGCAGTCGCAACTTAAACTGTTGCTCGCTAAAGGTAAAGAGCAAGGTTATTTAACCTATGCAGAAGTGAACGACCACTTACCTGCAGACATGGTCGATTCCGATCAGATTGAAGATATTATCCAGATGATAAATGACATGGGTATTCGAGTGTTTGAAGAAGCACCGGACGCCGATGACATGATGATGTCGGAAGACAACACAGACGAAGATGCAGCGGAAGAAGCCGCGGCCGCTTTAGCCACAGTTGAAAGTGAATTAGGCCGTACAACCGACCCTGTGCGCATGTACATGCGCGAAATGGGTACAGTTGAGCTTTTAACTCGCGAAGGCGAAATTGTAATTGCAAAGCGTATTGAAGAAGGTATTAATACCGTTCAATGCTCTGTAAGTGAATACCCACAAGCTATTGCAATGATCTTAGAGCAATTCGACCAGTATGAAGCTGACGAAATTCGCTTGTCTGATATTATCTCTGGATTTGTAAACCCTGACGATGACGATGTCGCCCCTACCGCCACTAACATTGGTTCTGAAGTCCCTGATAGTGATGATGACGATGATGACGATGATGACGATAGCGACGACGATGAAGATGAAGAAGAAGGTCCAAAAGGCCCGGACCCTGAAGAAGCTAAAGAAAAATTCACTCAATTACGCGAAGCTTATGAAAAAAGCCTAGCTATTATTGCTGAAAAAGGGCGTGATCACCCTGAAGCTATTGGTTCACTCTTTGTCATCGGTGAGCTATTTAAAGAATTCCGCCTAGTACCTAAGCAGTTTGATCGCTTAGTAAAAAGCATGCGCACCATGATGGATCGCGTACGTATTCAAGAACGTCTAATTCTTAAACTTGTTGTTGAACAAGCTAAGATGCCGAAAAAGAACTTTGTTAAGGCCTTCACAGGTAAAGAAACCAATCTTGATTGGTTTATCAAAGAAGTCGGCAGCAGCAAGCCATACGCAGAAGGTTTACGTATGGTAGAAGATGATGTTAATCGTTGTGTTCATAAACTTGACGTCATTGAAAAAGAAACAGACTTAACTATTGCTGGTATTAAAGATATTAACCGTCGTATGTCAATCGGTGAAGCGAAAGCCCGCCGAGCGAAAAAAGAAATGGTTGAGGCTAACTTACGTCTGGTTATCTCTATTGCTAAAAAGTATACCAACCGTGGTTTACAATTCTTGGACTTGATCCAAGAAGGTAATATCGGCTTGATGAAAGCGGTTGATAAATTTGAATATCGTCGTGGTTATAAGTTCTCAACTTATGCAACCTGGTGGATCCGTCAGGCGATTACTCGTTCAATTGCTGACCAAGCGCGTACTATTCGTATTCCAGTACACATGATTGAAACGATCAACAAGCTAAACCGTATTTCACGTCAAATGCTTCAAGAAATGGGCCGCGAGCCGTCTCCTGAAGAATTAGCTGAACGTATGATGATGCCTGAAGATAAGATCCGTAAGGTACTGAAAATCGCTAAAGAGCCAATCTCAATGGAAACCCCAATCGGTGACGATGAAGATTCGCATTTAGGTGATTTTATCGAGGATACTACCCTCGAATTACCTTTAGACTCTGCGACTAGCGAAAGTCTGAAAAACGCAACCCACGAAGTGTTAGCTGGCTTAACAGCCCGTGAAGCAAAAGTACTGCGTATGCGTTTTGGTATCGACATGAATACCGACCACACGTTAGAAGAAGTGGGCAAGCAGTTTGATGTAACGCGTGAGCGTATTCGTCAAATTGAAGCGAAAGCGTTACGTAAATTACGCCACCCTTCTCGCTCAGAAATCTTAAAGTCATTCCTAGACGAGTAATTGTCAGAAATAATTTAGAAAAAACCTGCTTCGGCAGGTTTTTTTATCTGTCAAATCAGTCATATTGATTAACAGATAACCAATTAGAACAAGATATTATAATTCAATGCAGATCACGGGTGACAAGCAAGAATAAACTTCGTATAATTCCCCCCGCTTTCGATAGTGACGACTATCTTAAGTCGGCCCCTTAGCTCAGTTGGTTAGAGCATACGACTCATAATCGTCAGGTCCCCAGTTCGAGTCTGGGAGGGGCCACCAATTCAGATAAGACCCATGAAGAAATTCATGGGTCTTTTTCGTTTAAGGGCCGGTCCATATCCGGTAATACTACTAGCTGATTAATCTCAGCGAAGTATTAGCAAGAATTAACCCACAAAATTGCCATATGAATTATAGTCAGGACATTACTACTCATGCCCATCTATAAAATCATATAAAACCAGCTAGTTAATCATCAAGCATGAGCTAGAGTGAGTCAGTCTGACATACTCAAAATAATGTTCGCCTGGTATCTATAATTTTCAGCTAAAGGCCTTATCAGAGATAATCAGAATGTAATATGATGTCCTTGTCGTCGAAACTAGCCTAGATTAAAAGACACACAGAAACGTGACAAAAACAGCAAAATAATTATTCCTATCTGATCGAGCTCTTGATGATAATTTGATCGACACTCACTTAGATCTTGCAACCGATACCAAGCATCAAAGGCAACTCAAAGTTGCTTTAATACCTGTTAAATCCAATGTCTCAATATGTCCACCTCATTAGATGAAACAATAACCAGGTCAATTGTTCCCTCCTTAAGTATCACTATAGTGTTCAGCAATAATCGATCTAGTTTGACCATTTAGCCTGAGAACCGGCTTGTTGCTTTCCTATTGTGAGGGTCTATCGAGCGAAAAGGTTATTGCACAATTTAAAAGGCAAAAAACCACCTTATTGGATCTTAATTAGCGATTAAGAGTATGATTTAACGATAAATAAATACTATTATTTAATTGTTAATTATTGAAACTAGATCCTATACTGGTTGAATGATGAAAATACATACGAATTATCAACGACCAATAAAGTCTGCCTTGTGGGTAGTGCTTTGCTTTGCCCTTATTCTGGTAATCAATTGGTTATTAGCCCCTATTCCATTATTGGCAACTATTGCCAATTACATACCACTACACACTTTTTTGGAATTATTGTCGATCATAGTCTCTGCAATGATTTTTGGTATTTTTTGGGCCAATATACCTAACAAAAAAAACAGTCGAAATCATCTTATTCTGGCTTGCTCCTTCCTCGGTGTTGCAGTTCTGGATTTATTACATGTACTCTCTTTTCCTGGAATGCCAGACCTCATTACCCCAAGTAGTCCAGAGAAAACGATAAACTTTTGGTTAATGGCCCGCTACCTATCGGCCTTGAGTTTAATTGTAGTTTCCGTGTTGTCTTGGCGTACCCTTGCCACACGAATCATGCACTGGATAATATTGACTATTGTTTTGCTATTGCTCAGCATACTCATCACCATTGGCCTAATTTATCCTTCATTGCTCCCAAGTACCTTTGTTGAAGGTCAAGGGTTAACCTCATTTAAAATTATCAGCGAATATTTTTCAGCCGCTGTTTACTTACTTGTTTCAATTAAACTTTTTTATTCAATGCGTAAGCAACAGTCCTATGATGTAGTAAATTTATTTATAGCCGTCTGCTTAATGTCAATGAGCCAAATTTACTTTACGCTATATGCCGAAATGAACGACAGCAATGCTTTGTTAGGGCATATCTATAAAGTTCTTGCCTATGGCATGGTTTATAAAAGCTTCTTCATCAGTAACATAGTAAAGCCTTATGAAGAGCTGTCTAAATCGCGTAATTTACTCAGTACCATAATTGAAGCCATTCCAATGAGTATCTGTTGGAAAGACTCTCAATCACGTTATTTAGGCTGTAACACGCAATTTGCGATAAATGCTGGAGTGAAAAGCGCTGATGAAATAATAGATAAATTTGACAGTGAACTGGCCTGGGGCGAACAAGCGGCTATATACCAATTAAATGATCAACAGGTCATAAGCTCTGGCGTGCCAAAATTGAGCTACGAAGAAAGTTATATCAGTCCTACCGGTGAGTTTTTTTGGATAAATAAGTCTAAAGCACCCATTCACGATAAAAATAATGCTGTTATCGGCATGGTAGGTATCTATGAAGATATTACAGCTAGGCGCATCTCACAGGAAAAGCTTCAACTAGCAGCCAGCGTCTTTACATACGCCAAAGAGTCAATCTCCATCACAGATACCGATGGACTTATTCTTGACGTCAATAAGGCTTTTACACGGATGACGGGCTATAGCCGTGAAGAAGCAATAGGTCAAAACTCTCGCATTCTTCACTCTGGTCGGCAATCTGCCAGTTTTTATACTGATATGTGGAAAGCAATATTAAATGAAGGTTACTGGTCAGGAGAACTTTGGAACAAACGTAAAAATGGTGAAGTCTATATTGAAAGTAAAACAATTAGTGCCGTGCGTGATAAAGACGATAATACGACCCATTATCTTGCTTTAGGTAACGACATTACCCCAATGAAACAATATCAAGACCAATTGGAACATATTGCCCACTATGATTTACTAACTGACTTACCGAACCGGGTATTACTGGCAGATCGCTTAGGTCAAGCTATGTTGCATTGTAAGCGTGATGGGAAGTCACTTGCGGTAGTATTTCTTGATTTAGATGGTTTTAAAGCCGTCAATGATGCCTATGGGCATGATGTGGGTGATGAGTTACTCATTGCACTATCTTTGCGGATGAAAGATGCATTACGCGAAAGTGATAGCTTAGCCCGCATTGGTGGGGATGAATTTGTAGCTGTATTAACAGATTTAGCGATAGTTGAAGATTGCAAGCCAGTATTAGATCGACTGTTATTAGCGGCCTCTGAGCCTGCCACGATTGGTGATATTATTTTCAATGTCTCAGCCAGTATCGGCGTCACCCTATACCCACAAGATAATACTGATGCTGATTTACTAATGCGTCATGCTGATCATGCCATGTACGCGGCTAAAGAGTCAGGGCGTAATCGCTACCATTTCTTTGATACAGCCCAAGATGATGCGATTAAATTGCAAAAAATAAACCTTGATGCTATTCGTTACGCCTTAGATAATCATCAATTTATACTTTATTATCAGCCTAAAGTGAATATGAAAACTGGTACTGTGATTGGCGTTGAGGCACTTATTCGCTGGCGTCATCCTGAACGAGGATTATTAAGCCCAATTGAGTTCTTACCCGCCATAGAAAATAATCCTATGAGTATCGAAATGGGCGAATGGGTTATAGATAGTGCATTAACACAAATAGGCCAATGGCAAAAAATGAACCTTAATCTCACTGTTAGCACCAGTGTAAACATTGCTGCGGTTCAATTACAGCAAAAAGACTTCACCCAGAGACTCGCTGCGCTATTAGCTGGCCACCCAGATGTTGAGCCCCGTTATTTAGAGCTAGAAGTGCTGGAAACGAGCGCCCTAGATGATGTTAATCATGTATCCTCAACCATGCAAGCGTGTATAGCACTAGGGGTAAATTTTGCCCTAGATGATTTTGGAACAGGCTATTCATCCCTCACTTATCTTAGACGATTACCCGCAAAATTAATTAAGATCGACCAAAGCTTTATACGGGACATGTTACACAATGCGGATGATTTGGCTATTGTGGAAGGGGTGATAACCTTAGCTAAATCGTTCAAACGTGAAGTCATTGCAGAAGGAGTTGAATCGATAGAACATGGTACTGCCCTGTTGAAGCTAGGTTGTGATTTAGCCCAAGGTTATGGTATTGCACGGCCTATGCCTGCTGAAGATATTCCTGCATGGATAAATGAATGGAAACCTGATAATGCTTGGAAGATTTAATCTTAAACTCAATTTAATACCTGTTTAATTACCATCAATAGAATATAAAAAGCCCATTTGAAATGGGCTTTTGTGTGTTAAAAGGGTTATCACTTAGCTTTATTCATTCATTCTATATGCAGGGTCTTTTTCTAAATGTGCTTGAGCAAGGGTAATAGCTTGAACCGCGCGGGAATTAAACTCACGTTGATAAAGGGTATAAACCACAAATAAATTAGCAAAAATAAACGCTAACGGATGCAGGAACCAACACAAAGCCGCCATAGCGAAATAGTAAGACCGTAGGCCGTAGTTGTACGAATGGGCTGCTTGATCTTGTACCACTGCCATTTGCCTTGCATAACCGAGCATGTTGATATCAGTCCCCGTTTTATCCAATGGTGCAGCGCCAATCATTACGTTAACAAAACCATACTGGCGCATCGACCAGGTAAACTGGAAAAATGCCAACACGAAAATACCCGCAAGTAAGGCAAGCTTAACTTGCACCAAAGCATGATTAGGCGAAACAGAAAAAGGAATAGAACCAATTACCATTTCAAGCTTTTCAACTTGCGAAAATAGCGTTAATACACCGGCAAGAATAAGCAATGTCGTCGAAGCAAAAAAGGCTATGTTGCGCTCCAGGTTAGCTAATAACGATGCTTCCCCCACCCGAATCTCCTTTGCAATCACTTGCGTCATCCAATGAATACGCTGTTGATGCATCACTCTGGCGATACAATTGGCGGTTTTAGCTTTATGTTTTGAAAATCGAGTGTAACCAATCCAGCTAATCAAAAAAGTGAATAACGCTAAATAATCTAGCGGCGAACCAATCATATACTTTCCCTATGCAACTCAGAATCAAACATTTTTTATTTGAGCGTTTATTATGCACCAGTTTTATTTCTGCTTGAATAATTATTTAGTACCAAGATGCAATAGAAACCCTCTTGAATCAGTAATAAAACGGGAGTTGAGTTCAATTAAAGCAAAAGGGTTAAAAAGGGCTAATACATTGAGTATTCATTCGCTCGCCACTGACTGGGTGGATGAAAGAAAGCGAGGTAGCATGTAACATTAGCCTACTAGCCAAAGATTGTGATTGACCAATAGGGTAGAGATCGCAGCCAATAATTGGATGCCCTATTTGCTGACTGTGTATGCGCAGTTGATGGGTTCGACCTGTTATTGGTGTAAAAGTCACTTTTGTCACTTGCTGACCACCAGTTATGTGTTCAGAGTCAATAACTTGATAGTGACTATGAGCCGCTTTTCCACTTACATGGCAAATTTTCATTAATGGAAAATCATCTTTGGCGATCGGCAGCTTAATATCCCCTTGATGACTCGGCATCTCTCCCAATAATAACGCTGTATAGGTTTTATCGACTAAACCGTTTTGAAATTGCTGAGTTAACAGTCCATTAATCTGTTTATTTAATGCCACCAGCATGATACCTGAGGTACCAAAATCCAAACGATGCACCAAAGTACAACCTGGATAGTCTTTCACTAAACGATAGTGAACCGAGTCGATATTAAGCGGATTTTTACCAGACAAACTTAATAAACCTGAAGGTTTATTAATTAATAATAGGTGTTCATCTTGAAACAGTATTTCAATGTTATCAAGACAAGGTGGGGCAATGAATTCAGTCATAACAAGCAAAGCATGAGGCAAAAAAGGAGCATAAACAAATGCTGACCATAAGGCTAATTTAATTATCATGATAGCAATTAAATTAGGATTGTCTCCACAGCCCAAAGAGGTACTTTAGGCGTCAGTTAACTCATTTGGAAACAGAAATGGCTAGGCGACAAGGTGTTAACACTCTGTACTCATATTTTGCTCACTATAGTGACAAGATAAGCGTCAATAGAAGCAGAAAAGCATAGTGGGTTAAGTGTGTAGCAAAGTCGAGTTTAACCAACGGCTCTTGTTACGCTTGAGCTTTTTTGATGGACCTTATGGCTCGAACTACAACAAATAAGCAGATGAATTAAAAACTATTTGAATAAAAATATCGACACAGAATAGTACAGTCCGAGCATAGTTCACTATGGTTTTTTGGCAAAATAACATTTAAGTATTTGTGCAATGCACTGCTTGCTGGGCTTGGCAAGTGCCGAGCCCAGATTAAATGATATGCTTTATGCTATAGGAATAGGCTTTTTTACGGCTTAAAAATATACATTTTATATACTACTTTGGAAATAGCAGCGTTAATTGTAGGCGAAACCCTAAGTCATGCGGGCCGTTATCTGGCGTCGCCGTCCAGTAACGAAAACCACCACCTACCTGTAATAGCTGATCGCCCACTTTAAATAACTGGTTGGCTGTCAAGTTCACCAGCGTGGTGGGCTCTTTAGCTTCCCAGTCATAGGTGTGCTCAATATTGAATCCGTAGGTCGTTTTGCTCTGCGTAATAAAACTAACAAAGGGATTCACATAGGTTGCATTTATATCACTACGGCTATCTTCTCCAGCAAAGGAGGTTACATGGTTAGCCAACACCCCATAAGTCCAAGCTCCATCCTGCTTAAGTACCACACCAGTTGGCCCAGCGCCCCACTTTTCGCCGCCTAATGCAGCGTCAGACGCGGTATCTAACAGCAGTACCGGTCCAACACCCCAGATTAAACCACTGGCAGATGGCTGTTTGGGTGAGAAGAAAACGCTTTGCAATACATCGCCCAGACCGGATTCCCCCGCCCCTGCAACAGGAATATCGCTCTGTTTAATGACCGGCAAAATAGTACGAGAGATAAGATTCCAGTCTTCACTTATTGATACCGGGATCACAGGTTGAATGTTGATGCGCAACACTGAGCCCTGTTCATTGGCGCCAATATTTTCATCAAAATTGGCTTGGATCGGTACACTGATTAATGCCGCCACTGGATTGGCGAGTTTTTTAGCTAAATCATCAGCCTCATCGGCAAAAGCCGGTAAGCATAAAGTTTGCGTAACACTAAACGTAGCGAATGCAAAAATAGCTTTATTTTTCATTTTCATCACTTTACTTCTTCAGTTGTTGGCTGTAAGCCTAACGGTCCGGTTCAGTGGCGGGGCGTGAACCCCGTCCGCTGCAACTGCTTGCTAATCGCAATATACTTATTTTACCCTTTCTACATCTGATAACTTCCATGAACCGTCAAAGAGACCTTCGGTCGGATGATAAGCACGGAGCCAGACAAAGAACCCTTTTTTAGGCAGTGTTTCAATCCAGTTGCTTTCAAAACCTTTTGGCGCCTTGGGGGCAAAGTACAAGTCAACTGAACCGTCTGCATTGACCTTCAGTTTGTCATAAGATGAAACTGCCGGTTGGGTACTCTTGTTTTGAACCAGCGAGCGAGTTTCAGAATCGTACAACGTAATCGACCAAAAATCTTTGGCTGGTACATTCGCTGGAATAGTCAGCTTGTAGTTATTCGCACCATCCAACCAGTTGTGTTTACTGTCAACAAAGGTCTGGATGTATTGCGAACCAGGGCCTGGCCCACGCAAGGCCATCGCTGGCGTCATATATATTGCGCCATAGAACCAATGCAAACGCTCATCAATCTGTTCGTAGTTTTCACCGCGCTGATCAGGTTTGAGTAACACAGCCCACTTCCATGAACGGCCTTCCCAAACTTGAGCACCTTCAATACGAGGTGCAAACAGGGTGGCACGTGCCATAGCATCGCCAAGTTGTGCACCTTCCATCAAAATCTTTTTCTGTCTTGCATCTGGGTTGAAAGGTTTACCCTTTTCAATGCCGAGAAATTTCAATGATGCCATAAAGAAACGATCGCGTTCTTCAACAGGGTTGTCATTGATGAAGTTCGACAGACGTTGCCAATACTCAAGGCCAACATGTGGGAGCGTATCGATTTTTGCATCGGTTAGCGAGACGAAACTATTGGGCTTTGGATTTGCGCGTTCAGCATAAGGATAAACTTTTGTTTTTTTCATCGACGCTACTGCAGCAGCAACATCACCATTATCCACCAAACCACGAATCATGAAATTGTGGCTATTTTGGGTTGCCTTGATAACGATGTAACCTTCACTCGGAATTTCACCGGTATAAGCTGGCGGCACAAAAAAATATTTCGCACCCTTGCCTTTGTCCGGTCCAGCCAAACCAATATCGGTCAATGACCGTTGCCAGTAGTCATCAACCATCCCTACGAAGCGTGCGTTGGGTACATCAATAACAACAGGACCATCCTTTAGCGTGAAGTTGGACTGCGCGTAAATGGTGGTGGTATTAGCGGTAAGAAACAGGCTGTTGGAATTGGCATAATCATCGGCGATGATCATATCGCCGTAATTGAGACCTTCCGCTTTAGAACCCTCATACATAGACTGGAAGGACACAGCAGGGAATGACCACATATAAGCCTGTGTTGCTCGCTGCATGTCCATTTCGTCATAGAGGTTCTGAACTGATTTAGTGTTTGCAGGATAACCTTGATGAAAATCCTGTGCATAAACACTTGAAGCCATAATGGCTGCAAATAGCCCAGAAAATATCGTGGTGGCCAGCTTACTTTTTGTCTTTGTAGTTTTCATCGTCGTACCCTTTAGTATGCGTTGGGCTTGTAAATTTGCTTATTGCTGTTTAATAGATAACTCAAAAATAAAACAGGCCGCCTATCCTAGGCGGCCTGCATCAAATTGTTTATTTCTTACACAAATCGTTGTGTTTTAACAGGGTGTCTGCATCAACTGTTGGGTGGTAGTAACGGCTAACAAAGTAGTAAGGCTCACCCGCATTAACGTACATCCAGTAATGACCCACGGGTAAGTTTTTAGGCTCTTTAGGTGAGAACGTGATGGTGATGTTGCCATTGCCATCAGGCTTAGTGTTATAAGCGTTGAAGATGTCGTTGTGATCGGCAATCGTGTTGCGCGTCAAACCGCTATATCGGGTGACTGACCAGAATTCGCTCACTTCAGGTGTGTAGTTCATGGTGATGGTGAAGTCTTTATCGCCATTAAGTGGCGTGTTCTCACAATCAACAAAGCTAGCGCCGTACACAGCTATTTTGATTGGTAATCCAAGGTGCCCGATAATACCCGAAGCACGGACCTTTGGATCATTTGAACCATCAGGGTCGTCAATTGCCTCAAACATGCCTGCGCTACTTTTTACGGACGCAGAATAATCAGAGATATATTTGAACATTTTGGTATGTGTTTCAGCGTTATAGGTCAATTGGTCATCCATCACGCCCTTGTTCTGTGGGTATACATCATGCGTCGCCAAAGTCCACTTGATTGCATTGTCGTAGTCAACTTTACCAACAAGGCCGGTAAGTTTTATTTGATCTTGAATGGCGTGATTAGTTGGCAAATCGGCGGTATCAAACAATTGGGTGCGAATAAATAGGTGTGGGTAATGACCGCGATTTCTGATGACAGTGACATCAGCTGGGAATTCTGTTGTGTCTTTATAATGAGCAAACACAAATTTACCGGATGGACGCAACTTGTAGAATGTGGCGTAGTGTTCCTGATCATGAATTTCCATCGAGAAGTAACGCCCTTCAACAACTGGCATGTCTAAGTACACAGGGCCCTTAGTTGTATCGATAACTGCTTTGGTGTAAAGGTGGTCTAAGCTGGGCGTAACCACGGGGTCTGCGCCTTCAGTGGGCAATTGGCGAGTGTGCAACAAGGTGTTCGTGCCACCCGCTTGCATAGCGGTTGCTTTCAAGTATTCTGCATGGTGGTAAGCTTTGTAGGCGTGAAGTTGGCCAACAGATGGTTCAAACGCAGTTGGTTGGACAGCAAAAACATTGAATGCAAGCAACGCCGAAAATATCGTAGCGGTAAGTTTTCCCTTTATCTTTAAGGTTATCATAGTCTTGTACTTCCGTAGTTGTAGTTAAAATATTACTGTGTTCATTCTCAACGGGTATAAGGTGTTCATTAAACCAACCAATTGATATAAGTAGATGTTTTTTTTAAAAAAATTTATTTAAAAATAAATTAACTGACTTTGTTAAATTATTCAATTAAAACCTCTATTTTATTAACAATACCTTTCGCGATGAATTTTAGTAAGTATGACGACCTTTAAAACATTTGCTGAGGGAAATCCAGCCATGAATGACTCCGAATAGTATATTAACACCTGCTTTATCTTAACTTTTCAATGTCATGCACTAGGCAATACATTTATTATTGGCTTCTCATCTTTTCTTAGCCACCTAAAGTCAAACTATTCACATTTTTGTTGACTGAGGACATTTTCATCTTGACTCCATGAATAGGTTCACAGCGAGTCTTAAGTATTGATGTGTAAAAATCATCAGCAGGTAATAGATTATATTGAATTAATCATTGAGTGCTTTTAAGTATAAGAATAATTTAGATTTTTCTTAGAAAAAAAGCCTCAAAGCTAACAAGCTTTGGGGCTTAAACGAGTGACATATTCAGGCTGGTGTCATTTATAGAAAATCAGATATTTGCGCTCAATCTTCTATCCATAATGACAACATAAAACTTATAACCGACAATAGGTGTCATCGTTTACGTTTTCAATCGACCAAGTTCGGTGTGCTGTTGTTGTACTAACTCAGCAAGCGAATGACTGCTTTGCTGCGCTTGATCAGCAAGCTGTGATAATTCTGCTGCGGAATCAGATATGCCAGTAATATTGCGGCTCACTTCTTCTGTGACCATACTTTGCTCTTCTGCTGCAGTGGCAATATGGGTCACCTGGGACGACACCTCATTAATTTGAACCACTATGGCATTAAGCGATGATAATGCCATTTCAGTTTGCTCAACGGCTAACTGAGCGCCTTTAGCCCCCTTATCGATAATTTTTGAAGCGTTGACCACTTCTGATTGAAGTGCATCAATCAATTTAGTGATTTGATTGGTTGAATTTTGGGTTTTAGATGCTAATGCTCTGACCTCATCGGCTACAACGGCAAAACCTCGCCCTTGCTCACCCGCCCTTGCTGCCTCAATAGCCGCATTTAACGCCAGTAAATTAGTTTGATCTGCAATAGAGCTAATCACCTCTAAAATACCGCTAATGTTGCCACTGCTTTGAGAGACTAACTCTACGGCCTTTTGTGCTTGAGCAGATTCTATAGACATGTCATTTACATAACCCATGGCTTGAGTTAAGCGCTTCTCGCCTTCTTTGACATTTTTGGTCATCGACTCAGTTTCATGCGCAGTTTGTTCAGAGGCTTTGGCCACTTCTAATGCTGCGGCACTCATCTGGTTTACTGCCGTAACAACACTGTCAATTTCCGCATATTGGCGATTTACACTCTCACGGGTTAATTGAGCAATCTTGGCTGATTTTTGACTTTCTGATTGCGAACGATCGGCCAAACCTTTAAGACCAATAATCAAATCCCTCAATTTGGTAATAAATAAGTTAAAACCTTTGGCTAGTGCTATCAGCTCAGCATGAGAATCTACATGAAGTGATTGAGTTAAATCCCCTTCTGCACTGCCTAAATTCTCTACCCTTTGCTGGATCATATTCAGTGGTGAAATAATGCTGCGGATAACAATACTAATTACACCGATTGCGACTACTGACACAATTACGCCTAAAACTAACAATAAACTGCCTAATGAAGTCGCCATGTCATCCATGGCTGTATCCATTTTAGTGATAGCAGCAAAGGCTTGTTCTTTTGGCACTTCAATAACCAATGACCAGGTGGCATTGGCGAGTGGAATTAAAATGGGGAATGCCACTGCGATGATGTCATCATCACTATAAATTTTATTATTTTTATGAAGTTCCATTAATTCAGACGCTTTTTGAGGAGAGACTGATTCAGCAAAAGGCCGAGCCATTTTATTATAATGACTTGCTGCAACCACAAGTCCTCGCTCACTTAATAAGGTGACTTTTGCAGTACCCTGATAAAGGCTTTGAGACAATTTTTCAATAAGCTTTTGAAATATAGGTAAATTAACATCTACTCCAACCATACCTTTAAATTGATTATTCACTACAACAGGAACGGTAAGGGAAGTCATTAACGCATTATTACCTGGAGATATCTCATACAGGTAAGGCTCCATCAAACAAGGCTTTTTAGTATCTTTAACACACAGATACCATTCTGCTTCCCTGATCCCAAATTCATTTAATGTCGCGACATACTTTTCGGCAGCATCTTCAACTTGTTGATGTTCAACCGTGCCATCATCATTGCGAGTGTAATAAAGTTCTAAGCTACCATTGTCAGGAACGCTATGACTAAAGCCATTTAAATATTCACTATCACGTCCATCATAACCATTGGATTCAAATTGAGCATACATAGATGATATTTGAGCATTTTTGCGTAAATTAGCTATCAGCAAGTCTGCCAACTTTGAACGAGCAAGGGGATCCTGAACAGACGTATATTCAACCATTCCAGAAAAAGAATAAGGGATACGGTAAGCCTCATTTATAAACCCAGCAATTTGTTGACCATATTCAGCGGCCCTAGCGGATAGCTTTTGATTTATTTCTTGTTGTAACGTGGTATCCATCTCTTGCGCTAAAATTTTATTTTTGTCGCTTAATCCCCACCATAAGCTTAGTGATAATGTCAGCACGATAAGCAAAAACAACCCTGATGTGATCCAAAGTAATTTCGTTTTGACAGGCAATGCCTTCATATTGTTACTCCACTTTCTTATTATGTCTTTATAGGTATGTCAAAAATTTCACATACGACTTTAAGTTTAGTCGAGATTCTAATAATAGGACGAAAAAATAGTAAAAATGCCGATAAAAGCTAACAAAAAGCCCTATTTCTCAATAGGGCTCACTTTGTACTTAACGTATTGGGACGTTAATTATATTTAGCCATTAAAAACAACGTTAAAGACTTCATCCATAATCGCTAAACCCGCATCAACTTGTGCATCAGGCGCCGTTAAAGGCACTAATACTCGCAGGACATTTCCGTAGGTGCCGCAAGATAGTAAAATTAATCCGCGGTTACGCGCTTCCAATAGCACTTTGGGACAGTATTGTGGTGCGGGCTGACCATTTTCCATCAATTCAATGGCAATCATCGCACCTAAGCCACGCACTTCAGCAATTTGGTTGTACTTACTTTGCATAGTGGTTATTGAGGCTTTAATGTGTTTGCCTAAAGTGTTGGCTCGCTCAAGTAGCTTTTCTTGCTCAAATACTTCAATCACCGCCAAAGCTGCTGCACAAGCCAGTGGGCTGCCACCATAAGTACCGCCTAAGCCACCGGCAGTAATAGCGTCCATCACTTCAGCGCGGCCAGTGATACCAGATAGCGGGAAGCCACCCGCTATCGATTTAGCAAAAGTGGTAATGTCAGCAGCTACACCCATTTGCTCCATGGCAAAAAAGGTTCCGGTACGACCAGCACCAGTTTGCACTTCATCAGCAATAAGCATTATGCCGTGGGTATCGCACAATTCACGTAAACGCTTCATAAAGCTTGGCGTGGCGGCATAAAAGCCACCCTCACCTTGTACAGGCTCTAAAATAATGGCGGCAATGTCACTCGGCTCAGCATCATTTTTAAAAATACGCTCAATTGAAGCCATTGCGGCATCTTCAGACACACCATGTAACTCACACGGAAACTCAGCCCTAAACACGTTAGCAGACATCAGTCCCATGCCTTTGCTGTAAGGGGCTACTTTACCGGTCAATGCCAATGCCGCGATGGTACGGCCATGATAACCTGAGGTAAAAGCAATAACGCCTGCACGCTTTGTGTAAGCGCGGGCAACTTTAACCGCGTTTTCGACCGCTTCAGAGCCGCTAGTAAATAACGCTGTTTTTTTAGCAAAGTCACCTGGCACTAACTGATTTAATTTCTCACACACTTCTACGTAGCTTTCATACGCTAGCACCATAAAACAAGTATGGGAAAAATCATCTAACTGCGCTTGAACCGCTGCTTTTACTTTTGGGTGTAAGTGGCCAGTGTTAAGCACCGCAATACCGCCTGCAAAATCGATATATTCACGCCCTTCAACATCCCAAACGGTAGCATTTTCAGCGCGCTCTATGAAAAGCGGATGAATTTGACTTACGCCTTGCGCAACAGCTGCCTGGCGACGAGCCATTAATTGTTCATTTGTTTTATTCATTGCCTATACCCTTACAAAGACATACAGATATATTTCATTTCGAGGTATTCCTCGATGCCAAATTTTGACCCTTCACGGCCTAAACCTGAAGATTTTATTCCGCCAAATGGCGCAACTTCTGTCGAAATAAGTCCAGTATTAACACCAACCATGCCGTACTCTAGTGCTTCTGCCACTTTATAAACCAATGAAATATCACGGCCATAAAAATAGGCTGCTAAACCAAACTCAGTATCGTTGGCCTGATTAATTACATCGTCTACACTATCAAACTTGAAGATTGGCGCTAAAGGACCAAAGGTTTCTTCGCGGGCAACTAACATGGTTTTATTGACATCACGCACTATAGTGGGCTCAAAAAAGAAACCGCCTAATGCGTGGGGGTTGCCACCGGTAACCACACTGGCACCTTTTGCTAACGCATCATCTAAATGACTTTGCACTTTTGCTACAGCATTGGCATTAATCAGTGGTCCAATGGTGACACCTTGTTCAGTGCCATGACCTACTTTCAATTTGGCGACAGCATCGGCAAACTTTTGGATGAAAGTGTCATACACTCCCGCTTGCACATAGATACGGTTAGCACACACACAGGTTTGGCCAGCATTGCGATATTTAGCAATCATTGCACCTTCGACTGCGGCATCTATGTCGGCATCATCAAACACAATAAATGGCGCATTACCGCCTAATTCTAATGATAACTTTTTAAGCGTAGGCGCACATTGCGCCATAAGCTTGATGCCAACCCCAGTTGAACCTGTAAATGATAATTTTCGCACAATAGGGCTTTCACACAGGGTATTGCCAATTTCAATAGCATTGCCTGTCACCACACTAAATACCCCAGCAGGAATACCGGCCCGGCGGCTTAGTTCAGCTAATGCTAATGCCGTAAAGGGAGTTTGCTCCGCAGGTTTAACCACCATAGTACAACCAGCAGCTAATGCCGGTGCTGCCTTTCGGGTAATCATAGCAGCGGGGAAATTCCAAGGCGTAATTGCCGCAGTTACACCCACAGGTTGCTTGATAACTGTCAGTCTTTTATCAGCTTGATGGCCAGGAATAGTATCACCATAAATGCGCTTAGCTTCTTCAGCAAACCATTCAATAAATGACGCTGCATAAGTAACTTCGCCTTTTGCTTCGGCTAACGGCTTGCCCTGCTCGGTTGTCATCAGCAACGCAAGATCATCAGCGTTTTCAATTAATAACTCAAACCAACGACGCAATTTGCTGCTGCGCTCTTTAGCCGTTAGTGCACGCCAGGCAGGTAATGCTTTATTTGCCGCATCGATGGCAGCCGATGTCTCGGCCGCGCCCATTACAGGTACATGGCCGATAATGTCGTGATTGGCCGGGTTTGCTATCGCAATGGTATCACCAGAGTTTGCACTGACCCATTGGCCATCGATATAGCATTGCTGTTGTAATAAACTTGGGTCATTCAATACCATGATGATCTCCTTAATCTAAATACCAAAACTTATACGCCAAACTTATCGCGCATAGTGTAATACCAGGCACCAATAGCACTAAAAGGCACTCTTAAGGCGTGTCCACCAGGGAACGGATAATGAGGTAATGCCGCAAATGCATCAAAGCGAGTTGCTTGGCCATTTAGCATTTCTGCGATCAATTTTCCCGCAAGATGTGTGTATGTCACACCATGGCCGCTACAGCCTTGAGAGTAATAAATATTGTGGCCAATACGGCCAACTTGTGGCAAACGCGACAAGGTCATTAAGAAATTACCTGTCCAAGCATAATCAATTTTAATCCCTTTAAGTTGGGGGAATGTTTTCAGCAGCTTAGGTTCTATAAGCGCTTTGATATTGGCGGGATCACGCGCGCCATATACCACGCCACCACCGAATATTAGACGTTTATCTCCGGTTAAACGGTAGTAGTCGAGTAAATAGTTACAATCTTCGACACAATAATCCTGCGGTAAAATACTGGCAGCCATCTCATCAGATAAGGGCGCTGTAGTCACTACTTGAGTACCACATGGCATAGACTTAGCGTGTAATTCAGGCAGCAACTTACCTAAATAGGCATTACCAGCAACAACTACGAACTTACATTTAACTTGACCTTGCGCTGTATGCACAACCGGTGATGCACCATCGTCAATATTAATAACAGCAGAGTCTTCAAAAATTAATCCACCTAAAGATTCAACCGCACGGGCTTCACCTAATGCTAAATTCAAAGGGTGAATATGGCCGCCACTTTTATCTAATAAGCCGCCAACGTATAGGTCCGAATCAACCACTTTACGAATAGCATCATGATCTAAAATTTCAAGTTGTTGATTATGTCCATGGGCTTCCCACAAGTCTTTTTGTGACCGTAAATGGCCCATTTGTTTTTTATTCATAGCCGCGAAAACGCCACCATTCTTTAAATCACAATCAATATTATATTTGGCAATGCGTTCACGAATGATACGCCCACCTTCAAATGCCATTTCACCAAAAAGTTTGCCTTGCTCTTTGCCAACCACTTTTTCAATACTGTCTATGTCACGGCTAAAAGAGTTAACAATTTGACCGCCATTTCGACCTGATGCACCCCAGCCAATTCTGGCGGCCTCAAGGATAACTACCCTCATGCCACTTTCTAAAAGATGAAGCCCCGCTGATAAGCCTGTATAACCTGCGCCAACAATACAAACATCTGTTTCTATAACAGATTCTAGACGAGGGCGTTCAACTTTATCGTTGGCCGATGCGGCGTAATATGAACTAGTATGAGGTGTAGCAGACATAGCACTTCCTTTATATGTACATTGCAAAATATAACTGTCTCATCCTACACCTAGGTCATCATAAAAACTAGCCGAAAAGGTATAATTATTTACAGTTTGTTGAAAATATTAAACACTCTAAAACCATAATCCTGCACTATTATTAGCATGACTAATAGGTATGAATACAGCTTATTTTGAAGAGTTTGGGTTATCTAAATTTGGGTTATTTACATTTTGGTATCTCAGCCATGGTGGTCTAGTTAAACCGACAAGTGATCCACAAAAAAGCCCATCAAAGATCAATTACTCGAGAGCCAATTAAAGACGTTTAATCCAGATTAAGACTCGAGTGATGACTTATTATAGATAATAAAAAAGCGCGTTGATGAATCGAAATATCATCATGACGCGCTTCTATTATTTCAAGGTAATACCCTATGACTCCATCGCTTTTTGCGCTTTCTTTTCTGCCCGTCGAGTAAAGTACCAGGACAGGAATGCAACAAGAGACACTGCAAAAATAATGATGGTCGCTAACGCATTAATCTTAGGCGACACCCCTAAGCGCACTGATGAAAACACCACCATAGGCAAGGTTGTAGAACCCGGACCAGAAGCAAAGCTGGCTATCACTAAGTCATCTAATGACAAACTAAATGATAATAACCAACCAGCAATTAACGCTGGCGATATCATAGGAACCGTAATCAAGAAGAAGGTTTTTAGTGGCGTAGCCCCTAAATCCATCGCGGCTTCTTCAATTGATCTGTCTAGCTCGCGCAATCTTGACGACACCACAACGGCTACGTAAGCGGCACAAAATGTTGAGTGTGCTATCCACACTGTTAGCATTCCGCGTTCAGTTGGCCAACCAAAAGTATCAGCCATTTGCACAAACAGTAACAGTAAAGATAAACCGGTAATGACTTCAGGCATAACCAATGGTGCGGTGATCATGTTAGATAAGGTTAATTTAGCCCATGAGCGACGAAAACGTGTCATGACAAACGCCGCCATAGTGCCAATAATGACCGCCATAGTTGCACTGTAAAATGCGATACGTAAACTCACCCACACGGCACTTAAAATCTGCTCATCTTGAAACAGTTCACCGTACCATTTTGGTGAAAACCCGCTCCAAACCGTGACCAGTTTTGATTCATTAAAAGAATAAATAACCAAAATAAGCATCGGGGCATACAGAAAAAGTAAGCCGAACCACAACATGATTTTAGAGAAACTTAAGTTTTTCATGCATCGTTCTCCATATCACGTGACTGATAGCGATGGAACAAGGTAATTGGCACAATTAACAGTGCTAACATGACAATAGCCAATGATGAAGCCACAGGCCAATCACGGTTATTAAAGAACTCTTGCCACAATACTTTACCAATCATCAATGAATCAGGGCCACCTAGTAGCTCAGGAATAACAAACTCACCAACAGCTGGAATAAACACTAGCATTGAGCCTGCTACCACTCCCCCCATTGATAAAGGCAGCGTAATTTTCCAGAAGGTATTGAGACTACTAGAACCTAAGTCAGATGCGGCTTCAATTAAACTCATATCCAATTTCACTAAAGTGGCATATAAGGGCAAAATCATAAATGGCAGGTAGCCATAAATAATACCAATATACACGGCAAAGTTAGTATTGAGCATTTGAATAGGCTCAGAAATCACCCCAAGCCAGATTAAGAAGTTATTCACTAAACCAGTATTACTTAAAATACCCATCCAGGCATAAATACGGATCAAAAATGATGTCCATGATGGCAGCATCACTAACAGTAATAACACAGGTTGAAATCGGGTTGGCGCTCTAGCAATGGCATAAGCCATAGGGAAGCCTAATAACAAACAACCTAAGGTGGCTATGAGTGCCATTTTAAGTGAAGTTAAATAGGCAACGTAGTACATTGAATCCTGTAACAATAGTAAATAGTTACCAAAATTCAAAAAGATGGATAATGTCTCATCAATAAAGCTAAAGGTTGCCTCGTAGGGAGGAATAGCAATCGCAGCAGTTGAAAAACTCAGCTTCAACACAATGGCGAAAGGCAGTGCAAAGAACATCAATAACCATAGGTAAGGGATACCCATGGTCAAATGTCGGCCTTTTAGGCGTTTAAATGGATTCATCATGATTGCAATACAACCCCGCTGGTGTCTTCCCAACTGATAAAGACTTCTTCTTCCCATGTTGGGTGATCCGATCGGCGTTCACGGTTAATCATTGAGCACTGAACAATTTGCTTGTTTCTTAGCTTAATATAAAAGACTGAAACGCCACCTAAATAGGCAATATCATGTACTACGCCTCTGGCCCAGTTATACTCACCTTCAGGCTGTTCACGGGTAATGATGGTTTTTTCAGGGCGCACAGCAAGCATCACAGTCTTATTATCTAAACTGGTAGAAATACCGTGTCCAATATAAAAAGGTTGTTTTAAAGTGTGTGATTTAATAATGGCGTGATCGGCTTCATCGGCAATAATATCGCCTTTAAATAAATTTACTGTGCCAATAAACTCAGCAACCATACGGCTATTCGGCGCCTCATAAATGTCTGTTGGGCTGCCAGTTTGTGCAATCCAGCCTTCATTCATAATAGAAATACGCCCTGCCATCGTCATGGCCTCTTCTTGATCGTGAGTTACCATGACACAGGTCACGCCTACGGCTTCAAGAATATCGACCACTTCTAACTGCATTTGAGTACGCAGCTTTTTGTCCAATGCGCCCATAGGCTCATCAAGTAGTAATAGTTTAGGTCTTTTAGCTAATGAACGAGCCAAGGCGACACGTTGACGCTGACCACCCGATAATTGGTGTGGTTTACGCTTAGCATATGTTTCCATGTGCACCAACTTGAGCATTTCCTCAACGCGTTGAGCAATATCAGCTTTGGGCATTTTGTCTTGTTTTAAGCCAAAGGCAATATTTTGTTCTACCGTCATATGTGGAAATAATGCATAGGATTGGAACATCATATTGATAGGGCGTTCATAGGGAGGCATGTCGGTAATATCGACACCGTCCAGAAAAATGCGACCTTCAGTCGGCTTTTCAAAACCGGCCAATATACGTAATAGGGTTGATTTTCCTGAGCCTGAGCCACCTAATAATGCGAAAATTTCACCTTGATTAATGGTCAGTGACACATTGTCGACTGCGCGGACATCATCAAATAGTTTACTAATTCGATCAATTTTAAGGAGTACTTTATCTTGCGTCTTTGTGGTTGGTTTATTAGTGACGCCCGAGGTGTTTTCCATGATACTGCTCCGCCTAGTTGGAGTATGTGTTCTGTAACATTGATTATTATTTGGGGTTACAAAGAACATTAAAATCTGATTGATGAAAGGGCTAAGTATTTAGGGCAAGTTACCTTGCCCTAATATGTGGATCTGACTACTGACCAGATTTCACTTTAGTCCAAGCACGTGTCACAACTCGTTGAATTTTCATTGGGCGAATATCACCAATGTACAGCTTGTCGATTACGCTTTGTGGTGGATAAATTGCTGGATCATTTTTGATTGCATCATCAACTAGCGCCTGTGCAGGAGTATTAGGGTTAGCATAAGCAACATAGTTACTGATAGGTGCTATTACCTCAGGACGCAATAAATAGTTAATTAACTTATGGGCGTTATCAACGTTTGTGGCATCTTGTGGAATCGCTAACATATCAAACCAAAGGTTGGCACCTTCTTTAGGAATAGAATAACCAATTTTGTTACCGTTACCCGCTTCATCTGCTCGAGCTGCAGCCTGGAATACATCGCCAGAGAAACCATATGCGACACAAATATCGCCATTAGCGAGATCTGAAATATAACGCGATGAATGGAAGTAGGTGATATACGGACGAACTTTGGCAAGAACTTCAGCGGCTTTTTCATAATCAGCGGCATTTTTACTGTTTGGATCTAAACCAAGATAAATAAGCGCTTGCGGCAGCATGTCGTCAGCAGAATCTAGCATTGAAAAACCACATGATGCGATTTTTTCTGCGTATTTAGGATTAAAAATAAGCTCTAATGAATCAAATGGCGCATCTTCA
Source organism: Shewanella sp. HL-SH5 (assembly GCF_051163755.1). Lineage (NCBI taxonomy): Bacteria > Pseudomonadati > Pseudomonadota > Gammaproteobacteria > Alteromonadales > Shewanellaceae > Shewanella > Shewanella sp. HL-SH5. Next base: position 3,085,565 of record NZ_CP195038.1, read on the forward strand.
CCTAACACAGCTTTAACTTTATCAATGTTATAGCCAATACCATTAGTGCCCCATAAGTAAGGTACGGCATGTTCATTAGCAGGATCGGCTTTCTCAAGCTGCTTCATTAAGTCCGGTTTTAAGTTGGCATAGTTAGTCAACTTAGTACGATCTAGCTTTTGAAAGGCACCCGCTTTAATTTGCTTAGCCAAAAAGTGATTTGATGGAACCACTATGTCATAACCACTGCGACCAGAAAGCAATTTAGCTTCTAGCACTTCGTTACTGTCGAACACGTCATAAATAACGCGAATGCCAGTCTCTTTTTCAAAGTTTGCTAAGGTATCTTCTGCGATATAGTCAGACCAATTGTACATCTTGACAACTTCTTCAGCATGCAGCGAAGTGCTGGCAAATACCGACGCTGAAATAAGCGCTATGGTAGACAGTTTGTTAAGTAGCTTCATATGTTCTCCCTTACTTGGATAATGGTCAGGACTGTGCTGACAGTTATTCGCTTTTAAAGCGTTATTATCATTCCCTTATAAAAAGGAAATTATCCAATGCTACATCATATTTCTGCATCGGTAACATCACAGCAAAATGCAAATGCTATAATTTTTTTGGATTCTATCAAAAACCTTTTTAATTACTAGATAGTAACAATCTAGTTGCTTAAAAAACCACTAATCATTCATAAACATGCAACAAGCTTTATTAAGCGTGCAAAGGTACTTTTAAAGTCAATATCATTGCTATCAATATGCCTTACTGGCTAAACATTTAGTGTAGGTGTCATTTAGGGCCATTAAAGCCTTATCAACCAACTCATCGATCTCTGCCTTGGTAATAACCAGTGGCGGAGAAATAATCATAGTATCGCCCACTGACCGCATCACCAAACCATGCTCGATACAAAAATCTCGACACCAAGTTCCCACACCAATCTTGGCTGAAAAACGCTGGCGTTTCGCTTTATCTTGCACTAGCTCAATCGCAGCAACCAAACCTAAGCCTCTTACCTCACCCACTAATGGATGCTCAGCTAATTGTTGTAAGCGTTGTTGAAAATACGGTGCCGTTTCTGTAGCCACTTTTTCAACTAATTTTTCTCGTTTGATAATATTGATATTTTCTAATGCAGCAGCCGCAGCAACCGGATGACCTGAGTAGGTAAAACCGTGGGTAAATTCACCACATTGCTGTTTAATCACATCCGCGACACGGTCTGCAATTATTACGCCACCCATAGGCACGTAACCAGATGTCATGCCTTTTGCTATTGAAATAAAATCAGGTTGTAGGTCAAAGTATTCAGCGGCAAACCAATGCCCCGTTCTGCCAAAACCACTAATCACTTCATCCAAAATAAGTAACACGTCATATTTAGCTAAAATACGTTTAATTTCAGGCCAGTATGTGGATGGAGGAATAATTACGCCACCAGCACCTTGAAAAGGTTCGGCAATAAATGCCGCAACATTATCTTCACCTAGCTCTAATATTTTAGTTTCTAGTGCTTGGGCAGCTTGTAGACCAAATGCTTCGGGCGTTAAGTCCCCCCTTCGGCATACCAATAGGGTTGTGCGATATGCACTACTTTGGGGATAGGTAAATCCCCTTGTTCGTGCATGCCAGACATACCGCCTAAACTTGCACCCGCTACTGTAGAACCATGGTAAGCATTGTGTCGGCTTATAATGGTTTTTTTATTGGGTTGACCTTTTAAATCCCAATAGCGTCGCACCATGCGTAAGTTTGTGTCGTTTGATTCAGATCCAGAACCGGTAAAGAACACACTATTCATGTGTTTAGGGGCTAGTTCGGCAATGGTTTTTGCTAACTCAATAGCTGGTGGGTGAGTACATTGAAAAAAGCTGTTGTAGAAAGGAAGTTTTTGCATCTGCTGACAAGCGGCATCGACAATTGATTGTCGGCCATAACCCACATTTACACACCAAAGCCCTGCCATTGCGTCTAATAATTTATGACCTTGGACATCCCATATATAGACACCTTCGGCGCGCTCAATCACACGAGTGCCTTTCTCGCCAAGGGCTTTAGAGTCTGTAAATGGATGAATAAAATGTGCTTTATCTGCTTGCTGTAAAGAGGCTAAATTTGTCATACATGTTCCTTTAAGCTGGCAAAAATGACAACTTACCAGTCCTGACTGCTGTTATGTAATCATCTGAAAATATTATGAACTCTTCGACTGAACGTAATGAGCCACTCTTTTTAGCTATGAGTGGCTAGCAAGAGTTCAAACTAAGTTGCGAACAAACTAAACTCGCAACTTAATCAGATGCTCACTTAACCGTTAAAACTAAACGGTCAGTAACAGGAACTCACGCTCCCAAGAACTCACTACGCGGCGGAAGTTTTCAAGTTCAGCTTGCTTAACCGCCACAAAACCTGTGGTGAAAGACTGACCTAAATATTCAATACACGCTTCACTTTCTTGCATTGCAATCAAGGCTTCTTCTAGGGTCAGCGGTAAACAGTATTCGTTACTGGTGCGACTTTCATTTGAACGACCTGTCACAGGATTTGAAGGACGTAAGCCTTTTTCCATACCAATGAAACCAGCCAATAAACTCGCTGCAATGGTTAAGTAACAGTTTGCATCAGCACCTGGAATACGGTTTTCAATACGACGGTTCTCTGGTGATGATTCTGGAATACGTAGACCACATGTGCGGTTCTCTACGCCCCACTCTAGGTTTACAGGTGCAGAAGTACCCGGAAGGAAACGACGGAAAGAGTTAACACTTGGTGCCATTAATGGTAATAATTCAGGAATATAGGTTTGTAAGCCAGCAATATAATTTAAAAACAACTGGCTTTGAGTACCATCTTCTTTAGTAAAAATGTTTTTACCGGTTTTTTTATCAATCACACTTTGGTGGATGTGCATCGCACTGCCTGGCTCATCAGTAACCGGCATAGCCATAAAAGTAGCACACACATTATGCTTTAATGCCGCTTCTTTAAGTGTACGTTTAAATATAAATACTTGATCCGCTAATGATAATGGATTGCCATGGCTGAAGTTAATCTCCATCTGCGCAGGACCATCTTCATGGATTAGGGTATCAATATCTAAACCTTGAAGCTCACACCAATCGTACATATCTTCAAACAGTGGATCGAATTCATTTGCGGCGTCGATTGAAAATGATTGACGACCAGCTTCAGGACGGCCAGAGCGACCAATAGGAGGCTTAAGCGGTAAGTCATGGTCATCACTACGTTGAGTTAAATAAAACTCCATTTCTGGTGCAATAACGGGTTCCCAACCTTTATCTTCATAAAGTTTAAGTACTTTTTTAAGCACATTACGTGGTGATAATTCAATTGGATTACCCATACGATCATAACAATCGTGAATAACTTGCGCGGTAGCTTCTACAGTCCAAGGTAGCATGAATACTGCATTCTCATCCGGCACACACACAAAATCGATATCGGCTTTATCAAGTAATGAATAGAAAATACCGTCATCGATAAAATCACCCGTCACCGTTTGCAGCAATACGCTTTCAGGTAAACGCATGCCTTTCTCATCAATAAACTTATCTACTGGGGCAATTTTGCCTCGAGCGATACCTGTCATGTCACTGATAACACATTCAACTTCGGTAATTTTTCTATCTTTTAGGAACGTAATTAACTTATCCATTGGTTATTTCTCTCGTTTAGCTGCATGCAAACGGCACGCATTGCCGAATGCATCAAAAATTGATGAATAAAACTGATTATCTTGCACTTTCCATTCTGGGTGCCATTGCACACCTAACGCAAAAGCCTTAGCACCTTTTACAGAAAATGCTTCAACTAACCCGTCTGGCGAATGCGCCTCTGGTGTTAATCCCGAGCCTAATCTGTCGACGCCTTGAGTATGCACTGAATTCACTTCAGCCTGTTCACTACCCCACGCTTGATGGAGTAAACCACCAGGCACTATATCAATAGCATGTGACAAGCCATACTGCACATCTACTGGAGCCGTTTTATCTTCTCTGTGTTCAATAAATTGGCCAACTTCATGCAGTTTTTGGTGCAAGCTGCCACCATAAACCACATTCATCTCTTGAAAACCACGACAAATTCCGAACACAGGCACGCCCGCATCTATGGCTGCTTTAATTAGGGGTAATGTAGTCGCATCGCGCTTAGGATCATGGTGAGTGCCTTCTGCACTAGCAGGGCCTTGAAAATGATGTGGCTCCACATTAGATGGTGAACCGGTAAATAAAATACCATCTAGGCGAGAAAGTAATTCTGCGGTGGGTACGGCTACCCCCAAAGAGGGGATAACTAAAGGAAAGCCTTTCGCACCGTTAACGACACTGAGTAGGTATTTTTCACCCACAATATTAAATGGGTGTAATCCTATTTGTTGATTACATGCCACTACCCCAATCATTGGGACTTTTGACAAAGACATATCACACCTACACTGTTGAACTGCAAATATGCAGCATTTCTTTCAAACACTTGGAAAGTATTGATCATTAAACACTCAAAATTGTGATATTTCCACAATATATAATCTATTTAATTAACTAATAATTTGTGTTCGTTTTTTCACACACTACACTTAATTTTAACACTAGGCAATAGCAATAATACAACTGGATAAATTTTTATAGTTCCAGCATCACCTAGTCAAGCAAGCGCAGTAAAAACAGGAATAAACAGTTGTAAACCAGAATAAAAATATCTTGGCACAATCAATTTCAATATGGATTTGGATGCTTTTTAAAAACAAAGTTTCATATAGAGAACAATATTATGCTTAATATTATTTACATTGCAGGATTAGATTGCAGCGTATTTATAGCCCAAAAACAGACTTAAAAGGTTTGCAAAGTAATGCGCACTACTTTGCAATCAGTCAGAAAATACTAAAAATCACCCGGTGTGGTTGCACTGACCAAGCGGCATGGCTCTTCAAAGGGATTTGCGAACTTATGTGGCAGTTCACTATTAAAGTAATAGCTATCGCCTTTATGCAGCACAAAGGTCTCATCGGCAACGGTAAGTTCAATTTTACCTTCTAGAATATAAGCCCCTTCTTCACCACGATGTTGTAGCATCTCATCACCTGTACTTGTTTTGGGTGGATAAGTTTCATACATCAGTGACATTGCACGATTTGGAAAGTCTCTACCAATAAGCTTATAAACTAAATCACCGGTACCAATATCGAGTAACTCTTCAGAGCGATAAACGACTTTTTGCTCACCGACAGTGCCCTCCTCAATAGAAAAGAACTCAACCAATGACATAGGGATCCCAGCGAGAACCTTCTTTAAGGAACTAATAGAAGGACTAACACTGTTTTTTTCAATCATTGAAATAGTACTATTGGTCACGCCTGCACGCTTAGCTAACTCGCGCTGGGAAAGACCGCGCATTTTCCGAACAGCTTTTAAGCTTGCCCCTATATCCAATTTCTGACTCCTGAAAAATAATAGCCGTTTCGAATGACACTAGATGACATCGAATATGTCACAGCAATTTATCATTGTATTTACTAACGTGAAAGGAATTGTATTCTAGCTTAATTCAGTGTTAAATAAAATGCACAATCTGTCGATTAAAAATTACCGATAGATAGACCCTACAACTCATTAATCATTAGCCTTTATATTGGAGACGCTATGTCACAGCCCTCACCGATCCATAGCGATAAATACCCAGATTCTTTTTACTTCCACAGTGCGAAAGAACTATTCGACCATCCACAACTAACAGAATCTATCTCTGTCGATGTTTGTATTGTTGGTGGGGGGTTTACGGGTATTAATACTGCAATAGAACTGGCTCAAAAAGGCTTTAGTGTGGCGGTTTTAGAAGCGAAACGCATCGGTTGGGGAGCGTCAGGGCGCAACGGCGGAGAGCTAATTCGTGGTATTGGGCATGATGCCAGCCAATTTAACAATGTCATCGGCACTGAGGGCGTCAACGCCATCACGCAAATGGGCTTTGAAGCGGTTGAAATTGTTAAGCAACGCGTACAACAGCACAACATCCAATGTGACTTACAAATGGGTTATTGTGACTTAGCCGTAAAACCTCGGCACATGCATGAGTTAGAGCAAGAGTTTACCGACTTAAAACAAGCGGGCTATCAGCATGATATTCAATTACTTGATAAAGCACACATCAGTGACGTTATCCAATCGGATTTCTATCAAGGTGCGTTAGTCGACATGGGCAGTGGCCACTTACACCCGCTGAACTTAGTGCTGGGTGAAGCAAGAGTTGCCCGTGAATTGGGGGTACAGATTTTTGAGTACAGCCCAGCAGAACATATATACAAAGGCGATAAACCAGTGGTTAAAACCGCTAAAGGTGAAGTTAATTGTCAATTTTTAGTGCTGGCCGGTAATGCGTACATTGGTCATAAACTGAATGATTATGTCGGCGGAAAGGTACTTCCCGCAGGCAGTTACTTACTGGCAACAGAGCCATTAACTGCAGCGCAATGCCAAGCGATTATTCCAAAGAATATGGCATTTGCAGATATGCGAGTAGCCTTAGACTACTTTCATTTATCCGCTGATAATCGGTTATTGTTTGGCGGTTTATGCACTTACTCAGGAAAAGATCCCAGCAATATTGAAGCAGCACTGCGGCCCAATTTAGAACATGTATTCCCGCAACTTAAAGGGGTTAAAATTGATTACCAATGGGGGGGATGATAGGTATTGGTGCTAACAGAATGCCGCAAATAGGGCGTTTGCCTGATGCTAAAAATATTTTCTATGCCCAAGCTTATTCAGGACATGGCGTCAATGCTACTCATATGGCAGCAAAACTCATCGCCGAAGCAATCACTGAGCAAGCCGAACGGTTTGATATTTTTGATAAGATAAAACACATGACATTCCCAGGCGGGCCACATTTTCGCTCACCTATGTTAGCTGCAGGTATGCTATATCATCGCTTTAAAGATATTTTCTAATATGAATTAGGGCTGTTGATTTATCCTAATCAACAGCCCATAACCTAGCATAGACGGCTATTGCGTCATGATATAACCGACCATACCCAGCCCAAAACCTAGTACTGCTCCGCAGGGTGGAAACCAATGTTGCTCTAACTTTACTTGGGGAGCAATATCTTGAAATACTGAATAAAGAATACCGCCTGAGGCAAATATCATTATTACTCCAATAACCTCAGGTTGGTCCGCTAACCAAACATAACCAATAATGCCTGCAATAGGCCCAAACAAAGCAATTAGTGCAAAAATACCTATCAATAACCTAGGCTTAAAACGATTATGTTGGTTTAACTCTCGATAAGCATTAAACCCTTCTGGTAAATTTTGTAATCCAATTAATGCTGCTAATAAAAAGGCCGTTTTACTGCCGGTAGCCAATGCAGCGCCTAAAGCAATAGATTCAGGAATAAAATCCGCCAGCATGGCACTTAATTGACTGGCTGGGGTATTGATTTTAACCAGTAAAATATCTAACAACATGAACGCTAAAGCGCCTAGCCCAAAAAACAGAACTGCCAATGGGAGTGATAATACCTCAACACTTTCAGGCACTAACACCAAACCGACTGCAGATAACAGCGCACCGCCACCAAAGGCCATCACGCCATGGCGAAACTCCTGTTGCAACCAATCAGACTTGATGTGCTCCATCTGAGCGATAACCGCACCAAGTGGCATAGCCAACCCTGCTAGTAAAGTAACACCCACCACGATCAATACATCAGACATAGCCTTCACTTCTTTATGACATTATTTTTACGATCTTTATATAAAATGCTTATGTATTACGCTACGGGTAAATGATCACTTGCCCCCCATTCAGCCCACGAGCCGTCATACAATATCGACTGTTGATGACCTGCCACCGTAGATGCAAGTATCAAAATACAAGCCGTAATACCTGAACCGCAGCTAAAAATACGCTGCTGGGCGTGATTTTCATCAAGCTGATTAAAAATCATTTGCAGCTCTGTCGAAGGCTTTAATTTTATTCCATCAAGCACCTGCGCAAAAGGCAGATTGACCGAACAAGGTATATGGCCACTTCGTACACCCGCCCTAGGCTCTGGCGCTGTGCCATCGAAACGAGATGCTGCCCTGGCATCAAACACCAGCGAGCCACTTTGAGCCACTGGATACTCACTAACAATAGCCAGCAAGCTAGCAGAGTCACATACCAACTCAGTGTGTTGCTGAGCTTTTACATTACCGACTAAGCTGGCGGTTAAGTACTGATTGGCTGTCGGTAGGTTTTCAGCCATCCATTGTGGTAAGCCACCATCAAGCACAAATACCTTATCAAACCCCATCACCTTAAAAGTCCACCAGGCCCGCGGCGAAGAATAAATGCCTTGGTTGTCATAAATCACCACGGTACTGTCCTGATTAATGCCTAACTTACGTGCTGCGTGGGTGAATTGTTCTGCGGTTGGCATAGCATGGGACATCTGTGAGTCGTGATTAAAGAAGTCTTGCTCTAGACCCATATTAATCGCGTTCGGTATGCACGTTAACCTGTCATATATTAACGGCTCTTTACCTAATACCACCGCCATACTGGCATCAAGCAAAATAACGTTCTTATCATCTAGATGCTCAACTAACCAGGCTGTTGAAACAGTTGAATTACTCATTATTTTCTCCTTGATACAAAGATTGCACATATTTATGCGTTAACCAGGTAAAGTAGCTAAATACCATTATGCCTACGCCATCAGCCGCTAAATCGGCTATGTCTAATGTCCGACGGGGAATAAAACCCTGACTTATTTCCTCCACCAGCACGAATAATGCGACTAAGCAGCTGCCAAGATAAAGCGATAACGAACCTAATCGAATGGTCTTAAATTGTAAGGTGAGATTGGCTAGATAGGTTAATACCCCAAATAGTAAACAATGACCAACTTTATCGCCATAGGGAATATGTTTGACGATGTCGAAGAAAATACTGCTGCCACCAGTGTTAGCTAAGTATATGACCCAAATAATGAATCCTAAAAATGTAGCCATGGTTATAGTAGCTAAAAGATAAAAACGTTGTTTAAGCATTAGCGTCACTTCCTGTGTGTTGTTCAATGCCATCCTAATATACTTTTAAGATATTCTTACGATACTTTTTGATGAATTTCACTTAATAAAAAAGCCCTATGACTGATTATCATAGGGCTTTGTCGCAACTAAGTTTGCTCAGGACTTATCACGTTGATTATAAAACAATCCAAGTTGCTTTGATTTCAGTATATTTATCAAATGCGTGTAATGACTTATCGCGGCCATTACCCGACTGTTTATAACCGCCAAATGGCGCGGTCATATCACCACCATCATAATGGTTAATCCACACCATACCGCTACGTAATGCTTTGGCGGTTTTATGCGCTTTAGAAAGATTCGATGTCCATACACCCGCGGCTAAACCATAAATGGTGTCATTGGCAATTTCAATCGCTTGTTCCATGCCGTCAAACTCAATCACTGACAGCACAGGCCCAAAAATCTCTTCACTGGCAATCGTCATTTTATTATTTACACCAGAAAAAATAGTCGGCTGCACATACACGCCGCCCGTTTCTGCCATAACCTGCTTACCACCTTGCACTAAGGTGGCACCTTCATCTTCACCCGCTTTAATGTAATCCAACACATTGTTCATTTGCTGTTCATCAACCATGGCGCCAGTAACGGTTTCAGGATCTAACGGATGACCAGGCTGCCAAGATTTTAACTCTTCGGCGATCAATTTTATCAGTTCATCTTTAATACCTGACTCAACCAATAAACGCGATCCCGCGGTACATACTTCACCTTGGTTAAAGGCAATGGCCGATGCAGCAGCTTGTGCTGCGGCTTTTAAATCCGGCGCATCATTAAATACTATGTTAGGACTTTTGCCACCCGCTTCTAACCAAACGCGTTTCATGTTTGATTGCCCTGCGTAAATCATCAGTTGTTTAGCAATTTTAGTTGAACCGGTGAACACCAAAGTATCAACATCCATATGTAAAGCTAATGCTGTACCAACAGTGTGTCCTAAGCCTGGCAACACGTTTAACACGCCTTTAGGAATACCTGCATCTAACGCTAGTTGTGCCATCTTGATTGCTGTTAACGGAGATTTTTCTGAGGGCTTTAATATGACACTGTTGCCCGTTGCTAACGCAGGGCCTAGTTTCCAGCACGCCATAATCATTGGGAAATTCCAAGGCACAATAGCAGCAACAACGCCAACGGGCTCACGGGTAATCATGCCTATTTCATTATGGGCTGTGGGGGCAATTTCATCATAAATTTTGTCGATGGCTTCACCACACCAGCGGATCGCACGGGCAGCGCCCGCAACATCAACCGATTTAGCAAACTGAATTGGCTTACCCATATCTAAGGTTTCTAACAGCGCTAACTCATCAGCATTTTGCTCTAATAAGTCGGCAAAACGGATCATAATGGCTTTACGTTTTACTGGCGCTAATTGTGACCATGTACCGGCTTCAAAAACAGCTTTGCCATTAGCAACCGCTTTATTCGCGTCAATATAATCACAACTAGCCACTTTAGCTAACAATCGACCATCAATTGGGCTAATACAATCAAATGTTTCATCTGAATGCGCTGCTTGGTACTCACCATTAATCATGGCTTTGCCATTAATAGTGATACTTTTTGCGAGTTGTTCCCATTCGCTACGATTTGTTGGAGAGCTCATTGTTACCTCGTCATCCTATATATGCATGTTTAGCTAAATTACATAAAAAAGTTGCCAAACAACCTAACTTTAATTACACGCTGTAATCGATGCTTCAAATTATGCTTAACCGCAAAAGATTTCAATATATTTTACAAAAATGTCCAATTTACTTTAATTTTTTACTAAAAACGCTTCCGTGTTCGTTATATTTGATATACCGTAGCAAATATTGACCACCTGTAGATTTATTGATCATATACAAAGGCCTCCTAATGAGTCATATGGAGTGCTCAAGCACAAGGATTTAGTAATGCAACAAACGTCGCCTCAATCAATGAATGCTCAAACATCAACACCAGAAATGGCCAACTACTGGATGCCTTTTACTGCCAATAAGCAGTTTAAAGCCAATCCAAGAATATTGACTCATGCTGAAGGAATGTATTACACCGACGATCATGGTCAAGCCATACTCGATGGTACTGCGGGGTTATGGTGTTGCAACGCCGGTCACGGGCGCAAAAAAATATCCGAAGCGGTCAGCAAACAAATAACTCAAATGGATTACGCCCCCTCATTTCAGGTAAGTCATCCTTTAGCATTTGAACTGGCGAACAAAATTGCAGAGTTAAGTCCTGTTGGGCTAGATAAAGTCTTTTTTACTAATTCAGGTTCTGAGTCAGTAGATACCGCTTTAAAAATGGCTTTGTGTTATCACCGCGCAAATGGCCAGCCTTCACGCACTCGCTTTATCGGCCGAGAACTCGGTTATCACGGTGTCGGTTTTGGCGGTATTTCTGTTGGTGGTATTGGCAATAATCGTAAAACCTTTAGTGGTCAGTTATTGCAAGGTGTAGATCACCTGCCCCATACCTTAGACATCCACAATAATGCGTTTTCTCGAGGTCTGCCTAAACATGGTATCGAAAAAGCGGAAGTTTTAGAGCAGCTTGTCACCTTACACGGTGCAGAAAATATTGCCGCAGTGATTGTTGAGCCCATGTCTGGATCGGCTGGGGTTATTTTACCGCCAGAGGGTTATTTAAAACGTCTACGAGAAATTACTCAAAAGCACGGAATTCTATTAATTTTTGATGAAGTAATCACCGGATTTGGCCGACTAGGGGCTGCTTTTGCCAGTCAATTTTGGCAGGTCACACCCGACATCATTACTACTGCTAAAGCTATTAATAACGGCGCTATTCCAATGGGTGCTGTCATTGTCAGTAACACCCTTCATGACACTTGCATGCAAGGTCCTGACAATATGATCGAATTTTTCCATGGTTACACCTATTCAGGCCATCCTGTTGCGGCGGCATCCGCTTTAGCAACACTAGATATTTACCAACAAGAAAATCTTTTTCAGCGCGCTAAAGACTTAAGCCAGTATTTTGAAGATGCGGTACACAGCTTAAAAGGCCTGCCTAATATTATCGACATACGCAATATTGGGCTCGTCGCTGGGATCCAGTTTTCCCCCAGTGAGAAAGGCATAGGGAAGCGCGGTTATGAAATTTTTGATCGCTGTTTTAGACAAGGCACGTTAATCAGGGCGACGGGCGATATCTTAGCCTTATCACCTCCGTTAATTGTCGAAAAATCTCAAATTGATGACATGGTAAACAGCCTGACTGATGCGATACATGCGGTAGGTTAGTTAAATTTAACACTAGCAATCCATGCGCTATCAACAAAAAATGCTAATTCAGTAACTTATTTAAATTCAATATTCACTTTAATCTATTAATGTAAAAGGTTTTTTATGCTCACTCTATCTCATTATGTCAATGGCAAGCACACACAAGCAAGCAAACGCCAACAGCCGATTTTTGAACCTGCTAATGGTGAATTACGTGGCCATGTATCATTAGCGTGTGAGCAAGAAGTCAGCGATGCCATTCAAATAGCAAAACAGGCGTATCAAACCTGGTCACAGGTTACCCCGCTCAATCGCGCCCGGGTATTGTTCAAGTTCAAAGCGTTAATGGAGCAAAACATTGACGAACTGGCCGAGTTAATTACCCGTGAACATGGCAAAGTGCTAGATGATGCTAAAGGCGAGTTAGTTCGCGGACTAGAAGTCGTCGAATTTGCCTGTGGTATTCCGCATTTACTCAAAGGCGAACATACCCAACAAGTGGGTGGCGGCGTTGATGCATGGACAGTTAACCAGTCTTTAGGTGTGGTTGCCGGTATTGCGCCGTTTAACTTTCCCGTGATGGTACCGATGTGGATGTTCCCTATTGCCATTGCTTGCGGTAATACTTTCATCATGAAACCATCTGAGAAAGATCCAAGTTCTGTGCTGCGTATGGCTGAATTACTTACCGAAGCAGGCTTACCTGATGGGGTATTTAACGTAGTAAATGGCGATAAAGAAGCCGTTGATACCCTACTGACTCATCCAGATGTTCAAGCGATAAGTTTTGTCGGCTCGACCCCCATCGCCGAATACATTTACAGCACTGCATCAGCGCACGGTAAACGCGTACAAGCCCTTGGCGGCGCTAAAAACCATATGCTATTAATGCCAGATGCCGATTTAGACCAAGCGGTTAAAGCCCTTATGGGGGCCGCTTATGGCAGTGCGGGGGAACGCTGCATGGCCATTTCAGTCGTATTAGCGGTTGGCAATAGCGGCGACAAATTAGTTGAAGCCCTGCTCCCTCAAATTGAAAAGCTAAAAATTGGTAACGGTTTAACGCCTGAAATGGATATGGGGCCATTAATTTCAGCTCAGCACCTACAAAAAGTACGCGACTATGTTGAACAAGGCGTTGCTGAAGGGGCAACACTGATTGCCGATGGCAGAAGTTTATCGGTAAAAGATCAGCAACAGGGTTACTTTTTAGGTGCGTGCTTGTTCGATAACGTCACCCCAGAGATGACCATATATCAACAAGAAATTTTTGGCCCTGTTTTAGCGATTGTTCGCGTAAAAGATTATGCGCAGGCGCTTAATCTGATTAACAAACACGAGTTTGGTAATGGCACCGCCATCTTTACTCAAAACGGTGAAGTGGCAAGACACTTCTGCCACCATGTTGAAGTCGGTATGGTTGGGGTTAACGTGCCTATTCCTGTGCCAATGGCATTTCATAGTTTTGGTGGCTGGAAGCGTTCACTGTTTGGCCCTCTGCATATGCATGGACCTGATGGAGTTCGTTTTTACACTAAACGTAAAGCCATTACCGCAAGATGGCCAAAAGCCGCTGTGGTTAGTGAAGGTTCGGCCTTTATTATGCCAACGATGAACTAAGAATTGGTGAGTTTAAATGACTAAATTGATTAACGATATACAAAGCTTTGCGACCTCTTCGGCAGGAATAGATAAATATCATCTTGCTGATGAAAAAAGACTGCAAGGCAACCCATTACAGAGCGTGCAAAACCATTATGCCAGTCCTTGTTCGCAATTCAATGTTGGCATATGGCAAAGCGAAGCTGGATGTTGGAATGTGCAATATACCGAACATGAATACTGTGACATTCTTGAAGGCACTAGCGTAATTACTGATGCTAATGGCGCCAAATTGACGGTTACTGTCGGCGATAAGTTTGTTATTCCAGCAGGTTTCATTGGGACTTGGGAGGTGATTGGCCAGTGTAAAAAAGTGTATGTCATCTTTGAAGCACAATAAGCACCGATTCAGGGTTAGCATAGCTAACCCTGTAAAATATATCTTGCAAAAAATGTTAAAATGATTCACAAATAATACCCGACTACGGTCATAAAAATACCAGACTAAGATGATGATTTACCTGTAACACCTGCCACGGAGTATAAAACCAAAACATGTGTTTTTGGTAAAGTTGGCACCACCAGTTTTGCCCTACAAAACTGAGTATATAACTATAAATGGAGAAGATATCGTGTCTAAAACATTCACAAAAACCAGACTAGCGCTATTAGCCGGCCTTACCCTTTCTGCTTCCGTACTTTCAGGTTCTGTAATGGCTGAATTTTCAGGTGAAGTGTCACTTACAAATGACTATCGCTTTCGCGGAGTGTCACAAACTGCTGGCGACCCAGCCCTGCAAGCAGGCGTAGATTGGAGTGCTGAAAACGGCTTCTTCGTAGGCGCATGGGCAAGTAACGTCGACTTTGATGAAGAAGGTTATAATGGCCCAGATATCGAGTTAGATATCTATGCCGGTTACTACGGTGAAATTGATGACAATACTAGCTGGGACGTCACACTTTACCGTTACAACTATCCAGGTGATAGTGAACTCGACTATTTAGAAGCCACTGTAGGTGTAGATTTTAGCGGTTTTAGAGCAGCTTATTGGTATACCAATGATTACGGTGGCAGTGATTTAGACTTACATTACATGGAGCTAAACTACGGCTGGGAATTCACTGAAAACTGGAGCTTAGATGCTCATTACGGTTATAACTTTGGTGATGCTTTAGATGATGGCGAAGGTTTTGATAGCTACTCTGATTACTCTGTCGGCGTATCGACTGAAGTGGCAGGGTTTGGACTGTCACTGGCTTATTTAATGACAGATCTAGACGGCGATTATGCTGTTGATGATGGTATATTCAAAACTAAAGACACTTTCCTTGCGTCTGTAAGCTACGCATTCTAGAACAGAACAACTGCTTTATAAAAAAGCTTACTCAATTGAGTAAGCTTTTTTTCATCTATACTTTATACCGAACTGAAGTGAGTTATTTACGGCTGGTATAATCGCCCCACGCTAGCCACTTATACGTAGTTAACGCATCTAACGCCATAGGCCCACGGGCATGCAGTTTTTGGGTACTGACTGCCACTTCGGCGCCTAAACCGAATTGTGAACCATCGGTAAAACGGGTACTGGCGTTAACATACACAGCCGCTGAATCGACTTGATTCATAAAGTAACTGGCAGCATGAATATCGTCGGTTAAAATGGCTTCAGAATGCCCGCTTGAATATTGACGAATATGGCTAATGGCCCCATCAATATTATCAACGACTCGAATACCCAAGGTTAATGATAACCACTCAGTTGAAAACGACTCATCATCAGCAAAGCTGACATCAAAACCTAACCCCTCTAAATAGCCTTGAGCTTGATCGCAAGCGTAAAACCTCACCCCAAGACTGTGTAAATGGGCTGCTATTTTAGGCACAAAATCACTGGCAATCGCTTGGTCAACTAATAAGGTATCAAGGGCGTTACACACGGTTGGCCGTTGCACTTTCGCGTTAGCGATAACATCTATAGCACGACTTAAATCAGCACTTTTATCTACCAATAAATGACAAATACCAATACCGCCAAGAATAACTGGAATACTTGACTGCTCAGCGCATAAACGCTGTAAAGTATGACCACCGCGAGGAATGATCATATCGACATATTTATCTAGGCGCAGTAGGCCGCTAACAATGGCCCGCTCTGGCGAATCAATTAGCTGAACCGCGCCTTCAGGCAAGTTCAAGCTAGTTAATGCACCGCGGATCACTTCACTCAATACTTTATTTGATTCAATGGTTTCTTTACCACCACGTAAAATAACCGCATTACCGGTTTTTAAAGCAAGCACAGCAATATCGACAGTCACATTAGGACGGGCTTCATAAATGACTCCCACCACACCTAAAGGTACACTGCGCTGAGTCAGTCGCAATCCATTATCAAGCAACTGACTTGCAGCTTCTTTTCCTATTGGGTCGGCTAACGCAATCACATTATCAATATCGCCAATAATGCCCGCTAAGCGACCTTCATCAAGCATTAAGCGATCGATCATCGCATCAGTTAAACCATTAGCTTTAGCGGCGATAACATCTTTAGCATTGGCGGCTAAAATAACCTCTGCATGCTCAGCTAAGCTTTGGCTAATGGTTTGTAAAAGGTGATTTTTTTGTTTAGCCGATAAAGTGGCCAGGATAAAACTGGCGGCTTTAGCTTGCTGACCTAAATTAACCAGATACTCATTAACTTGATCTTGTTTTACTGACGCTTGATTAGCTGACATGTACTGTTTCCTTGTTTTCTAATACCACCATATCATTGCGATGAACCGCGGCATCACCATAGTCATAACCTAAAATAGCTTCGATCTCATTTGAATGCTTACCGCAAATTTTACGTAAATCGGCGGCGCAATATCGACTGATCCCTTTACCCAGTACTTTTGCCTGAGCATTGACAATTAACACGGTTGCGCCACGCTCAAAATCACCTTCAATACGAGCAATGCCTTTAGACAATAAGCTGCGACCACTTTCAATAACAGCAGTAGCAGCGCCCTGATCAATATACAGTTTCCCCTGGCTAGCCGGGCCGGCCAAAATCCACTGTTTACGGCTTTCAAGTGGCGTATCTATGGCACTAAAATGTGTCCCTACAGACTCTCGCATAGCCACTTTATTGATCACATCAGGATGATGGCCTGAAGCGATAACCACCTCAATTCCCGCACGTCTGGCAATATCAGCAGCTTCAAGTTTTGTTGCCATACCGCCCGTGCCTAAACCGGAAACCGAACCGCCCGCTAACAAGCGTAAACTGTCGTCTATATTCACCACTTGTTTTATTAATTGTGCGTTAGGGTTAGTACGTGGGTCGGCATCAAACAGACCTTTTTGATCGGTCAGCAAAATCAATAAATCAGCATCGCAAAGTAATGCGGCGCGCGCCGATAAATTATCATTATCGCCGACCTTAATTTCATTGGTTGCTACCGCATCATTCTCATTAATGATCGGAATAATATTGTTATCGAGTAACGCATTTAAGGTATCGCGGGCATTCAAATAGCGTTCGCGGTCTTGCAGATCGGCCCGTGTCAGCAGCAATTGCCCCACGTGTAAACCGTACAAACTAAACAGTTGTGACCAGGCGAGAATTAACTGGCTTTGCCCTACCGCGGCAAGCAGCTGTTTATGCGCCATGGTATCGGGCAAAATGGGGTATTGCAGATGTTCACGCCCCGCAGCAATAGCGCCTGAAGTACATAACACCACTTCAACACCCGATTTCATTAAATAAGCCATTTGTCTGGCCAACTCAACCATATGTGCTTTATCTAATTTTTTGCTGCCAGAAGTCAGTACACTGGTGCCTAACTTCACTACCACGCGGCGATAACCCATTTAAGCTTCTCTCAAATTTGATTGATAAATAGTACGAGCTATTTTTATACCCAATTCGCTACAAAATTCCTAGATAAAGCTGCATTTGAATCGGCTTAAATGAATTTAATTCGAGATAAGCAATAAAAAAGGGCTATGCATTGCATAACCCTTAATTAACATCACTCTACTTACACAACACTAACCGTAAATAAATTTCACCAGAAATAAAATGGCTATAAATATCACACCGGCATTTAAGTCTTTAAATCGACCTGTTAATAGCTTTATCACTAAATAAGAGATAAACCCAAAACCAATAGCATTCGCAATAGAGAACGTCAGCGGCATTAATAAACAGGTTACCACTACCGGAGCTGCTTCAGTTAAGTCATCCCAATCAACATTAACAAGACCAGACATCATCAAAATAGCGACATAAAATAACGCACCAGATGTAGCGTAGGCTGGCACCATACCCGCTAATGGCGAAATAAATAATGCCGCTAAAAATAAAATGCCGACGACCACAGCGGTTAAGCCTGTACGACCACCGGCACTCACACCCGCAGTACTTTCAATATAACTAGTAGTAGTAGAAGTACCTAACATGGCACCGGTAATGGTGGCAACACTGTCCGCCGTTAAGGCGCGTTTTACTCGTGGTAAACGGCCTTTGTCATCTAAGAAACCACCCCGTTGAGCCACAGCAACCAAGGTGCCTGAGGTATCGAATAAATCGACAAACAAGAAGGCAAAAATCACTGAAATCATGCTAATTTCTAATACGCTAGAAATATCCATTTTCATGAATGTCGGCATAATAGAAGGAGGTACAGACACTAAGCCATTGTATTGCACATCACCAAATAGCAACCCTAATACAGTCACTATCATAATGCTGAGAATAACCGCCGCTTTCCAGCCACGGTGCACCATAGCAATGATCAGAAAGAACCCAAGTGATGCCATCACAGCCGGAAACGAAGTGATATCGCCCATGGTCACTAAGGTAGCAGGGCTTGCCACCACAATGCCGGCGCTTTTTAAGCCGATTAAGGCTAAAAACAACCCTATACCCGCGGCAATACCAAACCGTAACGACATTGGAATACTGTTAACAATCCACTCACGAATTTTGACTAGAGACAACACCAAGAAACAGACACCTGACATAAACACAGCGCCTAGTGCGGTTTCCCAACTGTATCCCATCTCACCGACCACAGTGTAAGTGAAGAAGGCATTTAGCCCCATCCCCGGTGCTAGCGCGATAGGATAATTGGCTAACAACCCCATGATTAAACAACCAATTGCAGCAGCCAAACAGGTTGCGACGAATACTGCACCATGATCCATCCCTGCATCTGCAAGCATCATTGGGTTAACAAAAATGATATAAGCCATGGTTAAAAAGGTCGTTAAACCCGCAACCACTTCTTGCTTTAACGAGGTATTGTTTTGTTTTAGTTTAAATAGTTTTTCTAGCATAGAACTCGTTACCTTGGGTGTAGGGTTAATTAATGTTTTTATTATTTTGAGCCGATCCGATAACTGACCCCGAATGCTCAAAGGAGGGAGATTATATCCTGTAGCATGTCATAAAATCTTACTTTAGATACAAAAACACCTGATAAAGCCTGAAAACAGACTTTTCATATCAGATTAATCAAAGTGGTTAATTGCTGACTGCAGAGCAGGAGTTAACTGGTTTTTGAACAAAAGCGGGTTGGAATATTTGTTTTTATAAAAGTTTGTCCTGACCAGACTAAATTCATAAGCTGCAATCACTCTGGTGAGCGTAACTAGTCCAATACTTCATGGGTACTTATTGCCTGCCGCAGGCTTATGTGCAGATAATCCAGCGAGACGCCACAAGCACATCCATGTGGGCTTAACAAAACCAATAACATCCATGTTAAACAGCCAGTTCGGCATCCATGCCTCTCGCTCAGAAATGTTTCACTTAGTGAAACTTCGCCCTGTTTTGGATACTCGCTGGCTCATCTGCACCCGAATTATTATTTCTTCGATTTAGCTTCATTTGTGATTGTAGTAAAAGCTAAATCAGAACAAGAGTTAACTCGTTTTTGGACAAAATTGGTTTAAATGTAACTCCATGTACAAATGATCCAGCGAGACGCCGCAGCACGTCCATGTGGGCTTAACCAAAACGTCCTGTTTTGGATACTCGCTGGCTCATCTGCACCCGCATTATTATCTCTTCGATTTAGCTTCATTGATGGCTGTGGTAACACAAGAGCTAACTCGGAACTGAACAAAAGCAGGGTTGGAAGATTTGTTTTTATAAAAGTTTGCCCTAACCAGACTAAATTTTAAAACTCAGTTAAATTTTCATTGGCGTCAAAGGTTGACTACAAGTGCAGATAATCCAGCGAGACGCCGCAAGCACCTCCATGTGGGCTTAACAAAAACATCCTTGTTTTGGATACTCGCTGGCTCATTTGCACCCGCATTTATATCTCTTCGATTTAGCTTCATTTGTGATTGTAGTAAAAGCTAAATCAGAACAAAAGTTAACTCGTTTTTGGACAAAAATGAGTTACTGGCTTTGCTTGATTAGCGCTTGAAGGATTACTTTATATTTGGCAAAAATTCTAAACTAGTGGCCAAATTAACTCATCCTCTACAATAACAGTCAGTCAGTGACAATCGCTTGACTAGAGTTGGTTTATTGTTTCTGGTTCAGATAAACCAACTCAAAACTTTTAAATCAATCTTTCCTGTACGTTAATGTGTGGTCATCAGGTATGTAGAATAACAGCATCGCTAATAAGCCCTTTATCTCCATACTGCTCTGTTTTATCGAACCTTTTCACTAAATGGTAATCGCCCTCATTTAGGCAGTTAGCTAAATCATTATCAACAACAATTATTTGATAATGATTTCCTTTAGATTTTATTTTTAGATCTTTAAGTGATTGATATATTTGTTCATAAATAGAGGGGTCTGAAAGGTTATCCTCTGTAATACCTTCTCTTACATATCTACCAATGTTTTGACCTGGCGTGTCTAATAATAAAGTTGTAGGTAAGTACCCTCCATTATCCATCAAATAATTTAACCTTGAAATATAAAGGTTTACTGACATTAAAGTTCTGACCCCACCAGAGGACATTTTGGTATACGCCCTATCCCTAAATGTTGGCATGAATTTATCATCGATCTTTGCACCATAGAAGTTAGTCAGTTTAGAGTCTTTCATTAGTCTGTGATAGTGATTTGATAGTGATTCGATAGTTTTATCAATATTGCCTAATCGCTCTTCAACAGTTTTGATGTCTCTTTTTATTTTTTCAATTGATATTTTTTTATTGTCAATCATAGAGTACATTTCATCTAGCTTTGACCCTAGCATCTTGTTTTTCTTTATTTCAGCAATTTTCCCTACTAGTAATTGCTTTGCGGCTTCAGCTTTAGAAATAGCCTCAATAGTTGGTGACAATAGTTCCATGTTACTTTTATCGAAGTTTTCTCTTATATTATTGAAAACAGCATTTGACCCAGCAAGTTCGTCCTCATCCTCTTTTATTGTATTTTTAATTTTTTCTATTGCCGATTTACATCCTGCGATTCTATTTTTAATTGATTTTACTTCGCTGTTTAAATCTTCATCACTCAATGTGTTAGATGAAAGGTTAATATAGGAGTTGCAGGTTGGACAACTTACTTTTCTTAGTTCTAACTCTTTGACTGTCAGCGTGCTTCGCATTGATATTGAGCTGTTTAAGCAGCTTAAATCTTTTTCGTAAGATGATTTTAATTTCAGATAATCACCAAGTTTTAATTTATTATTACTTATTGATCGTTGTAATAAATAGGTCTTTTTTCTAACTAATTCTAATTCGTTTTTTATGTTGCTTGTGACAATAGATGCGATCTTCTCATCAGACTTCAGCATTTCAATTTCACTGTTTGCTTGTTCTATATGATTATTAATATTTTCATATTCATCTTGGCTACAACCAAAAGACTTAGTGGCTTTAAGGAAATTATTAATTGTAGATGTTTGTTTCTCTATGTCACTTAACATTCTACTTTCAGTTGTTAACTGCTGATTGAGCTCAGATATCTGGTTATCATGAACGCCATAAACAAACTTTTGAACTTCAACGTTCCGATTAAACACTGCCCCAACAGTCAAATCCATAAGGTTTTCACTGGCTACTCTTTTTTGCTTCAAATGAATTAACTTTATCAAGTCCCTAAAACTCAATCTAGAGTTTCTTGCATTATCTCTATAACGGGACTCCTTTATCTGCACCTTTGGTATATTTAAATAATCTAGTAATTTATCAGAAATCCACCCATCAGGTTCTTCTTTAGAAGGTGATGCACTGCAAATGGCAGGATAATGTTCATTGATATTTTCAAAAGATGATTCATATAGCTTTATAGTATTTTGATTGTCACCAAGAATTCTTTGTAAAGTTATTGTAGTATTGTTTAGTTCAACTTCTAAACAAACAGTCCTACCATAGCCTTTTATCTGATCATTATCTAAATCACCAAATTTACCGCCAAGAGAAAAATCAATTAAGTTTAATATACTCGACTTCCCTGAATCTAAATCACCCCAAATTAAATTTAGACCTGGTTTAAAATCACAAGTGTAATTTCTGTTGACACCAATAATAATAAGCTTTTTAAAATTTAAATAGATGTTATCCATAACTATCCCATTGCTAATTTTGTTAGTTGCGCTTCACTTTTAGTAACTATTTTCTTAAGGTTAACTAGGTTATCCTTAAGAAAGTTAGAGTCAATGTTATCGAATAGCACATTATCATCACTGACAGTTTCAATAGTTCTATCATCGTTTATTTTTATTCTGTTTATATGAAATAGATAAATTAATGCGTTAGTGAAATTATCGTTTGACTGAAAGTCACTAGGTAATAATGAACGTTCATATAGGTCAGGTTGATAGGACTTTAAGTCTCCAAGATCGAAGAGTTTGAATGCGTTCTTCAGTAGTATGGGATTGTTAACTAAGTGGTATATGTTCGTCAGTTTAGTTTTAGTTAGTATGTTTTTTTGTTTCGAGTTCTTTTGTAAGTTAGTAACTAAATAATACAATAGGAAAGTAATGTAAAACTTGTCGTCTCTATAATCATGCATTGCATTTTATCCTATCATTTATATCTTCAACTTTAATTGCGTTATCCCAGTTTATTTTTAAATTATTTTTATTCGCCTCTTGATGTAAAATTCCTTTTTTATGCACGAAAGTTAAGTACTTAATCACACAATCCAAAGATGATTTGTCCAACTCAATAATTTTACTATGTACTTCCTTAACAATATCATTAGCATTTTTACTTTTAGACGCAGAGGAGTAATTTCTATAGATACTAATTATGCGAACTTTTAGTTCGTTGAAACACTCATATTCTTCTTTAGTGGCAGACTTCATGACTAACTCAGCATGAAAAAATGACTCTTTTGCGTCTTCAATTAAATTTTCTTCAATTGATGCCAGTAATAGTTTTATAACAAATATCTCTTTGTCATAACAATGAATTTCTGAGTCATATTCGTGTTTTGTTAGTTCAATTTGGTCACAGTCATGTGCTATTTCAAGCAACTGTTTTTTAACAATTTTCAATGTAAGTGAATTGATGTCTTTAGGTTTGCATATTGACGTGTGGTCTTCTTGCATTACTTTCGGCTTGTATTTTTTATTCGTATTGGGAGATGCACTTAATTTCCCAACACATTCATCATACTCCGCTTCTAAATAAAAACTCTTTGGAAGTATGTTGAAATTTTCTACCCACTTGTCATTAAGTTCTGTCATATCCTTATCAAGTGGCTTTAACTCTTTAGCGTTTAAGTTAAACGGACCTAGAATTAGCGATGGGAAAGAACCTCTATGTGGTGTAGCTAAAGAAATGTAACCAATTGTATCGCTAGTTATATCTTCATGATGACCATCAAGTTGGTCAAGAATAAACTTCTTGCTTATTAATCCACCCATGCTATGAGATACAAAAATAATTTTAGAATGCCCTAATGCTTCACATTCAATAAAAGCAGCTAATTCATCTGCGATTGATAGTATGGAAACATTTTTTTTAATTATTGGTTTATCTAAATTCAAGCCAGGTATTATATTCATAATCCCAACTATAGCTTTTGATAAGATTGTGTTTTTTAAGTTTACTATTTTTGTAAAGTAATCAAATTCGATAAAATCAAACTTTTGTTTGATTTTATCGTCCTCCATTAAAAGTTCCGCAAATAGTTTACCATCATTATTTCTCCAAGTGTTTTCGCCACCTGTAAGACCATGCACCATAACTACAAGATATTTATTCATCAAAAACCTATTTAATGAAAGCCAGCTGGGTCAAGCCTTTGATATATATTCATAGACATTTCCTTTTGACTTTTGTGGCTAGTAACAACTGTTTAATGGGTGAGTTTCAGTCTAAGAGTAGGAAAAATATCATATTTTAATACTTGTGTGTAGTTTATCCTAGAAAATTAGTTGGGTCAGGGTAAACATTTTAGGGGAATTAATAGGCACATGTTATTGAATGGTTTTTCTTCCCTAAATGGCGCACTCGATGATAGTGTTCGAGGTTACCCTACTTTGTCCTTAAGTTTTCATACTTTAATCTACTTTATACTTTTAATTCAATGTTTTAATACAAGTTATATTGGGTAGGTTAAGTCAATTCTCGACTTCAATCTAACCAATTGCCTGCCGCAGGCTCTTATGCAGATGATATTTTCGCTTCTTCGATTTAACTTCATTTTTAACAATTCCATAAGAAAAGCCGGGATGTCCATTTTGAATTGAGGTCATCGAGAAAAGGCCGTGAGCTTGGCATGGATGCCACGCTAGCTTTCGTTGGGCCAGGGACGGCTCATCGGAAGCGTTAGGGCTTTTCGACAATGGCCGAAGCCGGATACAGATAAAGTTTAAAGCTGGATCGATCCCCATCGAAAATTATGCGTTTTTCAGCATTTTTCGTCTGGGGCGGCAGGGTGATCCAAGAGGGTATTGCTGTTGATACCCTTTTGGTCTGGTGTGGGTGAAGCGCCACGACGTTAGTGGCCGCAGGCCATATTTCCAAACAAACTTCTGGGCAAAAGTGAGTTAGTGTTTTGAAATAATCTTATGCTACTCACTCTTTAAAACTTGCCGATTAAGCAAATACTCGAAAGGTTCATCATGGTAGTTTGCGAGCCGACCATCCGACCCAGGGATGGGTCGGCTGAGCTACAAGGACTTTTTTATTTCGAAAGAATGCTGCGTGTCGGTGAGTAAATATCATGCTGAACCTACATAGATAAACTTCACGATACATGCTTTGCTATAACCAAAGCGCCATGTTCATAGTGGCTGCTGGCCATACACATAAGCTGACATGGAGGATCAAATCAAGTCATTGTTTTTAAATAACTTTATGCCACTCACTCTTTAAAACTTGCCGATTAAGTCAATACTCGAAAGATTCATTATGGTGATTTTCGAGCCGACCATCCGACCCTTGGATGGGTCAGCTGAGCTTTATTTCGAAAGCATGCAGCGTGCCGGAGAGTGAATAACATAAAAAGTGTCTATAACTCTCAGGCCCTATCAGGAATAGGTCAATCAGCCCTATTACAAATTCGTCGGCAACAAATTTGAATGACTTCAGCTGGACTAAATGCTGAACGCCATGAATTGCAACGAGTGAAATCTGCAGTGCACTTATCTTCTTTGTTGGCCATTAGAGCAATCAGCTCATGCAACAACCGCATAAGCCAACTCATTTCAAGCCCACTCATTAAGTGCGCTGTTTGAACAACTTACAGGCTGCTAGCGCAAGTTAAGATCGGCTTACTCACTTAGAAACGAAGCTAATTCATCAACATGAGATTGAGTTTCATTGATGAGTAGGCCAATTTGAACCGCGGCGTCATTCGACGTTTTTGCAAGATTACGAACTTCGTCCGCAACCACGGCAAATCCTCGTCCTGCTTCACCGGCTCTTGCTGCTTCGATGGCAGCATTGAGGGCTAATAGGTTAGTTTGATCGGCAACCGCATTAATGGTCGTTACCGTATTTTGAATTTTACTCAACACTGTAGACATAGCATGATGCGTTTCGGTCACTAACTTATTACGAGAAGAAACATTACTGCCAAAAACAATATACTTAGAAATATTTCCATTCAAATCCGTAATGGAAGAAATAATACAATCTAAAATAACTTCAGTGCCCTGATAAATCAGTTTCATCATGACTGCTGTCGGTTCGCCTCGTAGGATCATCTGCGTACGAGAATGATCTAAATGGTCTTTTAAATTTCCCACTACATTTTGCATTTGTATATCGTCGTATAAATTTAACTGCTTTTTAGTATAGTCATTAGCCGAAATAAACTGACCATTTTGGTTAAACTCTAACACTGCCGAATGACTACTTATTGCATCTCTTTGATTAATCTGTTCCAACACAATACGCTTTATTTCACGCACATCCGAGCTCACACCAACAAAACCTGTGTGCTCACCCTTGTCATTAAAAATCGGATTTACCGCCAATACAATCCAATATGGCACCCCATTTTTATCAAAATTTAATATCTCTTCATAGAAGGCTTGTTTTGCTTTGAGCTTTTGAGATATGCGCTTAATCGTTTCTTTGTCGGTTTGTTCACCTTGTAAAAGAATACCGGGTTTTTTCCCCTTCACCTCTGCAAGGGTCAAGCCTGAAAGCTTTTCAAAACCAGGGTTTACATATTCGACTAAACCATATTTATCAGTGATTAATACACTAGTGCTAGTATTGCTTACCACCTTTGATAACATTTCGAATTGCTTGATATGCTGGTTTTGCTCTTGATGGGATAATACATAGGCTGTGAGCTTTTGATTACCAGAATCAATTTTGTGGTGCACCACATGAACATAGACCTTGTCTTGTTCAGATAAACAAAGTAGTTGATCTTTATTGTTAAGCCCGTTTTGTAACGTTTTACTTAAATTCTTATCAGATTGATTTAAATAGATATAATCTGTATTTATGGGTTCAAAATTAGCTGTTACTAACTTTTCATTGTTATCAAATACAACATAGGCCTTGCCACTGAAAGCTAATAACGCTTGCCACACACTTTCATTTAATAACGGCGTTGATACAGCATCAAACGTATAAAGTGAGCAAGACGCTAAGTTTTTATAAGTAAGTTGGATAACTTGCTGATTAAATATTAGGTTTTCATCACAGCGAATAGTTTTGCTAATACTGTCATAACGACGAAGCAATAAGGTAAAGGTTTGATTATGACCAGCTTGTTTTAAGCGCTGGCTTAATTGGTTAAAAGCATCATTAACGGCAATAATATTTTGCTGAGCATCGACCACAACAGCCGCTGACTGATGCGTGGTAACTAACTGCAATGCCAGCGTTTTCCGACTAATTGTTGAACTGAACCACATAATAGACCTCTAATAAAAAATTAACAAAATTAATACGTTAATTGAGATCTAATAGATCACTATTTAAGGTAGAAGTAATTGAAGTAATTAGCAGATGACTGGTTTACCCTTAAAATCATTAGGTAAAATATATAACGGGACATAAATATTGCTCCGCTTTAATAATTGCTCTGCTTTAAGAATTTCTCCGCTTTAACAAAAGAAACTAAACCAGCCCTTTTTATGATGCTTAAGCAAAATACTCTTAAAGGCACTTATAGTGCCCCCCATTAATCTGAAGTGGCATTTTAAGCAGGCTTGTGATTGAAGCCCGTGGCTGAAATGACATAAACGACAGGCAAAAAAAAGCCTACTCATTGAGTAGGCTGACATGGTTCAAGTATCCCGTTGGGGAACGGAAAACTAGTATCACTTGGGGATGTGATAAGGGAATCAATCAAGCTGATCAATTACCCGAGTCAAAACGTCAAAACGACGAAAAAAAGGTGGTGAATAGTCAAACGGAAATAAGTTGAACTATCTTAAAACTTCATGGCGAAAAAACCGCCGCGCAAAGCCTCTGGATTAATCCAAGTGTTTTGCCAAAATATCTTGCCATTGCCTAAATAAGACATAATAAATTCTCCAAATTAAAGTTGTATAAACCTAGTAGTGGTTCTGATCCGTGGAACTAACCTTTCTCAATCCATTGAGACAACTTTCTTTCACTCGATTCCTTGGAGATAACATCCATCCTGGATTTACTAGCATTGACGGTGTCTTGCTTGCCGACGAAGAGAATTATACAAAACCGTAATTTAATTACAAGCTTTATTTGATATAAATCACAAAAAACCTTTATTTAGTAATAACATTACCAAATAAAGGTTTTAACAAATGCAAAACAAATTATTAACGTCGACTTAAGTTATTGATTTAAATTGCAAATAAATAACAAACACTACCCGATCGCAAACTGTAATAAAGCAACCAAAGGTTGTGCTGTTGGCTTGCCGTATAAGGGATCACCTTCAGTCGCGCTGCCGGCAATATCAATATGGGTATAGCTTAACGGTTGGCTGCTTTTTAAATGGTGGCTATCTAAGCCTGAGGCTTTCAATAAAAATGCTGCAGGGTATTGATGTCCTCGCGCGGTCACTGATGACGGGCCATTATTTGACGATATCACATCTGCCGCACCATTTTTATCTGCAACCTTATCAAAATCTTCAGGGCGTAAGTATGACACTTCAAAAGGTTCAGCCCATTGCTGACCAATGTGTTGCAATGTTGCTGCCACGCCTTGCTGCTTAGCCACCGCATTTTCAACTAAGGCAGTATAACTACCATAGGCGCGCACCACATGACCGGTTAAGGTCGCTACCGAATATAATGACGGCGCAACCGCTTGTGTTGCTTGAATGCGTAAATGCGACAGCAAATCAGCTAATACTAAGCGCCCTTCGGCATCAGTATTACCAATACGGACTCGAACACCTGCATGGCTAGTAATAATCTCATCGGTAACAAACGCTTCACTGCCGATACTGTTACGCACTAAACCCAGCTCGGCGATAACCTTAACGCCCTTAGGCTTTAATATTGATAGGGTTTTCATTAACCCAGCAACAGCTGCTGCGCCGCCTTTATCACGGCTCATACCCGCCATGCCACCAGCAATTTTAATGTCAGCTCCGCCAGTGTCATATACCACACCTTTACCGGCAAATAGCAATGTTCGCTTAATTTCACCTTCACCGGTGTAAGCCACTTTCACCACCCGTGGATGATGGCGCGCAACATCAAATGAGCTGCGCCCCACTGCGCTTAACAAGGGGTAATCTTTTATTAAGGTCGCTTTATCTTCTACTACGGCAACATCAAGGCCGCTGTCTTTAAAAGACGCCACACAGTAATCAGCAAAGTGAATCGCACTCATGCGCTCAGGCTCAGTACCGCATAAATCACGCGCTAATACTCTGCCCGCTTCTAATGCATTTAACAGTTCACTTTTAGGTGAGCTGGCCATTAAGCCAATAGCGGTTAATGCTGGCGTAAGTGAGTTTGCTTCGCGGGTTTCGAGTGGTTGCCACAATGCTTGGCCGCAAGCCAGTGCAGCCACTTCAGTGGCAAAGCTAAAACGAGGGTCTTGAGACGATGCCACAATTAATAAAGGTTTAGTGGCGCCTGCATCTTTGGCAATACTGATCCCTTCTTTTGCGGCTTTGGCAAAAATGCGCACATCGGCATAGTCATCATCACCCGTTACCGGGGCAATAATCAGTCTGCCACCAGCTAAACCAGGGGCAAACAGTAATGTGGCTTGCTTGCCTACGCGGTGGTCAATCTGCTTAGCATGTTCAGCCAATAAGCTAATCTCTTGCTGAGCAAGCTGAGTTAAATCAGCAGTGACGACGATGACGGCATCAAAACCTTCGCCTTCAAAAATGGCCTGATCGTTATTTACATCTACTATTGGCACTTGAAACATGATTTTTCCTTATGCTTTATTGTCGATTATTCTTGGTGTATGAACGGTCTGATTGATTTTTAGTGTTAGCGTTAACGGTCATTCTAGAGTGAATTTTTATTTACACAATAACGTGTCTACTGCAAAGAAAAACCACGCAGTCACAATGGCAATTGAACAGCCTATGTTAGAATAATGGCATATTTTATCTTGATTGAGGACGTTTCGTGACTGCATTAAATCAATTATATCCACAACCTCTTTGGCAATGGTTCGAACAAATTTGTGCTATTCCCCACCCTTCTAAGCATGAACAAGCGCTATCAAGCCATATTCAACAATGGGCAAAAGGCAAAGGCCTTAGCGTGGTTGAAGATAAAGTGGGCAACCTCATTATTCGTAAACCTGCCACACCCGGTATGGAAGATCGCAAAATTGTTGTCTTACAAGCTCATATCGATATGGTGCCACAAAAAAATGCCGACAAAGTGCATGACTTTGAAAAAGATCCTATCGAAGCCTATGTTGATGGTGAATGGGTTAAAGCAAAAGGTACAACATTAGGTTCAGATAATGGCATTGGCATGGCTTCGGCTTTAGCCGTGCTAGGCAGCGATGACATTAAACATGGTCCACTAGAAGTCTTATTGACCATTGATGAAGAAGCCGGCATGACCGGCGCGTTTGGGTTAGAAGCCGGTTATTTAGACGCTGAGATTTTGATCAACACCGACTCTGAACAAGAAGGTGAGATTTACATGGGTTGTGCTGGCGGTGTTGACGCCCAGATATCTGTGCCACTTTCATGGCAAGCACCTGAGCTGAGCAATCAATCGTTTAAGCTGACCTTGTCAGGCATTAAAGGTGGCCACTCTGGGGTAAATATTCACCTTGGACGTGGTAATGCCAATAAACTACTGGCACGTTTTCTGTTTAAATACAGTGATGAATTAGCGTTAGAACTTGTTGATTTTACCGGTGGTTCATTACGTAATGCTATTCCACGTGAAGCGAATATCAGCTTTATGTTACCGGCTGAAAATGTTGATGGGTTAAAAACGGCTATTAGCGCATTTCAGGCTGTGGTACGTGAAGAGTTAGCGATTGCCGACCCAAGCATGTTGTTAACCTTAGAAGCCATTGATGCACCAAGCAAAGTGATGGGCGAAGATGCGCAAAACAGCTTAATTGACTTACTACATGCCTGCCCTAATGGGGTAATACGTATGAGTGATGAAGTAGCTGGTGTAACTGAAACCTCATTAAATGTGGGTGTCATTAGCACTGAACAAGAAAGCGTTGAAATTTTATGTTTAATTCGCTCGCTTATCGACTCAGGCCGTGATGAAGTGCAAGGCATGTTAAATGCACTGACCAATCTTGCGGGTGCCAGTATTGAGTTTAGCGGCGCTTACCCTGGTTGGAAGCCGGATAACAGCTCACCGGTTATGGCCATTGTGCGTGATACCTACAATGACATTTACAAAAAAGACCCAACCATTATGGTTATCCATGCTGGTCTTGAATGTGGCTTATTTAAAGAGCCTTACCCAACTATGGACATGGTATCGATTGGCCCCACTATTCGTTACCCGCATAGCCCGGATGAAATGGTTAACATTGAAACCGTAGGCCAATACTGGCAGTTATTATTAGCCGTATTAGAACGCATTCCAGCTAAAGCTTAATGTAAGGCTAGGCTTAATGCGATGTAAGGCAAGGCTTTAAGCCATTCAGCATAGAAACTTAAAACTGTAAATCGAGTTGGGCAACCGACTCAGTTTGCAGTTTTTTTTCACCTGCTTCTGCCAACCCAACACTGACCCCAATTAACCTAATACCACGGTCATTACTTCTGGTCAGTGCTTGTTGTAACAATTGATAAAACAAGTTTACCGATATTTCATCACTGCGCTGCTCGATGGTGGTTTGTTTAAAATCGTTGAATTTGATCTTCACCACTTGCTTGTTGATTAATCGATCTTTTGCGCTGCGGCTCACCCGACTATCAAGCTCTTGAATAAGTTGCGGTAATACTTGATGGCATTGGGCTAAGGTAAAAATATCCTGGGCTAATGTTGTTTCAACACCCACAGATTTACGCACTCGGTTATTGCTGATAGGCCTTGGATCGATGCCATTTGATCGTTCAATTAACACTGCGCCAAACTTACCAAAACTTTCCAGTAACTTTGCCTTAGGATACAGCTGCACATCGGCACAGGTTTCTAACCCTAATACCGACAATTTTTGCGCTGTGACTTTGCCAACGCCCGGAATTTTCTTTAACGGTAGCGTGCGTACAAATTCAGGAATTTCATCGGGGGTAATCACATATTGACCATTAGGTTTATTTAAATCTGAGGCAATTTTGGCTAAAAACTTAATCGGCGCGACGCCCGCTGATGCTGTTAATCCGGTTTCTAACTCGATATCTCGGCGAATGGCCTGGGCAATTAAGGTCGCGCTGCCGTGGTATTGCTGACAGTCACTGACATCGAGGAAAGCCTCATCTAATGACAGTGGTTCAATCACATCACTGTAGCGGTTAAATATCTGTCTTATTTGTTGTGAAACATCTTTATACACCTGCATCCGCCCAGGCACCAAGACTAAATGAGGGCACAGCTTTAACGCTTGATAGCTCGACATAGCTGAGCGCACACCAAACTTTCGTGCCGCGTAGTTACAGGTACTGATAACACCACGGCGATCACTACGTCCACCTACAGCAATGGCTTTATCGCGTAATTCAGGAAAATCACGCATCTCAACAGCGGCAAAATAACAGTCCATGTCGATATGAATAATTTTGCGCATTGCTGATGCCATTAAGATTAAAAAGGTAACCTATAATACTGTATGTAAAAACAGTATTCAATGTATCCGCCAGATAAATAAAGCACAGCATTTAGATGAAATGGAATAGGAAATAAGTTGTGTGTTCCGACTAAGTATCTATTATGATAAATCAATTGGTTATAGGTTATTTACACGGATAAGTTAACACATGCATGTACCCGAAAAATGGCAAATGGACAACTTAAGTGCCATACATCAGTTTATTGCACAACATGGTTTTGCGTCTGTCATATCACCAAACTTAGAAGCCTCGCATATTCCGCTGATATTAAAAGCAGACGAGGGTGAGCATGGGGTACTTTATGGCCATTTAGCACGTAGCAATCCACATTGGCAGGATATTATAGACAGTTCAGTATTGTGTATTTTTAATGGCCCTCATGCCTATATTTCACCTACCTGGTATCATGCCTCCCCTGCTGTACCCACCTGGAATTACAGCGTGGTACACGCTAAAGGCACGGTTGAGCTCACCGACGATAAAACCACAATGGCGATATTAGAAACAACAATACAGAAATATGAACCGAGTTTATTAACACCCACCCCTGAAAGCCCTGAAGGTTTTATCCCAAAGCAATTTCAAGATAAGTTAGCTAAAGGGATTGTCGGGTTTAAAATTGTGATTACTGAGCTACAAGGTAAACAAAAACTTGGCCAACATAGAAGTTCACTTGATCAACTCGGAGTGGTTGCAGGCTTGTCAAAGTCTACCGGCATAGATGAGCAACAGCTGTTGAAGTACATGGTCGATAACAATATTGCGCTAGGTTAAAAGTAAGCACTTTTCCTAGCGGCTTTAACCTAAACCGTATGATTTAGATGCTTAACTTAACGACCAGGCTCAAAGGCATCGTATCTGGGTAACTGAGCATCTAAATCTTCCCAGTTTGCTTTGGATGAAACAAAGTTGTGCGAAATAGGCCTTTCAATTATGTCAGTATCAAGTATACCGAGTCGGATCCTGTAGCGCTGTGGATCTTGCTCGTTTGAACTGTACACAGGTGAGCCACAATAACTGCAAAAATGTCGATTTCTACCGGGCTTAAATGAAAATATACTTAAGCTATTTTTGCCCGATACAATCTCAAAATCAGCCGCATTAATGAAACCATTTGTGGCGAATGCAGTGCCACTATTTTTCCTGCATAAAGAGCAGTGACAATGAATAATATCACTTATTTCGCCCTTTATGGTTATGCTAACCTCACCACACAAACACTTTCCCTGATACATAATCGCCATCACCTTGTGCTATAAAAATTGCTCGTCAAACTAAAAGCTGTCGCCACTAAAGCCTGTAGCCACGCCAAATAGCATGCTTAATGGTATATTTAACCTAATCTAACGTTTGTGAAGACTCATTACTAATGCAGTTTTTTATTATGGTTATCTTCACTGTCATATGACACTTGGCGAATATCAATGGTCACCTTAATGCTTAACAGCTTTTTTTGGATAAGTTTACTGAGAGCATCATTTTCAGGTGATGCCATAAAACGGTTGAGGTTATAAGGCGTATCGAAGACACATATAACCTGTAAGCTTTTAGGAAAGTCGCTGTAATTAACAATATGGGTCAACCATTCGAAACCGCTATATTCATTTAGGGCGATTTCACACACCTGGGTTAACACTTGTCGAATTTGATTGTCTATTTTTTTATCGGTTTTACGCATATATCACAGTGACCCAAAATTCAAATAACAGCAGGAAGGTGGAATAAGTTAGCCAGTGTAGCAAAGTTGCTGATACCATTTAACATAAAAAAGCCCAACCCCTTTCGGGACTGGGCTTTAAAATCAACAAACGCCTCAATTAACAATGTTAATTAACGCATTCTTAGTCGATTAATTACATCTTAGTTTGCAGGTAATTCTGTAAACCAACACGCTCAATTAAGCGTAATTGTTTTTCTAACCAATACATGTGATCAGATTCAGTATCATCCAATAAGACTTCTAAAATCTCACGGGTTTGATAATCGCCTTTCTCTTCACATAGCTTAATCACTTTACGTAAATCATCCGCCACTTTGTATTCATACTGTAGGTCGTTATTTAGCATTTCTTGCACATCTTTACCGATGTTTAATGCTTCGCGGCTGGCTACATCTGGCCTGCCTTCTAAAAATAGAATGCGTTGCACTAGTTTAGCTGCATGGGCTTTCTCGTCATCAGATTCATGTAATATACGGGTATATAATTCGTCAAATCCCCAATCTTCATACATATGAGCATGCACAAAATATTGGTCCATTGCTGATAACTCACCGGTTAACAAGCTGTTTAATGCGTCAATAACTTCTGAATTGCCTTTCATAATATTGTCCTGTTAATCTTTAATTTGAGATTGAAGATAGTTTTGAATACCGATTTGTACTATCTGTTCTTGCTGAGATTCAATCCAATCTAAATGCTCTTCTTCATCTTCAAGCAGGTCTTCAAGTAAATCGCGGGTAACGTAATCTTGTTCTGTTTCACACAATTTGATCACATCACGTAATGCAGCAATTTGCTCGGTTACCGCTTCTTTATCACAGCCCAACATTTCTTCGGCATCTTCACCAATACGCAGCTTGTCTAGTTGCTGTAAATTCGGTAATCCCTCAAGAAATAATACCCGCTCAATAAGCTTGTCTGCGTGTTTCATGTCTTGAATTGATTTCTTGTATTCTTTTTCGTTGAGCTTCTCTAAACCCCAATGTTTGAACATTCGCGCATGTAAAAAGTATTGGTTAATGGCGGTCAGTTCGAAAGTTAATACGCGGTTTAACTGACTAATGACTTTTGGATGACCTTTCATAATGATGTCCTTGATAGCTTAACTTGATCTGGATCAATTTAGGCTAGGATAGTACACCTAGCATGGTATTGCAAATTATCCTTTAAATTCATACACATAGTATTGATAACTATTATCATTATAACTAAGGTTTGTAAACCAGATACAAATCGCAGCCATAAAAAAAGCCTTCAAAATGAAGGCTCTTTACAATGTAGGCTAGCTAAATTTTAGCCAGTAATGCGCTTATGTAACTCTTGAATCGAGTTCACATTAGTGCGGTCATCTGCAGCATGCGCTAGACATGTAGCAAATGCAGCATTCAGTGTTGTGGTGTAATTCACTTTATAACGCAGTGCTCCACGACGGATCTGACGTGAGTCTTCAATCGCCTGGCGACCTTCAGTCGTGTTGATAATGTAGGTGTACTCATCATTCTTAATACGGTCAAGAATGTGTGGACGACCTTCATGCACCTTGTTCACTAAACGAGGGTTAATGCCAGCTTCACCCAATACCACTGCAGTGCCGTGTGTTGCGTCAATCTCATAACCCAGCTCAATTAACTTAGCTGCTAACGCTGCTACACGCTTTTTATCACTGTTACGTACTGATAATAAAGCACGTCCAGATTTAGGTACTTCAGATGTCGCACCTAATTGCGCTTTAGCATATGCTTCTGCGAAGGTTTCACCCACACCCATCACTTCACCTGTGGAACGCATTTCAGGCCCTAATAAAGGGTCAACGCCAGGGAATTTATTGAAGGGGAGTACCACTTCTTTCACAGAGAAGAATGGTGGAATAACTTCTTTAGTAAAGTTTTGTGACTTTAAGCTTTGACCAGCCATCACACGCGCTGCAATCTTAGCTAATGGCACACCGGTTGCTTTTGACACAAAAGGTACGGTACGCGCTGCACGTGGGTTAACTTCAATCATGTAGATTTCGTTATCTTTCACGGCAAACTGCACGTTCATTAAGCCTATTACACCTAATTCAAATGCAAGCTTTGATACCTGCTCACGCATTTGCGCTTGAATTTCTGCACTTAAGCTATATGGCGGTAATGAACAACCAGAGTCACCAGAGTGAACGCCAGCCTGTTCAATATGCTCCATAATCGCGCCAACAACCACGGTTTCGCCGTCACATACCGCATCAATATCCACTTCAATCGCATCATCTAAGAAGTGATCAAGTAATACTGGTGATGCGTTAGACACTTTAACTGCTTCATTGAAGTAGCGTAGTAAATCTTGCTTGTCGTAAACGATTTCCATCGCACGACCGCCCAATACATAAGATGGACGGACAACCAGCGGATAACCAATAATTTCCGCTTCAATCACAGCACTTTCAACAGTCGTGACTGTCGCGTTTTGTGGCTGCTTCATGTTTAAACGTTGAATTGCTTGTTGGAAACGCTCGCGGTCTTCAGCACGGTCAATCGCATCTGGGCTAGTACCAATGATCGGCACCCCAGCGGCTTCTAATTCACGGGCTAATTTAAGCGGAGTTTGACCACCGTATTGTACGATGACGCCTTTTGGCTTCTCGATACGGACGATTTCTAACACGTCTTCTAAGGTAACAGGTTCAAAGTATAAGCGATCAGATGTATCGTAATCGGTTGATACGGTTTCAGGGTTACAGTTAACCATAATGGTTTCATAACCGTCTTCACGTAATGCTAATGCTGCGTGTACACAACAGTAGTCAAACTCAATACCTTGACCAATGCGGTTTGGACCGCCACCCAAAATCATGATTTTGTCACGATTTGATGGATTGGCTTCACACTCTTCTTCATACGTTGAGTACATGTAAGCAGTGTCGGTTGAGAATTCAGCGGCACAAGTATCTACACGCTTGTATACCGGATGAATGTCATGGCGATGACGTAATTTACGAATTTCGCCTTCACTCACACCAAGTACATCCGCTAAACGTAAATCAGAGAAACCTTTACGCTTTAATTGGCGTAAGTAGTTTTGCTCTAAACCTGACATACCAAGTTCAGCCACTTTGGCTTCTTGGGCAATCAAATCTTCGATTTGAGCGAGGAACCAGTGATCAACGTTAGTCAGAGTGAAGATATCATTACGGCTTAAACCGGCACGGAATGCATCGGCTATATACCAAATACGATCACAACCAGGCTCTTTTAATTCATGACGTATACGTTGCATCGCTTCTGATGATTGTAAATCTACAATCGGGTCAAAACCGTTACGACCCACTTCAAGACCACGTAATGCTTTTTGCAAAGACTCTTGGAAAGTGCGGCCAATAGCCATTACTTCACCAACAGATTTCATTTGAGTAGTTAGGCGGTCATTTGCACCGGCAAACTTTTCAAAATTAAAGCGTGGAATTTTGGTTACAACATAGTCGATAGCAGGTTCAAACGATGCTGGTGTTTTACCACCAGTAATATCGTTGCTTAGCTCATCAAGCGTAAAACCAACGGCTAATTTAGCCGCGATTTTAGCGATCGGGAAACCGGTTGCTTTAGAGGCTAATGCAGATGAACGGGATACTCGAGGGTTCATCTCAATAATGACCATACGGCCAGTGTTAGGACAAATACCAAATTGTACGTTTGACCCACCGGTTTCAACACCAATTTCACGCAATACCGCTATCGAAGCGTTACGCATTAATTGATATTCTTTGTCGGTTAGCGTTTGTGCCGGTGCTACGGTAATTGAATCACCAGTATGAACACCCATCGCATCGAAGTTTTCGATAGTACAGACGATAATACAGTTATCGTTGCGGTCACGAACCACTTCCATTTCATATTCTTTCCAACCGATTAATGATTCATCAATCAATAATTCGTTAGTTGGCGACAAGTCCAAGCCTTGAGAACAAATCTCTTCAAACTCTTCTTTATTGTAGGCAATACCACCGCCGCTGCCACCCATGGTGAAAGACGGACGAATGATACAGGGGAAGCCCACCATATCTAATACGCCATACGCTTCATCCATATTATGGGCAATACCTGCACGCGGGCAGTCTAAACCAATGGATTTCATCGCTTTGTCAAAACGGCTACGGTCTTCAGCTTTATCAATTGCGTCTGCTGTTGCGCCAATCATTTCAACGTTAAATTCTTTTAGTACGCCTTTAGCTTCAAGCTGAAGTGCGCAGTTCAGAGCCGTTTGTCCACCCATAGTCGGTAGAATGGCATCTGGACGCTCTTTGGCAATAATATTGCGTACTACTTCCCAATGAATTGGCTCGATATAAGTTGCATCGGCCATATCTGGGTCGGTCATAATGGTTGCTGGGTTAGAGTTAACCAGAATAACGCGGTAGCCTTCTTCACGAAGAGCTTTACAGGCTTGAGCACCTGAATAATCGAACTCACACGCCTGACCAATTACAATTGGTCCGGCACCTAGGATAAGAATACTTTTTATATCGGTACGTTTTGGCATTGCTTTTCTCTTCTCCTAGATAACTATTTAGCGTGCTGACGATATTGCTCAATAAGTTCGATGAAATGATCGAACAAAGGCGCGGCATCGGTTGGGCCAGGGCTTGCTTCAGGGTGACCCTGGAAGCTAAACGCAGGCTTGTCGGTTAAATGGATACCTTGTAAAGAACCATCAAATAATGACTTATGGGTCACTTTGATATTGGCCGGCAAAGTGGTTTCATCCGCAGCAAAACCATGGTTTTGACTGGTGATCATCACGTTACCTTTTTCGATATTGCTCACAGGGTGGTTTGCACCGTGGTGACCAAATTTCATCTTTAAGGTTTTCGCGCCTGAGGCTAATGCTAATAATTGATGGCCTAAACAAATACCAAATATAGGAATTTCTGTTTTTAAGATTTGTTGAATAGCGTCAAT
Organism: Shewanella sp. HL-SH5; assembly: GCF_051163755.1. Taxonomy (NCBI): domain Bacteria; kingdom Pseudomonadati; phylum Pseudomonadota; class Gammaproteobacteria; order Alteromonadales; family Shewanellaceae; genus Shewanella; species Shewanella sp. HL-SH5. The sequence goes on from NZ_CP195038.1 coordinate 3,124,753, forward strand.
TGCATAGTCACATGGTTCTGGATCGCCTGGACCATTTGATAGAAAGACTCCATCAGGATTCATGGCTAAGACATCGGCAGCGGAGGTTTGCGCTGGCACCACGGTGACATCACAACCACGGTCAACTAGCATGCGTAAAATGTTACGTTTTACACCGTAATCATAGGCAACAACTTTATATTTCAATTCTTTCTCTGGGGTATCAGAAGGTAAACCACCCTCTAATTTCCAGCTACCGTTTCGCCATTGATAGGCTTTATCAGTAGTGACTTCTTTGGCTAAATCCATGCCTTTTAAGCCAGGAAATGCTTTTGCTTGTGCAAGCGCTTTTGCTTCGTCTAGGTCACCCACCATAATACAACCGGCTTGGGCACCTTTTTCACGCAGGATACGGGTTAATTTTCGGGTATCGATATCCGCAATACCAACAACATTGTTAGCTTTTAGGTAATCACCTAAAGATTGTTGATTACGGAAGTTACTAGCCATTAACGGTAAATCGCGAATGATAAGACCACAAGCATGAACCGCACTTGATTCTGTGTCTTCATCATTAGTACCGGTATTACCGATATGCGGATACGTTAAAGTGACTATTTGGCGTGAATATGATGGATCCGTTAATATTTCTTGGTATCCGGTCATTGAAGTGTTAAAAACTACTTCACCAACTGTAATACCTGTAGCACCAATTGCAGTGCCAGAAAATACGGTTCCGTCTTCGAGTACGAGTAAGGCAGACTGTGTCAACGCGACCTCCAGAAAAGAGCCAAGCTATTGAAATTATTTTGTTTTATTTTGCACTAAGATACCAATTTCCGCTGTTTTACGAAATTTTGACAAATTTCGCCGATTTTACAGGAGTTCTGTAATTTCGTCCACATATGAAAAAAGGTTTTTCAAAAAAAACCACCATATCGAATGGTGGTTTTTAATTTAATCATTTAGTCCAAGGACCTGCTGCATATCATACAGACCCGGATTTTGATCATATAGCCAGTAAGCCGCACGCATTGCGCCATTGGCGAATGTCATTCGGCTTGATGCTTTATGAGTTATTTCTAAACGCTCACCAATATCAGCAAACATTGCGGTATGTTCACCGACTAGATCACCTGCACGAATCGTTGAGAAACCAATGGTGTCACGTGAACGTTCACCAGTAATACCTTCGCGGCCATAAACGGCACACTTCTCAAGATCGCGTCCAAGGGTATTGGCGATCACTTCACCCATTTTAAGTGCAGTGCCAGATGGCGCATCTTTCTTAAAACGGTGATGACCTTCAATGATCTCAATATCGGTATAATCACCCATCACTTCTGCAGCAAGCTCTAACAACTTCCACATCAAGTTAACGCCAACTGACATATTAGGCGCAAATACCACTGGGGTTTGCTCTGCATATGCACCAATAAGCTCTTTTTGAGCATGGTTGAATCCAGTTGTACCTAATACAATGGCTTTGCGATTACGAGCACACCAGTCAAGGTGAACAATTGAGGCTTCAGGTGAGGTAAAATCGATTAGCACATCAAAGTTATCAGCCACACTGTCAAGTGAATCAGTAATGGCAACATCCATTGAACCTACACCAGCCAGTTCACCGGCATCAACACCAATTAAGGTTGAGCCTGAACGTTCTATTGCCGCGCCAAGATGGATAACTTCTTGATGTTTAGCTGACTCAATTAATGTGCGACCCATACGGCCACTGGCACCCACAACGGCGACTCTTACTTTTGCAGTCATATGTTCTCCCAGTGAAAGCTTACTCAGCATCTCACATTTGATATTGAGGCTTAATACAAAAAATTGGCTATATACAAAAACGCCTAAGTCATCTTAGGCGTTTTTATGATTATTAGAGAATGTCTAACAATTCAACTTCAAACACTAATGCAGTGTATGGAGGAATAGATGCACCTGCACCACGCTCGCCATAAGCTAAGTGATGTGGGACAAAAAGCTTAAGCTTAGTGCCTACAGGCATAAGTTGTAATGCTTCAGTCCAGCCAGCAATAACGCCAGATACAGGGAATTCAGCAGGTTGACCACGAGTCACTGAACTGTCGAATACTTCACCATTGATGAAAGTACCGTGGTAGTGAGTGCGAACTGTTGAGTCAAACGTTGGCTTTTCGCCTTCGCCTTGAACTAGTACTTCATATTGAAGACCAGATTCAGTTACTGTTACGCCATCACGTTTAGCATTATCAGCTAAAAATGCATCAGCTTCTGCAGTTGCATTTTCAGCAGCAGCTTCTTGTGCAGCTTGTAAACGACGGCTAATTTCAGTAAAAGCAGTTTGCAAGTCTTCCATAGACACTTGGCTTTCTTTTCCTGAAAACGCATCAGCTAAACCAGCTTGAACAGCAGGGATATCAATTCCTTCAAAAGGATTGGCAGCGAGTTGCTCACCCATTTGACGACCTACACCATAACTTGCATGCTGCTCCATTGTGCTGAACACATCTGACATAATTTCTTTCTCTCATTGATCAAATAAAAATTTGCACGGAGTCTATCACATTTAATTCGTCCATGCTGTGAAAAAGCCTCACAATTGGGCTATTTTGAGCCATTGATTTTACACTCAGCCAAAGACTGTTTTCTAGCTTGAGTATAAAGCGGCATCACTTGAGTTTGTGCCGTTTGTAAGTCTTCAATACGCGTGCTGTGTGAAGGATGCGTTGACAATAGCTCAGGCCCTTGCGCGCCTCCGGCTTTGGCCATGTTTTGCCACAAGGTGATACTTTGTGCTGGGTTGAAGCCTGCTTTAGCCATTAGCTCAAGGCCAACGATATCAGCCTCTGATTCTTGGCTACGGCCAAAGGGTAATATAATGCCTACTTTGGCGCCTAAGCCAAGCCCTGCCATATATAAATCTTTATTGGCAATACCCGATGCACCGATTGCTGCATCAGCAGCCTGCATTCCTAAACCGGTAAGCTGGGCACGGGACACTTGCTCATTACCATGTTGCGCTAATACATGTGCCACTTCGTGCCCCATCACTGTTGCTAGCTGATCTTGATTAGCAGCAACATTTAATAAACCGGTGTACACACCAATATGGCCACCCGGCAATGCAAAAGCATTCACTTGATCAGAGTCAAACAATACCACTTCCCATTGTTGGCTTTGATCCGGTAGTACTGCGGTAATGCGTTTAGCGATGCAATTCACGTAAGCGGTTTTGTTTTTATCTTTACTTATTTTTTGGTCTTGCTTCATGGTTTCAAAAGACTGTGCCCCCATTTGCTGCATTTGAGCATCTGAAAACAGCAAGGTTTGGCTTCTGCCTGTGGGTGATTTTGTACTAACACATCCAACCAATAAAGTTGAAATCGCCGCTGCAAGTATGAGTTGCTTCATATTTTCATCCTTTAAATTAAACTAATAATAGCTAGGGTCTGTTTTCGCTCTGGTGATGTTAAACCAGCATTGCATAAACGACCATGACGTTAAATAATTGTCCTTGCAGCCCATTGTGACTTACAAATAGCCGCGTGGCATGTGGTTGAGTTTTGGGCCTCAAAAAATATCGCTTATTGTACTGATTTTCTTTTAGAAAAATCGCCAGCCCCTCGTTTACTTGCGGTGCGCCGATTCGCTTTTTTATCTCGAGGAGCACGCTTGCTGGTCGAATTTGTGACTAGGTCTGTCACCGGAAAGTCTGCCAACGTAGTCAATGGTAAAACGTGACCCGTTAATTGCCGAATAGCCTCTAAACTGACTAATTCTAAGTGACTCACCAAAGACAAGGCCACACCACTTAGCCCTGCCCTTGCGGTGCGGCCAATACGATGAACATACACCTCTGCTTGGTTTGGTAAATCAAAATTGATTACTACGGGCAAAGCATCGATATGAATACCACGCGCCATTACATCTGTAGCCACTAACACACTCAGTTGCTGGGTTTTAAAATCGTTCAATGTTTGGCTGCGTAACGCTTGATCTTTATCACCGTGCAGTGCTGCTGCGTTAATACCCGCTTTAAGTAATTTTCGACACAAAGCATCGGCATCATCTTTAGCATTAACAAATACCAAAACCTGCGACCAATGGTGCAACTTAATCTGTTCGATCAGTATTTTTGCTTTACTGCCTTTATTGACGTGATAAATCGTTTGGCTAATATCTTCTACCGCGCTATTTAAGGCATTAGCCTCTAAGCGTATTGTTGATGATGACAACACAGTCTTCACCAACTCATCTAACGTTGCAGGCATAGTTGCCGAAAACATTAGTGTTTGCCTTTTAGGCATAAGTGCCAGTAGCGCATTAATATCGGCAATAAAGCCCATATCTAATAATCTGTCAGCTTCATCAAACACGACACATTGTAGCTGTTCAAATTGAATAACACCTTGCTGTGCTAGCGCTAATAATCGCCCCGGTGTAGCAACAATCAATTCTGCAGGGGATGTTAGTCGCTCAACTTGTTGGGTTATATCTTCACCACCACATAAGGCATCCACTCGTAAGTCGACGGCTTGCGCTAATGGGGTTAAATTTTGACAAACTTGCGCCGCTAACTCTCTAGTCGGTGCAATAATTACGGCTAATATATTGGGTGTTTGCTGACCTAACTTTGATGTGCCACTTTGTAATGCTGCAATACGATGCAATATGGGTAAACCAAAAGCATAGGTTTTACCACTGCCAGTTTGCGCCAATGCCAGTACATCTTTACCGCTCAAAATAGCGGGAATAGCCTGTTTTTGTATTGCACTAGGTTCAATCACCAAGGAAGGTAATGATTTAACGAGTTTAGGATTGAGCGTAAATAATGAAAAACCCATGCGGTATCGCCTAATTTTCTGTGGCTAAAGTTAACATTCGTCATAATGATAACGCGCTAATAATAAACTCAATACGCATATTGAGTTTCAATAAAAAAGGCTGTTTACCCAAAGTAAACAGCCTTTAACTTAGAACCCTATTTATCTAACCTACCTTAATAGGGATCCATAATAACGATTAGCTGTTCAAGTCTTGGAAGAACTTTTTCACACCATCAAAAAAACCTTCAGCTTTAGGGCTATGTTTTTTTGACTCGCCTGTTAAGGTTGCCTCAAACTCACGCAATAACTCTTTTTGCTTATCGTTTAAGTTAACCGGTGTTTCCATCACCACTTTACACAGTAAATCACCTACTGCATGGCTACGTACCGACTTAACCCCTTTACCGCGTAAACGGAACATGCGGCCAGTTTGGGTTTCGGTAGGAATTTTAAGGCTGACTTTACCGTCAAGTGTTGGCACTTCAATCTCACCGCCTAAGGCAGCTTTGCTGAATGAAATAGGCACTTCACAGTAGAGGTTATTTGCATCTCGAGTGAAAATATTGTGTTCACGTACACTGACCTGAACATATAAATCACCCGGAGGAGCACCAAACTCGCCCGCTTCACCCTCACCGGTTAAGCGAATTCTGTCACCAGTATCAACACCTGCAGGGATCTTAACCGACAATGTTTTGCTCTTTTCAACACGGCCTTCACCATGACACTTGCTACAAGGGTCTTTGATGATTTTACCGCGACCTTGACACGTTGGACAGGCCTGTTGAACGGCAAAGAAGCCTTGGCGCATTTGCACCTGGCCTTGACCATTACAAGTGCCACATGTGGTTGCCTTAGTACCAGCTTTTGCTCCGCTGCCATCACATAAGTCACAAGCGGCTAATGTTGGAATGCGCAGTTCTTTGGTTAAACCACGTACCGCTTCTTCAAGTGATAATTCTAAGTTGTAACGTAAGTCACTACCGCGCGCCGCTTGGCGCTGACCGCCACCACGACGACCTCCGCCAAAGATATCGCCAAATACATCACCGAAAATATCGCCAAAGTCACCTTGTCCACCATGACCGCCGCCGCGATTAGGGTCAACACCAGCATGACCAAATTGATCATAAGCGGCTTTTTTGTCGCTATCGGTTAAAATTTCGTAGGCTTCTTTAACTTCTTTAAAGCTTGCTTCTGCCGCTTTATCGCCTGGATTGCGATCAGGGTGAAATTTCATCGCTAAACGCTTGTAGGCTTTTTTAATTTCACGTTCACTGACATCACGACTGACACCAAGAACCTCGTAAAAATCACGCTTTGACATAGTGTTTTGCTTCTCGAAGGTTTGCTTAAAATTGATTAAGTATGATTGTGCAAACGGGCGTTAGAGGTAAGCCTCAACGCCCGCTTTATATTAACTAGTTGCTTTTGCTATCAAAAGTAACTAATTATTTTTTGTCGTCTTTCACTTCTTCAAACTCAGCGTCAACAACATCATCAGCAGGGTCTTGTTTGCCAGCGTCAGTTGCTTGGTCTGCTCCGCCTTGCGCTTGCGCCTTAGCTTGTGCAATTTCCATTAACTTAGCTGAAGCTTCGATAAGCGCTTGAGTTGATTTATCAATGGCTTCTTTATCGTTGCTTTTCACTGCTGCATCAACATCAGCAATTGCTGCTTCGATTTTCTCTTTATCTTCCGCTGGTAAATCATCACCCGCTTCAGTCACTTGTTTCTTAGTTGAATGCACTAAACCATCAGCTTGGTTACGTGCTTGCACTAATTCTTCAAACTTGGCATCTTCATCAGCGTGAGCTTCTGCATCACGAACCATTTGCTCAACTTCTTCATCGGTTAGACCAGAGTTAGCTTTAATGGTGATGTTTTGTGCTTTACCGGTTTTCTTGTCAGTAGCAGATACTTTTAAGATACCGTCAGCATCAATATCAAACGCTACTTCAATTTGTGGTTGACCACGTGGTGCAGCGCCAATACCGTCTAGGTTAAATTGACCTAAAGACTTGTTGTAGCTAGCTTGCTTACGCTCACCTTGAAGTACGTGAATCGTCACTGCACTTTGGTTGTCATCAGCGGTTGAGAACGTTTGGCTCGCTTTAGTCGGGATAGTGGTGTTCTTCTCGATAAGCTTAGTCATTACGCTACCCATGGTTTCAATACCAAATGATAACGGGGTTACGTCAAGTAGTAGTACGTCTTTCACTTCACCAGAAAGAACACCTGCTTGAATTGCAGCACCTACGGCAACAGCTTCATCTGGGTTAACGTCTTTACGTGGCTCTTTGCCGAAGAAGTTTGTAACCGCTTCTTGCACTTTAGGCATACGAGTTTGACCACCCACTAAGATAACTTCGTTGATGTCTGATATTGATAAATCAGCATCAGCTAAAGCAACTTTTAATGGCTCTAAAGTACGTTGAATTAAGTCTTCAACTAATGACTCTAACTTAGCACGAGTGATTTTAACCACTAAATGCTTAGGACCTGTTGCATCAGCTGTGATGTAAGGTAAGTTAACTTCTGTTGTATTAGTGCTAGATAATTCGATTTTCGCTTTTTCAGCAGCTTCTTTAAGACGTTGCATTGCTAATGGATCTTTACGAAGATCTAAGCCCTGATCTTTCTTAAACTCATCCGCTAGGTAATTAATTAAACGGTTGTCAAAGTCTTCACCACCTAAGTGAGTGTCACCATTGGTAGCAAGTACTTCGAAAGTTTGATCGCCATCGTTGCTGTCGATTTCAATGATAGAGATATCAAAAGTACCACCACCTAAATCGTATACTGCAACAACGTTGTCGCCTTGCTTCTTATCAATACCGTAAGCTAATGCAGCCGCTGTTGGCTCGTTGATAATACGTTTAACATCAAGACCCGCTATACGGCCAGCATCTTTAGTCGCTTGACGTTGTGAATCGTTAAAGTAAGCAGGAACAGTAATAACCGCTTCAGTCACTTCTTCACCTAAAAAGTCTTCTGCTGTCTTTTTCATCTTTTTCAAGATTTCTGCAGAAACCTGTGGTGGAGCCATTTTTTTACCACGTTGCTCAACCCATGCATCGCCATTATCTGCTGCGATAATCTTGAAAGGCATGATGTCAACATCGCGTTGAACTTCGTCATCTTTAAAACGACGGCCGATTAAACGCTTAATAGCAAAGAAAGTATTAGCAGGGTTAGTCACTGCTTGGCGTTTTGCAGGCGAGCCTACAATTGTTTCATCATCGGTATAAGCAACGATAGAAGGTGTTGTACGATCGCCTTCTGCGTTTTCAAGTACGCGTGCTTTGCCGCCATCAAGGACTGCCACACATGAATTTGTTGTGCCTAAGTCGATACCAATAATTTTGCCCATGAGGTCCTCCGGAAATTGACGTTATTCGTCAGTAAATTTGTTGTCTGGTATGGATATGGGGGTAAGCCAAACGGTTTTCAAGTATCTATTAACTTAATAGCCTTGACTTATATATCGCCCAAATCTTTCTTAACACTTTATATAGGGGCGCAAATTTCATTTACAAGGGGAAGTGAAAAAATTTATGCCGCTTTGCTAATATTAATGACAACAATATCCACTAATACTCAATAAAACACACAATGCTCGAATAGATATACCAACTGTAATGAAATAGAAAACAGTAAAAATCAGAGAAACAATCTAAACAATAAACAAAAACGCTTACTGCTGTGCTTTTCAGTAAACCTTTAGAATGAAATATTAGGATTTGGCTGTGACGGCGCATCTTTCAACTGCATTTGTTTGTTTCTCACTTTCCACCCCACAACTTGGCGTTTCCAGTCGTTATATTCTAGACAAACCTTGTAGTTGAAAAAATGACCAAATATTACTATAACTATATATCAGTAAGGCTAACTTAGCGTTAGCGACTTAATAACTTGATGGGTTGTGTACTGATGTAAATGGACTTTAATACAAGGAGCGATGGCAATGGGACTGCCTAGATGGAATTTATCAAATAAAGCGGAGCGTCGTTTTCGCATAATAGTATTGACTTCAGTTGCACTACTATTGCTCTATGAAAAAATTAATGGCTCAAGCTCAACTCAATATGCTGCCATGTATTTGTGTGTGTTTTCTTTAGTGGGGACTTTTTTGACAAATGCGATTCAGCAACGTTACTTCACTTATGTTACCGAATACGCCCAAGCAATTCGTATCGTCGCACTACTGATGATGCTGTGCTTTTTAGGTATTTGGCTATATATCACTTACCAGGAGCTCAGTCAGGCAAGTATTTCATGATTACCTCTTGAGGTGGTTGACCATTAAAATCAATAAAAAAGTCGATGTAAGCATCGACTTAATGCAATACCCACACAGTACAACTCATAACACAGGGGTTTTATTTTGTTGTAACTGTTGTTGAATACTTTTCCAGCCACTCGCTACTGACTCGAGGTTTTCACGACGTTCAGGGAACCGATTAGCAAGATTACCCATTATAGTAATTTGCAATTCACATAACTCGTTCCAACGCTTAGCATTTGATATCGACATGACATTATCCTTAATAAAATAACAATCCATTTAGCTAGTTTGAATTCAACTTACATCTGCCACTAATAAGTTGCATTACAGAGTGTAGACTAAAAATACATCAACCGTAACCAAACTGTAACATGAGTTTTTTTCAACCATACGACTCACCCCATGGAATAATTTTGCTACGACTCACGTTTTGATAAAAAAAGATTGCACCGAAACAAATCGGGCGTATCTTTAATATATAAATAACAAAGATTAAAGGACGCACGATATGGTAGAAACGTTATTAAAGATTTTATTTATTGGCGTGTTTTTTTTCATTGCCTACAAGCTGATTTTTTCAAGCAAGAAAGGGTTAACACTATTTGAAATGCACTTTAAGCAAGGTCGATTAAATCGACATAAAGGTAAAATCCCAGAAAAATTTGAGCGAGAATGTCGCTCCTTTGCCAAAGAGCATAAGCTGACCTGTACAATAAGAGCAGAAAGAGATAATCAAGTAAGGCTGCATGTCTCTGCCAACATAGGTGATGATCTCACCCAGCAAATTCGCAATGTCTTTCCCTTTGAATACTATGACCGCAAACAGGTTGATAACAGTAAGTTAAAAGGCTAAGCAGATGACACAACCTAGAATAGTGAATAAGCAAACATTGTTGTCTAAATGATTAAAATTCACTATTTTAGGAAAGTGATACTGAGTTTAGAAAAGTGACACTCAGTGTCAGTGTTGTAACAGAACCATAGCTTGAATAATCCCAATTACTGCTTTTGAATCACTAATGTGACTGTGCCGACTGTAATACCAAATTTAATGATATCGCTTTTGTTAATAATGGTATTTTTATCCACTAAGAACATCCAATCATCAAATTCAACTTGATATTCACTACCATCCACCATGAGCTTCATATCATAGCGCCATCTAAGTGCGCTGCCATTAGCCTCGCCTGTAGCCACACCTAAAATATCATCTGCACGGCCTTCGAACTGACCATTACCTAAATCGGTTAAATACCAAATCCGTGTTTGCTTTTCACCGTCATCATAAATAAACCATTCTTTAAGTTCGCCTTGCTTGCCTTGTGGACTATCTTGCCAGCTGCCTTCCATTGTCACGGTGAACTTTCGTGTCACTTTACCGGAAAAATCTTGCACTATGCCTGAAGCGGTTAATTCACCGTCAAAAAAATCAACCAAATTTAACTCAGGTGTTGTACCTTCATAATCTTCAATTGAAGCGGACGAACAAGAAAACAAACTAAAACAAACAGTAATAACGGTTAAGGCTTTAACAGATGATTGAGCTTTACCCCAAAACGTATTCAAAAATGAAAGGTTAATCATTGAGTTGCTCCAATTAATTGTTGACGTAATTCAGGCTCAGTTGTGGTTTCAGACAACCAAATACCAATAAAAGCGGCACTAAACTCAGCATCCTCTAGCTGATAGAAAGATTTATCATTAAACAGAAACTCGGCTTGTTTATCATTGTGGACAATAAAGCTAAGGGTGTCGTTCTTTTTAACATCAGGCCAGGAAAGGGTTAAATGCTTTTTTATACGGTTAATCTCAGACGCTGTTAACCCATTAGCTTGCCACTGCTCAGTAGTTGCCTCAATGAGTTCTGCTGCACTTATATCGCGGTGATATTGAATGGCTAATTTAATTGGAAATTGCTGGGGCTGATAAGTGCCATCAACTGAGTATAGTTTGGCTAAGTAAACATCAAACCACAAAACATCTAAATCAGCCTCGCCAACTTGGACAAGAGGCGGCAAAATAAAATGTTTGTCAGCAGATTGTGATTTAAGCAATTGAGTGGTTTGAATTAAATCTGATGCCGCCGTGTGACTTAAACTAGCCTGACTAATGTTAGCGTCGCCTAATGCCTTAACTGCCAAATCTGTAACATTATTGACATCTTCAGCATGAACCATATTCGCTGCGCTCAGTATCAATACATAATTTGCAAGCTTACTTATACTTGACATATTTACCTACCCTGTACGCGTACATAGCACAGTTATCGTGATAACCGCGCCGCTATATGAAGTGATACGGGAAATAGTACTGACCAGATCACCGCAAGAATAATAGCTGAATGAGTCATCCCCAAAGGCAATATTACGGCATCAAACTTTGCCCCAGCAAGGTAACTTAAACAGCCAGAGACACCACCAATAATAACTTGAACAGGCAGGTTGAATTTATGTGCAAAACCTAAGCTTACATTTAATGTCAGTGAAAAATATCCCCAAAGCAGTAATAACCACCATGGCGTTGATGCAAAAACAAATACACCAAAATAAGTTAACCCAACATCGACAGCTGCGCCAAGTGCTGTAATAACTAGTAGGATAAGTACATCGGCGCGTTTTTGATCTGATAATAGAAAATGTAATCCAATCAGCATTAATGATACTAAGATGAACTGGTTTTGATATAAGACTCCCAGCCACCATATCGCTTGAAAGCTAACTGCGTTCCGCAGTATTTTTTTAAAAGCCGTTGTTTTATTAGCTACAACGGGGTCAGCTAAACTGAGCCGTGAAGAGGATGAAACAGATTTTTTCATGACACCCTCATTTATATAATACGTAATCTGAACAAGTTAGCTAACAACAAAAATATTAGCTTTTTCGATAGCCAGGTCTTACCGCGGTTAAATGTACTGTACTGGTGGCGCGCTCTAAGAAACCACCTTCACAGTAGCTTAAGTAAAACTTCCACATTCTAATAAAATCATCACCGTATCCAAGTTTGGTAATAGTACTTTTGGCCATATCAAAATTATCATGCCAATGTTTTAGGGTACGCGCATAATCAAGGCCGATGTCATCTAGTGACCAAATAACCATGTCGGTTTTATTGGCTATATGACGTGACATTTCACTGATCGAGGGTAAACAGCCACCAGGGAAAATATAACGCTGGATAAAATCAACACTTTTGCGATAGCTATTGTAGCGCTGGTCGGCAATGGTAATGGCTTGAATTAATAAACGCCCTTCAGGTTTAAGCATATGCTGTAGCTTTTCAAAAAAGCCCGGTAAATACTCATGCCCCACAGCCTCAATCATTTCAATTGACACCACGCGATCATACACCCCGGTGAGTTCACGATAGTCCTGTTTTAACAAGGTGACCTTGTCTAATAAGCCTTCACTTTTTACCCGAGATAAAGCGTAATCATATTGCGCATCTGAAATCGTTGTTGTGGTCACTAACACGCCATAATGCTTAGCTGCGTAAATTGCCAGTGCGCCCCATCCAGTGCCTACCTCTAATAAGGTTTGCCCTGGTTTTAAATCTAAACGCTGACATATGGTATCTAGCTTGTGCAATTGCGCCTCAGCTAGACTGGCATCATTTGCTGGATAAATTGCGCTGGAATACATCATTTCTGGGTCTAAAAACTGCTGATACATATCATTACCCAAATCATAATGGGCTAAGATATTGCGTTTTGAACCGGCTTGCGAATTTCGATTAAATATATGCTTAACCCGGTTTAGGCCATTACTTAACCAAGAGAAGTAACGTTCAATATTATCAAGCAAGGCTAAATTTCTGGCAAAAATTTGCACTACTTTCGTTAAATCAGGGCTAGACCAATGACCTTGAATATAAGCTTCACCTGCACCAATTGAGCCACCAAATACTACCTGACGATAAAAACCTGGGTGTAACACTTGCATGGTAGCGTGAATGTCGCTTTCTGGATGACCAAATACATGCGATTGTGACGCATCAACAATCGTTAATTGCCCTTCAGCTAGATGAGCCAGTGCTCGTAATAAAATCTTTTTAGCCAAACTGTCTGATAAACTCGCTTGAGCAATACTTGTACCGGTTGCGGCATTATCCATGCTGGCACTCCATTCTAATTAAAAAATTAGCTTCAAATTTATAATATTAAGGGCTAATACGTACTGACTACACATTTGGTTTACTTGAACTGCTGATTGTTTTTATGTGGGCACTTGTTTGGTTTGCTTGCCCACAAAAGGAATCCGTTTAATAAATAGTTTTAAAGCTTGCCAATAAATACCCAAGACAATTTTAGCTGTCATGGCTGGGTACCCCAACATAAAGCGCTTAATATTTGGCGCAGTAAATGACATTCTTTTTAAGGCTATTGTGGCATCAAATAGCTTTTCATTAGCACTATTACGATTCTCGATGGTCACTTTAAGGCGTTTCTGCGGCGGTAAAATACGCCATAAATAGTGCATATCTAAGGTCATAAAAGGTGACACATGGAAAACTTTATCAGTGTGAGTGGTGTTCACTAAATCAATTAGATAGCAATGACGCTCATTCCACGGGGTGTTGCTGACTTCAGCCAGCATATATAGTGGAGTCTCATCTTGATAACAAAAGAAAAAATTAACTGGACTGAAGTAAAAGCCAAAATGACGAATTTGGCCACAAAACACCACTCGGTTACAGCTTTGTTGAGCACCTAGCTTTTGTATTGTGACCAATGTACGCTGCTTTAATGCCCCTATTGCACTGAGCTTATCAATGTTTAAACCTGAGATAAAGTCCTCACCAAATTGTTGACCAAGGCTTTTAAGATAGTCATCGGCTTTAAAGGTGAGTAATGCATTTTTTTCAGCAAACAACTTACTGGTGTTCACCAATGTTGGTAACTCGTCTAAATCTAATGCCATCATAGCTATGTTATAACCAAAGCTATGGCGTTTAGGCACATGGCGTCTATGGCTGATATTGCCATAGTAAATGCCACTGTTTAACGCCATATCGTCAGTTATCATTGCGGTCATAAACTGATCTCAAATTGATTGCACACATCAACTGCACTTCTCACGCCATCCTCATGGAAACCGTTATACCAATAGGCACCCGCAAAGTAAGTATGTCGTTTACCTGATATAAGCTCACGCTTTGATTGCGCTTGCATACTGGCTTCATTGAAAACTGGGTGAGCGTAATTAAATTTACGCAATATTTTACTTTCATCAATCAAGCCAGTTTGATTCAAGGTCACACAAAAAGTCGGTGCTCCCTTGGGCAAGCATTGTAAAATATTCATATTGTAGGTAACACTGGCGGGTCTGTCGCCCATAGGCACTTTATCATCACCGTCTAAACGATAGTTCCAACTTGCCCAAGCCGCTTTACGTTTGGGTAGCAAAGTAATATCAGTATGTAGCACCACTTCATTATTTTGGTATTCCATGGCAGACAACACTTCATGCTCATCTTTGCTTGCATCACTGAGCATAGCTAATGCCTGGTCGCTGTGACACGCCAATATAACGTCATCAAATTGCAGCCACTCGCCATTCAATACTTGAACTTTTACGCCTTCATCATTTCGACAAACAGCCGTTACTGGGCTATTTAACAGAATATTATTCTTAAAAGGTTCAATAAGCTTAGGAATATAGCTACGCGAACCACCTTTCAATACCGACCATTGCGGACGGTCACTGATATTAAGCAAGCCATGGTGCTGGAAGAAACGAATAAAAAATCGTAACGCAAAGGCGCGCATATCATTAATACTGGCAGACCAAATGGCTGCACCCATTGGTAGAATATAATGTTCACAGAAAAATGGGCTAAAATTATGTTTATCGAGATATTCACCTAAACTCATTACAGGATAGGTATCTGACTCATAAATGGCTTTGCAATCGTTATTAAAACGTACTATTTCAGCTAGAAAACGATAAAAATCAGCTTTGAAAATGTTACGTCTTTGGGCAAACATACTCCATAGGGTATGACCATTGTATTCAAGCCCAGTGAAAGCATTGTGTACACTAAAGCTCATCTGTGTCGGTAATGACTCAACCCCAAGCTTTGCCATTAACTTTTCAAATCTTGGGTAGGTGCGATCATTAAAAACAATAAAACCAGTGTCAATAGCGTAGCTCTTTTTGTCTACCTCGACATCAACCGTAGCTGTGTGTCCGCCAATATAATCATTGGCTTCAAAAACAGTTACCTTGTGCTTACTGCTGAGTAAATGTGCACAGGTTAAACCCGATATGCCGGTTCCTATCACCGCAATTTTTTTCATTCTTATTCCTATATGTACAAACTTGACGCTTTACTGTTAATTTGGGTATGTATTCAAAAGTGACTTTTATTTAACGGCTTTATCTGCAAGTAACTTGATAAGTGCTTTCTCAGGAAGCAAAGATAAACACTTGAGTATAAAGGTAAACCGCTTAGGAAAATGGATTTCGAACTTGCGCTGTGCCATCCCCTTAAAAATCCGTTCTGCTGCTTGCTCGCTACTGATTTGCATCGGCATAGCAAAATCATTTTTGGCGGTAAGCGGTGTGTCAACAAAACCAGGACAAATTACACTTACTCCAATATCAACACTGGGTTTAGCGGCCAAATCTAACCTTAAACTGCGGCCTAAATAACTTATTGCGGCTTTAGAAGCACCGTATGCCTCTGCCCTTGGAAAAGGTAAATAAGTTGCACTGGAGCTCATTAATCCTAATTGGCCGCCTTTTGTGAGCTGAGGTAAAAATGCGCTAATACAATGTCCAACCGCAATCAGATTGGTAGTTATGACTCGACTAAAAAGCATGGCATCAAACTCAATAACATCGTCAATATACTCACAGGTTCCAGCATTTAAGATAACTTGGGTAAGCTGAAGCTGCTTATCTGCCAGGTACTGTTTCAGCGCAATACCTGCCTGATTAACTTGTTCAGGTTGTGTAATATCAAATGTTAAAAAATGACCCACATTTAAGCCCGCTAATACGGTTTCATTTCTACCACATGCGATGACATGGAAACCTTTAGCTGCGTAAAACTTAGCACTTGCTAAACCAATGCCCGATGTTGCTCCAGTTATCAGAACCGCTGATGATGAGGATTGATGATGGCTCATATTATTACCCCATTCTATTGTTTAATATGCGAATAACACCGCCAAGCATTGGCACATGCTGATAGAGCATCTGACCAGCATCAAAGTAATCTCTATGATAAAAAATAGTGTCGTTAAATTTTAATAGACTCATACCATCCACTTTAATGGTTTGCCCTTTATTCAATTTAGGGTGAGCATAGCTCATAGTCCAAAACAAAGATGCTTGCTGCTGGCAATCACTGACTATTATGTGGGTTATGTCAAAATGTATATGGCTTACATTTTCGTATAAATTGGCAAAGTACTTGGTGAGTTGCTTTAATCCATTAACTTGATGCAAAGGGTCTTGAAATTGTATTTCGGCTGCATAAATTTCAGATAAGCGTTGCAAATTATTTTTATTCAACACCTGATAAAGCTCAATAAAGTGCTTAATAATCGCAGGTGACTGAGTAGCCGACACTGGCAATTCATTCACTGTGGACGCTTCTGACATATAACACTCCGTTTGTATAACTAACATACTTACCATAAAGCCTACTGAATAAAAGCACAATGACTTTAGTGACAATCAGTTAGCGGGGATTTACTGTAAAAAAAGTTGCAGTAAAAAGATGATTTAGACAGTGAATGTTACGTTTGGGAGCGGATAATAGATCAGTAAAAAAGCACTTAAGTCTCCTTAAGCGCTTTTATAGTCAAACTCAGTATATATAGAATTAGCGAAGTAACTACTCATATCCATGAAGAGCGACCGGTTGCCAATGTTTATCCACTTGTTGTTTGATAAAACTATCTTTGGCTTTTTGCGCCTCATCTTTATTAAATCCGATAGCGGCATGGGCTTTTTCTTTGGTGCTAATATCAGGGTAATCCACTTTATTAATGCCAAATTTTTGTAACACTACTGCTAATAACGTGCGGGATAAAGTGACTTGTTCAATCGCCTTATCAAGCAATGCATTCCCCTCTTCAGGGTTGTGAGCATACAAACCATGGGATGCCATGGCAAAGTCCCAGCGCCACTGGCCATGACGAATATTCATTATAGGATCATTCATTAGATCCCACGTAGCTCCCGCATCCCACGCAGCTTTTGCCTCAAAATGGGCTTTCACTAGCAAGCCTTCAACTTCACGTGCCTTGGCATTAATCAGTTGTTTATTTTTTAACAGGGTTTGTGTGATGGCTTTCTGGCTACTGTGACAAGTTTTACAGGTACGATCAAAATTATTCAGGGCATTACCTACTTTATGATCGGTAAAGTCATTGCCTTTATCATCGATTGTCGGTGGCATATGGCAGGTTATACATGTCACCCCTGCTTCAGCATGTTTACTTCGGCTCCAATGTTCAAACTCAGGATGGCGTGCTTTGAGCATAGGCGTTTTTGAAATGGGGTGGATCCATTCATAGAAGCGACGTGTGTCATAATATTTTTCAATGTCATCGGCGGTGCTACCGAAAATCCACGGAATATTAACCTTATTACTACGCTCAGGCTGAAAGTAGTAAGTGACATGACATTGGCCACACACCTGAGCACCTTTCATACTGGTATTTTGCTTATCAAAAGGCAGTTTAATTTTAGCCATCGCATCCTGCGCGTGTGGCCTTGGCAATGCCAACTTAGCGCTTCCATCCTCATGACAGTCACTGCAATAAACGACTGACTTTATCTCAGTACCTAAATCAGTAAAATTAGCGCCAGAAAAACCTTCAATACCCATCTCTTCCATTAATCTGGGGGCGTCGGGTGTTTTACAAGTCCAGCAACTGGCTGAAAGCCCTTTCTGGCCTTCTTCTACTGACACACCAGTGCGTAATATATGCGCTACATCCGCTACCGCAAACTGGTGCCCACGGGGGCTATTATATTCTTTAGCAAAAGATGAACCGGCCCAAAGAATAATATTGGCCGGATAAGTAGCCAACATATCTTGTTTTTCTGTTTGCTCAGATGTGGCTAACCAAGTTTGATATTGACTAGGAAATCGAGTTTTATTCTGCTCGTCAACACTGATATCAGCCAAGGCTGTTAAGCTAAATAAAACCGTTATTAAAGTAGTTATCGCGATTTTGGTACCTTTTTTATTAATAATCTTAAATGACATAATTCACTCTTTCATTTGTGAGATTAACCTGGACGTCCGTCTAATCTAGGCTTGGTAAGAATCGGGGCATAATGCCAAACAAACATCCCAAAACTAATAAACCAACATGCTCCCGCCAACCATAACCAAGTCGAACTATATTGAGGGAGCCACAATGGCATTACCGCACGAAAAATTGCTGCTAAAGGAATGCCAATAAAGGCAAGCACCATATTTGGACCTTGATAAATATTGCGACTAGTGTGCCCTAGTGACACTCGAGATATCATCGACAAACATAATGATGCAATACCGCCAACCGCAAATAGATGCAATAAAGTGCGATACGCAAACTCATTATTAATTTGCCATGCCATAGCCAACAAAGTTGCCGGCAATGCCCAATATGAAACATGTAAAGACCACAACATAGGCTCTTGAAATGTTTTATGTCCTTTCCAGCGAGACACTCTTACCAATTGCAATATGCCTGCACTGAGTAAAATGCCCTGTTCAATTTCACGGGGGAATAAATGGAACACAGATTGAACGAATAACAATCCCATCACGAGTAATAACGTTATCTCAAGTGCTTGAATGGGATCTGGCTTTGAATGTTGTAATTTCATTGCGGTAAAAAAAGGAATAACTCGACCGCCAACAATAGTTATTACCATCGCAAGCCACCAAATCATTGCCTGCCAAAGTTGAGTCGATAGAGAAAAGTTACGCTCGTATAAAGCATAATAGGTAACCAGATTAACCACTAATGCTACAACCAACATAAGAGGGAAGCCGATATTACGCCATTGTTTAGCAGTATAAATACAACGCCATAAAGTTGCTGCGCTGATCCCTAAAAACAAGCTGTCAAACAATGCTGGCAGCCAAAGCGGAATATTGAATGGCAATAAGAAGAGTAATCTTGCTGCCAACCAACAACCAAATGTGAGTGCCAGCACACCTCCTTTCATCGTAGGTTGGTTGGTCCAGGCTTGTGCTGCGGTTAATAAAAAACCACACACAATTGCCATAGCAAAGCCAAATAACATCTCATGTGGATGCCACCATAAAGGCACAACATTGGCCCAAAACTCACCATTAAATAAGCTGTACTGCGGTGTAAACCAACCCATCAGCCAGATTGGAATATATAAGGCAGCGACCACAGCACCACCTAAAAAAAATGGCCTAAAACCTAAACGCCAAATTGCAGGAGTGTTATCAGTGTCTGCTGGGTCATCAATATTTAACATTTATTGTCGCCTTAAGGTGTGTGCAAAACATAACATGTATAAAATATAAATCTTTAAATGAATTTTATGCTCATTAACGTGTTTGTTCAATAACAATAGTGACTCATTACCATAAAGCCTTTAAAAGTGTGATCTGGTTGGTGATCTGAATAGATAAGCCTGTTATTTAGATAAGTGATTTAACCACTCATTCAATACGGTAAAATTAGCGATGAATAACAAATGAATAATTAGATAGATTGCTATGACGACTGTGTACCCGATAACGCAGATAATGTTAATATGAACTTTATTTAGTTAACGCGCTCAATCAATTCTAGTGCATAGCCGTCCAGAAATGCTCACTGAACCAGTGTTAGTACACCACGCTTCAACAACAGTTTAATTAACGTTGTGAAAATATACTTAAAAATAAAGACCACTCACATAGAAGTTGTGGGTGACAAACATTGAACCAGGGATATTCAAAATGACAAAAACACTCGCATTTGATGTCTATGGGACTTTGATCGACACTCATGGTGTAGTGGCTTTATTGATCAAAATGTTCAAACAAAAAACATTAGAGCGCGAAACTGAGTCGGTAATTAAACAAGCTTATGCATTTAGCCAAACATGGCGAGATAAGCAACTTGAGTATTCTTTTAGACGCGGTTTAATGCAGCAATATAAAGAGTTCTCGATTTGCACTCGAGATGCACTGGAATACACTTGCCAGTTTCATACGATCCCGCTCACTAACAGTCAAAAATGCCAACTGTTAGAAAGCTATCTGACTTTGCCAGCTTTTGATGACGTCGCGCCAGTTTTACAAACCCTAAAAGAAAAAGGCATTAGCCTGTTTGCGTTCTCTAATGGTGAATACTCTGCGGTCGAGTCTCTATTGAAAAACGCAAATATTTTAGCGTATTTTGAAGGTATTGTGAGCTGTGAAGCAATTATGACCTTTAAGCCTAATCCTGCGGTGTATGAATATTTCATTCAAACCACAAACTCAATGCAGAATGAAGTTTGGCTTATATCCAGTAACTCTTTTGATATTCTTGGCGCGGCGGCATCAGGCTTTAAAACCGCTTGGGTGAAACGTTCACCACAAATGATATTTGATCCCTGGGGAATATCGCCCACCCAAACGATTACTGATTTAGCCCAGTTAGATACGATAATTTAGCTTCAGTAAAATGTTTTCTTTAGTATCAGACGAATCATCACACATACGCTGCCATCACAAGAAAACTTGCATCGCTAATCTCCTAATAATCTTTGGGATATTTAAGCTTAAGCTCAAGTATGACTTTAATGGGACTGAACTGAGTAGTTAGATGTGACAAGCTTATTTTTAGATAAAAAAATCGGCATAGCCTAAACTATGCCGACGTTTAATTTAAGGTAAGCGTGATGCCATACATTTGCAT
The DNA here is from genome assembly GCF_051163755.1 of Shewanella sp. HL-SH5. NCBI lineage: Bacteria > Pseudomonadati > Pseudomonadota > Gammaproteobacteria > Alteromonadales > Shewanellaceae > Shewanella > Shewanella sp. HL-SH5. The sequence continues at coordinate 3,145,707 of NZ_CP195038.1, forward strand.
TTATCTGCGCTTCAATTATCCCCGAGCCCAACTATCCTCGTATCAACTATCCTCGCTTTAGTGCTGCTAACACTTCAATTGCCCGTTTTCTGGCAGAGCTATGTTCAACAATTGGCATAGGATAAACCTTATCTTGCTTTGCGCGATCAGAGAACAAATCTGCCATCAAATTGGCCTGCTGTGCTTTAAGGTGTGGCTCGTGTATGTGTTTCAAACTCCAACCAGCTATTTCGGGCACAAACTGTTTTATAAAGCTAGCATCGGGGTCAAATTTACTGCTTTGGGTCATAGGATTAAACACCCTAAAATAGGGTTGTGCATCACAACCTGTACCAGCAGACCATTGCCAACCACCATTGTTAGCGGCTAAATCACCGTCTATTAATTGCTGTCTGAAATACTGCTCACCCCAGCGCCAATCAATTAATAAATGCTTAGTTAGAAAGCTGGCAACGACCATGCGTAATCGATTATGCATCCAACCAGTTTGATTTAACTGACGCATTGCTGCATCAACAATGGGATAACCTGTTTGTCCTTTGCACCAAGCATCAAACTCGGTCTTATCGTTACGCCATTGTATGTGTTTACCTAAATCGTTGAAGTTTTGGCCGCGAGATAATTTAGGAAATGCCACCAGCAAATGGCGATAAAACTCACGCCAAATAAGTTCGTTAAGCCAGGTTTTTGCAGGGCTTGCATCATTTATCAGTGCATCAGGATAATGAAACAAAATCGCCGTAATACATTGCCGAGCGCTAATCACGCCAATGGCTAAATAAGGCGATAAACGACTGGTTCCCTCTATGGCAGGAAAGTCGCGCTGTTGTTGGTAATCGCTAATATTTTGCGCAATAAACTGCTGCAACAACTCTCTTGCACTATCTTCTCCTGCGGCCCACTGCTGACTACTAACAGGATTGGGGTACTGCGATTGAATATTGAACTTGATGGCATCTGATGTGCCAATAGGCGCATTAAAAATTGCTGCTGGCAGAGGTTTAATTAACTTACCCGCGGCTATTTTTTTCCACGCTTTTGAAAATGGGGTAAAAACCTTATACATGGTGCCAGACAGAGTCGTTACGGTTCCGGCTGTAAGCAAACAATCCTGCTCAATTAATGCTAAAGGAATACCCGCTGCGATTAATTTTATATCGCGCTGACGTTCATTATATTCAGGTTCATTAGCAGCAAATATTTTACCAATTTGATGCTCGGCACAATATTGTTGTAACCATGGCAATATATCGTCAAAACAGCTCAAATGAACAACATCTAAAGCAATACCAATACTGGCTAAACTTTGCCTAAGCAAGTTAACATGTCGTTCAATAAAGTCTATTTGAATGGCTGCGACATCATGTTCAGCCCACTGGACAGGTGTGACAAAGTACACAGCCTTAACGTGTGAATTTTGCTGTAGGGCAAACTCACACGCTTGACTCAGTGCAGGATGATCATGAATACGTAAATCTTGTCTAAACCACACAAGACTGTTTACTGCTAATGGCATTGGCTACCTTACTTGTTTGTCATCTCGTTAAAAGTGAATGTCTTAATAGGCATAACGTAGCTTTAACGTTTCAGGATGCGGATTTAGATATATTTGCTCCGCAATGTAAGGCACTTCAAACTCTTTCAAATAGTGATTAATTAACGTAATAGGTACCAGTAAAGGCAATAAACCCTCACGATATTTCATTATAGATTCAGTTAACTCTTCTTTTTGGCGCGCATTTAAATGCTTTTTAAAATAACCCTGAATATGTTGCAAGGTGCTGGTGTGATTTTTACGGGTAGCCTTGACCTTTAAAGCGGTCATAAAACCAGTAAAATAGGTATCAGCGGTTTGTTCTAAATCTTTAATATCGGCTAAGACAGGGCCTAACTCACGGTACCATTTAGGGCTGTGAGCCATAAGCAGGTATTTGTAACGGGAATGAAACTGAATTAACTTATGCTTTGTTAAGCCCGAGGCTAACATTTTACGCCAATCATCATAGGCATATACCCGGGTAAAGAAGTTTTCGCGAATGATCATGTCATTTAAACGGCCTTCTTCTTCAACAGGCAACAATGGGTATTTATCCATTAATGCTTTAGCAAACACCCCTACGCCACTTTTAGTGCTGTTATTGGTGCCAATTTTATACTCTAAAACACGCTCCATACCGCAAGTCGGTGACTTAGCACATAAGACATATCCACCTAAGTAACCTAACTCAGCCACTTTATTTTGACTAAACTCAGTTAATTTAGCAGTGACATCAAGGCTACCGTCTGCACTTTGAATATACAGAAGATCGCCATCAAGTACTTGGCGAATACTTTTTCTTGGTGCACCCATACCAATCGCCATTTCAGGGCAAATGCTGGTGTATTCAAAAAAGGGTTCAATTTCTTTTGCGCAGTAATAAGAATTTTTATGGCCACCGTCGAATCGAACTTCATTACCGAGCAAACAACTGCTGATACCAATTTGAATTTTTTCTGGCATAAATGTCTCTGATTTATCCATGAGAACGCACTCCTGTGGCGGTTAAAATAAAAGTAGTGCTGTGTAATTTAGCAGCTTTTACGAATCTTAGTTAAAAGTAGTTCATTTTTAACAAAAAAAAACAGAACTAAGGTCCTGTTTAATTAAGTTTATATCAATACTAGCGCTACATTTACTGCATACATAGCATTTTATAGCGTTAATCTTTAGTATGTTTGGCGCCAAAAAACTCTAGCGACCATACTAATCCAATGCCAAATAAAGCAGCGACAATCGCTAGGCCTAACTGATGAGCATCGCCTGTAATAGCTTGGAAATCAAATGGAGTGAGGTTTTGCTCAAGTAACGGTACTTGTTGTCCGCTAGAATTTTCTCGCCAAGTAACCACCTCTTTCCAAGGCCAAATTTTACCTAATGTACCTAACATGAGTCCGATAAGAAACATCAAAGTGGCATCATGAAACTTGCGCAGTAAAGCAGAAAGCACATGACTGAAGCTTAACAGACCTAGCACACATCCCATGGCAAAACAGGCTAAATAAGCAATATCAAACCCTTTTACTGCGGCTAATACCGCAGGATAGATGCCGATAAGAAGCAAAATAAAACTACCTGAGATGCCCGGTAAAATCATTGCACAAATCGCAATAGCGCCAGCAAAAAAGAAGCTGATATAGCTAGCTTCTATCGCAACAGGATTTAATACTGTAATCCCCCAGGCAAACAACACACCCAGCGCAAATAACGCTATCCGCTGTAGATTAAACTGACTAACTTGTTTAAGCATATGAAAAACAGAAAACAATATCAGCCCAAAAAAGAATGACCAAACCGGAATAGGATGAGCCACAATTAACCATGAGATTAACTTTGCAAAGGCAAAAATGCTGGTCAAAATACCACCAAACACACACGCCAAAAATGGGCCATTGATATGTAAAAAGGCTGCTTTAAGCCCCTGTTGGCGCACAATTCCAAATAATGTAGGGTTAATTTTCCTAATGCCATCAAGCAAAGGGTCTAAAATACCTGTGATAAAGGCTATGGTTCCGCCTGAAACACCAGGAACGACATCAGCAGCGCCCATTGCCATGCCTTTTAAATACGTTATAAATAACTTCAAAATTAACCCTAACCCATGATCTAAACTGAATAATATTGCTGGCGATTATACCCACTTGCGATGAGGCAAACTACTAGCAGAGTATGAACATTAATGCTAACCTCATCGGACCAGACAAATAATCACACGAAATGGATTATGAATAACAACAAACCTAACAAAGTCATGGCATTATATCAAAAGGTAACCAGCTACCCTTTTGGTCACGCTCTATTTTCTAAAATGGTGTCCCGTATGGCACCGTATTTCGGCACCATCCATCCATACATTACATCCTTAAAAGAGCATAGATGTGAGTGTTTGATCAAAAAGCGTAAAAGTGTCCAAAACCATATTGGTACGGTTCACGTTATCGCGATTTGTAACGGTATGGAAATGGCGATGGGCACTATGGCTGAAGCCTCTATCCCTAACCACTTACGCTGGATCCCTAAAGGTATGTCGGTAGAGTATACCGCCAAAGCTGGCACTGACATTTTATGTGTGGCAGAAGTTCAACCAGAGCAATGGCAAGTTGGCGATATGTTAGTAGATGTAAAAGCTTACGACACTAATGGTGTGGTGGTTGTTCAAGGCCATATTAAATTATGGATTTCAGAAAAGCCGCAGAAAGTATAAGCTAAGTTCACCAATGGACTAAATCTTTAGAATGATAAAACCATTACACTTTAATAATGGTTTTATCATCAATTATGGATGATACATGCTTATAAACCGTAAAATCGACCAATCTTTAGCACCTTCAAATGATAATGGCTTTTCCCGACACCAAACTCTTCTAACACATGGGCGGATCGCCAATTTAGATGCCATAAGGGGTTTTGCCTTACTAGGTATTTTGTTCCTCAACATCTATTTTATGGCGAATAACTTTTACGGTTATGCCCCACATCTACCAGAAATAGCATCCGACTTAACGATAGAGATTGTCAGTAATTTTCTATTAGAAGGCCGCTTTATCAGCTTGTTTTCGATGTTGTTTGGCGCAGGCCTGTGGTTGCAATATCAAAAAACGACTAGCCTTGATAGTAAAAGTGATAGCGAAAGTGAAAGTGAGCACGGTAAAAATCGCATAACACGCCGACTTTACTTATTAATCGGACTCGGGGCTATTCACGGGGTATTTTTATTTTCCGGTGATATTTTACTAAGCTATGGTTTATGTGGCTTAGTGGTCTGTCGATACTTCACCCTTGGGCCAAAACAATTATTAGCCAAGTCGGCGAAATTCATGTTGATTGCCATGGCGGTCATCGCACTTATTTCGATTACCCTTGAAGATGAACAATTCTATCGTGGTTCAGACTATTTTATTGAACAACTCGCGCTATGGACTGGCAGCTATGCGGACCAAGTCGTGATGCAAGCTTACATGATCGGTTATATGTTACTGATTATTCCCATTTCGATTCTCTGGTACGGCGCAAGTTTAATGCTAATAGGGATGACCTTAATGAAGCAAGGTTATTTTGAGCGCGGATTCAGTCATAAGCAACTTGGGCTATTTGCCTGTATAGGCATCGCTTTTGCTAGCATTGACAGTCTATTAAGCCTATCAGACTCTGCTGTGCTAAAAGAGGTTTCTGGTATATTTATGATGCTTGGCGCCATTCCAACAGCACTAATTTACTGGCATATCATTGTAAAAGTTTGTCAAAACAATCCGTTAAAATTAACCCTATTACAAAATATTGGCCGACTGTCGTTAAGTTTTTATATTCTACAATCTCTTTTAGGCGTATTGCTATTACGACATTGGATGCCACAATGGCAAATGGAGTTTGATCGTATCGACTACATGCTTCTAGCAATAGTATTAGGTCTATTACAACTATTTTTAGCCGCTGTGTATTTACGTTTTTTCTCCCAGGGGCCGCTAGAGTATTTAATGACGAAGTTAACTCGGCGCGGTCAATAATGTCGCTTCAACACATCGCGTAATGCCCCCCAGATAAGCAAAAGACTTAGGAGTAATTTTGAAGCATTTAACCCATTATTTTCAGTATATTCGTATGATATTGATTAGCGTAAGCCTAATAGGGCTTTCAGGATGTATTAGCTGGGTCACCCCAGCGGTAACACCTCAGTTAACTGAGTTACAAGCGGGTGAATACACTTTAGACCCCAATCATGCTGCGCTACTGTTTAAAATTCAGCACTTAGGCCTGTCTACCTATGTGGGACGTTTTAATCAATTTGATGCCCGACTGAGTTTTGATCCTAACAACATGCCAGCTGCACAATTAGAAGCTACAGTGCAAATTGATTCATTAGATATTAATAATCAGAAACTTGAAAAAACACTGCAAAATAGCAGCTGGTTTGATAGTGAACAGTTTCCACAAGCTTATTTTAAAAGCCAAAAAGTCACCCCTATTGATGTAATAAATACCGATCCTAACATCAACAATCAGTTTGAGTTCCATGGCCTGTTAACCCTACACGGTGTGACTAAACCGGTTACATTTAACGCTACTTTTCATGGTGGCGCCGATAACTGGATGACAGGAAAATACACCCTAGGTTTTAGTGCGATAGGCACAATTAAGCGCTCTGACTTTGGCATGAGCAGTTACATCCCCATTGTGGGCGATGAAATTCAATTAGAAATTTATGCGGAGTTTTTAAAATGATGATATTTGCCGTTATCATGCTAGGAATATGGACAGCGTTATTGGCTGTGGGATATAGTTTTTATGCCCTATCGCCATGGGTTATTGGCGCGTTTATGGGCTTAAATCTACTGAGTTTTATTATCACCTGGTACGACAAACGTATTGCCACACATAATCAACAGCAATCCTCTTCATTAAATCAACGCAGTCGAATAAGTGAAAAAACCTTATACATTTATGCCCTACTCGGTGGCTGGCCTGCGGCAATAATAGCCCAACAGCACTTTCGTCATAAAACTCAAAAGAATGCTTTCAAATATCGATTTTGGTTGTCGATTATTGCCAATATTTTGCTCACTATCGGCATCAGTTACTTGTACATGCTATACATTATTTAATGTCATTGGGTTTATTTAACTTGGCGCAAAAAGCCTTCATTGTGACCTCAATATAAACTAGGTTACACTATAACAATACATTCCATTATTGATAATAAAGAGAATTTTTCATGCGCATGATCATTGCCGTAGCCGTAATCGCTTTAGTTATTTTTTACTTTTTTAACCAAATGACTAACCAAAAAGCTGCTAAAGAAAACATTGCTAAAGGCAGTACCTTTTTAGCTGAAAATGCCAAGCGTGAGGGCGTAATACAAACTTTATCAGGCTTACAGTATGAAGTGATCACTAAAAGTGACAACACCGAACACCCAACCGCCAAAAGCAATGTAACAGTGCATTACCATGGCACCTTGATTGATGGTACGGTTTTCGACAGCTCAGTTGAGCGCGGACAAACAATTGCCTTCCCACTGAATCAGGTCATTAAAGGTTGGACCGAAGGCGTTCAGCTAATGACTATTGGTGATAAATTCCGCTTCTATATTCCAAGTCAATTGGCTTATGGCAATCGTACTAGCGGCAAAATTGTTGGCGGGTCAGTGTTGATTTTTGATGTTGAGTTATTTGAAATAAATTAATTTAGTTCACTTTGTTACTTTACCTAAACGCCTCATTTTTTGAGGCGTTTTTGTTCTGATAAACTGAACCCAAATAATTAAGCTGTTTCACCTCACTGTGACACTGCATTTGAGCATTAACATTGTAAATACAGCTATAGTGGTTATCTAAAATAATATTTCACCCAATAGGTGAAAGAAATCGCTCCTTTATCCTGTCTTTAGTATTTATCTGCACCTTAGGTTCACAAAACTCGCTTTTTCCGCTTAGGTTTAAAGCACTTATTTATTGTCATGAGCAACACAAACTTATCGAGGTCCTCAATGTTACTGAATAAAATCCCCCTACTGATTAAAGCCAGCTTAATTATTTCTCTTCCATTAATTACCTCACCAGCAACAGCCTCAGAAAAAACCATTGCTGAACTGGTAGATGCTGTAAATGGTACGCCTGATACGGTAAGTCGTGATGCGGGTAAAAAAGTGAAGTTGCGTAACCATGCAAAGGGATTTTGTACCTCAGGTGTATTTGAGCCCAACCCAGCAATCAATGACACTTTAACTATTCCATTTTTAAATCAAGCTGAAATAGACATCATTGCACGCTTCTCCTTAGGTGGCACTAACGCCCATGCTACAGATAAAACTGCGGGGCGCTTTATGTCACTTAAAATTGATGGTGATAAAGAAAGCTTAAACTTTGTCACCTCTAATGCTGAAGTGTTTTTCGCCAGTAATCTAGATGATTTTTTTACCTTCCAAACCAAAGTCAAACAGGGACCAGAAGGTAAGCAATGGCTTATTGATAATAAACCTCACGCTAAAGCTTTTTTTGATTATGTAAAGCAACTTACCCCAACCGCAAGCTATGCTAATAATCGCTATTTTGGGGTTAATAGTTTTCTATTTACATCAAAAGATGGCCAATCAATTCCAGGTCGTTGGATTTTCGAACCAGTTGAAGGGGTAATTGGCGCATCAACAACACAGCTGGCTAAGCTGAGTGATGATTTTTTACAGGACGAGTTAAAAAATCGCGTTGAAAATAAACCGGCAAAATGGGACTTATTTATTCAACTTGCAGAAGCAAACGATAAAATTAATGACCCAACCATTGTATGGCCACAATCACGTCAACGACTGCTGGTCGGCCAAGTGATTATCAATGGCAGTAATGACAGTGCTAACGCTACCTTGGATTGTGCTAAAGGGATTTTTAACCCGCTATTACTGCCAAAAGGTATTGCGCCTTCGAACGATCCTATTTTAAACGCCCGCACACCGGCTTATATTGAGTCTTTTATCAGACGTAATTAATCCGTTAACTCAATAGCGCTTGCGTATACCTACATACAAGCTATACGCAAGCGCTGTTAAGGTTATTCGATGATGCTTACAAAGCTAATGAACTCAAAAAACATGTTTAAGCTAATCTTTACCAAGATAAAAAGGATCATCTATTGATTTTGCTGGCAGGGTAAACCACTTTGCCCCTGCTGTTGTCATATAAAAATGGTCTTCATGACGCACGCCAAACTCACCCGGCACACATAGCATAGGCTCGTTACTAAAACACATACCTTCAACTAATGGTGTGCGATCGCTTTTAACTAAATATGGCCATTCATGAATATCTAAACCAATCCCATGACCAGTGCGATGCGGTAGACCTGGAACGGCATAACCCGGTCCAAAACCTGCTTGCTCTAATATTTGTCTCGCTGCAGTATCCACATCACCACAGGGTAAATCAATTTTAGCGATATTAAACGCCGCTAACTGCGCTTGTTGTTCCAATTGCCATAATTCACGTTGGCGCGTGCTTGGCTCACCATACACATAAGTGCGGGTGATATCTGAGTTATAACCTTCTAATTGGCAACCGGTATCAATCAGCACAGTATCATTTTTGTCTAGCGATTTAGGCGACTTAACCCCGTGCGGGTAAGCGGTATCTTCACCAAATAACACAATACAAAAATATGACCCGCGCTTGGCTCCCACTTTACGATGCGCGCTATCAATAAAGGCGCTCACTTCGTCTGTGGTGATACCTTCATATAACATACTCGCGGCGGCTTTATGTACTTCAATCGTCATGTTCATGGCTTGTTGAATAAGCGCTAATTCGGCCGGAGACTTAATCATACGACACCCTGCAGTAACTGATTTAGCATCAACTAAAGTTAACTGTGGTGCGGCTTTCGCAATACCATTACTGATAAAATAGGAAGTCGACTCATCAATAGCGAGTTTGGCATGACTGGCCTCTATTCCCATTGCTACTAGAGTGCCAACGAGCAACACATATGGACTTTCATCTTCGTGCCAAGTATTCACAGTCCCGTCAACCAGCATATAGCCTTTGATGGTATCAAGTTCAAACGCAGGAGCAATATACTGCACCTCACCTTTAGCGGGTAAAATAGCGCCCACCATTCGCTCACTGGCAAACCAGCGCATACCGGTAAAGTAATAAAGGTTGGTACCAGCATTAAGATAAACCGCATCGATGCCTTGTTGCTGCATCAATTGCTGCGCTTTGGTGATACGCGCTTCAAATTCAGCTAAGGCTATTGGCTCAACATCCTGAGTCATATTTTTTAAGCCTTCAAGGGCTTGCTGTGGACTAACGCCACCGATACCGATTGTCATGTAAAACTCCAAATTAGTGGGTTATGCTTGATTGCTTCAGCAAAAAGAATAGCCGATAACGCGCGTTGAAATTGTATACAATATAAAGTTACAATTGACTAGGTCAAGTTAAAGTACAGTTCACTTGCAACTTATCATCCGAGCTTGAGATAATCAGGCCAAGTTCCTCACTCGCCAACCCTTTTTTTGGAGTCGCCTTTTTATGTCTCAATCATCTGTTATTGCAGAGCGTGTTAGCGCCATTCGTCAGCAGCTTATTATCGAAAATATTGATGCTTTTATTATTCCTCGCGCAGATGAATATTTAGGTGAATACGTTCCAGCCAGAAATGAGCGACTACATTGGGCGACAGGCTTTACCGGATCTGCCGGCATGGCCATAGTGCTAAAAGACACCGCAGCCATTTTTACTGATGGCCGTTATACAGTGCAAGTGCCTCAGCAAGTGGATGGCGCACTGTTTCAGTATTTAAGTTTAACTGACGATCCACAAATTGACTGGTTAATCGACACGCTTGGTGCAGGCAGCAAAGTCGGCATCGATAGCCGTTTGCATACCTTAGCCTGGTACCAAAATGCTAAGTCTGAATTTAATAAAGCCGATATTGAATTAATCGATGTGCAGCAAAATCCGATTGATGTGCATTGGCATAATCGCCCTCAGCTGCCAACGTCACCTTTTACCTTGTTCAGCCATGAAGGTGCAGGTCGCAATAGCTTAGACAAACGCCAACAAATAGGCGCGTTAGTGAAAAAACAAGGTGCGGATGTCGCATTAATCGCCGCACTAGATTCATTTTGTTGGTTGCTGAATATTCGAGGTAACGATGTGCCACGCTTGCCGGTTATTTTAGGCTGCGCCCTATTAGCGACCAATGGTGACATGACCTTGTTCACTGACTTAGCTAAAGTGCCTGCTGGTTTTGCAGAGCATGTGGGCACAGGTGTTACCGTGAAAGATGAAGCTGAATTAGCTAAAGCATTAGCTGCGTTAACTGGGGTTAAATTATTAGCTGATCCTAACTCAGCTAACGCATTTTCACAGCTTCAAGCTCAAGCGGCTGGCGCAAAATTAATTGCCGGACTTGATCCTGTAGCTCTGCCTAAAGCACAAAAAAATTCCGCAGAACTTGCTGGTATAAAAGCCTGCCATATTCGTGATGGGGTTGCCGTATCGCGCTTTCTAGCCTGGTTAGACAGTCAAGTTGAACAAGGTATTATGCATGATGAAGCGGCTCTTGCTGAGCAATTAGAAAGCTATCGATTACAAGACCCACAATATCGCGAGCCTAGTTTCGATACCATTTCGGCAACGGGTGCTAACGCGGCTATGTGCCACTACAACCACAATAATGGCACGCCAAGCACCATGGCAATGAATAGTATTTACTTAGTGGATTCTGGCGCACAATACTTAGACGGCACCACAGATGTCACCCGTACAATAGCCATTGGTAATGTAACCGATGAACAGCGAAAAATGGTCACTTTAGTATTAAAAGGCCATATCGCCTTAGACACGGCACGTTTTCCTAAAGGCACTTCAGGTGTGCAACTCGATGCATTTGCACGCCAGTATTTATGGCAACATGGTTTTGATTATGATCACGGTACAGGCCATGGTGTGGGTCACTTTTTAAGTGTTCATGAGGGCCCACAACGCATTGGCAAAAACGTCAACGGCGTGGCGTTATTACCGGGAATGGTGTTATCCAATGAACCGGGCTATTACCGTACAAACGGCTTTGGTATTCGTATAGAAAACTTAGTGGTAGTGCAACACTGTGAAGCACTAAAAGGCAGTGAGCGTGAAATGTATGAATTTGATGCCATCACGCTTATTCCTATGGATGCACGTTTGATTGATAAATCACTACTCTCAACAAGTGAAATTAATTGGTTTAATCAATATCACGCCAAAGTACGTAAAACACTGACACCTCTTATGCAAGGTGATGATTTAATTTGGTTAAATAAAGTTACCGAGGCTATTTAAGCGCTTATTGCTACAATCTATAAACGGCGATCATCAACAGATCGCCGTTTATATTGGATAAAGTGTAAGAACTATACAAACTCTGTCGAAAAGTTTGTTATAATCCGCGCCCGTCAAAACACGTACGTTTGATACGCCAACATGCCTAACATTACTGATAATATCAGGCATTAATTGTGCGTAACTTATCCAAAAACATACGCTGTAATATACAAATATTGTAAAACTCCGCCGAATAAACTGTCGGCTTGATGCTTAATTAGGAACTGAAACCATGAAATTTGAATCTTTTAGCTTCGCACCTGAAATTTTACGCGCGATCGCTGAATGCGGTTATCAGACAATGACACCTGTTCAGCGCCAAGCCATTCCCGCTATTCGCCGTGGTTCAGACGTCTTAGCCAGTGCCCAAACGGGTACAGGTAAAACAGCTGCATTCGCCTTACCTATTTTGCAAAAAATGATGGAAAAGCCTAGAGCTGCGATAGCCTCTAATACTCGCGTGCTGATATTAACCCCAACACGCGAATTAGCAGCACAGGTTGCCGACAATGTTGCCGCTTACGGTAAACACATGAACATAAATGTATTAACCATTTATGGTGGCGTCAAGATGGAAAGCCAAGCTGCAAAACTGAAGCGCGGCACCGATGTTATCGTCGCCACGCCAGGTCGATTACTCGAGCACATTTTGTCGTGTAACTTAAGCTTATCTCACGTGGATTTTTTAGTGTTAGATGAAGCTGACCGTATGCTAGATATGGGCTTTAGTGCTGATATTGAAAAAATCTTGCAAGCGGTAAATAAGAATCGCCAGAATTTACTGTTTTCTGCAACCTTCTCTAACGCAGTAAAAAAACTAGCAAATGACATGCTAAACAAGCCTGTCATTATTTCTGCTAACGATCAAAATAGTACTGCGGATACCATTAGCCAAGTGGTTTATCCGGTTGAACAGCGCCGTAAACGCGAATTATTGTCTGAATTAATTGGCACGAAAAACTGGCATAAAGTATTAGTATTTAGTGCGACGCGCGCAGATACCGAGCAATTAGTGAAAGAGTTAAACCTTGATGGTATTCCGACCGCTGTGGTTCATGGTGAGAAATCTCAAGGTACACGTCGTCGTGCTTTACGTGAGTTTATGGAAGGTAAAATACGTGTATTAGTGTCGACAGAAGTCGCCGCGCGTGGTTTAGACATTCCTGACTTACAGTATGTGGTCAATTATGACCTGCCTTTCTTGCCTGAAGATTATGTGCATCGTATTGGTCGTACTGGTCGTGCGGGTAAGTCCGGGGTAGCTATCTCGTTTGTTAGCCGCGAAGAAGAACGTACACTTAATGATATTGAAAAGTTAATTGGCCAAAAAATTCGCCGTATTACAGTACCTGGCTATGAAGTCAGTAATCGTGAACTGCTACTTAAACAAATTCAAAAGCGTCGCAGTTTTGGTAAAAGTAAACAACGTGATGATGGTGCAAGCGCGCAAATGATTGCCGAAAAAAGCATGCAAGGCCGCCGTGTATCCGTTGGTCAATCTAAAGATGCTGTAAAGTATAAAAAGATTAAGTAACCATTCAACCATTGGCTGAGAAATCACCTAATATCACAAAGCGTAGGTAATTAACCTGCGCTTTTTTGTGACCGCAATAAATGAATTAATAAAGGCATTCATAATTAACAAGTTAAATCATTAGCCCATAAATGTCACACGTCTAATCAGTCCGGCTTCAACTTCATAAGCCGCAATCACTTTCACACTTCTATCAATGCAATTGACATCTTCACTAGCCGACTCTGCCAACTCGTGATCAACTAAATACTGTCCTTGGACAATGCGTTTTATAGAGGTGGCACAAAGGTATTTTAAACTGGCAAATTTAGCACCGTATTGTTCAATTAACTTTGCTTTACCTTGGTATTGTCGTCCGCCCGACAAAGTAAATATTTCGATATCATCATGATAGGTTGCAGCAAATGCGGCAATATCTCTGGCGTTATACGCTTGCAGTTGCTGGTCAATGAGCGCAATAGTGATCAATTCTTGTTCGGTAACACTCTGACCTGTAAATGATTGTTGCATAGCTACCTCTGATAAAAAGTTTTTAACACAGCTAAATTATTCACCCGCCTGAACCATAGCCAAAATCTTTACCGCCTTTTCAAAATGATCTAGTTGATGGGTTTGGATCCACCAGGTCGCCGCTTCCATTAATAATTCAGGATTATCATTTTTATTGGCAAAGAATGCATAAAAAGATAACCCGACATTAGTGCCTTTTTGGTCAATTTTTTTAAGGCAAACAGCCGCAATGATTTCTCTTAATGTGTGCCGCATTAACTACTCCTAATATTTATTTTACATCTACTGAAATAAACTAGCAGATACTCGGGTCTAGTTGGTCAACTGAATGCTATTTTACCTACTTAGGAACCTTTATGATCAATAAACTCGCACTCGCTGCGACATTGGCAATTGCCAGTTTAACCGCTGTAGCAAAACCAATCGCGCTAGATGAAAACAATATTAGCCCACTGCTTAATGGCCATGAAATACCTGATGTCACATTAACAACTGTTGAAGGCAAAGCCATTAATTTAAAAGAACTGGTTAGTCAAAAAAATACCATGTTCTTTTTCTACCGCGGTGGATGGTGTCCATTTTGTAATGTACAAATGGGGCAGCTACAAGCTATTGAGCCTAAGTTAATTGAAATGGGTATTCAGCTAGTAGGAATATCACCCGACTCGCCTGAAAAACTGCAAGCTTCAATGACAAAAAACAAACTTAATTACTTATTACTGTCAGATGAAAAAATGGCAGCTGCACAGGCGTTTGGCTTAGCGTTTTACACCAGCGATAAAGTCACCAAGTTGTACCAAGCAAAACTGGGCGTATCGAACACACTTCATAAAACTCCTGCGGGTGAAGCGCGTTTAGTGTTACCAGTGCCTGCCATCTATCTAAGCGATAAAACAGGTTTGATTCAATTTATGTATGCAAACCCTAATTATAAAGTCCGTGCAGCGCCTGAACTTATTTTAATGGCAGCCAGTTTAGTTGAATAAGCTCATTATTTAGCACCCACTTCCATGCTCCACTTTGGGTATAACAGCAATGCTGCTTATACCCTTTTTTTGATTGTTTTTTTATTCGCATTTAATTATCTTTTGCTACACTTAAGTCATTAAATCTACAAGAAATGTGATTATGGCTCGCAAATCTATTTTAACCCGGCTGAATAAAGTGTTTGCCTCAATAACAATACTGGTCATTCTTATTGCCAGTATTTTTGCTTACACCAGTCAAAAAATGCATATCACCAGTGACGCTATTTTGGACGCTGACTTGCCGTTAGAATTAGCTGTTGAGTCAATGAATACTACGCTAAAAGCAATGCAGACCAATGCTGCACTGTATTTGTTAGGGTATGAAGATCAAAAAATACAGTATCAGCAAAACTTTAACGCACTACAAAACATTCAACAGCAAATTACTGAAAAAAATTTACTTAGCTCCACAGAACAAATCGCTACATTTAATCGCATATACCACCTTAGCAATACGTTAAACCAGCAATATTTAACGCTGATATTTAATGCCTACCTACCCGCGGATGAAAATAACGCAAAGAGTATCGCGACTAATTTATTGATTAATACCGCGACCCCACTTGAGAAGATTATCCGCATGCGGGCCAATGATGAAATCAAAGGTTCTCAAGAAAACTCTGATGAAGATGAGTTACGCTATGATGACATTCCCGCTATTCAATATTATTTGCAAATGGTCGATGAAGCGGGTGATATGCAGAGCGCATTTGCAAGATATCTATTAAATGATCAATATGCTAAACAAGAGTTTGATGATAAAGCAGCTAATTTTTTACAATGGCTGCAATTATTGGAGCCATTAGAACAAGATGAAGATGAATTAAAAGACATTATTTACATCAAACAGTTATTCCAACAGCTAGTCAATGACGGGCATCGTTTATTCCAACTCTATAACCCTCAGGTTTTAGCTTCTGCTACAGATGCTTTTCATAATATGAAAAGTAACCAAATCGTAGAAATTGAACAGCAAATGGCTGTATTAATAAAAACGACTTCAAACCAGGTTATTCGCCAGTTAGAAGACTTAAAAAATACTAATATGAATAGTATTATTCTATTGGCTATTTTCGCTGCCATAACCATCATACTGCTCATTTCATTAAGCTTTTATGCAAAAAAAACTATCTACTTGCCGATTGCTAATTTAGCTCAATCTGTTGATGCATTACGTCTTGGTGAGCGGAATATTCAATTTAAACATAATGATGATGAACTGGGAGATGTGTTTACCAATGTGGCCAAATTCCAACATGATTTACGCCAGCTTGATGTACTACAACAGAATAAAACTGCTTATAAGCGACAGTTAGAGCTTGAAAGAGACAAACTTCAGCAAGCTATTGAACACTTGACGCAAGCGCAAAAAAAACTGATTAATAGTGAAAAAATGGCTTCGCTTGGTGCACTTGTCGCCGGGATAGCCCATGAGATAAATACTCCAATAGGTATAGCCGTCACCATCAGTTCTACCTTTGATTCACGTGTAAGGGAATTTGTTAATCAAGCAAAAACTGGGCTACTTAACCTGTCTGATTTAGAGGTCTTTGAGCAGGAAAGCCTAGAAGGCCTAAGTATTATGCAACGAGCATTGGATAGGGCTGCAGAATTAATTCATAGCTTTAAGCAGGTGGCCATAGATCAATCAAGTGAAAAACGGCGTGAATTTTTACTCGATGAAATGCTAGATGAAGTGTTTAATACTTTAAAGCATCAAATAAAACGTTCGCCGTACAATATCCGTATTGATTGCCCGCCAGATATACTGTTGAATAGTTTTCCAGGACCTTTTGGGCAAGTTATCACTAACTTATTTAATAATGCTATTTTGCATGGATTTAATGGTGCCGATACCGGTGAGATTAACGTTAAAGTGACCCATGAAGAAAACAATAAGGTAAAAATTAAATTTAGTGATAACGGTGTCGGTATTCCAATCGCTAACATTGATAAAATATTTGATCCCTTCTTCACCACAAAATTAGGCCAGGGAGGGTCAGGACTTGGAATGAACATTGTTTATAACATCGTTAATACTATTTTAGGCGGTGATATTAGTGTGCATAGTCGAAATGGAACGACGTTTACAATTACGATACCTATTGTTGCGCCGAAGGAATTACCACACAAGGAGAGTAAGTGATGTCTGATTTTTTCTTGAAAATCATCAATGATAAATCTTTAAAATCCAGTGATTCGCCCTCCAATGGCATGGAAAAAACCAACACCTCAGCTGCAAATGTTGAGCCTTGGATTATTGGTATTATTGATGATGAACCATCAATGCATGAAGTCACTAAATTAGCGTTATCTCGGGTAGAAATACTCGGTCGCCCGCTGACTTTTGTGAGCGCTTTTAGTGCTGATGAAGGTTACGAACTTATCAGAAACCATCCTAACATGGCGCTAGTATTACTCGATGTAGTGATGGAAACCGAAGACGCAGGTTTAAAATTAGTAAAGCGTATTCGGCAAGAACTTAAAAATAAGTTCTTGCAAATCATTCTTCGCACTGGGCAGCCGGGGTTTTGCCCCGAAGAAAAAGTCATTATTGACTATGAAATAAACGCTTATAAGACTAAAAGTGAACTCACTAGAGCAAAGCTATTTACTGTATTAGCGGCAGGTATTCGCAGTTATCGACAAATCACCGCATTAGAAAAAAGTCGACAAGGCTTGCGTGCGGTTATTGATGCCTCTTCAAATTTACTGCAAGAACGTTCTGTTTTCGATTTTTCTAGCGGAGTGTTGAATCAAATTGGTGCACTGTTCGACATTGAGGCCGAAAGTATTTTTTGCGTCTCTCAGCGACCACAAAATGGTCCATCAGCCATTATCAGCAGTCAAAGCGATGATTATATTGTGGTTGCAGCCAGCCATAAATATCAACCTTTGTTTGGTAAAGGGCTAACTAAGCTTGATAAAACAGACCGTGCTATTCAATCGGTTTATCAGGTACTTGAACAAAAATCCCATTTATTTAACGATGAATTCAGTTGCCTCTATTTATCAACGCCTTCACTTTGGGAAGGTGTGATTGTGGCAGAAAAAGCTGAAAAACTAAAAGATGTCGACCAAGAATTACTGCAAGTTTTTTGCATGAATGTCGCAGTAGGATTAGAAAATGCCAAATTTTTTAACTATTTAAATAAAGCCGCATACTTAGATGAAGTGACTGGATTATATAGTCGTGCAGGGTTTATTGATCACGCAAAAGCTTTTCATCAGCTGCATGGGGACAATATTTGTCTATATTTACTGGATGTAGACTACTTCCATAATATTATAGAAAGTTTAGGATATGAGTTTGGTAACAAAATCCTAAAACGTATTTCTAGCCATTTAATATCTTCTTACGGTGAGGACGTGCTAATTGCTCGGTTACATTCTGACGTGTTTGCATTGTTATTACCCAATGGCATAATTAAACCACAAGACATAGCACTAAGAAGCTCCTTCCCGTTTAACATTGATGAGCACTCTATTAGGCTAGGTATGACGGTTGGCGCAGCAAAGCTCAGCAAAGAGTTGATGCTTGAGGGGCTGTACCAAACGATTAATAATAATGGCAAACGTACATTTGATGCGGCGTTATTATTACGTCATGCCGAAATAGCGCTTAAAGTAGCCAAAGAAAATCGTCGCGGTTCCGGTCAGCTATTTGATCAACATTATGAAGTAGATTCACATAAAAGAATGAATCTGCTTAACGATCTTCGCCAGGCTATTACTCAGCAGGAACTGTTCTTAGTGCTGCAACCTAAAGTGCATACTACCAACGAAAATATTATTGGTTATGAGGCACTATTACGCTGGAATCATCCACTGAAAGGTCCCATTCCACCGAATGCATTTATTCCCGCAGTGGAAAAGTCAGGCTTATATTATGATGTAGACTTATATGTTGCTAAAGCGGCCTGCCAGTTGCTTAATGATTACCCACAAATAACTCACCCTATTTCGATTAACCTATCAGCAAACTCGCTGAAGCATGAAACCTTTGTTGATGAATTGTATGCGATTTTTGAACAAGCCAATATAAGCTTAAGTCGAGTTGAATTAGAAATCACTGAAAATGCTTTAATCCATTCCGATTCCGCGATTAAAGAATTAGATAAACTGGCAGAGTATGGGTTTACTATTTGTTTAGATGATTTTGGAGCTGGATATTCGTCATTAGGTTATTTACTCCGCCTGCCACTGCACACGATTAAAATTGATCGTGCGTTTGTGTCGCATTTAGTCGGTAACATTAATGCACAAATAGTCTTAGAAGGCATTATTCATATGGGGATTAAACTGGGTAAAGATATGGTCGTTGAAGGTATTGAAACAGAACAACAGCTGGCATTGGTAAAAAAAATGGGCGCTGACGTAATTCAAGGCTTCTATTTTTTCAAACCTTTATCCATTGAACAAATTCTCAATTTATCAGACCAATATCAGATATAAAAATGTCAGAATAGCTTAAGTCCAAGTACACTATACATTAACGACAAGATCACTCTGTATTAACGATATAGCATTTACACTGGAACATTGAAACAGCATGACTGAAACCTATAACTCAGCAGTACTTAATTTGGCTGTCACTGGCATACATGATTTAACCGAATCGAATAAACAACACAAGGGTGTTCGCACTCCGGCACAAGAAAGCCACTTTTTATGCAGTTGGATGGTCGATTCTCTCAAAACAAAACGCTTTTCAAAACTGGTTGCTGAAGATTTAACTCAATGGATCCGTCTTGGTAGAAGCCAAGGTGCTGGCGCCCAGCTAAAGCAACTACTCGAACGCATCGTTCTACAATATCAAGATGCTAAAACCGCTAAACTGGGTGAGGCATTAGATGCATTGCTAGCCGATTTTAGCCAAAAAAGCTGGTTAGTCGTGACCGACACGCCATTATCAAGCAAATTAAAATTAGACGGCGATGGCCAATCAAGCGTGGTGATTTGTGCTGAACAGATGAAAAATCATCGCAAAGACGCAGAGTTATTAAAACCAATAGCATTGTATGTCAGGGGCGATGAAAATGTGCTTGCAGAAATAGCATTACAGCATGGCTTATTAATAAGCCAGGCAAATAAAAAAACCACTTTAATTAAACACCACAAAACCTATCTAATCATCCCACAAAACCAACATCTTAGCTTGTGTTTGCTTGCAAGGCTAAAGTAGTCACATTTTGTAATAAAAAAGGTTGAATAATTGCTTCAAGCTGATATATCTATTAACAGGTTGTTTTCAAAAAAGGATAACTCTTGAAGCCTTTACTTTGTACCTTATCATTAACATTTTGTTTAATATTTTCCAGTCCTGGTATGGCCGAAGCAGTGTTAAAATACAATGTTAATGGCTCTAGCAGCTGGGTACCTTATTACGTACCTAATCAGCCAGAACATCCAGGGATTCTTGGTGAACTAGTACCTCAGCTTTTAATTCAGGCTAAAATAGGCAGTGAAAAACAAAATTATCCGCCAAAGCGCACAAACCAAGCATTAGATAGCGGCCTACTCGATTTTGATCTAGTCAGCCCTAGCTGGTTCCCAAATGAAGATATGGGAGACAAATTTGTTACCTCTGATCCTATTATTAACATTCAAGAAAATATCATTACCCTGAAAGAAAATGCTGTCGCATGGCAAAATATCGACAGCATTAAAGGTCAAGTCATTGGTACAGTGAGAGGTTATTTGTACCACGATGATGCCTTCTTTACGCGATTCGACTTTACCTCTGAGCGAGAGCTGATCAAAGCACTACACAAAAAACGCATTAACGCGGCTATATCAGGTGATTTGCCTGCTTTATATTGGAGTAAGCAACTTAATCTTCCCATCACACTAGCAACGGTTCATTCAGATGGTGTATTAGTCATGCGTCTTAGAAAAGAGCATAAAGATTTATTGCCAAGGATCAATGCGGCTATCGCCATTTTAAAAGCCAATGGCACAATTAAAACGATCACCGACAAATACACCCTCCACGCGATATTAAGTGAATAAACTTAGCCAAATAACACTAAAAAGGATTCAGGCTATATCCTTGCTGCGCTAATACGGCATGTGCCGTTAACGCAGATAATGCCATCTCAACATTTGGCAATAAATCATCCTGACCAATACCATAATATGCCGCGGTTTGGCCGCATACATAAAATTTCACCTGGTATTTACTCAGTTCAGCAATTAATGGCTTATTCGCATTGGGCGTATTTTTATGGGTTTGCTGGTACATCGCATTGTTGGTCATATCCATCGCGGCTTTACCATGTACAACTAAAGCTAACTCTATATCCTCAGGTTTAACGCCAACGGCCACATGCATATTGATAAATCGAGCCAAAGTATCAATCTGTCTATTCACCTCACCAGCGTTTGCTGGTGAACCGAGGTCAAATGCGACTTTAAATTTCATATTTTGTGGGATAACTAATTGACTATCAACCTCTGCAATTTTACCAAACTCTTTAATTACAGTGCCGGGTTTAAAAGCGGCTAATCCTGATGTGGCATAGCTGTTTTGGCTAAATGGCAGTAGCATTAAAAGCACAAGGCTGCTAAATATTTTCACTCGGTTAGATGTTTGGTACATAAAATCTCCTGCGGTTGTAAAAGTTGCTCATCCGTTGTTATCACAGATATACTCATTGCTGATTTATTGGTTGAAAGCGTGATCATGAAGATAAGACAAATTACCCCCAAAGATTGGCCTGCCATTATGACTATTCAAGCCAACTGTTACCATGACGTAAATCCTGAGCCATTGGAAGTCATGCAAAGTAAATGGCATTTATCACCACTGAGTTGCTTAGTATTAGAGCATAATGATCACATTGTAGCTTATATACTTTGCCACCCTTGGCCAAAGGGCGATGCCCCCAAGTTAAATACCATATTAACAGCAACACATGACACTCAATCCTTATACATACATGACATGGCTGTATCACCCTCTGCACAGGGGTTAGGTGTAGCCAAACAGCTCGTTAACCACACCATACACGCGTCTGCTGAACAAGGCTTTTCTGGCATCGGTTTAGTGGCTATTCAAGGGGCGAGTGAGTTTTGGCAGCGCTATGGCTTTAAACCTTTTAATGATGTTAACCCTGCATTATTAACGTCACTAGCCAGTTATAGCAACGATGCTTGTTATATGTTCCTTCAGGGCAATAACTAGATGAATCCGACGTTAACAACAATAGGCCTTTTGTGTCTGAGTAATATTTTTATGACGTTTGCTTGGTATGGTCATCTGAAAACCATGAATAGTAAACCTTGGATAATTGCTGCCTTAGTCAGTTGGGGAATAGCCTTATTCGAATATTTATTACAAGTTCCGGCAAATCGTATTGGTTATACCGTAATGAACGTGGGACAATTAAAGATTCTGCAAGAAGTGATTACTTTAAGCTTATTTGTTCCCTTTGCGGTGTTCTATCTCAAAGAACCACTCAAGCTAGATTATCTTTGGGCAGGTTTATGCATTCTCGGTGCAGTATATTTTATTTTTAGAAGCGACATATGATCGCGTGAGGATTGTGAATGGCACGCCAAGTGATTTATACCTTTAAAGGCAAAACCAAAACTATTGCGTTTAGTTATGACAAACACCATGACCTTTATGAAGCTGCGGCAGAAGCCGAAGGGATCGATTTAACCCGTTTTCTGGCGATGGAACAACAAGTGGCTTTGACCTCTAAAAAAGGTGCTAAAGCGGAAAAAGAATTTCGTCAAACTGAATTTGCACGCTTTGGTTTTACTAGCATTAAATTTGTTCGTGAAGAAGAAGTATAAGAAGGCTAATTGATATGTTAAATGCAGAACACGCCAATTTTCCCCGTGCAAGTTTTGTACGACGTTTAGGGGCAATGATTTATGACGCCTTGCTTGCTGTCGCGGTATATATGATTGCTGGCGCCATAGGCTTTGGGGTTTTCTACGGTTTATATACCACTGGAATAATTTCATTAGGTGGCTATGAACATATATCAGATACACTGAATAACACCCCTGTTTATCAAGGTATTTACCAGCTATGGTTGGCCTTATGTGTGGGTGGCTTTTATGCACTATTTTGGAGTAAAGGCGGCCAAACTCTTGGCATGAGAGCCTGGCGTTTGAAAGTGCAACATCCTAACGGCCAGAACCTGAGTTTTATTACTGCTTGCGCCCGTGTTGTTTGGTCAATATTAGGACTAGGCAACCTATTTATTTTATTGAATAGCGACAAATTAGCCTTACAAGATAAAATGACTCGGTCTGAAATAGTCATATTATCTGTTGAAGCGAATCAAATGCGCAACTGGCATGGTGCTTAACGCTATCCTGATATAGTGCTAATTCTATCTGTATTATTAAATACGCGCTTCGGCGCGTTTTTAGTTTTACACCTACTGTAATTGTCATTGTACTAGGCTTAATACTGATACCTGACCATAAGGACATATCAAATGAAAACAATAGGGTTAATTGGCGGCATGAGCTGGGAAAGCACTCAAAGCTATTATCAAGTGATTAATCAGTCGATTAAGCAGAGGTTAGGCGGATTACATTCAGCAAAAGTGATTCTTTTTAGTGTTGATTTTGCTGAAATTGCCGCCCTACAAGCCAAAGGTGACTGGCAAAGTGCTGGAGAAATCCTTGCTGACGCAGCACATAAATTATCACTTATTGGTGCCGATGCCATTGTGGTGTGTACCAATACCATGCACAAAGTAGCCCCACAAATTGAGGCTGGTATTAATATCCCTCTGCTGCATATTAGTGATGCTACTGGGCAGAAATTAGTTAACGATCAGATAACTAAAGTGGGCTTATTGGGCACTCAATTCACTATGGAACAAGCTTTCTATAAAACACGTCTGTCGCAAAACTTCCCGATTGAAATTATCACCCCAGATCAGCAAGACAGAGAAACGATTCATCGCATTATTTATCAAGAATTGTGTTTAGGGAAAGTATTGCCTGAGTCTAGAAAGACATACTTGGATATAATCGATAAATTGGCACAGCAAGGGGCGCAAGCAATTATTCTAGGCTGCACAGAAATAGGCTTACTGGTTAAACAAACAGATACATCTATACCGCTTTACGATACCGCCCTGATCCATGCAGAAGCTGCGGTTGAATTTATGCTGAGAAAATAAAGCGACATAGATGAATTGAATCACTATATTATTCGATTGTACTCAGCTAATCAAAAAACTAAAAAGGCCACATTAAGTGACCTTTTTAGTTTGTTATCATAAGCTGAGGGTAATTTACTTCCTGATATAGTAAAAGGCCAAACTGGTAAATAAAATACTTGGAGTAACAGCACCAACCACAGCAGGAAGATCATACACCATACTCATAGGACCAAATATCTGATTACTGATGTAAAAACTAAATCCCGCCACCACACCGAGTAATACCCTAGCCCCCATGGTCACTGTACGCAAAGGACCAAATACAAATGACAAGGCAACCAGCATCATCACTGCAACGGTTATCGGCTGCATTATCTTGCGCCACAACGCCAATTCATATCGGCTAGGGTCTTGTTGATTCACTTCCAAATACTCTAAATATCCCAGCAGCCCTTGAATAGACAACGCTTCGGGTTTAACCGATACCACCCCAAGTTTGTCAGGGGTTAAGGTTGAACGCCATTGCTCTGTTGGCGTTTCAACCAACTCAATGCGGTCCTCAGACAAATGAGTGGTTGTCACTTCAGTTAGCTGCCATTCATCTTGTTTAAAATCAGCATGTTTAGCCTGGGTTAATTGTACTAATTTTGACTGTTCATCAAACTTATATAAGGTAATATTATTAAGCTTATTAATATCTTGCACTTCACCGATATTGACAAATAAATCACCGTCTTTGGCCCAAATACCTCGATCTGATTTAATTAAACTACCGCCGGATATTTTCGTTGCCTGTAGCTCTTTAGCAGATTGCTCTGCCACTGGCGCGCCCCACTCGCCTAAAGCCATAACCATTATCATCAAAGGAATAGCCGTTTTCATCGCTGACATAGTGATTTGTAAACGCGACATGCCTGATGCTTGCATAACAACAAGCTCAGAATTAGACGCTAGCATTCCCATACCAATGAGTGCGCCAAGCAATACCGCCATAGGGAAAAACATTTCAATATCGCGCGGCACTAAATACAGCACATAAACACCGGCATCCATCATGCTATAACTACCACGGCCCACAAGCCTAAGCTGATCAACCCATTTAATAATCCCTGACAGCCCTGTTAAAACTAACAAACACAGTGCTGAGGTAGTTAAAATTATCCGTGAAATATATAAATCAATTATGTTCATGCGCTCACCTGCTTATTACGTTTAAACAGGCTTAAAAATCTGACACTGGCCGGCCTTTCTTTGCTGAGTAACAATATACCCATTACAAGGGCGCAACCATGTATCCACCACATGCCTAAATACAATGGAATAACTTCATCTTGCAGCGCTTTACGTCCAGCCACCATTAACCCAAAATAACCTAAATACAGTAAAATAGCGGGGAACATTTTAGCGAACTTGCCCTGACGAACATTGACTCTTGCCAAAGGCACTGCGATTAATGTCAGTAGCGGAATAGATAGCGGAATAGCCAAACGCCACTGGAACTCAGCAACGGCTTCTGGGCCAGGAGTGTCGAGTAATTCATTAATAGGCATAGCAGAAAGCTTACGGCTGCGCTCATCCACCTCTTGCTCTTTTATTTCCATTTTATAGCCGCCAAACTCAATGATTTGATAATTCATTGCATTGGGGCTGCCCTGATAGCGTAAACCACTTTCAAGCTTTAACTGCTGGCTACCAAACTCATCCTCAATCACTTTACCTTGCTGTGCCACAACAATATTGGTTAGCCCCTGCTCATCGCCAACTTCCGGTAACTGAGCGACAAAAACCTTACCTAATTGATTGTCTTTACTAATTGTTTCAACAAAGAGTACCGCACGGCCATTAGGACTGGTTTGAAAACGCCCTTGAGTTAATGCTGCTAGCCCGGCCTCAGATTGAGCTTGTTCAAGCACTTGGTTTTGCCTTTCTTCCGCCCACGGGGACACATAAATAGCCAAATAAGCAGTAAATATCATATTAACTATGGCTAAAATCATTGTGACTCTGGTGACATATAACTCACTTACACCCACACCGTGTAACACCACCATTTCATTTTCAGCATACATTCGCCCATGGGCAAGCAATATTCCCAAAAAGAAACTTAACGGCAAAATTAACACGGTTAATTGAGGCAGATTTAGCCCTAAGAGGGTTAATACCAAAGAAGCTGGGAACTCGCCATCAGAGGCATCCCCTAAAACACGAACAAATTGTTGACTAATAAAAATAGTTAACAGTACGGTAAGCACGGCTAACTGTGCCTTTAAAACTTCACCAATTAAGTATCTAAATACAATCACAAATAGGATCCAAGGGCTAAACGTATCTTTTTACTGGAATCAGAGGCACTTTCATGTAAACTGTTTACTTTTAGCAGTTTTGATAGTTTTCTGACCAGCTCGTAAGGTGCAACACAGCTAGCATTCAGCCAAATTAAGCCGCATTTTCATAACGCTTATTTTGTCTATATACCAGTAGCTTATCACCTTTAATTTGATCTGTGGCCTTTAAGCCTTAATATGAACATTATCTTATAAATATAAAAATTTGTCTTTAAGAATCTAGGAGTGCTCATGGAGTTTAGCGTAAAGAGCGGTAGCCCCGAAAAACAACGTTCAGCATGTATTGTTGTGGGTGTATACGAACCTCGCCGTCTATCTGGCATAGCAGAGCAGTTAGATAAAATTAGTGAAGGTTACATCAGTAATCTTCTTCGTCGTGGCGACCTAGAAGGTAAGCCAGGACAAATGTTATTACTTCACCATGTCCCGAACGTGTTGAGTGAGCGTGTATTATTAGTGGGTTGTGGCAAAGAGCGCGAATTAGATGAGCGTCAATACAAACAAATTATCACAAAAACCATTAATACCTTAAACGAAACGGGCTCAATGGAAGCGGTATGCTTTTTAACTGAGCTACACGTTAAAGGCCGCGATACCTACTGGAAAGTACGCCAAGCAGTAGAAACCACCCAAGCCAGTTTATATAGCTTTGATGCGCTTAAAACCCGTAAAGGTGAGACTCGCCGTCCACTGCGTAAGATGGTCTTTAATGTGCCGACACGCAAAGAACTGACCATAGGCGAGCGCGCTGTAGAACATGGTATGGCGGTGTCTGCTGGTATGCATTTGTGTCGTGACGTGGCAAATATGCCACCTAACATTTGTAATCCAGCTTACCTTGCATCGCAAGCCCGTCAAATGGCTGAAACCTATGAAACATTGAAGGTATCAACTGTTGGCGAAGAACAAATGGCCAAGTTAGGGATGAATTCATACTTAGCAGTAGGCCGTGCCAGTGCCAACGAATCTATAATGACCATTATGGAATATCACGGCGCGGTAGATAGCACTCAAAAACCGATTGTACTTGTTGGCAAAGGCTTAACCTTTGACTCTGGTGGTATTTCATTAAAGCCTGGTGAAGCCATGGACGAAATGAAGTACGACATGGGCGGCGCAGCAGGTGTTATTGGTGCAATGAAAGCATTGTGTGAAATGAAGTTACCCATCAATGTGATTGGTGTACTGGCTGGCTGTGAAAACATGGTTTCAGGTAGCGCATATCGTCCTGGCGATATTCTCACCACTATGTCAGGCCAAACCGTTGAAGTGTTAAACACCGACGCTGAAGGTCGCTTGGTACTATGTGATGTATTAACTTACGTTGAGCGTTTTGACCCTGAACTAGTGATCGATACGGCCACCCTCACCGGTGCCTGTGTGATAGCATTAGGCAAACATGCTTCAGGTTTATTCAGCTCACATAACCCACTTGCACATGAAATGTTAAATGCAGGTGAGCAAAGTGGTGACCGCGCATGGCGCATGCCATTATGGGATGAGTATCAAGACTTACTAGACAGTCCTTTTGCTGATATGACTAACCTAGGTGGTCGTCCAGCGGGAGCGATATCTGCTGCATGCTTCTTGTCTCGCTTTGCCAAAAAGTACAATTGGGCCCATTTAGATGTGGCAGGTACTGCCTGGAACAGCGGCGCAAATAAAGGCTCAACCGGTCGTCCGGTACCGATTTTGACTCAGTTCTTAATTAATCGCTCAGGTATTGATATCAACGAATAAGTTGGTTTTAATATCGGTTAATATTGAAAAGGTGAAGAAGCAATTCTTCACCTTTTTTGTTATTAACACCATAGCGTTTAGCCATTAACCTCAATAACATTTTAGTGTAAACTCACCACTATCTTAACCTCTGCAAACAGCATCGACTTATGACTCAAGCATTGTTTTATTTAATGCCAGAAAATAGCCAGCAAACAAGTGCTTTAGATGCGCTTTATTTGGCTGCTTGTAGGTTAGCCGAACAACACTATAGACAGCAAAAACAAGTTTATATTCATTGCCAAGACAAACAACAAGCCTATGCAATTGATGAATTATTGTGGCAATTTGAGCCAAGCAGTTTTGTGCCTCATAATTTGAAAGGTGAAGGCCCTGTGACGGGTTCGCCGGTTGAAATTGGTTTTGATACCCTAGGACCCAATAAAAGTCGTCAAGTTCTGATTAATCTTGCAGACCAAGCCCCCCAATTTGCGGTAAACTTACCGCATATTATCGATTTTGTGGCTAATGATGACACACTAAAAAGCATAGCAAGAAAACGCTATCGTGATTATCAAACGCTTGGGTGCCAAGTGACTACCCAAGCATTAGCCGAATAAACACTAAATTTAGATTGAGATAAAACGCCCCCATGGAAAAAACATACGATCCTAAGTCTATCGAACAAACGCTTTACCAAAATTGGGAAGAGCAAGGTTACTTCAAGCCACACGGTGATGAATCACAAGGCAATTACTGCATTATGATCCCACCACCTAATGTGACAGGTAGCCTGCACATGGGTCATGCATTCCAAGACACCATTATGGATACTCTGACTCGCTACCAACGCATGAAGGGCAAAAACACCCTGTGGCAAGTGGGTACCGACCACGCCGGTATTGCCACCCAAATGCTGGTTGAGCGTAAACTTGAAGCTGAAGAAGGTAAAACTCGTCACGACTTAGGCCGTGATGCATTTATCGATAAAGTATGGGACTGGAAAGAACAGTCTGGCGGCACGATTACCAAGCAACTTCGCCGTATGGGCGCGTCGGTTGATTGGGACAGAGAACGTTTCACCATGGACGAAGGCCTGTCTAAAGCCGTCCAAGAAGTGTTTGTTCGCCTGTATGATGACGAACTAATCTATCGTGGTAAACGCCTAGTAAACTGGGATCCAAAGCTTCACACTGCTATTTCTGATTTAGAAGTGGAAAACAAAGAAAAACAAGGCCACATGTGGCACTTTCGCTATCCATTAGCAGAAGGCGCATTAACCAGCGATGGTAAAGATTATCTAGAAGTGGCAACAACACGTCCTGAGACCATGCTAGGTGACAGCGCAGTGGCTGTGCATCCAGATGATGAACGTTATCAATCATTGATCGGTAAGTTTATTCACCTGCCAATTGTTAATCGTTTAATTCCGATTGTGGCCGACGACTATGTTGATATGGCATTTGGTACTGGTTGTGTAAAAATCACCCCAGCCCATGACTTTAATGACTATGAAGTCGGTAAGCGTCACGCCCTGCCTATGTACAACATTTTCACCTTAGATGCAGCAGTTCGCGCTTTTGTTGAAGTGATTAACACCGATGGTACCCCAAACAAAGACATCGAAATGGCGCTGCCAGAGCGTTACGTGGGTCTTGACCGTTTTAAAGCCCGTGATGCTATCGTGGCTGAATTTGACACGTTAGGTTTACTTGGCAAAATCGACCCACACGGCTTGAAAGTACCCTATGGCGATCGCTCAGGCGTGGTGATTGAGCCATTACTGACCGATCAATGGTATGTGGCAGTTCAATCAATGGCAAAAACAGCCATTGAAGCGGTAGAAACTGGCGAAATTAAGTTTGTGCCGCAGCAATACGAGAACATGTATTTCTCGTGGATGCGCGACATTAACGATTGGTGTATTTCACGTCAACTTTGGTGGGGACACCGAATTCCAGCTTGGTACGATGAAAACGGTAAAGTGTACGTTGGCCGTAACGAAGCAGAAGTGCGTGCTAAGCACAAACTTGCCGACTCTGCCGTACTGCGCCAAGACGATGACGTACTCGACACTTGGTTTAGCTCGGCTTTATGGACATTCTCAACCTTAGGTTGGCCTGACAATTTAGAAGATTTAAAAACCTTCCACCCAACGGATGTGTTGGTCACAGGTTTTGACATCATTTTCTTCTGGGTTGCCCGCATGATCATGATGACCATGCATTTCATCAAAGATGAAAACGGCAAACCACAAGTGCCTTTTAAAACCGTTTACGTTACTGGTCTTATCCGTGATGAAGTCGGCAATAAAATGTCTAAATCAAAAGGTAACGTGCTTGACCCATTAGACATGATCGACGGTATCGAGCTTGAAACCTTAGTTGAAAAGCGTACTGGCAACATGATGCAGCCACAACTGGCTGCAAAAATTGAAAAGAGTACTCGCAAAGAATTTGCCGATGGCATTGAAGCCCACGGCACAGATGCTCTGCGCTTTACTTTAGCAGCCATGGCCTCAACGGGTCGTGACATCAATTGGGACATGAAGCGTCTTGATGGTTACCGCAGTTTCTGTAACAAGTTATGGAACGCATCACGTTACGTGTTAATGAACACTGAAGTGCAAACCGATCCTGAAAGCAATGAAGCGGGCGAGCCGTTAGATTGCGGTCAATTATTAGTTGATGGCAAACCAGGCGCTATGGAGTTGTCATTAGCCGATCGTTGGATCATTGGTTTATTTAACCAAACGGTCAAAACCGTTGAAGATCACATGGCAGCTTACCGTTTCGACTTAGCCGCGAATACTTTATACGAGTTCACCTGGAACCAATTCTGTGACTGGTATTTAGAATTAACTAAGCCTGTGATGCAAAATGGCACTGAAGCGCAAATGCGCGGCACTCGCCACACTTTGGTTAATGTGCTTGAAAAAATGCAGCGCCTAATGCATCCCTTTATGCCATACATTACCGAAACGATTTGGCAGCGCGTTAAACCACTTGCTGGCGTAACCGGTGACACGATCATGCTAGCGCCGTTCCCAACGTATCAAGCAGATCAAGTTGATGCAACGGCAATGGCGGACCTTGAATGGGTTAAACAAGTGATTGTTGCTGTACGTAATATTCGTGCAGAATTGAATATCGCCCCTTCTAAGCCGCTTAATGCATTACTGCGTGGCGTAAGCTATGAAGATCGTATTCGTCTTGAAGCTAACCAAACATTCTTTGCAAGTTTGGCTAAACTAGAAACTATGACGATTCTTCTAGAGGGTGAAACCGCGCCTATGTCGAGCACTCAGTTAGTCGGCAGTATGGAGTTATTAATTCCAATGGCGGGCTTAATCGATGTCGGTGCCGAAATCGCCCGTATCGATAAGCAACTTGAAAAACTAGGTCAGGAAATTAGCCGTATTGAAGGCAAATTATCCAATGAAGGTTTTGTGGCTAAAGCCCCTCCTGCGGTTATCGATAAAGAGCGTGAAAAGCTAACAGGCTTAAGTCGTGATATCGACAAGCTCAATGAGCAGAAAATTGAGCTCGCTAAAATAGAAGCTTAATCAAGTAATAACATTGCAACAAAAACCAGCGATGCGTCGCTGGTTTTTTATTTAACGATTATTTAGTACTAAACTAAAACTTTAATATCTCATTTTGCGTTTTTGCTGTATAAGCTTGCGCCAATATCATCATTCTATTTAATGGGTCACCACCATGTCTGATAAGTACTTTTTCAAAGGGCGTAGAACGCCAAAGCCAGCCTATGGCGAAAGTGGCTATAACACTAAACGCGCGACTAAACCGGGTACAGAGATTTCACCTTTACTTTTATCAGTACAAACTGAAGCACGTAAAGTGGAAGTTGCTGCCATTGTTGCCGAGCAACAGTTGTTTGCTAACATCACGGTTGATGCCGACAAAGCTGAAAACATTATTGAGTTAACTGGCTTACTTAATAAACCTAAAGCGGTTAGTTTTGAGGCTAAGCCAAATAGAAATGACGTTTGTTCATGTGGCAGTGGTAAAAAATATAAGAAGTGTTGTGGCGCTTAATCAATAGCACAATTGCATGCTTATTAGCGACAAACTGAAGCGGATCACATGATCCGCTTTTTTATTGCCTTTGGAATTTATCCAGAACTTAGGTAGAGTGTCTGTCGTTAACAATCTAACGGTGTAAAACATAAAATAAAAGGGTGACTTATGAGCACTAATTCACACTCAGGCAATGACCTAAGTGAAGTAAAACAATTGGGAATGTGGGCTTCTATCACTAGCCTTGGCTATATTTTCTGGCTTGTGGGCGGCATGGAACTTGTCGAACGCATTGCCTATTATGGCGTCAAAGCCAGTGCTGGCTTATATGCTAAATCGCCGGTTTCTGAAGGTGGTTTAGGGATAGACCTTCACGACTACGGGATCATTCTTGCGGTTTGGGCAATGCTGCAAACGTTTATACCTGTGATCACTGGCGGGATTTCAGATCGCGTCGGCTATAAAGAAACTATTTTTGCCTCAACAATTATCAAAATCATGGGCTACCTCACCATGGCATTGTTCCCTGATTTTTGGGGCTTTATGTTTGGTGCAATGTTATTAGCCGCCGGTACAGGGGTATTCAAACCAGGTATTCAAGGCACCTTAGTGTTGTCGACCAAACGAGAAAATACCTCTATGGCCTGGGGCATATTTTACCAAGTGGTTAATATTGGTGGCTTCCTTGGACCATTAGTTGCTGTGCACATGCGTCAATTATCTTGGGACAACGTGTTCTATGCCTGTGCGGCAATTATCTCATTAAACTTTTTATTCTTATTAGCCTATAAAGAGCCTGGCAAAGAGGAGCGAATCGAACGAGCACGTAAAGTAAAGTCTGGTGAAATCCATCAAGAAGCACTGTGGAAAGATGCGCTACATGAGCTTAAAAAACCAGTGGTAATATACTATATGCTCGTGTTTGCCGGTTTCTGGTTTTTATATAATTCATTATTTGATGTATTACCTATCCATATTGCCGAATGGGTTGATACCAGCATTATTGTCACCTCACTGTTTGGCCCAGAAGGCACTAGTAACGGTATTCTACAGTTCTGGTTAGGCTTAAATAATGAAGGCACCAAGGTGATGCCCGAAGGTATGCTGAACTTAAATGCAGGCATGATTATGACTACCTGCTTTTTAGTCGCCGCTTTTACCGCTAAGTACCGTATCACCACAGCAATGCTGGTGGGCTGTATTCTCAGTATCCTAGCAATCATGTTGGTGGGTGTATTTAACGCTGCATGGATGATTGTACTGGCAATTGTGATGTTTTCTTTTGGCGAAATGATGATTAGCCCAAAGAAAAATGAGTTTATGGGTAACATTGCCCCAGAAGGTAAAAAAGCCATGTACTTAGGCTTTGTGATGCTACCGCAAGGGATTGGTTGGACATTAGAAGGCTATTTTGCCCCTAAGCTTTATCAAATCTACGCGTCAAAGGAAATTATCTCACGTAATGAGTTAATAACTAGAGGCATGAGTCAAACAGATGTAGATGCAATTCCACAAGGTGAAGCATTCATGCGCTTAGTTGATTTTACCGGCATAGAAGCCCAACCGCTTACGCACATGTTATATGAGGCGAATAACATAGGTATGGCTTGGTATATTATCGGTGCAATTGGCATTATCTCTGCCGTAGGTATTTTTATTTATGGTAAGTGGTTGCTAAAAATGCAGCATAATCAAGCATAAAAATGTTAAATAGGCAATTTGGGTGGAATCATAAGTCCATCAAAAGAATAACCTCATAACACGGTAAATAATAAAGGGAGATGCTAAATGCATCTCCCTTAGGTTTTTTGAAGTATTCAGTCGCTATTTAGATAGCATGGCAATGATAAAGTCTGATCTCATTACCGACTTATTCACTTCTAAGATTATTTAATAAACCATATTAACTTTATGTTGTGAATTAATGTGCACCTCCCATATGGACCTTATCGATGCCATAAGTTTTGCCTTCTGCATGACAAGTTGCACACGACTCCACAGGTAAGTTAGCTGTTGTGGCAGGACGACCTTCCACATATGCTCCATTACTTTCAAAGTGAGCTAAAGCAGAACTTTTGATGTGACAAGAGCGGCAAGATTCAGCAACCGGAGAAACAAATTGCGTTCCTGCTGAATTCACAGCAATTGCACGTTTACCTGACGTTAAACCACCATCAGCGGCAAATATGCTGACATCTTCTTTGTGACATGCTGAACATTGTGTAGCAACTGCAGGGTAACCTTCAGTTTCCATATCCGCATTCAAATGAATTGCAGGGAAACCACGATTGTCATCCCATAGACCACTATGGAAGCGATGTGAAACAGTCATTAAGTCACGGTTGCTATAAGTTAGTCCCTCAACTAAAGCAAAAACGGGGACACCATCAGCATCAACTGCATCCGTTTTGTACTCAACAGTGCCATGGTATGAACCACCCCAAGTATTGTTGTGACAACCCATACATTGGTCAAAACGCTCGTTACCATAATGTTTTGCAATACCTAACGATGTATGACAAGAGCTGCATTTTGCTTCGTCAGCACTCACCATAGAAGGAACGCTTTGACGAGCAATATTGGCACCTGAACCGTCTGCATTAGCTAAGTTCCAATATGCAGTGTCCATTGTCACGGCAACATACTCAACCGCGAATTGTTCTTCTCCTACTGTATTTTTACACTTAATTAGCTTCGCTTTCTCATCAGCACAAACTGAAAAACGAGGTGTAATGGCAATACTCTTACCAGCCACGTTAAAGTTAGCCACTTTAGTGACGACAAGCTTGCCACCAGCAGAAACAACACCGTTTAGATTTAGAGATGTACCCACGAAATAAGTGCCATCGGCGTCAACTGTACCTGTTTTGATTTCGTCATAATTGGCATAAGGACCAAAATCGAAGCCATCAACAATAGGTTGACCATCGATACTTACATCAAGAGTAATACTCATTTGATCTTGCATAACACCGCTAACATCAACAGCATCTTCTGCATAAGTAATATTACTAACCGCAAACACAATAGAGTCAGTCGCCATTGCACGCACGCCAACATTATGAGCTTCACTTGGGCTTAAGCTACCTGCGCCATGACAACCAGAACATACTGCATCACTTGCTGGCACAATACCCCTATGGTTTACACCAGTGGTTAAGTCTACGTTCACGTGACACGATAAACATGCTTCAGCATAAATATTTTCATTCCACTGCTGACCATTATCATGACAAGCGGTACATTCATTGAGTTCAGATGGAAAACCGATTTCACCAAACATCTCTTTGGCTTCACCAGTCAGAGAGTCTGCAATATGGTGACCTGCATGGATAGTGTGGATCATAGCATTGAAGTTTGCATTGAAGCCTTTTTCAGGATCGTCCTGCCCACCCGCATACGCTGGATTATGACAAGCTACGCAATTTTCAACTTTTTGGTAATTATGATGAGCACCAATATTGGCTATACGCATATCGGTATCAGCATAGCCATCCATTGGGCTGTGACACTTAATACAGGCAGCATTTGATACCGCATCTTTGGATGAAACAGCTAGCTCACCAGTTGCAGGAATGAAGTCTAGTGGGGTCGATAATATTTTATCTGATACAGCAGCCCCATCAGACATGGTCACATCGTAAGCGCGAATAAACACACGAACTAAATCGCCCGCATCGCCACTTGCTAGTACCACAGGCGCATTGCCATCATGCGCCCAAGAACCCGTATAAGTACCAGGATTAGCTGGGTCCTCAACTAATGTACAAGCATCGACTAAAGCGCCTCCTCGTGCTGCGGCTGTACCCGTTAAGGTACAATACATGCTACTACCAAAATCATTGGCAAGTGCATGGTTGGTCCATAGCATTGGCGCACCTGTATCAGTAGTATTAGCTGATTGACTCATCACATATAAGGCGACTTTATCAAGCCCCGAATATGGAACGTCCGCTCCACCCACTCCTTTACCTGTTACAGTAAATTTAACATTAAATGGATCAGCACCTACTACGACAATATCTGTAGGAGCCAGTGTTAAGTTAAAGTCATAGGCATTGTCAACTGTTGTAACGACCGAACCCGCTGGTGTACCCGGTGTTCCAGGGGTTCCAGGTGTGCCCGGAGTACCCGGTTCTCCTGCAGCACCATCACTGCCGTCAGAGCCACAACCTGTTACACCCAATGCAGCAATAAACGCCGCAGCAAGTAATGTTCGATTATAATTTTTCATCTTAAATCCCCCGATTTAATGAAGTATGCTTTTTTGCATACTTAAACTATAAAAAAAAACCTTACTTTATGCGTGGTATATATACTGGAGATGTGAACAAAAGTTAAAATTTCGTTAAATGAAATTTACAATTTCGTATTTGGGGATTTCAATAATAATAATTCACTATTACTGAATATGTAATTCACTGATAAGAATTGTTAACAACAACTTCACACATATAATTCAAAAAAAGGCATATTTAAATATTTAGTTTATAAAACAGCCACATACAACTTATTAAAGTTAAATAATCACTCTTAGTTAAATACAAACAACAGCGTTTTAACTATCAAACAGTCACGAACAAGTTTTTAATGAGAGTAATTATTATTTGCTTAGATTCTTCTGAATAGCGACGATATGGGTTATCCCGCTCAAAAAAACTATAAATAGGTAAGCTCATTACTTTTCTCAGTTTAGTAAACTCGCTCATTGGCAATGGTTTAGCACTGATTTGAGGTATATTGTTGGCGATCACCCCTTCCGGTTTAGTTGCCAACGAAACACTCCCCATGGTCATCAAATGCCAATACCAATCATCAAGATCGCAGACATGATCAATACTGGCAAGATAATGACCTTTTTCTTGGCAATATAATTCCAGTGGATCAATTCGATGGTTAAAACCATGACACTTCAGATACATATAATCAAACTCAGCAATGTCTTCCAGTGTTAACGGGTCAGGACAAAGCCAAATAGGGTGCTCACTTTTGGCAACAACATGTAAGCTATCTATTTTAACAATAGGAGTAAGGTTGAGCGAATGCTGCCCTTGGTCATCAAAACCAATGCCGAAATCTATCTCACCATTATGAATTTTTCTCTTCTGTATCACTTTGCCATACATGTAAGCGCAAGGGACCAAAATGATTAAAGAATTTAGATGAGCTTAATGACATTGCTAAACTACTGATAATATTGCTGGAAACTGCCACGTTCAGTAATGGTTTAGCTGGGTTACGATTAGTTTGTTGGGCCACAGTTTCAATTTGCTCTATGGTATCGCTGAGCTGACAAATCGGCTGATAAAGCTGTTCTGCTAAGGGGGTGGGCTTTAAACCTTGCTGACGACGGTAGAACAGCTCATCGTCAAAAGTCTTACGTAATAATGTCAAACAACGGCTTACTTTAGGTGCGGAAACACCTAACTCCTTTGCCGCCAGATTAGCATAACCTGTCTCATAAATGGTTTTAAATACCAGTAGACAAAAAATGTCTAATTCACTCACCTTTTTAATAGCTTGAATGGTCACAAAATTACTCAATTAAAAGTTCATTTAAGTAAACTAGCATGTAACTAAAATGAAAAAATTGATCAAACTCGCGAAATGAACAAGCAGATTTAATCGGAAATAAAAAAGTTAGTTCACTAAGCTAACCTCATCCGCTGATAACGCCCGAAACTCACCGGGTTGAAGTGTATTATCTAACTCAATATGACCTATAGACTCTCGATGAAGTGCGACAACGGGATTGTTAAATCGACCGAACATACGCTTAATTTGGTGATATTTACCTTCTTTTAGCTCAACAATGGCTTGGTAGCGAGAGACTATAATTAACGTTGCCGCTTGCGTAGTGATACCTTCATAGTCAAACCACATGCCGCCAGCAAAAGCCTCAACATAAGTGTCATCAATTGGGTTAGCCAGGGTGACTAGATATCGCTTAGTCACTTTATTATCGGGTGACATCAATGCTTGTGACCATTTAGCATCATTGGTGATCAATAATAGCCCAGTTGAATTTAAATCTAACCGCCCGGCAATATGCAGCAAATTTTTATCAACACCCTCAAGTAAATCTAACGCAGTTTGATGCTGTTCATCCACCGTTGCACTGACCACACCTTGGGGTTTGTATAGCATCCAATAAGCCCGCTGCCTTTGCTGTAATATTTCACCTTGGCACTCAATCACACTGAACTCGTCAATTTGCGTGTCAGGAGTAATCACTATATCGCCATTAAGCAAAAGTTGCTGGTTAGCAATCAAACTTCGCACTGATTTTTTAGGGATTTGTAGCTGTTTAGCGATAAAGGTATCGATTCTGCCGCGCTTTGAGGCCATGACCTAGACTATTTCAAAGTTGAGTTAACCCCCATAATACCTTACTCTGTCAGTGGGGAAAACAAACAAGGAGTAACATGATTGCGCAACCTGCTAGTACAGAATTACACTCAGGAATGAGTATTAGCGAGCTTAAGCACGCTATTGCATCGTTAGACAAATTTTTAGCAGACAATATCTTACATTGTTCAATTAATGAAACGCTCACTAGCCGCGCGAATTTTTTTGATAATTTGCTTAGCTTACTCTGGTGTGATCATCAATTAGACCCTAACACTATTTCTTTAAATGCAGTTGGAGGCTATGGCCGCCAGACATTACACCCCTTTTCTGATATCGACATTTGCATCATTCACGACAAGCCACTTAATCAACAAGATTCAGCCAAAATAAGTGCATTTCTTACCCAACTATGGGATTTGAATTTAGATTTAGGCCACGGTGTACGCACCTTACAAGACACCTATCAAGCCTGTAGGGACGATGTCACTATTGCCACCAGCTTATTAGAAATTCGTCATATCACTGGCAGTAAACAACACGAAACCCAGATACTCACCGCCTTATATGGTGATGAGTTATGGCGCAGCGACACCTTTTTTGAAGCTAAATTAACCGAACAACGACAGCGCCACGCCAAAGCACAGGGCACGGCTTACAGTATTGAACCCAATTTAAAAACCAGTCCTGGTGGCATGCGTGATTTACAAACCTTGACCTGGGTAGCGCGTAAGCATTTTGGGGTTGGCGATATGCTGACATTAAGAAGACGCGGATTTTTTACCAATGATGAATATGCCGAATTACTAGAGTGTCAAAACTTTTTATTCAGAATACGCTTTGCATTACATCAAGCTGCTGGGCGTTCTGAAAACCGTTTATTACTTCAATATCAAGCAGAAGTCGCCAAACTAATGGGATTTGGTGAGGGCAGTCCTTTAGGCGAAGGTGGCAATATTGCCATTGAAAAAATGATGCGCCAAATTTTTAGAGCCATGAAACGCATTCGTGAATTAAATCAATTATTGATGGCTTATTTTGCCCGTGAAATATCACCTAATACACAGTCACACGTGATTCCAATTAACGACAAATTTGAAATTGTTGATCAGCACATTCACGTACGTGATGAAGATGTGTTTATTGACCGCACCCAAATCATGGCATTATTTTTATTGATAGCGACCCATAACGACCAAATTATTGGGATAAGCCCTGAAACCTTAAGGTTACTTCGTCAAGTTCGCCGTCGTTTAATGGGCGACTTACAAGACTTTCAAGTGTGCCGTGAAACCTTCAAAAAAATATTTAATCACCCTGAAGGTATGGGGCTAGCCATCACCTTAATGCATCAGCACGGTATTTTAGCGTCATACCTACCCCAATGGCGTGAAGTAGTTGGGCAAATGCAGTTTGATTTATTCCATGCTTATACGGTTGATGAGCATACCCATAAACTGCTAAAAAACATCTATCGCTATGGTGTTGATCGTCAAAATGGCACTATCGATAATGATCGCAAACTTGCGGCTGATATTTATCAAAAAATGCCCAATAAATCATCACTACTGTTTGCAGCATTATTCCATGATTTAGCCAAAGGACGTGGCGGTGATCACAGCATATTAGGTGCGGTAGATGCCAGCTTATTCGCCAAGTTTCATGGTTTAAAGCTGTCCCACGAGCGCTTAATATGCTGGCTAGTTAAACACCATTTGTTAATGTCTATAACCTCACAACGTATGGATATTCACGACCCAGATGTGATTAACCGGTTTGCCAAAGAAGTCGGCAGCCAAACACGCTTAGATGCATTGTATTGCTTAACCATTGCCGATATTCAAGCCACTAATGACGACCTGTGGAATAACTGGAAAGCTGCGCTGTTAAAAGAACTGTATTTTGCTACCCGAAAAGCGCTGCATAATGGCTTTGAAAATGTGCAACAACTGCGCGCTATTGTGCGCGACCATAAACAAGATGCAACCCAAATACTGCAAGCTGACGGGGTTGATGTAGATACCATTAAAGCCTTATGGAAACGTTTACCGCTATCATTTTTCAGTCATGCCGAATCCGATGATATTGCGCGCTACACTAAAGCATTAATCAAACATCAGTTACAGCCAGAATACGACAGCCAGTTTGAAACCTTAATATTAATCGATAATGTGACGGTCAAAGGTTGCAGCGACGTGTTTGTCTACAGCAAAGATAGACCGGGATTATTTGTTAAGCTATTTAATGCCTTAGCAACATTAAAAATCTCAGTTAAACAGGCACAAATATCTAAAACCAAAGACGGTTATGTGGTCGAGTCCTTTAAAGTGTTAGATTTTGATGATATGCCCATTTTTAGTGAATCACGTCGAGCACAAGTACTTAAAAAGCTTTATAACGTACTTGACCATGACGCTAAGCTGCCTAAAATACGCCAACCTCGCACCCACAAAAGTTTTGAAAACCAACTCAGTATTGAGTTTTTATACTCACGCCAATCGACCCGCACAGTACTGAATGTATCAGCGCTAGATACCAGTGAGTTTATGGAACAAATCTCTAGTGCATTTAGAAAACAAGAACTGACTATTCACAGTGCAAATATCAGCACCGTGGGAGAGCGGGCGGATAACGTGTTCCTATTGTCTAATGCCCAGGGTCAACAACTTGATAAAGCAGAGTGTCAGAAACTAACAGAGCTGCTTAATCAAACAGTCGGAGATTAACCGTTATTTACGCCTAAAATTAAAGGTAGTCATTTTTCCGATAACCATATTGCCGTTAATAATAGCGGTTATCGGTAATTTCATTTTGCATTAATACCAACCCCGTAAAGTTATGCGATAATCATCCCGTCCAAATTTAATAGAGCTAACACAATATATGACTCAGCCAGCAACCTTTAGCCACGAATTTACCCTCGATAAACGCTATTTTGCCGAAACCTATGATGCATCGGTCGATCCCTCAATTAAGGCAAAGGACTTTATTAAAACAGCTATTTTCGCGCTGATTGGACTAGGGATTTTGTTGTCCACCAATTTGGGCGATAACGAACTTGCCAATAAAAACATCTATTACTTAGGATATTTTTTCATAGGTCTAAGTGTTGTTGAAGCATTAAGTATCAAGTTCAAACGCACCTGGTGGTTATGGCGTCAAATGATGAGCAAGGCCGCCAATAACAATGCCACGTTAACCTTAAATGAAGAAGGCATACACACACAGTCGGCCTATGTTAACCAAACAATCTTATGGACCGAGGT
This sequence comes from Shewanella sp. HL-SH5, assembly GCF_051163755.1. Lineage (NCBI taxonomy): Bacteria > Pseudomonadati > Pseudomonadota > Gammaproteobacteria > Alteromonadales > Shewanellaceae > Shewanella > Shewanella sp. HL-SH5. The sequence goes on from NZ_CP195038.1 coordinate 3,187,523, forward strand.
TTATCGTATAGCCGAAACAGACAGCGGATTTTTAATCACCTTAGCCAAGGCCAAAAGCTACTTAAGCAAGCAAGGCTTACCAGACGATGCATTGGCGTTTTTACGCAGTAAAATATAACCACAAAATATTTATCCCAGGAATGTTTGAACTATAGTCATACCGGTCAACTTGGATTATGATTTATCCATAACGATAAAGTGCTATCTCAATAGGACATAATATGAAGTACCCTGCAATCACCTTGATTTTTTCTGGTTTGATGTTTGTCACCAATGCAGCAATCGCCTTACCACAGCCTTTGGCAAAAGATATTGCTTCTTTAAAAGCCGCTTGTGCTGAAATAGCCCAAGAAGACTTGTTACCAGATAACGAAATCGCGCCATTTCTACTAGATTGTGTTAACGATCAACTTAACGAACGTGGTTATGAGCGAGTAGAACATCTTGAAGGTGTTTCCCAAAATGTTGATAGCCCTGAAGGTGATTCCCCTGTTGAGAAATCATTAGTGGAAGTATTAACTGAAGACGATAATACACAGCAATAATAGCTAAACAAAAAACACCTACGTCCTGTAGGTGTTTTTATTAACAGTTAACTCATTTTTAGCATCGATTAACTCGCTTCAATTAACTCGCTTCAATTAACTCGCTTCAATGCTAGCAATATTGGTATCTGCGTCTTCAACTGCTTGCCAATATCCTTGATTTATTCCTTTGGCAATCATATCAGCCCACTCAGTTTAAAACACTTGAACAAAAATCCCGATTGATGCACCAATGGCAACAAACCAGGATAATGACCGTAAAGTGCCATAATTTAATAAATACAATGCGTGATAAACCACTCGAGCAACCACATGCACTATGGCTAAAATGGCCACAACATCGGTAACGTTATTAGTCACTATTGCGGTTAAAACCGCTATACCAAATACAAGTAATGATTCAAATGCATTTTGGTGCCCTGCTACAGCTCTTGCGCCGAAGCCTGTCAGTTTGGCTTGCTGCGCCCTTGGATGGGCATTGTCATATCCGCCCAATTTAGACATCGCCATGGCTACTGGCACTTTCGCTAAATAAGGTAACATCATCGCGATAAATAAAGATATGAGTAAAATAGTCATCTCTTTCCCTTTAAGTTTGTTGTTATTTTATTAAAAACTCACTGCGATACTAACAGCTAGAATATTGTTTTTAGTGTTTATTATCATAAAGATTGTAACGGTAATGCAATAATGATTACCCACAATAACTCCCTTATTCAAAAAACACTTGTAAGATCTCCTACACTATAACGGTCTTTATCCGTACCTCGCTGTAGTCACTATGTGAATAATCAAAAATGCTACCGCAGGGCTTATGTCGAATTGAACTATTATCAAGCAAAGGAATACATCATGAATACCAAAGCACAAAGTAGCCTAACAGGCGCAGCATTAGCACTTGCAATGGCCAGTTTATCAGGTCAAGCAATGGCAGCGGAAACAAGCACAGCGCCTTTAGCTGCTGGCGAAACAGATTTAGTCCATTGTTACGACGTCAACGTCTGTAAAGGTCACAATGACTGTAAAACAGCAGATAATGCCTGTGGCGGTCAAGCAAGCTGTAAAGGTACTGGTTTTGTTGGTATGCCATCAAAAGCTTGTGCTGATGTCGGCGGCACACAAAAAGATGATTGGGTTGGTAAAGTGACTAAAGCCGATCTCGTACATTGTTACGGTGTTAACATCTGTAAAGGCCATAACGATTGTAAAGGTGCAGATAACGCATGTGGCGGTATGGCAAGCTGTAAAGGTACTGGTTTTGTTAGCACTACAGCAAAATCTTGTGCTGATATTGGCGGTAAAGCAAGCTAAGTCGATATCGTCTGATGGCTCTGACCCATATTATCTTTTCGGGGCCATCAACGTTTTTCATACTATCTACCCTATGCTAATTCAATATTAGCCCAATTCAAGCTAGAACATTTGCATTAAAGTAGGATTCACCATGCCTGATACGCGCATTACAGAAGACTTTCTCGGATTTGGCTTGGGCTTACGTACTGACCATTTTGAGTATATTTTACAACATCAACCCGATATTGATTGGTTTGAAGTCTTGTCTGAAAACTACTTAGTTGCTGGCGGTAAACCTCGATATTATTTAGAGGCCATTGCCGAGCAATATCCTGTAGTGATGCATGGCGTCTCGATGTCAATTGGCAGTACCGACCCACTTGATATGGACTACCTTAAAGCACTCAAAAAACTCAGTAACGACATTCAACCTAAATGGATTTCAGACCATATTTGTTGGACCTCCATTCACGGCGTTAATAGCCATGATTTACTGCCGCTACCTTACACCGAAGAAACCGTTAACCATGTCGCTGAGCGTGTGCGTATTGTGCAGGACTTTTTAGGTCGACGAATACTATTAGAAAACGTATCCAGTTATTTGTCATACCAAGACTCAACCATGGACGAATGGGACTTTTTAAGCCAAGTAGCAGAAGCCGCAGATTGCTTAATTTTACTCGACATTAATAACATTTATGTCAGCGCGCGTAATCATCATTTTAACCCACTCGATTACCTTAAAAAAATCGACCCTCGCCGGGTACAACAATTTCATTTGGCTGGCCATAGCGATTTTGGTGACTACGTCATTGATACCCACGACCATGACGTGCCGCCTTCGGTTTGGACGCTTTACCAAGCAGCATTAGAACGCTTTGGACCTGTGAGCACCATGATTGAGCGCGATGCAAATATTCCCGAATTTCCCGCATTATATAATGAATTACTTGAAGCTAAACATATTGCTCAGTTAACCTTGCCCGATGACCCTGCCCTAGCACGCTCACAATTTGGCACTCGTTCACTTGACGGCTTAAATAAGTTCATCAACACTAATCACGCTTCACCGCAAAAAGTCAGGGCATAATCATGAGCCGTTTAGCTGAAATTCAACAGCAATTTATGCAGTATTTACTGTCTGATGGTTCGGATACACAGCACGGACAAATTCAGTCGGTAATGAAAGCGAATGTGTCTGAACAAGCAGGGATCAGCGCCGATGATCGCCTACAAATTTATGCCAACGCTTACCGGATTCGATTAACAGAAACCATTGAAACCGACCACCAGTTACTGGGTGTGTATTTGGGTGACGATTTATTCGATAAAATGGCGGCCGACTATACCCGTAAACACCCATCAAACAATAAATCATTACGTCAGTTTTGCGATGCGCTACCCGACTTTTTACAACAAGATGCGTTTTTTAAACAACACCCCATTATTGCCGATTTAGCTCGATTCGAGCGCCGTTTACTCAATGCTTTTGACGCTGCCGACTGTGCCCGAGCAAGCTTTAGCGACTTACAGGCAATATCGCCAGAATTGTGGCCCAATTGCTGTTTACGCTTTCATCCTAGTGTGCAAATATTCACTTGTAACAGTAATGCTGTCGAAGCCTGGCAAGCGTTAAAAGTGGACACCACGCCGCCAGAGCCAGACTATAATTCGCCTAGAGCATGGTTACTATGGCGCGGTGAATCGCGCTTAACCGAGTTTGCTTCATTATCTGCAGCACAACATACATTACTGTTGGGATTTATTCAGGGCAACAATTTTGCCGACCAGTGCGAGCAAATGCTGGAATGGCACGATGAGCAATCTGCGCCACTAGTGGTGTTACAAACCTTACAAGCTTGGTTCCAACAAGGTTTGATTCGCGCTGTAGTGAGTAGTTAGTTGATTATGTCAAAAGCGCTATAAGAACAAGAGTTAACTCATTTCTGTGGACAAAATTGGGTTGGAAGGTTCCATTTTATAAAAGTGTAACCAGATCCAATTAAATCCTCATAGGCGTCAGATTTACTAAAATAGGCGTCAGATTGACTTCTAGTGCAGATGATCGAGCCAGACGCCGCAAGCACGTCCATGTGGGCTTAACCAAAACAAATAACATCCATGTTAAACAGCCAGTTCGGCATCCATGCCTCTCGCTCAGAAATGTTTCACTTAGTGAAACTTTGCCCTGTTTTTAATACTCGCTGGCTCATCTGCACCTCAATTATTGTCTCTTCGATTTAGCTTCATTGATGAATGTGGCAAAAGCGAAATCAGAACAAGAGTTAACTTATTACTGGACAAAAGCGGGTTGGAAGATTTGTTTTTATAAAAGTTTGCCCTGATCAGACTAAATTTTAAAACTCAATTAAATTTTCATTGGCGTCAAAGGTTCACTACAAGTGCAGATGTTCCAGCGAGACGCTGCAAGCACATCCATGTGGGCTTAACAAAAACATCCTTGTTTTGGATACTCGCTGGCTCATCTGCACCCGCATTTATATCTCTTCGATTTAGCTTCATTTGTGATTGTAGTAAAAGCTAAATCAGAACAAGAGTTAACTCGTTTTTGGACAGAATCAACTCGTTTTTGGACAAAAGTGCGTTAGAGCTTCGGATTTAGTGCAATGACATAAAGTTTACACTGACCACTAAATTTGACCCCACTAAATTTTAAATTTCAGTTTTTGACCTCGATTTGAGATTGCTTCAGCTCATCTTGTAATAAAGAGTGAAAATGCTAACGCTTCCGATGGTACATCCTGTCCCCCGAAAGCTAGCCAGACATCCATGTCTGGACTCACGTCATTCTCTTCAACGGCCTCAAGTTCAGAGTTGAATAATGCATTTATGGACTAGAACAATAACTGTGGTGTGATATACATTGCCGTTGAACGTGACACAACATAAATAAATGAGTATAACTATTAGAGGTTTAGTTGTGCTTATCAAACTAATAAAATGGATTTCAGTACTATTAATTTTTAGTAAGGTATTAACGGATTATGAAGCGTAGATTTATTTTTATATTTTTAATGATGATTTGTGCTGTTACTGGATGCAGCAGTATTCCACTAACAACAATGTATAAAATGATGAGTGTCAATCCGCTAGAACTTGAACCAAGTGAGATAGTTGTCGCGGTTCAAGCCCCTAATGGAATCGTGGTTAGTAATAACGACGTAGTGATTAAGTTTGAATTTACAACGAATGACCCAAACTATAATTTTGAGGACGAGTATTTTGTAAAATTGAATGCTAAATACGTATTACCTAATGAGTTAACACAAGAAATAAATCGAGACAGTAATTTTTATACTTTGCAATTGAGTCAAGATGATACGTTAAAAATGCTTCGAGGGCAGGAGCTTGTAAAAAAATACAGAATGAACAATAGCGATGGCGGAGGAAGCTTTAATCTTAGCGTCGTATCTGTATGTAAAAATAGTCAGTTTTCTGTTAAAAATAATGAATTAAACGTGTTTTTAAAACTTAATGAGAATGATGAGTTTTTTACCTTTATGGAAGACGTTAACGTGTTAGAGATTGGTGAAGATAAATCTAGTTATATTAAACCTATTAGGTCTTGTACATAGCTATGACCGTTGTGGCGCTTAGTCCAAAATTAGTTGGGTCAGAAATTAGTTGGTCAGAGTAAACTTTATAGGGCAGTTGATAGGTACATGTTATGGAATGGCTTTTCTTCCCTAAATGGCGTACTCGATGATTGTGTTCGAGGTAACCCAACTCTGTCCTTAAGTGTTCATACTTTAATCTACTCTATAGCTTTAATTCAATGTTTTAATAAAAGTTATATTGGGTAGGTTAAGTCAATTCGTGACTTCAATCTAATCAATTGCCTGCCGCAGGCTCTTGTGCAGATGATATTTTCGCCTCTTCGATTTAACTTCATTTGTAACAATTCCATAAGAAAAGCTGGGATGTCCGTTTTGAATTGAGGTCATCGAGAAAAGGCCGTGAGCTTGGCATGGATGCCACGCTAGCTTTCGTTGGGCCAGGGACGGCTCATCGGAAGCGTTAGGACTTTTCGACAATGGCCGAAGCCGGATACAGATGAAGTTTAAAGCTGGATCGATCCCCATCGAAAATTATGCGCTTTTCAGCATTTTTCGTCAGGGGCGGCAGGGTGATCCAAGAGGGTATTGCTGTTGATACCCTCTTGGTCTGGTGTGGGTGAAGCGCCACGACGTTGGTGGCCGCAGGCCATATTTCCAAACAAACTTTGGGGCAAAACCAAGTTAGTATTTTTTAAATTATCCCATTCAGCCCACTCTTTAAAACCAACATCAGAAAGATTCATCATGGTAGTTTGCGAGCTGACCATCCGATCCAGTGAATTAGTGGGGCCAGGGTAAACATTTCAGGATAGTTTATAGGCGCTATGATTGAATGGCTTTTTCTTCTCTAAATGGTGTGCTCGATGATGGTCTACGAGCTAGCCGACTCTGTCCATAAGTTCTCACTTTAATCTAGTTTGTTAGCTACTTTCTGTAATCTAAGATGCAAGATTTTTTGTCGCACCGGAAATTGAAATTCACTTTAAAGACAGTGACTTACTCTGACTTACTACTATAAGGTCAAATCGAAGGTGTTTAATGGCGCAGTGTAAACGCGGCTGCGGCCTTTGCCAGCATGGATGCTGGCGTAGAGCCCACAGGGATGTGCGTGTCGCAGAAGTGTTTGCACTTTAAGCCTAATGGAGGTGAGTGACCATTACATTATTAACCCTGATGTACAGGTAACCAAACCTTGACACTTAAACCGCCTTCTACGCGGTTTTGCATGCTAATTCGGCCACCGTGGGCTTCAATAATCTCGCGGCACAAGGGCAAACCAATGCCTGTGCCAGACTGCTTAGTTGAGTAAAACGGCAACAATGCTTGCGATAATACCTCGCTAGACATGCCACTCCCTTCATCTTCCACTTTTATTAATAAACCCACTACGGGGTGGGTTATCTGTTCAAAAATCAGCGCGACGCTTTCTGCACTTGAACCAGACTCATGGGCATTTTTCAGCAAGTTAATCAGCACTTGCTCTAACTGAACCGCATCAAGTTTAATTGGCGTTTGCGGTAAAGACGACAACACCTTAAATGGGTATTGCTGTGCTAACTGCAGAGTCATTTTTGGCCAATCAATCAGCTGTTTCTGTGGCAACGGCAATTTAGCAAACTGGGCATAATGAGAGATAAATTGGCTCAGGTGTGTGGTGCGATTTTCGATGGTATCAAAAATTAATTGCAGCTTACTGTTGTCTAAATGCTGGGTTAAAAACTTACCGGAGTTGACCATAGAAGCAATGGGTGCGACCGAGTTGTTCAGCTCGTGGCTGATAATTCGAATCACCTTTTTCCACACAGCGACTTCTTGACGGTTAAGTTCTTTGGTGAGTTGTTTAAGCAAAATTAAATGGTGCTGCTGATTGTTTTGAGTAAAGCGGCCACGAGAAATATGCCAGGTTTCAACGTCGCTACTGTCAGCATCAGTATTAGAATGACTATCAACACCATCGGCCCCGCTACCGCCCATCGAAAACAGTCCTTCTTGCTCACTGCTTAACGCCGCTTTAAGCGTGTCGGGTAACATCACCACAAGATCAGGTAACAACATGCCTTCTACTTTGACACCCTGATTAAACAAATGCCTTGCGGCGCCATTGGCGTAAATGACTCGCTGGGAATCATCAATTAATAGCATGACATTAGGTGAGTTCTGAATCACTTTATCGAGCATTAACTCGCGCTGATAAATAAACTGTCGCTCACTGCGCAATTTTGCCGACGCTTGGTTATATAAGCTCACTAGCGCATCTAATTGTGGTTCGCCGTAGGGATGTAGCGACACACTAAAATCATTATCTTTAAAGTTAAGTAGACCGATTTCCAATGCTTGCAGACTTTCACTTAACCGTCTTGTTAGCCACATACTGCAAAAATAACACACCGCCAGCATCACAATAATGGCCAACCATAAGGTGTCATCACCCAATGTAAACCACACTAAAGCGCCTGACACCGAAGCCAAAAGACAACTTAGCAGGTTACTGAATAGCAATTTAGCACGTAGCGATAACATCATTATTTAGTCACCCTAAGACCGTATTTTTCCATACGACGGTAAAGGGCTTGTCGGCTTAGACCAAAGGATTTTGCCACTCTGGCAATGACGCCATTATATTGCACTAAGGCGTCTTCTAGCTGTTGCTTATCCGGTTCGCAAATCGACTGAATATCATCAATGCCCTGTTCTTGTTGACCAAGTTGATGTTCAACAACAAGCGCATGCTGGTTAGCTGCGCCGCCATTAGCTATCGCCATCAAGCCAAAGTCATCAATAGTTAATAGTGCTGATTTAGCTAACAGCGCCGCCCTTTTACAGGCGTTTTCTAATTCGCGCACATTACCCGACCAACTGTGTGTAAGTAACGCCTGTTGGGTCGACTTATCAAGGCTAAAATTCGCACCTATAAAGTGTTTCACTAAGGGTAAAATATCATCTTGACGCTGATTGAGTGGCGGCACATTCAGTTCAATCACATTTAAGCGGTAAAACAAATCTTCACGAAACCGTCCGTGGGCTATATCGTCGGCTAAATCAGCGTTAGTGGCACTCACCACCCGCACATTCACTTTGCGGGTTTGATGGCTACCTAAACGTTCAAACTCGCCAGTTTGTAATACTCGTAATAGTTTCACTTGACCTGATAATGGCAAATTACCAATTTCATCTAAAAATAATGTGCCACCGTCGGCCGCTTCAAAACGGCCGATACGGGTTTTATTCGCGCCGGTAAAAGCACCCGCTTCGGCGCCGAACAATTCGGCTTCGAGTAAGTCCATTGGTAAAGCGCCAATATTGACCTTAATAAAGGGTTTGTCTTTTAATGGCGAGTTGGCCTGTAAAATATCGGCTATTTTGTCTTTGCCCGCACCATTGGGACCAGTGATCATCACAGACACATCGGAGCGCGCAACTTGCAGTGCCAAGTCAACACAGCGCTGCATCGCACCACTGCCAAACACTAAACCACATAAATTAGCACCATTAATGGCCGACATACGTTCACTGTCTATCCGAGTTAATTGACTGTTTTGCTGAGACAAACGATAAATAGATAATAGATTGCTAATGCTGTTGAGCAGCTTAGCGTCATCCCAAGGTTTACCCATGTAATCGGCGGCGCCTGCTTTGACTAACTCGACAGCGGTTTCTAATTGAGTCCAAGCTGTCATTAAAATAATCGGTAAATTAGGCTGCAATTGACGCAATGCGTAAAACAGTTGTTTACCCTCTTCACCCGAGGTGGTGTCACGGCTAAAGTTCATGTCTTGAATAACCAAGCTGATTTCTTTGTTGGTAACAATCTCAACTGCCGTTTCAGGTGAATGGCAAAAAATAGCCTGATAGCCATGCAGCTCAATCATTAACGCAAGAGCTTGGCAAATGGCATGATTGTCATCAACAATTAAAATATTATCCATTAGAGTTTATTTGAGTCCAATTAGGTTGCAGCTATACAAAAACATGTTTACACAAAAGTCTGTTTATACAATCAACATTTAAAACAAAAGGCAATAAACAATAACATGACAAAAGACCTCACTGTCACGCTATTGTTAAGTACAAGCGCCGTTTTGCATATTAAACGCTGCGCGTTGCCATGGCAGGTGAAATATTAGCGGCTTTGGCTGCCGGCACTATTACTGCAAAGGTCGTCACAACCAGTAAACCAATCACAGACATAATAGGATAAATCACTGGCACCATAGGCAAGCTATAAAGTGACATTAATTGCTGTCCAAGCACTAATGCTAACATACCGCCGATAACGCCACCGACAATACATATCAAATAGTTTTCGACCATAAAGTATTGAATAATATCGCGCTTGCGCGCTCCTAGTGCTCTACGTGTGCCTATTTGTTTGGTGCGGCGTTGAATGTTAAACATCACCATCCCGGTTAATCCCAGTGCTGTAATTAATAGCAATAACACCACCATAATACTCAATACCGTCGCCATTAAACGATGGTTACTATAGGTTCTGTCACGCAGTTCAGCCACTGTTTGAAAATTATCCAACACCCGATTTGGATTTTCTGCATGAAACGCTTTGCGAATGGCCTCTTCTAAGCCTTTGGTGTGCTCGGGTAAGGCTCGCACCATATAGGATTTATTACTGCCATAACCACCAAAGTCGATATTTTGAATAACACTGTATTCAAAGTTTTCATGGTCAACCCAAGCTCCTTGCAGTTTTTCTACCACGCCAATAATCGTTACAGCTTGATCACCTTGATACACGGTTTTACCTAATGGCGATTCATCCCCCCAAAACGCTTTAGCTAGGGGCTGCGACACTAACGCTAGCATGCCACTGTCATCTAAGTTGGTATTTATCTCGTCAGCATTAAAATTACGTCCGGCGATCAGTTTTGCTCCCATGACATTCAATAAATGCTCGTTACCTAAATAAAATGCAAAACCTGGAGTACTTTTAGCGGTATCTTCGTTTGGGCTGTCGGTATAGCGATCCATCCAACCACTATCACTTAACGGCAGCATATTACTTGAACTGGCATCAATCACATTGGGCAGCGAGCGTAAAATTTGTTGATCCACTTGGTTTTGCTTAGCATTGTCGATAGCTGGGTCAAAGTTATATACACTAAAAGTAAGAATTTGATCTTCAGCATAACCCGAATCTCGCTGCATTAACGACAAACGCTCGTTAATAATAAAGCTGGCGTTAGCCACAATAGCGACAGACAAAATAATCTGTAGTAACAGTAAAACAGGCGCACTTTTACTGCGCATTAAACTGGATAAAATCGGTTTTATATGTAACATGGCGATGTCCTTTTTAACTTTTACTGGAGTTATTGGGCTTTTAAATACACGCTAGGTTTAGTGCGACACACCACCCACGCAGGGTATACACCCGCTAATACCGCGGTAGAAATCGCAATAAGCGGGGTGATAAACCACATACTGGCATCAAGCCCTGTCAAACTTTGATCTACTTCGAAATAAGCATGCAACGCAGTTAATGACCCCCATGCCCATAACAGACCAATCACCCCACCAATAAAGCCAATCATGCCGACTTCAACCATGTATTGACTGAAAATCTGTCTGCGGCTGGCACCAATAGCCCGTCTAACACCCACTTCTGGGGCTCGCTTTAAAAACTTGGTAAGCAACAGCCCGAGAATATTCACCAAGCACACACTTAAAAACATCAAGCTTAATCCGACTAAAATTTTGGTGTCTTTATGTACTACATTATTGTCTTCGAGCCATTTAGCCACGTCGCTAATTTGCACCAATTCTGGGATTGTTTTAGCGGTATCGGTAAATCGACCTATAGCGCGCTGCTGCTCAACATAACGGGTTAGCCATTCTTGATAACTTTGCTTTTGTTCCACAGTGTTAAGTTCGGTCCAAAATTGAATCCATATTTTTTCTGACACTAATCTATCGTTATACGTCAGCATGGGTTCAGTTCTCCAACCATTGGTATTACCCCACACTTCAAACTCTTCTTGCGGCGTTAATGAAAATGGAATGAAGATTTCTTCAGCCTCATTAAACGCGCCGTTTAGTGGGTCATAATATTTGGGCTGTGGATTCCAGTCTTCAATTACCCCAACAATTTGATAAGGTTTGCGGTTTAAAAATACGGTTTTACCGACACTGTTTTTACCTTCAAAAAAGCGTAAGTTCAGTTTTTGACTAATTACAACTTGGTAAGCTGGGCGTAAATCAACGCTGGCATCCCAGTAGCGACCATATAGAAATGGCACTGAAAAAATCTTAAAAAAGTCCCTATCGGTCACCCGCACACTATTTAATACCGGCTCGATTTTGGGGTTGTCCGACTGCAGTGCTAAGCCGGTACGAAACGTCGCTGCTTTCAATTCAAGCTCTACATTATTGCGTAAGTTCATCGCATCCATATAGGTAATGTTAGAGCTAAACTCATCCCAGGTATCTAAGCCTTGGCTCCACAGTTGAACCGAGTTAATCACCTCGCTGCGATCGCCTGCAGGGTTGTAAGACATGGTTTTATAAACGTTTAAAGTGGTAATGGTAATGCCAATACCAATTGAAATCGCTAATACCATTAACATCGATAACATCGGTGTTTTTCGAATACTTCGCCACGCTAAATCACAATAGTAAAAAAACATAATGCGCTCCTTATGCGATTAACGCGTGCCCGTAGCAGCTTGTTGGTACATCGAAAAGTCACACACTTGGCCATCAACAATTTGAATATTGCGCTGGGCACGGCGGGCAAGTTCTGGGTCGTGGGTGACCATAATAATGGTGGTGCCTTGTTGATTGATATTTTCAAGTAGTTCCATCACTTGACGCGCCATTAAGCTGTCTAGGTTACCTGTTGGCTCATCGGCGAGTAAAAACCTTGGCTCGCCTGCTAAGGCACGTGCTATCGCGACCCTTTGCTGCTGCCCGCCAGACAACTGGGTCGGTAAATGCTTCATCCGTGCACCTAAACCCACTTGTTCTAATGCTGACTCAACTCGGCGCTTACGCTCACTCGCTTTCATACCGCGATAACGCAGCGGTACTTCGACGTTTTCGGCCAAGTTAAGATCAGGGATAAGGTTGAATCCCTGAAAGATAAAACCAATTTTTTCATTGCGTACTTTGGCGCTATTGTTGTCACTTAAGTTCGACACATTAACGCCATCAAGGCTGAACTCGCCAGAGGTAAAACCTTCAAGTAAACCGGCAATATTCAAAAAGGTGGTTTTACCTGAACCAGAGGGACCGGTTACTGCCACAAATTCGCCCTCTTGCACTTCAAGGTTAAAGTCACGCAGGGCATGGGTTTCAACTAAATCGGTTTTAAATACTTTACTGATATTTTTCATGGATAACATACTGGCTTTCCTTAGTTTAATCGGTTGTAACACCTCAGTATTGATGGCGCTTAAGAGCAATACTCTTGATGTAAATGCGGTTAATTCAAATTCTGTCGACATCTATTCTGCTGACGTAAAAAAGACTTAAAGCAGCAATTTAATTTGGGCAAGTGAGCTGATAGCAATATCGATACTGACCGTGTGACTATCACCTAAGAGTTGAGTCGATAAATGGCTGCCCATATCAATTAAGTGCAAACTCACCGATAACCAGTCAGTATGATTATCAATTCGATAAATCACTGCCACGACCAAAAGAAATAAAGCGGCTAGTTCAATAAGCTGTTTGCGTTGTATGACTGACATGGGATCCCCTTACTCGTTAAATTTTTAGTAATTAACTTATCTGATCTGAATTTTAGGCTGATTTTTAAAGCTTTCAGTGCCTGATATCACCCACACCTCACCTTCTTCACCACCGTCAAGCACTTCAACCTGGCTCATACTGCGCACACCAAGTTTGACTGTTTTTTGCTGCGCAATAGACTCGCTCACTTGGTAGGCCACTTCACCGCCAAGGTTAAGAAAATCACCACGCTTGACCATCAACACATTGGGTCTATTTTCTAATAATACTCGGGCTGACAAACGCTGATTTTGACGTAAAGACAAGGTATTACTATCAGCAAAGCGCACTCTGGCAGTGACTTCACGGTTACGTACTTCAGGCGATATTGACGACAACTGCCCCACCACATTGACGCTGCCAAAACTCAACTCAACATCCATACCTAGCCCAAGCTCATCGGCATAAGATTCCGGCACGGCCAGTTCGGCTTCAAAGGCGGTTAAATCGACTACGGTTAATATTGGCTGGCTAGCTGCAATACGCGCTTTTTGCTCCACCAGCCAATTACCGATAATGCCGCTAACAGGGGCGATGATATTGAGGGCATTTGCCTGGCGAGTTAACTCACTGACAACGAGAGCCTGGCGCTCTACCTCAAGGGTGCGATTTTTAATTTCGAAGGTCAGTGTGTCGCGCATTAAATCGACTTCTTGCTGAGCGTGTTTGTGTAGCAATTTGGCTTTGTGTAAATCATCTTTGCTTTTTTCAAAATCGATTTTGCTGATTAAACTCGATTCAATTAATTGATCACCACGACGGCTTTCACGATCCGCGGCCTCTAAATCTACCTTGGCCATGTCTAAAATCTGGCTAACGCGTAATTGCTCACGACGAGCATCTAATTTGGCACGCTCTAAACTGCCCTGCATACCTTCAAGTAATGACTGCTGTTGTTGCAGTTCACTTTGTAAACGTGGGCTGTCAATCTTGGCAACTACTTGCCCAAGTTCCACTTCATCGCCAGGCTGACTTAATAGCGTCACCACACCTTCTTCAGTGCTGTATAAAATCGGCGCGTTAGCAGCCACAATTTTCCCTGTAGTGGCAATATCGCGCACCAAGGTGCCACGGATAAGGGTTGCTAAACGTAAATCGGCACCATCAACTGATCGCACTGAACTGTCTTGGCCTAAACTCGCCCACACTAATGCACTCATCAATATTGCACCGCCACCTATTATCAAAGGCAAACGCAGTTTACGACCTAACTTAGGTGTTATAACCGTATCTTGGCTGCTGGTATCTTTAATCATCTTGGTTCCTCGGTCGGTGCGAACAACACACCTTTCACATATATACCAAGACAAAGCACAAGCTATGCCAATTATTATTTATTGTTAATTTTCATTATGATAGTCATTTAAAAAGATAACAGGACAGTCTAAAAGTGTCCGCGGACAGGGTTAATAACTGTCCGGTTATTAAGTAAGTGTCCGAACGGACACTTATACTTCATAAAACATAAGGATTATTAAGGCGAAATGATGTCGATCCGATAAGATTCTGAGTTGCTGATGGCTGATGGCTGAATAGATAACTTTTAACCCATTTCTCAATAAAATGAGTTAATAATTACACTCCAAATGTTAACCATAAAACAGGGGCCTCATCTGGCATACAGATTACTTGATAGAAAATGGTGCGCAGCCATGTGGCTTAAATTTAACAAGCTGAATACTGCCAATAATCGTGGTATGACAACAATCAACATCACTTAATCAATAGGATGAATTAGGTGTGTTTTCAGGATTTATATCACCATAAACTTCTTCAGGATCAACATCATTTATCAGTAAAGTCTCCCTTACTGTTTCAATGTGATCTAATATTTTTTGATAATCATCACCATATTCATATTTAGTGACTTCAATTGACTTTGGCATATAGGTAAAAGCAATTTTCAATGCATTTAACGCTGACGGGTTCATTTTTTCGCTCATGTAAAACTCCTTATCGAATTGTTTATATTAAAAACCTTAAACCTGTTTTTTCCAAGACCTTAAAATAAATTTAGCCACCCTCCCATAACTCGGTTAGCTTACCTATTTACGCGCTACTAGCTTTAAAGTGGGCATTAATACTCGCGTATTTGCAGTTGACGGAACACTAACTGACTTTACACAGAGGTTCAAATAAAACCCCTGTTTTTATTGGTAATATTGCTAAATGAATGGGAGTTCGTCACAAGCAGATTTGTGTAATTGATACTCTATGATGATAAAGAATAACGCCTAGGTGGCTTAACTTCGCGCATACACATAGAACCACAGACACCAATCACACACCACAACAAATCTAATTGCGAATGATTTGCATTTATATTAATATCGAAATATATAAAATGATGAAATGGAAATTCTTAGGTGTTACTTATTCAAATCCTTGTTATCGCGCTAAGCATATCCGGCGTGACGCTTTGCTATATTTCTAGTAAACATCAGCGATTACTGAAACATAACTTACCAATGGCATATGCTATTTGCGGAGTTGGCGCTTTGTTTGTGTCACTGTATGGCTGGTTGCAAATATTAAGTCCCACAGCGGCATTTTTTACCTGGTGTTTTACCATCATCACCTTAATGATTAGCCTCCCCTTCTTAACACTTTTGTCCCCAAAGGGGCGCCACTGATGACACGCTTAACCGTTGAAAATCGAATTCAGCCACACTGGTGGTCAAAGACCATTATCGCCATAGTGCTGGGGTTATTACTGAGCTACGGCATTATCGCTATTTTTGCTTGGTTTGGGCCTGGCGGCATTGATGCGCCGATGAAAGTGCAACTTAATATGTGGTTAATCAGTTTGATTTGGTTACCTATTTTGGCACTTATTTATCTTTTTAAATCCGCACGCAGCGCATTTTTCAACATGCTATTTATTAACCTTATCGTCTATTTTATATTGGCGAGCTTATGGTGGTTACAATGAAAATTCGCTCAGACATATTACGAACTTACCAATCAATTCACACCTGGACAGGCATTACGACTGGACTAGTGCTGTTTATTGCCTTTTATGCTGGGTCATTAACGCTGTTCAAACCCCAAATAACCCAGTGGGCTACCCCCAGCTCAGCCTACTTAAATCATACGCCAGCAATTGAGTTAGACAATTTAATTACGCAGGCTATGGAAGAATTTCCCGAGGTCAATGAAGGATTTATTGTTAACCTTGAACAGGGCGCATCGTCACTATCTTGGTATGAAAAAGGTGGCGGTAGAGGCCTTAGACTGGACGATGAACTTAAACATGCTGCTTTTGATCAAAATACTAATCTAGTCACTCAGGTAAGTGATCAAAATAAACTCGGGGCGTTAATTGACAAGCTCCATCGTACCGCAGGAATTCCAGGTACATTAGGCCATGAAGATATTGGGGTGCTAATACTAGGCGTTGCCGCTGGCTTGTATTTTATTGCGCTAATTTCTGGGGTTATTATCCTATTGCCGACACTGGTAAAGTACTTATTAGCGCTTCGAACCCATAAGGGCAATAAACGTTTTTGGCTTGATAGTCACAACGTCGTCGGTGTGCTGAGTTTACCCTTTCATATCATCATTGCATGGACAGCATTTGTGTTTGCATTTCATGACCCATTCTATGGTGGGTTAACTGTGGTATATGGCGACAAGCCTTTATTTGCACAGCAAGAAAAAAGCGAAATAACTCATTCTATTAGTGAGTTACATTCCATTGAAACCTATATTAATAAAGCTAACGCAATTGCACCAGAACACCAGGTTAGCCGCTTAGAATTCAGCAAACTATCTTCAACATCGCCTACTTTAGCAATACAGTTGGCATCATCTGGCAGAATACAGCGTGGCGCATATTCCGATGTGCTGTATCTTCACCCTTATACTCTAGAGCAAGGTTATACCTCAATCAGCCAGCCAGAAGATGGGATATTCGGCCCTATGGTCAATAGTTTTGTGTCATTGCATTTTGGTAATTATGCGGGCAATTATGGACGCTGGATGTATTTTGCATTGGGATTAATGGGCGCATTCTTATTTTACAGTGGCAACTTACTTTGGCTTGAAAAACGCAGGCAAAAACAAGCAATTCAATCACGTTCGATTCGCATAATGTCATCATTAACGATTGGAATTTGTGTTGGCTCAATGTTAGGAGTCGCTATTACAATGCTAGCAAGTAAATGGTTGTATTTCTTATCGTTGCCAATTAACCATTATTACTTAGGCTGTTACTACAGTATCTTTTTTATTGCGCTTGGATACAGCTTTTATCGGGGAGCAGCACTTGCTGCTATTCACTTACTGTATGTGTTGGCTGCAGCTTGTCTGTTGATCCCGCTAACATCGATTTTGTTCTCAACACTATCGACAGCCACCTTAGCATTTGATGGTAATACCGCGATTGTTGATGTCATCGCTTTTATATTCGCAATCGTATTTTTCAGCGCAGCTAAAAAAGCTAAATACAGGGCTTATCATGGTGAGCCAGACAGTATTTGGGCGATTACCACAACCACTTCAAATAATGCGATTGCGCCAGTACCCCAGTCAGCTAATTAATGTGGTTTAAAATCAAACGGGTTAGCTTAGTGCTAAAGCTAGGCTAATGCATTTAAGATCCAAAGTTAGATTAGGTATATAGCCTGCGGCCACTATAAACATGGGGCTTCGCTCATAGTAAATAATTTAACGTGAAGATTATTTATATAACTTCAGCATGGCATTTACTCATCGACACGCAGCATTCTTTCGAAATAAAAAAGTCCTTGTAGCTCAACCGACCCATCCCTGGGTCGGATGGTCGGCTCGCAAATCACCATAATGAACCTTTCGAGTATTTGCTTAATCGGCAAGTTTTAAAGAGTGAGTGGCATAAGATTATTTCAAAACACTAACTCACTTTTGCCCCAAAGCTTGTTAGAGAAAATCCAATTTAAACTTTGCTCGAACATAGTTATCGCTAGTTTATGGAAGCACTATTTTGATATAAATTTATCTACGATTAACATCATAAAATCTTTGCGACAGTACACTGTGTTTTTATACAGTTATAATTCATTTGTGTTAAAAAAACAGTGTTGTTTCTCGTTATGTAATTGCGAAAATTCTCGGTTTTACCTAAAGGATAATTCTATCTAATTGAATTAGCTGATTTTTGTTAACAAATCTGCGCTGCATAACGAGTTTGTATTATTCTCGATTATCTAAATTCTCGCTTTTGCCTAGACTAAAAGGTGATTGATTTGGGTTATTTAAGCTGATAAGTTACTAAAATTATTAATAATTAAAGCGATTTGGATGTTGTGTTTTGGTGAGCTTCTCAGGATGTTTATCGGAATTCTCGCTAATACGCTGTTAGGTGTATAAAGTGTTCGCAGCAGAGTTAAGTGAAAAATTACTAGCAGAGGGTTGTACACCACAAAGCTTTGCCGTTTTATCTCGCCAAAGTGATGCTTATTGCTTGGATAAGCTTTGGGGTGAATGGGCTGTTTTTTATTTTGAAAGAGGAATAGACTCTAAACCCATATTTACATCCTCGTCAGAAACTGAGGCTTGCCAATTTTTTTATGATCACATTCTAGAACAAGATCATTGGCACTTAGTAGGTTTTTATACAAAAGAAGCGGAAGCTCAAGAATTGGAAAATAAGTTAGAGAAATTTTCTATCCAATCTATTCGCAATGATATACCAGCTTACAATTCGGTTAATGATCCAAGATACCGTGTTTTTGTAGTTGGAAAAGATATATTCAAAGCAAAAGAAAAGCTTGGGGATTTAGCAATAAAATACACCTAACACATATGAGCCTTCCGCCAGTCAATAGGCGAGCCTAACTTATTTGACTGCTTTTGCAGTCAAATTAAAATCAATCAACAAATTCATCTACTTCGTCTGTCAGTTAGCTGTCAAATCATCGTTTACAGCAAACACATATAGAGGCTCTCTTAGTGCGATCTTATCGCTGCCTGACGCTTTTCAATCCTTTGAAATATCAGGGGCACTAGACATTTATCGGTTAACCCTAAGATGGCACTATTCAAGTCAGAGGTGCTTTGTGCACAGTTAGTTTCAGGCTCATTTAAGGTGTAAACGACTTTGGTGATTGTACTCATTAATGCGCGCCAATAAGGTGTCTAATCAAGGCAATGTAGCTTAAATAGCATTTGGCATAGTGATGATGGTGAGAAGTCATTGCTTCATTAGCCACATCATTCACGTTCATGCTCGCTTCTCTTTTCAAGAGTATCTAGTTAGATGTTCAGCTCACCTTATTGCGCGACTTATCCTTTTAAGAATCGTTGTTCATCAAACACCGTTTTGTTCTTCAACATGAAATAGACGCAACGGCCAAGCTTATGTGCCAGTGCAGATAACGCTTTAGCCTTACTCATTCTTTTTTGTAATCTATTAAGATAGTTACGGGCTTTATCATTGCCTCGCAGGTAAAGCACAGCAGCTTCAGAGAATGCCCACTTTAAATGAGCATTACCGATTTTATTACCATTAGTACCATAGGTTTTACCCGCAGACTCAGCTTTGCATTTGACTAATCGAGAGTATGAAGCAAACTTTTGCACTGACTCAAATCGACTGATATCACCAATTTCATAGAGGATAGTCAGCGATAAAATCTTACCGATGCCAGGTACTGTTTTAAGTAGTTCTAGATACACGGGATTATGATTTTTGGCTTGTTTTTCAATGAACCATTCAACTTGAGCGAGTTCTTTGGCATAGCAATCAAGTAGCGCCATGTCTAAATCAATATTACGTTGCACAATAGGATCTTGATATTGCTCCCGCATTTTTTGTCTTGCAGAGATGTTTTTAAGGTTTAGGTCAGTGGCAGGTAAGTTGTATTGGCTGTTGGTGTTAACCACATGACCTTTAAGCATAGCGCCGTGACGAACAATCTTCATACGTCGACGTAACAGGTCACGCGCAGCGCGCATTTCACTTGGGTAATCGTAGGCTATTGGAAAATTGCCACCACGCAGCAGTGTGGCAATTTTAAATGAATCGACTTTATCGTTCTTAGTTTTACCGCCGTGAATCGCTTTCATATAAAGGGCATGACCTAGAATAAAGTCGATACCCAGTTCAGCACACCAATCAGACACCCAATACCAACAATGCATGCACTCAACCCCGACAATGACATTGCCGATATAGGGTTCAAGTATGAGTAGTAAGTCATCTTTGTCAGCGCCAATCTTTTTATGGACGACAACTTCCCCTTTAGAATCAATGATGCAGACATAAAGTAAGCGTGCATGTAAATCGATACCACAGTAGTATGGATGTGAGTTATTATAAAATCTCATTGAGCTTTCTCCTGTTGGTTTGGTCACCTTAAGCATACCGCTGATGCGGCTTGCTAGGGAGGGGGCTCAATGAGTATCAAGGCGTTCAAACGGACAAATAACAGCTAGCTGTTGTTCGTGCCTCACACATTTTAGCCAGCTATTATTTGCCGCTTAACGTGGCGTTAGGTACCTAATGAAAGTCATAGTTATATTCTTAATTTATGCTGTTTTTTCATTTACAACATATGCGGATACACCTTTTTGTAATTCGAAAGTTGATGGTCGTGTTAAATCTGATAAAGTTTTATCTATATACAAGATACCAAACGGTGTTCAGTACATTTTTTCGGTTGCTTCTTCGTATAAAGATCTTAATTACAATGGCTCTATGGTATTAGTCGGAGATATAAATAATCCTGATTTACTATTCTTTCCTGAACTTGAAACTTCTGATGATGAAAGTGGTTGGTTAACAGGCATATTTTACAATAGAAATATTTTAAAAAATGCTGTGCTTGTTGTTGAGTATGGTAATTACTGTAAAGGTAATGGGTATGAAGTTTCATATTCTTTTAGTGAGGTGCCAGAAGGTACCTAACAAGGCGCTCAAGAGGGAAAATTTACAGTTGGCTGTTTTCACTCCGTTCAACAATTTTAGCCAACTTATAAATTTCCCCTTAGCGGGGCGTTATGTGTACAAGGTGCCATGGAAAAGTTTAGAGTTCGACCCGGCCATAAATCGACAGAGCTTTTGATTGAGTTTTGGGGTGACCATCGAAGTGAAGGTTATCCTAACATTCAAAAAATATTGGAGGTTGGTCTATCGGCTAAACCTAAAAAACATCCCAGTCTAGATGTTGTAAGCATTGGACTTGCTACTGATGAGTTTATTTCATTTTGGGAGTACCCAAACGGGGTTTATGAGTTAGACGATGATATTTGGGCTTACTTTATTATGGCAGCGAATAATAATGCTCAGGTTATAAGTGATATTGAGCAGGTTTTATTAAAGTCTGGTGAGTTTTTAAAAGAAGAAGCAGACTTCAGCAAGTACACATAACAAGGGTTTTCAAGTCGGACTCGTAACAGCTTGCTCGGTTCCACTTCGTTTCACATTTTAGCAAGCTATTACTCGCCGCTTAAAACGGCGTTAACTGGAAAAGCAAATCTTGAGCATCTACTTCGAAGCGCCAGTCAGTAATGGCCTAGATCACATTATAGAGCTTGTACCTGTATTGATATTAATGTTTGTGGTGCTGAAATATCCTGTTGTTTCTCAGATTTTCGCAGATATTACAAAGATTAAACGAGTAGTCTTGGTCCGAATTTTTATTATCTTAATGATTTTGTTTTCTATTGATTCAATTACTGACTTCGCAGAGATAATTCGATTAAAAAATATAATTGATGAAAAATCATTTTCTCAAGTCAAAGGTTGTATTGTGGAGTACCGAAAGGAGTCACCTAAATCAGGTGTGGTACTAGAGTCTTTTAAAGTAAATAACGTTGTATTTAACGTTAACAGTTATGAAGGTGGTCCCTATTTCAGTAGCAGGCTTCATACAGATAATTTCTTAACAAATGGTAAATGTGTTTCAATTAACTATGTTGAAATTGGCAGCAACAATAAGATTATTAGAATTTCCAGTTAACAAGTTGCTTAATTTCGTTCCGGCCACAAACAGCGTGGCCTCCACTGGACTGCCTACGCTACGCTGCGGCAGCCAATTAGCAAAGCGTTGAGGCTGTAGAATTTCTCCCCAAGAGCCGTTTTTAACGTCTATTTACAAATAAAGTTAATTGGTTGTTTTTTGAGCTTGTTGCGTATCGGTGTCTGTGATCTAATAGATATTATTCACCGAAAGCAAAAATGCCATGGCGAACTACAAACCTGACTTATCCTGCCAAAGTAAATTCATCCCCATCAATTTTTCAGAGCAAATTCTGCCTGGTACATTTGAGTATGCCCTTTGTTATATTATCGAAAATAAACTCGATTTATCGGGGTTTGATGCCTGGTATCACAATGATAAAACGGGTGCAGCAGCATATTCACCGGCTGTGATGTTGAAGATTATTTTACTCGGGTATGCGCATGGTTTAATTAGCAGTCGACGCATTGCTAAGGCGTGTGAAAACAATATTTTGTTCATGAGCGTGTCGGGTGATGTACAGCCACATTACACATCCATAGCAAGTTTTGTGGCTAAAATGCATGAACAAATAGAGCCCTTGTTTACCCAAGTGCTGATGATTTGTGACGAAGAGGGTTTGATAGGTCGTAATATGTTTGCCATCGATGGTTGTAAGTTAAAGTCAAATGCGAGCAAAGAATGGAGTGGTACATTCGATGAACTCGGCCGTAAAAAAACGAAATTAGCGCGGGCAAGCAAACGCATTATTGAGCGTCATCAAGCGCAAGATGGCCTAAGTGAAGAGCTCGTCACACAAGACTTAAAACAAAAAGAAAAGTTGGATAAAAGTGCGGATAAAATCACGGTATTCCTCGCGACACACCAAGAAAAAATAGGCAGCCAAGGCAAGCCTGTAAAAAGCAATATAACCGACCCCGACAGCGCAAAGATGACGACATCCAAAGGCACCATTCAAGGTTACAATGGTATTGCGATAAACGATGATAAACATCAAATTATCTTACAAGCACAAGCGTGGGGAAGTGTGGGTGAACAACAAACGCTTCAACCTGCAGTAAGGCAATTAACCCAACAGCTCGATAAACTTAACCCTGATAAATCCTCACAAAAGCACACCATAAAATTCACCGCAGACAGTGGCTTTAACAGTGAAGCTAATCTGGCATTTATGGCACAAAGTGGCTTTGATACCTACATCGCAGACAATCAATTTAGAAAACGAAACCCGTTGTTTCAAGAAAGTGAAACTTACGAAACCGAGCAAGAAAAGCGTAGGTTAAAACGACGTAACGGCAAGCCTCGATTGTTTACTTCAGATGATTTTCATTATGACGAAGCAACACAAACCTGCCGATGCCCCGCAGGCAATGAGATGTGGCGAAGTGGTATCAATGTCAAAAGCTATAACCAAGAGTACACCCGATTCTGCGGTTATTTAAAAGATTGCAAAATCTGTCCGCTGCAACAGCAATGCATGCGAAAACCGCCGATAAAAACGGGGCGGCAAGTGCAGTTTAAAAATAATGAATCACGGAAAAAACTGAGTTACACCGACAAGATGAAAGTGAAAATAGACAGCCCAATGGGGCGGCGGCAATATAGCAAACGACTGGGTTGCATTGAGCCTGTGTTTGGCAATATTACGGTCAACAAAGGGATGAATAAATTGACCTTACGCGGCCAAGTCAAAGTTAATGCCCAGTGGCAACTGTATTGCCTTGTTCACAACATAGAAAAGCTGCAACACACGATGCACTAAGAAGGGTAAGCCCTTTTCACCTCAAAAACTCACCAAACCTGCCTTATACTCCCTCTAAAAACAACAATACATCAGCATGTTAAATAGTAATCTAAACACCACTAAATAATTGAATCAAAATAGAAACTCAGATATTGTTTGTTCATTAATCAAAATGAATTTAAAAACGAGTAATTCTACAGGCTCGTTATCGAATATTCGATTCCCATACTTTACCTAACACTAGTCGTCATTTTTAGAGTTTGGTTCTATCTCATTTTTGTCCAAAAACGAGTTAACTCTTGTTCTGATTTAGCTTTTACTACAATCACAAATGAAGCTAAATCGAAGAGATAAAAATTCAGGTGCAGATGAGCCAGCGAGTATCCAAAACAAGGATGTTTTGGTTAAGCCCACATGGAGGTGCTTGCGGCGTCTCGCTGGATCATCTGCACTTGTAGTCACTCTTTGACGCCCATGAAAATTTAATTGAGTTTTAAAATTTAGTCTGGTCAAGGCAAACTTTTATAAAAACAAATCTTCCAACCCGCTTTTGTCCAAATGAGCATTTAAAAGTAATACACTTTACTATCAAAAAATGACATTGATCCTCAGATAACATATCAAACTATTGCGTTGTTGCCGTTCAGGACAGGCTTAAATTTCTATCCAATTTCTTATGACCGTACAACTAAGCTAATCCGAAATAGCATTTATAACTCAAACAGCATATCGGTACGGATAATGTATTTCACCCCTTTATAAATGGGCTCAGAACTGTGGATACAATGTAGCGGATGCATTCCATGTGGAAAACAAATAACACTGCCCGCTGGGGTTCGTATATCTACTGTTTTAACATTATCACCACGCTTGGCTGGTAATTGTGGATTATCGGCATTGACTAAAAAGCGGGTTGCACCACCTTCAAAGTCTTCTGTTAATAAGATTAAAAAGGTCAATTGACTGTATCTGTCGCCAAAAGCATCTCGCACTAATTCACCGTTTATGACTTGGCTACCAGGCCAGGAGCCGTCGGAATGAGGCTTAAAATAATCCCCTTCGTTATAACGGTAAAATCGAAAACGGTTATTTAACCCTAACGCTGCTTTACCGGCAAAAATGCCCAGATTATCGTCCATTAAGTGCTTAATTCTATTCCAAATAACTTGTTCAGTAGCGTTATCAACCACCCAGGTTAAGCTATCGTTGTGTCTCACATCTCTAGGTAAAGATACCGCAGCATCCGGTAAAAAACCCATTGACTCACTAACCGCAATTAACCGCTGACACTCATCTGCCGACAGCACATTAAGTAATTGAAATGCGCCCGGTACTTCGGCTAACATTTTTTTACTCGGCTGTGTTAAGGACGTGTCGTTAAGTTTAGCAACATTGGCCTGATGATTCGCCCAGGTCGGCAGCGCTGGATGCTCTGCTCCGGGTTCATGTGCCACGACAAAATAATCTGAATTTACACTCGATGTGCTCATCTATTTACACCTTTAAACCAAAAATAAAAAACCAGAAAACAAAAACTAGTAACTCATTACTCGTACCTGGGCAAATTGGCGATGGCCTGCAGCTGTGCCATGAAAGCCTAAACCACTGTGCTTAGCACCAACCCAAGGCGCGTTGCCTGCGCCCGCACCTTGATTAACGCCGACCATTCCGGCCTCAAGCTGCTCTGCTACCGCTTTTGCGCCCTGGCCGCCAAATACCACAGCGCCTAATCCATAATGACTGTCATTCGCGCGACTGATTGCTTCATCTATTTGCTTAAAGCGACTTATTGCCACCACAGGGCCAAAGGTTTCTTCATGCTCCAGTAACATATCTGGCGTTATCCCGCTCACCACGGTTGGCTGAATAAAGGGTAACGGATAATCATCACTGCCCAGTAAAAATACCCCGCCTTTGGCTTTAGCATCTTGCAACTGCTGTAGTACTTTTAGATGCTGCGTGGGGTTAACCATGGGACCAATATTCACCTGAGGCTGA
Source organism: Shewanella sp. HL-SH5 (assembly GCF_051163755.1). Classification (NCBI taxonomy): domain Bacteria; kingdom Pseudomonadati; phylum Pseudomonadota; class Gammaproteobacteria; order Alteromonadales; family Shewanellaceae; genus Shewanella; species Shewanella sp. HL-SH5. The sequence continues at coordinate 3,213,366 of NZ_CP195038.1, forward strand.
TCCCATTTACCCACTTGGTAGCGACTGGCTAGCATAACTACCTTTTGTTCAAACTCATCCGCTATACGCTCATCCACATAAATACGCTCAGTTGAGGTACACATTTGCCCGGCATTTTCAAATGAACTGGCCACCACAAACCTCACCGCGGCATCTATATTGGCGCTGGCCATTACGATCACAGGGTCGTTACCACCCAGTTCCATCACCAAACGTTTTAAGCCCGGTGCTGCACTGGCCATAATGTGTTTACCTGCCGCCATTGACCCGGTAAATGCCACCATATTGATATCTGCTGCCACCAATGCTTGGCCAAGTGTTTTATCGCCTTGTGCCAGTTGCAATACATTTTTTGGCAACACCTTATTCAGGGTGTTAATAAATAACTCGGCCACTAATGGGGTTTCTTCCGACGGCTTTAATATCACGCTGTTGCCGGCCATCAGTGCTGGCATCAATAAGTTATTAGCCATGGCTAACGGGTAATTCCACGGGGAAATTACCGCAACAATCCCTAGCGGTCGATAGTGTAATTCAGTGTGGTTATCGAGTTTTTCTGTGGTTAATGCCTCGCTTATTTCACTGGCAAAATAGGCGGCGTTTTGTATTGTGCCGCCAACTTCATAGGTGGCACGGCGATAATCCTTACCCATTTCCTGGCTGATTAACGTCGCTAACTCATCTTGCACCGCCACCAGCTGTTGATAAGCCTTCACCACATATTGCTCACGCTCTGCCATTGGTAGGCTAGCCCAATCTTTTTGCGCAGCCTTGGCTGACGCTATTACGGTCGGCAATTGTTCAATGGCTAAGGTTTCAACGCTGCCAATGGCGGTGGCTTCAACATCATCGCCATTGCCGATTTTGCGATAACTTGCGGGATCGTACGAGGTTAATACTGCCATAAAACAAAAATTCCTTAGTGGAAAATAATGTTTGCTTGATTATCGTTTTACCCTCAACTAGCACTAGAAACTAGCTGTATTTGATTAACGTAACGACAATTCAGCTTACATAAAAAGATAAAAATACGATTAATAACGCTATTTTGATACTATGGGATATAAAAGCAACTAGTATACTTTTGGTAACCTAGGTAAGAATAATGAAAACAACAGTTGAAACAATGGATAACGGTCAGAAAAAAGTTATCAACCCGTGTGCAGAACCCTGCTTAGTTGAGCGTGGAATGCGGGTGTTAGGCGGAAAATGGAAAGCCTCAATACTGTGGCATTTACAAGATGGTCCGGTGCGATTTAATGATTTAGCGCGCATGTTAGGCGGTGCCAGCAAAAAAATGGTTGATCAACGCCTTAAAGAATTAGAAACACAAGGATTAGTGACGCGCCACGTGATTAACGACCGCCCTATTGCGGTATCTTATGCCATTACCGACTTTGGCCGAACGGCATTGAATATTTTAGAGCAATTAAAAGACTGGGCTGAGGAGCATAGCATTTAGTGATAGTCGGCAGACTCACCTGACATCTGCATCCGGCCGATGCAGCCTATAATTAACTATTTTACCCAATACCTTTACCAAAAAATGAATGAGCTTATATGTGCTCACTCATATATTTCCTGCTCATTCGCATAAAGCGTCGTCAAGCGCCCTGGTTAGCATCAAGTGGATAACCACTATTTAAGTGTTTACTCCTTAGCTAGCTGCACGAGATAATCGATCATTTACCGCTCGCCACTCATTTGTTTCAGGTGGCTGTTCGACAATAATGTTGTCGACGCCCTTTTTATCCACTTGATATAAGGTGACATATAACTGTCGACCAAAAGCGAGTGCGTCGCTAGGGATTTTGCTCCACTGCGCACTTGGCACATCGTTTTTAAACTGTTCAATCACACTATCGGACCATAATACAAAATGAGTATTACCTTGAGCCAATGTATGCATATCAGTTAGCAGTTGATCAGCTGATAAGATCTGTAATTGCGCTTTAGGTTGATAATGCGCTTTAACATTACCAGGCACCACTTCGGTATGCTCTTCAGGTGTACTAACTGTTATCCCCAAAGCTAGCGACAGGGCATCAGAGTCAATAGGGCCTGCCCTTAAAATACGGGGTGTATCATCCACTAAATCAATAATGGTCGACTCTAACCCATATTCACAGGCGCCACCTTCCAGTACCGCTGCAATTTTGCCCCCTAAACCCACCATCACTTGTTCGGCAATGGTTGGACTAAGCTGCTTATAAGGGTTGGCAGATGGCGCTGCAAGCCCAACATTAAGTTGTTGCAGCACACTGAGAAATAACGGATGCGATGGCATACGTAAGCCTATTGTATCTAAACCACCGGTCACGACATTGTCTACATGATCAGCTTTTTTCAGCAACAAGGTCAACGGACCAGGCCAAAAGGTATTCGCTAAAAGATAGGCGCTTTGAGGAATATCTTTAGCCCACTTTTCAAGATGAGACACATCGGGGATATGGATAATCAATGGATGATTTTTAGGCCGGCCCTTGGCTTCAAAAATTTTGCCAACGGCATCTACATTCGTTGCATCAGCGGCAAGTCCGTAGACCGTTTCGGTTGGCAGTGCCACACACTCACCGTTTTGCAATAAAGCCACAGCTTGAGATACAGCGCTATCGCCTGTTAATAACACAGTAGAACTTACTTGACTCATTTTCGATTTACTCACGGATTACACAAAAGACAATACACAGGCCGGATAACATCTGGTCTGTGTATTTTAAAGGTTTCTACTCCATTCGACTAGATTAAATGCAGATGTTAAACGTCTATGTTAAAGGCCTATGTTAAATGTCTATGCTAAAGGCTTACCTTAAGTCACAGCATTATGTTCATTAGCCTGCGGTAACCATTGCCCCTGATAATAGCGCTCGATCACGCCTTCATCGGCCCAGCGCAGTAGAAACAACCACTGGTTATCGACTAACCAACGCACATTGTCATGTTTGGCGATTATCTGTTCAATCGGTTCTCTCGGGGCCGCTAAGTAAACTGCTAAACGCTGTGGTTGGTGCATCCACTTTTCACCATTGTGCAGTGACTGCATCGACAGGCCAATGCGTAAATCGCCACCATTCCCTTCAAATACACCAACATGCCCCGCCACCGCGTTATGCAATAATTTATTACCACAGCCGTATTTCGCGTTGTCTGTCACCGAGGCATTATATTGCATGTTGATCCAGTTGGTGACGACCATAGGGGCGGTCATGATTAACTCTAATATTGCAAAGCCGTTATCATTTTGCCATTGATAATCATGTAAGAAACTCCGACCCTGTAGGTTAACGTTTCTGGTCCAACTTCGAGGCGCGACAATAAAGGCGGCATTGTTTGCCAGTCCCCACTCGGGGCGCACTTGAGACCAGTCATGGCTGCGCTGAATGTAAAATTTATCCAGCGCATCTGCACTGCTATCGGTTAAGTGAGGTGCAATATGCTCAATACGTTCACGCTGTGCGCTTTTTGTTGCGGCTTTTAACCATAGGGTTGAAGTATGGTCTAGCTCAGCATCAAAACAATCAATATGATCCGTGGTGGTGTTGTGCAAGGCGGCCACAAAATGTGTGGTCTCAGGAATAACAACATCTAATGCTAACAAGGTGTTACGCACATCGATATCATTTAATAACTGCGCTAAAACTCGCACGTTTACTTCACCGGTTTGACCACCACAGGCGCCACAATCCAAACCCGCTGCATGCAAGTTATTGGTTGTATGACTACCATGTCCCACCAGCAATACCCTTGGCGCAAACTGGGTTAAGCCCATCGCATGTAAAATACCTTTGGCCAGTTCGGCTTTATCGGTTAACGAAAGCAACTGATCATTTTTGCGTAATATCCAGCTTTTTTGATGGGTCAGCGCATTTACGGGGTTGAGTGTTTGCTTAGCAAAAAATGACTTTTTGAGCATTTTAAAGGCATATAGCCAGCCCATGGACTCCACCATAGAAAATGCTGACGGTGCTGCTTGTGACCATGTTTGCCAGCGTGCCTTATTGTTCAACATATCGGCCTGGGCAGAGGTGTCACGCCATTCAGACACGCGTATCACTGGCTTTAACAATCCCGGAAGTTGTGGCCGAGACAGCTCGCTGTCGTGGGGTTGATACTCTATCGGTAATCCGAAAAAGCCTGCAAAACCGATAGTTTGAATGTCATCACTTTGTTTTTCTAATGCTCGACGTATCACTTCAGATCGAACATCAATACAAAATGCCGCCTGTAACTTTGGTAATGTTATAGGGTGCTTAGCCGCACTCAGTAACTGAGCGTTTAGCGTGTGTTGATAACTCAGTTCAGCCGCTTTTGCCCACACCCAAAGGGGTTGCTGTGCTTGTGCATGTTGTACTAGCAAGTTAGGCAGTTGCTGTTTTTCAGCTGACCAAAGCGCGGCTAATTGACTAAAACTGTCTGCTTGCTGTGCTTTTAGGTAACGCCAAATGACCAACTCCCAGGCCATACGAATAGCCAGTAGTTGCAACATGTCATCATTGGGAGTGGCCTCTAAGTCACCTTGCCAACGCAAATAGGCTACCCAAGATGCCCAGCCATTGATATCAAGTAATAATCCATGCGCATAAGCCTCTATAACCGTATCATCGACACCTAATTCCTCAACGGCCTCAGCGAGTAAGGCCTCAGCATCTTGGGGCAATTGCTTAAAATACAGCAGTAAACCTGGCTCATCCATAATAATGCTTAGGCCACGATCACGCCCAGTAATCTCACGCCAGTGGCGATATAAGTCAGCTTGTGATGCAGCATCTTCACCCGGTAAAGTCGCCCGCTGTGGTTGATAATATGCTGCACAAAATTGGCTAATTTGATGAATAATCTCATCATGCCATGCCATTTTATGTTCATCGCGTTGGTTATCCAGTAAATCGGCAATATTGTGCCAATGAGCAAAATCATCAGTTTGATTTAAAAAAGCTTCAAGCTGTGCCACTGACATCGAGACATCTTGTTGTTCGGCCGCTAATTGTAACGATCCCTGACTGATCTCACCCCGTGCATATAAATCTTGATAATGGCTTTTAGGCATTAAACATTGAATACGATCAAGTGCCGATATGCGCGCAGAGACTTGCTCAATGGGTTGCTGACGCATTTGCCAAAATGGATTAACCGCAATCATTTTATCAAGCGGCCATGTCGGTGCAATTTTCTGACCCGCTGAAGTAAGTTGCGCTTTTTGACTATCAGTCAACACGGCTAACAAAGGTGTTTGGGTTGCAATGTTCATGCTTATCATTCCTCAACTTTACTGGGTTTGGCACTTTCTAAAACCTTGTTATTAATGCTTATAGGCATCCGTACAGGCCACAATTTTAACGTGAGTCGTGTTAACCATTCATCTAAATACAAGCCAGCAAATAAGGCGATATACAAACCTTGCATTGACGGTTTATGTGGCTGGTACTTCAACATCCAACTTAGAACAAACAAACTGATAAATAATAGGGCTGCGACAGTATCAAGCGCACTAAATGCTTCAACATGCATGACCGGTATAGGGTTAATGATTGTCCCAAACACCCATTTAAAGCCGCTATAGCTGAGTATTAATACAATACTTAATCCCAGTACTGGCATAATACTTTTATGTTGCCGTTCACTATGGCGCTGGGCAATTAGCGTGGTTAGCGCTAAAGCTAGCAACAACCACATACTCCATACTCCCTGGTGGTCTATCACTATCACGGCTATCGACACTATGATGGTCGACCATACACCGGCCACAATCCAGTCCAACACTTTAGGATGGGTCGCGGGCGCCAGACGTCTTTGCATCTCTTCGTAAACAGCGCTGCCAGAGTTTAAAAATGCGTAGGCTTTGTAGACTGAGTGAGTGAGCAAATGCAGTAAGGCTAATTCAAATAACCCTAGGGCACATTCAACTAACATCAAGCCCATCTGCGCACTAGTTGACCAAGCTAAACGCACCTTCATACTAATTCGAGTAGCCATAATCAATGCGGCTATGACTGTGGTTAAGCCTGCAACAATTAACACTAGCCATTGCGCTACAGTTGATTGGATAAACAAGGGGGCAAATAAAATCAATAAAAATCCCCCGAGATTAATCACCCCAGCATGCAGTAAAGCACTTACCGGTGTCGGCGCTTCCACAACCTGTATTAGCCAGCCATGAACCGGTAATTGAGCACACTTTATCAACGCTGTTAGTGCGATTAGTACAGCGGCTATGTGATCTGCGGTGGTCAGTTGCAGGCTGTCGTTGGTCGCAACGGCATTAAAGTGGCTAATTAACTCACTGATGAATAAAGTGCCGTGCTGCTGATACAACAATATAATTGCAATGAATAACAAGGTTTCTGCGGTTCGAGCTAAGAGGAATTTTTTATGTGCCGCCAGCGCAGCACGAGGGCGTTCTGGGTAGAAGGTTAAAAGCTTATGCAAAGCCAGGCTAATCGAGACCCAACCTAGCCATAACAGCAGTAAGTGGTTACTGATTAACACCACTGAAACCGCCGCAAGAACATTGAGCAGCCAACTCCAGTAAGTATCACTACGGGGTTCACCCGCCATATAATTGCGTGAAAAGGTAATTAAAATGGTACTCATAAATACTACCAACCCCATCATCACAAGGCTGAGTGTTGATTGGCTAATATACTGCGTATCAGCCTCTAGTTGAGGTAATGCAAAATGTGTAACTAAAGCTGCAATATAAAGCGCCACAATAACACCACTGAGCATAGCGCCCAAGTGAGTATTATTTTTACAAATGTTATTTTTTAATCCATAACGCCCCCGCCAGATGCTAGCCAAAATTAACGTGATGGGAATACATAACAAAAAAATCGATGGTATTGCGATATTCATAATCAGCCTCTTCTTTTAGTGGCATGAGTATGTCAGAGCTATATATTTAATAAAAATATATATAAACTAACTAATCGTTCTGTTTTGGTTAACTATAAATGAGCCGACTTAATTATCATCATCTTTACTATTTTTGGCGTGTGGCGGTTGCGGGTAATCTGACCAACGTAGCCAAAGAACTGCATATTTCACAATCTGCACTGTCAGCTCAAATTAAACAGTTTGAGCACAATATGGATGTGAAATTGTTTGAGCTAAGAGGTAGACGCCTGAATCTAACCGTTCACGGTCATCGCGTGCTGGCTTATGCTCACGATATATTCAGTAAAGGTGAAGAGCTGGAGTCCTTTTTACGCAAAGGCAGTATCAGTGAAAAACAGCATTTATCTATTGGAGTATTAACCACACTATCGCGTAACTTTGTCGAGAATTTTATTAGTCCGTTACTGGCAAATCCTGATGTAAGCTTTTCTTTAACGGCAAAAGGAATGACCAACCTGCTTAATGATCTTGCTAACCATGAACTTGATTTGGTACTGACTAATCTGCCTATTGGTGTCGATAAAAAAGATCCATTATGGCAAACCCAATTAGTATCACGTCAGCCTTTGGCAATTGTCGGCCCTAAAGCTAACCGGATAAACGACAGTTTTCCTACTGGTTACCAAAAAATTCGCTGGGTATTACCGGGGAAAAATACAGAAATTCGCGCGGCATTTAATTCCTTCTGTGCAACCTGGCAATATCAACCCGATGTGCAAGCTGAAGCGGACGATATGGCAATGTTGCGTCTTTTAGCCCGAGACAGTGGCGCGTTAGTGGTATTGCCACCTGTAGTAGTTAAAGACGAAATTGAGCAGGGTATATTAGAGGTATATCAGCGTTTACCTAATGTTTATGAAAATTTTTATGCCATTACCGCGCAGCGAAAATTTGTGCCTGAGGTATTATTAGCCTTGTTAAAACAACAAATTGACCCTGAGTTGATGAACTGATTTATCACTATTTTAAAATCTGTTTTAGAACAACTTAACCTTACAGCAAGTCGATTAACTGGCTTAAGCCTTTATACTAATGCCTTGATGTTTTCAGCTATCAAGGCTTGTATTTGCAACCATTGTTCAACCTGCCATTGGCCCTCATGGGGCAGCATAGAAAAATGATCAGCTTCAGCCATAATCACTCTACTCAATCCGTTTCATATTTCTGTAGGGCTTTATCAAAAAAATAGTCAATTGATCATGATGATGCTAGCTCCAGCTACTTGGTGCTTATCGCTATTTTTTTAGATTATAATTGGCAGCAAAATCGAGGAATAGCTTTGCTGGTATAGGTTTACTAAAATAATAGCCCTGTACTAAATCACAGCCTAACTTATCTAATAATGTTAGTTGTTCGAGTGTTTCAACACCTTCGGCAACCACTGTCAGCCCTAAACTATGCGCCATTGAAATAATGGCATTGACTAATTCACAATCGGCTTTATTTAACGGTATGCCATTAATAAAGCTTCGGTCAATTTTTAATACATCAAAGTCATATTGCCTTAAATAACTTAAAGATGAATAACCTGTACCAAAATCATCCATTGATAATTTTATGCCCAACGCATTAATTTTAACCAAAGCATCATGAATTTGTGATTGGCCAATCATTAACACACCTTCAGTAATTTCAAGTTCCAAATCTTCGGCGCTTACATTAGCATCAATAATCGCATTTTTGATTACACTCAGCAGCTCTGCATCCCTAAATTGACGCGGAGACAAATTAACTGCCATAGTATATTTTTGTTGATAAATATTTTGCCATTGATGTAAAAAGTACAGCGCTTGTTTTAGTACAAATCGCCCAATTGGTACAATCAAGCCAGTATGTTCTGCAATAGGGATAAATTCATCAGGAGTGACATTACCCAGTGTTGAATTGTGCCAACGCAACAGTGCTTCTGCACCGGTAATCTGTCTTTTTTTAACATCAAATTGGGGTTGGTAATATAATTCAAATTCTTTACGCTCCAATGCGCCATGCATTTGTTCTTCAATTTTAAAGCGGCGGATCATCATGGCATTCATTTCTTTAGAGAAAAACGAACTAGTATTACGTCCTAAATCTTTGGCTCGATACATGGCTGTATCGGCATTACGCAGTAAATCAGAGGCACATAGGCCATTTTCAGGGTAAATGGCCACACCAATACTTACCGTCAGCATTAACTCCCTACCATCTATGATAAAGGGTGATCTAAAGGCTTTGAGCAAATTGTCAGTAATAACTAACGCATCATGCTGCTCTTTGATACCACGCAATAACACGATAAACTCATCACCGCCCAAACGACCGACAATATCGACTTCGCGCAGGGTGTGCTTTAATCTATTTGCTGACTCTATTAACACTTTATCACCGACTTCATGTCCTAATGAGTCATTCACTTTTTTGAAATCATCTAAATCAAGAAAAAGTACCGCTGTTTGCTCCTCATTTCTCTCAGACTCAAGCAGCATTTGTGATAAACGGTCCAGTGCTAAGAAACGGTTAGGTAATGAGGTTAAGCTATCAAAATATGCCTGTTTACGGATTATGTCAGCTGATTTATATTGTTCGCTAATATCTCGAATAATTGCCACAATTTGATTATATGATGCTAGATAGCTCAATCTTGCCTCAAAATAAACTAATCCATGGGGCATATTTAGCTCATATTCAAAGGTAGTCATTCCGTGTTGATGTAATACTTTATCTATATGAGCTTGAAACTTACTCACAGCCTCATCAGGTAAAAGATCAGTCATACGTTTGCCGATAAACTGACTGGGTGCAACGAAGAGATTTTTTTGATCAGCCCCATGATAATCAATAATAGTCCCGTCCATTTCCATCAAGAAAAATAAATCAGGTAAGGCCTCAATGATCGTCTTCAGCATATGATCTTTAAATTCAGCTTGGGATTGAGCATGCTTAACATCGGCTAAATTAACATCAAGACAGTACATTTGTTTTTTATTATATTGGTTAATAAACAGTACATGGCTTGAAAACACACTGACATCACTGCCATTTTTATGGCATAGGGTAATTTCTGATGCAGGAATTTTTGTTCCTTGTGTTATCCAATTATGATGCGCAGTAATCACTAACTCACGCATAGAGATAGGAATAATGAGATCTTCTAGCTTTTGTCCTAATGCTTCCTCTTTGCTGTAACCATAAAGTAACTCGCTGCCTACATTCCAATAGATCACCCGCCGCTCTTCATCGTATCCTTGCACCGAAACAATGTTTACGGCGTCAAACAATTGGTGCAGCGAATCATTGAGAACATATTGGTGAGACGGCACAGTGCCAAGCTTGGTTGATTTCATACTAAAATAAATCCGAGAAGTCCTTTGTTTTATAATAGACCCCTATAATCATTTTAACATCTATAAGCCCTAATAAAGTTTACCGTATCACTTTTGAGCACGCCGTTGCCATAATCACTTTGCTGCCTTCTCAGATCAAAATATCACCTAAACTCACAGCTGAATATCCAGTTAGACCAATATCAAATTTAGGTAAAAAAATTGATAAACCGTATTCATCAGCTTAAACCGCTAAAAATGAGCATGTCATGACTTGACGTTCATACACACAGATAAGCCGCCGTTAGTCATTCATGGGTAATTAAATCAGTCTTGGGAGGGAAATTAAGCAAGTAAATCTGGGAAAACAATGATGCCTTTGTACGATGATTAACCAAATATTATTCTTGTTACCTAAACACAGTGTTATTAGCTCCACATCAAAGTCTTAGACTCACCCCAAGTGTCTACAAGCAATCCTTGTTGATTAACCACTCTGTTTATCGAACGCGATTCCAAGTGGTTCAAAGTAAGCCATTAATGCTTGATAAATATCAGCACAATGCTGTGGATCCGGATAAGCGCCATGCTTAGCTAATGGTGAGTTAATCGTGCTATTCACCAAGTATGGATTGGAAATTTCAGCATGGGTTTGGGAATACATTTCAATGCTTGCCTCAAATGCCCGCGCCATCATTTCTGTTGGCTTGGAAAAATATTGGCTATTTTGCAGTTTGTCTAATGTAATTGATCGTCGAACATAATCATGGGGTAAAGTGGTTTGGGGATCAGGGCTGATATTGGTTAAAAAAGTGATTTCAAACAACTTAGAAAGTTGCTGATTAAGCGGATGCACGACTAAAGGTTTATCGGCTAGCCAAAGGTCACTGGCACACGAGAATGGATTAATTATACTGCTACCAGAGCGTGCCTTAGATAAAGAGGCGCCTGAAAGGTATGGGTCTAATAGCCGCTCATCGATAAACATTTTTTCTGCTATGTAGTGATCAAACGCATGCCAAAACTCATGAGCAAGCGCACCAGCGCCTGCATTTTTAGCTAAAGCCAGTTCACGATAGGCGGGCGAATAATGTGCCTGAACTCCCTTTTGGCCACCATGACCAAAGGCAAAACGTAAACTGCCGCGTAAACCAATAAGTTCTGGTGGTACTCGTAGTATATTGGCTAAATCAGCTAAAGAATCAAATATCAAATTAGCCGCTAATGCAGACTCTGCGCGGTTAACCCACTTGCCTACCCTAATATGGTTTAAACCAAAGGTATGCTTAATGTCTAAAAAACTCACCGAATCACCATTACGGTAGTCAGGACCAACACGTTCAAAATTTCGGTGGTGATTTAATAGTGAATGATGTGAAGCCAAATGAGCCCTCTTAGGAAGTTTAACCATGCTTGTAAGCCAAGAAAGATACCGCTCAAGCATAGCATGTAAAATATAGGCTCAGAAGTAACGCTTTATGTGCTCATAATAAGATAAACTCAACACAGCGCTTTGGGGAGTTTTTAAGGACTTTCATTGTAATGGTTAATCGATACCAAGCTCCAGTAATACCTTGAATAAAGACAAGCTACGCTTACCAGGGTAAAAGGAGTTAAAAAGTTTAAGCTTAAAACTCGTAACAGATACATAACCGACACAGAATACAATGCCCTATTGGCATGTGCTGAAACTCGCCTAGCGATTGCCTGAAAGATAAGCTATCTATATTCAGCAAGGCAAGGTGACGTCGTTCAGCTTACCAGGTCACAAATCACTGATGACGGTATTTATATTCAGCAAGGGAAAACAGGCGAAAGACAATTCAAAGCGTGGTCGAAAAGACTGGCTGAAGTTATTAATGAATCTAAGTTGCAACACAAAGGTGTTGCAAGCATTTATGTAATCAACAAGAATAAGGGCGGGAAATTCTCACAAGAAGGGTTACGCAGCGCGTGGAAACGTCCAATGTTAAAAATGGAACAAGAATACGTAAGCATTGAACACATATTTACTTTTCATGATATTAAAGCAAAAGGGATCTCTGACTTTGATAGGACGCTAGCAGAAGAACAACAATATTCAGGTCACATGACAATGGCCAAGTGAAAACATATGAACGTAAAGTGGGTGTGGTGCCGACGATTGGAAGTAAAGCGAAGTGAATAAAAATACAGGTTTGAAACTTGCTTTTTCTACATTTTTTCTACATAAAATAAAACGGCTCGCATATTTCTATGCAAGCCGTTGTTTTATTTGGCAGGGGTGGCAAGACTCGAACTCGCAACCATCGGTTTTGGAGACCGCTGTTCTACCAATTGGAACTACACCCCTGTTGACGAGTGGCATTATGCTAAAACCACTGTAAAAGGTAAAGCACTTTTTCAACAAAAACGCCTAACTGGAGCATTTTCAAACAAGTTAGCTTGTATTAGCTAAATTATTTGAAAATTTATCCACACTCGGTTAAATCACAGCGATGTACTTCAAGGGTGATGTGTTTTAATTGGCTAAAACGCTCACTTAGCTGTGACTTTAAGCTTAAGCTTTCAATATCCTCGTGAACAACAATTGATGCAATTAGCGCAAAGTCAGCAGAGTTAACACGCATTAAACGCAAATCTACAATATGTTTGTTATCTTGTTGTAGAAAATCCTTTATATCCGCTTGTAAAGGGTTTGCTTGATTATCATCTAACAGTAATGGACTGGTATGCTTTATCAATCCCCACGCCCACTTAGAAATAATCAGAGCACCTACTATTCCCATAATAGGGTCTAACCAACTCCACCCCATATATTTACCAAATAGCAATGCTACGATAGCCAATACGGAGGTCAGCGCATCGGCAAGCACATGCATGTACGCTGCAGTCAGATTGTGATCTTTGTGTTCATGATGGTCATGATGGTCGTGATGGTCGTGATGGTCGTGAGTATGATGATCTTTTAATAAGAAAACACTAATTACATTGACTGTTAATCCAATTATTGCCACAAGAATAGCTTGTTCAAACTGAATAGCATGTGGATTAAATAGTCGAGAAACAGATTCGATGAACATCACAACTGCTACAAGACCTAATGCTATTGCACTGGTAAATCCTCCTAACACGCCAACTTTACCAGTGCCAAAAGTAAACTGTGGTGAATTAGCGTGCTTACGAGCATAACGATAAGCAAACAATGTAATCATAAAAGCCGCGGCATGGGTTCCCATGTGCCAGCCATCAGCAAGTAAAGCCATTGAACCGTATACGGTGCCAGCAACAATCTCCACAAGCATTGTAATAAGAGTTAAATACAGAACATAGCGAGTATTCCTCTCACCATCGAAGTTATGTTGCTGAAAATTATTGGCTTGAGTCCATTTAGTAACTGAATGTGATGACATAAATAAAATGCTATAACGATAATTGGAATGTAACTCTGTTATAACCAGCTTTCCCTTATTCAACAAGTAGTAAGATTCAAATATATGGGTTTTACTATAAATAATCTCAGCAGATCAATTAAAAGATACAGTATTGATAATCTCATAAGCCAAAAATTAAAATTTGTAGGTAGATATGTGAAGATATTAATTTATGGTTGGCCTGACACAAGATTACTATTCAATCCTTACCAGTATTATTTAACTTAGCAAATTACAGGCATAAATAAACCAGTTACGTAAGTATCGGACTTATTACTACTCTTGCGAGTAAATTAGGCGCCTGGAAATGACCTACTCTCACATGGGCATATCGGCCACACTACTTTCATGCTCAAATCTCAGACGTAAAAAAGCCCGTTACGTTAGTAACGGGCTTATCACTACTCTTGCGAGTAAATTAGGCGCCTGGAAATGACCTATTCTCACATGGGCATATCGGCCACACTATGTATGACTTATGCTCAAGAATAATTTTTCGACACAAAACAAAAAGGCCACTCAATTAGAGTGGCCTTGCTGTTTTATTTGGCGCCTGGAAATGACCTACTCTCACATGGGGAGACCCCACACTACCATCGGCGATACTGTGTTTCACTTCTGAGTTCGGAATGGGATCAGGTGGTGCCACAGCTCTATGGTTTCCAGACAAATTTGGTTTATCTAACGCTATTTTCTTAGCATTAAATAATAATAATTCGGAAAGCTGATTACTTTATCTGAGTTTGAGTCTCGTCACACTATTTAAGCGTCCCATTCTAATACTAAGTCGTATCAGTAAAACCCATCTGGGTTGTATGGTTAAGCCTCACGGGTCATTAGTACAAGTTAGCTCAACGCCTCACAACGCTTACACACCTTGCCTATCAACGTAGTAGTCTCCTACGGCCCTTTAGAGAGCTTAAAGCTCTAGGGATGACTCATCTTGGGGCTCGCTTCCCGCTTAGATGCTTTCAGCGGTTATCGATTCCGAACGTAGCTACCGGGCAATGCCATTGGCATGACAACCCGAACACCAGCGGTTCGTCCACTCCGGTCCTCTCGTACTAGGAGCAGCTCCCCTCAATCATCCAACGCCCACGGCAGATAGGGACCGAACTGTCTCACGACGTTCTGAACCCAGCTCGCGTACCACTTTAAATGGCGAACAGCCATACCCTTGGGACCGACTTCAGCCCCAGGATGTGATGAGCCGACATCGAGGTGCCAAACACCGCCGTCGATATGAACTCTTGGGCGGTATCAGCCTGTTATCCCCGGAGTACCTTTTATCCGTTGAGCGATGGCCCTTCCATTCAGAACCACCGGATCACTATGACCTACTTTCGTACCTGCTCGACGTGTATGTCTCGCAGTTAAGCTGGCTTATGCCATTGCACTAACCGTACGATGTCCGACCGTACTTAGCCAACCTTCGTGCTCCTCCGTTACTCTTTGGGAGGAGACCGCCCCAGTCAAACTACCCACCAGGCACTGTCCTCAACCCCGATAAGGGGCCAGAGTTAGAACATCAAAACTACAAGGGTGGTATTTCAAGATTGACTCCACTCCATCTAGCGACGAAGCTTCAAAGTCTCCCACCTATCCTACACATGTAGGTTCAATGTTCAGTGCCAAGCTATAGTAAAGGTTCACGGGGTCTTTCCGTCTAGCCGCGGGTATACGGCATCTTCACCGCAATTTCAACTTCACTGAGTCTCGGCTGGAGACAGCGTGGCCATCATTACGCCATTCGTGCAGGTCGGAACTTACCCGACAAGGAATTTCGCTACCTTAGGACCGTTATAGTTACGGCCGCCGTTTACCGGGGCTTCGATCATGAGCTTCTCTTGCGATAACCCAATCAATTAACCTTCCGGCACCGGGCAGGCGTCACACCGTATACGTCATCTTGCGATTTTGCACAGTGCTGTGTTTTTGATAAACAGTTGCAGCCACCTGGTATCTGCGACTGCCGTCAGCTTAGGGAGCAAGTCCCATCACCAACAGCAGCGTACCTTCTCCCGAAGTTACGGTACCATTTTGCCTAGTTCCTTCAGCCGAGTTCTCTCAAGCGCCTTGGTATTCTCTACCCGACCACCTGTGTCGGTTTGGGGTACGATCCCTACTAACCTGAAGCTTAGAAGATTTTCCTGGAAGCATGGCATCAACTACTTCATCACCTTAGTGACTCGTCATCAGCTCTCAACGTGTACATTTAAGTACGTGTTCCCGGATTTGCCTAAGAACACCGCCTACTACCTTAAACGCGGACTACCAACGCCGCGCTAGCCTAGCCTTCTCCGTCTCTCCATCGCAGTTAGCAGAGGTACAGAAATATTAATCTGTTTTCCATCGATTACGCCTTTCGGCCTCACCTTAGGGGTCGACTCACCCTGCCCCGATTAACGTTGGACAGGAACCCTTGGTCTTTCGGCGAGGGAGTTTTTCACTCCCTTTATCGTTACTCATGTCAGCATTCGCACTTCTGATACGTCCAGTGTGGGTTACCCCTTCACCTTCAACCGCTTACAGAACGCTCCTCTACCGCTTGCAGTAAACTGCAAACCCGTAGCTTCGGTGGTATGTTTAGCCCCGTTAAATCTTCCGCGCAGGCCGACTCGACTAGTGAGCTATTACGCTTTCTTTAAATGATGGCTGCTTCTAAGCCAACATCCTAGCTGTCTAAGCCTTCCCACATCGTTTCCCACTTAACATACACTTTGGGACCTTAGCTGACGGTCTGGGTTGTTTCCCTTTTGACAACGGACGTTAGCACCCGCTGTCTGTCTCCCGAGTAGTACTCATTGGTATTCGGAGTTTGCAAAGGGTTGGTAAGTCGGGATGACCCCCTAGCCTTAACAGTGCTCTACCCCCAATGGTATTCGCTCGAGGCGCTACCTAAATAGCTTTCGAGGAGAACCAGATATCTCCGAGTTTGATTGGCCTTTCACCCCCAGCCACAAGTCATCCGCTCATTTTTCAACATAAGTCGGTTCGGTCCTCCAGTTGATGTTACTCAACCTTCAACCTGCCCATGGCTAGATCACTCGGTTTCGGGTCTACGCCTTGCAACTAAACGCGCAGTTAACACTCGGTTTCCCTACGGCTCCGCTATTCGCTTAACCTCGCTACAAAACGTAAGTCGCTGACCCATTATACAAAAGGTACGCAGTCACGGTCTCAAGAACCGCTCCCACTGCTTGTACGTATACGGTTTCAGGTTCTATTTCACTCCCCTCACAGGGGTTCTTTTCGCCTTTCCCTCACGGTACTGGTTCACTATCGGTCAGTCAGGAGTATTTAGCCTTGGAGGATGGTCCCCCCATATTCAAACAGGATGTCACGTGTCCCGCCTTACTCGTTTTCATCTATGGTTAGTTTTCATGTACGGGGCTATCACCCTGTGCCGCTGAGCTTTCCAACTCATTCCACTAACACCCCATAGACTTAAGGGCTAATCCCCGTTCGCTCGCCGCTACTAGGGGAATCTCGGTTGATTTCTTTTCCTCTGGGTACTTAGATGTTTCAGTTCCCCAGGTTCGCCTCATACAGCTATGTATTCACTGTATGATGACCACTTATGTGGCCGGGTTTCCCCATTCGGATATCGTTAGCTCAAATGCTTATTACTAGCTCGCCAACGCTTTTCGCAAGTTATTACGTCCTTCATCGCCTCTGACTGCCAAGGCATCCACCGTATACGCTTAGTCACTTAACCATACAACCCAAATGAGTTTCACAACTCTTGTAAACAAGAGAATGAACTAATTAGACTGTATCGCAACTAGCTGGTTTTTACTTGTCTCACTCCCGACCAGGAAGTGTGACTCGCCTTAGTTTTTAGAATATTCAAGACACTTAAACAGTGTTTTGAGAACTCAAGATACTGATGCTTTCGCATCAATATTATTTTCGCACTAACGTAATCACACAAACGACAACGAATCATCATCCATGCGCCTTTAGTTAGTACTATCAGCTTTCCAAATTGTTAAAGAACAACACTTAACCGGCAAGCGGTGTGTTTCACTCTACTTCCGAAGAAGTTAACAAGTAATCTGTGTGAACACTCACATGCATCTCTGCACTTTTAGGTATTGAGTTAGTCGTATAGGTAAGGAGGTGATCCAGCCCCAGGTTCCCCTAGGGCTACCTTGTTACGACTTCACCCCAGTCATGAACCACAAAGTGGTGAGCGTTCTCCCGAAGGTTAAACTACCCACTTCTTTTGCAGCCCACTCCCATGGTGTGACGGGCGGTGTGTACAAGGCCCGGGAACGTATTCACCGTGACATTCTGATTCACGATTACTAGCGATTCCGACTTCATGGAGTCGAGTTGCAGACTCCAATCCGGACTACGACGTACTTTGTGAGATTAGCTCCACCTCGCGGCTTTGCAACCCTCTGTATACGCCATTGTAGCACGTGTGTAGCCCTACTCGTAAGGGCCATGATGACTTGACGTCGTCCCCACCTTCCTCCGGTTTATCACCGGCAGTCTCCCTAAAGTTCCCGACATAACTCGCTGGCAAATAAGGATAGGGGTTGCGCTCGTTGCGGGACTTAACCCAACATTTCACAACACGAGCTGACGACAGCCATGCAGCACCTGTCTCAGAGTTCCCGAAGGCACTAAGCTATCTCTAGCGAATTCTCTGGATGTCAAGAGTAGGTAAGGTTCTTCGCGTTGCATCGAATTAAACCACATGCTCCACCGCTTGTGCGGGCCCCCGTCAATTCATTTGAGTTTTAACCTTGCGGCCGTACTCCCCAGGCGGTCTACTTAATGCGTTAGCTTGGGAGCCCAGTGACTAAGTCACCAAACTCCGAGTAGACATCGTTTACGGCGTGGACTACCAGGGTATCTAATCCTGTTTGCTCCCCACGCTTTCGTGCATGAGCGTCAGTCTTTGTCCAGGAGGCCGCCTTCGCCACCGGTATTCCTTCAGATATCTACGCATTTCACCGCTACACCTGAAATTCTACCTCCCTCTACAAGACTCTAGTTCCCCAGTTCCAAATGCAATTCCTAGGTTGAGCCCAGGGCTTTCACATCTGGCTTAAAAAACCGCCTGCGCACGCTTTACGCCCAGTAATTCCGATTAACGCTCGGACCCTCCGTATTACCGCGGCTGCTGGCACGGAGTTAGCCGGTCCTTCTTCTGTAGGTAACGTCACAGCAATAGTTTATTAAACTACTGCCTTTCCTCCCTACTGAAAGTGCTTTACAACCCGAAGGCCTTCTTCACACACGCGGCATGGCTGCATCAGGCTTTCGCCCATTGTGCAATATTCCCCACTGCTGCCTCCCGTAGGAGTCTGGGCCGTGTCTCAGTCCCAGTGTGGCTGATCATCCTCTCAGAACAGCTAGGGATCGTCGCCTTGGTGAGCCATTACCTCACCAACTAGCTAATCCCACCTAGGTTCATCCAATCGCGAAAGGCCCGAAGGTCCCCTCCTTTCCCCCGTAGGGCGTATGCGGTATTAGCAGTCGTTTCCAACTGTTATCCCCCTCGACTGGGCAGATCCCTAGGCATTACTCACCCGTCCGCCGCTCGCCGGCAAAGATAGTAAACTATCTTCCCGCTGCCGCTCGACTTGCATGTGTTAGGCCTGCCGCCAGCGTTCAATCTGAGCCATGATCAAACTCTTCAATTAAAGTTTTTTGAAACCCGAAGGTTTCGGCTCAATGAATTCTGATTGCTTTATCAACCGAAGTTAACAAAGTCTTTTTGTACATATTGCTATGAACATTCATCGTTGCATTGAGTTTAAATTTTTTGATTGCTCTTCCTAAGAAGAAGCAATTTCGAATAACTCAATACCTGTGAATGTCCACACAGATTTCTTGTTTAAGTTGTTAAAGAGCGTTGATGTTGATTTTTCAAACATCGCCGTTGGACGCTAGGTCGTTGGCTTGGGCTGCGTATTTTACAGACCCTGTTGTCAGCGTCAAGTGTTTTTTCAAACTTTCTTTTCGCTGTTGATTTGATGATGAAACCGAAATTTTTATCCTTTCAAATCAACCTAACTCGCTACTTTGCTTTCGCGCTGTGCCGTGTCAGTGGATGCGCATTATAGGGAGATTCTGAGGCAGTGCAAGGGCTTTTAATAAGTTTTTTATTAAAATAGCATTAATGGGGCATTTTTTGGACGAAACGCGCAAAAAAGGGACTATTACATCTTATTTTGCATCAATAAAGTTCGATAAAGCAATGTTAGCGGCAAGCGAATACGCCTCTAAAAATGAAAATACCTTCTTATATATGATTAAGAAGGTATAGTTTACTCTGAATAATGTGATTTTTTAGTTTGTACTAAGTGATTTTGTCATTAGTTGGTTTATTTGCAGTAGATACTTTAGTTACGGGTTATTAACCCAGCTGGAATAAAAGGATTAGCAGTGAGTAAATCCCCTTATCTTTTGCGTCTTAATCTAATGCACTCTTATACACTCATCATAAATAGTAAATATAAGTTGGTTTTTACTTTTAGATAACATATTTTTGTTCTATCAAAGATACTTTTATATTTCAGCTTTAACCTTTGGATGCTTACATGAAACAATTACTTTTATTAGTTACCTGCCTGCTTATGTTCTCATCAAGTATTGCCGCGACTATTTATACCTGGACAGATAGTAGTGGTGTTGTCCATTACAGTCAGCAACCACCAAAGGGAGTAGATGCCCAACGTATAACCACAGATGAACTTGAACCTCAGAAAATTGGCACTGCCACTCCAAAACGAAAAGCAGTTGAAGTAGAGCCTGAGTCTGATTTAGCTCAATCTGCAAAATTAATTAAAGAGAAAGACGCTAAGCAAGCCGAATCAATCTGTGAGAGTGCTAAACACAGCATGGATTTACTTGGCTCATATAATCGACTCACTAAAAAAGATCCTAAAACCGGTGAAGTTGTTGCTATGACAGAAGAAGATAAGCAAGCGGCTAGAACTGAGAATGAACAAAGAGTGAAGCTTTTTTGCAATTAACGACTCACAGCAGTGAAATTTAATCTAAATTTAAAAAAGGGAGCTAAATGCTCCCTTTCTTTATGTGCCTAGTAAAAGATGAAGTTACTGCACAAACACCAACTTCCCCTGCTCAACATTAGCTTGAATGACTTTACCCGGAATTAAATCCCCACGGAGTAGCTTTTGCGCTAAAGGGTTTTCCACTTCTTGCTGTAAAGCTCGCTTTAATGGCCTTGCACCATAAACTGGATCGAAACCGACTTCAGCAATTAACGATAGCGCTTCATCAGATACTTGCAGATCAAACTCTTTTTCAGCTAAACGTTTGCGTAGCAGTTCAAGCTGAATACTGGCAATGTGTTTAATATTGCTAGCATCAAGTGGATGAAACACTACCGATTCATCTACCCGATTTAAAAACTCAGGTCTGAAATTCTGTATCACTACATCCATTACGCTTTGTTTCATTTCCTCATAAGTCACACGACCGAAACTTTCTTGAATACGATCGGATCCTAGATTCGAGGTCATAATAATCACAGTATTTTTAAAATCAACTGTACGACCTTGCCCATCGGTTAAGCGACCGTCATCTAACACTTGCAGTAAAATGTTAAATACGTCTGGATGGGCTTTCTCAACTTCATCTAATAAAATGACCGAATAAGGTTTTCGACGCACAGCTTCAGTTAAGTAGCCACCTTCTTCATAGCCTACATATCCTGGAGGGGCACCGACTAAGCGAGAAACCGTGTGCTTTTCCATAAACTCTGACATATCTATGCGCACTAAAGCCGACTCGGTATCAAATAAAAACTTAGCTAACGATTTACACAACTCTGTTTTACCAACACCTGTCGGGCCTAGAAACAAGAATGAGCCTATGGGACGTTGGGGATCGGCAAGTCCCGCTCGGCTTCGACGAATAGCATTGGACACAGCATCAACGGCTTCATTCTGCCCAATCACTCGCTCATGCAGTGCATCTTCCATATGCAATAACTTCTCGCGCTCCCCTTCAAGCATTTTTGACACAGGAATACCGGTTGATTTTGATAACACTTCAGCAATTTCAACATCGGTGACTTTATTCCTAAGCAATGTCATGTCTTGCATCTCTGCTTGAGAGGCTAAATCTAATTGCTTCTCTAGCTCTGGAATACGACCATATTGTAACTCAGACATACGGGTTAAATCCCCAGCCCTTCGAGCAACATCCATATCCATTCTGGCCTGTTCTAAATCGGCTTTGATATGCTGAGTACCGGCCAATGCGGCTTTTTCGGTATGCCAAATCTCATTAAGCTCTGATGCTTTCAATTCAACATCTTTTAGTTCAACCTGCAAATGATCTAAGCGTTTTCGACTTGCATCATCGGTTTCTTTGGCTAACGCTTGCTCTTCTAGCTTTAACTGGATAGCTCGGCGCTCTAATCTATCTAAAGATTCGGGTTTAGAATCAATCTGCATCCGAATGCTTGAAGCAGCTTCATCAATTAAATCGATGGCTTTATCAGGTAATTTACGATCCGAAATATACCGATGAGACATAGTTGCAGCGGCAACAATGGCGGGATCGGTAATTTCAACATGGTGGTGAAGTTCATAGCGCTCTTTCAAACCACGTAAAATGGCAATTGTGTCTTCTACGCTAGGCTCGTCCACCAGCACTTTTTGAAAACGACGCTCAAGTGCGGCATCTTTCTCTATGTATTGACGATACTCATCTAAGGTTGTGGCACCCACACAATGTAAATCACCACGGGCTAATGCGGGCTTCAACATGTTGCCAGCATCCATTGCGCCTTCACCTTTACCCGCGCCGACCATAGTATGTAATTCATCTATAAACAGAATAACTTGGCCTTCTTCTTGGGATAATTCATTCAGAACTGCTTTTAAGCGCTCTTCAAATTCGCCTCGATATTTAGCCCCTGCAATCAGTGACCCCATATCTAAAGACAATACCCGTTTGTTTTTAATCCCTTCTGGGACTTCACCGTTAACAATTCGTTGAGCAAGCCCTTCAACGATGGCAGTTTTACCGACACCAGGCTCACCAATTAATACTGGGTTGTTTTTACTACGGCGCTGTAATACCTGAATCGTGCGGCGAATTTCATCGTCACGACCAATAACAGGGTCTAACTTGCCTTGTTCTGCCCGCTCGGTTAAGTCGACGGTGTACTTTTTCAACGCTTGGCGTTGATCTTCTGCATTAGGATCATCCACTTTTTGACCGCCGCGAATTTGCTGGATGGTATTTTCCATTAACTCTTTGGTGGCGCCAGCATCTTTAAGCGCTTTAGCTAACGCGTCATTACCTTCAAGTGCTGCAAGAATGAATAATTCAGATGAGATATATTTGTCTTTGCGTTTCTGAGCCAGCTTGTCACACAAATTAAGCAGGCGAATAAGGCCTTGCGACAACTGTACATCACCGCCTGTTCCATCAACTTGTGGTAAGCGCTCTAATTCTTGACTTAAGGTTGAACGTAATGCACTGACACGCATGCCCGCTTGAGTCAGTAATGGATGAATTGAGCCAGAATCTTGATTAAGTAGAGCCATCATTAAATGGATAGGTTCAATAAATTGATGATCCCGTCCTAATGCTAATGATTGCGCATCAGAAATAGCAATTTGAAACTTATTCGTCATACGGTCGAGTCTCATATAACCTCCTACATCTAATACAAAAAGTAGATATCCGCTGGGATATGCTGTTATCTAAAATATGGGGGCATAGTAGTGAGATTTCAAGCTAACAAAGTATGATGATGTGTAAAAAAGTGGATTATTTTTTATACAAAATAACAAAAAACGGTGAGATTAAGATTTTAGCCAAATCAATGAGGCCATACGGCCAGTGTCCTTATCTCGACGATAAGAAAAGTAGTCGTTGTTTAATACGGTACATTCATCAGCACTATAGACGGTTTCGATACCTAGCTGAAGTAAACGCACTTTTGCTAAACCAACCATATCAGCCAAATATTTATCAGTTGTATTCACTCTAGGGATGAAACAGTCTGCTATGGCATTTTCAAGTTCAACATCAGTAGTATCAATAGCTGCGATAGCCATAAATGCGCTGCGCACTTCTGCTCCTACTTCAAACTGACTGGGTCCAATACAGGGGCCTAGACAGGCAATTAACTCACATGCAGGTACTGAAAAATGCTTTACAGCCTGTTCAATAACCCCAGCACATAAACCGCGCCAGCCGGCATGCACAGCTGCAACCTGTCGACCTTGTTTATCACACAATAATACGGGTAAACAATCTGCCGTCATTACCGCACAAACTTGGCCATATTGGTCACTATAACTACCATCCGCTAAAGGAACACTCGTGCTATTAGCCACTTGAGATATACACACCACTTCAACACCATGCACTTGTTCTAACCACAAAGGTTCGCAAGGTAACGCAAGTGAAGATAAAAGTAGACGCCGATTAGCCAATACCGTTTGAGGATTATCTCCTACATGCAATCCTAAGTTTAAACTGTCATAGGGGGCACAACTACTCCCACCATGTCGGTCAGTAAACGCTATAGCTACATTTTCAGGCAAAGGCCAATTGGGTCTTAGCATTTATAAATACACAATTATAAATACACTATTGGGTTTAATTCGGTATCAATGCGCATTGCTTGAGTCAAAAGCAACATATCTTCAGGTATTGGCGCTTTCCAACTCATGATTTCACAGGTGATAGGGTGCGCAAGCTCTAAACGAATTGCATGTAATGCTTGGCGTTTAAAGTTTTTCAATATATCAAAAAACTCTGGGCTAGCGGCTTTAGGCGGACGAGGACGACCACCATAAACAGGATCGCCAACCAACACATGACCAATATAATCCATGTGAACTCGAATTTGATGAGTACGGCCTGATTCAAGACGTAAACGTAACCGAGTGTGGGCACGGAATTTTTCCGCAACACGATAATGCGTTACTGAAGGACGACCACCATTAACTACCGCCATTTGTACGCGTTTAGTAGGATGACGATCGATAGGCTCATCTACAGTGCCACCCGCTGTCATAGTACCAATTACAATGGCTTCGTATTCACGCACAATTTCACGGGCTTGTAGCGCGGCAACTAAATGCGTTTGCGCTTCAACTGTTTTAGCAACCACCATCAAGCCAGTCGTATCTTTATCGAGGCGATGAATAATACCTGCACGTGGTACATGCTCAATATCAGGACAATGATGCAATAATGCATTCATCAAAGTACCATCGGCATTACCAGCACCTGGGTGCACGACAAGACCAGCAGGTTTATTGACCACTATGATGTGATCATCTTCATAAACAATGTTTAAAGCGATGTTCTGCGCTTGAGCGCGAACTTCTTCTTCAAGCTTGGCGTTGATTTCGATCAGTTGTGATTCAAAAATCTTTTCCCGCGGCTTGTCGACTATGATACCGTCTACGGTAACTGCACCGGATAAAATCCATTCTTTGATGCGTGTGCGCGAGTAATCAGGAAAAATAATCGCCAATGCTTGGTCAATTCTTTGTCCTGTTTGTGTTGCTGTTATCTCGCTTTTTAGATTAATCTCTTGTGTCATAGGAACCGTAACCCTTTTCTGGGGTCCAAAGTGAATGTAGTATCTGTTACAATCGGATGTTTTCTATTTTACCGTGAAATGGAAAAATTCTTAACCACAACTTATAAAAGAATTAAATTAAAGTATGTATAAATTAGCCAAAGGCGCCGCCCTAGTATTACTTTCAGTCGCTATTACCGCTTGTAGTAGCAGTCCCGAAGATGACGAGTTTGCCAATAAAGCCTCTCCTGACGTACTTTATTCTCAAGCTAGAACCTCAATGGAATTAGGAAACTATTCTAAAGCAGTTCGAACGCTAGAAGCTTTAGACTCGCGTTATCCTTTTGGCCCACATAAAACTCAAGTTCAATTAGATCTGATCTTTGCTTATTACAAAATGGATGATGTTGCTTCAGGTGTCGCCAATATCGACCGTTTTTTACGCCTGAATCCGACTCATCCTAATATTGATTACGTGTATTATATGCGTGGTTTAACAAATATGCAGGCAGATAGTTATTTATTTCACGATATGATGAATATTGACCGTACTGATCGTGATCCTCAAAACGCTCAAGATGCCTTTAAAGACTTCGATCGCTTGATAAAAAGTTACCCTGAAAGCAAGTATGCAGCTGACGCTCAAAAGCGTATGCAATACTTGAAAAACCGTTTAGCGCGCTATTCTATCAACGTTGCAAGATATTACATAAAAATGAATGCTTGGAGTGCTGCTGCAGTTCGCGCTCAAACCGTGTTAGAAAAATTCCCTGGTACACCAGAGGCTGAGTCTGCGCTTGAAATTATGGCTACCGCCTATGACGAACTTGGTCAAGATAAGTTAAAACAAAACACGTTAACTGTGATGAAAGCCAATTTTCCTAATAACGAATTAGTTAATTAATTATTACTCAATTAAGTCAAATCATTTAAAACGGCCTCTTTATGAGGCTGTTTTTTTAACCATGTTGATAAGTTGATAAATAAATACGCCATAAAGATATCAGTAAAATGACTCATGATTAATGAATATTTTTACAGCACTGACCGCTGATTGATTAGTCTAAACGCTGCTTAATTCAGCATTGAAGTTGAAAAATAACTTTTTTTATAAAAAACGGTTGACTCAAACACTAGAAAACCTTAAATTGCACCCCGTCGCCCGAATAGCTCAGTCGGTAGAGCAGAGGATTGAAAATCCTCGTGTCCCTGGTTCGATTCCGGGTTCGGGCACCATATTTAAATTGGTGGCATCAAGCGACTAATAAAGTGATTAACAAAAAAGCCTCGCAATGCGAGGCTTTTTTTGTATGTGAAATTTATAACTTACTGAATCAAATTGCTTTGATTGGCTATTGCCAGCAAAGCATATGATCTAAAATACTTACATAGGTTCAATATACTCAACCATAAGCTGAACCGTTTGATTACCTCTAAACTCATTCACATCTAACTTATAAACTACTCGAGCCTGTTTAATCGTCGCGTCGGGCCAGGTTTGCATATCAACATTAAACGCAATGCCATCTAACATTAATTGACCGCACTCTGTTTCAAGTAATAACTTAAGATGTTTTTCACCCACAATACGTTGCTGCACAACATTGAAGCAACCATCAAATAGCGGCTCTTCAAATGATTGGCCCCAAGGGCCAGCATTACGCAGCATAAAGGCAGTATCTAAGGTCATGTTAGCGGCAGCTAATTCGCCATCTGACATTAACTCTCCAGTTAGCTGCTCATAATCTAAAATATCTCTAACGACATCATCAAAAGCTTGTTTAAATGTCTCTAGCGCGTCAGCTCTTAAAGATAAGCCTGCTGCCATTGCATGGCCACCAAACTTGATAATAATACCTGGATGTAATGAATTAATCCGCTCTAGTAAGTCCCGCATGTGCAGGCCTTTTATTGAGCGAGCAGAGCCTTTAATTTCACCGTTACCCGCCTGCGCAAAAGCGACCACTGGCCTGTGGTATCTATCTTTTATACGTGAAGCTAAAATGCCGATAACGCCTTGATGCCAGTCTGGTTGAAACAAAGCTAACCCCCAAGGCAGCGTCGCTTCATCCAGTGCTATAACTTGTAAGCTTTTCAAGGCTTCTTGCTGCATACCGGCTTCAATATCACGTCTATCTTGATTCAAGCCATCTAGCTCAGCCGCCATTCTCCGGGCAAGCATGATATCGTCACATAATAAGGTTTCGACACCTAACGCCATTTCATCAAGGCGACCGGCAGCATTTAGCCTTGGGCCAACCGCAAAACCAAAATCGGCAGCAACAATTTTACTTGGATCACGCTTAGCAACTTCTAGCAATGCAGTAATACCTGGGCGGCAACGCCCTGCGCGTACACGTTGTAAGCCGGCTTGAACTAAAATACGATTGTTGGGGTCTAGCGACACCACATCAGCGACAGTGCCTAGTGCGACTATATCAAGTAGTTCAGCTAAATTAGGTTCTATAATACCTTGCACCGCATACCAGTTGCGACTGCGAAGCTCTGCACGAATTGCTGTCATTAAATAAAAAGCGACCCCAACTCCTGCAATGGATTTACTGGCGAATTGGCAATCAGGTTGATTCGGATTAACAATGGCATCAGCTTCGGGTAAGATTTTGCCCGCAAGATGATGATCGGTCACGACCACTTGCATGCCGTAAGCTTTGGCAGCTTTTACGCCGTCTATAGACGAGATACCATTATCAACCGTGATAAGTAGTTGCGCCTTTTTACTGTGGGCAACAGCGACAATTTCAGGACTCAAACCATAACCGTAGTCAAAACGATTAGGGATTAAATAATCCACTTGAGTCGCGCCCATCATTCTCAAAGCGAGTAAGCAAACACAAGTAGACGTGGCGCCATCGGCATCAAAGTCACCCACGATTAATATTTGCTGCTGAGCATGCATCGCATCGGCTACTAATTTAGCGGCAACATCTAACCCTTTCATGGTATTAGGACGCAGTAATTTAGCTAACACTAGCTCACAATCATCTTGCCCCACACCGCGTCGAGCATATAACTGTCTCAATAAGGGAGGTAAAGTAGCGGGAAGATGTGAATCATCAACTTGAAGACGACGAGTGATTTTATGAGACAAAACAAACCCTAATGCAGTGATATGTGAAAAAGGCGATAAATAAAAAGGTGAGCTATTGCTCACCTTAGTCAGTTGACTATCGAGATTCTAAGGTTTTCAATAAGTCATTTGGAGGCTGATAACCTGGCACCATACTACCGTCTGCAAGTATCATCGCTGGCGTACCGTTAACGCCAAATGAACGTCCAAGATCAAATTGTTTGCTAATATCAATATCACACGATGCCGCTTTAATATTCTTACCTTCTTTAGCATCTGTCATTGCTTGCAATGGATCTTTAGCACACCATACAGCTTGCATTTCATCGGCGTTAGCTGAAGGGATCCCTGCGCGAGGATAAGCTAAGTAACGGATCGTAATGCCTAAGTCATTATATTCACTCATTTGATTATGCAGTTTACGGCAATAGCCGCAGTCTACATCAGTGAATACCGTGACCACATGCTTTTCATTTTTAGCTTTATAAACCAACATGTCTTTCTCAAGTGGTTTAAGCATATCTATGCGAGGCCCGGCTAAAGCAGCCTCAGTTAAGTTGTTCATGCGGTTATTTAGGTCATACATATTGCCATGGATCAATTTAGATCCATCTTCAGTAATATAGAGCACACCACGATCGGTTAACGCTTGCACAATACCCTTTATCGGCGATGCTTGAAGACTCATCACCTCAACACCTAACATGTCTGATATTTTTTGTTTTAACTCACTATTTTCAGTATCAGTTGTGGCTGCTGCATAGCTCATTACAGGAACAACTAAACTGGCGACAAGAATTAAGGCTTTAGATAACTTCATAATTATTCCTAATTTACACGGGATTAAATGACTAGACCCGACTTTGATTGCAAAACTTACAGATTTAGTACGATTAACGCAACTATGCTAAAAGCTTTTTAATGTAACGAAAGGCTACCCAATAGGTTAACCTCGCGGATGATGCTGTTGATGAAGCTGCTGCAGACGGGCTTTAGCAACATGAGTGTAAATTTGAGTCGTGGATAAATCACTGTGGCCTAAGAGTAATTGTACAACTCGTAAATCAGCGCCGTGATTCAGTAAATGAGTCGCAAAGGCATGGCGTAAAGTATGTGGTGATAAGTGTACCCTTATCCCTGCTCGTGCACTGTATAACTTAATGCGATGCCAGAAAGTTTGTCGAGTCATCATCTGCGCACGCCTCGACGGAAATAACACATCAGATTGCTTCATATGTAAAAGTGTTGGCCTAGCAGTTTTTAAATATAATTCGACTTCACTAATAGCTAATTCACCTAGCGGAACTAAACGTTCTTTACCGCCCTTACCCATCACCCTAACGACTCCTTGGCGCAAACTTATTTGCTCCATGGTTAAACTCACTAATTCGGTCACCCTCAGCCCTGTTGCATATAATAATTCAAGCATCGCTTTGTCACGGCATTCGATTGGATCATCTATATCGGGCTCGGATAGTAAAGCATCTACTTGTGCTTCAGATAATGCATCAGGCAATTTGCGTGGCAGTTTAGGTGACTCAATTAACGCTGTAGGATCGACATCAATCAACTTATTCACAATTAAATAACCGTAAAAGCGTCGTAAGCTACTCATCAATCTTGCGGTACTGGTTTTAGCATATTGTTGCTCAAATCGATATGCGAGATACGCTTTTAATAGCAATGAATCGGCATGAACAAGGCAAGACTTTTGACTTAATACAAAACGTTCGAAATGCGCTACATCAGTTCGATACGATGCTAACGTATTATCGCTTAAGCCTTTTGTTGACCATATATGGTCAATGAATTGTTCGATTAGGGGGTGCGGAGAGTATTGATTTGATTTCACTTAAGACTCTATTTAACACGCTAGATATGCTGGCTATAGGTTAGCATATCTAGCGGTCAAATATTAGCAATCCTTACTGATAAGCAATTAGCTAATAAGCATTTATGCCGCAGAGGTTGTTTGATCACTTTTAGGTAAAAACAAACATACCGCAGAAACGATGGCGGTTGGCAGTACCCAAGCCATGCCTTCTGCATGTAACGGTAAGAAATTAAACATCGACATATCAAAGCCACCGGTTTTTAATCCATCTAATACGCCAAAAGCTAGCGCAACGCTTAGAATTAATCGTTGTGACAATTCAGGACGAGCAAATTGTGGCGTAATAAAAGTCACTAATACCAATGCAATGGCCACTGGATAAATCGTCATCAATACAGGAATACTAATTATAATTAATTGTGATAAACCCACGTTAGCAACAGTGGCACACACCACACTGAAAATAATCACAAAACGTTGGTATGACACTGACGGTAGAAGCTCATTGAAAAACTCAGAACACGCAGTTACCAGACCGATCGCGGTAGTCAAACACGCCAAACCAACGACAGTAGACAGCATAACAATACCTAACATGCCGAAATTATGGTCAACATAGTTAGTTAAAATGACACCACCGTTTGATGCTCCCTTAGCTAAATCACCTGCTGAAGCACCTAGAAAGAATAGTGATATATACACAAATGCCAATCCAGATGCGGCAATAATGGCGGCGCGGATCAGATACTTGGTTTGATCTGCAACATTATTAACGCCTTTTTTACGCAGTAAATCGATAATAAGCATACCAAACATCAGTGATGCCAAGGTATCCATAGTGTTATAACCTTCAATAATCCCCTTTGATAAAGGACTTGCCAGATATTCCGCTGAAGGAGAGCCTACCGTTGAGCCTGAGATAAACATCACGCTCATTGCTAAAGCAACCAGCAATGTCAGT
This sequence comes from Shewanella sp. HL-SH5, assembly GCF_051163755.1. Classification (NCBI taxonomy): domain Bacteria; kingdom Pseudomonadati; phylum Pseudomonadota; class Gammaproteobacteria; order Alteromonadales; family Shewanellaceae; genus Shewanella; species Shewanella sp. HL-SH5. Next base: position 3,244,403 of record NZ_CP195038.1, read on the forward strand.
AAAATAGGCGTAAGTACTTTGCCGACGTTATCCAAAAGTTTGCCAGGATAAAGTGACATAAACATCACAATCGTGAAAAACACTAAGGTAAATATCAGCTGGGCTATATTGATTGCTTGACCCGCTATCATCACCACCGCATCAGGGTCTGCTATAAACGGACGAGCGCCTATTTCAAAGGCGACCAAACTGGTTCGAGGCGCCGCAAATGCAGGCCCTATAATAATATAAATAGCAATGGCCAGAGCTGTAGCAGCAAATGGTGGCAAATAGGCCATAATTTTACCATTGGATTTAGCTACAGCAATCAATCCAATCAGTGGCATTCCCACCGCGGTTAATAAAAAGCCAACCATAGCCAGTGACATGTTCTCACCCGCTAAAAAGCCCGCAAAAGGCGGGAATATAAGATTACCTGCACCCAAGAAGAATGCGAAAGCCATAAACCCTAGGCCAAAGGTATCGATGATCGATAATTTAGTTGTTTGCACGTTAACATCTCTTTTTGTTGTATTTGTTCTTTAACCAACTTAAGTGATCAAATTCATTTTAGCTACTGCTAATAATGAACACGTCACAGATCGTAATAGTATATTTACACCCTAAGCTATCTAAATACATTAAATTTAGTGCGAAAAATAATCATTATTGATCTGTTTATATAACCCTTAGTTAGTGTTTGAATGAATCAAGCCATTACAAGCGGTTTTACCTTGAAAGAGCAGCCTGAACTAATAGCAAAGATGCTAATAATACGCAATAGAGACTGAGTATATTCAGTTATTTAGATTTCAAGCCTGAAACAATTACCAAAAGCCCTAAACATAACTAGCACAGCCTTTAATAAGCGATAACATAAATTAACAAACCGATAATTAAGACCTTATATTTATATTATGGCAGCTACTACATTGACTGAGGGTTAAACACCAGTAGAAGTAATACTGCATGTTTAAAATAAGCCATCATCAATCAATTAACACGCTGGTGTAATTTGTTATAATCAAACTTTAATTCGCTCGCACTGTAGCCCTTAATGCCATTCACATTTAAACAATTTCATATCGATGATAGCCATTGCGGCATGAGTGTAAGCACTGACGGGGTGCTGTTAGGTGCTTGGGCGGGCTTAACTAACGCAACACGTATTATTGATATTGGCGCAGGAAGTGGCTTATTGAGCTTAATGGCTGCACAAAGAACATCGACAAAAACTCACATTACTGCAATAGAGTTAGATACATCTGCAGCTCAAGATTGCTTCAATAATATCGCCCAAAGCCAATGGGCTAAAAAAATTGAATTGATACAATCCAGCATTCAAGATTTTTGCTTACATCAGCAAAATATAGCCGCAAGCAGTCGCCAATACTTTGATCATATTATTTGCAACCCTCCCTACTTTACCAATGGCCCGCAAACTCAGGATCGTGCCCGCGCAACGGCAAGACACACTAATCAACTGGATTTTACAGACTTAGGACAATCCATTTACGCTTTATTAGCCAAAGATGGCGTGGCCAGTATCATTATTCCGGTTCAGAGTGAAGCGATGTTCAAACCAGCATTATCTGGCACTGGCTTAGAAATAACTCAACGTATTGAAGTCAGCAGCGTTACAGGAAAACCACCTAATCGGCTATTGCTGGCGATTAAACATCCTGCTTCCGAACAACAATATGTTACCGGCTCGATCGATATACGTGATAAACAAGGTCAGTATTCGGTAGCAATGACAGATTTATGCAAGGATTTTTACTTAAAACTTTAGCCTGTGTGATTCGTCAGCTATAATAGACGGCTACTTTTAAGCGAGACCCACGTGCATGTTATTTGAAGATTTCGATTTAGACCCAAGGTTATTAGATTCACTGAAAGCCATGGGCCACAAAAGCCCCACGACAGTTCAACAACAAGCTATTCCTATGGCGATGGAGCAACGGGATATTCTTGCGCGTGCGCCAACAGGGACAGGTAAAACAGCAAGTTTCTTATTGCCAGCCTTACAGCACCTGATCGATTTCCCTCGTCGTTTCGAAGGACAAGCCCGCATCATGGTGTTAACTCCTACCCGTGAGCTAGCCAGTCAAATTCATCGTTATGCATGTCATCTCGCAACTGACTTAGATTTAGATATTGCCATTATTACTGGTGGCGTTCCTTATGGGCCGCAAGAAGAAGCCCTTGCAGGTAATATCGATATATTAATCGCCACACCAGGCCGATTGATGGAATACCTAGATAAAAGAAAATTCGATGCTACTGAAGTCGATATTCTAGTGATTGATGAAGCCGACCGCATGTTAGACATGGGATTCTCTTCAGTGGTGCAAGCCATTGCGATTGAAGCACAAGGTCGTAAACAAAACATGTTGTTCTCTGCCACTTTAGAAGGCAGCGGGGTTGAGCGTTTCGCACGTGATCTATTGAAAGATCCTGTCACCATAGATGTAGAAGCACCTCGCAGCGAAAAAGCTAAAATTCATCAGTGGGCGCATTTAGCCGACGATAAAGATCATAAATTTGCCCTACTGTGTAACATCTTAAGACAAGAGCAAGTTAAGCGAACAATCGTATTTGTTAAAACCCGTGAAGCGGTGGCTAGCCTTGAAGGATTATTATTAAAGGCCAATATACCTTGTGCGTTTATGCGTGGCGACATGGAACAAAAGAAACGTTTTCAAGCCCTAGGACGTTTTACAAAAGGAGAAGTCAATGTGCTATTGGCTACCGATGTGGCAGCCCGTGGTATTGACGTTGATGATATTACTCATGTAATTAACTTTGACATGCCACGTTCAGCTGACACTTATGTGCACCGTATTGGTCGCACAGGGCGCGCTGGCGCTAAAGGTACTGCTATTTCATTAATGGAAGCACATGATGTACGAATTGTCGGTAAAATTGAGCGCTACATTGAGCAAACGTTAAAACGCCGTGTCATTGAAGAGCTTCGTCCTAAACATAAAGAAGCTAAAGTGCCGGGTAAGAAAAAAGCTAATGCCAAGGACCCTAAAAAATTCTCTAAGAAGTCAAAAAAGAAAAAATAATTAATATTGGTAGGTAATCTGCTTACTGTAATATTTAAATATAAATAAAAACGAACCTAAACAGGTTCGTTTTTTTATTGCCTGTATTATATTTAGGTTGATATTTGAAAAATTCATCGTCCGCACATGCTAATTTATTTATCAAATCGCCCTAAGATGTTAACAACCGCAACATCCTGCTACAGCTAATTTACATAAACCAGTTTAGCTGAATCATAAAATCTGCTAATTTAGACAGATTACTGATAAGAATAAAAAAATGTACAAATATTGCCTAAAAACACCGCACATTGTACAAAATACATTCATCAGCATCATTTCAGCATGGATACGCAAAAAGAATGAAAACTATTTTAAGAAGACTGACCCCCCTTTTTATCTTGATCGTGGCAATTGGCTTTGCACAGCTACTAATGCAAACCCAGGAAGCTCCTGAACAAAAAGACGAAGCAGAAATTCTCACTATTATTGATGTGATGACAGTAAAGCAACAAACGGTTTCATTAAACCTACCTTCCTATGGTGTGGTTAATCCCAAATATAAAACTCAGCTCGTAACAGAAGTACAAGGGCGACTACAAAATATATCTGCCGAGTTTGTTGCGGGCGGCATAGTTAAAAAAGGCGATCAATTAGCGTTAATTGAACCTTCTGATTATGAAGCTGACTTGATGCAAGCAGAAGCCAATGTGGCACAGGCTACTGCAATGCTAAACGAAGAAATGGCCCGTGGCCAAGTGGCTAAAATAGAATTTAAAGATTTCGATAACGGCGTTGCCCCAGAATTAGGCTTACGTATTCCGCAGCTTAAAAAAGAACAAGCAAATGTAAAGTCGTCCAAAGCTGCACTGGCCCGTGCGCAACGTAATCTTGAACGTACCATTATTCGCGCACCGTTTGACGGCATTATTAAAGCACGTCATGTTGACCTAGGCCAATACGTCACGTTAGGCACTAATTTAGGCGAGCTATACGATACCAGTACCGCAGAGATTCGTTTACCGCTGACCAATAATGACTTGGCTTACTTAGAGTCAATTGACAACCCAGACACCGAAGTCACTTTAAGCGCTTCTCTAGCGGGTCAAAACATGACCTGGAATGGCAATATTATCCGCAGCGAAAATGTCATCGATGAACAAAATCGTATGGTTTATCTCGTTGCTGAAGTGATTGACCCTTATCTTATAAAGTCAAAAAATAATAAACAGTTACCATTGAAATACGGCAGCTTTGTCACCGCAGTCATTAAAGGCCGCAGCGTAAGCGGTATTGTGCAGCTTCCACGTCATGTATTACGTAATGACCAAGTCGCCATTGTCAGTGATGATAATATCATTGAGATGCGCAGTGTTAACCTAGTCAGAACCGACATTGACAGTGTCTATATTAAAGACAGCTTTACCGATGGAGAGCGCATCTCAATGACCAATGTCGCCAACCTATCTAATGGTCAAAAAGTAAAAATATTAGGTGAGGACGATAAGTTAACCCCCACAGATGATGTATCTGATGATGAGCTAACCCCTGCAGGAGAGCTGTGATGCAGAGCCATTCAGGAATCATATCTTGGTTTGCTCGCAATAACGTTGCAGCAAACTTACTCATGCTAGTACTGATTATCGGTGGATTATTCAGTGCCGTAATAATTAATAAAGAAATTTTCCCCAGCTTTTCACTTAATCTTATCAATATCACTGTGGCCTACCCAGGTGCTGCCCCGCAAGAAATTGAAGAAGGGATCAACATCAAAATTGAGGAAGCCATTCAAGATATTTCTGGGATTAAAAAAACCACCTCTGTGGCTAGCGATAGTATAGGGTCTGTCACCATTGAAGTTGAGGATGGTTTCGATGTTCAGCAAGTGCTTGATGAAGCAAAATTGCGCATTGATGCTATAGCTACCTTTCCTGATAACATTGAAAAGCCAAATATTTTTCAAATAAAGCCTGAAAACAATGTGATTTGGGTGTCGGTTTATGGCGATATGTCAACCCATGACATGAAGGAGATGGCTAAATCAATTCGTGAAGACCTCACCGATTTACCCGGCGTAACACGGGCTAAGCTAACTGGTGTAAGAGATTACGAAATTGGCATTGAAGTGTCTGAAGATAAGCTACGCGAATATGGTTTAAGTTTTAGCCAAGTGGCGCAGGCGGTCCAAAATGCCTCTATTGATCTACCCGGCGGCTCTATTCGTGCTCAAGATGGTGACATATTATTGCGCACCAAAGGCCAAGCCTATACTGGCGAAGACTTTGCTAAAATTGTGGTATTAACCCGCACCGACGGCAGCCGTATTATGCTGCCTCAAGTGGCGAATATTAAAGATGGCTTTGAAGAAAGATTAGAATACACCCGTTTTAATGGCAAGCCAGCGGCAATTATTGAAGTCACCAGTATTGATGATCAAGACGCGTTAGCGATATCTACACAGGTAAAAGCCTACATAGCCGAGCGTCAAAGCACCCTGCCCGCTAATATACAAGTAGATACTTGGGGGGACTTAACTCACTATCTTCAAGGCCGCTTAAACATGATGTTATCTAACATGTTTTACGGTGCACTGTTGGTATTTATTATTCTTGCCCTGTTTCTTGACCTTAAATTAGCTTTTTGGGTGATGATGGGGTTACCAGTGTGCTTTTTAGGGGCAATGTTGTTAATGCCAGCGGTTGGCATGTCGATTAACATGTTGACCTTATTTGCTTTTATCTTGGTACTGGGGATTGTCGTCGATGATGCCATTGTGATAGGTGAAAGTGCCTACAGTGAAGTTGAAGAAAACGGTCATTCTTTACACAACGTGATAACAGGTGTGCACAAAGTTGCTATGCCTGCCACCTTTGGGGTACTGACCACCATTGCCGCTTTCACGCCAATGATTTTGGTATCAGGTCCGATGGGGATTATTTGGAAGTCTATCGGCATGATTGTTATTTTGTGTTTAGCCTTCTCACTCATTGAATCAAAATTCATCTTGCCAGCACATTTGGCACACATGAAAGTCAAAAAGAAAACCGCACCGACTAATGTATTTTCGCGTTTTAAAGTTGGCTTAAATGACAAACTACAATTCTTTATTCACCATAAATACCGACACTTTTTAGAAGCCTGCATTAGGCAACGCTATAATGTTGTTGCAGTCTTTGTTGGGGTATTAATTCTCTCTATCGCTTTGGTTGCTAGCGGGAAAGTGCGTTGGGTATTTTTTCCTGATATTCCATCTGACTTTATTCAAGTTCAACTAGAAATGGATGAAGGTAGCTCTGAACTCAATACCTTAGCCACGGTCCAGCAGGTAGAAGATGCTTTATATCGAATGAATGATGTTATGGAGCAGGAATATGGCACAGGTGTAGTTAAACACAGTTTTGTGTCATTAAGCTCACGTACTTCAGCGTTTATTTTTACTGAGTTAACTAAAGGTGAAGACCGGGACGTTGATGGCGTATCTATTGCCGAAGAGTGGCGCAAACAGTTACCTGAATTACTGTCCGTTAAAAAACTCAATATTAATGCCAGCACTAATGAGACAGGCGGAGATTTATCCTTTAGATTAACCTCAACCGATTTAGATCAACTGGCCCTAGCCTCTAAAGAAATTAAAGATAAGCTGGCAACCTATGAAGGTGTATATGATATTTCAGACAACTTTTCGTCGGGCAGCCAGGAAATTCGTCTTAATATTCTGCCAGAAGCACAGGCACAGGGGTTAACTCTGTCTGACTTAGCGCGCCAAGTGCGTTACGGCTTTTATGGTTACGAAGCACAACGTATTTTGCGTAATAAAGAAGAAGTTAAAGTGATGATCCGCTACCCACTGGAGCAGCGACGCACCGTGGGGCATCTTGAAAATATGATGATCCGCACCAGTAACGGCCAAACGGTGCCATTTTCAAGTGTAGCCGCAATAGAGTTAGGCGACTCTTATGCATCTATTACTCGTGTAGATGGTCGCCGTGCAATTACCATTAGCGCTAATGCAAATACCAACAAAGTAGAGCCTAGTAAAGTTGTTGATGAGGTACAGTCTGAATTTATTCCCTACTTATCAGCAAAATACCCCCATGTATCGGCCTCATTAGATGGCAGCAGTCTGGATGAGCAAAATGCCATGTTAGGCTTAATACAGGGCTTTTTCTTCGCCATGTTCACTATTTATGCCTTAATGGCTATTCCACTTAAATCATATACTCAACCTTTAATCATCATGTCAGTCATCCCCTTTGGGATGATTGGCGCGTTAGTCGGCCATTACATGCTGGGATTATCAATGAGTGTATTGAGTTTATGTGGCATCGTGGCGTTGGCTGGTGTGGTAGTCAATGATTCGTTAATCCTAGTGGATTTTGTGAATAAATCCCGCGAAGAAGGCAAGTCGATTATGCAATCAGCAATCGACTCAGGCTGTTATCGATTCAGAGCAATTATTCTTACCTCGTTAACCACCTTTGTTGGCCTTGTTCCAATTATCATGGAAAAAAGCTTACAAGCTAAAATTGTTATCCCTATGGCAACCTCATTAGCTTTTGGTATTTTGTTTTCCACCGTGGTGACGCTAATTTTAGTGCCCGTTCTGTATATTATTTTGGATGACATTAAACGTGGGCTAAAACGCTTTTATTTATGGTGGTGGCGACCTAAAACTACAGATGCGGATTATTATTAATCTGTAGCCAGTATCGATTATGAATCGTTATAGTTTTCAAACAAAAACAGCGCTTATTTAGCGCTGTTTTTGTTTGCCAGATCTGAGATCTGTCCAGCATTCATTTATTAATGCATGGGTTAACATAAAGCAACATTCACAACTTCAGCATGCAATGTCGCAAACTCAACCTACAGACCATACGACGACTCACAACACCTTGGTTTATGATATTCGCCAAAGTCGCTATATCAATTTAACCAGTCGTTGCACCTTACGTTGCAAATTTTGCCCGAAACATAATGGTAGCAAGCAAGTTGCTCAATATGATTTAACCTTAAGCAAAACCGTCACTGCTGACGATATATTGCCATTATTGGGACAGGTAGATAAGTTTGAAGAGTATGTGTTCTGCGGATATGGAGAACCGACACTGAATTTAGACGCCCTGCTGACAATAGCGAAAGAATTGCAAAGTCGTGGCGCCCAAGTCAGGCTTAATACCGACGGATTAGGTAACCTATTTCATCGTCGCAATATTTTACCTGAACTGGCCACGTGTATTGATGCGATGTCGATATCACTCAATGCAGACACAGAGCAGGCCTATGTTGAACATTGCCAACCCAAATTAACACACGCTTATAGTGCTGTGCGTGAGTTCATCACCTTAGCCCCACAATATATCCAATCAGTATCGGTCAGCGCAATAAATGGGCTAGCTGGTGTTGATATTGATAAGTGCCGAACAATTGCGTTTGATGCTAATTGTCACTTTACCGAACGCCAACTTGATATCGTGGGTTAGCATGATTTAATTAACTAATTCATGCTAATATTAGCGTCCACTTCACTTTAGTGTAGTTTGGCTACTTATACAGACAAAGTTGGCGCAATGTTTAAAAGAAAAACAACAATTTCAGGTATTACATCCCTCATTGCTTCAGTCCAAGATATTCATTGGTCTCGCACCCAAATTTTATCACTTTTTAGTCAGGTTATTTTATTGCTGATTGGGCTGATTATTATCAGTAGTACCATCATTGATATGGGTGAGCGCAGACTACAGGAAGACTGGGCTGGCCAACGATATAGCGAATTACAAACAGTAGCCTCACTCGCCACTGACAAAATGGGATTTTTACAATTTAGAACCCAAACATTTGCTAATGGGGAGTTGCTTCGTCAATACCTTTCTAGCCCGAATGAAGAACAAAAACAAAAACTTTTTCAAAGCTGGAACTCTCTAACACAAAATATTCCTGAATTACTTGGCCTGGCATTGTATGACCCACAAGGAAAACTTAAATTTTCCACATCAAGTAATTTAGAAAACCTAACCCTACCCCCCAAATTATTGAAAGGGAAGAGCACCATGGGAGGTGCTGAAATATACTCCTCTGATATGGCATTTACCCCGATTGATGGCAAACTCGAACCCTATATATATCAACTAGCATGGTTAGAAAACCTTGATCAATCTATCAATGGTTATCTAGTCACATTTAACTCTGTTACCCGATTATTAGATACCATAAAACCGGCTTTTTTTAATCCTAACTCGCCGTTATTGTTATTAGATAGTCAGAGTTTTTTATATGCTGGCGCAAATCAGCCTAGTCCATTAAATAATATGCCTGATACCTTAGGAGCAAGTTTAAAACAAACCAACCCTGAGCTGTGGCAATCTATGGCGATGAACAATTTCGGCCAATTTCATAGTAAAGACTCTACATTTGTTTACTTGAAGGTGGAGCTTACCGGGCAAAGTGAATCAAAAAAAGAATATTTCTTTTTATCTTATATTCGTCACCAGGATATCGCTGCACGTTTTGATCCCTGGAAAATGGTACTTATCGTTGCCAGCATTGTGATCGGGTTATTGGGCGTAGGAGTAATTGTTTTTCGCCAGCGTTATTTAATGGAAAATAAGGCCAGAAATAATAGTATTCGCTTGTCGAATGGATTATTTAATACCGAGTTAAGTTACGCTATCGTCAATGATAGTGGCCGAATTCTGGGGATTAACAACAGTGCTGCAAACTCATTAAATTATCAACTAAATACCTTAACCGATCGCAGTTTACAGCGAGTGATCAATCTTTCTGACGACAAATTTGAAGCGCTGAAAACAATTTTACGTACCGACCAGTATTGGTCTGGCTGTGTCAGTTTAGAAGATGATAACCATCAGGTTAATATCCACATACACCGCCAAGCACTATCGCAAAAGGAACATTACTGGATTGTGGTATTTAATGACATCAGTGAATTAGTTGCTAGTCGTCAACAGGCTTTCCTCAATCAATTGCTCAGCGAAAACGCAATAGCAACCACATTAACTAACGCTGAGGGAAAAGTAATTAACTGCAACCATAGCTTTGATAATTTAATGCAGCTGCGCGGCGAACACCAGGTTGATATTAAGACACTGCTGGGCAGCGAAATTAGTGATATTTGGAGTAATATTCTTACCCAGGTGACCCTGCAAGGTGAGTGGCAAGGTCATGTTACGCCATTTGATCAAAGCCGTTTTATTGAAAACTTAAAAATTACCGTCATGGGCCATATGTCTCTTGAAGGGGATATTGAATACCTTATCTTTACTGTCGAAACCAATGCCACGGGTCCTGTCATAAATCAAAATATGATCACCCCAAAAAGCAGTATGGTGATGCGGTTAGTTGATTTAGAAAACTACTTCAACAATACCAGTGAAAACATTAAAGCCAGCTCAAGCTTACTGGTCATGGATATCAATCCAGAAGGTATTTTTAGTAACATGGGCGACATCAGTCAGCTTGAAAAGCGCCAGCAAGATATTGAGGTTCAAATGTTGATAGACTTACCGGCAAACTATCAATTAGCTCACTGGCAATTGGGTAAGTTAGTGCTATTTTTACCGCACACTGATGCCACCCGAACCCATTTATTTGCTATTGAGATGCTTAAAAAGCTCGCAACAAAACACTTAGATGAAGGTATAAATATTGGTATCGCAGGCTATTGTGCTCCTCAAAGCCTTGAGCAATACCTCATCAATGCAGATGTGGCATTAAAGCGCGCTAAGCAATCAGGTGACCAAAATATTTGCCAAGCCTTTACCCGGACCTTTGATTATGAAAGCAATTCACCTCTGGAATAAGCACACTATTCCTGTTCAATACTAAATGGATTCACATTGTCAGGTAATTTGCTTTCAGTTATTTCAATAATACTTGAGCGGTTCATGGTCACTTTAAAGCGAGCGTACTCAGGCGCTTCTTTGCCATCTTTGAGCACCGCAACTAAATTGAGTTGATAACGGCGCTCTACAGATTCATGACTCACCTTCCCCTCTGATTCATGGTAAATTTTTGCGTTACCGCGCTCAAGGTATCTAGCAAAGGGAATTAAGCTGAAATTTACTTGCTCTTGAATTTGCGAATATCCTGCCTCAAAGGGTTTATTGGTGACTTTAGTCGCAATACGGTAGTGCAATGTTGTCGTGTCGACCTTATTTTGGCTATGACGTTGTTTCATAATTTCGGCGACATGTTTTGGAATATCTTGCGGGCGAATAAACTCCAACCAAACTAACTGCTTAGCAACGATTGCTTGCGTAGTGGTATCACGCAATATTCGACTCCAACGCGGTCGTCCGCGCTGAATAAGGCGCCACATGGCATTGCGAATATCTTCTTTAAATATCTCACGAAAACCATATATCACTGCCAAAGTCAGTAATAAGGTCATCGTTAGACCATTGAAGAATCCTTGAGCCTTAAAAATAAGCGCTGACACAACAAGCATAACTAACCCTGTGGCTAATCCAGTCACAAACTTCTTTAACCCGATCCCTAAAGGCTTTAATTCTTCTTTTAATACTACCCCTTGCTGAATAAGCCGACGAAGCAGTAACATTTTATTAGAAATACGATTTGCATCTTGCTTAGTTTGAGTCGAGTTATAACGCTTTTCTACTTCACGATATTGATTTTCGCTGCGACACAGTAAAATAACTTTCTCTGTAATGTCATTATATTCAGCACTACGAGGTCGAGACGCTAAAGTTTTGAGTAATTGTTGCTCACAAAACCAGGACAAATAATTATCGGCGTGCTCAAAGTATGACTTCCATTTTTCTTCACTGGGTTCATTACGGCGGAATTTTTTTAGTAACTGCGCGACGAGTTCGCACAAATCATTTAAAACGGGATAAAATTCATTTGCCTCTGACTTTTGACGTAACTCTTTAGCATCGGTTTCAATCGCAACAGCAAATTGATAAGCAAATAGATTAAGATATAAACGAAACTCTTCCAAAGTACGTTTATTCAAACTGGCAAAACGAGATTGAACTAGCGGTAAATGCAGCCCTTTGGAGTAATATGAGCGTCGGCCAACTATACCGCTATGATAATATTCCTCCTCATTTAAGGTATTACTACCGATCGACATTTCATTAGGCAAAAAAAAGTACAAATCAAAAGTTCGTTGAACGCCTGTGCCCATTTGATGGCTAAATTTAACCGAAAGCGCTTCTTCTTGTTTAACTTTTACCTTTGCCACTGATCCACTCTACTCGCATATTCGATGCTAATAATCTTACTATAGATTAGTTAAATCTCTTACAATCTTAATTTAATTTAATCAGTTACAACCAAGATTAAAGTGTAACAGTCTGAAAATTAAGTCACTAATTTGTTAGATACAATAATTTAAATTCCACCGTTTAAGTTGCATAGTTTACATACAATAAACCATCTTTTAAAAGATATTTGGGGTATAAATTAGCTATAAAGCTCAAATCTTCGCCATGATACTGACAGGAGGTGAAAAACTGAAATATAGATAAGCACACACAATGATGATCAATATTAGCATCAAAAAATATAACCTATAGGGCATGGTTTTATAGGGCAAACCTAATAAACTAGATGCACGAACTAAATTCCTTTTATACAGTACGGCTCCTTGTCCTGGAATGTATTCGAGTAAGCAAGCTTGCTCTTTACCTAAAAAATGGACTAATGATTCAATCGTTTTTGAGACACTTACGTGGGTCATAGACGATGATGCGAGCTGACTTATTGGAACGACCTGGCCTCGATGCAGAACTAGCTGTTCAAGCACCCAAAATTCTTGATCATTTAAAGGCCAGCTGAGGTCTCTTGAGGGATCAACGAATAATTTATTGGGCCGATCAAACCAACAACTCCCGATTTGCATGCCTTACTCTCGCTAGGTTCTAAAGGGTTATCTAGCCTCACATGTTAAGTGCTTACCTAGCATGTAAATGCCTTTACAACGTCGAAGTCATTCAACATTATTTGCCATATTGTGCACCTAACTAGCGATTAAAATCGTGAACCTGAGCGCGAATCGAACATATTAAAGTAATAATATCGATTTTATAAAACGGGGATAGCAGTGAAATCAAGAGAAATACTTTAAATTCAAGCTAGAGTGCAAAAATATAGCTGGTAAATACCAGCTATATTGAGGTAAAAACACTCAAACAGAAAGATTAAAAGGCATATAACAAGGTCATATTAGTTTCTGTATCAGTGCTTTCTTTACCTTCAAGCGGATCGCTATTATAACGCACAATAACGGCGAACTTCATTGCTAGTGCGCCAACAATGTTTGCGGTTAATGATGTTTCTGAGCGCGCATCTAATTTTTCACCCCAGTCGGCAACAAAACGTTGTTGGAATTTAGATGAATCACTGATTTTAGTTTGATAATTTAACACGGCGTGAGCAACAACGCTGTCTTCAGAATCATAGCCTTCAGCCAGTGCAGTTTCTTCATCTAAACCTTGATAAATATAACCGGGACCAATTTCAGCTTGTAGAGATGTATCTGCAGTATCAATAAGGCGATGACCATAACCTGAAGAGGTTGTTGAGGTAAAATCATAACCAGTAAAAGGATCGACTTCATAATTGGTGTTGGCGAAAATATAGCTACGCTCATTAATTTGATAGTTACCTTGAGCACCGACAAAATAACGTTTTGCAGTGACATCACCGGTATCTTCTTTATAAAGCCCCTCGAATAAGTATTGGTTTTCCCAATTATCTAGCTCATGCTTCAAATCTAAACGTGCTTTAAAAGAAGATGTATCTGTGTTGCCTGTCGTTAAGGTTGCCCCTAATTCAGCTTCTCCACCAAATGTGTCATCACCTTCAACAAAATCAGCACCAGCTTGAGCTGTGAATGGTATTGCAAATGTTATTGCAGCAGCTAAAAGCATTTTTCTCATATTATTAGATCCTTTTCTGTACGTTAATCCTCTCAAAATCGGACGCATATTAACACTTTGATAATAAAATTGAAAAACTGACTGAACGGTATGCCTTACTAAATATTGATTAATCATGCTCTAGTACTAGACTTTTTGATTGCCAGCGTCCACTGCGCCAGCGCCATAACATGGCTAATCCACGCACCCACTCATCAACCGCCAAAGCGGCCCATATACCAACTAAGCCATACTCTAAATGAATACCGAGCCAATATGCCCCAGGAACCGCAATACACCACATAGAGAAAACACCAACAAAAAACGGAAATTTGGCATCACCACTGGCGCGTAATGCATTAATCACCACTAAATTAAATGTGCGTCCAGGCTCCATAAACAGGGTGAGAATAAATAACGGTGCCACTAATTGCAGCACATCGGTTTCATCGGTAAACAATGCCACAAGATCTTGGCCCCAAATAGCGGCTAATGCGGCCACTGAAGTGGTGACTATTAACCCCAACTTCAAAGCACGATACATTTGTTTTTCAGCAGCCTTAATAGCTTTAGCTCCCACTAAGTGACCGATAATGATTTCATTACCAATACCTATGGATAATCCAAACAACAAAATAAACATACAGATTTGAAAGTATAACGACTGTGCGGCTAATGCTTTATCGCCCATCAAACCAACAAATGAGGTCACTACTAAAAACTGCAACATCCAGGACAAATTCTCTCCCGCTGCCGGCAAACCAATGTGAAACACTTTTTTAAGCATTGTCCATTTTGGTTTAATAATTGAAGGGACATGCAGGCTAATTCCGGTATAACGTACAAAAAGAACCAACATGATGCATACACCGATAATACGCCCCGTGACAGTGCTAATTGCCACACCGGCCACGCCCATTTCAGGTAAGCCAAACCAGCCATAGAGTAAGAGTAAATTACCGATAAATGTGATGATATTAATCGCTAATGTTACCCACATAGCTTGCAAAGTATGACCATGGGCGCGCATTGCTCCAGCAATACACATCGCCATAGCTTCAGGAATTAAACATAAGCCGACAATTTGTAAATATAACTTACCGTCTGCAAGTAAGTGCTCGGGTAAATTCATTAAATAAAGAATAGAGCTAGCACCTGCAACAACGCCAAACGCCGCAACTACTCCCACACCTAGGTTAAAACCGATAGCCGAGTAAACAACATCACGGGCAGCAGCTTTATTTCTAGCACCAAGATATTGGGTTATCACCACACTTGCACCAATACTGACAAAGCTAAATAAGGTAATGGCTAGTTGAAACACCATATTGCCAACAGACAAGGCTGCAACACCTTGATATGAAACATGACTTATCATAAATGTGTTTAACGCTGCGGTTAAAAAGTGCAGTGCAAAATCAATAAATAATGGCCAGGTTAAGCTAAATAATGATAACGGTTTATCTGTCGCGGTTTGCATAATTGCGGTTTCACTAATGTTTGTGATTAATAATGAACAAGAGAGTAGGTCGATATTTAAATTCGACTCGGATTAACAGATTACAATTACAGTATGACGAAAATGCACCAACTAACAAAAAACTATAAATGCTATCAAACAAAAAGCCCGCCGAAACCTAAGTCTGACGGGCTTTAACGCGGCTATAAATTAGACTATTTTTGGGTCTAACTCGCCAGATTGATAAGCTTTATACATAGCTTGTAACGACTTAGGCTTAATTTTAGATGCCATACCAGCACAACCAAACGCTTCATAGCGCGTAGTACAAATGTCTGCCATAGCTTCCATTGATGCTTTTAAGAATTTACGTGGATCAAATTCTGCTGGATTTTCAGCTAAGAATTTACGAACTGCACCAGTAGAAGCTAAACGCAAATCGGTATCAATATTCACTTTACGTACGCCATGCTTAATCCCTTCAACGATTTCCTCTAAAGGAACACCGTAAGTTTCAGGGATCTGACCGCCATACTGATTGATAATCTTTAACCACTCTTGTGGTACTGAAGATGAACCATGCATTACTAGGTGAGTATTAGGAATACGGGCATGGATTTCTTTAATGCGATCTATTCGTAAAACATCACCTGTAGGCTTACGACTAAACTTGTAAGCACCATGGCTAGTACCAATTGCAATAGCCAATGCATCAACGTGAGTATCTGCAACAAAACGCGCAGCTTCTTCTGGGGTTGTTAGCATTTGGTCCATAGTCAGAATACCTGCAGCGCCGATACCATCTTCTTCGCCAGCTTCGCCTGTTTCTAAACTGCCTAAACAACCAATTTCGCCTTCAACAGACACACCACATGCGTGTGCGAAAGCAACAGTGCGACGAGTCACATCCACGTTATATTCATATGAAGCTGGTGTTTTACCATCGGCCATTAACGAGCCGTCCATCATAACTGACGACATACCTAATTGAATAGAACGCTGACAAATATCAGGATCGGTACCGTGATCTTGGTGAATACACACTGGAATATCTGGATATTGCTCAAGCGCTGCAGCCATTAGATACTTTAAAAACTGTGGACGAGCATATTTACGCGCACCCGCAGAGGCTTGCACAATAACAGGGCTGTCTGTTGCTTCAGCCGCTTGCATAATTGCACGCATTTGCTCAAGGTTGTTTACGTTAAAAGCAGGTACGCCATAACCATGTTCAGCCGCATGGTCTAGCATTTGTCGTAGAGAGATAAGAGCCATTTTTGTTCTCCAATTATAGGGTGATTACTCACCTAGGTCGCTATTTTTTGGATGGATTTTTATATTCCTTAAGCTAACAATTGTTAGGTCTGTTAACTTAAGGAACGGTTTTTTATAATAATTATTATTTTTATCGCTTAACGCTTATTCTGCGCCGCGTTGTTCAAGCATTTCTACAGCAGGAAGCTTTTTGCCTTCTAAAAACTCTAAAAAAGCACCGCCGCCGGTCGAAATGTATGAAACTTTATCTGCAATATTGTATTTATCCACTGCCGCTAAGGTGTCACCACCGCCAGCAATAGAGAAGGCTTTTGAATTTGCAATGGCCTGGGCGATACGCTCAGTGCCTTTACCAAATTGGTCAAACTCAAATACGCCAACAGGACCATTCCACACAATCGTGCCAGCTTGTTCAATAATCTTTGCCAAAGCTTCTGCACTATCTGGGCCGATATCAAAAATCATGTCGGTGTCACTCACATCGCTCACAGACTTTAGTGTCGCTTCAGCCGTTGGGCTGAATTGGCTGGCAACAACAACATCTGTAGGGACAGGAATGTCAGCACCGCGACTCTTGGCATTAGCGACTAAACGCTTAGCTTCATCAAGTAAGTCTGCCTCATATAATGATTTGCCTACATTGTGACCCGCTGCAGCAATAAAGGTATTGGCAATACCGCCACCCACTACGAGCTGATCAACAATACCGGACAAGCTTTCTAGCACAGTTAACTTAGTAGAGACTTTAGAGCCACCTACAATGGCCACTAACGGACGTGCTGGGTTATCCATTGCTTTAGCTAAAGCATCTAACTCTTGGGCCAATAATGGGCCAGCACAAGCGATAGGAGCAAACAGACCAACACCATGGGTTGATGCCTGGGCGCGATGTGCGGTGCCAAAAGCATCCATAACGTACACATCACATAATGCTGCCATTTGCTTCGCGAGTGCTTGATCGTTTTTGCCTTCGCCAACGTTAAAACGCACGTTTTCAAACACAACCACTTCACCCGCTTTAGCGTCAACACCGTTAAGGTAGTCATCAGCTAAACGAACTGGGCAATCCAGTGCGTTAACTAAATAATCGACAACAGGTTGCATCGAAAACTCAGCATTGAATTCGCCTTCAGTTGGACGACCAAGGTGAGACATCACCATCACAGCAGCGCCTTTTTCAAGTGCCAGTTTGATTGTTGGTAATGCAGCACGCAAGCGTGCGTCACTTGTTACAACACCGTCTTTAACGGGTACGTTTAAATCTTCACGAATAAGCACGCGCTTATTTTGCAGATCTAAATCAACCATATTGATAATAGCCATAATTAGCCTTTCCTTATAAATGTAAAAATTAAAAAACAAATCTGTTGTTCACCGCCGATGCATGATCCACGGTTAAAAAATCATTTAAGTACTTTGATTTAGTTATTTAGTTATTTTTAACATAAATCATCAGGATTATTTTTTTGACTGCCTAGCTTGGATCATCGCCAAGCTTGTGTCGAGCATGCGATTAGCAAAACCCCACTCGTTGTCACACCATAAGAGTAATTTTACCAAATGCCCGGCGCTGACACGGGTTTGGGTGCCATCAACAATACTCGACCGCGGGTCATGGTTAAAATCACATGACACTAATGGCTCTTCTGTATATCCCAAAATACCATTAAAACTGCCATTTGAGGCCAAGGCTAACACCTGATTAATTTGGGCTATATCGACTTTTTTCTCAAGGGTAACGGACAAATCAATCGCTGTAACATTGATTGTTGGCACGCGCACTGAAATGGCCTCAAACATATCTTTCATGTGGGGCAATATACGCTCAATACCGCGTGCTAACTTGGTATCCACTGGAATAATTGACTGACTGGCGGCGCGGGTGCGACGTAAATCATCATGATATGCATCAATCACTTGCTGGTCATTCATCGCCGAATGGATCGTGGTAATTGCGCCACTTTTAACCGTAAAATGCCTATCTAACACATCGATAACCGGCACAATACAATTGGTTGTACAGGATGCATTGGACACGACTGTATGCTCAGGGCGCAGTAAATCATGATTCACCCCATAGACTATAGTGCCATCAACATCGGGAGAAGAAGGATGAGAAATAAGGACTTGTTTAGCACCTGCTTGAATATGCACTTCACATTCTTGACGATCATTTAAGCTACCCGTCGCTTCATAAACAATATCGATATCCAGTTCAGCCCAAGGTAGTTGACTTGGGTCAGACTGATTAAGCAATAGAATGGCATCATCACCAATAATAAGATGATTGTCTTTTAAGCTGACCTGATGTTTAAAACGACCATGGGTTGTATCGTATTGGGTAAGATGACGAATAGCGTCGGGTTTTGCGAGTTCGTTAATCGCAACTATTTGAATTTGGTCACGCTTCCCTGATTCATATAACGCCCTCAGAATGGAGCGACCAATACGACCATAACCATTTATTGCAACTCGAATCATTCCATTCCCAGCATAAAGAGAGAGATTATTAAGGCAGAAAAATAAAAAACGGCCAACACATAAAGTGTCGGCCGCCATATTATACACAATTAAGCACTTAACATATAAGCGCTAATTTGAGTCAATCGTGGATCATGTTTTTAAGCCAGTGCTTTGACTTTGCTAACCACATTATCAACGGTGAAGCCAAAGTGCTTCAATAAGTCGCCACCCGGTGCTGACTCGCCGAAGGTTGTCATGCCGACAACATCGCCATCAAAGCCAACATACTTATGCCAGAAATCAACATGAGCCGCTTCAATTGCTACGCGTTTAGTCACAGATCGAGGTAATACAGACTCTTTGTAAGCTGCATCTTGCTTGTCAAACACATTGGTCGACGGCATAGACACTACGCGTACTTTGATGCCATCGACAGTTAATGCTGCAGCAGAATCAACCGCTAACTGCACTTCTGAACCGGTAGCAATTAAGATAACGTCCGCAGCGCCTTCACAATCAAGCAGCACATAACCACCTTTAGCGACATTGGCTAATTGCTCAGCGCTACGCGCTTGAGCCTTAAGACCTTGACGGCTAAAGATTAAAGACGTTGGCGATTTGCGAGTTTCAATTGCAGACTTCCAAGATACTGCTGTTTCAGCAGCATCACATGGACGCCATACAGTCATGTTAGGTGTCATACGTAAGTTAGCTAATTGCTCAACAGGTTGGTGTGTAGGACCATCTTCACCCTGACCGATTGAGTCATGGGTATAAACGAAAATGTTCTGGATACCCATTAATGCAGACATACGTACCGCATTACGTGCGTATTCCATAAACATCATGAATGTTGCGCCGTAATTGATGAAACCGCCGTGTAATGAGGCGCCATTCATAATGCCACTCATACCAAACTCACGTACACCGTAATAAATGTAGTTACCGGCTGCATCGTCTTGAATACCTTTTGAACCTGACCATAGCGTAAGGTTTGAACCAGCTAAGTCTGCGCTACCACCAAGTAACTCAGGTAACATAGCACCAAAGAAACCAATAGCATTTTGTGATGCTTTACGACTTGCAATGCCTTCAGCTTTATCTTGGCATTCTTGAATAAATGCTTGTGCTTTTGCTTCAAAGTCTGCCGGTAAATCACCGTTTAAGACACGACGTTCAAACTCTGCCGCTAATGCTGGGTGAGCCACTTTGTATTCAGCAAATTTGTCATTCCATAATGACTCATTAGCCACACCTTTATGCTTAGCATCCCAACCAGCATAAACATCTGATGGAATGTCAAAAGGAGCATGTGGCCAGTTTAAGAATTCGCGAGCCGCTGCAATTTCTGCATCACCTAATGGTGCGCCGTGACAATCATGGCTACCCGATTTATTCGGTGAACCAAAACCAATAATTGTTTTACAACAGATCATTGTAGGCTTATCTGTTACAGACTTAGCTTGTTCAATTGCGGCGCGGATTGCATCAGGATTATGACCGTCAACATCAGCAATAACATGCCAACCGTATGCTTCAAAACGCTTAGGCGTATCGTCAGTAAACCAACCTTCAACGTGACCATCGATAGAAATACCGTTGTCATCCCAGAATGTAATTAGTTTACCTAAACCTAATGTGCCAGCTAATGAACAGGCTTCATGTGAAATGCCTTCCATTAAACAACCGTCGCCTAAGAAACAGTAAGTGAAGTGATCAACGATATCGTGGCCATCACGGTTAAACTGTGCTGCTAAGGTTTTTTCAGCAATCGCCATACCAACGGCATTACTGATACCTGCACCTAATGGACCCGTGGTGGTTTCAACACCAGGGGTATAACCATATTCAGGGTGACCAGGCGTTTTAGAGTGCAACTGACGGAAATTTTTAAGCTCTTCAATTGGAAGCTCATAACCCGAAAGATGTAATAGAGAGTAAATAAGCATTGAGCCATGGCCATTAGATAAAATAAAGCGGTCCCGGTCAGCCCAGTTAGGGTTGGTTGGATTATGCTTTAGGAAATCATTCCATAATACTTCAGCAATATCTGCCATACCCATTGGTGCGCCTGGGTGTCCAGAATTGGCTTTTTGAACGGCATCCATACTTAACGCACGAATTGCGTTTGCGAGTTCTTTACGAGATGACATGCTCTCTCCTGCTTGTTTAATGAGGTCTAGCGGGCAATTGTGGAGACATATTTTCCCCTACTAGGCGGCGCGACGCAAATTAATATTTTTCGTGTGTATCAATTCAAACATCAGATTGGCTAATAAAGCGCAATAATTGCCATAAATTGGCTTAATATAGCAGCTTAAATAGTGGCATTAAGCTTCCATCAAAGCGGACATTATTGGTTCAGGTAATTTATTTATTGGGTTTATATTGTCTAATTATGTATACAGTTACGTTAAAACCTCACGATTAAAATGTCACTTAAACCTTAAATTTCATCACGTTAATTACACAGAATAGCAAACAGCTTATCTTGCTGTTTAACATTTTCATGAAACATTGCACAATTCTACGCTTTAATTCGTATAGTGGGGTGTTATCAAAATCAATTTCGACTAGAATAGACGTCTAGACGTATATAAATTTATATTTTTTATCAGCAAACGATGAGATTTCCGACTATGGCAAAGCACTTGTTCACTTCTGAATCAGTTTCAGAAGGTCATCCAGATAAAATCGCCGATCAGATTTCTGATGCGGTATTAGACGCAATACTTGAGCAAGACCCAAAAGCTCGTGTTGCGTGTGAAACCTATGTCAAAACAGGCATGGTATTAGTGGGTGGCGAAGTGACCACTTCTGCTTGGGTTGATATCGAAGAAATTGCTCGTAAAACCGTGCGTGACATTGGTTATACTCATTCTGATATGGGTTTTGACGCTGATTCCTGTGCAGTTTTGAATGCAATTGGTAAGCAATCTCCTGATATTAACCAAGGTGTTGACCGAAGCGATCCTGCTGAGCAAGGTGCTGGCGACCAAGGATTAATGTTTGGTTATGCGAGTAACGAAACTGATGTGTTAATGCCTGCACCTATTACTTACGCGCACAAATTAGTTAAACGTCAATCAGAAGTGCGTAAAGATGGCACCTTACCTTGGTTACGTCCTGATGCAAAAAGTCAAATTACCTTTGCTTATAACGATGGCAAAATTGTCGGTATTGATGCAGTTGTGTTATCAACCCAACATAAAGAAGAAGTGAAACAGGCTGATTTAATTGAAGCTGTGATGGAAACCATCATCAAACCAGTATTGCCTTCACACTGGTTAACTAAAGATACTAAATACTTTATTAACCCTACTGGCCGTTTTGTTATTGGTGGCCCTGTTGGCGATTGTGGTTTAACCGGTCGTAAAATCATCGTAGATACCTATGGCGGTATGGCTCGTCATGGTGGCGGCGCTTTTTCGGGTAAAGATCCTTCAAAAGTTGACCGTAGTGCGGCTTATGCTGCGCGTTATGTGGCTAAAAACATCGTCGCTGCTGGGTTAGCTGATCGCTGTGAGTTACAAGTGTCTTATGCAATTGGTGTTGCAGAGCCGACTTCAATTAGCATTGAAACATTTGGCACAGGTAAAGTATCAGAAGAGCTACTGATCAAGTTAGTGCGTCAACATTTCGAGTTACGTCCATATGGCTTAACTGCAATGTTAGATTTGGCTCGCCCTATCTACCAAAAGACTGCGGCTTATGGCCACTTTGGCCGCAGTGAGTTCCCGTGGGAAGCAACTGATAAAGCAGATATTTTACGTGCTGATGCAGGCTTCTAACTAAAGACTGACTAGTGTGAATTAAAAAACCGCCATTCAGGCGGTTTTTTATTGTCTGCATTCCAAGAGCCGTTAAATCTAAACGTCGCAAAAATGGAGCGCTAATGTAATCGGCAATCAGCAGTGATCAAAATGAGCGCTTTCGACGCACATAAACCCGATTTGCTGCATGGTCATAATCGGTACAGTGATTGTGTTCACGACTTGAATATTGCTGCTTTGTACATCTATGGGATCAATTAGGCTAAATCCCACTTCATATTGATTTATCTTGCCACAATCTATCCAGCAATAATCTATCTCATGACATTCATTATCACAGCCATCACTTTCTTGATTATCACTTAACCCTAACCACTTAATGGCATAACGCGGTGTCGAGTGAACCGTGTTATTGGTGATTAATATTATCTCAGCGGCATGATATTTATATTGATGTTGCGCTAGCACAGCGACAACTAATTTGGCGTTATCGAATGCACTCAAACGCAATCCAAGATAAGGCGCAAACAACTCATCAAATTTAGGCGGTATATTCAGCATTTTTATCTCAATAAATCACTCGAACTAACAAGTAAAAATCACGCTGTTGAAAACTAAAGAAATCGACAACTTGCATATCGGCATATTGAGTATGGGCACTGAAGGAACGGCTATTATCTTCAGCAATATAGGCAACTAAATATCTAACCTTGCTGCTCACCGCCTCGGCAATATGATTAACTAAGTGAGCAAAAATGCCTTGGCCACGATACTGTTCAGCTATCCATATTGGTCCATATTGACAACTATTGGTTTGAGTAAGCGCTAATTTAACACCATCACGTTCAATATCTAATTGCGGCAGCTTTTGAATTATTTTTTGGTACAGTGCTTGTTTAGCAAAGAAGTCCCATTTAGCAGCAATAACGTAACCGACAATCTGCTGGTTATCTAGCGCCAGCATGATCCAATGTTGATTGATTAATAAAGTCACTTGCGCAGCCGTTAAAGCCTGCCCTTGAAGACTGGGATCAAACTGGCCTAGCTCAGCATTAACATGGGTGCGTTCTAGCTCGACTAACTGCGAGACATCCGCGAGATTGGCTTTGCGATATAGAATCACTCTTTTTCCTGCGGCTTGTCAGATGGGGAACTTTCAGATTTAGGTGCTTCAGCTTTATCACTTTCAACTGACGGAGGCTTAGCTAAAGCAGTATCTTGTTTTTTAGCCCATTCGATGACTAATGCTACAGGATAGGGCGTCATCATTGTTAAACCTAGGCCAATAAGGCTCGCCACCATCAACATTCCCTGAGCACGCTGGCTAGATTCGGTAAAAATCAGTAAATAGCTGCCCGCAAATAACAGTAATGACCCTAAGTAATGAAGCCCTTTTAACCATTTAATCATATCGATTTCTCACTAATAGGCCGATGACGTGTTATCACTTTGACACAGTATCAAGTAGAATAGCTTCAATTGAAGCAATCCAGGCAAATACAGTAAACATGATAAAGCATTTTTTAGGCGCCGCAGCAGTTATTTTTTCATTAAGCGCATGCCAAAGTTATTCAGATATTGATAACACCACAACACTTGTTGGCCAGTGGCATATTGAATCCGTGCTGTCAGAACCAACTATTGATTACAGTCCTGCAAAATTAGTTTTTTCTGACAACGGTCAGTTAACAGGCAACACTAGTTGTAATCCATTTATGGGCCAATATTCACTTAAAAATGATTTGCTGACGCTTTCACCCGCGGGCTCAACCCGCAAAGCTTGTATCGAAGCACTTATGGTACAAGAACAAAGAGTGATGCAAGCACTACCTTTAGTTTATAGCGCCAAGCTTAATCAAAATAAGTTACGTTTAGTCAATAAAAGCGGCCAAACCATTATGGTGCTAAGCAAATTAAACAAATAGCTTAACCTTCCCAACTTGTGACTAAGTAAACTATTTACTACACTTCACACAGTGCTTTAAATTGAATTTATATTCACAAAAAATGGATTTTTCTTGACTCAAGATTCATTTCTATTCAAAATGTAGCGTTTTTTTGAATAACAACTATAAGAAGAAAATACAATATGCCAACCAATAAAAATCAGGATGATCTGGTCAGAACATTTAAAGCAATCTTAAAAGAAGAACGCTTTGGCAGCCAAAGTGAAATCGTTAATGCGCTTCAGGCTGAAGGATTTGGCAATATTAACCAATCTAAAGTATCGCGAATGCTGAGCAAATTTGGCGCAGTAAGAACCCGTAATGCCAAACAAGAAATGGTTTATTGCTTACCTGCTGAATTAGGCGTGCCAACAGCAGGCAGCCCGCTGAAGAATTTGGTACTTGATGTTGACCATAACCAAGCAATGATAGTGGTACGTACCAGCCCTGGTGCTGCTCAGCTAATTGCCCGATTATTAGACTCGATAGGCAAGCCTGAGGGTATTCTAGGCACTATTGCCGGTGACGATACTATCTTTATTAGCCCTTCAAGCATCAAAACAATTGATGATACGCTTGAAACGGTTAAGTCTCTGTTTAACTTCACTGAGTAACTGCTTAGTTACACTAAGAAGCAGCTATTGGCGATCACTGAATCCCGAAATATCGATGCTTGCCACTAAATACCCAATAAAAAAGCAATGCTTTGGCATTGCTTTTTTATTGGGTATTTTTGTTAACAGTGACGGCTAATAATCACTATTAATGACAGCTGCTACTCATCTACCGTAGACATTACTCTTCTTCCCACTGGGTGAGGAAATCCAGTGAAGGTGCAAAAAAAGATGACCCGGTTAATGCTTTAGTAAACAGCATTAAATGGTCATGGTTGCCATGTCCATCACCATAAATCATGCTACGTAGCATTTGCTCAAAGTTATCAGGTGTCTTACAGCTAGAGATAAACATAAGTCCCTGCTCTTTAACTGAGCCATAAGGCATACTTTGACGTAAAATTTCCATAGTATTGCCATCAGCATCTTTTAAATTAACCCGTTTGGTATGGCTGGTTAACGGCTTATCGGCTGATTCATATTCAATATCATCTTGTTTAGTCCGGCCGAAAATATCTTCTTGCTTCTTAACAGGCAAACGTTGCCACTTTCTTAAATTGTGAGCAAATTTCTGAACATGGATATAGCTACCTGACTTAAATTCAGGATCTTCCTCTGCCACCAAAGCAACCTGTTGACGATGACGACCTTTAGGATTTTCAGTACCATCAACAAAGCCAGTTAAATCTCGGCTATCCATAAAACGGAAACCGCGCTCCTCATCAACCAGCTCAACCAAATCTTCAAACATTTGGTTAATTTCATTGGCTACCAGGTGCAAAATATCGAAACGATCACAGCGAATATGAACAAATAAATCATATTCGATAGCCGGTGCATCACGATTCCCCTCATTCATTGCTGGGAAAGGTTTTAACAGTGCGGGGCGGGCCTGCGGATAATATGTATCCCAAAAATTAGCCCCAATACCAACAAAGCCATTAAAGGCACTATCAGCATATTGATCTGTTAGCTCATAGATATATTGCGCTACACTAGCAATCGAAGGACGCAGTTTATCTTCAACGCCGTCGTTGGCATTAAACATCAAATAAATACTATGTAAATTACCTTCAGCACATATCCCTAATTGCTCGCGCGGCATAACCTGATTATCCATATTGAAACAAACCACCTAGATTGTTATCGGAAAGAAAGACTTAAACTGAACGATTTAATTCAGTGTTCAATCAATTGAAACTCTTATAATCATCATAAAATAATTTTTCAATAACACAAATCAAAAAATAACCAAGGGGTGCGTTGGTGCAAATAAATTAACTTTTTGCCCTGGCGATAACTGTAACATTTGGCTTTTTACTTCCAAACAATGCTCTTCAACTTTGACCCAATAATGACAAACCGTTCCTAAAAACCTTCTATCTATGATAGTGGCGACGCCATTATCATCAGCAACCAGTTCAACTTGTTGCGGTCTAAGTAATAAGTGCCCTTGATAATCTACAGGATAATTTATAGCGGCACTACTTTGCAGTAAACCAATGGGTGATGATACTTGCTGACTATTTGTCACCGTTATTGGTAAATAATTACCAGCACCTAAAAACTCAGCAACGTAACGGTCAGTAGGGTACGCATAAAGATCTTCAGCCAAGCCGTGTTGAATAATAGCACCCTGCTTAAATAAGGCTAATTTATCAGCAAATACAAATGCTTCATCTTTGCTATGGGTGACAAATACAGCGCTAACATTACGCAGTTTCAAAATGCTTCTTATTTCAAGCATCATCTCATTACGCACTTGAGCATCAATGTTAGAAAAAGGTTCATCAAGCAAGAGTAACTGGGGTTCATAGGCCAGTGCGCGTGCAATAGATACACGTTGTTGCTGCCCACCAGACAACTCATGGGGGTAACGTTGGCCTAAGCCGTTTAGCTTAACTAGTTCTAGCATTTCATCTAAACGCGCTTGACGCTCAATTTTATTCAAACCTTTGACGCCGAAAAGAATGTTATCGGCCACATTGAGGTGAGGAAACAAAGCATAATCTTGAAAAATCATTCCTACCCCGCGCAGCTCACTAGGTATAAATATTCCATCACCGGTAAGGGTATTGCCATTGATTTGAATTGTGCCCTGACTAATCGGCTGCAAACCTGCAATAGCGCGAAGTAAGGTGGTTTTCCCACAGCCACTGGGACCCAGCAAGGCGACTATTTCACCTTGTTGTAGGGTAAGATTAAGCCCGTTTAAAATCACTTGTCCTTGGTAATCACTGAAGACATTTTCGATGGTGAGAGTCGACATATTAGCGAGTATGCTCCAATGAACGGTTAAGATAAATCAACGGGATAAGTCCAACAAATACAATTACAATAGCTGCCAGAGCGCCATGCTCGAGCTTTTCATCAGACACAAATTGGAATACATAGGTCGCTAGATTTTCAAAGCCAATTGGCCTTAATAATAGCGCTGCAGGCAACTCTTTCATACTTTCAATGAACACCAGTAGCGCACCAGCCAATAAGCCCTTGCGCAATAATGGCAAATGAACACGCATTAGTAGCTGTATAGGCTTTTGGCCCATAGTAATACTGGCCATATCTAACGATGGTGATATGCGCTTATAACTGCTCTCAAGGCTACCAATTGCTATCGCTAAAAAACGCACCGTGAATGCAAATACAATCGCAAAAACACTACCCGTAAAAAACAAACCAGGGCCGCGAGCGCCAAACCAGTCATAAATATCATTAACCGCAAAATCTAAATAGGTCAAAGGTACTAGCACACCAATAGCTAAAACTGTGCCAGGTAAGGCGTAACCAGTGCTACTTAAGCGTGATGGTAGAGAGTCTGATTGCCTAGGACTCACTCGACGTACGAACATCAATATTAAAGCTAATAATAAACATATTAAGCTAACGAGTACCGCTATATACAAACTATTCCAGCTATATTGCCAAAAACGAGCATCCCAACTTTGGTCAAAATAATCGATGGCATAAGCGCTCAAAATTATAAAGGGTAATAAAAATGCAAACAGTAATAATCCACTGCAGTACGCCCAAGCTGCAAAAGATTTAATTCCTTTTAGTTGATACCTATCACTATCGCTAAGTGCTGATTGCTTTTGAAATAATTCTTGCTTGCGCCGGGCAAACCGCTCAACACCGACCATAGTAAAAATCACTAACAGCATAATCGCTGACAATTTGGCTGCCGCAGTTAAACTGCCATAGCCCAGCCAAGTGTCATATACCGCCGTGGTTAATGTTGGCACAGCAAAATAGCTTACGGTGGCGTAGTCGGCAGCGGTTTCCATTGCAACCAGTGCCACACCTACCGCCAACGCTGGACGTGACATAGGTAAAGCTACCCGCCAAAAGCTACGCCAAGGGCTAGACCCCATAATGCGCGATGCATGTAATAAACTAGAAGACTGCTCCATAAAAGCAGTACGAGCCAATAAATAGATATAAGGGAACAGCACTAACGATAACATGATCGCTGCACCACCTAGACTACGAATAGCAGGAAAATAATAATCGTGTGGAGAACTCCACTGAAACAAATCTCTTAAGACACGTTGTACAGGACCTGCATAGTCCAGCATATCAGTATAAACATAGGCGACTATATAGGCTGGCATAGCCAATGGTAATAGCAATAACCATTGAAAATATCGACGCCCAGGAAACTCACAACGGGCGACAAACCATGCTGCAGGTACGGCAATGACTAACGAGCCAATACCCACCAGCAGCATAAGCAATAAGCTATTAGCAATATAGGTTGGAAGTACGGTATCAAACAGGTGCTTAAAAACGGCTTCATCGGGAAATGTGGCTTGCACTATTAATGCAATAAGCGGCAGTGTGATCACCGCCGCTATTAAGTAACCAGTAAGCGACCAGCTTCTGGATAAACCTAAAATCATAACAACTATCCAGTTAAATCAATACGGTGCAATCCTCGACACCGTATTGAGTGACAATGCAAAAACTGGCGTAATATCAATATTGATATTAAAGGTCGAATTTTACTTCATCTAGTAGCTTCACTGCCGCTTGATGATTTTCAGCCAATTTATAAATAGGAAGTGAATCTGCTTTAAAGTCGCCCCATGATGCCACAAGTTTTGATGGCTTTACATCAGCTTTAACCGGATATTCCATGTTAACCTCTGCATAGGCTTGCTGAGCAACATTAGAGGTTAAAAACTCCATTAATTTTATTGCATTACCTTTGCTTGGCGCAAACTTAGCTAGCGCCATACCAGATACGTTGATGTGTGCACCTCTGTTAGCCTGGTTAGGGAAGTTTATCTCAACGGCTTCAGCCCAGCTTTTTTGATTCTCGTCCATCATCATATTGCCATAGTAATAACTATTACCAATAGCAACATCACACATCCCCTCTTTAACCGCTAACACTTGGTCGCGATCATTACCCTGGGGTTTGCGGGCTAAGTTAGCTTTAACGCCTGTAAGCCAGGTTTTAGTTTCTGCTTCGCCATGATGTGCGATCATAGAGGCAACCAAAGCTACATTGTATGGGTGCTTACCACTACGAGTACAAATTTTACCTTTGTATTCCGGTTTAGCTAGGTCTTCATAATCGATATCAATCTTGCCTGTGCGCTCTTTTGAAGAGTACACATTACGTACGCGCATAGTTAGTGCATACCAATCATTCTTAGGTGAACGATAAACCTCAGGAATATTGCTATTAATCACATCATTATTAACTGGAGAGACAAGATCTTTTTCAACTAATTCCATTAAACGAGAAAAGTCAGAGGTTAATACAACATCAACTGGAGACAAACGGCCTTCACGTTCAATCCGTTCTGCAATACCATCTTTAGCAAATACAACATTGACCTGAATACCAGTACTTTGAGTAAACTGCTCTAGGATAGGTTCAACCAAAAAGGCTTGTCGATATGAATATACAGTTAACGCCTCATCCGCCATTACAGAACTGGCTAAACATGCTAACCCTAAAATCGCAGTGCCTTGTACCATTTTCATTTCCACATTCTCCTTGGTTGACTTAAACTGCCAAAAGCAACTAACAATGATAATAGTTATCAATCGCGACAAGGGTAAATGATCAGCACAAAAGGAGCAAGCGCATTTTATTAAATTTGTATTGATGTTGACTTAGATCTCGCTCAGTACTGCAAGCATATAACACTGTGGCTTATTACCAGTACTTCTCTACTGTTATTTGCCCAGGAGCCCTTCTTAGGTTTTTAGTTAACCCTAATTCTAATAGTGCGGTTTGTGCATCAGAAATCATCCCAGGATTACCACAAATCATCACTTGAGAGTCTTCTGCATTAATCGTTAATGACGCTTTTTGTTGTAACAGACCATTATTAATCGCATCGGGAATGCGGCACATTAACGCATCTTCGTAGGATTCACGGGTAACAATAGGAATAAAGTGAAATTGTTGGGAATATTTTGCCTGTAGCTGCTTAATAGATTCTAAATACGCTAAGTCCGAGGCTAAGCGGACACCATAGACCAAAACAACTTTTTCAAATCGCTGCCAAGGCTCGTCAGTTAACAACATTGAAATAAAGGGGCCAACAGCGGTGCCAGTAGAAATCAACCACAAATGCTTACCTTGCAGTGCGCCATGGGGAATTTCATCTAGGATCATGAATCCGGTCGCCTTGGGTGTCACTTCAATTGTGTCACCGGGGTTAAGTGATTGCAGATCGGGTGACAATTGACCATTTTCAACAGCTACAGCTAATATTTCGACATAATCGCTGCCTGGTGGGTTAACCACTGAATAAGCCCGAGCAATACGTTTTTCATCTCGGATTTGGCTTAACTTAATAAACTGCCCTGCGATATAAGGTTCAACAGGCGCTTTAATCTTTAAGGAAAAAAGCTTTTCATTCCAATCAATTCGCTCAATTACTTCACCAGTTACCCACATAACACACCCTTATTCTTTTGCGTCTTTAGTAGAAGGTAACATGTCTAACTTAAACTTAGCTAATCCACTTTGAATATGCTCATAGGTGCTATCCACACCAGCGACAATATCGCCTTGAAGCACTTTCAAACCTGACAATATGGCTTTGGCTTGTCCAAAGCCTTCATCTATCGCCTTAGATATCTTATCCATAAAGCTATTAAGCTGAGTCTCGAAATCATCTTCGGGGTTTTGTTGCTGATATAAGCCAAAAAAACCTGTGGCAAATTGTACTATCCGATCTGCTGTGGCTGTAGGCGAGTAATCAACTTCAACCTCCATTGATTTGGAGGGTTTATTTTCACCCAAGACTAAATCAAGCTCAGCATCTATGGCATCAATGGCACTGCGATATAACAATGCCAGTGATTGATCTCCGGAAGATAACGTCACTTTCTCCTGTGCCGCCAGAATTTGTCCATTCATTAATCGCTTAGTAATTTGACTAACAGACATATTGGCTTGCTTAACCTCTGACTGCACACCCTGATTACTGACGTTATCAACAGCCTGTTTATCTTTCTCTGTATTTTTTGACAATGATGTAAACTGGGTCATATTTCTATTGGGTTTAATTTCCATGAAGCCTGCTCCATTTTTGAAATCTATATCTCTTTATCGACGAATAAAAATTAACCTAAAGTGATATTTTTAAAAAACACCCTTACACTCAACATCAGCATCAGATACTTTATTGAACGGCATAGATTAACGTTTCGATTACTGCATCGAATGAATATTGTTAAGCTTTAAACTATTCATTTAGTTGTTTTGACTAGTCATAAACTCGTTATTTCAGCTAGATTGATCTTATTCTTGATACTCAGTATAAGTTTCAACGGTAGTAGGTAATCTTCAACTATATTGACTAATCAATCTGTTGAGATAAATTTAACTCGCTTAATTTAAGGATAATACATGCAATTGCAACCGTGGATTTTATGGGGGATAGATCTGTTTGCAGGCCTGTTTCTAATGCTATTTTGGGCCGTTATCATTGGTGTAATGTATATGTACATCGCTGATAAGCTTCAGACAAAACAAGCTATTAGGCATAATTATCCGGTTATTGGTCGATTTCGTTATTTATTTGAGAAACAAGGTGAGTTTTTTAGACAATACTTTTTTGCTAACGACCGCGAAGAGTTACCTTTTAATCGCGCTGAACGCAGCTGGGTATATCGAGCAGCAAAAAACGTAGAGCGCACCATTGCTTTTGGCTCAACTCAGCCCTTAGACAAGCAGGGCAGTATTTTATTTCTCAACTCAGCATTTCCTATCAGTGATCACATTCATGTTGCACCAGCCACAGTAACGGTTGGCGAGCAATGTGATTTGCCCTATACCACAGACAAAATTTGCCACATTTCAGCCATGAGCTTTGGTGCATTATCAAGACCTGCAATAACCGCATTATCCCACGGTGCAGCAAAAGCAGGCTGCTGGTTAAATACTGGTGAAGGGGGATTAAGCCCACATCATCTTAAAGGTAATTGTGACTTAGTATTTCAAATTGGCACCGCAAAATATGGCGTACGTAATGCAGAAGGTCACCTTGATAACGAAAAATTGAAACAAGTAGCAGCTAACCCACAAGTTAAAATGTTTGAAATTAAACTCAGCCAAGGTGCTAAACCAGGTAAAGGCGGTATACTTCCAGGCCTAAAAGTCACTGAAGAAATAGCTAATATTAGGGGGATTCCCATTGGAGAGGACTCTATCAGCCCTAACGGTCATATTGAAATTACCTGTGTAGCAGATATTTTAGACATGGTTGCCCAAGTGAGAAATGCAACAGGAAAACCAACTGGTATAAAAGCGGTTATAGGCGATATCACCTGGATTGAAGATATGTGTGAAGAAATTGCTCTAAGGGGATTTGAGCATGCACCAGACTTTTTCACCTTAGACAGCGCAGATGGTGGAACAGGTGCCGCGCCTCAAGCTCTAATGGACAATGTTGGCTTACCACTGCGAGAAAGCCTGCCAAGGTTAGTCGACTTACTTATTCAAAAAGGGCTACGTCAGCGGATAAAAATTATTGCGACTGGAAAGTTAGTCATGCCATCTTATGCTGCATGGGCACTCGCTACAGGTGCAGATTTTATCGCATCAGCCAGAGGTAACATGTTTGCGTTGGGCTGTATTCAATCACTACAATGCAATAAAGATACTTGTCCGACAGGTATCACCACCCACGATAAGCGATTACAGCGAGGACTCGACCCCAAAGATAAATCGACTCGTGTAGCCAACTACAATCATTTCTTACATTATGATTTAACAATGATAGCTCACTCCTGCGGTGTTAACGATGCGAGACAATTGACGCGAAAACATGCACACATTGTAATTTCTAGTGGTGTTTCCGTTTCTCTAGATAAACATTATAAGCATCTGATTAATTAAGCTATTCGAATACAGTCCCAAAGTATTACTTTAAAGCTTTTTGATTATCAGTTAGACTAGAAGGTGATGCATAGATCACATTACAGAGGTAAAGTGTAAGATGTATCACCTATAGTGATTAGCTGATAGCGACTAAAAGTCGATAAAAATGCTTTAAAGGATACAATCTTGAATTTAAAGAACGTTCAAACTGCAACGAAAGGAAAAACAGCAAGTTACAGCTGTAAAAATTGCGATCGTCTGACTGAAATTGAAGGCGAGATGGTGTGTTTTGAACAAGGTAAAATTATTAGGCTTGTTCCATTAACAGAACCCGATACATTAATAAAGCTGGTTTGTATTGGTTGGCAAAAAAAATAGCTCTATTGGTAACTTCTAAGCACTATTGATAACCCCTGAATAGTTATGCACCTATTGTCCAACCGAAGCCATAAATCGAGCTTCTCACCTACAAACCTATATCAGCAAATCCTTATTTTCAGATTGCTTAATAATTTTCTTGTCCATTTCATTAATAGACTGCTTCGCTAATGTTACCCCACGTGTTGTCACTCTTAATCCTGCACACAATTCATTATAAACACGGTTAATTTCATCATCTGATAATTCACGCGCTTTTAACATAGCAACAATAGCAAACCAATCTGTACTCACCTGGTGTTGAGTACCTTCTAGGGCTGCGATTAAAAGAATATTCTGCATCAGCCACCTCCATATGTTATAAGCATTTTAACACTAGCATTTAAAAATTAGCACTTGAGACATGCTGTCAAACCATCCAAATCTAGTGTGCGGCTTTTTAATAAACAACCCATAATCCTGTTAAATAGTTGAGTAAATTATACTCAAACACTATTAATAAACACTAGTTATACCTTGTTTCTTGCAACAGGTTAACAATTCAACTTAACCTCACTCGAGTTATGAAATACGTTCAATTTGCTAAATCTAACACGTTTAACCTATTTCATAGCAAACTTGTTAATTGTTTTGAACACAAAGCACATTATCACCTAAATAGCTGGTCTGCCGTAAGTTAATGCAACACAAAACAAATATAAGCCAATGTTTAATAAGGTTTACATCACGGAAAGAGGTTGTTTAAGTTTGTTCATTCTGAATAGTCCATAAGTGTGCATACAAGCCTTTGTTATTGATCAATTCCGCGTGGGTGCCTGTTTCAACTATTTGCCCTTTGCTTAGTACGACTATCATATCAGCATCGATAATTGTTGATAAACGATGTGCTACCACTAGACTTGTATGACCTTTAGCTGCATCACGTAGAGCGTTTAAAATGGCTTTTTCAGAGCGGCTATCCAAAGATGATGTTGCTTCATCGAATACTAAAAAGGGCGCAGATTTTAATACTGCGCGTGCGATAGAGACCCGTTGTTTTTCCCCACCAGATAACTTTAATCCACGCTCACCAACTTTGGTTTGCCATTGTTTAGGGAGCACATTAATAAACTCACTCAAATGTGCGAGTTCAGCGGCTTGCTCTATCTCAACTTGGGTTGCACTAGGTCTACCGTAGCGAATATTTTCAAATAAAGAATCATTAAATAACACTGTATCCTGAGGAACAATCGCAATAGCGCGCCTTAATGCTTGTTGAGTCATATCGCGAATATCAACATCATTTATGGTAATACGGCCATTATTAACATCGTAAAAGCGGAACAGTAATTTAATCAAGGTCGATTTACCGGCTCCACTGTCACCAACCACAGCCACTTTTTTACCTAGAGGAACTTCAAAACTAACATTATTTAATATTTGCCTTTCATCATATTGAAAACTGACATTCTCAAACTTAATCTTACCGAGCTCTGGGGGTTGATCACTGGCGTGCTCCCTATCAACTACGGTAGGTTGTTTATCCAAAATATCAAACATGCGTTCAATATTGGCCAGTGCACCTCTGATCTCTCTGTACACAAAGCCTAAAAAATTAAGTGGAATAAATAGCTGCATCATAAAGGCATTAATCAGTACAAAATCACCAATTGTCATGGTTTTTTCAGTCACCTCGACAGCAGCAAGCCACATCATGGCTGTCATCGCAATCGCTATAATCGACGCCTGTCCAGCATTTAGCGCAAATAATGATAAACGGTTGTTTCGCTTTGCCACTTCCCATTCACAAAGAGCAGAGTCATAACGCGCGGCCTCATGGGCTTCATTATTGAAATATTTAACTGTCTCATAATTCAATAAACTATCAATAGCACGGGTGTTAGATAAAGAATCTGCCCTAGCGGCTTCTCGTACAAATTCAGTACGCCACTCAGTCGCCATAACCGAATAGCCAATATAAGCCACTACAGAAACAAGTGTGATTAACGCAAAGCTAATCCCGTATTGATAGAAAAAAATACCAATCACTAAGGTGATTTCCAGCAAGGTCGGTACAATATTAAATACCATAAAACGCATTAAAAAGCTTACACCGCTTGTACCGCGTTCAATATCCCTGGATAAACCACCGGTTCTACGATCTAAATGAAAATCTAAATCTAATCGATGCAAATGTTCAAATACAGCCAAACCTAATCGCCGCATGGCTCTTTCTGTTACTCGGCCAAAAAGCGTGTCACGAATTTCACCGATCACCACGTTGAGGAACCTGATTGCACCATATGCGAGCACTAATACGATTGGAGCGGCGACAATGACATTTGCAGCTGAAGTATTACTATCAAGCGTATCGACTAACTCTTTTAAAATAAACGGTAAACCCACGCTGGCCAACTTCGCCACAACCAAGCAGGTCATAGCTAAAAAAATACGCCCCTTAAATTCTAATAAATAAGGCCAAAGCATACCTAATACTGTCCAATTAAGTTTCCCTACAGGTCCTTCAAAATAAGCGGATGGCCGCATAAATAGCTCCAATTAATCAAGGGCGATAAATATTGAGATAGAGACGATTTCCTCTGTGGGCATGGTAACACCGCACTCACAGCAATGATGTTAACAAATGCAAAATTCGTCATATAAGAATAATCTGCATAATTTAAAATATTCAGAAACAATCTCAAACGAAAGCAGCATGACACTATTAAATCGATTAAAGCAGTACTTTTAACCTACTAAATTAAATTAAAGCACTCCAAAAATACTAGTTAATTGAAAATAAATTGCCTTTTAGCGGTTTTTGACTCGAATAAGAGTTATTTCTAAGATCAGAATTTGTTACTCTTTAACCGTACTAGGTTACCCAAAAGAATTAGCACCATAAGCTAATGGCGTAATCGTTAATTGAATATGATTGGTAGGAAGCTTTATGCTAGACAGTGAGAATATAAAATACCCTCCACTACAGTTAATTCAAACATGGGTTTGGATGATGATAGAGTCAAATAACCCTGAATTACAAGACAAAGGGCGTAACAATCTCATTTTAGCATTTGGAACACTTGCCAAAGCAAATGAGTATTTAACACAAAGCATTAAAAAATAAGGCGCGTAAGGCGCCATATTTATTAAGCCTTAAATTAAATCTCTTTTTAGCCTCTTCGTTTTATTACGCTGTTGCTAAGCGTGGCTAAAAGCGCTTCGGTATCTTGCCAACCTATACATGCGTCGGTGACACTTTGGCCGTAACATGCAACTTTGCCATCAACGATATCCTGGCGTCCTTCAACTAGATGGCTTTCAACCATCACACCAAAAATACCATGATTACCTGCAGCAATCTGAGCTGCTACATCTTCAGCAACTAGCATCTGACGTTTATAATCCTTAGCACTGTTGGCATGGCTAAAGTCGATCATAATATTGTCAGCTAATTGAGACGAGATAAGTTGTGATTGGATTTTACTGACATCTTCTGCACTGTAGTTAGGCTTTTTACCTCCGCGTAAAATGATATGACAATCAGGATTTCCTTTGGTAGATACAATAGCAGAATGACCAAACTTGGTAACAGATAAAAAATGATGCGGGGCATTAGCTGCTCCAATCGCATCTATGGCCACTTTTATGGTGCCATCAGTACCATTTTTAAAACCGACTGGGCATGACAATCCTGATGCCAGCTCACGGTGAACTTGAGATTCTGTGGTACGTGCGCCAATAGCGCCCCAACACATCATATCAGCCACATATTGCGGGGTAATCATATCTAAATATTCACCAGCTGTGGGAATACCAAGATCATTTAAGTCAACCAGCAGTTTACGTGCAGTGCGTAGTCCATCATTTAATTTAAAGCTGTTATCCATAAAAGGATCATTAATGAGCCCTTTCCAACCAACGGTTGTCCGTGGTTTTTCAAAATACACTCGCATAACCACTTCAAGTTCATCGGCATATTTTTCGCGCATAATAGCTAAACGTTGGCCGTATTCAAGTGCAGCTTTAGTGTCATGAATTGAACAGGGCCCTATCACCACGAGTAAGCGGTCATCTTTTTTAGCCAAGATATTATGAATACTATTGCGCGCAGTAAATACCGTTTCAGATGCATTTTCAGATGCCGGAAATCGCTCTAAAATGGCTATAGGAGGAAGTAACTCTTTGACTTCATTGATGCGCACATCATCATTTTGATAATACATATAATACAACTCCGGCTTGCAGGCTAAATTTCAATCGTTTTGCAAAAAATTGTCCCAAATGAATGGTATTTACATAAACATGACATTAAAATTTACCCACTATCCATCAACAAATCAATAAACTATTCAAATATAAAAATATTGTTTTTATACCATTGTTTATATTAAAGATATAATTTACTTTATCTCATTTTTAGATTTGTTAATCTCATCAAAAAATAACACCATAAAATATCTTCTACAGGATCATAATGAGCTTGTATGGATAATAAACCCAACTAATTACACATCATTCCCAGTTTCGGGTAATGTGAGACCCAGGCTTTAGCTGCAACTAAAGCTTTCATTTGTCGTAGTTCGATTGAGTGCTGGATCCTCTATTGAGAGACCGATAACAAGAAAGAACGCGACAAACGACTCCAAGCAAAATACTCGAATAGTCTACTGGGTCTCGAACCCGCATTTGCAAGCAAGAGTTAGCTTATTATGAAAACAAAAACTAATCAAAACATTAACGTCGGTGTCGATACTGGCAAGTTCCAACTCGACATTTATATTCGACCTCTCGATATCTATTTCACCGTGTCTAACGATGAAAAAGGCATTAAAGAAGCGGTGAGGCTCATTAAAAAACACCACCCAGAACGTATTGTCATTGAAGCGACGGGACGGCTTGAAATGCCGTTTATTATGGCTTGTGCGAATGCTAATTTACCCTTCGTAATCGCTAATCCTGTACACATAAAACGCTTTGCCGGTGCAATTGGCCAACGCGCTAAAACTGACAAGCTAGATGCACAGCTTATCGCCCATTATAGTGAAGCGATTAAACCTCGGCTATCGACACTAAAGCCAGAGATAATGCAGGCTATGAGCGATTTAGTCGGAAGACGAAATCAACTATTGGTGATGCAAACTATGGAGAAGAACAGACTTCAAATTCTTCCGAAAGAACTAGCGATGACTATCAAACCTATTCTGACTGTGTTTAAAAATCAGATTACAAAAATTGAAACTAAAATCGTTAATCTCATCGAATCAAACCCTGACTACCAAGCTAAAAATATCATCCTGCAAAGCATGAAAGGCATAGGTAAAATTGCTGCTGCGTCCATCATCAGCAACCTACCAGAATTAGGTTATATCAATAACAAAGAAGCCAGCTCATTAGTTGGTGTTGCACCCATGAATAAAGAAAGTGGACGTTTCAAAGGGCATAGAAAGATCCAAGGGGGTCGGCATCAAGTGAGAACGGTTTTATACATGGCCATGATGTCAGCGATACAATCTAACCCTGTTTTTAAAGAGACTTATCAGCGGTTAGTTGCGGCAGGAAAACCAAAGAAAGTGGCTATTATTGCCTGTATTAGAAAGATGGTTGTGATCTTAAATTCGATGTTAAGAGATGGTGTTTTATGGGAAGCGCCAAAAGCATAAAATTAACTATTGACGCCATAGTCTCTTGTTATACTCCAGTCACATCTGAATAATAGTTACTCAATAAACTTTACAGGTAACGATGCAGTTTTATAAGGTGAAATAATTTGAGATTACTAAGTCGCGTCCTTAAACCACGCGGTAAACTAAGTCATTTGGGGTCATTAATCTGTTTATGCAGTCTCATGCTAATTTCTCCCACACTTTGCTCAACTGAATTGACCTATACTGGTGAAGACCTTACTGGTGTTAGCTTGGCTGGTGTCGATGCGGCTGAACCTATATCAAACAATATGCCAATAACTTTTACAACCAGTAACAGTATTGAGCCTTACTTTTTTGTCGATAAAAAAGGCGGGCTACAATATCACTTATTAGCTTCAGCATTACAGATGAGCCACCTTAAGTTAGGGAGTATTACTTACGCAACTAACTTACGAGCATTGAGATTAGTAAAAACGAAACAAGTCGATTGTATTATTAATGCACCTGCTACGGATGATGGCTTATTTCTGACTCAAAGTTTAATCGAATATCAAAATAGCCTGTTTTATTTAACCAAGAACAAACTCAAAATCGACACCATTAGCGATCTCAAAAAATACTCTTTGATCAGTTTCCAAAATGCCAGTCAATATTTGGGGGATGAATTTATCGAAGTATCAAAACAACACCAAGATTATACTGAAATAGCTAACCAAAAAAGTCAGGTGCTAATGTTATTTGGCGAGCATACACAAATGGTTATCTTAGAGCAGCGTATTTTTGATTATTACCGTCATAAAATCCAACACAAAATCAAACACCCTTACGAAGTTACTCAGGTAATCCTGTTCGACTCCGCACCTCGCTATATTGCTTGTCATGATCAACAAACTGCCATTTTAGTTGATGAGGCAATATCCCTACTAAAACAGAGTAATCTGTACCAGCAAATATTACTTGATGCAGAGCAAGGTAAATATAACACTCAGTATGTTGAACACTAACATCCTGTTCTAAAGCGACTCAATACAACTTGAGCACAACTTTTTTATGCTCAAGTTATATTCTTACCAACTTTTCATTGCCTGCAGCTTATTTTGATATCGACGTTTATCATCGACATCCCCCGTTAATGCCAATGCTTTTTGCATATTCTTTTGCGCTAAACCTCGCTCACCCGTTGCCCAATAGGTCTTTGATAGACCGAAGTAGAACTCATGCCGATAATCTGCCTTTTCAAGTGCTCTTTTATACCACACCACCGCCTCTTGGTAATGCTGCTCAAAATAGGCTTGCTGCGCCATATCATAATAATAAAATGGGTTGTTGATTCTCTGTAACTCCAAAATTTTATGTACAGCCGCCCATTCATCTAACCTATCTTGCTCACCCAGAATCAAGGCTAAATTAAATAAAGTCGTCATGTCTTGATTATCGACCGACAACGCAGCTTGATATGCTTGTTCAGCTTTTTTATCGTCGCCCTTATGTCGATATATCACTGCGAGTGTATTGATACTGGCTACAAACCTAGGATCCATTCTAATCGCTTGTTTAATCAAGGCATAAGCTAAGTCATACTGTTGCTCCACCAATGCTTCTGCGGCAATATTGTTGTAATACATTGCGGTCAAGGTTTGCTTATTGACTCGTTTTTGACCAAAACCACGCACAGCCCTTTCAGGTAGAAAATCAACTAATATCTTGCTGTCACGAAATGAAACTGTATTAGCATCAGTAGTGGCGTCTAAGAATAAATTCACATGGCCATTTACAAGATAAAATCCACCTCGCCTATCCCAAACAGGCTCAACATCAATATCTTGAAATTCTACAGGTATATTAAAAACATCCGCTAATGCGGCTGATAATACCACCAGCGACATACAGTTGCCCTGCCGATTAATGGCCGTTTCACTGGCAGGGCGTGTGTAATGGTCTCGGTATTCAAAGCCACCATTTTGCGCTCCAATATATTGGGCCAGCCACTGGTGAATAGGCATTTTTCGATGTTGAGTGGCATTGTCTCTTGAATAAACTTGCTTTATTTGGGCGACATAAGACAAAGGTAAGCTATAAATTTGCTCAGGTGAGATGATCTCAGTTGTGGTAAATAGCTCGTCATGGAATAGTGATTCCACATCAATGGGCTCTACTGAAACAGACGTGGACTGACAGCCAGACAGTGGCCCAAAAAGTGCAAACATTACCAATATAGGTAACACTCTTTGCTTAAGTTGATGTAAGCCAGTAATAGGATTGACGTACTTTTGAAAGGTAATAGACCACATAACCC
This sequence comes from Shewanella sp. HL-SH5, assembly GCF_051163755.1. Taxonomy (NCBI): domain Bacteria; kingdom Pseudomonadati; phylum Pseudomonadota; class Gammaproteobacteria; order Alteromonadales; family Shewanellaceae; genus Shewanella; species Shewanella sp. HL-SH5. Next base: position 3,286,520 of record NZ_CP195038.1, read on the forward strand.
AACCCTCTTAATCGAAATACGAATAAGGTAAGTTTAGTCAAGTAAACCCTTTTCAGCCAAAAAGACGTGAATTTAACAACGGGCATCCACCAGTTCAACTCAGATTCACAAAGTACTATTTAGGTTGTGCTGGATGCTTAGGCGGATCTATTTTAATAAATAACTCTTTATTTTTATAGTCATACGGACGATAAGCAAAGCCATTACAGCTAAAATATCGATACGGCAAAGCAAATGGAATACAGCCCACTGGCAGGGCCTGTAAAATTTCAATTTGCTGCTGCATTCTGAGCGCCTCTTGCCATTCGAACTCTTTAGCAATTTGATCGCGAACGGCAAAAGCATCAAATTGTTCAGATGACTTTCTTACTACAACTTGCCCTGCACTAAGTGAATAACTGACCATAGAACTTATCGCGATTACCGTAAAAGTCATAAAGTGATTGAAGGTATTCATAGGCCGTCTCAAATGATGTCATAAACAATAAATCTAGCACATAAAAAAACAGAGCCCTAAAGGACTCTGCTTAAATATTACGACACTTGTAAAATTAGCTACCGTTTTTTACGCTAACAAACTCAGGATAAGCGTCAATACCACAGTCAGATGCATCCATGCCGACATACTCTTCCTCTTCACTAACACGAATACCCATAGTCACCTTGAGAACAAACCAAACTAAAAGTGACGCTGAGAATACCCAGCCAAAGATAACTGCTGCACCGAATAACTGCGACCCAAAGCTTGCATCAGCATTTGATAATGGCACTAGCATTAGTCCTAATAAACCTGCTACTCCATGAACTGAGATTGCGCCCACTGGATCGTCAATTTTGATACGGTCAAAACCAATAATTGAGAAAATAACCACACCACCAGCAACTAAGCCAATGACACCAGCCATAACAAGTGAAGGCGATAATGGATCTGCCGTAATTGCCACAAGACCCGCTAAAGCACCGTTTAATATCATAGTTAAATCAGCTTTACCCCACACCACTTTACACACAATCAAGGCGGCTATAGCACCGAATGCAGCGGCGGAGTTAGTGTTAACGAAAACCTTAGCCACAGCTGAAGCATTTTCAGCATCAGACACTAATAACTGTGAACCACCGTTAAAGCCAAACCAACCCATCCACAGAATAAACATCCCTAAGGTTGCCATTGGTAAATTAGAGCCTGGAATTGGATTAACCTGGCCGTTAGGACCGTATTTGCCTTTACGAGCACCCAGTAATAATACACCAGCAACAGCCGCTGCTGCACCCGCCATGTGTACTATGCCACTGCCCGCAAAATCAACAAAACCAGCTTCTGATAAAAATCCACCGCCCCAAGTCCAATAGCCTTCAACAGGATAAATAATCGTCGTCATAAACACTGAAAATGCCAGGAAAGCCCATAACTTCATGCGTTCTGCAACCGCACCCGATACAATCGACATCGCGGTAGCAACAAATACAACTTGAAAGAAAAAGTCAGACTCTAGTGCGTGGTCAGCATCAGCAGCTTGCGAACCAATTAATGCTCCAAACGAAGGAATAATACCGCCTTCAGTATTGTCGACATACATGATGTTATATCCAACAAGTAAGTAGGTTACACAAGCGATTGCATATAAACATACGTTTTTAGTTAAAATTTCAGTGGTATTTTTTGAACGAACTAAGCCAGCTTCCAACATGGCAAACCCTGCTGCCATCCACATCACTAATGCACCAGAGATCAAAAAATAGAAGGTATCTAATGCAAAGCGTAACTCGCTAACAGTTAGTCCTAATTTTGCTAATTCTTCCATTATCATTGCCCCTTATAATGCTTCGTTATCAACTTCACCGGTACGAATACGCACGGCTTGTTCTAAATTAGTTACAAAAATCTTACCGTCACCAATTTTGCCGGTATGCGCTGCAGCGGTAATAGCCTCAATTAACATATCTAGGTTTTCTTCTTTAGTGGCTATTTCTAATTTTACTTTAGGTAAAAAATCCACTTGATATTCAGCACCACGATAAAGCTCAGTGTGACCTTTTTGACGACCAAAACCTTTCACCTCAGTAACTGTCATACCCTCAATGCCCATACCAGCTATTGCTTCACGGACATCATCCAATTTAAATGGTTTGATGATTGCGCTGACGAGTTTCATCCCGACCTCCAAAAATTAATAAAATATGAATTTGTTATATATTTGTTGATAAAACAGATTCAATCATCAGGCCAGTTTTTTAAGTTAATGTTTTAAAAAGAAATAGAGTAAATTTTCAATAAAAATAGCGACAATTTAGCACCATAATGGTGCACTAAAAACTAGGCCGCTTAATATTGGTGCAGCTCTACGATGAAATGAGCGAAGAAAAGATTAGCGTTAGTCAAGTGATAAACCGCATAAAAAAAGCCCTCTTTCGAGGGCTTTACTAAAGCATTTAGCTAATTCAAGTTAACTCTTCAAAGTTGCCTTGAGTAAGCTTAACAACTTACTTATAAGTCGCTTCGCGTTTTTTTGCTTCTTCTTGCCATTTAGGCACTAGATTTTTCTTGAATGCTTCTTTTTCTGCATTCATTGTTTTCATGTCCATGCCTAATGCTGCTTGCGCTTTTGCTTTAGTCGACGTGTCAGGATAAGCAATGGGTTGCTTAACACCTTTAGCCGCCAATAGATGAGCAAGCTTAATACGTGCATTAGCCGCTTTATCAACCGCGGTGCCTAAAATACGTAACGCTTCATCAGCTGCGTGAGCCGCAACACCATGTGATGCAGTTGCATAGTCCCAACGCCACTGTGAATGACGGATATCCATAAGGATAGGCTTCATTTCAGCTTCAGTTGCACCCGCATCCCAAGCCGCTTTTGCTTCAAAGTGAGCTTTAACTAATTGTGCTTCAGCACTGGCTTTAAGTTCACCTACTTTTTGCTTGCGTTCATTAGTTAAATTAACCATGAACTCTTTGCTTTGGCTATGGCAGGTAGCACAGGTTTCATCAAAACGGTCGAACGGATTACCCACTTTGTGATCGGTAAACTTACCTTTACCATTTGCTTTAGCCACTTTAGGCATATGACAATCTGTACAGGTTACGTTGTTTTTACCGTGCACACCTGCTTTCCAAGTTTCATAACCTGGATGCTGTGCTTTAAGCATAGGAGTTCGAGATACAGCATGGGTCCAATCAGAGAACTCCATATTGTCGTAGTAAACTTCCATTTGCTCAACAGTAGTTCCCATATCCCACGGGAACTTCACAAAACCTGGTTTATCCGCTGTTTTCTCGAAGTAGTACTCTACATGGCACTGCGCACAAACCATAGATTGCTTATCTTTACGTGACGCTTTATCAAAAGGTGTGCCAATTGCACCTAATGCACGATCGACATATGGACGAGAGATGCGTAATTTAGGCGATCCTTTTTCATGACAGTCACTACAACCGATTGTGTTAACAATTTCAGGTCCGCCTTTAGCCCATTTGCCCGCAAAATAGCCATCTTCGCCTTGCTCTTCGATTACACGGGGAACATCTGGACTTTTACAACTCCAACATGCCATCGGCATTGGGCCGTCTTCAGCATTTTTAGGGGCGCCAGTACGTAATGTGTTAGTGACGTCAGTAACCGCATAATGGTGACCACGTGGTGCATTATAATCCTTAGCAAAACCGTAACCTGCCCATAAAACCACTAAGCTAGGTACCTCTTCCAGCATATCAACAATTTCTTTACTTTCGCTGGTATCATGCCAAGACTCATACTGAGCAGAATACTTATCTTTATATACTTCACTGCGGGGTTCAGTCTTATCACTTGCTATTGCACCAGCAGCTAAAAAGCTGGTCGCAATGACTGCACTTAATACAGTATTTGTTATGTTCATCTTCATCACCTTCACTCCGTGTTACTTTATAATTAATTTATAACCACGATCTTTCCAAGGTCAAAATTAGCTATTTAAGCCTTAATTAAGAATACCCCTTTCGGGGTATAGAGATAGAAGTATGCGCCAGATCAATATGTGAACGTGTTGTATCTCACATTTTTTCAATTCTGTTAATGTATTAAAGCGCTAGCTAATGTAGAACTCTCTTTTTACCTGTGTTTCAGTGGTGTTTTAAGTAGATAAACATGTCACACTAATTCAGCTGAAAAACGTCATAAAATGGATCGAAAATGTTAAAACGCGGTAGTTTAACCTCTACGATACTGGGAGTAATGTTAGTGCTAATCTTACTTTCTTCAAGTTTAGCTGTGTACTCAATTATTAATTTATCATTCAGCATTGGTGATGCCCGAGCAATCAATGCCTCAGGTTCATTACGTATGCAAAGTTATCGACTATTGCTATCTGCCAACACAGAAAATGACCAAGTCAACGCCAAAATTGAAGAGTTTGAAAACACTCTCAACTCAAATGAACTGCAAAATTCCCTCGCATGGTACAGCCCAAAAACCTTATCAAAACAGTACTTACTAGTGATAGATAAATGGCAGTTAATGAGAACCTATGCAGAAACTGGTGAAACCAAGCTTTATAGTGAAGCGTTAACCGATTTTGTTGATACCGTCGATACTCTGGTATTAGAAATCGAACGTTTTTCCGCCGATAAATTGAGGTTACTGGTCCTGAGTCAAGTTATTGGGTTGACATTAATGTTAATCGTTGCCGCTATTGCCGTTATGTTTACCCGCAGGCGAGTGGTAAAACCGCTGCAATTATTAATGGATAGTGCAATTACTATTTCACAAGGTAATTTCGATGTCGATATGCCTAAAACGGATTACATAGAGCTAACGGCATTAAGTAATGCACTGAAAAAAACGGCCTCAGAATTATCAAATTTATATCAAGATCTTGAACAACAGGTATCTGATAAGACCTTAGCGCTAACACGTGCCAACAATGAACTCTATTTCTTATATGATAACTTGATTATGTTGCATTCAGACCGGCTTGACTACAAAGCACTAAAGTCAGCGTTAGATCAACTTCAAACATATGAAAAATTAGACTTTTTAAGATTAGTCATTGAACATGAAGACCAATCTCAAGACGTTATTGAGGCCAGTAAAGGTTGGCCTTCGACACCTCAAAATAGCGTGTGTTTTCCGCTACAATTAGAGCAAACCCGCCAGGGCTATTTAGAAGTCATTTCCACACATAAGCTCAATACACCCTTATTTATTAATTTTGCGGTGATGCTAGCACGATCAATTACCATCCATAATGCGACTGAGCAAAGGCAACAACTCGCGCTAATGGAAGAGCGCGCTGTTATTGCCCGTGAGTTACATGATTCTTTAGGGCAGTTATTGTCATTTTTAAAAATCCAGGTCAGCTTGTTACGTAAAAAATTACCTGACAATTGCCGTAATGAAGCAGTAGAGCTTCAAATAACTGAAATTAACGATGGCGTCAGCTTTGCCTATGCCCAACTGCGAGAATTATTATCGACTTTTCGCTTAACCATTAAAGAGCCTAATTTAAACCACGCCTTAGAAGTGATGCTTGATCAGCTAAGGCCCCAAACAGATATTCAGTTGAGTTTACAATATGCATTGTCAGCGCATTTACTTGAAGCAAAACAACATATTCATATTTTACATTTAACCCGTGAGGCCACGTTAAATGCAATTAAACACGCCAAAGCAAAACATATCGTGATAGATTGTCACTTAACATCATCAGCAATAATTAACATCACTATTTCAGATGACGGCATGGGTGTGTCACATTTAAAAGAGCGTGATCAACACTTTGGCATTGGTATAATGCATGAGCGTGCCAGCAAATTAAATGGCCAACTGTCCTTTAGTGCTAACACTACTGGCGGCACCACAGTAACACTTAGTTTTCCACCACAGCAGGAGCCTTTAAATGGGTAAGCCATATTCAGTACTCGTTGTCGACGATCACCCCTTACTTCGTCGTGGTATTTGCCAACTCATTACCTCTGATGGAGATTTTACTCTATTCGGTGAAGTCGGTACCGGCTTAGATGCGTTAACTGCATTAAGCACTAATGAGCCGGACATTATATTGCTAGACTTAAACATGAAGGGCATGTCGGGTTTAGATACCTTAAATGCCATGCGTCAGGAAGGGGTAACCGCTCGCATTGTAATTCTAACGGTGTCAGATGCGAAACAAGATGTTATTCGTCTACTTCGTGCTGGTGCTGATGGATATTTATTAAAAGACACTGAGCCAGAGTTACTGTTAGAGCAGCTTAAAAAGGCCATGTCAGGCCACCGCGTGATCAGCGCAGAAGTTGAGGCTTATCTATACGAATTGAAGACCGCACCGGATGATAATGGATGGATTGAAAGCCTCACCCCACGAGAACTGCAAATCTTACAGGAATTGGCCGAAGGCAAAAGTAATAGAGTGATTTCAGAAGATTTACATATCAGCGAAGGCACAGTAAAAGTGCATGTTAAAAACTTATTGCGCAAAGCGAATGCTAAATCACGTACAGAGATGGCGGTAAGGTACCTAAACCAATAAGCTACTGTAATACTTTGATTTATGACTATTTCACGATAACTAAAATGAATACAAAGGCGATGGCTGATGCTTTTGTACAATCTAATGCTTTATCCGTTGAAAAGGCGCGCTTGAAAAGCGCGCTTAAATAACATTTGCACCTTGTAACCTATCTGCAGCAAACACCAATTAAATCTGAAAAATTTATTCTTGAATAAATACCAACCAGCTTTTAAGCGCTTTTTCAAAGTCTTCTAGGCCACAATACCCCTCTGATTCAGCATTATACAATGCCATACCGTCCTCAAGATTATGCTCTTCGTCAAAATCAATCGCGTTAACAAAAATACGGACCTGCTCAATGTCGGCATCAAGGGTTAAATCATTACCAATGTCCCGCCATTGAGTGTTAACCCCAGCGATTAATTGGGCAATGTGAGTCAGCACTTGCTGAGCACGTGTCACATCAGCGCCTAACTCTTCGGCAAACCAGCGACCAAACACTTCATGATCCATGCTGAAACTGGCAAATACAGTGTCATCTAGACGATTACGTCGAAATTCGAATTCCATTTTATACTCTTAATTATGCTCAGGCTTTTAATAATTATTGGCCATAACTCAATTTGCTATAATCTATTTTAAACCATAAATGATATTTTGCTCTAAATCACAGTAAGATAACTATTGGGCGCTGCCAGTATATATCGTAAAGTAGCCCTAATTCATCAGAATTGATTTTCGAATACAATTCGTTAAGGAAATGCCTTATGCACAAAGGATTTATTTATCGTTTACTGCTAACTGGCCCAAATGCAGGTCAAACGCTATCAGAAGAGCAGTTAGCCAGTTGGAAGCCCGAAGATGGTTTGCTTTGGGTGCATTTAAAATATAAATCAACCGATGCCCGTCATTGGTTGAACAATCAAAACTTAGAAAAAGCCGAAAGAGATACCTTACTGGCGTCTGACACTCGCCCTAGGGTAGTTCATTCAGCTAATGGTATTTTATTAACATTACGTGGAGTGAACCTCAACCCTAACTCAGATCCTGAGGACATGGTTTCAATACGTATTTATATTGAAGAACATCGGATTATTTCTACTTGTGAGCGCCAATTACAATCAATTACAGAAGTGGCTGACAGTATTCAGTTAGCCAAAGGGCCTGTTGATAGTGCCGGGTTTATTTTATCAGTTGTCGATCACCTTACGCTGCGCCAAGTGGGTTACATTAACAAACTTGAAGAACTGATGGATGAATTAGAAGAGCGAGTTGTCACAGACACCAATAAATCATTACGCATAGATATTGCTGAGTTACGCCGCCAAACCGTAGTGTTAAGAAGATACCTTGCACCACAACGTGAAGCATTAGGAAAAATCCTGCATGAAAACAGCCTACTACTTGACCAGCAAGATAAAATTCGTTTGCGGGAAACTCAGGATAACCTGATAAGAGTGATAGAAGACTTAGATGCCATACGCGATCGTGCCAGCTTCACTCAAGAGGAGCTTCAATCACGACAAGCCGAGCAGCTCAATCAACGTTTGTATTTCTTATCACTTATTTCTGCGATCTTTTTACCACTGGGGTTTTTAACCGGTTTGCTCGGGGTGAATATCGGCGGCATTCCAGGAGCAGAATCAAGTTGGGCATTTGCCGCATTTTGTGGTGGATTAATAGCCTTAATCGCGATGCAAATGTACTTGTTTTATCGCCTAAAATGGATTTAATACGCTATCTCAATCATGAAATACTGCGTAAATATACCTATTTAAAATACATAAAAAATGGGCGCTAATTAGCGCCCATTTTTGATATTAATTATTAACGATTAGCTAATAAGTTATTTTGCAGCCGCTTCAGCAGGTGCCTTTTCAATTGAAATTAATTCAACTTCAAACACTAATGTCGAGTTAGCTGGAATAGTACCAGTATCACGATCGCCATAAGCTAATTCAGCTGGAATAACAAACTTGTATTTTGCACCAACAGACATTAACTGAACGCCTTCGGTCCAACCTGGAATTACGCGGTTAAGCGGGAATTTTGCAGGCTCGCCACGAGTGTATGAGCTATCAAACTCAGTACCGTCGGTTAATGTGCCACGATAATGCACTTCTACTGTATCTTCAGCAGCAGGCTTATCGCCTTCACCTGCAGTTAATACTTCATACTGTAATCCAGATTCTGTCGTTACAACGCCTTCTTTAGCTTTGTTGTCACTTAGAAACTTCTGGCCTTCTTCAATCGCTTTAGCCGCTAAGGTTTCAGCTTGCTCTAAACGCTTGTCATTTAATTTTTTGTCTAGACCTTGTAAAACCGTTTGCATTTCTTCTTCGGTCAAGTCAGTAGTATCAACTAAACCATCGCTGAAACCTTGGATGATCAAAGTACGATCAACAGCAAAGCCAAGCTCTTCTTGCTCTTTGATATGGCCAGACATGTACTTACCGATAGATGCACCTACACTGTAAGCTTCTTTTTGAGCTTCAGTTGTAAGCTCAACTTTTTTCGCTACAGCTTCTTCCTGGTTACATGCAGTTAGACCTACAACGGCTAATGCAACTAACGATAATTTATAAATTGATTTCATTAAAGCTTCCTCAGCATCCTTAAGTGGTTACAATAAGCACATCATTGTCTGTAATGAGACAATTAGGCTAATGTTAGTGAGCCACTTTATACTAACTATTTCTGATATACCATTGGGTTGAGTCCTTATGGACAAATTTTTAAGGAGCAAGTTCATGTTACGCGTTTTACTGCTGATTTTTTGCTCTATTTCACTCATTGCTTGCCAACCTAAGGCAGATAATACCGTGGTACTCACTTCAGATGCGAGTTACCACGCCACCTTATCCCAAGATGGTCAATATGCATTAATCAGTACCGCCAATAATGGTGTACAGTTCTGGTCACTCGCTGATAAAGCAATCAAGTATCAATGGGTACATGGTGCAAGTAATAGCAGCAATGTATTTGACACTGCCATTTCAACTAACAATGCCTACGCCGCCACCTTATCCAGTGACTCTGTAGCAATATGGAATATCGATAATGGCCACTCTGTCGGCTGGTGGACATTACCTGCTTACGCTCAAAGTGTCGCTATTGCTAACAATGGTCATGCGTTAATCGGTTTGGCTGATGGCTCTGTCATGTCGCTTCAACCTGATAATCAGGGATTAATCCAGTTTTTAGGCCATCAGGAAAAAGTGAATAGTGTGTCTATTTCTGATGATGGATTAGTTGCCTTAAGTGGTGGCAATGATGGACAAATCCTTTTATGGCAGGCACAAACAGGCCAGCCTTTACAGCAATGGCAATTAGATTCAAGAATTACTAAAGTTTTACTCAGTGGTGATGGCACCCTAAGCTTTGCCGGTGATATCACTGGCAATGCAGCAATTTGGCAATCAAACTCAGGCAAAAAAATCAGTGCACTGTTAATTGAACGTCGCCAAATGAATGTGTCTAGCGCACGCTTTGTTAACCAAAATACTCAGCTGCTAACCGGTACTCCGTCTAAAGAAATATTTTTATGGCAAGTCAACTCTGGTGAACGCCAGCAAAGATGGCAAGTTGAGGTGACTAAAAACAGCCAAAATAGAGGCGCTGTAGTATACTCTGTCACCCAGCCCAGTACTGGCAAAGTGATGAGTGTTAGCAGCCAAGGTTTATTAGAAGCCTGGGATTTATAAATGTTATTGTCGAGGTTTGAATGGAACAGTTGTTAACCAAAATTGATGATTTAGAAACTAAGATGGCGTTTCAAGAAATTACTTTGGAAGAATTGAATCAAGAAGTGATTAAGTTAAATGATATTGTGTCGCGCCAGCAACATCAAATTATGCTAATGGTTAATAAATTACATGCGATTGAACCCAGTAATATGGCCAGTCACGCAGATGAAACACCACCGCCGCATTACTAATGCGGTTAATTAGCTGGAACGCTAAATCTAATACTGACTCACATTAACGAATATTATCTGCAAAGGATGTTTATGCCTGATGCTATTTTGTTGCCAATAGCTGTTACGGGGGAAAATATTTTAACCTTAACAGCTGAAAAAGTGACCCTATTTGATCAGTCTATTCAATTATTAGCCGCCAATATGCTGGCAACCATGACGGCTGCAAACGGAGTAGGCATTGCCGCACCACAGGTTTTTAGCACTGTAGCGATGTTTATTATGGCCTCCAGGCCTAATGAACGTTATCCCACCGCGCCAACTATGACCCCTATTGTGGTAATTAACCCGACTATATTGGCCGCCTCTGAGTTAATGGAATCTGCCGATGAAGGTTGTCTATCTATACCAGAGCAGCGAATTAATATTTGGCGTCATGCGGATATTAAAGTGCAATATCAACAACTAAATGGTAATTTGGTGACTCAAAATTTAACTGGGTTTATTGCGCGCATTTTTCAGCATGAATTTGACCATCTTCAAGGCATTACCTTGCTTGAGCGAAGCCTAATGAGCGAACAAACTAAGCAAAATGCGTATATTTAAATCTATGTTAGCGTTTAAAATTTTCAATGGGTCACTTAACAGCAAGGATAATGAATGAAACTGAATGCTTTCTTGATACCACGTTCAACCATTATCAGTATCTTGATGTGTTTGACTCTATCAGGCTGTGCGTTCAACAGTATATTCATTAATTATCCATCACAAATAATCCCTTACAAACAACAAATCAACAGCCCTAGCCCATCACTTGACCTTGATGATATTGCTAATGAAATCGACTCTAATGACGGCTTACTATATGCACAGGAATCTGGACGTTTAGCGCAAATCAATGGCAGTTTTGAACAAAGTAAACACTATTACCAACAAGCGATGGAAGCTTATAAAGCCTTTGATGATAAAGCTAAAATCAGCGTCACTGACATGGGCTCCAAAGCCAGTAGTTTATTATTAAACGATAATGCCATTCCCTATCGCGGCCCAGGCTATGAACGGATTATGCTGCACCAGTACCAAGCCTTAAACTACCTGTTTTCAGGTGATTCACAGGGCGCAATGGTAGAATTAAGACGCAGTAATGAATTGCAAAGCAGTGAGCAAGCTCGCTACCAAAAGTCACAAAAATCAGTCCAGGCGATGGCAAACGGCACAATAGACGCTGAAGTAAACAAGTTAGGCCAATCAGCCGGAACAGTAACCAGCTCATTTTTAAATGCATACAGTTATTACACCACAGGTTTGCTTTACGAATTACTCGGTGAGCCCAACGACGCCTATATTGATTACCGTAAAGCGGCTCAAATATCACCTAATAATAAATACTTACAACAGGATTTAGTTAGACTGGCTAAGCAACTTTCGATGCCACAATATGACGATTTTTCACGCCGTTGGGGCGATGCAGTTTTAGCCACCCCAAAACAAGGCCAAGTGGTGTTTTTGATTGAGCGTGGTTTTGTGCCTGAAAAGCAAAGTCTGACCGTACCCTTTACCATCGATGGTAACTGGCAAACCGTGTCACTGGCGACATATCAACCTGCGATGAATAATAGTGCGCCGGTCTCTATTCAGGGGCTTGGCAGCGTCCTTAAAGCTGAAACCATAGCCAATATCGACGCGCTGGCAATTAATGCGTTAAAAGAAGACTTGCCCGCAGCATTGGTGAGACAGGCGTTAAGGGTTTATGCTAAAGCTGAAATGGCACAAAGCGTACGCAGTGAAAGTAAGCGCCGTAACGACCAAATTGATGCTGGCGTGATTGCAATGCAAATTTTTAATGTTATTACAGAACAAGCTGATCGCAGAAGCTGGTTAACCCTACCTAATCACGCGCAAATTGCTCGGCAATATGTTGACCCAGGCGAATATGAAATTAGCCTAGATAATACACAAAAGACTAAAATTGAGATTAAATCAGATAAAACTACATTAATTTGGGTTATAGATACTGGTAATCGTACCCGTTTTTATTCGATAATCCTGTAATTGCACCACCAACTTATGGAATTGATTATGAAACCAATGAAACTAATATTTGTTCTTGCCGCAGTGTTGGGGCTAGCCGCTTGTCAATCCAAAGTGGAATATGGCGACGCTACAGAAGTCGAAACCGTTAACGAAAACTTCGGCTCTACTGATTTACAAGCTATTGCGGCTAAAATGGTTGATAGCATGATGACCTTCCCACCGGTTGTGGTGATGACTCAAAATAACCGTCCAATTATTTTTGTCGACAAAATTAAAAACAAAACCTCTGAACATATCGATACTGAGTCAGTTACCGACACCATCAGTAACAAGTTACTTCGCTCTGGTAAGTTTCGTTTTATTGACATGACCAAGGTAGATGCCGTTCGCAAACAGCTCGATTATCAAAACAATGCGGGTATGGTTGACCCAACTACAGCGATTAAGTTTGGTCGCCAAATTGGTGCGCAATTTATGCTTTATGGCAACTTATCTAGCATAGTTAAGCAAGATGGCAGCACCAAAGATGTGTACTACAAAATGACCATGCGTTTAATGGACTTGGAAACAGGTTTAATTGAATGGTCTGATGAAAAAGAAATTCGTAAAACTAAGTCTAAGTCTTTCTTAGGTATGTAAAATTTAATTTATATATTATTAAAGCCGACATTCATGTCGGCTTTCTTATATCTGCAACAACTTTTGCTGTGCAACGTTAGGAAAACCATTAAGTGAAATTGCGACACGCCTTTATAGTAAAACTACTCGGTATTTGTGTATCAGCCACGGCAATAACTGGCTGTATGAATACATCGTCAACAACCGCCAGTCTTCGGGACGGCACGCCTTTTATTAGTGAGTATCAAGCCAGTGAACGCGCTCGGGTGATCAGCAATGTTGACTATCAGCTGACCTTTTTTCTAAGTGAACAAAGTCAATTTCGCGCCATATCCACTGTTAATTTCGAATTAAATGGCACAGCAAAAAACCTGACCTTAGATTTAAACCAAGCGAATATCATCTCTATGATAGTTAATGGTTCAAAAATCTACCCTAAATACAATGGCAGCTATATCACTTTAAGCCCGTCGCTGCTGCAATCAGGACAAAATACTATTGCCATTGAGTTTACTCGCGAACACAGCACTAATGGTGAGGGGTTACATCGCTTTGTTGACCCGGTAGATGGCAAAGTCTATTTGTACTCGCATTTTGAACCGGCTGCAGCCCAGCAGATGTTCGCCCTATTTGACCAACCCGATTTAAAAGCCAGTTTCCAGCTTAACGTTCATGCCCCTAAAGATTGGCAAGTGATAAGTGCAATGCGCGAAAGCAGCATTAGCGCACAAGGTAATGATAATGTATGGGTATTTCCCGCATCACCTAAGTTAAGCCCTTATAACTTTTCACTGCATGCTGGCCCATATCATATGTGGCAAGACAACAGTGGACCGTATCCAATGCGGTTGTTCTCCCGTCAGTCGGTCACAGAACAAGTCACTCCACAAGACTGGTTTACCTATACCAAACAAGGGTTGTACTTTTTTGACCGCTACTTTGGCATCCCTTACCCATTCAAAAAATACGATCAAGTTCTAGTGCCTGACTTTTTATATGGCGCAATGGAAAATGCCGCAGCAATAACCTTTTCAGAAGATAGATTCTTATTTAACGCTAAAATGACCGCCTCGCAAAAAGAGCGCCTCGCAGGCGTTATCATGCATGAAATGGCACACCAATGGTTTGGTGATTTAGTCACCATGAAATGGTGGAATGGATTATGGTTAAATGAAAGTTTTGCAGCCTTTATGGGCACACTTGCCACAGCTGAAGCGACTGAATTCACCCATGCCTGGCGTACCTTTTATGCATCAGGCAAGCAACGCGCTTATGAGTTAGATTCACTAGTTACCACCCACCCGATTGAAGTGCCTGTAGCCACAACTCAAAATGCCTTTGATAATATCGATGCGATTACCTACCAAAAAGGCGCATCAACGTTAAATCAATTAAGTCATTTACTCGGTAAAGAAACCTTCCGCCAAGGGGTTAAGCAGTACCTTACCGAATTCAGTTATCAAAATGCCCAACTAGATGACTTTATCGGTAGCCTAGCTAAAGCCAGTAACCGTGATCTAAGTCAGTGGACTCAAGAATGGTTATACAAAGCAGGCGTTAACAGTATTAAAGCTGAATACACCTGTGCCAACGGCATGATTAGCGACTTCCAACTGGTTCAGCGCGCCGTAAGCGATGAGTTTCCAACATTACGCGAACAAAAAGTTAAAATTGGCTTATTTTATCAACGCCAACATGGCGTTGAAGAACATCAAACCGCTGTGGTCACCTACAAAGGTGCACGCACTAACGTCAGCGAATTAGTAGGCGCATATTGTCCTGATTTAGTCTATCCAAACCTAGATGACTGGGGCTTTGTAAAAGTTGATTTAGACCAACGCTCGATGAATACTGCCAAACAAGCACTCAATAAAGTGCACGATCCTCTATTGCGTTCAATGTTATGGCAAAGCATGTGGGACAGTGTTTTAGATGGTCAGGCCCCGTTAAATGATTTCATTAATGTAGCATTAATTAATGCGCCACTTGAGCAAGATTATACCATTTTAGGTCAAGTGATCAGTAACTTACTGCGCGCCAAAGAAATGCTCGATTTAATGGCTCCCGCCAATAAACAGTATGCGGATAAAGTCAGCCGAGCACTAAGTCAGATGAGCTTACGCATGACAATGGAGCATCATAAAAATAGTGACTTCCAACGTCGTTGGTTCTCCGCATATGTTAGCTTATCAACCCAGTCAGATCCGTTAAAGCACTTACAGCAACTGTTAACCGGTACCACTAAAGTAAAAGGATTGGTGTTAGATCAAGATTTACGTTGGGATATCATTAGACAACTTAATCGCTTTGATTACGGTAACGCCTATGCATTACTCCAACGTGAAAAAATGACCGACACATCTGATTCAGGTGAAAAGGCCGCCCTTGCTGCTGAGGTTATTCGCCCACAAGCACACCTTAAGCGCCAATGGCTAAATACCATTGAACATAGCCAAGCCATGCCGTTTTCTAAACTGCGGGTAGCCATGTTTAACTTGTATCCTGCCGAGCAAAATTTACTCAGTGCTGCTACGGCAGAGCAGCGATTAGCGAATTTAATTGAGTTAGATAAAAAAGGCCCGGTATTTATGCGCAGTTATACTCAGGCGTTAATTCCACGTGCCTGCTCAATTGATAACATTACTATGATAGATCAAGTGCTTAATACTGAAACAGGCTTATCAAAACTGACCCGCCGCGCCTTATTAGAGACCCGTCAAAATGAGTATCGTTGCATCAATATTAAGCAATTAGTCAAACCTCAGTAACCCAAGCTTGTTAATAACAAAGCTTATCAATGAAAATGGCCAGCAATTTTGCTGGCCATTTTCATTTTGTACTAAGCCACTAACGTAAGCTAAAGGTCATCATTACAGGAGCATGATCTGTACTGTCGCTGTCGCGTTCATAATCCGGTCGCACTAAATGACGATCAAATGTTTGGTATTGCTCAATGTGGGCTAAATTTTTCAATTGTTTAGGATCAAACTCACTCGACACCAAAATATAATCTAAAACTGAGCCTTCACTGCCGTAATAGTGAGTTGCTGGGCGTGATATCGGCAGCTGAATATCAGTATCTTTTACTGATTCAAATTCATCTAACGCTAAGCTAGCATTTGATTTAGTCGTCGCTTTAAATAATTCATAACTGTCGTAAATTCGAAATTGATTCAGCTCAGCGAGTAATTGTTGCTCGCTCAAACCGGCAAGTTTTTTATCGTCAATATCATTACGATACACGCGTAAATTTTGATGAAATGCGGCAAGTAAATCACTGTGTAATTTATCGTTAAAATCCCCCATCAACACAAAAGGAGTGTGTTTTTGATGTTTGCGGATCAACATCTGATGGCACAGAAATGTCGCTTCATTACCACGCTGAATACTTGACGCCCAACGCCCTAACACTTGTCTTGATATAAAATCGGCGGCGCCCGAAGCACCGCTATCAGCTAGGTCATCCTTATCAAAGCCACTTCGCTTAGATTTTAAATGGATAACATAACAATCACAGGGGCCAAACTGCGGCAACTCTACCGTGGCACGCAATGGCAAGCGGCTAAAATTAAATTGTGACAGGCCTAATGCCTGACAAGCTGCCTGATCAGCCTCAACATTGGCCATCTCAGTAATTGGATAACGTGATGCTAATGCCACTACCGGATGACGATAAACATAGTCACTTTGCACTTCTGGCTCATCTAATACTGCAAAATAGTCATAGCCTAATTGCTGGCATAAAGCTTTTAAAGCATCGGGGCTAAAAACCTCTTGAAAACCAATAATGTCTGGTTGGTTTTGTTGAATAAAATCACTGATCCAGGCGCATTTTTTACGCCATTGTTCAGTGGAGTAAATATTTTCAAAATCATAGTAGGCATTAGGCGGCGCAATAAAGTTAAATAGATTTATCGATGCGACACTATATTGAATTAAGGCTGCAGGGGAAGATAACAAATTAGTTGAGTTCTATAGTTCCATAATGACAAACATCATAGGCGTAAACCTTGAATGTCTCAATAACTTAAAAAAAATATATAATATTAAATTAAAAATCATACACTTAAATAAATAAAGCAAATTAAATCGCCTTAATTGTTATTTTTTTGTGAACCAATAAAAAAATCACCCCGTATAGAAAATTCGTCATCTAACCCTATGAGGAATTACAAAATGAAACGGATTTATCCCTTTGCGTTGTGCGTGTCACTTGTTGGACTAACAGCTTGTTCTGATGATGATAACGACGTCGTCGAAGTCACACCACCAGAGCCAGTTGCCACATCACATGTGCGTGTAATCCATGCCGGTAGCGACGCACCTAAGGTTAATGTCACTGCAAATGGTGCTGAGTTACTTGCAGGTGTCGACTACGCTATGTCCAGTGGTTTACTTGAAGTGACCTCTGCTACCTATAACATTGATGTTGACGCAATTCTTGCTGACGGCACGACAACAACAGTATTAGAAGCAGAATTAGTTGCAGCAGATATGATCGAATACACAGCAGTTGCATTAGGCAAAGTTGCTGATGGCAGCCTTGCAGTAAAACTAATTCAAAACCCAATGGCCGATATTGCCACTGGTTATGCTCGGGTACAGGTGCTTCATGCTACACCTTCTGTAGGTTTAGTTGATGTTTATGTAACAGCTCCTGATGCAGATATTAGCAATGTATCGCCAACCCTATCAGCTAATTACATGGACGCCAGCCCACAGCTTGAAGTAGCAGCAGGTGACTATCAAATTAGAATCACAGCGGCTGGCATGAAAGATGTCGCATATGACTCAGGCACAGTTGCCTTAGGCGATATGCAAGATTACTTTATCAGCGCGATCCCAAATACCTGGTCAGGTTCATCTCCTGTTGCATTGCATGTTGCGTTAACTGAAGGCCAAGCAATACTTAATGATGTTAACAGTGGTGCAGATCTGCGTGTCGTACATGCTGTAGCGGATGCACCTGCCGTTGATGTATTTTTAGATGGCGCAACAACACCCGCTGTTGATATGTTAGCGTTTGGTGAGATAGCGGGTTACTTGAATGTACCCGAAGGCGCGCATACAGTAACAGTTGCCGCTGATGCTGATAACGCTGTAGTGGTAATAGATAATGCAGCTGTAGATTTAGCCTTAGGCATGAGCTATAGCACTTTAGCGATTGGCTCGTTAACCAACAACGCTATTGAACCATTGGTATTAATGGACTCAACACGTCGAGTGGCAACTGAAGCTAAACTCACAGTAACCCACGCAGCCTATTCTGCACCTGAGGTCGATATTTACCTGACCGCATCGGCAGACATTAGTGAAGCGACTCCAGCCCTAGAAGATGTTCCATTTAAAGCATCATCAGGCAGCATCAGTGTTGTTCCTGGTACTTACACTATTAGTGTCACTGTAGCTAATACTAAAGATGTTGCTATTGGTCCATTAGAAGTAACATTAGATGCCTCTGGTGTTTATGGCGTTGCCGCAGTTGATAATAT
Source organism: Shewanella sp. HL-SH5 (assembly GCF_051163755.1). Classification (NCBI taxonomy): domain Bacteria; kingdom Pseudomonadati; phylum Pseudomonadota; class Gammaproteobacteria; order Alteromonadales; family Shewanellaceae; genus Shewanella; species Shewanella sp. HL-SH5. Next base: position 3,305,066 of record NZ_CP195038.1, read on the forward strand.
TGGTGGCGGTGCACCATTTGGAGTGATCCTTTTAGATGACTTCACCGTAATGTAATTTGTTATACCCATTTAATCTCCGTAAACCCTTTACGGCTTATCTTTAACCCGGATAAGCCGTTTTTTTTATAATGGGGCATATTCAATGTTCAAGTTATTAACTATATTGATATTCGTACTAGGATGTTTTGCAAGTCAATTAGCCATAGGGAAAACTAAGGTGGAATTACAATTTGCCGATAGCCATCATATTAAGTCTATGAACATTAACAATGACACTGTAATGGGTGGGTTATCATCTAGCCATGTGAGTAAGTCGAAACAGTCCGTTGATTTTTCCGGCTTAGTCTCATTAGACAATAACGGCGGATTTGCTTCAGTTGAGTTCGTCTTATTAACGGAACTTGAACAGGCAAGCGTGTGTAAGTTAATTGTTAAAGGTGATGGTAAGCGTTATCAACTGCGCTTTAAGACGGCTGACTTACAATATGGTGAAGCGTATATTGCCGAATTTACTACCCAGAAAGATCAAATAAGTGAGCATGTTTTTAAGGTCGATGACTTTAGAATTGGCTTTAGAGGACGAACAGTTCACAATGGTCCCGCATTAAACTTGGCAAAGGTTGAAAAAGTCGGCATTTTAATTGCGGACAAACAGCAAGGCCAATTTGATATCTCTTTACACTCAATTTCATTTCAGTAAATTAGGAGCATGCAGCAAATGATCCAAGGCATTATCTTTGATCTCGACGGTACCCTTGTAGAATCTAGCTTAGATTTCAGCCTTATTCGACAACAAATCGGCTGCCCTGATGATATCGATGTATTAAAACATGTGGAGTCACTGGGCTGTAAAGATCTGCAAGACAAGGCTAACCAGATCATTATTGAACATGAAAACCAGGATGCCCAGAGCGCTAAAGCTTTGGCTGGCATGGCTGTACTGCTTAGTTTTATCGAACGGCAACAGATCCCCTGTGCCATTGTCACCCGCAATAGCAAGGCGGCGAGTGAACTAAAGCTCACCCAAAACAAGATTAATATTGGCACAGTACTGACTCGCGAATGCTATCCCGCCAAACCCGCACCTGATGCACTTATCGCTATTGCGACACAATGGCAAATTGAGCCCAAACATATTATGTATGTCGGTGATTATTTATATGATATCCAGGCCGCCAATAATGCCGGTATGATTGCCTGCTTTATTAATCACGGTATTGAGACACATTATCAACATTTATCCGATATTATCGTTCAAAGTCTCGATGAGCTATTAACCATCATCAAACAATATAGCTTAAAGAAAGCGCCTTAACAGGTGCGCAATTTATCCATAGTTAATTAGATAAAATCACATATTTCAGCTAACGATTTTTTATCTAAAGCATGGGTCGGCACTGTCGCATCTTCCGCAGGATAACCAGCAACAATTAACATGTAAGGTCGTTCATTATCATTATCGCGACCGCATATTTTAGAGAGAAAACTCATCGGCTTAGGGGTGTGGGTTAATGTACCAAGCCCTGCATGATGTAACGCTTGAATTAAAAAACCTGTCGCAATACCTACAGATTCATGCACATAGTAATTACTCTTTTGCTCATTTTCTTCTTGCTTACGTTTTTGGCTAAAAATGGCAATCAACCAAGGCGCATGTTCTAAGTAAGGCTTATTGGCATTGGTCCCCAAAGGCTTTAATACATCTAACCATTCCTCACCTGCGCGACCAGCATAAAAGGCTTGCTCTAGTGCTTCTGCCTGCTGGCGAATTTGCGCTTTTATATCGGGGCTTTGAATTGCTACAAAATGCCAAGGCTGATGATTAGCGCCGTTAGGCGCTGTGCCTGCGGCTAAAATACATTGTTCAATGATTGCTTGGGGCACCGCACGGTTTGAAAACTTTCGAATAGAATGTCTACGCTTAACCTCACCATAATTTGCTTGAGCCCGATGAAGCATCTCATCCTGCGGATATTCTATAAAGTCGCTCAGTGGCAAATGCTCGTCTGACATTGTCGTTCCTTGAGTAATGATAAAAATCGCGTTATTAAAAAATACTATGCCACATCAATACTCACCTAAAAAGAAAATTGTTATTGTCATAGCAATCCATGTATTGCAACTCATCCATTAGCTGGATACAGTGCTGTAATGATTTTTATAAGGATGTAACATAATGATAGCAGCCATCATAGGTGCAACCGGACTGGTCGGAAAGTCTTTACTAGAGTTGTTATTAGATAGCGATAAATATCAAAAAGTATATGTTTTAGGGCGTTCACAACCGCACATAACCGCGCACCACTTTGGTGAAGAAAAGCTACACTATATCGCCTGCGAATTAGATGAATTACATGAACTGAGTTTACCTGAACCTATCGATCATGGTTTTTGCTGTTTAGGCACCACGATTAAACAGGCGGGAAGCCAACAGGCGTTTATTGAAGTGGATAAATTAGGTGTATTGGCTTTTGCTAAACTACTTAAGCGCCAATCACACTCAAGGTTAGTACTTCAGGTCATCAGCGCCTTAGGGGCAAATCTTCACTCTAGTGTGTTCTATAATCGTGTCAAAGGTGAAATGGAACAGGAGTTATGTCAATTACAGTTGCCACATGTACAAATTTTTCAACCTAGTTTACTCATTGGCGAACGAGCAGACAGTCGTACATTAGAACAACTTGGTCAGTGGTTGTTCAGATTAACCGGTTTTCTGTTTATCGGATCACTTAAAAAGTACAAACCTATCGATGGACTACAGGTTGCACAGGCCATGTTCGATTCAGCACAACAGGCCTCTAAATCGGTTAGCATTATTGATAACTATGCTATGCATAATCACCATTAAGGCTGGCTATGATGAATATTGAAGCTATCTATAATAAATTGAAGCTGTACATAATAAACAGTGAAAACGAATAATTTACTCAAGATTGTCTATACTGTTACGAAAGCAAAAAATATAAAGTAAAACATGAACACTCAATAACTTTGGAGATAGCAATGAGCGATAAATTACTCACCCTTGAAGAAGTCTGTAAAATTTTAGATAAAAGCCCAGCCACGATTAAGCGCTATGCCAGAGAGAATTTGTTATCGAGTCATCAAGATGGTGATGAACTGACGTTTCCAGAGGGAGAAGTGATGCGTTATTTAGACTTCTCAAAACGCCTAGGCTAGTTTTTACCCTAACGGTTAGACTCACTATCACGCTAAATATCAGGCAAAGAGATAACCAATCACTAAAAAAGGGAAAGCAATGCTTTCCCTTTTTGTTATCTAAACTGAGTTAACTTAATCACCAAAGTCATCCAGTAAAATATTTTCGGCTTCAACCCCTAAACTTTCAAGCATACCAATGACAGAAGAGTTCATAATTGGCGGGCCGCACATATAGAACTCACAATCTTCCGGTGCTTTGTGATTTTTAAGATAATTTTCAAATAACACATTATGAATAAAGCCAGTGTAACCGGTCCAATTATCGGCAGGTAGTGGATCAGATAACGCCACATGCCATTCAAAATTATCATTTTCAGCCGCTAGCATATCAAAATCTTCCTGGTAGAAAATTTCACGTTTAGAGCGAGCGCCGTACCAAAAAGTCATTTTACGATCGGTTTTAACCCGTTTTAATTGATTAAAAATATGCGATCGCATTGGCGCCATACCCGCACCACCACCGACAAATACCATTTCAGCATCGGTTTCTTTAACAAAAAACTCACCAAATGGGCCAGAAATAATCACCTTGTCACCGGCTTTTAAATTAAAAATATACGATGACATTTTACCCGGTGGTAAACCTTCAGACGGTGGCGTAGCAATACGCACATTGAGCATTATACGGCCTTTCTCATCGGGGTAATTCGCCATTGAATAAGCGCGTAATACCTCTTCATCAACCTTTGACACTAGCTTGAATAAATCGTATTTTTCCCAGTCATCACGGTATTCAGCAGGAATATCAAAATCGGCATAGCGAACTTCATGCGCTGGCGCTTCAATTTGAATATAACCGCCCGCTTTAAATAGGACTTCCTCGCCGTCAGGTATTTTAAGTAATAGCTCTTTAATAAAGGTCGCTTGGTTATTGTTAGAGATAACCTCACATTGCCATTTTTTAACACCAAAGATTTCTTCATCGACCTCAAGTTCCATATCACTGCGCACAGCAACTTGGCAGGCTAAACGACAGCCTTCTTTGGCTTCTTTTTTAGTAATATGGTCAAGTTCGGTGGCCAGAATATCACCGCCCCCCGACTTCACTTTTACCCGACATTGACCACATGTTCCACCACCGCCGCATGCTGATGGAATAAAAATCTGATTACCTGCTAATGCGGCAAGTAATTTATCACCCGCAGGCGTGCGCACGGTTTTAGACGCATCATCATTAATACTAATGGTTACTGCGCCTGTGTTCACTAACTTACTTTTGGCGACTAAAATCACCATGACTAACAGGCTTACTACTATGGTAAACATGCCAATACCAATTGCCATTTCCATTAAATGCACCTTCTTATTAATCTGTCATTCTGCTGTGAGGAATTCATACTCTGCTTCCCAATGCCTTACAGCGTAATGCCAGCGAAAGACATAAAACCTAATGCCATCAAACCTGTGGTAATAAAGGTAATCCCAATACCTTGCAAACCTTCAGGAATAGCGTTGAACTTCATCCGCTCACGCAGCCCAGCTAATAGCACAATTGCCACCGCCCAACCCACCGAGCTGCCCGCGGCAAACACGATTGATTCAGTTAAGTTGTAATCACGGTTAGCCATAAAGATAACCCCGGCAAAAATGGCACAGTTGACCGTTAGCAAAGGCAAGAAAATCCCTAGGCTTTGATACAGGGTGGGAATGTATCTTTCTAAGAACATTTCCAAAATTTGCACTAATGCGGCTATCACACCAATAAAGGTAATGAGCTGTAAATAGCTGATATCTAAGTCAGCCATTCCAGCCCAGGCTAACGCGCCAGGGGCCAGTACATTGACATAAATCAGTTGATTAATCGGCACTGCTAGCATCATTACCACAATGACAGCGATACCTAGGCCAAATGATGTGGACACCTTTTTGGATACCGCTAAAAACGTACACATACCCAAGAAGAATGACAGCGCCATATTGTCGATAAAGGCTGCTTGGATAAATAAATTAATATAGTGTTCCATGATTATCCTCGCTTACTTTGAACAACGTTAATCGCCCAAATCATCACGCCAATTAAGAAAAATGCACTGGGCGGTAAAGTGAACATTTCGTTAGGTAAATACCAACCACCGTTCGCTACTGTGGTCAATATTTCATGACCAAACAATGAACCACGCCCTAACAATTCACGCACAAAGGCAACACCAAGCAGAATAACGCCGTAGCCAATGGCATTGCCTACCGCATCGACAAACGCAAGATGCGGTGGGTACTTCATCGCAAATGCTTCAGCACGGCCCATAATGATACAGTTGGTAATGATTAAGCTGACAAATACCGATAACTGTTTCGACAGCTCATAGGCGACATCTTGCAGCACCATATCAACGATGATCACTAATGACGCGATAACGGTCATTTGAGCGATAATTCGCACACTGTTGGGAATAAAGTTGCGAATGGTTGAAATAATCACATTGGAAAAAACCAACACAAACGTTACCGCTAAAGTCATCACCAATGCGGTTTGCATTGAGTTACTGACCGCCAACGCTGAACATACCCCTAACACCTGCATGGCTACTGGGTTATTGGCAAAAATCGGCGAAGTTAATATGTCTTTTGTTGAAGTTGACCGACTCATTTACTTCTCCTCCGCTTTAGCAAAACGGTGAAGAAATGTTTGGTATCCTTCAACGCCAAACCAAAACTCAACCGCTTTTTGTATGCCAACACCAGTACGTGTTGCACCAGAAACACCATCAACACCATGTACATCACCGGCTTTGGCGCCGCCTTTGACAACCTTAATCGCTATCTTACCTTTGGCGTCAAACAGCTTCTTACCTTGCCATAGCGATGTCCAATCTGGATCAGTTACAAAATCGGCAATACCGGGTGTTTCACCGTGTTCATAAAACACAATATTCTTAATGGTATTAAGATCAGGTTCGACCGCCAAATAGCCATACATCATCGACCACAAACCTTTACCGTAAATAGGCATCACAATGCTGGTTAACTCGCCTTGAGCATCGAACACCTCAAAAATACGTATTTGATCGGCACGGCTTTTAATTTTGGCGGTATCTTTTTTCGGCTTACTAGAGGTTTCTGGATTAATCGCCGCCATACGGCTATCAAAATCTAACAGATTCTCCTGTTCGATATACTCACCGCTTTCTAAGTCGACCAATTTAGGCTGTACACGCGTTGTAAACAACTCTCTAAAGTCGGCAGAACTATTGGCAATACCAGCCGCGTTTAATACAAACTGCTTCACTTCATCACGTTTTTTAACTAACTTTCTTTCTTTTAAAATTTCGGCAGTGCCAGTGATCATAAAAGAACACACTAAGCTCAAGCTGATGATGAAAACCATGGTTCCCAGCACCGAATCTTTTTTAAAGGCCATGGCGTTTTAGTCTCCGTTTGATGTTGGCTCTCGCCACCAGATAATCGAATAACGGTGCCCATAAGTTGGCAAATAAAATGGCTAACATAATGCCCTCTGGTAACTTGACGTTGAGCACTCGGATCAATACCGTCATAAAGCCAATCAGAGCGCCATAAGCGTATTTGGCATTGCGGGTATAAGAGGCAGTTACTGGGTCGGTAGCCATAAACATCATCCCCATAGCAAAACCGCCAGTGACCAGATGCCATGTCCACGGCATAGTAGCCATGGCATTTTTAGCCGGGCCAAAGAGGTTAAATATAATTGCGGTGGCAATCATACCCAACATCACCCCAGCAACCACTCGCCAGTCAGCCACTCGGGTCATCAGCAAAATGCCGCCACCCAGTAATATCGCTAAGGCACTGGTTTCACCAATCGATCCCACAGTGAAGCCAAAGAAAGCATCCCACCATAGCGGATCACTTAATGCCCCAATCCAACTTACATCAGCAAAGCTGAGTTTATTGGCCGCTGCAAGCCCTAAGGTTGTCGCCCCTGAATAGCCATCTACCGCAACAAACTGGCTTATTGCAGCCACTTCTGTTGGATAGGCGAAATAAATAAACGCATAACCTGCTAAGGCAGGGTTTAAGAAGTTATATCCCATGCCGCCAAACATCTCTTTGGCAACAATAACCCCAAAACTGATGCCTATCGCCATAATCCACAGCGGGGTAGAAACAGGCAGGATAAGTGAAAATAGTAACGCGGTAATAAAGAAGCCTTCATGCAGCTCTTGACCACGCATTCTGGAGAATATGACTTCCCAGAACAGGTTAACGGTCAATGCAGTAAGATAAAAAGGCACGTAAAAACTCGCGCCATAGGCAAATAAACTTAATATGCCAGACTCAGCGGTTAAGCCTGAAAATAGCATATTGAAAATGGCTAAATGCCAAGTATCAGGTGCACTAGCACCTTCAATAATAGCCAGTTGGGCTTGTAGGCCAATGTTGTACATACCAAAAAACAATGCTGGCAATAAACACATGCCAACAATATGCATGGTACGTTTTACATCAATGGCGTCACGCACATGAACCTGCCCCTTGGTGCTACGACCGTGGGCAATCCATAAAGACCGTAAGTACTTGCGCATCGAATCGCCGTGCTCATAATACTTGTCTTGGGTCGACGGTTTCTTAATAGGCTTACTCATTAACCTTCCCTCTCGATAATATCTAGGCAAGCACGTAATTCTTTACCAAAGTCATACTTTCCAGGACAAACAAAGGTACATAACGCGAGATCTTCTTCATCTAACTCCAACGCACCTAAAAGCTGTGCTTCATCGGTATCACGTACCACTAAATCACGAATAAGTAAGGTGGGGAGAATATCTAAAGGCATCACACGGGCAAGCTGGCCAAACGCCATCATCGCGCGGGCTGAACCACCAGCATGGGTGGTAAAATCGAACAATTTTTTGGTACGGCTAAAGCCAGACATCATGATGCCAGTGAGACTAAATTTGTCCTGGTCGTTTCGCACCCAGGGCAGTAATTCATGTTTGTCATCTTCAGACAGCACACAAATCTGGTTATGAAAACGACCTAGGTAATCGTAGCTACCCTCAGCAGTGTGGCCATTTAGCACGCTGCCAGACACTATGCGTGAACGAACATCCTTAATTTTACCCGCCACAATCGGACTTAATTGAGCACCTAATTGAGTGCGAACCAAACGCGGTTCAAGCACATTAGGGCCCGAAAAAGCCACCACTCGGTCGGTATACAGTTCACCATTTAAAAATAACTTACCGAAGGCAATAACGTCTTGATAGCCCAAATGCCACACAGGGCGCTCTATGCTTGCTGGCAGAATAAAATGAATGTGAGTACCCACTAACCCAGTAGGGTGAACACCATTAAATTGATGAATAGACACCTTAGACAATTTAGTGGTGATATCGTGCTTCAATAAGGGCGCGTTATCATCCTGGCACAGGTACACTTTGCCTTCGGTTAAATAGGTAAGCACTTGCAAACCGGCAACAAAAGCCTCCGTTTGCTCAGCAATAATAATGCGAGGGTCAGCGGCAAGCGGATTACTGTCCATTGCTGTAACAAAAATACCCGCTGGTTGGCTGTCTAATTGCGGTACCCGCGAAAATGGCCGGGTACGTAATGCGGTCCACAGGCCACTATCGACAAGGTTATCAACCACAAGTTGGCGATTTAGCTGATTAAAGTCATCATAACGCGCAAAGCTTTTAGCTTGTTGCTGTTCATCACACTCAATTACAACCGCCTGTAAAACGCGTTTTTCGCCACGATGGATTGCGCTAACCTTGCCGCTAGCAGGTGCTGTAAATTTTAGCCCAGGGGTTTTCTTGTCTTCAAACAGCGCTTGCCCTTTAATAACACTGTCACCCACCTCAACTAACATGGTCGGTTTTAAGCCGACATATTCTTCACCTAATAAAGCCACTGTTGTGACTTTTTCACCGTCAAACACTTGTTGAATAGGCAGACCCATAATAGGTACATCCAAGCCGCGTTTAATGGTTATTATCTGGTTTGAAACCCCTGCCATTATCATCACCATCAATAAAAATTCGATGAGCAATTTTAAATCTTTGTAAACGCTAATGTATGAAGCAAGATCACACTAATGAGGTATTCGGTAATTTTAAAACATGATATCCGGTAGCTATTGTGAAGCAGATCACTACAAGGAGGGCTAAGCACAAACAAATGTTATTTTTACTACAAAAATAATATTTGATGTTAGCGCTTAAGTAAGAGCTTAAGTAAGAGCTTAAGTAAGAGCTTAAGTAAGAGCTTAAGTAAGCGCTTGAAACTAGACATGACTAAAATGGCATAAAAAGTCTATATTCAAGTTAACTAGTATGCTTAAAAAATACTAAAAACACATACTCCAATAAAACATATATAAATTTATATATATCAAATTCTGCATATAAGATAATATTCCATAAGACACTTTAGAGCCAAATCAGATATTCAATGACTTACCAATATTTGGGTCGAGCAACTGAAAATATCAATCTCTTTATATGAATAAAACCTAAGGCTAACAATGATTAACCCAACTCAATTTTTTAAATGTTTAGCCGACGAGACGCGACTGCGTTGCTTAATGCTTATTCAACATGAAGGGGAATTATGTGTTTGCGAGTTGACCGAAGCATTACAAGAAATTCAACCCAAAATTTCACGAAATCTAGCTCAACTACGTAAATGTGGTCTCCTAATCGATCGCCGTCAAGGTCAATGGGTGTTCTACCGTATTAATGCTGATTTACCCAAATGGAGCCAGTTAGTATTAAGCGAAACAACTCACCACAATGCACTGTTTCTAGAAGAAAATCTCAGTAATCTATGCCGAATGGGCGGACGTCCTGAACGTCTAAAAGCTTGCTGTTAATCGCTCAATAAAAATGAATTGACCCAAACAAACGTTCACCATACAAAGATTAACTAACCCTAATACAAACCGCCAATACCTCATTAAAATAGTAAGTTTAAAGGATGCTCACATGACAATTAAAATCGGAATTAATGGCTTTGGCCGCATGGGACGTTTAGCGCTTAGAGCAGCTTGGAACTGGGATGATGTTGAATTTGTCCAAATCAATGATCCCGCCGGAGACACTGCCACCTTAGCCCATTTACTCACATTTGACTCAGTTCACGGTCGTTGGCAACACGAGGCCAATGCCGAAGCGGATGATATGGTGATAAACGGTAAACGCATTGCCTGTACCCGCAACAAAACCATCAGCGAAACCGATTGGTCAAAATGTGATGTCGTGATTGAAGCCTCAGGAAAAATGAAAACCAAAGAAGTACTGCAAGCTTATTTAGATCAAGGTGTAAAGCGCGTTGTAGTCACCGCCCCAGTGAAAGAAGACGGTGTATTAAACATCGTAATGGGCGTAAATCATCAGCTTTATGACAAAGCGATTCATTCAATTGTCACTGCTGCTTCTTGCACCACTAACTGCTTAGCGCCTATTGTCAAAGTCATTCACGAGAACATAGGCATAGTGCATGGGTCTATGACCACGATTCATGACATTACCAATACCCAAACCATTTTAGATGCGCCGCATAAAGACCTTCGCCGTGCACGGGCTTGTGGTTTAAGTCTTATTCCTACCACCACAGGTTCAGCGACTGCAATTACTCATATTTTCCCTGAACTCAAAGGCAAGCTTAACGGTCATGCTGTGCGTATCCCGCTAGCCAATGCCTCATTAACCGATTGTGTGTTTGAGGTCAGTCGCCCAACCACGGAAGCAGAAGTAAATAGCTTATTTAAAGCCGCAGCCGAAGGGCCTTTAAAAGATATTCTAGGCTATGAAGAACGCCCTTTAGTGTCGGTCGATTATAAAACCGATCCACGTTCGAGCATCATTGACGCGCTATCAACCATGATCATTAATGGCACTCAGGTTAAACTTTATGCTTGGTATGATAACGAATGGGGTTATGCAAATCGCGCCGCTGAACTCGCCCGTATGGTCGGCCAAATGGATAAAGCATCAGCTTAAATAGAGAGAACATAATGGGACTTTTGACTGAATCGTGCCGCTGAAATCGCCCGTATGGTTGGCCAAATGGATAAAACTTAAGCTTATATAAAGAGAACATAATGGGACTTTTGACAGGGCTGTCGCCAGAAATTCGCCAATACTTGGTCGTAACTGGCAACTATTGGGCCTTCACGTTGACCGATGGCGCCCTTCGTATGTTAGTGGTGCTGTATTTTCATGGTTTGGGTTATAGCCCGCTAAATATTGCCATGCTGTTCCTTTTTTATGAGATTTTTGGGGTATTAACTAACTTGATCGGCGGCTTGTTAGGCGCACGCTTAGGCCTTAATAAGACCATGAATATTGGTCTTTTTATGCAAATAGTTGCCCTTGGCATGCTATTAGTTCCCGCTGCGGCGCTAACCATCCCCTGGGTCATGGCGGCACAAGCTTTGTCTGGTATAGCCAAAGATCTCAATAAAATGAGCGCGAAAAGTAGCATCAAATTATTGGTGCCTACCGATGCACAAGGCCAACTGTATAAATGGGTTGCCATATTGACCGGATCAAAAAATGCTTTAAAGGGAGCGGGCTTCTTTTTAGGCGGCGCCTTACTGACACTATTGGGTTTTCAGTATGCGATTCTTTGCATGGCTGTTGGGTTATTGCTGGTGTGGATTTTCAGTCTGTTTAACTTGAAGCGTGACTTAGGTAAAGCCAAAAACAAGCCTAAGTTCACTGAAATATTCTCAAAAAGTCAGGCGGTAAATACCCTTTCAGCGGCGCGACTGTTTTTATTTGGTGCTCGCGATGTGTGGTTTGTGGTCGCCTTACCCGTTTACCTAGCGTCAACCTTCGGCTGGGATCACTGGTATGTCGGCGGCTTTCTCGCTCTTTGGGTCATAGCTTATGGTGTAGTACAAGCTATTGCACCCCGATTAACTGGTAAAAACCAAGGCAAAGTCCCCGATGGACGCAGCGCCTTAGGTTGGGCGGTTTTGCTCAGTGTGGTGCCAGCCGGTATTGCACTGGCTATAAGTTATGACTTTCATGCTGCCAATATACTTGTGGGCGGATTAATGCTTTTTGGCGCATTATTTGCCATCAACTCCTCGCTGCACAGTTATTTGATTGTCAGCTATGCCAGCGAAGATGGCGTGTCTTTAGATGTCGGCTTTTATTATATGGCCAATGCGATGGGACGTTTAATCGGCACCGTGCTGTCTGGTTGGGTTTATCAACTATATGGTATGGCCGCTTGTCTGTGGATATCAGCTGTTTTTATTGCACTAGCCGCGCTTATTTCAGTCAAACTGCCAAGGCATCAGCAAGCGTAAATTATTTGCGGAGTGAGATGAGGTTAGATGAGATAATGCGTTATTTCATCTAACCTTAATAAACGTCTAATGTAGCTATTGCCATGCTGACGCATAGAGTTCAAAACACAACAATATCGACAACAATATCGATTAGCCCACACGGATATGTTCAGTAATACCGTTTCAGCTCGTATCTTTAAATGAATTTATTTGATATATATTGGTGTAAGCAGAGTGGCACTATAATTTATTTCAGGAGGGAGTGTGGGGAGATCATTTGTATTATTTGTTGCCTTTAGTCTAATACCCATATTTTCTGTCTATGGAAAAGAATTGAAACTTGCCGTGGTGCCTAAATTTCATAGTGTTTTTTTTGATCAAAGCAAAGCTGGCTGTATAGATGCTGCGGCTCAAATAAAAGGCGTGAAATGTATATATCGGGGACCAGATATAAGTAATGTTAGGATGCAAGATCAGGTAATAAATCAACTGATTGATGAAGGTATAGACGGTATTGCTGTCGCCGTTACACAATCTAAATATCTCGTTAAAAATAGCCTTAAGAGAGCTAAAGAAGCAGGTATTCCGGTTATTACCTATGACTCTGATATTGATGTTTCAGTCAACGAGGACACTAATAGTTTACGCCTAGCGTATATAGGCACTGACAATTTTGAATTGGGTAAGTCATTAGGTGAAGAGTTAAAAAAACTTCGCCCCAATGGGGGAACGCTAATAATGCAATCTGGGCGACCCGATTCTCCCAATCTGAATTTAAGACTGATGGGTGTCCGTTCCGCATTATCGGGAAAAAAATACGACGCACCTCCTGGAGAATTGCTTAATAACGATTCGGGATGGACAGAAGTTAGAGAGCCTTTCTTTAATTTTGATCAATTGGATCAATCTGTTAATCAAATGGAGTCTGTAATGAAAGGTAAGCCTGTAAAAGCAGACTCTTTTATTGCTGTTGGTGGTTGGCCGCAAAATGACCAAGCACTTTATCGTAAAATGATTGCCCCGTACCAGGAAAAAATTAATAACAACAAGGTCATCATTGTTATTACTGATACATCCTCTGAACAATTAACTATGTTGAAAGATCATCTTGTTCATATCAATATTGGTCAAAAACCCTATGAAATGGGAAGACAAGCCATTTTGACACTTTATAAGATTGTAACAGAACAAAAATATCAGAAAACCATTTACACACCTATCACTGTTTGCACACCAGAGAACGCTGATACCTGTACCAAGATTACGGGATTGTAATCATTGCAGATAATCTAGCCCCACTAAATTTCTAAGCTGCTATCACTCTGGTGAGTGTAACTAGTCCAATACTTCATGGGTACTTATTGCCTGCCGCAGGAATGTTCAGGATGAAAGGAATGTCCTGATCACATGGATGTGAAAGAACGACCTTATGTGCAGATAATCCAGCGAGACGCCAGCTCTTGATTTTAAAATCAGCATCCATGTGGGCTTAACCAAAACATCCATGTTTTGGATACTCGCTGGCTCATCTGCACCCAAATTTTTGTTTCTTCGATTTAGCTTCATTGATGGCTGTGGCAAAAGCTAAATCAGAACAAAAGTTAACTCATTTTCTGGACAAAAGCAGGGTTGGAAGATTTGTTTTTATAAAAGTTTGCCCTGATCAGACTAAATTTTAAAACTCAATTAAATTTTCATTGGCGTCAAAGGTTGACTACAAGTGCAGATGATCCAGCGAGACGCCGCAAGCACCTCCATGTGGGCTTAACCAAAACATCCATGTTTTGGATACTCGCTGGCTCATCTGCACCCGAATTATTATCTCTTCGATTTAGCTTCATTTATGGCTGTGGCAAAAGCTAAATCAAAACAAGAGTTAACTCGTTTCCGAACTGAAGCGAGTTAGAGCTTATTTTTACAAAATTTAACCCTGACCCGACTAAATTTAACGCCGCCACCAGCGGCAAAAAGTTGATGGCGCTTTTGTTGCGCCGTTTGCAAGAAAAGTGACAGCGAGTTTTTGTCCGGTTTGAGTGGCCTTGTATGGATAATAAACCCACCTAATTACACATCATTCCCAGTTTCGGGTAATGTGAGACCCAGGCTTTAGCTGCAACTAAAGCTTTCATTTGTCGTAGTTCGATTGAGTGCTGGATCCTCTATTGAGAGACCGATAACAAGAAAGAACGCGACAAACGACTCCAAGCAAAATACTCGAATAGTCTACTGGGTCTCGAACCCGCATTTGCAAGCAAGAGTTAGCTTATTATGAAAACAAAAACTAATCAAAACATTAACGTCGGTGTCGATACTGGCAAGTTCCAACTCGACATTTATATTCGACCTCTCGATATCTATTTCACCGTGTCTAACGATGAAAAAGGCATTAAAGAAGCGGTGAGGCTCATTAAAAAACACCACCCAGAACGTATTGTCATTGAAGCGACGGGACGGCTTGAAATGCCGTTTATTATGGCTTGTGCGAATGCTAATTTACCCTTCGTAATCGCTAATCCTGTACACATAAAACGCTTTGCCGGTGCAATTGGCCAACGCGCTAAAACTGACAAGCTAGATGCACAGCTTATCGCCCATTATAGTGAAGCGATTAAACCTCGGCTATCGACACTAAAGCCAGAGATAATGCAGGCTATGAGCGATTTAGTCGGAAGACGAAATCAACTATTGGTGATGCAAACTATGGAGAAGAACAGACTTCAAATTCTTCCGAAAGAACTAGCGATGACTATCAAACCTATTCTGACTGTGTTTAAAAATCAGATTACAAAAATTGAAACTAAAATCGTTAATCTCATCGAATCAAACCCTGACTACCAAGCTAAAAATATCATCCTGCAAAGCATGAAAGGCATAGGTAAAATTGCTGCTGCGTCCATCATCAGCAACCTACCAGAATTAGGTTATATCAATAACAAAGAAGCCAGCTCATTAGTTGGTGTTGCACCCATGAATAAAGAAAGTGGACGTTTCAAAGGGCATAGAAAGATCCAAGGGGGTCGGCATCAAGTGAGAACGGTTTTATACATGGCCATGATGTCAGCGATACAATCTAACCCTGTTTTTAAAGAGACTTATCAGCGGTTAGTTGCGGCAGGAAAACCAAAGAAAGTGGCTATTATTGCCTGTATTAGAAAGATGGTTGTGATCTTAAATTCGATGTTAAGAGATGGTGTTTTATGGGAAGCGCCAAAAGCATAAAATTAACTATTGACGCCATAGTCTCTTGTTATGTGTTTTGCATTAAAGGATTCATTAATTCAAAATCGGTATTTTCAGGCATAGAGCCTTTAAAGAAACCTTCTACAACACATTGAAACCTTTCTCTAAATTCATGTAACTCATTATCTTCAAGATCCAATAATTCAAAACCATCGTTCACATTATAGTGGGCTTGAATGCCTGTCATTATATAACTAAAGATTCGCATGATTGGCCATGCAATATCTCTAGGAAGCTCACTTGCA
This sequence comes from Shewanella sp. HL-SH5, assembly GCF_051163755.1. Lineage (NCBI taxonomy): Bacteria > Pseudomonadati > Pseudomonadota > Gammaproteobacteria > Alteromonadales > Shewanellaceae > Shewanella > Shewanella sp. HL-SH5. The sequence goes on from NZ_CP195038.1 coordinate 3,320,996, forward strand.
CTTTGTTCATTCGCAAGTTCAAATACTTCTCTTTCAAACTCCCAGTACTTTTGAAAGTCTAGTTTACCGCTTTCATGCCAAATTCCAACGAAAGAATGATCGTCAAAGTCATCACAGTGAGGAAAATTTAAAAGTATATTTTGCATCATAATACTCGAATAATTGAATGAACACATAACGCCTAAATAACAGGCAAAAAATTGTTGGCTAAAATAAGTGAACGTAGTGAACAAAAGCCAACTGTTTTTTGTCCTTGTTGATTTTCTTGATACTCATTGAGCCCCCTCCCTAGCAAGCCGCATCAGCGGTATGCTTAAGGTGACCAAACCAACAGGAGAAAGCTCAATGAGATTTTATAATAACTCACATCCATACTACTGTGGTATCGATTTACATGCACGCTTACTTTATGTCTGCATCATTGATTCTAAAGGGGAAGTTGTCGTCCATAAAAAGATTGGCGCTGACAAAGATGACTTACTACTCATACTTGAACCCTATATCGGCAATGTCATTGTCGGGGTTGAGTGCATGCATTGTTGGTATTGGGTGTCTGATTGGTGTGCTGAACTGGGTATCGACTTTATTCTAGGTCATGCCCTTTATATGAAAGCGATTCACGGCGGTAAAACTAAGAACGATAAAGTCGATTCATTTAAAATTGCCACACTGCTGCGTGGTGGCAATTTTCCAATAGCCTACGATTACCCAAGTGAAATGCGCGCTGCGCGTGACCTGTTACGTCGACGTATGAAGATTGTTCGTCACGGCGCTATGCTTAAAGGTCATGTGGTTAACACCAACAGCCAATACAACTTACCTGCCACTGACCTAAACCTTAAAAACATCTCTGCAAGACAAAAAATGCGGGAGCAATATCAAGATCCTATTGTGCAACGTAATATTGATTTAGACATGGCGCTACTTGATTGCTATGCCAAAGAACTCGCTCAAGTTGAATGGTTCATTGAAAAACAAGCCAAAAATCATAATCCCGTGTATCTAGAACTACTTAAAACAGTACCTGGCATCGGTAAGATTTTATCGCTGACTATCCTCTATGAAATTGGTGATATCAGTCGATTTGAGTCAGTGCAAAAGTTTGCTTCATACTCTCGATTAGTCAAATGCAAAGCTGAGTCTGCGGGTAAAACCTATGGTACTAATGGTAATAAAATCGGTAATGCTCATTTAAAGTGGGCATTCTCTGAAGCTGCTGTGCTTTACCTGCGAGGCAATGATAAAGCCCGTAACTATCTTAATAGATTACAAAAAAGAATGAGTAAGGCTAAAGCGTTATCTGCACTGGCACATAAGCTTGGCCGTTGCGTCTATTTCATGTTGAAGAACAAAACGGTGTTTGATGAACAACGATTCTTAAAAGGATAAGTCGCGCAATAAGGTGAGCTGAACATCTAACTAGATACTCTTGAAAAGAGAAGCGAGCATGAACGTGAATGATGTGGCTAATGAAGCAATGACTTCTCACCATCATCACTATGCCAAATGCTATTTAAGCTACATTGCCTTGATTAGACACCTTATTGGCGCGCATTAATGAGTACAATCACCAAAGTCGTTTACACCTTAAATGAGCCTGAAACTAACTGTGCACAAAGCACCTCTGACTTGAATAGTGCCATCTTAGGGTTAACCGATAAATGTCTAGTGCCCCTGATATTTCAAAGGATTGAAAAGCGTCAGGCAGCGATAAGATCGCACTAAGAGAGCCTCTATATGTGTTTGCTGTAAACGATGATTTGACAGCTAACTGACAGACGAAGTAGATGAATTTGTTGATTGATTTTAATTTGACTGCAAAAGCAGTCAAATAAGTTAGGCTCGCCTATTGACTGGCGGAAGGCTCATATGTGTTAGGTGTTTTTTACCCAACCAATACTAAGTAAATACCGGTTACCTTTTACAACTTTTGAAACTTGATGTTCGCTTACATCAGGACGAAAAAGTTTAATCCGTTTTGTTTCATAAATCGGATTAGAACATATAAACTCACCGCCTTCATCTGCATTTTTTAATACGATATTTAAGCGATAATGTTTACCTGATACAACTTTATCCGTATGCGGAGATATTTCACTTCCTTCAGGGAATTTAAGCAAATAAGTATCAAATTTTATAGGCCACATTGCTCCGCAAAGTAGCATCTTATCGTAACCCGATTTTTGCCTGCCTCGTTCCCAACGGAATAATTTACTAAGAAAAGACATACAGACTCTCGAAACACCTAACGCCTCATTAAGAGGCAAAAAATTGTTGGCCAAAATCAGCGAGGCACGAGCATGGCCAACTGTTTTTTGTCCTTTTAAATGACTTGTTATACGGCATTACCACTAATTACCGTAATACTCATCAACTTGAGTTGCTAACTCTCTAATTGGTTTAGCACCATCAAAATGCTCTGAACTTTTATTATGGAACTCAATAAAACCCAGTTTGGTTTCAACGCCATATTCACCAAGAGCTTCATCTAAAAAGAGATAACCAAGGTTGCCATAAGTTGTGTGTTCTTTATCGCTGTAATTATCAAAAAACAATACGACGCCCAATTTATCTTCGTCTTTATATATATTGTAATAAACATCATCAGCTTTAATTGATACACCGCCAAAAGTAAGATCGTTCAGTGGGGTTCTTCTAGGACGAAATTTTACTATTGTCCATTGTTTTAATTCAGGTGCTGAGTTAAATAGTAATTCAACCGAAGGAAAGGATTTTTTTATACCACCTGCGCTTAAAACAAACTCTCTTTTACCATTTTCGCGAATAGGACTAAACTCAAAAGTAAGCTCTGGATCTACTTTAGAAAGTGCTAAAGATAATTTATCAAAAGTATTTTCAGTATCTTTTTCAAAATTAAAGATCATATCTTCATTCTTTTGAAACCATTTCCAAAAATCAGCTTCAACTGATGCATTTGCTTTTGAACCAAATATTGAAAGTATTCCCATAACTACTAATATAACTCCGTGCTTCATAGAATCCTTGCCGTATAACGCTTTGCTAAGCGGCTAAAAAACGTTGGCTAAAATTTGCGAGGAACGAGCACAGCCAACTGTTTTGTGTCCGTTTAAGCAACTTGTATGGATAATAAACCCAACTAATTACACATCATTCCCAGTTTCGGGTAATGTGAGACCCAGGCTTTAGCTGCAACTAAAGCTTTCATTTGTCGTAGTTCGATTGAGTGCTGGATCCTCTATTGAGAGACCGATAACAAGAAAGAACGCGACAAACGACTCCAAGCAAAATACTCGAATAGTCTACTGGGTCTCGAACCCGCATTTGCAAGCAAGAGTTAGCTTATTATGAAAACAAAAACTAATCAAAACATTAACGTCGGTGTCGATACTGGCAAGTTCCAACTCGACATTTATATTCGACCTCTCGATATCTATTTCACCGTGTCTAACGATGAAAAAGGCATTAAAGAAGCGGTGAGGCTCATTAAAAAACACCACCCAGAACGTATTGTCATTGAAGCGACGGGACGGCTTGAAATGCCGTTTATTATGGCTTGTGCGAATGCTAATTTACCCTTCGTAATCGCTAATCCTGTACACATAAAACGCTTTGCCGGTGCAATTGGCCAACGCGCTAAAACTGACAAGCTAGATGCACAGCTTATCGCCCATTATAGTGAAGCGATTAAACCTCGGCTATCGACACTAAAGCCAGAGATAATGCAGGCTATGAGCGATTTAGTCGGAAGACGAAATCAACTATTGGTGATGCAAACTATGGAGAAGAACAGACTTCAAATTCTTCCGAAAGAACTAGCGATGACTATCAAACCTATTCTGACTGTGTTTAAAAATCAGATTACAAAAATTGAAACTAAAATCGTTAATCTCATCGAATCAAACCCTGACTACCAAGCTAAAAATATCATCCTGCAAAGCATGAAAGGCATAGGTAAAATTGCTGCTGCGTCCATCATCAGCAACCTACCAGAATTAGGTTATATCAATAACAAAGAAGCCAGCTCATTAGTTGGTGTTGCACCCATGAATAAAGAAAGTGGACGTTTCAAAGGGCATAGAAAGATCCAAGGGGGTCGGCATCAAGTGAGAACGGTTTTATACATGGCCATGATGTCAGCGATACAATCTAACCCTGTTTTTAAAGAGACTTATCAGCGGTTAGTTGCGGCAGGAAAACCAAAGAAAGTGGCTATTATTGCCTGTATTAGAAAGATGGTTGTGATCTTAAATTCGATGTTAAGAGATGGTGTTTTATGGGAAGCGCCAAAAGCATAAAATTAACTATTGACGCCATAGTCTCTTGTTAGAACTAATTATCACACCCATTCAAAGAACCAAAGCCACATTTGGATTTTAACCAAAATTCAGCTCCGCTACTGTCAGTAAAAGCAATTAAACCTTTATCTATAGACCAAATAAAGCTCATGATTTTACCATTGTAGGATGTATTAATTTTTATTCCCTCGTAAGGTAATCCGAAAAGCCCACCTATTTGCGGTATTGGGTCATCACAAATACGAAGGCTATGGTCTTCAGGTCCGCTTATATAATATTGATATTTTTTAAACTTCCACTGAGGCTCATTACAAAACTTTGCAGTGTTCATAAGAGCAGATAGTTGGATTGGAACCACAACTGAAACTTTATCACTTACAAGGCATTTAAACCCAGTTATATCATTGCAAGTTTCTAGTTCGGACAAGTCAGCAGTATAAGCTTCGTAATAAAACCATTTTGAGTCACTGTAATAAATGCTAACTTCACCACTATTGAGTGAGTAATACTTAAAATGATCATCTTTAGCTACAACATTTGTAGAAATAGCGACTAGGATAAATAATTTTAGAAAATAGTACATAACTCTCATTTAGTTCTAACGCCGTTTTAAGCGGCAAATTACTGTTGACTAAAATAAGTGAGGCACGAACAAAAAGCCAACTGTAATTTGTCCGACTTGAAAACCCTTGTTAGGGTACGTTTACTCTATATATAAATTATGCTTTACCAAAATTTCTCTAATTGAATCAGGCTCTGTGAGTATTTTTTGATATATCCATTTATAAAAGTACTTAGAATTTGTAGAAATGATTTTATGTGCTTTCTCTTTACCTAAAACTTCTGTGAGAGCATCATACTCTAATAAACATACTGCTAAATGTAAGTACGTTGAAAATTTACTTCTTGCACCTTCCGGCCCTTTTGTTGGTGCATCAGGGTATTTGATTTTTAGATCATTTATGACATTTTGGACTTCTGTTTTTCGAGAATCTTCAAACCAATGTATCTGCTCATGCAAATATTGTGATAAGAATGCACCATCGTTTTTAGGCATACTAACTGTCAACGTTAGCTTAGGGTGACTATGAGGTCTTTTAGCAGAATCATCTATTACAACATTATCTGTAAATTGCCATTTACTAAGGTCATAAGTCTTTTCTACTCTTTTTAATTGAGAATATTTAAGTTGCTCTTTTTCGGATTTGTTTGCTAATTCGACATTGAGATCGGCAAAAGTGTCAAATGATAAGATAGCAACAAATAATAATGAATATTTCAACTGAACTCTCCTAGTACCCTAACGCTCACCTAACCAGCGGCGTGCTGGCGCAGTTTTTTTGCGTCTCTTTGCTAAAAATGTGACAGCTTTAGCCGTCTGATTCAGGTGCTTGTTAGGTGTTGGAATCAAGTAACGGCCCAACAAGCACCGTTCCACTCGGCAACAATACGCTATCGTGTACGAACACAAAGCCATCATATTTATCCGCGATGTCAAATAAGCTTTTCCAGATGGAATGATTTTCTTCAAATTCCTTATCTGTAGATAAACCTAAAACTATCATCGTGTGGCTAATCGCGTAACTGGTGTCTTTCTTTCTTCGTTCATCCTGATCTAAAGATGAAATGTAGCCTAAAAATCCATTAATATGATTAGAAAGCTCAGGTGCTGTCATAATATTAAAGCGGACAACATCTCCGTTGAGAGGAATATCGTAGTATGAAGCCTTTCTAAAGATCCCTTTATCACTTTTTACTCCGTCAAATATATCAGCAAGATCAATTTTATCTCGCTGTATATAGACAGCTCCATTCGCTGGCATATAACCTCCAAAGACACTTAACGCCTGCTTAAGCGGATAAAAATAGTTGGCTATAATTGTGGAGCGAAGCGGAACGTAGCCAACTGTTTTTATTCCGTTTAAAGCTCTTGTTAGATGCTCGCGATCAGTTTGAAACCTCTGATAATACAAGTACATAACGAAATGGAATAATAAAGCAAACCACCACGATTTAAAGCCACTTAATGATTAACTTTGAACTCCGTAGAAAACACTCTCCGATAGTTACTCAAAACTAATAATTAAACAGTTTACGAACGTTTAAAAACACTCTTTTGGATTACAAATTAGTAATTCAAAAACTAGCTGACGAAATGGAAAAAATACTAAGTCGGCAAACGAAAACACCGCAATTTTCAGATTGACGAAATACAAGATAGCCAAACAAAGTGACAGCACAATCAAAGCTACAATTCAGCTTTTCTACTTTAGGTAAACTCTACAAACAGCATGTTAAAACCTTAACCAAAGCGTATATGAAAAGCTAAAACATTCCCTAAAAGGTAGCGACATCTAACGCTTTGAATATGGGGCAAATGCGAGTGCTTTGGCCGAAGGCCAGCGAGTCGTTGTCCCAGTGAGTTTACGAACGACATAATTCACTTGTTAGGTTCCTTTTTTGAGTACATTAAATATATACGCCAAAAAAATAAACCAATAAAACCATTTATAAGTACCCCAACAACAATAGAATTCGTTTCACCAATCGATGAAATTTCATGACTCCAAGGCAAACTGACTAACATCGTTGGGAGAGCTAATGGAATAGCAAATATCCATGTCCACCCACCGGCGCTTGGATCATCATAAATAAAATTTAAGATCATGCCCAAGCCCATACTAATTCCAACGCCCAAAGCACCAAGTAACAAAATGCCTATAGCAATAGATAGAGGCAAAACATCGTAAATTACATTTTTAAATTTACTTGGAATCATCCGGGAACCTAACGCCTCGCTAAGAGGCAAAAAATAGTTGGTTAAAATAAGCGACGAAGGAGCAAAAACCAACTGTTTTTTGTCCTTTTGAGCGACTTGTTAGCTTTTTATAAACCACCCGTAATATACCGTTCAAAACCATCACAACTTTGATAATAACTAGGTTTTTCCCAGTTATTTCTGTCATTTACTTCTTTTTTAAGGCGCTTCATATCTATTACCTCTGTACTGGGATACTGCTGATAGATATGGAAATACTCTCTTGTAACAGAACGCTCTTTGTCAGGGCCAAAAAAACAAAAACTTAATCCCCCCTTATCTGCACCTTTTGGATAACCATGCCCGTCAACAATAAGTTTATCAAAGAAAATAGCCCCGCCATTAATAGGTATATTATTAACTTTTGTTACACCATTAATACTAAGTGAGAGTAGCTTTTCTTTTTCTAACCATACCTTTATGGTGGCATTATCTAATTGGCAAATACTTGTATCTATTACTCCTGGATATATTACACCTTTATCTTCTAGTTCTTTCCTAGCAGCGGTAGGCAAATCCTTTGTAGTCTCGTCATATAATTGCTCAGGATGATTAACATACTCAAATTTAAAAGTCACAAAATCTAGCGATTTATAGCAGTTTTGAAATATGAAAGGTACTCCATAATCTGCGTATGCAAATTTAGGTATAAAAGTAATTATACAAAGTATTAGGAATGAAAATTTCATCAATAAACTCCTTTTTATGTTGATGGTATCTGCTGAAAAGCTAACAGCGTATTAGCGAGAATTCCGATAAACATCCTGAGAAGCTCACCAAAACACAACATCCAAATCGCTTTAATTATTAATAATTTTAGTAACTTATCAGCTTAAATAACCCAAATCAATCACCTTTTAGTCTAGGCAAAAGCGAGAATTTAGATAATCGAGAATAATACAAACTCGTTATGCAGAGCAGATATGTTAACAAAAATCAGCTAATTCAATTAGATAGAATTATCCTTTAGGTAAAACCGAGAATTTTCGCAATTACATAACGAGAAACAACACTGTTGTTTTAACACAAAGGAATTATAACTGTATGAAAACACAGTATACTGTCGCAAAGATTTTATGATGTTAATCGTAGATAAATTTATATCAAAATGGTGCTTTCATAAACTAGCGATAACTATGTTCGAGCAAAGTTTAAATTGGATGTTCTCTAACAAGCTTTGGGGCAAAAGTGAGTTAGTGTTTTGAAATAATCTTATGCCACTCACTCTTTAAAACTTGCCGATTAAGTAAATGCTCGAAAGGTTCATCATGGTGGTTTGCAAGCCGACCATCCGACCCAGGGATGGGTCGGTTGAGCTACAGAACTTTTTATTTCAAAAGAATGCTGCGTGTCGCTGAGTGAATGCCATGCTGAACCTACATAGATAAACTTCACGATGCATTCTTTACTATGGTATAGCTCCATGATCATATAAACCAAAGACCATATGCATAATCTCACTTTAACTCACAAAGCTGTTAAGGCTTCAGCCCTCTTTAGCAATGTTCAGCCGTTAACATCAACACCCGTCAGGCTCGACAATTGTCCATCTATAAGCTGATAACAAGCATCCATTTGACTTAACGCCGTGGTTCTGTGGCTTATCATCAACACGGTTTTATGCTCAGCAAAGGCAAATAAAGTTGCGAGTATTTCTCGCTCGGTGCGCTTATCTAATCCTTCTGTTGGTTCATCTAACAACAGAAGTGGTGCATCACGCAGTAACGCGCGGGCGACACCGATTCGGCGTTGCTCGCCGCCAGATAATTGCCTGCCGCCTTCGCCCATCCACATGTCTAACGGGTTATCACCCTGTAATAAATGACTTAAGCCCACTTGTGACAGCACATGAGTTAACTTGTCATCGTGGGCTTTACGTTTTTCACCAGCAACATAAGGTAATGCCAACACTAAGTTGTCGCGCAATGTACCGCTAAACAAATGCACCCGCTGACTGACGACCGACATTGATGCGCGTAAATTGGCTTCGCTGTAATCTTCAAGCGGCTGACCATCTAAAGTAATACTGCCGGAGTCTGCTTGCCATTCGCGGGTGATCATATGCAATAAACTGGATTTACCGCAGCCGGTTTTACCGATAATAGCCACTTTGTGTCCAGCTGGAATATGTAAATTCAGCCCTTTTAAAACCGCTTGATTAGCGTGATAAGCAAAATGTAAGTTGCTGATAACCAATGCGCCTGTTTTAGCCTTAATTGCTTCATTAATAGCATCATTGCTACCAAATTGAATAGCTGAAACTTGCTCAGTTATTGCCGTGACCCTTGTGGCCGCTAACACTGTGCTAGATAAATGTTGGAACGCGCCTGCTATTGGCATCATCATTTCTAAACAGGCCATGGTAGCAAATATGATCAAGGCAAATAATGGCCCTGGTGGCACGGCATCGCCCACGCCATTCGCGGCTAAATACAGCATCAACAATACCGCGAAACCGTTGGTTAAAATTAATATCGCCTGACTTAACCCAGTGATTTTTGCCATCGCAGTTTGGCTGTTAAAAAAGATCTGTTGCTGTTGATACACTTTGGTTAAATAACGTGAATTAGCCGCAAATAAGCTTAATTCAGCCTGACCTTGAATCACATCCAGTAACTGTACTCTAAAGCTTTGTTTAGTTTCGATTAACTGCTGGCCTGGCACTTTGCCTAATTGATAAAAAATACTCGGCAATATCAATAATACTAAAAGCAAAAAGCCGCACAGCGCTAACGCTAAGCTAGCGTCAAACCAAGCAATAAACGCATACAGGGCAGCTATCATCAATAATGATGCGCTAATCGGTGTAATAAGGCGCAAATAAAGATGATCTAGAGTGTCGATATCGGCCACTAAACGATTTAATAAATCACCTCGGCGCAGACCTGTTAAATTAGCGGCGCTGAGTGGTAATAGCTTTTGCCACGCCCACACTCTCAGTTCAGTTAGTAACTTAAAGGTGGCTTCATGGGTGGCTAAGCGCTCACCATATCGGCTTGCGGTGCGGGCGATAGAAAAAAATCGCACGCCGCCTGCTGGGGTGAAAAAGTTAAAAACCTGCGCCGTGGCAACGGTGAGTCCTGCGACTGCGGTGGCGGATAAAAACCACCCCGACAATGACAATAAACCGACACCCGCTAACAAGGTAATAAAACTGAGTAATAAGCCCACTAGCATCATTAACCATTGGCGCTTAAATAAGTGTACAAAAGGCAGTAGCACTTTCATTAACTGACCTCCTGTTGCAGTAATTGATAAAAGCTACCTTGGGCTGCCATTAATGTTTGATAGTCCCCCTGTTCCACCAGCTGGCCTTTATCGATGACGATAATGTTATCGACTTGGGTTAAGTCATTTAACTTATGCGTCACCATTAAGGTGGTTTTTGCCTTTGTCGCTTGAGATAAAGCGGCCATTACCGCTTCAGCACTTTGTTCATCTAAGCTGGCTGTCGGCTCATCAAGTATAAACACACTGGCTTGTTGGCTCAGCGCTCTGGCCAAGGCGATTCGCTGGGCTTGCCCTACTGATACGCCAGATGATTGATCGCTTATTACCGTATGCAGACCTTGGGGATGCTGAGTGACAAAATCAGCAATTTGAGCTTGTTCAAGTAATAGCATAATGTCTTGTTCACTTAGCTCGGGACTGCCTAATGCGACGTTTTCAGCAATTGTGCCGTGAAATAACAGCGGGTCTTGCCCTAACCAAGCAAGGTGTTTTCGCCAATGGGCAAGGCTGATAGCGTCAAAGGCTTGGTCATTAATCAGTAACTCGCCTTCATAGGGTAAAAAGCCTAACAAGGCTTGCAGCAAACTGGTTTTACCCGCGCCGCTAGCACCCACAATAGCCACGTGTTGCCCTGAGGTAATATTGAATGAAACAGGCCCAAGTAAACATTGGCCATCCATGCTCATTACCCTTAGATCTGTCGCTCTGATGCTAACCTGGTTAAGATCAGGGGTTTGATTGCCATCAGTGTGAACATGAGAAAGGGGATAATCTAATAACTCAACTAAGGATTCTGCAGCGCCAATAGCTTGCGCTTTAGCGTGATAATGAGTGCCTAAATCGCGCAGAGGCTGAAAAAACTCAGGTGCTAACATAAGCACAAACATGCCGGTGAATAAGCTGATCCCTAAGCCATAATGACCAAAATTTAAATGGCCTAAATAACTAAAACCAAAATACACCGCCAATACTGCGATAGATAATGCCGCAAAAAACTCTAACACCGCCGAGCTTAAAAATGCCAGTCGCAACACCGACATGGTACGACTTCTAAAGTCTTCTGATGCTTGATGGATTTGCTTAATTTCGGCTTCACCGCGGTAAAATAATTTTAAGGTACTCAAACCTTGTAAGCGATCCATAAAATGACCACTTAATCGACTTAAGGCGCTGAAGTTTTTGCGATTGGCATCCGCAGCCCCCATGCCGACTAAAATCATAAACATTGGAATAAGTGGCGCTGTGGTCAAAAGCACCACACCTGCAGCCCAGTTTAAGGGAAATACCAGTACTAAAATAAACACAGGAATAAACCCTGCCAACAGCATTTGTGGCACATATTTACTATAAAAATTATGTAAATCTTCCACTTGCTCAAGCACAATGCTTGCCCATGCACCGGCTGGCTTACCTTTAATAAATGCTGGCCCTAGGGCAACCAGTTTGTTCAATACTGCTTGCCTGATATCTTGGCGGAGTAATCTTCCTGCCTCAAAGCTGAATCGTTCGCGCCAGTAAACTAAAGCGGCGCGGGTGAGTAATAATATGGCTAAACCGATAAAAAATGGCCGTAATTGACTGACAGCTAACTCAGTCATAATCACCCCATGTAAAATTTTAGCAAAAAAATAAGCTTGGCCTATGATGGCTACGCCATTTAATAGTCCAAGTAAGGTCGCTAACTTAAGGTAAATACCGCAGGCAGATTGCTGACTTTTAAGCCATTTGGCCAATGACTTTTCTAACGACTTATCCATGACACTCCAACAACAATTCTTGATGCCCTATAAGCAAGATTAGAGGCACAACATTAAGAACATAGAATAATAAAAATAGAGAATGGTTTTAAAGTGCAGTATCGCAGCTGTCACCTACCTAATACAATGAGTCGGTTGATAATGTTAACTGCTGCACAGTTTAGTGATTGATGAGCGGGATCAGGCTAGGTAAATGGCTTCACTATTGAGGATTAATGGCGCCATACCTGACCAATACATGCCAAAGCAGTTTCAATTCCTGCACTTTTTTTGCATGGCTTGAACGCTCACTCCAGCTTGTAGGTTGCTTACATAATGTATAGGCAGCTTGTCCCAAAATGGCAGCATTTATCATATTATTCTGAGCAATATTTTGCGCCAACATAGGCATATTAACGCCGCGAAAGTCACTGGGTACCTCTTCTACCGATAACTGATATCCGCCATGCCATAACAGTTGAATATCATGCCCATCACATAAGGTTTGTAGCAAATCACCCACGTGTGAATCTTTAAAACTGGGGTCGGCGACTAAAATCTCGATATCATTATCTAGAGATACATCACCGTGGATTTGTGCCTCAATGTAATGATCAAGATTACAACTTGGCGTGCGTGTAAATCGCCCTTGGATGGCATGAGCTAAATCAGTGGTTAAATAGTCAATCAATTTAGCGGGCTTAAGCCCTTGAATACCTAACGCGTAATGGCGCTCAAAACTTTCACTTAATAATGCCGCTAACACGCCATCGAAACAATTTATGGTGCCCTTCTCTTTTGGTAATCGATAAGAGTCCATATAGCTAAATGTACTGCGTGTTAACACTTGTGGGGTGGTCAGAAAGTAGCAACTACCAAAGCGTGGTGCAGGCCCCAATGAGCACAAGCCTAAGTCTAGTGCGCCATACTTAGGCCGATGTTTGATGCCTGAATAACATTGACCAAATAACTGGTTTTCCCAATAATCACGTGGCCCACCTAACTCTGGCGATAATTGTCCATTAGAGATATGGGTTTCAAACTGGCTTTTATAAACACCGTCTTTTATCAGACCTTCAACCACTCTTAAGCCACGGCTATCGACTCTATCAGGATGAAAATGCAACGCAACTCGGCCATGCTGATTTAGTTTTCGCATTGCAAGTTGCAGTGAAACCATAGAGATATTTGACATCAACAGTACATTTTTGATCAACGCATGGGCGGGATCGCGTAACACTAAGGCAATCTTTTCAATGTGTGATAATGCGGCCTGTTTTGGGGTCATGAACTGCCTTATAAGACAAAAATGAAGACGAAAAGTAGGTAGTAAACTAACGACAGATTAGCATAAAAGCTAAATCAAGGGTGATAGTGATATAGCTAATAACAGTTATACAATGCACCAAGCAATTCATTGTATGCAATATTTCTTTGTTTGGCACTGAAGATTAAGACTTTTTCACGATTCCGCTAGACGTGTTTAGATAGCACTCATATTGCTTTTCAGGTAAGATGCACGCCCGCCGATATTGGCTACCTTAATATATTTAACCGCCTCGGCTGTTAACTGAGATGTAATCTATGAGTTTTGAAAACCTAGGACTAAGTGCTGCTATTTTAAAAGCGGTTGCCAAACAAGGTTATGACACCCCATCCCCTATTCAAGCCCAAGCCATTCCTGCAGTATTAAACGGTCTAGATGTTATGGCTGCAGCGCAAACAGGTACAGGTAAAACAGCGGGATTTACTCTTCCTATTCTAGAATTATTATCCCAAGGCACGCCAGTTAAACGCGGTCATGTGCGTACTTTAATATTAACGCCTACCCGTGAACTTGCTGCGCAGGTTCAAGACAGTGTCGCGACCTATGGTAAACATTTACCACTTAAATCGGCTGTAGTGTTTGGTGGCGTGTCTATTCAGCCACAACTGGCATCACTTAAAAATGGTGTTGATATTCTAGTAGCAACACCAGGGCGTTTATTAGACTTATATCAGCAACGCGCGATCAACTTTGATCACCTTGAGATTTTAGTCCTTGATGAAGCCGATCGCATGTTAGACATGGGCTTTATTCGTGACATTCGTAAAATTTTGTCATTCTTGCCAGCTAAAAGACAAAACTTAATGTTTTCAGCGACATTCTCTGTCGAGATCCGCGAGCTAGCAAAAGGCTTAGTAAACAACCCTGTTGAAATTTCTGTTACCCCACGTAACAGTACTGCAAATAGCGTTGAGCAAAGCATTTACACTGTCGATAAAACGCGTAAGTCAGCAGCGTTAATCGAACTGATCAAAATCAATAACTGGAATCAGGTATTGGTATTTTCTCGCACTAAGCACGGCGCGAACCGTTTAGCGAAAAGCTTAGAGTCAGCGAATATTTCAGCTGTGGCGATTCACGGTAATAAAAGCCAAACCGCACGTACTAAAGCCTTAGCGGACTTTAAGCGTGGTGCTGCCCAAGTTATGGTTGCAACTGACATTGCTGCCCGTGGTATTGATATCGACCAACTGCCTTTTGTAGTGAATTTTGACTTACCGCAAGTGCCTGAAGACTATGTTCACCGTATTGGTCGTACCGGCCGTGCTGGTGCATCAGGTGAAGCTGTGTCTTTGGTCAGTGATGAAGAAGGTAAATTATTACGTGATATCGAAAAACTGATTCAACGCCAACTTCCCCGTAAGGTGTTAATCGGCTTTGAGGCGAATTTTACCTTACCTGAAACCCAATTAACGGGTTCTTCAACAGGGCAAAAATCTAGCGCGAGTCGTACTAAAACCTCGAGTTCAGGACAGGATAAAAAAATCCACCAAAGACGTCAGGGTAATAATGAGCAGAAGAAAAGTTCTGATGGTACTTCTGCAAACGGCGCAGCTGCAAAGAATCGTCCGCCTAGACGCCAAAAGCCATTAGTTGATTTAGGGGCTAAATTTGCTAACCGAGCACAAACACCTAAACCAAGTGACAATGACTCAGGCGAGCGCAAAGCGCCAGCTAAAGCAAGTCAACCTAAGCCGCAATCGCAGCCTAGACAAACTAAGCCTAGCGAACCTAAATCTAGCCCTGCATCAACCAGTAAAGTTGATCCTTATGCTAATGCTAAGATTAAGTTCCAAACAAAAGATTGATACTGAGTTAACGCACTTGATGAGCAGTTAAAGAGCTATTGATTAGCTGTCAGTGAAAAATCGATATGAAAATGGAGGCTTATTGGCCTCTATTTTTATATCTGCCGTTTAGCCACAACTCATTATTTATCTGTAGATTTAGATGTTGATGTTGATGTTGATGTTGAAATCGTAACTCTTTCTTGATTAGACAACCGTACTTCTATCCCTTCTATCGTGGTAATTTTACGGGCATGAATGTCTTTTTTGCGCACTTGGTACTGGGTGGACATTGCCTCAATAGGTGAAGATATTTGTACCGTTACAATTTGATTATCGTCATACCAACCCCAGCCCCAGAATGCCGCAGTCGACAACATACAAACCGTGATCAAACCGTACATAACCATTTTATTAAATATGGGGTGCGGTGAATGCTCCGTTACTGCCTGGGTGGTTTTACTGATAGATGATTTCCCGCGGCGCAGATAAAAAGACGCTCCTATAATAATCAGTAACGTAATAATGATTTTGATGAACACACACATCTCCAACAACAAATAGAGTGCTATTGTACGTCAATTTAATTAAGAAACTGTTACTCGCCTCGTTAAATGCAATCAATCATCTGCTATTTATTGCGCTTAACTAGAAATTGGCCAACTACTATAAAATAAAGTCTATAGTAGTACGTCGAGTAATATGGAGATTCATATGTTAGAGATTGCCTTAATTTATTTAGCTGCAGCTTTGTTTTCAGTCACTATAGCGAAACGAGTCGGGTTAGGTTCTGTGCTGGGTTACCTTATTGCTGGAATGCTTATCGGACCTTATTTACTCGGCTTAGTCGGGGACCAAACAGACGTTATGCACTTTGCTGAGTTTGGTGTAGTGATGATGCTATTTTTAGTCGGCTTAGAATTACAACCATCAAGGCTTTGGAAATTAAGACACTCAATATTGGGTCTAGGGGGCTTACAGGTCAGCATCACCACTGTGATTATTTTTAGCGGCTGCTTGCTTGTCTTTGAATTACCCTGGCAAAGCGCATTGGCAATCGGCTTGATGCTAGCACTATCTTCTACCGCAATTGTATTGCAAACCTTATCTGAAAAAGGCTGGATACAGCAGGAAGCAGGCCAAAATAGCTTCTCTGTATTACTGTTTCAAGATATCGCGGTTATCCCTATTCTTGCGCTATTACCCTTACTGGCGTTTACCGACTTTCCCACCACAACAGCACATAATAATATCACTGCCAACCTGCCTGCTTACCTACAAGTGGCGGTATCCATTACCGTAATTATCGGGATTATTTTGGCGGGTAAGTACATATCTGCGCCATTGTTTAGATACATTGCAGACACCCGATTACGGGAGTTATTCACAGTATTTGCACTATTTCTGGTTATCTCAATTGCCTTTATTATGCAAAGTATTGGCCTTTCACCGGCACTGGGTACATTTTTGGCGGGAGTGGTATTAGCGGAAAGCGAGTTTAGACATGAATTAGAAGCGGATATAGAACCCTTTAAAGGCTTATTACTGGGGTTATTTTTTATTACGGTGGGCGCATCAATAAACTTCCCATTGTTGTTTGAACAGTTGGCTTTAGTATTGATGTTAGTCATAGGTTTGATAACCATTAAAGCCAGTGTGCTATTTATGTTAGCCAAACTGTTTAAGATGCAAACCAAGCAAAAGTGGTTATTTGCCTTAGCCTTAGCTCAAGGTGGCGAGTTTGCCTTTGTATTGTTATCACTGACAAACTCACTACAAATACTGACGCCTGAGCAAAGTGAAATGACCACCTTAGTCGTTGCTATCTCTATGCTGATGGCCCCTTTATTATTGATTTTTTATGACAAAGTCATCAACAAGCACACCACTACAACTCAAGCTGATTTTGATAAACCAGCCGATATAGAAGCGACCCAACAGGTGATCATCGCAGGCTATGGTCGTTTTGGTCAAATTGTCGGACGTTTATTGTCAGCACAGGGTTACCATATTTCCGTACTAGACCACAGCCCAAGCCAAATAGAAGTGTTAAGACGCTTTGGCAACAAGGTATTTTATGGTGATGCCGCAAGACAAGACTTACTTGAAGCCTCTGGGGCCAAAAATGCCAAAATGCTCGTTATCGCAGTCGATAATGCCGATAAAATTATTGAAATAGCCACATTAGCCCGTAAACATTATCCCCATTTAAAAATTGTCGCCCGCGCAGTTGATAGGCGCCACGCCTATGAGCTCATTCGTATCGGTGTTAGTCACTTTAAACGGGAAACCTTTGACTCGGCACTCAATCTAGGTGTCGATGCGTTAACACTGCTAGGTCACAGCCAGGCTGATTCAGAACGCGCTGGGCAGTTATTTTCTAAACACGATAATGAATCATTAACCCTACTCGCTGACTTATGGGGTGATGACCACAGCTATGGCGTGGCGGTGAAACAACGCAGCGAAGATTTACGTCAAGTGCTGGCAAAAGATAAACAGCAGCAGGACAAATTGAACACTTGCCATGGTGAGGATTGTTAAACGACTTAAATCAACCTATTACAGACACTAAATGAGTGATAATTTGAACAGAGCTTAGTTAATCGAACAAAATAATGACGCTCAACTGCTCACAATTAAACCACTGTCTTTATTGATAATTCAATGGTCATAAATAGCTATAGACGTCTTTATGACACTTCAATCGCAACAAATGATAATAATTTGTTAAAAAATTTGAATTGATGAGCCTAGTTAGGTTATCTTGTGCGCTGCTAAAGAAGTGTGCATGCGCTCATTTTGCCTCAAGCATTTGGAAAAAGTGTCTACATAAAAATGTCACGGAAGATATTAATACAGTAATTCATTGTAATTAAATAATTTATACTTATTTTTCTTTTTCCTATGTGCAAAATACACTTCTAAAAACACTATTGCAGGCATCTTTGTTACCGACAAATAAAATAGCAATATATGTTAACGAATATAACGATAAATAGAATAACAATAAAAAAACTATCATTATCGATTGAAGATTTGCAAGGATAAAGACCCATGAACGAAGCTAGTCAACCTAGCCAACAGAACCCCCTAATCGAAGAAATTAAAAATCGCGTTCTAGAAGTAGACGCACTTCGTCATGGGACACAACACCCTGATAATATCGAATTACCACTCGATTATATTGAAGCCTTAGATGAGGTGACTTCAATCGATCGTGAGGAAATTGAAGATATCGCTCGTGATGTCATCGCCAAGCATAAAAATATCACCCGTGTACAGCCTCAAAAAAGACAGAAAAATAAACAGCGTGATCTTAATCAATGGTTAATTAATATTTCGCTATTACTCATCATCAGTGTCACAGTGAAAGTGGTGTTTTTAAATGATGGCAGCCCAAAAGATCCTAGTGAAAAAACCTTTGCCACCACAATAGCTTCTACTGATTTTACTGCCTTACAACAAGATGCGACAAGCACCTTTAGTAGCATGATTGATTCAGCGCAAGCACTACTCCCTAGTGCAGAAGACTTACCTGATCTCCCTTTCAGTATTGAAGATATCGACTTGGCTGCAATTGAAGAGTCAGCATCACAAACATTTTCTTCTATTTTACAATCAGCAAAGGATTTATTACCCCAAGAAGATATTCAAACAGCAAATAACGATAAAGTCGTACAAGCTGATGAAATAATTATTGCAGAGCAAAACCTTACTGAAGCGGCCCCTGTTTCAGAAACAGGAGTCACAGAAACAAGAGCTTCAGAAACAAAAGAATCAGAAACACCAGAAAACCTTGTCGCTAACAATAGTATTGATGCGACATCTGATACAAAATCAGACTCAGATTCAGATTCAACATCTATAACGTCAAGTAAAGCCACTCTTGCGATAGCTCAAGCTGCTATAGCTGAAGCAGCTATAAAAAAGGAACAGGCCGAAGCGCTAGCAGCGTTAAAAGTGACTAATAAAGTCATTGAAAATGCTATGACCAAGGGAACAACTGTTGAAGAAGAGCTAGAAAAAGCGGCTTTATCGAATATCGACAGCATCAATGCTAGTACTAATACTGGCGCTGTTACACAAATAACAACAGCCATAGAAGACGTTACTAATGCGCCGTTCACTGCGGAAATAGCCAGTGTAATAGCAACCGAAAAACCAGTGATACAACAGCCTATTATAGAACAATCTATTGAAGAAAAGCCTCCTGTAGATAATTCTGTAGCCAAAAGCAGTACCGCTAACGGCAATAACACTGAAGTTGAGGTTATTGCTAATATTACAGACACATCAGACAAAGCAGATGAAGCACTCGCTTTAGCCTCAAAAGTTGAAAGTGGTGATAAAGTAGAAACTATAAACACAGAGCAGAAAGTAGCTGCTAAGACTATAGAATCGACTGCTAAAACCACAGTTACCGATACAACTGAAATAGCACAGAATGACAGCAGTATTGATGCAACAAATGTCGAAGCTGAAGATATAGAGACATTAGCAACAGAAACCATGGCAACTATGCCGATGGTAATGGCTGACACAAGGCTAATGAAAGCATTAGATCAGGCGTTTAATCAACTTAGCAACATTAAGGCGCCACCTCGGCCTGAACTCGCCATCAAAGCAACAAAGATTGAAGCGCCTACTGATTCTACAACTGTTGATGCTGAAAGTCTTGATATCGCCGATACAAATAGTGTCGCCACTGACAAAGTTAATATTGCAGCAGCTAACATCTCTACCATAGACGAGCAGACAACTGTTGCTGACGAGCAGGTAGCTACAGAATCAGAAAAAGCAACAACACAGTCACAAGTAGCTAATCGTATATTACCGAGTGAGACCCAATTAATCCCCCAAGAGACAGCAGCGCTTATTGAGCAACCTAAAGACATAAAAGCTATAGATACTAAGGCGATAGATACTAAGGCTTTAGATTCGAAGGAAAGAGATACTCAAGCAATGAATGACTCACAAGTGACCTCAGCGGTGCCAGTTGAGCTTGTCGTAGAAGCAAAAAAACCTGTGCCAACCAAGGTTGCTTCCGACAAAAAACAGCTCGTTGAAGAATCTCACACAGACCTAGCCCTAACATCAGTTAATCCAAGCCCTGCGGTATCAACTTTGAACGAAAAACCTATATCAACAGAGCCAGAGGTTACTCAACTAGCCCTAGCAGACGCAGATATAGAATCAGTCGATGACAATACTGCAACTGAAATAGCCCAAAACACGCCATCAAATAAGGCATCACAGGTGTTGCGGGTAACATTAGGTGCCGATGATGCAATAGATGAAGTGACACAAAAATTAATTGCAGCTCAACAAGCGCCTTCAAATATAAATGCGATAGCCAAGCAAGCGGTTACACAGATATCTCAACCTAAGGCAAATGACGCCGAGATAGCGGCCATAACGGCACAATCTAAATCAGTGGTATCTGAGCAAGCCGCATCAAAACCTGATGAAATAGTGGTACAGACGGTATCAACTGCTACTAAAGCACCTATAACAGCTGCACCTATAACTGCAGCACCGATAACAGCAGCACCTGCGATAAATACAGATGCTAGGTTTGTGGCAACTAAGCAGGACGCACAAAGTAACTATAATGGCCTTAACCTTAAGCTACAGCTAAACTCTATTGTTGATTTAAGCCAGCTGGCTAAAATGTCGGTATCACAGTTTTATAGCGACAAATCAAGACTACCAAAACCATCAGATAAGATTGATTTACCTATTAATGACCTTAAAGCACATCCGTTAATAAGTGATATTTTTCTATCAGAGCAAAGTGATGTTGTTGTAAAACTGGCGAAATATTATGGCGAAGACTCACAACTGACTTTTACTCCTAGCATTGGCAATAATGATGGTGGATTGATTAACTGGAAGTGTAATGCCAATATCGACCCATCATTGTTGGTCGGCCCAGGTGAATCACCTTGTAGCTTAACCAAAAGTGCCGCTGCACCCGCGTCTAATACCAAGCTTTAAACAACAAGTAAGTTTACACATAAAAAGCATAAGCTCGCGCTTATGCTTTTTAGTTTATGCGGTAACGTTAGGCTGCATTATTGGTATTTTAAAAGACCAAAACATACTCGCTTCTCGGTACATTGCGGCTCACTAAGGCAAGTAATCTGCTAATGATTCTCCATACTGTCACATTGATATCCTTGACGCATAGAGTCAAAACGGCAACGAAGTCCACACTGCCAAGGTGCATTATCAAACTTTTCAGATTGCTGTACAGCATAGTCTTTACACATTTGATAATCATCAAAGCCATCCTCCATTTGATATTTAGCCGATTGGTATCCATTTTTATAGATAAAAGCGGTCCAAGTTTCAGGGCTTGTTTGCTGATGGCTTTGGTTAATACTCACCACAGCCACTGAAGCTGCAATAAATAATATAACAACCACAATAATGGCAGGCCAATGATTGTAAGACTTTACCTTGCTAGATCCCGCGCTTTTCACATCAATATCCTTAACGCCGCCAATACAGCGCTCAGCCGTGTAATACTGGCCTGTGTATGTCTGGCGATAGGTTCGGCAATATTAGGTTTTATACTCATGCAACCTATTATGCTTTCGTTTGGTAATGCTTACCGTTAAGTCGCTCAATAATTTGGGTTGCCGTTAAATCATGTACCACATTAATCACCGTCGACGCGGCATCGGTAATCGCCCCAAGCACCACTAAAATAGGGATAACTTCAAGTGGTAGGCCTAAAGTGGTCACAATAAAAATTTCACCTAAAAATGCTCCACCAGGTACGCCACCAATAATAAATGCCGACAAAACAGCAATCAAAACGGTAATCATAAAGACATCGGCACTGAAATCTAAGCCCAACAATGAATAAATAAACACTATCTTTAATGCGGTGATCATAGCTGCACCGCCTTTATTTAAATTAACTAATAAAGGCAAACTAATTTCAGCTATCTGCTCATTCAAACCCATCTTATTTGCACTGCGAATCGTCACAGGCAAGGTGGCTAACGATGAACTGGTACCTAACGCAGTGACTGCGGGTTCTAACATGTTCTGCCAAAAGCGCTTTATGCCTTCAACACCGCCACCCAGCCATGCATAAAATGTCGAGCCCACGGTTAAATAAAAAGCTGTCGCAATAAAAAACAGCCCTACAGCACGTGCAAATGTGCCCATTAATGCTGCATCTTGGCTTGCCATCGTTGCCGCAAAGTACGCCCCTAACCCTATCGGGGCCGCGTACATTATGATCGCAATAATCTTCATGATAACGGTATTAAGGCTATCTAATAAATCTGCCACTTTACGGCCATCCTCGCCTGACTGCCCTATGGCAATACCACTGATAACCGACATAATGATGAGCGCCAATATATTGGATTTAGACAACAAGCCAACAAAGTCATTGGTTGTTAATAGGCTGACAAAGTCCATACTGCCGCCAGTATTATCTACTGTTTCAGCTAATGCTAATGTCACCCCTTGTGCGGGATCAAATGCAGAGGCAAGTAGAATGATACCGATTGCGGGGATCATCGCCATCACAATGGAAACAGCCATAATAGAAATCAGAATTGCGCCTAACTTTTTTAAATCCGTCATGCGAGCAATAGAAGACATCACACTTACCGCCACCAGCGGCACTATGATCATAAAGAGTAAATTAAGAAAAATTTGCCCAATAGGTTTTAATTTCAGTGCAAAATCAGGCAGCCATAACCCTAGTGCGCCACCCATCATCAAAGCGGTTAATAATATTATTGAAGATTGATAAGCACGAAACGTGTTCCACATATTGTTTCCAAGTGAGTGATTATAATCGACTCAAGTTAAGTAAAATTTAACCCATGCACAATGCTAAATGCCCTATGCAAAATACACACTAACATCCTGATTTTATCAATTGCCTTTATACATTTTCTGATAATGAGGCATGTATTCGAGCCAAAATGGCGGCGTACCTATATGCTCTTGTACGGCCTTAATAAACTCACTAATTAGCATAGTCGGTTTACGATGTGGATATATAGCATAAATGCCAGTATCTACTGTAGATAAGCCATATTCTGTAAGAAGTGGCACCAATTTAGATTCAATTATTGGTTTATCTAAATTAAATAAATCAATCATCGCATACCCTAATCCATCAGTGACGGCATTAATTAATGTGCGTACATCACTGACATGGTAATTACCTTGCATCGTATACACCTTATAGCTATCGCTATCTGGCGGTGTGCTAAGTAACATTTGATCTAAGCACACATTGCCATTGTTATAAATAACCGCAGGCAAGCGAATTAAAGCCTCTGGTGTTGCAGGTTGTCCGTGCTCTGCAATAAAAGCTTCTGAGGCCACAATGGCAAAGTGCGTTTTAGCGATTTTTTTAGCAACCAGATTAGAATCGGTTAACTTGCCTAACCGAAATGCCACATCGAAGTGTTCAGAAATAATATCGGCCCGTTTGTCATCTAACGACAAAGTCACTTTTACGTTTGGATATTGCTTCATAAATTGACTGATAACAGGTTGCAGATATTGCTGGCCAAAGTTAATCGACGAGGTAATACGAATATTGCCCCTAGGTTCAGATTGATAGGAGTCGGCAATATTTTGAATTTGAGTTAAAGTCTCCATGAGTACCTGAGCTTGTTCAAGTATATCTTCCCCTGCCGATGTTAATGAAAATGACCGAGTTGAGCGATTAAGTAACTGTACCCCTAAGTCCGCTTCCAGCTTTTTGATTTGCTTAGACAGTAACGAATTGTCCATATCATGAAGCGATGCAGCCTTACTAAACGAGCCTTGCTGCACTACATCTAAAAATAACCCAAGCCTTTTAGTTAATGAAGCCATTTAACCGCCTGCAATAATAAGTGGGTGAGATTAAGGGATAAATAAATCTACTATCACGCAAATAAAAACATAAAAAAACCAGTTGTTATTCAACTGGTTTTTAACACGCTAATCAAGTCACTATTGTGATAATTATCGTTAATTGATTATTCTAGCTAAGCTATCGCTAAATTCACCTACTTAGTTTCCGCTAGCTTAGCGGCAATATAAGTGTCAATCACTCGCTCAAGTAAATCCAGTGGCATAGCGCCATTCTTTAACACGGCATCATGGAACTCACGCAAATCAAACTTATCCCCTAAGCTGTCTTTCGACTTTTGACGCAGCTCGAGAATTTTCATCATACCCACTTTGTAAGACGTCGCCTGCCCCGGCATGACAATATAGCGCTCAATTTCAGACACCACATCGCGTTCGGCGCGGCCTGTATTATTAGCCATATATTCAATAGCCTGCTCACGGGTCCACTTTTTAGCGTGTAATCCGGTATCGACAACTAACCTTACCGCTCGCAGTAACTCATCGGTTAAACGGCCAATATTATCCGCCGGTGTTTTTTGAAAACCTTGCTCATAGGCTAAACGTTCAGCATACAGTGCCCAACCTTCAATATAGGCGGTAAAAGGAGCAAAGCGGCGAATAAGCGGCATACCTTCCAGTTCCATCGCTATCGCTACTTGAAAATGATGCCCCGGGATACCTTCATGGTAAGCCAAAGTTCTCATCCCGTACTTAGGCGTCGTTTTGACATCATACAAGTTAGCGAAGAAGCGTCCTGGGCGAGATCCATCTAAAGATGGACCTTGATAATACGCACCTGGTGCTGTTTTCTCTTTAAATTCAGGAATACGCACTACTTCCATACCCGCTTTAGGACGAATGTTAAATGTATCGCCTAGCCCCTGGTCAATTTCATCTAAAATGGTTTGATAGTCTTTTAGAATTTGCGCACGGCCTTCATCTGAGTCTTCATAATAAAACTCAGGTCGGGCAGAAAACTCATTCATTGCGGCCAAATAGCCATTGGAAACATCAACGCCTTCGCCTTCAAAAATAGTCATCATTTCGAGATGAATGCGCGCCACTTCAGACAAACCTAAGTCATGGATATAGTCAGCGCTGTAGTCTGTTGTGGTAAAAAATCGCAATGCCAAATTATAGGCTTTATCTCCATCCGGTAAGCGCCAGTAACCATCATCAGTGCCCGCTTTAGTTTTTAAGTCATCAAAGTAATCAATAAACAAGCCATAGGCTGGGTAAACTGAATCACGAATAGCAACATCAGTTTGCGTTAGAATAGTTTGTTTGTCTTGATCGCTAAACGCCTCAGCTTTATCCATTTTAGTTTGTAATGAGGTATACAAAATATTCTCTGTCGCAGGCGTTGCAACAAAACCACGCATCTCATCTAACACGCGGTCAATCACAAATCTGGGTGGAATAATCCCCATTTGTTCACGTTTTTTCAGGCCAATTAAATACTGGCCAAATTTACGATTAACTTCGCCTAATCGCGATAAGTAATTTTGCGCATCTTCTAGGGTATTAACTTGATGAGTCGACTCCATAAAACTGGGGAAACCACTTTGAATACCAAACATCTGGTTAGCTGGGTAATTATGATATTGATACTGTTCAAACTCATCCAACATATCCAGTAAATATAAAGCCACTTGTTTAGATATCTGTTGATTCTCATCTAAATCAGCATCTTGGTATTGCATTAATCCTTTACGAAATTCGGCTAACTCATCAAACATGGCTTGATCTTTAGCAGGGTCGACATTATCTAAATGAGCGTTATGACCTGTTATACCAACGGATTCGAGAAAGCCTAAGGAGGTTAATGTTTCAGGGTCTTCAAAGGCCATTTTAACCATTGCACGGTCTAAATAGGCTCTAAACAAAAACGGTTTTTCTGCATACCATTCATGTGCAGCAAACCCGCCGCCCAATGTCACCAGACCTAAGGTCCCTACACCAATCCATTTTAATGACTTTTTAATCATATCCCTGCCTTTTGAAATATCACATACCAAATTTATTATGGTTATCATTACATTTATAATGACAGCCAAAATGTTAACGATAAGTTAACACGCAATAAGTTAGCTTGCTGGATTTTATGCAATTTATGTCATTTAAAAAGTAACAGAGTGTTATATCGCTATAATTGACTCAACCGACTATCAATAACAAACCAACAAGACTCAAAACAATCTAAAACCAACTCGATAACAAAAATAGCAAAAATAACGTAACTGAATATTCAAAATTGAAAAACATAAACTATTATCGATTTTATATTTCCACAGCAAGGGACTTCACGTAGTATTTGCCTAATAGCCAAAGTTACTTGATTGCATACTGAATAGCATTAGCAACAAACAAAGCAAATACCCAAACTGAGTAACCAAAAGTAGCGACTAAAGATGAAGAAACAAAATGAATATCAACATTCACAAGCTGATGCAGAAGCTGAAACGCTTTCACTCGAGAGCTTGCTTGCATCTGTAGAACAAACTGAAAACCTTGCCAACGACGCATTAAATCCAACCCATGAAGAAATTGAAAAAGCCAATGATCGCCGCGACTATATTGTTTATCTCACTATTAAAGGAGTCAATGTTACTTCTATGGAGATAATCGCAAATATTGCGAGGAAGTTTGATTGTGATCCCAACCAAATTATTGAAGATATACATTCTTTAACTGACAAAGACACCTGGAAACAACATAAAAAACGTTTGAAAGACAGAGTTAACGGTCAAATTAATCGCAGATCAGCGCTCACCGTTGCTAGAAAAAACGATATTTCCAATAAAATGCTACAGTCATTCTCTTTTAATGCTGAAACATTACTTCACTTATCAAGTCAGTTTGAATGCCGTCCGGTACATATTGTCGATGATATTCGCCACTTCAAAAAGTTTTCTACTCAAAAACAGTTTTTTATTGACCAGCGAAGTAAAGCACCGATGATCCGTGCCCTGACACGTTTTGCGCGTTTTAATATTCAATATTAGTTTATCAATGGTAAGTTAATAATATATTGCCAACCTTATGCCCTCTCATTTTCCCTCTTGCAGTATTCTTAAGCTCAAATTAATAGACAAGGTCTACATTATAAACTTTGCTAACAATTGATAAGTTGACATTTTGGGTCAGTCTTAGAAAATCAAGCAGACTTTATAACGACAATTCTATAATAAAAAGCCCAGAAAGGAAGACGATAACAATGAGAAAATCCTTAATTGCCATCGCATTAGCAGGTACATTTTTAACTGCATGTGGCACATCAGACCCTAAGCAAACTAACAGCGCTATTGTAAAAGCCACACCTGCAGCAAAGGCAGAGTTAGGTGAATTTGGTATTGATTTAACCGCCCGTAACGAAGCGATTAAGCCAGGCGATGACTTTTTTATGTATGCCAGTGGCACTTGGTATGACAACTTCGAAATGCCAGCAGATAAAACCCGCTATGGCGCATTCAGCCTATTGGCAGAACGCAGTGAAGATCAGGTTAAAGCGATTATCGATGATATTACCAGTCGCCAAAATTTAACCCCTGAAGAGCAATTAATTGCCAATTTTTACCATGCTTACATGGATACAGACACCATCAATAAACTTGGCGTATCACCTATCCAGGCAACACTTGATCAAATTAATGCCATTAAAAACACTGATGATTTAACAAAAGTGTTTGGTAATGCTTGGCTTACCTATGCTGACTCGCCAATATCTGGCGGCATGTGGTTTAACAGACTTGACCCTGATCAATATGAATTCACTATTGGCGCAAGCGGTTTAGGACTTCCCGACCGCTCATATTATTTAGAAGACACTGAGCGCTTTAGTCACATTCGCAGTGCTTATGTGAGTCATATCGCTGAAATGCTTGCATTTGCAGGTATCAAAGATGGCCAGGCCCGTGCTGAAGCTATTTTGGCGCTTGAAATCCAAATTGCACAAGGTCAGTGGCCACGTGAAAAACGTCGCGATCGTGACCTGACACTTAATCAAATCAAACGTGCTGATTTAGCAAAAGAGTATCCAGACTTTAATTGGGATCTTTTCTTTGAACAAACGGGTTACAGTATTCCACAACTAAATGTGGCTCAGCCAGAACCGATTAAGGCTATGATTGCCTTAATTAATCAGCAGCCAATTAATGTGTGGCAGGATTATTTAACCTACCATACCCTAAGCAATAACGCCGGTTTGCTCGCAGAAGAGGTGTTTAACGCTAACTTTGCTTTTTATGGCAAAGAACTAGATGGCCAAGAAGAGCCTCGTCCACGCTGGAAACGTGCCGTTGATGAAATGTCAGCCACTGAATCACTGGGGTTCGCTATTGGTAAAGTGTATGTTGAACGGTATTTCCCTGAATCATCAAAAGCAAAGATGGCCGATTTAGTTGAAAACCTTCGTACAGCGCTAGGGCAACGTATTGATGGTTTAGATTGGATGAGTGGCGACACAAAAGTCAATGCCCACGCTAAACTGGCGGCATTTAAGCCTAAAATTGGCTATCCGGATGTATGGCAAACATTTGATGGTTTAACCCTTTCAAACCAAGATTTAGTAGGCAATATCCATAAACTACGTCAATATTTTCATGCTGACAGCGTAGCGACCGAACTTGAAAAAACAGACCGCAATCGTTGGGGTATGACACCGCAATATGTTAATGCTTACTACAACAGTTCATTTAATGAAATTGTGTTCCCTGCCGCTATTTTACAACCGCCATTTTTTGACCCTAATGCAGACCCAGCAGTTAACTATGGCAGTATTGGTGCGGTGATAGGTCATGAGATGGGCCACGGGTTTGATGACCAAGGCTCTAAATCAGATGCCAATGGTATTCAACGTAACTGGTGGACAGATTCTGATCGCGCTGCATTTGAAGCAAAAGCTGATCAACTCGCCGCACAATACAGTTTATACGAGCCAATTACGGGTCATTTTGTTAATGGGCGTAATAGTCTAGGTGAAAACATTGGCGATGTAGGTGGCTTATCTATGGCTTACCACGCTTACCAATTAAGCTTAAATGGTAAAGAGGCGCCGGTTATTAATGGCGTAACGGGCGATCAACGCTTCTTCCTTGCATGGGCACAAGTGTGGAAAGAAAAGCGTACCGAACAAAGTATGTTAAGCCAACTGAAAGCTGGTACGCATGCACCAGGACATTACCGTGCATTAGCGCCTCGTAACCACGATGCTTGGTACAAAGCGTTTGATGTTAAACCTGGCGACAAGCTATATTTACCTGAAGATCAACGCGTACGTATTTGGTAGTAGATATGGGTATAGGTTGGCATAGTTTCGTGCCCGCTTGTTAAAGTATTCAACTAATCAGTAGCAACATAATTAAAATGCCAGTCAGCGAGTTGACTGGCATTTTTTTATTTAACCTCAGCTTCTAAGGGAAAAATTAAACTTTAGATGTTATCCATTGACGTCAACCACAATTCTACCTCTGATTTTACCCGCCATTAAATCTTCGGCTGCTTGTATTACTCCGTTCAGATTGATCTCTGTTGAAATATTATCAAACATAGCCTGTTCACTCGGATTAGCGAAAATCTCACCTAAACGCTGCCAGGCTTCTTCTCTATCACTAATAGGGCGCATAACACTGTCAATACCAGCCAATGTCACCCCCCGTAGAATAAATGGCATAACGGTTGCGGGCAGATCCATACCTTGAGCTAAACCACAGGCAGCAACAGTGCCACCGTATTTTATACTCGCGCAAATATTGGCCAGAGTGTGACTACCAACAGAATCAACCGCTCCCGCCCAACGCTCTTTGGCTAAGGGACGCCCTGGTTCAGACAGTAATTGACGATCAATAACCTCTTTGGCACCTAAGCCTTTTAGATAATCAACTTGATCAGCACGCCCTGTGGACGCAACGACCTGGTAACCTAGCTTGGCTAAAATGGCGATAGCAAAACTGCCGACGCCGCCATTAGCGCCGCTAACTAATATTTCACCTTTATCAGGAGTCACACCATTTTTTTCTAATGCTATGACACATAGCATGGCGGTATATCCCGCTGTGCCAATGGCCATTGTTTGGCGAGCAGAAAACGCTTTAGGCAGGTGAATAAGCCAGTCACTTTTTAATCGCGCTTTTTGGGCAAGTCCACCACAATGTACTTCACCCACACCAAAACCATTTAATAAAACGGTATCGCCGACGACAAACTTATTACTATCAGATTGTGCCACTACGCCGACTAAATCAATCCCTGGCACCATAGGAAACTGTCTTACAACAGGGCCTTTACCCGTAATCGCTAAACCATCTTTGTAGTTTAATGTACTGTATTGCACGCTAACAGTGACGTCACCTGCTGGTAAAACGGACTCATCAATATCTTTTACTGCTGCGCGATAACCTTGCTCGTCTTTCTCAATTAACATGCCACGAAACATAAAACCCCCAATTAGACCGATCGTCTATTTAAATGTAAAAAATTTTATAACACAAATTAAAATTTCTATTAATAATACCTATTTACGGCTCATGACAAGCAAGTCTAGATAAGTGTAATTAATGGAAACTTTTCATAAAAAAATCATAATAATCTTGTAAAGGTTGTGTATTTTGGACTAGCTTTGTTCGGCTGACAGCCCCTTCCCAACCGACCCAAAAAATTTCAGCTAACTTGTCGCAATTAACAGACTGACTAATCTCACCATTAACTTGTGCGAGGGTAAAACACAGGGACAATCGCTGCTGCCAACTCGCAAAAACAGTAATCAATTGCTGACGATAGCTCTCTGGTAGTAAATCGACTTCTTGACCTAAATTACCAATCAAACACCCACGCTTAAAATGGTACTTTTCCATACCAAGCTTAGCTTTATCAACAAATAAACTGAGCCGGTGGAGTGCGGGTAAAGACTCATCGGACAAACACTTATCTAATTGATACATAAAATAGCCAGCGTAGTTTTCAATCACAATTTGGCCGAAAACTTCTTTGCTGGAAAAATAGTGATAGAACGACCCCTTGGGCACGCCCACTCTTTTTAAAATAAGATCAATACCCGAGCCAGCAAAACCGGTTTCAGTCAATTGCTCTAGGCCGCTACGGATTAATGCCGCTTTAGTATCTTGATTGTCACGGTTGGCTTTGGGAGGACGACCACGACGAGGCTTTACTGTTTCTATGTTCATCACCAATAATAGACCGATCGTCTCATTAAATACCAGACATAAATATTCTGAATGTGATTAGCAATACAATTCCTCGCTTAAGGTCAACAATTTGATAGCAGATTTAATGACTCAACACCACTCACCAACTTAGCGCATCTGACCCACCACAATAAAACACGGACTAAATAAGCTTTTTTAGTCCGTGTCAGGTTATGCTAATTACAATACGGTAAAGATATCTTTTATCGGTAAACGTGATTTAGGCAGACCATGATTATAATCCTCGCCCTCTTTGTGATATCCAATGGCTAATGCCACCTCAACCACATAACCGTTTAATTCTTGCTTAAACTCTTCACCAATAAGCTCAGAGTCAACACCCTCCATAGGAGTTGAATCTATTCCTAAACGCCCTAATACATGCAGAGTATTGCCTAAGGCAATATAGGTTTGAGCCTTAGTCCATTCGCCATTAAAGCCAGCGTCATTAGTATTAGCTTCAGCAAAGGCAAAGGCACCATTAAGCATATTGTCATACATGTCTGCCGGCAAATGACCTGAGGACACTTCAACATCAACAACCTTGCGGTAATCATCTTTGGTATAAGCAGGATTATGTGCAAATAGAATAATATGTGAAGCTTCAGTTGCATGCGGCTGATTGAATTGATACTTGTTTGCAAAAGTATTATGCAAACGCTGCTTTGCCGCATCACTTTCAATAATAATGAACTTCCAAGGCTGCGAGTTAATTGAAGACGCGGATAAACGCATAGCTTGTTGTAGCACTGCAATATTTTCAGCAGAGATACGTTTATTTGAATCGTATTTTTTTACGGTATAACGACGTTCTAAATCTTGAATAATTGGGTGAGACATGGATGATTTCCTCATAGTGCTAGGTCAATGAGGAGAATAATAAAGGATTTAACACTGGTTTATTAGTACCGTTAAATCCAATATTAATGGACAATTTATACCTTAATAAAATGTCCATATCACTTGAAAACTAGTACGAAATCGCATCTGAAATTGGAATGTAGTGCCTTATTTGTCACCTAAAGTATTTACAGCAAAGCGCCTGATAATTGAACGAACTGCTGTAACGGAATCATGTAAATCATGACTCATTTGTAAAGATGTTTCCGATGACTCCTTGGTCGCTTCTGAAGCATCAGCTATTTCAATAATTTGCTGATTAATATGCTCCGCCACCGCACTTTGCTCCTCAACTGCTGCAGACATATCCATTGATAATTGAGTAATTAGCTCAACAGAATCACTGGTAGAAATCAGCTTCAACCTTGTTTTTTCAACAATTTCAACGCCTTGGGCAGCGGCTTGTTCACCTTTACCTGAAACTTCAAGTGCATTTTCAGCTCGTTGAGAAAGTATTTTTACAATATCGTGAATTTTATCTGTAGATTCACGGGTTTTTGAAGCTAATGCGCGTACTTCATCAGCTACTACACTGAACCCTCGGCCTTGTTCTCCAGCTCTAGCCGCTTCAATCGCTGCGTTTAAGGCAAGTAAATTAGTTTGATCAGCAATATTAGAAATTAAGCTCGCGGCTTGGCTAATTTCATTAGTTGAATCAACAAGCTCTTTAACCGTTTTAGCAATGTCTGTAACGGATATATTTAAATTATCTATCGATGCTTTAGCGGAGTTGGCTAACTCAGCACCTTCTTGAACCGTGACCTGAGCTTGTTTTGCACTTGATGCATTGCGCTCGACATTCCCCGCAACCTCTTGAATTGCGGTAGACATTTGAGTAATTGCCGAAGCAATTTGTTGAGTTGAATGACTTTGTAACGCCACGGCTTTTGCGGTGGTTTTAGCCTGCGCTTGTGTTTTATCTACAATAACATCTAAAGAACGAGCCGAATCTTCAATTCGAGTGAGTGCGGTTCTACAACGGGCGATTTCAGAACCTAACGCAAGCTTTGCTCTTGCCTTTTCCCCTAGGTCATCAAAAAAAGTCATCGCGACAAGTAAGTCGTTAAATGAATCAGGACTTAAGGTATACAGTTCACGCCAATCGGACTCATTACGATAATAAGTCCAAATACACGATATCAGCATAGTCACTAGAATTAAAATACATTCAATTCCACCTCCCATGACAGCCGCTACAACACTCAATAGCATTAATGGTAACCAAACAGGTGTTAAAGACTTAATCAGTTGAAACGCATTGGCAATTATCTTTCTAGGAGGTAAATTATTTCTTAATCTGGCATACATGGTCTCTGCGCGTGCAATTTCAGATGGAAGAGCAATCACTCTGACTGATTCATACCCAACGACTTTATTATTCTCGAACACTGGGGTTACAAACGCACTGACCCAATAATGATCACCATTCTTACGTCTATTTTTTACCAGTCCCATCCACACTTTTCCACTAGAAATGCAGGACCACATTTCTTTAAACACCGCGCTAGGCATATCGGGGTGTCGAATGAGATTGTGCGGTTTTCCAATCAACTCTTCACGTGTAAAACCGCTTACTTCAACAAATTCATCATTACAATAGGTAATATGGCCGCGGGCATCTGTACCAGAAATCAATCTGAAATGAGGCTTAAAAACGTGCAGCTTTTGTGTTACGGGTTGATTGTCACGCATATTACATCCTTGATATTTAGTCTAAAATACACTCTATGTCAGTAAAATATAGTCTAAATGGCAAATATTGAAATCTTCAGACCAACTTAGTGACTGTTAATTAAAAATCTTATTGCCTGTATTTATAGCAATCGTCGCAAAAGTGACTTTATGCATTATAGGCTTGAAACCATACTGAAAAATATTTAGTCTCTTCGCGGTCAACTCTCTGATCTAAAGCTCAATCATAATGTCGATTAATTGTGCATTATCTTCATCCGAGTCAAAGGTCGCAAATAGCAATTTTGTGCCTTTAGTTACCATCACACTGTCAAAATTATCTTCTGCATTTGGATACAACTTTAACAAATCAGACTTCAAAACTGGAATGTTATAACGTGCAAGCACAAGGTTAAAATCCTGTTTACTTTGCTCTTTAATAATAGATTCCGTCACTCTGATTCTGTTAACAATCCCCTTATCATTGACACCCAAAAGTAGATTTTCATTAGCAATAACCCAAACACCGTCAGCATTTAAGTTAACTTGGTTACTCCGCTGTTGATCGTCTAGCTGGTACATATCTTCGGTATTCATAGTAAAAAAATGGCTCACTTCAATAGAGTCTGTCGCGGTAAAATTAATATTTGCAGACTTTTTTTATCACCTGATGGCAATATTGTAAAACCATTCACTAGAAGCTCAGCGTCCTTATAGAGATCGACTTTAAAACTTTTAAAGTTTAAAAATAGTTGGGATGTGTCGCTATACACAAGGGTCTCATCACCGTGCTGAACCAAATCGAGATTTTGGTTAACACTTTGATATGTGTCTCTATAATTGACATCGTTAATAAACCAATTATCAATATCATAGTTTTCACTAAACGCGATGAGATTTGTGCCATGGCTATTTAGAATAGCCTCATTTTTAGCAATACCTATCACTTTATTACTCTTTACATAAAACCATAGACTTCTGCCATAACCCAATATTTGGGTACCATCATGGTCTAATAATCTAATACTTTCAGGCCCCATTTGGGCTTTTAATATTGATAGCGGATCACCTAACATAACGCCATAAGCACCATTGACAGACACGCTTGCGCTAGGCGGCTTATGTTTATCGGCACTGATCATTAAAGATTTACTATTTGGTACAGCCAACACTACTGACGTATCGGATAATAGAACTCTCATACCATTACTACCAAAGGGAGTCCGCTTAGTCGTAAGCTCCTTGTTATCACAAAGTGTAATGTTTTTTGCTTCTATATTGACGTTGATTTTATAATTGTCGTATTTATCTTCATCACTATTACCGGCCACTTTTTTAACAAAATCTAAGGTGAATAGTTGCTCAATAATAATGGCTTCAGCACCTGATTTTTTGCCATTTTGCTGAGCCACTAACAATGCATTTTTTATTGATTGCTCTCTAAAATCATCAGTATTTAGCTTAGTAGTTACATCATCATTTTCATCATTTATAAAAGTTAACTGCTGATGATATTCACTTAAAATGATCGGTTCACACTTGGGTAAGTAATCAAGAATAGCTGGCAGCTCGCTTGCAAACGCGATATTAGACAGGCATGTGGACAAAATTGCATAGCGTAGTGGTTTAAACATAAATCATCCTTGAGAGTGTTTTTAGATCAACTATTCCATTTTAAAGTATGACCTTTTATTAACATTAGACCTAATATGTAGTACGTTTAAATATCTATAACGATTAAACATTTGAAATATTAGTAAAAATTTTTATTAATGTTGAAGAACAAATTTATAGATAATCACATAAAATATCAATGTTAAAAAAACATAACCTAATATGAAAATCCATTGAAATATGGCGTGGTTTAATCCTGTTATAAAGGACCTAATGCGTGAACATTAAATTTGTTATTTATGGATTAGTGACACTTACAGTCATTACTGATGTTTTTGCCGATGAAGCAGTAGCCGTTTTTAAATGGCCGAAACAATATAAAGCTGCCGTGAGCCTTTCATATGATGATGCGTTGAATAGCCAGTTAATAAATGCAGTCCCTGCGCTAGATAAATATGGCTTTAAAGCGTCATTCTACCTTACGCTTTCAAACCCAAACTTGACCACCAACATCGAACAATGGCGTCAAGTCGCTACCAATGGTCATGAACTGGGAAATCACACCCTGTACCATCCTTGTCGTAAATCCATATCAGGGCGAGATTGGGTGATGCCATATCATGATTTAGATACCAAGGTAATCAGTCACATACGTCAAGAAGTGCTGTTAGCCAATACGCTGCTTCACGCTATCGATAATAAAAACAGTCGCACTTTCACTCCACCATGTGGTGATTTTAATGTATCTGATGGCAATTATATTAACGCGATTAGAGACTCTTTTATCGCGATCAAAGGATATAACCCTCAATACGACCCCAAGTTTGATCTATTACTGATGCCAGAAAATGTCAGTGGTGAAACCCTGATCGCATTCGTTAATGAAGTCCAATCCCAAGGGGGGCTAGCTAACATTGTGTTTCATGGTATTGAAGGCGACTATTTAACGGTAAGTGATAAAGCCCATAATGAATTACTGCAATATTTAGCAGAAAACAAAGATAGGCTATGGGTTGATACCTACTCTACTATTATGAATTACGTCAAAACTGAACATGGTTTCTAATTATCAGCCAAAAAAGCAAGGTGTATTAGCTTGAATGGTTTCAGATGCGATTTGGCCGAGTAATTGTTGAGTCGGTTCATCAACGTCTATATCAGCAATGTAAGGCAATAGGTCTGCTGAGTTTCCAGTTATCACCTCATAGAAAACTAACGCTGTAAATAAATTGCCCATTAATGACGCGTGGTTACCATCTGAACTATGTAATCTAAGGCTTGGCGATATCATCAATACTCTATCCCAAGCTAGTCCTATAGGGGCAACACAAGATTTTTGTACTGCGGCTATGCTGGAATGAAGCTGGTGAACCTGTCTACCTTCTTTGCTCCTTCCTAGTTGCGGATGTTCAGGAAAAAGAATTGGGGTAATTGATTCATTTTTTGCTTTTTCAATCCAAATCTGAGTTTCTAAAGTTGAGTAACTCTCCGTTCCTGATTGTGAGTATTTTTGCCCCTGTAAAATAAGGTGCGTCCACCGTTGCGTTGTTAATAAGTCATTGCGCCTCAGTTGGCTTCCCTTATCATCTAAAAAACCTCCCCCAGCATTAACAACTGTAACTTGTGCTTTATTATTGCCAGCCTTGATAATTTTGTTGATCAAATCCGCTTGATTTGACACATGACTATTGCCAAATAATAGGATGTTATATTCATTTGAAAAACGATTATCAGGGACAGGTAAATTACTCTTTGGTGACCCAAGATCACCATTTTGCTGATTATTGTCCGAGACATTAGCAATATAAGACGATGCACCATCACATGCAGATAAACTTATAAATAAAATAATCGCAATGTATATAGGAAAAACAGTTTTTGAGTACATAGTGTCTCCGTAAAAATCAAATATGTTATTAACTATATAAATAGTTAATTAAATATTGGGGCGTAAATTTGCTTTAACACTTCAGAATCATAAACGGCTTCATGCGGTACATTATTGATTTGCGAAAAACTAACAGGTTTTAAACAGGCTTGCCAAACAGAAGTTTCGGTGCCACTGCTCGTATTATTAACTGCTGGATGTTCGATTGAAGTAACGACATCATTGCAACCATTTATTTGTCGCCAATGGGCTAATGTATCCGTTACAGATTGAATATCACCATTAGTTCGCCCCGAAATGGGTACGTCAGAATCCTGCGGGCTATGAAAGTGATGCAGCGTAACTGCTGTAGATGTTGTACATTGGTCAAAGTCTCCCCTAAATTGACCTGCCAGCGAGACAACCGCAGTAATTTGCTCAGGTATTGCACATGCAAGCTTATAAGCCATAAACCCACCTGCCGAATAACCAAAAATATACACTTTATCGCTTGTGATATTATTCTCTGCTCGAAGTTGGACAAGTAAGCTACTGATAAAATCTGTATCTATAGCTCCGCCATTGTCACTGTTTTCGCTATCCCACCCCCAAAAGTTATGACTACCTTGGGGAGATACTGATAATAATTGCCTTTCATTTGTTAAACTCTTTGCATCAAAAATGCCCGCCACTTTCTGTGGTGTTCCCGGCGCACCATGTAGGAATAAGGCGATACCTTTTATTTCAGCATTAGGTTTATAAATAACGACATCACGATTATTGACCGTCATACAACTAGCATCGATTGGTAATGATGTACCGGCACAAGTAGTTGCTTGTGGTGGCTTAACTTCTGGAATATCAGGGCTGTCACTGCCGCCTCCACATCCTACTAATAAACTCAATATTGCTAAGCACGCTGCAGGTAACGTCATTATTGATTGGGCCAAATGTCGTGAAAAACTCATTTTTTGGGTATGATACTTAATGCTATTCGATATATTCTTCATGATAATCCTTTCATCGTTTTTGTGGTTTAAGTGTGCCACTACCTTGATTAGGAACAATAAAGAAGTAAGAATGGTTTGATAATGAAATGATAATGATCAGCTAAATAATAAGGATATAGATGCATTATGCATTTGGTAGTATTACCGTTGACCTTGAAAAAGTAGAAATACAGAAAAATAACGTTCACTTAGTTTGCGAACCACGCATTTTTGAATTGCTAGTATTTTTTTGCAACCATCCTCAAGAAGCCATATCCAGAGAACAACTAATTACACAGGTTTGGGGCGGAAGAGTTGTCAGTGATGCAGCGGTAAATCGTGCGATTGGTGAACTTCGAAAGCTCATCGAAGACACTCCTTCATCTCCAATATGGATAAAAACGGTCAGTAAAGTCGGTTATATATTCACCGCGAGCCCTACCTTATTAACACCTCATAATTTAAGTGACGCAGTAAATACCAAAACAGACTCAAGTAATCAGGCTCAAATACTCCCTCAGCCTAAAGCAACTGACATTAAAATTAATAAATTTGCCGCATTATTTACTGCATTCAATTCAACGGCATTAGGCATTATCATCTTACTTGTCATCGTAGGAGTAAGTTTTTATCAATCTAGTCAATCAAGCATCCAACAACCATTACTTCAAATTCTAGACAGGCAGCCGAAAACTGCCCTTCAGGGCAGCGCCTTTAATCCATCATTTGATCCGCACACTCAAGGTTTGGTTTTTCTGTATAGAGCCAGTGCTGACGATTATGCCCAACTGTTTATGCAACAAGCCGACAGCCCACCGCTAGCAATGACCCATGATAGCTATTACTACACTGATGTAATCTATGCTGCCGATGGTTTTATCTATGCATCCCGGTTAAATAATTTACAACAAAGGGAATGTGAAATTGTTAAATTGGACCCAGCCACCAAACAGTTAGATTTAGTATTAAATTGTGGTCAAAGAGTCGTCACTCAATTAGCTTTTGATCAACATAGCAAAAGACTAATTTATCAATATCGCCCAAGCATATCT
The DNA here is from genome assembly GCF_051163755.1 of Shewanella sp. HL-SH5. Taxonomy (NCBI): domain Bacteria; kingdom Pseudomonadati; phylum Pseudomonadota; class Gammaproteobacteria; order Alteromonadales; family Shewanellaceae; genus Shewanella; species Shewanella sp. HL-SH5. Next base: position 3,360,353 of record NZ_CP195038.1, read on the forward strand.
GAGCCTTATGCCATTTATGCATATCAATTAGATACAGGCAGAAAGCAACAATTAACCCACCCAAAACAAATAGGCAATAATTTAGGAGACTATTTGTTCTCCTTGTCTACAAAAAATCAAATTTTAGCGGTAGTTGAGTACAGCGATAATGGTACCGATAATCTTAAGTTAATAGATCTTAACGATAATAGTACTATTGCCAAGGTTCCCTTCATCGATAGTATATATGGCTTAGTTTGGCGATCAGACCATCATTTGCTGGCATCTAATAGTGAAGGGTTGTTTGAGTTTGAGTTTGATATCAACACATCAATATTAACCACGGTAGAAAAAAGTGATCAATTTGGAAGGCTGGCTGCCGGAGATGATTTAAGTTCAATTATTACAGAAAGAAGCCAGACAACGATGAACATCTTCAGACATTCACTGCAAAACTCGTCATCCGTTGCACTAACCGCAAGCTCATGGATCAGTCAGCAGCCTACTTTAGGTAATAAAAGTAACATCCTAGCATTTAAATCTAATCGTACCGGTAAAGAAAAAGTCTATATTCAATCGGAAAACCAAGCGGCTTATACTGCCGAGTTTGATGGCGATATAGGACATATTAGCGCAATGTCTTGGTCAGCTGATGATCAGGACCTGATTGCCAGTATCAACAATCACTTATATCGCTATTCTGTAAAAAACCGACATTGGCAACAACTCGCTAAGCAATTTTCACTGGTACACCACGTAGCCTATTCACAGCAGTCAATATTATTTAGTGCTGAAGTTAATAACCAATGGAATATCTGGCAGCTTTCGTCTGAAACGGGTGAAATTTCTCAACTCACGACAAAAGGAGGTTATAGCGCCCAAAGTAATGGGCAGCAGTTGTACTTCACTAAATTCAATCATTCAGGGTTATATCAATTAGATTTACACACAGGTAGTGAAACACTATTAATTAATGACTTTCCGATTGCTGGGTGGAGACATTGGCAATTACGTGATAGTAAAATTTATTATTTGCTAGATAAAAAGTATAAGGAATTAAATCTGAAAAATTCAGAGACACAAATACTTTTTGAATTTACAGGACGCATGCCTAATAACTGCAATATGGCTTATAAGCACAATTTTTTTGCATGTGACCAAATAGAGTTAAGTCAAAGTAACATTTGGCAACTTCAGCTTTCAGAATAACCTAAATAATTGTGTTTTAAATTCAATTTCGTTGGTGACGTTCCAAAACCAACAAATATAAAATAAGCATCACTTGAATTCAGATAAAAATAAGTTTTTAATTTACAGCAATACATGTATAAAAAATCTACTCACATTCGCTTTGCTGGCACCTTAAGTGATTCTCCGTTTTACCTTGCGTTTAACCCTAATTTGAATTGAAGTAGAGATATCGTCGAATTACTTAATCAAGAATGGGCCGAACCTGAAATTTGCAACGATTACAGCAGTTAGCTAGCGACTACACCAGCAAGCAACAATAAAACTACTACCAAAAACATTAATAATCTGCTTTATATAATCCAATAAAAGCCTTCATTGCGGCGCTGTTAGCTAATATTCTTTGATCAAAATTTTGCTGACCTGGTGTTTCAGTACATGCACCAAATTTAGCCCCAAGCTTGACTAAAAAAGACTCAAATGATGAGTCAAAATGATTAAATATCACCCCACTTGTTACTGGACAATCATCAATATAACCATCTTGAGCTAGCGTAAAATATTGTGCTAGCGCATCTCGTAAACTAAAACTGAAAGTTCCAGGCGAGCAATTTGATTCAAATGAATATAAATAAGTATCACTGAGCAACACATCTTCGTGACATGTCAGCACACCGTCTCGACTTAACTTTGCTAATAAACCAGCATGCTGGAGTAATAATTTACCTTCTACAGAGGTATATTGATTCGACCTAGGTTGCTGCTGTTCAAGCACAAATCCTCTGTTGGGATTTTCACCAAATAGATTGAACCTTTGTCCGTTACTAAACCCGCTTGGATTAACTAAGGGTAACAAACTCAAGTTAAGATGCTCTAAGATGTCATCAGGAAGTTGTTGTAAAAAGTGGAGCATTCCCCATGGACCAGCTGCCTCTTCGCCATGAAAGCCTGCGCAAATTAACACTGAAGGTAAATCATTCTTTGGCGTACTTGATTGATACAGACAAATAGGCAAATCATCTACCGATCCTAAAGTCATTTGATTAAAGCGTAAACGCGTTATTTCAGTTGCGAGTTTAGCACTCAATAGATCAACATCATTACTCTGACAATTGTATATGTCGCAAGCCCAGAAATAGGCTTGATTCATAGTATTAGTCATACAAAACCCCTGAAAAAACACTTAAAATATAATAGCAATGACGTATTCTATCGTAGCGGTTAATAATAGAATAGTCATCGGTGAAGGGACCCCGTTAAACTCTATTTTTTACAGGCATAAAACAGTATGACCAGCATTGATATGTGTCATAGATCATACTTTCAGCTAACACATCAATTTGCATATCACTTCAGTGTTTTCAGATAAACACTTTGGTTAACATCATTTTCTATTATTTGAGTCATATCTATGTCGTCAACAGGTACATCATTACAGCCAGCTCAACAAGATTTAAGCTTGTTAGAGCAGCCTGTTGCAAAACTTTTTTGGCGCTATTCAATACCGACTATAGCGTCAATGTTAATTACCGGTATTTATGTTGCCATCGATGGTATGTTTGTTGGCCACTATTTGGGTGAGACAGGATTAGCAGGAATGATGTTAGCTTACCCTGTCGGTGCCATTTTATATGCTGTAGGGGCCTTAATAGGAATGGGCAGCGCAGCCCTTGTATCAATGAACCTTGGTAAGGGTAATATTATCAAGGCTCGGCATATTTTGGGTAATGCATTCAGTTTATGCTTACTGGCTGGATTATTTTTTGCCGTTTGTGGGAGCCTGTTTGCTAAGGATATCTTGATTGCACTAGGAGCCGAAGGTGAGGTATTACACAGTGCCCATGACTATTTATTCTGGTACTTTGCCCTGAGCCATTTCCCTATTATGTCTTTAGCTTTTACAGCACTATTACGTAACGATGGAAGACCACATTTTGTCACCTGTGTTCTTATTACTGGTGGCATATTAAATACCTTTTTAGATTGGTTATTTATAGTGGTATATCCCTTTGGCCTAGCAGGTGCGGCGATAGCCACCATGTTAAGTCAAGCCGTAACTGGCTTATTGTGCTTACAGCATTTTTTTGGCACTAAAACGCAATTAAAAATCAATTGGTCGCAAATGCGGCTTCGAGCAGAGCATTGCATCGATATTACTAAGACGGGTTTTCCGAGCTTTTTAATGAATTTGTACTTATCGATAGTACTCACTCTTCACAATACCGCCTTACTCTGGGTAGGCGCCCCTTTACATGTTGCGGTTTATGGCGTCATTAGTTATACCGAGGCAATCTTCTATTTGGTTTTTGAAGGGATTGCTTTTGGCACCCAGCCTATCTTTAGCTTTAATGCTGGCGCAGGTCGCTACGACAGGGTCAAAGAGGCTCGCCACATTGCATTTAGTATGACTTTAGTGGTCGCCGTTATTGGGCTTATTTTAATTTACACTCGCCCACAGTGGATGGTGTATCTTTTTGCCGGGAATAACCCTGAATTAACCCCTGTGGCGATTGAAGGGTTACGATGGTATTTTTGGGGACTGCCTATGGAAGGATTATTACTTGTTGGAGCGAGTTTTTTCCAAGCTATTGGTGCTACCAAAGAGTCTGCTATTTTAACGGGGTTAAAATTAATATTAATTGCCGCGGTAATTTACCTTTTTGCATGGGCATTCGGTGTTTTCGGTGTATGGATTTCACTCGCGAGTTGCAGCGTGGTACTGACGATATGGATGTTGTTTGCCATTAAACGAGTCGACAAATATAGAATGGGAGCTTAGAGAAATATATTTCAGCATCCTTAACAATATCTAAGTAATGCTTATTAAAAACAGTGCTTACAAGCAAAAAAAAGCTTTAGACCATAACACATTAAATAAGTTGCAGAAAAGTTAAACTAAAGTTGCACTAATAAAAAACTGTCCTAACCTTAATAGTGAATATAACCTCACTGTTAAGGTTTTTCTATGAAAAAGAAGATAGCAATTGTCATCAGTTCACTATTTCTGGCATCGCCAGCTGTAGCTGAAGTGAATATTTCAGGCTTTGCTTCGGTCGTCGGTGGTCAAGTGCTCGAAGGCTCCGGCGTTGAAGAGTTTGATTTAGGCCCCTCATTTCTAGCAGATTACCCTTTAGTGGGCGTCTATGAAGAAGAAATCAGTTTTAACCCAGATACATTAATTGGTATTCAATTCAGTGCCGATTTGATGGAAGGCTTATCAGCAACAGCTCAAGTAGTATCAAGAGGCGCTAATGATTTTTCTGCCGATTTTGAATGGGCTTATGTATCGTATGATGTAAACGATAACTGGACATTACAAGGGGGTAAAAAGCGTCTTCCCCTCTATTATTACAGTGATTTTTTTGATGTCGGTTATGCATATACTTGGATTAGACCGCCTGCAGACAACTATACTTGGCAAATATTTAACTACAATGGGGTTAGTGCACTTTACAACTATTTAGTTGGTGATTGGACCGTGTCTGGTCAAGTTTATTATGGTAAAGAGGAAAGTGACCCAAATAAACTGTTATCTGAGTTTTTCTTTTTAGAAAGTACCCGTGAAATTTGGAAAGATATTGGCGGTATCGTTGTTCAATTTAATCGCGATTGGTTAGATATTCGCTTAACCCATATGCAATACACCAATGAACGCTATATTGATGATGTTCAACAAGAGTGGGATGGCAGCACAGAGCGAAAAGGTAAGTTTTATGGGTTATCAGTCAATATCGATTATGAAAACTTTATCTTATTAACTGAATTAAATCGTCTGTCTTTACAGGGTGACGATCTAGATACTTACTTAATCACCCTTGGTTACAGAATTAGCGATTTTACCCCTTACGTTTCTTATTCTGACTTTAATGATGGTGTTGCTGGCGAAGTTCATAATACGACATCATTTGGCGTTCGTTGGGATTTTCATCCTTCTGCTGCCCTTAAAGTGCAATATGATGACGTAGAAGATAATGGCGGGCCGGGCTTGAAAGTTGCCGGTGATGCTAAAGCGGTTTCTGTTGGTATTGACTTAGTATTCTAGGAGAGAGATATGAATAAATTACTATGCTCAATCCTGTTGAGCTTAATATCACTGCAAGCATCCGCGGCAATTGCGGTTATTGTTCACCCGAGTAACGCTGACAGTATCGATCAAAAATATATCGAAAACATCTATCTTGGTAAAGTAAAGTCGTTCCCCAGTGGAGAGCAAGTTGTCCCAATTAATATGGATGCGTCACAGGCGGCTAAAGAGACATTTGACTCTACTGTATTAAGTAAGTCAGCAAGTCAGCTAAAAGCTTATTGGTCCAAGAAAATGTTTACTGGTAAAGGGACACCACCCAAAGAAGTATCCAGTACCGAGGACATGATCAAATTGATCTCTTCAAACCCAAGTATGATTGGTTATATAGACAGCGGCTCAGTGAATGACACAGTAAAAGTGGTTGCCGAGTTTTAGGCCTGTCAATATTTTAGGGTCAGGCGGCGATATTTACACGGTTAAGATAAGCGAAAAAAATGCCAGCGGTAACTTAAACGTTATCGCTGGCATTTTTTATTATGTTTAATTATTTTTTCATGCTTATAACTTTTGCTGACGCGCTTGATGAAGCTTCTTGTAGCTTTCAATCAGCCTTAAATGCGGCTCGATCCCTTCTAAATTGATACTGGTTTTAGTTAAACCATAAAAACGTACCTTGCCCGAGACAGACCCAACCACATTGTCCATTACCTCAGCACCAAACATTCTATTAAAGTTACCGATAAAGTGTTCTAGCGCTAAGTCTTCATCTAAGGTCACTTCAAGCACTGCATTGACTGCTTGATAGAATAAGCGGCGTTGTACAGTATTGTCATTAAACTGCAAAAACTCCTCGACTAATTCCAGGGCATCTTCATGCTGTCCTAGTGCCAAGTAAATCATTATTTTGAGTTCAATAATGGTTAGCTGCCCCCAAACCGTATTCTCATCAAAAACGATACCAATTAAGGTACCAATATCTGTCTGGTTATCAAGCTGGCTTTCTTCTAAACGATTAACTAACTTGCCTAGGGCTTTAGTGCTTAACGAGTGCAGGTTTAAAATATCCTCACGATAAGCAAGCGACTTATTGGTGTTGTCCCATATTAAGTCATCCACTGGGTAAACTTCGGAATATTCCGGCACTAATATACGGCAAGCTGAAGCGCCTAATTCAGTAAATTCAGCGATATACACTTCTTTACCCATAGCGTCTAAAATACCGAACAGTCCACTCGCTTCTTCTTCACTGGTGCCGGAAAAATCCCATTCACAGAACTCATAGTCATACTTGCTGCTAAAGAAGCGCCAAGATATTACCCCTGTTGAATCAATAAAGTGCTCAACAAAGTTTTCAGGTTCGGTCACTGCCATGCTATTAAATGTTGGTTTTGGCACATCATTTAAGCCTTCAAAACTGCGCCCTTGTAACAGCTCAGTTAAACTGCGTTCTAGCGCCACTTCAAAGCTTGGGTGTGCTCCAAACGAGGCGAATACGCCGCCAGTTCTTGGATTCATTAAGGTCACACACATCACCGGGAATTGGCCACCTAATGACGCATCTTTCACTACAATAGGGAAGCCTTGTTCTTCCAAGCCTTTAATGCCCGCTAGAATGCTAGGGTACTTTTCAAGTACCGACATTGGCACATCTGGTAGCACTATTTCTTGTTCAATGATTTGACGCTTTACTGCACGTTCAAAAATTTCAGATAAACACTGCACATGGGCTTCTTCTAGGTTATTACCCGCGCTCATGCCATTACTTAAAAACAAATTTTCGATTAGATTAGACGGGAAATATACCGTTTCACCATCAGACTGACGCGTATAAGGAATAGCACAAATACCGCGAGCAATATTGCCTGAGTTAGTATCAATTAGGTGCGAGCCATTTAGCTCTTCATCTGGATTATAAATATCTAAACAATACTCATCTAATAGGCCTGTTGGTAGTGAGTCATCCTGTTCTAAAGCAAACCATTTCTCATTCGGATAATGGACAAATTCGCTATTGGCGATCTCAACACCATAGAATTGATCATTGTAGAAAAAGTTATTGTTTAAACGCTCAATAAACTCGCCCAAGGCTGAACACAGTGCGCTTTCTTTGGTGGCGCCTTTACCATTGGTAAAACACATAGGTGATGCTGCATCACGAATATGTAAAGACCACACATTTGGCACTATGTTACGCCACGATGAAATTTCAATTTTCATCCCAAGGTCAGCTAACATGGTGGTCATGTTTTGAATAGTTTGTTCAAGGGGTAAATCTTTACCTAAAATAAAGGTACTGGAATCGACTTCAGTTTGCCCCATCAACATTGCGTTGGCATCGGCATCGAGATTTTCAACGGTTTCAATTTTAAATTCTGGACCTGTTTGCACCACTTTCTTCACGGTACAGCGATCAATAGAGCGCAAAATCCCTTCGCGATCTTTATCAGAAATATCAGCGGGTAGCTCTACTTGAATTTGGAAAATTTGGTTATAGCGATCTTCAGGATCAACAATATTGTTTTGCGACAATCTGATATTTTCAGTCGATATATCACGCGCTTTACAGTACACCTTAATAAAATAGGCGGCACATAACGCTGACGAGGCAAGGAAGTAATCAAAAGGACTCGGCGCAGAACCATCACCCTTGTAGCGAATAGGTTGATCAGCCGTGACGGTAAAGTCATCGAACTTGGCTTCTAGTCTTAAATTGTCGAGAAAATTTACTTTGATTTCCATTGAATACGCCTACAGTCATTCACGGCCAAACGGCCAAATTATCTAATTAAGGTGAATTATCGGTGTTTTTGGCTCAATAGTCTTGGGTTTATTCAACAAAAAGTCTGAATTAAGCTGATAACAGCAAAGCATAATGGGAAAGATCAAAATAGAGCTGCAACATACTATGGGACGTTAATACTTTTATTTTTGCTTTTCTGACTCTCTCATCACCAAAAGAAACGTAAGGTACATTTTAGTGGGCAATGACAGCACCATGCCAAAGGCAACGCACATGGCGCTGACAATAATGCCTTTTACGCCCATAGCCTCAACGGTTTCACTGAAGTTGTGCAGATAAATACCCGTCAGAATTAAGCTAATTCCTATCGTTATACTGGTTTTTAGTAACAAGATAAGCCTAGCATCAGTCACTTTTATCTCTTAATTTTAAGGATTACGTATAACTAATATAGTGCCCTTAAATGACCAATGCCACCGTGATTCAGATCATGCCAGTAACTTTCTAACCTAGCTTAATAACTTGACTTAAACTCTGTATTTGATGGATGGTTAATCACCATCAACGGATAACTGGGATAAATCTTGATCGGGTTTAGCATAACTTAAACGACTTAATCGCTTGGTAGTGTGATAGCCATCAAGCCCGGATACAGCAACGGTTTCAAGTGACTCTATATCAAGATAGCCATCGGCTTTTAATGCTTGCTCAACAAATAAAACGTGGCTGATTTCACCAATCACTAAAATGGTGTTATTAATGGCGAGCGGGATAATCTCACGCACTTGCAAAGAAAACTTCAGCCGACTTTGTGCCACAAATGGCGCAGCAACATCGTTAATGTATTCAGCGGTTAAGCCCACCGGTTCAAATTCAGACACACCAACATCATAACGGGCGGAAGTTTGATGAGCCTGCTTATAAATCTGTGCCGAAACCTGATTAATAGTATAAACCCCAGTTTGTTTAATGTTGTCTAAGGTATCTCTGGGCACACCATCGGGGCGGATAATCATTCCCATTAATGCGGGATCTGCACCAATATGAAACGCTGAGCTAATCATAGATAAATTAGTTATACCCATTGCGTCTTGAGTGCCTACTAAATTGGCACTCTTAAAGCCTGATAAGCTGTTAATAAAACGTGCTCTAAAACGTGGTTCTAGCGCGGTTATATCTTCAGAAGTTAAGTGTTTCATTAATGGTTTATCCTAAATTAACAGGCAGATAGTATCTATTATGTCTTATAGCGCTGATAAATTAGCCAATAAGTGTTCCGCATGGTCTAAAATAATCTGGCGATCTTCCGCTGGTTTTTTTAACCAATTGCCGTAGACCATTTTAGTGCGTGGATTTGCGCTAAAGTCATTTTGATGCCGGCTCATAAAGTGCCAATACAATGAGTTCAGCGGACAAGCATTGGCGCCGTGCGCCTTAGTGACTTGATAGACACAGTCACCGCAGTAATCACTCATTTTATTAATGTAGTTACCACTGGCCGCATAGGCTTTCGAGCCTACAATACCGCCATCAGCAAATTGACTCATGCCTCTGGTATTGGGCATTTCAACCCACTCAATAGCATCGATATAAATGCCTAAATACCAAGCATCGACCTCATCGGGTTGAATGCCGGCGATTAAACAAAAGTTGCCTGTGACCATCAGCCGTTGAATATGATGTGCATGGGCATATTCAAGCGATTGCTTGATTGCATGGTGCTGGCAATTCATTTTAGTATTGCCGGTCCAAAACCAATCGGGTAGCGACCTTGATGCGCCAAGTGCATTTAACGTTGAATAGTCCGGCATATTGGCCCAGTAAATCCCCCTCACAAACTCGCGCCAACCGATTATTTGCCTCACAAAGCCTTCTATTTGCGCTAGGGTTATTTCGCCATTAGACGACTCAAAATGTGCAATAGCGGTATTAACAACGCATTGGGGACTGATCATTTTAGTATTAAGGGCGAAGGACAACCGTGAATGATAAAGGGTCCACTGCTTAGATTCGCCCAAAGTATCTAATTTAGCCGTCATTGCATCTTGAAACTGTCCGAATCTGACTAAACAAAAACGGCAAAAATGCTCTAAAAGAGATAATGCTTGTTGCCGGTTGACTGGCCACAACAAGGTGGTATTCACTTCACCTAGGGTATGGATGTTATGCCGTTGAATTCGTTCCCATATTGATGTGACATCATTACTAAATAACAAGGGTTCAGGTACAGAAACAAAGTCTTTGGGTTTTAATTTTTGACGATTTTGCTGATCGAAATTCCATTGGCCTCCAGTAGGTTCAGTCCCTTGCATCATCACATTAAATCGTAGTCGCATTTTACGGTAAAAGTGTTCTAGCCGATGTTTTTTATCCTGCTGAAAATAGTCAGACAACTCAGCATCCGTTAAATAAAAATGCTCGGTCTCATAAGAGGTTGCTGTGATAGTTAACCCTTGAGTAAAAGTATCAAGTTGCTTGCGTAAGCGGTATTCATCAGCAAGTTGATATTCAAATTCTGTAACACTGTAACGCTGAAATAAGGCCGTCAGTAATGCTGGTAAGTCTTGATATTGCGCAGTGTCATCTAAGGTTAGGTGCAATACACGATGGCCCACCTGTTCAAGTGCGCTGGCAAATTGTGACATAGCAGCAAAAAAGGCTGATATTTTTTGGGCATGATGCTGGGTATAACTGGCTTCTTGGTGCAGCTCGGCAATAACATATAAAGTATGTTGATCTTTTTCACGAAACCAAGAATGCGAGGCATTAAGTTGGTCGCCTAAAATTAACCGCAACCTTTTTGCTGACTTCATCTCTCACTCCGGTTCACTGTCTGAATGGGCATTATTTGATCTATGCTGGTGTTAATACTACTGGGCTTATCGGGGCGCAAATTAGCATGTTCAACATCGCTACCCTCAGTTAGGTTTGGAAGTATAGCTTTACGTTCACCAGCGCAGCGTTTAGAACAATATTTAACGTTTTGCCAATCCTTTTGCCATTTTTTACGCCAGTTAAATGGACGTAAACACACCAAACATATCTTAGACGGAAGCTGGGATTTTTTCATCTAATCTGGCCTCACATGACGTTGCAAAAGTCGATAAGCTTCCCGCTTAACCTCAGGCTTAGTGCGCCACTGCCAAAGTAAACTTTGGGCCGATTTATAGGTTTCACCTAAGTCGACTATCGGTGCAGGATAATCTGTACCTATGTTAACTTGATACATCATTTGCTCCATGGCAGATAACTGCCAAGGTGAATGAATTAAAGGTGCAGGTATTTCGGCAAGTTCTGGCACCCAACGTTTAACAAATTCACCTTGAGGATCTTTTTCCAGCCCTTGCTTAACAGGACTATAAATCCGAATAGTATTAATACCGGTCACCCCAGCTTGCATCTGAAATTGGCTGTAATGTATACCTGGCTCGAAATCTAAGAATAACCGCGCTAAATGTTTAACCCCTAAACGCCAATCTATTTGCAGGTGATGAGTTAAAAAACTGACTAACATGGCGCGCATTCTAAAATTAATATAACCGGTATGATGCAAGCAGCGCATACAAGCATCAACCATAGGCACGCCAGTTTGACCTTGCTCCCATGCAAGCAGCTTATTATCAGCATCATCACCGTGAGCACGTGGTAGGTTGGTATAACCTCGATTTACTGGACGAAATTCCATCTCAGATTCACTTTCAAACTTCTGAATAAAATGACAATGCCAATGTAATCTCGAACTCAGTGCCACTAAGCTTCGCCGCCAGCCTTTGGTATGCCAATGACTAAGCAGATGCTGATAAACTTGACGCAGACTGATATTACCCCAGGCAAGATAACTGGATAAACGTGAGCAATGCTGCTGGCTCAGTTCTGGGCTAGACAAACTATAGGCATAAGACTGACCACGACCTTGAAAAAATGATTCAAGCGTTTGCCATGCCATACTTTCGCCCCCAAGTTGAAAGTCACCTTTGTCCTGGTTAAAGTGTTGCGCAACATCAGCCAGCGAATGGCAAGCAAGCGGCTCTATTAGCCATTTTACTGTGGCTAAGTTTATCGACTCAAATTGATAACGCATCACCTGTTGCCAGTACTTATCCCAATGTTGACGATTAGGTAAACCGCGAATAACCGCCGCATAAGGCGTTTCATACCAAGCAATATCTTCTATATCGCACCAATGTTTAATATCAATATCACGATCAAAGGTCACCTTTAGACCCACTTCTTGATGGGAAAATAACTGCGTAATACCATACTTATGGTGCAAATCAGACAAAGTTTGTATGGCTGGATCTGCACTGCACAGTAAACTCCCTTGGGGCAACTTAGTTTGCATATCAGTCAGAGATTCAATAATAAATTGCCAGTGCCTTGACGAATAATGTGGGTCATTAACTAAAATTGGCTCAAAGCAATAAACCAGCAGCACCGGTAAGCCGCTATTAATTGCATTAACTAAAGGCTGATGATCAGATAGTCTTAAATCTCGTTTTAACCATACAACGGCTATAGACATTAACTTTCCTCTGAAGACATTTCAGCAGACATTGGCCAATCTGCAGCATCAACTGAATCTAAATGACACACTCCCTGCTCGCCCTGCCATTTTTGAATAAATACATTGTCCGGATCATATGTTTTACTTTGTTTGGCGATATTAAAATGACGACCACCTCTTGGATCTGCACCCACACCTGCAATGTATTGCCAATTACCCCAGTTTGAAGCGACATCATAATCGATAAGCTGTTTTTCAAAATATGCCGCGCCATAGCGCCAATCAACGCCTAACTCGTTGACCAGACAACTGGCGACAATTTGCCTGCCCCGGTTGGACATATATCCAGTGGCATTGAGTTGCTTCATACAGGCATTAACTAACGGATACGGTGTTGTGCCATGGCACCACTTTTGAAAACGTTCAGGAAAGTAACTGGTTAAAGGCGCGGTTTGTTTGCCTCCTTTGAAGTTAAATAATTGCGTTTCTAGCCTCAAGGCTAACCAATGGAAATATTCTCGCCAAAGTAATTCAAAGCCTATCCAATAGGTAGAATCATTAGCACCATGTTGATCTTCATATTGACGGACAGCAGTCCAAATTTGGCGAGCAGAAAGATTACCATGGGCTAAAAAAGGGCTAAATTTAGTCGAGTTATCAAAACCATCCAGCTCATTACGCGTCACCTTATATGTGCTGGGTAAATCGCTACTGAAGTAGTGATGTAAATGCTTGAGCGCACTTAGCTCGCCACCTAACATCAATGACTTTTGTTGATGCTGACTTGCCAAAACTAAAGGCAATCCCATTTGGTGTTGATCAAACAAAGCTGTGTCAATAATGAATGGATTAGGCAGTGTATCTAACCAGGTTTGGCAAGATTGAGACACTTCAAGACGGTATTTTTCCACCTTGCGCCTGAACTGCGAGAAACTCGAAAACTCAGTATCGAATTCATTCATTTGCTCATAACTGAATAAGCTATCACTCCACTCTGACACAAACTTCACTTGTGTTAGCTTTTGCTTTAGTCGCTGCCAAAGTTTGATTTCATTCCAACCGACATTATCTGAATAACCGACTAAGTTAATTTTGTTTGATTGCACAATATGAGAAATCACCACATCAGGTTTGCCATAACAAACATGCAGTTGGTGACCCAAAAGGCTAAGTTGACTGCGGAGATCGTCAAACGACTGCAGTATAAAATCAAGTCGATGCTGGCCGATAGAAGTTTGCTGGTAGTTATTCGCTTTCAATAACATAGGGTCAAACACATACACAAAAGCGATTTCAGTGCTTTGACGGATCAAGGCACTCAAAGCAAGGTTATCTTTTAATCTTAAGTCGTTGGTAAAACAAAACAAGCCGCGATATGAAGACAAGTCATACTCACAATGTCAGTGAAACATAATTGTTGTACGAGCTAAATTAAAAAAAGTTTAGTCTTGTGAGTCTATATGGTGTCAGTTTCTATTGATTAATGTGCTGAAAATTATTATCTATCCAAGGCTGCGTTAATCCGCTCATTAAAAAAGGCCATCAATTTTAGTTGATGGCCTTTAAAGTATTCAATTTGAGCGATTAACGCTTAGGCTTCCTAGACGGGCTAGGTTTACCTTTGCCGTTTTGTGCCTGACCTTTAGTTTGCCCCCTTGGCGCTCCTTTTGCCTGACCTTTATGTTTTGTGCTGCGATTATGCTGCATGAAGTGTTCTGGCCCTTCAATTTTATCGCGCAATGATTCGGTTTTAGGCTTAGGTTTTGGCTTTTTCTTGGCCACAGACTTTTTATCTTCTGATGATGAGTCTTTTATCATCTCAAACAACACATCGAGTTCTTGCTTATCTAAATCGCGCCACTCACCAATAGGTAATCCCTTAAGGCTAACATTCATGATTTGTTGGCGTTCAAGCTTAGTCACTTCAAAACCAAAATGCTCACACATACGTCGAATTTGGCGGTTTAATCCCTGTACAAGTACAATTTTAAAAGCATAAGGTGCAACTTGTTCAACTTTACACTTTTTCGTTACTACACCAAGAATAGGTACACCTGCAGCCATACCTTTAATAAAGCTATCGGTAATCGGTTTATTAACCGTAACCACATACTCTTTGTCGTGATTATTACCTGCCCGGAGGATTTTATTAACCAAGTCACCGTTATTCGTCAAAAAGATTAACCCTTGCGAGTCTTTATCTAACCGACCAATAGGAAAAATACGTGTTGAATGATTAACAAAATCAACAATATTGTCGCGTTCAGTTCCTTCTGTAGTACTAACAATGCCCACTGGTTTATTCAGCGCAATAAATACCAGGTCTTCTGCATCCTTAGGTTCGATATCGTGACCATTAACCTTAACTTTATCGCCAGCGTTAACATGATCGCCTACCTGGGCACGCTTACCGTTAATAAATACATTACCTTGCTCAATATAACGGTCGGCATCACGTCTTGAGCAAATGCCACTTTCGCTGATGTATTTATTTAGGCGGATAGCTGAATCTGTCACTTTAGAATTCCTATGGGTAAAATTTGTCAATCAATGCCGTTATATGGTCATGATGTCAACACAGTAAAAATCAACATTACAGAGGTATCAATATAAGGATCAATACAAGGCTTAACGTCGATGCTGAGTTTATCAATTTTTAGATGCCTTGCATAAGCCTGAATACACAATAATGAGGAAATTGAAGTTGCAACAAATACCTGAGGCTATTCGCCCTTAAAGTAACCGGTATATGTGAGCTACATAGGTGCATCAAATGATTTATGCCATCACAACAAGCGATAACTTAAGGAAACGTCGTAATTGAACAGTGGTAATAATGTGGGGGAGTATTAATAGGTTTAAAATAGACTTGCTGAAATAGAATAGTTAACAATAAATAGGCTTAAAATAGGATGTACTGGCAGTAGATTTGCCGGAGAAAGTCTTACTTAATATCAAATTTTAGGCAAAAAAAAGCGCAAACAGTCGCTAGACTATTTGCGCTATCTTACTAAAGTAAGAACTTACTCAGCAGTAACGTTAGCTGCTTGAGGACCTTTTTGGCCTTGTTCTACTTCGAAAGATACTTTTTGGCCTTCAGCTAAAGTTTTGAAACCATCTGAAGTGATTGAACGGAAATGAACGAAAACGTCCGCGCCGCCGTTATCAGGAGTAATAAAGCCAAAACCTTTATCTTCGTTAAACCATTTTACTAAACCAGTTGTTTTAGACATTTTGTGTCCCTTATATAATAATTAATAAATCTATCGCGAAAATGCGATGCACTGAAGCTTGAATTATTGAATGTGACTATAAAGCTAAGGGAAACACTGTGGATAACAACGATAAAACGAAGAGATCTAAAGCTTTTCTTTTACTTAATATTCATTAATAACTCTGTTTGCCAGAGCAGGCTACATAATACCTCAGTTTTGATTATTGTAAAGACTTAATTAGTGCAAATTTATAAATACACCGTCTTTATTTTAAGGCAATACAATCAAACTGCTGCAATACAATGATAACAAGCTCTCTCGCCTAAACATTCTAGTACAGAGAATTCGGTCTTTCCATTTCTTTGTTGCACTATTTTTAAGGGAACAACCCTTGTTTTAACAATGTGCCTCAAACTGAAAAACTGAAGAAGCTCTGATTGGCCATATAATTCATGGAATTGGTGAAATTTGTCTTACTAGAGTGCAGATATAGCTATCCATTACGGATACTTATTATAGGAATAAAAAAATAGCGGATAAAAAAGTAGGTCATAGAAAAGTAGCGAATAAAAAAGCGCTACTTTTTGTTTATATTAATTAACTAAGTTGATTAAACCTGCGCAAGTTTAGCAACCAACTTGATCAATCAGTTGCTAAGTTAAAAGGCCTTTTAGCTAAAAACTAGTTACCCCAAGGATTTTTAGGGTCTTGCGATGGCGCTGGTCGATTGCTACTAGAACGTTTGTTCTGTGCATAAGCGTCTTGGGTTCTTGGCTTATCTTTACCATATTTAGGGCGACTATTATTTCGCTTCATCTCTTGATAATCCGATGTCGCTTTGTCACGCATCTCAGCAACTAATTCCACTGTTAGCTCTTGAGGTTTACGCGGCATAATGCCATCAAAAAATCCGCGTTCTCGAGGTTTTAACTCAAACTGCGCCGCACTGCCTTTAGGCATACGTTTAAAACGATAAAGGTAAAAGTTTTCTACGCGTTCCCTAGCCCATTCAGTCTTTTTTAAAAATTTCACAGCGGCTTCCATACTTGGGTTAGTATGAAAACACTCTAAACGCAGTGCTGCGTAAAGGATTTTCCAATCGTAAAAGTCAACTAGCTCTGTCACCATGGTTTCTAATTTTAAACCATGTAGTGGGTTATTCTGTTGTAATTCAATCATAAAGAGTTCCAATAACCGAATTTTCGGTTTTTTTGTAGCAAAAACGACAACGGTATCAATATCAATCTATTCAATATGAGCCGCCGAATACGCCTATGATAGCAAATAATCATATCACTCAGCCATCATCCTTATCTCAGCGAACCGCTAATATAAAAATAGCTTAGATATAAAATCTAAGCTATTGCAATCATATGAGTAAAACCCTTATCAGAGTCCCCCCATATTAAGCGGCCCAAAAGAGGCCTATGCTGTGTGGTAATGCTCTAAAATTTTACCTAAACTTTCTGATGCTTTAGATAAATCTTTAACACTATTTGACGACTGCTTTGCCAGGTCTTTAATTGTATTGGCTTTTTGACGGATATCGCTTAGCTCCGATGCAATATCATTTGCGACTGCACTTTGCTGCTGCGATGATGCTGCAATCTGGAAGCTCATATCGATGACGACTTGAGAAGATTCGTTAATTGAACTGACATCGGTACCAATAAGACTCACAAGCTCGCTACTGGTCTGTGCTTGCTTAACAGTATTCTGAGTAATACGGTCCATATTGTTGGTTTCTGATTGTAAGTTTTCAATCATAGTATGAATTTCTACCGTTGCAGCCTGAGTTCTACTGGCTAGGGTACGGACTTCATCGGCCACTACCGCAAAACCACGCCCCATCTCGCCTGCGCGCGCAGCTTCAATAGCAGCATTTAACGCCAATAAATTAGTTTGCTGGGAAATAGCATTAATAGTAGTGATGACATCATTAATATTAACCGCGTTTGTTTTTAGCGTATTAACTGACTCAGAGGTTTGCTCAATAAGCACTGATAATTGCTCAATCTCACTAATCGCTTTTTGGACTCGCTCAAAGCTTTGACTAATAGATTTTGAGTTTTGCTCAACTTGACTGACTGATTTCTGCGAGATGCTAGACACCTCGGCAGCAGAAGCGGTCATTTCCTCCATTGCCGTAGCAACCGAATCAAGAGATGAATACTGGTGATCAATTTGCAATTCGCTTTCATGGTTTACATTGGCAAACGAATTTGAAGTACTGTTTAATGTTTTAGCATTCGCTTTAACTGTAGTGACCAGCTCACTTAAAGTATCCATGGCTTTATCAAGTGCACAACCAATGGTACCAAACTCATCCCGGCCAGGATGGAAACCTAATCGAGAGGTAAGATTACCCTTGCCAATGTTTTCGGTCGTATTCCAAAGCACCCACAGCGCGCCGCCAATAAAGGTAGCATTCCAGTAAGTAATTAACCCGAAAGGCAATAGCCATAACAGGGTTAAAAACGCACTCGTTAACGCATCACTTTTAGCTGCGGCTTCTTGATTGGCAACAGCTTCAGTCAAAGCGTAATTCTCACCAGATGTTGCACGCATAACAGCAGTGATAGAGTCTCGGTTACGGCTTGACTGAGATAAGCCTGTAGTTTGAATATTTAATTTATCTAACTTATCTGTTTGTTCAGCACCATCAGTCGCTTGCAAAATACCTTTTAATTGGCTTTCAAGCATAAATTGTGACTGCTGCTCTATTAGGTTGATATTGTCTTGATAACGAAAAGTCGCTAGGCTGATTATTGCAAGTGCAAAGACACCAAATATGACCCAAAATTTGTCATTAATAGACATTTTAATAAATATTTTATCAATACTACGAAAATCAACTTCTTTCATACTTCAGTCCAACTCTTTAGTGATGACGGCATTTATGCAATCTTAGATTAAAAATGTACAAATGACAGCAAGGATAAATATAATATCTACATAGGACAAAAAACATGGCATTTGAGGTACATCATAAACATATCTTTTAGTATAAATAAACGTCACATTTACTTTGATGTAGAAAAACCCTCGTTTGGGCATTCCATCCTACGCATATTTACGGTATAAGGACGCAATGAAAATCCCAAAAAGAATCCAACCTCTGGTTGAAGAAGGCTTGGTGGACGAAGTCCTCAGTCAATTAATGAGTGGCAAAGAAGCTACTGTTTATGTCGTGCGTTGCGGCGAGGATATTCGCTGCGCCAAAGTTTATAAAGATGTAGACAAGCGAAGCTTTAAACAAGCAGTGCAATATCAAGAAGGCCGTAAAGTTCGCAATAGTCGCCGCGCTAGAGCGATGGAAAAGGGATCGAAATTTGGCCGCGACCAACAAGAAGAAGCCTGGCAGAATGCCGAGGTCGATGCACTGTATAAGCTAGCGGATGCAGGCGTACGTGTGCCTAAGCCTTATGGCTGCTATTCAGGCGTATTGTTGATGGAATTGGTCACAGATAATGACGGTATGGTAGCACCGCGCCTAAACGACGTTGAAATGACAACCGAGGATGCTATTCGTGATCATGCCAGCATGATTGAATATACTAAGTTAATGTTATGTGCTGGTTTAGTTCATGGTGATTTATCTGAATTTAATGTACTGGTAGATAGTAACGGGCCTGTCATTATTGACTTACCTCAAGCTGTTGATGCGGCCGCCAATAACAATGCAGAATGGATGTTTGCCCGCGATGTAAACAACATGACCAACTACTATAGTCAATTCGCTCCAGAGCTTGCCGTGACTAAGTATGCCAAAGAAATGTGGGCATTATTTGAAGCGGGAGAGTTAACTCCTCTTTCGAAACTGACCGGCGAATTCCAAGAAAGTGAGCATATTGCCGATGTGGGTGCCATTCTTGAGGAAATTAATGCTGCTAGGGAAGAAGAACAAGAACGCTTACAGCGAATTGTAGACGCAAATTCTGACCAAGACTAGTTTGTAGAATCGATGATATAAAATGTTCATGGTGCTTTATGTTCACTAGTGGAGTTGTTCTACTCCACTTAAATTAGCCTTAGCCGCATATGATGACTTAACTTTTCTCTATTTTTTGACGTGAGCTAACTCTTAAAAATAATTTCTCAGCAAATCAATATTATTCTAATTTAATCATCTTTGGCGCTAGCGATGAGCGGGATAGCAGGCTAGGATGAAGTAAGTTTAGTAAAATATTAATTTCTACGTAAGGGAATTCATTCCACGCTCAATACCAAAGCAAAACAGTGGCCAATATGATATTGAAAAATACATTGTTATTTACTCTGCTATTCTGTTGCCAGTCTTACATTGTTTGGGGGCAAAATGCAGAATCAATTTGTTCTGAACCGATAAAAGTCGGCTTTAATGATTGGGCACCCTACTCTTGGGTTGACGCCTCAGGTAATGCTGTCGGACTCGATATCGACATGCTTACTCTTGTTGCTAATAATCTTGGCTGCCAAGTAAACTTTATCCACATGCCGATTAAGCGTGCTCACCAAATGTTAAAAGCTGGCACCTTAGACATGATGATGGGAGCCAGCTACACAAAAGAGCGAGAGAAGTATGCCTTTTTTAGCCAATCATACAGAGATGAAGAAATAAGATTGTTTACCAAGGCAGATACCTTACCTCAAATTAGTATAGAAAAATGGCAGGATATTTTTAGTCAGAAGTTAACGCTGTTAGTGCCTACCTATGGCTGGTATGGGAAGGACTATTTACAGTCAAAAGCAGAATTACAAAATCAGGGCTTATTAGTTATTAGCCAGGATGCGGCACAATCGGTAAGGATGCTCGCCTATAAAAGAGGCGATATTCTGATCGGCGACTCCATTTCTTTACCTTACATAGCGAATCAATCAGAGAATCTTGCACTAGAACCATTACCTCTTCTTGTAGACAGCAATAAAATTCATTTCATGTTAAGTAAACAAACAAAAAGCTCTGGCTTATTACAGGAAATAAACAATGCCATCTCCACCCTATCAAACCGCGGGGCATTAGCAAAGGTGGTTAACAAATGGCAGAATATTTCTGTCGCACAAACCCCAAAAACATCTACTGAAGAACCAATCCAAGCACCTGCTGTTATAGACAATCATGGTGCTTTCAATTATACGGGCCAAGGGCAGCTAAGCCGTTAGTGATTGATGACTAACACTGCAGCTTTAGGCTAGCGTTTTCCCCTTAATCGCGCTGAAGTTATTACTTTAGAATAACAAAGTTAGCGTTAGATTATGTGTTTCCAGAGAAAACTTAATATAAATCAGCATTAAAACGGGCAACTCTTGCTTCAGCTACAGTGCAATCGGTGATCTGCATTAATTCACTTAAGGTGATATTGGGGCTTTGGATGATTAAACGTTTAAGCTTGTTTTCTAACGATTCTAACTTGTCAGCATGACCTAGTAAGCCTGTATCAATTTTTTGGATTAAATAACCAAACGCCTCAGTCTGCTCTGTTTTTAATCGCATTGAAAATGATTGCACCTGAATCGCCGAACCTATTATCAGCCAGTTCCTCGAACGACGCACACGTTTAAGCTCACAACCAGATTGCAAGGCTATAGCTTTAGCATGCTTAACATTGTTTCCCTCTATTCGATGAATAAGTGAAGGCAGTGAAATAGTGATCGGTTCATCCATTGATATGTTTACCAAGATAATGTTTATCGTTAACTGAATACAGAGTAACACCGTAACAAGTCGCCGCACCTAAAAATATAAACCAATATTTTCAAAAGCTTATATTAAAAACCACACTCTGAATTTTACATGAAAAAGATCACGCTTTTTGTTAGAAATATATTTTCAATTTGCTCTGCCAAACTGATTACTTTTTTTTGCCTTCTGATAGAATGCGCCGCGTCACATAAGTGTCATTTTGGAGTTGTTGCATGAGCGTTTCTCCCTTACCAATTGGCAATACATTGCGTTGGTTCAGTTTAATAGCATCACTGTATTTACTATTGCTTGCTGTCGCAATGATAAGTACAGGTTTTAAATTAGCAAGCGGTGAACAAGCAATGGCATTGTTTGAGTTTGCTTCACACCCTGTAACCGGATTAATGGTCGGTTTAATTGCCACCGCGTTAATCCAATCATCAAGTACTACTACCAGTATTATTGTCGGCTTAGTCGCTGGCGGTTTACCTCTACAAATCGCTATTCCCATGATCATGGGAGCAAATATAGGCACCACCTTAACCAATACCTTAGTTAGCTTAGGACACTTACGTTGTCAGCATGAATTTCGTCGTGCCTTTGCAGGCGCAACCGTACATGACTTCTTCAATTTACTCGCGGTGTGTATCTTCTTACCATTAGAAATTATGTTTGGCTTACTGGAAAAGTTAAGCGGCTGGATAGTCGCCCCTTTTGCTGCAATGGGCAGTTCTGGCAGCATTGGTTTCGATTTTATCAAACCGATGACAAAGCCTGTAACCGAATTTATTTCCAGCCAACTACAGTTTGAAAACCCAATCATTAATGGCACGATTGTCATTGGATTGGGTATATTCATTTTGTTTTTTGCGGTGTTATTTATGGGGCAGCAACTGAAAACCTTAATGGTTGGACGCGCAGAAACAATCTTAAAAACGGCATTGGGTCGCGGACCTGGTCATGGCATTGCAGCAGGTACAGCTGTGACAGTGCTGGTGCAATCTTCATCCACCACGACAAGTTTGATAGTGCCGCTTATAGGCAACAATATTATTACCCTAAAAGAAGCTTATCCCTTCACCTTAGGCGCGAATATTGGCACCTGTATTACCGCATTACTGGCGGCAATGGCTGTTTCTGGCGATCACGCAATATTGGGATTACAAATCGCACTTGTGCATTTGTGTTTTAACGTATTAGGTGTATTAGTGCTTTACGGTATCCCTTTATTCCGCAACTGGCCGATATATTGTGCCGAATGGTTAGCTGAAAAAGCCCAACAGAATAAGTTAACGGTAGTGGCTTATATTGCTACCGTCTTCTTTATTATTCCTGCGGCCTTGATTACGATAACCAACTGATCGCCGTTTAGATAAAATAAGCAGATTATATTGATGGGGTTGAGACAAAATCTGAACCCCATTTTTTATTTAACCCGATCAGAGATTATTTAGTCTGACACTCAAGTAGAAGTTGCTGAAAATGGCCACCTAAATCTTGGGTAGCAAATTGCTCACTAGCCATTGCCATTTGCTGCATACTGGCTATGGCGCCCGTTACCCCTTGCTGCTCAATTAATGCCTTAGCGTAAGACGCGGCATCAGCCCCCTTTTGAAGCAAACTAGCCACTTGTTCAAAGCTGACATCTTGCTCCAGTAACTTTTGTACTGAACCTATTAATTCAGCAACCTGAGCTGACTCAGCCAAAGCACCTTCCACACTGACTAACTCACCAAGCGGATCTTGACTTAATTTGGCAGCAACACATGCTGACACGCTACCCGTTTCAGCGCTCTTAATCACCGCATCAATGCCTTCGCTTCGAACAGCCTCTATGGCGGATTTTAGCTGTTCATCTTTCGCTAACCAAAGCGCTTCTGCTTGTTGTTTTTCATCAGCACCGAAAAAGCCACAACCAGACAATACAACTCCCGTAGCCAAACAACTGCCTATGACTAAAACACGTGTTTTCGATAAAAAAGCCTGCGACATTCTCACTCCTGCAATCAAGTATGATTTATTAAGGTTAATGCCATGACTGTATAGGTCAGACGTTAAACCAGCATGAATAATCACAAGATATCCATTAGTCTTATCAACAGAGTTTATCATTGGACAATAAACACTGATTCAATGATTGAATAATGCCAACAAACTATTTAGGATCAACTTATCAACCGCCAACAAGAATGACCTTAATGACCACCGAGCTTTATTTTATCTACGACTCACACTGCCCTTGGAGCTATGCCGCAACACCTTTGGTCAATGCATTGCAAGCAGCCTACCCTGAAATGATTGTTCACTTATTACACAGTGCGCATTACATAGGCCAAGACAGTGCTGGCGAAGAACAGATGGAAGCCGCTGCACGGATCAGTGGACTTAAGTTTGGCAGAGATCATATCCGCTATGTAAATAGCCCTAAGAACTCAGTGAAAACCGCAAACCTAATGGGATGGGTACAAAGCAAACAAGCCAGCAAACAATTAGATGTGTTAAATGCTATACAAAGGGCACATTTCATTGAAGGCAACCCGTTAGATAACAAACACGATTTCAATGCCATTGTCGAAAAATTTAAACTATCGCCATCAAATAAAGTGTTTAAAGATGAGCTGAGTATAGAAGCAGAACACGTGCTAGAAGGCATTGAAGAAATTCAACAAGTCATCGGTACTGCAGGCTTCCCTGTTATGGTCATGACCGTCAATGACAACGCTATTTTTATCGACCACTCACAATATCTAAGCAGTCCTCATGCTGTGGTTGCTGCGGTTGAAAAAGAAATCGCTGCAATTAAATAATGAGCAATTAACTAGCCTAAAGTGAATCTAACTCGGCAATAGATTAATATCTGTAGCGTAAATAGATAATAAAAAGCCACGGTTTATAACCGTAGCTTTTTATTGTTTAGTTTCTAATAACACATTTATTCAATGCGTTAACTAACATTCTATATTTGAGAAGACAGTAACCAAATCGCCAAAGCAAAAAATATCACGCCCATAAACTTGTTCTGATATGTACGAAACTTTTCATTATTCAGCAAGGGTTTACCTAAACTTCCCACTAAAGCCACCAGCAACAAATTAAACAACAATCCCATCACATTAAGCAATAGCCCTAATGCCAGCATTTGCTCGCCTGAACTGGCACTAAGCTGAGTAGAGACAAACTGCGGTAAAAACAAAACAAAAAACAGCAGTGCTTTAGGATTAAGAAGGTTACTGGTAACTGCGCGGCGATAAAGCAATTTAGCTAAGTTATTTTGCTGCTCTATTTCAGGGGCCTCTGTTGCGAGACTGCGCATACAGTCCCAGCCCATTTTAAGCAAATAAGCACCACCCAGTAAACGCAATAACTCTAATGCCATTGGATTCATGGCAACCAATGCAGACACCCCCATGGCCGCAAGCAAGGTTAAAATAAGCCCAGAAGTTGCATTGCCTAAGCTGGCATATACACCCACTTTGCGGCCATAGCTGAGGCTAGAGCTGGCGATTAATAGCATGTCAGGACCCGGTATTAATAGAAGAGCGATAACAGTGGTTAAATAAACAGGCAGTAAAGCTAGGTCAATCATCATAACGGCACAAATATTAGGTCAGCAGCAAAAGAAGGGGCGGATTCTACAGCTAACCAACATGAATTAAAATCATCTTGGGCTAAAAGTAAAAGTTACCCTGGCAGAGTTACATTACAAGTAACGGTATAGCTGACGATATAAACAACCGAATGAAAAGATAGTGACTATAATATTACTAGCGTTAATTCGTGATGCTAAAGCGAAAGTAACATCCGGTTCAGTGAGCTCGTAAAGGGTATTCCTAATGGAAAAGCAAACGTTATTAATTTCACAAAAAGCGACCTACCTTAGTGTGGGTTTATTAGTCACAGCAATTGTACTTATTTATGTGGTAATGCAGACATTAGCATTACCGGTTATTCAAAAAGAGGTTGAGAAGAAAGAGCTATTACGTATTTCGGCCAGTGTTAATGAAGTAAGAATTGAACTCAGTAAAGGCGCGGTGTTGACCCAAAGCTTAGCCTCGTTAGCAGCAACTTTACCCTTAGATGAACAACAATTTTCGCTGCTATTCCCCCAAATAATTGACCAGTTTGGCAATGCCAATGTCGCTGGCGGGGGCATTTGGCCAGAACCTAACGCTTTTAGCTCAGGTGTGGCATTAAAATCTTTTTTTTGGGCACGAAATGCTTCAGGGCAATTAGACAAAATTGATGATTACAATAAACCGAGTGGTCCTGGCTATCATAATGAAGCCTGGTATATTGCGGGGCGTTCACTTAACACTGGACAATGCGGTTGGTCTGAAGCTTATGAAGATCCGGTCAGTGGCACCGCCATGGTCACCTGCACTGTCGCAATTAATCGAGCAGGTCAGTTTTGGGGAGTGGCAACCGTTGATTTAATGCTAGCGGGTTTAGACAAGCTGTTTAAGCGCCAAAACCAAGAATCGGGCGGGTTCAACTTTGTACTTGGTCAAGACAATCAAATTATTAGCTTTCCAAGTATTCGCTCAACATCCCTTGATATGAAAAAACTCAATGATGTTGTCACCCAAGATAGCAGCTTACAACCGCTATTAAGCGCAATCAACAGCGGCCAGACCATCATTCAACTGCCAGAGGGCGTTGTTGAAGGCAGTGGCTCTATGTTGGCGATAATGGATATGGCAGAAGAAGGCATGAAGATTGGCATAGTGCTACCTGACCCTATCATCCAAAAACCTATCAGTGATTTAAGCTTAAGCTTATATGCTACGCTTATTCCAATGCTGCTTTTTTTTGTTGGTATTCTGATTTTGAATGCCAACAAAGTGATGCAATGGGTGAATGAGACCACTGCGCAAATTCGCATGTTAATCAGTGGTGGTTCTGCTGCGACGCTCAAAATTGACAGGCATGATGAAATAGGAAATTTAAAACAAGCTGTTAACCAATACAGCGAACATCTTAAGGGCTTACTTGGACAGATAGCAAACGAAGCAGTGGAGGCCAAAGCCCGAGCCAAACAGCTAAATGATATGTCCTCTATGCTAAAGCAGCGCGCTGAGTCACAACTAACAGAAAACCACATGCTTGCCGCTGCCATCACAGAAATGTCAGCCAGCGCCGCAGAGGTTGCACGAAACACCAAATCAACCTCAGAAACCGTCGACGAATCCCAAGGTCTGGTTCAACGACGTATGGATGATGTTAAAGAAAATAGTAAAGCCAACCAGGCATTGTCAGAAGTACTTCAACAAACTGCCAATATTATTAATCGTCTTGCGTCGGACTCTCAACAAATGGGTACTATGTTAGATGTGATTAAAAGTATTTCAGAGCAAACGAATTTGTTGGCATTAAATGCCGCCATTGAAGCCGCTAGAGCGGGTGAACAGGGGCGCGGGTTTGCGGTGGTTGCAGATGAAGTAAGAACCCTAGCAGGCCGCTCTCAAGAGTCAGCCAGCAAGATAGAAGCTATGATAGCTCAGTTACAAACATCGGCTAGCCAGGGCGTGAATATTATTGTCAGTTCACAGTCTTTATCGAGTGAGTCTTTGACTCGATCAGAGAAAGTTATTGCAGGATTTAATGAAATTATCGAAGTGTTTAGCGGCATAAGTCGCAGCACTTCGCAAATAGCAGTAGCAGCCAGTGAGCAGTCAAACGTGTCGGGCGAAATTAACCAGCTTGCCGAAAACATTAGAGTCAGTAATGACTTAAATGCCAAGGATGCGCTTGAATTAGCCAATGTCAGTAGCTCGTCATCAGAGTTGTCAAATCGTCTGTATGATTTGAGTAAAGGCTATGCTTAGTGATCAGGCTGTAAGCTACAGGACTATTGGGCATATATAGCGTTGTCACCATAAGATGAGTGACATAGCCGAAAATAGCCCAACAAAAAAGCGAACTCTTTAAAGTTCGCTTTTTTTCTAACATTTAACAATCTCTAAAATGTAACCATGACTGAAAAGTAACAGACGCTGGAATGTAGTAATCGCTTGAATAAAGCAATGCCAAAGGCCATTAATACCGTTAACGCTATCATTAAGAGTAAAGATCAGTTGAGTAATTCGTGCTCTTTAGGCAGTTGCTTACTGATCCATAATATCAATTTATGCTTGCGATTCGGACCATCATCTTTATCTTCGGCCAAGGCTTGAATCAGGTTGTCTTCAACCAATAATCGATAAATACATTCCACTTTATCTTTGGGTGAAATACCTTTTCCAAAATCAGCAAAACCCCGTTTTTGCGCGTAGCCCATGCCTATTTCCATTGCAAGTTTTAGCAGTTTTGTATCGTGTTTACCCGCTTTCATCTATCGCCCTTATCGTGCGTATGCATCATTATTAAGCTACGCGAATATCCATAAAATACCACTAAAATTTATGACTTAGATTCCTATATATCTCGCAAATATCACTATTGGTGGCATAGATTTTAAAAATTAATCTTAGTTAATATCATAACCCTATGCGGCAAGGCGAAGGCTTGGTATTGTATTGAGGTTATTATTTTATGTTTTTACGGCCACTATTCAACGCTACGATCATATTTTGAATAGGCGTAAAACACCTCAATCGGGCAAAGACCCAAGGATATTTCAATGCGTAAAACCCTTATAACAACAGCAGTCAGTGCTGCACTGATGCTTAGCGCCTGTTCAGAGCAATCAGCAGACACTTCAATGACCAGCAAAACGACCGCAGAGGCATCAACAATGACAAAAACGCCTGCCGCTGCCGACAACGTGCTATTAACGCCAAGCCCTTTACAATATATGGCGCCGCAATTTGATAAACTAAAAGCGAGTGACTACTTACCTGCATTTGAACAGGGCATGTCAGAACACAAAGCAGAAATTGCCGCGATTACTAATAACACTGAAGCCGCCACGTTTGACAACACCATTGTCGCGTTAGAAAAAACCGGTGCTATTTTAGACCGTACTCAACGCGCCTTTTTCAATCTTACCGGGTTAATTTCTGACGACAATTTCATCAGCGTTGAAGAACAAATTGTTCCTAAGTTAACGGCGCACCAGGACAATATTTATCTTGATGAAAAGCTTTTTGCCCGCATTCAAACTATTTATAAAAACAAAGCGACATTAACCGGTGAAGATTTACGCTTAGTAGAAGTTTACTACGAGCGTTTTGTACGTTCAGGCGCTGAATTGTCTGATGCAGACAAAAGCACAATGCGTCAGTTAAACGGTGAATTAGCCAAGTTTGAAACCAGCTTCTCACAAAACGTGTTGAAATCATTCACAGATGACGTGATCTTGGTTGAAGATAAAGCGCAACTTGACGGTTTATCAGATAACGACATCGCATCACTAGCCTCTGCGGCAAAAGCTGCCGGCAAAACGGGTTATATGATCACCTTAGTGAACACCACCACTCAGCCACTTTTATCTAGCCTTAAAAACCGCGATTTACGTAAAAAACTGTGGCAAACCTCTGCTTATCGCGCCATGGAAACTAACGCGCCGTTAAACATTAAAATAGCTCAGTTACGTGCACAAAAAGCGCAACTATTAGGTTACCCAACATGGGCGGCTTACTCACTAGGCGATCAAATGGCAAAAAACCCAGAAGCGGTTTACGGCATACTTGACGACCTAGCACCAAAAGCACTGGTTAAAGCAAAAATTGAAGCTGCTGATATTCAAGCTGAAATTGTTAAAGATGGTAAAGACTTTACCCTTGAGCCATGGGACTGGGCTTACTATGCAGAGAAAGTACGTACCGCTAAATATGACCTAGACGACGGCCAGGTTAAGCCTTATTTTGAAATGAACACTGTACTAAATGACGGCTTGTTCTTTGCGATGAATAAGCTTTATGGCATCACAGTTAAGCCGCGCGCTGATTTACCTGTGTGGCATAAAGATGTGACCGCATATGAAATATTTAACCAAGACGGCAGCTCAATTGGCCTGTTCTATTTAGACCCATATGCACGCCAAGGTAAGCGTGGTGGAGCCTGGATGGATGAATTGGTTAGCCAATCATTCTTAAAAAATACTAAGCCAGTGGTCTATAACGTGCTGAATATTCCTAAGCCTGCCGAAGGTCAGCCTACACTGATGACATTTGACGAAGTGAGCACCATGTTCCATGAATTTGGACATGCTATTCACGGCTTATACTCACAGGTTAAATATCCAAGTTTAGCGGGCACTTTAACCGCACGTGACTTTGTTGAGTTTCCATCACAAGCCAACGAAGACTGGAGTATAGAGCCACAAGTGCTAGCAAACTACGCTAAGCACTATCAAACCGGCGAGCCTATTCCGGCTGAACTTCTTGCTAAAGTATTAAAGTCACATACCTTTAACCAAGGTTTTGGTACGGTTGAGTACTTAGCTGCAGCGCTGCTTGATATGGAATGGCACTCAATTGCTGCAGGAACTGAAATTAGTGATGTTGCCGCTTTTGAAAAACAAGCACTAGCAAAACACGGTTTAGATTACACGCCTGTAGCACCACGCTATAAAACCACCTATTTTAGCCACAGCTTCGGCGGCGGTTATTCAGCCGGTTACTACGCTTACTTATGGACTGAAGTGTTTGCCGCAGACGCGTTCTCGCACATGATGTCACAAGGTGGTTTAACCCTAGAAAATGGCCAAAAATATCGTGATGCAGTGTTGTCAAAAGGTAATAGCCAGGATCTAATGCAAAGCTATATCGACTTTGCCGGTAAAAAACCTTCAACTGACGCGCTATTAAAGCGTCGTGGTTTAGTTAACTAACCTCTGGTTTTGATAACTTAACGTCAGTAATCAGTAACCTTGATAATCGACCTCAGAATGATATCTGGGGTCGATTTTTTACATCTAAATGTCCGACAACTTAAGGTTGGCATGCACTCGCTTTAGGTTTAGCTTTAGCGCTTCGGCCAATAAAAAACCGCTCGCGATTAAGCGAACGGCTTGTTTATTTTCAAGCACTTGCTACAAATTACTTAGCGGCTTTAGTATTCACTTTCGAGCCAATCTCAATGCCATTAGCATTGATATCAATCGTCATTTGCATACTCATATTGTAATCTTTCATCATAGACAACTCTTCCGGCACTTCTTCGCCGCTTTGCTCTATCATGGTCATCATTGGCGATAACATTTTCTCGTAATCAACCGCCAAGTTAAGCAAACCATTTGAAGTTAATGCTTGTTTACCTAAGCTATCCGCTAACTTTTGCGCTTCATCACCGGCAAACAAGACCAAATGCTGACCTTTAACAGCCATTTTTGCTTGTACGCCAAACTCAGGTGGCAACATTAATAATGAAGTCACATCAACCGCTTCACCGTCAGCCTTTAAATCAACCTGAGCTAAAGGTGGATACATAGGTTTAACCATATCAAGTAACAGGGTTGGGTTTTCAGCAGACATAGTCACTAACGCATCTAACTTATCAAAAGCAGGTGAACCATTAGCATCTTTTAACTGATAATCGATTACCGTTAAGCTTAACCCTTTAACGCCATTAGCCATGCCGGTCATCATACCAATCATGGCTGGGTTGAACTCTTCTAATGCATATTGGCTTTCAGCTAAAGGCTGACATTGGTAGCTTGGTGTTTTTAAATCTTTCCAAACCGTGTTTAAAGATGGTGCTAACTGAGCCACATCAATCCCTAAACCAAATGACATAATATGGTCGGCAGCATCAGCACCAAAATCAGGAATAAAACCACGCATTTTAGATAATGCATCCAGTATCACTGCATTTTTGCTTTCAATCACAAAACGCGCATCAAATGTACTTTGTTCACGCGATACAGAATAAGACTTAAACCCCATAACCGAACGTGGCCAGTTATTAGCAATGCCCATTAGCTCAGTTTGACACTGTTCGCTGTGAAGTTCGGCAAATGGATCTTCATCCTGAAGCGCTGCCAATTTAGTAATTTGCTTAGCCAACATGTTGCCATCGGTAGAGGTGATGCCTTTCACTAACTCAACATGGTTGATAAAGCTAATACTGTCTTGCATAAAGCCGTGTTGCTTGGCGATATCTTGTAGCATAGTGGTGGCAGAAATTGGGTTATCAACTTTTTTGGCACCTAACGCAGTTTGCAACAATTCAACTTGGTTAAATGAAGTGTTTAATGTAACGGTTAACCAACCTTTATCTTCAGCAAAGATAATATCCACTGTTTCATCAGAGTCTTCACCGGTCAATCGATAAGCACGGTATTCAAGCTCTGCGGTGGTGCCGACTGTGTGCGTTAAGCCACTTTCTTGCTCAGCGCGATCTAATTCAGCCCAGAACTCTTTCGCATCAGCTAATTGAAGCTTCATCACTGGCAAAGCACCTAGAGTATAAAAATAACTTTGCATCTCATCAGGTAAACCATAATGCGCTATCAGCTTGTCAGGCTCGGTCATCAATGTCAGATATTGCTTATAAAGACTTAAGAAAAACTTCTCGTGCGGCTCAGAAAAATCGCTCAACTCACCAAGCTGCTCAACTGAATAACCTTGAGCACTTCCCGCAGAGCTATACAGATAATCTTTAAAGGGAAAAGGGCTTAACTGCCCTGAAAACGCTAACGTATCTGCTGGAATATAGTCCAACATAGGATTTGCCACTACTGAGTTAGATTGTTGGCTAAAATAATATCCACCCGCACCAACCGCTAATACAGCAACTGCAACAGCCATTTTATTCATTTATAAACTCCAATTTATTCACTATTTAACTCTTCCATGAGAGTCACAAGGATTATCTGTTGGTCAAAAGTACCTATTTCCAACTTTCAAAGGCATAGGTAAACGATTCAATAATTTAACATTAATTCGACCTTAACGCATTAGCTTAGGCCTGTATTTAATTATGATTATCATTTTAAATAGAGGCCGCTACTCGGGTTGAAAGGTGTAATCAATAAGCTAAATTTGACACCTTTAGTTTAACCTGCAGGAATTAAAGATTGAGTGGAAAAAGATGATTTCAAGAACACTAACTTGGTTTTGCCCTTGCTCCTTGTTAGAGAACATCCAATTTAAACTTTGCTCGAACATCGTTATCACTAGTTTATGAAAGCACCATTTTGAGGTAAATCTATCTACTATTAACATCATAAAATCTTTTCGACACTACTCTGCATTTATATAATAGTTTGATATTTTTTGGCGCTTCGACCTAGGGGCGCTATCTGACAACATTTGGTGCTTGCTATTTGTACAGCAAACCCATAACATGTAATTACATTTGTAACTACAGAGTCTGATTATGGGAACCATTAATATTCGTGTCGATGATGAGCTAAAAACACGCTCTTATGCGGCTTTGGAAAAACTCGGTGTGACGCCATCAGAGTTGCTACGCCAAACATTGGAATATGTAGCGCAAAGAGGGGTGCTGCCATTTAAGCCGGTACTGTTAACCGATGAGGACCAAGCCCTTTTAGAATTAGCAAAGGCTCGCTTGGCCGATCCACAACCTGGCGTGAAGGTTACTTTGGATGACCTATGAATTGGAGTTTGATCCCCGTGCTTTGAAGGAATGGCACAAGTTGGGTGATACCATTCGCCAGCAGTTTAAGAAGAAGTTGGCTGAGGTGCAGGTTAACCCTCGTGTCGAAGCAAATCAGTTACGAGAATTATCAGATTGTTACAAAATCAAGTTGCGTAGCGCGGGTTATCGATTGATATACCAAGTGCAAGATGAGCGGATCACTGTTTTTGTCGTAGCAGTTGGAAAAAGAGAAGGCGCTGAAGCTTACAAAGATGCTGATAAACGTTTGTAATTTAAGGATAGGGCTATATATCCATTTTTCATTCGTAACATTTATGGAAGATATTTGAATTTGTAACTAATCCGAAGGTACATTAGAACATTTTTGTCCAGAAATGTGCCTAGGATCGTAAGCCTGTAAATTATTTATGCCTCAAAGTTTGTTTGGAAATATGGCCTGCGGCCACCAACGTCGTGGCGCTTCACCCACACCAGACCAAGTGGGTATCAACAGCAATACCCTCTTGGATCACCCTGCCGCCCCTGACGAAAAATGCTGAAAAGCGCATAATTTTCGATGGGGATCGATCCAGCTTTAAACTTCATCTGTATCCGGCTTCGGCCATTGTCGAAAAGCCCTAACGCTTCCGATGAGCCGTCCCTGGCCCAACGAAAGCTAGCGTGGCATCCATGCCAAGCTCACGGCCTTTTCTCGATGACCTCAATTCAAAACGGACATCCCAGCTTTTCTTATGGAATTGTTACAAATGAAGTTAAATCGAAAACGCGAAAATATCATCTGTATAAGAACCTGCTGCAGAAAATGGATTAGATTGAAGTCACGGACTGATTTAACCTACCCTATACAACTTTTATTAAAACATTGAATTAAAACTATAAAGTAGATTAAAGTATGAAAACTTAAGGACAAAGTTGGGTAAACTCGAACATAATCATCGAGCACGCCATTTAGGGAAGAAAAAGCCATTCAATAGCATGTGCCTATTAACTGCCCTATAAAGTTTACTCTGACCCAACGACGCACAACGACGCAACTAATTTGAGGCTGTTTCGGGTATAATTCCCGAAATATTATGGTTAGTAAACTGGTAGATCTGATTGCTCAATGACAAATTTGATGAAAATTTTTTGGTTTAAAAAACTATTAGCTATTTTTGCTGGTGCGTGTATGACATTGAGTTATGCACCATTTAATTATTGGCCAATGTCATTTTTTTGTTTCGCAATCATCATCTGGTTAGTCAAACCTACTGATGAAAATACAACGGTAAAAAAATCAGCTCAGCTTGGATTTTGTTTTGGTTTAGGCTGGTTTGGTATTGGTATTAGTTGGGTTCATGTTGCCATTGCTGATTTTGGTGGCTTACCTTTAATTATATCACTGCTGCTAATGTTGATTTTATGTGCATATCTGGCACTATATCCAGCACTTGCATTTGCTCTCAGTTGTAAGTTATATCAATATAAGCGCTCATCATCCTCCCACTCAAAGTATTGCCTTCTGCACTGGTTTAGTTACTTTTTAATCTGTTTTATATTAATGGAAACTCTGAGAGGCATTGTGCTTACTGGCTTTCCATGGCTATCTTTAGGCTACATTTTAACTGACTCCCCTTTAAACTTTTTAAGCCCGATAATCGGTGAATTTGGTTTATCTTTCGTGGTATTAATACTCTCTTTTGCGGGTTATTTACTGTTTCAAACAAAGCAAGTTTGGTTTTTATTAGCAAGCTTAAGCATTTTATTCATAACTTTATTTATTTCGCCTTACTTATCAGATACTCAACATCAAGACAAGCAGGTTAAGGTATTATTAGTACAAGGTAATATCGAACAGCAACTTAAGTGGAACCCTGATCATGCTTGGTCAATAATGCAAAAATACCAAGATCTCACCCGCAAAAACTGGGATGTAGATTTAGTTGTTTGGCCCGAAGCCGCCATTCCAAAAGTTGAGTATTTGGCAGGTGATTTTTTAACACAGTTAGACAGCGCTGCGGCATTTAATAATACAGCGCTGATAACTGGAATTGTTGACTATCAATTTGATACTAAAGCGATATATAACAACCTCATTGTTGTTGGAAAACGAAATTCAGATAGTAAGCAAGGTCACTATCATTACCTGCATGACAATCGCTATAGAAAGCATAAATTATTACCTATCGGTGAATTTGTGCCTTTTGAAGATATTTTACGACCATTAGCACCATTATTTAATTTAGCTATGTCATCCTTTAGTGAAGGTGAAGCGATACAAAAAAAACTGGTTGCTAACGGCTTGAATATTTTACCAGCCAATTGTTTTGAAATTGTATTTTCTCATTTTTTAAGGCAAAACTACCAAAAAAACTCAGATCTTTTATTAACTGTCAGTAATGATGCATGGTTCGGTGACTCACATGGGCCCATCAACATATGCAAATAGCGAGAATGCGTTCTCAAGAGCTAAGGTTACCTTTATTACGTGTTACCAATAACGGCATTACCGCAGTCTACGATCCAATTGATGATATACAGCAAAGTACACCACAATTTGAAACCAACGTACTTAAAACCCAAGTAAAAACCATATCAGGTGATACTTTTTATAGCCAACATGGTGATAAACCGATGCGATATTTATTACTACTTATATTTTTATGCGCCGTATTAGCAACTTGGAATTTAGTAGGGTCAGGGAATTTAGTGGGGTCAGGGTAAATTTTATAAAAAGTAAATTGAAAAATTGACTTACTGAAACGTTTATGTACGGTAACGAGTTAACTCTTGTGTTGCCACTGCCATCAATGAAGCTAAATCGAAGAAACAAAAATTCAGGTGCTGATGAGCCAGCGAGTATCCAAAACAAGGATGTTTTGGTTAAGCCCACATGGATGTGCTGGCGGCGTCTCGCTGGATCATCTGCACTTGTAGTCAATCTCAAACCTATGAGGATTTAATTGGATCTGGTTACACTTTTATAAAAACAAATCTTCCAACCTGCCTTTGTCCAAATATAAGGTTGGTGATCTCAATTAAGTCTCGGATGCAAAATATGGGTTTAGTTTTTTAAAGCTCAAAGGTTACGCAAAGACTATAAAGGTGAACCATGAGTGTTTGCGAGACGACCGTCCGCCCCATGGACAGGGCGGAAGATCTATAGGGAGCGCTCTTGTTTAAATCAAAAGCTGCGCGTGTCGGTAAGTCAATGCCATGGTAAGCCTGTAAAAATAATTTAAGCCAAGCGCACTTTTCGCCCAGAAATGAAGTAACTCTTGTGTGATATAGGATCAAAAAAAACAGCTAGGGTGAATAATATAAAGCCCCAACAAGCAATGCTTGTTGGGGCTTAAATTTGATTGCTTATTACGCTAACAAGTCAATCAATGTGCTCGAGGATGCGAGCGAAGCTTTTGGAGGTACTTGGACTGCAAAAACAGTCCTAAAAAGTGTCTACAAAAAACTATCTACGGGAATGAGTAAATGTAGACGAGTATTGCGTACTCTGCCTAATTTTTTAAACAAAATTTAACTCTTTTTAGGGAGTATTTTAAAATTCAAATACTTACTCAATTTACTCAAGACAACTTACTCAACCTAAAAACGGTCACAGTAACATAATCGAAAAGCTATATCTCGTAATGCAATCCACATTCACGCTTCATACCATTAAAACGGGTTTCTTCTTCAGTCATCCCAAGCTCTAATGGCTTACTTGAATGGGTATCACCAACCGACACATACCCTTGTTCCCATAATGGGTGATACGGTAAAGCGTGGGCGGTTAAATACTCATGCACATCTTTGTTAGACCATTCAATAATCGGCAGTAATTTATAACGATTACCGTGAATCGCTAGAATAGGCAATGCTTCACGCGTACCTGCTTGTGTGCGGCGTAAACCCGCAAACCAAGTGCCCACGTTAAGTTCAGCCAAGGCACGTTGCATAGGCTCAACTTTATTGATGCGATTATATTGCTCAAGTCCGGCTAAATCTTGCTCCCACAACTTACCAAAACGCGCCTCTTGCCATGCAGCAGTCTGATCAGCGCGATATACTTGCAAATTTAAGTCTAAACGCTCGGTTAACTGATCAATAAACTGATAAGTCTCAGGGAACAAGTAACCGGTATCAGTTAAAATGACCGGAATATCGGCTTGAACCTGACTGACTAGATGCAACATCACAGCAGCCTGAATACCAAAACTAGAGGATAAAGCATGCTCGCCTGGCAAAAATGCCAGACCCCATGCCACACGCTCAGCTGCGGTTAAAGCAGATAAAAACTGATTTATCTTTGCTAGTTCAGCTTGCTGAACCTCTTTAGGTTGGCTGAGCAATGCCACTAACTGCTCAGGTCCTATAGAGAAATTACCCATGAAAATCCTTAGCGGCGTCTAAAACCGCCTTTACGACACCAATACGTACCGTAAAGTTACCAAAGGTCTCGCCCGCATCACGCTCAACAGCGTAACGGCCAAACAAACCATCCAACTCAGCTAAAATTTCAGCTTCTTGAATGTTTTCTTTGTGCATTTTGTTTAAGCGGGTACCTTCGAAACTGGCACCTAAATACAAGTTATAACGACCAGGTGCTTTACCCACTAAACCAATTTCGGCCGCAAAAGGACGCGCACAGCCGTTTGGACAGCCTGTCATACGCACCACAATAGCTTGTTCGCCAATGCCATGTTTTTGCTGTAATGCATCGATGTGATCGATAAATTCAGGGAAATAGCGCTCAGCCTCAGCCATCGCCAATGCACACGTAGGTAATGCCACACAGGCAATAGAGTGACCACGGGTTGCCGATAACACTTCACCTAATAGACCATGCTTACGCGCTAAGCCTTCAATTTCGGCCTTATCTTCAGCTGCAACATTGGCAATAATCATATTTTGATTAGAAGTCATACGGAAGTCGCCTTTATGGATCTTAGCGATTTCACGTAAACCGGTTTGCAGTGTTTTACCCGGTACATCTTTAATGCGGCCACTTTCGATAAACAAGGTTAAGTGCCACTTGTTATCAATGCCTTCAACCCAGCCGTAACGATCGCCACGATCACCGATAACGACATCACGTTTAGGTTCGAATTTAATGCCTGTACGCTTTTCAACTTCGGCTTTAAATGCATCGTAGCCATGATCAACTATGGTGTATTTAAGACGTGAACGTTTGCGGTTAACTCGGTTGCCCCAGTCACGTTGCACTGTCATCACGGCTTCAGCAAATTTAATCACATCAGCGGTTTTGATATAGCCAAAGTCATCGGCTAAACGCGGGAAGGTTTCAACTTCTCCATGGGTTGAACCCATACCGCCACCAGCGACTAAGTTAAAGCCGATTAGCTGACCGTTTTCTTCAATGGCAATAAAGCCTAGGTCATTGGTGTAAACATCAACATCGTTATCTGGCGGCACAGATACAGCCATTTTAAACTTACGCGGTAAGTATGTTTGGCCATAAACCGGTTCATGGGTTTCAGTGTCTAATAGCTTTTCTTCATCTAACCAGATCTCGGCATAGGCACGAGTGTGTGGTAGTAAATGATCAGATAGCTCTTTAGCCACGGCATAAGCTTGCTGATGCAGCTTAGACTGAACCGGGTTTGGGTTACACATTACGTTACGGTTTACGTCACCACATGCCGCAATAGAGTCAAGTGCAGCTCTGTCTAAGCCTTGGATCAAGGTCTTTAGATTACGCTTTGGAATGCCGTGATACTGAAACGTTTGACGCGTAGTTAAACGAATACTGTTCGAAGTGGTTAGCGTTGATGAGATTTTATCCACATCTAACCATTGTGCTGGCGAACAAATACCGCCTGGCACGCGAGCTCGTAGCATGAAGCTATATAAAGGTTCTAGCTTTTGCTCTTTACGTTCGTTACGTAAATCACGGTCGTCTTGTTGGTAAAAACCGTGGAATTTAATTAACTGCTGATCGCCATCACTAAACGATCCGGTCACTTGGGTGTCTAAACCCTCTTGAATAGTACCGCGTAAATAATCACTGTCGATTTTTAGGTATTCGTTTACTGCTAATTTTTGCTCATCACTCATGGAGACAGCCTCTTAATTCTATATTCGCTAAGGCGTTGATCGTTTAATCTTAATGACTTAACGATTAATAACCTGGTACGACAATAATCTTGCTTAATCGCTTAGCTGCGGCATTGCTATTGACTCATCGGGTCGCAATACCTCTTTGCAGCTAAGCCTAATTCTGTTACTGATACTAATGCTATAAGGTTAGTACACGTCTTTCTGATAACGCTTATTACTGCGTAAATCTTCTAAGTAAGCTTCTGCTGCATCAGCAGTTAGCCCGCCTTGTGATACTACAACGCCAACTAATGCTTGATGTA
This sequence comes from Shewanella sp. HL-SH5, assembly GCF_051163755.1. NCBI lineage: Bacteria > Pseudomonadati > Pseudomonadota > Gammaproteobacteria > Alteromonadales > Shewanellaceae > Shewanella > Shewanella sp. HL-SH5. The sequence goes on from NZ_CP195038.1 coordinate 3,399,532, forward strand.
CATCTTTAGCCATACGCTCTGCATCACCACAGATGTAAACATGGGCACCATTCTGTAACCATTGCCATACATGCTCAGCTTGCTGGGTAATACGATGCTGCACATAAACCTTATCAGCTTGATCACGTGAAAACGCTACATCTAAACGGCTTAAATCGCCACTTTTTAAATACTGCTGCCACTCAACTTGATATAAGAAATCTTGTTCAAAGTGTGGGTTACCGAAGAATAACCAGCTGTCACCCGTTACGCCGTCTGCGGCACGTTGCTGCATAAAGGCACGGAATGGTGCTACACCGGTTCCAGGGCCTACCATGATCACTGGGGTTTCTGGGTTTTCAGGTAAACGGAAATGCTTATTCGGTTCAACATAAACCTTAACCGCTTGACCTTCTTCTGCTGATGCTAAGAAATGAGAAGCACCACCAAATCGGGCTTGACCCTGACGCTCATCCTCAACCAATGCAACCGTTAAGTGAACTTCAGTTTCTACTTCAGCCTGGCTAGAAGCAATTGAATATAAACGCGGTGTTAATGGGCGTAATACTTCAACTAATTGGCTTGCGGTAACGTTAGCTGGGTATGCGACCACTAAATCAGCCAGCTGGTTGGCGAGTACAAACTGACGTGTTTGCTCTTTATCTTCGCTTAATGCCAATAGCTCTGCACTGCCGCTAAATTCAGCCCATGCTTTTACTAAACCAGGGTATAACTGGGTTAGCTCTTTTTTATCTGTTAAGGCGTCAACAAGGCTTAAGGTTTCTTTACCTACGATGACTTGATCATCTGCAGATAAACCTAAACCTGAAATAATTTCATGCACAAGTAAAGTGTTATTGCTAAACCAAATACCTAATGCATCACCGACTTGGTACGAAATACCTGATTCACCAAGGTCAATTTCTACATGGCGTACATCACGGTCTGAATCGCGTCCGGTTAACTTTTGACTGACTAATACTTCAGCGGTATACGGTTGTTGCTTAGTAAACGCACTGCTGCCAGCTTGTGTTTGTGGTACAGAAACTATGCCTGCACCCACGCTTTGAATATGAGGTTTAACGGCTTCTAATACACTGTCTTGCCAATCTGACGCAGCCTGCTCGTAATCAACATCACATTCAGCCAATGGCAGTAATTGTTTTGCACCTAATGCAGCAAAACGAGCATCGAAATCTTTACCTGTTTGGCAGTATAATTCATAGCTTGAATCACCTAGCGCGAGCACTGAGTAATGAAGATTATCCAGTTTAGGGGCACGCTTTGAAGCTAAAAACTTATGCAATTCCATCGCGTCATCTGGCGCTTCGCCTTCACCATGGGTACTCACTACTGCTAGCAATAGGGTTTCTTGCTTCAATTGGCGCACATTATATTCGCCCATTGAGGCTAAATTAACTGCATAACCTTGTGCCTGTGCTTTAGCCGCTAATTCTGTTGCTACCCCTCGACCATTGCCGGTTTGACTACCATAAAGAATAGTCACTGTTTGGCTAGCACTTGCTTGTGTAGCTCCAGCCAGTAGGCTTTGGCTGTCATTAGCGTTAGCACTGGCAGCTAAGTAGCCACTTACCCAAGCTAATTGCACAGCAGATAACTCAGAGGTGAGTTGTTTTAGCTTATCGACTTGCCCTGGTGACAAAGGTGAAGCTAATGAAGATAGTTCGTTTAACAACATAAGACGGCCTTATAACAGTGTAATGTTTGTAAGCTTACTCCTGTCCGCTAAAAGCAAAAAAGAATAAAAGATAATTTTTTATTCCATTTAGGAATATGCAAAGTCGTTTTTTTAGGCTACAAAAGTGTGGGTTAGTTAAAAGTTTTTAATTTCCCTTAATTAAAACAGCATTAATTAACCCTGCAGCACTTGTTTGATTGCAGTGTCTACAGCAAGCTAAGAAGCTGGATTAACAATTGGTTATCTATCAAGTTAATTGTTCTCTGCATAAAACAACAAAACGATGCCCAAAAGGTACCGTCAACAGAGACCTATTGATGTTCATCAACTGATATCAATGCCAGCCAAATACGATCGATTTGTTGATCACGACCGTCAACGAATGATCATGTGAAAATATTATGCTATTTGGCGGGGGAGCCTTATCGCATTTTACTCATTAACCATCAGGGAACAGTCATGCAGATTGGAATACCGAGAGAAAGTATTGCAGGTGAAACGCGCGCTGCTGCGACGCCAGCCACAGTGGTACAACTTAAAAAGCTCGGCTTTAGTGTGGCCATAGAGGCGGATGTAGGTAAATTATCAAGTTTTGATGATGCCGCATTTGAACACGCAGGGGCTGAAATTGTCGCAGATGCATACCAAGCTGACTTTGTTTTTAAAGTTAATGCACCTACAGACGATGAAATTAACAAAATGAAACCTGGCACTACCCTTGTTAGTTTTATTTGGCCAGCTCAAAATCCTGACTTAGTTGACAAATTAGCTCAGAAAAAAATTACCGTGATGGCGATGGACATGGTGCCACGTATTTCACGCGCTCAGTCACTAGATGCCCTATCATCTATGGCTAACATTGGTGGTTATCGTGCAGTTATTGAAGCCGCCCATGAATTTGGCCGTTTCTTTACCGGCCAAATCACTGCCGCAGGTAAAGTGCCACCGGCTAAAGTACTGGTTATTGGTGCGGGTGTAGCTGGCCTTGCCGCTATTGGTGCTGCGGGATCACTGGGCGCAATCGTCCGTGCCTTCGATACTCGCTTAGAAGTAGCCGAGCAAATTGAATCTATGGGGGGCACATTCTTAAAGCTTGAATTTGAGAACACCGAAGGCGGTTCATCTGACGGTTACGCTAAGGTGATGTCAGAAGAGTTTATTGCTGCTGAAATGGCGTTATTTGCCGAGCAGGCAAAAGATGTCGATATTATCATTACCACCGCACTGATTCCTGGCCGCCCTGCGCCTAAGCTGATCACCAAAGACATGGTTGATAGCATGAAGTCAGGTTCTGTGATTGTCGATTTAGCGGCGGCCACTGGCGGTAACTGTGAATATACCGTGACGGGCGAAAAATTTATCACCGACAACGGTGTAAAAGTTCTTGGTTACACTGACCTGCCTGGTCGACTACCGGCGCAATCATCGCAACTTTATGGCACTAACCTTGTGAACTTGATGAAGTTAATGTGCAAGGAAAAAGACGGTAACGCGCTGCTTAACTTTGACGATGTTGTTATGCGTAATATGACGGTAACGCGTGACGGTGAAATTACCTTCCCGCCTCCGGCCATTTCAGTGTCTGCAGCACCAGCCAAACCAGCCGCTGCGCCTGCGGCCAAAAATGCTCAGCCCAAAGCCCCTTCTAAGCTTAAGTATGTTTTAGGCCTTGCTGGCATTGTGGCATTTGGCGCAATAGCCACAGTTGCACCATCGGAGTTTTTGTCACACTTTACGGTATTTATATTGTCATGTGTGGTCGGTTACTACGTGGTATGGAACGTGTCTCACTCATTGCATACACCGCTTATGTCAGTCACCAATGCCATTTCAGGCATCATTGTTGTCGGGGCTTTGCTGCAAATAGGACAGGGTTCAACACTGGTCACAGTGCTGTCATTTATCGCAGTGTTAATTGCAAGTATTAACATTTTTGGTGGTTTTACCGTCACTCAGCGCATGCTGAAAATGTTCCGTAAAGATTAAGGGGAATTATCGTGTCAGAAGGACTGGTAACAGCATCGTATATTGTCGCGGCGGTATTGTTTATTTTAAGCCTTGCGGGGCTTTCAAAACAAGAAACGGCTAAAAACGGCAATTTATTTGGCATCATAGGGATGGTTATTGCCCTTGGTGCAACTATTTTAAACCCAAGTACCACAGGCGTTGTATGGATTATTTTAGCTATGGTGATTGGCGGCGCAATTGGCGTTCGCTTAGCACTGAAAGTTGAAATGACCGAAATGCCTGAGTTAGTTGCTATTCTTCACAGTTTTGTGGGCATGGCTGCGGTATTAGTGGGTTACAACAGCTTTATCGATTTACACCCACAGGCAATTAACGAAATTGTAGTAGCAATCGGTAATGACTTAGACACTACGCTTGCCACGGCTGAAGCGGCATTTGCTGAGGCAAGCCAAGCGCTGCAGCAAAGTAAGCACTTAACTGGGGCAATGCTTAATATTCACCTTGTAGAAGTCTTCTTAGGGGTATTTATTGGTGCAGTAACCTTTACCGGTTCTGTAGTGGCATTTGCCAAACTGCGCGGATTGCTGCCATCAAAAGCACTGACCTTGCCCCATCGTCATAAGATGAACTTAGCCGCGGTGATTGTATCGTTAGTGTTAATGGTGCAATTTGTGCAAACAGGCGGTGCGGTTACCCCAATCTTGATTATGACGCTAATCGCCTTTGCGTTTGGTTGGCATTTAGTGGCCTCGATTGGCGGCGCGGATATGCCAGTTGTGGTTTCAATGCTTAACTCATACTCAGGTTGGGCTGCAGCCGCTGCAGGTTTTATGCTATCAAACGACTTACTGATCATTGTCGGTGCATTGGTTGGTTCATCGGGCGCAATTCTGTCTTACATCATGTGTAAAGCGATGAATCGCTCGTTTATCTCGGTCATTGCTGGCGGATTTGGTAACGATGCTGTCGCCACAAGTGGCGATGAAGAAGTGGGAGAGTACCGCGAAACCAATGCCGAAGATGTTGCTGATATGCTGAGAAACTCTCAATCAGTCATCATCACCCCAGGTTATGGTATGGCGGTTGCGCAAGCACAATACCCGGTTGCAGAAATTACCCGTAAATTACGTGATTTAGGCATCAAGGTGCGCTTTGGTATTCACCCCGTTGCAGGGCGTTTACCTGGTCACATGAACGTATTGTTAGCCGAAGCAAAAGTGCCGTACGATATTGTATTAGAAATGGATGAAATCAATGAAGATTTCAGCAGTACTGATACCGTCTTGGTGATCGGTGCCAATGACACGGTTAATCCTGCTGCGATGGAAGATCCAAACAGTCCAATTGCTGGCATGCCAGTACTGGAAGTGTGGAAAGCGCAAAACGTGATTGGCTTTAAGCGTTCAATGAACACAGGTTATGCGGGAGTGCAAAATCCACTGTTCTTTAAAGACAATACTCAAATGCTATTTGGTGATGCTAAAGACAGCGTAGAAGCGATTCTAAAAGCACTTTAATTACTGAGCTTTGCAACATAAAAATACCAGCCAACAGGCTGGTATTTTTTTATGTTTATAACCAGCAACAATACTGTTTTATATAGACTAGCCTTAATCAAGGTTCAGCTATTTATCGCCCATATACAATAATCAAGAGTAATAATTTAATCGTTTGACCATTTAATCTGGAATTCTATTTCTTGTTCTGAATCAATTCTTTCATGCTCTATATTGTAAGTGGCACGCACTGGCACATAAATTCTTTCACCGGCTATCTGGATCTCAAATTTAGTTCCACTTTCAAGTGAGTCAGCTAATCGCCTTAGTTTTGCAACAAATTCAGCCGTTGTGTATGTTTTTTCGATATCTCTGTCTGCTTTTAAACTCATTTTATTTACTCCGCAAATAACTGTTATCCATAACAAAATGAATCAACTTACCTAATCTTAATGATTCATTGACTCAATATAGCTAATTAGGTACCAAAAAATATTATAAAAAAAGGAGGGCTAACATGGTTAGCCCTCCTGATTTTACTCGTTCACTATTACGCCAAGCTTAAAACTTATAGCTATAACCTAATGTTGCAGATTGTGGCTTACCAGAGAAAACCGAGCCATGAACACGCGTGGTCATGTAGGTTTCGTCAAATAAGTTATCTACATTTAAGTATACTTCTGACGCGTCGTTAATAAAGTAACGCGCTGATAAATCAAATACTGTTTTAGAAGCAATTAACTGATCAGCAGGAATATCACCCTGACCCGCTTTAGTGCGCATATCGTCGGTATAACGACCCGCCAATGTCACTTGCCAGCTTTCTGCTGCAACACCTGCTGATAGATATAACTGATTTTCTGGCAGATAAGTTAGCGAGTCACCTTTACTTACGCTATCCCAGCTTTCAAAGTCAGAGGTAAAATCAGAGCCAAACTCTGCACTGGTGTAGGTGTAGGCCATCTTCACTGGGAAGCTTAATTCACCTTTTTGGTTAAACTCATATCCTAAGCTCAACTCTAAACCCGTTACATCAACTTCACCGGCGTTGTACTGGTTATCAATGTTGTTATCATCACAACCTTGAGCCGCTGTACAGTTACCATGCATATTGCTGTAGTCACCATAGAATACGATAGCTTCTGATGTTAACGCATCTTGGTTATAACGAAGTCCTGCTTCATAGTTCCAGCTTTCTTCTTCTTGACCGTCAGCGTTACCAGGTGCAGCAGGAGAGAAACCTTTTTGCACGCCTGCTAATACGATAAGCGCGTCATTCACTTGATAAGTCGCTGATAAAGAAGGCATGATAGCGCTGAAACTGTTATCAACATCTTTACTCGCTTCACCATCACGGCCTGGGTTTGCTTTACCCCAATCTACGCGATTAGTGGTAACGTCTTCGTAGCGAACACCCGCGGTAATAGCAAAATCACCAATGGTCATACGATCTTGAACAAACAATGACCAGGCTTCTGCACTATCGATACGATTAGAATCTGTGCCCGGAATACCGCTTTTAGTGCGGTTCATTACTTGAGAAGTGTCTAATTGATAGGTATCAGCCCACTGATAACGGTCCATTTCATCTTCATGGTAACGCGCACCAAATGCAAGCTCATGGTTACCGACAAAGTAATTCAATTCAGTTTGTAAACCCTGAGATAAATAACTACGATTGTTCGCTTTAACACTCACGTCAATAGGTGCGGTAACTAAGCCCTTGTCAAAATCAGCTGCATTTTGTACACCGCCACTGCTTAAACTTGAACCACCCACTTTATCCGCTTTATACCAGTTACGGTGAAAGTCGTTATAGTAAGCCGTAGTATTAAGTGAAAGTGCATCATTAAGCTCAATCACATGATTTAACTGTATTTGCTTGTGCTCAGTGGTCATTTGATCTTTTTGTGACGCAGAATAACGCGTAAATGGCGTTGCAGCATAATCAGCATCAGTTAACCCCATATAAGTTTCGTTAGAAACCTCATCGGCGTACTTCAGTTTTAACTCTACAATTTGTTGATACTTAGCAGTTTCATCCGTTTTAATGCTGACTTTAGCAAGCGCATCATTTTTAACAAAACCAGTGTCACCGCCAACACCATTGATGTCACGGAAACCGTCAGCTTGGTAACGATAGATTTCAGCGACCGTACCGACGCGATCACCTTGACCACCGGCATAAGCATGTACTTTGCCAAAGCCATCTTGACCAGCGGCAACATCCACTTTACCCGCCAAATCAGCATCTGGAATTTGACGCGATAGCATGTTAATTACGCCACCTGTGGTACGTGGACCATATTTAACCGTAGAGCTACCTTTTAAAATCTCTACACTTTGCATACGACCAGAAGTAGGGAAATAATAAGCCGCTGGTGAAGAATAAGGCGCTGGAGCGGCTAATACGCCATCTTCCATAATAGTAATTTTTTCAGTACGATTTTGACCTGTACCGCGCATTCCGATATTTGGGCGTAAGCCATAGCCGTCTTCTTCTTGAATATACACACCTGGAATTGAAGCCAATGTACGCATAATATCGGTATACTTAAACTGCTCAATATCAGCTGCAGAGATAACATGCGCACTGCCCGGTACAGTGTTAATAGGATTGCGACTACCGAATATGGTTATTTGTTCAATGTTGGCTTGTTTAGTTACTTGCTTTGTGCCGGCAGCTTTATCTGCGGCTGTTGCACCCATGCTCATCAATAATGCACTTGCTAAAACACTCAAACGTAAGGTGTTTGACTGGCTCATGTTAACTCTCCCAAATACTACTAACTACCAAAATACAAATAAAAACAATTCTTATTAGCGTTAGTGATTGTGCGTACTTTTACTTAAGCGAGCCTTAAAATCAACAAATAGGTACGCTTTATTTACAAATAAGGTAGTCTTGTGGCGACCAATTTCACATATGTGAATTAGATCACCGCCAGTCAGTACAAAAAACATTCAGATTTGACTTTGTATCAAAAGATAACGAGTCATCGGGTGAGTATATTGCTAAATGTGCAGTAAACTACGGTGAAAAAATTAACCATTAATTATAAGACTCATTCCATCATGTTTTTATCACCTTATTATTCTAAGCAAGATCAAAGTGTTTTTATCGCGGCACAACAAGCCAGTGATTTTGCTAAACGGGTTGCTGGAGATTTCAACCCTATCCATGATGTCGGCGCAAAACGTTTTTGTGTGCCGGGTGACTTATTATTTGCACTGGTCTTAACCGAATATGGCTTAAGCCAAAACATGACATTCCAGTTTGCTGGTATGGTCGGTGATGGGGTTGAATTGTGCTTACCCAATGCTGGCGAAGATAAGTTCACTATCATTGATGCGAAAAATAAAGAGTACATGCACGTCACTCGCCAGGGGCAAGTATGTCAATGTGATGTACAAACTGCCGCATTCATCAAAAGTTATGTCGCGTTTTCTGGATTAAACTTTGTCCACGTATTGGTTCCTATGATGAAGCAACACCAGGTAATGATTAACCCTGATCGTCCTTTGGTGATTTACGAAAGTATGTCATTTCATCTTGACCACTTTGACTTTGATGACATTAGCCTACATTTAATTGATCAACAGTTATTAATTAATGGCAAACGTGGTGATGTCACCTTGACCTTTGAATTGCGTCATGAAGAACGTGTTATTGGTACAGGGAAAAAAACCTTAGTGCTAAGTGGACTGCGTGAATACGACGAAGAAAAAGCGCAACAAATGTGTCAAAATTACCAATCCCGTAAAGACACTTTATAATCCTCCCGCTTGGCTTAAAAAACGCGCTTACTTGATGATAAATAAGCGCGATTACCCTTCAATTTCACTACAAATAAAAATACGCTAAACGATTGTTATTTAACTAACACCCAATGATCTCCTTACTACTTTATCAAGCCAGCATTCCCTATCAAAAACTACCAATAAAACACTGTCGATAAACCATGAGATAAGTGCCGGTAACCCTAACAGCCTTGCCACCACTAAAATATTACTCCCCCTAAAATGACACCTATTTATATAGATTATGTCGTCAATATCAGGATCAGTAGATGTGACTGCAGCAGACTAAATAAGCAATAGATGTTACTAGCGTTTTTGGGGGCATGAGGGAGATACATCATCATGCTCGCTGAAAAGCAAACATAACTTGTAGAACATAACGATAGGTAGATTTAGCACACTATTTGAATTGGTCGCAGCGATTTTATATAAGCATTCAAATGGTCTTAGTGGACGTAAGGGAAGCCCACTCAGACAATTTATCAATTAAGCCGCTTTTTGTTGAGGCGTACTTTCTAGCAATAAAATAGCACTGTAACCTATTAAATGATTTACGCATTTTACGCCATCCTCACCTAACTCAGTTGACGCTATTTCTTGTGCAATATTGACTGCTTTAAAATATGTCACGTTATCATCGCTGGTACCACAAAGGCTAAAAAACAGTTTCAGTACTGCCTTATGCTCTTCACCCTGCACTGCTTTCTTCCATGATAACTCTAACGATGCAATAGAACTAAAATCGAGTGTATCAACAAATAGCTGCCCGATCCTATGATCTAAACGCACTAAAAACTCGGTCTTTTTTGGAAAGTGATGACTAATACCAGTTCGACTAATGCCAGTTGCATTTGACAAGGTTGTATATGACATAGCCTGAAAACCTATGGTAAGGATTTGTTTAAGGGCTTCATCTAAAATTTGATTTACGGTTTGTTCGGTTTCAACTCTTGAACGCTTGGCCATGCAACTGTGTCTCGCTAATAATTTGGGAGAAAATCTTACCAGACAGCATTAGAAAGTACCGCTAAAAATAACCCCAGAAACAACAGACTTGCCAACATTTACACGACAAAATGTATCAAAATTCAGCCATTTTGATACACCTGTTAATAATTTACCTTTAAAATTCAAAGAGTATTAATCTAATTCTCTACTAAGCAGCCCCTAAGCAATTAGCAAAAATACAACAAAAAATTTCACTTTAAATAAATCATATAAATCAGTAGATAGCGCTTACAAATTTTGCGATGACTCTAAATATTGACTGCGCCATTTTTGTGCGGCTGGCTTTCCCATCAAAAAATCTAATGTCGGTTGAAGAATTTTGGCTAAATCGGGTTGGCGCCAAAACATATAATTGGGTAATGGTTGCACCACACCCGCACCAAATGTACGTTGGATTAAACTTGAAAATTCGCTAATGTCTCTGGTGGAATAATTGGGTAGCTGGGGATAAATTTGCGCTATAAATTCACGATAAGGAATATCTTTTACGTATGGTTTCTGTTCATTCATTTGTAACAAATACTGCAGTTGAGGGGCACTCCAATGAGATAAGTTATCACTATCATGAATAATGGCTAAGTTACGACGATGCAGTTGTTGCAAGGCAAAATGTAGCTGTTGTGTTTGCGCTAAATGCCAAAATAAATAAACGTCAGCTAACCACTCATGCTGGTAATCAGTTAAGTTTGACGGTAATTCCTGACCCTGCAATGCAATATTATGCAAGTGTCCAATCTCATGCCACAAGCTCAATTGAGCCTGATTAACAAGCTCAATACTAAAGGTTTCAAGCCCTAATGAGCCGGTCTGTTGCTTGGGCTCTCGGTCAGCTTGTATTACTATAACTCCCGCAATAGTTGGATGGTTAACAGCTAACACCATCGCACTTTTATAGCCCATAGATTGGCGAACATTCAGTGCTGATAATTCTATTTGTTTCTGTAGAGAGTGTGGTAATTCTTTGAGGCAGAAGTCAATATTGGCCAGCGGACAAATTAATGCCTGCTTGTTGAAAATATTAACCCATTCTGACGGGGTATCTACTGAAGATATTTGTTGCTGGTGAGTAATATGATCTAACTGCTCGGCATGCAGATTAACTGACTGAACAATACAAAACAGCAGGCCAACTAATTTGATTAATTGACCTGACTTGCCCTTCACATCGACACAAGAGTAAATGCATCGATAGCATTTAACCATATGAATAAAAAAGATATCAGTGAAGGGCAATTTCAGCCTTGAAAAAAGCGTCACACTATTTATTAGCCATAATGTTTTGAATAATTGCTGTCGTTGACACCCCTTCCTCAAAACCAAGTACTTCTACTTTACCACCATTAGCGATGACTTCTGCTCCGCCAGCAATATCTTCAATTTTATAATCCCCACCTTTTACTAACGAGTCAGGCAGTAAACGCGCAATAACTCGCTGTGGTGTGTCTTCAGCAAAAGCGACAACCCAATCAACTGACGCTAAACCAGCTAAAACCGCCATACGGCGATCAACCGGGTTAACTGGACGGCCATTTCCTTTTAAACGTTTAACCGATGCATCATCATTCACGGCAATAATTAATCGGTCACCAAGGGCACGAGCCTGTTGTAAATAGCTGACATGTCCCGCATGTAAAATATCAAAACAGCCATTGGTCATCACTATTTTTTCGCCACGTAAACGCGCTTGATCCATAGCATAGGCTAACTGGTCTTCACTCATGACACCAAAGCCCGACTCACCTTGATTAATTTTGAGGGCGCTAATCAGTTCAATACGACTTACTGTAGAGGTACCTAATTTACCGACAACAATACCCGCTGCGGTATTGGCAATGGCACAGGCTTGTGCAAGCGTCGCACCTGCGGCAATAGAAGTAGCCAAGGCAGAAATAACCGTATCACCGGCTCCAGTAACATCATGTACTTCGCGCGCAACGGTAGGAATATGTAATTCAGGTTCATCCAGGGTAATTAACGTCATGCCTTTTTCAGAGCGAGTTACTAAAATGGCTTTAAAATCATGTTGAGTTAATAAGTTTTTTGCTTTTGCAATAAGATCATCTTCACAGGTAACAGTACCTACAACAGCTTCAAATTCACTCATGTTAGGGGTAATTAATGAAGCACCATGGTAACGACCAAAATCACTTCCCTTTGGATCAACTAATACACTCACCCCTTTAGCGCGGGCTTTGGCAATAAACGCCTTAGGTTCGATAATGGCGCCTTTAGCATAGTCAGATAACACTAATACATCGATATCATCTAACAAGGCTTCAGCTTGCTGAAATAGCTGTTCACTGTGGCTAAGTTCAAAGGGCTCTTCAAAATCAAGACGAATTAACTGCTGGCTACGCGATAATACGCGTAACTTAGTAATAGTCGGTTTGCCTTCAACTGCCAGCCATTGTGGTTCAACCCCAAGGGTTCTTACCCCTAAAGTCAGCGCTTCAGCAGTTTCATCTTTACCAACTAATCCGGCTAGTTGCACTTTGCCACCTAAAGCAGCAACGTTTAATGCCACGTTAGCCGCTCCGCCCGGACGATCTTCAATTTGATTTATTTTCACAACAGGAACAGGGGCTTCTGGCGAAATACGTGCCGTTGGGCCAACCCAATAACGGTCAAGCATCACATCGCCAATCACTAAAACACGGGCATTTTCAAAAGCAGGAAGAGAAACCTTCATAGTGTAATCACTGTTTGTTGTAAAAAATTCCCTTGATTGTACCTAATTTTCACAGAGAAATGAGTTAGAATATTAAAAAAATTCATCGATAAACGAGTCATTTGTGATCGAAAAAGCCCAATTCACCTCAAAACTCTATCACCCTAAGTATTGGTTACTCTGGTTAGGCGTAGCAATCATGCGCATAACCCAACTTATACCGATTTCAATGCAAATGAAAATAGGCGCCGGATTAGGCCGTTTAGTAATGATTGTGGCGGGAAGTAGAACTCACACCGCTAAACGTAATATTAAGCTGTGTTTCCCCGATATGCCTGAAAATGAGCAACAGGCATTGCTAAAAAGTAACTTTGAAGAAACGGGTAAAGCACTATTTGATACCATTAATGCTTGGTGGTGGTCGGATGAAAAAGTACAAGCTCACATGACTATGACAGGCCAGGAGCATGTTGAAAACAGTTTGCAAAATGGTACAGGCGTTATTTTATTTGCGGTTCATTGCTTACCGTTAGAAATGGGCGCTCGTGTTTTTGGTCAATTCCAACCTGGTATTGGAGTATATCGCCCGCATAACAATCCAGTGATGGAATATTTACAGGTAAAAGGCCGACTACGCTCTAACAAAGGACTAGTGCCTAAACGTGATGTACGTCAGATGATCCGCAGCTTACGCGCACCGGATGTTATTTGGTACACGGCGGATCAAGATTTTGGCCGTTCAAGTGCGGTGTTTATTCCATTTTTTGCAGTACCTGATGCAGCTACAATAACTGGGGCAACCTCGTTGGCTAAATTAGGTAAGGCAAACGTATTACCTTTTGTTGTTGAACGCACAAGTGACGATAAAGGCTATAAAATTGAGATATTGCCACCTCTAGATAACTTTCCTGGCGACAATGAACTTGATGATGCGATACGCGGTAATAAAATGATTGAACAAATAATTAATAGAAGACGTGTCCAGTATATGTGGCTTCATCGACGCTTTAAAACACGCCCAGATGAAAATAGTCCATCGCTTTACGACTAATAAAGATCCACTAAGTCGTCTGCTAGCTAATCCAGTATATTTAGAAATCAGATTTCTATCGGTTAAATATAATATATGAACCTAAAAATGGGTTGATATTTTAACCTGAATAAGTGACGATGCGCCCTGTTACAGCGTATCAGCTGCCACATAAAATAACCCTATTAAATAGGAATACCACAGCATTATGTTAAACCTTGTAAAATATGCCGTTTTTACTGCAACTATGGCAATAGTTAGCTTCAATAGTATTGCATTAGAATATCGTTTACCTGCCAAAGGCAGTTTATTAGTAGGTGAAAATCAACATTATGTGGTGCCCGAAGGTAAACTGACACTGGAAGATATTGCATCACAATTTCAATTAGGGTTAACCAATGTGTTAGAAGCAAACCCTGGTGTTGACCCATTTCTACCAACTCCAGGTAGCACTTTGGTGATCCCACATCAATTGATTTTACCTAATACCAAGCAGGAAGGCATAGTCATCAACGTGGCTGAAATGCGTTTGTATTACTATCCTAAAGGGACTAATACCGTTGAAGTATTACCTATTGGTATTGGCCAAATTGGTAGAGACACGCCAGAAAGCTGGGTAACAACGGTACAACGTAAGCGCGCAAATCCAACCTGGACGCCTACCGCTACAACCCGTAAAATCTATGAAGCCAAAGGTATAACCTTACCGGCTGTATGGCCAGCAGGCCCTGATAATCCTATGGGTTTATACGCCCTTTATATCGGTAACCTTTTCGCTATTCATGGCACCAATGCTACTTTTGGTATAGGCTTACGGATAAGCCAAGGCTGTATCCGCTTACGTCATGATGATATAGAGCATTTATTTAACACAGTTCCTGTGGGCACCCGAGTCGAGTTTGTTAATCAACCGGTTAAATACACCGCTGAACCTGATGGCAATCGTTATTTAGAAGTACATCAACCACTGTCTAAAACACAAAATGAATTTGAATCTAACGAGCCTGTAGCATTAACTTTCAATAAAGAAACGACTCGCTTTATTGCACACGCTGAAACAGATTCTTTTGTACTAAAACGCTTATTAGAGCAACGTACTGGTATTCCAACACGTATCAATCCTTAAATATCTGTGCGACTAAACTGCGTTATATAGCAAAGCTTGTGCTTAATCATAGAAAGTTTGTATAAAAAAGACCCATATTATATGGGTCTTTTTTTACTTTAATGAGATTTTCGCTACAACATAATTGCACCCAGCCACTTTGCTGCTAGTCAATTAGTCATCTGCTTGTGTCTTATTCACCGCATCAGTAATCGCGCTAACCTTAGCGGCTATCTTGTCTTCTTTGTCTTCAGTGCTTTTTGAATCTGCAACGGCTTTCACTACATCTGAGCTTTTTATGTTATCGGCTACTTGCTCGGTTGCCGCCATTGACTCTTTAGATAATGTATCTATATTGTCTGACATTAGTGCATTGGATGTTTCCATTGCCTGTAAATCCTCCATTGCCACATTAGGATCCGCTAACCCAGCATTGATAAGTTCTTCCTTCTGTTCAACAAAAAACTGTTCAGTTTGAACATCATTCAATAACTTAACGGCATTACGCTCGGTTATTGATTGTGCCGGTTCAGATGATGGGGTAAAAAGTGCAGGTTCAGAACTTACCTTTGGCGTTTGTGCAAACTGAGTTAATGCGCCAGATTGCCAGCCTAACAAAGCTGCGACAGCAACAGCACCAAAACCGAGTAAGACTTTATTGGAAGATGCCTTGGTTTTTTGATCTTTATTTAAGGACGCGCTAGTTGTTGTTTTGAGTGAGTTGGGGGCCACTATTTCAGTTTGACAATTATCGCTAGAGTTTGCTGGCTGAGAAATCTGACTAGTGTCACTATCACTTGATACAGGTAACACACCGGCATCAGGACCTTTTGTCCGCATACCAATAAATTGGCCACCATCATATATTTCCATATCGTGACTCGACACATCGGCCTCAACAACACCTGTGCTAATAATCACCAGTTTATTACAAAACAATTTGCCTTTTAGCGTGCCGCTTACACGTAACTCTTGGCAATATACCTCGCCATCTATTACCCCACAGGGCTCTATTTTAACTTCATCACTAGAACGAACTACGCCGGTAATTTTGCCCGCTATCAATGCAGGACCTTGAATGTCGATCTCACCCTTGAGCGACATATCCGCCCCAATGTAAGTTACACCCTTGCTTTTATTGTTCATTATTTTATCCTTTACAGATTAGGGGTGTTGCAAATTTACATCAAACTGAGCATAAACGCGACCCATGATAAAATTGAACTGAGTTATACTAATGCCGTTTATTCCTTTGAATCCCATTATGACATTATCGCCCCTTTCACAGTACCAGGCCCTAAGCCAAATAAGCTTACAGCCTGATGCCGCGCAATCTGTGGCTTTGCAAGCATTAGACTCGCTGTACTACCAATTGCGCTCTTCAGGTAATGACCATGATATAAAAGGGATTTATTTGTGGGGGGATGTCGGCCGCGGAAAAACGTTTTTGATGGATTTGTTTTATCAAAGCATCACTAATACACCCAAGTTACGTCTGCATTTTCATCGATTTATGGCCATGCTGCACCAGCGTCTAAATCAAACCACTGGCATTAGAGATCCGCTCACCCACATCGCCAAAGATATTGCACAACAATATCGTTTGATTTGCTTCGATGAGTTTTTTGTTGCCGATATTGGCGATGCGATTTTACTAGCACGCCTATTTGAGACATTATTTGCCGAGGGGGTAATATTAGTCGCCACCTCTAACATTACCATTAATGAGTTGTATAAAGGCGGCTTACAACGGGATCGCTTTTTACCCACTATTGAGTTACTGAAACACCATACCCAAGAAATTCACCTTAATGGTAGCGTCGATCATCGCTTGAGTGCCTATTCAGCTTGCGACCAGCAACATCATCTACAGTCAGGTACTGCATTACATAATCCTTTATTTACTTTGCCGTCCAAGCTCGATGCACTCAGTGTTTTTCACCTATTAAAGCACAATGCCGCTTTAGCAATTGATAAAAACAAGCCATTTAAGGCAAACATTATCTCTATTTGCCAGCGACCTATTCCGATCAAAAATGCCATAGACACTCTTGCTTGGTTTGAATTTGATGCACTATGCAATGGCCCTAGAAGTGCGCTGGACTATATCGAGTTAGCAGGACAATTTAAGGCAATTTTACTCAGTGAGGTGCCAGCATTAGGCGGTGAAATTCGAAGCTGGATTAAAGCACGAGGCACTGAAGATGGTGTTATCGCCACCAGCACCGGAGAAAGACAACTCGCCTATTCAATACAAGATGATCCAACTCGCCGCTTTATCAGCCTGGTGGATGAACTATATGATCAAAAAGTCTGCCTTATAATACATTCACATATCCCGCTTGAAAATCTATACCAAGGCGGTGCATTATCATTTGAGTTTAAACGTACCTATAGCAGATTAATTGAAATGCGCCGCTGGTTGTAAACTAATCGCGGGTAAATTTTTCTACATCACTAAAGCGCTTTAAAAAATTATCTAACGCTTCGTTATTAGGGTAATCAAACTGGTATTTATTATGAAAGAAAATATCTAACTTGACCTGCACATCGCTTAAGGTAATGGTGTAACCATCAAAACCTGTTAATGCGTTAATGCCGCATAAGTGATAGACCGATTCTGCAGTATCTGATGTTTTCTCACCATATTGGGTCACTTTATTAAAGACCCGTAAAGCCCTATGGATATCAATTTCGTTTTTCATAGCACTCTCTTCACGTTATCTAAGTCAGTTTAGCCATTGAATATAGCACTTCATTGATCGTAAACACCATATCGCAATTTCATTGATAAAACATTGCTATCAAATACGAATACAAGGCACAATCAGCCCATAAAATTATCGAATGAAATTTCATCCATAACGAGAACATAAGTTACTATGCCTGATATTGTCATTGCTTTTTTTGCCTTAGGTCTGCTTGCAGGATTAATTAAATCCGATCTTAAAGTCCCTAAAGCCACCTACGAAACCCTGACCATTTTACTGATGTTAACCCTTGGCTTAAAAGGCGGCATGGCATTACATGGTGAGACGCATAACCTACAAATAAGTGAACTGGTTGCCATTATTGCGCTGGGTTTTATTATCCCTCTCACTCTATACCCCATTTTACGTAAAGCGATACAACTCGAACAAAAAGAAGCCATCAGTATTGCTGCTCACTACGGCTCGGTTAGCGCTGGTACATTTGCGGTGGTATTAGCTATGGTAGATTATTCTGATTTACCTTTACGCCCTGAAACCACACTTTACTTAGTGCTATTAGAATTACCCGCCATTATTATTATGTTATGGCTGCACCGTCATTTAGAGGCTAAAAATAACCCTCAAATAACAACCGCTTCCCATGGCAGTGTTCTGCATGAAGCGCTGACTAGTCGCGGAGTGGTTTTACTGTGTGGTGGTGTGGTTATCGGCTGGCTTTATGGCACTGAAGGTATGGCGCCATTAACCCCCATTTTAATGGGTGGTTTTAAAACACTTTTAGCATTGTTCTTATTAGAAATGGGGATTAGCACAGCAAAAGTGTGCTTTCCACTGCCTTATAAACAATGGCGCTTACTGGCTTTTGCAGCAATAGCTCCTTTTGTTTTAGCCTGGGTAGGCATTGGCTTAGGCTTGATGCTAGATTTACCTTCAGGCAGTATTCTAGTGTTGGCAGGGTTAAGCGCCAGTGCTTCATATATAGCCGCACCTGCTGCAATTAAAGCGGCAATACCCGATGCCAATATTGGTTTAGCTATGCTGGCATCATTGGGAATAACCTTCCCTGTTAACGTGCTTATCGGCTTACCTTTGTATCAAATTTGGATTGAAAAATTAGTCGTGAGTTAATTACTGTCAACAACAGTTAAAAGCTATATAACAAAACAGGTTAACTTTATCTAAAGTTAACCTGTTTTAGTTCTAGCCATAACCAATACAGTATAAACACATTAATTAAGGAGTATTCTTCCCTATGAATGTGGCCTAACTAATATTTCATTTCAAGAATATGACGATAAATTTCAATCACTGTTTCCGTTCTATTTTTAACTAAATCGTTATCAATTTGGCTACCCATTTGTTGTAACGTGAGCTCATGATTGTGATCTCTTAGCCAGCAATAGGTTTGAGTTAAATGCTGCGCTTGCATTACTGGCATCAGTTCTAAATCGGCCAACACTTCAAAGATACGCACATTGTCTGACCATATGGTTAGCTCTTGGTATTGATGTGCATAAGCCAACACCATAAACTGGGCGATAAATTCGATATCAGCAATTCCACCCTCACTTTGTTTTAAGTTAAACATGCCAGCGCTTGCCTGCAACAAGTGATCTCGCATTTTGATACGCATATCCCTTACCGCGGTGGCCAGTTCATTTTTATCGCGCTGAATTTGTAATACTTGCGCCCTTAGTAAGCTAAAACGATGGGCTAACTCATGGTCGCCAAATACAAATCTCGAACGCACTAAGGCTTGATGCTCCCAAGTCCATGCATCTTGCATTTGATACTCACCAAAGCGTTCAATTTCACTCACTAACAATCCTGAGGATCCCGATGGACGTAGGCGCATGTCAACTTCATACAATTCACCTGAGGTGGTACGGGTCGCAAATAAATGTACTATGCGTTGAGCTAATTTTAAATAAAAATGACTGTTGTCTATCGGCCGTTCGCCATCAGTCGTCCCCGCAATGTTATTACCGTGTAAGAAGACTAAATCTAAATCTGAACCATACCCCAGCTCAATCCCACCTAATTTACCGTATCCAATAACCGCAAAACCCATCTCATTTGGAGAGGTTCCTTGAGGCACACCATGGCGTGCTGCAATTTGATGCCAAGCATGCAATACAACTTGCTCAATAATAGCTTCAGCCAAATAAGTGAGGTGGTCGCTCACTTGCATGACAGGTAATACTCCGGTGACATCTGCCGCGGCAATCTTTAGCTGTTGCGATAACTTAAACTGTCGCAAAGCTTCCATTTGCTGCTCCATATCATCTTCTGGTACACGCAGCAGATATTGTCGCAGCTCGCTTGGATAGTCATCAATAGAGGTAATATCATATAGTTGAGCGGGATCGATCAGTTCATCTAACAGCATTGGAAAGTTGGCTAACTCTTTAGCAATCCACGGACTGGCACAACATAAACTGACCAATTGTTGACGGGCGCCTGGATTTTCACATAACAATTCAAGATAAGTGGTGCGGGTTAATATTTTATCCAACACCTTAGATACCGGCTTAAATGCCAAACTGGGTTTAGTTTGAACCGTTAACTCTTCTAGCAATTTTGGCATTAACCGGTCTAGGGTTTCTCGACCTCGGGGGCCAATTGATCGCTTAGAAACGGTATTACGCCAGTCACTGAGAAGTGGCCATAATTCAGGGTCTTCAATTTGCTGTTCTTGCAATAAATTGTCAGCATGATCATCTTGCTGAATATTCCAAAACAAACTTGTCCAATGATCGCTATGTTCATGTGAATCACTGCCTCCCACGGTAGCATTAAAATGACCATGAATTTTTGCCATAGCCGCTTCAATATGAGTGCGTAAATCCGTTTCGTTGGTTAACCCCATGCTGTAACATAAACGTTCCCAGTCCAATGAGTTATTCGGTAATGTCTGGGTTTGCTTGTCATCAATAGCTTGCAGCAAGTTTTCAACTCTGCGCAATAAAATATAAGCATGTTTTAACTCATCAACAGCTAAGTATTCCAGTTGACCTAAACTGTATAAAATATCAATCGCGCCAAATAAGCTTTGCTGACGCAGTGAAGGTTCACGGCCACCACGAATTAACTGAAAACTTTGCACCACGAACTCCACTTCACGAATGCCACCAGCTCCGAGCTTAATGTTGTCGGTTAATTGGCGGCGACGCACTTCCTGGGCGATCATTTGCTTCATTTTTCGCAATGACTCAATCGCAGAAAAATCAATATAACGGCGATATACAAACGGACGTAATAAGCCGTGTAACTCGTCACAGTAAGCAGTCCAGGGGCCAAGTACTCTGGCTTTTACCATGGCGTAACGTTCCCAGTCGCGTCCTTGTTCCTGGTAATAATCTTCAAGGCCGGCAAAGCTGACCACTAAAGGCCCGCTTTCGCCATAGGGACGCAGACGCATATCAACTCGGAACACAAAACCATCGGCGGTGACTTGATCAAGCAGGTTAACTAGCTTCTGTCCCATACGAATAAAAAACTGCTGATTAGCTATCGCACGACGGCCGCCCACTGTTTCGCCATGTTCAGGAAAGGTGAATATTAAATCGATATCAGAAGAGAAATTAAGCTCTCGGCCACCTAATTTACCCATACCGAGAATCAATAAAGGCTGCGGTTTACCCTCAGCATCGGTAGGTGTGCCCAGTTGTTGGCAAGTATCTCTATAAAGCCAGTCTCTTGCCGCAATCACTAATGCTTCGGCTAACGCAGACAAATCAACTAAAGAGTCTTCTAGTTTTGCGTAATTAGCAAAATCTCGCCATGCCAGTCGTACCATTTGCTTATTACGAAATAGACGCAACGCCGACTTAACTTGCTCTTCAGTAGTGAGCGCTGTCAGGATTTGATCCAGTTCTTTACCAAAGTCAGCCCGCACCACTTCATCGAGCAAACCGTTAAAAAGCTGAGGTATCCATTGAGGATTACGGCATAACTGATCAGCAATATAATCACTTAGTCCTAATACAGTGCGCAGCTCGGTTTGCTGAACATTAGTCAGCGCCTTAGCCTCAGGCCAGAGGTCGACTAATCTTAACCAGTAACTTTCTGCTACTTGCTGTATTTGTGCAGATAATACCTTGTTACTTTGAGATGGCATGGCGATAATTATCCTTTGTTCAAATTCTCTGTTAGACATAATATGTCAAGAATGTTATATCTTGAACCTGAAGTTTTTTTTATTTTTAACTCAAAAACAAGAGATGAGTGACCGAGTTAATATGACTTAGAATATAAACTGTCATCTTAAGCATTTACGTAATTTTGTTTTCAAAGGTAATTTGGGCACCAACAACGAGCCTATTACGACTGAATTCTGTACTGTGAGCAGAACAAATAACGCTTTAAGTGCTTTTACTATTTGGAGTTAAGGTTAATATACTCAAGATACTATACCCTGTACTATACGCACATTAAAAATTGTGCCCTATGCACATGAATTTTATAACACTTGGAGAAAACATGGCTGGCAAGTTTCCCCGTGTATTCACGTTTTTCATCATGCTTTTTATTGGCCTAAATCTTACGGGCTGCGGTGATGATCGACCTGAGCAAATCGCAAAATATCAACAATTAACCACACAGCGTTTAGCGCAACTAAAAAGCGGTCTTGAAACTGGTCAATTACGCAATGCAACCTTGTTAAAGCAATACAGTGAATTGCTCACTAGGCAAAGTCCTGATCTTGCGCCATTAATCAGTGAGCTGGCATTAGATGCCACCACCCTTGGGCCTATGTACCAATCTTTGCTGCGTCGCAATGCTGACTTGGCGAATGCGGCTAATTTTATTGACTTAGACCAGCAACTGGCTGAAGCGGAAAACGTCTACCAAGCCACTGACACCAGCTTGTATAACGATATGTTGTCAGACCCGGTTAACGTGGTTGCCGATTTATCTCAAGGTAAATTAGCTCGAGTAAATTCTATTAGCCGTGAAGCGGCGGCGTTAGCCAATGGCAGTGAAGATTTTGGTCCAGGCAGTCAATTGGTAGGTAATCCGTCTTATGGCAGTTGGCAATCGAACTCAAGCGGTACATCGTTTTGGGCTTGGTATGGCATGTATGCGATGTTCTCTAATGTTTTCCAACGCCCTATTCGTTATGACAATTGGTCAAGCCGCCGTGGTTATAGCTACTACAATGATGTCGGCCGCTATCGCTACACCTCTCCTCAGCAAGCAACCTCGCAGGCTAAAACCTATGAGCAAACCAAAAAAAGCTTCGCCAGCCAAGGTAAAAAGTTTGATAGCCCATACGCTAAACCTCGTACAGGATCGACCAGCTTATCTCGTCAAAGTACTAGTGCCCCTAAAGCCAGTAGTACAACCCGTACAGCAAGCAATAAGTTTCGTTCAAACTATTCAAAAACGAGTAGTTTCCGTAATTCAAGTAGCCGCACCACTCGCGGCATTAGTCGTGGCAAATAGGTAGGACTGACAATGACATTTCTTCAACAATATGGCATCACAGAGCCACTACTCATTATTCTTGCGATTGATTTAACTATCGCAGTTATCTTATTAGCCTTAATGCGTTATTTGCAGGGCTGGTCAATTAAGGTTAATAGCACCCAAGAACTCGCAGTACGCGATAATTTTGCCTTTGGTATTAGCACTGCTGGCGCAGTCGCAGCTTTAGGTATTGTGCTAACAGGCGCAATAACCGGAGAAGCGGCAATATCATATACCACCGAAGCCATCGGCATGACCGCGTACGGTTTTTTCGGGCTAGTACTGATTAAGCTAGGGCGTTATCTCCATGACAAAATTGCCTTAAATGAATTTAATAAAAGTGATGAAATACTTAAGGGTAATGTATCAGTTGCTATAGTAGATGCTGCGGCAGCTATCGCAACGGCGATTATAATTCGCGCCGTATTAATGTGGGTAGAAGACATCACTATCGACACTTTCATTGCCATTTTCAGCGCGTTTTTAGTGTCACAATTAATCTTAGTTATTTTAACTCGCTTGCGTGAAAGCCGTTATGCCAAACGTAATCAAGATGCCTCAATGCAACAAGCGTTAAAACAAGGACAAACAGCTCTCGCGATACGTCACAGCGGTTATATGATTGCGATGGCACTTAGCTTTAATGCCGCCAGCCACTTTATTCTATACATTCCAACCGCCTATGTGGGTAATCTTATCGGCTGGTTAATTTTCTCTTTTGTGATGCTAGTGCTGATGAGTTTGGTCATCATGCTAGTCAAGAAGTTAGTCCTGGCTGGTATTAACTTAGCCGAAGAAGTCGAAAAACAACACAACATCGGTATTGCCGCGGTTGAAATGGCAATCAGCATTGCTGTTGCCCTAATCTTAACGGCATTAATGGCTTAACAACTATGTCTAACACTTTGCTTGAAACACAAACACCTCAATCAACAGCGGAGGATTTCAAGCAAAGTGATGCTGCCTCTCCAACTTTACCTATAAATAAACGTATCACCTGGTTTGATGATGCCTTACTGCTGGGCATTATGGCACTACTTGCCGGTTGTGGTTTAATCTATGAGTACCTACTTTCACACTATGCTGGAAGAATATTAGGCGCGTTAGAAGCCGCTATTTACACCATGATCGGCTTAATGATTGTCTCTATGGGAGTTGGCGCATTTGCCGCACGTAAAATCAAATGTGCTTTCACCGGTTTTGCCATTTTAGAACTAAGTGTCGCCTTGTGTGGCTCGTTCGCCATCATCATTACCGCGGCAGTTATTGGCTTTGGGCAACAACTGCCATTGGCTATTGCCAGTAACTTAGGTTTGCCACCAGATCAACTGCCAAACGGTGGCTTTATTGCCACATTACAGTCGCTAAGTGAATACCTTCCCTATGTTTGGGGAGTGATATTAGGCCTGATGATTGGTATGGAAATCCCGCTGATCGCCAGGGTCAGGCAGTCGCTTTCGGAAGCGCATTTACTCCATAATGCGGGGACGATTTACGGTGCGGATTACGTAGGTGCAGGGATTGGTGCTGCTATTTGGGTATTCTTTATGTTATCGATAGATATCCAACTTGCAGCCGCACTCACCGCCAGTGTAAACCTGATTGCTGGCGCTATTTTCATTTGGCGCTTTTGGCATAATATCAACCATGTCAAATGGCTACTTGTCGGGCATATCATTGCTAGCGTCTGCATTGGACTATTGGCAACCAAAGGGCCACAGTGGGAACAACACTTCAATAATTTGTTATACAAAGATAAAGTTGTATATGCAAAATCAACCCGTTTTCAACAGCTCACTTTTACCGAGCGGTTACGAGGTAATGGATTAGCCCCAGTTTATAATTTGTATATCAACGGCCGACTACAGTTCTCCAGTAGTGATGAGCACATTTACCATAACTTCTTGGTTCACCCGACCTTGGCAGCCAGTGCACGACATGACAATGTGTTAATTATTGGTGGCGGCGATGGTCTAGGTCTAAAACAAGTACTTGCTTGGGAACCTAAAACAGTCACCCTAATAGATTTAGATAAAGACTTAGTCAGCTTATTTAAGTCACCTCCCGATGACATGCCAGCTTTTTTAAGCAAAGCAATGCTGGAATTGAACGGCAATAGTTTAAATGACCCCAGATTGACACTTATCAATGATGATGCCTTTAATGGGGTAGATAGCTTAATTGCGCAAGGTCAACACTTTGATGCCATCATTGTTGACTTACCAGACCCTAGTCACCCTGATTTAAATAAACTTTATTCCGATTTATTCTATCGTAAGCTAAATGAGCTACTCAGTGCCGATGGTATTATCACCGTACAATCAACCTCACCTTATCATGCCCCTAAAGCCTTTATCTCTATTGGCAAAACCCTAGCGTCTGCAGGCTTTAAGGTCGACCAGTTCCACCATAATGTCCCCAGCTTTGGCGAATGGGGCTGGAGCATTGGCAGTAAACAAGGTTTATCACCTAAACATAGGTTGGCGGCACTTCCTCAACTGCCTATTCAAAGCGACTGGCTCACCTTAGGCTTAGTCAACGGAGCATTCGAATTTCCTGGCAATTACTATGCTGAACAACAAGATGTCAAAATCAACCACATTGGCTCATTACAGCTTTACCATTATCATTTAGCTGCATGGTCTGAAAATGAAGTGATGAATCTTTTTTAATGGACACGATAGCACTTGACATATTATGTCTTGATGCTATCTTTAACGCAGACATAATATGTCATATAAGGACAACTATGAACATCCACACTATTGCTAACCACTTAAATGGTCTTTGTGACAAAAGCCGTACCGGTTTTCAATTTGATTGTTACCCAATTGACGGGGAAGTAGAAGTGCTCCAAGTCAACGTTGTTGGCCGAGAAGAAATTCCGGTTTTTGTCTCAGTGACTGACAACCAAATATTGTGCATCAGTTACTTATGGGGCGAAGATGAAGTCAATCAATCACGCCGCGCAGAAATGTTTGAGACCATGTTAGAGCTCAACATTCCAATGCCACTATCTTCATTCGCAAAAATCGATGATAAATATGTGGTTTACGGTGCATTATCAGTCGAGTCCAGTATGGAAGAGATTGAGCAAGAATTAGCAGTACTTTCAGACAACTGTTTGGAAGTGATCGATGAACTCTCAGAGTTTTTGAATTAAGGAGTCAATTATGGGCATTTTAAATAAAATCCTAACCGCATTTCGTGGCGGCGCGACAGAAGTTGGTCAAAGCATTGTTGACGCTAACTCAACACGTATTTTTGAACAAGAAATTCGTGATGCAGAAAAACATTTAACTAACGCCAAGCGTGAATTAACTGACGTTATGGCGAAAGAAATGCAAGCCAATCGTGAGGTTGATCGTTTGAAGCGCAGTGTTGTTGAGCATGAAGGTTATGTCACTCAAGCGCTTGATAAAGGTAATGAAGCTTTAGCAATTGAAATTGCAGAAAAAATCGCTCAACTTGACCAAGAGTTATCTGAGCAACAAACTGCCAATGATAGCTTTAGCTCGCATGCTGTTCGCCTTAAAGATTTGGTTAAGAAAACTGAACGCCAGTTATCTGATTACCAACGTCAATTAAGCATGGTAAAAACCACTGAAAGCGTGCAAAAAGCCACTGCGACCATCACAGACTCATTCGCCTCAAGCAATTCAAAACTGCTTAACGCTAAAGATTCTTTAGAGCGCATCAAAGCTCGTCAACAGCAGTTTGATGACCGCCTAAAAGCGTCTGAAACATTAGCGGAAGAAAACAGCGACAAGTCATTACACGCCAAACTAGCAGAAGCTGGCATTGGTGAGCAAAAGTCGAGTGCTAATGCAGTACTTGATCGTATTAAAGCACGTAAAGGCTAATTGATTATGGGATTTTTAAGCGGCCTATTCGGCAAAAAAGAAGCCCCTAAGCGCCAGCTTGACCATCCCAATAAGCTGCTCAAGGGTGATATGTTAACCCTTGATGACAGCTTTGCGTTGCCCGCGCAATTGCGCGGACAGCAGCTAAAGGTTGAAGCTATCCACACTTACGAATATGAACGTTCGCAGCAATGTGAATACTTATTACGTGGTCACAGTGGCAGCCCAATTTTTATGTCATACGTGGTGGAAGACGAAGCCTATTTAAGTTTTTCTATTAAAGTGAATCGCGACACAGTTGATAAGCTTTTTGACTTAGATGCTTTTGCTGAAATTTTTGAAGAACCAGGCAAAGCGACTCTAACCTTACAAACGCTATCAGCTGACACAGCTGAAGAGTTTGGTCAGTGGCTGTCCGACGATTATCATCAAGTGGAATTTGCCGGTTTTGGTTATTTTCACCGTGAAGATTACCGTGGTCAAAAACCTCCACAGGATGAAAATGGTGCCCGCGGCGAAGCATTTGAAAGTTACTCACTCATTAATAACCAAGACACTCACGCGCTTGATATTGAAGTTTATGAAGGTGGCGACACTGAGGTCATGTTGACCTTATATCGCCCGTTAACGGATATCCGCGAATACTGGCCTGCAAGCTAATCTAGGAGAGTCGACGCTATGAGCAAAGGTAAACCATTACCAGAGAAATGGTTAAATAATCAAAAAGCAGCCAAAGCCACTCAAGTGGCTTTTGATATTGATGAGCAATTTCAATATTCTATCCGTAAGGCCGCGCTAGATCGCGGTGTTAGTCCTTCTGATCAAATTCGCACCATTCTGGGTTTGTCGGTATCTAAACGCCCTAAGCGACCTAGACTGACGGTATCGCTAAGCGCTGATGATTATGTATTGTTAGCAGAAAAATATGCCTTACCATCAGATGCTCAGCTTGAAATCAAAAAGCGAGTCTTGGATGATCTGGTTCATTTTATCGATAAGAAATAATGACTCATTGTTTTACCGATAATGAATAAATACTTAAAACGCGTTAGACTTTTGCCTAGCGCGTTTTTTTATGTCAAAAATGCCACTTAACGAATCCAAGATCTACTTTTACTAAACGGACTTTTTTGATGATCAAATCTAAGCGATGGGCTACTAAAAATATTAACTCGCTCAATCCTTTTGATTTTGCGATGATGATTTTATCATTTTTCTCGGTGATCATTGTTTTAGCATTGACCTTTGGCAAGCTCGAACCCGAGACCTATCGTATTTTATTGTATATCGACGGCGGTATTTGTTTTGTTTTTATGAGTCGTTTTTTTTGGGGCTTGTTTAAAGCACGCAATAAAGCTTACTACTGGCGCCATCATTGGATAGATTTTGTTGCCAGCATTCCAGCTATAGAAGCATTAAGAATTGCTCGCGTATTTCAAATACTGCGCGTTATTCGACTGATCCGCACCAGCCGCTCGATTTTTTTACCTTTGTTGAAGCAAAAAAAGCAAGCCACATTGGCAAGTTTGCTGCTAGCGATGGTTCTGATTTTAGCCAACGCTTCAGTACTGATACTTATCGTTGAGTCGGGTGTTGATGGCGCAAACATTCATACCGCAGAACAAGCTATTTGGTGGGCATTAGTCACCATTTCAACCGTAGGCTATGGTGATTTTTATCCAGTGAGTACTTTAGGGCACGTCATTGGCGGTATTGTAATTATCAGTGGCGTAAGCTTTTTTGGGGTAATTTCAGGTTATATGGCTTCAGTTTTTGTCTCCCCCGATGAATCGTCTGAGCGCAATGAAGCACATCAAGAAGCGATTAAAAATGAGTTAGAAAATGCATTATTACGTATGGAAGCAAATCAAGCTAAGATGGAACAAAACCAAATAACCATGCTAAATGAAATCGCTAAATTAAAAACTGATTTAAGCAATAAGTAATCACTAAACGACAGGTAATAATCACTGGGTAGATCAGTATTAAACAAATTAACTCGAGTTTCAAAATCGACTTACTTCATACTATTAATCCATATAAGTCAGCTTATAAACGAATCAAGCCTGCAGGATCAAAATAGTAACAGAGCTAACCCCTTGGGTAAAATGACTATTATGAAGATTAATAAATATCTTCATAGCCTCATGCTTGAATAGATAATCCCTCGCTGAATATGCTAAATTGATTAACAATGTTAATCTAATGTTATCTTGACCCTACTCGTTTTCAGTCCCCTTTTTTGGAGTAATATGTACATGAGCGATTCTGTTGGATCAAACAATGTCATTAAAATCCCAATTGATAAGCTTGTACTAGGGATGTTCATTGTGGCAATTGATCGCCAACAAGACAAAGTAGACGTGCTTAATCCAGGCCAAATCAAACACAGTGATGCAATCGCTAAACTGATAAAAAATAATATCACCACAGTATGGGTCGATATAGAACGCTCATCGGACACTTGTGGGCTAAAAACAACAAAATCAACTGGCCTAAATCCTCTAGTACGAAAAGCCATTTCCTCCCGAGAAGATAAAAGCACCTATGCTAAAAAACTCCTCACTGAAGCCAAAAGCTTAATTCAAAAGGTCTTATTAGAAACCTATGAAGGCAAAGCGATTGAAGTCGGTCCATTCGAGGCTGTTGCCGACCAGATGATTGAGTTGATATTAGATGATGCCGACGCCTTTAAATGTATCTCAGCACTGCGCACTAAAGATGCTTATTTGATGGAACATTCTATTAATGTTGCGTTTTTACTGGTGACTTTTGGCCATCATTTAAACCTTGATACCGACTTACTTAGGCAAATGGCTGTCGGAGGTATTGTCCACGACGTAGGCAAAATTCAACTCGATAATAACATTTTACACAAACCCGGCAAACTTACTCCGGATGAATTTGAGCATATGAAGTTGCATCAAGTCTATGCGATGGCCATCATGGATGATACCCAAGGCTTGTCACAAATAAGTAAAGATGTTTGCCTCATGCACCATGAGAAAATTGATGGTCGTGGTTATCCTAAGGGTTTAGAAGGAGATGATATTCCTCTGCATGGGCGCATGAGTTGCATTGTTGACATTTTTGATGCCCTTACTGCAACGCGTTGCTATAAAGAAGCCATGAGCCCAGCTGCAGCATTCAAAATTTTGATCAGTTTAACCCCATTTCATTTAGACCAAAAATTAGTTTATGAGTTTATCCGCTGCATTGGAATATATCCGGTAGGTTCTCTGGTGTTGTTGTCTAATGAGCAAGTCGGGATAGTTTGGCAAGCTAAAGGGCGCGATGCATTACACCCAATAGTGAAATGTTTTTATTCGCAAAAAAATAAACGCTACAGCGAAGTCACTATGATTGATTTATTAAAATCTGAGGTTTATATAGAGCGAGGAGTCTCTCCGAGTAGTTTAGATATTGACCCGTCTTCATTTTATTAAGCATATCATTGATTGTTTTATACCCGCGTCACGAAACGGTGAGCATACAAGCAAGCAGCTAAAATAAGCCATACGTTAATGCCGTGATGTTTATGCTGCACTCACGCTGCAAATTGCAGCATGAATGCCTTAACAAAAGTAGTCGTTACTCGCCAAGCAACTTTTGCCACCAAGATAATGATTCACCACAATTTGCTGCGGGTTTGTAACTGACCTGATGGGCGGGTAAGTTAACTACGTTATGACACTTAGGTTGCATGGCTGCACCATTTGTCTGGTCAAAATAACCATTCACAATGCCGTTAACCGGTGGCATACGTAAACTTAACGGCGGACGTTGGTGTAAAAATGCCTGGTAAACCGCCATAGCGCCACTGCTGCCATATAAACCGGTTTTACTGTTATCGTCCTGTCCGACCCAAATAGCGGCGACATTTCGCTCGTCAAAACCCGCAAACCATGAGTCTCGGCTGTCGTTACTGGTGCCCGTTTTACCGGCCAACCTAACACCTGGAAATGCTGCACCTAAGCGTTTAGCTGTGCCCTTTTGTACAACATTATGCATCGCATACTGCACTAAATAGTCAGTTGCGGGATCAATGGCTATTTCATTTACTAAACGGTTGACCTCAAGCGGTGTATTTTGACTGTCTAATACAGCAGTGATCGAAGTCAGTTTGCGATAGCGCCCTTCATCAGCAATGGTTTGATAAACCTGTGCGACCATTAACGGCGAACCGTTCACCGCGCCCAACAACATAGAAGGATAATGCGGTATAGCCTCATTCCAACCAGCTTTTTGAATGGTGGTTGCGACGTTATCAACCCCAACCGCTAAACCCGCGTTAACTGTTGGTACGTTCATTGAGTGGGTGAATGCCTCTAATAAAGACACTTCACCACTGAATTTTTTATCCACATTATTGGGTGACCAGGTTTTACCTTGTTCATTTTTCAAGGTGAGTGGTTTGTCGGCTAATGGGCTGGCTAAAGTAAACTTATCCGCTTGAGCTAACGCTGCAGCATATACGAACGGCTTAATGAGCGAGCCAATAGGTCGGCGAATTTCAACCGCACGGTTAAAACCGTCATAGCTAGGCTGTTTGTCCCCAACCATTGCAGCAATACCACCGGTGTATTTGTCTGTCACTACCATGCCAACTTGGACGTTTTTAGCTCGCTTATCTAATGACTTTAACGTCGACACAACAGCTTTTTCAGCCGCATCTTGAGCCATAGGATCAAGTGTAGTGTAGACCTTTATGCCTGACTGGCTTAATAAGCTATCGCTATAGCGCTGACTTAATTCATTTTTTACCACAGCAAAGAATGCGGGCAGTTTTTGGTGGACAGATTTTTTCCCATCCCTTAAGCCTAAAGGAGATTCTGCCGCGGCTTTGTACTGCGCGACGGTTAGCTTGTCATGCTCCATTAAAATACGTAACACTAAATCACGTCTTTCTTGTGCACGTGCTGGATATCGCCACGGGTTGTAATAAGATGGCCCTTTAATCACCGCCACTAAAAATGCTTGCTGCGCTACGGTCAGTTCAGCCACTGGGCGACCAAAATAGAACTGTGATGCCAAACCTATTCCATGTACACCACGGGCTTTATCTTGCCCCATGTAGACTTCATTTAAATAGGCTTCAAGGATTTCCTCTTTGCTGTAACGAAAATCAATAATAATTGCCATTAATGCTTCACGAGCTTTACGAATAAGTGAACGTTCACTGCTTAGAAAGAAGTTTTTAGCCAATTGCTGAGTTAACGTTGAGCCACCTTGTACGGTGCGACCAGCGGTAATGTTAACCACGACAGCACGAGCAATAGCCAAGGGGTTAACACCATGGTGATCATAAAAACTGCGGTCTTCCACTAGCAATAATGAATCTACCACTAATTTAGGCATTTCTGGTGTTGGCACAAATAAGCGGTCTTCGCCATCGCTGGCAATAATACGGTCTAATAAAACAGGTTCTAAGTGGAATACTGCTAATTCACGTTTATCACTCATTCGCTCAACAGAATTAACTCCTAAGCTATCAAAACTTATCATCACGCGTTGTTCAGCTTGATTTCCCTCTGGGTGTAAAAATGGCCTACGCCACAACTCTATACGCGTGCTCGATGCAGAAAATTCACCTACTTGGCGGGGATTGGCCACTTTGCGATAACCCAGTAATTTAAGCTCAGCCATAAGTTGTGGATGATTAATAGCAGCCCCAGGATAAAGTGCCATAGAACGACTGAAGACTTGTGCAGGTAAATGCCATTTTTGACCTTCAAATTTTTGGCCAATAATTTGATCAAGATAAATAGCGTAAAAGGTCACAAATGCAAGACCGACGAGTGACAGTTTCCACGCCAATGAAAGTAGACTTAGCAACCAGCCTTTTTTGTGCTTTGAGGATTTTGTTGTTGATGTCTTTGTTGCTTTATTTTTTGCCATGTTGCTCTACAAGGTTATTAATAAGATAAAATTGCTTCAATGGCTTATAAGCCTGGAGTTTTCTTTTTGGTAAATTTGGTTGCCTTTGTATTGGCAGGGTCATCTGGCCACAAATGCTTAGGGTATCTGCCGCGCATTTCTTTTTTCACTTCGACATAAGGCCCTTGCCAAAAGCTGGCTAAATCGGCCGTTGTCGCAAGCGGTCGCCGCGCGGGTGACAATAATTCCATGGTTACGGTCAGTTTACCATTAAATAATACCGGGCTTTGACCCATGCCGAACGCTTCTTGTAGCCTAACGCTCAGTAAAGCCCTTAATTGTTGATACTCAAAATACGCCTGGCCATATTCATCCACAGGCAGCTGATATCGAATAGGCGCATGCGTTCCGGTAGACATCAGCCAGCTAGTAGGTGCTAGACTATTTAAAGTTTGCTGTTGCTCCCAGGTAAGGTGATTAATTAACAGTTTGCCGCAATCTAACTTAGTCAGTTGCGCTAAGCTGCGTACATCGGTTAAGTAAGGCATCAACCACTGAGTTGTACTGGCCATTAAACCGGCATCGGTATAATCGGGCCAAGGGTGTTTGGCTGACAAATCTGGCAATAAATGCGCGGCCATTATCACCCTTAATTGCAACTGCTTAACACTTTCATCCATATTTAAAATGGCTAGGCCTTTTTGTTGCACCAATGCCATTAATGCAGCTCGAATATCGGTTGAACTGATGCTGGTGTCAGCCACAGATTTAAGCACAATACTGCCCAACTGTGTTTGGGTTTGCGCAAAGAAACGTCCTTTAGCTTCATCCCAACCGCTCACCCTTTGCTGGGTCACTAAATGCGCAAGTTCATCATTTAATAAACGCTCATCTAACGCACAAGCTAGATACACTCTGCCTGCATTTCTACCTTGGGTTTCTTGAAAATCAGCCACCACTAACCATTGTGCATGAACGAGTGGATCTTGAGGGTCAAGGGTAACGCCGGTACCATTACTTAACACAAAACCTAACTGGCCTCGTGCTTTGGCTATGCGGTCTGGATACGCTAACCCCAAAAGATGGGCAATATCATAATCACTCGCTAGGTGAACAGACTGCTTAATATCTCCCTGTAGTGACAATTTCTTTTGCCACTGTTTGGCTTGTTGGCCTATTTGCCCCTGACAAGCCATCGACAAATAGCCACTAATATCAGCGCCTTTTGCGGGTAAACCTCTGGCTTCTATTATGCCTGCAATTAAGCAGGCTAATAATGCAAACTCAGGTGTACCATTAAGTTGTGCTAATGCTTTGGCGCTAAGTAACATATGCGCCAGACGTGGATGACACCCTAATTGGTGCGCCTCTCGGCCTAATGCGGTAATTTTATGCTCGCTATCCACCAGCTCAAGCTGATGTAATAATTGCCAAGCTAATTGCTCGTTCACTTTAGGGGCTGGACTTAATAGCGCTAAATCGCTAAATTGCTTAGCGCCCCAACAGGCACAATCTAATGCTACGCTGGTCAGCTCAGACAACACGATTTCAGGTGATGTTGCCTTTAATAAACGCCCTTGTTCTTCCTGGCTCCACAGTCTAACCGCTGTTCCGGCTGATAAGCGCCCTGCTCGGCCACTTCGCTGCACAGCAGACGCTTGACTGATACGGGTTAAACTCAGACGTGACACACCGGTTTTAGGGTTAAAGTTAGCACTGCGCTGATAGCCACTGTCGACCACCATAGTAATACCTTCAATCGTTAAACTGGACTCGGCAACGTTAGTGGCAAGCACTATTTTACGAAAACCTTTAGGGGCTATTTGAATCGCTTTATCTTGCTCAGCTGCGGTTAAGTCACCGTATAAAGGACACAATAAAATATCTTGGCTTAACTTTGGCTGCAATAAACTCGCTAAGCGATTTATTTCGCCTCTGCCAGGCAAAAAAGCCAGCAAAGAACCATTTTGCTGTGCACTATCACTTTTTGACTCAAGCATTAACTCGGCAATAATTTTAGCCATATGGCTAAGCCAATCTGGTGAAGACCCTATAGGGGAGTATTTCACATCAACAGGAAAGCTTCTTCCTTCGCTGTATATAACCTGCGCCTCAGGCATTAAAGTTTGCAGTGGCAGCGCTTCTAGGGTTGCTGACATTGCCAGAATAATCAGATCTTCACGCAATGATGATTGTACTTCTAACGCCAAGGCTAAACCAATATCAGTGGGCAAATGGCGCTCATGAATTTCATCGAAAATAATCATCTCAATGCCATTTAACTCAGGATCATCTTGGATCATCCGCGTTAAAATACCTTCGGTGACCACCTCAAGTTGAGTCTTAGCAGTAACCTGGCTATCACCCCGCACTCGATAACCCACTTGCTGACCAAGGGGCTGATTGAGTTGTTGTGCAATAAAGCGCGCCACATTACGAGTCGCTACTCGACGAGGTTCCAGCATTAATATTTTGCCCTTAATTTTACCCGATTGAAGTAAAGCTAAAGGCAGTGCCGTTGATTTACCTGCACCTGTGGGAGCTTGTAAAATAATTTGATTATGAGATGAAACCGCATGCAAAATATCAGGCAATACAGCGGTAATAGGCACATTTAAAACAGCAGGATTCATGTTGGTTACATCAGCCATAGGGCTAGTTGAAGTCAAATTATTTAACAAAGTATAAATGATTTAAGGGGGCCTAAGGAGCTACAGTTAATGTTTTAATGCGTGCTTTTATTTATGCTTACATCGAACATATATGTTCACAATAATGGGGTACGGTCAAATCCATTAGTCAATTTAAAGCCATGATTCATATTGCCATCAATATTTTATATTGCGTCATTTTACTGTCCCTGTGCACTATTGCAAACTCGCAAAGGATTAAATATCGTAAATCATATTATCAAGTCCACGAACCGCCAGCCAAGGTGAACGAA
The DNA here is from genome assembly GCF_051163755.1 of Shewanella sp. HL-SH5. Lineage (NCBI taxonomy): Bacteria > Pseudomonadati > Pseudomonadota > Gammaproteobacteria > Alteromonadales > Shewanellaceae > Shewanella > Shewanella sp. HL-SH5. Next base: position 3,435,153 of record NZ_CP195038.1, read on the forward strand.
TACCGGACTTAAGGGTGGATAATGGGCAAGGTTTATTAATTGCATATCCCTGGGCATAATCAACACCCAATGTTTTTAGTTTTACGCCGATTTCAGCGGTTTCGACAAACTCACCAATCACTTCGAAATCCATATCTTTACCGAGTTGGCAAATCGCTGAAACAATGGCTTTATCTCTGCGATCGGTACACACGTTTACCACAAACTGTCCATCAATTTTAACAAAGTCTACATCCAAGGTTTTTAAGTAAGCAAAACTTGAAAAACCTGAGCCAAAATCATCTAATGCCAGTTTACAGCCTAACGGACGCAACAAATCAATTAATGCGGTTACTTGTTCTAACTGACTGACTGCTGCGGTTTCAGTTATTTCGAAACACAGTTTATCAACCAACTCAGGCTCAACCATTAAACGCATTTCAAGCCAGCTCATAAACTTTTGGTCCGCCAGCGACATGGCTGACAAGTTAACTGAGACCATGGATAATTCTCGCCAAATATTGAGGTTTTCGCTGCCCCATTTAAGTAAATTATCAATGACCCAACGATCGACTCTTGATGCTAAGTTATATCGTTCTGCCGCAGGTAAGAAAATCGCCGGGGAAACAAAGCTGCCATCCTCTAGCACCATGCGCAGCAAAATTTCCATATGCAAACCCACTTCATTATGATTAAGGGGCTCGATTAACTGGTAAAACAACTCAAACTGATTAAGTGCTAAGGCACCGGTAATATCGACAGAAGCAACCATTTGAGTATAAAGAATATGGACTTGCGGATCGTCTGAACTAAAGTAATGCCAGCGATTCCGACCTTCTTGTTTAGCAAGCCGACATGCTGCGTCGGCCTGACTCATGACTTCATAAATATCTTTAGCTTTAGGATCAAATGTCGCAATACCAATACTCATGCTGACATTATGTTTCACCTTTTTCCATGTAAACTCATGTTCACAAAGCTGTTGGCATATTCGCTTAGCGACTTGTTGAGAAGACACTTCATCTGAGTGATACATTAAAATACCGAACTCATCACCGCCTAATCTAGCAACCACATCCCCTTTACGTACCAACTGCTTAAGGCGTTTAGAGACTTGCTGCAATAATTCATCGCCAGCCTGGTGACCGCTTAAATCATTAACAACTTGAAACTGGTCTAAATCAAGAAAGGCCACGCAAGCTGGAATAGCTTCATCGCTGGCAAGTAACTCATCCAGCATACCTTCAAATTGCACCCGGTTAGGTAACCCGGTTAACGCATCATGATTAGAGTGAAATGTCAGTTCGTCGGCTAAACGATAACGTTCGGTGACATCTTCAACCATTAATAATAGTTGTTGCTGCGAATTTAATGCGTGGCAAAAACTCATTTTATACCAATGGGTTGACATACCTATTTTTAGTGGCACCTCACACCAAGCTTGTCGAAGCACACCTTGCCTAACAATATGCAATGTATCTTGTAATAGCGCGTGATCATCATCTCGAAGGCAATCAAACAAACTCTGACCAATTTCAAACTTAAGCATGTTTTGCGATACTTGATTTTGCAGCACCACTAAATTTTTAACATCAATTAATGCACACGCCATCGGCAAATGGCTGAATAGCTCTTGGTATTGTTTTTCTTTATTGTCCAATAGAACTGATAATCGTTTCAGTTCAAAAACGGCTGCTAAATGAAAGCAGTGTTCATCTAATACAGATTGCCAAAAACTTTCACAGCTTTGTGGTTGAGACTCAATTGTTACCGTGGTTTGTTGTAATGACATTGCAATAAGCACCACATTGACATTACCCACACTGGCCGCTGGAGTTATTTCTAAATGTGATATGGCTAAGTTTTTATCAATAGACTGTGCAAAAAATTGACAAATGTATTGATCTTGTTCTGTTGTAGCCGAAGAATGTTGCTGATCAATATGTAGTGGCTTTGATAAATTGAGTACCAGATCAATCAAGTCTTTGTTTTGTTCAATCGCTTGAGTTAAGAAGTTTTGCTGTGGGAAGTGTTTGGTAAAATGACTAGCAACCTTGTATATTGAAGTGTCGACGATATCAAGGCTGGGTGAAAATGTGTTATTGCTATGACTACTTTTAATCGCGAATACGATATCGCAACTAAGTTGTTTGCATATTAGCGCTAGCACACTATCAATCATTAACATTGACATCGGGCTATCCATTTCTAAAGACTCATAGGTCAAAGCCTGTTTCAATAAATTCTGGGTGCTTTCAGCCATTAATCAACTCAATAATAAAGTTCGCGAGATATATTCTTTACAGCCAGTGGTCAGAGGGTATAGCCGATATATTGTTCATATAGACATAATGCCATCTTCCTTGACTGCCCAAAGTATTTTGTTCTATTTACACATGTTACATACTTTCCGTATAGCTTCATCATGATTAACACGGTCAAGATTAACAATAGTCGAAAACCTTGTTTTCGTCAGTACCCCGTTATGCTAATTAATCTGTTTCTAAAGATAGTGGGATAAATAATGAAATCAAGTCACCCAATAGCTGCACAAAGATTATTTATTGGATTTAGCGTCAACAAAACAGATAAGTGTAAATTTTTTGATATACAGCAAAAGCTTACAACATGTATTAATACCGAAGCTTTACCCGTAACACAATCAAATATGCATATTACTTTAGCTTTTCTTGGCCAAGTGAGTCATTCATCCACACCAAGACTATTGGATGCTTTAGATAAGCTAATAAAACCTGTATTTCATTTAACGCTAGACACACTTTGCCTATGGGTTCAGCCAGGCATAATATGTGTCCAGGGGATTGCCGACGACATACTGCTTAACATGGCTGATGCCGCTCAGCAAGTTTGCTTGCACTTAGGTCTTCACCAAAGCCAATGGCACTATCGACCACATATCACCTTGTTTAAAAAAGCTGACAGACTAGATTATGCACAACAAAGATTAATTAATCTGGATCATAAGTTACCCATCACAGTCTCTCCAACATATTTACACTTGTATCGTTCAGTTAGAACCAAACAAGGCGAGCAATATAACATATTGCACAGTTGGCCATTACAAAACGATTGATTGTCAGCGATAAAAAAGCCATCTTTCGATGGCTTGAGTTCAAACACTTATCTGATACCTTAAATACCGTTTAGCTTAAGGTATTAAGATAGCTGTTATCGCTTCAGAATTTCAGCCACTGTCAGTACACCATGGGTTGTTGCGCCTGCGCTAAATAACCCAGTTGCAGAAGACTCAAACGCCGCCGCCAAATCAATATGCAGCCAGTTTGCCTCAGGTGTTACAAAGCGCCATAGGAAACCTGCTGCATTTGATGCTCCACCTGCGCCGCCACCTTTAACTGGACGACTATTGGCCGTATCAGCGTAAGCAGATGGGCAAGTGTCGCGGTGCCAAGGATCTAACGGTAATGGCCACACATTTTCACCCACTGCGGCTGCACATTGTTGCGCCATTTTTATCGTTTCGGTTTGTGGTGAAAATATTGCGTTATATTCGTTACTGACCGCCATAACTGCAGCGCCGGTTAAGGTCGCTGCATCGATAATTAATTTAGCGCCTGACTCTGAAGCAGCCTGTAAACCATCAGCTAATACCAAACGGCCTTCTGCATCTGTATTAACAATTTCTACTGTGGTGCCATTTTTATAGGTTAAAATATCGCCTAATTTAAATGCACGGCCACTGACTAGGTTTTCCGCGCAACATAAATACAGTTTGACTCGTTTGTTCAAACCAGACTTGATGGCTAAACCTAAAGCAGCAGTCACAGTTGCAGCGCCGCCCATATCGCACTTCATCGCCAACATACCTACCGACGACTTTAAGCTATAACCGCCAGAGTCAAATGTGATGCCTTTACCCACAAGCGCAACATCAACGGGAGCATCTGCCGCAAGCGGATTAAAATCTAATTCTAATAATGCCGGTGGACGCTCACTGCCACGGCCAACCGCATGAATACCAACCCATTTTTTAGCTAACAAGTCTTGACCTTCAACGATATTAAAGGTCACTTTATCGCCACCAATATCTTTTAGCCAATTTGCCGCTTGGGTAGCCAGTGACACTGGCGAAAGGTCTTCAGGGGTATCGTTAATTAACTTACGGGCAAACGCAGCGGACTGCGCACGATCTGTTAGTATTTGCTGTTGTTGGTCATCACCACACCAAACCACTTCATAGCCAGGTTTGGCGGTGGCAAAGCCTTGGGCGAACACCCACTGTAAATCAACAGTCCATAGTTCACCTTGAAGTTGAACTTGGTTAATGCCTTGATTGCGAATTTTACGGGCAGCCATTTGCACTTGGCGAAGCGGTGCATTCCCACTTAAATGAATGAAGCTATTTTGGCCTTCAAAAGTGACATCGGACTTGCCCCAATGAGTTGCGGGAGCTTCTTGAGTTAAAATGACAGTCATAAATTGCATGATAAATTCCTTGTTTGCAGCATTTTCGCGGTACGTCACCATAGAATAATAATGTATTCAGCCGAATAACGAAATTGACAATAGTATATCAGCTGTCACATTCTTTTATCTAATGATGTATGGTTACTATTATTTGCCACGAAATCAATTTATATGGACTTCACTCCCCCGCTACAACATGGCCGACTCATTAAACGTTATAAGCGTTTTCTGACCGATATCATTTTAGATGATGGCAGCGAAATTACCATTCATTGCCCTAATACCGGTTCAATGAAAAACTGCTTATATCCTGGTCAAAGTGTGTGGTTCTCTGAATCAGATAACCCGAAACGAAAATATCGCCACACATTTGAAATAATGCAATCGGATCAAGATCATTTAATCGGCGTAAACAGTGCTAGAGCCAATGCACTTGCCGAGGAAGCTATCAATAGTGGCGTTATTACCGAGCTAACTGGTTACTCCACTTTACAGCGTGAAGTGAAATACGGTGAAGAAAATAGCCGCATCGACATTCTTTTAACGCGCAAAGACCGGCCTAAGTGCTATATTGAAATCAAGAGTTGTACCTTGTTAGAGCAAGGTGAAGGTTATTTTCCTGATGCCGTTACTACGCGGGGACAAAAGCATCTAAGAGAATTAATCGAAATGGTACAACAGGGTCATCGTGCCGTATTATTGTTTGTGGTGCAGCACAGTGGAATATCAACAGTGAAACCCGCCGCACATATCGATCCTCAGTACGCAGACTTACTCAATAAAGCGATTAACCAAGGCGTTGAAGTACTGGCATATCAAACCCTATTGTCACCCCAAGCCAGTAGAATTATCGGTCCATGCAAAGTGATGGTATGAATTAAATAAAATAGATTTATACCGTAAAAAATTTGCCACGCTATACAGATTCTGGTATAGATAGCGCCGTAAAAAATAAGCCGCAATTAAACGCAAACGATTACAGGAGATGCGTTATGCCTGAAGGCACTAAGAAACTTGGCGTACTCGCTATCGCAGGTGTAGATCCTTACCAGGAAAAAGCTGGTGAAGAATATATGAATCCCACGCAACGTCGTCACTTTAAAGTGATACTCGAAGCATGGCGTAACCAATTGCGTGAAGAAGTTGACCGTACACTGACTCATATGCAAGATGAAGCTGCAAATTTTCCAGATCCTGTTGACCGCGCAGCTCAAGAAGAAGAGTTCAGTTTAGAGCTTCGTGCTCGTGATAGAGAACGTAAGTTGATCAAGAAAATTGAGAAAACACTACAATTAATCGAAGAAGACGATTTTGGTTATTGTTTCTCATGTGGTATCGAAATTGGTATCCGCAGACTTGAAGCAAGACCTACCGCTGATCAATGTATTGACTGCAAAACGTTAGCAGAAATCAAAGAAAAGCAAATGGCTGGTTAAATACGTTTAGGGCGAGATCACTCTCGCCCTTTCTATTTAATTTGTCCTGACTTCAAAACGGCTTAAGATATGTCATATATCGGACGCTTTGCGCCATCGCCATCAGGCTCCCTTCATTTTGGATCATTAATTGCCGCACTCGGTAGCTATTTACGTGCCCACAGTTTAAATGGCCAATGGTTAGTCAGAATGGAAGATATCGATCCTCCGCGGGAAGTTAACGGTGCCAGTGATAACATACTGCGAACGCTTGATGCCTATGGCCTACATTGGCATGGCACAGTGTTGTATCAAAGTCAGCGAACTCAAGTCTATCAAAACACCATAGAGAAACTTGTTGCTCAAAACCAAGCATATTATTGCCAATGCTCCCGTAAAATGATTCAAACTATGGGAGGCGTTTACGATAGCCGCTGTGGTTTAGCCACTATCGTCAATGCACACACTACCGGTGCTATCCGTATTCGTAATAGCGCTAAAGTCAGTTTTTTTGATGATATCAATCGCGGCCACATTAATGTTGAAAGTGGTTTTGCGGGTGAAGACTTCATTATCAAACGCAGTGATGGCCTTTTTGCATATCAACTTGCCGTCGTCATTGATGATGCTTTTCAGGGAATAACTGAAGTCGTCAGAGGCAGCGATTTATTAGAAGCCAGTTGTCGACAAATCAGCTTATTTCACCTATTAGATTTACCAACACCTAATTGGTTGCACCTACCACTCGCTTGTGCAAAACCAGGATTTAAACTTTCCAAGCAAAACCATGCGCAAGCAATCAATATACAAGCTCCACAACAAAGCCTGAATGCCGCCCTAGACTTTTTAGGTCAACCTACAGTTGATATCGACCATGTAGATAAAATGCTCGCTCAAGCAGTAGCGCAGTTTTCCTTAGCCAATGTGCCAAAACACAGTGAAATTATCTTAGCAAAACCAGCTGGCGCGGTAGATTAGCACTAAACAACTGTTGGAAATTTGTCAACATCACTTATCACACAGTTATCTACTCATTCGCGCACAATTGGTATATCATACCCGCCAGATTTTTAATCAATTAATTTAGTGTCAACGAGGTGTATTATTTTTCGCCGTATTAGTCAGTTCTGCAAGAATTTATTTGATAATAAAGCAGCGCCCGAGCTCGACCAGCCGTTAGAAGAACAAAACGGCCTACGTTTGGATATCATTTCACGTGATAGCCACGATATTTCGCGCCGCCAGATCAGCGAAAATGCATTAAAAGTGCTTTATCGACTGCACAAATCAGGTTTTAAAGCCTATTTAGTCGGTGGCGGAGTGCGCGATATTCTATTAGGGCTTGAGCCTAAAGACTTTGACGTTGTGACTAATGCCACTCCAGATGAAATCAAAAAATTATTCCGTAATTGCCGCTTAGTCGGACGTCGTTTTCGCTTAGCACATATTGTTTTTGGACGTGATGTCATTGAAGTAGCAACATTTCGTGGACATCATGGCGAAAACAGCGACACCATTTCAAAATCAAATGCCGAAGGTCGTCTGTTACGTGACAACGTATACGGTGAAATTGATGAGGATGCTGAGCGTCGCGACTTTACGGTTAACGCCTTATATTATGATATTAGTGACTTTTCTATCCGCAGTTATGGCGGTGGCATTGAAGACTTACACGCCCGTAAAATCAAGCTAATAGGTGATCCTGAAACCCGTTATCGTGAAGACCCTGTTCGGATGTTACGCGCGGTAAGATTTGCCACAAAATTATCGATGGAAATCGATCCTATTTCTGCCGCCCCGATTAAATTATTAGCGCCACTATTAGCCGATATTCCAGCTGCCCGTATGTACGAAGAAGTGTTAAAGCTTTTCTTTGCAGGTAAAGCTCAAGCTAATTATCAAATGATGCGAGAGTTCGATTTATTTGGCCCGCTATTCCCACAAATACATGGCATTATCACTGATGACCCTAAGGGCTATGCGGCTAAAATGCTCAATACTGTTATGCGCAGCACTGACGATCGAGTTAATCAAGATAAACCGGTTACGCCAGCATTCTTTTATGCGGCAATACTCTGGTATCCGCTAAAGCAACGAGCTGATGATATCGCACTTGAAAGTGGTTTGACATTGTATGATGCGCAAGTGGCAGCTATGGGTGATGTGATGGAAGAACAATGCCGCACGATTAGCATTCCACGCCGTTTCAGTACGCCTGCAAAAGATATTTGGCAATTACAGCTTAGATTTGAGCGTAGCCAAGGTTCACGGGCATTTAAATTATTAGAGCACCCTAAATTCCGTGCAGCATATGATTTATTATTACTTCGCGGTGAAGCTGAAGGTGGCAGTGTGGCCAAACAAGCTACCTGGTGGAAATCATTTGTTGAAGCTGATGAAACACAACGTAGTGATATTGCTAAAGGCTCAGGCAAAACAAGCTCAAACCGTAATCGCAATACAGCACAGCGTAAAAGAAAGCGCAAACCTGCTGCTAAATCGGACTCAGCTGCAGAATAATGACTTTAGTTTATGTCGCATTAGGAGCTAATCTTGCAGAGCCAGAGCAACAGCTAAACCAAGCTGTTGCCGCGTTAAAAAAGATTGCTGTCAATGGTGATGTTACAGTGTCGTGTTATTATCGCTCAACGCCCATGGGTGATGTTGTTCAGCCTGATTATGTTAATGCGGTAGCCTGCTTTAATACTCACCTTGAACCGATTGAATTACTCAATAGCCTGCAAGATATTGAACAACAACAAGGCCGGGTGCGTAATGAACGTTGGGGGCCAAGAACCTTAGATCTTGACCTATTATTATATGGATTACACATCATTGATATACCAAGATTACAGGTCCCGCATTACGGTATGAAAGAGCGCAGCTTTGTGTTAATCCCGCTGGCTGAAATTGCTGAAGACTTAATCTTGCCCTGTCATCAGGCACTTAAATCGTTACTGACACCAGAAATGCAGCAGTCTTTGCACAAAATACCGAATAAAAGTTGATTTCACCACTTTAGAGTATATGCTCCACAGCGTATAAATTTGAATTGTATTAAGAGTCCACTATGTCAAAAGTCACTAGTTCTACCCTATTGAAGTTCAAAAAAGAAGGTAAAAAATTCACTGCACTAACCGCATATGATGCCAGTTTTGCAGGTGCCTTTGACAGCGAAGGGATTGATGTTTTATTAGTGGGTGACTCTATGGGAATGGTGTTACAGGGTCATGATGACACCTTACCTGTTACCGTTGCTGATATTGCCTATCACACAGCCTGCGTACGTCGCGGCATAAACCGTGCTTTACTGATCGCTGACATGCCTTTTATGAGCTATTCAACCGCAGAACAAACCATGCAAAATGCTGCCATATTAATGCAGGCCGGCGCTAACATGGTCAAAGTTGAAGGCGGTCACTGGTTACTTGATAGTGTTAAAATGCTCACTGAACGCGGCATTCCTGTTTGTGCTCATTTAGGATTAACACCTCAATCGGTTCATGTATTTGGTGGTTTCAAAGTACAAGGACGCGATGCAGATAATGCCCAACGTATTTTAGATGAAGCCAAAGCTTTACAGGCAGCTGGTGCTCAATTATTAGTCCTTGAATGTATTCCGGCAACTTTAGCTAAAACAATCACTGAGGCACTTTCAATTCCAGTTATTGGTATTGGCGCTGGAGCAGATACTGACGGTCAAATCTTAGTAATGCATGATGTTTTAGGCATATCGAGTGGTTACATTCCTCGCTTTTCCAAAAACTATCTTAAACAAACGGGTGAAATCCGCAGCGCAATTCGCGCTTATATTGACGAAGTGGCTGACGGTTCATTCCCAGCTGAAGAACACATCTTTAACTAATTATTTCGCAGGTTTAATTCATCATGATCACCACTGCCGCCATCTCTGACATTCGCGATCAAGTTAATGCTTGGCGCATTAAAGGCGAAACAGTTGCATTTGTCCCAACCATGGGTAATTTACACCAGGGTCATATTACCCTTGTTAATCGAGCACTGAAACAAGCTGACCATGTTGTTGTGTCTATTTTTGTTAACCCACTTCAATTTGGTAAAAATGAAGACTTAGGCGCTTATCCACGCACCTTAGCGGCAGATAAACAAGCCTTAGTTGACGCTGGTGCTGCGTTATTATTTACTCCAACACCAGAGACTATTTATCCTAAAGGCTTAGATAAACAAACTTTTATAGAAGTACCAGAAATCGGTGATGAGCTTTGCGGCGCAAGTCGTCCAGGCCATTTCCGTGGCGTTGCCACTGTCGTGAATAAGTTATTTAACATAGTTCAGCCAGACATGGCCTTTTTTGGTAATAAAGACTTTCAACAATTGTTAGTCATTAAAACCATGGTCGCTGACCTGTCACTACCCATTAATATTATTGGTGTGGAAACAATTCGTGAGCCATCAGGTTTAGCGATGAGCTCACGTAATGGTTATTTAACCGCTGAAGAAAAAATTAATGCCGCTGCACTTAAACAAGCATTAGATCAAATGGCACTAAGTATTCAGCAAGGTGAAAGTATTATCGAGGCCAGCCAACACGCCACTGCATCACTTATTGAAGCGGGCTTTACGCCAGATTATCTTGAAGTCCGCAACAGCAACAATTTGCAACCCGTTACCGCTGAAGATAACAGTTTAGTCATTGTCGCGGCAGCATATTTAGGCAAAGCGCGTCTTATCGATAACTTAACATTTGATCGATAACGACGATTACTCGTGTTCTTGATACTGAATAAAAATTAGCACTTCTGACTCAAACCGAACACCCGCTAGCAAGCTCATATTAAGCCCTAGAAAAACACTATCACACCTTTCTTGGCCATTTTTCGCTAAGTAAAGGAGTGATTTTGAGCGGCATAAATAGTAAAAAACACTTCTGTAGTAGATATTACATGCGTCAAAAAAAAATCAATTGTCAATAAACTGGTTTTATCGTTACACTTGCGATGTTTATTTAACATAAATTTATCTAACATATTTATGTGATAAAGCTGCGATGGTTCTATACTAACTAACGGTATATGATGGATTTACAGAAGGATATGTGGCCGCATGGCAAGAACTATATATTTATTGGTGCTTTTACTCAGTCCTTTTATGGTGCAGGGGAACACTAATGCCATCTATAAATGTATGAAAGATGACAAAGTCGTATTCAGCCATAGCGTTTGTCCGGAAGCATTCCGCCAACATAAAATTGAATACGAAAACGGTATCACTACTGAAATCGACTCAGATAAACGTGAAATCAAAATTGATCCCCTCAAAGCACTCCTGAACAAGCAAACCATTTCAAAAGAAAAATTACTCCAATTACTTGAGGGAGAGATCTATCGTCTTAAGCAGGAAAATAGCTACTTTGAAATTCTGCGAGCAAGTGAAGTGCAAAAATTAGATCGTAAACGTTTTTGGCAAACTAAAGCCAAAGATGACCCTAGCTATGGGTTAGAATTACAAGAGATTAACCAACGCTTCGATGAACTCATACTCAGTAATAACAATGTGATTAAAGTATTAAATCAGCATAAATCAAAAATTGAAGCTGAAGCGTCACCAGATGAGTTAATGAGTCAGTAAGATCTGTATTGTCATCTGCCTGTTAAACATAAATCAAATCTATAGATTTTCGTTCCATCCGTTAGTTCATTAATAATGACCTTGCGGTATTTAGGCAAAACTCTTTATGTTTGTCGCAAGGCGTTTATTGCTAATAAGCCTAACATAAACGATGCGTTAATCTCCCCTAATGTATGACTGGCATTAGGGGGCAAAAACGTATTAGCCCCATCCTCACAATATAATAAAACACTCTTTATCCTTACTCAGGCTTAAATACTCCGATCATATTACCGGTTGATTTTTTAGGCACTTCGATATCAGTTTGCTGCTCACGATAGTCACAATCGGTGCACTCAATCGTTTCAATGTTATTTTCTTTAAATAATAAAATACTGTCTTTCGCGCCACATTTAGGGCATTTAGCACCCGCTACAAAACGTTTTTTTATTTTTGTCATCAGACACTCTCAATTCGGGTTAATTAGATCACAGTGGCTATTTTGCCATGGAAGCGTCGTATTCGTCCTGTCATTGTGGGAAATAAATCGCGAATACGGTATTATCCACCCACTTTATTTTACAGCTTCAAGTTGCGTTCATGATCAGTATTAGCCAAGCACAATTAATTCGAGGCAGTAAAACCTTACTCGACGAAACCTCTGTGACGATTTACCCTGGTCACAAAGTAGGTTTAGTCGGCGCAAATGGTACCGGAAAAACGTCATTATTGGCATTGATTTTAGGTCATTTACACCTAGATAAAGGCGAGTTCTCACTACCCGCAAATTGGCAAATATCCTCTGTAGCCCAAGAAACCCCGGCGCTTGATGTATCTGCATTAGAATATGTTTTAGATGGCGATACTGAGTTCCGCCAGCTTGAAGCTCAACTCATCACCGCGCAAGATGAAAATGATGGCAATGCTATCGCCCTTATTCACGGTAAAATTGATGCCATTGGAGGCTACGCTATCCGCGCACGAGCGGGTGCACTATTAGCCGGTTTAGGTTTTGGCGATGCGGAACAAACCAACCCAGTTAAAAGCTTCTCAGGTGGCTGGCGGATGCGTTTAAACCTTGCGCAAGCGCTATTATGCCGCTCAGACTTATTATTACTCGATGAACCTACCAACCACTTAGATTTAGATACCATGTATTGGTTAGAAGGTTGGATTAAGTCTTATCAAGGCACCTTGATTTTGATTTCCCATGACCGCGACTTTATTGATGCCATCGTGGATGAAATTATTCATGTTGAACATCACAAACTAAATTTCTATAAAGGCGGCTACAGCGCATTTGAGCATGTACGAGCTGAACGTTTATCACAGCAGCAAGTAGCCTTTGAACGTCAACAAAAAGAACGTGCACATATGCAGTCTTTTGTTGACCGTTTTCGCTATAAAGCCAGTAAAGCCAAGCAAGCTCAAAGCCGCCTCAAAGCGTTAGAGCGCATGGCTGAGCTTCTGCCATCCCAAGCTGACAATCCATTTCAAATGGCGTTCCGTGAACCCGAAGCCCTGCCGAATCCATTGATAAAAATGGAACAGGTTGCTGTGGGTTATGGTGATAAAACGATTTTAAGTAAGGTACAACTCAACTTGGTGCCTGGTGCTCGAATTGGTTTGTTGGGCCGTAATGGTGCCGGTAAATCAACCCTAATTAAGTTACTTTCTGGTCAGCTTCAAGCGTTATCAGGCAAGTATGAACCCAATCCAGGCCTTAACATTGGCTACTTTGCTCAACACCAAATTGAATTTTTACAATTAGATGATACACCGCTGCAACATCTTTCTCGCTTAGCTGCGCCGAGTGTTCGCGAACAAGAATTACGTAACTTTTTAGGTGGATTTGGGTTTAATGGTGATATGGCTTTATCACCTGTAAGACCTTTTTCCGGTGGTGAAAAGGCCCGCTTAGTACTGGCATTACTAGTATGGCAGCGTCCTAACCTGCTGCTATTAGATGAACCCACCAACCACCTTGATTTAGAGATGCGCCATGCCTTAACCATGGCACTGCAAACCTTTGAAGGGGCAATGGTTATCGTATCGCATGACCGTCACTTATTACGCCTCAGCTGCAGTGATTACTACCTTGTTGACCAGGGTGTGGTGAAGCCTTTCGATGGTGATCTAGATGATTATCATCAATGGTTATTAGATGCAGCAAAAGCAGCCCAAGCTAATCAAAAGTCAGAAAACACCAATACTGATACACCACAGATTGACAAAAAACAGCTAAAAAGAATTGAAGCAGAATTACGTCAAAAGGTATCACCGTTAAGAAAACAGCAAACAAAACTAGAAACTGAACAGCAAAAATTTACTGACCGTTTAGCAGAGCTTGAAGTAACATTAGCCGATGGAAGCCTGTATGAAGCTGAAAACAAAGCCAAAATGACGCAGGTGCTCAATGAGCGCACTAAATTGACTCAGGCGATGGATGAAAGTGAAATGGCTTGGTTAGAAATACAAGAGCAAATTGAAGCAATAGAGCTGTCATTCAAAGCTGATTAATGGGTTAAAGAATCTTAACAGCTTATGCGCATTGTGTACCATTTCACAGTATTCAATGCGCGATGCTAATTGTTAACAGAATATTCAGAGATTGATATATGGCTGACGGGCAACCTTCGATGACAATATTTCCTAATGACATCTGGCAACAATGCGAGCAAAAGTACCTGTGTGACCCACAGGCTTATATTGCGCTACAAGACAATTACCAGGTGAATGTCAATCTCCTACTACTAGCACAGCAGCTAGATCAGCAATCTTATCCGCTTGGTATTAATGATTGGCAACAATTATCCCGTTTAATAGAGCCGTGGGAAGCTGGCGTATTAAAACCTTACCGCCAGTTGCGGCGGTTGGCTAAAGCGCATTTGACCACAGATGAATATCAAAAAATGTTACAGGTTGAATTGATGTTAGAGCACAAATCCCAAAAAATGTTGCTACAACGTATCAATCTCATTCATGCTGATTCAATAGCATCTAACAAAACGGGTAAAGATGCTCAGATCAATTCCACTATCAATACCACTATCAATGGCACACTTATTTCAGCTAACCAAAACAGCTACCACTATTTAAGCCTATTTGGTCTAACACTGTCACATCTTCCGAGTTAGCAGTAAAACATTAGTAGTAAAACAAACAGCTTGTGTCGGTTTATATACTAGCCATAACCGTTAACTGGCTTTCAACTTTTCAGCCAACATAGTAGCATTTCTGGCCACTATGCCATAAATAGATAACTGCGGATTAGCCCCTAAACTGGTTTGGAACATTGAGCCATCAAACACAGACAAATTAGTAAAATAATGCGATTGCCCAAAACTATCCACCATCGCTTTTGTGGTGTCCTCTCCCATTGGGCAGCCGCCCATCACGTGCGCAGAGGCAACAATAGTTTTGAGCAAACGTAAGTCCATTGAACCAATCACTTCCTGCGCTTGCTTCCAGGAGGTTAAGAAGTCTAATCCATCATTCATCGGCAATACTTTTTTTGCCCCTGCGGCAAATTGGAGCTCCGCCATGGATAAAAAAGCCTTTCTAGCAGCGGCCCAAAAATCATTTGATAACGGGTAATCTAATGCAAAACCATTATCGGTCAAACGCACCTGCCCTCCCATACACTGCTCATTGAATCCATCGCGAATCAAAGCAATCATCACCTGCATTTTGTTGAAGTTAGCCATCAATTGCGCATGACTTTGACCAAAACCAATGGTTTTAGAGGCGATCAACACAGGGTGAATAGGCGCAACTTCTAGCTTATAACCTAAGTCTCCCGCAGCACCATCTCGCCAAACAAACTGATCTGAATAGATAGACTGGGGTGCACCGCTATGGCCATTAATTTGCTCATCAAACAATCCGCCAGAAAGTAATGAAGGGTGAAGGAAGGTTTTGCCCAATAACTTATGTGGGTCAGGCACATTAGAGCGCATTAAAATGGTCGGGGTATGGATTGCGCCAGCACTTAAAATATAGTGCTTAGCACTGAAGGTTAACTCAACACCGCTGGGCTTTAAGCCTTCGTTTAATGCCGTTGCCGTTAACCCATTAACTTTATCGCCACTGTGCTCAAGTTTAGTCACTTTAGCGCGTGAAATTAAGGTCGCACCTTTATTTAATGCCGCAGGAATGGTGGTCACTAGCATAGATTGCTTGGCGTTAACCGGGCAGCCCATGCCGCAATACCCCGTATTCCAACACCCAGTTACATTTCGTTTAATAACCGTATGTTCCCAGCCAAGTTTCTCGCAGCCTTCGCGCAGCACCCCATTATTACGATTAGGTTCATGCTGCCACTCGGTAATATTCAGCCGTTGTTCCATTTTTTCAAACCACGGTAACATCTCTTCTGCTGAGGTGTTGATAACTGAACGCTCCGATGCCCAAAAATCGAGTGTTTGTTTCGGTGTGCGAATTGAAGTTGTCCAGTTAATAGTTGTTGAGCCACCTACTGCTCGGCCTTGAAATATGCCGATGCCTTTAT
Source organism: Shewanella sp. HL-SH5 (assembly GCF_051163755.1). Classification (NCBI taxonomy): domain Bacteria; kingdom Pseudomonadati; phylum Pseudomonadota; class Gammaproteobacteria; order Alteromonadales; family Shewanellaceae; genus Shewanella; species Shewanella sp. HL-SH5. The sequence continues at coordinate 3,451,089 of NZ_CP195038.1, forward strand.
CCGCTGTTTTCATCGCAGCGGCTTGTTGATATAAGTTAGGATATGCGTGGCGCTCTTCCATATCAAAGTCTTTAGAAGATTTAAGCGGACCACCTTCAATCATTATAACCGTTAAGCCTGCCTCAGTGAGTACTTCAGCGGCAGTTCCACCACCAGCGCCGGTTCCGACAATAATAACATCGGCTTCAAAATGACGATTTTGCTGCAAAGTGCTGGCATCAATGTGCTGCCAACCTGAATCTAAACCTGTGGTAATAGGATCAATAATAGCCAATTCAAGTATCTCCTTTGGAAAAAAGCTAGGTTAATTAGGCATTAAGCAAAAAAGTGGGCTTTGCATAACCTAGTTTTCCCCAATGAGCTGGGGTAGCATAGTAACTGGCTAAAATTAATTCGCGTAATCCAAGATAGGCTGTCTGTACCATGTCTAAGTAATGGAAGCGCCATGCTTCAAGCATATTGGTTAAGTCGACTGGCGAACGCATCATTAATGGCGTCATGCTGCCAGTCAATATTAACAGGCCTAAACGGCTTTCAAGCAACGCTAACAGCTCTCTTAACTCAGCTTGCTGCTCTGTCGGCAGCACCTCAATAGAAGCCTGAATAGCATCAATAGTCGTATCAATAGCCAATTTTCTTTGGCTGGCGACTTCCGGTAAAGCACCATCTAACAGCACAGGAATAAGCACACTGAATAACACCCGATACTGAGTATCACCACCAATAGCAATAGGGTCTGATGGGTATAAATTAATGCCTAAAGCGAGTACAGCAGTACCAGCAAAAGCACCGGTAAGAAAGGTACGACGTTTCATTTTCTTCCCCCTATTATTTTTGTTGTGATAATTTTATCTGTGTTACAGTGACACTAATCATATTTAAACACACGTTTAAACTTTCACAAACACTCGTTGAATGACTCATGTCGATAAAAAACCCTTTTACTCCACCCTGGTGGGCCGCTAACCCACATATACAGACTATTTTGCCCTTCATGTTCAAAGTGGCCAAACCAGACACCTTTCGCCAAAGACAAGAGCTTCCTGATGGCGATTTTATTGATTTAGACTGGTTAGGTCAGCCACAAAATGGTGACCCTATTCTCGTGATTGCCCATGGGTTAGAAGGTAGCACAGAGTCACACTATGTTCGTAGAATACTAGTAGAAGCAAATAAAGCTAAATTATGCTCAGTAGTCCACCATCATCGCGGCTGTTCTGGCGAACCGAATCGCTTGGCAAGAAGTTATCACAGTGGTGACTTTGATGACCTAGCTTTCACTCTGAAACAACTTAAAACCTATTATCCTGATTCGGCTTTATATGCCGTAGGTTATAGCTTGGGCGGCAATGTGTTAGCCAAATACCAAGGCAGTAAGCGAAATCAAAGTTTACTCGATCGGGCGGTTATCGTTTCAGCACCGCTAACCCTCAGTGCTTGCGCTAAAAAATTAGAGAGTGGCTTTTCAAAAGTTTATCAATCACATTTGATTAAGCGTTTACAGGAAAAAATGCTCGAGAAACTCGATAATCATAACTTAGTCGCACAAATGCCTTTGAATAAGGCTGAACTACAGCAGCTGAGTACATTTTATCAATTTGATGACAAAGTTACCGCACCTTTGCATGGTTTTGCCGGTGTTGATGATTATTATTCCCGTTCAAGTGCGCTGAACTTACTAAAACACATTAGTAACCCCACACTTATCATTCACGCTAAAGATGATCCCTTTATGACTGAAGCGGTTATTCCCACACAAGATGAGCTGTCAGCAGCGATACACTACGAGCTGCATTTATCCGGTGGTCATGTCGGCTTTATCGATGGCGGTTGGCCTTGGAAGCCTAAGTTTTATCTTGAAAACCGCATCATTGATTTTTTGCTTGCAGATCCACAAGTATCCAGTAGCAAAGGTAATACTGCATGATTATTCCCTACAGCGCATTACACGGTTTAGAAGGTGATACTCTAAACAATTTAATCAAAGAGTACTTGTTCACTCAGGTAGAAGATGGCAGTTTTAGTGAACTCGATAGCCAACAACTTTTAAATATGATTAAGCAATGTAAGCAGGCTTTAAAGCAAGGTGAGTTGGTGGTTGAATACAGTGAAGAGGATGAGTCGGTAGCCATTCGTCATATCAAAAATATTATTCTCTCAAAATAATAAAGCCTGTGAGCATTGACCAGAAGGTCTTAACTACCGTATAAATGTTAGTCCAACGATTACAAAGCCTAAGCATTTCGCTTTGTTACCCCATGTTCAACGTGATAATTTCTAGGCAGGAACAATGTCAGCTAAACATCCTATTATTGCTGTGACGGGCTCATCTGGTGCCGGCACAACAACGACTACAACGGCTTTTACCCATATTTTTCGTCAATTGGGAATTAATGCCGCCTTTGTAGAGGGTGACAGCTTTCATAATTTTACCCGTGCTGAGATGGAAGTGTTAATCCGTAAATCTCAAGCTGAAAATCGTAACATCAGTTATTTTGGCCCAGAAGCCAATAACTTCATCAAACTCGAAGAGTGCTTCGAAAGTTATGGCACTAAAGGTATGGGTAAAACCCGCAGCTATTTACATACATTTGATGAAGCAGTGCCCTTTAACCAAATGCCCGGTACATTTACTCAGTGGCGAGACTTACCCCCTAAAACTGATATGTTGTATTACGAAGGTTTACATGGCGGAGTGGTCACTGATGATGCCGATGTGGCTAAACATGTCGACTTACTGATCGGCATGGTACCTATTGTTAACCTAGAGTGGATTCAAAAAATTATTCGCGATACCAATGACCGTGGCCATAGTCGTGAAAAAGTCATGGGGTCAATCGTGCGCAGTATGGATGATTACATCAACCACATGACGCCACAGTTTTCTCGTACTCATATTAACTTCCAACGCGTGCCTACGGTTGATACCTCTAATCCATTCAGCGCAAAAGATATTCCAAGTTTAGATGAAAGCTTTGTGGTTATTCGCTTTCGCGGTATGAATAATGTCGACTTCCCCTATTACTTGAACATGATACAGGGCGCATTTATGTCTAGGGTCAACACTTTGGTGGTACCTGGTGGCAAAATGTCTCTAGCGATGGAGCTAATTTTAACACCGTTAATTCGTGATTTGATGGATAAACGCTTAGAGTTACAAAAGTTAGATTAATTTAACATATCATTCCTGCAAATAATTCAAAACATACTGAATTAATAGACACTTAAGTTTGCATTAAGCTAGATAGATTAGGCTACAACTATCGGGACTTCAGGCGAAAGAACGATAGTTGATATGCTCAGATGTTAATTCCCCCCATCTCGATCTGTTAGCATCTTGAGTATGTCAGCGCTCAAAGCCTGTTTATGATTCAAAATTTTATAATGTGACACTCAACTTAATTATATCCCCTCTTATTCATATCTTTTCCAGCATTAGCATCTACAAACTTATGGATATACATTAATCCATAAGTGGGATAATTTCTCTGTAGGCTTGATTATTTTGATAGCTTTTTAAACGCTGTAAAAACTCATCACTTTTAGCTATTTCAGGGTACAACTTTAATGCATCAATGGCTTTTTTCTGCACACTAATGGCCTGAGTAAAATCACCTAATTCAGCATAACCTGCCGCTAAGTTATCCAAAATTGTCGGGTCGCCTTGATTAGTTTCAAGCAGCTTAAGTGACAAACTCACCGCTTTTGAGCCATCACGATATTCAGGCTCAGGACATGTTGCCAAAATCCAGGCGATATTGCCTAAAGAGACATCATCACCGGCGGCACCAAACTGAGTTAGCGCTTTACCACAATTGCGCTCTACGCCATCACCACCAGCAGAATAAATAAAACCTAACCGAAAATGCGCCCACTTATCACCTTGCTGGCTCATGTCTAAGTACCATTTTTCAGCTTTAAGTAAATTACGGGGAATTAATTTACCTTCAAACGCTAAATCAGCAATAGTCTGTTGCGCCTTAATATGCTGTTGATTTGCCGCTAGCTCAACCCACATAAAACCTTCTGTAATATTTTTATCAACAAATCGTCCAGATAAATACATCAGTCCTAGTAAAAATTGGGCATCTGCATCACCTTGAGCGGCTTTTAATTGAATATGCACCACTCTTGATTGCTCGTTCGACTGCATAGTTTGCGGCTGTGAAAATGCCTGTACCTTAGACAATAATAAACAGCAAAAAATAATACAGCCCACACTAATCTGGAATAACTTCTTCACATCCACCTCATAAACCACAGCAATAACATCATAAACATAAACCAACTTAAGTTGGCATTACAATAAACCATAATAGAATATTCACCACAACTAACGATACTCTTACTCATGAATAAACGTTAATCATACTAAATAGTTTAGCGGCGCTAAAAAACAATTGTGACTTAGGTTAGAATCTGGCAGTTTTATTGACTTAACTCCCAAATTTGATCAAATAAACCTACATTGTAAAAAGTTAATATAAAATGCCGAGTCGTTAAACTAGATCTCCATCAAAGTTTTATCTATTTAAATAGCGTAAAGTACTTAATTAGAGATTACTTATTTTTCAATCAATCGAGGAACATCAATATGGCTCTGATTGGTAAGCCAAAACCGGATCCAACTTTGGAATGGTTTCTGTCACATTGTCACATTCATAAATATCCAGCTAAAAGCACGCTAATTCATGCTGGCGAAGATTCTGATACTTTATACTATATCGTTAAAGGTGCGGTTGCCGTATTGATTAAAGATGAAGAAGGCAAAGAAATGATCCTTTCTTATCTTAACCAAGGTGACTTTATCGGCGAGCTAGGTCTGTTTGAAGAACAAGCCGAACGTACCGCATGGGTCCGTGCTAAACAAGCATGTGAAATTGCCGAAATCTCTTACAAGAAATTCAAGCAATTGATTCAAGTAAACCCTGAAATTCTGATGAAACTATCAGCACAAATGGCGTTGCGCTTACAAAGTACTAGCCAAAAAGTAGGTGATCTAGCCTTCTTGGATGTGGCTGGTCGTATTGCGCAAACATTATTACATCTTGCCAAACTGCCAGATGCAATGACTCACCCTGATGGCATGCAAATTAAGATTACTCGTCAAGAGATTGGTCAAATTGTAGGTTGTTCACGTGAAACCGTTGGGCGTATTTTGAAAATGCTTGAAGAGCAAAATCTAATTCAAGCACACGGTAAAACGATAGTGGTTTACGGTACGCGTTAAGATAAGCTTCAGCTTGATTTAAGCCAAGATTATTAAAGTGGTGTCAGTTTATCTGCACACCACTTTTTTTATGCCTTGGAGAGAGTATGTCCATGTTTATCACTATTGGCTTATTCAGCCTTAGCACATTAAACGCTAACTTCAATAATACTCAAACCTTGTATGAGGCAGACCATAATCATGTTCAAAAACTGGTGAGTGCAGGCCATATACGTTCTTTAGATGAATGCCTTAACTGGCTAGCTCAATATTGTGATGTTCAGCTAGTAGATGCACAATTATTTCAAGAAAAAGATAAGTGGCGGTATAATTTACAGCTAAAATTAAAACAAGGCCACACTGTAAATCTGCAATTTGATGCACAAAGTGGTACTCTAAATTCGTTAACTCAATTACCTAGTGAATGCACGCAACATGAAACTGCTACTCGTTGAAGATAATCCACTTTTAGTGGCTGAATTAGAAAAGCAACTTAAACAAGCCGGCTATGTTACCGATGTAACAGATAAAGCGGTTGAAGCTGACTATCTTATCAAAGAAACTCAATATGATTGTGTGATACTCGATATTGGTTTACCCGATGGAAATGGGTTAAATCTTATCACTAGTTGGCGTGAAAAAGGCATAGTCACACCAGTAATAATGCTCACAGCACGATCACAGTGGCACGAGAAAGTAGAAGGATTTAATGCTGGTGCGGACGATTACCTTGGCAAGCCATTCCATACTCAAGAATTACTTGCTCGCATACAAGCACTGATAAACCGTGCCCATGGCCGAGCAAATACTGCCTCAAAACAGCTTTGCTACTCAGGTATTACATTAGATGAAAACGAGCAAAAAGTGATTGTGGCGGATCAAGAGTTTGAACTAACAGCAATGGAATTCAGGCTGCTTAAAATATTTCTGATGTCACCCAAAAAATTACTATCAAAAACACAGCTAACCGATAAGTTGTATCAATTTGACGATGAAAAAGAAAGTAATGTGGTAGAAGTCTATGTGACTCACTTGCGCAAAAAACTGGGTAAAACAGCGATTGAAACACGCCGAGGACAGGGATATATCTTCCATGGCATAATCGAACAATGATCTCGATTCGCTCTAAGCTCAGCCTATGGTTAACCGGGTTAATCATATTAAGCACGATTATTGGATTAATATTGTTTGAATCTATGCTTAGAGAAGCATTTCACGATTCTATTATTAACCGCTTAGAAGAAGATCTTGAACATGTCATTCTGGCCACTCGATTACAAGATGGTCAAATAGAGATCGATCATCAACAACTGTCTAGTTTTTACAAACCAGCCTATTCAGGCCGTTATTTCCAACTTAATTTACCAAACCAGGTGATTAGGTCTCGCTCACTGTGGGACGTTGAGTTAGAAATAGAACCATTAGCCGATTCACAAAAACGTGTCTGGCAGGCAAAAGGCCCGAAAAATAACGATATGCAGTTGCTATCTATTGGCATTGGATCTGATGACACCCCTAATACGGCCACATTAACCGTGGCCCAGGATTTAAGCATAGGTAGGCGGGTATTTAGTGAGGTTTTTGGCACTAAACTGGCAATTAATATTGGTATGCTATTGGCAATGATAGCGGGTATTTTTATTATTCTACGTCAGTCTTTTAAACCGGTAAAAAAGATACAGCAGTCGTTAGCCAAATTACGCCAAGGGGAAATCAGCGCCCTAGAGACTCAACATATACCTTCAGAAATAAAACCCTTAGCAGAAACCTATAACCAGCTACTCGACTATACCGCCAAACAGATTGAACGTAGCCGTAACAATCTAGGTAACTTAAGCCACGGGTTAAAGACCCCCTTAGCTATTATGCAGCAGCAAGTAGAAGCCTTAGGATTAACAGATCCAGATGCGGCAATAGCAATGCAACAGCAGTTAGACCAAATCAGAAAAATGATTGAAAGAAAGCTTGCTGCTGCAAGAGTCACCGGCGATATGCTTCCTGCCGCTCAAATGACTGTCGATAAAGATTTTACCAGTTTACTGAATACCCTTAAAAAAGTGTATCGGCATAAAACTGTGATTGAGAATATTCATAACCCGCAACAGTTATCACGTATTCCTATTCACCGTGAGGATGGAATGGAGCTGTTTGGTAATTTACTTGATAATGCATTTAAATGGACAGATTCCTGTGTGCAATTATCATTAAAAAAACAGCACAATCATTCAATTACTATCACAGTCGAAGACGACGGTTCAGGCGTACAACAAGATCAATTAGCTTTGTTAACCGCCAGAGGAAAACGCTTAGACGAGGATGTTATGGGCCATGGCTTAGGTTTATCTATAGTGAAGGAAATTTGCGAGCAGTATGGCTTTCAGCTGCAATTTAACGCCAGTGAACATTTAAGCGGCTTGGCGGTATCCATTGTTATTCCACTCAATAAGCCAGCAATCTAAAACCGAATAAGCGCACAAACGCTGGACATAAAAAAGCCTCACAAAGTGAGGCTTTTAGTAAACCGAATATCGATTACATCATCGCATTAGTACTTTCAAAAATCTTATCAGCAGACGCCGCAACAAATCCAGTATATAGCTTACCATTGTCCATTGGATAACGGCGGGCAAATTCATAAAAACAACTTGGAATTTCTGCATCACCATCGGTAAAGCTAACAACCACTTTATCTGCCATGGTAGAAGATTGCTCTAATAACACTTCAGGTGTGCCTTTGATTTCACCACCAGAAGCATTAAGTAAAAAGCCTGCGTCTTTCAAAGCTTGGTTCACATCTTCGATGCGCTCAAACTCTGGTAAATCATTTATTGATACTGTGAAATGGTTTGCTCTATAACCAATAGCAGCAACCCAGGCCGCATATTCACTTTCAGCCAGTAATGCTTGATAAGTGGCTTTATCAAGCTGCCAGTGACGGCCTGAATAGATGAAGTTATCTGCAACGGTTGCAGCAACATCAATCTGCTCAATAAAGCCTTTAATGGTTTGTTGCAGCGCAGGGCTAAACTCTTCCACTAACAATTCAGAAATAAACACTTTAGGTTGGCTTGGATCTGGATGTTCAAAATGCTTCGCTATCAGCTTTTTCTGCTCAAACTTGTAGTCACCGCAATCAACATAACCAATAGAGGTAAAATGCTTGGCCAGCACACTAAGATTCACTTTATCAATGTTAAACGTACGCAGAGCGATATGATCATTAATGATCGGCGCACCTTTACTCAGCAATTGGTGAATTTTGGCTGCTGATGGGGTCATTTTTATATAGTCTTGCCAGATAGCCGCAAATAACGAATTGACGTCAGTATGCATGGTAAAATCCTTCTAAAAAGCAGATCTTAATTGAGGTCGGGCAATAAGAATCTGTTAAATCACGCTAATTGCGCTTCAAGTATTTGCTTAAAGCGCGCTGGAACTTTGTCTAAAAATCTGACTAAAGTTAAATCGATAAACCAGGGCTTAAACTCGCTGGAAAACTGACACTATCAGCTTCCATCGAAGCCACAGGGTAAGCACAGTAATCAGCAGCATAGAATGCGCTAGCTCGGTGATTACCTGAAGCACCAATACCACCAAACGGTGCAGCACCAGAAGCACCAGTAATTTGTTTGTTCCAGTTAACAATGCCTGCACGAATACGCGCTAAGAAGTAATCGTAATCTTCTCTGCTGTCAGCTAATAAGCCAGCTGACAAACCATAACGGGTATCATTTGCAAGACGAATTGCTTCATCAAAATCACTGTAGCGAACTAACTGCAGTAAAGGTCCAAAATACTCATCATCTGGCAGTTTGGCTATCGCCGATACGTCAATCAAACCAGGAGAGACAATGCCCGTACCTGCTTCAACTTGTTTCAGTTCAATCAAGGACACGCCACCTAAAGATTGCAATGTCGCTTGCGCAGCAACCATGCCACGCGCTGCCGTTTCAGAGATCATTGATCCCATAAATGGCTGTGGCTGAGCATTCCAGGCACCGACTTTAATTTGTTTTACAGCAACGATAAGTGCAGCAATTAACGCATCGCCTTGAGCACCTGTTTCAACATATAAACGACGAGCACAAGTACAACGCTGGCCTGATGAAATATAGGCTGACTGAATAATATCGTGAACTGCCGCTTTAGTATCGCTAACGCCTTTAATGATTAACGGATTATTACCGCCCATTTCTAAGGCTAATATTTTACCTGGATGACCGGCATATTGTTGATGCAATATATGACCAGTTCGTGAACTACCTGTAAAGAATAAACCATCAATTTGAGGGTGAGAAGCAAGTGCTTTACCGGTATCAACTTCACCTTGAACCAGGTTAATAATCCCTTTTGGTAAGCCTGCTTTTTCCCAGCACTTTAGCATTAACTCAGCGACTTTAGGCGTTAATTCAGATGGCTTGAATACAACAGTATTACCCGCTAATAAGGCCGGTACGATATGACCATTAGGTAAGTGCCCAGGAAAATTATACGGGCCAAACACAGCAACAACACCGTGAGGCTTATGACGTAATACTGCACGACCTGCGGGTAAATCATTGGTCTCAGTGCCAGTGCGCTTGTCATGGGCTTTAGCTGACAAACCAATTTTGCCAATCATAGCGGCTGCTTCTGTCGCGGTTTCCCACTGTGGTTTACCCGTTTCTTGGGCAATAGTTTCAGCCATTTCAGCTTTATGGGCTTCTAACTGATCACGGTAAGCTTCAACAATCGCTAAACGGCCTTGATAGCCTAGCATAAACCAATCAAACTGTGCAGCACGTGCGGCGTCAACCGCGCTGTCTACTTGAGCTGCAGTGGCTGTTTTGCCGTGCCAAATAACTTCGCCGTTGGCTGGGTTAATTGATTGCACATCATGGCCTTCGCCAGCTAACCATTTACCTTGAATAAATTGAGTCATCGTATATTCCTATAATGAAAGCACGCGAATTTGTTGACCGTCTTCCACCATTAGCCCTTGGGCAAGTTCTGGTGATAGAACAACATTATCGTGCTCATCAGATACTTTTAGCTTTGCCGCGGTTGCGCGATAATCTGCTAGTTTAGTATTTGAAATTATGAATTGGGTGTCGGTATGATGCGCTTTGCCAATTTCAACGGTTAATAAACGACTGCGTTTAACCGACTTAATATCGTTCAATCCACATTCAACCGTTGGGCCACCATCAAAAATATCGACATAGTTCCTAAACTTAAAGCCTTCAGCTTGCAGTAAACGCAAAGCTGGCTTGGTGTTGTGATGTACTTCACCAATCACTTTCTGGGCTTTTTTAGGCAGTAAGCACACATAAACTGGGTTGCGCGGCATCATTTCGGCCATAAAGGCTTTTTTACCTAAACCTGATAAGTAATCAGCTTCAACAAAATCAATGCCAAGAAAATGCTTCTGTAGCCACTGATAAAAAGGCGAGTCACCTTTGTCATCGCTGACCCCACGCATTTCAGCAATCACAGTCTCACCGAAGCGGTGTTTATGCTGCGCCAACAGTAAAAATCGTGAACGCGATAGCATGCGACCATTATTGCCTTTGCGGTATGCATCCTTTAAAAACAAAGTACATAATTCTGCTGCACCAGTGTAATCGTGGCATAACGTCAGGGTTTCAACTTCGTTACGCACAGCAATTTGTTGTGAATGATAGACCTCTGTACCTAGTCGGTAATGATAGAATGCATCTTCCATACCCACTGCGGCTTCAATACCGCAAGTACCTACAACTTGTTGTGTGCTTGTGTCCTCAAGAACCATTAAATAGCTTTCATCAAAAGGCTTATTAACGTCTTTGGAAAAAGATGATTCAGCCCTTGCAATCTTCGAACGCAGTAATTCTTCATTTACTGGTAAAGAAGTAAATCCGTGTCCAGACTCTACAGCAATATCGTAGAGCGCTTGATAATCGTTGGCACGGATCGGACGTATGATTAACATCTAAATCTCCTCATGGTGCAAGATGGATAAGGCGTTAACAACTAAAGTAAACGCCTCTATCTAACACTTACCCAAACAAAAGGAGCGCAGCAAGCTGCACTCCTTTTGTATTAACCTGCAACCACTTTGGCTACAGCACGTTCAAAACGCGCTAAACCTTCAGCGATATCAGCTTCTGGGATAACCAGTGATGGAGCAAAACGAACCACATTGGCACCAGCCATAAGGGTCATAACCCCCTCTGCAACTGACGCGACTAAGAAATCACGGCTACGACCTTCATATTTTTCGTTTAGCACAGCACCTAACAACATACCTTTACCACGGACTTCACTAAATACGTGATACTTTTCATTAATTACCGCTAAACCATCACGGAATAACTGTTCACGATGTTTTACACCGTCTAAGACTTCTTTGGTATTAACGACATCCATTACCGCATTACCTATAGCACAAGCCAATGGATTACCACCGTATGTTGAACCGTGGGTACCTATTTTAAGGTGTGCGGCAATTTTAGCTGTTGTTAGCATAGCTGCGATTGGGAACCCGCCACCTAATGCTTTAGCACTGGTTAAAATATCAGGCACTATATCAGTACCCATATAAGCAAATAATTCACCAGTACGACCTACACCTGTTTGCACTTCATCAAAAATGACCAATGCATCGTGCTTGTCAGCTAGTGCGCGAACCGCTTTTAAGAATTCAGGATCGCCATTGATAATACCGCCCTCGCCTTGTAAAGGTTCAAGCATGATGGCGCAGGTATTGTCAGAAACAACGGCTTCTAATGCTGCGATATCATTGAATGGTACATGAGTGATACTTTGTGGCTTAGGACCAAAACCATCTGAATAAGCCGCTTGACCACCGACAGTGACGGTGAAAAAAGTACGACCATGGAAAGCTTTATCAAAGGCAATAATTTGATCTTTTTGTGGCCCGTGGTTATCTAAAGCATAACGACGTGCTAATTTTAAAGCCGCTTCGTTTGCTTCTGCACCAGAGTTTGCAAAATAAACACGTTCAGCAAACGTAGCGTTAACTAATTTTGTAGCTAACGCTAAAGCTGGCTCGTTCGTCATCACGTTCGATAAATGCCACAGTTTCTCGCCCTGCTCTTTTAACGCTGACACTAATGCAGGATGACAATGTCCTAAACAGTTAACTGCTATACCACCAGCAAAATCGATAAATTCATTACCGTTTTGATCCCAAACACGGCTACCTTCACCTTTAACGGGAATTACCGCTGCAGGCGCATAATTAGGCACCATGACTTCATCAAATTGGGCGCGGTTAAGATTCATTTCAACAGTCATTCCATTTCATCCTTCATTTTGTGTAAACGGCCGCAAAGCCGCTATATATCGTCGTTTTCTTTGTTATATAGTCTTGAAACGACGACTGCTTGTATACAGTATTAGTTATTATTAACGAAAATGTGATCAAAATACCAGTTATCAACAATTAACTTCTGTTAAGACGCGTCTAAAACTGAATAAAGATTGATAAAAATGACTAAACGAAGCGCTTTAATAGGGGCTTTACAGCATAAGTAGTCATAAAAAAAGTTATTTGACTGTTTTTAACGGCACAATTGGTCAATTGTGCATAATTACACACTATTAACATTGTTATATGCATTGTGCTTGGGTAGACGAAGCGAATTAAGTTAGATCTAACTTACGGTAGTTTTGCGCTTTTAGACGGATCACTTCTTGTTGACTAAATTCATAATAATCAAGCATCACTTTTCGCTCTTGTGGTGCGAGTAATTGATGTTCTTCTAATAATATTATTTTAGCAAAGCAACTTGCTTTGGCTACGATAGATGCATCAATCGATAACTCATTAAAATGATAATCTTGATCTAATTCTTTTAAGACTTTGGTAATCGAGCTTTGTTCAAAATCTAGCTGTTCAAGTAATTGCCAGTTTAAGTGATGTCCATGATCAATAACTTGGTTAAATACTTGCTGCGCAGGAAACTCTGTCGCCATCACAGCATCATAAACTTCTTTATCGCGACTACCACTAGCCTCTCTCAGCCAGGTACCCCAATACTTTTCAAATAAACGCGCGCTATTAGATAAAATAACTGAGGTGCCTAATTGATACAAAAGTGCACAGGTGTAGCTGATATGTGTTGGACGGTTATGCAATATCGCTAACGCTTGCGCAGCAATAGCGGTAATCATGCTGTATCGCCATAACTTTCGGGTTGTCCAAAGTAGATTGGCATGGCCACTTGGTAGCCAATTTCTGATACAAAAATAGGGGATCAATAAACGTAAGTTTTCTAAACCGATATAATTCAATATCAATTTAATATCCGTGACCTGTACATCTGAGTTTTTAGGACGTCTATGTGTGGATGCAGGACTATTTATTAAGGTAACAAGATCCCTCGTTAACCAAGGAAGGCTAGCTATAATAGGCCGGATACGATTAATATTAGGATCTTTTTCTAGCAGTAAATCGAGCAATAAAATTTGACTATCTTGTATACCTGAGCTGGCTAACAAGCTGTCAAGGTTGGTTAGCTTATGTTCGAGGGCATTATTCACTGTATCGACAAGTTGAGCAGAAATAGCCTTATAAATAGCTTTAGCTTCTGCCTGCTTATCTAACCTAAGCTGAATAGCTTTACGCTCGATTTCCAATTTATTGGCATCTTGTTCCAGTTTTTCATTAGCATCATCCTCCATGGCGGCCGCTGTATGCTTGCCAACAATAAGGTGTTGATATAGACGTCGTTCAATTTCAATCAATTTACCAGGACGAACGCCACCTGCTGTCGATACTGTCACTCAAATAAATCCTGTAATTAATCATAGGTAACATAATAAAAATTAAGGCTTCCTAAAGGAAGCCTTAATTTGATTAACCAAGGTTATTTCTTTAACTCTTGTTCAAATAGTTTATAAATTCGACGATATTCATCTAACCAGCTTGATGGCTGTTTAAAACCATGGGGTTCGACAGGATAAATTGCCGTTTCAAACATCGGTTTTTCAAGTTCAATTAAACGTTGCACCAAGCGCACGCTATCTTGGAAGAAAACGTTATCATCCAATACACCTGTCATAATCAATAACGGTTTTTGCAATCCATCAGCATGTTCTATTGGCGAACTACGCTCATAGGCAATAGGGTCGATATCCGGTGTATTGAGGATATTAGAGGTATACGGCGCATTATAATGTGCCCAATCCGTTACAGGACGTAATGCAGCCCCTGCCTGAAATAACTCTGGTTCATTAAATAGTGCCATAAAGGTTAAGAAGCCACCGTATGAACCGCCATAAGTACCGACTTTAGCCGCATTAACATTGGCGTTATTTGTCATCCAAGATACACCATCCTTTAAGTCTTCAACTTCAGGGGTACCCATATTACGGTAAACAGCTGTGCGCCAGTCGCGGCCATAACCTTTCGAACCACGAAAATCCATGTCCATCACTACATAGCCCTGTTGCGCTAACATATTGTGGAACATAAATTCACGGAAGTATCCTGAAAAGCCATAATGGGCATTTTGCAGGTAACCCGCACCATGATTAAAAATTACGGCGGGGTATTTGTCTGCGCCCTGAGCCTCGAACCCTTGAGGCAAATACACTCTGGCATAAACTTCACCCGCACCATGATTAGAAGGCACAGCAACCACTTTAGGGGCTTGCCAAGCATATGCTTTGAACGCATCACTTGTGTAATCGGTTAATTGAGAAAGTTTTCCACCAATAGGCTGAAGGTACAACTCGTTAGGTTTAATGAGTGACGAAGCATCAAGTAATAACGATTGCCCATCCGGACTTAATACATACGATAAAGTACCAAACCAGTTAGTCAACTGTTCAATTTTTCCCGATTCAATTTCTACACGGTAAACGTTATAACTACCAGGATGATCGGCATTAGCCCGATACACAATATGCTTAGCGTCTGGCGATAATGTCACATCATCAACCACAAACTTACCTTGAGTCAGTGCTCGTGCTTTTTGGCCCACTGTTTTTACATATAAATGTGAATAACCCGTTTCTTCTGATAAAAAGTAAAAGCTATCAGAGTTAGGCAACCAACCATATTGATTAAAATTATAGTTAACCCATGCATCGTCATGTAAACGATGCTCAGTTGTTAAGGATCCTTTATCTAAATCAACTGAAGCTATCCAGCGATCTTTATTGTCTACGGCTTCAATCATAACAAGCAGTTTATTTTTTGTTGGGTGCCATTGGATCGCGCTTTGGCTCCACTCCCAATCTTGCATTAATTGAATTAAACGTGGTGACTTTTTGCTTTCATATTTCTCACCCTTAGCCACTGCATTTTCTTGTTTAACGTCAGCAAGCACATCTTCATCAAAACCCGTTAGCCCTTCGATGGTAATATCTTTTTTAACATGCTCATTTAAATCTAATAATACTAAACGTTGACCAGGGAATTTATCTTCGGCAACCCTAGACCTCGCTGGCACAGGATCAACATAGCCATCTTGCCCAAGATAATTGGGCATAATGTCGTGCTCGGCTCGCCAGGAATAATTTTTGTCAGTTAAGGCCAAAATGGCATAGCGTCCATCAGCCGACAAACTGATATCAGAAACCACTTCAGAATCACCTAAATACCAGGTCTTGGCAGCAAAGCTAGGATCGGCATCCGCTAACTGTTGTTGGTATTGTTGTTGTGCTTTGGCGTTATCATGCTGCAGTGCAACGTATTCGATTAAACGATGTTGCTGCTTAGCAATATAAGAGCTTGGATCCTGGATTAGTTTAGGCTCATTTGCCATTTGGATATTAGCAATCTGTTCAATCAATCCTGATGACTGATGTAAACGAAAAATATTATTTCCCTGCCAGTAAGCTAAATCACCATTAGAAAGAAAACGCACACCGCTGATGGCAGCATTTTGTTTAGTCACTTGCTTAATTTCACCATCAGTTAAATCTTTAACAAAAAGGTTGCCCTGGTAAAGGTAGGCTTTTTTAGTGCCAGCTAAATTAAGTACCGCGTTTTTTTGATCGGCTAAATGCAGTTGATCTAAATTTAGTTTACTAGCCGTTTTTTGAGCTACACCTTGTAGGTAATAATCCGCTACAGGCGCTTGGTGGACTTGGCGTTTATAATAAACGGACTGGCTATCGTCTGACCAATAAGCATCTTGGGCAAAAATGCCCATCCAATCTGGGTTAGCCATGATTTGGTTTAACGTTAATGGCTGTTCGGCTTTTGGAGGCTGCTCTAAGGCTACTTGAACAGATACGTTATTGTTCAGGGTATTAATTTGAGCAGGAGCTTGTGCTGTAGCACTGCATCCACTCACAAGTGCCAGTGTTAACGCACTAAAAGCAAAACGACGAATGAAAGGCGAAGTGATCGCAAAACCAGACATAATTATCCCTATAATGATGATGTTATTATTTTAGGGATACTTTATAGCACAAGTGTATACGATATTTCGCGCAGATTTATGGGGAAAGTTGTAACAGAATGACTTTATAAATCACATTATAAAGCTACTTTTACATCATTGGCGCAGAAAATTAGCCAACAATTCATGACCCTGTTCGGTCAATATTGCCTCAGGATGAAATTGAACACTGTAAAGCGGCATATTAAGATGACTCATGCCCATTATTTCACAGCCATGAATGGGGTCATCAAACCAAGCATCAAGAACAAAACCTTCCGGCAATGCATCAACAAGTAATGAATGATAACGAGCAACGGTTAACGGCTGATTTAACCCTTGAAATAAACCTTTTCCCGTATGCTTTATTGCACTAGTTTTTCCATGCATAACCCGTTTTGCGCGTACCACATTAGCACCGAAAACCTGCGCAATAACTTGATGGCCTAAACACACACCAAGAATAGGTAACTTGCCGGCAAAATGGCGAACAACATCGAGTGAAACTCCAGCCTCATTAGGGGAACAGGGGCCGGGTGATATCACAATGTGCGTCGGTGATATACTCTCTATATCAGCAAGTGTAATTTCGTCATTTCGCTTAACCACAATATCTTCACCTAGTGCTTGAAAGTATTGCACTAAATTAAAGGTAAAAGAATCGTAATTATCTATCATTAGCAACATGTAACTGTCCAACTGAGTGGATATAACACCATTAAAAAAACCAGCCAAAGGGCTGGTTTTTAGTAGACCTTATGTTGTTATTTTACAACAGTGAGGTGGCTTTTACGCTTAGGTTTTTCATCAGTTTTTTCTGGTACTGATTTATCTATCGTAGTATCAACAGAAGTTAAACCTGGTGATGTCACTTTAGTTTCATCATCAATAATATAAGCATCTTCTATATCAAATACGGTACCAGAACCATTTTCACGCGCGTAGATAGCAATAATAGATGCCATAGGCAAGTAAACTTGCTGAGGTACGCCGCCAAAACGGGCACTGAATTCAACTGCGTCATTATTCATTTGTAAATTAACCACAGCACCTGTGGCGATATTTAATACAATTTGCCCATCTTTAACAAATTGCTGAGGTACTTGAGTATCTTTTACAAATGCATCAACCACAACATGCGGCGTAAAGTGGTTATCCATCAACCACTCATAATAAGCCCGCAATAAATAAGGACGATTTGGAGTAATGCTTTTCATTACATACCCATGCGCATTTCGCGCTCAGCCTCTGTTAATGATGCTTTAAATGATTCACGCTCAAAAATACGGGTCATATAAGCATTAATTTCTTTGGCAGTACGAGGATCTAAATTGATACCTAATACAGGCAGACGCCACAATAGTGGGCCTAAATAACAGTCAGCTAAACCAAAGTCTTCGTTCATGAAGTAAGGCATTTCAGCAAATACTGGTGCCAATGCAACTAAACTTTCAGTTAACTCTTTACGAGCAGCATCAGCTTTATCACCATTGCGAATACGATCAACAAGTACGTACCAATCGGTATCGATGCGATGCATCATCAAGCGGCTTTGACCACGTGATACAGGGTAAACAGGCATAAGTGGTGGATGCGGGAAACGCTCGTCCAAATATTCCATGATGATACGAGATTCATATAACACTAATTCGCGGTCAACTAACGTTGGCACAGAGTTATATGGATTTACTTCAAGTAAATCTTCTGGCATTTCACTTGGGTCCACCTGTAAAACATCAACGGTAACCCCTTTCTCAGCCAATACGATACGCACTTGATGGCTATATAAATCATCGGCACCTGAAAACAGTGTCATGATAGAGCGTTTGTTGGCAGCTACAGCCATTTATACTCTCCAGAAATCTAAAAAAACAAAACAAACGAGGGGCTAAGCCCCTCGTTTACATTACGCGGATAATACATTTTACCCGTTATTTGATGCTAGTGCACATCTTTCCAGTATTCTTTCTTCAACAAGTAAGCAATGATGAAGAAAATAAACAGGAATCCGAGTACCCACCAACCTAATGCTTCACGCTCTAACTTAACAGGGTCGCCCGAATAAACTAGGAAACCGGTTAAGTCACGTACAGCTTGGTCGTACTCTTCAGCAGACATTGAACCACCTGTAGTCACTAGATTACCATGTTCATCTTTTACACTAAGACCTTGAAGTTCTTGTAAAACATGCGGCATACCGACTAGTGGAAATACTGTGTTATTAACACCAAATGGACGGCTTTCATCAGCGTAGAAACCTTTTAGGTAAGTATAAACCCAATCGGCACCACGTACGCGAGCAACTAAGGTCAGGTCTGGTGGCGCTGCACCAAACCATTTAGCCGCATCAACCGTAGGAATGGCGTTTTCCATTAATTCACCCGTTTTAGCATCGGTGAACATGTACTTGTTACGCATATCGTCTGTTGAAATACCTAAATCGGTAGCAACACGGTCATAACGTTGGTACTGAGTACTGTGACAACCAGAGCAATAATGTTGGAATAAATCCAAACCACGCTCTAATGATGCTTTGTCATGCAGGTCAACGTTAGCACTTTCTAAATCAACTTCATGTCCACCTGCTGCCATTGCGAGCGATGGCAACAATGTAACTAATGCTATTAATAACTTTTTCATTAGTGAGTCACCCTCGTAGGTACTGGCTTTGTTTTCTCATTCTTACTGTAGACCCATAGGGCTACGAAGAAACCAAAGTAAGTGAAAGTGAATATACGTGCCGCAATAGTTAACTCAGGAGTTGCAGGAACCACACCTAAATAACCTAATATGATGAACGACACAGTAAACTGAGCAATGTTAATCTTGTGGATCATGCTGCGATAGCGAATAGACTTCACTCTACAACGGTCAATCCAAGGCAGAATAAATAATACTGCAATAGACAGTCCCATAGCGACAACACCCAATAACTTATCAGGAACTGCACGTAAAATTGCATAGAATGGTGTGAAGTACCAAACAGGTGCTATATGAGCAGGAGTTTTCATTGGGTTAGCCGCTTCAAAGTTTGGCTTCTCAAGGAAGTATCCGCCGCCTTCAGGCATGAAGAACAACACATAACAGAACACGATTAAGAAACCTGCTACACCCATAATATCTTTTACAGTGTAGTAAGGGTGGAATGGAATACCATCAATAGGCCATCCGTTCTCATCTTTGTTCTTTTTAATTTCAACGCCATCAGGGTTATTTGAGCCGACCTCATGCAAGGCTATTAAGTGTAAGAACACTAATACAACCAATACAAGTGGAAGCGCAATAACGTGTAACGCGAAGAAACGGTTTAGTGTTGCACCCGAAATAACATAATCACCACGGATCCAAAGTGTCAGGTCATCACCAATAAAGGGAATAGCACCAAACAATGAAATAATTACCTGCGCACCCCAGTAAGACATTTGTCCCCAAGGTAATAAGTAACCCATGAAAGCTTCAGCCATCAGCACAAGGAAAATCAACATACCAAACAGCCATAATAGCTCTCTTGGTTTTTGATATGAACCGTAGATTAATCCGCGGAACATGTGCATATAGATAACAAAGAAGAACGCCGATGCACCCGTAGAGTGCATATAACGTAACAACCAACCGTACTCAACATCACGCATGATGTATTCAACTGAAGCAAAAGCACCTTCAGCTGTTGGTACGTAATTCATCGTTAACCAAATACCCGTAAGCAACTGGTTAACTAGAACTAATAATGCTAATGAACCAAAAAAGTACCAAAAGTTAAAGTTCTTTGGTGTCGCATACTGCCCTATATGACGGTTATAGGTAGCCGTCATTGGAATGCGCGCATCGATCCAATCAATAATGTTCTTAACCATTACGCAGCTCCCGTATCTTCACCGATAATTACGTTGGCATCATCGATATATTTATGCGGCGGGACTACGAGGTTCAATGGAGCAGGAACACCCGAAAACACGCGACCAGCCATGTCAAACTTAGAACCATGACATGGACAAAAGAAACCAGATGTAACACCCTCAACCTGCTCACCAAATGAATCAGGCAAATAAGTTGGAGAACATCCTAAATGGGTACAAATACCAACAGCAATAAAAAATTCAGGCTTGATAGAACGTGCAGGGTTAGTTGCATATTCTGGCTGCTGCATTTCTTCAGATGCTGGGTCACGTAGTTGGCTGTCTAAAGTTTGAAGAGTATTTAGTACAGCTTCTGTACGACGAACTACCCAAACCGGTTTTCCGCGCCATTCAACACGAATTAACTGACCTGGCTCTACTTTACTAATATTTACTTCGACCGGCGCACCTGCAGCTTTCGCTTTGGCACTCGGATTCCATGACTTTATGAAAGGAACCGCTACAGCAACGGCTCCTGCACCACCAACTACGGCGGTTGCGGCTGTCAGGAATCTGCGACGTCCGGTATCGACTGGCGCATTGCTCATCCACTTATCTCCCAGAGGGTGTTGGAATTTTTATATTTCAATAGTTTAACCTCTAAAAAAGGTAGTGTTAAACTATCATAGTTTGAGGCAGGGCTCATTATAGCGAAAAATTAGAAGCAGATCATAGAGAAAACACACAACTAAATTGCGGATTAAGCCTCTTTGGCTTAAAAATGTTATTTTTTTTGCTTTGAAGATGTTTTTTTTGTGTCAAAAAGACAAGGTAAAAACTAGCTAACATACTGGTTTAAATCACTATATAGTTAACAAAGTTTAACTAATTTAGTTAAAGGTAGTAGGATGAAAAAAATAATTATTTTTATATAAAACGATCAATAATCCTACCGCACTTAGGACACAAAAAAGCCCGATATTCATCGGGCTTTTACTCGCAAACTAACAAGTTAGCTTTATTTTCCGTCCATCGACTTCATGTACTTGAAAAAATCACTTTCAGGTTCTAACACCATAATATCTGAATTACCGGAAAAACTTTCTTTGTAAGCTTCTAAGCTACGTAAAAAGCCGTAAAACTCAGCATCTTTGTTATAAGCATCAGCGTAAATCTTAGCCGCTAGCGCATCACCTTCACCACGAATAGTTAATGCATTACGTTCAGCGCCTGCGACTTTAACAGTCACACCGGCATCAGTCGTTGCACGGATGATTTCAGCTTGCTCTTTACCTTGAGCACGATGCTCTTTTGCCACAGCTTGACGCTCAGCACGCATACGTTGGTAAATACTATTACTCACGTTTGCAGGTAAGTTGATTTGCTTAACACGTACATCAACCACTTCAATACCCAAATTTGCAGCACTTTCAGAAGCATTAGTTAACGCATCAATTTGCAGTTCATCGCGCTTTCCAGAGACAATTTCTTTAATTGTACGGCGACCAAACTCAGTACGTAAGTCGTTACTGATTTTTGCTTGTAATAGCTTTTCCGCGTTGGCTTTAATACCTGCGTTTGTTGAAAGATAATACTTTTCAAAATCACTAATACGCCATTTAACGTATGAATCAACCATTAGATCTTTCTTTTCAGAAGTCACAAAACGATCTGCAGCGCCATCTAGAGTTTGAATGCGGGCATCCATGTATCTAGGTTTATCAATAACAGGCCACTTAAAGTGTAATCCTGGAATGAAGACACGCGTAACGTCCTCGCCATCGATATTGTCTTTAACAACTTTACCAAAACGAGAAACTATCGCACGCTCGCCTTCATTGACAACCATGACAGATGAAAAACCAAGACCTAAGATAACAACAAGAAGAATTAAACCTAATCTACCCATGAGTTATCCCCTCCCTTGACGAGTGCGTTCTTCACGAGATAAGCGTCCATCCGTAGGAACACTTGTCATCGGGATATTGGCACTACCTGATACTGAATTAATATGACGCTCAACTTCTGGCTCACCGGCTTTACCGTCAGCTTTATTGTTGTTCATCAGCTTATCTAATGGTAAATACATTAGATTACCGTTGTTTTTAGCATCAATTAATACTTTGTTGGTACCAGACATCACTTCTTGCATTGCGTCTAAATACAAACGCGTACGAGTTACACTTGGTGCAGCTTTATATTCAGGTAATAACTTCTCAAATCGAGCGACTTTACCTTCAGCTTCAAGTACAACACGTTGTTTGTAAGCATTGGCTTGCTGTGACATACGTTCAACTTGGCCACGAGCTTTTGGCTCAATCTCACGAGAATAAGCTTCTGCTTCACGAATAAAGCGTTGCTCATCTTCCTGCGCAGAAATGGCATCATCAAATGCATCTTTCACTTCTTCAGGAGGACGTGCTGGTAAAAAGTTAACGTCACGAATTTGTAAGCCTATTTTATAAGGCTCAATAATGCGCTCTAACTCTTTCCAGGTATCACGACGAATTGCGTCACGCCCAGTGGTTAAAATGTCATCCATTCGGTTGTGACCAATGACATAACGCAGCGCGCTGTCGGTGGCTTCACGCAAACTGGCGTTGGCATCAACAGCACTGAACAAATATTCATATGCATCTGACACGCTATATTGAACCACAAGCTCAACTTTCACGACGTTTTCATCGGATGTCAGCATACTGCCCGATGCAGGAACCGAACGGAACGTTTCCACATCAACGGTTGTCACTTCATCAATAAAGGTTGCCTTCCAGTGTAAACCTGAGCTCACTTCACCAATGTGTTGACCAAAACGGAGTAATACACCACGCTCAGCTTCTTTAACTGTGTATAGACCAGACAATGCCCAAATAATCAGGGCAATCAAGGCAAACACAATCAATATAGATGAGTTAAATGGCTGACCTGGAGCGCTATTACCGCCCTTGCCACCAAAACGTTTTGATAAGTTACGAAATACTTCGTCTAGATCTGGTGGTCCTTTATCGTTACCACCCTTATTTCCCCAAGGGTCTTTATTTCCCTTGTTACCGGGCTCATTCCAAGCCATTTAGCACTCCATAATTGGATGAAATAAATGAGATTAACAAGAAACGTCTACTTCTGAAGCTTCAAAAATAAATGTCTCTAATTCCCCCTGACTCTGTTTCAGTAATCGGCGCCAATCGGCTTCCGACACGCGAACAGATAAAATACAGTTCCCCAGATCGTCATACTCTTTCTGCTGTATTGCATCCAGTCGATAAAACTGGCCAAGATAATGTCCAGCAGAAGCTGGTATTTTCAAAGTCTGCTCATAAATCACTGTCCCGATCAACTCGGTAATAGCCTGTAAAAGCAGATCAAATCCAATCTGTTTTTGTGCAGATACCCAAACGCGCTCAGGTTTGCCTTCATCGTCATAATCTATACGAGGAGCAAAGTCTTCAAGTAAATCGATCTTATTGCATACGACTAATTGTGTGATTTCATCAGCTTCAATTTCCTCAAGTACGCTTTGTACCTGATCGAAATTTTCGGTCATATTTTCATCAGCACAATCCACTATATGTAATAGTAAATCTGCCTGGCGTGTTTCCTGTAGCGTGGCTTTAAAAGCCGCCACTAGGTCATGGGGTAAATGACGAATAAATCCAACGGTATCAGCTAATATCACTGAACCATCTGGTAAATCTAATTTACGTAGTGTTGGATCAAGTGTCGCAAACAATTGATCCGCTGCATAAACATCAGATAATGTTAACGAATTAAACAATGTCGACTTACCCGCATTGGTATAACCTACTAATGCAACGGTAGCCATATCACTACGTTTGCGAGCTCGGCGACTTTGCTCACGTTGTTTATCTACTTTATCTAGGCGTTTATTAATATTCTTAATGCGGCCTCGCAGTAAACGTCTATCGGTTTCAAGCTGAGTTTCCCCAGGCCCGCGCATACCGATACCGCCTTTTTGTCGCTCAAGGTGAGTCCAACCTCGGATCAGGCGCGTTGACATGTGGCGCAGTTGCGCTAGCTCCACCTGCATCTTACCTTCGTGAGTTCGAGCACGTTGAGCAAAAATATCTAATATTAATGTAGTGCGATCTAACACTCGACATTGGCAAACCACTTCGAGGTTACGCTCTTGAGCTGGGCTCAATGCATGATTGAAAATCACTACATTAGCTTCTGTTGCAGCTACCATGGCTGCTAACTCTTCTGCCTTACCTGAACCGATGAAAAACTTTCGGTCTGGCGAACGACGATTGCCTGTTATTACTCCTACCGAGCGTGCACCTGCAGACTCAACTAATAGTTGTAACTCCAATAAATCTTCACGACGTTCTTCGTCAGAAAATTCGATATGAACAAGTACGGCTGTTTCTCCAGCTTCATAACGATCAAACAAGAAGCAGTATCCTTTTTAAGTTATTTATTCCGTATCATCCTCATCAGAAGCATTTGTGCCTTGATGACTTGTCACATTAAATGGACGGGCTGGAACGACTGTCGAAATGGCATGTTTGTACACCATTTGACTCACTGTGTTTTTCAACAAGATCACGAATTGGTCGAAAGACTCAACCTGTCCCTGAAGCTTAATACCGTTTACTAAGTATATCGAAACGGGTACACGCTCACGACGCAGAGCGTTTAAAAATGGGTCTTGTAAAGATTGCCCCTTAGCCATTTTGTAATTTCCTTTTTCTTTTTAAAATATGTAATTCAAGTTTTATTCTTTAGTTTGAGTATTATACAGTAACAGCTAATTAGCTAGCAGCATTGTCGCATAAGTGTAACTAAATTCATTTCATCGCCACTTTCTAGCCATTGCAATTCAGGCCAACTTCTCAACCATGTTAATTGACGTTTGGCTAATTGCCTAGTGGCAGCGGTAGCTTTTTCGACCATAGTCGCATGATCAACCTCATCATCAAGGTACTCCCAACACTGCCTATAACCGACACAACGCATAGATGGCATATCTAAATGCAAGTCGCCACGGGCCTTTAATTGAGCCACTTCATTGATAAAACCTTGGTCTAACATAAGCAGAAAGCGTTTTGCGATCAACCCATGTAATACCTTTCTATCGCTAGGCGCTATCGCAAATTGTATTACATCATACGGTAGTTCGGCAGACTTAATCTGAGTTAACTCTGTTATCGTCTTACCTGTGATACGAAAAACTTCTAATGCACGCGACAATCTTTGTGGATCATTTTGATGAATTCGCTCACCCGCAACTGGGTCAATTTCACACAGTTGTCGATGTAATGTCTCCCAACCTAGGCTTTCTGCCTCAGTTAAAATTTGTGCTCGTATCGTCTCATCTGCTGCGGGCAAAGGCGATAAACCTTCTAACAATGCTTTGAAATACATCATAGTACCGCCAACTAACAAAGGCGTTTTACCACGGGCAACAATTTGCTCAATCTGTTCTAGTGCATCACGACGAAAGTCAGCCGCGGAATAACTCTCACTAGGGTCTAAAATATCAATCAAACGATGTGGTGCCTGCGCCAACTCTTCAGCTGTTGGCTTTGCGGTACCAATATCCATTTGACGGTAAATCAACGCAGAATCGACTGAAATTAACTCACAGTTATGCTGCTGAGCCATTTGTATGGCCAATGCAGTCTTTCCTGAAGCTGTGGGCCCCATCAAAAAGATGATTTTTGGCCGTTCTACTTTATTCACGCGTTTTCTTTAATCCATGCTTGCCAAGGTAATGCTTTGGCATTGGCTAATATTGTTTGCTGAGTTGCCTCTGTAAGTAGACAAAACTTTTGCCAAATCGTTTGCGGGGCAACAAACTTATCGTTTGATTGCTGTGCAATCCAAAGTGCTAATGCTTCATTATTTGGCTTTACTGCTGCCATCCATTGTAATAGCTCTGGTATCACGGTGGCCAACTGGCTATCTCTCAAATATGGGGGCACTTTTTTGATAATCAACTGCCCGTAGCGAATTGTTAACTCAATACCGAGTTGACGCAAAAAAGGTTCACCCTGTTCAAGTATTAATTGCCAGTCAGGATCGGCTTTTATCGATACAGGCATTAATAGAGGCTGGCCGATTAACCCTGTCGCTAATTTGTGCAAAATTTCCTGTTGAACAACTGTTTTTTGCACTTCAATAATTGGCATTAATTTTAATTCACTTTCAGACACTATGACCCAAAATTGGTTATTTAACACATTCGGCATAGGTTTTACTATTGAAGTATTTGGCTGCATACCGGCAGAATAGTGACTAGTATCTGTATTTTGGCTAACGTCATCGGATACTTGTAGAAGTTGTCCATAACTCTCAATCGTTGTTTGACTGATATGTTTATTAGGGACTTGTGAATATGGCTTAGATGCTGGAGCTTTCTCGTTAGAATTCACATCATAACGAGGTTTAAGGTCAGATGAATATCCGCCAAATGAGTGACTTGCTTGCCCCGGAATATGCATACTGCCGAATTGACTGATGCTATTGGGACGGCCTGCGACATCACTTGAAGCATGATTATGAGATAATTCAGATTTTACCGACTCTGAAAGTGAAAAGTGACCAGCAGTAGACTGAGTTTGCGGATAAGTATTCGCCGCAAAAGCCTCATCACTGTTGACCGAGGTTGCCGAATTTACTGAGTCAGGTACAGAAATAAAATCAAGCGCTTGCACTAAAGCAGACTGCAAAGCTTGTAATATAAAATCATGTACGTAACGTGATTGATGAAACCGTACTTCATGTTTTGCAGGATGCACATTGACATCTACTTGATGTGGGTCTAAATCTAACATCAACACATAACCAGGTTGATGCTCAACTCCTTGCTCTGCAAATGCTTGTTTTACTGCATGATTCACTAGACGATCGCGCACTAAACGGCCATTAACATAAAAATAGCTACTATCACTGATGACATTATCAAACGGCGACTGTAAATAACCTTGTAATGATAGGCCTGCATGCTCACATGACACAGTTAGCGCGTTTTCAGCAAATTGACGGCCACATATCTGACCCAAGCGTTGTTGGTGCTGAATTTCGGTGTTAGCAGGACGATATTGACGGACTAATTTGCCATTATGGGTCAAGGTGAAATGAATATCACATCTCGCGATAGCAATACGTTTTAACCATTCATCAATATGGGTAAACTCTGTTTTATCACTTTTTAAAAAACGTCTTCTTGCTGGAGTGTTAAAAAACAAGTCGACAACATCAATCGTCGAACCTTGAGGGTGCGCCGCCGGCGTCACTTTAACATCCATTTGTGAACCTTCAGCAAAGGCCTGCCAAGCTTCAGTTTGTTCTGCGGTTTTTGAGGTTAACGTCAAGCGTGCAACTGAGCTAATACTCGCCAGTGCTTCACCGCGAAAACCAAAACTCATGATGGCTTCTAAATCATCTAATGTGTGCACTTTAGAAGTGGCATGACGCGACAAGGCTAATGCAAGTTCAGCCTGGGGAATACCGCACCCATTATCACGGATGCGAATCAGCTTACTGCCGCCTTTATCGATTTCGATATCAACCCTTGTAGCCCCTGCATCTAGACTATTCTCGACCAGTTCTTTTACTACCGAAGCTGGGCGCTCAACCACTTCGCCAGCGGCGATTTGGTTTGCAAGTTGAGGGGGAAGGAGTTGGATAGCCATCATTATGCCCTTGGGATCACCAAGTGTTGGCCGATACGCACAACATCTGACCTTAAATTATTTGCCTTTTTAAGATTATTAACACTCACACCATAGCGTTTCGCGATAACCGACAAAGATTCACCGGATTGAACTTTATGCTTAGTATTGGCACTCTGAGACAGTAATGTGCCTGAAGGTGGATTGGTTTCAAAATATCGCACGACACCTTTATGAATAGCATTAGCCAGCTTTTGTTGGTGATTATAATTAACGAGTAGTTTCTCTTCACCTGGGTTTGAGATAAACCCCGTCTCAATCAAAATAGACGGAATATCCGCCGCTTTTAATACCGCCAAACTCGCCGCTTCTGGCTCTTTTTTATGAAGGTGAGTAACGCTACCAAGATCACGCAAAATATCTTTGGCAATATCATTACCCATTACCATCGAATTATTTTTCTGCATGTCGATAAGCGTTTGCACTAAATATTTTTCAACATCAGAATTTTGAATAATATCACCCACACCCCCTAGCAACTCTGAATGCTTTTCTGTTTGCTCAAGTAATCGACCTAATTCACTGTCAGCTCGGCGCATTGATAACACCCACGCCGATGCTCCTCTAGGCTGAGGCGATGTAAATGCGTCAGCATGAATAGATAATAATAAATCCGCTTTACTGCGGCGGGCTAACTCTGAGCGACGGTTTAAGTCAACGAAGTAATCTCCGGTACGCGTCATCACAGCTTGCATACCAGGAGTCGCATTAATTTTATCCGCAAGGCGTTTTGAAATATCGAGTACAACGCGCTTTTCATAAATACCTGTAGGACCAATAGAGCCTGGATCTTCGCCACCGTGCCCAGCATCAATGGCAATAACGATATTACGGTTCGTACCCGAAGAGTGGGTAGTGACTTTAGCTTTTGTTTCTGCGCTAAAGGAATCATCTAAATCCACCACCAAACGATTACCGTATGGAGCTGTTGGAGATAGCGTAAACAAGTTAGATTTTATTGGTTTATTGAGGTCCAAAACTAGCCGTAAAATACCTTTCCCAGGCGATTGACTCACCCTAATACGTTTAATTAATTTACTATTATTGCTTAATCTGTCTAATTGGACTTTATTGCTGGCATTTTTAATATCCACAACGAGTCGTTCAGGATTGGTTAGCGTAAACGATTCATACTGAGGCGCTTGCGATAAGTCAAAAACCACACGAGTTGATTCTGGTGCAGCCCAAATGCGCACACTATCGAGCTCGTTAGCACTGTGTGCTGTAAACGAGGTACTTATTATTACCCAGCAGGTAAGATGAAGAATGGCTTTATGTAGAGTCATTATTATTTTAATTTTTTCAAAATTGTTTGCCCAGAAGCAGACAAAGCGTTAATTTCAATTTCTCGTTGATTATTTTTATAGCGTAAATGCAAATGAAGATCGGCATCAGGCAACATACCCTGCCCATGCTCAGGCCACTCAACCAAACAAATACTGGTTTTATTAAAATAATCACGAATTCCCATAAATTCGAGCTCTTCAGGATCAGCGACACGATATAAGTCAAAATGAAATACATCAAAGCCATCAAACTCATAGGGCTCAACTAAGGTATACGTTGGACTTTTAACCGCGCCTTTATGACCTAAAGATTGAATAATTCCGCGGCTCAAGGTAGTTTTACCTGCGCCTAAGTCTCCAGTTAAAAAAATCGTTAATGGCGGCATTAGTCCTTGAGCAATAAATTGTCCAATTGCCACTGTAGCTTGTTCATTTTCAAGATTTTTAACAATAGAAGTCATATCAAACAGCCAAAAGCATTATAAAAGAGGTTCAAAGCCACAATATACCAGAGTTCTATATTTATCTCCTACAGCTGCATGTGGCTTTTTTCAACAAATAAAAATGCCAGCAATATCATTGCTGGCATTTTTGAGTCAATCAAAAGTTAAATGCTGGCTAAAGCTTAAATATCATCCATACGAAGTACACTGTGTACTAAACGCTTCTGTTGTGTTTTCGCAACATGGATCACATCAAGCAGTGCACTTTTCGCATCATTGCAAGAGGTTAATTCTGCAGTTTTTTCGAGAAACTCAATTAAACGATTTTCAAGATCAAGATGTAACTCTAACACTTGCTCTTCATCCATATTAGCTGGTAAAACAGCTTCATCACAACGCTTAATAAAATCCTCAAAAACAACATCTTGATACCAGGTATCAAGAATTTTAGCTGGCGCATCTTCAATATAGCTTTCTAGCGTATCGTGGATATGCTTCTCATGCTGTTGAAAGTATTCCAACATTAACTTCACGCGAGAAGAGTCTGCGTTACGGTGTAATCGTTTGTACAACTTGCCCATGTTTAATCGACATTTGGCAACATACTCAAGTAATTCACTTAATTGTTGAATACGCATATATCACTACCTCACTTTACAGCCTGAGATTATCAGGGATAACTTAATTAACTTCATTATTAGAAATTTCACTTAACAAGTATTTGAGCAAAGTCATATTTTTGATTGTTTGATGTTTTTATATTAGGGATTAATGAAGAAATGCGTGCTGGATCACTTAACGGAATTGAGGAAGATTTTAGGAGTATTGATGTCTTACTCAACATGGGGGTGATTGGGATATCTATGGGCCCCATCGATCGTGGATACTGTTTTTGGCGATATCAAAATTTAGCGATATCAAAAATAAGGCATAATTTATAATAGGGCTAGTGTATATTTGGAACTCAGCGCTGTAAAAAAAGCGCTTATGTTAACCGTTGAAAATGTCTATATTCAACATTCAAAACATGTCGAATTTCACTTCAGGTAAACACTTGAATCCAGGTTGCGCAAACAGGTAGCCTTGCATTAGTTTAACACCAGCCTCTTTAAGAAACAGATATTCTTCCTTCGTTTCAATACCTTCAGCTAAAGGCGTAATGTTTAGTTCAGTAAGTAAATTTAAAGTATTTGTCACAATTGACTGACGCACTTTATCTTTATCTATATTTCGAATTAATGCCATATCTAGTTTTACAATATCAGTCTGAAAATCTGCCAATAAATTAAGACCTGAGTAGCCAGAGCCAAAATCGTCTGTGGCGGTTTTAAAACCAAGCTTTTGGTAGTATTCAACAATTTCCTTTAAATGTTTGCTATCTTCAACTTTTTCAACTTCTGTGAATTCAAACATAATGTTTTCTGTTGGAAAATTATACTTTTTAGCGGCGTCTAAGGTCGTTCGAATGCAGCGCTCTGGGTTATAAATCGCATTAGGTAAAAAATTGATGCTTAGCATCGAGCTTATGTTTAACTCCGACGCTAAAGCGATCGCTTTGATACGACAAAGCTGATCGAAAACATACCGATTGTCAGCAGTAACCTGAGACAAAATGGCATATGCTGACTCATTATTAATCCCTCTAACTAATGCTTCATAGCCATAAATCCTTTGCGTGCTACAGTCAATAATTGGTTGAAAGGCCATAGTAAAATCAAAGTCTAAATTATTATCCTTCGCACAATTAGTACATAGCGATCGTTCAGTGTTGATCGACTCTATATTCATTAGACAACCTTTTTATTTTTTAATTAGTTTAAGATTAGTATGCCATGAAAACATACGCAATATTTGCATAAATAGAATACACACATTCAATCGAACAACACCCATACTTCTATGAGTAGCATTATTATATTTATTTGACTAGGCCTTTAACAGGAGTTGGACAGAAGAGTTGGCTCCTTCTTGTATTTATTGGAAGTTATTCGTATAAACGACTACTTTTTTTAGCCCGAGTGATGTGAAAAGATACTTGCCCTTTCACTCGGTCAACTGAGCTAATATCGCATTTCAAATTAGATATTTAAACTGAGAAAGTGATTTTGCAGCGACCCTCTCTTCATAAGGAATGGTTCTAACTGATAACCTATACCTTGGCAAACATAAAGGTATCGTAATTTTATAAATCGCAACTGGGCTAATCTTTATTGCTATTTTGATGATGTAAAGGGGGAAGGTTTATAAGGAGGTAAGTGATTTTGGAGCGACCCTCTCTTCATAAGGAGTGGTTCGAACTGATGACCTATACCTTGGCAAGGTATCGCAATTTTTAAAATCGCAACTGAGCTAATTTTTATTAGCTATTTTGATGATGTAAAGTGGGAAAGTTTTTAAGGAGGTATGTGATTTTGGAGCGACCCTCTCTTCATAAGGAGTGGTTCGAACTGATGACCTATACCTTGGCAAACAAAAAGGTATCGCAATTTTTAAAATCGCAACTGAGCTAATTTTTATTGCTATTTTGATGATGTAAAAGGGGAAGGTTTATAAGGAGGTAAGTGATTTTGGAGCGACATATCAGGTTCGAACTGATGACCTATACCTTGGCAAGGTATCGCTCTACCAACTGAGCTAATGTCGCATATCAAAAATCATTTTGTAAATTTAGATTTTGGAGCGACATATCAGGTTCGAACTGATGACCTATACCTTGGCAAGGTATCGCTCTACCAACTGAGCTAATGTCGCATATCAAAAATCATTTTGTAAATTCAGATTTTGGAGCGACATATCAGGTTCGAACTGATGACCTATACCTTGGCAAGGTATCGCTCTACCAACTGAGCTAATGTCGCTTACTATTTGCTTCATTTATAACAATCAGCAAGGTATCGTCTTTCTACCTAAACCAACTGAGCTAATGTCGCTTAATTTCAAATTCCTACTTTCTATGACTCAGAGCTTAACACTCTGTAGAAAGTTGAGGCCGCATTATAGGTAATATTTAATATGCTGCAACCCCTTTTTGCACTCTTTTTGCAAAAACTGAATCGTTTGGTTAAATTTTAAATACCTGACCACGATAATACTGCAATTCAGCAATAGATTCTTTGATGTCTTCTAATGCTTGATGGGTATTCTTTTTTGTAAAGCCATTCATAGTTTCAGGGCTCCAACGACGGACTAATTCTTTAATGGTGCTGACATCGACATTGCGGTAATGGAAATAGTCTTCAAGCTCTAACATATACTTGTTCAAAAAACGGCGATCTTGGCCAATGCTATTACCGCACATAGGTGATGCGCCCTTAGGTACATAATGAGATAAAAACTCAATCGTTTGATCAATCGCATCTTGCTCACTGTGTTTACTGGCTTTAACCCGATCAATTAGACCTGACTCACCATGATGTTTTTGATTCCAATCATCCATTCCCGCTAGCACTTCATCGGTTTGATATATGGCTAAAACAGGTCCTTGGGCAATGATATTTAAATCTTGATCCGTCACTAAAGTGGCAATTTCAATAATTCTATCGACTTCAGGCTCAAGCCCTGTCATTTCAAGATCAACCCAAATCAAATTTTTCGCATCTGCAGCCATATCGTTCGCCTTATTCTATCTATTGCCCTAATTTCAGGCATTTTTATTTCATTGCGTGTATCATAATCCTTTTAAGACACAAAAAAATACCTTTAATTGATGAAGATCTCTCTGTGAGTAAAAAGAAACCCCTAAGCCAAGGCCAATTAAGGCGCATGCGTGCAAATCAATCAAAACGATTAAATCGCACCGATTCAGCCAGCGACAGTGCTGATATTCAAGATCATTTATTAACACCTGAACAAGCCGGTGTGGTGATATCTCGTTTTGGTCAACATGCTGATATTGAAACCCAAGACGGCATTATCACCCGCTGCAATATTCGCCGCGCGGTCACCAGTTTAGTTACAGGTGACAAGGTTATTGTACGTTTAGCCACTGAAGTGCAATCAAACGCCAACATTGGCGGTATTGTTGAGGCTGTTCATCCGCGAAAATCGTCCCTCACTCGCCCTGATTTATATGACGGCGTGAAAATTATTGCGGCCAATATTGATCAAATTCTAATTGTGTCATCGGTATTACCTAGCTTTACGACCCAAATTATTGATCGCTATCTGGTGGCCTGTGAAGACACTGATATTGCACCGGTTATTGTGCTAAACAAAATCGATTTATTGAATGATGAAAACCGCCCTGAGATTGAACAAGCCTTAGCCCGCTATCGCGACATTGGTTACCAAGTGTATCAACTGAGTAGTCATACAGGTGAAGGCATTGCAGATCTTAAAGACTTACTAAAAGATAAAGTCAGTGTGTTTGCAGGACAATCTGGCGTCGGTAAATCATCGGTCATTAATGCATTAATGCCTGAAGCTGACTTACTTATCGGCGATGTGTCTGGTAATTCTGGTTTAGGTCAACACACTACTACAACCGCAAAATTATTACACTTTGCCAGTGGCGGCGATTTAATCGACTCTCCGGGTGTGCGTGAGTTTGCTCTATGGCATTTAGATGCTCAACGAGTGGGATGGTGTTTTATTGAATTTAGAGAGTTTTTAGGCACTTGTAAGTTTAGAGACTGCAAACATGGGGACGACCCCGGATGTGCGCTACAAACGGCTTTAAAAGAAGGCAAAATTACCCAAGACAGGTTTTATAACTATAACCGTATTATTGCTAGCCTTGATGAACAGCGACATGCACGACACTTTCGTGCCATTGATGATATTTCGAAATAATGAATGTCGACGTTAATTTAGCGAAACATGTTTAAGTCACTTAATTTACTAACACATATTCATCGTACAAAACTAATAAAAAAGTAAGGAAATAAAATTGGACTCATTAAAAATTGCTTTGCAATACATCATGCCAAAACATTTTTTATCACGCTTAGTCGGTAAGTTTGCAGCAGCAGAAGCTGGGGTACTGACTACCGTATTTATTAAGTGGTTCATTAATCAATACAAAATTGACATGTCAGAAGCAGCTAAAAGTGAGCCTGAAGCTTACAACACCTTTAATGCCTTTTTTACCCGTGAATTAAAACAAGGTTTACGCCCAATAAACCAAGACGCAACCATCATGGCGCACCCAGTTGATGGTGCGGTTAGCCAATGTGGCCCAATTGAATCTGGCAACATATTCCAGGCAAAGGGGCATAGTTACACTTCGCAAGCTTTACTCGGTGGTGATAAAGCCGATGCCGACCGTTTTGACGGCGGTGATTTTGCCACTATTTACCTTGCACCAAAAGACTATCACCGTATTCATATGCCGATTACCGGCACCTTGTCTAAAATGACTTATGTACCAGGCGACTTGTTTTCAGTTAACCCACTCACCGCGCAAAATGTGCCAGGGCTTTTTGCCCGCAATGAACGTGTGGTCGCTATTTTTGAAACTGAAATAGGCCCATTAGCCATGGTATTAGTTGGCGCAACGATTGTAGCTAGCATTGAAACCATTTGGGCTGGCACAGTAACACCGCCCGGTGGCAAGCAGGTCTTTAGTTGGGATTATCCAACCACAGGCCCTAAAGCATTAACATTAGAGAAAGGCGCTGAAATGGGCCGCTTTAAGTTAGGCAGTACTGTGGTGATGTTATTTGCCCAAGATGCCATTGATACCTTCGCTGATGGCGTAGAACCTGGCGAAGTGACTCGTTTAGGTCAAGCGTTTGCAAACATTAACCTTAAATAGCGATTAAAAGTGCCTACCACTCAACCTCGCTCGGGGTTAGTTGAAGTACATCTAGCCGTATTACTGTTTGGTGGTACGGCGCTTTTTTCTAAGCTTATTCCGCTAAGTGCGCTTAACATTACCTTTTTACGCTGTATCGTCGCAGCCTTTGTTCTGGCCTTACTGGTAAAGGCCAGCAAGCAAACCCTCAAATTACGTCATAGCAAAGATTACCTTATTGCCATTTTACTCGGTGTTCTCGTGAGTTGTCATTGGGTAACGTATTTTGCCGCGATGCAATTATCATCTGTTGCCATTGGTATGATTGCCTTCTTCACTTATCCTGTGATGACAGTGTTAGTCGAACCTTTAATCAACCGCACCCAACTTAAATGGGTCGATGTAGTTTCCGGCTTAGCCGTATTGATTGGGGTCATTTTATTAATCCCCGAACCTAATCTTGATAATGACATTACCTTAGGCATTTTAGTCGGCGTGTTGTCTGCGGCGTTATTCACCGCCCGTAACCTGCTACATAAACGTTACTTCACAGGCTACAGTGGCCCGCATGCGATGTTTTATCAAACTTTAGTTGCAGTGATGTTTTTAAGCCCATGGCAAGATGTCAGTATGGCAGATCTTAATCAGCACACAGTAGGATTGGTTATTCTGTTAGGAGTGGTATTTACCGCTGCGCCGCATGCTTTATTCACTACTGCGCTGCGGTATTTAAGTGCTAAAACGGTCGGGTTAGTATCCTGTTTACAGCCATTTTATGGCGCGATATTGGCTTTAATTGTGTTGGGTGAGCAGTTAAGTACACAAACCTTAATCGGCGGAGCAATTATTGTGGCAACGGCATTATTTGAAACTCAACAAAGCCATAAGAAAAACAAACTTTAACCTTTCAATACTAGCCATATCTTTGTAATTGGGGCAAATTAACACCATTGTATTGTGCTTACCACCAACCAGAGAACGTACCATGCTTATATTTGCCCACCGTGGGGCCAGTGGTTATCATCCCGAAAACACTTTGATTGCAATGCAAGCAGCATTGGATTTAGGTGTAGAAGCGATAGAACTCGATGTCCATAATGTTGAAGGGCAATTGGTGGTGTTTCATGATCGTCGCTTAGAGGGTAAGTCTAACGGTCACGGTCTTATCCGCCAATCTACATTAAATCAATTAGCTAAGCTTAATGTTAAACACCAACCTATACCCACTTTATGGCAGGTGCTTGAACTGATTAAAGGCCGCTGCATCGTCAATATTGAGCTAAAAGGCGATAATACTGTACCGCCACTGCTGGCTTTATACCCTCAGGCTATTTCACTATTAGGCTTCAAACCCGAACAGCTATTAATGAGCTCATTCAATCATCCCTACCTTGCCCAAATCAAACAAGCATTACCCACGGCTTACGTGGCACCGCTATTGGGTGGGATCCCGCTCGATTTAGCCAAAATCGTCACAGATTTACAAGCATACTCTGCGCATATAGATTTGAGTTTTATCAGCCAAGCATTAATCGATGACGCCCACCAGCGTGGCGCTAAAGTGTATGTTTATACGGTGGATAACCCTGATGACATTCGTGCCTTAAAAACGATTGGCGTTGACGGAGTATTCAGTAATTACCCAGACAAGGCCAAAGCCGCACTGGCTGAACCCAATGGCAATTATGCAGGTTGGTTTGAATAGTGATCCTTATAAAATAACAACTGCTAATGAAAAAGGCCATCAAGACTAAATTGATACGCTGATCGTCAGCACCAAAAAGGACGTATTGCTTTAGACTGATATCGCACCTAAAGCGCTACAGCACAGGGATAAAAATGAGCATTATTGTTGCACTTAAAAATATCAACAAAGGTTTTAAAGACGGCGGCACATTTCATCAAGTACTTGATGACGTCAGCCTGACGTTAAGCCAAGGGCAAACAGTGGCATTAACTGGCCCTAGTGGCAGTGGTAAAAGCACTCTGCTAAACATTATTGCCGGTTTTGAAACCCTAGACTCAGGTCATTTATCATTAGCATCATCACCGGATATCCTTCGCGCACAAAATCTTAATAACACGACAGACTGGCAAGATGCACACTGGAGCCTATACCGTAGACAATGTTTAGGTGTGGTATTTCAGCAATTTAATTTACTCACCCCATTGAATGTCAAAGATAATATCAGTTTTGCATTAGCGTTAAATAATCAATCTTGGAATGTTTGGTGTGATGAATTATGCCAGCAACTTGGGCTCACTGAATTACTCTCCAGACCGGTTGAAACCTTATCCGGCGGTCAACAACAACGTGTCGCTATAGCTAGGGCATTGGCACATAAACCACAACTTTTGCTCGCTGACGAGCCCACCGGAAACCTTGATGAACAAGCTGGCATGCAGGTAATGTCATTATTAACTGAACTGGCAAAGCAAGCTAATACTTGTATATTAATGGTGACCCACAGCGAACAATGCGCTCGATTTATGCAAACCCGTTGGCATTTACAGCAAGGCCATATTGTTGAAACCCATGCAACTCAGAGCCTCACGGTATAATTGCTTATGACACTTTCATTGTCCCTTATTAAGCGCTGCCTAGTGGTTTTCAGCCGCCATTATCGCCAAGCCCCTATTCAAGCCAGCGCTATTTTACTCGGTATTATGCTGGCGGTAACCTTACTGATAGGCGTTAAAGCCACTAATGAGAATGCTAAACAAAGCTATGGTGAAACAACCGAATTATTGAGCCAACGCGCCAGTTTTTACCTTACTGATAAAGATCAAACTGGGATCGATGAAGCCGCTTATTTTGCCTTACGCCAAGCTGGTATTCCGGCACTAGCGGTCATTGAAGGCATAGCAAGTGATCCACAAGGGCGATCATGGAAGGTCAATGGCAGTGACATTATGGCGGCTGTGTCAATGCAACCTCACCAAGATGACCAGTCATCAAAGGCCAAGCAAACAACACCCGCCATTCCATTACAGCGCTTATTAGCCGGTTATCCTAGCGTAGTAATATCTGACAATCTTATCGAAAGAATAAATGCACTGACCCAAGGGCAGCTCATTTTAAATGATATTCCAGTAGAGCTTATTCCAATAGAAGCCAGTCTCGGTTTGGGTAATAGCATGTTGACGGATATTTCTTTTGCGCAACAATTATTAGATATGCCCGGTAAGTTAAGTTATATCGCCATCTTTTTTCCGCTTGATAAATCACCATCGGTTATCGACTCGCAGCGAACTCAAATCATTGCCGCTTTAGAACAGGCTGGATTTGATAGTCGCCAGGTACTCATAGACAATCAAGATGATGGAGAGTCTCTTAGTGCACTCACAGCAAGCTTTCATTTAAATTTAGACGCTATGAGTATGTTGGCATTTGTTGTCGGGTTATTTATTGCTTACAACGGCGTGCGCTACAGCCTAATGAAACGGCAAAGGCTGTTTATTCAGTTACTGCAAATGGGTGTAGGTCGTCATAACTTACTCATCGCGCTGATTATTGAAATTATCTGTTTGGTGATTGTCGGCAGTATTATCGGTTTTATCATTGGACTGCAATTATCCCAGTGGTTACAACCTATGGTCGCGATGACATTAGAACAAATATATGGCGCAAAATTACTGCCCGGTTTATGGCAATGGCAATGGTTCGCACAAGGATTAGGGTTAACTTTAGTTGCCTCGCTTGGAGCATGTTGGCCATTGTTATTACAATTGTCACGTATGTCCTTAGCGCAGGGTGCACAACGCCAAGCACAGTTAATACCTTATGAAAAACTGTTTAAACAACAGGCGTTAACCGCCTGTATATTATTAGCAAGTAGCGCGATACTGTTTAATTTTACCTCTCAATATAAGCACAGTTTGATATTGCTCGGTATTGTTACCATTGCCATTCCGTTATTGTTACCCATGACAATCAGCATTGGCGTGAGATTACTATTACCTTTAATGCCAAAAGGTCTATGGCAATATGTGGTAGCAGAAACAAAAGAGATTATCGCGCCATTATCATTGGCGATGATGGCTATATTGCTGGCCCTTTGCGCCAATATTTCAATGAACACCTTAGTCGGCAGTTTTGAAGTCACCTTAAAACAATGGCTAGATGCCCGACTTCATGCCGATTTATATATCCGGCCTAATCCGAATGCGCTACTGGATGTTAATGCTTTTCTGGATGCCGAGCCCAAGGTGACTGCTGTTTATAAACAATGGCAGACAGAAGCTAAATTGCAACGCGATCAATCTAACCTTAGCAACATAATTCCAATTAATCTGGTCAGTCGCGATTTTTACTCGATTAAAAACACCACTGTATTTAAATCGCCAGACAATTTAGATGAGTCATTTTGGAGCGAATTTGAGCAGGGTAAAAACGTCTTCATCAGCGAGCCATTATCGATAAAATATCAACTTAATATCGGTGATAAAATCAATATTGATAAACTGAGCAAGACTACTAATAACTTATTATCAACACCCGTTGCACAGACCAATAGCGAGATGTTCACTATTGGCGGCATTTATTTTGATTATGGCAACCCCATGGGCGAGCTGATCATTTCACCCTATTTATGGCAACACTATCATTTACCGCCCAACCCCATAAGTTTGGCTGTGGATTACCAAGGCGATAATGAGCTACTTCAGCAAGCATTGATCAGTCAACAAGGACTTTCATCGGCCAGTATGTATAGTCAACAACGTATCAAAGATGAAGCGATTAAAATGTTCACCAAAACCTTCTCAATCACAGTAGTGCTTAATAGTCTGACATTGCTGGTCGCAGCCATTGGATTGTTCAGTGCTTGCATGATGCTAACTCAGGCAAGGCTAGCGCCATTAGCGCGTTTGTATGCTTTGGGGGTGAGTCGCAAACAGCTCAGAATCATGGTGACATCACAAATGATGTTAATTGTATTACTAACCTGCTTACTCGCCCTGCCAATGGGGGCAATATTAGGCTACTTATTGATTAATAAAGTCACCTTGCAAGCTTTTGGTTGGACGATTGCCATGATATGGGATTGGCAAGCTTACAGCAGAGTGGTGATGATTGCGATGCTAAGCTGCTTAGTTTCAGTAGCATTGCCGCTATATTGGCAAACCCGTAAACCGCTGATCAGCAGCTTGCAGCAGGAGACATTATAATGCGTTGCTCAAATAGCAAGTTAACAAAAATGCTGCTAACCACTTTTACGCTTATGTTACTGGGATGTCAGCCTAGTACTGAATCATCAGAAGGTACCAGTAAACCCGCTACGGGGATATCGATGGGTAAGCTTTTGGCCGCCGATGAAACCTTACTGCAATACAGCCAGGTTAGTCCCGCCAATACACTTGAATTTCCACAGGATCATCAACCCCATGAAGGTTACAGGATTGAGTGGTGGTATATTACGGCCAACTTAACCACTCAAAATGGCGAAGCCATTGGTATTCAATGGACTCAATTTCGCAGCGCATTAAGCCCACCGACTCCACCTAAGGCTCAATCTACTGATCTACATAACAATATATCACCTAAACAGTCTCCTTGGGCGACCAATCAAATGTTTATGGCCCATGCTGCGCTAACCAGTAAAAGTGAGCATTACAGCGCAGAGAAGTTCTCCCGCAGTCATCCACAATTTGCACAGGTATCCGCCAATCCGTTTGCAATTTACTTAGATAATTGGCGTTGGCAAAGTCATAACAACAGCCCATTTCCCGCCAGCTTAAATGTTGAAAGTGAGCAGTTTAGTTACCAATTGAGTTTAGACAGCCAAAGCCCATGGCAATTACAGGGTGAACAAGGGTTGAGCATTAAAAGTGCTGACGGTAAAGTCGCCTCCCACTATTACAGCCAACCTTATATAAACGTATCAGGCACAATTAACCGTAACGGTAAAACTGACATGGTCAGCGGCCAAGCCTGGTTAGACAGAGAGTGGAGCTCACAGCTATTAACAGATAGTCAGCAAGGTTGGGACTGGTTTTCTATTCGACTTGATAAAAAACAGACTTTAATGATGTTTAGATTAAGAGGTGAACAACCACAGGATAGTTTTTACAGCGCTAGACTTATGCTGGCTGATGGCAGTGGCCGTAACATTACCAGTGCAAGTCATCCCAATGACATCAGTATGCAACCTATCACTTGGCATACCAGCAAAAATACGCGCTACCCCACGGGCTGGAAAATTGATATTGAAAGCGAAAACATTCATATCACCACCCAAGCACTTAATCCCAATAGTGAAATGTTGTTGTCGACAACGTATTGGGAAGGCCCTATACAAATCGAAGGCACGCACTCAGGTGTGGGCTATATGGAATTAACCGGGTATTAATACCGAAGCTCATATTGTTAGACCAACAGCACAAACACTCCTTGATGAGTACGTTGATTTAATTAAGCCTAACCAAATGCGACAACATCTGGGTTAAATCTTGGTGATGAAGTCATAGAGGCTAATCTTCAGGGTGAAATCAAAACGCGCAAGCAATGTCGTTTTGACTGCCTCCGTAGAATGGGTAACACTCGCGGACTATCTACCTAATACATCTTTCTTTGATTTCTTCGCAGCCTTCTTTTCCTTTGCGGTTAGCAGTGGTTGCTTTTTCACATCTTTTTTACTGTCTTGTCCTTTGCTCATAATATTTTCCTTTAATAACAAATGCATTACCTAAAGTCAGCTTGAGTCAACTTGAGGACAGTTCCTAGCTTTTGGCATCAATGTAAGTTTGTGATGCCAATCAGTAGAGCAAACAGTATGAACCTAATAAAGCCCAACTGAAAGAGGTTATTGAGATTAGCTTGTCAATGGCTTGCTATGTAAGCTCGCATAAGTCTTTAACTTAAGTGCCAAGAAAATATTAATAATAATATTTTTCTGATGCACTTTTATCTTATTTTCATCATACCAAGCCAAATTTAAAGCATAAAAAAACCGCTGCCTAGGCAACGGTTTTTTCAGCGATAAGTTAAGAATTACTTCTTAGCTTCTGCTGCTTTACGCTCTTTAACTTGAGCAACAACTTTCTCAGAAACGCTGTTAGGACATTGTGAGTAGTGAGCGAATTCCATAGAGAATTGGCCACGACCTGAAGTCATAGTACGTAAAGAACCGATATAACCGAACATTTCTGATAACGGTACTTCAGCTTTAATACGAACACCAGTCATACCAGCATTTTGATCTTTGATCATACCGCGACGACGGTTAAGGTCACCAATTACGTCACCCACGTTGTCATCTGGGCTGAACACGTCAACGTTCATGATAGGCTCAAGAAGTTGTGGCTTAGCTTTAGCGATAGACTGACGGAACGCGCCTTTAGCAGCGATTTCGAACGCGATAGCTGAAGAGTCAACTGCGTGGAATGCACCATCAGTTAATTCGAATTCAACGTCTAACACTGGGAAGCCAGCGATAGTACCTGTGTTCATCATGCTACCAAAACCTTTCTGAACCGCAGGCCAGAATTCTTTTGGAACGTTACCACCAACAACAGAAGACTTAAACACAAAACCTGTGTTTGCAGCACCTGGACGGATTTTATAGTCAATTTTACCAAACTGACCAGAACCACCAGACTGTTTCTTGTGCGTGTAGCTATCTTCAACTTCTGCTGTGATAGTTTCACGGTAAGCAACCTGTGGCTCACCAACAATTAGTTCAACACCGTAAGTACGCTTAAGGATGTCTACTTTAATGTCTAAGTGAAGCTCGCCCATACCTTTAAGGATGGTTTCACCAGAATCTATGTCAGTTTCAACACGGAAAGATGGATCTTCTGCAATCATTTTACCGATAGCGATACCCATTTTCTCACTGCCGCCTTTATCTTTTGGCGTTACAGAGATAGAGATAACTGGCTCTGGGAATACCATAGCTTCTAGTGTACAAGGGTGCTTAGGATCACATAGAGTGTGACCAGTTTGCACGTTCTTCATACCAACGATCGCAATAATGTCACCAGCTTGCGCTGAATCAATTTCTATACGTTCGTTAGCATACATTTCAACCATACGGCCAACACGCTCAGATTTGCCAGTGAATGAGTTA
This sequence comes from Shewanella sp. HL-SH5, assembly GCF_051163755.1. Classification (NCBI taxonomy): domain Bacteria; kingdom Pseudomonadati; phylum Pseudomonadota; class Gammaproteobacteria; order Alteromonadales; family Shewanellaceae; genus Shewanella; species Shewanella sp. HL-SH5. The sequence continues at coordinate 3,494,741 of NZ_CP195038.1, forward strand.
AGGATGGTGTCACCCTTCTTCAAACGACCAGAATAAACACGTACGAATGTTAATGCACCAAAACGGTCATCCATAATCTTGAATGCTAATGCTTTAAACGGAGCATCAACGTCAACGATTGCGAATTCGCCATTTTCGTTACCTTCTTCGTCAGTTAGCGGTTGTGGATCAACTTCAACTGGATCTGGAAGGTAGTCAACAACGGCATCAAGCAATAACTGCATACCTTTGTTTTTGAATGCTGAACCACAGTATGTTGGGAACACAGCCATTGTACGAGTACCCGCACGGATACAACGCTTAACGTCTTCTATAGATGGTTGAACACCTTCCATATAAGCTTCTAATAGGTCATCGTCTTGCTCAAGAGCAGTTTCGATTAGCATTTCACGGTATTCTTCAACTAAGTCAACCATGTCAGCTGGCACATCAGTAATTACGAAGTTTTCTGGTAGACCAGAATCATCCCAAATGTGTGCTTTACGAGTCAATAGATCAACAACACCTGTGAACTCGTCTTCAATACCGATTGGTAAAACCATCACTAATGGGTTAGCCGCTAAAACGTCTTTAGTTTGCTTAACAACACGTAAGAAGTCAGCACCCATACGGTCTAACTTGTTTACGAAGATGATACGCGCAACTTCTGAATCGTTAGCATAACGCCAGTTGGTTTCTGATTGAGGCTCAACACCGCCTGAACCACAGAATACGCCGATACCGCCGTCAAGTACTTTAAGCGAACGATATACTTCAACAGTGAAGTCAACGTGGCCTGGAGTATCAATAACGTTGAAACGGTGATCATTCCAGAAACAGCTTACTGCTGCTGACTGAATGGTAATACCGCGCTCAGCTTCCTGTTCCATGAAGTCAGTTGTAGATTCGCCGTCATGTACTTCGCCGATTTTGTGGATCTTACCGGTTAGCTTAAGGATACGCTCGGTGGTCGTGGTTTTACCCGCGTCAACGTGAGCGAAGATACCAATGTTTCTGTATTTGGATAATTCGGTCATGATTCAACTTTAATGATTAGTTTAAGAAGTAGACGGAGCATGCGAAAAGTACCGACACACCGCACATCAGGTTATTTTAGGCGCATATTGTAAATTGGAACCATGCTGGGCGCAAATAGGAGTTGCAATATTTATGACTTTTCATCAAAAAAAAATGCAAAAAAAGGCAATTAATCTATACAAAACAGCAAAATAAAAATAATTGAATATTTTTTAACCAAACAAGAAAAAAACTACCATTTGGTCAAAATACTGCAATTCACCTACCTTAAAGCCAATTAAGATATTTTTTATTGAAAAATAGAGTTGATTTAAACAAAAAAATACCCGCACTTGGCGGGTATTTTTATCTGCCTTACAAGATTAACTTATATCAGTTAGCTAAGCCGTTATGCGTCAACCGGTGAGATAACAAACAATAGGTCATTTTGTGAAACTTGTTGACCGTTACTGTTTAAAATACGCTCTATACGGTATGTCTGATCTTCAGGATACAAAACTGCATCTTGACGGTTAAAGCCTGCTAATGTGACTTGCGAGAACATCTTCATAGCCTCTGTTAAGGCTAATGTTTGATCCACAGTCACTATGTCGCCTTCTTTAACAAAATCAGCTTCACCCGGTGCTGGTGAAGTGTAGAAAATACCTGCGCCCTGTGCCAATACTTTCAGCTCATTACTTTCACCAACACGTAACGACTCAGTATCTACTTTAACGTTTTCTGCCGCAGCTTCCATTTCCGCAATAAGCTCTGGAATATCTAGCTCAGCCATTAAGCGTGGTAAGTAGTTAGTGTCGTATACGCCTTCATTGAAAGTGCGATCTTTAAGAATACGCTTCAACAACGGAATGTTGGTCGCAATACCTTTAATCACTACTGTATCTAAATACTCATACATTTTCTTGATAACATCTTCACGATCGATACCACGAATAATGATCTGCGCGATTAAACTGTCATAGTATGGTGATATTTCTTTACCGGCTTCAGCAATCGAAATCAGCTCCACATCATCACGCTTTGGCATTATACATTCAGTGATCATACCTGGGTTAGGTAATAGCTGCAGAATACCATGACTGTCTAAGGCGGCTTTCTCGGCCGTCACACGTACTTCCATCGCATAGCCTTGATCAACAGGCTGAAGGTTTTCAATTGAACGACCTGCGGCGATATCAAACTGTGCACTAACGATATCAATACCTGAAGTGGCTTCAGTAACAGGATGTTCAACTTGCAGACGTGTATTCATTTCCATGAAGTACACTTCATTGGCATCTAAGTTATAAATAAACTCAACAGTACCGGCGCCCATATAATCAGTTGCGACACCCAATGCACGAGTATATTCCATCACGCGTTGCTTAAGCTCTTCTGGCAACATAGTTGAACCAGACTCTTCAATCACTTTCTGGTTATTACGTTGCACAGAACAATCGCGAATACCTAATACCTTGGTATTACCGAATTTATCACGTAGCAATTGGACTTCGATATGACGTAACGAGGTGACATACTTCTCTAAATACAAGTCGCCATTACCAAATGCAGCTGCGGCTTCTGTAGCCGTTTTTTGGAATAAACCAATCATATCCTCGGCGCGTTTAACCACCTGAATACCTTTACCACCACCACCTTGTACTGCTTTAAGTAGTACAGGATAACCAATTTCAATTGCCACATTTACGGCTTGCTCAGCATTAGTCAAAATACCGTGGCTGCCAGGAACCACTGGGACATTTTGTGCTTGAGAGGTATGAATCGCGTTAGACTTATTACCCATAGTGGTCATGGAATGCACACTTGGGCCAACAAAGTTGACACCATTATTCACACACAATGCAGCAAATTGCGGGCTTTCTGATAAGAAACCAATACCTGGGTGAAGCGCATCAACATCTTCGTAGTCAGCCACTCTTAACACTGAATAAGCGTTTAAGTAACTTTCATCAGAGGTATTACCACCAATACAAACCAGTTTATCGGTCTCTTTTAGCATATCCGCTGGTACAGAAGTCATATCTGGATCGGATGCAACTAATACCACGTTGATATTATTATCATGGGCTTTGCGAATTAACTTAACCGCTGTACAACCACGGGCATGAATAAGCACTGTGTTGATAGGCTTCATTAATGCACGGGGATCATTTTGAAGAATAACTTCTTCAACCTCAACCACCTCAGGCACCAATGTTGATAAGGCTTGACCAATAACGTCTTCAATACGTGCTGTTGGCAGTGGCATTAATGGATCAATACCCGTCAACAAACCGTCTAACGTGTCGCTAAATGGGTTGTACACTAAGCCCGTCATTGCACCTGGCACTTTCGACAAGTAATTCGACAGTGTCGCGGTAGACGGCAAATATGCTGGTACCACCATTTGGCCTGCAAATGGCATATTTGTGCCAGACAAATAGTAAGTTTGTACTAAAGGATGCGTTACAAAACTCGCCTGTGCGCCACCGGTACAGTCACCAAAACCAAACATCAATACCGGTAATTCGTTATCACGAATAAAACGAGTGATACGATCGTTTACTACAGCCATTGAGAATAGCGCCGCTGCGCCTTCTTTGGTTTGCATACCACCAGAGCTAATAAAACAGATAACCGGAAGTTTACGCTTGGCACATTCAATTAATAGCGCACTAAACTTCTCAGCGCTGGCCATATCAAATGCACCCGCTTGGAAGGCGATATTTGATACTGCCACACCCACGCGTAGTTTTTTACCTTCGTGCTTAAAATCAGCAAGACCTGTTATCAAACCACATGGGCGAATTTTCTTATCAATGGCATCTTCAATCGATAAACGGAACCCAGGGAAGTTAAGCAAGTTAGCCGACATTTTGTCTGCATTAATTTCGTCAAACTGAGTAAAGAATTTGGCAACCACATTCTCCCAACCCATTTTGCCTTTTTGCTTCTCTTCACGAAGGACCTTCTGGATTAACAAATCTTGATAACCCATGGTCAAACGGTTCCAGAAATCTTTACGACGACCAATACGTACAGGGTTGATTGTCCCTGTGTATTTATCGTGCTCATCTTCACTGTCGAAGTATTCTGGTAATAAACGCTCAAAGAAATAAGTCAAGATAACGAATAATGAATCGTTAAGTTGTGGGAAACCGACACTTTTCCATTGTTCTACACGGGTTAACAATTCAGCACGGTTTGATTGTGCCATAAAGTATTTAAGCCATTTGTAGAACTTGGCTTTGTCATTGGCTTCATCATTAGTTGAAAGTGCATTATCAATTGATTTATGCAGTAATTTATCAACTGATGCACGCGCCAAGCTTTTCGACATCATCGCTTCTTTCGAAATAGACGCTAAGCTGCCTACAACGTTGTCATACAAAGCGTTAAAGATCAGAATATTGTGACAGTGCCAAATAAAATCTTCACGAAGTTCATCATTAACCACTACATCTAATACGGTCAGTTGATTTAGCTCAGGCCATGCGGCTTGCGTTGCTGATTTTGGTAATGACTCTAAATGCTGAATTAAGCCTTTAAAGTTGTTAGCTGCGTTACCTTTCCAACGGTGGAATAAAGACCAGGCGAGGTTAAAAATTAATGCCTTACGTGCTTTTTTATAGTTCTCTTTCGGCTCACCCAAAATAAAGCGAGTAATGACGTTACGCTCAGTAGACACCTCACTGCGTTTAGTCGAGAAATTGCCCCATAACTTATTAAGGTCTTCATCGTAAACCAGCTTATCAGGGTTTGTTAACCAAGCTTGGAACACACGCTCTTGCTCTTGCTTGATACGTTCAAGCAAATCACCTTCTGGTACGCTCACTTTTGATAAACGACCATACTGCTCAAGCGAGATAGAATGGATACGGCTGCGCAAGGTCAGGTAACGTAAATATCGGTATGCACTACCAAAAATATTGTGGTGCATGGTCGGGTTGCTTGCCACAGCCAAACCGGTATTATTTTCAAGGGTAACGAGATTCTTAGACGGTGCTAAGAAACGCTGTAAACTGCGATCATAATGTTCTTTTAAATCGTCAGACTCACGCACAAAGTTCACTGCCGCACGCTCAACCGCTTCAATTGAACTAATAATGGCACGACGTAAGTTATGTTGGCGCTCATCTTTATCGCTTGGGGTGAAATCGATAATACCGTCGATACAACCTGCGGTATAAAGCTCTTCAGGCGATACCCCCACAGACTTAGCACATTCCTGCCAAGACAAGTTGTACTTACGTGCAATGCTTTGTAAACCTTGCGGTTGGATAGTATTAAAAATACCATCACGGATAGACAACAAAATGTTAGCTGCAGCCAGTGGAATAGCACCACCAGAGTAACCTGCACCAATCACAATACCCACTGTAGGTACATCAACGTTGGCGCTTTCTGCAATGGCTTTAGAAATAGTATGTGCCTGGTTTTGACTATTGGCGATTTCACCCGCATCGGCACCTGGTGTGTCGATAAGGTAAATAATAGGCATTGATAATTCAGCAAAGTGACGGATCGCTTTGCAGGCCGCTAAATGGTGCTCAGGCATCCAAGCACCGTTAGCAGTGCTGCGCTCTTGGGCAACAAAACCAATTCGGCGAGTTCGAGTGCCGAAGTTTAACTCAACTTCAGCACGGTAGAATGATCCTAGATGGCTTTCTGCTATGATTTTACCTTTTAAATCGGCAATCATGCGTTTCGCGCCAGGGCGATTTTTGTCTTGCGACGGTAAAATAACTTTATTGACGTAGCCGTCAACATCCAAAGACGCCAAACCTTTTAAGTTTGCTTGAATCGCATCTTCAGTTAATAACCCTTTAACTTCTTCCGATAAACTCTGCTTACTATGGGCAGGAAATAACGAAAAATCTTTAGCCAGGTGTTCAGCTTGTAAAAATAATGGATCCGCTGATAGTACTTTAGTCTTGTTAGCGGGCTGCTTTTTGCTGGTCATCCTTAGATCCTCTGCGTCGTTAGCCTCTGAAATTTTTAGCCCGTAAATATAACTTTGTTAATAGGCTAATTACCATATAAACTACCTTGGACGCTTTGTTCCATAAATGAGACAGTGAGGGTAATATGCCGGATTTGAACGGTATGATGCTGTTTGCAGCGGTAGTAAGGGCTAACGGATTCTCTCAAGCTGCACGAGACATCGGACAAGCTAAATCAACAATTAGCCGTAAAGTTGCTCAACTTGAGGAAGAATTAGGGGTGCGTTTACTGCAACGTAACACCCGAAATATCAGCTTAACCCAAGTTGGCGCGCTATATTTTCAGCATTGTGAAACCATTAGCCAAGAAATTGAAGCCGCCAATGCCATCATAGAAAACACCCATAATGATATTTCTGGTTCATTAAGAATTGCCATTCCAGTGTCTTTCTCACAAGAAGTAATTGGTCACTTATGCTCTAGTTTTATGCGACTTTACCCCAATATAGAGTTAGATATTCAGTTTACCGACAGCGACATTGGCCTAGTGGGTGAAGGTTATGATATTGCCATTAAGTACGGTCCTTTACAGTCTTCTGATTTAGTTGCCAGATTATTATTTGAAAGACAACCGATTTTAGTCGCCAGCCCAAATTATATTAAAAAACATGGCGTCCCCGCTTCACCGCAAGAACTCAATCAGCACCAGGGCATATTATTAGGCACGAGTTTATCAGCGCCGATTTGGTCGGTAGGCAAAGGCAACCGTAAGTTTATGGCCACCTTTCAACGTAAAGTACGGGTTAACAGTGCAAAAATGGTTAAACGCTTTGCCTTAGATGATTTTGGCATTGCCTTATTATCCAATACCAGTTGCAAGCAAGAAATCGCCTCAGGCAATTTAGTGCCTATATTGCAAGAATGGCCAATGGATTCTATTAAAGTGTATGGCGTATATTCAAGCAGGCGACAATTAGCCTCAAATATCAGTGCCTTTTTGGACTTTATTGCTAAGCGTTACAGCAATCAAGAATCATTAAGCGCAATAATGAAATAAAGCATAAGTTATATAAGCTGGAGTTAATCCATAAACCCCTTTGCCAATAAGGGCAGTTTTTATGGTATAACCAAGTCATTAATGACGAGATTATCAATAATATTCGTCGCTATCAGCTTCTCGAGGACTGCCAAGATGCTATCAACACGCCTACTTATGCTTTCTAGTTTGGCTTTAATGGCCACTGCTACTATGGCTCAAGCAAACACGTTAACTAAAGATGTAGAAGAGCTGCGCTTACCTTTGGCCAGTAAAACCATGCCACGTATTGTCGACCGCTATCAGGACGTCACCGAAGGCCTTAACAATAAACTGTCCAGTGCAACCGATGAACTAGCTATTACTCAAATGGTCGCTAACGAAGGGCATCGTTTATGGCTGCAGGCTGTAAAAGACGTACAATCAGGCCATACGGATGATCGCGCTTTATATTGGAGCCGACTGATGATGCGTGAAAGCCTTAAAACACAAAGAGTCGGTTATAACATTGCGCCTTGGCAGCGTGAAATTTTGGTCAGCGCGATTGAAAAAACGTCACGTGGTTTTAGTGATATTCATTTTAAAACTGATACACGTATTAAAATTTTACTGACAGGGTTCGACCCTTTCTTCCTCGATAAAGATATTGGTCAAAGTAATCCTTCAGGAGTCACCGCATTAGCCTTAGATGGTTATCAATTCAATATCGACGGTAAAATAGCTCAAATAGAAACAGTCATGATCCCGGTACGTTTTGCTGATTTTGACAAGGGGATAATTGAATCTTTACTCACACCTATTTACCGCGATAACAGCGTTGATATGATTTTCACTGTTAGCATGGGCCGTGAACAATTTGATATCGAACGTTTTCCGGCTCGAAATCGCAGCGCTGACGCACCTGATAACCTTAATGTCTTAACTGGCGCCTCTAAAACTAACCCATTGCCACCAATGCTAAATAACCAACCTTTAACTGGCCCTGAGTTTGTCGAGTTTTCACTGCCGATAGCGGCGATGCAAAAAGAAAAAGGTCATTGGCAAGTGAATGACAATCACCAGGTTAGCACCATTGACCGTGGCCAGTTTGAAGCAAAGTCGCTTAATGAACTACAAAATGAAACGTCTGTAGAAGGATCTGGTGGTGGCTACCTTTCTAATGAAATCTCTTATCGTAGCATCTTATTGATGCAACAATTTGGTCGTAACATTCCTGTTGGTCATATACACACACCTAAGGTAAAGGGTTATGATTCACAGGCTGAGCATGACATTGTCGAGCAAATTAAAGTGATGATTACAGCCGCGGCGGCAAGCCTATAACTTTTCTAGTTAACGTTATTTAACGGTTTATCGTTTAAACGAGTACAATTTAACTCAGCTTGTTCAGCCCACTTATTTAAAGGTATTACCTTGTCACAACGTTTGTACCAGCATTTACACACTATGGCTCAAAAACTGGGCCTTAGCGTTAATTCGCTTACTGCAAAACCCAAAGTGAGCTTAGCTTATTCAAACCAGCAAGCTTTCACTCACACACACATTGTTCATCCTAAGAATATTAGCGAGATTCAGCAAAGTGTTATCGATAAAATTGAAATTGATTATCAATTGGCTGAGCACTATTTTAAGCAAACGTTTCCGCGTCCATTGGTTCAATTTACCTTAAGGGGTAAAAGTGCTGGTACAGCTCACTTGCAACTCAATAAACTGCGCTTTAATCCGATATTACTTGATGAGAACACAGCTATATTTATTGACGATGTGGTGCCCCATGAAATCAGCCACTTACTCAGTTTTCAACTATTTGGCCGAGTTAAACCCCACGGGGCTGAATGGCAAACTATTATGCGAAAGGTTTTTAACCGCGTCCCAAAAACCACTCACCAGCTTGATACACAGTCGGTACGAGGCAAGCAATTCGAGTATTTTTGCGGTTGTGGCAGCGTGCAACTTAGCGTGCGACGCCATAACAATGTGCTAAAGGGTAAAACCCAGTATCGCTGTAAGTCCTGTCAGCATACCTTGCGAAATACACCGCTCTCACAATCGTAATGCAAACTTACTGCTTACCTCACCTATAACGAACAAGCGCCAAGGTAGTAAACAAGAACCACAGCATCAAACAGATTTCATCCCTATCATTGCATCAGTCGAAAGTATCCCTTACCATTTCGCCAAAATGACAGGCAAGGCCAGTTTTCATAACAGCTTTAGTCTGCAATATTGATCATATTAAGGTTCGCGCTATCATGTTTTATCCCCCCATCAAAATGCGATTATTCGCACTTTGCACATTGTTGTGTGCATCTTTACTGCCTTTAACTACTGCAGCGGCGGAGCACCCGACTAACTTCAGTCAAGCTAAACGTATTATTCGCACTATTTATCAGGACAACTTGCCGCTTAAGAGCTTTTATTGTGGTTGTGACATCGCCATCGCAGGTAAAGTTTGGCAGCCTGAACATCAAAGTTGTGGTTATCAAGTCCGTAAACAGCAAATTCGCGCCAACCGGATTGAGTGGGAGCATGTCGTTCCGGCTTGGGAGTTTGGTCACCAGCTACAATGTTGGCAGCAAGGTGGCCGTAAAAACTGCGGTAAAACTAGCCCACAGTTTAAAAAAATGGAATCAGACTTACATAACCTCACCCCAGCAATTGGCGAGGTCAATGGCGATCGCAGTAACTTCCGTTTTAGCCAGTGGAATGGTAAAGCGGGTCAATACGGTCAATGTGAAATGATTATCGATTTTAAAGGCCGTAAGGCTCAACCGCCTGCTCGCAGCCGTGGCGCGATAGCCAGAACCTATTTTTATATGCAGCAAACCTATGCATTACAGATTTCATCTAGCCAGCGCCAATTATTTCAAGCCTGGGATAAAAGTTATCCGGTAGATAAAACAGAATGTAAACGTGATAAGTTAATTGCCAAATCCCAAGGTAATCATAATGATTTTGTGCAAAAACAATGTCAGAATCTAGGGTTAAGCCAATAACACAAGATCGGATACCACTACCCATGAGAATCCCAAGGATTTACCAAGCGATTGATTCACTTAATGTCGATCAAATCGTTGCTTTAGATGAAGATGGTGCAGCCCACATTGGCAAAGTATTGCGCATGGGTGAAGGCGATCAAATCAGTCTTTTTTGTGGTGATGGCAATGACTATTTAGCCGAAATAACTCAATCGAGTAAGAAAAACGTCTCTGTTAAGGTCTTATCTGCTACAGAGAATCAATCTGAATCACCTTTAGATTTGCATTTAGGCCAGGTGATCTCGCGCGGCGATCGCATGGAGTTTACCATTCAGAAATCAGTAGAACTGGGTGTCACTACCATTACACCGCTATTTTCTGAGCGTTGTGGTGTTAAGCTTAATGGCGAAAGATTAGATAAAAAAATTCAACAATGGCAAAAAATTGTCATCAGTGCGTGTGAGCAATCTGGCCGCAGTGTGGTGCCTAAAATTAGGCCCGCAATGGAATTAATGGATTGGTGCCAGGAGCAAACCCAAGCATTAAAGCTGAATTTACATCCGCGTGCGGCTCACGGTATTAACGGCTTAAGCCAATTAGGCCAAAAGAATAAAGTACGCTTGCTAATTGGCCCAGAAGGCGGCTTGTCAGATCAAGAAATCACCATGACTGAACAATTTACTTTTACCGACGTATTGCTAGGCCCACGCGTGCTACGCACTGAAACGGCTGCACTGACCGCGATAACAGCATTACAACTCAAATTTGGTGATATCGGTTAATGCAATATACTGCAAACCGCTATCACATATTGACACTTTAAGGATATCAACATGATTAAACTCGGCATCGTGATGGACCCCATTAGCGACATTAATATCAAAAAAGACTCAAGCTTTGCTATGCTACTTGCGGCGCAATCCCGTGGCTATCAGCTGTTTTATTTAGAAATGAAAGATCTCGCTATGGTAAATGGTCGAGCTATGGGCAATATGCGATCACTAACCGTGATCAATGATGCCGCTAAATGGTTTGAGCTAGGTGAGGCGATTGATACACCGTTAGCTGATTTAGACGTCATTTTAATGCGTAAGGACCCGCCATTTGATACCGAGTTTATTTACGCCACTTATATGCTTGAACGTGCTGAAGAAGAAGGCACATTAATCGTCAATAAGCCGCAAAGTTTACGTGATGCTAATGAAAAGCTATTTACCGCCTGGTTTTCTGAATTTACCCCTGAAACGGTAGTTACCCGTGACGCTCAACGTATTCGTGCGTTCCACCAGCAAAAGTCAGATATCATTATCAAACCGTTAGACGGTATGGGTGGCAGCTCTATTTTTAGGATCAAAAAAGATGACCCTAACGTAGGGGTGATTATTGAAACCTTAACCAACTACGGTCAGCAATATGCGATGGCACAGGCGTTTATTCCAGAGATCACCTTAGGCGACAAACGTATTTTAGTTGTCGATGGCGAGCCAGTACCCTATTCATTAGCCCGCATTCCGATGAAAGGCGAAACCCGTGGCAATTTAGCGGCAGGTGGACGCGGTGTGGCTCAACCTTTATCTGAAAGTGATTGGAAAATTGCCCGAGCTATCGGCCCTGAGTTAAAAAAACGTGGCTTAATTTTTGTCGGTTTAGATGTAATTGGTGATAAACTCACCGAAATTAATGTCACTAGCCCAACGTGTATCCGTGAAATTGAAGCGGCATTTGACGTTGATATTACAGGTATGTTGATGGATGCCATCGAGGCACGTGTTAACCCAGCTCAATAATCAGGAAATTTCATGCTGTTTTTAAACACTTATCGTGGATTTGCTAGCGTATTTTTGTTTGCTTTGACTAACCTTGTCGCCACAAGCGCATTAGCCAATGAAGCCAATATCGTTAGCGATCCCCAAGCTCAAGTGAGCACGCCAGCAGCGATAGCGATGGCAAATAGCAGCCAAAACATTTCACAATCACGTCCTAAAAATATTATTGTGATGATTGGTGATGGCATGGGACCTGCTTACACATCAGCCTACCGCTATTATAAAGATAACCCTGAAACAGAAGAAGTTGAGCAAACGGTATTCGATAGACTATTAGTGGGTATGGCAAGTACTTACCCCGCTACCGTAAGTGGTTATGTCACAGACTCTGCCGCGTCAGCAACAGCCTTATCAACCGGCATAAAAAGCTATAACGGTGCTATTAGTGTTGATGTCGAGAAAAGACCCTTAACCACCTTGCTTGAGAAAGCTAAAACACTGGGCTTATCTACTGGTATAGCCGTTAGTTCACAAGTTAACCACGCGACTCCCGCGGCGTTTTTAACCCATAATGAAAGCCGTAAAAACTATATTGAAATAGCACAAAGCTACCTTGATACTGACGCGGATGTCATTTTGGGTGGCGGACAACGCTACTTTTCAGCCGAGCTACTTAGCCAGTTTACGGCCAAAGGTTATCAGCATATTACTGAGTTTAGTCAGTTAAATACACTCAGCTCACCTAAAGTATTAGGCTTATTTGCAGATGTTCAATTACCTTGGGTTATTGATACTAAGCAAGCACACCATTTAGGCGCGCTGACCCAAAAGTCACTTGAATTACTGTCGCAAAACCCAAATGGTTTTGTGCTGTTAATCGAAGGCAGTTTGATTGATTGGGCTGGACACAGCAACGATATCGCAACCGCGATGGCCGAAATGGATGGTTTTGCCCACAGCATTGAAATTGTTGAACAGTTTGTTCGTCAGCAAAAAGATACCTTAATGATAATCACCGCCGATCATAATACCGGCGGACTGTCTGTTGGTGCTAATGATGAATATGTTTGGAAACCGGCGGTGCTACATAAAGTAAAAGCCAGCCCTGATGTAATTGCTGCAAAGGCTATTGCAGCACAAGCATGGCAAACGATTGTCACTAAGCAATTAGGTTTTGAGCCAAATAGTCAAGAGTTTACATTACTCAACAACGCACGGATGCAAGGCAATGAAGCCATGGCAATATCACTGCGTAAGTTAATTGATGTTTATTCAAATACCGGCTGGACAACTCTGGGCCACACTGGTGATGACGTGCAAGTTTTTGCTTCAGGCCCTGGTGCTAAGCTATTTTCAGGCCATCAGGACAATACTGATATAGCCAATAAAATATTCAGCTTATTACCAAGCTCAGCTCAGTAAAGCACTATTAACGATTAGCTAAGCCGATATTTCAACCTTGGCTAGCTCAATATATTAAAGCGACATTAGTCGCTTTAATTTTTTAATTATACAAATGATAGTAGGTCAATGTGTTAACTAATCCATCTCAATTATTATTAAGAAACCATCACGAATTTGCAGGCCTTAATATTCTTATCCTCAATTATGAGTCCGATACCTTAGCGCATCAATGTATTGAGAACGCCAAAAACGTGACTGCATTGGCGTTGGATTATAATCACCACTTAACCCTATCACCTTATGAAAATGACCGTTTACGCTGTTACTTTGCCCCTAAGTTGCCAGACGCGCAGCAGTTGGAAAAGTTTGATTGTGTGATTGTCTATTTCCCTAAAGCTAAGCCATTAGCGGAATACTTATTTGCCTTAGCAGCCAGCCATCTTGTCGAAGAAGGATTACTGCTGGTTGTGGGTGAAAACAAGGGCGGCATAAAATCGGTAGATAAACTATTACCTGACGCTTTTAGTTCAGCAGTTAAGATAGACAATGCCCGTCACAGCTTGCTATACCGTGCATATCTAACACAAGACGTAGCACCGTTAAAATTAACTGACTGGATGACACAATACACAGTCGACACCCCCCAGGGTGACATTATCATTTGTAATTTAGTCGGTGTTTTTAGCGAGAAAAAACTGGACCTAGGTACTGAATTATTACTGTCTAACTTACCTAAACTGAGTGGTCGAGTATTAGATTTTGGTTGTGGTGCAGGGGTAATATCGGTCGGGCTACTCAAGCAATATCCTGAACTTAATATTGAATGTATCGATATCAATGCAATGGCTTTAGCATCATGTGAGCTCACCTTAGCGGCAAACCACATGCAAGCTAAGGTTTACCCTTCCGATGGTTTTAACCAAATTGAAGGTAAGTTCGACGGGATTATTTCTAATCCCCCGTTCCACGATGGCTTAGATAGAACATTTGCCATAGCACATGCTTTTGTCACCCAAAGTGCCACACGATTGAGTGCTAAAGGAGTGTGGCAAATTGTGGCGAATCGACACTTACCCTATGCCGACAACATAGCCAACACATTCGGCTCAGTTAACGTCCCAGCCGAAAACAATAAGTACAAACTGTACTGTAATAAAAGTAAATAACCTCAACTCGGATTAAAATATTCACTCAATAGCAGGCCTATTGCACGTTAATGTAACCCAGTTAACAAAGTAAGCATCTGCTCGGTAAACGATAATCTACCGAACAGATGTTTAATAACATGTCATTAAATCAACATTAGCAAGTCAATGTCTATTAAGCTGTGACTTTGATGCTGGATAATTTAGCTAAATTCCGCTAAATTCGAGGTATAGTGATTTTTATATAAACTCGTTTTAACACTCCAATAAAAATAATAAATAAAGGACATTATGTTAGAGCCTTCTGTTGCAGCATTTAATGCTGAAAAATCTAAAGTAGAATTACGGCTTATCCCCAATACTCACGGCCCTATTTCTACCGATGATGTTAATCAGCTTCTTAAACAGCCTGATTTTGCCATGCTGTTTCCTGTCACGCCTGCGATAGACAAAGCGGTTAAAGAAGTGAATGCCCTGTGTGGCCAAAAACCGGGAAATCATGAGCTATTTTTCACTATTGCTGAGCGTAAAGATGGCAGTATTAGCATCAGCATTAGTGACGATAAAATGCAGGCATCAATGAAAATCACTTCCGCATGGGGTGGTAAAGATATTGTATTGGCCGATGTACTCAATAATCTTAAAAACCATAAAATAAAGATGGGCTTAAGTAAGCCTAAAATTATGGCGTTACTACAAAGATTAGATATTTTACCCCCTGGAGAGTCTTGCGAAGGCGAAATTGCCATGGGCAAAGCAGCAATAAACGGCGAGCATGCAATTTTAACCCGTAAAGTACCACTCGCCAGGGAACGCTTATTACAGCCGCAAGAACGCGAAGATGGTACCGTAGACATGCGCAACTTAGGTGCATTAGTTACTGTAAAACCCAATGACGTATTGATGGTAAAGCAACCCGCAACCTCTGGTACGGCTGGCTATAATGTGCATGGTGATACATTAAACCAAACACCGGGTAAAGATAAGTTAATGACGCCTGGTAGTGGTACGGCCCTACATCCTAGTGACCCCAATAAACTTATTGCCACGGTATCTGGTCAACCGGTCGAAAATAAAAAAGGCATGCAGGTTGATGATGTATTACAGATTAAAAATGTTGATGTAAATTACGGCCATGTAAACTTTAAAGGCAGTATATTAATTACCGGTGATGTACATGAAGGTATGCAGGTAAAATCTAGTGGTGATATCACCGTAATGGGTTTTGTTGACTCAGCCAGTCTTGAGGCCGAGGGTGATGTTATCGTCAGTAAAGGGATTATTGGTCGCTTAATTAAAGAACAAGAGTTCAGTACTAAAATTCATGCCCAAGGGCAGATTTGCGCCCAATTCGTTCAATATTCAAATCTCATCGCCGAAGGTGAAATTCTGGTGACCAAGCAGCTTTTACATAGTCATTCTCACTCAGGTAGTACTATTACAGTAAGTGATGCCCAAGGTCGACGAGGAGATCTTGTTGGTGGTAAAGCCACCGCAGCAAAAGGGATACGTGCAGTTGCTTTTGGGGCTACCGCCGGGACTAAAACTGAACTATTTTGCGCCATGCAGCAACAAGAGTTGAAGCAAGAGTTAAAAGCATTGGATGAGAGTGTCAAGCAGCTTGTGCTAGCAGGTCTTGATATTGAAGCAAGACTACGCAAGCTTCCGCCCAAAAAAGACTGGCAAAACGATGCTGGCATGATTGAACAAGTCAAAATGATGCTAGATCAAAAAAATCTTATTGCTGCAGAACGTTTGAAAGAAGAAATTGAATTTGAGCAAGTTAAGAATGAAGTAAATGGTTATTACGACCGATATTTTATTCGCGCTGAGAAACACATATTTGCCAATGTTGAATTACATATTGGTAATGCTCAAAACCGCACTCAGCGTGAACATGGACCGAGCTCGGTCAAAAATATTAATGCAGAAATCAGCTTTGATTACAGTCGTTAATGCAACCAGCTAATAAGCCTATTAGCTCCATTATAAATTGGCCTGCCATCGTGTTGCTGCATCAACACGATGACCTCGCCTATATTATCGATCAATCAGCCTGGCAAGAATATCTTGATCATGAGGCAGCTAATCTAGTTGCTGAAGATAAACTCATTGATAGCAAAGGACAATGCTGGTTAATGACCGAATCTATTAAGCAGCACACATTAACATCTAGCACGCCAATCAGCCTTGAGCAATTTATTACCATAGTGCAGCGATTCGCACAATTACAAGGACAGTGTTGCAGCAGTAAATTAATCTTCTCAAACTTTCAACAGGGCTTTGCAATCATTGAGCAATTAGATTGATTAAGCTAGATTGATTGAGCAATTGATTGAGCTATTGTCAGGCCTCTGGCAAAATAGCGACAATTTTACTGAGTAAGTTTGAGAGTGTGCATGGAGTTATTAAATATTGAGTGTCTTGGTAAACGGCTACGTTTAGAAGGCTCAATGGCCGGTTGGCAACAGCTATATTGGGACAACCAGTTGGTGTCACAAAAATCAGCTTCCCCCAATAACCAAGCGTTTCACATTCATCAGTTTGAATTGACCTCACAATCAACCCGCCCACTCTCAACTCCATCGGCTAAGCAAAACACCGACGGTTTAGAAAATAGTGCGCTAGATGATGTCATAATTGATAACATTCAGACCAATGCGATTCCAGTAAGGCTTGAAGTCGATGTTAAATGGCAGCCTTTTTATCTTGAATACTGCGTGTTAGTTGACGAAGAGCAAATCTGCCAAGGTCAACGTACAACCAAAGACATTGAACAACAAGTCCCCGAATTAGCCGTACCTAAAGCTAATAAAATCAGTATGGTCGGTTTAGCGTCACTAGGGTTTAAGCTTTTAAAAAGCGCTAAAGTGGTCAAAGCCTTGTTAGCAGGAGCCAGTGTCGCAGCCTATTCTTGGTTATTCTCTATTGAATTCGCCCTCGCCTTAATTGCCTGTCTAGTATTCCATGAATATGGCCACATTAGAGCCATGAAGCACTTTGGCATGAAAACCAAGGGCATCTATCTCATACCTTTTATGGGCGGTCTAGCATTAAGCGATGAGCGCATTAACACCCGCTGGCAAGATGTGGTCATCTCCATCATGGGGCCCACATTTGGCTTGTTTTTGTCTCTCGCTTGCTTGGTAGCTTACTGGGTCACGGGCAATGTTTTTTT
Source organism: Shewanella sp. HL-SH5 (assembly GCF_051163755.1). NCBI lineage: Bacteria > Pseudomonadati > Pseudomonadota > Gammaproteobacteria > Alteromonadales > Shewanellaceae > Shewanella > Shewanella sp. HL-SH5. The sequence continues at coordinate 3,512,187 of NZ_CP195038.1, forward strand.
TGCCGGCTTAGCTGCCTTTAACGCGTTACTCAACCTGTTTAATCTATTGCCTATTCTGCCATTAGATGGTGGCCATATTTTAAAAAGTGTCAGCTTTTCGATGAATAGCGTCACAGGGTTAATCGCCTGTGTTGCCGGAGCCGCTATTGGGGTATTTATTAGTTACAGCTTAGGCTTAGCCTTGTTAGGTTTTTTATTATTAATTGGTAGTTTAGAGATTGTTTTTGAATGGCGCGGTCGTCATCAAAGCCATTTGTTACCGCTAGACCGTTATGGACAGATCTTTTCAGCTATTTGGTATTTGCTAACCGTTAGCGCGTTAATCGGCATTATTTGGGTTATTGCGGGTACAGGTGATGATATGTTGCGGATGCCACTAGAGATACTTAAGAGTTAATTGAGGGATTACTTAGTCGGTTAATTCAGACTAATATCTCATGTTTACTAATTGCCTGCCGCAGGCCTTAGTGCAGATAATCCAGCGAGACGCCAGTTCTTGATTTTAAAATCAGCGTCCCTGTGGGCTTAACCAAAACCTCCCTGTTTTGGATACTCGCTGGCTCATCTGCACCTGAAATTTCATCTCTTCGATTTAGTTCACTCGTAACGACTATCAAAAGCAAAATATGAAGATAAATCTAGTGAATCTTTGAATGATTCATTTGAATTGAGGACATCAAGGCTCTTTACTCCGAGAACCCGTGAGCATGGCATAGATGTCACGATAGCTTTCGTTGGGCCAAGGACGGCCCATCGGAAGCGATAGGGATTTTTGATAATGGCGAAGCAAACTACAAAAACGGCTAAAAGCTGGATCGATCCGCATCGAAAATATGCGTTTTTCAGCATTTTTCGTTTGGGGCACAGGGTGTTCCAAGAGGGAATTGCTGTTGATTTCCTTTTGAACGGTGCAGGATGGAATCCTGCGATGTTGCTTCTCTCTTTTTATAGAATCAAGTCAATTACCACAACTTACCTCGGCCGTTTTGGCCGCAAAACAAAACCAAACTTAAAGCTCGAATACATTAGTCATCACTTTATACAACTCAGTCCCTTGATGCACAGACGCCGAAGCAAAGTGCAAAATCGGCACGCAATTTTTATCTAAACTCAGCGGTGTAACCGCTTTGTCTGAACCGTATAAATCCAACCTCAGCATATTGACTAAAGATTGCCCAGCTGCCAATGGCTCACCGACTGTAGCGCAATACTCAACCATGCCTGATTGCGGTGCATGAAATTTTTTATAATCTTTTAGGTAACAGCCATAACGCGGCATTTCAGCCGGTAACACAGATTCTTTAATCACCCCTCGATGGCTTAAATAAGCCAAAATACCGTTAGCATCGACTAAGGCATCCGCCATATCAATCCGCTCTTGGCTAGCCAGCTCAAGGGTAAACGCTGCTACTGGCACATCAAAATGACGGCCTTTACTCGCTGCATGATCAGTGAGCTGCCACCAAGGACAAAATGCAGCCTCATCCATGGCGCCGCCAAAACTATTCGGAATGATCAAACTGTAGGGAATAGAGAAAAACTTTGCCGAGTCGAGCTCATACTCAGGACAATACAGATGCTTACAAGATTTTGGCCCTGTATGTAAATCAAGCACAATATCGGCTTGATGAGCCAAAGACTGCAAACTCACCGCTAATCGGTGGCCTGTGGTGATGCCCCAAGGCTGTTGTAGCTTGGTGTGACAAGACTCTATTAGCGTTGCCTTAAACGATTTAATCAGCTCATCATTGGGTAAATCTTGATGCTGTTTGTACCAGGCGGCTATGTCGATTTTATGGTCTAAGTACTCACGGTTCCAATTAACACCGGTTATTGGGTCAAATCGGCCTAGGGTAAACTCACCACTTTTTTGATTAATACCCAGCGGGTTGGCTAAAGGGGCACACACAATATCCCCTAAAACCTCAAGCTCTTCTAGCAAGGTCATTAGTTGATAAATTACCGCATTACCTTGCACTTCAGCACCGTGCACGTTGGCTTGAACGTATACGGTCGGTGCGCTGCTGTCGATGCCTTTAAAAGTGAATAAAGGCACTTCAAGGGATTGCCCAGCAGCGAGTTCACCTACATTCAGTGATGTGCGCAATGCTTTAGTCATCATTTGCTTTGTCATAGGTTACTCGAAAAGATTTTGATGTAATGCTTTAACAACGTCTGCAGCTTGAGTTTCATCAATTAATACACATAAGTTATGCGGGCTAGCACCCTGGCATATCATACGGACATTGTATTTTTCTAATACTTGAAATACTCGGCTACAAATACCGGCTGTAGAAGCAATTCTATTACCAATAATCGCCACTAAGGCTAAGTTATCTTCCACTCTTACCCGGCAATGTTGTGATAACTCTTGCAATAACGATTCACTTAATAAGCCCTGACCGCTTGAGTCTGAGCCTGTTTTATCTAATGTTAGCGCCACGTTCACTTCTGAGGTGGTGATCAAATCTACCGAGATTTTATGGCGCGCTAATGTAGCAAAGGTTTCAGCTAAAAAACCCTGGGCGTGAAGCATTTGCAAGCTATGCAGATTTAATAAGGTTTGGTCACGGCGTAATGCCACCGCGCGGTAAACTGGCGTATCTTCTACTTGATGACGGATCCAGGTTCCACCCGCTTCAGGGTCTTTACTTGAACCGACAAACACCTGAATTTTCTGGCGAACAGCTGGAAGTATCGTTGCTGGATGCAATACTTTTGCACCAAAAGTGGCCATTTCAGCGGCTTCATTAAAACTGATTTCAGCAATCGGGCGGGCATTTGGGGCTAAACGTGGGTCTGTGGTATAAATGCCAGCAACATCGGTCCAAATTTCAACCGCATGGGCAGATAAAGCTTCAGCTAATAAAGCGGCTGAATAATCACTACCACCACGACCTAATGTTGTAGTGCGCCCCTGCTCATCGGCCCCAATAAATCCCTGAGTAACAATAATACTGGTGCTTAATAGTGGTTGTAAAAAATCACCCGATAAATGAGCAATTTGTTCAATTTGAGGTTCAGCACGACCAAAATGACTATCGGTACGCAGCACTTGGCGTACATCAAAAGCCTGGGAAGATGTGCCTTTTTCACGGATAACAGCTGAGAACAATACCGACGAACAATGCTCTCCCATAGACAGCAGCTCATCCATCGCTGCTTTACTGCGATCAAGAATTAATGATTCACTTAACACAGACATTCGGCTTAAAAGCTTATCAATTTGCGCAGCTATGTCCTGTGGCTGGCTCAATTCATCAATAATACGATATTGAATTTGGGCAACTTGTTTAAGCAAGCTTAGACGACGTTCGTCGTTGACATTAGCACTGGTAAGTTCAACTAATAAGTTGGTTACACCGCTAGATGCACTGACCACCACTAAACGGGTATTAGGATTGGATAAAACGATATCAGCACAACGGCTCATAGCTGAGAAATCAGCAACAGAGGTTCCGCCAAACTTGGCTACAACTAATTGATTTAACGACATATAATACACTCCGAACTAAACTTCGTTCGAAGAGCCTGGTGCAAAGATAACGCACCCTTAAAGAAGGGAAACAGCAATCACCACCAGAAGCTCTCCACCAAATAACAGGTGACAATCGCTAGGATTCAACCTAAGCGACCGATAAATAAGTTAACCAAATCTTATTGTATCTCGGCGTTAATCTCCCTCGTAAGCTGTCATGGGAATTGGTCTTCCTCAAGCTTACTACCTAGTTAACGCTCCTCTTCTGTGCCTCCCTAAGGAGGGACCAGCAAAATAACAATAAACCTAGGGTTAAGTCAATGCGCAAGATTGCAAGTTGAGTAAAAATAAACAAATGCATTATTTGCAGTAACGTACAATGAGGATTTGGCAGTAAAAAAGCGATTAGATGTGGTTTTGGGTAAGTTATGGGCAGGATAAAGATGACATTGTAAATGCAGAATGCTAATAGTGAGGTAAACGGAGCTTTAATATAAAATCAGTCGTTGGTATTAGCTCATTACACTCATTTGTTAAATTTATTGTCCCAATTAAAAATTAACAAATGAAAATAAAGCGATTTAACAACATTCAGGGAAATCACTGACTAAACGTAAACGTTGATTAAAGGCTCCCATTTGCACCTCACTTTTGTGCTGATCAAAGCAGGCTACAAGCGATAATAAGCCTTGATTAACATAGTAAATTGCATGTTGCTTAAACTCTCTACCTAACTCAATCGCTTGATTTTTATCAATAAAAATAGCCCAACTTTTTTCAACATGTGACAAATCAGGCGCAACACCCATTAAGCAACGGTAAGGGCTTTGATATTGAAGGATTTTCAGTTGCAGTTCACGATCTAATAAGCGGTTTTGGCTCGGAGTAAGTAAGCACCCTAATGGGTTATGAGCAGTAATAATAGCGAAAGAAAAATCAGGTGATAATGACTGGGTTAGCAAAAAGTGCGTTTTTTGATAGTCCTGCCACACAGTATCGATAACATTTTGCATAATAAATTCCACTAGATAAGCCCAAAAGAGTGTAGCAGAAAGGATTTAATAGCGAAAGAAATGTAAATTTCATAGTAATAAAATATACATTTAACTATTTTAAATCAATTAACTAAACATAATCACACTCATTTTTTATACTTAATAAATTATTTTTTTTAACATTTCATTTGTTAACAAATGCAAATAAAGGGTACAATAGCCGTCAGTTACTGATTGATCGTCACAAAAAGCAGCTTTTAAGGCAAATTTTTACGATTAATACTATTAAGCTAAGACTTTACCGCCGTAAAATTACTGTCATATTGTTAGGTGTCTGTTTAAAAATTTCATTTTAGTTATGTCTAAATAGGAACTTTTAACTATCTTTAGGTTCACAGTCTACAGCGGTACGTATTGTTGCCATGATGAAAGGTTTTTTAAGTCTTAGTAAAACTCACTCTAAGCTATTGCTTAAAATAGCAATTAAAAACATTAGAGAATAAGAGAGTGTTTAAATTCAAGGCAGACAATGTTAAACACCAATAATCCAGAATTTCTAACGTATGCAGTTAAGCGTACGTAAACACTAGCCCAATGCTAGATAACAAATTTTATTAATTTTTAGGTAATTTTATTATGCAAAATCCACATATTTTAATTGTTGAAGACGAAGCTGTAACCCGTAATACCCTACGTAGCATATTTGAAGCTGAAGGTTATGTTGTTACTGAAGCTAATGATGGCGCTGAAATGCACAAAGCCATGCTTGAAAATAAAATTAACCTCGTGGTGATGGACATCAACCTACCAGGTAAAAATGGTTTGTTATTAGCGCGCGAACTTCGTGAAATCAACAATATCGGCTTAATTTTCCTAACCGGTCGTGATAACGAAGTTGATAAAATTTTAGGACTAGAAATTGGTGCTGATGATTACATCACTAAGCCATTTAACCCACGCGAATTAACCATTCGTGCGCGTAACTTATTAACTCGTGTAAACAGTGCCGTCACTGAGAGCGAAGAGAAAGGGTCTGTTGAATACTACCGTTTCAATGACTGGAGCTTAGAGATTAATAGCCGCTCATTAGTAAATCCACAGGGTGAATCTTACAAGTTACCACGCAGTGAATTCCGTGCCATGCTTCACTTTGTAGAAAACCCGGGCAAAATACTAACCCGTGCAGATCTACTAATGAAAATGACTGGCCGTGAGCTTAAGCCACATGATCGTACTGTTGATGTCACCATTCGTCGTATTCGTAAGCACTTTGAAAGCTTAGCTGATACGCCTGAAATCATCGCGACCATCCACGGTGAAGGCTATCGTTTTTGTGGTCACTTAGAAGATTAATTATCGACCATCACATATGGGTACGATAAAATAAAACCGAGCCTATACTCGGTTTTTTTATGTCTGAGGTTATTTTTATGGTATGAATTAGACGGGTTGATTTATCCTCCTATTCTGATGATTTAAAGTTTATATAATTTGATTCCGTTATGCCCCATGACTAATATACTGCTATCTACCGTTAACGAACATTAAATGGATTAATCCATCATGGCCAATAAGTTACTGTTACTGACGCGTGAAAATGAAATTTATCGAGAGTTAATAACCCAATCTAACTTACCCGATTTAGTCATCTTAAATAACGAGTCAGACAGTATTATTGAAGCCGATATTTGGTTTGCCGAACCCGCTCTTGCTGCACCATTAATTAGTCAGGCTAAAAATTTACGTTGGCTGCAATCAACCTTCGCTGGCGTAGATAAACTCGTCATGCCAACACTGAGACGTGATTATCTACTGACTAATATTAAAGGTATTTTTGGCCCATTAATGAGTGAGTATCTATTTGGTTATTTACTTGCTCACCAGCGTGAGCACCTTAAGTATAAACAGCAACAGCAGCAAAAAAATTGGTTACCAGGAGGTTATAGAACGCTGCAGGGTCAAAATATACTGCTACTTGGCACAGGCTCAATAGCACAACATATTGCAGCAACAGCGAAGCATTTTGGGATGACAGTAACAGGGATAAATCGATTAGGTACTGCAACCTATGGATTTGATCGGGTCGATAGTATTGATAACTTAGCTCAACACCTCAGTCAAGCCGATGTAGTGGCCAGTATTTTACCTAATACCCCCGACACCGATAATATTCTCAACCAGCAAAACTTAAGCTTACTAAAACCAGAAGCCATCATTTGCAATTTAGGACGTGGCAATGTGCTCGATTTAGATGTACTCACAGGTCAATTAAATCAAACACCAAATCAACAGGCTATTTTGGACGTATTTAGTCAAGAACCCTTGCCTAAAACGCATCCAATTTGGTCATGTGCTAATGCTATTATTACTCCTCATATCGCTGCACCGAGTTTCCCCGAGCAAATTGTTGCGCTATTTAGCAGCAATTATCAGTTATGGCAAAATCAACAACCATTAAATTTTATTGTCGATTTTGATAAAGGCTATTAAAGATCAGTAGCTTAATTTAACTCCTTATATTGCAGACAGTATAAAAACAATAAATGTCGTATTTTTATCCAAAAAGTTATTGCCAATGATAACCGTTTTCATTTAGAATTAGATTCATCCAAGGGAATGACTATATTGATATCCCTTTTTCATCTGAGTTCTAGAGGCTAATATGTACGTTTGTCTTTGTCATGCAATTACAGATAAGCAAATTAAAGAAGCAGTTCGCCAAGGCGATTGCTCGTTAGCTGATGTCAGAAAGCGTTTAGGTGTAGCCGATCAATGTGGCAAATGTGCCAGAATGGCAAGCCAGATTATTAGCACTCAATTAGAGTTCGAGCCAAACTTCTACGAAGTAGCCTAAACCACAAGATTATTTAAAGCCCCTAATTCAATAAAAATGCAGCCAGATGGCTGCATTTTTGTTTATGGGTTTGAGTAGCATTTATTATCCCGAGCTGAGGTTACTTATAATTTATCAGCGCAATATTTTAATACTATTAAAAAAACGGCGATGTTGAATCTTCAGACACTTTTATCATTAACGGCTCATACTGCCAGACCTGATTAATTATATCTGCCGTTAATACTTCACTAGGGCTGCCATCTCCAACAACAATCCCTTGATTCAAAATCACTCATTTAAGTGCTGATAACGCAACTTTATCTAATTGTTGAACGACTAGAAGATTACCTTACTGCAGGCTCAATGTTAGTGGATATAGCCCCATTTGTACCACTTCAAATACCTTGAAAGAAAACGTCACTGAGGCACGTTTTGGCGAGATGGTTGATAATTTAGCAGTGCTAACCGACTTCAATCTATTTAAGCTCAATCCACATCAGGGTTTATATGTTAAAGGGTTTGGTCAGGCATTTAGTTTGTCAGGCGCAGAGCTATTAGATGTAGATTGGAAGCGTGATGGCCACCACGGTAGTGCGGAAAAAATAGTTAAAATCGCCTAATTTTTATACTTGTCTAGAACAAGCATTTTGGCTGAATTTTTTACTCCCTCTCACTGAAAATCATCATTATAAATCAACAAAAAAGCTCACGTTAACAACATGAGCTTTTTTGCATTAAGCATTGTATAGCGAGTCAGTATTTAACTGCTGACTTTGATTTGATGAATTACTCTTCACTGTCCAGCTTATCAATTACGTTATTATCACTGGCAGTACCCATAGCTTCAATTTCAACGCTGTCTACTCGCTGCAAGCCTCTTGGCAGTTTAGCGCCACGTCGGCCACGCTCGCCGCGATAATGCTCTAAATCACTGGCTTTAAGGGTGAGTTTACGCTTACCGGCCCACAGAGTCACTGCTGCCCCACTTGGCACTACGTTTAAGTGCATTAGTAATTCTTCACGATTTTTGGCACGCTCGGTTGGAATACCAATAATTTTATTGCCTTTACCTTTAGATAATTGTGGTAAGGCATCTAAACTGAACATCAGCATACGCCCTTCACTGGTGATGGCTAATAAAGCATCATCAGCACCTTTAGTAATAAGCTTAGGTGTTAGCACCTGCGCATTAGCTGGTAAAGATAACAAAGCTTTACCCGCTTTATTACGGCTGACCATGTCTGAGTATGCACCAATAAAGCCATAACCTGCGTCACTGGCTAATAGGTAACATTGTTCGTCCTCACCCATAATGACATGTCGCATCACAGCGCCAGGCGCCATATTAAAGCGAGTCGTGATCGGTTCGCCCTGGCTTCTAGCCGATGGTAAAGTATGGCTGTCGGTGGCAAATGCACGACCTGATGAGTCGACAAATACTGCCGCTTGATTACTTTTACCTATGGCGCTGCACAAGTAACTGTCACCCGCTTTATAGCTTAAGCTTTGTGGGTCAACATCATGGCCTTTAGCACAACGTACCCAACCTTTATCAGACAATACAACCGTAACAGCTTCTGTAGGAATAAGTTCTTGTTCGGTTAATGCCTTTGATTCTTTGCGTTGAATAATTGGCGAGCGACGATCGTCACCAAATGTTTCACCATCTTGAATTAGCTCTTTTTTCACTAAGGTTTTTAAGCGGCGATCTGAACTTAAAATCAGTTCTAGCTTGTCACGCTCAGCCATTAACTCGTCTTGCTCAGCTTTGATTTTAAATTCTTCTAGCTTGCCAAGGTGACGTAGTTTTAACTCTAAAATGGATTCAGCTTGTTTGTCACTTAAGTTAAAACGAGCCATTAACTCCGCTTTAGGATCATCATGAAAGCGAATAATTTCAATCACTTCATCGATGTTTAAAAACGCGACCATTAAGGCTTCAAGAATATGCAGACGCGCAATCACTTTGTCTAAACGGAATTGTAAACGACGGGTCACCGTAGACACGCGGTACTCTAGCCATTCAGTTAACATGGTCAGCAGGCCTTTCACCTGCGGGCGACCATCAAGTCCAAGCACGTTTAAGTTGATGCGAAAGCTTTTCTCTAAATCCGTTGTAGCAAATAGATGGGTCATTAATTGGTCGCAATCAACTCGATTTGAGCGCGGAACAACGACTAACCTCACAGGATTTTCATGATCAGATTCATCACGTAAATCACTTACCATTGGCAGCTTTTTGGCCTGCATTTGCAAGGCAATTTGCTCTAGAATTTTGCCACTACCCGCCTGATGTGGCAGTGATGTGATGATAATTTCATGATTATCAATACTGTATACCGCGCGCATTTTAATTGAGCCACGACCGGTTTCGTAAATTTTGGCAATATCAGCACTTGGGGTAATAATTTCTGCTTCGGTTGGATAATCTGGCCCAGGGACCAGTTCCATTAAACGTGCTAAATCGGTTTTAGGGTTGTCTAATAACTCGACACAGGCAGAGACTAATTCACGCACATTATGCGGCGGAATATCGGTTGCCATACCGACTGCAATACCGGTGATGCCGTTTAATAAAATATGCGGTAGTCGAGCAGGTAATGTTTTAGGCTCTTTCATGGTGCCGTCAAAGTTAACGCCCCACTCTACCGTGCCTTGGGCTAACTCTGACAATAATACTTCTGAAAACTTAGACAGAGTCGCTTCGGTATAACGCATCGCCGCAAACGATTTAGGATCATCTGGGGCACCCCAGTTACCTTGACCTTTTACTAGCGGATAACGATATGAGAAAGGCTGTGCCATTAATACCATAGCTTCATAACACGCGCTGTCACCATGGGGATGATATTTACCTAACACATCACCGACAGTACGAGCTGACTTTTTAGGCTTAGATTGCGCATTAAGGCCAAGTTCGCTCATGGCATAGATGATACGACGCTGTACTGGCTTTAAACCATCACCAATATGCGGCAATGCACGATCCATGATCACGTACATTGAATAATTTAAATAAGCCTCTTCGGTGAATCGGCGTAATGGCATTTGCTCAACGCCATCTAGGCTTAATTCAATCGCATCACTCATCTGTGCTTTCCTGTATTGGATCAGTGGCTTTATAGAACAAACGGTATATATTGCCCTTTAAGTCATCTGAAATATAAATTGCGCCATCTGGTGCGGTTAGCAAATCAAATGGTCGGGCGACGGGAAACTCTCCGTCTAAAAAGCTCACTACGGTTTCCCGGTGTGCAATAGTTGTTTTCGGCTGGCTGTTATCTAGTGCCAGCATCACTATTTGATAGCCCACTTTACTTGAACGGTTCCATGAACCATTTTCAGCCACAAATAACTGCTGTTGATAACGCTCTGGAAACTGAGTGCCGGTATAAAAATGTAATCCGGTTGGGGCTACATGAGCCGGTAATTCAAAAACAGGTGGAGTAATTTTTAAATTGGTTGGCTTATCATATGCGGGTTCTTTGATATCACTTGCATGTATGTAGGGAAAGCCAAAATGAGTGCCTTTTATGTCCAGTCGATTAATCTCATCGGCGGGTAAATTGTCGCCCATCCAGTTGCGGCCTAAATCCGCAAACCACATTTGGTTAGTGCCAGGTTCCCAATCAAAACCCGTTACACTGCGAATACCTAAGGCAACTTGCTCACTAGCACCGGTTTGCACATTAATGGCTAGCACACTGCCATAGGGAGCTGGTGCTTCACACACATTACAGGGCATACCTAAGGCTACATATAATCGTCCATCTGGGCCAAAACGCATCGCGCGGCTATAGCGTTTCTCTAAGTCAGGTAGATTTGAGTAGACTTCTTTAGCACGTGATGGGCGTCGTAAACGATCTTCAATCTCTTCATATTTGATAATTCTGTCTTCTTCACTGACATAAAGATCGCCTTTATAAAATGCTAGAGCGTCAGGGTTTTCAAGCCCTCTGGCGATAACATATCGTTTATCCACCTGACCATCCTGATCATTATCGACCAATGCGTAAATGGTGCCATTTTTTTGCGAACCAACAAATAAGGTGCCATGTTCACCTAATGCCATTTGTTTAATATCGCCTAAATCAGAGGCATATAAAGACAGGCCAAAACCTTTGGTCACAGTAATCATTACAGATTGAGCGGCATGAACTTGGCTAACAAGCATTGTGCTAAAACCAAATAATGCACAAGCTTTTGCCGCCCATTGCCAATTGAGCTCGAATGATTTCGATTTGATATACAACATGTAATTATTCATTTGCCTCTAATTTTTATTATTGGCGGTCAAAAACCCATTTAATCAATGGTCTCAGTAAACTTTCTCAATAAAGCATCAGCTTATACCTGAGCTAAGTCACCTTTGGTTTCTAACCAACTCTTTCTATCAGATGAACGTTTTTTGGCAAGCAGCATATCCATTAATGCATCAGTGCCATCATCATCACCTATGGTGAGCTGCACTAAGCGACGGGTATTAGGGTCCATGGTTGTTTCGCGTAATTGTAATGGGTTCATTTCACCTAGACCTTTAAATCGAGTGACTTGAACTTTACCTTTTTTCTTTTCAGCGATAATACGATCTAAAATACCGGTTTTTTCTGCTTCATCTAAGGCATAAAAAACTTCTTTACCTAAATCGATACGAAATAGAGGCGGCATGGCAATATACACGTGGCCTTTTTCGACTAACACTCGGTAATGCTTTAAAAACAATGCGCAAAGTAAGGTGGCAATATGTAAACCATCCGAGTCAGCATCGGCTAGAATACAAATTTTACCATAGCGCAATTCATCGATATTAGCGCTATCAGGATCGCAGCCTATCGCGACAGAAATATCATGTACTTCTTGAGAAGCCAATACTTGAGCTGAATCCACTTCCCAGGTATTTAAAATTTTACCCCGCAGCGGCATAATCGCTTGAAACTCACGGTCTCGCGCCTGTTTGGCACTGCCACCAGCAGAGTCACCTTCCACTAAAAATAGCTCGCCGCGCATAGGGTCTTGACCCGAACAGTCGGTTAACTTGCCCGGTAACGCCGGCCCTGAAGTGACTTTTTTACGGGCCACTTTTTTAGCGGCTTTAAGGCGACGCTGGGCGTTGCTAATACATAATTCAGCTAATTGTTCAGCAAGATCGGTATTAGAATTCAGCCATAATGAAAATGCATCACGCACAATACCCGATACAAATGCTGAACTTTGACGGCTAGAAAGTTTCTCTTTCGTTTGCCCGGCAAATTGAGGGTCTTGCATTTTGATTGATACAATAAACGCAGCTTTATCCCAAATATCTTCAGGTGACAGCTTAATACCACGGGGAACTAAATTGCGAAACTCACAGAACTCACGCATCGACTCTAATAGACCTTGTCTAAAGCCGTTAACATGGGTGCCCCCTAATGGGGTAGGAATTAAGTTTACATAACTTTCTGTTAAGCTTTCGCCACCTTCAGGTAGCCAGGTAATAGCCCATTCTGCGGCTTCTAAATCGCCCTTAAAACTGCCGACAAAAGGCTCTTCTGGCAATAAAACCGAATCTTTAACCGCTTCTTTTAAATAATCTGTTAAGCCACTTTCATAAAACCATTCGTGGACTTCACCGTTGTGTTTATTGGTGAATTTAATTCTAAGCCCTGGGCACAATACTGCTTTGGCTCGTAGAATATAAATAAGCTTAGTGGTTGAAAAGTTGGCAGAATCAAAATAGCTACTATCTGGCCAGAAATGAACGCTGGTGCCAGTATTACGACGACCACAAGTCCCTGTTACAGTTAACTCTTCGACTTTGAAGCCATTTTCAAAGGCCATTTCATAGATTTGAGCGTCACGACGAACGGTTATCTGAACCCGCGTAGAAAGAGCATTAACAACAGAAATACCCACTCCGTGTAAACCGCCCGAGAATTGATAGTTCTTATTGGAAAATTTACCACCCGCATGCAGCTTGGTGAGAATAAGCTCAACCCCGGGAATACCCTCTTCAGGGTGAATGTCGACTGGCATACCGCGGCCATCATCGGTCACTTCTAATGAGTTATCAGTGTGTAATGTCACTTCAATTTTTGATGCATGTCCAGCAAGTGCTTCATCGACACTGTTATCGATGACTTCTTGACCTAAATGATTAGGACGAGTTGTATCGGTATACATGCCTGGACGGCGTTTAACCGGATCAAGTCCATTAAGGACTTCAATTGCATCTGATGTATATTGATTAGTCATATTCCACACATTGTTGTTATTCACTCAGCTATAAAGCAGAGTGTTGATTATTAAGGCAGCTGAAGAAATCGACAAATTTTATCAAGCTGTTGCTCGTATCCCACAAAACTGTGGTCGCCATTAGGTTCTAGATGTAATTCACAGCAATGATACTTGTGCACAGCCTGACGATAATCTAACACTTCGTCACCAGTTTGCAACAAAACCAAGAATCTATCGGGGTGGTTAATGACATTTGTATCATATTGCGCTACGGCTATACGATCTTCAGGTAGTACCTGATAATGCTCGTCAATATATGGATTATATTGGGGTCCTAAAAACTCTTCAAATAAATCATACGGTTTTACCGCAGGGTTTACTAATACCGCTTTCCCACCATACTTTTCGGCTAAAAAACTGGCGAAATAGCCACCAAGGGATGAGCCGATAAAACGAAGTGGCTGGCCATTGGCAAATGCTTGTTCGGTTATCTTAGTTAATAATGCCATCGCTTCATGGATTGATGTTGGCACTTGTGGCTGAAAAAATACTAAATCGGGATAATATTGCTTGATATACTTTGCTGTTTTCAGCGCTTTATCTGACTGATTTGAACTATTGAAACCATGTATATAAAGCAGCATATATCCTCACGCAACGGTTAATTAACATTAACGCGCATTCACAAACTTATTGAATAGTGTGTCGAAAGAAGTTAATAACCGCTGGCTTCATTGTCTGGTGTGAAATGATCGCCCGCAACACGATGAACCTCAGTGTGAATGCTACCATCGCAAAGCAGCTCCAGCAAACGATAACCCGGTTGAACGCCATCTAAAGCAAAATGATCGGATAAAGGCTTAAATTGTATACAGGTAGAAGGAGTCGCCATTAATGCGATTGCCCCATGTGGGCCTTGGTGGTGCTGGTTTACTTGCTGATGAACATGCCCCCAGAGTAAACCTTTGACTTGTGGGTATTGACTGACTCTTTGGATAAAGTCGCTGCCATTCGCCATACAGTGTTGATCTAACCAGCCGCATTGCATCAAAATAGGATTATGATGCATGGCCAGTAATACGTGTTTATCTGGCTCAGCATTAATTGCGGCATCAATGATCGAAAACTGCTCTTCCCCCATAAATCCGCCAGGCTTACCACGCACCGTGGAATCCAACATGAGGATTTGCCATTTGCCAGCAATAATCCGTTGCTGACCCAAAATATTGTCACCCTGCATATGTAACGCCATCATACGAGGATCGTCATGATTACCAGGTAAGTAGTGGCATGGTAATTTGGTGGATGATATTTGGCGAACAAAATTATGATAAGAAGTGGCTGAGTAATCCTGGCTAATATCACCAGAGGCGATCACTAAGTCAGCTGTTGCAGAAGAAGCCATGAAAGTATCAATAACCGCTTGCAGGCTATTAGCTGTGTTTACACCTAAAAGCTGAGATTCAGGATCGGCAAAAAGATGCGGATCCGTAACCTGGACCAATCGCACCGATTGATTTTCCTCAAAAGTGTATTTAACAGCTGGTTTCAGCACGTACAATTCCCAAATATATAGTTTTCAAGCAAGTCACTAAAAAGTAATGCTGTGACAACCTATCTTAAGTAGTTCTTCTAAAAATGCATTCACTTGAAATTTTTCATCTGCCTGATGCATGTGTATATTAGGATAATCATATACCGGTTTAAAACTAAAAATCTGTTGGCTAGTTAACACTTCTGCTAATTGAGCATCATGATATATTCTCACCACCACTTTCGGGGATGATACAAATAAGCTATGGGGTAAACTTCGCGAGATCTCAACTAATTGGGTATATCGAGTGTTTTCAATCAATGTAATAGCCAGTGAACCAAACTCACCTTCAACTACCCAAGATATGTCGGTTTCAATCACGTCTGGCAACCATTTTAAAATCAGCGCATAATTTCGCCCGCACAATGCTAAAAAAGCACTTACATTGGGTTGATATCTACTCTTATCTTGCGAACTTAGCTGTGCCAATTGATTCACTTCACCTCAAATATGTAACCAGTTGTTTTAACCTAATCCACTTGATTCAGATATTGCTGATAATTCAACATTAACCACTGTATACCCAGAACCGTTGATGCATTATCTATTCGACCGGACTTCACCCAATCATAAGCTTGCTCACGGCTAACCACATGAACTTTAATGTCTTCATTTTCGCTATCAAGTCCATGAATGCCGTTTGCTTGGCTAGCATCGACTCGCCCAAGGTACATGTAAAAACGCTCGCTTGTACCGCCGGGGCTAACAAGATAACTATTGATATAATCAATATGACTAGCGACTAAGCCTGACTCTTCAAATAACTCTCTTGTCGCAACTTGCTCTGGTTTTTCGCCGGGCTCGATCATACCTGCCACAAGCTCAAGAAGCCAGATTGATTTAGTCGTTGCTAATGCAGGCACGCGTAACTGTTCGATTAATACGACTTGATCTCGAATTGGATCATATGGCAATACCACAACGGCATTGCCGCGCTCAAATACTTCTCGAGTGACTTCACCACTCCAGCCACCTGCAAACAACTTATGTTTAAAGCGATATTCGTCTAACCGAAAAAAACCTTGGTAGAGCACTCGCTTAGACAAGAGTTCAAAGTCATTGTCGGCATCAAAATTTACTGTCGGTATTGTATTTTTCATAAAAAACCCAATGTTAAATGGATATATGGTTAAGAAAGTATTCACCGCATAATAAGATGAAATGAATTGAATTATTGTTGAGGTTGCCTAGTGTGAAATAAAATCTGTTACACTTCAAAGTTGACTTAAATCGATAAGTTTTTAATAGTCGAATAAGTAGCATTTTACGTCTATTGAATAAAAGCTCACTTTGGCCAACTATAAGATACTTAAGCTTAGAAAAAAATCACTTTTTGTAAGTGATATTGCACAAATGCAAATACGTTAAGACACCGTCATTTGTTATGCTTTTTCTAAACTAATAGTGTTTACAAAATTTAAGCTTTATCGCAATCGCGTTTAAAATGGCGATAAGGCTGCCAGTATTTGCCACTTTAATCATTTGATTAAGTGTACTGAAATCGACCTATCCCGGCTAATGCCATCAATAATAGATAGGTTTAATAATTAGTTCGTTATATCTTTAACTACAATATTTAAGCATTGTCTAAAAGGGCAGAAAATGAAATTCAAAATGGGTACTCTATACGCAGCGTTATCGTTTGCAGTGTTCGCGCCAACTGTACAAGCTGACGATTTAATGCAAATTTATCAACAAGCTCTCACCAGCGATCCTGTTGTATTGCAAGCACAAGCTCAGCGTGATGCATTATACGAGAGCATTGAAGAAAACCGCGCTCCTTTACTGCCAACAATCAGCGCAACTGTCGGTTATTCCAAAGCATGGAATAAGTATGAAGGTGAACCAAGAGTTGAACCGGCTGGACTTACCGGTGGTGTAAAACTAAGCCAGTTAATATACGATCACAGTGCATGGGTTGGTTTAGACCTTGCTGAAATGGCTGCATCGCAAGCCGATGCGTCTTATGCATCAGCTCTTCAGTCTCTTATCATTCGCGTGACTAATGCTTATTTCAACGTATTAACAGCTAAAGATAACTTTGAATTCCAAGGCGCTGAAAAAGCGGCTATCGAACGCCAACTTGAACAGACTAAACAGCGCTTTGCTGTGGGGTTAACTGCGATTACTGACGTACATGAAGCTCAGGCACAATACGATTTAGCTTCTGCACAAGAGATTTTAGCTGAGAACACGTTAGCCAATAGTTATGAAGCTCTGCGTGAAATCACAGGTATCGACCATAAATCAATTAACATTCTCGACACCAACCGCTTTTCAGCGGGCACTCCAGCACCTGCTAGCTCTAGCGACTGGTTAAAAATGGCAGAAACAAGCAGCTTATCATTACTTGCACAGCGTATTGGTAAAGACATTGCTAGTGAGACAATTAAGCTTTATCAAGCTGGTCATATGCCGACCCTAAATTTTGATGCGGGTTACACTAAAGGACTTGATCAACAACCTACACCTGACTATGACAACGCTAATATTGGTATTACTTTACGTGTACCTATCTTCGAAGGCTTCAAAGTTTCTTCACAGGTTAAGAAAGCACAATATCAATATGTTGAAGCCAGTGAAAAACTAGAACAAACTCATCGTGGTGTCGTTAAAGATGTGCGTAACAACTTTAACAACGTCAATGCTTCTATTAGTTCGATCAGAGCATATGAGCAATCAGTGGTCTCGTCTGAAAGTGCACTAAAAGCAACTCAAGCCGGTTTTGAAGTCGGTACCCGTACTATTGTTGATGTATTAAATCGTACCCGTGACTTGTACGATTCAAAGCGTAAATTGTCTGATGCACGCTATGGTTACATCAATTCAATCGTAGCACTAAAGCAAGCTGCAGGCACCTTGAATGAAGATGATGTTATTGCGATTAACAATGGCTTAATTAGCCAATAATCGTAATATCGTTCGCTTAATAAAAATGGCCCATCAAGGGCCATTTTTATTATTCATAATTTGATTAGGTGACCTTACTAAACATAAAAAACCAGCCTATTGGCTGGTTTTTCTATGTAAGCTTTGAACACTTATTACAGAGATTAGCCCTGTGGGCGCATCGCTGGGAATAAAATCACATCACGAATGGTATGGGTGTTAGTAAATAACATCACCAAACGGTCGATACCAATACCCTGACCCGCTGTAGGCGGTAAACCGTGCTCTAGTGCTGTAATATAGTCAGCATCATAGAACATTGCTTCATCATCACCGGCATCTTTAGCATCAACCTGTGCTTTAAAGCGGCTGTCCTGGTCTTCTGCATCGTTAAGCTCAGAGAAACCGTTAGCGACTTCACGACCGCCAATAAAGAACTCGAAACGGTCAGTAATAAAATGATTGTCATCATTACGACGCGCTAATGGTGAAATGTCCGCTGGATAACCAGTAATGAACGTAGGTTGCATTAGCTGAGTTTCGGCGGTTTCGCCAAAGATTTCTTCTAACAATTGACCACAAGTCCAGAACTTCTCAATTTTCATTCCAATGCTTTTGGCAAGGGTACGCATAAATTCAACGTCTTTAACTTCTTCATAGGTCATTGACTGAATGGTTGCGTTGTCTGGATTGTATTTCTTAATCGCATCTAACATGCTTAAACGTGCGTAAGGGCCACCAAAATCAACAGTATGCTCGCCGTATGGAAGTTGTGGAGAACCACAAAGTTCAGTCGCGATAGAGCTTAGCATTTCTTCGGTTAAGTCCATAAGGTCATTGAAATCAGCGTATGCCATATAGAATTCCATCATAGTGAATTCTGGATTATGACGTGGCGATAAACCTTCGTTACGGAAGTTACGGTTAATTTCGAATACTCGCTCAAAACCACCTACCACTAAACGCTTAAGGTAAAGCTCAGGCGCAATACGTAAATACATAGGCATATCTAACGCATTATGGTGCGTGGCAAAAGGACGTGCTGAAGCGCCACCTGGAATGCTGTGCATCATTGGTGTTTCAACTTCCATGAACTCTTTTTTGATCATGAAATTACGAATAGCTGAAACCACTTTAGAACGCATAATAAAAGCATTACGTGAATCTTCATTGACGATCAAATCAACGTAACGTTGACGATAACGTGTTTCTTGATCCGTTAAACCGTGGAATTTTTCAGGTAATGGACGCAATGCTTTAGTCAGTAACTGATACTGTTCCATGTTGACATATAAGTCGCCTTTACCTGACAGGTGAAGTTGACCGGTAACACCAATAATGTCACCAATATCTAAACCCTGAAACGTCTCTTTCAAATCTTTTTGAACATCTTTACCCGCATAAGCCTGGATACGACCGCTCACATCTTGAATCACTAAAAAAGGACCGCGCTTAGCCATAACACGACCAGCGATAGAGCGTTGAATGCCCATGCCTTCTAGTTCTTCTTTGGTGTGGTGACCGAACTCAGCTTCAATATCGGCAGCCTTATGTTTTCGATCGAAGTTGTTTGGGTGACCATTTGCTGGGCAATTCGTGCGGATGTGATCCAATTTTGCACGACGTTCTGCAATTAACTTATTTTCATCTTGAGTGTGTTCAGTCATCTTCTTCTCTCGTTAAAGGCCAGATTTAAGGCTAGCTTCAATAAACTTGTCCAAATCGCCATCTAAAACGGTTTGGGTATTTCGGTTTTCAACACCGGTACGTAAATCTTTAATGCGGGAGTCATCTAAAACGTATGAACGAATTTGACTGCCCCAACCAATATCAGACTTAGCGTCTTCAGCGGCTTGCTTATCAGCATTTTGCTTATACATTTCCAACTCGTACAACTTGGCTTTTAATTGTTTAAAAGCGGAGTCACGGTTTTTATGCTGTGAGCGGTCATTTTGACACTGCACCACAGTATTGGTTGGAATATGGGTAATACGTACTGCAGAATCCGTTTTGTTAACGTGCTGACCACCCGCACCTGATGCACGGTAAGTATCAATACGTAAATCAGAAGGATTAATATCAATTTCAATATCATCTTCAATTTCAGGGTACACAAATACCGAGCAAAAAGAAGTATGACGCTTACCTGATGAATCAAAAGGCGACTTACGCACTAAACGGTGTACACCCGTTTCAGTTCGCATCCAGCCAAACGCATATTCCCCGGTAAACTTAATGGTAGCGCCTTTAATACCGGCCACATCCCCAGCGGTAACTTCAATCAATTCTGGGCTAAAGTTATGCGCTTCGCCCCAGCGTAAATACATACGCAGTACCATATTGGCCCAATCTTGTGCTTCTGTTCCACCTGAACCTGATTGAATATCAAGATAACAGCTTGCAGCATCATTTTTGCCAGCAAACATACGGCGAAACTCTAGATCTGCTAGACGCTTTTCAAGTTCGGCAATTTCGTTACTGGCATCATTAAAGGTTTCTTCATCGTCTTCTTCAATGGCTAATTCCAATAACCCAGCGACATCTTCAAGGCCAGAATCCATATCATCAATGGTTTTTACAACCGCTTCAAGGGCTGAACGCTCTTTCCCTAACGCCTGGGCACGCTCAGGTTCACTCCATACTTCTGAACTTGCAAGCTCTTGGCTAACCTCTTCTAAACGCTCACTTTTAGCAGCGTAGTCAAAGGTACCCCCTAAGAAGTTCTGTGCGCTCGGCCAGCTCCTTAATTTTGAATTTTACCGGATTAACTTCAAACATGAATTTTCAACTTAAAAAATAGCGGTTAACAAAAGGTTTAACGGCGTATTTTACCCCATGCGCGGCACTAAACCTAGACCGAAGTGGGGTTAATTAAGTCGAATATATTTCAACTGAATTTATCAAGATTTTATAGCTTAGCTATACTGTAATAATGAACTCAGATAACCCAACTTGTTGCTACCACGAAGATGAAGGATTTTCCTGCCATGAAGCTGCAGAGCCTTCAGGTCTTTGTTACTGGCATGACCCACGCATTATTAAAAACAAGCCTGACGACAAAGCTAGGCTTGAAGCTTTTGCTCGTAGCGGAGGAATGCTTCGCGGCATTAGTTTAAAGCGGGCAAATTTAACGGGTGTTGACTTAGTTAAACATCATGCAAAAACAGGTTTTGATATGAGTCATGCAGAGCTATATCGAGCTAACCTTCAAGGCGCACATATGTTCAATGTCAACCTTGAACAAGCTAGCTTAATGAAGGCCGATTTACGTGATGCCAATATGCATTGCGCCAACCTAACCAACACCAATCTATTAGGCGTAAAATGGAAAGGTGCCAAAATTGAAAACATTTATACGGGAACGAAAATCAAGCAAGAACGTATGGCTCGTAAAGCAGATAGGTTGGGAGAAATAGAAATTGCCTTGGATTATTACCAACAGTCTGAAGAGATATATCGTGACTTACGTAAAGCTGCCGATCGTGAAGGCTTATTTGCCATGGCCGGACATTTTATGCGTAACGAGCTCATAATGCGACGACATCAGATGCCTAAGTGGTCATCAAAACGCATGATATCTAAGTCAATTGATCTATTGTGTGGTTATGGTGAAGCCCCGCTTCGAGTGATAGGGTTTTCTATGGCACTGATTGCAATCTGTGCAATGTGTTTCTTTTTCACCGGTCTTAGCTATGGTGAACAAATCCATCAATTCAACTTCGACAATAGCATTAGCCAAAACATTAAGCTGCTTCTAAACTGCATTTACTATTCAGTTGTTACCTTTACCACCTTAGGTTATGGCGACTTTACACCCATTGGCTACTCCAAATTGGTTGCGGCAATCGAGGCCTTTACGGGTAGCTTTACGATTGCATTATTCGTCGTGGTATTTGTAAAAAAAATGAATCGTTAATCATTGGCAGGCTTAAGGCTACCTTTCCCAACACGCTTGCCATGACAAACACTGAACCACGTTCTACTGTAGTAATAAAAGCGTGATAAAACGGATATAAATGCTAGGTTACAACAAGCTTAACAGTGCGCCAAAAGCTGCAAAGCCGGCAACAAGCAACACGATATTAGGCTTAAATATTTTTAATACTCCAAAGCCAATTACCACCAATGCCATATCGAGTGAACTCGCCACACCACTACTAAAAACAGGCTGATACAAGGCGGCAAACAGTAACCCTACCACTGCGGCATTCACCCCAGCTAATCCACCAGCGATAACCGGACGTTGACTAATGGCTCCCCAGCTATTTAATGCCACTAACATCAATAAAAATCCGGGGATGAAAATAGCGATGGTGGCGACAAGTGCACCTAAAATGGGTGATTCTTGCCAAATATCAGCCCCAAGAAACGTCGCCAGAGTAAACATAGGCCCAGGTACAGCCTGTGCTAGCGCATAGCCGGTTAAAAACCTATCTTGGGTAACGAGATCGCCAACATTAGCCTCAAGTAGCGGCAGTACAACATGGCCACCACCAAACACTAAACTGCCAACTTGATAAAACTGTCCAAAAATTTGCCCAAGACTATCGGGCTGAGACGCTAAAAAGTAAGAAGCAATTAACCCTAAAACAAAAATAGCTAACCACAGTAAATTCAACTTTATTTCAGGTGTATCAGGGGAAGTATTTTCACCGCGAGTCAGAACTAAAGCACCAATAATAGCCGCAACAATTAATACCACGATTTGTGTTAATAATGCCGGAAATAATAAAATACACGCGACAGTGGCTACCATTAAACATTGCGCCGTTTTACGTTGGCAAAATTGCTTAAACATACCCAGAGTAGCATCAGCGACTACAACAACAGCAAGTAATTTTAAACCGTGAATAGCACCTGCAACCAAGTCCAATTGCAACCAACTGGCAGTAGATATAGCAAATAGAAATAACAGTAAAAATGAAGGCAGTGTAAAACCTAAAAATGCTGCAAATGCCCCGGGCAATCCACCTTTATGATAACCAATCGCAAAGCCAACTTGGCTTGAACCTGGCCCTGGCATAAACTGGCTCAATGCGACAAAACTGGCGTATTGCTTATCATCCAGCCAATTTAAATCTTGTACAAAGGTTTTTCTAAAATAGCCAATATGTGCTGCTGGGCCACCGAAACTAATTAATCCTAATGCTAAAAAGCGACTAAAAATTTGCCACATGCTGAGTTCCTAATATTCTTATATCGATTTAGTTTATGACACTATTATGAACACTTAATGACAAAGAGAGTTCTTTTCTAACATCACCAGCACTTCATAGTGGTCGGTATGTGGAAACATATCAAACAACTGCACCTTGGTAATTTTATATCCTGATATCATCGCCAAATCTTTCACTAAACTGATTGGGTTACAACTCGAATAAACTATCGCTTTAGGTGAAAATGCGCTTAATGACTGACAAAGCGACTCGCCTATTCCGCGCCTTGGCGGATTAACAATAATCAAATCAGGTTTATCATTTGCTGCGATCCCATTAGCAAAATCGGTAGAATCCAGCGCCCTAAAGCTGATGTCCTCTAGACCCATTTCTGCGGCAGACATCTTGGCACACTCGATCGCTTCGGCCTCAATTTCAATCCCAGTTAACCGAATTTTGCCACTTGCACAATGCAGTCCGAATCCACCCACCCCACAAAATAAATCCCAAATATGTTGTGGATTAAATGCAGCTACCCACTCTCGAGCGGTTTGATAAAGTTGCTCAGCTACCTGTGGATTGGTTTGAAAAAAACTTTTAGGACGAATATATAAAGGCACATCATTAAAGCGATCAGCAAGACGGGTTTGATCGGTTAAAAATATTTCTTGATCGCCCTCTAAAATCGCCATATGAACAGGTTGAATATTAACCGACACTAAACTGATTTTAGGAAATTCAGCCTGTAACTGAGGTAGTTCTCGCTTAATTCGTGAAATTGCCTGTTCACTGTTCAGCACAAAGCGCAGCATAAATTCACCAGAGATATAACTTCTGGTGAGCAGAATAAATTTAAGCTCACCTTTACTTTTATCGACTCGATAAGGCGGAATTCCCGCTTGTTGCACAAACAATTGCAATCTATGCAATAGCTGCCGCATATCTTCAGGATACAGTTGGCAATCGCATAAACTAATGGGCTGCCCCTGGGGATCGACAATACCTAAAATAGGTTGATGTGCTGCACCTAACACCACCATTTTAGCTTTATTGCGAAAACGATTTTCTTGGCTTGCAATAGGCTCAAGCCATTGCTCAACAGGCAATTGGCCAAAAAACTGCTGTAGTTTGGTCATTTTATGCTGTAACTGTTCTGACATAGGGATTTGAATATCACGACAGGATAAACAATGACCTTTTTCAAAAAACTCACACTTCACAACTTGATGCCTTATCAGAATTAAGTACTTTTAACGCGTTATCACATAAACTTTTAAGCTGCTGAAGTTGTGCCAGATCGCCACCCACTTTACAACGCATCATTTCAGGGACTGATTCAGCTTGTTGGCGAAGCATTTGGCCTTGTTCGGTAAGGTGTAATACTCTAACTCGCTCATCTTCTTCACTACGTCCTCGTATTACTAACTTTTTTACTTCTAAGCGCTTAAGTAAGGGGGTTAACGTACCTGAGTCTAAATGCAATCGCTCACCCAAGGTTTTAACGCTTATGCCCGCCTCTTTCCACAACACTAACATGACTAAATACTGCGGATATGTCAGTGATAACTCATCAAGCAAAGGCCGATAAGCACGGATCATCGCATTAGTGACGCTATATAATGAAAAACACACCTGATTTTCAAGTGCTAATGGGTTGGCTGATGGCATAAATATTCCCTTTAAAATTTGCTCAAGTATAACATATTCTAGTTGTGCACAATCTATAATATTTGCCAACAACAGAGAATACTTTGCCAAGAATTTATTATATTTTGCTAAGGAAGCATATTAATCCGATATCTTTGCTACAGTATTCAATACGCCTGCCGATATACAAATAGACAGAATACAAAAACCATTATTTAATAAAAGTGAGGTTTATATGACAATTTCGGTAAACGCTCCAAGCAACATGCCAGCAAATATTGATTCAGGCCATAGCTTGAAAGCCGCTGTTATGGCGAAGGATCAGCAAAAAGTGGAAGGTCAAATGGCACTGCAACTTATTGAAGCAGCAGCGCCTCCTGCACCTGTTGGCAATGCAGGTCACAATATTAATACGACTGCCTAAATTTTTACTGTGTAATTAGCTATCTTAAATTGCGACACCTTAGTGATTACGTCATTATGGTCTGTCATGAATAATGGATAGAGAAATACATTGATGAAAAATTTATCGGCTTTGGCTGCTATTGGGTTAACTGCGGTTGGTTTAACTGTGATTGGTTTAACTCCAATTCCGCAGAGCTACGCCGCTACATCTGTGGCTCAAGCGCCTAGCTTTGAGTGCAATAAAGCACGCGGGTCTATTGAGAAGCTTATTTGCCAATCTGATGAATTAGCCCTTCTGGATATTCAGTTACAGCCCCTTTTCAGCCAATTAGTCTCACAAGTAGATGGGCAGCAAGTTAACCAGATTAAAGCTGAGCAAAGAGGCTGGATTAAAGGCCGTAATGATTGCTGGAAAGCCAATAACCCAACAGAATGTACCAAACTCAATTACCAATCTCGCATCACTGAGCTACAAATTCTAGCAGGCGCTGTAGAGGTGCCAAGTGCAACTTATTATCAATGTAGTGATGATCCACAAGACAAATTAACAGCCTATTTTTATAACAATACCGTCATCCCCGCCGCAGTATTCAGCTACAGTCAGGCGAAAAAAAAATCTAGCGTGCCTCCAGCAAATTTATCCCAATTAGGACTATTAACTCGAACAGCTTCTGGCGCTAAATACCAGGCGCAAAATACTAGCCTATGGACTCATCAACAACAGGCGACGATTGAACAAATTAATCAGCCGCCAATAAGCTGTAAGTTAATAGTCGAGTAAATAGATAACATGGCAGTCTAAAGCAATCAAATAAGAGTGGTTAATTTTGCAACCACTCAAAAGCTTGACGTTTGTCGTTGAAAGACATCATCTCACCGTTAATGAACCATCCCCCCACTTTTGCAGCTAACCCTTGCCAATTTTGGTCACCAAAAATAGCCACTTTATTAAAACTGGTGCGGTGTTTAACTCCAAGCTTTAAGTCATCCCAAGCGGCCTGTAACTCCCAGCCCTCAAGTTCGCTTATATCCACAAACATGTTCATCTTAGGCTTAGCAACTTGCGCTAATGCATCATCCAGTATCGGAGTAATAATTTGATAGTCTTCATGGGTGAGCTTACCCACCACCTTCATAATGATAAAAAAGTGCTGTTGATGACGCTCAATTCCTATTGTGATCCCATGTCTTTGCATAGCTCAACCTCTACATTTATTTTCAATGGTTAATCTAGGTTGAAGTAAAGCTAAGTTAAGCTAACCCCAACCCGATTATCAACTGACTATAATTTAAGCACTCTTAAGCAATAGATAACGCCGATTAGCGCACACTTAATAGAATTGGCTTTTGTAACTATCACACGCCATACAATAGAGTGACTACGCCGAGCACCACAAATAAAGCTGCACAAGTTCTGTGGATCATTTTCATCGGTAATTTATCAGCACTAAAATGACCCAGTAATACCACTGGCACATTGGCTATTAACATCCCTAATGTAGTGCCTATTACCACCATGGCAAGTGCATCATATTTAGCCGCTAATACGACTGTGGCAATTTGAGTTTTATCACCCATCTCGGCAATAAAGAACAAAATGAAGGTAGCCATAAACGCGCCTAGTTTATAAAAGCTATTATCATCCTCATCCATTTTATCGGGTATCAGAACCCATAGGGCAATAGCAAAAAATGACAATGCAACGGCATAGCTAGCCCATTGAGGATCAAGCCAGCTAATAGCAAACTGTCCGACCCAAGCCGCGACAAAATGATTGAGTAGTGTTGCCAACAAAATACCTAGAACAATGGCTGATTTATTGCGAAAACGAGCCGCTAACAATAATGCTAACAGTTGAGTTTTATCGCCAATTTCAGCAATAGCCACGGTAAAGGTTGAAGTAAGAAGTGCTTCCAAGGGAAAATCCTAGCGTTATTAGAGGGCATATAAACCAAGCACAAGCAACAGCAAGCCCTCTAAGCTACTGTTACCGTACTAGGTCTTGCTTAACAAAGGGCTTCTTTGTTGTTTATACCATGGCAATATGGCCAATTATGTTGATATAAACGCCAAAAGTTATTGATGGCAACAACTTAAAGCTAGCTACTCCCCTAAAACGAGGGCTGCAATATAACCCAAACTTAAAAGGCATACAACATCATAATGCCCTTCTTCTCATTTCCTAATTCCCAAGCCAGCTAATGAATGCACAATACAAATATTGGCTTTGATGTTGGCGGGCTAAATGTTATGTAATTGTTTCTACACAGTGCAAAAAGTCTTTAAACGACTAAGTTTCTTGCTTGAGCTGTTTGCCTTCTGCTAATGTCGCTTGCAATAAAACAATAACTATATGGACGCGTTCGTGAATTTTAAAACACTTGGATCTATTTCGATAGTCGCTGGTACTGCTATTGGTGGTGGCATGCTTGCATTACCTTTAGCCACTGCGGCACTGGGGATCGTCCCAGCTATCTTGCTGCTCATTGTCATTTGGGGCATCTCTGCATACACCTCTTTACTCATGTTAGAAATCAATTTACGTACCGGTGTAGGCGATAATGTCCATGCCATTACCGGTAAAACATTAGGTAAGGTAGGGCAATTAATTCAAGGTGGATCGTTTTTAAGTTTATTATTCGCCTTAACCATGGTGTATTTAATGGGTGGCTCCTCCCTACTGGAAACCCGCTTAGCCCCATTAGGTCTTAACTTAAGTAATCAAGCAGCAGTGCTATTATTCACCGTCATTTTTGGTGGCATTATTGCTGTAGGTGTTAGCTGGATAGATAAAGTCTCTCGAGTGCTGTTTACCGCCATGGTGGTATTATTGGTATTAGTGGTCGCCTTTTTACTGCCAGATGTTAATTTAGCTGTTGCATTGACTAACACAATGAGTGAAGTCGCTCAAGGCAATGAGTTAACTCACTTATGGCTAGCTGCTATTCCTGTGGTGTTTACCTCATTTGGTTTCCATGTGTGTATTGCCACGATTGTGCGCTATCTTGATGGTGATGCGATATCACTGCGTAAAGTACTGTTAATTGGCTCTACAATTCCATTAGTTTGCTACATTTTATGGTTATTGGTCACACTAGGTACGCTAGGTGGCTCAACAGTTCATCAACTTGGAGGCTCATTGCCTAAACTGGTAATGGCACTACAAGGGTTAGTTGAGTCACAAATTGTCAGCCAATTTATTGATATTTTTGCCAACCTCGCACTCATCACTTCATTTTTAGGCGTCACCATGAGTCTGTTTGATTATGTGGCTGAACTGACTCGTGCTCGAAGTGATGTCGCTGGCCGTATTCAAAC
Organism: Shewanella sp. HL-SH5; assembly: GCF_051163755.1. Lineage (NCBI taxonomy): Bacteria > Pseudomonadati > Pseudomonadota > Gammaproteobacteria > Alteromonadales > Shewanellaceae > Shewanella > Shewanella sp. HL-SH5. The sequence continues at coordinate 3,540,721 of NZ_CP195038.1, forward strand.
CTGGTTAATTACCTTTATTCCGCCATTATTATGTGCTTTATTCTATCCAGATGGCTTCTTTCAAGTATTAGGTTTTGCGGCTATTCCTTTAGTTGTGATGATCATATTTTTACCGATCGTGATGGCACTAAAGCAGCGGCCTCAGAACTTAGGTGGTTATCAAGTGATGGGTGGCATGCCGGCACTGATAATAGCAGGTATTATCGGGGTCTTAATTGTGATTGCACAGTTAATGGTCGCATTGGGTTAATGGATAGCTAACAGAATTAAATTTAGTTTGTAACTGGTTTTTTCTGACGCTGTTAACCTGTTACAAGTTTTGTTAAAGTCAGGCCTAGGCCTGACTTTTTTGTGGGTCAATATAGTCGTTTAAACATCACGCTAAATATCTAAAATAATAAATACACTAATGTATATTCGGTTTATTTCACATACTGCCAAACCCCTTGAGCATGTGATTACTTTATCAAAATGGACTTATAACAATGAAAACATGGTTACTTACAGCGGCGATTGCTGCCAGTTTTACTGCCCAAGCCGATGAAGGCATGTGGCAGCCACACCAGTTACCCGCCATGGCTGACATGCTCAAAGAAAAAGGCTTAGAAATAGATGCGAAATCAATTTCTAAACTCACTGAATTCCCTATGAATGCGGTCATTAGTTTAGGAGGTTGTACTGCATCCTTTGTGTCACCAAAAGGCTTAGTTGTTACTAACCATCACTGTGCTTATGGTGCAATTCAGTACAACTCAACCCCAGAAAAAAATCTATTAAAAGATGGCTTCTTAGCCAAAACATATAAAGAAGAGTTACCGGCAACACCAGGGTCGCGCGTTTATGTTACCGAAGCGGTAACCGATGTAACCGATAAAGTTAAAAAAGGCCAAATGGATAAAGTAGGCAACGACTTTTACACCGGTATCGAACAACAAGAAAAGGCCTTAGTGGCTGAATGTGAGAAAGAAGACGGTTACCATTGTCAGGTTTACAGCTTCCATGGCGGCTTAGAATATTATCTCGTTAAGCAGCTCGAAATTCGTGATGTCCGTTTAACCTATAACCCAGCTGGTAGTGTCGGTAAATATGGTGGCGATATCGATAACTGGATGTGGCCTCGTCATACTGGTGACTTCTCATTTTATCGCGCTTATGTAGGCAAAGATGGCAAGCCAGCGGACTTCCATGCAGACAACGTCCCGTATGAGCCAAAAAGTTTCTTAAAAGTGTCAGCTAAAGGCGTTAGTGATGGCGACTTTGTGATGGTCGCAGGCTATCCGGGTAGCACTAATCGTTACCGCACTGCAAACGAGGTTGAAAATCAATTCGAATGGGCTTATCCAGAAGGTAAGATTCTGCGTGAACGCATGATTGAAATCATCAAAGACACTGCAGCAGAAGGCACAGATGATCGCATTAAGTATGAAAGCTTAATTGCTGGACTAGCAAACTATGCTAAAAACTTTGCCTCCATGATTGAGTTCTACGGCAAAATGCCTATGTTAGATGATCGCAAAAAGGTAGAAAGCGACCTAGCATCATGGATTAATACTGACTCGGCGCGCCAGGAAAAATATGGTAAAACCTTAGTTGAATTAGATAAATTAGTCACTAAAAGCCAACAAAACCAGCAGCGTGATACCTTATTAGGCTACATTACCTACACAACTATGCTGACAACAGCGCGTGATTTATATCGTTTAGCTAACGAAAAAACACTACCTGACATGGAGCGTGAACCAGGTTATCAAGAGCGTGATATAGCCAATTTCACCTCAAGTATGGAACGTATTGATCGTCGCTATGCAGCTAGAGTCGACAAGGCATTGTTAATAGAAATGTTAACGCGTTACGCCAACCTACCAGCAGAACAGCGCTTACCAGCATTTGATAAAGCCTTCAATATTGGCAACAAGTTCGACGCTAAGAAGCTGAATAAAACCGTAGATAAGATGTTTGCTAAAACAAAATTAGCTGATCAAGCTACCCGTTTAGCATGGATGGATAAGTCGGTTGCAGATTTTAAAAAGTCTAACGACCCCTTCATTCAGTTTGCCGTCAGTACCTATGATGAAAGCATGAAGCTAGAGCAGGCACAGAAGCAATTATCGGGTGACCTAATGAAAGTACGTCCACAGTTTATGGACGCTATCATTGCTTATAATCGTGAGCTTGGTAAACCCGTTTATGCTGACGCCAACTCAAGCTTACGAGTTTCCGTAGGTAATGTGAAAGGTTATACACCACAAGATGGTTTGGTGGCAGTACCATTTACACGCTTAGAAGGCATCTTAGCTAAAGATACAGGCATGGACCCATTTGATGCGCCCGCTAAGCAACTCGAGTTAATCAAACAAAAACAATATGGTGACTACTATGTCAAAGCCATTGATTCTGTTCCAGTTAACTTTTTATCAACCTTAGATACGACTGGCGGTAACTCTGGCTCACCAACACTAAATGGCCGCGCTGAATTAGTCGGTTTACTATTTGATGGTGTGTATGAAAGTATTATTGGTGATTGGGGCTACGATGCCAATAAAAACCGTTCAATCCAGGTTGATAGCCGCTACATGTTATGGATTATGGAGCATGTTGATCACGCCGATAATCTATTAGCAGAAATGGAAATCGTTAAGTAACGCCTATTGGCTGCATTAACATGCTTAATTCGGCGGCCGTTAACGGTCGCCGTTTGGTTTCTGGCAAATCACCTAATTCTACCTCCCCTATCGCGACTCGCTTTAAATCAATCACCCGATAGCCTAGTGCTTGACACATTTTACGGATCTGTCGGTTTAATCCCTGGGTCAATACTATTTCGAATTGTACCGAAGCCAAAGACTTTACTAGGCACGCTCGAGTCGTGACGTTTTGACTGGCTTGTTGATAGGTCACGCCCGCTGCCATTTTCGTCAAAAACAGCTCATCAAAAGGTTTATCAACACTGACATGATAGGTTTTTGAATGATGAAAATCAGGATGCATTAATCGCTGGGTTAATTGACCATCATTGGTGAGCAATAAAAGCCCTCGGGAATCTTTGTCTAATCGCCCTGCAGGATACAATCTTGGCCCTTCAGGTAAATGATGCAGTAAACTACTAGGGTCGCTTTCAATTAAACGACAATCGACTCCTACAGGCTTATGGTATAGCCAATAGACTTTATCTTCAGGCTTAAGAACTTTTACACCGTCGACACGAATATCATCAATAAAATCAGTATCAATAACCGTTGAATGTAAAGCTAAACAGCCATTAATAGTGACTCGACTAGCCTCAATAATTCTTGAACATTGACGCCTTGAGGCGATGCCGCAAAGGGCAAGGTAATGGGCTAAACGATATTGTGTCATACCGGTTTATGCTGGCACAACGTGACGTGATAATGACTGTTGTACAACTATATGTTGGCGTATGCTTAATCCAAGGCATACACACCATAAAATATTCGTTTGAGTTAACAACCACATACTAGACGACACCCAACAGAAATGACTGCCATTATCATCGCAGGAAGGGAAATCAAGTAAATGCCAATCTAATAAACGAATTAAGTTAACGGACGTGACTATTGCCACTATCGATAATCCAAACACCACTCGAGTCATGGTACTTTTGGGTTTAAAGTAATCAGCGAAACATAAGCAATGCAAGACTAGCGAACCAACTAAGTACAAGGTTGAAACTTTACGATGTAACTCTAAGAAGTTAATTGGAAACATCCCCATCAGCGCAATACTCAAGCCAACAATACCCCCTACAACGGCAATTCCTCGGCTTAAGACATCCGAAAAAGTAAAATAGATAGCCAAAGTGCCTAACAAGAAACATACACCAGCAGCAAGCAAAGACAGGTTAAACACCACAGCTAAAGGAGAATTCATATAATCCCCTAAAATATCAGGACGAATAGTAAAGATGCTGGTTTGCATTTGTTGTACTTGTGCAAATAATGCAGACGAGACGCCAATACTGGCAATAATTGCCGCAGCTAATGACATAAAGACAATCACTAGATGTAAGTCGTAATTTGTATGCTGTTTATTCAAGGCGATCAGGTATGAGAAATAAGACAATCGAGCTTACCTGTATCTTTAAAAAAGTAAAAGCCCTAAACACGGTTTAGGGCTTACTGGTACTAATGCTAATACAGTCAGCAGATGGTATATTTAAATCAATATTGATAGATTATGCACGCTTTCGAAATATCACAATAATGACCGCAACAACCGCCAAAATCATACAATACCAGGCATTCGATACCGCCGTTAATGGGCTAATAGTAAACACTGATGCTATTAATAATGCTTGAGCCCCATGGGGGATCAACCCCTGAATAATACAGGCAAAAATATCCATTACACTGGCAGCTCGCTTAGGGCTAACGCCGTGTTTTTCTGCTAAGTCTTTAGCGATATCGCCAGTCACCACAATGGAAACCGTATTATTTGCCACGCAGGTATTTGTTGCCGCAACAATACTCGCTATGCCTAATTCAGCTGCGCGTGGTGACGTATCGCCCGCAGACTTAGAAAAACGGCTAATTAGCCCTTCGACCTTATCATTCACAAAGGCCAAGCCACCCTGCTGTTGCATCAGTGCCGCTAAACCTCCTACCAACATAGAAAGAATGAAGATTTCTTGCATATTGGTAAAGCCAGTATAAATATCATTGCCAAATTGGATGACATTGTAATCTGCAGCTAATATCCCTGTCAGGCCAGCCAGTAAAATACCTAAGGTTAGCACCACAAATACATTCAACCCTGAAACGGCCAAAATCAATATGGTTAAATACGGTAATACTTTTATAAATTCAATTTGTTGTGGGGCAATAGTAGCCTGTCCTTGGCCTGCAAATGAAAAAGCAACAAGCGTTAAAATTGAGGCTGGAATAGCAAAGACTAAATTTTCGCGAAACTTATCTTTCATATCACATCCCTGAGTGCGAGTCGCAGCGATAGTCGTATCCGAAATAATGGATAAATTATCACCAAACAATGCCCCAGACATTACCGCACCCGCCATTAATGCGTATTCAATTTGTGCTTGGTCTGCCACACCCAAAGCGACAGGCGCCACTGCCGCTATAGTGCCCATTGACGTGCCCATAGCAGTAGCAATAAATGCCGCTATCATAAAGAAACCGGGTAATAATAAGTCAGCAGGAATCAGCGATAAACCTAAAGCAACTGTAGCATCAACACCACCGGTTGCCTTCGCAACAGAAGCAAATGCACCCGCCAGTAAATAAATTAAACACATGGCGATAATATTGCTATGGCCAATGCCCTCAATGAAGGTTTCAATCGCGTTGTTGATTTTTTGTTTAGACAGCAGCAATGCCAACATTATGGCAGGTAAAATAGCAATCACACTCGGCAGTTGATAAAAAGCATAATCAACACCTTGGCTTTGAAAGTACACTCCAGCGCCAATAAATAGTCCTAGAAAAACAAATAAAGGCAACAAAGCAATAAAGGATGCCGTTGGCGAACTGTTACTTGTGGTGGGTTTAGTCAAAGTCATCTCTCTTTTTCTATATTTTTAGGCTTGTGACGGAAAAGCAATATTCATCTGAGTGAATACTAGGATTACATCCTACACATCCTAATCATCTGCGCCAAGAATAAGAGAAGTTATTTCAAATTGCAACATAGACGTCTAGACTTCTTTCCTTCCAGTCGGTTTTTTACAAAAATAGCTCAATCATTAAACAAAACACCACTAATCTAGCCAATCATATAACAAAAATACCATCCCGCTCTCATACCGACTCTGCAATAGAGTCTGTCTCAACTGCGTTGATAAAACGGGATAAACAATAATGCCCGCAATTGCGGGCATTATTTTAACTAACACTAAGCGATTAATACTTATTCGTCAGAGTCACCTAACGATAACAATGTCGCATTACCACCAATAGCGGTAATATTATTGGTGCGGGTTTTCTCGGTAACAAAACGGGTTAAATAGTGTGGGCCGCCCGCTTTAGGACCCGTGCCAGATAAACCTTGACCACCAAATGGTTGTACACCGACTACTGCGCCAATTTGGTTGCGGTTAATGTACACATTACCCACATTCACTTTATCAGCAAGATTTAAAGCATGACCTTCGTTACGGCTATGAATACCTAAGGTTAATCCATAACCCGTACTATTAATTTCATCGATAACCTTACCTAAATCAGCCGCTTTGAAACGGATAACATGCAGGATTGGGCCAAAATGCTCTTTGTCTAACACTTTAATCGAATCAATCTCTACCGCTGTCGGGGCAACAAAGTGACCATTTTCAGTCCCAGCAGGTAACGCTAGTTGGTTAATTAATTTACCCACTTGCTTAATATGATCAATATGGGCATTTAAGTTCGCTTTAGCCGCCGCATCAATTACCGGGCCCACATCTGTTTTCACAGAACTTGGGTTGCCAATGGTTAATTGCTCCATTGCGCCTTTCATCACTTCAATTACGCGATCGGCAACATCATGTTGTACATATAGTACTCGTAATGCTGAACAACGCTGACCGGCACTGGTGAAAGAGGCAGACACAATATCATTAACCACTTGCTCAGGTTGTGAAGTTGAATCCACCACCATCGCATTTTGGCCACCGGTTTCGGCAATTAACGGAATAATTGCACCATCACGGTTTGCTAAAGTACGGTTAATTAGCTTAGCCGTACCGGTAGAACCAGTAAAACATACACCACCAATACGCTCGTCAGCGGTTAATACAGCCCCTACTGTCGCGCCAGTACCTGGTAGGAATTGCAACACGTCGGTAGGAATACCCGCTTCATGCGCTAACTGAACCGCGCGATAACCCACTAGGCAAGTTTGCTCAGCAGGTTTAGCAATAACGGTATTACCCGCAGCTAATGCCGCACTTGCTTGACCTAAGAATATCGCTAATGGGAAGTTCCAAGGGCTGATACACACAAATATACCGCGGCCTTGTAAAAACAACTCATTCAACTCACCTGTTGGGCCAGGAAGCAATTCTGGCTTAGCCATCATTTTCTTCGCTTGCACCGCGTAATAGCGACAAAAGTCAACGGCTTCACGGACTTCATCAATGCCGTCTTGGATACTCTTACCCGCTTCACGGGTACAAAGTGCAATTAACTCTTCACGATTTTCTTCTAATAAGTCAGCCAGTTTTTGCAATGCAGTGGCACGGATTTCAACTGGAGTACGTGACCAGCGAGCAAAAGCACTCTCAGCTGATGCAATAGCAGTTTCAATCGCTTGGCTATCAGCAAAAGCCACTTTACCGACCATTTTAGTGGTATCAAATGGGCTAACTACGTCTCGCATTTCACCGGTTAAGGTTTTGCCATTAACCAATGGGCCTGCTTGCCATTGTGTTTGAGCATATTTCTCGATTGCCGCAAAAAATGGCTCAGACTCTGAAATAATATTCATATTTAATCCTTTAGAATTTTTACGCTCAACGCCGAAGATATCCGCCGGTTTAACAATCTTATGATTGGTAAAGCTCTTATAGCCTTTTAGTGTCACCAAAGGGTGTACCACTAAAGACTCGATTGGGGTTTTCGGGTCAACCAACTTATGTACAAACGATGTATTGGCACCGTTCTCTAATAAGCGGCGCACTAAGTAGGGTAGTAAATCTCTGTGGGCACCAATTGGTGCATAAATACGGACAGCTTTTGCACCGCTTTCAGCAAGCATAGTGTCATAAAGCTCTTGTCCCATACCGTGTAAACGTTGGAACTCGTATAGGCGATCACCCGCCATAGCATCTATGCTAGCGACCGTTTGTGCATTATGGGTAGCAAACTGTGGGTAAATGTTACCGCGAGTTGATTCGGATAATAAAAAACGTGCACAGGCTAGATATGATACATCGGTACCCGCTTTACGCGTATACAGCGGATAACCCGCCTCACCCGCTTGTTGAGCCCATTTAAGCTCGCTGTCCCAATAGGCGCCTTTAACCAGGCGCAACGGAATTTCATCACCTTGATCTTTAGCAAGGCGGTTAATCCAACATAACACCGGTAAACAACGCTTAGAATAAGCCTGAACAACAATACCGAGTAAGCCCCAGCCCTTTGCTTCTTGTGATTGATACAGCTTTTTGAATAAAGCTAAAGATAACTCTAAACGATCAACTTCTTCAGCATCAATTGAAATACCAATATTTAGCTGGCGAGCTTGGACTATTAACTTAATAACGGTGTCATATAATTCAGTCAATACGCGGTCGATATTGGCCACTTCATAACGCGGGTGCAACGCTGAAAGTTTGATTGAAATAGTCGGTCTTGGCGCGTCAGTTTCATCGTATGCCTGCGCACCGAGATCGCGAATAGCATGACTGTAATCGGTAAAATATTTTTGTGCATCTTTAGCGGTTAACGCAGCTTCACCCAACATGTCATAACTGTGGGTATAGCCCATTTCACGTTTGTCTTCGCTATTCTTTAATGCTTCTTTAACATTGCGACCAAGCACAAACTGTTTACCCATAATCTTCATCGCAGCAAGCATAGCTTGGCGGATCACAGGCTCACCTAAACGGTTAACTAGACGATTAATCAAATGGCTTGGAGTACCATCTATTTTACGATCTAACTTAACGATTTTACCCGTCAGCATTAATCCCCAAGTAGAGGCATTAACCAGTACAGAGCTACTTTTACTGATATGTGCATCCCACTTAGCACCTGATAACTTATCATCGATCAATGCATCGGCTGTGTCAGCATCTGGAATGCGTAATAAGGCCTCGGCAAGACACATTAAAATAATGCCTTCTTGGGTTTCTAAGCTATATTGCTGTAAAAAAGCATCAACACCAACCATCAAGCCTTTCTTTTCAAATTGGCGAACTTTAGTCACCAATTCATGTGCTCGACGAGTCACCTGCTGAATTTCTTCATCGGATGAGGGCACCAGCGTAATTAACTCTGCTAGATACTGTTCTTCATCAACAATGTAATTGTCAGTAACTGCTTTAAACAATTCTTCGAGAGTGGCGTTGTCATAGCGACCGCCCAGTACTTCACTCGCTTTGAACATCATAATCGCTTCCATCATGGTCAGTTGAAGGAGGGTAAAAACCAATGGGTGTGACGTACATTACAGCATTTTATTTTGTATACAATGTACGATTCGGGCGAGTATACAATCAAAATGTGATCAAGAACACTCTCTATTAGTCCATAAACTCGCTTCGGTGCACATAAAATGTAGCAGAAGGTTTACCTGTTTAATATTAGCTAACTTAATGATAATGTCAGGAACAAAATCTACTTATAATTATCAGTACCTTACAGTGCTAAAAAACAAAAAAGGCTAACACATGATATGTTAGCCTTTCTGTTTGAAAATTTGATATATTGTCGACTAATTACATCCACCGACTCTTTTTACGCAGCTGAGGACGGGGTAAATACACTAAAATGATCCCAATTAGCGCACCAATACCAGCAATAATGCCACCTTGTTGCCACATCTGATATTGTTGATCTTGTTTAGTCGTATCTACTTTAGCTTGGGCGGTATCTCGTTCAGCTAAGGCTTTTTCTAAGGCAACTTGAAGCTCTGTCACTTTTTGCTTGGCTAACTCGAAGTCTTGACTAACATTATCGGTTCCCAATGAGATTTGATTAAGTTGCTCATTAACCTTAATAAGCTCTTGCTCAACCAGCGGAAAACGCTCTCTTAAACTAGGTTGTTCGGTAACAAACGCACTACGAACCCAGCCCTCACGGCCTTTATTATCGATAATTTGAGCATACTCACCTTCAGTTTTACCTAAAAACTGAATAGGTTGACCCGCTTCTACACTACCAATAATACGAAAATCAGTGCCTGGTCCACCGTGAATATAGGTAAACACATCATCTGAAATATAATGTGAAGACGTTTGAGCATTAACGCTCAACGACAACAATAACAAAGCAAAAAAATTAATGACTTTCAACACAGCCTTTTCCCTAACGCTATTAAATAGCAATCATGTTATTTATGTAATCCCATTAATGCTATTTACTTAATCCCATTAATGCAAGAAGGAAGTCATAGGACTTCCTTCTTAAGTCGAGATTAACTTCTATTATTAACTAAAGATACTTTTAATTATGTAGAAGAACACGATAGATAGGCCTGCACCTGCTGGTAAAGTCACTACCCAAGATATTACGATGTTACGAACCACACCGATATTGATTGCAGCAATACCACGCGCCATTCCCACACCCAACACTGCACCCACTAAGGTTTGTGTTGTAGAAATAGGTAAACCTGTTCCTGAAGCAAGTACAACCGTTGAAGCTGCAGCTAACTCAGCAGCAAAGCCACGACTCGGTGTTAAATGAGTAATGTTTTTACCGATAGTTTGCATTACGCGTTGGCCAAATATCGCCAAACCTAACACAATACCGACAGCACCTAGCGGAAGGATCCACCATGCTAAAACAGCTTCAGAACCAATGACACCGCCACTTTCAACAACTGATACCACAGCCGCTAATGGGCCAATAGCATTAGCTACATCGTTTGAACCGTGGGCAAATGCCATACAACACGCTGTAACAACCATCAAAATCGCGAACACTTTTTCAACATTGCCAAATTGTGTTTGACGGTCTGCTTTTTCACTCATTTTTAAGCGAGAAATGGCCACTTTACCCAAAAGACCAACAGCAACTGCGATAACTGTTGCTAGCATGTAAGCTTCTAAAGTAGAGAAATGTAACCCAACATGTTTTAAGCCTTTAGTAATAGTCACAAGTGACATCACAAAGCCTGCCAGCGCCATATAAAAAGGCACATAACGTTTGGCATTACCTAATGGGTCTTCGGTATCAAAAATCAGTTTTTGCACACTTTGGAAAATGGTATAAGCAATAAAACCTGAAATAGCCGGAGTTACGACCCAAGAACCTACAATTCCAACTACCTTACCCCAAGCAACTGCATCAACATTGACACCTACCGCAGCAAAACCAATGATAGCGCCGATAATTGAGTGAGTGGTCGATACAGGCCAGCCTAAAGCTGACGCGACAACTAACCAAATACCCGCTGCAAGCAATGAACCAATCATACCGTAAACGAGATACTCAGGCTTATCAGTAAAGTAAGCAGCATCAATAATACCGTTTCGAATTGTACTGGTGACTTCTCCACCTGCCAAAAAGGCGCCAGAAAATTCAAAAATCATTGCGATAATAATCGCTTGTTTAATCGTAATGGCATTAGAACCTACAGAAGTTCCCATGGCATTGGCAACATCATTTGCACCAATACCCCACGCCATCAGAAAACCAAATATGGCCGCAAGCGCGATTAGCGTCGGGCCGTTGGTGATTAATACATCAACCATGTCTTTTCCTTGATAACCTTGTGATTAGTTACGAGCTAACATAACCTCTAGACGGGAACCTACACGTTCAGCAATATCAGCTAAACCACCCACCCACTCGATAATTTTGTATAAGAACATTACATCAACTGGATTCAATTCTGATTCAACAGCATACAGTTGACGGCGAACCTGGATTTGAAGATCATCTGAATCTTCTTCAATTTTATCCAATTCGTTGATCATATTGGCAACCAACTTCACTTCACGACCACGAAAACCCGTTTCGAGTAAGTCATCAAGTTCATTAATTGCTTGTTTTGCTAACGCAACAGCATCAAGGCAACGCTTAAGGTAAGCATTGAACGACTCTTGTACTGGTTTAGGGAGGACTAATTGACGCCCGATGATACGGCCAGAAATGTCTTTTGCTGTGTTGGCGATTTTGTCTTGCTGAGTTAATAACTCAAGTAAGTCAGTACGCTCAACCGGCATAAACAAGCCACCGGGCAGAGTTAAGCGGATTTCTCGCTTTAACGAATCAGCATCTTTTTCAAGCATACTAATTTGTTTGCGAATTTTAACCGCTTCATCCCAATCTCCTGCCATTGTGGCGTCAAAGAAAGGAACAAGAAGTGCAGCACATTCATGAACTTTATCGATATGCTGTTCTAAAGGCTTTAAAGGTGATTTTGCAAATACACCTAAAATAGAGTTTACTGGCATTGCCGTTTACCTATTTAATTAATTCCAACTTGGAAAAGCGGGCGCATACTAACTCAAGCGTCCACATAAAGAAACAGTGTAGTTTCAATTTCGCACTACTGTGATTTACACTTGCAGCACAGAGTATAATTTATCTGAGCGGTGCAATCCTAAGGGATTTTTATTACAGAAATGTGACATTGTGAACTAAATATGACGCATTAATGAATATTTGATTACAAGGTGAGTAATAAGTCAATGAATGCTGAAATTGAGTTGAAACTGTTGGTGTCTCCCCAAGACCATGATTCATTAATAAAAAACCTTAATAAATTACACAATTCATCTTACTGTAAAAGTGAATTTTTATTTAATCATTATTTCGATACTAGCACATTACAATTAGCCCAATGGGATATGGGCTTGCGTGTACGCGGCTCAAAAAACCATCAAGAGCAAACCCTTAAAACCACAGGGAGTGTTATAAATGGCCTTCATAGTCGCCCTGAATATAATGTGTCGACCGCTGAAAAAACACCCAACCTTTTTTTGTTTCCCGACCATATTTGGCCAAAAGGCACAGTAATAGCTGAGCTAAACTCTGCGCTTATGGCTATTTTTGACACAAATTTCACACGAAAAACTTGGGTAGTAGCCATCAACCAAAGCACGATTGAGGTCGCGCTAGATAGTGGACAAGTCATTACCCCTAAAAATAACGGAGTAATAAGTGAACTGGAATTTGAATTGATAAAGGGTAACAGTGCAGAATTAATCTTATTAGGCTTAATTATGGTTGAGTATATTCCACTCAGATTAGGCCAGCAAAGTAAGGCATTAACAGGCTATTTATTATCAGGACGAGTCCCTATTAAGCTCAATACTAACTGGCCCACTGAACTAGATAACCTGAAAAGCTCAGCCCATATATCCCCAGAAGTACTTAAACCATTACTCAAAATGGGACTCACCCATTGGCTGCAACTAGAAAGCGCTTTGGAGTACATGGCTAACCTGATTGATAGCGAAAGTCATCCGCTAGATGAACTACACAACCAGCAATTAACCGACACCTCGACGAGAGCTGATCTTTACCTGAGTACCTTTGAGCAACTATTACGCTGCATAATGCTGATTAGCCACGCTATGCTGCAACATAAAGTGTGCAGTGAGCAATTAAAGCAAGATACTCAACCGTTAACGGCACTTATTAACAGTCTAATTATCGATTTAACAGCAATACCAAACTGCACGCCACAATTACCAAATCAAGCTCACTCATCTTTAGCCTGTATAGAAAATCTTTGGCAACTTAAAAGCTACGGTAAACTGCAACTCACCTTGATGCAGTACCTCACATGCTAAAACTTAACTTTCGAGAGCTAGGTCCAATACATAAATTTAAAACAACTTAAACACATTCAGTTTAAATCTAAGCCGCTTAAATAATATCGTTTTAGTCTAACCTAGCAAGGTTTCTAAGCATTGCTCTTCAATGCCATAAAAAGCTTTAATGTCGGCAATTTGTTGCAATATAGCGCTGTTATCGCGAGCTTGGGTGCGTTTTTGAGCCAAAATCATTTTATTTTTGCTGGTGTGTTCAAGTGAAATAAACTCAAATACTTGAGTATCATAACCGTGGGCTTCAAGCAGTAATGCGCGCAGGCCATCGGTGACCATTTCAGCTTCTTGGCCTAAATGAATACCATGCTGTAATAACGGTGCTAGCAAAGTCGGACTTTTCATTTGTGGGCGGATTTGTTTGTGACAACACGGCGAGCACATGATAATTTCCGCGCCAGTTTGAATCCCCATATGCAAAGCATAATCAGTGGCAACATCACAGGCATGTAAGGCTATCATGATGTTAATCCCCTGGGCTTTAAAGTGTTGCACATCGCCCTGCTCAAACTTAATCCCAGTTAACGCTAGCTTAGTCGCGGTTTGATTGCATAAATTAACCAGCCCTTGACGAAGTTCTACACCGGTAACTTGAGTGCTCACCTGCAGTTTATCGATAAAATAGTCGTGCACAGCAAAGGTTAAATACGCCTTACCTGAACCAAAATCGGCAATGTGCACTTCACTATTGTTGGCTAGACCTGTGTTATCAATAGCACGTGACAACACTTCAATAAATTTATTGATTTGCTTCCACTTACGCGACATAGCAGGAATAATTTCGCCACTGGCATCAGTAATACCTAACTCGCGCAAATAAGGACGGTCTTGTTCAACAAAACGTTTTTTAGCACGGTTATGCGGCGCGGCTTCACTATTAATTGCGGCATCGACCTCACCAGCTTTAGGCACATTTTTATTGCGGTATTTATTGATCAATACCTTGCCTTTCTTGCTGATACTCAGTTGGACCTCCCACTCTTGGGTGATCAAATGTGCATTTTGAAATTCGCTTTCGAGCCATTGTTGACACAAAGTTTCAACCTCAGCCAGTTCAACATTTTTAGTAATGTGATTGGTACGGTATTCATATAAACAAGACAGCAACCGTAGGCCTTTTAGCTCCACTGGACGCATAGCAATACGCTTAAGTTCTTTATTGTCGCCACAGTATTTTGAAAACACTAAACGTTGCAGCGTATTATCAGCTAAAGCACTGGTACATTGTTGCACAAAGCCATTAAGTTCGAGGGTATTGACGTTCGACATTGAAATCTCGTTTACAGTAAATAATTTAAAGCTGCGCAGCACGCAAAGGGTGATAAATAACCACTCACAGCCTATTCAGGTGCTCTATTCTACACCATCTAGCGAATACCACTCTCCTCTTGATGATATTTGTCTGAGTAAGTTAAATCATTTCCCCAGAACCAAGTCCAAAACACATTTAACCACTTAATCTATCAGCAGCAAGCTGCCAGCTAAAAAACCAGCGACCTCAATGCCAACAACGTGCTTTAAATCAATAAGACAAAATACATGATAAGGCGCCGATTTAATCAGCATATTTTATTGTTAAAATTATGCAAACAATCTTATATAACCTGTAACTTGTTCTATGCTTACAAGGTACTAGAACGGATAACTAGGTGAATCTAGGTCATATGGGACATGACTATTAATAAGCACATGTAATTACCATTTCATGAAGATAATAACTCAAAAGAGATCTTACTATGACCAAACGAGCCTTAGTGTTATCCGGTGGCGGTGCTAGAGGTGCTTATCAGGTCGGTGTACTTAAGGCGATAGCTGATTTACACAACAAAAATGCGCACAACCCTTTCTCAATTATTAGCGGGACGTCATCGGGTGCAATTAATGCCGTAGGTCTGGCGGCTTCAGCTAACAATTTTCGTCTTGCGGTAAAAAAGGTTGAATATTTTTGGCAGCACATAACAGTAGATCGGGTTTATAAAGCGGGGGCATGGGATCTGCTCAAAAGTGGCGGCACCCTATTATCGTCCATGCTAAATCAAGGCATTGGCATGAATCGTCCGTTGGCTTTTTTAAATAATGACCCCTTAAGGGCCTTACTCGCGCACACAATACAATTTAAAAATATACAAAAACGTATTGATGCCGGTTATTTGGATGCTGTCGCTATTAACGCCACAGGATACACATCAGGAGAGTCGGTCAGTTTTTTCCAAGGTAAATCAGACATCAAAGGCTGGCGCAAAGGCCGCAGAGTGGGGGTGCCAACACGATTAGCAGTTCAACATCTTATGGCTTCATCTGCCATTCCTACAATATTTCCCGCTGAGAAGGTTAGTCGAGAATATTTTGGCGATGGTGCCTTAAGACAACTAGCGCCACTGAGTCCTGCACTTAAATTTGGTGCAGATAAAATCTTGGTCATAGGGGTTAGTGGTAACGCGGGAGTTATTCCCAAACGTGAAACCACCACCCATTCGCCTTCGCTTGCACAAATGGTAGGGCACTTATTTAATAGCGCCTTTGTCGATAGCTTAGAGCATGATGTGGATATCATGCTAAGGATGAACGATCTGATTCGAATCACTCAAAATCAAGTTGCCTATACTGAACAAGGTGAAGTTCGGGCAGTTAATTTGTTAGCGCTAAATCCTAGAGTGGAATTCGATAAAGTCGCCGCTAAGCACGTGCACACCATGCCATTTGCCATGCGATCCTTGATGAAAACCACAGGCGCGACGGGTAAGGGAGGCGGCGCTAGTTTTGCCAGTTACTTGCTGTTTGAACCCGGATTTTGTAGCGAACTGATTAGCAAAGGCTATCAGGATGCTATGGAAGAAGAAGCCGCTATTAGAGAGTTTTTTCTTGATTAACAGCCCAACTAATTAAAATCACCCGACCATTAATGTAAAAAAACCATGATTGAGATTATTCCTCGGTATACCGATTAGCACCGATCTTTTGTTGATGCTTGTTGAGTAATTTAGCCAATTCGCCACTGCTTTCCATTTTACGCACTGAGGCATTAAAAAGGCTAAGGATCATGTCTTGATGTAATGACTTTCTTGATACCAGCATATGAAAACTTTCTTTTACATTGTTGGGTGTTGGCCTAGACACCAAGTCTGGCGGCATAAGGTCATGTTGTTTCAGGGCTAAGGTGCCATAAAATGACTCCTTACGGTCAAGAAAGAATTTACAGCGATTTTTCTTGAGCATGTCTGACAAATGGCTCATGTAGGGAGTCTCTATTAGGCCTAAGTGTGGCGGCCAGCCAAACTGTACATAATTAAAGCCCTTTATTCCACATACCTGACCGTACTTCGACAGGTCTTCCAATTTTTCAATGATAGGTTCTGAGATAAAGCTACTTTTAAGGTAAAAGTAGCTTGGCGTGAGATAATAATAGGCTTCGGAGGCACGAAAATCGATTTCTCGTTTGGCATTGAGCGATGCACTCATGGCTGCATCAATCGAACCATTACGCAAAGAATGCAAGCATCGCACCCAAGGACGTACCTGAATTTCATATTCAAAAGCTGTTGAGGAAAAAACTAAAGCTAATAATTCAATGTCATAACCATCACTTACAGCAGTAGGTTTACCATTTTCTCGAATAAAATAATTAAAAGGTGGAAATTCAGTATCTTCTATACAAAATTTTAATACCGTAGATGATTGTGATTTTGTTTGCTTAGCCAATACTGTTGGGGTCGAAAATAAGCTTAATAAACAAACGACTGACAATACCAACAATAATCGTGCTAGCAATCCTTTGACCAAATGAAAAAATAATAAAAGCTGCATATCACCTCGGTGCGGGTAAAACGCTAAATATCCTTATTCTGCTTAAAGTATAGCGCCTGAAATCAATTACCATTATTAGCAATAGTCACTAAAGCATAGTTGAGTATTTAATATTTATCCTACAAAGTTGGTGGTATATCCAGTACTGCTTTCTTCCTCGTTCTGCTCGCTAAATGCCAATCACACTCACCATAAAATGGAAAATTTGGCACTACCAATTGGTAATATTAATCATCTATAGTATCGGCCATCTTCAAAGCAACACCGCCTGAAGAATCTAAGCACATAAATTTAAACCAATTTAATACCAAAACAATCGGTTTAGGGGTAGCAATGTTTAATACTAAAACTCCGTTAAGAGGCTTGTTGGAATGCAACCAAAGTGACCAAGGACGGCATATCGATGCTGCCGCAGAACATGTTAAATCGCTAAACTGACTCAGTTCACATTAGATGTGACTTTTTGGTGAGCAATAAATTGCTCCGAATGGCTTGGCGTATCTGGGTGTGAAGTTCAAAAACGCGACTAAGATCATTTAGATTTAAGGATAGGTTTTCTAACATAACCAGATCAAAATTGAATTCAGGGTAATGAAGTGACATAGACATATATCCAGGTAAGTAGCCTGTATGGCTGTATTCTGTGATGCCATCTTCTGTATTGATTCTAAGCCCATAGCCATAACTCATATTCGGCCATAAAAATTTAATACGGGTATGAGAGCGTGTCATAAGATCATAGCTTTTAGGGCTGATAAGCTTTCCTGAGTGTAATTGATGCTGAAATTCGGCAAACGCAGCTGCAGATGCAATCAATCCTCCAGCGGGAAGTAATGATGCGTCAATAACCAGATTTGCAGGCGCAATAACATCCGATTCATTCAAGCCTATAGCCAGCGAAGCCAGGTTTTGTCGAATGGTTTCAATACTGCCTACTTGCGCATAAATTCCGTTGAGCTTGTTAACCTGTGAAAATTGAGCAATCTGCATAGCAAATGATTGTTGATTTACCTTTTCGAGCAGTTGACCTAAAAGCGCATAACCAAAGTTGGAATATTCAAATTGGCTTCCTGGCTCAAATCGATTGGGCTTGCCGAGTTCATCCACTCCCGATGTGTGACTAAGCAGATGGTGTATGGTAATTCTTTCATCATATTGGTTGGGAAGAAATGAAGATGCACTTTTATCGGAATTCGTCTCAATGCCATGTTGGAGCTTACTTTTATCCAGTGTTACATGGTCAAAAAGATAACGATTAAGTGAGTGATTTAAGTCGAGCTTGCCAGCATCAACCGCTTGTAATACCAAAGTTGCGGTGATTTGTTTAGAGAGTGATGCCATAACGAAGCTTGACGCTTGATGAATGCCCTCACCTTTTTGCAGTTCGAGAAGTGGTATGCCATTTTCGAGTAACATGACGCTGCCACTGAATGGCTGCAATGAATCATTTATAGCGGCTTGGATTAAGATATTGATATCTTGTGGTTTTGGTACTGTTTTAATGCTTGCATCTTTAGAAAGATTATCGCCTTGTAACAAGGAGGTATTGCTATAGCTGTAACCACTTAGTAATAACAAAACACTGAACAGAATTGTAGCGACTGCGCGAAGATTCATGGGTTATCCTTAACTTTAATAGCAATAATGAATTTATTTTCTAAGGGTGCAAGCTTTGCACAACCTAGTTGCATGAATAACAAACCGCACACGCTAAAAAGGACTGAATAATTTCAGTCCTTTTTATGTACCAATATAAATGCCATCAGCACTAACTTAACGGGTTTGCTATAAGCCTAATGCCTTTGCAATGCGCTGGCCATAATTATCATCTGCTTGGCTAAAATGTGCGACCATTTTTTGCTGCACATCTAGGCTTGCTTGAATAAGCGATCCGCTAATGGTGTTAATTAAGCGCTGCTTTTCATCGGCTGAGAACATGCGATACAAATTACCCGCCTGACTAAAATCATCTTGGTTGTAACGACTATATCGCGCTGCTTCTCCGTCTAAACGCAGTGGTGGCTCAGCAAAATTAGTCACTTCCTGCAATGGTGTTGTCGAGGTATTCGGACCATAGTTAGCGCTCGCATCACCACCGGTTTGGCTGCCATTAAATGGACATTGAGTTCCCGCCATTGCCCCACCACGTTGATGATGGTTGGCTTTAGCTGCATGCGGACAGTTAACCGGTAACTGATTATAGTTTGCCCCAATGCGATAACGTTGGGCATCGGCATAGGCAAACAAGCGCGCTTGCAACATCTTATCTGGCGATGCGCCGACACCAGGTACTAAGTTACTTGGCGATAGCGCCACTTGTTCCACTTCGGCAAAGTAGTTTTCTGGCATGCGGTTCAGCTCAAGTTCACCTATTTCAGTCAATGGATAATCAGAGTGCGGCCATACTTTGGTTAAATCGAACGGATTAATAGCATAAGTATTGGCTTCAGCCTCTGGCATAATTTGAACATTAACCGCCCATTTGGGGAAGTTTTTGTCAGCGAGTGCGGCAACCATGTCACGTTGTGAAGAATCAGGATCAATTCCCTTTAGCTTATCTGCTTGCTCATTGGTTAAATTAACTACGCCTTGTTGAGACTTGAAGTGAAACTTAACCCAAAAGCGCTCACCTTTGGCATTCCAAAGTGAAAATGTGTGTGACCCATAGCCGTGCATTTGACGATAATTTGCAGGAATGCCTCGATCAGACATTAATATGGTGACTTGATGCATAGCTTCTGGGTTTTGCGCCCAAAAATCCCACATGGCTTGTGGATCTTTTAGGTTAGTTTGTGGGTGACGTTTTTGAGTATGGATAAAATCTGGAAACTTAATACCATCACGTAAAAAGAATGTCGGGGTATTATTACCCACAATGTCATGATTACCGCGAGCGGTATAAAAACGTAATCCAAAACCGCGAGGATCACGTTCTGCGTCTGCTGATCCCATTTCGCCACCTACGGTAGAGAAGCGCACAAAAGTTTCAGTTTGCTTACCCACACCGTTAAAATGATCTGCTATGGTGTAGTCACTTAAATCTTTAGTCAGCGTAAAAACGCCATAAACACCTGTACCTTTAGCATGTACGATACGCTCAGGAATACGCTCGCGATTAAAGTGCGCCAGCTTTTCAATCAAATGCCAATCTTGCAATAAAAGAGGCCCTCTTTCACCTGCTGAAAGAGAGTTTTGATCATCAACTATTGGTGCACCATTTTGACTGGTTAAATAATTTACATTGCTCATTTATATTCCCCTAATTACTTTCGAGTAACCACTGTTCAATTAAGTCGTAAACGGTTGCCATTGTGTTTTCCTCGGCTGTCGTTATCGTATAAAGCGATAATAGAGCAACCAAAAAAACAATAAAAGCGATTAAAAACGATAATAACAATCGATTATGATAATCAGGAGAGTATGTAAGAAAGTAAGAACCGATTAAAAATGCAATAAAAAGCCGAAGCATGCTTCGGCGTTGTCGCAAAATAACAAGGTTATTCTGAAGATGGTTCCGCTGCAGGCTCGCGATACAATTTCACTAAATAATAAGCATCAATTAACACAATGAAAAAATTCACTAACGCGACTGGAATAGCATCAATCGCTAAACCATAGGCAACAAATAACGCTGCGCCGACTAAGTTCCACCAGCGAAGTTTTTTAATATTCGCCATCATTAAGGATATCGCCACCACTACCGAAGCAAGATACCCCACCCATTCCCAAACTGTTGCTGTATCCATATTTATTCCCCTATCACGCTGTTTTATTGAGTATAGTCTGGGTCTGTGGATCTTCCATGCTAAAATTCATCTCAACATACCTACAGATTTTAGCTCAATATGATGAGGTCTAACGTTCAACAACCGCAGCTGTCATCCGTGAGATACAACATAAATCATTAGCACTGTTATGGATTAAAATTTCCCACACTGAACTGCGTTTGCCTATATGAACTGGCTTTGCTGTGGCAGTTAATGTGCCATTGCGAGAGGCTTTTAAATGGTTTGCGTTAATTTCCTGGCCAACACAATAGAACTTGGTGAAATCAACAACAAAGTTTGCTGCATAACTGGCAACGGTTTCAGCAAGCGCGATGTTTGCACCACCATGCACTATACCAAGTGGGTTGTGTACACTAGGGTCGGCGGGCATAGTGGCCTTAAGATAGTCATCACCAATTTCGGTAATTTTAATCCCTAGGGTTTGCATCAGTGTGCCTTTGCCATTCATCCCTGCATCTAAGCGCTCGCAATCTGCAAGTGTTACTTCTCTAAACCAAATACTCATTGAATACACCCAGTTAACAATTGTTTTTCCAGTGTACTGTGAGATGACGGCAGAATAAATAATTAACTATCAAATTGATCTTTATAATGTATATTTTGCCGCGCTAAAAATACAAAAAAGGGAGCTATGATGCTCCCTTTTGTTACCACGAAAATCAACTGCATCCGCCGAAGACAAAGACTCTAGCTTACCAACTCAAAATGAGTTTGATAAGTTTGCGCCCAGCGTAATAGTTCAACTCTGTTTCGGGATTGTGTTTTACGAAAAACAGAAGAGATATGGGCTTTTACAGTGTGCTCACTAATGCATAAGCGATGGGCAATTTCTTTATTCCTAGCACCACTAGACACTAGCTGAATAATGGTCCTTTCTCGATTAGTCAGCATTTGTAACATGGCAACCGTATCTGCAGGGATTTCGTTATTATTATCAAGTTTTTGAACTAAACGTCTAAAAATTTTACTGATCAATGGTCTGTCGTACCAAAGCTCATCAGATACCATCTTACGTAAACCAGTTAACATTAAGTCCATTCGTTGATCTGAATATAGCAGTCCACGCACCCCCAGCAATAATGCAGTCTCTTGATCTAATGAGCCGCGTTCTACTTGATATAAGGCTACGGGGACATGATTAACAATACGCGAAACTAATAGAGGAATACCTTTGCTATCAAGGGCTGCGCCTTTTTGAGCCACAAGGTAAAAACTATTAGACTTTTTTTCGAACTCTAATTCAGCAGCACTCTTGACGATGCGTGTCTTTAGGCCTATCGATTCAGCAAGAATAGCTAAATGACAAGGTGCCGATAATTGGTGTAAAAAAACCAATTCATATGTATTGGAACTCATCACTCTTCTCCCTGAAAAGTTTAATTTGTTCAAGTGCTCCTAACTATGAGGTTTAACCACATCATCAATAAGCCAAAGTGCTTAATACTTGAACATCATCCTGTGTTTGATTTTATACCTAAATCTTACCTTGAAGCCAGATACAATTGCTCATAAACGCCTAGAAGTAAGGTAAATGGATAAACTGAGTAATAAGGGTAGTAGAAATTAACTAGAACAAAGAGAAAGTTTATCAGTCAAAAGTATTAATCGTATTTTTGACTGATAAATCATAAAGTTTTTAACTAGGGCTTAATAGCTACATTTAAATTTTGAATTTGTCGATTATGCAGACTAGTTAATAAGACTAATCCACAAATACCGCCAATCAAGGCTAAAAACATGTCAGACTGGGTATCCCATACATAGCCTTGAGTGCCTAAAAAGGCTTCGGCATTTTCACCCGTTGCGGCGGCAATCCACCATTCTATTAGTTCATAGAATGCAGAGAACGCTAATACAAAACATACCGACAAAAACTGGCACCAAGCTCCCAACTGAAGTACTCCGTTACGCAACATTATTTCTCTGGCGACAATAACAGGCACAAAACCTTGGGCAAAATGACCGACTTTGTCATAGTTGTTTCGCTCACTGCCCATCACTTGCGCTAACCAGTCAAATAACGGTACTTCCGCATAGGTAAATCTCGCTCCAACCATTAATACTATGCAATGAAATAAAATCAGCCAATAGGCCAAAGGGGTTAATGGGAAGCGGCTTCGAGTATAAAATAACAGTGGTAACGCGATTAAAGCGGGTATCGCTTCTAACCACCAAGTGAACATATCTTTGGGATCACTCACGGACCAAAGTAGCACCGCGACATAAATTACCATCCATATAACTTTATTCAGCAATGTAAATTCCTCTTATTCGATATTGTTCTAGAATTAGAATATTAACTTTAGCCATCTAGCCCTCCACAACTGGCCAAAAAAGTGCTACTTTGACTAGGCGCTGGAAGTCGCAAATTATTCCCAAAGTAGAATTGACCTTATTGGCCGTTTCTAAGGTTAGTAACTTGACGTCACTTGGGAACAGATATCAAGCATAAACTAATTGATATTATAAGCATAAGTACTAATTTAACTAGGTACTAAATCAGCAATTATACATTAGAGGGTACCCATATCATGGCGAAACATTCGCTTGACAAGGATAAGATAAAAATCCTGCTGTTGGAGGGCGTCCACCAAAGTGCGGTAGATGTACTAGAAAGAGCAGGCTATACCAACATTGAATATCACAAAGCCTCACTAGGCGAAAGTGAGTTATTGGAGTCCATCAAGGATGCCCATTTCGTTGGTTTACGCTCGCGCACTCAATTAACTGCTGAAGTACTTAGCCATGCAGAGAAGCTGGTTGCCATTGGCTGTTTTTGTATTGGAACCAACCAAGTTGATCTTGCCGCAGCTGAAAAACTCGGTGTGCCTGTTTTCAACGCGCCATTCTCTAATACCCGCAGTGTCGCTGAATTAGTCATTGGTGAAATCATCATGCTGATGCGCGGCATTCCACAACGTAACGCTCAATGTCACCGTGGCGGCTGGCTAAAAAGCGCCAACGGTAGCGTTGAAGTGAGAGGAAAAACCCTAGGTGTCATTGGTTACGGCCATATTGGCACTCAGCTCGGTATTTTGGCTGAAACCTTAGGCATGCGAGTTATTTTCTTTGATATTGAAGATAAATTACCCCTTGGTAATGCCTCACAAATTCACAGCCTAGAAACATTACTGGCCACAGCTGATGTTGTAAGCTTACATGTTCCTGAAACGCCACAAACTAAAGATATGTTTGGTGAGAAAGAATTTAGCCAAATGCGCAAGGGCAGTTTCTTCATTAATGCTTCTCGCGGCACAGTGGTTGATATCGATGCACTTGCAGAGGCTGTTAAGTCTGAGCACATTGCAGGCGCGGCTATCGATGTATTCCCAGTTGAGCCTAAATCAAATGATGATGAATTTGTTAGCCCACTTCGTGGCCTGGAGAATGTGATACTGACACCGCATATTGGTGGCAGTACCGCTGAAGCGCAAGAAAACATTGGTATTGAAGTTGCGGGTAAATTGGCTAAATACTCAGATAATGGTTCTACGGTATCTGCCGTTAACTTCCCTGAAGTATCACTAGCGCAACACGCTGGTGCCTCACGTTTACTGCATATTCACCATAACCGTCCTGGTGTGTTGATCAAAATTAACCAAGCATTTTCGGCTAAAGGTATCAACATTGCAGCTCAGTATCTGCAAACTACCGCTGAAATTGGTTACGTGGTAATGGAAGTCGATTCTGATCAAGCTGAAGAAGCCTTAGGTGAACTGAAACTGATTGAAGGCACAATTCGTACCCGCGTATTGTTTTAATATCGATAGCGTCAGATCACAGTAACAATAAAACGACTATTTATCATATTTAGATAGTCGTTTTTTATTGTCTTGCCCCTTTAGAGTCCCCACCGATTGGGCTACACTGCTGGCATTATGTTGCTGTATTACAGGAAAATCCTATGAGCCTTTCAATAAGTCAACCAGATTGGGCCCCCACCCAAGACACACCTGCAATAATGCTAGCTAACCTGAATCATTTAGGTCTTATAGAAGTAACGGGGGAGCAAGGTCGCAGTTTTATTCATGGCCAGGTAACAACTGATATTACCTCACTTACCGCAGACCAATGGCGCTGGGGCGCGCACTGTGATGCCAAAGGTAAAATGTTAGCCAGTTTCCGCGCTTTTGCATTACAAGACAGCTTATTTATGCTGATGCCCACCAGCGCATTAGCGATTGATTTACCCCAGTTAAAAAAATATTCAGTATTTAGTAAAGCAGAGTTAGTTGATGCATCAGCTAACTGGCAATTAATCGGTATTGCAGGCAGCGATGCCAACACTTTTGTAAAACAACATTTTGCCGAAGTTAGCCCTGAAACTGCCAGTGAAGTCACTGTGGTTGATGGTGGTTTGCTGCTTAAAGATGGCCAGCGTTTCATCGCCATGTTAAGCCCAGAAAAAGCCCAAACTCTTTATGCAAACCAAACCTTGTACAGCGCTGCTGCATGGCAAGCATTAGAAATCAAAGCAGGTTACCCCAATATTCCTGGCGTACATGCCAATCAATACGTACCGCAAATGTGTAACGTGCAGTCTATTAATGGCATCAGCTTTACTAAAGGCTGTTACATGGGCCAAGAAACCATCGCCCGTATGAAGTATCGTGGTGGTAACAAACGCGCACTTTATATCTTATCTGGCACCAGTAGCCAAACGTTAACAGAAGAAACCGCATTAGAAATCGCCCTTGAAGGCGGCTATCGCCGTGGCGGCGCTATCATTGAGTTTGTTCAGCAAGGCGATCAAGTATTACTCACGGCCGTGTTAGCCAATGACACTGAAGCTGATGCGACTTTGCGTATTGCTGGTGATGAAGAATCTGCTTTAACGATTATGCCGTTACCTTATTCGCTAGAAAATTAGGCCGAATGGTTTAATACTCTAGCTGAATAATGAAGTAGAGCCCGAAAATAGCGACTTGATTAAAACAGTGTAACAGGCACTTTTACTGATTAAGTCGCTTTTAAATTAGCGGAAGCAAACTTTACCTAGGTAGAGAGTAATCTAATTTGTGGTCATTTAAACGACGTTTTTTACCTACTAAAATCAAGGGGATTTAGCCATATCTTCAGGCCGGTTCTGGGCCTTGGTTTTATTTATTAGACTTGATATTTGCTTTCGAGTCTGAATACAGTCAACGAAAAAACTGACTAAATGGATAAAACAATAAACCAAATACTCCTGCTCTTGTTAGTATTTTTACAATATGAAATGAATCAATAAAGTACACATAAGGTAGTTCTACACCACTCATTATGTAAGCTGACAACCCACTAGCAAATAAAGTAGAAATATGACTGGCAAAATGAGAGCTCTCTTCGCTCGTTTTTTATTCAGGCATTAGCTTTTCCACTTAGCGTTAACCAATTTTGAAAAGTACCCATAGAATAGAGGACACCTATACCTAAACAAATACTTGAACTGGCAACCCAAAACGTCAAACTGTTTTCGGGAAACATCGGCATAATCATAACAAATGCGACGCCACGAACTAAGTAAATGAAAGAGATAACGAGTAACCCAAGCTTTAGCAAAGGCAGCTTAGGTATCACTTTAGCGCCAGACAAACCATATAGCGCCCAAAGAGTTAACACTAAAACAATAATAGAAGTCACGACTGTAGGATACCAATCACCATTTTCAGCCATCCTAGCCATTTGCTCACCGGCACCAAAAAAACGATACCAGTCACCACCAAAAATGATACAACCTAAATGAGCTAAAGCTGCTACCGCACTAGACGTTGCACCCAAGATTAAAAACTTATTCTTCCCTGACGTCATCAAACCTCCCTAAATATCTATCAGCTTAAACTAACCTACATCACCGACCATTATCATATTGGGTAAATAAATTAAGCTCAATAACTCATTCTAATCAATTGAGGCTCAACACTGAAACAAGCTACCCAATAACAGTACAGCCAAAGTCTTAAACACAAAAAAAGCGAATAGGCCTAAACCGCATTCGCTTTCCTACAACATCAAATCCAAAAGCCCTTACTTCAATTGGC
The DNA here is from genome assembly GCF_051163755.1 of Shewanella sp. HL-SH5. NCBI lineage: Bacteria > Pseudomonadati > Pseudomonadota > Gammaproteobacteria > Alteromonadales > Shewanellaceae > Shewanella > Shewanella sp. HL-SH5. The sequence goes on from NZ_CP195038.1 coordinate 3,567,789, forward strand.
TATCCAAAAAGGCGGCTAACGATTTATACAAATGATTACGCACTTTCTCACCACGCATTGAATGCTTAGAACCTGGGTAATCCATCATTTGAAATAACTTACCTTCATCCTGCAAGGCTTTATACACCCGAGTGCTGTTTTCAAATAACACATTGTCATCCGCCATGCCGTGGTACATCAACAGGCCAGATTGATAGTTTTTCACATAAGGTAAAACACTGCCTGCATCATAACCTTGTTTGTTAACCTCCGGGTTACCCATGTAACGTTCGGTGTAATGGCTGTCATATAAACGCCAATCACTCACAGGCGCACCAGCAATGGCAGCTTTAAAGTAATCAGGGGCTTTAAATTGGCTCATCAACGCCATGTAACCACCATAACTGTGACCATAAATCGCCACATTATCGCCATCGATGAAAGGCAAACTACGCAGATAATCGACACCGGCTTTTTGATCGCGAACCTCTGCATCACCCATGTTTTGATAAATCACATATTCGAACTTTGTACCGCGATGGGCTGAACCACGGTTATCTAATTGGAACACCGCATAACCTTGTTGCAATAAATACTGGGTAAAGTAATCAGCCTCGCTCCATGCGTTCACAACTAACTGGGCATGAGGCCCGCCGTAAACTCGCACCACAACAGGGTATTGTTTGCTGTCATCAAATGGTACTGGCTTAAATAAACGGTATTGTAATGTTTGACCATCATCGGCATTTAAATGACCAAATTCCGGCATCGCCCACTGACCTGCCAGTGCATAAAGCGGATGCGAAGCATTCACTTCATTTTGTTCAACCCAAGATAATTGCTTGCCAGATTCGTTATGCAAACTAATTTGCGGTGGCTGCTGTAAACTGCTGAAGTAATCTAGATATACTGGCTTATTTTCAGCAAAGACACTTTGATGCATACCAGAGCGTTCACTAATACGTTCTATGCTTTGGCTGCCTTTAGCTAAATTAACTCGATATAAGTGACGCTCAACCACGCTGTCTTTGCGACCAGAAAAATACAACCAACCTTGTTTTTCATCAACATAGTCAAGGCTATCAACCACCCACTCACCTTGCGTTAATTGGCGTATCAGTTGACCGTTTAAATCAAATAAATAAAGGTGGTTAAAACCATCACGTTCTGACGCCCAAACTAAAGCTGATTGCTGTTTTAGAAAGTGCAGATCATTATTTAAATTAACCCAGGCATTACTGCGCTCTTTAACAATGGTTTTAATGTCAGTTGGCTTGCTAATATCCACAATGCGTAAATCTAACGCTTGTTGATTACGGCTTTGCCATTGAAATGATAAATGTTGGCTGTCTGGTAACCATTTTACTCGCGGTAAATAAATGTCTGTTTCTTTACCTAAATCAATCCATTGGGTTTTGATGTCAGTGATGGATACCACTCCCAGTTCAATAGTTACATTTGGCTTACCTGCATAAGGGTAACGCTGCTCAGTAAGCTTAATACCGTCGGCATAAATCTCATTGCGGGTCACAAGCTCTACACCTGACTCATCAATGCGGGTAAAGGCAATGTGTGATTCATCTGGTGACCACCAGTAACCTGTCATTCTGTCCATTTCTTCTTGGGCGACAAACTCTGCCATGGCATTTTTAATCGGCCCTTTACCGTCTTTGGTCAACGCGGTAATTTTTTTACTGGTTAAATGAAGCACAAATAGGTTTTGATCGCGCACAAAAGACACATAATTGGCTTTAGGCGACAGACGGGCATCGGTAACAAAGCCTTCACCGGTATCAAGTACATTGACGGCGTTACTCTTAACATCAAAAAGATACAGTTGGCCAGACGCGGGAATTAAAATTGACTGACTATCATCAGCCCAAAAGTACTCCATGATCCCTTGGCCATAAATACGTTGACGCTCACGACGGGCTTTTTCTTCATCGGATAATTCATCCGCGGCTAATTTGTCCGCATCAATCAAACGACTGCGTACACCACTGCTAATCTCCATTTGCCATAGATCATAAAAGCTCTGGTTATCATCTCGACCAGCAAGGTATGTCACACGTTTACCGTCTGGCGATAAACTTAATCCTCTAGGACTTGAGCCCGCCAATGCTGGCGAAGCGTGGATGCGCTCTATAGTTAATGCGTTATCGCCACCCTTTAAACCAATGAGCGGTAAAGTGGTATTAAATATAGTATTGATGCTTGTTGTGTGTTGAGCATGATTAACTGATGTCATTTGAGTCGCCATAGATGATGTACTGGCAAATAGAAAAGCAGCCAAGGCTTGTTGCTTCCATGTAAGGGTCATTATTATTTTTCCTAAAAAATTTTTACTCACGCATTCTGCCTGAATTCACCTTAAAACGAAAATGCCTCATCAAGCGCTGAAATTCACGCCATTCTAGGGTATGATCGCCGCCAATAAGATTCAAAAAATAATTAATTATAATCATCTTCAAGAATAACCGACCTTAACCTTAAACTTGTCATAGGAATAAGCATGCAAACTTTGGCACAAACCCTAACAACACAAGCAGTCAAACCCTCTCTTACTGAGCTCATATTATCGTTAGCTGACACCTCAAAGGCCATTAGTGGCGCGGTGCGTCATGGTGCGTTAGCCGGGATATTAGGTGCAACAGAGCAAGAAAACATTCAAGGTGAAACACAAAAGAAATTAGATGTGATCACTAATGATATGCTTAAAGATGCGTTAAAAGCGGAAGGCAATGTACGCGGATTAGCTTCAGAAGAAGAAGATTATGTGGTTGAAGTGAGTAAACAAGGCGAGTACCTAGTGTGCTTTGACCCTTTAGACGGCTCATCAAACATTGATATTAACTCACTTGTGGGCACAATTTTCTCAATATTACCTGCACCAACAGGTGAGCTAAACGAGCAAAGTTTTTTACAAGCTGGCCGCAACCAAGTGGCTGCCGGTTATGTGCTTTATGGTCCGTCAACCATGATGGCATTAACCACAGGCCACGGAACACAGTTTTATACCCTAAACCCTGGCAGCGGTGAGTTTTTACTGACTAATGACAATGTACAAATTACCCCTGATACCGCTGAGTTTGCGATTAATATGTCAAACCAACGTTTTTGGGAAGCGCCAATGCAAACCTATATTGCCGATTTACTATTAGGTAAAATAGGTCCTCGTGAGCAGTCATTCAACATGCGTTGGATTGCGGCTATGGTAGGTGATGTACATCGTGTACTTTGTCGTGGCGGTATTTTTACTTACCCAACAGACAACAAAAATCCAGCAAAACCATTCAAGCTACGTTTAATGTATGAAGCCAACCCAATGGCATTTTTGGTTGAACAAGCTGGCGGCAAAGCCTCTACCGGCTATGAAACGATTTTAGACATAGTGCCATCTGAAATTCATCAACGTGTGGCCGTGATTCTAGGCAGCGCCAACGAAGTGGACACCTGCTTGAGTTATCATGGCATTGATTATAGCGAAGAACCTGTAATTGATTAAGTTATAACCATTAACAAAAAAACCGCCTTTGGGCGGTTTTTTTGTTTGTAAAATAATCGTGTCATCAAACTTTTGTTTGAACCTAAGGCCTTTACTTTACAATGGTTTGGTTAACCTCTAAGTTAGCCCGCTTGACAGTTACCTAAGGACGACAACGATGTCGCGCAGTGTCCAATCTCATAAAAATACATATCTTGGGATAGTTATTGTATTTGTGCTTTTCAGCATAGGGGCTTATAGCTATATCAATTCAAACTCAAACGACGCACCCTCATCAGGATCTGTTTTGGTTTTACCGATAACATTAACAGCAGAAGCCACTGAGCCTTGGTGGAATATGTACGCTGCAATGGATAATCTCAACCACCAATTAACGCTAGGGGCTAAGTTCCCCATACTGCAGACTGAAGATGTGATCAGTATGATGCAGCTCGCTGATGCTGGTAATACGATTAATAGCACTCTAGATAACTCTGAGCATCATGTTGATATAAAAAGATTAATGGCCATTTCCGGTGCCACATATATTATTGAAGCTAATATCACCAAAGCCAATAACGGCTATCAGTTAACCTATAATTTGCATCAAGAAAATCATCAGCAACAACAGATAATTGAGGCAGCAACAGTAGATTCATTAATGACTTTAACCGCAGCTGATATTAACCAACAGATAAACCCTAACAATACTGCACCACCTTCAACATATCATTCAAACTTTGATAATTTACAACTCATTAAGGGTCTTGGCTTTATGCAATCTGGCGACTGGACTTTTGCACAATAGCAATTAACCCAGACTATTGCTGCAGAACCAGAAAACCTACTCGCCAGACGATTATTAGCAGGACTGCAATATCAACACACCCAATATACCTTAGCTAAAGCAACGTTAACCTCAGCAATTGAACACGCTACAGCGATTAACAATGAACGTGAACTAGCAAAATTAAGGTTATTACTAGCCCAGACAGCTCTAGAAATGACTGAAATTGAGCCAGCATTAGCGTTACTGTCAGTTGCCAAAACTCACGCTGCCAAGGTGAATGAGTGGTTATACTTAGGCTATATTGCACAACTTGCTGGTGTCATTAACCAGCGACTTGGACGTAATGAAGAGGCAAGACTGCAATTTAAACAAGCGATTAAGTACCATCGAATGATGGGGTACCCTATTGGCCAATCACAATCACTTAATTTGCTTGTTGAACTTGAAATTGTTGAACACAATTATCCCCAGGCGTATCGCGATATTGCCCGATCATTTGAACAAATCTCGGGGTTAGGGTTAACTGAACTGGAAGCAGCAACATTATCCTTAATGGCAAAAGTCGAAGATAAACGCTAAGGCAGTTAACATCACCTTGGATATCGATACGCTCTACAAAACAAAAAACGGCCTTAAATAAGGCCGTTTTTTTATGATGAATAAAGCTAGCTATTACACTTTTTCTTCAACACGGTGTGGCGCTTCGGTTTGATCTACAATAGTTAATACTGCGGTATCGCCCACTACATTACATGATGTCAGCACCATATCAATAATACGATCTAATGCAGCCACAATGGCAAAAGCTTCTACTGGCAAACCCATTTGATGGATTAATACGCCAATCATCACCATACCACCGCCGGGCACACCACCTGCACCGACAGACAATAAGAACACACTAAACAATAATGCCGGTATTTGCTCATTACTGATTGGCATGCCATAGGCATTGGCAACAAAGAAAATAGCGATAGTAATATAAATAGACACCCCGCCCATGTTCATCGTTGCCCCTAGTGGCACGCCAAACCCTGCAACCGCTTTACTGACACCAAGCTTGTCAGTAAGCGTACGCATAGTGACTGGAATGGTGGCATTTGATGATGCGGTCGACAATGAGAACAGGATTTGTTCTTGGGTTTTAGCGCGGAATTTTTTCGCTGAAATAGGCGTAAAAAAGCTGACTGCATAGGGATAAACCACAAAAATCCATAGCAGTAATAAGCTTAAAATGAGTACTAAATATTCCACCACGCTGACAAAGACTTCTGGCTCTAAAGTCGCCCCTAGTTTGAACATCAAGGCAAACACCCCGATAGGCGCAATGCTCATCACGACAGAAATCAAACGCATCATAATCTTGTTAGCGGTTTGAAAACCTTTAACCGCACCCTCAACGGCACTGCCCATTGACTTCATTACGCCACCTAATAGCAATGCCATAAAGATCACCTGCAGCATATTGCCAGAGGTAAAAGCAGAAAAAGGATTATTGGGCACAATACTGACAATTAAAGTGACGAGGTTTGGTAATTCTGTTGCGGTAATCGCTGCAGAATCACTACTGCTCATATCAACGCCTTTACCGGGTTCAATGAGCATGGCCACGATAAATGCCGCCAGAATGGCTACCACGGTATTTATGATATAAAAACCAAAGGTTTTGCCGCCTAAGCGGCCAAAGCTTTTTAAATCTTGCAGCTCACATACGCCGCAAATAATACTGACAAATACCAGTGGTACCACAAGCATCATGATCATATTAACGAACATGGTGCCAATTCCTCCGGTAATATTGACTAACGTGCCGGAGAAAAATGCAACATCAGCAAGTGCAAATTGCACAATACTGCCTAAAATTACCCCTAGAAAAAGACCCGTAAAAATACGGGCTGATAATGACTTCATCATTGACTTGTATATCCTTATTATTGCCTAGATTAATTCAGGCTTGTTGTTTTAGTGCCAAGATACTGAGCTATCAAAATACAGATTTCAATTAGTTAACGAATAAAAATGTTAATTAGCACGAAAATACTCAGTACATCAAGAATAAACTCATGATTTTAAATGCAAAAAAATAATTGTGATTATAGGATGAAATAGCAAAAAAATTAACCTATCGCAAACAGCATAATCAATTACAAAAGCATATTGACTAGTGAAAAAAAGAGGTCAATCTATTCTTGAATAGGGATTAATGTTAACTCAAGCTGATGCGCCAACATATGCTGCTGTTTAATACTGATACGATGTTGTTGCAGCCAGTCTACTAATTTGCGCCAGTTGTGTAATGTCACCTTATCAAGGTACTTTTGCTGCCGCCATTGTTTATCAAAATCATCAGGATCATTTAATGACGACAATGGAGATTGTTGAAATAATTGAGCTTGCTGAGGTAACAAAGGTGCTGATTCATTGACCAATGTGGGTGCAATCAGATACCTGCAACCTTGAAGCAACTGCGCAATTTGCAACCCTGCGGGATCTAAGTCGGTAAAGGCGCTGATCTGCATGATTGGCTGTAATACTTCATTTTGTGCAATCACGTGCAGTAGGCGTTTACAGCCTGCAGGTGAATGCGCGCCACTGCCTCGATAAATAATCACAGCTTGCTGTATGACACAGCCTAACGACTGCTCAAATTGAAAGTGCTTGAACTCATCAAAGCTGTCTAAGTTTTCAACCACAATAAGATGCAGCAAGTTAAATTGAAGACAAACGGCTTCCACCTGCTCAACCGTCATTCTCAGGCTATATTGTGCAGCAAAAGGTGGATAACATTGAGGTGGAAGTTTAACTAAAACGTAATTGGCATCGGGGCGAATATTGGCATACTTCTCTTTTTTACCTTGGGCAGCTAAGGTATTTCGTGGCTGATTAAAGCTCACATTCTGCACATCAAAGCCAGTATCGAGTTGTGCCATTTCACGCAGTAAATCGTAATCTTTACCACTAAAATATAAATGTTTACCCGCACCATCAGGCTCACCAATAGCAAATTGATCAAATATTTTTTGCCAATTGTTGGTGAGCTTAGTCCGTGGAGATCGATTGAACACCACGGTTTGGATTGCATTAAACTGTGTTTTAGTTAACTTAGCCACACGCTACGCCAGCCACAATTCAACGTCGGTTACAATGAAGTTACCAGTATAAATCGGATCAGGTTTGCCTATAGGTTCTAACTCAAAGTACTGTTTATGTTCCATAGGTAAGGCTTCGTAGCCACCAATCACTTGATACAACCAACTCTCGCTGTCCCAGTTAAGTTGTTGTTGCTCTAGATATTCCAGTGCAGATTGACGCAAGCCTGAGTCAATAATGGCGCAGAAATATTCATCAACGGCCACTTTAAGTGGGTTGTCAGGAATATCGAAATCTTCTACATCGGTTATTTCGAAAGTGAAATTCGAATCCCGCTGAGTCACAATGCGCTCATCACGGCTGATGGCTTTGACCTGTGCCACCATGTTCATCAGATCAAGCTCATGGTGCGGATTACTAACGTCCACATGTGCAGGTTTTAATATAGCTTCAGCATAGTTGAACAAAGCGGGAACGTTATTATGTCCAGCATGATTATCAGGTTGGTAATCAGGGTGTAAACTGGTGTGCAGCAGCCAACCTTTTAATAAACGGGTACGGCCTCTAATTTGTCTAAAACGTCCCAGTAACTCAAATAACCTCCCCTGCACTACGCTGAGTTCTTGGGTACAGTAACTTAAGGTATCTTGTAAACTGGTGATCAATAAACGGCGCAGCTCACGAATATCGCCAGCTATTTCGCCCAGTTCGCTGAACTGGAACATTTCTAAGCCATTCAATAGCTCGCTGACCTGGCTTTGGGCTAATTCGTTTTCTCGGATTTTGGCGTTAATGGTGCCAACATAACCAAACTCATTGTTAATGCGTCCCCATAGCACCCGAATTGAATAACGTAAGCTGTCTGTAAAACTGTAAACATGCTCACTTAAATCGGCAAGGTATGCTTCTGCCGCGCCGTGATCCACATTATGACGGGCTTCTTTGTAGTGATCGGCTAAGGTTTTTATGGTCGCTAATGCAGAGCCCACATTAGAGTCGATTTGGCGATTGCGCTCATCACTTAAGCCTTCTTCTAACAATGCCCGCACTGAACGCTTCAAACGTAATTCTTGATCGGGCTCTGGTCGCCATAACAAGCCACTTTTTTTCAGTTTTTCAATCACAGCCGTGTCATGACTTGATTCATTCACCGAGCCCGCTAGATAGGCATCCATAATCACATCGGCATGCCGAGCAAGCTGCTTAAGCAGCTTTACCCCTGCTTGATGCAAGTTGTTACTCATATTAACTCCCGCTGGGTCGCGGTTTCAGCCTGTGCTTCTAAGCTTAACCCTTCGGTTTCATCAATAAAGCGGATCACTTCATACAAGTAATCTAATTTACCAGTGGCAATATAAATCTGTTTTTCTACGTTCGGTTTAGTTAGATAACCCAGTTCAACTAAGCGCTTAAATACCAGCTTAATTTGGCCGTCAACATTAGTACTGCTTGAACCAAATAAACGATAATGGCTTAGTTTGGTCAGTTGCTCACTAAAAGCGGGGGTATCTTCAATGCGCGCTTGCAGCTCAGTTAATCGAATGGGTGCGCCTTCGCTTAATGGAGCATCTTGACCACTGGCTTCTTGCACTAACACTAACCATTCCACTAGGGGGATTAGCGCACCGCAGATTTCTTTAAACTGGCTAGAAACCACTTTGCGTTCACTTTCGCCCAATTGCAAATAACCACAAAAAAACACTTCCCCTTCACCTGCGCTGGCAATGGTGCGATTAATTTGATTCAAATAGCTTTCTACACGTTCACGGGTACTGTTATTTTTCAGTGCTCGCCAACCATCTTCATTAGTGACGCGGCAAATAAACTCGCCGCGTAATAATTGCTCTATGATGGCACCTGCGCCTACCAATACAGTGTCATGGTTATCATAAACTTCGCTAGTCATTATGCTAACTCCTCTGTTTTAGCGTTGTGCTGGTTTAAACGTGCTGCTAATGGATTCGCTTTAGGCTTAACCACTTGTAATTTTTTAGTCTGTTTGTTGATGATATAACGGTTAGCAAACAGATTTAACACTTCTGACTCAGGGTTAGGGAATGCACCTAACACGCTAATATTGTTGTTTTCACAGGCATCAAATATCTTCTTGACGTTAGTATGATGCAAGGTGCCCAACTCATCTATCGGCCAGTGAATAGTGACATCGGCTTTGCCACGCAATAATCGGGTAAAGGCCAGTAAAAACTTACATAAAATAAGGTAAGCCATACCATGACTGGAAGATTCATTTAACTGGCGATCGGTGCGAATAATTAGATCGCTGTTACCCTCTTTCAAGCGCAGTTCAATCTCCAATAATTTGGCAATACCGCCGGTTAATGCCGCTCGACCAATTATGTCTAATGCGCGGCGCATACTATTAGTGTAATGCTCGTCAGGAAGGCTACTGAAGTTGTCGGCTTTCCAGGCTTTAAAGGCTTTTACAAACACTTCAAGCTCTGGCCAAAACTCTAACTCACTAATACGTGAACGAATGCGTACCGCAGATTCTGATACCCCATCAAGGAATAACTCTTCACCCACTTCACGGGTAATACGGGCACTTTGGGAGGCGATACGACGGTCAATGTCAGCTAACACATCATAATATGCGCTTAAATCGACCCCGAAAATACGCCCCTGTTCACGAATGGCCATTAACGATTGTGGCACCATTACGTTTAATAGCTGCTCAAGCTGCGGCACCAACTTACGGTAATCTAATAAGCGAATACCTTTGTCATTCACATAACTCGATTCTTCACGGGCACGTTCCCAAAACTCAGCCAAACTAGAGCCTGATTTGCTGGCAATCACGCTATCAAAATGCTCGATATATTGCTTCACTGAGCCCTGTAAATAATCACGTTTAAGTAATAAGTCTTCACCCTGGCGTAAACGTTCACCAATGCCGCCGCTGGCTTCTTCTTTATTAGCCGGCAGTTTTAGCTCAGCCAACTTACGCATGACCGCACGCAGTTTGGTGAGGTTTTCAGACGCTTCAACCTGAGCGGCATCAGATGCTTTGCGCTGGGTTTCTAAGTCTGTACGGCGGCTCTTAATATCATTGGTTTTGTTGGTTAGCTGCTGCTCAAGCGCTAAAGCTGCTCGTTTAACATCGGCAAGCTGAGTTTGCAGCTTAGGTTTTCTAGATAGCCAGGTATGTTGATACCAGTCGTCATATCGCAGTACATCGCTACGACGTTGTTCTGCATGACTAATTTTGGCTTCTAATTCACGAATCTCACGTTTAAGTGCCAAAATCGCACTTTCATCAACACCGCGGGATTTAAGCTCGTTTTTGTACCAGGTTTCACAGGCTTTTTGCTCGGTTTTGGCATTGGTTCGACGCTGTTCAATATTGGCCTTAATTTGCCCAAGTTGGTTATCGATAGCACCGACCACTTCTTGCCAATAAGCATTTTTTTCCATACGCGCTTCAAGGGCTTGGGATTTTTGCTCAGACAACCAATCAACATGCTGGTTTTTCAGTTGCTTCAATTCATTATCTAACTGAATTAATCGCTTACCCGATTCTGCTTTTCGTTCAGTGAGCGCTTGATCAATACGTTGTTGCTCACTGCGTTTTTCATCAAATAATCGACGTAAATCTTCACGGCTATTTTTATAAGCCGTACGGGCAAAGGTCAGTTCACGGTTAAGTTTGTCTAGCACATCGTTCATAGCAACGAGCTGATCTTCATGTTCAGCCTGCAACTCTTGTGCACTTTTAAGGGCTTCTTCGGCCTTAGCTAGGCGAATCCGTAAATCCTGCTCAGATTGTGCATAATCAGGCACATCAATGGCTTTTAGGTCAATATGGACCCCAAACAACGCATCGCTGTCCTGGTTGGCTACACTGGGGTGTAAATCGGTGCGATGCAGTAACTCTGGCGCAATGACTTTGCCAAAAGAATGTTCCCAACCGACCGCTTCTTTACGTAAGAATTCTAATAAAGTATGCGATTGCGGGAACAACATATGATGAATGTCTTCTTTGGCTTGCTCACGCTCATTAACACGAATACTGGCAATGCGCAGCGACTCATTAGCTTGATCACGCTTAGCGCGCTGCTTGCGCTCTTCTGTGGTTAAGCGTTCAACCTTTTGATTACAACTTTCCTGCTCTTCATCTGCTAGGCTAATGCGTTCATCAAAGATGGCCAAACGCACTTTTTCATCTTCAGTGTATGACACACTATCTACTTGATGTTTAAGTTCTGCGGCGGTTAACTTCAGTTGATATTCTTGCTCGCTAAACTTAGCTTTGCCAGCATCGGTTTGTTCGCGCCAAAAACCTTCAAGTTGAGTTAAATCGTCAGTGGCTAACTCACGTTGTTTGTCACGGGTTTCACGCTGAGTATCTTGCTCTTTGTGTAATGTCTCTAATTCACTGTGTAATTGTTCGGCAATTTTTGAACGTCTGCCATTAAAGGCAGCTTCAATGTCTTGATGCTTTTCTGTTTGTAATTTGTGGCGCTCATTTAAGTTTTCAACATCTTGGCGCCAGCTGGGTAAGCTATCTAAATCTGCTTTTGCTTGATCGATATCAGCATCTAAAAAACCACCATGCTGTTCTTCAATCGCATCTAATTCATGCTCACACTTCTGGGTGTCACCTTTGGCGGCAGATATTTCGTTTTGTAATTCATCACGGATATCTTTCCACTCTTCGTCGAGCATTTTAAGCTTAAGGTTTAGCTCTTTTGCCAAGGTTTGGTTAGCATCTTGACGATCCGCTTCTAAGGTTTCATCATGTCGATAACCGCGAGATAAACTAGCCAGGCGCATTTCAGCGCTGAGCAGCTGATTAAATTCTTGTTCAAGCTTTTCAAATTCTGGACGGATTTGCTCAAAGCCTTGGACCAACTGACTCTCGCGGATCCAAGATTCAACCCTTTGTGGGTTTAATCGAGAGGTTGGCGGATTAACGCCATCTTCTTCTAAAATGGCGGCGATCATCGACTTGACCGTTTCCATTTTACCTTCTTTGGAATGCACCGCTTTGGCAAGTTTTTCAATATGGCGTAAAGAGTGTTCACTGTCGCACAGGGAGAATTGACGCGCGTATGTGCGCAGCTCATTACGATTAGCTCCGGTATTAAGCAAACTGCGATCGTTTTGGATAATAGCCCTAAATTCACGGGTATTTAATAAATTGGTGTGAGCAACATCTTGGCGTTTTACTTCACGTCCAAGCTCCGCCATTGAATGGCAAATAATGGTATCGCCATTACGATTTTTAACATAATCCTCAAGCTCAAAACCACGGGCAATAAAGCGATAGTTAACCCCTTTACCGTCACCTGCGGATGCTAATACAGCTTGATAAAGCAGCCCATCATCTTTTTGGTATTCATAAATGATGTAGCTTGAATCGTGCGGTAAATACCAGCGCTCAAAACTGTCACGCGTTGAGGGTACAACTCGACTTGGATATTCACCGTAAAACACCGGTACCAGACGTTGTAAGGTGGTTTTACCTGATGCGTTTGTACCACAAATATTAGTGTGGCCATTTAATGCCAATTCCACCACACCGGGTAAGTGAGTGTTAATGAGCACGATTCTTATCAAACTAGGCATGAGAGTCCTTTATTAAAACAAAACAAGCGATTCAATTCACTTCGGGATAAAGCCGGGGTACTTAATACATTAATCTCTAATGCACTGGTTTTTAAAACCACGATTTTTACACAATAGCTGGGCTTTACGTTAAATTAATCCGTCTGCGATGGCAATGATATTCCAGCATTGGATCATACTGTAAATCATCTTATGATGGCGGTTAACAAAGTAGCAATCGAGTTAAATTAAGTGAATTGTTGGTCGAGAAAAGATATTTTTTGAAGTTGCGATGAATTTAATCTGACATCAAATGATGGTTATGGATATAGCGTTGAAAAACACCCATAAAAAAACACCGCCTATTGGCGGTGTTCTTTTAAAGCGTTAGCAATAATTAAGCTTCTGCAACAACAGAAATCTTAACGATAGCTTTAACTTCAGTGTGTACTTGCACTTCAACTTCGAAGTTACCAGTAGTGCGTAAAGCACCTAGAGGTAAACGGACTTCAGATTTAGCAAGTTCAACGCCAGCTGCAGTTACTGCATCAGCGATGTCACGGTTGCCAACTGAACCGAATAGTTTACCTTCATCACCTGCTTTAGAAGCGATAACAACGCCTTCTAATGCAGTTAATTTTTCAGCACGAGCTGTCGCTGTAGCTAGATCAGCAGCTATTTTAGCTTCTAAATCAGCACGACGAGCTTCAAATACTTCAACGTTTGCAGCATTCGCAACAACAGCTTTACCAAATGGTAAAAGGAAGTTACGTGCATAACCAGCTTTAACAGAAACTTGGTCGCCTAAGCTGCCTAAGTTTGCAATTTTGTCTAGTAGAATTACGTTCATTATCAAATCCTCTTTATTCGATTAGGAATTAATACTGCTATATTACTGATGTAAATCAGTATATGGCAGTAGAGAAAGATAACGAGCACGCTTGATAGCGCGAGCTAGTTGGCGTTGGTATTTAGCACTAGTACCAGTAATACGGCTAGGAACAATCTTGCCGCTTTCTGTTACGTAGTTCTTTAAAGTTACGATATCTTTATAATCAATTTCTGTAACGCCTTCAGCTGTGAAGCGACAGAACTTGCGACGACGGAAATAACGTGCCATTTTGACAGTCTCCTAAGTTTTCAATTCGACATTTTCAGCATGCAAAACTAAACGGTTTTGACCATTTCGTCCTTGTTGGAGTGAAAGAAACCCTTCAACTTCAACCTGCACACCTGCTTTTAATTTATCTGCTACGCTTTTAAAGCGTGGACCACTCAACACCACTTGTATAAGGCAGTATACGTTACGTAATAACTCTGCATCATACTTCTGTGACTTATGTTCTAGCGTAATAATCGTATGATTAATACCGCTGGGACTGCTCATTTGTTTTGAACGCGTAATGGTTCCAAACAAAGTTAAATGGTTATTCACAGAGTAAATTATTCAGCGTTTTCTTCAGCGCTTTCTTCGTCCATACGGTCATCAGAAGATGAACGACGTGTTTCACGTTCGTCTCTTGCTTTTGCCATAGGTGAAGCTTCAGTAACAGCAGCTTTAGTGCGCATTACAAAGTTACGCAGAACAGCGTCGTTGAAACGGAAAGCTGTCTCTAACTCTTCAATAGACTCTGCAGTTGCTTCTACGTTCAAAAGAACATAGTGAGCTTTATGTAGGTCTTGGATTGGGTAAGCCAATTGACGACGGCCCCAATCTTCTAAACGGTGAATTGTACCGTTAGCAGCGGTGATAACACCGGTGTAACGCTCAATCATACCTGGGACTTGTTCACTTTGATCTGGGTGAACCATAAATACGATTTCATAATGACGCATTTATTGCTCCTTACGGTTAAGTAGCCTCTTTTCTGGCTCAGTCAGACCAATGTGGAGGCAAGGAACGAATTAAAGTGACTGATTTGAGCGCGCGATGATACCGAAACTCCCCCACAAACTCAAGTAATAAAGTATTCTTTCCTGTGTTATTGAATACAGGTATCATGTCGGCAGTTAAGAATGAGTTGTAATGGATAACAAGAAATAGTGATCATTATGAAAAAAGCGCTGTCTATCTGCTGTTTGCTGATATTGTCCCCTTCCGCGTGGGCTTTAGTACCACCTGACTATCAAGAACCCGAGAACGGTTTTAATGCTGAAATTGAAGCCGGGTTGCAACTTAATAGTGGCAATAATGAAACTAAAAACTTCAACGGGCGTACTTATGCGACTTACGACACCCTTAATACTAAGCAAGAAGGCACCTTAAAAGCCTACTACTCTGCTGACGGAAGTGAAGCAACCTCGGAGAAATATGAGGTTTATCTTCAAAGTAACTATAAATTAGAGCGAGGATACGTTTTTGGCCGCGGTGAATTCACCTGGAACCAATACGGCTCGTTCACCAAAATTTATACTATTTCCTCAGGTTATGGTTTTGATTTAATCAAAAACTATAGAACTAAACTCAGTTTAGAATTCGGTCCTGGTTATCGTTATGACTTACCCTCTTCATCTGTTATTGATCCAGAGCCAACGCCAAACAGAGATATCATTTTACGTTCTGCGGCTAAGTACTCTGTAAAGCTACAGGAATATACTAGCCTTAATGCCGATGTGACGGCTGAGACGGGCCAAGATAACAACACCTTGACCTTAGATATGAACTATAGAAATACCTTCATTCAAGATTGGGCATTTAAAATTGGCGTTAACGTTAAATATACCTCTGATGTGCCACAGGACAGTCAGAAGACGGATACAATTACAACATTCAACTTACTGTACACATTCCAGTAATTACGCTTATTTAAGCGGAGTCATAAATAACCTTTAGAGGCAGTGTGATGACCAGTCCATTACGTAGTTTTACCTCGTTATACAGCACCACCTTTATGATGGTACTGGCAGCTGGTCTTCTGACTACATATTTAGGCCTAAAGCTCACTATGATGGACGTGCCACAAATATGGGTAGGTGGCATGATGTCTGCCTACTATATTGGTTTGGTATGTGGATCCAAAGTGGGTCATAAACTCATTGCGCAAGTTGGCCATATTCGTGCCTTTGTGGCATGCGCGGGTGTGGTGACTGCATCTGCCTTAGGTCATGCATTAATTGATAACCTAACCATTTGGCTAATCCTACGTGTCCTTGTTGGCATGGGCATGATGTGTCAATACATGGTGCTTGAAAGCTGGCTAAATGAGCAATCTGAACCGAGTCAACGCGGCACCGTTTTTGCCAGTTATATGATTGTATCTTACTTGGCATTAATGGCTGGCCAAGGCGCCATTAGTTTATACCCAGACTTAGGTATTGAACCTTTACTGCTTATCGCAATTTGTTTTGCTTTGTGTACTGTACCCATTTCAATTACACGCCGTATTCACCCAGAGCCATTAACACCTGCACCACTTAACATGAAGCACTACTGGAAACGCGCCCCGCAAGCACTAACCACGATAGCTTTGGGTAGCATGATAGTGGGATGCTTTTATGGTTTAGCGCCAGCTTATGCTACTGCGCAAGGTATTGAACCTCAATCTGTCGCCTTATATATGTCATGTACTATTTTCGCAGGTCTGCTAGCCCAATGGCCTATGGGTAAACTGTCTGACTTAATGCCAAGAAGCCGCCTTATTCGCATTAACTGTGGTCTGCTTGGTATATTGGTGCTGGTTATTGCTTTGGTGCCTTTTGATGCTCAAATCTCATTAGTCTTAACAGGAATATTTGGCGTGTTGGCTTTTACACTTTATCCATTAGCCACGGCGTTAGCCAATTCTCGTATAGAGCAACATGAGCGAGTTGGATTATCGGCCACAATTTTAGTGACATTTGGTATTGGCGCCAGTATTGGCCCACTTATCGCTTCATCACTGATGCAGCACTTTGGTAACAATATGCTATATGGCTTTATGAGTATTTGTGCTTTCACGTTAGTTATTCGCTTATTATTTATTAATAACAAGCAAAAAGCTGAACAGGGCTCAAGTAATGACTATGTGATGGCAGGTGGAGATTTAGTGTCATCACCATTGGCTGCCTCTTTTGACCCTAGGGTAAATGTGCAATCGGTGCAGGATCAGATGATTAATCCTGATGATAATGCATTTGATATGGTTGGCACAGAAGACGATGTATTAGACGATGAGCCTGATTACACCCAAGTAGTTGATGACAAAAATGATGATGTAATTAACCACGTAGACCAAAATAATATTACAAGCCAAGTAGAAACTCGCAAAACCTAGTCAGACATTGGGTTTAGTTGCAAACACAAAAAAGCGAGCATCAGCTCGCTTTTTTCATCACAAATTAGTGGTCGTTATACTAAACGTTGACGTACCGCTTCAAACAAACAGATACCGGTAGCAACAGATACATTTAAGCTTGAAACTGTTCCTGACATCGGAATAGAGATTAGCGAATCACAGCTTTCACGGGTTAAACGGCGTAAGCCTTTACCTTCCGCGCCCATAGCAATCGCTAACGCACCTTTAAAGTCAGCTTGATAGACGTTACTGTCAGCCTCACCTGCGGCGCCAACAATCCACACACCTTTGTCTTGGATGTGTCGCATTGTACGTGCCAAGTTAGTCACTTGAAATAACGGCACAACTTCTGCTGCACCACTCGCAACTTTACTCACAACGGATGTTAGGCCAACCGAATTATCTTTAGGTACGATAACCCCGTGCGCACCAGCTGCATCAGCGTTACGAATACAGGCGCCTAAATTATGTGGATCTGTCACACCATCGAGTATCAAGAAGAAAGGCGTTTTCTGCTCAGCACTGAGTTTATCCAGTAAAGCGTCTAACTCACTTTCAGCAAGCACTTTGGCTGCGGTTACACGCGCTACGACACCTTGGTGCTGAGTACTTTCTGCTTTTTCATCAAGCACTTTTCTCGCTGAACGCTGTGACTTAATACCCGCTTCTTGGGCTGCATTTACTAGAGGTTCTAAGCGTTCATCATCGCGACCTTGCATTAGCCATAATTCAATAACACGCTCTGGGCTGTTTTTTAATAGGGCTTCAACGGCGTGAATACCAAAAATAACATCTTGTTTTTTCATTTAATTACTTTCTCTTACTGCTTTTGGCTTCAGCCGCTTTTGCGGTTGATTCGCTATTGTTGGCTTTATTAGCATCGGTCTTCTTAGCTTTCGATTTACTCGCTAAAGGCTTTTTAACAGCCGTTTTTTTAGCGTCGGTCTTTTTGGCGTCAGCCTTTTTTGCGTTAGGTTTTTTAACCCGAGTTTTTTTGCTAGTCGATTTTTTAGCCGAACCCTTGTTAGCTGAATCTTTGCTAACTGCTGAGCCAGTACCTTCAGAAGCGACTTTCTTGCCACGACCTTTAGACGGTTTATCACCCTCTTTAGCGCCACGAGCAGACTTAGCTCCTTCTAACTTAACACGATCACGCGCCGTAAGTGGCTTGTTGCTGTTGCGACGTTTGCCCTGACCTTTGCTGTTGTCACCAATCATAATTAAATCAATTTGGCGATCATCTAGGTTAACTGCAGCAACTTTCACACTTACTGGATCACCAACTTGATAAACTTGACGGGTATTCTCACCCACTAAGCGCTGGCGCATAGCATCAAACTGATAGTAATCACTTGCTAAGCTGGATATATGAACCAAACCATCAATGAATAAATCATTTAAGCGCACAAATAAGCCAAAGTTAGTCACCGATGCAATTACAGCGTCGAAGTCATCACCAACATGATCTTGCATGTATTCACATTTAAGCCAGTCGCTCACATCTCGAGTCGCTTCATCTGCTCGGCGCTCAGTGGTTGAGCACTCTTCACCTAATGAATCTAACTCAGCAAGGGTATATTGAAAGCCACCGTCCTGAGTCCACTTGTCTTTAACCGTGCCTTCACTGTTAGCCAGCAGGAACTTAATCACCCTATGGAGGACAAGATCGGGATAACGACGAATAGGTGATGTAAAGTGAGAATACTCTTCTAGGGCTAAACCAAAGTGACCGTCATTATCTGGGCTATAAATAGCCTGGCGCATAGAGCGTAATAACATAACCTGAATGAGCTCTGCATCGGGTCTATCTGCAATTTTCAGCATAATACCTTGGTAATCTGCTGGTGTAGGTTCTAAACCACCTTCCATCGATAAACCACGCTCAGCGAGAAACTCTTTAAAGTTTGCTAACTTTTGCTCAGACGGCGCTTCATGCACACGGTATAACACTTCACCCTTGTTCTTTTTAACGAACTTAGCTGATGCCACGTTAGCTAAAATCATACATTCTTCAATGATTTTATGCGCTTGGTTACGGCCTCTAGGCACAATCTTATCGATTTTGCGCTGTTCATTAAAAATAAATTGCGTCTCTAATGTTTCAAATGCAATGGCGCCGCGCTCAGCTCGTCGTTCATCTAAGGTTAAGTACAAAGACTGTAAACACTGTAAATGTGGGAACAATGCTTGATGTTCAGGGGCAATAACGCCACCTTCTAGCATGTCGGCAACTTGGGTATACGTGAAACGCGCATGGGAATGCATCACTGCAGGGTAAAACTTATAACCTGACAATTTACCGCTGGCGGCAATAGTCATTTCGGCCACCATGCATAAACGATCGACATGGGGATTTAACGAACATAATCCGTTAGAAATTTTCTCTGGCAACATAGGAATAACTTGCGAGGGAAAATACACCGAGTTACCACGCTCACGAGCTTCCACATCTAATGCTGAATCTGTGCGCACATAATGGCTTACATCTGCAATAGCCACCCATAAGCGCCAGCCACCACCAGGTTTCTTCTCCGCATAAACGGCATCATCAAAGTCACGCGCATCTTCACCATCAATAGTGACTAGTGGTAAATGACGTAAATCAACTCGGCCTTGTTTGTCTGAATTAGGCACTTCATCAGGTATACGTTTAAGTTTTTTCTCAATAATATCTGACCAGGTATGGGGTAAATCATAATTGCGCAGTGCAATTTCAATTTCCATCCCAGGTGCCATCGTTTTACCTAGGACTTCAGTGACTTTACCGGCTGCTTTAACAAAGCGACCTGGTCGTCTTGTTAGCTCAACCACCACAACATCACCGGCACGAGCGCCGTTGTTATCTTCATTGGCAATTAAAATCTCTTGGTTGATACGGCGATCATCTGCAATAACAAATGCCATCCCGCCATCAACATGGTATCGGCCAACTAATGCCGCGCTTCGCTCTTGAACCAAACGCACAATGCGCGCTTCTCGGCGTCCACGACGATCTGTACCGGCTTTTTGCGCCAGCACTTTGTCGCCATGAAAATACATCAGCATGTCACGGTTATTTATAAATAAATCGTCACCGCCTTCTTCAAGCTTTAAAAAGCCGAAGCCGTCTCGGTGACCAATAATAGTGCCCGATAGTAAATCCATTTTTTCAGGTAAACCGTAGCTTTGACCACGGGTAAACACTAACTGGCCATCACGCTCCATCGCGCGTAAGCGACGACGTAAAGCTTCTAATGGCTCTTCCTCAGTTATTTTTAACGCTTCGGCGATTTTGTCACGGGTAACGGGTGACTTTTGCGCGCGCAAGTACTCTAAAATGTACTCACGGCTAGGAATAGGATTATCGTACTTGTCTTGTTCTCTCTCAAAATGAGGATCGGTGATCATTCAATTTCCAAATCATCGGCATAATATTGTATGCCTTATTGCATATAAAGTTGTTGCTGCTGGGCCCTTTCAACAATACTTGTGGGCATTTTTACAGCAAGTTGTTGTAACAATGAAGTCGCTTTCTTTTGCTGACTCTCATCATCAAAAATACTGTTATAAAGCCAATGATAGCCCATTTCGTAATCTTTTGGGCTGCCATAACCTTCAGCAAACAGTTTAACTAACATCATACGTGCATTTACATCACCATTCGCTGCTGCAGGTAATGTGTATTGCACTGAACGATGTCGATCTTTTACCACCAGTTGTCCTCGGTAGTAATAATCAGCTAATTTTAACATAGCTTCGGCACTGCCTTGCTCGGCGGCCGTTTGTAATATTGCTATTCCACGAGAAGGATGTGCTTTCACACACACGCCGTGATTTAACATTTCGCCCCATAAAAATTGATATAAGGGCTGCTGTAGCACTTCTGCTCTAGCTTCAATATCTTGTACTAACTGGCACTCATCAAGCTTCACACGTTGAAGATATTGATTACTGCGGATCAGATTAATGAGTTGTTCATCGCTATAAATATCATAGGCGCCAGAGACGGCCTTGGCAATTTGAATAGACGAGCCAAATAATAACGTAAGTGTGAGAAATAATGAAAGCCGTAACATAATAATTCTCTATGACAGTTTGATTAACTTATTAATCGGCCGCTGCACACTTTTCTTAAGGACTAAGCCAATACTTTCAAAGCCGCTTTCATTAAAAAGGCCGCTTAACGCGGCCTTTTTTACGATATTGATTTTAGTTAAACGGATTAACTAGAATCATGGTCTCATTACGGTCAGGACCGGTTGAGATGATATCGATTGGCGTTTCTAATAGTTCTTCAATGCGTTTGATGTAGTTAATTGCAGCAGCAGGAAGTTGCTCAATTGAAGTCGCACCAAAAGTCACTTCTTTCCAACCTGGCATGGTTTCATAGATAGGTGTAACTAGCTCATAGCCTTCAGCAGCTAGTGGCGTAATTTTAGAAACAGTACCATCTGGGTTTTGATAACCAACACAGATTTTAACTTCTTCTAGACCATCTAATACATCTAGCTTGGTTAAGCAGAAACCACTTACGCTATTGATTTGAACTGCACGGCGCATTGCCACTGCATCTAACCAACCAGGACGACGTTTACGACCCGTCGTCGCACCAAACTCTTGGCCTTTCTCACCAATGTAATCACCAATTTCATTGGCTAATTCCGTTGGGAAAGGACCAGCACCTACACGTGTAGTGTAAGCTTTCATGATACCAAGTACATAATCAATATGACGTGGACCAAAACCTGAGCCTGTTGCAACACCACCAGCAGTAGTATTAGAAGAGGTTACAAATGGATATGTACCATGGTCGATATCCAATAATGTACCTTGAGCACCTTCAAATAGAATTGGCTCACCAGCCTTACGGGCGGTATCTAATAACTCAGTAACGTCAACACATAAACTCTTCAGATAATCAGCAATAGCCAATGCATCATCTAGCGTTTTTTGATAGTCAACAGCTTCTACCTTGTAGTATTCAGTTAACATAAAGTTGTGATATTTCATCACTTCTTTTAGTTTAGTTGCAAAAAGTTCTGCATTGAATAAGTCACCGATGCGAAGACCACGACGTGAAACCTTATCTTCATAAGCTGGCCCAATACCGCGACCCGTTGTGCCAATCGCTTTATTGCCACGCGCTTTTTCGCGAGCAATATCAAGTGCACAATGGAAGGGTAATATTAGCGGACACGCTTCAGATATAAGTAAACGCTCTTCAACAGGTACGCCGCGCTCTTTCAGCATGTTGATTTCTTTCATCAACGCATCAGGGGCAACAACGACACCATTACCAATCAAACATTTTACGTTATTACGTAAAATTCCAGATGGAATTAAATGAAGTACTGTTTTTTCACCATCAATTACCAAAGTATGACCGGCATTATGGCCGCCTTGGTAACGAACTACGTATTTTGCCTGTTCTGTTAAAAGGTCGACAATCTTACCTTTGCCTTCGTCACCCCATTGAGTGCCGAGTACGACTACATTTTTGCCCATTATTAGCTGCAACGTCTTGTGGTATAAAATAGAATTTTAACAGATTTTAGGGGGTTATAGGCAAGTATTTTATTAAAAAATAATCAATAAAACGATCCCCGCTGTGACTAAAGATCCACCTAAGCGTCTGAGAACATTTTGGTTTTGCCCAGAAAGCTCAAATAAATACTTTTTCCATTTTTGTGGAAACAATAACGGACCAAGCCCCTCAACGATTAATACCAAGGCAATTGCTGTCATTAAAAGCTGTAATGTCATTTGAACTCCCCGTTAATTTGAATGCATTTAGCTTATTATTATAAAACTGCAGCCAATAAAAAACCCAGCATAAGCTGGGTTTTTTGTATTCCAAAGGCGAATTAACGCTTCGAGAATTGTGGCTTACGACGTGCTTTACGTAGACCAACTTTCTTACGCTCAACTTTACGAGCATCACGGGTAACAAAACCAGCGGCACGTAGAGAAGGACGTAAAGTCTCGTCTAGTTGCATTAACGCACGAGTAATACCGTGACGAATTGCACCTGCTTGGCCAGTGGTTCCACCGCCTTTAACAGTTACATATATGTCGAATTTATCAGTCATTTCAACTAGCTCTAGTGGTTGACGAACAACCATACGAGCAGTTTCACGGCCAAAATATATATCTAGTGGACGTTGGTTAACAACGATTGTACCACTACCTGCTTTAACGAATACGCGAGCAGTTGATGTTTTACGACGGCCAGTGCCGTAGTACTGAGTTGCAGACATTAGCTTACTCCCGTTTTAAATATCAAGAACTTGTGGTTGTTGTGCAGCATGGTTATGCTCAGTGCCTGCGTAAACCTTAAGTTTACGGAACATAGCACGGCCCAATGGACCTTTTGGCAACATACCCTTAACAGCTTTCTCGATAATCATCTCAGGTTTATGAGCTTGCAATTTCTCAAAAGAAATTTGCTTAATCCCACCGATGAAACCAGTGTGCGAGTAATAAATTTTACCAGCAGCTTTGTTACCAGTTACGGTAACTTTCTCAGCATTAATAACGATGATGTAATCACCAGTATCAACATGAGGTGTGTACTCAGGCTTGTGCTTACCGCGTAAACGAGTAGCAATTTCAGTAGCCATACGACCTAAAGTTTTACCTTCGGCATCAACGACGAACCAATCACGTGTGACTGTTTCTGATGTAGCATTAAATGTAGTCTTCATTTTTTACAAAAACCCAATGTTTAAAATTCTGTCTCACATGCCAACTGCAAGTCGCAATTAACACAAAATGGACCGATTCTTGCCCCTTCGAGCATGAATATTGGCTTAAAACTTCCGCCCAATTCGACGGAGTAACGAGGGCAGGTGCGGATTATACGCAAACATGAGATAGAAATCACCTGATATTTATAAAAAGCGTTAAATAGTTTGATCGTTTTAGCAGCACTTTTACTATTTAATTTTGCTCAAAATAACAGCTAATTTCGTATTGATACTATTTTTTAAGGTAAATGTTCTGAAGCTAAATAATCATGGGATTGCATTTCTATTAATCTTGAGCGGCAGCGACGAAACTCAAAATTGAGCATACCTTTAGTATAAATGTCTTCTAAAGGCACCTGTGCAGAAATAATTAATTTTACATTTCGCTCGTAAAACTCATCCACCATAGCTAAAAAACGCCTGGCAATATCATCACCGGTTAACTGATCACCCATTTGCTCAAGCCCACTGAGTAATACGGTATGATAAATTCGCGCTATCTCCATATAATCTCGCTGCGAACGGGGCCCATCACATATATCTCTGAAGTTGGCGAGCAGCACTCCTTGAGATTGCTGACGGATACTAATTAAGCGACCATCAATATTAATAGCATCGGTTAACACCTCAGACTCTGGTGCAAGCTGTTTGAAATAAGTATGTAAATTCAAGTCCGCAGATTCGTCAAGCGGGTAATGGTAAATCTCAGCTTGCTCTAGAGTTCTTAAACGGTAATCTATACCTGAATCAACATTTAAAATCTCACAATGCTTATTGATCAGAGCGATAGCAGGTAAAAAACGGACCCGTTGTAAGCCATTCTTGTACAAATCATCAGGAATAATATTCGAGGTAGCCACTAATGCCACCCCTTCTTTAAATAGGGCTTGAAACAAGGTGCCCAATAGCATTGCATCTGTGATGTCAGAAACAAAAAACTCATCGAAGCAAATCACTTGGTATTGGTTGGCCATTTTTTTTGCGATCGTCAGTAACGGGTCTTGCACCCCTTTTAGCTCCCCCAAGTCATGATGAAGTTGATGCATAAAACGGTGGAAGTGCGCCCTGAGTTTTTTATCACCTGGAAGCGCATCATAAAAGGTATCCATTAAGTAGGTTTTGCCACGCCCGACGCCACCCCATAGGTATAACCCCTTAACCGATGTTGTTGGTTTTTTCCCAAATGCGGTTAGTATCTTCGATAAACCAGATATAGGTTGATTGGTAGCAATTATTTCATCAAACACACGCTGTAATGATCTAACAGCTTGCTCTTGAGCTGGATCGTGGGAGAAGTTCTCACGGGTGAGATCTTGTTGATAATGCTGCCAAGGGGTTAACTGAGACACGATTATGACTCTCTTACATCAAATAATTGCTGCGAATAATAACATTAAACCTTCAATACGAGTAACCGCGTTAAACGATCAAATTAACCTTTGTTAATCGTTAATGAACTATCAATTCGAAACCGACTCCCAATAAATAACATATCCACTTTCCATAATTTTTACGTTTCAAGGCAAATCTAATTGACGCTCATTTTGAAACAACGACATTTATAGAAAAAATTGTTTATCAAAAATTTGAATTTTAACGACCTAATAATTTACCTGATTAACGATATTTAACTTTAATTTATCTCACTCAAGCGCCATATTTTCAGCATTAGCTTGAATGTCCAAGGAGCCATATTAATGAAAACCAAATTAAGCTTACTTTCTGTTGCCCTGTTAACCGCATCATTAGCTATTATACCAACCACTTCTTTTGCTGCTATTCCACAATCTGTTGATGGCCAATCCATACCCAGTTTAGCGCCTATGCTAGAACGCACCACACCAGCTGTGGTATCTGTGGCAGTATCAGGTACTCAAGTATCTAAGCAGCAAGTTCCCGATGTATTTCGTTATTTTTTTGGTCCAAACGCTCCGCGTGAACAAGTCCAAGAACGTCCGTTTCGAGGTCTAGGATCTGGAGTTATTATTGATGCCGAAAAAGGCTATATCGTAACTAACAATCACGTCATTAATGGTGCTGATGATATTCAAATAGGTTTAAGCGATGGGCGAGAAGTAGAAGCTAAACTAATAGGTGCAGATAAAGAATCCGATATTGCACTATTACAAATTACCGCTAAAAACCTCACCGCGATCAAACAAACTGACTCAGACGAAGTTCGCGTCGGTGACTTTGCCGTGGCCATAGGTAATCCATTCGGTTTGGGCCAAACAGTGACATCCGGTATTGTGAGTGCTTTAGGGCGAAGTGGTTTGGGCATTGAAATGCTTGAAAACTTCATTCAAACCGATGCTGCAATTAATAGTGGTAACTCAGGTGGCGCATTAGTTAATTTAAATGGTGAATTAATGGGGATCAACACCGCCATTGTGGCACCTAATGGCGGTAACGTCGGTATTGGTTTTGCCATTCCTGCAAATATGGTCAATAACTTAGTTCAACAAATCATAGAACACGGTGAGGTAAGAAGAGGAATATTAGGGGTAGCGGGTCGTGATTTAGATAAAGAACTGGCTACAGCATTCGGACTAGAAACCCAACATGGCGCTTTTGTTAGCGAAGTGGTGCCAGACAGTGCAGCAGCCAAGGCAGGCATTAAAGCGGGTGATATTATTACCAGCGTTAATGGCCGCAAGATTAAGTCGTTCCAGGAACTGCGCGCTAAAGTGGCCACTATGGGAGCTGATGTAAAAGTTGAATTTGGCCTTATACGTGATGGCGACACTAAAACTGTTAAAGCAACTTTAGGTAAAGCTGATGCTATTGAAGCCGCTGCAGGCGCATTACATCCTATGCTTCAGGGTACTACCCTTAGTAATGGCTCTAGAGGAGTTGAAATAACCGATGTTGCCCAAGGCTCTCCAGCTGCTATGTCTGGTTTGCAAAAAGGCGATTTCATCGTCGGCATTAATCGCACCCAGGTTAAAGATTTAAAATCCTTTAAAGCCTTGCTAGAAAAACAACAGGGCTCAGTCGCGCTTAAAATACTACGCGATAACAACCTGAGCTATTTAGTTTTACGATAATGATTAATCGATACTGAGAGTAATTTATTTAATATTATTAGTGGTGATTGTTGACTGTAATCACTTAAGTTAATGTTAGCATTCATTAATTAAGCATCGAGCATTCAACCTCGATGCTTAATTTTTTCAGTTATGTTAGTATTTGCGCTATTTACTTAACATAGATCAGACTATGAACTTTAAAGACATTAGTATTTATCTAGGCAAATCCATTTTATTTGGTCTGATCATGGCTGCCGTTTTCCTTATCGCAACCTCATTTGAAGGCAGTCCGTTTAAAAGCGGTTTAACACAGCGTGCTAATATGGGCAGTGAGTTGTCTTTTGCTAAAGCGGTTCGCCGTGCAGCACCCGCCGTTGTTAATATTTATAGCTTAAGTATTGATCAACGCGCACCACTTAACTCAAGTTCACTGCAGGGCTTAGGCTCTGGCGTTATTATGAGTAATCAAGGTTATATTCTAACCAACTATCACGTTATAAAACGTGCCGATGAAATAGTTATTGCACTGCAAGATGGACGGCGTTTTACCTCTGAAGTGGTTGGCAGTGATCCTGAAACAGATTTAGCAGTGTTAAAAATTGAAGGTGACAACCTCCCTGTCGTGCCGATTAACTTAACTAACCCAGCATTAGTTGGCGATGTAGTGTTAGCCATTGGCAATCCCTATAATCTTGGACAAACAATTACTCAGGGTATTATTAGTGCAACAGGTCGCAGTGGATTAAGCTCAGGTTATTTAGACTTTTTACAAACAGACGCTGCGATTAATGCGGGTAACTCTGGTGGTGCGTTAATTGATACTACTGGTGAATTAATTGGAATAAATACCGCAGCGTTTAAAGTCGGCGGTGATAATGGTGGTAATGGCATTAGTTTTGCTATCCCGATAAAGTTAGCCCACAGCATTATGGACAAACTCATTGCAGATGGACGCGTTATTCGTGGCGCAATTGGTATTTCCGGAGAAGCATTAACCCCAGTTGTGGCGCAAATTTTAAATTTACCTGATTTAAAAGGGGTTTTTGTTACTGGTATTGACCCTAATGGGCCCGCTGCCAATGCGGAGTTACAGCCGCGGGATGTCATTATTACTTATGGTAATGACGATATTCCAGGTGTTGAGGTGTTAATGGATAAAATTGCAGAAACACCACCTGGTAACAAAGTGCTATTGACGGTTATTCGAGAGGGATTAAAACTGGAAATACCGGTATTTGTTGTAGAAAAGAACTCTTTTGATCAATAGTCACAACCACAAAACATTCCAACCACACGATATTAAATGGCATAAACTGCCATGAAAAAAGCCATCAATTTAAATTGATGGCTTTTGTATTTAGCAATTAATCGATTGCCTCTAAGCGACTTAAGTTAAGACACGCGTAATACTTCACCGCCTAAGCCTTTAAACTTAGCTTCAATGTGCTCATAACCACGATCTAAGTGGTATATGCGATCAACTGTAGTGATCCCTTCTGCCATTAAACCTGCTATGACTAAGCTGGCTGAAGCACGTAAATCAGTTGCCATCACTTGCGCACCGTTTAATGACTCAATACCTTCGATAATACAAGTATTACCTTCAAGTGCGAGCTTAGCGCCCATCCGGCTTAACTCTGGTACATGCATAAAACGATTTTCAAAAATCGTTTCAGTGACTCGTCCAGTACCTTCTGCTAGCGCATTCAGTACACAAAACTGAGCTTGCATATCTGTCGGGAAGCCAGGGTAAGGCGCGGTTTTAATGTTAACCGCTTTTGGACGTTTGCCTTGCATATCAAGCTCAATCCAATCTTCACCTGTCGTAATCGTAGCACCAGCGTCTTCAAGTTTTGATATTACCGCTTCAAGAGAGCCAGGATCTGCCGCTTCACAGCGAATATGCCCACGAGTGACGGCGGCGGCAACTAAAAATGAGCCAGTTTCGATGCGATCAGGCATCACACGGTATTCACAACCTTGCAGACGTTCAACGCCTTCAATAGTTAACGTAGTTGAACCAATACCAGTAATTTTTGCTCCCATTGCAATTAAGCAATGCGCTAAGTCTGACACTTCAGGCTCACGGGCAGCATTTTCAATCACTGTGGTACCGTCAGCTAATGCGGCAGCCATCAGTAAATTCTCAGTCGCGCCAACACTGACCATATCCATAAAGATATGTGCACCTTTGAGACGACCATCTACACGTGCTTTTATATAACCTTCTTTGACTTCGATTTTAGCTCCCATTAGCTCAAGGCCATGAAGGTGTAAATCAACAGGCCTTGCACCAATAGCGCAGCCACCAGGCAAAGACACATCTGCAGTGCCGTAACGGGCAAGCAGTGGACCTAAAATTAAAATAGATGCGCGCATGGTTTTTACCAAATCATATGGCGCACAAAATTCATTTAGGTTAGTGGTAGAAATCCGTACTTTACCTTGGCCTAACTCTTCAACGTCAGCACCTAAACAGCGTAACAACTTACAGCTGGTGCTAACGTCTCGCAAGCTTGGAACATTCGTTAAAATAAAGTCAGTTTCAGCCAGTACACCTGCCATTAAAATTGGCAATGCCGCATTTTTAGCACCTGAAATAACAACACTGCCAGATAAAGGCTGGCTAGCTTTAATGGTTAATTTATCCACTTGGCTCTCTAATTACATATTGAAAAGTTTTTCACGCTTCCACTGGGTCGGCGTAAATGTCTTAATAGTTAATGCGTGCAGCTCGCCACTGGCAATATTATCTGCTAACGGTCCATATATTGCTTGTTGTTGTTTTACTCGGCTCATGCCATCAAAACATTCACCTACAGCAACAACTTTGAAGTGGCTGCCATCAGATGTAGCATGAACTTCTGTCAGTTCTAATGCTTCGGATAGAATTTGCTCAATAACTTTGCAATCCATGAATTTATACCTTTATTGCGATGTTAATCTAACAAAATTAACATCGTGAATGGTGAACTAAATGCCGATCAAATTAACGAGAATTATCAGCAAAAAAAGTGTGTAAATCGTATAGCTCAATCATTTTTTGTAATTGAGCCGCAGGATGCTGCAATATACGCGAAATAGTCCCTAAAGACATATCTTGCTCTGACATTACTAATCCTTTTAGTGCAAGCAGCATAGCAACGCCTGCGCTATCGACATAAGTCAAAGCGGACAAGTCTACCACTTGGGTAGATGCAGTAAACAGTTGATGTCGATTCGGCCACAAAAGTATGACCTCATCTTGCGTTAAACGCCCTTGCACTAGGCAAGTATCACCTTGCTGCTCAAACTGAATCACGCCGCTTTATCCTCTTTATCTAGTTTGCGATCAATTTTTTGCTTTGTTTTATCATTCAGCATAGTAATGACCGATTCAATGCCTTGCTGGCGAATTAAATTTGATATTTCAGATTGTTTTGATGCAAGTAAGCTGACGCCTTCTGCGACTAAATCGAATGCTTTCCATGAGTTATCTTTTAAACGACGCGCTTTGAATTGAATTTTAATCGGCGGACGACCTTGCTCAATAATTTGCACGCTCACTTCAACCATTTTCTCTTTACTAAAATTTGACGGCGGTTCAAATGCGACCGTTTGATCGGTATAAGCCGTTAACGCTTGTGCATAAGTGCCAATTAAATAACCTTTAAACGCTTCGACAAACCGTGTTCTTTGATCATCACTGGTTTCACGTAAATATTGGCCCATCACTTTATAGGCGGCATATTTATAATCGACATAAGGCATAAGTTCATCAGCTACAATGACTTTTAAATGGCTTAAATCTTGATCGATTATCGCTTTATCTCTTTTAAAGCGATCAAAGGTTTGATTGGCCACTTGTTCGATTAACTTATATGGGTCTTGAGTATTAATTTCTGCCGCCCAGCTTTGAATACTGGTCAACAATATAACAGCGCTAACGATACGCACTAAAAATGCTTGCATAAAACCGCTCCTATTTATCTTTTGACGACATGCTATATAACAATTGACCAATAAGGTCTTCTAAAATCAACGCGCCGCGGGTGTCATCAACTTTGTCACCATCACCCAACATGTCGATATCATCATCCATAAAACCTGGGGTTAAGCCAATAAACTGCTCACCTAACAAGCCTGATGTTAAAATAGATAGACTACTGGTTTCAGGAAAATGATCATAACGCTTATCCATAGTTAACGTCACTATGGGAACAAGCTTGCGATCATCTAAGGTGATGTCGGCCACTCGGCCAACAACCACACCACCGACCTTTACTGGCGCACGCACTTTTAATCCGCCAATATTATTAAATTCAGCAATGAGGGAATAATTATTATTTTGGGTATCGACTTTGACATTGGCTACATTAAAAACCAATACGCAAAATGCTAACACTCCTGACAATAAAAATAGACCAACAAGTAACTCAATCTTCCGTGTCAACATACGCTTAAACCACTTAAATAGTTAATAAATTAATCTTAATTTCCGAACATTAATGCTGTTAGCAAAAAGTCCAAAGCTAAAACAGCTAAACTGGCCTGCACTACCGTAGAGGTTGTCGCCCGACTAATGCCCTCTGGATTAGGCTTCACTTCATAACCTCGATATAATGCAATCCATGTCACCACAATACCAAACACTGTACTTTTAATAAGGCAGTTAACAATATCCTGTCGCCACTCAACTGAAGCTTGTAATATCGACCAAAAAGCACCGGTATCGATGCCTTTCCACTCTACGCCGACTAAATGCCCACCAAAAATACCGACTAAACTGAACATCATAGCTAACAGTGGCATACTGATCACGCCGGCCCAAAATCGTGGTGCTATAATTTGTCTTAACGGGTCAATGGCCATCATTTCTAAGCTTGATAACTGTTCGGTTGATTTCATCAAGCCAATTTCAGCAGTAAGCGCAGACCCTGCTCGCCCGGCAAATAACAGTGCGGTAACAACAGGTCCAAGTTCACGCAGTAAGCTTAACGCCACCATAGGGCCTAGGCTGTCTTCGGTACCAAAACCGACTAAAATATTATAAGCCTGAAGCGCTAATACCATGCCAATAAATAAGCCTGATACAATAATAATAATCATTGAGCGCACGCCCAATACGTAGATTTGTTTAATCAGTAAGGGTAGGCCTTTTTTAGGGTTGGGGACATGGACTATGGCGCGCCATAACATCACGCCAGCCTTACCAAAACCGCCTACTAACCCAATGGCATAACGACCAATTGCAGCAATCAAATTAATCGGATTCACTCAACAACTCCTGTTGATAATCAACTGCTGGATAATGAAATGGTACCGGACCATCTGGCGCACCATCAATAAACTGTATCAGTTGCGGGTTATCAGATTTTCTCAATTGCTCAGGCGTGCCCTCTGCAATGACTTTTTTATCCGCTATCACGTAAACATAATCGGCAATGCCTAAGACTTCTTTGACGTCGTGGGACACCACCACTGAGGTTAACTTTAATGAATCTGATAATTCTCGAATTAACTTAACTAGCATACCCATTGAAATTGGATCTTGCCCCGCAAAAGGCTCATCATACAACACCATTTCAGGCTCTAAAGCGATAGCTCTGGCGAGCGCTGCACGACGCTGCATTCCGCCCGATAACTCACTAGGCATCATATAAGCTGCGCCACGAAGTCCAACGGCTTGTAATTTCATTAGCACAATCGAACGAATAATCGTTTCTGGTAACCCTGAATGTTCACGTAATGCAAAAGCGACATTATCAAACACATTCATGTCAGTGAACAAAGCACCACTTTGGAATAACATGCTCATACGTTTGCGCACTTGATATAGCTCAGTACGGGATAATTGATGCATATTGAGGCCATCAAATAATACTTCACCTGAATCGGGCGTTAACTGAGCACCAATTAATTTAAGTAAGGTAGTTTTACCAATACCACTAGGGCCCATAATAGCGGTGACTTTCCCTTTTGGGATCGTTAAAGAAATATCATCATAAATGACTTTCTCACCACGACTAAAGCCAAGGTGTTTAATTTCTACAAGCGGATTTTGCAACACGGTTGATGTCTCAGACATAATATTTGAAGAGATAGCTGCCATCCCGGCGCGTAAATGAAGGTTAAATTTTACGTGAATGTTGTTCACCTAACAACCTCATCACGATAAAAATACTCAAACCTTAAATGAAATTAATCTTAAACAAAGATTAATCGACTGATTGATTAGCTTATTTATACTTATTGCAGCTTTCAATTTGGGTCATTTACAGGGAAAATGCTCATGTTCAAATAAATTGAAGGGATGACATGTTAGTTAATATTTTGATGCTTTGCGTTGGACTGGCGGTACTGGTAATAAGTGCTGACAAATTTGTTTATGGCGCGTCTGCATTTGCCCGTAATCTTGGCTTACCTCCCATGTTAATTGGGCTTACCATAGTCGCTATGGGCAGCTCTGCACCAGAAATGTTTGTTGCGGCAACGGCATCTATGGAAGGCATGAACGATACCGCCATAGGTAACGTACTTGGCTCAAACATTGCCAATATCACTCTTATATTAGGCATTACAGCTTTACTAGGGGCAATCAGCGTCAGCTCTAAAACCTTAAAACGTGAAGTGCCACTCATGCTTGCTGCAACTGTATTGGCTGGATATTTGATCCATGATGGTTTTCTGACACGCGTTGAAGGAGTGATTTTAGTCGTGGCTTTCTTGCTTGTTATGGGTGGATTTATTTATCAAGCTTTAAGCAATAAAGAAGCTGATCCCCTGGATGCAGAACTCGACAGCGAGATCCCTAAAGGCGTCCCTACTTTTAATGCTATCATGTGGATTATTATCGGCATTGTTTTTTTACCACTATCAGCTGGTTGGATGGTAGACGGAGCTGTAGGTATTGCAAAAATTTACGGTTTGTCTGATTTAGTCATTGGACTGACCATCATTGCTGTTGGCACTAGCTTGCCAGAATTAGCGGCGTGTATCGCCGGAGTGTTAAAAAAAGAACACGATTTAGCCATTGGAAATATAGTCGGGTCTAATTTATTTAATATTCTTGCGGTTTTAGCTATTCCAGGGCTAATCTCACCAGGTGAGGTTGATGCGACAGCGGTAAACAGAGATTTTTACATGGTACTGGGCACCAGTGCCGCATTAGCAGTGTTAGTGTTATCCAGCGGTGCAAAGCGACAGCTTACGCCTTGGCATGGCGTTTTATTACTATTAACCTTTGTGGCTTACCAATACGTTGTATTCAACGCTTCTTAATGGAGCACAAAGGACTTTACCAAGAGAGACATACATGGCAAACCAAACTCAATTTCGTCAATGGGGCCGTAAAGTCATTGATATTGAAAAAGCAGCACTTGAGCATCTCTACCAATTTGTAGATTCAGATGCGTTCGGGCAGGCATGTGAATTAATCATGCAATGCAAAGGTAAAGTTATCGTAATGGGCATGGGCAAATCTGGCCACATCGGTAATAAGATTTCAGCCACATTTGCCAGTACAGGCACCCCAGCTTTTTTTGTTCATCCAGGAGAAGCCAGTCATGGCGACCTTGGTGCATTAGCTAAAAACGACATTATTTTAGCCATTTCGAACTCAGGTGAATCAAGTGAAATTTTGACATTAATGCCTGTTATTCAACGTATGGGCGTTCCTGTGATTGCAGTTACTGGTAAACCAGACTCTAATATGGCGAAGCTGGCAAAAGTGCATTTATGTATTGAAGTGCTAGAAGAAGCTTGCCCCCTTGGGTTAGCGCCAACATCAAGCACGACGGCGACATTAGTCATGGGAGATGCTTTAGCGGTCGCCCTATTACAAGCAAAAGGTTTTACCCGTGATGATTTTGCCCTCTCACATCCAGGGGGCTCTTTGGGCCGAAAATTATTACTCAAGGTTAATGATGTCATGCACCAAGGCAAAGATCTCCCCTTGGTACAGCAAGATATTTGTATCACTGAAGCCTTGTATGAAATATCAAATAAAGGCTTAGGTATGACCGCGGTTGTTGATGGTAATAATGTTTTAGTCGGTATTTTTACTGATGGTGATTTACGACGTGTTATCGATGCAGAAGTCAATCTTCGCACCACGCCTATTTCACAGGTTATGACCAAAAAATGTGTCACTAGCCCGGCTAACATCTTGGCCGCTAAAGCGTTACAAATAATGGATGAGAAAAGCATTAATGGTTTGATTGTGGTCAATGACGCACACCAGCCTATTGGTGCATTGAATATGCTCGATATGGTCAAAGCAGGAGTAATTTAAACATGACAATAAATACGCACACTCACCAAGGTTTTTATGGCCCTATTAGTGATGATATTTGGCTGCGCGCTCAAAAAATTAAACTGCTTATTTGCGACGTTGACGGTGTTTTTTCTGACGGCCGTATTTACCTTAATAATAGCGGCGAAGAGTCAAAAGCATTCCATACACGAGACGGATATGGCGTTCGCTCAATATTAACCAGTGGCATTAATGTGGCGGTTATTACCGGACGAAAATCTAAAATTGTCGAAAATCGCATGACAGCTTTAGGCATCAAAGATATCTATCAAGGAATAGATGATAAATTTACTCCCTACGAGGAATTAATCAAAAAATATAACGTTACTGCTGAACAAGTAGCTTATATTGGCGATGACATGGTAGATTTACCTGTGATGAAAGTAGTAGGACTTGCTGTCAGCGTGGCCGATGGCCATCCTTACGTGAAACAACATTGCCATATGATAACCACCATTAAAGGTGGTAATGGTGCCTTAAGAGAACTCACTGATTTGTTGTTATTAAGCCAAAATAAATTTGAAAGTGCCCATGGTATGAGCATATGAATCGAACCACACTGGCTATTTGTGCATTTTTTGGCTTAGCCTTGGTATTGTATTGGCAAGTACAAGTCAAACGTAACCAAATGGCGTTAATTAAAGATCCTAGAATTGAGCGACCTGATTTTGTGGCTGACAATCTTCGCACGACAGAATTTAATAAACTCGGGTTTATTGACAGCAAAGTTAGCGCCGAGCATATGGAACATTTCACCAGCACAAATACCACTTCATTTACTGCGCCTGTACTACTTCTTTACCCTGAAAATGGTAAAGCGCAGTGGCAAATAACAGCTAAAAATGCGACCTTAGATCAACATTCAAATGAAGTCAGTTTACATAACGATGTAGTAATTGATGCCATTGATATTGAAGAACCATTACAATCACTTGAAACTCAACAAGTCACCTTTAATTTAAACACTATGATAGGTCGTTCTGAAGAGTCAGTTACCATTAAAGGTAATGGTTTTATTATTCAAGGCTTAGGGCTATTTGCCGATCTCAATGCAGAACAAATTACCTTACTCAGCCAGGTAGAAGGGACATATGAACCACATTAAGTTTTTAACCACATTGCTCGGTAAAAGCAGTGTTATTTGCACTTTAGCGATTAGTGTATTAGCAGGAAACGCCGTAGCTAAAGAAGGCGATTTGAAGCAAGAGCTTAAAATTGCTGCCGTAAGTCAACGAGCTGATGTTAAAAATAATCAAATTATTTTTAACGGCCCAGTAAAAATTACCCAAGGCTCGATCAATATCGAAGCCGATGAACTGCGGGCATTTTCAGCTGAAAACGGCCAGACTAAAACGCTCATTGCGACCGGTAACCCTGCTACATTTTCACAAGAACTTGATGATGGTCGCATAGGTACAGCAAGCGCCAATGAAATTCGTTATGACTTAGCAACAACTGGACTGTTATTAACCGGTAACGCTAAGCTAGATCAAGCAGGCAGTAAAGTGACGGGTAACGTGATCCGTTACAATATCAATGCTCAGGAACTTATCGCTGAAAGTACCGGTAAAGGTGAAGATCGTGTTATTACCATTATTCAACCGGAAAATTTCCAAAATGATGAGTCACCAGCACAAAAATTACCTGAAATCCCGTTAAAAAAGCAAGGTAACCAATGACCCAAATTACCTTAACAGCTGAGAATTTAGCTAAAAGCTATAAAAGTCGTCAAGTGGTTAAAAGTGTCAGCTTAACTGTAAAAACAGGCCAAATTGTCGGACTACTTGGTCCCAATGGCGCAGGTAAAACGACCACGTTTTATATGGTTGTTGGTTTAGTCAAAAGTGATCATGGCCGCATTTTAATTGATGACGATGACTTAACTGCTGACCCAATGCATTTACGTGCGCGAAAAGGTATTGGCTATTTACCACAAGAAGCCAGTATTTTTAGAAAACTCAGTGTGCACGATAATATTATGGCCGTGTTGCAAACCCGAAAATCGATGACTTCGGATGAGCGAATTCAGGAACTGGAGCATCTTTTAGAAGAATTCCATATTACCCATATTCGCGATAGCTTAGGCATGTCGCTATCTGGTGGTGAAAGACGACGGGTAGAAATTGCACGCGCTTTAGCAGCCAATCCTAAATTTATATTGTTAGATGAGCCCTTTGCGGGTGTTGACCCTATTTCAGTGATTGATATTAAGAAAATTATTCTGCAACTCAAACACCGTGGCCTAGGCGTATTAATTACTGATCATAATGTCCGTGAAACACTTGATGTGTGTGAGCGGGCATATATTGTTAGCCAGGGGAATTTGATTGCCGAAGGCACCCCAACTGAAGTACTCAACAATCAGCAAGTTCGAGCAGTATACTTAGGCGAACAATTCAAGCTATAGTTAATCTAAATAGGATCTGAAGCACTTGCTTGGCAAAATGTTTCTGGCGACTAAGCTAATTGATCGTGTATAGGTAAAGTAAAACCATTTGTTAAAAAATTGCGACTATCACTCACTTTAATCAGTGTAGAAAGCCGAATTCTTCTAGGGATCAGCAGTAATGAAAGCTTCACTCCAACTTAAAATGGGTCAGCACCTCACTATGACCCCACAGCTGCAACAAGCTATACGTTTGCTGCAGTTATCATCTTTGGAGTTACAGCAAGAAATTCAACAAGTATTAGATTCCAATCCTTTGCTTGAAATGGAAGATGAATTTTCAGCACTTAGCAACAAAAATGATAACTCCAAAGACCTATCAGAAACTGACTTCAATGAAGTAAGCGCACCTGTAGTCGAAAAAGACACTTCAAATGTCGACACCGCAGAGTCAATGACTAAAGAGCAAATGTCTGAAGACTTGCCAATGGACACTACCTGGGATGAAGTGTACAGCGCCTCCCCAATGGCAAGCCCTGGTTCGGGTTCTGGCAGCATGCCAAATGATGACATGCCCTTCCAAGGTGAAACATCCGAAGGATTATACGAGCATTTAGAATGGCAAAAAAATCTAACCCCTTTTTCTGAAACAGACCTCGCTATTGCCACAGCCATTATTGATGCCATTGATGACACAGGTTATCTCACCCAAAGTACTGAAGATATTTTAGAAGCTATGGGCGATGATTCTGTCGAATTAGACGAAGTCGAAGCGGTACTAAAACGTATACAACATTTCGACCCTCTGGGTGTCGCCTCACGTAGCTTAAGTGAATGTTTATTGATTCAACTTGTTCAGTTTGCACCAGACACGCCCCATATTGATAATGCCAGAATGTTAATCAAAGATTATTTAGATTTGATTGCTGGACGTGATTTTCGCACACTCATGCGCAAAACTAAGCTAAAAGAAGATGAGCTGCGCGAAGCAATTGAATTAATTCAATCTTTAAATCCACGTCCTGGCACGATGATCACCCCACCGGATGATGAATATGTTATCCCAGACGTGTCAGTGACCAAAAAGAATGGCCGTTGGGTGGTTGAATTGAACCCTGATAACATGCCAAAAATAGGTATTAATCAACAATATGCCGCCATGGCAAAAAGCAGTAAGAGTTCAACAGACACTCAATTTATTCGAGGTCACTTACAAGAAGCCAAATGGTTTATCAAAAGCTTAGAAAGCCGCAGCGACACCCTGCTTAAAGTATCCAATTGTATTGTGCAATTTCAGCAAGGTTTTTTTGAGTACGGTGCTGAAGCCATGAAGCCTATGGTGTTGAATGACATAGCTGAAGCTGTCGAAATGCATGAGTCCACTATTTCGCGTGTCACCACACAAAAGTATATGCACACACCGCGCGGACTGTTCGAACTTAAGTATTTTTTCTCTAGCCATGTCAGTACTGATGATGGCGGAGAATGTTCGTCTACAGCAATTAGAGCTTTTATTAAAAAGCTGGTTGCTGCTGAAAACCAGAAAAAACCACTAAGCGACAGTAAAATGGCAGATCTTCTGGCAGAACAAGGGATTAATGTTGCACGTCGTACCATAGCGAAATACCGCGAAGCGATGATGATCCCTCCCTCAAACCAACGTAAGAGTTTATAATCTACCTAGGCAATTGGAGGATAAATATGCAAATCACCTTAACGGGTCATCATATTGAAATTACTGAATCACTAAGAGAATATGTCACAAGTAAGTTTACAAAACTTGAACGACATTTCGATCAGATCAATAATGTCCACGTAGTATTAAATGTCGAAAAGCAACAACAGATAGCTGAAGCAAAAGTCAGCTTGAATGGAGCTGAGGTATTTGCGACATCTGAACATGCTGACATGTATCACGCTATAGACGCCCTGATTGATAAACTCGATCGTCAGGTCATTAAACACAAAGAGAAATTAACTAAGCATTAATGATGGAACTTAGTACCATCCTGCAGCCGGAATGCACCTCCTGTGCCACACCGGGCAGTAAGAAAAAGGTACTGGAGCTTATCAGCGATTTAGCTGCAGCCCAGTACCCATCCCTCTCTTCACAAGAGATTTTTGAAAGCCTAGTGGCTAGAGAAAAGATGGGTAGCACAGGAATAGGCTCTGGCATTGCAATCCCGCATGGTCGTTTAACGTCCATCGTTCGCCCTATCGCGGTTTTTATAAAGTGCGAAGAAGCGATTTCATTTGATGCTATCGACAAACAACCAGTGGATCTCTTATTTGCATTACTGGTGCCAGCAGACCAGTGTCAGCAACATCTCAGTACCCTATCCTCAATGGCTGAAAAGTTATCGGATAAACATATTCTTAAGCAGTTACGAAAAGCAAGTAACTCAACTGAACTCTATCAGGTTATCACAGCATGAAATTAGTCATTGTATCCGGTCGTTCGGGCTCAGGTAAATCTGTCGCACTTAGGGTACTAGAAGACCTAGGTTACTATTGCGTTGATAACTTACCACTGCCCTTAATTGGACGGCTATTAGAACAGCTTAGAAACACCAATGAACTGGTGGCTATAAGTGTTGATGTTCGAAATATAGAAGAGCAAGGTAAAGTATTACAGCAGCAGCTAGCGTGGTTATCTGAGGATACGGAAGTCATAAGCTTTTTTTTACAGGCAAGTGATGAGGCACTACTAAAACGTTACAGTGAAACCCGACGACTACATCCTTTATCGAAAAAGAATATGTCCCTACAAGATGCGATTCAATTTGAAGGTGAGCTACTAGCGCCTATTTCTGAATACGTGGACCATTTTATCGATACATCTAAGCTAAATATTTATCAACTTAGTGATCAAGTACGTGAAATTTTAATGGGCAGTGTTGATAAAGAGTTAGTGATCAATTTTGAGTCATTTGGTTTTAAATATGGTATGCCCGCCGAAGCCGATTTTATGTTTGATGTACGCTTTTTACCTAACCCACATTGGGAAATAGAATTACGCCCCTTTACTGGATTAGATGAACCGGTACAGGAGTTTCTTGGCCAGCAACCGCTGGTAAATAAATTCATTTGGCAAATAGAAAACCTATTTGAAACATGGATGCCCCACTTAGAGCGCAATAACCGCAGCTACCTAACCATAGCTATTGGTTGTACTGGTGGCCAGCATCGTTCAGTTTATATCGCCGACCAGCTTGCTAAACGTTTTTCAAGTGGTAAAAAACATGTTGTTCAAGCAAGACATCGAGAGCTTATAAATAAGCACAAATAATCGCAATAAAGTTACTTGTCGGAACTTAACTAAATGAGTCTTTTACAGCGCCAAGTCATCATATCAAACAAGCTTGGTTTACACGCACGAGCGGCGACCAAACTGGCTATTCTTGCTAATGCATTCAATGCCAATGTTACCCTGATCCAGGGTGATAAAAAAGGCCAGCGCCGCCAGTGTTTTAGGCTTATTAATGCTTGAAAGTGGCTTAGGTAAAACCATAGATATCATAGCTGAAGGGCCAGATGCACAATCTGCGCTTGATGCTATATGCGATTTAATTAATGACAAGTTCGAAGAAGGTTGTTGATCCTAATCACTTCCCCCAGCGATTGAATCTACTTTTTCATCATGAACCCACCTTTGCTTTAAAATAGCTAACCGTGTTTAATTTATTGAATTCCTCGCTTAACCAGAGCTAAGTTGAGGTTAAATTAATGCAGTTAGGATAATTTAAATCTCCCTCCGAATTAGTGCAATTGCACCATTATATTGCATACCCTACGACCACCACAGAAACCATAAAATCATAACGCATTGAAAATAAATAAAAAATAAATAAAAAAATAGTTGGCACGCTCTTTTCATATAGTAATTAGTACCTACAAAGTGGTACTAGATTTAAAGCTAGCAAGACTTATTGGAGAGAGCACTATGCGAAATACACAATTAACCTTAAATACGATTAATACTGTTTTTGGACATACTCTTAAATTGGCTAGCCCAATTTTTACAAAAATTCAGCAACACTACACATTTTTTGCCAATGTTGGTTTTAGTCAATGGGAAGTTGAAAAACGATAAATATCTGCATTCAAAAAAGTGGACTTTGATTATGAAAAAATACCTAAGCAATCGTTATCCAGACACACTAATCAATCAAGTGGTTAATCAAGTCACTAACCATAACCGCTTGTTATCAGAAGTAGCCAAGGAATATGGCGTTTCATCTAGAGTGGTATACCAATGGGTAAAATCAACGACTGAACCCGTTGAGGTTAAAAAAGATCTAATCACAGAACAAATAGCCTCTTTACAAAGGCAAATCCAAAGCTTAAATAAACAATTGCAAATGATTGCATAAACCAGTTTCGGCAAGGGTGTTTGGATATATTCAATTATTCCCCAGTAATGGGATATATCAATGCAAACAACAACCACACATAATAATATGGCGCTAGAAGCCTAATAGTGACGCACTAACACCCTTGCCACTTTATCCGCACGACAATCCACAAGACAATCCACAAGACAATAATTAGGCTAAGCCTTATTTAGCCCCTTAATAGTGAGTAATATTTTTACCGTTAACGCCAGCATTGAGATAATAAGGATTAGTCAAATTCAGATTATAACTACGACTTTTTACTTACTTCTATAATAATTAACAGTTTTTTACTCAACAATTTAGCGAACATGTCTTTTAGTCACTACACTTACCATTATTAACTAAAATCAATTATGTATGAAATTTCAACTCCCAGTATTTATGTTGCTTGTTGCACTATTATTCGCATGTCAG
The DNA here is from genome assembly GCF_051163755.1 of Shewanella sp. HL-SH5. Taxonomy (NCBI): domain Bacteria; kingdom Pseudomonadati; phylum Pseudomonadota; class Gammaproteobacteria; order Alteromonadales; family Shewanellaceae; genus Shewanella; species Shewanella sp. HL-SH5. Next base: position 3,610,215 of record NZ_CP195038.1, read on the forward strand.
CCCGATTCAACGGTTACCCCACAAAACAGTACGGTTAATGTTATCAAGATTGCAGTGTCTAATACTCCCTTATCGGCGCCTTTATTTATTGCACATAAAAAGGGGTTTTTTAAGCAGCATGGCTTAAATGTTGAATTAATTGAACACGAAGGTGGGGTAAAATGTTTTGAAGCACTTATCACTGAACAAGTCGATTTTGCCACCGCATCAGAAACTGTAGCTATGTTTAATAGCTTCTATCGTAGCGACTTTGCTATTTTAACCAGTTTTGTTGAATCTGATAATGATATTAAATTAATCAGCTTATCCGCGAAAAAGTATCAAAATCTAGCGAGTATTAAAAATGCCAAAATAGGCATCATCAAAGGTAGTGCCAGTGAATTCTTTTTTGATAGCCTACTGATACTTCATCATCAGCAAGACTTGCCTTTAGAAAGGGTCTACCTGAAACCTAATGAGCTATTAGCTGCGCTAGAAAACGGTGAGGTAGATGCTATTTCAGCCTGGGAGCCATTGGGTTATCAAATATTACAAAGGAGTCAAAACGCTAACCAGGTTATGAGTACCAAAGGGCTGTATAACTTATCGTTTAACCTGATCGGGTTAAAACAAAATCAAGTTAGTCTGAAAGATCGTCAAAGTTTACTTAAAGCGCTCAGTGATGCAATTGACTTTATTAGCGAGAACCCTACTGAATCGCAACTCATTGTCAGTCAAACATTAGACATGGATTTACAACAACTGCGTTATTTATGGAAGGATTACTCTTTTCGAGTATCATTAAGTAATGCGTTAGTTTCAAACATACAGTCACAAGCCCAATGGGCAATTGACAATAGATTAGTCCTTAAAGATAATCGAATTGATGTCAGGATGATTATTGATAAACAGCTATTTGAATCCGCTATCAGTCAGCATCAGGATGAGCATTAATGACACTTGCGACACGACTAAAATTAACCGCTATTTTGTGTGCATTGTTAACGCTTGCAGTTGGTGAGGCTTTATTTCGAGCACACAACTACCAGCAAAAAATCTATCAACAACTTAACCACTCAATGCAAATTCAACTCAGCATTGACAGCCTTCGAAGCCAATTATGGCTTTATGAAGAATACGCTGACAAACTCAGTTTAACAGAGCTTAATGCCAGACAGGCTAACTTAGCATTTGAGCTATCAAAAAACATGCAGTGGAATACTAAGCAACAGCAAGTATTAGATAACCTAAATCGCCTTAACACCAATGTTAGAGTGCTATTTAATACTCAGCAGATCTCAAAAAATGGCGAGACAACTGCAAAAAGAACCTCCACCTCAGTGCGGTTACTTAAAGTAAAATACAGTATGAATATTGAAAGAATGACTGAGGATATGTATCGTCTGCATCAACTGACCATTTCACAGGCAAAACAAACCCAACAATCTTTACTCATATCTATTTCTCTGGTCGTATTACTACTCTCTGCCATAGCAACCCTTTGGTCATCTATCACGCTGATTAGATTTAAACGCGGCATGAAAGCGCTTAATGACGGCATGCGAAAATTAGCTGCCGGTGACTTAGAAAGCCGTATTGCCTATACGCTGAAAGATGAGTTTTCCGAAATGAGCGACAATTTCAACCATATGAAGTCCTCATTACAGAACATCACAGTCAAAAAAGATCAGCTCACACAAGAGGTTGCCAGGCAAACCGCAAAGCTAACCGCACAGCAAGCCAAACTGACTTATTTAGCTGAACACGATGAACTTACCTCGATTTACAACCGCAGGGCCTTCATAAAACAAATCGATATCGCCATTGCTAGAGGCATAAGAAGAGATGACAAGGCAGCATTATTGTTTATTGACCTCGATAGATTCAAAATGATTAATGATACTTTAGGCCATCAAATGGGAGATGAAGTATTAATAACCATAGCTCAACGACTCACGTCTCACCTTCGTAGCAGTGACTTTGTGGGCAGGTTGGGTGGCGATGAATTTGTTGTATGGTTAGATTATATTGATGATGTGCATGATATTATTGCAAAAGTTAATCAGATAATCATGCTGATAGAGCAGCCTATAATAGCCAATGGTGAAACACTCAGTGTGGGGGCAAGCATTGGTATAAGTCAGTTTCCATTACATGGTAATAGTAGTAGTAGCCTTGTTACCGCCGCAGATACAGCCATGTATCTAGCAAAACAAAATACTCATAACCACTACTGCTTATTTCAAAATATCAATTAAACCCGTTAGTCAGATGACATTAACAACCTATTTTGGCTGTACCTTTCATCGTTTGTATCCCTTTACTCTACTTTGATATAAGTTTCTGTAGACCAGTCATAGACATACCTGACCCCTTGCCACTCGTATAAAGTTTTCCCTTCGAGCTGAATCACTCTAGCATTTTCAGGTAAGGTTTTTATGCCACGGTCATATTGGATAGATGTGGTTGTTCTTTCTGGCGGAGTAACCACAACAGGTTCGACTCTGACCTCACGTCTAGGATATTCGTTGTATCGATTATAGTCATTTCGATCATAATCATAGTTTGCACGTCTGTTATTATACCAAGGGTCACGCCATCCCCAATCATTTCCCCATCGATAACCAGAACTCCAGCCAATGCCAATATTTGGCCCCCAGTGATTATTCCAGCCAGCCCCCCAACGCCAAGGGTCTTGGTAGCCATATTGATTACCTTGTCGATAGTGTTGTCGATGGTTTGATTGATAGTGTTGTCGATGACCCTGCTGATAACCTTGGCTAATACTCTGTTGCTGACCAATAGATGAGTCAGTATCTTGATTGAGCAGATCGAACCTTAATGGCTCTTGTGCCAGAACGAAATGGCTACTGCTAATAAAAATCGCAAACAGCAGCGTCTTTATAATATTGATTTTCATGATCATTTAACGTTACATCCCGGTTAATACATACATAGCTTTGTCAATGTCAAACCACCCAACTTCAGTTTACACCTAAGCCTCTTAATCACACATAAATAACGTACATATGACACCCCGATAGGGATCAAATGGCTTAACCTCAAATTATAAAAATGCTATAGTGCGCGCCACATCGAATTGCATATATAGGCGGTAGGTATGAGTTTCAAGGATTTACGCAGCTTCATTAACCATCTTGAAGCCAATGGTGAGCTCAAACGTATTAGTCATCCAGTTGACCCTCACCTTGAAATGACTGAAATAGCCGATAGAGTATTACGCTCCGGTGGCCCAGCCTTGTTGTTTGAAAACCCAGTTAATAATTCTATGCCTGTTTTAGTCAATTTATTTGGCACACCTAAACGTGTTGCTATGGCCCTAGGTAAAGACGATCCGCTAGCGTTGCGGGAAGTTGGTGAATTATTGGCATTTTTAAAAGAGCCAGAACCACCAACGGGTTTTAAAGACGCTATTTCAAAGATCCCAATGTTTAAACAAGCGTTAAACATGCCGCCTAAAATAGTGCGTAATCCACCTTGCCAAGAAGTCATAAAAACCGGTGACGAGGTTGATTTAACCTCTCTACCAATTCAACATTGTTGGCCGGGAGACGTCGCACCTCTGGTTACCTGGGGATTAACTATTACCAAAGGTCCACGTCAAAAACGCCAAAACTTAGGTATTTATCGTCAGCAGCTTTTGGGTAAAAACAAACTCATTATGCGCTGGCTAGATCATCGCGGTGGTGCATTAGATTTTAAAGATTTTAAACAAAAACACCCGGGAGAAAACTATCCAGTGGTCGTTGCACTGGGAAGCGATCCAGTCACTATTTTAGGTGCGGTAACACCAGTACCAGATTCTATGAGCGAATATGCCTTTGCGGGGCTTTTACGTGGCGAACGTACTGAAATATGTAAAGCGATCAGTTGTGATTTAGAAGTGCCCGCTACCAGTGAAATCATCCTAGAAGGCTATATAGCCCCCGATGAAGTTGCCGAAGAGGGCCCTTATGGCGACCATACCGGTTACTACAATGAAACCGATGCCTTCCCAGTCTTTACGGTAACGCATATTACTCACCGTAAAGATGCTATTTATCACAGCACCTATACTGGCCGCCCACCTGATGAGCCTGCCATGTTAGGCGTAGCACTCAATGAAGTCTTTGTGCCCATATTACGCAAACAATATCCAGAAATTATCGACTTCTATTTGCCGCCAGAAGGCTGCTCATATCGCATGGCGATTATCTCTATTCGTAAGCAATACCCTGGCCACGCTAAGCGAGTCATGATGGGTGCTTGGTCATTCCTACGTCAGTTCATGTACACCAAATTTATTGTGGTAGTCGATGACGATGTAAACTGTCGCGACTGGCAAGATGTCATCTGGGCAATCACAACGCGTATGGACCCTACACGTGATACCGTACTGATAGACAATACCCCAATTGATTACCTAGACTTTGCCTCGCCAATCGCTGGTTTAGGCTCAAAAATGGGCTTAGATGCTACCAATAAATGGCCTGGTGAAACCAATCGCGAATGGGGTACACCGATAGTAATGGATAAGGCTGTTAAAGAGAAAGTTGATCAAATGTGGGAACAACTGGGTATTGATGGTCAAGCTACACTATAGAGTATGTTAATCTGTCGAAATACACTTTGATGATGAAAAAGTAACATCTCAGTAAGACGTGAGTTAAGAGTAACTAAACGCTATAATTTAGCAAATGATAAACCACCTTCAAAAGAAAGGGCTTAAAGGACGTTAGATGAAAACCATTCGTTGTCAGATTAAAAAAATCACCCCGTTTAATGACGCTGTATTCCAAGTCGTTCTTAAACCTGACACTGCTTTTGATTTTAAAGCGGGTCAGTATCTAAGTATTGTTATGGGTGAAAAAGACAAACGTCCTTTTTCTATTGCATCAGCACCCAATGCCGATGAAATTGAATTACATATCGGTGCTGCGGTAAGTGAAAGCTATCCAATGCAGGTGGTAGAGCGCTTAAAAAACGCTACTCACATTGATATTGAAGCCCCCGCTGGTGATGCCTATTTTCGCGAGGACAGTATCCGTCCGCGTATTTTGATTGCAGGCGGCACAGGTTTTTCATATATCAAAAGTATCATTGAGCACCAAATTGCTATCGGCGAAAAAGTACATACCCATTTTTATTGGGGATGTCGCACCGAAGATGCTATGTATTATCAAGCTATCGCACGTCAATGGCATCAAGCCCATGAGTGGTTAGAGTTCATACCTGTTATTGAACAGGCCGATGCAAATTGGACAGGCAAACAAGCCAATTTACTGGAACAAATTAAGCAAGATTTTATCAGCCTTAATGGATATGACGTCTATATTGCTGGACGATTCGATATGGTAGGCGCTGCGCGTGAAGTATTTAGAGCCCAAGGTATCGAAGAAGCCCATCTTTATGGTGATGCTTTTGCATTCATAAAGTAGTTATTGATATATTTAAAGCTTCTTTAAAACCGACTCTCTGAGTCGGTTTTTTATTGATAATGCTAACTTAATACCTCTTTAGTAAGATCTAACGTGAAAGTTATCCCTTCATCATCTAATATTGGTAATAACAAACAATTAAAGCCTACGCTGAGCGTACGTTAAACATTATGGAAGTATCTGATGCGAGACAAGCCCATCATTAATAAGGAAGTTGAACTAAAAGCGGGCGACGAGCTGGTGTCAATAACCGATACTCGCGGTATTATTACCTATGCAAACCCCATTTTCATTCGAATATCGGGTTACAGTGAGCATGAGCTTATTAGCCATAACCATAACCTAGTACGTCACCCCGACATGCCAGCAGAGGCATTTAAAGAGCTTTGGGATAAATTGAAAGCGGGTGAATCTTGGCGTGGTATCGTTAAAAATCGTTGTAAGGATGGCAGTTATTATTGGGTTGATGCTTTTATATCCCCTCTATTTGAAAATGGTAAAGTAATCGGTTATCAATCTGTTCGGATAAAAGCAAAGCCTGAATATATTGCTAGGGCCACTAGCTTATACGCCAAAATCAAACAGGGCAAAAAGCTTTCTTCACCCATGAGTTTCAGCCATAAAAAAACGGTCGCTGCTATAATAATCATGGCAGCTGTTATCGCTATGGCAGTGATGTTCAATATTGGCACCGCACTCTTCACCTTGGCGTTATCCATTTTAATGGCCGTTCTTTTCAAGGAGGAACTGTTCACTATTCCAGCTAAAATACAGCAGTTACAGCAAAAATATGACTCAGTAAGTCGTTTGGTATTTTGTGGTAACGGCAACAGCACTGTATTAGATTTTCAGCTGATCCTTAATCAGGCAAAAATGCAGGGAGTGCTTGGGCGTGCGCAGGATCAAGGTAATAACCTTGATCAAATAGCCAATGAACTTGTTGCCTCATCTAAGCAAGCTAATCGCAGTATTGAGCAACAACAGAATCAGATTAATCATATCGCTACCGCGATAGAAACAATGAACAACACGGTGTCAGATATGGCACAACACGCCTTATCGACATCACACCATGCAGAAGAAGCCCAACTGGTCTGTGTTGAAAATCGTCAAACCATGCAAAACAATAAGAAACAAATTGAACTGCTAAGTCATTCAGTGACCACAGCGGCTGAAAATTCGCATTTATTAACCAAAGAAGCGGAAAATGTGTCTAATGCGATGCTTGAAATCAACGGTATTGCTGAGCAAACAAATTTACTGGCGCTAAATGCCGCCATTGAAGCAGCCAGAGCTGGTGAACAAGGCCGAGGTTTTGCCGTCGTTGCTGATGAGGTTCGCGCCTTATCCAGCCGAACGCAGCTCTCCACCGATACTATCTCTAAAAGTATTCAGTCAATGCACACCATGCTACATGACTGGTCTGTTCAAATGCAAAACAGTAAGCAACAAGCCGAAGTTTGTGCAAATGAAATGGGTCAAGTGACTGAAAAATTTGATCAAGTGTATCAACGCATGAGTGAAATAAATCAGTTTACCCAGCAAAGTGCGGTGGCAACAGAGCAACAAAAAAATGTAACCGTTGAAATGACCCATAATATTCATCAAATAAGTCAGCTTAGCCAAAGTAATGTTGATAATTTAAATGTGATAGGATCGGCGGCAATAAACATTCAGCATCATGCTGAAAAGGCCAAAGGCTTACGTAATACATTTGGGTAACGTTATTAAAGCTAACATAGTTACCTTATCACCCAATACATGAACTACTCATTACCCATTTATAAGGTTCCACATGCAATTAAGTCAGTTAACTCAGCCCATTTTTGATCACCTTTACCATGATATTTTTGAATTTCGCAGCACATTTGACCTTCCAGTTGCCGACGAATCAAGTTTAGACAGTAAAGCAGATACCCTTCACACCTCGCTTATTATTGAAGAGTTAACTGAGCTAGCTGAGGCAGATTGTAAAGTTGAACAGGCTGATGCCATTGTTGACTCTGTATATGTGTTAATGGGTCGTTTAGTCCACTTAGGTGCGTCTCAGGTAAGTGATCGTTTAGAAATTAGCTATCTGATTGATCTATTGTTAAATGTGGCTAAAAACCGTGAAATAGATTTTATAAAATGCTGGGATGAAGTGCACTCAAGTAACATGAGTAAAGTGTGTCGCAATCAACAAGAGTTAGATGAAACGATTGCCCATTATGCAAAACAAGGCGTAGAAATTGTTGGCAGTCAAAAAGGTGAGTTTTTAATTGCTAAGTGCGCTAAAGATGTTGAAATGGCGGGTAAAACCGTTCGTCAAGGCAAGGTATTGAAATCAGTTTATTATCGCCCTGCAGATTTAACATCGTTAGTTAAGGGTTAAGGCTTAAAGCGGTTTTTTGCTAAAACACTCGCCATGAAAATCGCAAAATAGCCAAATAAAATGCGCTTATCGTATTAACGGTAAGCGCATTTTTTGTGTTTAATTTACAAAGATAATCGCGATGATCCTGAGCATACTAAATGTCTGCCCCACTCAATGTCTCAACGGCAATCACTCTGGTTAGTGTAACGAGTCCAGTACTTCATGGGTACTTATTGCCTGCCACAGGGATGTTCAGGATGAACGGAATGTCGTGATCACATGGATGTAAAAGTTAGAAGGTGTCTTTTTATAAAAATTTACCCTGACCCGACTAAATTTAATGTCTCGGCTTTGGCTTCCTGCGTCGCTCTACTTCCTAAATCCATTTAGTCGTAGTGCCCCTGATATTTCGAAGGAGTGAAAAGAGTAAGACAGCGATAAGATCGCACTAAGAGAGCCTCTATATGTGTTTGCTGTAAACGATGATTTGACAGCTAAGTGACAGATGAAGTGGATCAATTTGTTGATTGATTTTAATTTGACTGCAAAAGCAGTCAAATAAGTTAGGCTCGCCTATTGACTGGTGGAAGGCTCATATGTATTAGGCTTTTTTGCAAGTAATGAGTACATTGGCTTCTTTATGCATTGGATCAACGGCTTTAAATTGTAGCTTTTCCCCAAGGGATATAACTTCATTTTTAGCCCAATTCTTTTTTACAAGTTGATCATCTGCAATTTTTTGTCCTTTCTGTTTGTTAATTTCCGGACTATTAGAAGAAAGAAAGGTCGACTGTTCAAACTTGGTATCAATAATATTGCTTTTAAAAGTCCAAGTTCCAATCAACTCAACTTCGAATGTAAAAGAAAACCCATTTGGGTACTCTACAGTCGCTTTAGAAACTTCTAAAAACTGACCATTGGCTTTATAAGCTGGTGAATCATGCACTATTACATCATAAGCCTCGTTATTCATAACATATGGTTCGCAGTCCCAGTTCCCAACTAACTTTGAGGATGTTGAACCAAATAAATAGCTAGAGAAAAATATGGATAGAAAAGAGCAGAATATTGTGACCCGTGACATGTATATATCCTTAAAGCCTAACGCCGCAAGCAACTGCGGCTGAAACTGAATTAGTGGAGGTCAGACTAAAGTTTAAAAAGGGTGTTGATATACACATGTTTTGAATGGCTTTATCTTCCCTAAATGGTGCGCTCGATGATTGTGTTCGAGCTTACCCAACTTTGTCCTTAATTTTTATACTTTAATCTACTTTATAACTTTAATTCAATGTTTTAATACAAGTTATATTGAGTAAGTTAAGTAAGTCCGTGACTTTAATCGAATCCATTGCCTGCCGCAGGTTCTTATGATGATATTTTCGCATCTTCGATTTAACTATAATCGTGACAATTTAAAGATTTAAAGCTTGAAAAGCTGCAAATCTAAAAGGCTCAATTTGAATTGAGGCCATCGAGAACAGGCCGTGAGCTTGGCATGGATGCCACGCTAGCTTTCGTTGGGCCAGGGATGGCCTATCGGAAGCGTTAGGGCTTTTCGACAATGGCCGAAGCAGGATACAGATGAAGTTTAAAGCTGGATCGATCCCCATCGAAAATTATGCGCTTTTCAGCATTTTTCGTCTGGGGCGGCAGGGTGATCCAAGAGGGTATTGCTGTTGATACCCTTTTGGCCGGTGCAGGATGGAATCCTGCGATGTTAATCCAAACGGAGTTTGGAAATACTGAAATGAAGTAAAATTGAAGAGATGAATGACCCAGTATAGATACGACTGAGGGTATCGAAAACAGAGACGTTTGGTTAAGCAGCCATTCCTGCTCTGCTAGCTTCAATCGCTGCAATCACATCTTGTGGCTTATCAACACTCAAATGAATAATCCTCATCGGCTCAGGCAACTGCCCCATGCCACCGTGGTAAATAACAGGCTTTACTAAGTTAAGGGTTAAATTAGTCGGCCCTCGCCCAATTGAGAGAACCTCAGTATCATCTTTAGTTTCCGCCGTGGCTTCTTGATTGAGCATGCAGGAAATATCAGCCATATCTATCACCATAAAACCCCATAAGGAGTTATTGATAACCAGCTTATTACGCAGAATATATATCGAGTAGTAACGCGACACTCTATGGTTGGCCACTATCGACATCAAGGTATAACCAATGAAAGACGATACTATAATGGCCACTAATTGGCTCCACGACTGCAATAACACATAGCTGGTCGTCAATGCCGCAAGACAAGCGAGCACCATGAATGCGACATGCCACCTAGAAGTGCTAATAAGCTTGATATGAGCGATTGCGGGTTGTTGATTGCGTGAAAACCTGGGAATTGCATAAAGCCAGTTGGTCGCTTCGCTGGCAAGAATAAGCGCAAGGGTTAAACTTTTATCATCACCTTCTCGGTAGGTTTCAACTGCGCCGACTCTGGGGTCACCTTTCAGTTTTCTGACCTTAAACAGTCCGCGAATAACACTGAACATCAAATACAATTGAATAACCAATAGCACTGCAATGATAGGGTAGCGCACCCACATCACAAACTCGAAATATTGGCTTAACTCCGCAGGGTAACTCAATCTTGCGACTAAGCTACTTAAGCTCAATACCATGATAATTTTCCACAGCTTTTGCTGGCCCACTTTGATGATGCAATACCAATACGCAATGGGTAGAAGGATAAAATAGGCGCCAGAAATAGTGCCAAGCAACCATTTTTCATTGTCTGTACTCAAGGACTCGGGCGTAAAATTCACCCCCACCACGAAACACACCAATGCTAATAGCAGAAACAATAAACGAAACTTCACCTGTGAACGCATCAAACAATCCTTGTAGATTTAAGTACTTAGTAAATTTGGTCATGACGTTCAGCATATAGATCCACAAATTATTAACAAATTAAATTTGTTAATAATTATGTTTGCTGAGTAATAAACAACAAAAAACCGCTAAATAGCGGTTTTGAGTGCATCAAGGTTAATGTTTAACAATTAAAAGACTCGCATTTAAAAACAGCTAACAGGATTAGATGAGGTAGTCGGCAGCTAACGTTAAAAATAATACCAAACCGGCCCAGTTATTATTTAAAAAAGCCGTAAAACAAGCTGTTCGTTCACGCCTATAAATCATCCATTGTTGATAACCACTGAAGCCGACAAAAGCGATAATCCCTAGCCCATATATAAGCCCACGTTCGGCTAATAAGCCCGCCATAATAAAACACCCAAGCGCGGCTAACTGAAACAAGCCAATCCAATGCCTATCATATCGACCAAATAAAATGGCGGTAGATTTAATACCGACTTTTACATCATCATCCCTGTCGACCATGGCATACATGGTGTCGTAAGCCACTGTCCAGCACCAATTGGCCATAAATAGCCACCATGCTTCAACAGGCACAGTACCTAACTGGGCCGCATAGGCCATTGGAATTGACCAGCTCCATACCACACCCAAAAACATTTGTGGCATATTAGTCACCCGTTTCATAAACGGATACATCACAGTTAAAATAATGCCGACAACCGAAAGCTGCACCACTAAGGTATTTAACAGCAGCACCAATGAAAATGCCACTAGGCCTAAAATAGCAAATAAGCTCAGCGCTTCTTTAACGCTGATTTCACCCGAAACCAATGGCCTATTTTGGGTTCGCTCAACGTGGGCATCTAATTTACGATCGGCAAAATCATTAATAATGCAGCCACAAGCACGCATTATAATCACCCCTGCCACAAAGATAACCAGCACCTTAATGTCTGGCATTCCCTTGGCTGCCAGTAACAGCGCCATCAAGCACGGCCACAATAACAGTAAAGTCCCTATGGGTCGGTCAATGCGCATTAAGCGTGCATAGGCGTGCAGTTTTTGTTTCACATCAAGTTCCTTCTTGCTTAACAGGCTTCGAGTTTCGCTAGACTTACCAGTAACCATTTACTGCCAAAGTCGCGAAAGTTAACCTGTACTCGCGCTTTTTCACCTGTACCTTCAAAGCTTGTCACCACGCCTTCAGAGAACTTAAAATGTTTCACTTTTTGGCCAACGCTGAACCCGGTGGTATTGGCGGGTGATTGGCTAAACCCAGTACTGACACCTCTGGCGGGAAAACGCTGACTGATTGACGGCGAAACTTGAGCGCGTAGTCGAATTTGCTCAACGTATTGCTCAGGTATTTCATTAATAAAACGGGATGGACGGGCGTAATCTTCGCGGCCATAAATTCGTCTGGATTCTGCATAACTGATATACAGCTTCTTCATGGCACGGGTCATACCCACATAGCAAAGACGACGTTCTTCATCTAAACGATCGCCTTCATCTAATGCCATTTTACTCGGGAAAAGCCCTTCTTCTACCCCAGACATAAACACCATTGGAAACTCTAGTCCTTTAGCGGAATGCAAAGTCATTAATTGCACCGCATCAGTAAAGGCATCAGCCTGACCTTCGCCAGCCTCTAACGCAGCATGGGATAAAAAGGCGTTTAACTCGCCCATATCTTCGAGCTCTTCTGGCATTTCAAAGCTTTTGGCTGCGGTAACTAGCTCATTTAAGTTTTCTATCCGCGCCTGGGCTTTTTCGCCCTTTTCTGCCTCGTACATGGTCCGTAAACCGGATTGATTAATGACAGTATCCGTCATGCGATACAACAACATATCAGCGGTATCTGTGCGCATATTAATCACTAAGTCCATAAAGCCACGCACGGCATTAGCGGCACGACCGGCCAGTACTTTTTCTTCCAATAGACGTAAACTCGCCTGCCACAGGGTTAATTGTTGTTGCCTTGCGGTAGAGCGCATAATTTCAAGGGTGCGATCGCCAATGCCACGTGTAGGCGTATTCACCACACGTTCAAAGGCTGCATCATCATCTTTGTTATTGATTAGGCGCATGTAACCCATAGCATCTTTAATTTCTTGACGATCAAAGAAGCGTAAGCCGCCATAAATTCGATAAGCGACACCACGGTGTAATAAGGCTTCTTCAAGCACACGAGACTGGGCATTGGAGCGGTATAAAATCGCGCAGTCACTTAAGCTGCCGCCCTTTTCTTGCCAGTCATTAATGCGACCAACAATAAACTTAGCTTCATCCATTTCATTGAAAGCGCAATAAACTGAAATAGGCTCGCCATCTTTATCTTCGGTCCACAGTTTTTTGCCTAAACGATCGGGGTTATTGGCAATCAAATCGTTAGACGCTTTGAGGATATTGCCGGTCGAGCGGTAGTTTTGCTCTAGGCGAACCGTTTCTGCACCGGGGAAGTCTTTTAAGAAACGGTGTAAGTTTTCAATTTGAGCGCCGCGCCAGCCATAAATAGATTGGTCATCATCACCGACAATCATTACATTTGCGGTATTACCTGCCAGTACGCGGATCCACGCATATTGAATCGCGTTGGTATCTTGAAACTCATCGACTAAGATATGGCGAAACCTGTCCTGATAATGTGCCAAAATATGCGGTTTATTCAGCCATAACTCATGGGCACGCAATAGAATTTCCGCAAAATCGACTAGACCCGCGCGATCGCAAGACTCTTGATATATTTTGTAAATATTAAGCAGATTTTGTTCAATCGGAAAGCCACCAGCATCAATATGCTTAGGTCTTAACCCTTGATCTTTTTTGCCATTGATATACGCCTGAGCTTGTCTTGGAGGATATTGTTTATCATCTAGATTGAGGCTTTTTAAAATGCGCTTTAATAATCTGAGCTGATCGTCAGAATCAATAATCTGAAAGGTTTGCGGTAAATTAGCATCTTGAAAATGGGTGCGTAAAATTCGATGGGCTAAACCATGGAAGGTGCCTATCCACATGCGTCCCATATTGCTGCCAACTACTTTTTCAACACGCTCACGCATTTCTGCTGCGGCTTTATTGGTAAAAGTTACCGCCAGAATAGAATATGGACTTTGCTGTTCAACCTGCATTAACCAAGCAATACGGTGGGTTAACACCCGAGTTTTGCCGCTGCCCGCGCCGGCTAATACCAGCATGTTAGATAAAGGTGCGCCGACGGCTTCGCGTTGCTTGTCATTCAGGCCGTCTAATAATGATGATACGTCCATTTTTCCTCCCAGAAATCTGCGCGCATTATAGCGCCAAACGGATACCAGATGCGATGAAAGCCCATGGATTTATGTCCCAATATAATCTTCACTTCCTATAAAAGATTAAAAATGGCTAACTAATGTTCACTTATTGAGTCTTAAGTAGTCATAAATTGACAACAATAGACACTAAAACTACTATAATTGTTCATTTATCTAAGCGGGTTATATTAATTTGAACATCAATGATTTAGAGCTATTTATTTTGGTAGCTGAGCAAGGCAGTTTTGCTAAAGCTGCAGAATCATTGAATACCCGCCGTGCATTAGTCAGTCGCCGTATTGCTGAGTTAGAAAAACAACTTGGCGCACCTTTATTCACCCGTACAACTCGGGTTATGACGCTCACATCTTCCGGAGAGTTATATTTAGAGCAAGTCGCCCCGCTACTCAAACAACTTAAAAATGCCTCGTTTATTTTCAAAAATCGCTACAACGAAATACAAGGGCGTGTTCGCATCGGCTTATTGCCTTTTGTCGATAAGATGTTAGATAAAAAAATCGCTAGTTTTGTGCATGCTTATCCACAAGTGCAATTAGATATCATGGTGATTTCAGGCGGTTATAAAGATATACTTAGATTAGATTTAGATATGGTTATTGATATCAATCAACAGCATGATAGCCAGTTTACGACTCAGTCATTACTCAGTTTTGAACGCAAGATTTATGCAAGCCCGAGTTACCTTGAAAAATCATCTGTGATAGAAACCGTTGATGATTTGCAGTATCAATCCTTACTTGGCTTTAGAAACACTAATGGCTTGGTTGAAGATAAATGGACGTTTCAACAAACCTCAATTACGGCTAACCACAAAGTAATTTGCACTGATTACAACTCTTTGTATAACCTGTGTTTAGGCGGTGCGGGGATTACGCTGTTACCGCAAACTATTGCTAACGAAGCGATAGCCAACCAACAATTAGTCAATGTGTTACCTGAATTGAGCGCAGGCTTTACTGACCTAAATTTAATTTACCCGCATGATGCCCACTTATCTAATGCCGCAAAAGTATTTATAGAGCACCTTACCCGTCCACTAAAATAGTTGTTATAGCTCTAGCACTCAAAAAATGCGGTTTGCTGCAAGGTACTGAGTGCGTTTGCGACACTTCACACCTTGCAACAACTGAATATTAAAATTTTATCTCTCTAATACTCATCCCATTTAGCCTAGACTCAACAACCCTTAATTAATAACAAGCTGCTGCTCTACTTCATTGGCTGCATATTGCCAATGTAAATACTGTGGCTGATTACCGTCATAAAACCAGACAACTGCCATTAAGTCGCGTTGGTGGTTTGCAACCAATAACGATTCGCTCAGTTGGCCGTTATCAAGCGCGCCCCTTAATAAACACGATTCATAGTTCACGCTGATGGTTTGCCCTTGCTGCTCAAACTTATCGCACAAAGAAAAATAGCCTCTTTTTCCGCTGGCGATGTCGACGTTTATCGATAACGTAAATGCGGCTTGCAAATCAAAATCTGGATCCACAATCAAGTCATCAAGTGATGTGGGATCCGGCACAGGCTCGACAACCGGCGGAGTTGGTGGTATCGGCGGTGTTACGGTGGTAGGTGGCGTCGTTGTTGGCGGTGTGGTTGCCGGAGGCGTCACTTGAACTGCAGGCGCACTGTCACTACCGCCGCCTCCCCCACAGGCCGTTAACTGTAACAGCAGAGTTAACGTTAATAGGCCAAATAACGGCTTACTTTCACGCTTACTGTTAAATACTTCTCTTACCTTTGAGCTTAAGGTTAATCTGGTTATGTTTGCATATTTCATATCGTTCACCTTCATTATGTATTAGGCCAATCATTACTGATAATTACGGGCATTAATCTTCAAAAATTAATGCTTCGATGGCGGTCAGATACCAATAGGGGTTAGTTGTACCACTTGCATCTGCTGCAAAATCAACAAACTCTTGATAGCTTCCATCTAAACGCTGTTTTTCAAGTGGATGCTGCCAGGTGTCTGGCACTTCTATGGCCCAGCTCATACCATTTTTATCTTGAAAATACTGTCCAGCCGCCGCATTTGAGGCGTCATCACGTTGACCTAAAAAGGCTTGATTGAATAAATCTGTTGGCGCATGGTTTTTAAGATGAATTTCTAATGCTCGACCAGGCTCTTTACCCCCATTAATGTTTTTAGCGGCTAATCCATGATCGGTATTAGGTGTAGCGAAGATAAACGGATCGTATGGAAACTCTGGCATTTGGTCTTCATCCACCGCATTTACAAACGGTACGGTCATTTGCCAGGTCGCACGATAACTTGTGCCGCAACCAGGCTCGGTTCTGAAATATTCACAACCGTTACCGCGGGTAGCATGCTGCCAAAGGTCATCAGTAAACTTGAGCACAGCGTTAGTTTGCCCCGTTTCAAGCGGAGATTGAGGTTGTTTTACCCCCTGTAATGTCCAATCAATGGCTGACTCCTGCACGTTACTGCGCGCAATGCCGGGAAGTTGAACCGCAAAACCATTGTGGTACCAGGCGCCCATGGCAACCAACTGGGCATTAAATCCCACGCGACGCACTTGATTGTTTTTTACAAACTGGGTAATACGTAATTGCATCACCACATCATTCATATCAAAGTCACCTTGATCAGGATATAAATCTTCATACGCCAATGTGGTAAAACCTGATGATGATGGATAGTAGGTCATAGTGATGCCGGTTTCAGTCACAGTAATAGGATAATCTTCTACTTCACCGTCACTGACACCGCCTGTTGGTAAAATATCTGCAACAGAACTTAATCTAAATCTTGACCAGGTTTCGCCCGGCGTTGCCCAGTTAGGCACATTGATTAATAAGGTTTGCACGCCTGCAGGCATAGCTTTGGCACTAATGATGCGGTCTTCTTGATCAAATTTGCCATCTTGGGCCCAATCAATCCACCCATTTAAAAATCCGCCTTGCCCTGAGGTAGTGACTAATAAAATCGCTTCTTCACCAATCTCAAATCCCGTGGGCATACTGACACCATCTTCATCATCAATACCATCGCTGCTATCATCAGATAAAGGAGCTGGCGAACCATCTGCTTCGTTATCATTCAATATCCCTAATGTTAATGACTCGATAATCCCGTGACGGGCACCGTTATCTGCCATTAAGGTTCCATAACTTGCTGGGGCATCTCCAAAATCGACCGTATCACCAACCGGCACTTCAGCTAAAGCACAGCGCGCACCATCATTAGAGGTTGAAGAAGGCCCATATGAGAACAATTCAGCTTGAGGCGAACTCTG
Organism: Shewanella sp. HL-SH5; assembly: GCF_051163755.1. Classification (NCBI taxonomy): domain Bacteria; kingdom Pseudomonadati; phylum Pseudomonadota; class Gammaproteobacteria; order Alteromonadales; family Shewanellaceae; genus Shewanella; species Shewanella sp. HL-SH5. The sequence goes on from NZ_CP195038.1 coordinate 3,627,402, forward strand.
CTCTACATTTAATTTGTACACATTACCTGTGCCATTATTACTTAAGTATAAATTGCCTTGTGGGTCAAAAAATTGAGCGCCAAAGGTGAAATTTGTACTGCCAGTGATCACTAGCCCTAAATTTTCAGAGCCACCGGTAGTGGGGTCAATTTTAATTAATTGCCCCTCTTTACCATTGGTTACCGCATATAAAAAACCATTGGTTGGATGAAAGGCAAAATCAGTAATGTTAAAGCTCGCCTGTGAATTACTGCCAGGGACTAACGTCATGGGATGGTTTTGGTCATCTAAATCGACCCGAAATAGACCCACATTTTTGCGATAACCGTACCAGGCGTTTTCTGCTAACGCCACGTCACCGACGAAGAAGTTACCCGCTGCGGCTGCGGCAGATGGTGCATCTTTGGCTAATGCTAATGGAATAACTTGGTAATCATTCCCGACTTGACCTAGGGTTTGATGCTCGTAATCCCAGCCATATAAATAATTGTCATTGAAGCTGAAACCTGTGCCATTGAGTGCACCATTAATACCCATATTATCCGACAGAGTGATATAACTACCTGTGCCCAAATCAACTCCGTAGGCGATGGGTTTAGAGGCAGGAGTTTGAATGATAAATGCTTCGTGGGGACAAGCTTGAAAAGGTTCACTTGCCTGCGCAGATTGGGCCAATGCTAACGTTAAAGCCCCTAGGGTAAATAATCCGGATAAGGGATGACGGGTTAACTGAGTTAATGTGACTAATTTCATATTGGTGATCTCATCTTTCACTGAACGTAATATACGTACTGCACATAAGATGCCAACATTCAAAACATTGAAATATATAGGATTATATTTAATCATTATAGATTTATCATTTTGCAAAATGCGAATAAATTGCAAAAATAGACTTAATCCTCCCAATCGAAACGGTATGGGAATAGGTAATATCACCCTAAGGGTAATAGCTCGACACTGCCCGTTATCAGAGGCGCGAGAAGTCATTGGGGAGTATTATGGGGAGCATTATTGTGAGTGGAATGTGGGCTTAAATGAGAATAATAACCGGCAAAAATTTTCGATCAGATACAGAAGATAGGCTCACAGATATGCGAGCCTGTTTTTATTCATAAGATTAAAGAGGTTATGCTAAACATCATCACACAACCACTTCGCTTGCTTCGCGCATTACGCTATGGGCAAATTCCTGCGGCCCTTTGAGTATCGCTCGGCCAACCGCCGCTAAATCAAGCCACTGGTTTTCAATCGCCATATCAATATACTCAGCGGTTTCTATACCACCCACACCAATAATGCACGCCTGTAATCCCGCTTGTTTCAAGAAAGCGGCTTCTTCAACCAAGAAACCTTCACCGCGACGCTCTTTCGGGCGATTCCAACCACCAATACCAGATGAAACATCTAATATCACCACGCCAGCATCAATGAAATATTCACAGGATTCGACAATTTGAGTCTGGGTAAGCCCTTGTGGATAAAGGTCTTGCCCTGGCACTCTGACCATAATTGATAACTGGGTATGCTGCTTAATTTGTTCGATAATCTCAACGATTAACCGTGCACGATTAAGCTGAGAACCACCATATTGATCATCGCGTTGATTGGTCAGTGGTGATAAAAACTGGTTCAGGCCATAGCCATGGGCGCAATGTAGCTCAACAAAATCAAAGCCCGCCAATTCAACCCTTTTGGCTGCATCGACAAATTGCTTTTTCAATACAGCGATGTCGTTTAGCGTCATCATTTTAGGGGTAGGTAAAATACGATCATAGGCTGGAACCGTTATCCCTGATGGCCCCATTAAATCAGGGCATACGTCAAGCTGCGCCTTACCGCCGCAATGGGTTAATTGTAGGCCAGCTTTGGCGTCTGTTTGATGAATAGCCTTAGCAATAGCTTTAATTCCATCAATACAATCATCATCAGGTACGCCCAACTGATTAGGCTCACTGCGACCTGAAAACGCTACAAAGCTATATTCAACCATCACTAATGCCGCTTGAGATTGTGCTAGATTGGCATAATGGCGCAGTGTTTTATCTGTTACCTTGCCATCAAGGGTTGAAGTTTGCGAGGCCATAGGCGCCACCACTAAGCGGTTCTTCAATATATGGTGAGCTATCGGTAAAGCAGAAAAGCGATTCATATTTAGAATTTCGTTTTGATTGATTTTTGGTATTGTATCTAGCGAGGGGTCAACTTTCGAGGTGAATTTGACCTCTGTGGGGAGTGTGGCGAGTAAGCGCTTTTTGTAATGGTTTAAAGCAACCTAAAATAAACTGATGTATACGTGTAGATGAATAACTTAACCCTCTAATAAACCGCAGTAAAATATTCATCCCCCTAGCTTGAGCCAAGCACAATTGGTGAATAGAGTGACAAAACTAAGACAGTATTTTAGTAAACAAGTCGCGCCATTTAGCTTGCACCCTATCCCACTGTTCAATAGACCATAGTTGAACCTGAGCCTCTTTATCTAAGCCATTTTTATCTGAGCAAGCTTTATCTAAGTATGGCTGTTGCAGTTCTGCTGCCATGTTTTGCTCTAGAACATCCATCGAAGACACTTGAGCGGCTTGCCAATCAGCAATAAACGCTTCAATCGCTTGAGTTATTGAAGCCACTGCCCCCCCTTTATCGGGGTAACATATGCATCAGGCCAGCGCGATGTTATCTCTGTCAATTGGTCGCCCAAACCATCGACCTCGGTAGATATTATCCACTTTTGCATGGCTAACGCTTCAATAAACACCAGTCCAAAGGGTTCCCATCGCGAAGGAATAATTACTGCATCACAGGTCATTAAAAAATCGGCGACATTATCAACCCTGCCAACTATTTCAACATGGGCTAAAGGCGCGGCTAATTTAGTTAATGCAGTTAATTGTGGCCCTTCTCCTGCAAGTTTGAGCTGGCATTGGCTTGTGGCAATATTTGCCATGGCATGCAGTAATAAATCAAAGCCTTTTTGCTGATGAAACCGCCCATAAGCAGCAATTACTGGTATTTTATGAGTTGCGCTAATAGCCTGCACGTTTGTGGTCACAAACTGGCTTAAATCACGCCCCTGCCCCACAAGTTCAATCGCACTTGTTGTAACAAGATTATTTGTAATCATCCATTGACGTTGCGACGGTGAGATAGCAATAACGTAATCCATTAAAGCATAAGTCATTTTCAACATACGATAGAAACGGCTGACTGAGGGGATTTGTGACACTACAAAGTGCTGACAATAATGGTGCTCTTGTAACATAAATGGCGTGCGTGGAAACTGCAGTTTTAGCCAAACTAACCCAATCAGTTTGCGCCAGCTAGAAGCACCATGAAAGCAGATAATGTCGGCAGAGGTGGATATTCGACTTAGGCGGGTCAAATCGACATAGCGGATCTCAAAATCATAGTCTTGAACTAATGACGAATCACAAAGTGCTTGCAAGGCGAAATTGACTCCACCCATGCTGTTATCATCAACACAATGCAAAATTTTTGGCCGCATTTAACCCCTATTAAGGCGAGTAAGAAGTACTTAAATTGTTGCACAACTAACTATAAAAGCAAAATGGGCCAGTGAATACCGGCCCATTTAAGGTTTAACATTTAACAACAGAATTACTTTTTATCGTCTTTCAAACCAATCGTGTCCATCCAGTACTCAAAGTTCACTAAGTTACCGGGTAATACAATGCGAGTGTCTGTCTTGGTTAGCCCATCTAACTGCTTCATATACTGCTCGCCTAACTGCATGCGTAATGCACTTTGGCCGCCTTCAGAAGAAATCACTTGTGCCAGACGCTCAATCGACTCAGACGTCGCTTTAGCTAAGGTTAAAATTTCTTGGGCTTTACCTTCAGCTTCGTTGATTCGGCGCTGCATTTCGCCTTCTGAACGGTTAATGGTTTCCGCCATCACACCCTCAGAGCGGTTAATTTTACTTTGCTTGTCACCTTCACTTTTTGCCAATAATGCACGGCGTTCACGCTCAGCGTTCACTTGCATTTCCATGGCATTTTTAACGGTTTCAGGTGGGGTAATGTTCTTAATTTCATATCGATGTACGCGTATGCCCCAAATCGCACCGGCTTCATCTAATACTTGAACCACTTTGGCGGAAATTAGGTCGCGCTCTTCAAAAGTACGGTCTAAATCTAAAGTACCAATCACTGAACGTGTAGTGGTTTGCGCTAACTGAATGGCTGCATAACGGTAGTCGGTAATACCGTAACTGGCTTTAACAGGGTCAGTCACCGAAATATAAATTACCCCGTCAACTTCGACATTGACTTCATCGCTGGAAAAACATTCCTGCGGTGGCACGTCAATTGTTTCTTCTTTCAAGTCATGTATATAAGCTACTTTATCAACAAACGGCACTAGCGCATGAAAACCGGCATCTAAGGTGCAGTGATATTTACCTAAACGCTCCACAATACACGCTGACTTTGTTGGGACTAAGCGAATAGATTGGAATAACTTCATCACGAAGATAGCAAAAATAATACCCCAAATACCCATTACAACAATATCGGTATCAATTCCATTTAAGATCATTAGCGTGCTCCTTTTGCTGCTGATTTGGCATTCTGTGATGGTGAACCTGAAACCGCATGGGTAACTTGTTCCATACCTTCAAAAAAGCCTTCCAGTTTTGCCATTTCTGCTGGCACCACTGATACTTGAGCTTCAGATAAAATCTTACCCACCTGACCAATAAACTGCTCTTTAAGTAACATATTCATTGCATCGTTACCGCCATTAACGGTTAATGCCTTACAAATCATTTCCATACCATCGGCTTTTGCATTAGCAATAATGGAGATTTCTTGACCGGTACCAAGTGCTTCATTAATTCGTTTTTGCTTTTGGCCTTCAGATAAATTAATCGCTTCCTGGCGTTCCCCCTGCGACATATTAATCATCGCCGCTTTTTCAGCATTGGCTAAGGTAATTTCAGCACGTTTGCGGCGTTCCGCTTCCATTTGCTTTTCAAGCGTATGGATCACATGGTGCGAGGGGGTAATATTTTTAATTTCATAGCGCAAAACTTTAATGCCCCAGGGATCGGAAGCTTTATCAATTTCACGTACAATCGATTCATTTAAGCTGTCACGCTCGGAAAAAGTTTGTGACAAAGTCAATTTACCAATTTCAGAACGCATAGTGGTTTGGGCAAGGTTTACAGCCGCTTTTCGATAATTCTCAATACCGTAGCTAGCTAGCTTGCCGTCCATGACTTTTAAGTAAACTAAACCATCGACTTCTAACTGAGTGTTATCTTTTGAAATACAACTTTGCGGAGGGACATCAAGTACTTCCTCGCGGGTATCGTGTCGGTAGGCAACACGGTCAACAAAAGGGACTAAAAAATGAAAGCCCGGTTGCAATACGGTACGAAACTTTCCTAAACGTTCAATGACATGCACTTCGCGCATAGGCACTATCAACATCAGCTTAAATAAAATAAACATGATGAATAAAAATATTATGGTAAACATGAACATACTCTCTTCCTTTTGATACTACATTAATGACGCTTGGCTATTTGAGTGGATGTGTTACTCCACAAAAGGCTCAACCACTAATGCAATGTTATCCCGACATATGATTCTAACTTTTGTGCCCGATTGTATCTCAGTACCATCACCAAGTGCAGTCCAATCTGAGCCTAAACAACTCACGCGCCCAGTTTGTTGACCCGGGCCAATCGGTTCCTTAACAATGGCAACCTGATTGTACAAATCTAATTCTTCATCTGTGTTATCAACATGTGAGTCCCCACCCACTAGTTTTTGGGTCACATGACGGAAGCTGAGTAACATTACCATTGAGGCAATAAACCACAGGGTTAGACTTTGGCTTATACCTTCGATAATACCCACAGCTAATGCCAAAGCAACCAACAAACATGATGAGCCGAGCAATATTACTATACCGCCTGGAATAATAATTTCCGCTAGCATCAACACTATGCCCAGTATTACCCATATTGAAATTGGGTCACTAAAAGTCATATTCACTCCTTATTCTAGAGTATTCGTCATTAGACTATATCAACTCTTTTACCTTATAGCGACATATTATGTCAGACAAATAATCCTTCACCTTTTAGTCTATAGTTAAACGGTATCCTTCGATGCTAATTTATTTATACTCAGGTAACATATTGCGGTAACCCTATAAAACTAAACGTACAATCGGTAATTTTTTTGTATTTGTTCTGATAGCAAAATAAATGAAGGTATTTCAATGAATAAAAACTGGCTAGCTTTAGCCCTTCTCGCCGCTCAACCCGCTATTGCTGATGACATGGTGCAATGGTGGGATTTTAGTGCCACGGCACTTTATGGTGACAACTACGATTTATCACCATCAGAGACCCAAACAACTATCACAGTTGAAACTGCGGGCGCATGGAAATATGGCGATTGGTTTGCCTTCCAAGATTTTACCCATTTTAATGATGCTAATGGGCAACAAAGAACAAACTATGGTGAAATATCTCCCCGTTTTAGTTATGGAAAAATTTCTGGTAATAAGATTAATCTTGGCCCAATCAAAGATGTGTCGTTGGCACTAACATTAGAAGAAGGCAGAGGTCCTGTAACCAGTTTACTTTACGGCGTAGGACTTGACTTTGATATCCCTTATTTTAGCTATTTTCAACTTAACACCTACCGTCGTAATGCGATAAGTAGCGGTAATAACAGCGATGGCTGGCAATTAACCCCTGCGTTTAGAGTTGATTTCCCTGTAGGCAATTCCAATATTGTATTAGATGGTTTTATTGATTGGATATTTGTAGCCGACAACGGTGGTTATCAAGAAAATCTGCACTTCAATCCACAAATCAAATACGATTTAGGGTCAATTTTATTCGGCCAACATAAAAAGAATAAACTCTTAGTCGGTTTTGAATACGACTATTGGCAAAATAAATACGGCGTAGACGGGATTGATCAAAACACTTATTCAGTCATTGCTAAATATCACTTCTAACTCAATTTTTAGTGAAACTTAAAATAGCTTATTAGTGGCAGTGTTTGTATCGGGCTAAAAGACAAAGGGCACCCTAGGGTGCCCTTTTACATATCAATAGCTGTTTTAAAATTAAATCGGTACTAGAGTAACTTTTTCGCTGCTGCAACAACAATAGATACTGCAACACCTTCGGTTTTCTTCATGCTAGCCTCATCTGGGATCTCTTGCTGAGTGCGGTTTACAATTACACCCGCAACGCAGGCTGCACGCCAACCTTGAGTCGCACACATAGTAAATAAAGTTGCTGATTCCATTTCATAGTTCAGCACACCCATAGACTGCCACTCTTTCATCGAACCGACAAAACGTTGAGTGATACGGCCTGATACTGTGTCATAACGCTCTTGTCCTGGATAAAAAGTATCAGAAGATGCTGTAATGCCCACATGTGGTTCAACACCTGCATCACGACAGGCGGCAACCATTGCTGTGGTGCAGTCAAAGTTTGCTGCAGCTGGGAACTCAAGTGGCGCAAAGTGCAAGCTTGCACCATCTAAACGTACTGACGCTTGTGTCACAATCACATCGCCAACATTGACATGCGGTTGAATGGCGCCAGTAGTGCCTACACGTAAGAATGTCGTGACACCTAACTGAGCTAATTCTTCTACCGCGATAGAAGTTGAAGGGCCACCAATACCGGTTGAACAAACAACGACAGCTTTGCCGCCGATATAGGCTAAATAAGTGGTGTATTCACGATGGCTGGCAAGAAACGTCGCATTATCCATTAATTCAGCAATACGCTTCACGCGTTCTGGATCACCGGGCACGATTGCTAATGTAGCGCCATCTAACATTTTTTTGGTCAAACCTAAGTGGAATACGTCAGACATGCTGAACCCCTATATTATTTTAAAAATGAAACGCTGTGTTTTATAAACTGTATCCTAGTATTGTCTCAGAAAAGGTTAACTGGATCACATTATTATTTATCACTCATATAATTTGTCATGACAAGGTGGCAAATGAACCCGCTAAAAAGCTGGGTAATTAACTGATAACAGCTCATTAAATCAACATGTAACAATGAAGATTAACATTTTATATCTCCAAAACACGTTAATTTGATTTACATCAAACTTTTACTTTAAAGATAAGAGTAGGTTTAAGGTATAGCAAAAAATAATTATTTACCCTACAGGAGTTTATCTATGTTCCCAGAATACCGTGACTTAATTACTAAACTTAAAACATCGGATGCGCATTTTTTAAGAAAATTTGACGAACACAATCAATTAGATGAAGAGATAAAGCATTTAGAAACACATAATAGCAGTGATAGTACGCCAGAAGTAAAAGTGCTAAAGGCGAAGAAACTGCATCTTAAAGAAGAGATTTTTGACATTCTGAAAAAACACGAAATGGCTTAACGAAAGAATATACTTCGTTTTAAGCTAAAAAAAGGACGCCTAGGCGTCCTTTGTTGAATCTATATTCTTTATTATAAATAGTAATCTTTAAGCGGTGGGAAACCGTTAAAAGAGACAGCTGAATATGTTGTAGTGTAAGCCCCTGCAGTTAACCAATACATGCGATCGCCAATGGCTAAATCAACAGGTAAACCATAGCTGTAATGCTCATACATGATATCAGCACTGTCACACGTTGGTCCGGCAATGACACACTTATCTAACTTGCCTGTGCGGTCAGTATAGATAGGGAATTTAATCGCTTCGTCAGTTGTTTCAATCAAACCTGAGAATTTACCCACATCGGTAAATACCCAACGTTCAAGTGCGGTATTTGATTTGCGTGAAATCAACACGATCTCAGAAACCAATACACCCGCATTAGACAATAGTGAACGACCAGGCTCAAGAATAATTTCAGGTAAATCATCCCCAAAATCTTCATGCAAGAAATGCTTAATTTGCTGAGCATATGTCGCTAGCTCGTTGGTTTTGTCTACATAGTTTGCAGGAAAACCACCGCCTAAGTTAATCATTTTAAGCACAATGCCGTGTTCTTCACGTAAACGGTCATAAATACTTTTCACTTTACCTATTGCAGAATCCCATGCGCCGATATCGCGCTGCTGAGAACCGACATGGAAAGAAATACCGTGTGGCTGTAGGCCTAACTCTTTTGCTAATACCAATAAGTCATAAGCCATTTCATTCTGGCAACCAAACTTACGTGATAAAGGCCAATCAGCAGTATGAGTGCCTTCGGTAAGAATCCGAACATACACTTTTGCGCCGGGTGCTTCTTCAGCGATCATGCGTAAGTCTGCTTCTGAATCAGAAGCAAACATACGAACACCTTGCTCATAAAAAGAGCGCACATCAACACGCTTCTTAATGGTGTTACCGTAGCTGATACGGTCAGGACTAACACCAATTGATGTCACCATTTCTAATTCATAAATAGAGGCAATATCGAAGCTAGAACCTTTGTCACGCAATAAGGTTAAAATTTCTTTTGCAGGGTTAGCCTTCACCGCATAATACACTTTAGCAAAAGGGAAACTTTCCACCATGTCATCGAATTGTTTAGCAACGATCTGAGTATCAATGACGACAAATGGTGTCGGCTTGTCTTTCGCGAATTCTTGAATACGGGCGAAAGTATCTTTTTCATAATAATCAGCGATATCAATAGATTGAAATTGGCTCATTAGGCCGGTGCCTCCTCATAGTTGGGCAATAATACTGGGCAATGCTTTAACAATAAATACGTGCTTTTGACAACATGGTAAAACAGGCGAAGTAAACGCTATTTTAAGTTGCGACGCAATGAATTTTTATGCGTCATAGACAATTTTTTATTCCAATAGCCAGCGGCTCTATTTGTCATTTCCACTGCGGAATTATCCATATCAGATACAATTTTAGTTAAAACATGCCAGTTGCTATCTCTATTCAACCAAATATTGGTGAAAATAACAAATGATTAACCTAAATTAATATTTTCAAGATGTCATTACCATTGAACAATGAGTGATTCGACATCCTGAGCATATGCAATCGATATCACCTTTAGTTGATTGATTTTTATGATAGTAGCCTGACTTTTTTCGGCAGGAAACCTTGCTGTTATGTCACCTTCTCTATCAAGTCCTAACATAAATGAATAATCTTGCATTTTAGGTACGGCAATAAATTTCGCAATAAGTGAAGGCATACCACTGATATCAGCAACATAAACTAAATTTTCAGGCCGTTTATTTGCTGGTGTTTGTTCAAATGCGGCTTGGATAACTGCTCCGCCGTCCATATCCCGACTAAATAATAAGACCTGTGTTTGTGAAGTTACATTAAGTGGCTTATTAAACTGATTGTGTAAACTCATTTCTGTCAGCGTATCGCCCACTTTTAGTGTCAGCTTATCCGCAATTGTGGAAGTAGATAAAAATAACATCGGTAATATAAAACTTGCCATAAACAGCTGATTTCGCATGTGCCACCTCTAAGCTAAAAATAAGTTTAGTCACGCTACCAAGATAATATGACTAATATCCCAATGAAGATGATTTTTTATAAAGTGAATGAACTTGTTATGATACGGTTCACAAAAATACCTTTATGACTTGCCAAAATAGGGATATCAGATGGACCAACCAAACTTAGACCTGGAACTTGCCCAACTTCAAAATGCTTACAGCCTTATCACTGAGTTTTTAGTTCAGTATAGCTTTCAGCTTGTTGGGGCTTTACTGATATTTTTAATCGGATTATGGCTAGCAAGTAAAGTGGCTAACCTTGTCACTAGGCTATTTGAAAAGCATGAAATAGACATTACCCTGAGTAATTTCACTTCAAACTTGGTTCGCATCATTATCATAGTCATGGTTGCGGTCATCTGCTTAGGCAAACTGGGAATTAGTGTCACACCAATGGTTGCCGCTATTGGTGCAGCGTCCTTAGGGGCAGGACTTGCTTTACAAGGCATGTTATCAAACTATGCCGCAGGGGTGACTATCATAGTGACTCGCCCTTTTGTGGTCGGTAACACCATTGAAGTGAGTGGCGTTAATGGTGTAGTCAGTTTGATCAAACTGGGACAAACAATATTAACCAACGAAGAAGGTGAACAAATCAGTATCCCTAATAAACTCATTATAGGTGAAATACTGCATAACTCATTTGAATACAAGTTAGTTGAAAATACCCTCAATATTGATTATCAAGCTGATACCGCGGCGATAATTACAATAATTGAACAGGCTATTTCGCTGTCAGACAAGGTCAATAAAGACCAAAAAATCTTAGTTGGCATCAACGGTTTTAATAGCATAGGCATTGAATTGGGTATGCGGTACTGGGTGCCAACAAAACATTATTTTCAAGCTAAATATCAAACCAATCAACAAGTGATGCTGGCATTAAAACAAGCAAACATAATCATTCCTTGCCCAGTGCGCGAAATTCAAATTCAACGTTAACCCTGAATAGGATTAGTGTTGAATATATTAGGGCGACATTATGTCGTCTTTTTGTTTTCTGCCCGCAAAAAGACTTAAATTAACGACAAAAAGTAAACTACACTTGACACATTTCAGTAATCACACCATATTTAAGTAAAGCTTACTTGACATTAAAGCAGACTAACTTGAAAAGGATACCGAAATGAAAACACTCGATTGTAATAATACAGATTGGAAACAGCGTAACCAGATTAACACCAAACGACTCGCTAAATGGACGGCTGCATGGGTACTTTCTTTAGCATTTGCCACTTTTGGCGCTCAATTTATTTGGCAACAAAGCCAATGGATAACACTTACCGCAATAGGCGTTAACTTTCTTATTGGAATAGGGATGATAATTGCCAATAAGCAACATTTAGCCGACTTAGATGAACTTCAGCAAAAGATTCAACTCAATGCCATGGGGTTAAGTTTAGGTATGGGACTTATCATAGGGATCAGCTACTCAACCCTAGATACAACAGGTCTAATTCAAGCTCATGCTGAAATATCCCATCTTGTTATTGTGATGAGTCTCACTTATCTAATAGGTATAATTATGGGAAACAGGAAGTACCAATGAATAATCGCTTGAAAGTATTACGTGCCGAGCGGGACTTAACTCAAGCTCAGTTAGCTGACTTGTTGAATGTGTCGCGCCAAACCATTAATGCGATTGAAAAAGGTAAGTTTGATCCCAGCTTACCATTGGCATTCAAAGCCGCGCGACTATTTGGCTTGACCATAGAAGATATCTTTATTGATGAACCAAGCTAATGACTCCTTAGCTTGGTTCAATTAAAGGTGTTTATGCATAAACAAGCTGTGGCGATCTAACGGGTAGTCAGCAAATTGTTCGCCTACCTCAAATCCAAAACCTGCGTACAATTGTCTAGCGGGTTCAAAAAATGCCATTGTGCCGGTTTCTAAACTGAGCTGTTGATATCCATTAATTTTTGCAACATCCAACATATGTTGCAATAATTTTGCTGCAACGCCTTTACGTCTATGGGCCTTGGCTACGCGCATAGATTTAATCTCTGCATGTAATGTACTAAGGTGCTTTAATGCGCCACATCCAGCAAGTTGCCCATTGTCCCAAATAGTCCAAAAGGTAATATTAGGCTGGCGCAGTTTTGATAAATCTAAAGCATGAACCGACTCTGCTGGAGAGGTTGCGTACATATCCTGTAAATGTTCTTCTAACAATGCTGCTATTTCAACACCAGATAAATCATCGACTCGAATATCCATATTAATAACTTCCTTTTATCTAATATTAAGAGCAACAGGCTTACAGGCCTCTTTGCCATTCTTGTCTTAATGGCACCATACCTTGTAATGCTTGCGTGACTTGTTGGACAAGTTGAGGTTTGTCTTTACCTAACACACCTTTAAGCACTAAATAATTTGAAGCGTGATCAGATCTAAAAATGGTTTTAGTTAACTCAAGGTGAGTCAGCAAAGTATGCATTTCAGCCAATAATCCCTGTTGGTTAGGTAACTCAAATTTACCATCAAATGCCGCATCCATACGCTCAGTACCTAATGGTAAAGTGACAACTAAAGTAGACAAGTAATCAGGTTGAGTTTCATTCATTAACTTAGCTGAGGCTATGGCATGTTGCTTGGATAATTTAACCCCACCCAGCCCCATTAAAATCATTACTGATGATTTCATTCCAGCTTGCTTGATTTTATTAAGGGCTTCAACTGAAGACTGATAATCCTCCCCCTTTTGAATACGGGTCAGCACTTCATCATCGCCACTTTCACAGCCGACATAAAGTAAAGATAATCCCATTTGGCGCAGCTCAGCTAACTGTTCAACCGTTTTATTTTTCAAATTACGCGGCAAACAGTAACTGCTAATACGAGTCACAGAGGGGAGATGGGTATTAATTAACTCACACATGGCTTTCAAGCGATTAAATGGCAGGCTCATCGCATCACCATCAGCCAAAAACACCCGACTTATTGGATAACCAGATTCAGCGGCGAGTAAAATGTCTTGTTCTATTTTATCTAATTTCTGCGCCCGAAACTGCTTTTGCGGTTGAGTATACATGTCACAAAAAGTGCAATTATTCCAACTACATCCATTAGTCACCTGTAAGATTAATGACTTCCATTCTGACGGTGGTCTAAACACAGGTTCAATATATTCTAACAAGATCACATCCCTTAATATTCATTTAAATCACACTCTATTACACTTGGTTTATGGCATAAAACATAATTTGTCATAAAAAAGCACTATCCATGAATAAATTTTTTGTTATATTAGCCTAATCAACATTTTAGTTGACTATTTTTCTCTCACAAAGGAGTGTGAATGAGTTACATGATGATGGATCAGACCGCGCTTGATATCGGTGAGCGCCGAAGTGCCCCCTTAGCTAATAGTGAATGTTGGGAGCTCACAACTGCTGAGCAAAAACTCGCACTATACGACTTACATCGTTTCGGATACCGTTTACTGTTTGTTCGGCACACATTAAAAGGTCCAGTGGCTGTAATATCACAACAAAATGACATTGCTGCAATATATCAAGATGGTGAGGTCGACTTACGCCCCAACATCGTTTTACGTAAATCCCACTAATTCATTTTAAAAAGAGTGGCCTGCCACTCTTTTATTTATAATCTATTACACAATTACCTGATTAAATACTTCAACATGGTGCGATTCGACTAACTCAGGCATTACTTTATGAAAATAATACTGAATAGCCTCTTTTTCGCAATGTTGGTCAAATGCTGCCCGGTCGACAAACTTTTCCACAAAAGCCACTTTATTGTCATCATCTAAGCTAATGTTTAATTCATAGCGAATACAACCTAGCTCTTTACGCGTGTCAGGAATTAATGCAGCTAACGCCGCCACTAGTGCATCTCGCTTACCTGTTTTGGCGACAAATTGTGCTACACATACTAACTGGGTGTTATTGATTACATAATCAGACATTAAAATTTCCTTTAAAATTGGTAAAGCATATCAATATGGGGGATTCCATCTTCTAAATAAACCTCGGAATGGCTAATAAAACCAAGGCGCTGATAAAATTTTTGTAGATGTTCCTGTGCACCAATTTGCACCCCAGCATTGGGCCAATACGCCAATACTTTTGGTAATGCCTGTTGCATTAATGACTCTGCTAAGCCCTGGCCGCGGTGACTAGATGCAACAACAACCCGTCCAATACTGGCTTGCGGGTAACTTAATCCTGGAGGCAAAATACGACAATAGGCAACTAAATGTCCGTCTCGGTCCTGTATTACCATGTGCTGGGTTTGTGAATGTCGATCTTTCTCGTCCAATTCAGGATATGGACACTTTTGCTCAACCACAAACACATCAACTCGCAGTTTCATTATTTCGTAGAGTTCATCTCGTGTTAACTGTTCAAACCTCAGGCTACGTGAAATCACTTTCCACTCCTTTATACTCTCTCTAATTTGACCATATTGTAACATTACTTAACACGCTAATATCTCAAGTGCCAGCACGGCACTTTATATGCCAAAGTGATAGCATAAATTACGCTAATCCTAGATGAAAATATTATATATTGGCCCTAGATGAAACTAAACGAATTAGTGCTACGCTACTTTTACTAACTAGGTTAAGCACAAAAACAGCATAACCGTTAATAAATGAATTCGTCATTTTCTATCATACTTTTTTGGAGCACAACATGAGTAAAGAGCGCAATAATTCTAAAGAATCCAAAAAGCAGCCATTACTGTCATTAAAAGAAAAACGTGCAGTTAAGCAATCAAAAAACGCACCTTCATCAGGTATCGTTTCTAAGGCTAAATAAAATTTATTTTTAAGTGATAACCATAAGAAATACCGAGCATAGCTCGGTATTTTTGTTTGTGCCTCTTTCAATCATTTCTCACACAAATTCGCAACGTCAAAATACAAGTCAAGCAAGCTTCTGTAAAACGCCTTTTCCGCTGTTATTTTGCGCAATACCATTCTATAAACCAATATATAGCATTAACAGATTACAGTATTGCGTTAACGACTACTGCTGTTATCGCCCAAAACTCACGATGAGAACATGTCATATAAGAGTGCCGTTTTCTCTTTTGGCTTGAGGTTAGAAAGCAATTTACATCAATAACAAGAAAAGGAATTTAATGAACGGGATAACATCCTTGCTCTGCATTAGTTTAGTCTTGTGCATATTCAGCAGTCGCCCTGCTGTGGCATTTGGCAGATTAGGTCATCAAATTATCGCTCATATAGCCGAAGACAATTTAACTGATCACGCGGCTAAAAATATCCGTCAATTGACTCAGGGGAAATCCTTAGCACAAATATCGACTTGGGCAGATGAAATACGATCCAGCACTCACTGGAGACATAGTGCCTCTTGGCATTATATATCCATTGATGAGAATGAAAGTTGGAGCAATGTTAAACGTAATCCAAACGGTGATATTTTACGCAGTCTAGAAGGTTTTGAAAAAGTACTCTCTGACTCGAACACAACACCTAAGAAGCAATGGCAAGCGCTCGCCTTTTATGTCCATTTTGTCGGTGATCTACACCAACCTTTGCATGTAGGATATCGTCATGATCAGGGTGGTAACGGCGTGAAATTGAAATGGTTTGGTAAAAACAGCAATTTACATTCGGTATGGGACAGTAAACTATTAGCCCACCAGCAACTTAACGCTAATGAATATACGCGCTTTTTGAGTCATATCACCCCAGAACAAAAGCATGACTGGACGGGAAAAAACTACTGTCAATGGGCTGATGAGTCTACAGCCTTACGGGTCAATGTTTATCGATTAGAGGTCAATTCAGCAGCAGAATACGAGTTAGGGTCCGATTATGAAACAGCCAATTTACCTTTAATTGAACTTAGATTACAGCAGGCTGGTATTCGATTAGCTGAAAAGTTAAATCAGATATTTGGCCAATAAGCGTGACAAATCTCAATAAAAAAGGCCTTTGCGGCCTTTTTATCTTAAACCATCATTAATATCATTTGATGGCATTTAACGCTGCATTACGAGCAACAGCTTTGATCTTTTTGTTTTTTAGGCAGCTTATCCCATAATACTTTTGCCATTAAAATGGCCAACACAATGCCCGATATTGCCACAACACCCTGTGGTAATAACTGATGTTCTGGTCCAATTTGCGGTACCACCTCAAATCCAAATGTTGCCACTAAGTAATTCACAACCAAGCCAGAAATTAACGCCACACCTAATACTCCACCAAGGTAACCTAACAATGCACGCTTGCCTAACTCCTTACTGACCACACCTAATGTGGCGATATTAGTTGCAGGACCTGCCATCATAAACACCAGCACCGCACCCGGCGACACCCCGGCCAATAACAAGCCTGCAGCTATTGGCGTTGAAGCGGTCGCACATATGTACATAGGCACAGACACCAGCACCATCACTAACATGGCCAGAATACCATCACCCCATTTTGCCAAAAAATCACCTGGCACATAGGTTTGTACTAAAGCGGCAAAGAACAAGCCCACCAATAACCATAGGGTGGTGTCACGCACGAGATCGGTCGCTGCATAGTGCAAACCTGAACCCACTCGGCTTAAAATTGAGTTTTGCTTTAACGCAGTCGCCATATCATCGGTTGAAGCACAGCAACTTTCTGAGGGTTCACTCGCTTTAGGAGTCACATTTGCTTGGTTAGCCGATTTGGTGCTGCAACAACTGGCTTTAGTCGATGCTACAACATCGGATTTGACCAAAGCGGTTATTTGCGCAGACGACGCTGAAGCTTTACTGCAACAGCTGGACTTTTGCGGTGCTTTTTCGACGGAGGTTGAACTACAACACGATTTTACCTGAGCAAGATTATCCACCGATTTATCAGCAACAACCTTAAATGAGTCAGCTTTAAACGACTGACTTTCAACCAAGGCCGGTTTAATCAACAAGCTAGCGGGATCGACTGGCTTAAAGCTCATCGTTGTTATCGCTTTAGGTTTAGCTGACTGACTTGCACAACAACTGCTGGATTTTTCTGCTATCACAACCGCAGTCTTTTCCACAGCTTTATGGCTAGCTTTATCATCAGGCTTTCCATCATCGTCATCTCGCCCGACCAACAAGCCTGCAACAATGGCGCTGGTGATTGCCGCAATTGGACGTACTATGGCCATGAAAGGGCCGAGTAACACGTAAGACACTGTCACAGAATCGACACCGGTTTCAGGCGTTGAAACTAAAAATGACGTTGTCGCGGCTTTTGATGCACCTGAGCGGCGCAAGCCAACAGCGGCAGGAATAACCCCACATGAGCATAAAGGCAATGGCGCACCTAGCAAGGCCGCTTTCAGCACGGTTTTAAAACCATGACCACCTAGCTGCTTTTGCATCCACTCCATAGGAACAAAGACTTTTAACAAGCCAGCCAGAATGAGTCCAAGCAGCAGCCAGGGTGCCGACTCTAAAAATAACTGAATAAAATTATCAAATAACATAGTGATTTCTCCAGCGGCTATCGGTTAAAGCCGCTTATGGCAATATAACTAACAAGCTTCCATCAAGGTGTTGATAGCGGCGAACAAGCAAAATCAATAAAGACTAACCATGTTGATGCGCTTTATGTGCCGTTTCATTTCTGGCATTTAGCTGCTTATCTTCAGATTCAAGCGCCTCTAAAATACTGCAATGCTCGGCGCTATCGGGGCCACCACAACAGGCGTTAGATAAACTTTGTAAGGAATTAGCAAACTGGGTTAACTCGGCAATTTTAGCTTCAACCTGCTCAAGTTTGTTATCCACCATACCTTTCACGTCAGCACAGGCCCAGTTGGCTTTATCAAGTTCAATAGACAACAGCTCTGCTATCTCATTTAAGGTAAAACCAACAGCTTTAGCGCGTAAAATAAAACGTAATCTAGCGGCATCATCATTATTATATAAACGATAACCAGACTCAGAACGGCTCGATGGTGCAAGCAGGCCGTGTTTTTCATAAAAGCGTAAGGTGTCAGCCTTGATATCACACTGACTCGCTAACTCACCTATTCGATACATAATCGTCCCGTTGTTGCCGTAAGCAAACTTTGAATATGGCTCAAGTATAAACCTTAGAGTTTAATCCAAGGTCAAGGGTTTTATGGTTATTTATTTTCCCTGGTGTTGTTCGGATTTCAATATTGTGAAATCACGCAGAAAAAACACTCAAGCCCTATTGTTTACGGTAAAATATGCGCGCTCTGGCGGCACAGATAATAATAATCATAAATAGCTGCACATTTTGTTCAAATAATGCCCCGAGGAACTTTGGCAAAACAGATTCACTTTTGGGTGTAAACACCATTAAACAACCCGAATCTGCTTTGCGAAAGATCCTTGAAATTTAATAGTGGACCCTGTACCTACATGAATACTGTCAGACCAATTCGTCGCGCGCTACTAAGCGTTTCAGATAAAACTGGAATCCTTGAATTTGCACAAGCTTTGCATGCCCAAGGTGTTGAACTGTTATCTACCGGTGGCACAGCAAAATTGCTTGCCGATAACAATATCCCTGTCATGGAAGTTTCTGATTACACAGGTCACCCTGAGATCATGGATGGTCGTGTCAAAACATTGCATCCTAAAGTGCATGGCGGCATTTTAGCTCGTCGTGGTATTGATGAGATCGTGATGGAACAAAACGGTATCAAGCCTATCGATTTAGTCGCCGTAAATCTGTATCCATTTGCTGAAACTGTGGCAAAAGCAGGTTGTACATTGGCTGATGCCGTTGAAAACATCGATATCGGCGGCCCAACAATGGTGCGCTCTACGGCTAAAAACCACAAAGACACTACCATAGTGGTTAACGCTAAAGATTACGCTCGCGTGATTGCTGAAATGCAAGCTAACAATGGTAGCACTACGCTTGAAACCCGTTTTGACCTAGCCATAGCCGCATTTGAACACACTGCGGCATACGATGGCATGATAGCTAACTACTTCGGCACTATGGTGCCTGCTCATAGCAAAGATGAGTGCCATGAAGATTCAAGCTTTCCACGTACATTCAACACTCAGTTGATCAAAAAACAAGACTTACGCTACGGTGAAAACAGTCATCAAAAAGCGGCGTTTTATGTGGATACGCACATTGATGAAGCATCTGTTGCCAGTGCAACTCAACTTCAAGGTAAGGCATTATCTTATAACAACATCGCCGATACTGACGCAGCACTTGAGTGTGTAAAAGAATTTGAAGGCCCTGCATGTGTGATTGTTAAGCATGCTAATCCTTGTGGTGTAGCATTAGGCAGTACTATTTTAGAAGCTTACGAGCGCGCATTCAAAACAGATCCAACCTCTGCCTTTGGTGGCATTATTGCCTTTAACCAGGAATTAGATGCAGACACGGCCAAAGCAATTGTTGACCGTCAATTTGTTGAAGTGATTATTGCACCTAAAGTCAGCCAGGCTGCACGTGACATTGTTGCTGCTAAAGCTAACGTACGTTTATTAGAATGTGGTGAGTGGAACACTAAAACCACCACTCAAGACTTTAAGCGTGTTAATGGTGGTTTATTGGTTCAAGACCGCGACCAGGGCATGGTCAATGTTGAAGACGTTAAAGTGGTATCAAAACGTCAACCAACGGCTGAGCAATTAACCGACTTAATGTTCTGCTGGAAAGTGGCTAAGTTTGTTAAATCAAACGCGATTGTGTACGCCAAAGATGGCATGACAATCGGTGTTGGCGCAGGTCAAATGAGCCGCGTTTACTCAGCTAAAGTTGCCGGTATTAAAGCAGCTGATGAAGGTTTAGTGGTTGAAGGTTCTGTAATGGCATCTGATGCATTCTTCCCATTCCGCGATGGTATTGACGCTGCCGCTGCTGCAGGTATCAGTTGTATTATTCAACCGGGTGGTTCAATTCGCGATGAAGAAATTATTGCCGCTGCGGATGAACACAATATCGCCATGGTATTTACTGGCATGCGTCACTTCCGCCATTAATCGGCACTAGAATAGAGCAGCCTTGTTTGGCTGCTTTTTTCGTTTAAAGAATCATATATTTTTACTACTTAGAGGAATGAATCGAGATGCAAGTACTTGTAATTGGTGGCGGCGGTCGTGAACATGCTCTAGCTTGGAAAGCGGCTCAGTCTGCTCAAGTTGAAAAAGTTTTTGTTGCGCCAGGTAATGCGGGCACATCACTAGAGCCAAAACTAGAAAACGTAGCAATCAAGGTTGAGGCCATTTCAGAGTTAGTGAAATTTGCCCAAGACAACAAGATTGAACTCACCATTGTTGGCCCAGAAGTGCCTTTATCATTGGGTGTGGTTAATGCGTTTAACGCTGCTGGTTTACCTATATTTGGTCCAACACAGGGTGCTGCTCAGCTTGAGTCATCAAAAGCCTTTACTAAAGACTTTTTAGCGCGTCATAACATTCCAACAGCTGATTATTCAAACTTCACTGAAATTGAGCCAGCCAAAGCTTACGCGACAGAGTTAACCGCTAAAACAGGTTTTCCTGTGGTGATTAAAGCCGATGGTTTAGCCGCAGGAAAAGGCGTGATTATTGCTGCTAGCCAGGTTGAAGCCGATGCAGCCATTGACGATATGTTATCTGGTAATAAATTTGGCGAAGCGGGTTCACGCGTTGTTATCGAAGAATTTTTAAAGGGTGAAGAAGCCAGCTTTATCGTTATGGTTGATGGCAAAAACATTCTAGCCATGGCCACCAGCCAGGACCACAAAGCTCGCGACAATGGAGACTACGGTCCAAATACTGGCGGCATGGGTGCATACTCACCGGCACCTGTTGTGACTCAGGCAGTTCATGACTGGACCATCGCTAATGTTATTCGCCCAACGGTAGATGGCATGGCCGCTGAAGGTAACGTTTACACTGGATTTCTTTACGCGGGCTTGATGATTTCACCTGACGGTAGTGCAAAGGTACTTGAGTACAACTGCCGTTTTGGTGACCCAGAGACTCAGCCAATCATGATGCGTCTGCAATCTGATATCGTTGAACTGTGTTTAGCAGCAACTCGTGGTGAGTTAGATAAAGTCACCGCTGAGTTTGATTCACGTCCTGCTGTAGGTGTTGTGTTAGCCGCTGGCGGTTACCCAGATGCGTATCGTAAGCATGATGTGATTGATGGGTTATCACTTGGCGATAACAATGCCAAGGTATTCCATGCTGGCACTGAAATGAAAGACGGTCATGTGGTAACAAATGGTGGCCGAGTGCTATGTGCTACAGCATTAGGTAATACCGTTACTGAAGCGCAAAAAGCCGCTTACGCATTAGTAAATACCATCCATTGGGATGACGTTTACTTCCGCACCGATATTGCTTACCGTGCCATTGCGCGCGAGCAAGGTAAAGCATAATAAGTTAGTTTTTATGTGACATAATAAATCCCTGTGATGGTGGCTAATTAAAGCATCACAGGGATTTTTTTATGACAAATATCTATGGCCCCTATTATTTGGCATCATTAAATCCTGAAGTTGCCCTCTATTTATCGCCCAAGATATCAGTCACAAAATCTTGTCCGGTTTGATAATTTCGAATGCCAAAATTCATGTGAGATCCATCTTCATCCCATCCACCTACGACGGCTATAAACTCTTTTTCACCGTAATCTAAAGTTTTCTCATAGGTATAATAAGAAAAACCTGTTGCTTCCTTTTTTATGATAGAAAAGTAACAATTCGGAGAGGTTAACGGGGTAGGAAAACTAAATAACACCACGCCACTTTCAATCATGGGGGCCACTACGATACCGCTGGCATATTCAGAATTGACGACTTCAGCAGCAACTTCAAAGAATTTATCATTATTCCCCTCCATTAAATCAGCATAGAAATCACCTTCCGATTCAAACATCCACTCTGCTATCAAGTTATGCTGTAGAAAATAAATTCTTTCTGATAGTGGGATATCAGTCTGCTCATTTTGGGTTTCATTATTAACTGCTGATTCTGTTTTACCGCCAGTTGCTGCACACGCTGTCAGAAATATAAACAACATCCCTATTATTATTTTTTTCAAACTATGCCCTTTCATTTTATTAGATAACTTATCAATTAATTTTTTCGACCATCAAGCCGCATTAATCATGATCAACGGCAGACTCTTCTCAGCCATGCCATACCCATTAGCAATACCCAATAAAAACCCATTGAACCGCCACCGCTGTAGCCTTCTCTATGTTCAACTGTAGCCACTTTATCTTCTTTTACTCGAGTCTTAAATCTAGCTAATTCCGCATCTAGATTAGTCGTCATATCATCGACGGCGATACCAAACCCTTCAAGTGATTTTTCGGCTAAGGTATCATCAATGCCAATCGCGGTGGTTCTTTTTTCAAGCTTGCTAACCCCAGGCGCTCTGAACAACATTTTTTTACTTTTGATATCAAAAACAGCGGTATCAACAAATGTTTGTATCGCATTTTCATTACCCGGAATAACGTACATGCCCACTATGGTCCAATACAAAAGTGCGGCGTTATTCTCGATTGATTGAGTCACTTGATCGTAAGACACTAATGCCATAACGTCGACATCATATAGTCTTGATAGCTGTTCTAAGGTGTCAAACCCTTGGCCCTGCTTTAAGTAAGTGCTAGGGATGACTTCAATGTGGCCAATATAATCATATTGAAGAAACGCCTGTTTTACTTTTTCAAGTAACTCGATTTGATCTTTGCTGTGAATACCGTCGGCACCCCAGTTTTTAGACGGCACAAACGCGATACCCACTTTTACCGGTAATTTTAGAATAGGGATTTCAGGCTGATGTTCAGCACGACTTTTTTCATCCGGATATAAAAAATCCATCAGACTGCTGGATTGTGTTTGTTTACCGGTATTTTGACTGACAATTGCACTGCAGGCTGATAAAAAAAACACTACTAGTAGACAGACACACATTTTAGACTTCATCAACATTCCTTTGATTCCCTATGGGCTATATGTTTATAACACGCAAGCATAATTGCGTATCGCAATTACTGGTCACTTCACTGACGCCCCGAACAAGGCAAAAGTACACTCCAGCCTAATGACCTTAAAAATTATTTTGCAAAACAGATGCATAGGCATCTAGTCACAAATATTCACTTTTCATCATCAATCTTGATTACCCTTTATCACATTCAATTATTAAGATGCCTCCCACTGAAACACATTAAGCTTCCAAGCCATTAAGCTTGGTATCGTTCCGACAACATTTATCTTAATAGAGTTAACATGAAATCAATTTACAAATTGAGTGCCATCACTATATTACCATTTTTTATATCAGCATGTGGTGGCTCATCAAGCGATGCCCCTGATGAAGGTAACAAACAACAGCAGTTGGTATATATTGAAGATGGTGCGAAATCAATAAAAACTGGATATTCACCGCTTAGAATAAATGCCGTCAATTTACGCAGTGAAGAGGTGCTGCTACGAATTGACCAACCAACAATTGACTCTGGATTGGTATTATCAACATTAGACAGGGTTAGACCTGGTTTTTCACTGCCAATCTGGAGAAGCGGATATAAGAGCAGCATTCAGGTCAAGAACAGCGATATCAATACCAAACTAAAGATTACAGTGTCCTCTTTCTATGGTGCCAGCGATCCTTGGGAATTTACTACTCCCGCAACAGTTGAAAATAAAGGACACTTTATTTTCCTGCCGTTAGAAACTGACCTTAACGATGAATTACCCATCGCATTCATCGAAAGTAATGAACATTCTGATATAACGATGCAAGCCAGCCAAGTTAGCTTTATTAACCGCTTTAAACATTCAAGCCTAATGGGAGACGATGCTGCTGTATGCTTAGCGTTAATTGATAATCAAAATAATGTCCACTCGTACGAAACATCATTAGCTATAAGCGATTCAAGTGTACTCATTGAACATAACAACATTAAACAACTAGCGGTTGTTACTAACGCATTATTAAATAAATCGAGCTTAGCGTCACCTGTGTCGTCAGCAACGTTAATGGCAATAGCACACGTTTGCCCAAGTTTTACTGTTGCTAATGGCGAAACTGTTCGAATTCTAGATTTGGCATTGCCTACTTCAGGTCAGTACAGCCAAATACTCTATAGTGCAACTGATGGTGACATACGCTTTTATAGTGATGAACGCGGTGACGCAACCTTGCTACCTTCTCTAAAATGGCAGCTGGAATAAATCACTTTAGCTATAATTAAGTTAAATGTGCCTTGGGCTTGTCGATATTTACTGGTTAAATTTTTTGGGTTAAACACGTTTTAATTGAGGCGAATGGATTGATGCTTAGTCATCTAAGCAAAAAGCATTTCAATAAAGAGTAAAACGTTTTTAGCCAAAGCGTTTGTTGGCCAACAATTAGCTGCAAAAAACAACCTTTAAAGAGCAACGTGCCCTAGCAACTTTTGGTAAAAAACCTGAGTAACTATTGCTATTCGGCTTGTTCATCCGCTTTAAAAAATAAAAAACGTGCTAGCCTATTACGCGGCTTAGTATTCTGAGTTGCCAAAGTATTATGTCGATATTTTTTGTCAAGATAATATTTAAGCGCGTTTTTAACGTCAGAAAATGACACGGCATCTAAGCTTTCATACAATTGTTGTGAAACTTCTAATTGTCCATCTAAAGCATATGCTACCGCTAGCTTTAATCTATTCTCAGATAATTGCTCAGGTAAGCCTTGCAGTAAATACTCGATAGCCAGATGAAGCGTTTGCGACTGTTCATCTTTAACATACTTATTGAGCAATACTCGCCCATAGGCACCAAAGACTAATGGACAATCTAAACCGCAACTAAGCGTAGATGCCTTCAATTTTGCAATGAAATCATTATTTTCTTCAATGCCTTGGCTGTAAGCAAAAGCAGCTAATTGCAACCTATCAATTGGTAAAGCAGGATCATGTGGCTGCTTCAGCCGGTTCAACGCTGGAGTTAATACTCGCTTTTTATTTTTTTCATCAGTAAACCTATCCAAAAGCTGTAACAATAAATCATCGAGCTCTTGATCTAACTGGCTGAAAGATAATGAGGTACTTTGTAATTCAATATCTGAATTAACACCATCAATGACTAAATTGAGCTTCACTGTATCGCCTAAGTAACGCAAAATTGGCTTAATCTCAATAGCCTGACTTCGATCAAATTGATAATCTTCAGGGCACAGTTGTTTAGCAGTCAATGTCGAGCATTCAAAATGAACCTCAATATTTTCATCGGCAAGATAATCTTTTAGTCCGGCATAAATAAATCCAGAAAACGCATGCCCTATGGGATCTGATGGAATTTCTCCACTAGAGATCAACACGGGCGCGGGCGAAACAACGATGACTTGTTTAGGCTTTGGCCACAATGAAATACATACAACGCAAATGATGAATAACAAAAAAACAATTACAACCATTACAGTCGTTTTCATATGCTGAAGACTTATCGGCAAAGAGGATTCAGTAACTTGACTCGATGTTTGCAATGCAGTATCTGCGTATTGCGAGCTTTGCGAGCTTTGCTGGGCGGGTAAACAGGGGAGATTTTGAGACACATTATCATCTGAGGTATGAGCCAAACGAGCATGCTCAATAAACGAATATCCCTTTCTTGGGTTAGTCACAATAATATGTGGTGATTTACTATTATCTCCAACCAACTTACGCAATTTACTGATGGACTGGTTTAGCGAATTTTGAGTGACCACCATACCCGGCCAAACGGTTTCAAATATTCGCTCCCTGCTAACAATATTACCTTGTTCGCTAACAAGAAGTAATAACAGCTGTATCAGCTGAGGCTCAACTTTCTGTTCATTGTTGTCGTAAGTAATTGTTTGCTTGCGAGGATCAACAACTAAATGTCCACCAATATAAAAAATTTGGGGGTCTTGCAAAAGATTTATCACAAACGCACTACCACGGCTCAGAATGAATGACATTATACTCAAATAAAGTAACGAATATATAAAAGCGTTCATAGATCGTAAGTAAATTATATTAGGGGTTGTCAAGGCTACTAAAAAAATATTCCCTCACTATTTATTAACATATAAATGATATTTTAAGACAAATAATTAAATAAGGTGTTCAGATAAACAATTATCCCGCATGCTACCGTTGTAAATAATGCAGAAGATTTTGATAAAAAAACAAATCATTTCTAGCGCTATAGCTTGCATAATTAGGCAAGAAAATCTCATTATTTAGCATAAATACCAACTTTACCGAAAGCTTTAATCAATACCATCATCAACACTTCTCTTTGATTTATATCCAAACCGCCTCAACACAAGTTTTTTAGGCTCGACTTTGCGATGTGACCTGTGTCACGATGAAGCCAAATAACAAGTTAGTAACAAGCTAATGCGGCTAGTGTAAAATAGCTTATAACTCCCCAGAATGAGTTTATAACCCACATAACACACCACTACCCGTTGACTATAAATATAATAATAAATCATCAAAGGGATTTACTTATGCCTGACACTCAGCACAAGCAACCAAGTTTGCTTGACGCACTTATTCCGGTGTTTGCTCTGATCATTATGCTAGCCGCTGCGGTATATCTTTTCTCGTCTGATAGCTCATCGGGTGCCAACCAAATCGCCTTGGTATTAGCGGCCTGTATTGCCATGGTGATTGGCTATAAAAATGGCTACAGCTGGAATCAAATGGAGCGTGGCATAGTTAAAAGTATTGGGGTCGCGACCGGGGCATTACTTATTTTATTTAGTGTAGGCTCGCTGATAGGTACCTGGATTTTAGCCGGTACAGTGCCCACAATGATTTATTACGGTATGCAAATTCTTAATCCACAATATTTCTACAGCGCATGTTGTGTATTGTGTGCAATTGTTGCATTAAGTATTGGTAGTTCCTGGACGGTAGCCGGTACCTTAGGTATTGCGCTTATTGGTATATCATCAGCCATGGGGTTAGATGTTAATATCACCGCGGGCGCAATTATCAGTGGTGCTTACTTTGGTGACAAGATGTCGCCAATGTCTGACACTACTAACCTTGCACCGGCTGTAGCCGGTACCGATATTTTCAGCCACATTAAACATATGACCTGGACCACGGTTCCTAGTATTACAATTGCACTGATAGGCTTTACCTTTTTAGGCTTAACCGCTGAAGCCACCCCAGTAGAAAATCAATTAGCTGATAGCTTAGCCTTACTTGAACGCACCTTTAATCCGGGGTTCCACTTATTGATCCCCCTTTTAGTGGTGTTGTATTTAGCTAACCGTAAAATGCCTGCCTTCCCTACGGTTATTTTAGGCACGCTTGCTGGCGCAGTATGTGCGGCAATATTTCAATTTGATAATGTATTAGCCTATGTGCACGATGATGCAATACCGCCGCTGCTGGCGTTAGTTAAAGGTATTTGGATCGCTATGTTTGACGGCTATGTAGCTAATACGGGCGATGCGGTATTAGATAACTTATTAAGCCGTGGCGGTATGAGCAGCATGGTGACGACTGTCTGGCTGATCCTGTGTGCCATGGCCTTTGGTGGCGTGATGGAAGTTACTGGCTTACTTGGCCGTATTTTGCAAAGTATTTTAACCCTAGTGACTGGCACCTCTAGTTTGATCATTACTACTCTCGGCGTGTGTATTGGCGCCAACGTGATCACTGCCGACCAGTACATTGCGATTGTGTTGCCCGGTAGAATGCTCAAAATGGAATATACCAACAGAAAACTTGCTGCAGTTAATTTAAGTCGCGCCCTTGAAGATTCTGCCACTGTCACTAGCCCGCTTGTTCCTTGGAATACCTGTGGTGCCTTTATGGCCAGTA
The DNA here is from genome assembly GCF_051163755.1 of Shewanella sp. HL-SH5. NCBI lineage: Bacteria > Pseudomonadati > Pseudomonadota > Gammaproteobacteria > Alteromonadales > Shewanellaceae > Shewanella > Shewanella sp. HL-SH5. Next base: position 3,655,658 of record NZ_CP195038.1, read on the forward strand.
CCTTAGGTGTCGCGACAGTGGCTTATCTACCCTATGCATTCTTTAACTTAGTTTGCCCCTTAATTAGTGCATCATATGCTTATTTCAATTTCAAAATTGAACCGCTAGATGAGCGCTTAGTGAGTGACGGTACCGTTGTAGGCTAATTCGATTTAACAATAGAAGACCGCTTTAGCCAAAGCGGTCTTTCATCCAGCCATAATGATAATAACCCCATTGACCTAAACGCTTTAACTGGCCAAAAGGTAGTATAGATACAGGCTGCGCAGGTAACGGCTGACGATATAAAGGCAAATTAGGTGATGCGATACCCGCCATACTTTGCGCTAATCGATAAGCCGCTTGGCTGCTAAAAGACACTCCAGCACCACAATAACCTAGGCTATAACCCACTCCACTTTGTGCAAATACATGTGGCATATCATCAAACGATGCCGCTATCCAGCCGGTCCAGTTATAGGCAATGGCTTTGTGTTTTAATGCAGGAAAGCATTTATCTAAGGCCATTTTTAGCCTTTGACCATACACAGGGTTAGCACCGTCTTTGCCCCATACCGCGCCGCGACCACCAAACAACAACCTGTTGTCAGGTAATAATCGATAGTAATATTTTAATATGCGAGTATCCATGGTGACTTGCGAAGTATAAATACCCGCTTGTTGTAATTCATCGGCGGTAAGTGGCTCAGTCACAATGACATTACTGAGTATTGGCAAATATTTATTATCGATAATTGGCGAGAATTGTTTTGGCGTATAAGCATTACCGGCACAAATCACCTTATTGGCAGTAAGCTCACCTGAATCGGTTATTAAGCGATGTTTTCCGCCCTCCTGCTGCCATTCAAGCACGCAAGATTGTTCTGATATCGACACTTTGGCTTGCTGTACCATCTGTTTATAACCCAGTAATAATTTTAATGGGTTAATCCCAAAACCATCATTTAGTCTTAATGCACCATAAGCTTGCTGGTGATTCATGTACTGATCACAAAAAGTGTTACGGTCAATAAACTCAGCCCCATCACCAAAATGTTGTTGAATGAACCCTGCCGCGGCTTGCAGTTGTGCGAGCGCTTTTGGGTTATGGGCGACTTTTAAGTAACCCGTGTCCTGCACATCACAGCTAATTTGATGCTGTTTAATTAATCCTGATACCCGCTCAACCGCCTCGGTAAACTCACCATAAATACCTTTGGCGGTATCAATATTCCAACGCTGTGCCATGGCGCTATAGCCCAATCTACCAGAACCTTTTAAAACAAATCCCGCATTACGAGCACTGGCACCAAAGCCAACCTGATTAGCTTCCAACACGTGACAATCAATATTAAATTCAGTCGCTAGATAATAAGCGGTTAATAATCCAGTGTAGCCGCCGCCAATAATAGCCACATCGGTTTGATGAGAACCTTTTAGTGCGGCACCTGGCAGGGGTAATTGAACCGTACTTGCCCAATAGCTATTAGGCTGGGGTTGCTGTTGTGGAGAGGTATTTACAAGGGGATCATAAAGTTGCATTGGGTTAGCCTAATAGCTGTAAAATTTTATCCCAATGACGCGTCAGTAAAACCAGCAATACGACACCTAAAGGAATAAAAATAAGTAATTGAATAAATTGTAAATAAAGCAAGATTTTTGACAGTTTCAGCTTTTCTAACTCGAGTTTGTCTAACTCGATTTTCAGTAACTTGAGCTCTTCTGGTGCTGTGGTAATGGTTGTAGAGCGTGTTTCAGACGATGTTTGCGTGGCTGTTTTCATCGCTTAATCCCTTAAAAAATTAACAACATTTCACATGCGACACAGTGACAATCAACGCCGCAAAGTACACAGATATAATCCTCTCCCATATGCCGTTGGTGCCAGCGTTGAGGATGCTGTTTAATCAATTTCCCACCGGCTTTGGTAAAATATCGTACCGCAGCATTATTGGGGCTTTGTTGCCACAAATGACTCACGCCAGCTTTAGCGCCCTGTGCGATAACCGCTTCTTTAGAGGCTTGTAAAAGTTGTCCCCCTAATCCTTTACCTCGGCCATGTTCAGCAATAGTATTGGATTTAAAGTAACACACATCATCAAAGTTAACGCCCCACAACGCTACAGTACACCATTGATCCTGTTGCCATTTACCTGCGGCATAGGTTAATCGAAAACCCAGTAATTCATCGTTTTCAATGGCAACAAAGTTAGCATTAATGCCATTTTTTATGCCTTTGTGATAAATGGCTGTCAGTTCGTCCATATCCATATAACCCTGACCATGCACTTGCTCACCTAATACTAATACTGCTTTAAAATCATCTTTTTGTAATATTCTAATCATATTTTTTATGCTTTTATTTTTATTATTTTAAACATTGAAATGGCACGTTTAAGCTCAATTTAGCACATCAAAAACACACAAAGCTAACGATGTTAAACTTTTGTGATAATTTAGCGATAACCCGGTGATATCCATTTGTAATACTAGCTGCAATTAAACAAAAGGAGCTCGGTTATGAAACGTACATTAGTTAGCGCTAGCCTTCTAGCAGCAGGTTTATTGAGTTTATCAACCCAAGCCGCAGACATTGAAGTCAGTGTCACCAACCTTACCCATGGTAATCACTTTACCCCATTGTTAATAGCCGCTCACAACAGCGACAGTCATTTATTTCACGTCGGAGAAATGGCCACGCCTGCGTTACAAAAAATGGCAGAAGGTGGCGATATTAGCGATCTTAATACTGCGGTAACTGGCGCAAATGGCGTCACCTTAGCTAACCCAGCCATGGGGTTACTTGCCGCGGGAGCCAGCATTAAAGATGTGATGCTAGATACAGGTGATAACACCCACCTTTCTATCGTCGCAATGGTGCTGCCAACCAACGATGCATTTATTGGTTTAGACAGCTGGAAAATTCCAACTGAAGCAGGAACATATACTGTTTATGTTAATGCCTATGATGCAGGCACTGAAGCAAATGATGAAATCATAAACGGCGGTGGGATGTCAGGCGTACCGGGTATTCCTGCTGCACCCGGTGGCAATGGCGGCGCAAATGGGACTGGTGTAATGGACGGTGCTGACAATATGTATGTGCACACTCACCCAGGTGTTTTAGGTGACAAAGATCCCGCTGGAGGCGCAAGTGATTTAGACAGCCGTATTCACCGCTGGTTAAACCCTGTAGCCAAAGTTGTGGTCACAGTAAAATAAGGAGGTAACACATGAAAACCACCGACATTAAACTTAAACCCAGCTTACTTAGCTTATTTGTTGCCGCGACATTACTCACCGCCTGTAGTGACGATGACAATGTTGTGGTGCCACCGGTTGAACCTGAGCCGGTAATGCAAACATTTACTGTCACTGTGACTAACCTAACGGCAAATCAGCCTATGTCACCGGTCATTTTAGCCGCGCATAATGCCGAAGCCAGTTTATGGCAAGCGGGCGAAATGGCCAGCCTTGCTATCGAAAAAATGGCCGAAGGTGGCGACACTGCAGATATAGCAGCCCTTGAAGTCATTGATAGCAGTGTCAACGGTACGGGTATGTTAATGCCGGGGATGAGTGAAACACTTACCCTCACATTAGCACAAGCCAATGTTGCCAATATCAGCTTAGCCACAATGCTAGTGAATACTAATGACGCCTTTACCGGGGTCAATAGTTACCACATTGCAGGTATGGAAGTTGATATGCCACAAATGATGAAATACATGGCTTATGATGCGGGTACTGAAGCCAACAGCGAAGCAAAAGGCACTATGCCTGGCCCAGCTGACGGAGGTGAAGGGTTTAACACTGCACGTGATGATGTCGATTTTGTGCATATTCATCCAGGCGTTATCAGCCAATATGATGGTTTAGCTGACTCAGTCCTTCTGCCTTCACATCGTTTTGACAACCCAGTGCTTGCAGTAACCATTATGCGTACCCAGTAACCGCGACACCACTGGTTGATTGAATAAGTTTTAAACAGATTGAAATTTATTATCCTTAAAGCAGGTCTAGGTATTAATGCAATTACTGGATTTGCTTTGAGGAAGTTACCATGAATGGAAACACCAAAAATAACGGTCATGTTAGTCCGCAACATATTTTACTGGTAGAAGACGAACAAGATTTGGCTAAATTAATTATTCTGAACCTCAAGGCCCTTAACTATAGCGTCGACCATGCCACGACATTGAAGCAAGCCATGCAGATCATCGAACATAAAAAGCTCGATCTGATTTTAATGGACAGAATGCTACCAGACGGCGACGGCATTATGCTATGCCAGCAACTGAGGCAAGCGCAAAAACAGGTGCCAATTATGTTATTGACCGCCAAAGATTCTGAAGCTGACATAGTACTGGGGCTTGAAGCGGGCGCCGATGACTACCTTGTAAAACCCTTCAGCGTGCTAGAACTGCGCGCCAGAGTTAAAGCGCATTTAAGACGTGGACAAATTCTGCATAACCATCAGCAGCAACTTGATTTTAATGGTGTCAGTATTAATGCCAGCACACGTGAAGTATTAGCATTTAATAATGCTTTAGAGTTAACCGCACGCGAGTTCGATTTATTACTTTTTCTTGCTCAACATCCACTACAAGTGTTCAGCCGTTTACAGTTATTAGAAGCGGTGTGGGGCTACAACTATAGTGGTTACGAGCACACAGTAAATAGCCATATTAATCGTTTACGCAACAAATTGTCCCGCTGCTCAGAACACGACTTAGTGAAAACCGTGTGGGGTGTGGGCTATAAATTCTCGCCACCAGAGGCACATGCTCACTAATGAATCGCCTATTTAATCGATTATTTTTAGTCGCTACAATGATTGTATTGCTGCTATTTGTCGCATTATGGCAATGGCTACAACTAAACCACGAATTCAGTCGCAATCAAATACAGCAGTCTCTACATCAAGAGTTGGCTGAACATATGGCGCATATTAATCCGTTGTTATCACAGGGGATTACCTCTGATGCCGCATTAAAAGAAGCTTTTCATGATTTTATGTTGCTCGGACCCAGCTTTGAAATTTACACCTTAGATCCAGATGGCAAAGTGATAGCCTATGATGCCAAAGAAGAAAAAATTAAAACACATCGAGTGGACACCGGTATTATTAAGCAGTTTTTAGCAGGAAAGAATCTGCCGATTTTAGGCACAGATCCGCGTTCGCAACAAACCAAAAAGATTTTTTCAGCCAGTAAGTTAGTCAATGCCCAAGGTCTGCACAGTGGTTATTTATATGTGATTATTGGCGGAGAAGATTACGACAGCTGGCAAGCATTAATTAATGCCGAAAATCAACCAAAAATATGGGGTGCAACCATAGGTTTTTGGGTAATATTCGCCCTATTGTTATTTGTGATTTTATTGCATTATTTTACCCGCCCGATCCATAAATTAGCCCAGGATTTAACTAATTTAAAAACCTTACCCATTACCGAAAAGCTCACCTTGCCAGATCGCTATAGAGGCAGTTTAGAGATAGCTCAACTCAGCGAACACATTAATCAGTTGCTGCAAGAAATTCAGCAACAGCAACAACAGGTCAAACGTCAACAGCAGGCAAAACATGACTTTTTACTGCACCTGTCCCATGACTTAAAAACCCCACTCACCGCATTATTGGGCTATATCGATACCTGGTTAATTTTGCCTGAAGCGGACCGTGATCAAGCCTTAATTCAATACGCGGCAAATTCAGGCCAAACCTTACAACAGTTATTAGCCCAGTTATTAGAATTAGCTGCACTAGAAAATGGCCAAATTCATGCTCAACTTCAACAAGTTGAGTTAACAGAACTCCTCAATGGAATAGAACAAACCTTTACCCCAAGAGCGAAAAAACTCGGCGTAATATTAAATTTTAAGCATATTAACGCCACCTCAATTTTAACCGACCCACAATTGATGCGACGCATACTCAACAATCTAATTGATAATGCCTTACGCTACACTCCGTCGGGAGGCGAAATCACTATTCTTACACAACAAGACTTTAGCCAGGGTAAAAACCAACAATGGTTAGCCGTAAAAGACACCGGCTCAGGCATGCACCAACATGAAGTAGAAGCCCTAAGACAATTGTCACTTAGCCAAACGGATACTCCACAACAACACCAGCGAAGCTTCGATAACAACCAAGCGCTACCTCAGTTAGGCGTAGGACTGGCCATTGTGCGTCAGCTGTTGGGGTTATTGAAGTGTAAAATTGAAGTAGAAAGCCAGCCCGGTGTCGGCAGTGAATTTAAGATAGAACTGGTGATGCAAAGCTAAGTTACTTAAGCATCGCTGATGCAAGCGTCCCTTTACGGACTGAATCAACACACTCGTGAATTGATTAAAAGATGATTATTAAATCGTAGTCTCTGGTTATAACATTCTTTTACTGTCGCTATTGCATGCCAACTGCTAACTAAACACGGCACACATTGTTGAAACAATGATGCACTGATTAGATGTTCTACTTACCATCAACTTCACTTTTACTCTTTTGGTTTAAGTCCATAAAGTCTTTTATTAAGGAGTCGCACATATTGTTTTCTTAGTTGCCAAAATGCCAGACAACTAAAATGATAAAAACAAGATAAAACATAAACATAATAAGGTTTGATGATGTTGAACTGTTATTTAAAGCCTCATGTAAGAAGCCTTCATCCTCTTCGAATTGATCAAAGTCGATAGACGTAATCGTGAGGGGTTTTCCTGTATGCAACTTAACCTCAATTGCGCCAGCCCCAAGTGCAAGTTCTCTAAACGCTCTTTTTTCAATCATTGTCAGGCCTCCTTCTGTTTTCTCCATTGGATGGACGATTACTTTAGGTTGTGGCCGTAGATATTTAATATTGTTAATTTGTTGGAATGCATGTTGTAGCAATTTTTCAGCAACGTAAAAATCCGAAAACAAGACTCTAGGATGTGAAAATGGGTTAACTACTTTTTCGTTGGAATCGAGTGATAAACTGGCTTTTTTACCAATCCCTGAAATCAACTTTTCACCTTTATCTGATGTCCGAATGACGACTAAAGGTGAATCATCAAAGCTAACATTACTTGATACATTTATAACTTTTATTCTATCTTCCCAAATCTGAACGTATATTACAGGTGCAAAGCGGGATAGAAGTCGTCTAATCATTCGATAATCCTTTGGCATCTAACGCTCTAGTATTTGAGCCTTGCGCTGTTTGTATGGCACAAATCACTTATTGGCTTGACCAGCTAACATCTCAGCCCGCAGCTTTCGAGCTCGAGTCAAAAGCATCATGGCCGTTGCTAGATAACGACTGATACTAAACGATTATATAATCAGATATTACATAATGACCCATGGCATTTGAGAGTATTAAAATCGTATAAATCACTGTGACCAAGACTTCCCTCCGGATAGGGAACATTCTCATTCAAAAAAAATGTGACCCGATTACCGCCAAATAAGCCCGCCGGAATCGTTATTTTTTTGAGAATAACATAACCAACACCGATATGTTTTGGCTTGTATCTTGATGAAATATCTATTCCAGAAACAGGAGGCAAGTCTTCATTAAGCTGATTCGACTTTAACTTAACCCACTTTTCAATATCTTTATTGTTGTAGCTTCTTATATCGCCCCTTGCCAACAATTCATCTATTCCCGCTTTTCCTGCTAGCGGTAATGACTGATCGACATGGTTGTGTAAAGTATTGGCTGCATTAGTAAAAAATTCGGTTCTTTGATTAAAAGCATCACCAAATCCAAGTTTACCGCTTTTAGCAAAAGTAACTAATGATACTTTCTTATTAAAAAGTTTCATTGAAAGAGGGTTTATTTTATCCAGAGTTTTAGCGCTGATATAAAAACTATCACGGCAATTGGGCCTTTCACGAGAACTACTCATAACAACAGGAGTATCGTTTGGTAATCCCGCAACGACTTGCTTATGGTATCCCATAGCGTAAACCGCTGTTATTTTAGTGTTTTTTGTCCACTTGATATTCCATACCGAAGGTTCATAAGCACCTAAAATTAGCGCAACTGGTACATTGGGAGAGTTTATCGCAACATCAAAAACCGTTGTCATATGACCACTTTCATCAGTCTGATAATTGGTTTTATAGCCGCTGTAAGCGCCACCAGCATAAATCGCTACATTTTCAGGAAAGGTAAAGTTTAAAAAGTCGCATTTTTTTTCAACTTCAAAGCTATCAACTTTAGGCAGATGGGTGAATGTGGTGTTGGTAGCCTCGATTCTCTCAGGTGTAAAACTTAACTGCTCAATTCTTGCAGAATAAACAACGACTAAACAATCTACATTCGCCTGGCAATTATGATTTCTTTTTCTTATCCATTTTTGTTGATTATTGATCAAGTCAGATTTTTCAGCATTTTGTAATACTGCTAACTGTGCTGAATAATATTGAGATAATTGCTCATCTAATAAATTTAACGCTTTGCTTGAGCAAATTGCCTGCTCAGTTAAATTTAATTTACCAGCACAATCATAACTGGCTGCGTTAACCTCAAACGATAAAACCAGAATGGATAACAGCTTAAAAAAACTCAGTTTCATATGTGCCACGTCCTTGATGTGCAAATATTGCGCCCTCATAAAAGGCAAAAATAACTCAAAATGTACAATGCGTGATATTAACACCATGCATCTTTTATCTTATCACCACCAACTACCTGATAGAAGGCAATATTATTCTCAGTCAAATGACTCAACACATCGGATATGGACTGGATCGGCATAGCTAATTCATAACCACATTCTAAGGATAAGATATGTTTTGAGTGGGATGAGCAACAAACGATAAAAGGATTTTAAGATCAACCCATAGGAATGACCATGCTTAATGTCCACAGAGAGATCCCATATATCGCCATATTCTTTTTTATAAATAACAATTTGGTCACATATACGTAACTAATTTTATGTCATACTCCAGCCGCTTTAACAAAACTCAAATGGATTTGAATGGGGTCGGACTTTCGTGGTGTTTTCTAAGGAAATCATTATTGAGAATTTCCATGAAAAACTGCCATGAAAGTCCTCAATAATAATAAATATTAAAGAGAGTTATGTTGATGATTAAATCCACTATAGCACTAAAAACAGCAGTAACACTGGCACTCGCAGGCCTAGCATTCAATGCTAGTGCCAATCTGATGATAAGCGAAGTGCTCTACGATGCACCCAATAATGATAGCCTTGAAGAATTTGTCGAGCTCTACAACGCAAGCTGCAGCAGCATCGACTTAAGCCAATATAGCATCAGCGATAATGGCGCAAGTTTAGCATTAAGCGGCACGTTGGCATCCGGGCAATACTTTACGATAGCCAAAAACGCTGCGGGTTTTAACAGCCTGTTCTCCCGCCAAGCCGATTTAGCGCCTATGCCTTTATCTTTAGGTAACTCAGGTGATTACGTTAAGTTGCTCAAGGGTACTCAAGACGTTGATGTCGTCGCTTGGGAAGGTGGTTTAAGTGGTTGGACACTTAATGCCACTAACGTGTCTTTGGTGCGCAGCACCAGTACCAACACCAAAAGCCAAGCTGATTGGAGTGTGGGCAGCAATGCTGGCAATCCAGGTGTAGGCAGCTTAACCACTAGCTGTGGCACGCCGCCAGCACCAACGGAAAACTTACTCGAAAATGGCCAAGCCAAGACAAGCCTAAGCGCCAGCACAGGGCAAACATTGAAGTTTGTCGCCGATATTCCAGCTGGGGCAACTGGGCTTAGTTTTAAAATGAGTGGCGGTAGTGGTGATGCGGATCTATATGTGCGCCAGGGCAGTGAGCCAACGGCAAGCGTATTTGATTGTCGCCCATACTTAACTGGTAATAATGAAGAATGCCCTATTGCTACAGCAGTAGCAGGTCGTTATTTTGTCAACATCACAGCCTATCAAGGCTTTAGCGCTACGAGCTTAGTGGCTAACTATACTCCTGCCACTTCGGGAGGCGGTACGGGAAACCCAGGTGATTATGCCTTCGATACCTATTATGCTAACGCTAGTGGTAAAACAGGTTCAGCATTAAAGGCGAGCCTAAACCTTATCATTCGAGATCATACCCGCTTTACCTATGATCAAGTATGGGATGGCCTTAACTATGCAGATGAAGATCCAAGCAACACTAACAATGTGATTTTACTCTATACCAATCGCTCTGAGCCTAAAACAAACCGTGCCGGTATGAGTAATTCTTTAGATGCGTGGAATCGTGAACATGTATGGGCTAAAAGCCATGGTTTTCCTAGCAGCGGACAACATGCCTATACCGACTTACACCATTTGCGTCCTGCCGATGTGACTGTTAATAGCAGTCGTGGTAATAAAGATTTTGCCTTAGGTGGGTCGCCATTAACTGAAGCGCCAGATAACAAAACAGATGCGGATAGTTTCGAGCCTGCAAACATGGTTAAAGGCGATGTCGCGCGCATGGTGTTTTATATGGATGTGCGTTATGAAGGCGGCGATAACAGTGGTACACCTAACCTTACTGTAGCCAAAGGGGTTACCGGTACTGGTGAGGCACTATTGGGTGATTTATGCACCTTGCTTAGCTGGCACATTCAAGATCCTGTGAGTGATTGGGAGCGTCGTCGTAATAACCGTGTGTATGAATGGCAGTTGAACCGCAACCCCTTCATCGATAACCCAATGTGGGCCGAGGATCTTTATAGCAGCTCATGTAATTAATCGAACTCGTCAATAAAACAGACCCAGCCCAGGCTGGGTTTTTTTATTGAATCACTTTTTTTACACCTGATATTTTCATTACTGAGATTTAGCCTCATTGACGACTTCAATAAAATATACAAATAAGAATAAGAACAACAACAAGAAGTAGATGTAACAGTCATATTTTAAACAATTCGGACATCATTTACATTGAAGCCATCGAGAACATGCTGTGAGCTTGGCATAGATGCCAAGCTAGCTTTCTTTGGGTTAAGGACAGCACATCGAAAGCGTTAGGGATTTTCAGCAATGGCCCTAGCAGGAAGGAATCCAATGAAGTTGATGTTGACTATCAAGGGGTAAGGCAAAAAAATTATAGTCAGTTTTTAATTCAAAAAAAGCGAACCTCAAGGTTCGCTTTTTTATCAAATACCACTTAATTACTTGTGATATTTACCCGACAGCTCGGTAACTGACTTAATAAATGCACCCGCATGTTCTGGATCAACATGTTGATGAATGCCATGGCCTAAGTTAAATACATGACCACTACCTTCACCGTAAGACGCTAAGATTTGCTCAACTTCTTGACGAATACGCTCAGGTGAAGCGTAAAGTACTGATGGATCCATATTGCCTTGTAAGGCCACTTTGTGCCCTACGCGACGACGTGCATCACCAATATCTACGGTCCAGTCTAAGCCTAACGCATCACAACCGGTTTCAGCCATTGCCTCTAACCATAAACCACCGCCTTTAGTGAATAAAGTCACTGGTACTGCGCGGCCTTCGGCTTCACGGGTTAAGCCATCAACGATTTTTCTGCATATAACGTAATGAGAACTCACGGTAAGCATGGTGAGATAACGCACCGCCCCATGAATCGAAAATCATTAACGATTGAGCACCGTTGGCCACTTGCGCGTTGAGATATAAAATCACTGAATCAGCTAGTTTATCCAACAACATGTGCAAAGTTGCTGGCTCTTCGTATGCCATTTTCTTTATTTTTTCAAAGGTCTTGCTTGAACCACCTTCAACCATATAAGTGGCTAAAGTCCAAGGTGAACCCGAAAAACCAATTAACGGTACGTCACCGTTTAATTCGCGACGAATGGTTTTTACAGCACGCATTACATAGCCTAATTCATCTTCTGGATCTGGCACAGCAAGCTTTTTGATGGCATCGATTGTATCGGTAGGACGCTGAAAACGTGGACCTTCACCGGTTTCAAAATACAAACCTAAACCCATTGCATCAGGAATGGTCAAAATGTCAGAGAACAAAATAGCGGCATCTAAATCATAGCGACGTAATGGCTGTAAGGTCACTTCACATGCTAGATCTTGGTTCTTACAAAGAGACATAAAATCACCGGCTTCAGCACGTGTGGCTTTATATTCTGGAAGATAACGACCTGCTTGACGCATCATCCATACTGGCGTTCTGTCTACAGGTTGTTTTAATAAAGCACGTAAATAACGATCATTCTTTAGTTCTGCCATGGGGGCTATTTTCCTAGATAGTTATGAATTTTGCAGGTCGGTAGTTTAGCACTTACGCGATTAATGTAACCACTTATGCGATATTTATGTGAGCTATTACTAAATCTGTATTCAAAAATCTGAAAACGCCTCAATCTTTGCTCACAAAAACAGCAACAATATTGTTAGTACCCCATAAAGTAGATTATTAGTTGCACCATTGGTGAGTGTTTGGTATAAAAAGTACGCGCTAGCAAGAACAATCAAGAAGCACGATATATCGAGCCCTTAAATGCTTATTTACCCAGTGATAGTTATCTATCACTGGGTTTTTTATTTTAAATTCTTTAGTAATTTATTAAGGCTGGTTTGTCCATTGATAAATAAAGCATAAAACAGTTGATCAACTACGTACTTGTCCAATACAGTGGTTGAAATTGATCGGTTGAACGTCAGGAATACAAGTATGCTTATAAAATTAGAACAAGCTGAGCAACGTTGGGGCGGAGCTAACAAATTAGTCGACCAATGGCTGACTCACCGTCGTAAATTGCTGGTTAAATACTTTACCCTTGTTGGACTTTCACCCAATAAACAGGCAGAAAAAGGCCTACCTAGCATCAAAGATGTAAAGGATTTTTGTGAGCAGCTTGTAGATTACGTGTCTGAAGGACATTTTGAAGTATATGACAGAGTAGTGAGCGAATGTGCTACCCATGGTCAGGACAGCAAAGCGACCGCTCAAAACTTACTGCCTAAAATCAGTGAAAGTACCGATACTGCTCTCGATTTTAATGATAAATATACCGAATCTGAAGATGAAAATATTCTTTACCAACTGGATAAAGACTTAGCACAACTTGCACAAGCAATGGAATCACGGTTTGAATTTGAAGACGAATTATTAGAAATTCTTCATAGCCGTCATTCTCAATCTTAATTACGACACCGTTAACCAGTATTGTTAAAATTGAAAGTTTATACACGAACCCATGATACTCATTATGGGTTTATTATTTTATGTCGCTGAAGTTGTTATTACTGCCTTTTATGCCAATTTTCAGGTAACTCTACTTGATCCCAAAGTTGGTCGCATAGCTGTTGAGGCTGCTGCCACTCTCCCGTTTTAAGCCAGTCAACCAGTTTATCCCCCACCTGCGGGTAACGAATAGCTTTAGGTGACGGCGCCTTTAACCAGCGCGTTAATTTAGACTTGTCCAACGTTTGCATACTATCCGCTGCGGCAAGCAATTCTAGTGCTGCTACATTAGCCGACTGCTCAAATTGGCCGATTAGCGGTTTAACTAGTAGCTTTTTACCTAATGCCATCGCTTCACTGGCTAATTCAAACCCCGCATTCGCTATCACGCCACCACATTGCGATAAATGCAGTTTAAATCCGTCTCGGCTAAAACCATGCCATTGAATATGCTCAGGTAAGGGTTTAATTGGCTTGGTGCTGTGATAAACATAGAATTGATAATCATCGAATGGGGCTAAAAACTCAGCGATACTATCGGCACTTTCAAACGGTAAATAAACTAAGATTTGATGACCGTATTGAATATCTGATGGAGAAACCTCTACAAATGGGGGCAAAATTGGAAAGCCGAAGTGATGCCAATGGCACCCTAATCCAATATCAACCGGCGCAAAATGATTTAAAATGACTTCATCTAACCAACTGCCACCTTGCTTAGGCACCGAATGCTGTAACGCTGCCTGGTGGCTAATAGATATCGATTTAACCCCCTGCTGTTTTGCCGCCCAAGCGGTAACAGGCTCAAAGTCGTTTAACACTAAGTCATAGCCGCGCACATCCAATTGTTTAACTTCATTAAATATCGAACGACTTACCGTTTTTTGAGCGGTTTTTAATAAATTAATGCGCCCATTATCTGTAGCAAATGATAATCCCTTACGCACTTGATAATCACCAAACTCCTGCATGTCGAAGTAATGCTCTGCGGGTCTGCCGCTAAATAAAAAGTCGACATCGACTCCTTTATTTTTCATTGCCTTAGCCATCACACGTGCACGGCTAATATGACCATTTCCAGTTCCTTGAACTCCGTAAAGAATTTTCATGCTATTTCACCCTTATATAATGTTTTCAGCTAGCATAACTGACCCAATACCTAGCCCCATTCCTGCTACGATATCTAATGGATAGTGCACCCCAAGTGCGATACGAGAGAAGCCGACCGTTATTGCCCATAGATAAGCTAATGGCGCTAATACGGGAAAATACACATGAATAACACTGGCCAGCACAAAAGCACCGGCAGTGTGTCCAGAAGGTAAGCTGAACTTATCTGATGGATCAAAATGGCAATTAAAACCGACTAACGCATAACAAGGTCGTTGGCGTCGTATGCTGTTTTTAAGCACTAAATATAGCGGTAGCTCAATTAAAAATCCGAGCAGTAATAGGTTGAAAAATGATTGGCCTTGGCTGTGGGATAACAATATCGCGACAGACAGATAAACGTACCAATGGCCATCACCCGTTGCGGATATTTTAAACGCGGTTGATGACAATTGTTGTTCACGAGTAAAACGAATAATCGAATAAAACAGATATTGATCAACTTTTGTAATCAGGTTCATCGCCACTCCTGTCGCGCGTCATGCGCTAATGTTTAATCCACTTTTATTTAATTCACTTTGGCAGACTAATCTGCGCCAATGAATGTGGAGTGACATTTATTCGAAGCTTTTATGACAATAGAAACTAAACGCGCAGCAAGAGAAGTTGAAATGACAGGCAAATATAATAAATAGAAGTAATAGAACAGAAAGCGAGATGTTTGATGTTTGTCACGCAACAGCGACAAGCACTGACTGGCCAGAACACTTACTATTCACCCTTGATTGTGTAAATAACAACTAAGGGTGAATGAAGTAAGATGCTTTTTATGCTGAAGCAGCTTGTGTTTCTGGTGCTTTGTTGCGATAAATTTTCACTAAGTGATAAATATTAATACCGGCAACAAACGCATTCATACCAGCAACGGGCCAAGCATCAATGGCATAACCGTAGGCAGCAAATAAACCACAACCAACGAAATTCAACCAACGTAACATAATGATATCTTTCATCATTAATGAAATCGCCACCATAACAGAAGCAACGTAACCTAATATTTCAACCATATTTGAACTATCCATAAGAACCTCTTTAAGGCTCTCTGCCATCCATAAGCGTAACGAGGGATCCATGCCCCTAAAGCAAATAAATAAAATAAACCAATGCCTAAAAACCACTGATATGTTAACAAGTTGCCAGGTATGTTAGTAATTTATAAACGTATTTTAGTGATCATGATCTACAGTTGATTGATAAATAGTTAAATTTGAAAGTAAATTACTTACAAAACCACCTATTGTTCTCAAAATAGACCATTGTGTTTTTTATATAGTATTATCATTCTAGTTTGATTTGCAACAAGGTCGTGACGAATAACGCTTTTAATTTAAAATAAACCCCATATAATTCACTTAACTATTACCTTTAATAGCAATTAATCCAGAGCAATGAAACTATTGCAGCCACTAGGAGTTATCTATGGAATACAACACCTCAGAACTGTGCGACATGTATATCGATGTGGTCGACGTTGTCGAGCCTATGTTCAGTAATTATGGTGGTTGCAGCTCTTTCGGCGGCTCTATAAGCACCATTAAATGTTTTGAAGATAACGGTTTAATTGCTGAAGCCTTACAGGAAGATGGCGAAGGAAAAGTATTGTTAGTAGATGGTGGCGGATCATTACGCCGTGCACTACTAGATGCTAGTATTGCTGAAATTGCTGTAGCCAACAATTGGGAAGGTATTATCATTTACGGTACTGTCCGTGATGTTGATGCGCTAGAAGAGCTAGATATTGGTATTCAAGCGATTGCTTCTATTCCTGTGGGTGCCGATAGTAATGGCATTGGCGAAGTTGAAGTGCCAGTGAACTTTGGCGGTGTGACCTTCTTACCTGGCGACCATATTTATGCCGATAACACTGGGGTGATTTTATCTCCAGAACCTTTGGATATTGATTAATCATTCCAATAATAAAAAGCCAGCATTGCTGGCTTTTTTTGTTTTATACTCACCGTGTTTACCCTTGCAAACTTAGCAGCTTCTGTTCCGTATCATAAACTCATTAAAGGTGTATTTATGCTCACGTCATTCCATGCAACCGATCTTCAATCCTTACTGAATTGTCGAACAGGTGAAACAAAACTTGGGCAGCAATTTCAGCTATTGCCGCTTGAAGGAAATCAAGATGGTGATATTTCAATAGCACTTGCACATGCTGCTACACAAGGGGTTAAGTTCGCCATTATTGGCATTAGTGAAGACATTGGCCCCCGGGCTAATTTAGGCCGCGGCGGATCACATGATGCCTTTACGGCAAGTATCAGCCAGCTTGCCAACTTACAGTCAAACCGCTTTTTTAGCGGTAAACAATGCATGATTGTGGGTCAAATTAGCCTAGATCAAGTTGTTGACGCTAACGCTGATATCGCCACATTACGCCAAGCAACGGCAGATCTTGACGATCAGGTTATAGCAGTATTAACCCAAGTGTTTGCCGCAGGGTTAGAGCCGATTGTGATTGGTGGTGGACATAATAATGCCTATGGCCTGTTAACTGCCGCTAAACAAACCTTTAATCAACCAATGGCCGCTGTCAACCTTGACCCACACAGTGATTTTAGGCCGCGAGAAGGTCGGCACAGTGGCAATGGATTTAGTTATGCTGCGGCTAATGGTTCACTCGACTACTACCATATTCTAGGATTACACGAACTTAAAAATAGCGAAGCAACCTTAGAGCAGCTCAGCTTATTTGGAGCCAGTTGGCACAGTTTTCAGCAAATATGGGTGCACCGCGAAATAAGCTTAGATCAAGCCCTTAAAGATATCTGTCGCGAGTTAAATAACACGGGGTTACCTGTGGGCCTTGAGCTTGACGTTGATGCTATCGCTAAAATGCCCAGTAGCGCATCAACGTTTGCAGGGGTCCCCCTTTTAGACGCTTGTCATTACGTTTACCGTGTCGCCAAACAATGTGATTGCGCCTATCTACATTTAGCAGAAGCTGCGCCGCAGTGCCATGAGGCTGGAGTAACGGCGGGATACCGTGATGTAGGCCAAGGCATAAGCGAGCTTATTTATAGCTACATTCAAGGTCGAATGAGCAAACTGGGCTAACATGGATGAAAGATGCTGTAAAAAACAAGTTCGAATTAACAGCACAAACACCAGCAGAGTAGATTTTTATCGTTAAATTATGCTCTAATGCGGGGCAAATTTATGCTTCACTTTACTGAAGTTAATATCTCGATTTAACCTTAGCCAAATCAAGCTAACGCCAATGATCAAGTTTGGCTTAAGCACGTATCATTTATTATCGACTTGATTGTTATCACACTCTGGCGCTTAGGTGATGTTACAAGCTGCAACGATGGCATAAACTGGCACTTAATTATCGCACATTATAGGAATATACCCATGTCTGAGGGCGAATCAAAAAACACCCACTTTGGCTACAAAACCGTAGAGGCTGAAAAGAAAGCCGATCTTGTTGCGGATGTATTTCATTCTGTTGCGGCAAAATACGACATCATGAACGATGTGATGTCATTTGGTGTTCACCGTTTTTGGAAACGTCACACTATTGAAGTAGCCGCGGCTCGCCCAGGTATGAAAATATTAGATTTAGCCGGTGGCACAGGCGATTTAACCGCTAAGTTTTCTCATCTGGTAGGTGACTCGGGTCAAGTCGTTTTAGCCGACATTAATGATTCTATGCTTAAGGTTGGCCGCACTAAGCTACGAGATAAGGGTATTGTCAATAACGTCAAATACGTACAAGCTAATGCTGAAGCCTTGCCGTTTCCTGATAACTATTTTGACATTATCACCATCGCATTCGGTTTACGTAACGTAACCGACAAAGATGCGGCGCTGCGCTCTATGCAACGAGTTTTAAAACCAGGCGGCAAGTTGCTGGTGTTAGAATTTTCAAAACCACAACATGAAATTATGCGTAAGGTTTATGATCTTTACAGCTTTAAAGTACTGCCTAAAATGGGCGCGTTAATCACTAAAGACGCAGATAGCTATGAATACTTAGCCGAATCAATTCGTATGCATCCCGACCAAGAAACCTTAAAGCAAATGATGATTGATGCGGGTTTAGAACAAGTGGATTACACCAACATGACTGACGGTGTTGTCGCATTGCACAGAGGTTATAAGTTTTAATGAGCGTCAACCACTTAGCCTTGTTAACGTGCGCAGCGATTGAGTCAGGCTTTGCCAAGCTGCCTGCTCAAGCGCAGCAAGATTACGCTCGTTTAAAACCCTTACACGGTAAAGTGTTTTGCATACAACTATCACAATTTTCCTGGCCGATTTACATTATTTTTGCCAAGCAAATTCAAGTAATGAGCCATTTTGAAGGCGAGATAGCTGTCACCGTAAAAGCGGATGCATCGACCTTGTACCAACTCCGTGAAGGTGCCAACCTCACCGAGTTAATTAAACAAGATAAGCTCAGTATTGAAGGTGACATTCAGTTATTGCAAACTTTCAGTCACTACATGCAAAACATCGAATTTGACTTTGCCGAACCACTATCACGATACATTGGTGACGCACCGGCGCATAAATTATTCACCACCACCCAGCAAATAGGTAAAGATATCAAGTCCGTGCTGGTAAAAACTCGTGCTCATCTAGGGCAATTAACCACCGAAGAATACCGCCTTGCACCGCATAAAATCGAATTCCTGCACTTTCGTGATAATCTGCAACAACTTGTCACGCAAACTGAACATATCGATACACGTATTGCCCAACTAAGAGACAAAATAACCTCATGACAATTGCTAGTATCAGGCGCGGTTATCAAGTCATTAAAACCGTGCTTCACTTCGGCCTTGATGATTTATTACCTAAAAATAAAAAGCCATGGTACTTCAAATTACTGCGCGCTTGTTTCTTCTGGCTAGGTAACCGTCATAAAAATAAACAACCCGCTGAGCGCTTAAAACTGGCGATGCAAGAGCTGGGGCCTGTTTATATAAAACTAGGTCAAATGCTATCCACACGTCGAGACTTATTAGATGATGAGTGGGCTTATCAGTTGGCAATGCTGCAAGATCGCGTCCCGCCATTTGACTCTGCCTTAGCGCGTATTTCGATTGAAGCGGCCTTAGGTGAACCGATTGAAAACCTGTTTGATAATTTTGAAGACACGCCACTAGCCAGCGCATCGATTTCTCAAGTCCACACCGCCACCTTAAAATCAAATGGTAAAGAAGTCGTACTGAAAGTATTACGTCCCAATGTTGAAGCCAATATCAATGCCGATATTCAGCTAATGATGCTAGCGGCAAATACATTAGATCGTATTTTAGGGGAAGGAAATCGTCTGCGCCCTGCTGAAGTGATAGAAGATTATCGCACCACAATTCTGGGCGAATTAAACCTCAAACTCGAAGCGTTGAATGCCACCAAACTCAGAAACAATTTTTTAGACTCAGACTCGCTTTATGTCCCTTATGTATATGAAGAACATTGCTATCAAAGACTCATGGTAATGGAACGTGTTTACGGCATTCCAGTTTCTGATACCGAGGCTTTACGTGCCCAGGGGACTAATTTTAAGTTGCTGGCTGAGCGTGGCGTAGAGTTGTTTTTTACTCAGGTGTTTAGGGATAACTTTTTCCATGCGGACATGCATCCCGGCAATATTTT
This sequence comes from Shewanella sp. HL-SH5, assembly GCF_051163755.1. Lineage (NCBI taxonomy): Bacteria > Pseudomonadati > Pseudomonadota > Gammaproteobacteria > Alteromonadales > Shewanellaceae > Shewanella > Shewanella sp. HL-SH5. Next base: position 3,675,566 of record NZ_CP195038.1, read on the forward strand.
CATCAGTACCGAACACCCTGAAAACCCCTATTATATAGGCTTAGACTGCGGCATTATGGGCACATTAACCGAAGTAGATAAGCGCTATCTTGCGGAAAACTTTTTAGCCTTTTTTAATCGAGATTATCATCGCATTGCCCAGCTTTACATTGAATCTGGTTGGGTGTCTGAAAACACTGACGTATTAGCGTTTGAGCAAGCGGTAAAAGTAGTCTGCGAGCCTATGTTTAATAAACCACTGGATGAGATCTCATTTGGTCATGTGTTATTAGCGCTGTTCCGTACCGCACGTCACTTTGATATTGTGGTACAACCTCAGTTAGTGCTGCTTGAAAAAACCTTGCTGTACATCGAAGGTTTAGGCCGTCAGCTTTATCCTCAATTGGACTTATGGCAAACAGCTAAGCCATTTTTAGAAAACTGGATGGCAGAACAAGTCGGCCCTAAAGCCATGTTTAACAAAGTGAAAACTAACGCACCTTATTGGGCAGAGATGCTGCCTGAGTTGCCTGAGCTGATATATGACAACCTCAAAGTAGGTCGAAAATTATTAGGCACACAACAGCAAATGCTTGATAAGTACTTACGTTATCAGCAGAAATCTCATAAAAGTAATTACCTGCTTATCACCTCTGCCGTTTTGTTGATCTGTGGCACAATATTATTCACCCAAAGCGCTACACTATGGTCAGCTTATACTTGTATCGGTATTGGCAGTGCTTTATGGATAGCAGGATGGCGATCTAGGCCAAAGAACCGTAAATTTTAGCTAGCACTAATTTATTAGAAGTTCATAATACTTACATAATTTGACCTTATAATGGTTTTTTAAGTTTTGTGAAACAAGACACCATTTTATATTTTAAAGAGGAAATTCCATGGGCGGCATCAGTATTTGGCAGCTTTTAATCGTCGCACTTATCGTAGTGTTATTATTTGGAACGAAGAAACTTCGTTCATTAGGTGGTGATTTAGGCGGTGCCGTAAAAGGCTTTAAAAACGCCATGTCATCTGAAGATGAGAAAAAGTCATTAGAAGACGCCACAGCACAAACCTCTCAACAGGCTGATGAAAAAAAGCCTGAGTCTAAGAGCAAAGAACAGGCGTAATTTATTATGTTTGACGGTATCGGCTTTATGGAGCTGCTGCTGATTGGTATTTTGGGGCTGGTTGTTCTCGGCCCCGAACGTTTACCAGTTGCAGTACGTTCAATCACTGGCTGGATCCGTGCGATTAAACGCATGGCCAATTCAGTTAAAGATGAACTTGAGCAAGAGCTTAAAATCGAGCAGTTACATGCCGATTTAAAAAAAGCAGAAAGCAAAGGTTTAAGCAATTTGTCACCTGAGCTACAGCAATCAATTGATGAATTAAAACAGGCTGCCCAATCGGTAAATCGTCCTTATCAGGTCGAAGACATTAATCCGACAAAATCACCAGCACCAGCATCAATAGCTAATGACTCAACAGTCAGTCAGCCTAGCGAAGACAAACTAGGTGATGAAACTGTTAAATCGACATCAGACACTAGCCACTCTAGCCCTAAATCAAACGGATAATTCATGTCGCAACAGCTACCGCTTATTAGCCATTTGTTAGAATTACGCACAAAATTACTTAAAGCCATTGGCAGTGTGCTACTGGTTTTTATTATTAGCGTTTATTGGGCTAATGACATTTACCATTATGTTGCCTTGCCATTAATGAAATCATTACCAGAAACTGGCAGTATGATTGCAACCGATGTTGCGGCGCCGTTTTTTGCACCTTTCAAATTAACCTTAGTGTTGTCATTCTTTGTCGCAATACCCTATGTATTGTATCAAATTTGGTCTTTTGTGGCTCCGGGACTATATAAACATGAAAAGCGTTTGGTTATGCCGCTACTTGCTAGCAGTACCTTATTGTTCTATCTAGGCATCGCTTTTGCTTATTATGTTGTTTTCCCTGTCGTATTTGGATTTTTTACGAGTGTTGTGCCTGAAGGCGTGCAAGTTGCTACCGATATCAGTAGTTATTTAAGTTTTATTTTAAAGCTATTTTTTGCTTTCGGTTTAGCATTTGAAATCCCAGTAGCTGTGGTATTACTCTGCTGGGCAGGTGTGACAACACCTGATGAATTAAGAGAAAAACGTCCTTATATCGTTGTAGGGGCATTTGTTATTGGCATGATCCTTACCCCTCCTGATATCATCTCGCAAACTATGCTAGCAATTCCTATGCTACTGTTATTTGAAGGCGGTTTATTAGCTGCTAAGATGTATACTCCAAAAGACGACGAAGAAGATGTGCCAACAAATGAGCACTCTGATGGCTAATCCTTAATCCAACCAGTGATTAGTTAATAATAACAAGGAATAAATCATGCGCTTAACTTGGATTGCAGCAGCCATTATTGTGGCCTCTAACTCTGCACAAGCAAATACCGAATTAGAACAACAATTATCAATTTGTGCAATTAAAGCCGATAAGCTCGATCGCCTAGTTTGTTATGATGATTTAGCGGCTAAAATTGCACTAACACCTAAAAATAGTCATGCTGTTGCGGTCACTTTACCGGCGACTGTGGCGGCTCAGTCAGCTGTGACGACTAAAGAAACTATTATCGCGTCAACCCCTCAAGCAGTTGTTCCTGTCGCGGCAACGCCATCTTCTATGCCAGTCGATGCCTTTGGTTTTCAAAAAACCATTGAAGCAGACATAGAGAAGTTATATTTCAAAGTTGCTGAGATTAATACAAACCCTTATGGGGCATTCACTATTACGCTAACCAATGGCCAGGTCTGGAAACAAACTGAGAGTGATCGCTACAGAATCAATAAAGGGCAAACAATTTATATCGAAAAAGGCGCGTTAAGCTCATTTTTACTTGGCACAGATGATCGCAACTCAACCACTCGAGTAAAGCGGATCAAGTAAACTATTAATGATCCAGCATATCGATATTGCAGTTAATTTATTAAGTTCAAGCTTAATAGAAAACAGCAGCGACATAATAGAACAAGCGGCGAAACATCATGTTTCGCCTTTAATCGTTATTGGTTCTGACCTGGACGAAAGTGGCCAAGCCATTACCCTATGTAAGCAACATCCCCTACACGTATTTTGTACAGTAGGTGTGCACCCTCACCATGCCAGTACGTGGACGAATACCAGTGCCAATGAGTTAAAACTATTAGCCCTAGATGAAACTGTGGTTGCTATTGGTGAGTGCGGTTTAGATTATAACCGTGATTTTTCTCCGCGTGATAAACAACGACAAGCATTTGCAGCTCAACTTGAGATAGCCGCTGAACTCAACATGCCGGTTTATATGCATTGTCGCGATGCCCATGATGACTTTATCGCCATATTTAATCAGTATAAAGCCCACTTACCTAAGGCGGTATTGCATTGCTTTACCGGCAACAAATCAGAGCTCGACGCATGTTTAGCTGCTGATTTATATATTGGCATTACAGGTTGGATTTGTGATGAACGTCGCGGACAAGATTTAGCTGAGTTAGTGAAGTATATTCCCAACAACCGTTTAATGGCAGAAACTGATGCGCCTTATCTACTACCAAGAAGTATGCGCCCTAAGCCTAAATCAAGTAAAAACTTACCCCAATACTTACCTTATATTGTCGAATCAATAGCGAAACTACGCAATCAAGATTATGCTGTAGTTGCGCAACATTGTTATCAAAACAGCAGTACGTTTTTTAACTTACCTGCCAATATTACTGGTACAAAGTAATGAATAATCAGCCAGTTTCAGCATTCATGCCTAGCAAACTATTTGGTTTGCTCTTTTTGGTTTTGTGCTCATTACTACTCACTCAGCAAAGTGTTGCTAACAATGAAAATTATAGTCATCAACCACCTGTTCGTCTCACAGAAAGTTCTATCACCAAAATTAATTTACATGACTGGATGTTTATTCAAACACAGAAAAACATCAGTAACTTAGCAGAACTAGAACAACAAGCACCCACCACTTGGCGTAAAATAACCCGAGAAGATACTGAGCTTATTGGTGTTAAAGATATGTGGCTTAGCTTCAGTATTTTTTCACCAATTGACTATCAAACTCGTATTATTGCCCTTGATAACCCGTTAATTGACAATATAACGCTTTATCACAAAGTGAATGGAGAATTAGTCAGTACAGCTTATATGGGGGATGCATTAACGTTTAATAACCGACCATTACAAAGTAATACTTTTCTATTTCCCTTTGAGTTACAACCAGGCGAAACTCACCAGTTTTTACTCAAAATAGACACTTTAGGCAGTACCAATTTACCGTTAATTTTATGGTCACCTAATGATTTAACCCAAGAAATTGAAACCAAAAATCTTAGTTATGGCTTACAAATCGGTTTATTGGTTGCTATCGGTACTTTTAGTCTTTTTATCGCATTAACTTCAGGCTCATTTAGCTTTAGTTATTACAGTGGCTATGTATTAAGTTTAGCGTTATTAGTTGCCACTATTCATGGTGTGTCATTCCGATATTTATGGTCAGAATGGCCCCAGGTGCAAAACACCATAGTCCCTTTTCTTATCCCCATTATTCTGGGATTTAACTTAATGTTCACTGAAAAGGTGCTACTGCTCAAATATCACAACTTACAGATGTTAAAAGTTTGCCGTTTATTAGCCGCTATTGCATTTTTGTTGGCAATAATACTGCCGTTTATTGACTACAGTATCGCGATATATGTTTTATTATTTTTCGTCGCTTTGGTATGCATTATTTTAAGCTTTATTACCATTGCCCAGGCTTGGGCAGGACAGCGTAATGCACGTTTATATGGGTTAGGACGCGTTATACTACTTGCTAGTTGTATTATCTCTTGCCTGATGTATCTAGGTCTGTTTGACATAGGCATGGCGGTGCAAACGCCCCTAATGATAGGGATAAGTATTGAAGTTATCACTATGGCTGCGGTATTAACCATTCGCTATAATGATGAGCGTAAATCTAAATTAGATATCCAACAGCAAGCATTAGAGCAGGCTGAGCGCTTAAGGCAAAACCGCGAAGAGTCTTTTAAAGCTGAGACAGAAGCCAATGAACTGTTAGAGCAAATGGTCCAGGAGCGCACTTTAGAGTTAGAAGTGACTTTACGTGAACTGAATGAAGTTAATCAAAAACTCACCGAGCAGAACACTATCGATAGTCTAACGGGTGTCAAAAATCGTAGCGTATTTGATCGCAGACTGATTGCAGAGGGGCGTATCAGCCGCCGCCAACAAACGCCAATGGCACTACTAATGCTCGATATTGACAAGTTTAAGAGTATTAATGATCGCTATGGCCATTTAGCTGGCGATCATACCTTACAAATTATTGCTCATACCTTATCTGAACATGTAAAGCGCCCAACTGATCTCGTATCACGTTTTGGTGGTGAAGAGTTTGCTATTATATTGCCTAATACTGATGGAGATGGTGCAATGTTAGTGGCTGAGACAATACGCAATGCCATTGAAGTATTAGCGATAAAGTGGGATAGCCATGATATTCCGCTTACCATTAGTATCGGTATTTCTGTGGCGATTATTGATAGTGATGATCACCCAACCATTTTATTAGACCAAGCAGACAAAGCATTGTATCAAGCCAAGCGTGGTGGAAGAAATCGAGTCCGTCTTCACTCAGTAGCATCAGAAGAATCTTAACCTGGAGTAGAATGTGAATATTATTACTAGTGCTTTTCCTCAGCGCAGAATGCGCCGCATGCGTAAACATGAATTTAGTCGTCGCTTAATGGCCGAGAACCAGCTGACCGTAAATGATTTAATTTATCCGATGTTTATTCTAGAGGGAACGCAGCGCAGCGAAAAAGTGGCTTCAATGCCAGGTGTTGAACGCTTCTCTATCGATTTATTATTAAAAGAAGCCGCTGAGTTAGTTGAGCTAGGCATTCCGTTAATTGCTTTATTTCCAGTAACGCCTGCTGAGAAAAAATCATTAATGGCAGAGGAAGCTTACAATGATGATGGACTTGTGCAGCGCGCTGTTCGCGAGTTAAAAAAAGCTTTCCCGCAACTGGGTGTGATGACAGACATCGCATTAGATCCGTTCACCACCCATGGTCAAGACGGCATAATTGATGACACAGGGTATATTTTAAATGACATCACAACTGAAATTTTAGTCAAACAGGCTCTATCACATGCTGCAGCAGGTGCTGATATTGTCGCGCCGTCTGACATGATGGATGGCCGTATTGGTGAGATCCGTAAAGCGTTAGAAGCGGCTGGTCATGTTAATACCCAAATAATGGCTTACTCTGCAAAATATTCTTCTAATTATTATGGTCCTTTCCGTGATGCGGTTGGCTCTGCTGGTAATCTAAAGGGTGGCAATAAGCATAGCTACCAAATGGATCCTGCTAACAGTGATGAAGCATTGCACGAAGTTGCTTTAGATATTCAAGAAGGTGCTGACATGGTGATGGTGAAACCTGGCATGCCTTACCTTGATATCGTCTATCGTGTTAAAACAGAGTTAGCGGTACCCACTTTCGCCTACCAAGTCAGTGGTGAATATGCCATGCATATGGCCGCAATTCAAAATGGTTGGTTAGCGGAAAAAGCCATCGTAATGGAGTCATTACTTTGCTTTAAACGTGCTGGTGCTGATGGGATATTAACTTACTTTGCTAAACGTGCGGCTCAGTGGTTAAAAGACGACAAATAGATTTTATCACCTTTGATAAGCCCAGATATTCTGGGCTTTTTTATTGTCTATTCACTGCTATGCGAATATGCTTTAAGTCTCATTTTGAGCATTTAACCCATTAATTTAGTGACTAAGTTAACATCCAGCATGGTTATGACTTAACAGCTAAATCAACTCATGTTTGAATATCCCTCGCACTATTTCCTTCTGCACAGAGGCTTTATCATGCACAATAGCATTAAGACATTATTCGCCACCAGCGCACTTATTTTCAGCAGCCAAGCATTAGTGGCTCCCGTTTTCGCCAACAGTGGTTGTGGATTTGAAAAAGAGTCGCAAGGGTTTAACGCAACTTGCAGTGAGGAGAAAGAAGAAGTGATCATTACCGGTATTGTTACAACTGAAACACTTGCAAAAGATTTACCAGGCTATGCTGCTGAGTACCAAGATTACGGGGTTGATGAGGCGCAAATAGCGGCATTAAAGCAAGTATCAGAACCCACTGACATAGTCGTTATTATTGGTACCTGGTGCCCGGATTGCCACCGTGAAACACCCCGCTTTATGCGTTTAATCGAAGCAGCTGCCAACCCAAACCTTAAAGTGACCTATATAGGAGTTGACCGCAGCAAGCTTGACCCTGAAGGGCTAGCAGCTAAATATGATTTCACGCGTATTCCTACCTTTATTATTGAGCAAAAAAGTCATGAAATCGGCCGTATTGTAGAGCGTCCAGAAGTGTCACTTGAAGCCGACTTAGTAAACATTTTGAAATAATGAGTTCTCGCTAAATGGCAAAAAATAGGTCGCATTATGCGACCTATTTTTATTGTTCTATCGGTTGAGCTTAGCGCTGATGGCCTAGTAACTCATGTATTAGGTACGCGTTGCTTATCCGCCAGCACTTGCAATACGCCTTCACGTAATGCGCCGCCCGCTAGATGTAATTGCTTAATTGATAATAATTCAAACAATGCCAACAGGATGGCGACACCAGATGCAAAAGTGGGTGCTTGTTCTGCCGTTAATCCTTCAATATCGGATAGAAGCAAATCTGACTGAGCTAAAATCTCATCACGTAATGATTGCAGCACAGTTAAGGTGATCACTTCAGACACTTGCCTATGTTGCAATACCGACACAACAGATTGCACAACTCCTGATGCACCCACAGCCTTGTCCCAGCCTAAGTTAGTCAGAGACTGCATGTGTTCTGATAAAATATTTTTAACGGCATCTTTTGCTTGGGAAAAATCAAGCATTTGAAAAGGCGTAGCATTGAAAAATTGTTGATTAAAAACCACCCCGCCCATGGGTACGCTGGTTTTAAATAACACTTTACGGCCCTTACCGACAATAAACTCGGTACTGGCACCACCAATATCAATCACGAGGCGTTTTTCTATGCCTGTAGTAGTTGCCACCATACCTTGATAAATTAATTCAGCTTCACGTAAACCTGAAATAACCTCTATCGGATGGCCTAATATAGGTAAAGCCTGCTGCTTAAACTCATCTGCATTAGCAATAACACGCAATGTGGCGGTAGCGATTACTGCAACATCATGCTGATTAACACGATGTTTTTTTAGCATATCTGCAAACAGAGCTAAACAATCTAACCCCCGTTGCATCACCTCATGCGACAAATAACCATCATCACCAATACCCTCTGCCAAACGCACTTTGCGCTTATACTTGGCAATAATCTGTGGCTTACCAGCCACAGTCACCGCAACCAACATATTAAAGCTATTAGAGCCTAATGTGATGGCTGCGTATGCAGGTAAGGATGATAATTGAGGCATTTACGTCGGTCTGCGAGTCCGATGACGCGATGGTGTATTACTGCTTCCACTTCGATGAGCACCTTTACTTGCACCATCACGGGTACGGGTAGTAGGGTGTTTACGATGAATACGCACTGGCGGAGGAATATCATCCAGTAATGCATCACGGTCATAATCAGATACAGGAATAGCGTGGGTAATATAGGTTTCAATACCTGGTAAATTTAATGCATATTCTTCACAGGCAAAACTGATTGAAATACCTTTAGCGCCAGCTCGACCAGTACGGCCTATACGGTGTACATAATCTTCACAATCATCAGGTAAGTCATAGTTATAAACATGCGATACATCAGAGATATGTAAACCACGGGCTGCTACATCTGTGGCGACTAAAATATCTAAATCACCGCAGGTAAACTGTTCAAGAATACGAATACGTTTCTTTTGTGGTACATCGCCTGTCAGTAACCCAACACGATGTCCATCACCTTCAAGGTATGACCATAGTTTTTCACAGCTGTGTTTAGTGTTAGAGAACACAATCGCTTTTTCTGGCCAGTCTTCTTCAATCAAAGTAAGCAATAAGCGCATTTTATCTTCCATTGAAGGATAAAAAATTTCTTCTTTGATGTTTTTAGAGGTTTTTTCAAGTGGTTCGATTTCCACTTTCTCAGGGTCATTCATATGATCATAGGCTAATTCCTGCACTTTCATTGAAAGTGTGGCAGAAAATAACATGTTCAAACGCGCTTTAGCGTCTGGCATACGACGAAATAAGAAACGAATATCTTTAATAAAGCCTAAATCGAACATACGATCGGCTTCATCTAATACCACGGCTTGAATATGATTCAGGCTAATGACACCTTGGCGAACATAATCAATAATTCGACCTGTGGTACCAATTAAAATATCAACGCCTTTATCTAATACTTCACGCTGTGTTTCATAGCTTTCACCGCCATAAACAATCCCAACTTTTAAGCCAGTATGTTTAGCCAGTAAATTGGCATCTTTAGCTATTTGAATCGCTAATTCGCGAGTTGGAGCCATGATAATGGCACGTGGTTCAGTATTTTTGCGCCCTTCTGGGGCAGCAGATGTGAGTAAGTGATTAAAAGTTGCTACTAAGAACGCCATGGTTTTGCCTGTGCCCGTTTGGGCTTGGCCGGCGATATCTTTAGTGTTTAGTAAAATAGGTAATGATAAGGCTTGGATTGGGGTACAAAATTCAAAGCCGTTCTCGTTTAAGGCTGATAAAACTGCATCTTGCAGCGGAAAGTCAGCGAACTTTTTGGTAGATAAATGTGTTTGGCTCATGGCACCAGCATACTAGTTGGGGTTGCAAAAAAAGATACGATAGTTTGAAATAGCTACATTGTTTATCCGTTCATATTATATATGCAGAGTTCAAAGCACCTCACTGCACAGGCTTCTTTATTGATAAATAATTAATTATCAAATGGTTATAAAAAAGACTGGGCACTGAGAAGCTTAAAAAAAATCACCTTAACTATTTAACAGCGGATGATGCTCTGCGTATAATGGCAAATATAAAAATTGCGGATATTTACACGGTCACTTGAAAAGCTTTTCAACTAACCCAATATACATGGTAAGCCATTAATAAACTAGCAATGGAACCAAATCTGGAGAACAACATGAGCGACAAAATAGTATACCTAAGCGACGACAGCTTCGAAAACGACGTATTAAAGTCTGACACTCCTGTGTTAGTCGATTTCTGGGCTGAGTGGTGTGGACCTTGTAAAATGATCGCGCCAATCTTAGATGACGTAGCAGAAGAGTATGCAGGTAGAGTTACTGTTGCCAAAATGAACGTTGACCAAAACAGCATTACACCTGCAAAGTTTGGCGTTCGTGGCATTCCAACCTTGCTTATGTTTAAAGGTGGCGAGTTGGCTGCAACCAAAGTTGGTGCGCTGTCTAAAACGCAATTAAAAGAGTTTATTGACGCTCAAATCTAATCTCATTTAGAGTCTAATTGCGAAATGGCACAAGTTTTATACAATTTGTGCCATTTTTGTACCTAAAATTCTGGACGTCAGCCTAATATGGTGATAAATTTACCTCAGATTTTTTCAATTTAACCTTTTCTCGCTTTTCAGTCATAAACTCTGTTCAATACCCCTACTGATTGATTGCGGTAAGCTTTGTCGCGTAACACAAGACTCCCATACATGAATTTAACAGAATTAAAAGACACGCCGATTTCAGATCTTGTTTCACTTGCTGAAAGCATGAAACTAGAAAATATGGCTCGCGCCCGTAAGCAAGATATTATCTTCTCGATTTTAAAATCACATGCCAAAAGCGGAGAAGATATCTTCGGTGGAGGTGTATTAGAAATCCTCCAAGACGGTTTTGGATTTTTAAGAAGTTCAGATGGCTCATACTTAGCCGGCCCTGACGATATCTATGTTTCACCTAGCCAAATTCGCCGCTTCAATATGCGTACTGGTGACTCCATTTTTGGTAAGATACGTCCGCCTAAAGAAGGTGAAAGATATTTTGCCCTGCTAAAAGTATCTGAAGTTAACTTCGATAAGCCAGAAAGCTCACGTAACAAAATTTTGTTTGAAAACTTAACCCCACTTCATGCTGAAGAACGTCTTCGTATGGAACGCGGTAATGGTTCAACAGAAGATATTACCTCACGCATTCTTGATCTATGTTCTCCTATCGGTAAAGGTCAACGTGGTTTGATTGTTGCGCCGCCAAAAGCGGGTAAAACATTATTACTTCAAAACATCGCCCAAAGTATTACTTATAACAACCCTGATGTGGTGTTAATGGTATTACTGATTGACGAACGCCCAGAAGAAGTGACCGAAATGCAGCGCATGGTCAAAGGCGAAGTTATTGCTTCTACCTTTGATGAGCCAGCAAGCCGTCACGTTCAAGTTGCCGAAATGGTACTTGAAAAAGCCAAGCGTTTAGTTGAACACAAAAAAGACGTAGTGATTTTACTAGACTCTATCACTCGTTTAGCCCGTGCATACAACACAGTTATTCCATCATCAGGTAAAGTGCTTACCGGTGGTGTTGATGCTAACGCACTACACCGTCCAAAGCGTTTCTTCGGTGCAGCACGTAACATCGAGCACGGCGGCAGCTTAACTATTATTGCTACCGCACTTGTTGATACTGGTTCGAAAATGGATGAAGTGATTTACGAAGAGTTTAAAGGTACAGGTAACCAAGAGTTACACCTTTCTCGTAAAGCAGCAGAAAAGCGCGTGTTCCCGGCGATTGATTTCAACCGCAGCGGTACTCGTCGCGAAGAGAAACTGACTACAGTTGAAGAACTTCAGAAGATGTGGATCTTACGTAAAATACTTCACCCAATGGATGAAGTATCAGCAATGGAATTCTTAATCGATAAGCTTGCAATGACTAAGACAAATGAAGAATTCTTCACCGCGATGAAACGCGCTAAGTCTTAAGACATACATTCTATATCTGATAAAAATGCCGCTCCCCCTAATAAAGGTTAGCGGCATTTTTGTATCACTCAGTTTATCGCTAATCAATACATCCACTACAAAATCCTATTCGGGCTTGCTATCGCCATCTTACGGCGTAAGTAAGCAATCTGTTGCATATGAGGCAAATCTTTCGGGCAAGCATCTTGGCAGCCTAATAAAGTCATACAGCCAAATACCCCATCTTGATTACCGATAACATGATAAAAATCATCCGCAGTACGGGTATCGCGGCTATCTAATTCAAAGCGGGCAATTTTCATCATACCCACCGCGCCAACAAAGGTTTCACGCATTTGTTTGGTGGCGCAGGCTGACACACATACACCACACTCTACACAACGGTCGAGTTCGTATAACTTGGCCGCTTCGTCTGGATCCATGGGTGTTTCGATGCGATGAATATCACTATCAAAATTATTTGGCTGTAACCACAACTGTAAACGTTCGGCCAACTCGCGCATAAACTTACCGGTGTTAACTGACAAATCGCCGATTAATTCAAACCCAGGTAATGGCATCAATATAATGTCACCTTTAGGGTAATTGGCCGTTAAAGTGCGGCAAGCCAATGTGGGCTTGCCGTTAATCACCATGGCGCAGCTGCCGCAAATGCCTGCGCGGCAGACAAAGTCAAATTGCAGTGAAGGGTCCTGTTGCTCACGAAGCATATTCAGCGCAATAAACACCGTCATACCGGGCGCTTCAGTCACTTCATAGTTAACCATTTTCGGTTTGTCGTTAGGGTCTTGTGGATCAAATCTAAAAATTGAAAAACGAATTGTTCTAGCTTGGCTCATGTTATTTATCTCCCACCATTGTTGCACTGACCACAGCACAATTTAATGTGTCTGATAAGCGCTGATTTAGCGGCATTAGCTCGTCAGGTAAGGTGAATGGCATGATTGCTGCCTGCTTGGCATATCGGTCAGCATCAATACCTAAGTTGGCAAGAATGGCGTCTATTTGCTGCTGACGCTTCTCGGTATCGGGATGCGCAATCGTATTGTTTACACCATAGCCACGATAGCCCGGTGGCAGTTCCATTTGCATCACATCAAGCGCTTCATAACTCAGTACTGGCGCTAAAGCATCGGCATCTGGCCAGGTTGATAATGTCCGGTTTAGCCAGTCTTTATCATTACGTTGTGGAAAGTCTTCACGGGAGTGAGCACCACGACTTTCGGTGCGCGCATTCGCACCGCAAGCGACAGTTAGCGCCACTTTTAGCATTCGCCTTAGGCGTAATGCTTCTACTAGCTCAGGGTTAGCATGGCGTTTTTTACACCTTAGTCCGATATTGCGTGAACGTTTAAGCAACTGACTTAACTCATCTACGGCTTGTTGTAACTCATCGCCATTTCTGAAAATACCGACGTAATCCATCATAATTTTTTGCATCGCCAGCTTAAGTTCAAAGGTATTTTCGGTGCCTTCACCATCCACTAAACCATTAATCTCATCAATTAACTCACCACCGAAACGATTAATGAGGTCAGTATCAATAACCAGATTGTTTTTCTCGCCAAAGTCAGCAACATATTTACCAATAATCATCCCGCCAACCACGGTTTCTGCTAGAGAATTCCCGCCTAAACGATTAAAGCCATGCATATCCCAACACGCCGCCTCTCCCACACTAAATAAACCTGATAACTGCGGGCTTTCACCTGTAGGCGTTGTGCGTATGCCGCCCATAGAATAATGCTGAGTTGGCCTAACGGGGATCCAATCTTTAGTGGGGTCTATACCGAGAAATTTTTCACAAATTTCTTTCACTTCGCGCAAGTTGGTTTCAATGTGTTTGCGGCCTAACAAGGTAATATCCAACCATAAATGTGGGCCATACGGGCTATCGACACCTTTGCCTTTACGCATATGCTCAGTCATCCGCCGTGACACTACATCACGTGACGCTAATTCTTTCTTTTCAGGCTCATAATCTGGCATAAAACGATAGCCGTCTTTATCGCGCAATAACCCGCCATCACCGCGACAGCCTTCTGTGGTTAAAATACCTACGGGCACAATGGCAGTAGGATGAAATTGTACCGCTTCCATGTTACCTAATGTCGCCACGCCAGTTTCTAACGCCAATGCTTGGCCTATCCCATCACAAATAATCGCATTGGTAGACACTTCATATATACGACCATAACCCCCAGTAGCTATCGTGGTTGATTTGGCAATATACGCCCTAACCTCGCCAGTAATTAAACAGCGAGCAATCACACCTTGGCAGCGCTTGCCATCATGAATAATCTTTAGCGCTTCCATGCGTTCGTGTACAGGAATGCCTAACGAAATCGCTTTATTATCGACCGCATACAGCAATGAATGCCCAGTCCCGTCTGCGGTATAACAGGTGCGCCATTTCTTGGTGCCGCCAAAGTCACGGGCATTAATTAACCCATGCGCCTCTTCGGCTTCATTAATAGTGACCTTCTGTGCATTAACTATCACCTGGCGTTCACCTTTAGTGATGCGTGTCCAAGGTACGCCCCAATTGGCTAACTCACGTACTGCTTTAGGTGCACAATGGGCAAACATACGGGCAACGGTTTGATCGCAGCCCCAGTCAGAGCCTTTTACTGTGTCTTCAAAATGCACATCTTCATCATCGCCCATGCCTTTTATTGTGTTACCCAAACTAGCTTGCATCCCTCCCTGGGCTGCTGCTGAATGAGAGCGTTTAGCTTGAATGAGTGACAGCACTAATGTATCAAGACCGCGCTCTTTAGACGCAATAGCAACCCTTAAACCGGCTAAACCTGCACCAACCACTAATGTATCGGTATAAATTATTTGCATGTTTATTCCTTATTAAGTTGGCACAAAAGGGATAACAGGCAACTCAAGGGTTCGCCCTATCACAATGTAAGCGACTAAACTGGCAATACCAATAATCATCAAATATACCAGCAGCACCTTGGCAAACTTAAGCAAGGCAAAACGTTGCTGTACTAATCCCCACTTCACGCAAACACGATATAAACCAAACACGGCGTGCACTACAACGGCGGGTAAAAGTAAGATATACAGAATCCAGACATTATCGTAATAAACTCGCTCGGCAGATAAATGCGGGCCAATTTCAGGATTCATGATCATGGTAAATAGATGCACCGGCACTAAGAAAAACAATAAAAAACCTGTCACCATTTGCCAGAACCATATTTTGGTATCTTCGTGGGGTAAAAAATGCATTTGTTGCCGTAATGCTCGCCATTGACCAATTTGAGTCGGAAAGCGGCGCAAGGCAAAAATGGCATGGATCATCACCACAACTAACATAAACGCTGAAAATATCTGGGTTAATAATGGATAACCATGACCCGTTTCACTGAAAATCCCACCCTCAAGAAACTGAACAACGTGATAAAAAGCTTCTTTACCCAGCAAAATGCTCGATTCAAAATGTAAATGCGCAATAATAAAAAGCCCGAGTAACACCCCGGATATACTTTGTAAACTGTCAGCTCTTGCAGCCCAAATTGGATGAGAAAAACCCTTAGCAGCACTCACATTATTATTTTTTGCAGGCAAGGATTGAGACTCCATAAATTGTTACATCCGGTACTGGCACAATAAGGTACCTTGACCATATCAAGTCTTTTCAAACAACATCATTAGCGATAAAACAAACCGTGATCTTGCTCACTTATTATCATGTCGGACTTAGAGGCTGATCACACTGTGTTTAAGATTGAAATTTCAAACAAACCCAATGACTTGGCTAATTAACAAAACGAATTTGCGCTTTCAAACAATGACAATGATCATGTCGCGATAATTAACCGTCATCACGCTCACAACATCACTCCAAAAATCTTAACAAGATAAAATCCATACTAAGGTGCGCATCTGTAAATGGTTTGGGTATAATAGCCGCCATTAACACCACTTTTATCAAAGATTAGGAACACTTCATGGCTTGGATCCAATTGCGCATTCACACCCATCGCGACAATGCAGATATGTTAGGCGACTTATTAATGGATCAAGGTTCTGTTTCCATTACCTATGAAGATGGCCAGGACGAACCAATTTTTGAACCTAAATTAGGTGAAACTCCACTTTGGCAAGATACGGTAGTTGTTGCGTTATTTGATGCAGGCACCGATTTAGCTCTCACGATTGAATTTTTAGAATCTATGCCATTTTTAGGCGCTGGTTTTAGCCATAAAATTGAACAAGTAGAAGACAAAGACTGGGTACGTGAATGGATGGACAGTTTCCACCCTATTCAATTTGGTCAACGTTTATGGATTTGCCCAAGTTGGCGCCCTATTCCTGACCCAGAAGCGGTTAACGTTATTTTAGATCCTGGCTTAGCATTTGGCACAGGTACACACCCTACAACTGCATTATGTCTTGAGTGGTTGGACAGCTTAGATTTAGCTGATAAAGAAGTTATCGACTTTGGTTGTGGCTCAGGTATTTTAGCGATTGCCGCTATCAAACTCGGGGCCAAAAAAGTCACCGGTGTGGATATTGATTATCAAGCTATAGACGCCTCTACCGCTAACGCTGAACGAAATGATGTAGCAGATAAATTATCACTTTATTTACCTGAAGATCAGCCAGAGAATTTACAAGCTGATGTGCTTGTCGCCAATATTCTAGCGGGACCGCTCAAAGAATTAGCCCCATTGATTGCTGAAAAAGTAAAAACCGGTGGTCAACTAGCCCTGTCAGGTTTATTGCGCGAACAGGCTCAAGATGTATCTGACTTCTATAGCCAATGGTTTGATATGGACCCAGCGTGCCATAAAGAAGATTGGACTCGCTTAAACGGAACAAAAAAATAGTTTACTATTTAAGCAAACAGACGCGCGTATAACAAGGGTTACAATTGTTTTACACGCGTCTAGCTTATCTACTGCTTAGCTGCAACCCCCATCAGTGCTCAAAAACAAAAATATATCCCCCTAAACCGCAGATATTAAGTCAATTAATTGTCTGAGATCAAAAGTCAAGTAAAAAAGTTTTATTTAGGTCATTTATTGACCTTTTCAAGCTGGTCAAAAAGGGCTACTATAGCGCCCCTTTGAAGAGCAAGGTGAAATCAGCAAATGCGAATTGGCCCCTATCAACTGTCTAACCAGCTGATCGTGGCACCAATGGCAGGTGTCACCGATCAAGCCTTCCGCAACCTTTGTTTACGTTATGGCGCAGCCTTAGCAGTATCTGAAATGTTGTCGTCCAATCCTGATGTTTGGGACTCGGATAAAAGCCGCATGCGCATGGCGCATTCAGGCGAAGAAGGAATACGCTCCGTACAAATTGCAGGTGCAGACCCTGATTTAATGGCTAATGCCGCTCAGTTCAACGTTGAACAAGGCGCGCATATCATTGATATTAATATGGGTTGCCCAGCAAAAAAAGTGAATAAAAAGTTAGCTGGTTCTGCATTGATGCAAAACCCCTGCTTAGTAAAAGAGATTTTACAGGCCGTGGTTAGCGCAGTGGATGTTCCGGTAACCTTAAAAATTCGCACAGGGTGGGACCCAGATAATCGTAACGGGATCCAAATAGCCCAAATTGCTCAAGATTGTGGCATTGCTTCGTTAGCGGTTCATGGCCGTACAAAGCAATGTATGTATAAAGGCTTTGCCGAATACGACACAATTAAAGCAATAAAACAGAATATCTCGATTCCGGTTGTTGCCAATGGCGATATTAACAGCCCCGAAAAAGCCAAATTTGTGCTTGATTATACGGGTGCTGATGCGGTGATGATAGGAAGAGGTGCACAAGGAAGGCCCTGGATTTTTAAAGAGATTCAGCACTACTTGGAAACAGGTACAAAGTTAGCGCCTATCGGGGCAGAAGAGCAACGCACTGTGATGCTTGAACACCTTGATAAACTTTATAATCTGTATGGCGAGTACAAAGGTGTCCGTTTTGCCAGAAAGCATATCGGATGGTACCTAAACCAGGAAGAACAACGTCAATGGCGTGCTGACTTCAACAGGCTTGAAACCGCTGTCCAACAGCATTCCTTTGTGGAATGTTATTTTGAAGAATTAGTGTAAAATTAATTAAAGAGCAGAATAGAATGTTTGATCAGACAACTAACACAGAAGTTCACCAGCTTACCGTAGGCAAAATCGAAACAGCAAACGGCACTATCAAGCCGCAGTTATTACGCGACGCAGTTAAACGCGCCGTAACCAACTTCTTCTCTCAGTTAGACGGTCAGGAAGCTTCAGAAGTGTATGAAATGGTACTTAGTGAAGTTGAAGCACCTTTACTAGACATTATCATGCAACACACTCGTGGCAACCAAACTCGCGCAGCGAACATGTTAGGTATCAACCGTGGTACTTTACGTAAGAAGCTAAAAAAATATGGCATGAACTAAGACTCAACGTCTAAGTAATTGTAAGAAAACGGGCTTATCAGCAATGATAAGCCCGTTTTTGCGTATATGTATCCGCATATGTACCTTCTTTTTTGTTGTCCCTTATTCTTTTAGTCTTTTCACCCATAAAATATCTCATAACAACATTTGTTTTATATAGCCTTTGTATTGAGTGATGTCACTAATATGACCAACTAAAACCGCTATGACTAACCTATTATGCTCAACCATCTAACCATTTTTTAAATTGTGCTGTGCGAGTTTTGCTGGTGATAAGTGGTTCTTTTAATATTGTCGTTGTTACCGCGACGGTATCTTTGCCGTAATTCTCGAATGCTTGAATATAATTCAAATTAATTAAATCGCTGCGGTTGAGCCTGAAAAACTGCTTAGGGTCGAGTTGTTGTTCAAGTTCAGTAATCGAGTTGCCTGTTAGCATATGATGCTGGCCGAGTTTATCGTAAGCAGAAATAACCCCTGCCGCTGCGCGCAAACACACTATGTCATCGGTTTTAAGTATTTCGACCACTTGTGATTTACGGAATAAAAAGCGACTTTTATAGATTGGCTGTTCAACACTGGGCTGACCTATCTGAACCTGAGTTAAGTTATGCTTTAATTGTTCATAGCTCAACATAGCCGCAGAGAAACGCTTATATGAAAAAGGTTTGAGCAGATATTCAATCCCCTGATTTTGAAAAGCATCACCCCAATGTTGATCATAAGATGTGGTGTATATAACAGGGCAAGGTAAATCAAGGGCATTAAGAGCGTTAAAGACCTGGCCATCTAACAATTCAATGTCAGAGAAAATAAGGTCTAACAGTGGCTGATTATCAAAGAATGTAATGACATCGGCTACTTTATCTATTTGTGCAACAATTTCAGCCTCGGGATAGTAACGATGAATAAAACCAATGAGTTTTTGGGCAGCCAACGGCTCATCTTCAATCACTAACACTCTCATGCAAACTCCCTGTGAACAGATAAAGGTAAAGTGAGCCTGAAATAGTGTTCAGTATGCTCAACTTCTAAAGGTTGGTTACAAATAGCCACACAGCGTGTGCGTAAGTTTTGCAGACCTAATTGAGTAGACTCAGGTTTAAAGCTTTTCTGACTAATCTGATTACCAATACTGACTTTATCAGCATCAATTGTTATTTCAATCTTGGTAGGGGCAAGTTTATTGCCTTGATTATGCTTAATCACATTTTCAATAGCGAGTTGCAAAGCACAGGGTAAAATATGACTGCGTAAATTATCCCCAGGCTTTTGAATAATCTCAAGCACGTAAGCCCCTTCAAACCGTGTTGATATTAATGACATGTAATTTTTTGCAAAAATCAGTTCATGTTCAAGCGGTACTAAAGAGTGATCTTTATGCTGTAAAATATAACGGTAAATATCGCTAAAGGTATTAAGGTATTCATCCGCTTCATCAGGGTCTTGTTGTATCAATGCCGACAACACATTGAGGTTATTGAATAAAAAATGTGGATCAATATGCTGCTGTAATGTTTTTACTTGGCTTTGCAGTAACGCTTTTTCGCTTTGTTCTAGCGCGCTATGTTGTTGTTTTATATCTTCAAACACTTTGAATGCTAAGGTAAAACCACCCACTATGGTATGCAAAATAAACTGCATACTCAAAAGCGATATGATATGAGCCACATTAATTGCTTGAATACCTATCGCAAACTCAAGCGCGACAATTAACCCTGTAACGGCAAAGGTAAAACTGACATTACTGAGTAAAAATACTCGTATATAGCATTGTGTATTACTTAGTATGTGTTTGCTGTTTTGATAGAAGCTAAACCAGCGTAAAGTAAGCCATTGCGCAATAAGACATTGAATGGCCATCCACACTGGGGCATCAAAATGCCATTGAATGGCCTCACCGGGTTTGGCCTGTAAAAGTGCAGAGTACAACACCATAAATATCGAAAAAAGGCTGATAATAATAATATTAATAAGTTTATTCATGATGTTGACTCTATTTAAATTCATTTGAGTTTAGTTATTTTCTGGCAACCGCATAATCACTTGGCCTTTGTCGTCTAAAAACTCTAGTTTTGCTTCACCCGATTCAGTCACTACCAGTTGAATTCGCTTATTACCCTGAGCATCATTTAAGCGTAATTGTGAGCTACCATTTAAGGTACCGTAAAAAGCACGATGCACTGCACCTTTATTGTCTTCTATATATTGTTGCTCGAGGACAGCTAATTTAGCAGTATCTCCTTCTGACTGCGCTTTAATAAATGCCTTGGTCAATTCAAAGTCCATATCGGTATCAGGTCTATCCATAACGGTTAAGCCGGTGATCATAAAATCTTTTTGCTCAATATGCTGCATCATCATAGTCTGGTCTTGGTTATAGCGATCAAAAGACATGTGTAACCCATGATTAACCTCTCCATTGTCTTTTTTACCACGGAAAATGAAACCGCCATTTTCTGTGCCCTCATCATTATAAAAAATCATACCCGGTCTAGGCTCATTAGAGCGAAATACTTCCTTACCAAACTTATCAACCCCAGGCGCTTTATCAGCGTTTGAGAGTACCATTCGGTTTAAGCCATTTTTCTCTACAATATTAATACGTTCAACAGAAATCTCTTCAAACGTCATCTTATTAGGGCTGTTATCTAATTTATCTAAAAAAACATAACTTCCTAATGATAAGAGACTAATGCCTAAGATGTAGTTAATGAATTTTTGAGTTTTAAATTGTTGTACTAAAGCAACGTTTTGATGAGTAGTCATGGTGCGCCCTCTTTAAGCTATTAATTATTTTTTACAACGGTAGGAACCGCTGGTTGTGTGATTAAAGTAGCGTGCTGACAATTAAGACAAAATACATAATCTATAAGCAGGGGGAAAATCTTATTAAAGGGCTGAAAATGACGATTACACCAAATGATTAATCTAATGGTTTAGGTTTGCTATGGGGGAATTAGCTAAAAATAGCTGGTCGACGCTATTATGTTATCAAGGTACTAGCGCATTGGATTGGATTAAATTGAAGTAAAGTGAATCAAGTGAATTGAGTTAGCCTAGCGGATAATCAGTAATATGCTATTTTGTTTCTACATCGACAAAATATTGTTGTTCAAGCTGCTTATACTCACCACTGGCTCGAATTGTTTTTAAACCACGATTAAACGTGTTTTTTAATGCCTCATCATGGAAGCTTAGATAATAATCCGGTCCTGAAAATATCATGTGATAATGCAAGCTTGCTGTTACATCGATATCTTTGGCGATCACACGGTTTAAATCTTGGAACACGTACCGGTCGGCTATCACGATATCAATGCGTTCTTTATAAAGCATTTTATTTTGTTTTTCTTGTGGTGACACTTCCAAATAGGAGGGATTATTTTGGGTCATTTTGTTAAAAGTGTTGCCCATAACGTGTTGGGCATTCAAAAAGGCCACCACGCTGTAATGTTTTAAATCGTCAATGCTAGTAATACGTAAGTCATTTTTGGCTAAGCTAATCGCTACATTGTGGTATGAAATATAATTATCTGAAGCGAACCCTCCAACACCTGTATGCTGATTTACCGTCATAATGGCATCCGCTTTTTTCTGTTGAAAATGCAATAATTGGCGATTACGGGAAGAAAACTGAAACTCAACCTTTATGCCTTCACTGGCAAATGCCTGACGGATGATATCCAGTTCAATACCTGATTGTTCATCTTGTAATATATAAGGCGGGCGAGCTGTAGGGGACGCGATAATGATTTTTTTATCTACCCTCAACTCTGTAGCAGACAATGGTTGTGATACGACTAGTTGAAGCATAGATGCTAGACACGTCAGTAATACGCTAGAGGTCAAAGCGAGTGAGAAATAATGCCTTTGAGAACCTAGCATAGGGTAAGTGTTACCTTTTATTATTTTTTGTGCCAGTTATAGTGCAAGCATAGCGTGAATAATGAATGACGATCAAGCTCAACCATTCAACAAATATAGCTCATAAATATAAACGTGAAACATATAAAGTCGCCATAAAAAAACAGGCACCAATAGGCACCTGTGTTTATCCGCATCACAAATTAATTCATCACATCTTCAAGTGCTTTAAGGCATAGGGCCACATTTTCAGCCCTTGCACCAAAACCCATCAAACCGATACGCCAGGCTTTTCCTGCTAATGCGCCTAATCCTGCGCCAATTTCTAGGTTGTATTGCTCTAGCAGTTGTTTGCGCACCGCGCCATCATCAATACCTTCAGGAATATAAACGGTATTAAGCTGAGGTAGTCGGTATGCCTCTTCAACAACAAACTTAAGCCCTAGCTTAGTCAGTCCGTCGCGTAAAATCACATGCATATTGTGGTGACGCGCCCAGGCATTTTCTAGCCCTTCATTCGCCAATACCCTTAATGACTCATGCAATGCATAAAGTGCATTAACGGGGGCTGTGTGATGATAGCTGCGCTTACCGCCAGCACTATTGCCCCAGTACCCCATAACGAGTGTTTGATCTAAAAACCAACTTTGTACTAGTGTTTTACGGTTTTTAAGCTTTTCAACGGCTTTATCTGAAAACGATACTGGCGATAAACCGGGCACACATGATAGACACTTCTGGCTACCGGAATAAATGGCATCAATACCCCATTCATCCACACGTAGCTCAACACCCCCTAATGATGTCACCGCATCCACTATGGTTAAACAGCCATGGAGCTGCGCAAGTGTACACAGGGTTTGCGCATCAGATAAGGCACCAGTCGATGTTTCTGCATGTACAAAGGCTAAAAATTTTGCATCAGGGTTGGCCACTAATGCCTGTTCAACCGCTTCTGGACAAACAGGTTCTCCCCAAGCATTATCAACTACCACGGCTACGCCGCCGACACGTTCAACGTTTTGGCGCATACGTTCGCCAAACACCCCATTACGGCACACAATGACCTTTTCACCTGGCTCAACTAAGTTGACAAAACAGGTCTCCATGCCAGCACTGCCTGGGGCAGATACCGCTAGGGTCATTTCATTCTTAGTTTGAAAGGCATATTGGATCAGTTGTTTTAGCTCATCCATCATATTAACGAACAACGGATCAAGATGACCAATAGTCGGCTTGGCTTGTGCAGCCAAGACTTCAGGATAAACGTCGGACGGCCCTGGGCCCATCAAAATACGACGTGGAGGGTTAAAAGCAGCAATTTGCGGTACGGGCAACATCAATGTCTCCTTAACTAGGTCTAGCTATTTTATTAAATAGCAGTAGTTGAAAAAATTTACCCTACATAGAAAAATAGTACTCAGCCAACGAGTATGTTCTCGTTTTAGCCATTAACGTAAACTTATCACATTGGCTTGCAAAAGAAGCCAATGCTAAAAGATTATTTACTGGAATTTAAAAATAACTTATATGCGGGGCTGTGTGTTTCTTCTTGATAAACAAAGCCAAGCTCGGTCAAAAAGTGGCCAAAGGCAACATCATCTTTTGCTGGCACTTCAAAACCCGCTAACACTCGACCAAAGGCTGCGCCGTGGTTACGATAGTGAAATAAACTGATATTCCACTTACTTTGTAATGTGGTTAAAAACTTCAACAATGCGCCAGGATGCTCAGGGAACTCAAAACTGAATAACCGCTCTTCTAATGGCTCTAACGGGTGACCACCAACCATATAGCGCACATGCAGTTTTGCGGTTTCGTCTTGAGATAAGTCTTGAACTTCAAAGCCTTCTGACTCTAGCTTGGCAATAATGCCTTTTAGCTCATTTTGACCACCACTTAAGCGAATACCGGCAAAGACTACCGCCATATCTCGGCTGCTGAAACGATAGTTAAACTCGGTCATGACCCGTTTTTCAAGTAACTCACAAAAGCGCAAAAAGCTGCCAGGTTGTTCAGGCACTTTTACCGCTAAAACCGCTTCTTTTTGCTCGCCTAACTCACAACGTTCAGACACATAACGCAGGCTATGAAAATTAACATTAGCGCCACTTAAAATAGCCGCCACTTTTAATGGTTTATCCGTGTCACTTTGATACGCGAGCATATACTTTTTCAAACCGGCAATGGATAACGCACCAGCGGGCTCAGCTATCGCACGGGTGTCCTCAAAAATATCTTTTACTGCAGCGCAAATTTCATCCGAGGTGACTGTAATCACATGATCAACATATTCTCGAGCAACCCGAAAAGGCTCATCACCAATGCGCTTAACGGCTACGCCATCGGCAAATAAACCTACCTGACTTAATGTAACGGGCTCATCGGCTTCTAATGCCGCTTTTAAACACGCGGCATCTTCCGGCTCAACACCAATAATTTTTACGTGTGGCATTACCGCTTTATAATACGCCGCAATACCTGCAATTAACCCGCCACCACCAACAGGTACAAACACCACATCAAGCCCGCGTTGTTGTTGCACCATTTCCTGGGCAATTGTGCCCTGTCCTGCGATGACAGCTTCATCATCAAATGGGGCAATGTACACTCGACCTTCAGATTCTGACAGCGCTTTAGCATATTCATTGGCTTGGTCAAATGCTTGCCCGTGTAATACGACTGTGCCGCCCAAACGCTTTACCGCATCGATTTTAATGTCTGGCGTTGTGTTTGGCATGACGATAACAGCATTAATGCCGCGACTTGCGGCCGACATAGCCACACCTTGGGCATGATTACCAGCTGATGCACACACGACCCCACAAGCGCATTGCTCAGAGGTTAGCTGTGCAATTCGATTATAAGCACCGCGCAATTTAAACGAGTGTACTGGTTGCATGTCTTCACGCTTAAGAAATACATCGCAACCTAAGCGGGCTGACAATTTTTTCATCGCAGATAATGGTGTCACCTCGGCAATATCATAAACGGATGACAGCAAAATCTTTTGCAAATACTGCTGAGCTAAGGGCATGGGCGCTAGTTCCAATTGAGTTGATGATGCCAAGGGCTGCATAATCTATCCCTCTAACTTACTGCGATCGCGCACAGCACCTTGATCGGCACTGGTCGCCAATAGTGCGTATGCTTTCAGCGCCAATGACACGTAACGTTCACGGCCAATGGGTTTCCAGCCTAATACACCTTTAGCGTCCATTGCTTGACGGCGCGCGGCTAAAGCTTGGTCACTGACATTAAGTTTGATACTACGATTAGGGATATCAATGGCAATTTGATCGCCATTTTCAATTAAAGCAATGGTGCCACCTGAAGCCGCTTCTGGTGATATATGGCCAATCGATAAACCTGAAGTGCCGCCAGAGAAACGTCCATCGGTAATTAACGCACACTTGGTACCTAACCCACGAGACTTAAGGTAGGTAGTTGGGTACAGCATTTCCTGCATACCTGGGCCACCTTTAGGACCTTCATAGCGAATAACCACCACATCACCGGCAACCACTTCACCACCTAGAATACCCGCAACAGCGTCATCTTGGCTTTCATAAATACGGGCGCTGCCCACAAAGGTCAAATTAGAATCATCAACCCCTGCGGTTTTCACAATACAGCCTTTTTCAGCGATATTACCCGACAATACCGCTAAGCCGCCTTCTTGGCTGAAAGCGAATTCACGCGTACGGATACAGCCGTTTTCACGGTCATCATCAACAGTGTCCCAGCGACAATCTTGGCTAAAGGCCTTTTGGGTTGGAATACCAGCAGGTCCTGCACTAAAGAAGCGTATAACGGCAGGGTCATTGGTTTGTTTAATATCGTATTTGGCTAAAACAGACTTTAAATCACCGCCATTGTCCGCAGCCACATGTGGTACGTCATTATGCAATAGGCCTGCTCTGTCTAACTCACCTAAAATACCCATGACGCCACCCGCACGGTGAACGTCTTCCATATGATATTTAGGGGTAGATGGCGCCACTTTACAAAGGTGGGGCACTAAACGTGAAATACGGTCAATATCGGCCATGGTGAAATCAACTTCCGCTTCATGCGCAGCGGCCAATAAATGCAATACCGTGTTCGATGATCCACCCATGGCTATATCTAAAGTTGTCGCGTTTTCAAACGCTTTAAATGAGGCGATATTACGTGGTAAAGCAGTTTCATCGTCATGCTTGTAATAACGCTCGGCGAGCTTCATGACTCGGCGACCCGCTTCTAAAAACAGTTCACGGCGATCTGCATGGGTAGCCAACATTGAGCCATTACCCGGTAACGATAACCCTAGCGCTTCAGTTAGGCAGTTCATTGAGTTTGCGGTAAACATACCCGAACACGAGCCACAAGTAGGACAGGCACTGCGTTCAATTTGTTTGCTGTCTTCATCGCTAACATTGGTGTCAGCGCCAGCAACCATGGCATCGACTAAGTCAAGCTTAATGATTCTGTCTGATAACTTAGTTTTGCCGGCTTCCATTGGGCCACCAGAGACAAAAACCACTGGGATATTTAATCTTAGTGCAGCCATCAACATGCCTGGGGTGATTTTGTCGCAGTTTGAAATACACACTAACGCATCGGCACAATGGGCATTGACCATATATTCAACGCTGTCGGCAATTAACTCACGCGATGGCAGGCTATAAAGCATGCCGCCATGGCCCATGGCAATACCATCATCTACTGCGATGGTGTTAAATTCTTTGGCGATACCGCCTGCTTCTTCAATAGCGCTTGCTACTAACGAGCCCATATCTTTTAAATGCACATGACCCGGCACAAATTGAGTAAATGAGTTAGAGATGGCAATAATTGGCTTACCAAAATCCGTTTCTTTCACGCCTGTTGCGCGCCAAAGTGCGCGAGCTCCAGCCATGTTACGACCTTCGGTACTGGTTGCTGAACGTAGTTTTGGCATTGCTTTATTCCTTGTTTAATTCTTTACTGCATAAAATCGATTAATCTTTGCTGGTGAAAGCTAAAAATATTAAGCGTTTACTGTTTTATCTAATTGGGCGGCAACGGGTAACACTTTACACTGTGTCACATCAATCAGCTTGTCTAATTGGTTGCTTAATAATTCAATTGCACGCTCGGCTTCAACCCATAAATTAATCGCTAGGTTGCTATCATCCTTAGTGTGCATTTTCATTTCAGTCACTTTGAAGCCACGGTGACGTGTAACACGCAGAACACGCTCTAGTACTTCAGGACATTGTTTTACGGTTATCTCTAGATTATGTAGCATCATGTTTGCTTCTCCATTTGATCCATCATTTCACTGTTACTGGCCCCTGGAGGCACTAATGGCCAAACGTTGAAAGCGTCATCAATCGACACATGCAACATAAATGGACCTGGGGTATTAATCATTTCATCTAGGGCTTCTTCGACCTGATCTGCGCGGGTAATGGTACGCCCTGGGATATCAAATGCCGATGCCATTAACACAAAGTTAGGGTTGTCTGATAAATCTGTTTCGCTGTAGCGTTCTTCAAAAAATAGCTGCTGCCATTGCTTCACCATGCCTAATTTTTGGTTATCAACCAGTAAAATCTTAACCGGTAACTTACGGCGCTTGATGGTGGTTAACTCTTGCACGTTCATCATGAACGAGCCATCGCCCGATACTGTGACCACAGTTGCATTAGGTCTGGCTACTTGTGCGCCAATGGCAGCTGGCAATCCAAATCCCATAGTGCCAAGGCCTGCGCTAGACAAGTGGTCTTCTGGGCGTCTAAACCACATATGTTGAGCCACCCACATTTGGTGCTGACCCACATCACAACAAACCACGCTATCTTCGGGTAGCTTATTGGCTAAGCGGCGTAACATAGAAGGGGCAAAAATCAGTTCACCTGGGTGGTTATAATCCCATTTATATTGACGTGACATGTCGGCAATATCTTGTAACCACGGCTGAATATGCACCGCATCAACGACTGCTTCTGCTAAAGCTGGCAATACAACACGCAGTTCAGCCGCTATAGCCACATCGGGTTGGCGTAACTTGCCCAGCTCGGCGGCATCGATATCTAAATGAAGCACTTTGGCATTACTGGCAAAACTGGCTAAACGGCCAGTTACACGGTCATCAAAACGTGCCCCGACTACGATTAATAAATCACATTCTTGTACCGCTAAATTAGCCGCTTTGCCGCCGTGCATCCCTAACATACCAAGATAACCCGGTGCATCATGGGCAATACTGCCAAGCCCTTTTAAAGTGGCTACAGACGGTATTTTTGTTTGAGCTATAAACTGACGTAAGTGTCCAACAGCACCAGCCATACCCACGCCACCACCGACGTATAACATGGGTTTTTTGGCGGCTTTGATTAATTCAGCTGCGGCGTCCAAATCAGCCTGTTCGGCTTGCAATTCAACTTCCACCGATTGCAGTGGTGTTTTGTATTCAAGTTCGGCTATTTGGATATCTTTAGGGATATCGACCAACACAGGTCCAGGTCTTCCAGAGGCGGCAATTTCAAAAGCGCGATATAAAGTCGGAATGAGCTCGTTGATGTCTGTGACCATAAAACTGTGCTTGGTACAAGACAGTGACATGCCCAGCACATCAATTTCTTGGAAGGCGTCAGTACCAATTACACTGGTCGACACCTGGCCTGTAATGGCAACTAACGGCACGGAATCAAGTAATGCATCAGCAAGTGAGGTGATTAAATTGGTCGCTCCCGGTCCTGATGTTGCAAAGCATACACCGGTTTTGCCACTGGCTCTGGCGTACCCGACTGCGGCAAAAGCAGCACCTTGTTCATGGCGACTTAACAGATGCTCAACAGGGCTACCATAAAGGGCATCATAAATCGGCATAATAGCCCCACCTGGGTAACCAAACACTGTGGTTACACCATGTGCGGCTAGTACTTTGATTACGGCGTCTGCGCCTCTCATTTTTTGCCCTACTTCCATAATGTACTCTCTACTTATTAACGCTACTTGATGACAATGTGTATGTTCAGTGAATGTTCAAACGCCTTAAAACAAAAAACCCCCGGTCCTTTCGGAGCGGGGGTTTTTGGAATTTTGTGACCTCTAGGTCAGTCTTTTTGCCAAATGCAGCCCCCGCTGTGATTTAATAATCACTACGGTAATAATCGAAATAATGAGTAGGGCTACTTGGTTAAACATATAAAGACTGAGTTCCTAATTTGAGTGTTGAATATCAACTGTGTGATAAGTGATACCATACAAACTTCATCCAACACAAGTAAAAATCGGTATTGTAAAAAAAATTCAGCTTCCCTGCCGAGACAATGCAAACAACAAACTAAAAATTTGGCAGTAACCCAATTTAGATTACTCAAATAAAAATTTGCTAGAGTGGTCACCTTAGTTACTCACTCTAATGATGCCTGTCCGACAACTTATGATTAATTAAATAATCTAAACTGAACAGGTACTTCATCAGTACTTTTTTACAAATCTAATTTCATAAACCTAGACTATAACTCTAACGAGTTAACGGCTTAATGATTAAGCCACTAGTAGTTAGCTAGCTTCTACAATACTTTTCATATCAGTCATATAACCGCGAAGTTCTGCACCTACAAACTCAACATCAGTGTTGCGAATAGCGTCATTCACTTCAATTAAACGAAGGTTATCTACACCTGTAGAAGTTGACTTTAAACCACTACCTAAAAACTCTGGTGACATGGCATTAACGTAATCACGTAATAACGGCACTGCGGCATGGTTAAATAAGTAACAACCATATTCAGCGGTATCTGAAATAACAATGTTCATTTCATACAATCGCTTGCGTGCAATAGTGTTAGCAATTAACGGCGTTTCATGTAGCGACTCATAATAAGCTGACTCTTCGACAATACCTGAAGCAACCATAGTATCGAATGCTAGCTCAACACCGGCTTTGATCATCGCAACTAAAAAGATACCCTTATCAAAGTACGTTTGCTCGTCGATGTGCTCACTTGAAACCGGTGAGTTTTCAAAGGCGGTTTCGTTCGTTTCTGCACGCCACTTAAGCAAGTTGGCATCATCATTAGCCCAATCAGCCATCATGGTGCGAGAAAATTCACCACTAATGATGTCATCCATATGCTTAGCAAATAATGGCGCAAGAATTTCTTTTAATTCTTCTGCCATATCAAAGGCTTTAATTTTAGCTGGGTTGGATAAACGATCCATCATGTTAGTGATGCCGCCGTGCTTAAGCGCTTCGGTAACGGTTTCCCAACCTTGCTGGATAAGTTTACTGGCATAACCTGGCTCAACACCGTCGGCAACCATTTTCTCGTAACCTAAAATGGCACCGGTTTGTAACATGCCACATAAAATGGTTTGCTCACCCATTAAATCTGACTTAACTTCGGCAATAAACGATGACAGTAGTACACCAGCACGATCGCCACCAGTAGCACTTGCATAGGCTTTAGCAATGTCTAAGCCATCACCATTAGGATCGTTTTCAGGGTGAACCGCAATCAATGTTGGTACACCAAAGCCGCGCTTATATTCTTCACGCACTTCAGTACCTGGACATTTAGGTGCAACCATGACAACAGTGATGTCTGACCGCACTTGCATGCCTTCTTCAACGATATTAAAACCGTGAGAATAAGATAATGTTGCTCCTTGCTTCATTAATGGCATAACCGCATTAACAACATCAGTGTGCTGTTTGTCAGGTGTCAGGTTTAATACTAAATCTGCAGCTGGAATAAGCTCTTCAAAGGTACCAACGGTAAAACCGTTGTCGGTAGCTTTTTTCCAAGAGGCACGCTTTTCAGCAATGGCTTGAGGACGCAAGGCAAATGAAATATTCAAGCCAGAGTCACGCATGTTTAAGCCCTGGTTAAGCCCCTGAGCACCACAACCTAAAATAACAATGTTCCAATCTTTAATATAATTGCAGCCGTCTAAGAATTCGCTGCGGTCCATAAAACGACATTGTGCTAATTGAGATAATTGTTGACGTAAATTCAGAGAGTTAAAATAGTTAGCCATCTGATACCACCTATAAAATTCAGAAATTTGAGACGCAACATTCAGATAATTTACATCATCGGAAGTTGTGATTAAGCTCACTATAGCGCAAGCATGTTATTGCTTAAAATGATATATTTGGCATTTGTAATTGCATTAAATGAAATGATATAGTTTGCTATATCAAACAGCGCACACTTAACCTAATATCTGGGGTGTTATGGATATTCGTTCACTCAAGCTTTACCTACATTTATGCGATAGTTTGCACTTTGCCAAAACGGCCGAGCAAACCCACGTCAGTCCATCAACACTCAGCCGAGCCATGCAAAGATTAGAAGAGGAAGTAGGTTGTAAATTGCTTGAGCGAGATAATCGCAGTGTCAGCCTAACCCATGCCGGAGTTGAGTTTAAGCATTTTGCTGAACAAACGTTATCTGAATGGACACAGTTGAAACAGCGCATTGATCCACAACAAAATGTGTTACGTGGCCGGTTAAATATTTTCTGCTCGGTTACCGCAGCTTACAGTCACTTACCGTCACTATTAGACCGATTTAGGCGTGAACATCCGCATGTAGAAATCAACTTAACCACTGGCGACCCTGCTAATGCCATAAACGAAGTGCAACAAAATAGGGCTGACATTGCCATACTTGCGCTGCCAGATGCCCTTGCACCCAGTATTCATTTCAGTAAAATTGATTATGTACCTTTATCTATTATCGCGCCCACTATGCCCTGCCAGGTTCAACAAATGGTGTCGCAAGCCAATATTGAATGGGACAAGTTGCCGTTTATTGTGCCGGATCATGGCCCTGGACGCCGTCGTGTTGATAATTGGTTTAAGCAAATGGGTTTCAAGCCGAATATATACGCTCAAGTTGCTGGACAAGAGGCTATTGCTTCAATGGTGGCGCTAGGATGCGGGGTTGGCATTAGCCCTGATGTAGTGATTCAAAATAGCCCAGTGCGAGGACGGATTCAAATGGTGGCTTCACCGGTTGAAATTCCAGGGTTTGAGCTAGGCTGTTGTTGCAAAGACAAACGCACTGACGATCCGATCATCAATGCGTTTTTACAGGTCATTTAAAGTAAGTCTATTTTCGTCACTAATAACTGGTCGACTTTGTATGAATCAATGTCGACCACTTCAAATTTATAGCCGCCATAATTAACGAAGTCGGTTCGTTTGGGGATTTTACGTAGCATATACATAATAAAACCCGCGATGGTTTCATAGTTCTGACTGTGGGGAAATGACTCGATATTAAATGCTCGCATCACATCGGTTATCGGTGTCACGCCATCCACTAACCATGAGCTGTCATCACGACTGACAATTTGCTCTTCACTTTCGTGTAACGACCAAGCACCCATCACTGCACTTTGTAAATCATTGGTGGTCACGATACCGACAACTAAAGCGTATTCATTCATCACTACCGCAAATCCGGTGCGATTATTTTTAAAGTACTCCATCGACTCTGACAAGGTCAGTGTATCGGGAATAATCAGACAGCTATGCACCAAGGAGCTGTCTTTTAGGTTAATACTTTGGCCGTTAATTACCCTCAGCAAAATCTCTTTAGCATCGACATAACCCAAAATAGTATCTAGTTGGCCATTACACACCAAAAACTTGCTGTGGGGTTGATCTGCAATTTTACGCTTTATAGTATCTTCAGAATCTTGCTGTAAAAAAAACACTAAACTTTCACGTGCTGTCATTGCTGAGGTAACAGGGACGGACTGCATTTCAAATACATTCTCCATCATTTGCTGCTCGCCTTTGTCCAGAACACCCGCTTCAGTGCCAGCACTCATGATCGCGTAAATATCATCATGGGTAATTTGGTCATTCCGTATCATAGGAATTTGTAATAACTTAAATAAGCCATTCGCCAAACCATTAAAAAGCCAAACAAAGGGTTTTAGCAGCGTAATACACACTATCATAGGCGCGACTAGGGTCACCGCCACTTTTTCAGGCATCACCATGGCAATACGTTTTGGCATTAAATCAGCAAATAAGATAAACAGTGAAGTCACACAAATAAATGATAATACAAAACTGCTTTGACTGACCCAAGCAGGGTCAACCCATGACGATAATAGACCTTCAAAATATGGCCTAAATGCACCTTCACCCACAATACCACCCATAATGGCGACGGCATTAAGCCCTATTTGCACAACCGTAAAAAAACTGCCCGGATGCGCTTGTAAATTAAGCACTTTAACTGCACGAACATCCCCTTCTTCAGCAAGGGCTTGCAAGCGGATTTTACGTCCGGCTGCTAGGGCTATTTCTGACATAGAAAAGAAACAGCTAATCGCAATTAAGCCCATCATAATTAAAAAGTTGTCAACAAAACTCATTACTACCTCTGCCTAATTTTTGTTTATAGGCTGGTTAAATCGCTAGGAGCACGATAAACATCATGACCATTATAAGGGGATCAAATAGCAACAACTTTGGCAGTTACAGCTAACTTGAAAACGGCATTAATCTACTTTAGTTGAATTGAGCATCTTTGTGCTGTTAAAAATCGCCGTATGGTACTCGAAGTATTATTTATAAAATAGTCTACACTTACTGAATATTGATCGAACTGCCTATATTTTTATTGATTAATCCATGGAATCAGGATTATCCACAGCAAAGGATCTGTTTATGGCAATTGCCTGTATTAACACTCGCGCCAGTTGTGGCGTTGATGCCCCCATAGTGACCGTTGAAGTCCATTTAAGTAATGGCCTGCCGGCCTTTAATTTAGTCGGCTTGCCAGAAACCTCAGTAAAAGAAGCAAAAGAGCGAGTCCGCAGCGCCTTGATAAATGCAGGCTTTGAAGTGCCACAACGCCGAATTACCGTCAATCTTGCCCCTGCAGACTTACCTAAACAGGGTGGTCGCTACGATTTACCTATCGCTATTGGCATTTTAGCTGCATCAGGGCAAATCCCAATTAAGAATATCGCCCAATATGAATTTATTGGTGAGCTTGCACTATCGGGGCATGTTAGATCCTGTAGTGGTATTTTGCCCGCCATTATCGCTGCAAAAAATCAATATCATCATTTATTTATGCCACTAGAAAATCGTTATGAAGCAGAACTTGTAGGCTATGAACACTGCTTTTTTGTTGCCCATTTACAGCACTTAGCGGCTTTTCTTCACGGGCAATCACAATTGCCTAAGTTAGATAACTTACCCCAATGGATAGATGACGCCCCCACTGATGAAAGCCATTTATGTATGAGCGAAGTGATTGGCCAGCACCAAGCAAAACAAGCATTAGAAATTGCCGCTGCTGGCGGGCATAACATGCTAATGCTCGGGCCACCAGGCACTGGCAAGTCGATGTTGGCCAATCGAATTATTCCGTTGATGCCGAAACTGACTTATGAAGAAGCAATAGAAGTCGCGGCGATTCATTCAGTGGCGGCGCTCAGTATTAAACCGGCTAACTTCTTGAACCGCCCCTTTCGCGCGCCACATCATACTTGCTCCTCGATTTCATTAGTCGGCGGCGGTAGCCACCCAAAACCTGGGGAGATTTCATTAGCCCATCGCGGCATTCTCTTTTTAGATGAAATAGCCGAGTTTCCCCGTAAAGTATTAGATTGCCTAAGGGAGCCCATGGAAAGTGGTGAGGTGGTGATCTCACGCGCCGCAGCCAAGCTGACTTTTTCAAGCCGATTTCAGCTAATTGCTGCAATGAATCCTAGTCCATGCGGTGATACCGAACACGCCCGTGCGACACCAGATCAAATTCAGCGTTATTTATCACGTTTATCAGGGCCTTTTTTAGACCGATTTGATTTAACTATTGATGTGCCTAAATTACCCTCTGGTACGTTAACCCAAACCAATAGCGCATCAGAAACCAGCGCTAGCATTGCACTGCGAGTCAAACATGCTCGAGATTTACAACTGAGTCGCAACGGGGTGTTAAATAGCGAATTGAGCCCTAAACTGCTTAACCAGCACAGCGGCATTTGCCATCAAGATCTGGTTTTTTTAGAACAAAGTGTAGTTAAACTCGGGTTATCGGTGCGTAGCTTTCACCGAATTCAGCGCGTAGCTCGTACCATTGCTGATCTACAAAATAGTCAAAAGACAGAGCGAAGTCACATAGCTCAGGCCTTGGGGTACCGCGCAATGGACCGCCTACTAGCCAGTTTAAGTAGACAATATTAAAATAAAATCGCTACTGATTGAGCTAAACCTATACAACGAGTAATATAGACCTCCATTTACAGGAGAGTTAGATGTCGTTGTTTTCAAAAATTAAAGGATCGTTAGCATTTATATGCTACTGCATAAATACACTATTTTGGGCTATCCCCATTTTGGTTTTTGGCTTAATCAAACTAATCCCTTTAAAAATAATCGACAAGATTTGCAGTTATATCGCCGATCATTGTGCTTCTGCATGGATTTACTGCAATACTCTCACTGAAAGAATCCTTCACCCGGTCACTTTTGAAGTCACTGGTGATACTGATTTTGATCAAAAACAATGGTATATGGTAATTGCAAACCATCAGTCCTGGGTCGATATCTTAGTACTGCAACGTATATTAAATGGCAAAATTCCTTTTCTTAAATTTTTTCTCAAACAAGAGCTACTTTATGTGCCTGTGTTAGGTCTTGTTTGGTGGGCATTAGACTTTCCTTTTATGCGCCGTTTTAGTCATGCACAACTCAAGAAAAACCCTAAGCTTAAAGGTAAAGACATCGAAATTACCCGCAAAGCCTGCGAAAAATTTAAAACTAAGCCTGTCAGTGTAATGAATTTTGTAGAAGGTACTCGCTTTAATAACGTAAAACATCAACTACAGGCATCGTCTTTTCAACACCTATTAAAACCTAAAGCAGGTGGAATGGCCTTCGCACTTTCAGCTATGGGTCAGCACATTAATAAGTTAGTCAATGTAACTATTTATTATCCTGAACAGGTGCCTTCATTTTGGGGGTATATCTGTGGGCAAACCAAGCACATTAAAGTCAATATTGAAATTAGCGATATTCCACAGAATATGCGCGGTGATTATATTAACGACCGTCAATTTAAAATTGATTTTCAAGAGCAGCTAAACCAATTTTGGTCTGAGAAAGATCAAAAATTACAACAGTATCATCAGCACTGCACAGCCCCAAGTCATAGCGCGGCAATTAGCAATAAGTGCACGAAAAAGGCATAAATATCAATGTTATCGTTTTTACCTGGCCCAATTTTATACGCAATAAGTCTGACTTTATTGATTATCAATACTATTGTTTGGAGCTCATTACTCAGCATTGGCGGCATTGTTAAATTACTATTGCCAGTCAAAACGATTCGCTTAGGTTTATCTCACTTAATGAATCGCTTTATGTGGTGCTGGGCAGTCTGCAATGGCGGCATTTTAGCACTAATTTCTAATATTGAATGGGACGTTGAAGGGCTTGAGAATCTTGATAAAAATAGCTGGTATTTACTGATAAGTAATCACTTAAGCGGTTTTGATATTGCTGCGCAAACCTATTTACTGCGTAACCATATTCCAATGCTAAAGTTTTTTCTCAAACAAGAATTGATGTATGTACCCATTATGGGATTGGGCTGTTGGGCGCTGGATATGCCATTTATGCATAGAACTAGCCCTGCAAAGTTACGTAAAAATCCTAAGTTAAAAGGTAAAGACTTAGCAACGACTCGCAAGGCTTGCGCTCGATTTAAACATTTACCAACCTCTATTATTAACTACGTTGAAGGTAGTCGCTTCACGGTAGAAAAACATCAACGCCAACAATCACCTTACCAACATTTACTGCGCGCAAAAGCGGGTGGTATTGCTTTTACGCTTTCGGCAATGGGTGAACAATTTACTAGCCTTCTTAATATTACTTTAGTGTATCCAGACGCAAAGGCTGATGAAGATATACTTTATGGCGTGATGAATGGTCGTGTTAAAAAAGTTGTTATGAGAGTTGAAATACTCCCCGTTCCTAAGGTTGACCCTGAAGTTTATTTTTCTCAGGCGGAATATAGAGCTGAATTTCAGCGTTGGTTGAATGATTTGTGGTTAGAGAAAGATAATCAAATCGATGGCATCCTTAAGCAATATGCTGATAAATCTATAACAAGCAACAAACAATAACGATCAAGCATCATCTGTAAAACTAGCTATAATCAATAGCAAATAGTTAACGA
Organism: Shewanella sp. HL-SH5; assembly: GCF_051163755.1. Lineage (NCBI taxonomy): Bacteria > Pseudomonadati > Pseudomonadota > Gammaproteobacteria > Alteromonadales > Shewanellaceae > Shewanella > Shewanella sp. HL-SH5. The sequence goes on from NZ_CP195038.1 coordinate 3,712,975, forward strand.
GAAAATATATCTATTAATAATTGATTAACAATTGAATTTCCCACCTTACAAGGTAGTATTGATTTAGGCTGTCATTTCATAATAATAAACACAGAAATTAAGCTGTCATTTTATAATAAAAAAACACAGAAACTAAGGTGTCGTTTGATTTTACGCATATTTTCACTTTTGATTACAGCCATTCTATTTGCAGCTTCATTGTATGCAACACCTGCTATTGCGTTACATAAAGGCAAGTATAGTCATATTTCCGAGATCAAATTTGAGCACTTTGATAGCCAGCAAGGGCTCAACCAAAACAGTATTACCAAGTTGTTTATGGACAGTGCTGGTATGTTATGGATTGGTACTCAAGATGGCTTGCACAGTTATAATGGTGTCGATTTTCAGATATACCTCAAGCGTTCTGCTGATCCCGAAACAATTTCAGATAATTATATTACTGATATTATACAAACCCCCGATGGTGCACTTTGGGTCGCAACCTTTAATAGCGGCCTAAATAGACTTGACCTTAAAACCGGTAAGTTTACTCGATTTAGTGAGGTAGATGGCTTAGCTGATAGCCAAGTGTCTCACCTTGCTGTTATTGGTGACACTCTTTGGATAGGCACACGTTCTGGCCTGTTTATGATGTCCCTCAAGACTTATAAAATCACTTCTATTGGCCTTGGTAATAGCTTAGAACCACAAATAACCAGTTTAGCTAATATCGATGATAAGTTTGTCATCGTTGGAACGGACAGGGTTGGAACTTATGCCATTGATACTAATACAATTAATCGTTTAGACATTCCAAATGAAATGCAGGTTAACCGAATTCAGGCCAGCTCAGTTTTTGCCGTTTGGTTAGCTATTGATAATCAAATATGGCGTTATAATTTAGATACCCATCAAAAAGAACTTATCTGGCAACGATCTGATGCTATTGGGAAAAAGAATGATATCAAAGACTTTATAGTTATTGACGCCAACCAAGTATGGGCGATAGGTAATGGCTCAGGGCTTATTCAGTTAGATTTTGACGGCAAAGAATGGCAAAGCCAATATCATAAAAATCAAGCCTATAAACTAAATAGTTTGAGTGAAGATAATTTATACACCATGATGCTCGATCCTAATGGCACCTTGTGGCTAGGGACTAGCTTTTCTGGTATCGACAAAATTAACCTTAATAATCAATATTTTGCCCACTTATTCGATAGCAGTACCAGTAATCCACGTAAAGCTAATATGATCAGGGCAATTTATCGCGATCATAAACAACGCTTATGGATTGGAACAGATGGAAAAGGCCTTAAATATTTAACGGAGGATGGCAAATATACCTATCTTAATGATCAATTCTCTGTGTTGTTGAATATTCCTGCCACTGAACTCGATATACAAGTTAACGATATTATTGAAGATAGTGAACAAACTGTATGGTTTGCGACCAGCATAGGTGTATTTACCTTAGATAAACAAGATACGCTATCGCAAGTTAAGCCTCACAATCCAGCGCTGCAGGCAGATATAAATTTTCGCAGCTTAGCCATTGATGATAAAAATAGAGTCTGGTTAGCTAGCATGCTAGGGCTGTATTTTATCTCTAAAGATAATCAGCAAATGCTGCCCTATAACTTTGGTTTTCAGAAAGAGTATTCACCCTATAAGCACCAAATGCTAACGCTACATTTCAGTGATGGTTATTTATGGATAGGTACCATAGGTGGGCTTGTTAGACTTAATCCAGAAGAAAAAGAATTAGTTTTTGTTAGCAACGAACCCGGTAATCCCTATAGTTTAAGCGATAACCGCGTTCGAGACTTTCTTCGCGCCTCAAATGGCGATCTCTGGGTAGCAACCCATGGGGGTATAGACAAACTAACAACAGATTACGGTATTTTTAAATTTGAACGCTTGGATGTGAAAAACGACTTAGCTATAAATACAGCATACAGTTTGCTGGAAGATAATGACCAAAACCTATGGCTAGGTACCAACTCAGGCATTGCACGTTATAACCCCACAACGAAAAAATTTACTTCATTCAATATTCACGAAGGGATACAGGCTTTAGAGTTTAATGGCGCGGCTCGTTTTAAAGACAGTAATGGTGACATGTGGTTTGGCGGCATAAATGGACTAAATTACTTTACGCCGAGCGATATACCACAGCAACGTCCCCCAATAAAATTAGCACTCACTAGCTACACTATTGGCGATACCCGCTATCCGGTTTTGGATCTTAGTCACACACCTAAAATTAATATGCCCTATGAGAAACAACTCATTAGCCTTGAAGTTGGCGCGCTCAACTTTAGTTATAGTAATTTAAGTCAATACAGTTACTTTTTAACTGGCTTTGATTCTGTATGGCATAAACTGCCCACTGGCAGCAAAATAACCTACACCAACATCCCACCAGGCGATTATCAACTCATAGTTCGTCATGCTTTAGGGCAAAATGCTTTTGATGAGAAATCATTAGTCATACCTATTTCGGTAATTCCACCACTTTATATGAGCAAACTTGCTTATATGCTTTATGGCATACTCAGCTTTAGCCTATTGTCATATTTTATGTATTCAAGGCACTATAAACTCGAAAAACAACGAGAATTTGAGCAAAGTATTCGTGCATCTGAAGAACGTTTGAAGCTTGCCTTATGGGCTTCTGGTGATGGTATGTGGGACTGGAATATCACACAGAACAAAGTCTACCGCACTAACATGGAGCCTCAGATGAGCTTTGATCATTCTGATGAGTTACTGATACATAGCATTCACCTTGAAGATCGAGCAAGAGTAGAAAGTCTACTGCAAGAACATCTTGATGGTAATAGTGAATTTTTCGAGGCCGAATACCGAGTTGAAATAGGTAATGGTAAGTGGACCTGGTTGCTTGACCGTGGACAAGTCGTTGAACGTGATAGCAAAAATAGACCACTTCGTATGGCGGGAACCCATAAAGATATCACCAGCCGTAAAGAAATTGAAAATGAATTAAAACTGTCTTCACAAGTGCTATTCAGTATGAATGAAGCTGTTGTCGTTGGAGAATTAGATTATAGCGTTCGATCAGTTAATCCGGCATTTAGTCGAATTACCGGCTTTAAACCCCGAGAAGTCGCCGGAAAACACTTTTTATTCTTGGCTATGGGCAAACAATCAAGGGAGTTTTATCTTGCCGTTGAAGCCCAATTGTTACGTCATAAGCACTGGGCCGGAGAAATTAAAATCCGTACCCGTAATCGTAAAGGTATTTTGGCTTGGCTAGAAATAAATCAGGTCATCGACAATAAAGGTGAAACCAGTCACTTTGTTGCGGTATTTACCGATATCACTGCCCGTAAAAAAGCAGAAGAAGATTTACGTGTTCTGGCTAACTTCGACCCATTGACTGGCTTGCCTAATCGAACCTTATTCCAAGACAGACTTAATCATGCCATCACCAAAGCGCATCGTTCACAGCAAATTGTCGCGTTATTGTTTCTTGATTTAGATCGCTTCAAACATATTAATGATTCTATGGGGCATCATATTGGTGATTTATTACTAAAAGCGGTGTCAGTGCGTCTTCAAAATGCAATTAGAGAAGGTGATACCGTTGCCCGATTAGGCGGCGATGAATTTACCCTCATTTTAGAAGGCGTTAAAAAAATCGAATCAGCGACGCGAATTGCAGAGAAAGTGCTGCAATCATTTGAAACCCCGTTTTTATTAGACGATAAAGTGTTAACGATTTCATCATCGATTGGTATCAGCTTATATCCAAGTGATGCTGATGATACAACTTCATTAATTAAATATGCCGATACAGCTATGTATCATGCTAAGTCTTTAGGGCGTAATAATTTCCAGTTCTATACCGCTGAGCTTAACCAATATGCTACCCGCCATGTGCAGCTAGAAGCAGGTCTTAAACAAGCCATTACTTTGAATGAGCTGTCTTTGGTATATCAGCCTAAATTTGATGTTAAAACAGAAAAAATTATCGGATTAGAAGCACTATTACGCTGGAATAGCGCAGAGCTTGGATTTATTTCTCCAGCCGAATTTATCCCGCTAGCTGAAGAAACTGGCATGATTAATGAGATAGGTCATTGGGCGCTTAACCAAGCCTGTGGTCAGCTTTCACAATGGCATCAACAGGGATTTGAGCATATATCTGTTGCGGTAAATCTTTCTGCCAGACAATTAAAGGCCGATATAATATCGACTATTGAAGTTGCTTTGGCGGTTTCAGGCCTACCTGCAAGCGCGCTTGAATTAGAATTAACCGAATCAATGATTATGGGTAACCCAGCAGATTCTGTAGATATTCTCACCCAGCTAAAAGCCATTGGTTTAACGATATCTATTGATGATTTTGGTACAGGATATTCAAGCTTAAGTTACCTCAAGCGCTTTCCTATCGATACCTTAAAAATTGACCGTGAGTTCGTACGTGACATTAGTGAAGATCCTGATGATGCGGCCATCACCAGCGCAATTATTACTCTTGCACACAGCTTAGACTTAAATGTTGTGGCTGAAGGGGTTGAAACCTATGAGCAGCTTGAGTTTTTACGACAAGGTGGTTGTGACCAAGTACAGGGCTTTTTGCTGAGTAAGCCTTTGTCTGTCGTTGATTGTCTGGCACGTTTACAGTTAGACAAAAGCTCGCTGTCATCCTAATGACTACTGATACACATAAATAAATACAAAAACCAAAAGGGCTGAAATTAAAATTAACATCAGCAACAAGCTGTCGATTAATTAAAAATCATCTATCACATGAAAAGCACGATACTCATCATAGGCAAATTGATCTGTCATACCACTGATATAATCAATAATCAGCCGCATACGGAAGTAAAACTCACGGCAATCTTCATCAGTAATTTGAGTCGTTAATGCGCCCTCTGCCATGGCTGTTTGGTATGCGGCAATATGCTTAGAAGACAGTTTCTTGTATAAACGTGCCGGGTATATCGGAATTGACAGCAACTTATCCTCAGCCGTTTGAGCGCCATACATTAATACATTAAATTGCTCACGACTCAGGGTTAGCAATGGCTTATAGCATTCCATTAAGCCACTGATTACTCTATACCCCTGCAACTCACGCGCTTCCACCTCTGGGTGACAAAAAGCTTGTTCTAACGCGACCCGTTTAAACGTTTCAACAATCATGTGATTAGCGCTATTGTCTTCAATCAAGGCATAATTAAAGCTGCCATTGAACACGGCTTCCATATTATCAATAAAGCGTTTCTGGGCGTGCTGAGGTAAACGACCGTTCACCCCTACTCGTAAGAACACAAAAAACATGCTGTCACTGCCCTTGGCACTTTTACTGGCTTTATCTAGCATCACTTGCATTACAGCTTGGTCTACATCGCTAAGATGTGTAGATATTTGGGCAAACTTGTCTATTAATGCTAACTTCATTTGCGTTACCGTCAGCACACCTTTTTCAACCGCATCTTCTAAATCAGCTATTCCATAAGAAATATCATCCGCGGCTTCCATAATATACGCAAAAGGTGAGCGGCAATGAGGAGCGATATCTAAGGTTTTTTGTAACTCAGTGATATAGTCAGTTTCGCTCAAATAATAACCGACCTTTTTCTTTAAATAACTGTGGGGGTCATTACCATTTTTAGCTGGTTTGGGCTCAGTACCACAGCGGGTGTACTTCATGATCCCCGAGGCTTGTGAATAAGTCAGATTCAGTTTTAGCAAGGAGTGAATTAATCGTATTCCCTGAGCATTACCTTCAAAACTAATTAAGTCTCTGGCAATGTCATCGGGTAAGATTTTATTGTGTAATTGCTGATATATGCCCGCAAGACTGTTTTGCAGCCAATCAATCATTGCCGCTTCACCAAAATGACCAAATGGTGGATTACCAACATCGTGCATTAAACACGACATTTCTACGATAGTTTCCAGCTCACGTGCTAAGGTTTTTAAACCATAGTTTTGTGTGTCGGAGTCGTACTTTGACAAGCCATCACAAATCAACTGACTGATATATCGGCCGACTTGCTGCACTTCCATTGAGTGAGTTAATCGGCTACGCACTGCGGCATTTCGCTCTAGCGGAAATACTTGAGTTTTTTGCTGTAATCGCCTAATAGCTGCTGAATTAATGATACGGCCACGGTCACTTTCAAACTGCCTTAATATTGGGCCTGAGGACGCTTTATATTGAAAAGGACGTTCAGCTTTAATTTTAGTATTAAAATGCATATACATTACCCAGCAAAAAAGTATTTAATAGGATAAATTTACAGCATTACTCTTTTATATTCAATGAATTAAACAATCTTCAAGTAATTAAAAGGTGATGCGTCATTTTATTTTAAAATGATACTTTATACGTTAATATTGAGTTATCTATTGATTTTAAAACCATATACTTTATCGACAAAGCTTAACTTAAACATTCAAACTCACTCAGTTTTAGTGTGTTAGAATCAGCAACAAATAAATTTCAGCCATCAACATAAGGTCATCTAATGAATCCAATTATTGCCATCTTAAAAGAGCACAATGTAAGCGATGCTAAAATTAGCGAATTATTTCAAACGCTAACCCAAAATCCATTAATGGCAATGAGCGTTATTGGTCAATTAGGGATCCCAGCTGAAAAATTACAACAATTGATGGCTATGGTTATGCAAAACCCTGCATTAATTAAAGAAGCTGTATTAGAATTAGGTTTTGATTTTTCAAAAGTCGAAGCGGCAAAAGCACAATTACAGCACTAGAGCTGTAAACGATAAAAAGAGTAAAGTGGCACCCTACTTTACTCTTTTTTGATAACGCTCACATTTATCTCAATAATTAAGTTAAGTACTTAGGCGATTCATTTGCTTTCGAATAAACGGCACTAAATCACTGGCCTGCAAACCTATAAAGCCTGATTGTTTCGCCGATTGATCTGCTGCCTGACTATGCAGTTGCACCCCGATTAACGCGGCATCTAAAAGTGAATAGCCTTGGGCTAACAAACTCACAATAACCCCGGTTAACACATCGCCCATTCCACCCGAGGCCATCCCTGGGTTACCTGCTAAGCACACATAAACTTGGCGACCATCACACACTAATGTGCCAGCACCTTTTAAAATAGCCACCCCACCAAAACGTTGTTGCAACTGTCGCACAGCTTGGTAACGGTCTCGTTCTATATCTATTACAGCGCAGTTTAATAATCTTGCAGCTTCACCTGGATGCGGAGTAATCACTCTATTAACATCGATATTAGGAGCTAATGCCAACAGGTTTAACCCGTCTGCATCAATCACTTTGGGTTTATCAGATTGCCTAACCCGATCGGCAATTAATTTTGCATGCACACTCATCCCTAGCCCAGGACCTAACGCAATGGCCGTAGCCCAATGAATACGAGCATCAACATTATCAAGGCAATCCCAAGCGTGACACATTACCTCAGGACAATATGATAACAATGGCGAGTAATTTGCGCTGTGGGTTAATACTGCGGTTAATCCTGCGCCCGTTCTAGCACATGCTGCTGCACTTAATATTATTGCTCCACCAAAACCGATATCGCCACTGAGTAACAAGGCCTTACCATGATGACCTTTATTTGATACAGGGTTTCGGCCGAGCAAAGTGTGCTTTAATCTCTGCTCGGTTATAGCATGCACTTCTGCCAAGTTATTTTGCTGAAAAAATAACTCAACCCCCAAACCTGCAAAATGTAATGTTCCGCAATATTCCCGCGCCTGACCTGTTACTAAACCTTGTTTGATACCAATAAAGCTGACCGTATGATTTGCACGTACCGCAATACCCAATACCGTACCGGTGTTTGCACATAACCCTGAGGGAATATCAACAGCGAACACTTTTGCCGAACTGGTATTGACCAACTGGATCAATGCAGAGGTTTGTTGTTTAACCTCGCCACGTAGACCTGTACCCAATAGCGCATCGACAATCACATCAACATCATCAGCAATATGAGTTGTTTGAGTATTAACCCTGCCACCTGCAGCCGTAAAGTCACAATAAGCTTGATAAGCATCACCTGTTAATTGGCTCGGTTGATGAGTTGACCACACAGTGAGCTTAATACCCGCTTTACGCACTAGGCGTGCCAGCACATAACCGTCACCGCCATTATTACCGCCACCACAACAGACTAAAATATGTTGAGGCGTTGGGTAATATTGTAAAACAAGCTTAAGAACGGCTTCTCCGGCACGCTTCATTAAGTCAAACATAGTTACACCAGCAAGCTTCGCCGCTTGGATTTCGCCTACTTTAACTTGCTCAGCGGTATAGAATTGATTGGATAATGTCATAAGGCACCAACTTTGGTTTTTTGACGGTTTATTCAGCATAACGTAAACACGGCAGCGCCCCTACCTCCGTCCACCTAATAAATAGAAAAATAACACAAAAAAGCCTGTCGTATGACAGGCTAATACCTTGACCACAAACTTATGTAACTTATCTACCCTTTAATACCATCCATGTCGTACCATGGGGTTGGGTTAATTGGGCAGCGGAAACGGATACCTTCCTCAGTGACCTCTATCACATCAGTACGCTTTGTTTGACCCACTTCAAGCGGGAACATATCTAGCTGTTCATGAGTGATAAAGTTTTGTAATTGGAAACCTACCAACTTATTAGTTTTATTTTCAATAATAAACTGGTACTTACCAGGCTTTAAACCCGCCAATGTATCGCGAGCGGTAAAGTGGCCACCGTGCTGCTCTAGGTGAATTTCAACAACACCTTGGTCATTCTTGGTTGGCGTCGCAGCTGTAGTGACGAAACTAAACGCGAATACTGACAGAGTTAATATGCTTAATAGTAATTTTTTCATGTTATGTCCTTACGAAGGGTTAAGTTGTTTCAACGAGGACATCTTATAAAAAATGGCACCAATCAAATATGACCTACCGTCTAAGCTTTATGTCTTTGCGTCTAACGTCCATTTTAAGTCGTTATATCGTCAACTTTTTAGCTGCCCAACGTCAGTGAATAACAACATCACTCATTTTATTCTTTCAAGTAAAGCAGCTACACTGCTCACCATTGAGTCTTACAAAGCGTTAAATAGCCATGTCGACCTTACTGCTAAACAGCTTACTTAACCAATTTCATCTGCATGCGACTATATTTCACCGCTCATTAGTTTGTGATACATGGGGAACTGATACCTCGGGCACCGGAATGGCAAGCTTTCATCTAATCAGCTCAGGTAAGGCCTATCTCCATACCGAACTGTATAATGGCACCTTATTAACGGCTGGAGACATGGTGATCTTCCCCCATGATGCACCGCATATTATTAGCTTCAGCCCAGAAAGCAGTATCGCTAGTCAACACACATCATTTATTGCTTACCCAATTGACACGTTAGCTCCTGCCAATAGCACCGGATTGTTATGCGGATATTTTGATTTTGCTGAAGATAAATCTCAGCCTCTTATTCGACAATTACCACAAACCATCGTCATAAAAGCTGACGAACAACAAGGTGCTTTAGCGAGTTTAATTCAAGGCTTGATTGATGAGACTCAAGCTGATTATCAAGGTTCAGAAGCTATAATTAGCCGCTTAACAGAAGTTTTCTTTTTAGCTTTACTCCGTCACCTAGCTAAACAACAGCATCAAAAATTAGGGTTTTTTAATGCATTACAAAATCCTAAAATGGCCAAAGTGCTACAAGCCATTCATCTCAATATGGCTCACAATTGGTCGGTTAATTCAATGGCTGAAACTGGCGGGTATTCACGAGCCAGTTTTGCGAGTCATTTTAAACAGTATTTTGCTATTTCGCCGATGGAATACTTACAGCAACTCAGATTAACATATGCTTTTAAACAATTAGCAAAAGGTGATTCTGTTTTAAAAGTGGCGCTTGATGCAGGCTATCAAAGTGACATTACTTTTGCCAAAGCCTATAAAAGGCATTTCGGTTTTGGCCCCGGAGCCACCCGGGCACAAGTTCAAACAATTTAGCTTCCAGCTTCAACCACCAAACATTCTTTAGGGAGAGACAAAATAACCGACACAAACAAAGGTTATTCAGTGCCTCTAGGGGGGATTAAACTAGGTGAAATTTTCGCTTATAAAGTGGATGTCAAAGGCAATACTACACATCTTGCTTTTACTAAAAATCCAGTTACAGCACATAAAATTATTCAGACCTTTGCCATTGATTTAGCCGAAGGTCATTACCAAGGGCATGAGGTCGATCAAGACTACAAAAATGACTGGATGTATTATAAAGCAGGTGCTTACAATCAATGTAATACCCTAAAAGCAGTTCGAATTGCCAATCAAGAGGTATGGAAGCGGGCGACTATACCCAAGTTAGCTTTTACCAGTTAATGCTGAATCAATAAACGGTAATAAAATACTGAGCAATACTTGAGGGCTGTGATCTTTCGAGATCAATTTTAACCACAAAAATCAACAGCCCTTATATCAACAGTCTTATCTCACGACTAAATTACTTCTTACCTTCAAAGGCCACCAGCCAAGTCTTGAGCAACTGATTAAGCTCGGGCATCTCAGTATCCGACAGATGATCCACTAAGGTGTGTTGAATACGCACATGTTGTTCAATTGCTTCATCTATGGTGGCAAGGCCTTTTTCAGTCAAACCAACCGTCACACTGCGTCTGTCTTCAGTACTGTGAACACGCTTGATTAACCCTTTAGATTCAAGTTTATCTAACCGATTGGTCATCGCACCAGAGGTCAGCATCATCGACGATAATAACCCTGAAGGCGTTAGCGAAAAGGGCGTACCTGCACGCCTTAATGTTGCCAGCACATCGAACTCACCCATAGTAAGATCAAACTGTTTATGGCAAGCGGATATTTCGGCTTCAATGTGTTTTTGTAGACGTAAAAAACGTCCAAGTATCGCCATTGGCAGGGTATCTAAATGTGGTTTCTGCTCCCCCCATTGGGCGACAAGTCGATCGATATCTTCCATTTTTCACCTGACTGTTAAGCCGTTAACTAACGCCTAAATAAACTTAACGCAAAGATACTTGATAAAAAGATACTTTACAAAAATAAATTATCGGTTCAGAATTGTAATGTATCTTCATATAAAGATACTTAATTTAAAGGTAGTTTATGAATATCCTATTAGCCATGATCCCAGCTTTTTTTTGGGGTACCACTTATGCCATGACCCAGTTCACCTTACCTGACTGGCCACCATTACTATTAGGCGCGCTGCGCGCTTTACCTGCGGGGCTAATATTATTAGCCATAAAGCCTAGCCAACCTAAAAAAGCACAATGGCCGATTTTAATTAAACTGGGTGCAATTAATATCGCGGTGTTTTTCAGCCTTATTTTTGTGATGGCATTAACGCTGCCTTCAGCCATATCAGGCATTGGAATGATTTCCGTACCCGTTTTTGCCATGCTATTCCACTGGGTTATCAGTAAAAAGCGCCCTAACCCAGTACAAGCATTTTTTGGCATGATGTTAGTGCTATTAGCTTGGATGCTATTTGACCCAAGTTCGATCACGTTAAACCCAATAGGGTTAGTTGCTATGCTAGCGGCTATTAGCTGCATTATTGTCGGTAGCACGATAACCAAGGCACTGGGTACGCAGATTCATTGGTGGACCATACTGACCTGGCAGCTCATTATTGGGGGGGCATTATTACTAGTTAGTGCAGGCGTTCAGGCATTCTTTTTACCGCAGCAATATTTCGATGCGATCAGCCAATTCAGCCTGATAAATGCTGCTGGAATAGGCTGGATAGTGTTGCTCAATACAGTGCTGGGTTACAGCATGTATGTCTGGTTATTACAACGTATGTCGGTGGTCGACTTTACTTTTGGTGGCATTGCCAACCCCATAGCGGGTATCGTTTGTGGTTTAGTGTTAATGAGTGAATCCTATACGCCTCACCAATATTTATTAATGAGCGGAATGATTTTAGCCTCTATCGCACCGGCATTAATTCAGCTGCTGCGCCGAAGAATACCTAATAAAGCTGTGGTAGATTAAGCCTAGTTGTTAACAAAGCTTAGTCAGTGAACTAATAGTATCGTGATCTAATAGCATCATGAACTAATAGCATCGCGGACTTAGCTTTGTTATTAATGAATTATTTATTAGCTAACGGCTATTTTTTACTCCCACAGTGAGTAGCAGTAATCCCACAGACATAGCAGCAACGGCATAAGGCATCCCCGCCTGCCAACTGGTTTGGCTATTCACCCCAAAAAAGTCGACATAAAGTGCTGTTTGAATCGGTCCAAAATACCAAATAGCGGGATAAAGCACTTCAAACAAGCGCTTTGTTGCGCCAAAAGCACCACAAAAATAAGCCAGTGATACCGTAAATGAAATAGCAATAATCAATTGCAGCAGTAACATCCACTCAGCAATCACCATAAAACGGATAGCGCCGCCCAAACAGGCCATTGCCAGTACAATCCATGCTGCGGAATAACTCGCCAAACTTTGTAACCTTGATGATTGCTTACTGTAGGTCATTAACTCTACTGTATTCGATTGTTTTTCTAATTGCCCTAAGGGCGATAGCACTAACACACACCACAACCATGCAAGAGGTAACACTATGCTCATCAGTAATTGCTGGCTAATAAATACTTGCACAATATTTAAAATAATTAAGCCGATAAACCAATAAGTAGATTGGCCAGTTAGCATTAATTTGAGCTCTAAACGTAGTAACCGTGTGAAGGCAAAATACTGAGTAAAAAAACCCAAAAAACTATCCAGTGGCATCCCTACTGTGCGCCTAAAAGTGCGGTGTAGCCATGATGATTGTTGCTTAACGGCAAGCGTTTGCTGACTAAATCGGTCGAAACATAGATAGGTAATCCCCAAACAAATCAGGCTAAAAAATATTAACGGTAACGCGCCCCAAAAATGCGCTGCCGTTGGCTCAATACCTTGCCATATAAAGGTATTAATTTCTGGGCTTAAGCTATCGCCCACTTTGATGCCTATATTGGTTGCCCCTTGTGATAAAGGAAAACGTGCTACCACTTCAGCATCTAATTGATCAAGCAGATTGCCAATACCAGAAACACTTTCAATCGTTTGTACAATCGAGCCTATCCAGATAAAAAAATACACCAGATTACCTAAGCCAGCTCTAAGCCATTTTATTGATTCGAACATGATAGCAATAGAGGCGACAGCCAGTAATACAGGCAAAACGAACACCAGCTGAGGCCAAATTAATACCCAAAAATCAATTTGATAACTTTCGCCATAATAAAGCTGGATAAGTACAGTACTGCACAACATGATCAGTACAATTGATAGCAATATAAGTACATTCACACACCACTTTGAAAATAAAAATGTGTGCTTGGCCACAGGCGTGGCGGCGATCAACTCACTTGTCATGGATTGCCGGTCTAATTCAAGTGCATTCTTAACTAAGTAAAAGCAAATAATCGGTAAAAAAAGTACATTCAACATCGCCAAACACACACCAAGCCAGGCACTGTTATAAATGCCGCGATAGCCATTAATCACTAATGTTTGATATTGAGCATCCGGCGATGGAAAAAATAATAGCGTTAAAACCGACATAGCCAACAAAGCGACAATATAGCTTTGTTGCCGGGTACGCTGTTTAAAATCAGCGATGATACATTGCCACATGGTATTCATTAACTTGCCCTCGCTAAACCCGCTTGCGGTTGTTGCCTGCTGGTAAAGTAAAGATAAGCATCTTCTAATGATGGGGTTCTTGCAATTGCTCTGGCATCAGGGCAATGGTCGGCAACAATATTGAGCTCCACTTTGTCTTCTTTACGCACGCTATGGCTAACAATAAACTCATGCTGAATATGTTTAAGCTCATTAAAGTCAGTGGTGAGTTGCCAGCATTTATTGGCCATTTTTTGTAGCAGTGAACTAGGAGTGTCCGATTGGATCAACTGCCCGGTATTCATAATCGCGATACGGTTCGCTATAGACTCAATATCAGACACAATATGAGTCGAAAAGATGATGCATCGGTCACCCGCTAACTCAGTCAGTAGTTGCCTGAAGTTGGCCCGCTCATGCGGGTCTAAACCTACTGTGGGTTCATCAATAATCAGTAACTTGGGATCATTGAGCAAGGCTTGCGCAATACCAATTCGCTGCTTCATACCGCCCGAATAACCTTTTAATGGCATATGGGCAGCGTGGGTTAAATTGAGTTTATCAATTAACTCGTCAATAACTTGATTAGCCTTTGATTTGGGTAAACCTTTTAAGCTGGCAATGTAATGTAAAAATTCGACAGCCGATAGTTGATCATACACACCAAAGTACTGCGGCAGATAACCTAATTCATGACGTAAAACTTGCGGTGACCTAACAATATCTTGTCCGTTCCACAAAATTTTTCCGGCGGTGGGTTTGGTGATAGTGGCCAGAATACGCATTAGGCTAGATTTACCCGCACCATTAGGCCCGAGTAACCCTAAAATTCCCGGCTCAATTTTTAACGATAAGGCGTTAATCGCCAGTTTAACGTGTTTGCCACTTTGATATTGTTGACTAAGTGATTGAATGTCCAATTGCATAATATTGCTCTTCCTGGTTGAGTTGGAAGATATTTAGCAAGGATTAGACCATATTTTTTTACATTTAAATTCAAAGCCTTATTAATCAACCAAGATATTGAAGTTAACCATATTGATGATTTTCACCACTTATTAGTCTGTTACTTAGGATAAAAGTTAACCGAGCCAGTCATTAACTAGCTTATAAGTAACCTCTTACTCAGACTCGATTTTTTTATAGCCTGATATGAGCGTTTTTAAAGTAAGGCTCTTAGCTGATTAAGCGCATCTACCGAGAAACCTTGATCATAAAAGTAAATCACTTTTCCCTGTGGGTCTAACAGCACGACTCGGGTGTTGTTTGGGTTTTCATTGCCAGTAAAGGCTTGTACTTGGTCGCCATCCTGGTAAACCGTCACCACCCCTTTCCAAAGTGGCTTAGGAATACCCGCGCGCATGCCATTATCAATAAAAGTACTGAACATTCTAGGGAACAATCCTTGTATTGTCGGCACTTCATATACAGCAACTTGAGTCTGCGTCATGTCTAAGCCAATCAACCAGCGATCAATATCAAATTGTGAGTTTTGTTTATAGCCAATTAATAATAATGCCACCTTACCTTTTAAATCGTCAGGTAAGGCCATCGGCTGCTGTTCAAGAGTTTGCCCCGTTACTGACGGAAAAACCTGTCCTGTAATGGCTTGATTAGGGTAGCTGGTGCTGCAGGCCGTTAATAACGTCGCCATCGCAATAACCATAAATAAACGCATTTTTAATCCTTGTTATTAAGTTCTATATACAGTTATACGCGCCCCAAATGTAAATGGTCTATACAAAATGATTAATAATTTACGCATAATTTGCTACAGTCACGCCAACTTTTGTATAAGGGGTATTGTTTTGTTTAAAGAACGCTTTAAGGATGTCAGTATCAAAGGCGATTTGTTTGGCGGTGTTACCACGGCAATCATTTCATTACCCTTGGCTCTTGCGTTTGGTGTCGCCTCTGGCGCTGGTGCCGAAGCAGGTTTATGGGGCGCTATTCTTGTTGGTTTTTTTGCCGCGTTATTTGGCGGTTCATCAACCTTAATCTCTGAACCTACCGGTCCTATGACTGTAATTATGACCGCCATTTTAACCACCATGGTGGCTAAGTATCCTGAATCTGGTATCGCTATCTCATTCACGATAGTCATGATGGCAGGTGGCTTTCAATTTTTAATCGGCAGCTTAAAACTAGGCAAATATGTCACCTTAATGCCGTATAGCGTTATTTCTGGTTTCATGTCGGGCATTGGCGTGATTTTGATTATATTACAGCTCTCGCCTTTACTGGGTCATGCTGCGCCCACAGGTGGCGTTATAGGCACCTTATCTGCACTGCCAAATACCCTAGCAAACATCAAGTTTAGCGAGCTGTTTCTTGGTTTGTTAACCCTAATAACATTGTTCATGTTCCCTAAACGATATCGTAAATATGTGCCTGCGCAGCTTGTTGCCCTAGTAGGGGTCACCTTATTATCGATCATGTTCTTTGACACCGACAGTATTCGCCGCATTGGTGAAATTCCAGCAGGCTTACCTTCTCTGGTTATTCCTCACATTAACGCTGATATATTTGTCACCATGATCATCGACGCCTTAGTGCTAGGTACCCTTGGCTGTATTGACACCCTACTGACCGCAGTTATCGGCGATTCATTAACCCGTAAAGAGCACGATTCAGACAAAGAATTACGTGGCCAAGGTTTAGCCAATATGATTTCAGGCTTGTTTGGCGCGCTTCCTGGTGCGGGAGCCACTATGGGCACGGTAACCAATATTCAAGTAGGTGCCCAATCACCGCTATCAGGTATCACCCGAGCAGTAATACTGGCATTAGTGGTACTGGTGGCCGGTGGTTTGACCGAGCCTATCCCGATGGCGGTATTAGCTGGGATTGCGGTTTATGTTGGTTTTAATATTCTTGACTGGAGTTTCATTCAACGTGCTCACAAAGTCAGTATGCAAAGCATGGCTATTATGTATGGGGTGATGTTATTAACCGTATTTGTCGATTTAATTGTGGCAGTAGGACTTGGGGTCTTTATTTCTAACATCCTCATTATTGAACGCTTAAGCCGAGAACAAGCACGCCAAGTTAAAGCCATCAGTGATGCAGATCAAAACGATGTTCCGCTGACACAAAGTGAGCGCGGCTTACTTGACCAGGCAAATGGTAAAGTGCTGTTTTTCTACTTATCAGGTCCAATGATTTTTAGCGTATCAAAAGCGATTTCACGTCAACACGCCAGTATTGCCGAATATGAAGCAATGATCCTCGACCTAACTGATGTGCCTATGATTGATGTTACCGTTGGCTTAGCGCTTGAAAATGCGATTAAAGATGCACTAGAGGCTAATTGTGAAGTGTTTTTACTGTGCCCAAATCAACAAACACGAGAGCAACTTGGCAAGTTTCAAGCTATCGACTCACTACCGAAAGAAAATACCTTCTTATTTCGCTATGAAGCGCTTCAAGCTGCGCTAAAACATGTTAAGAAACAGGATTAAACTATGGGCATCAAACTAGTTGGTCGTTAGCTTGATGCCTATATTTAGCGTCTACAACAATATTGTGTGAGGATAGTTATTACGTCCTGCTATTATCAGATATCATTGTAACTAAATTTAAGTTAACTTAATGAAATAGCTAGCTTATTGCCTTTATAACTCGCTATTATGGCAGCTTAGTTGACGTATCTACATCATCAAACAATACTTATAAAGGGAATATTGCCATGGAAAGAGGCACGTTAGTTCGTTGGAATAAAGATAAAGGCTTTGGGTTTATCAAACCAGAAACAAGCAGTGATGTAGATGTGTTTATTCATATTACCACGCTCAAGCACATGGCCAGAAAACTCCTTATTGGCGATGAGATTCTATTTCATCGTGAGAACCAGCCCGACGGCAAAGTTAAAGCCGTAAAAGCCAGCATTGAAGGTGTTGCAGTTATTGCAGGTTCATCACAAGCAAAAGTCGCGGACACGCCATTAAGTGGTCCATTTAACCTGCCTTCCAATAATAAAACTCACCACTCGCTGCGCACTTCATCAAGCTCCGTCATTGGCAGAATCATTTTAGTGTTAATTGTGCTCAACTTAGCCATATACGGTTTCAACAAGTATCAAGACTTCAAGGCCACTGCGATTCTCACCAATGAGGATGTTGAACAAATTGAGTGGACACCTGCAATGCAACAACCAAGTTCAATCATCCCCAGCAATCAGTTCAGATGTGAAACAGGCAAGACACATTGTAGCCATATGCGATCTTGTGCAGAGGCCACCTTTTACACCCGTAATTGTCCAGGAACTGAAATGGATGGTGATGGCGACGGAGTTCCGTGCGAAAGACAATTCTGTGGCTAAAGGTTACTGCTTTATTAATCCCTTACTCTAGGTTATTGCAGATTAATGGTTATCAAGTTACAAATGGATTGTGGATAGATGATTCTGAAAACTAAATTGCTGCAAACTGCACAACTTTTTACAAAGTCCTATAAAACAAACCGTCCCACAAAACCAAAGCTATACCTCAACAAGTCTAAGCTCACAATTACAACATTCAGATGGCTTATTGGTTTGAAAATAAGATTATTAGCTAATTTTTCTGCTACCTTATCGCCCAGTTAATTAACGGATAGTCTAAAGGTAAAAATGAAGTATCTAATTCAAATAATTTTGGTTATTAATCTTTTAATGCTTGGCGGTTGTGCTTCACCGACAACTTATCAATCACAAGGTTTAACCGGTGGGTATTCTGATTCTAAATATGAAGACAAAGAGAACACTTATTATGTTCGATTTTCTGGCAACGGTAATACCTCACAGCGCAGGGCGAATGATTTTGCTTTACTAAGAGCGGCTGTGCTGGCAAGAAAAAACCTATCGCCTTATTTTGAAGTAATATACTTAAAAAATGTCATAAACCAGGGAAGTTCAGGTACTGCTGGCGTTTATACTTTTAAACCAGAGGTCGTAATCGAAGTTAAATTAATTAATGAATCTAACAATAAAGTCGATACATTCGATACTGAAAAGCTTATATCGCAGCTGACAACTCAATACTTAATAGATGAGTCAACACTGCAATAAATGACGTAGTTTCAATCAATTTAGCAATGTGGGGAATAGTAAGTCATATTCAACTTTGCCCCATATTCTATTCATATCTACTTTCTTAGCCACCCGTATAGACTCAACCGGCATGTAAAATGGTGATTGTTACCAATAGCTTATTTAACCATTGCAAGAGCTAATACTCATCCCACTCAATCGATTACCTTACCAACTCTAGTTATTCACAAACCATAGTTATTCACATATCACGTATTGCAAGCTAGTAAGCCAATTTATGCTAAAATGCGCCCATCAGCTTTATAAATGTATTACCGCTCTCATTTGTCTAACTGAACCTAGAACAATGCTACCGTGAATAACTCAGAGGATACAAAATATGAGCAAGTTAAATGCCGAAGAGCGTAAAGCTCGAGATAACGATCGTTTTTCAAAACGTGTGGATGAGCGCAGAGTAAAGGGTGAAGATGTGGTGGCATATGCGCTTGCCAATGAAAAGGCATTTAAGTTTCTAACCAAAGATGAAAAACACAGCCTTAAACAAAGACAAGCTGCACTAGTAGAAGAAGTCAGCATTAAAAAACAGCAACAAACCGAGCTTAAAAACCAGCAAGAATTAGAAAAGGTTGAAGCGGCATTTACTGAAGAGTAAACCTTATAAATGGCCATTATCATTAATGATGCATAATGGCCTATGTTCTAATAAGTCGATCTAATCACACCGCAAAAATCTCAACATTTACCCTGCGATACAATCACAAAAGTTAACAGGGATATTTCAGCTCGAAATTATTACCGCAATGACGCTAAAAAACCTTAACTATTTAATCTCTCGCTTAACACACACAAACAAGGCGTTGCCTGATTCCAAATCCCACGGGATGATTTTGTCGTAATCGTGTTCAAATATTTGTACGTCGAAGTACGGACTTAACAAGGCTTCGATTTCAGTAAAACTGGTGGCCACCATCGCATGGGAGTCTTGCCATAACTGCGTTGCACCAGATTGAGTTTTGGCGATGCTTAAATTGAGTGCTTGCATCTCACCTGCACCGCTGTAATGCCAACCCGATTCAAACACAAACTGGCTGCCGTCAAATTCCGCACTATGTTTCACTAACGCTTTGTTATTGATTTTATGCTTATCAACTGAGTTAAAACAAAACAGGCCACCAGTATTTAATGCCTTATGTACGCTTGCAATGCAGGCTTTAAGCGCCTCGGTTCCTGGAGAATAATGAATGGAGTACAAAAAACAGGTGATCAGATCAAGTTTTTGTTCAACGTAAAACTCAGTCATATTTTGCAAACTAAACTGCGCTTCAGGACAACGACGCATAGCGATATCGAGCATAGGTTGATTGATATCCAGGCCACTGCTTTGAAACCCTAAATCGATGAAATGCCTAACATGTGGCCCAGTGCCACAGGCCAAGTCTAAATGTTGTTTGCCGCTGTTACCCAAAAACTGATGTAAGCGCGCTACGCTATTAGTTTGTTGTTGGTAATTAATGTCACAGCACATCAAATCATAGTAACCGGACAAATCGGTATAGAGGGCATTGGTAGACATAAAATAGAATCGACGAGGTTGGTAAATTTAGGGTGGCGCATCATATATCAAATAGTGCGATTGAGAAATAACTAATCAATAAGCACTAACGACTCGCCACTGAATAAGTTTCAATACCTTATGCTCTAGCGCTACTCAATCCCACCTTTACTCAATCAGATCAGCCGAGATATAAGGTTTCTATCGCCTCTGGCAGCATGGGCTTGTGCAAATAAAAACCTTGGGCTAAATCGCATTTATAAGCCTTAACGTAATCAAGCATAAATTGGTCTTCCACCCCCTCTGCGATAACTTTTAAGCCTAGGTTATGCCCTATGTCGATAATAGTTTTAGCTATCGCTGCCGATGAGCTGCTGCTCTCAACATCTTGTAAGAATGCTTTATCTATTTTGAGATAATGCAACGGCAAAAATTGTAAGTAGCTAAATGATGAATAACCTTTGCCGAAATCATCAAGTGCAAAAGTAATCCCATATTGATTAAGCCGTAACATAATTTCTTTTACACTGAATTTATCTTCCATAAAAATCGATTCGGTTAATTCAATAATAAGATATTTACCCTCTAATTTATAATGGGTTAAGGTATCTATTAAATGTGTTATTAGCGCTTCGTTTTGAAATTCTAAACAGCTTAGATTAATTGAAATAGCCAGCGCTGTAATGTTTGCATCTCGCCACTTAGCTAACTGTAAGCAGGCTTTAGAAATTACTAAGCAACCGATATCAATAATCAGCCCAGTTTGTTCTGCTATGGGAATAAAAACATCGGGCGGGATCACAACGCCATCTTGCTGCGTCCAACGGCATAACGCTTCAACACTAACCACTTTCATAGTGTTTAAATCAACTTTGGGTTGATAAACTAAATGTAAGCTCTGATCTTCGATGGCCTGGCGAAGTGCTTGCTCAACGGCAAGTTGAGTTAATGCCTCTTTTTCAAGTGCCTGACTGTAAAAATGAAAGCTGTTTTTACCCAGTGATTTTGACTCATACATAGCTAAATCCGCTTTACGGATCAGCGAGTTGGCATTGTCATCATCATTAGGGAATAGTGAAATCCCAATACTTGAGGTCACAATAAATTGACGAGAACCGATAGTAAAAGGCTGCTTAATCAATGCTAATAAATCTTGGCAAACCTGTTTTACCGTCATTTCTGACTCTATTTTTTCTAAAACAATAATAAACTCATCGCCACCTTGGCGGGACAAAGTATCAAATTCTCGTAAGCGTGTCTGAAGTCGTCGAACCACTTCTTTTAGCAGCAAGTCACCTGCATCATGGCCTTCTGTATCATTGATTTTTTTAAAGTCATCTAAATCTAAAAATAACACCGCTAACTTTTTATTTTCTCTTTTACTCGTCGCAATAGAATGGCTAATTCTATCCAATAATAATGCACGATTAGGTAAGCCAGTCAGTGCATCATGAAAAGCATGATATTCAATAGTAGCCTCGTACTGCTTTTGCACTGTCACATCGCGAAAGCACCACACTCGGCCATAAATTTGCTTCTCTTGTATCTGAGGTAAAGACCGGTAATCAAAAAAACGGTTATCGAGTAACTCTATTGTGCCAGTTAAATATTGAAATGGGTCATGTTGAAGACGATCAATAATAGATAACATATGTTGTTTATCTTTAATAATGCTAAGAAACTCTTCCCAATGCGATACAGGTTTAAAGCCTATATCGTCAAAAAAATCCTGCCCCATGGTATTAAATGACAATAGTTCACCATTTAATCCATAAACAAACAAAATCTCACCGGTCGAATTGACCGTCGCATTTAATAAACCAATGGAGTGCTCAAGCTTATCTTGAACCAGTTTCATCTTTGCTAACTGGTCATTTAGCGTTTGATTACGCTCGTTCAACTCATTGGAAATAAGGAATAAAGAACGCTCTAACATTTTTACACTTTGCTCATTTTGAGCATAAGCATCTGATATTGAATTTAAAAAAATGTCATTTTTTGAAATAAACAATTCATCTTTTTGGTTACGTTTGAGCTGACGCAATAGCAATTTATGCATTGTTAATATCACTATGTCTCAGAAAATAACGTGACAGCCATAGTCTGGTTGTGTAAACCACACCGACCAATAGACTTAATAGGCGATATTTCACCATACGAGTAAAAGCCAGAAATAGTACACTGGCTGGGTAAGCCTTGCTTAATAATCTCCAACTCCTCTTCAACCCTTTGCTGTAAAACGAGTCTACGGCCGACACAACTAATTAAAATAGCCAACTCAGGCTGTACTCCCCCAAAGGAAGAGACAGCATCCTCTGCGGCAAGCTGTGCACCATCAAGTAAATCTTCATAATTAGAATGCATTAACTGACATGTCGCGCCTGTGGGCATATTACCTGCAAACAACATACTTTTTTGCAGTTCATCAATGGATAATATAGTGCGAACCACAGTTTCTTGCTCACCATTGAGTTGTAGTGCTAACGGATAGAGTAATGCAGAAGCAGGCAAGCCGGCAGAAAACTCACCCAAAAACTCTTTATATAAATCAAGAGCTGGCCGTCCATCGAGTTCAAAAAGCACATTGTCTGTCGACTGAGTAATCACCCGTTTAGGCCCAAATGGGCGCCAGCCTCCTAGACTACCAAAACCAACAGATAACCTTTCACCATAAAGCCCTACCAGCACAATAAGTCCGCTTTCTATTTGCTGATTATGCCATACCGTGGTTTGACTAAAACGCTCACCATCACCGGCTAAGCCTCCCGTAGCCATGACACCTTTAGGCAGGTGCTGCTGTAAACCATCAACCAGTTCAGAACCATTAACTAAATGACCATCAGAAATAACAAAAACATGTTTTAACCCATCAAAGCTTAATTGATCGATCAACTGCTTTGCTAATTCAGCACAATGTTCAAATTGATTTATCGAACTGCTGACAACTTGCACCTGTGTATGTTTAAAATCAATCGCTGTAACGCATACACTGTTGTCATATAGACAATCATCTTGAATTTCACCGCTAGTACTACAGCCTACGATTTGCGCGTTTGGAAAAGCACTTGCTAGCTCAACATTAAGCTTGCTGTCTAACATAAGCTCAGGCGAACCAAATACCAACACCAAATTAATGGCTGCATTTTGCAGTAACGGTTTATCCCAATGGCCATTCTGATATATCGTTTGAAAAACGTGCATTTAGTCACATATCGATAAGAAGTTATAACTAAGTTGTAGCTTAAAACGCTACCGCAAGCAATAACCGCAAATAAATCGTGCTACACAAATAAGTCAGCTTGTTAATAGTCACGCTAACACCCATGCACTTACACCGCCAAAAGGCAAAAAGCCCCGAAACTTTTAGTGTCGAGGATTTTTAGTATCAAACATCTGGATGATAAATCTAAATCAACTTAGCTAAGTAAGGCTGCGATTGACCCTAATTAGAAAAATAAAACAAAAGTTTATAAATCTTTAAACACTAAAATCTACACTCATAGACGCAAATTCAAACAGCCCTATAAATAACTAACGTACCCACAACATAAGCTCGTTAGCATCTATCACCGCAAGCTGCCTTTTAGTTAAGCTTCCTGCTGCGTCAAACAGTAATAACTCAGCTGGTCTAGCACCATGCTTAGCAATAAGTTGATCCCCTTCTGGAGTACCCGCTCTGGCCAGAAGAAAGAAAACGTTGTCGCCAAGATGAGCTCGGGCTTCATTCATTTGTTCAGTCTGGGTGGTACTCGAAACAAGGTTAGCATCATAGACAAATACTACCGAAGGCTTACCTGTACCGATTTGCTCGTGGGTAGTTTTAAACCCTTTGGGCATCACCATCAGTAATAGCCCAAGTAGCAAGACTATGGATGCAATAACACTTATTGCAACCCAAGGCATTTTACGTGGCATATTTGCAGTATGTGTATCCATGATAATAGATCTCGATTTTAAGAGGTTGAAATACATAGTTAAGTCACTCAGTTTAGCGACTCAACCTGAGGCCTAGATTAAAAATTACTACTAAATGTTGTTAACAGAAAGCATGACTCGTTAAAGATATAAGTACTGAGGTTATTACACTTACCGTTGAAATTTAGCCCTTAGCTGATTATCTAATAGAAATAGTTATCTAATAGAAATAGTTAAATTTGCGTATCATTACAGTGCTGAGTAAATTGGACAATCTTGCATAAAAACTGGCTAACTGCATTTTAGACAAAACTAGACTTTGTTCGACTCAATCATGCCTTATTTAAGCTGACGCACGCTATGCAAATATCCACTATTTCTCTATCAGCTTTAAATGAAGGAACTCAGCAGTGAAAATGTCTCGCCTCTATTTGAACATCATCACTTTAACATCATAGTAAACAAGGGCTCAATTGGGTGTTTCAAGTGTTAGACCATCATATTGAAAAGATGATTATTGATTCACTATTACTCACAAAAGAGGATGTAGGCATTTTAATCCGAAGACAGGTTAGTGTTTTGTAATCTTGCCTTAGCAAAATTTTTATCAATATTGAGGCTGACTGTTTTGATACTTGGACCACATGATGCAAGACCACATCATTCAAAGTAGATGAAAACTTAAATCAGGCTAAAAAAGCGGATGAAATATCGTAAAAGCGGGTTAATCGCATGAGCCTGTAAATAATTTTATGTAAAATGTAAACTAACAGCGACTATACAGAAACCTATCTATTTTCGTTTTTTTGCATTTTAAACAGGGTCATCAGTTGTGTGTTGAGCATAGTGATTTGCTGATCTAAGTGTTTTCGCTGCAACTCGGCTTCTTCCGAATTATCACCCATCAACTCCCTACGTTGTGCTTGAAGCTCTTTTATGTCTTCTTTTAACTTATCAATCTTCTTTTCTATTTCAGTGCGCGTATCGACCTCATCACCGTCAGCTGACTTCGAACCACCAGAAATCACTACATTTTTGTCCATCGCCGAACCTAATTCCGCCGACAATTTTTTCTGCCCTTCATTTGAAATAGAGACCTTATCTTCAGTATTCGCAGAATGAGCAAGCGATATACCCAGCGGCGTAATAGTAGGCTTTACTCGTAATTGCCGATTTTGTAGATTATCTATTATTGAACTCGGTGAATTTAAGCCTGAAATATTCAATGGTTGCCCCTTCCAAAGCTGAATAATATTTATATCGACCTTGGCACTTAAACCTTGAAAAACTAGAGATTGAACATTCTCAAAATAACGATAAATCCATTGAAAAAGTATCGCATCCACTTGAGTTTAATACTAAAAGCCTACCGGCTACATCAAGTAACTTATATTGTGAATATCAAACATTGAAACAGATTACTACCGCAAAGCTTACTCACGAGACGTCATCAAGCTTGTTACTATATGCAAGCACAGTTAAGGTTCATTATGTTATTATTCAAAAATAGTTAGCTCGATTGATTTCTAGCGTATTTTATCTGAAGGGTTAAGTTTTTTATGGAAAAAGTGTTTGAAAAACTGATGTATGCATCGCGCTGGATAATGGCGCCGATTTATCTGGGATTAAGCCTGGTTTTATTTGCTTTAGGCATAAAGTTCTTCCAGGAGATCTTTCATATCATACCCAATATCTTCAAAATGGCTGAAGTCGATTTAATACTGGTAACCCTATCACTGATCGATATTACGTTGGTCGGTGGTCTGCTCATCATGGTGATGTTTTCAGGCTACGAAAACTTCGTTTCACAGCTGGATGTCGGTGAAGACAGTGAAAAACTGAACTGGCTTGGCAAGATGGATTCAGGTTCGCTTAAAAACAAGGTGGCCGCCTCGATTGTGGCAATTTCATCTATTCACCTACTTAAAGTCTTTATGAATGCCGAAAACATCGAGAACGACAAAATCATGTGGTATCTACTCATCCACATCACTTTTGTGTTATCGGCTTTTGCTATGGGATATTTGGATAAGATTACGCGTAAGTAATCCGTATATAATAGTCCGTAAGTAAATCGCTCTACAGAAAATAACAAAACCCCGATACGGTTAAGTATCGGGGCTTTTTTTTACCAGAAATTTGGCTTGAGGCTTCAGAGCTGCGGAGCTGCAGTTATTTTGACAATTTGGCACCAGGTAAATCTTGCAGAAAGATTTAACAATCCATGGCAGTGTTAACACCTGGATACTTGAATATTCAACAGCAAGGTGTAACAAGATACACTTTGTCGTGATTTAATCAGCCAACACTGCTAAAAGTGTCACTTGTTAGACTATTTAATCGATGACACCCTCCGCTATTATCAATAGTGAAGCGTCAGCTTAGCCTGCTGACTTGAAAGCTAATTGTCAAAATTTAACAATGCGGGCTCGTTAATTCTGTGAGTTTAAAAAATGATGGGCTCTCTATAAGCCCCTCACTTATCTAAACCTTCACCAGTCTGACCCTACGATTATAAAATGACAATAAATACAACAATAATAAAACCGATGCTGACATGCTGCCACCGCCGCCCTGATCTGTATTTTCATTTATTGAAGGTTTAGGTGCCTCTGTGTTAATAGTACTTTTTAAAACTTCCAACTCAATCTCTTTTGAAACCTCTGTGTTACCATCAAAAATATCTACGGTAAAAGAGTAAGTACCTATTTCGGTACTTGTTGGAACAGTGCCAGTTATAACACCATCATTCGAAATAGATAACCAATTTCCATTTTGATTCGAGATTTTGAATGTCAGAATGTCTAAATTTTCATCCACTACCCTTATTGGTAAGTAAACATATTGACCTTGGTAGTAACTTTGTTTTTTATGATCATAAACTTGAGGTGTTGAATTTGGTATTGGTAATGTACATGAGTCTGCACCACTGTCTAATTCATAAAAACAGTTTTGATCTATTGCTAATAACTCATTTCCAATACCTACAATCTTAGCATTGAAAAAGTATCGACCATTACTATATGTTAAATTATCAATATTCGCAGCAGATTCCAGATATTTCAATTCTACATAAATATATTTCAAGGTAGAAGTATCAAGAATTTGTAATACATCTTCCAATAATCCATCGTTATTTTTTATGGTTAATGCACAGATAATCCAGCCTTTAGAATCATCAAAATCACTTTCACATCCGTTCCCACGGAAAATAGTAGGAGCGTCTTCCGGCGAAGGAATTGCAACCAGCTGTTTATCTTTTAAAACATAGTTAGTATTATAATAAAAACCATTTACCGTCCGATGAATTAAGTGTGTAAAGTAAAATATTTCATTATAACTTGAACTCAAGCCAGAATATATATGCTCATAACTCAAGTCTTTCTCATTAAGGAAATAAATATCATTTCGCTGATCTGAAGCTATAGTAAAGAATATATCCCCACGCTCATTTTTATTAACGCTGATGTTAGCCGTTTCATCTTCTGAGTTTTTGAATACTTCACTAACTGAGAGATCCGAGCAATTTAGAGCCAAAATACTCTGTTTTGTAAAAAGGCTATCATCATAACTTGAAAACAACATTTTCGTGTTATTACTGACAACGGAAAAACTTGCTATATATTGAGAGCTAATGTTATTCACTTTAACAGTAGAAAGCCCGTCAGTTTTCCAAACACTTACCTCATTATTATTTGACCATATATAGAATGCACCATTACCACATTGTGCTGGTGTAGATGCCATATAGCCGTCACTTGCTGGCGTTAATACTGGCAATATATCACCAGTGTTAATATCCAGTAAGTAACCACTACTATTACTCGATGCTGAGTCAAATAAAACTTTACCATTGCTATACGACAGTGGTGAGAGAAGTCTTATTTCAGATGAATCACTATACTTATACAACTCATGAACGGAACCATTAACGGCCTTGTACACAGTGTTATTGGCGACAAATACAAAACCTTTATCTGTATCCAGCCAAGAAGAAATTGAGCCATCATAAATAGTAGTCTTATTAAGATCTTGATCTACTTTAAAAATGTAATCTTTGAGTTGCTGATTTTTTTCTCCGCTGATGATCTAGTACTGGAAGATACCACCCCTCCATTAATCTTATTTATACCGTCTATTCCACTTGTATTTAAATCACCAGTTTCACGACCGAAATTACTCTGAAAAATCAAACTTAGCAACTTAGAATTTTCATTCAACTTATATAAACCATAAAATCTCTCGACGTCAAGCTCACTTTCAGAAATTTTACTCTCACGAAAGGTATATAGTTCACCACCATGGACTAAGCTTTCAAAAGTAAAATAAGGGCCATTTTGCACGACACTTTCGCTAACCGTATTAGTGCTGACATTATACTTGTACAATGTATATTTAGAATCGAAAATAGTCTTAGTGAGCAAGAATATTTCACTTTTTGACTTGGCAACTATACTAGTGACAATATTTTCATCATTATTAACATTAACATCTACTGCCTGCTTAGAATTGAGATTAATGGTTATTATTTTCGAATCTACTCCTTTACCATTATTATACTGAGCATTAACTAATATTTTTTTATCAGCAATATTGAACAATGTCACATAAGATAATCCTTGAGTGCTTTCAGGAAACAGTTCAATATAATCACAAGTTACTACGACAACTATTTTGCAATGCTGAATTTCATATCTATCATAATACGCATTAGCTGAATTTATAATTAAAAAAGTAAACTCATCTTTATACGAAACGAATCCAGAATCTCTATAATATTTAAATCCATCCTTCACAGTAACTTTATGGGCAACATCCTTATTAACAGCATATAAAGTCTCAGTGTTTTTACTTGTATCAAATGAATACGATTCAAATAACATTGAAAATACATTTTTATTAACTTCATCTGAACTTGGGGCGGTATGTTTTGCTCTAGCAACCACATCACCACTATCTCTATAAATTAATGAATTTCTACCTTCTTCACGGATAATGATTTTAGTATCAATGCCATTAGTTTTATAGACTACCCCATTAAAGTCAAAGTAAGCATAACCACCAGAATTTTGAACTAATTTGTTTGATGATTCAACACCATCAGTAACTCTAAGTAAAATATCATTATTACTATCATATGAATAAACTACTCCAGATTCTGAAAAAACAATTAATTTACTATCAAGTACAGAAATCCAACTAATATTCGACATTAATCTTCCATTTAAACTTAACAGTTTTCCCGAAAACACATCATTGTTTTTCAACTTATAATATGGCAGCCATTTTACAAGTTTTTTATTATTTAAATCGAAATAAAATACATCATCAGTACTTTCTAAGTGAAATATAAATAGATTTTCAGCTATCTTTTTTAAAGCCTTCCAATCAGAACGATTATATTTAGCTTTCCCTCTTACTGGGATATCAATCTCTACTGGTACTGTTGAACCATTCCCAAGAAAGTACAAAGAGGTATAACCAGAATTATTTGTACCCGTGTATAAATATCCAGCATCAGTATGAAATATTGGCGAACGATAGCCATTTAAACTTTTATTTGTAATGGTATCGTTAGTATCAAAAATTTTAATAGCACTTTCATAATTATTCCCATAGGCTATCGACGAGTATAAAAACATAGAAACAGTTAAAGATATTAGTAAACGATTCAGCATATTTAATCCTTTAAATTGAATAGACAAGAGTTCAACTCTGATGCTCGATTTTCCGCGTTATTATCATTTGCTTTCTTTAGCAATACAAGCTTACGGTCAGTATCATATATTAAGATTCTTCCTCAAGTTCATTTCTAAAAATCAAAAAAAGCCCCGATACTGTTAGGTATCGGGGCTTTCTCTGTTCTTTTACAAGAAGTTTGGCTTTAAGCTTTTAGGCTTGAAACAACAATTGATCTAACGCAGGAAAAATCAGCTTAGAGCAAGGCTTTTTGTCACGAAGCGTAGTGTTTTTCTACGTGAGTGGCAAAGTAACGCAGCTATAACTGATTTTAACCAGTTAGATTACATCATGCCGCCCATTCCGCCCATACCACCCATTCCGCCCATATCTGGCGCAGAATCCTGTGGTACTTCAGCAATCATTGCTTCGGTTGTGATCATCAAACCAGCAATAGACGCTGCAAACTGTAGCGCACTACGAGTCACTTTAGTTGGGTCTAGGATACCCATTTCTAACATGTCACCGTAAGTGTCGTTGCCAGCGTTGTAACCGAAGTTACCTGTGCCGTTTTTAACAGTGTTAGCCACAACTGATGCTTCTTGACCAGCGTTAGTTGCGATTTGACGTAAAGGCGCTTCCATAGCACGTAGTGCGATTACCACACCGTGTTTTTGGTCTTCGTTCAATACTTCAACATCTTTAATTTTGCTTGCTACGCGAACAAGGGCTACACCGCCGCCTGCTACTACGCCTTCTTCTACCGCTGCGCGAGTTGCATGTAATGCATCTTCAACACGGGCTTTTTTCTCTTTCATTTCAACTTCTGTTGCTGCGCCAACTTTAATTACTGCAACACCGCCAGCTAATTTAGCCATACGCTCTTGAAGTTTTTCTTTGTCGTAGTCTGAAGTTGATTCTTCAATTTGTTGTTTGATTTGGCTTACACGGCCAGCAATTTGCGTTTGATCGCCATTACCATCGATGATGGTAGTGTTATCTTTAGTGATGATAACGCGCTTAGCTGTACCTAAATCTTCTAGGGTCGCTTTTTCAAGCTCTAGACCGATTTCTTCTGCGATAACTGTACCGCCAGTTAGAATGGCTACGTCTTGTAACATTGCTTTACGACGGTCGCCAAAACCAGGTGCTTTAACAGCAGCCACTTTAACGATGCCACGCATGTTGTTTACCACTAATGTGGCTAATGCTTCGCCTTCAACGTCTTCTGCAACCATTAATAATGGCTTACCGGTTTTAGCTAGACCTTCAAGAATTGGCAATAATTCACGGATGTTAGACACTTTTTTGTCTACTAACAAAATATATGGGCTGTCTAATTCAACGCTGCCAGTTTCTGGCTTGTTGATGAAGTATGGTGATAAGTAACCACGGTCAAACTGCATACCTTCAACAACGTCTAATTCGTTTTCAAGCGCTTGGCCTTCTTCAACCGTAATAACGCCTTCTTTACCGACTTTCTCCATTGCGGTTGCAATGATGTCGCCGATTGACTCGTCAGAGTTAGCAGAGATAGTACCAACTTGAGCAATCGCTTTAGTGTCTGAACATTCTTGAGAAAGTAGTTTAAGCTCAGCAACGGCTGCAATAACCGCTTTGTCGATACCGCGCTTAAGATCCATTGGGTTCATACCCGCTGCAACGGCTTTTAGGCCTTCAACAACAATTGCTTGTGCTAATACTGTTGCAGTAGTGGTACCGTCACCGGCTGCATCATTGGCTTTAGAAGCAACTTCTTTAACCATTTGCGCGCCCATGTTTTCGAACTTATCTGTTAGTTCGATTTCTTTTGCAACTGACACACCATCTTTGGTGATCACTGGTGAGCCAAAGCTTTTATCTAAAACAACGTTACGACCTTTAGGGCCTAAGGTTACTTTAACTGCGTTAGCTAAAATGTTAACGCCTGCAAGCATTTTTACGCGTGCATCGTTACCAAATAATACTTCTTTTGCTGCCATGTTCTGATGTTCCTTTAAATGAGTTTTGAAGTAGAAAGTCTAATAATACTGGAGGCTTAGCCTACAACAGCCATTAGATCTGCTTCTGACAGGATTAACACTTCTTCACCGTCAATTTTTTCTTTTTTAACGCCATAACCTTCATTGAAGATCACAACATCACCCACTTTAACGTCAAGCGGAGTCACTGTGCCATTTTCTGAGATACGACCGTTGCCTACAGCAAGGATTTTACCGCGAGTTGACTTTTCAGCAGCGCTACCGGTAAGCACGATGCCACCTGCAGATTTAGATTCAACTTCTAAACGTTTAACGATAACACGGTCATGTAATGGACGAATATTCATCTATGAACTCTCCTAATGATTTTATGCCCAATATCGAGGCGGTTTTGATGGAAAAGGCTTTTACCCTTTGATGGTTGATATATGGGGGTGATCCATCACACTTCCAAGGGCTAACAATAAAAAAACTACAGAATTTTTAAGTCTGTTTTATTAAAGCTATGCAAACCCTGATAGAATTCGCATCCTTCATTACAAAGCGATGTCACCATGAAAGATAAACACGGGTTGCTTAGTGCACCAATTGGTCGTGTTCTGTTTAACATGACCCTGCCTAACCTGATTGGTATTCTCACCATTCTGGGTGGCAGCTTGGTGGACATCTATTTCATTAGCCAGCTAGGTACAGAAGCCTTAGCGGCGGTCAGTTTTACTTTTCCGGTAACCTTAGTGATTGTCAGTATCGGTATCGGCATAGGTGCCGGTGTATCCACCAATTTAGGCCGTTTTATTGGCTCTGGCCATGCAGAACAAGCTAAAGTTTTTTTATTCGATACCTTAGTATTAACCTCTGCGATTATCACTTTATTGTGCCTAATGGGTGGCTTACTGATTGAGCCATTATTCACCTTGCTGGGCGCGAATGATCGCAGTATGCCTTACATTCATGACTATATGATGTGGTGGTATTTGGGTGCACCAGCTTTGGTGGTTCTGATGGTGGGCAATCAAGCATTACGCGCCACTGGCGATACTCGCTCTCCTGCTAAAATTATGATGTTGGCGGCTATTGTCAACTTGGTGCTAGATCCCTTATTAATATTTGGTTTAGGGCCTTTTCCACGCTTAGAAGTGCAAGGGGCTGCCATTGCTACCACATTATCTTGGATTATTGCGCTGTTGCTTGCGGGCCGATTGCTGATATTTAAACGTAAGTTATTACATAGTGCCAGCTTAGTCCGCAGCCGTATGGTCGCCAATTGGCGCGCCCTAGCGCATATCGCTCGCCCAGCGGCATTAATGAATTTAATTAACCCCATTGCCAATGGTATTTTGATGGCCATGATAGCCCGTATAGACCATGCAGGTGTGGCGGCATTTGGCGCGGGAATGCGCTTAGAGTCGGTATTGCTGCTGGTGGTAATGGCTTTGTCATCAAGTTTAATGCCCTTTATTGCGCAAAATTTAGGCGCTGGACAGCATGTTCGTGCCAAAGCAGCGTTACTTAAATCGTTGCAGTTTATCTTGGTATTTCAAACCCTGTTGTATATTCCGATGTATTTTTTTGCCTATCCCATTGCACAGCAATTCTCTAACGACCCTGTGGTTATTGATTGGCTGACTTTTTATATTATGGCGTTGCCAGCGGCATATGGTCCGCTGGGCATAGTGATTATTTTTGCCACCAGCTTAAATGCGTATCATCGTCCAATGAGCTCTTTGGTGATTAATTTATGCCGTTTAATGTTGTTAATGCTTCCCTTAGCTGCGTTAGGCTCGTACATTGGTGGGGTTAAAGGCTTGATGTTGGCGCTACCTGTAACAAACACCCTAATGGGGATAGCCTGTTATATATTGGCAACCAAAATTACTGAGCCAAATCAACAGACACGCTCGACTCCCATTATTATCGACTAAATGTTATCGACTAAATGTTATCGACTAAATATCATCGACTAATGTCACCGACTCATTTTCTACATTACTGCATAGGCATACTATGGCGATTCAAAACACCCCACAAACGGATCAATCCTCAGGTATAAAGCGCCCATTTAAAGCGGCTCTGATGTCAGCATTTATTATGCCGGGCAGTGGGCAAATGTGGCTGGGTAATAAATGGCAAGGCATGGGTTTTATGGCAGTATCGCTGGGGTGTGTGCTGGTATTAATGAACTTTGCCATTAAGCGGGCGCAGGTGATATCAGAGAAAATTTTAGCTGGCGAAGTTCCATTAGAATACAGTGCAATTTACGCCCAAATAACCCAAGCGCCCGAAGGTGATGCTGCGCAAGTCGCCGCCTGGATCACCTGGATTTTTGTCGCTAATTGGTTAACCAGCATTGTGACTGCCTATGTTGCTGGTACAAAGACTGATGATAAAAAGATTAGCGGTAAAAATAGCAGCGATAAATAGCTATGCTGTATAAGCGCTGCATAATAATCGGTCACTAAAAAGCCAGCGATAAGCTGGCTTAATATTAAATAAAGAATAGGTGAAGTAATAGAGCGCTGATCACTTTAGCTCACACCTTTGATAAATTACTTTTTAGTATCATCTTTATTGTCTATTTGGTGGCTTTCTGGACGTTTTTGGCTTGGGTCGTCTTTATGCTCAAAATCCCCTTCAAAGGTGTTGTCTTGATCACGCGGTGGCTCAAAAGGGTTTTGTCCAAATGGACCTTGATTAAACGGACCTTGCTGACCAAATCCACCGTGTACTCCGCCGTTAGCCATCACCCTCAACTGTAATCGTTTGTACATAAATGCCGCCACAGGCGAACGGGTAAAAGGGGTTAGCAATAATAACCCTATCGCATCGGTGACAAAGCCCGGAATTAACAACAATACACCGGCGGCCGCTAACATCATGCCTTCTACAATTTCTTGTCCTGGCGCTTCGCCCCGTGCCATTTTTTGTTGCACTGTCATTAGGGTGTTCAAACCTTGGCTTCTTACCAATGACACACCAACAATGGCAGTAAAAAATACTAGGCCGATAGTTGGCCATACACCAAGTGCATCACCCACTTGAATTAATACCGACAGTTCTAAGGCTGGTACAATAACGAACACTAATAATAAAATCAAAAACATGTAAACCTCGATATAAGAATGATGTTTACCCAATAACTGGCAAATAATCTGCTGTCGATGAAAGCTATATGGGGTTTGTCCGGTCTATTTTCAAGAGACGTCACGAATTTCAAACATAACAGTGAAATCTGTTGCTAAAAATCGTACAGTAAGCCGATATTGACTATTTTAGCTTAAGCTAACGTTAAGTTTAACCGAGATACAATGGAAGCTGATTATTTACTGATTTTTTCAACCTGTCCCGATAAGGCCACTGCCGATAGTATCGCCCAGGCATTAATTAATGCCAAGCTTGCTGCCTGTGTGCAAATTAGCCAACCTATTGTGTCGGTTTATTATTGGGATAACCAAGTGTGTCAGTCTCAAGAGGTACAATTGCAGATAAAATGTCGCGCGTTACATTATCAAGCAATTGAACAATTGGTGATCCAATTGCATCCTTATGAAGTACCAGAGTTAATCGCAACCCCTATTACTCATGGGTTAGCGCCTTATTTAACATGGATAAAAGAAACCACTCAATCATGAAAAAAATATTCGCCTTTGTTTTAACATCTTTACTTTTACTGTCTTCAATCGCTTTCTCGCCACTGGTGCAAAGTGAAGGGGTATTTAGTAAAAGTAAGTTTGATTTTTTAAGCAGTGAACCTGAGCTATTGCCGGTTAATGAAGCATTCTCATTCGATTTTAAGCAGCAAGGCAATCAGTTACTCATTAGCTGGGTGATTGCTGACGGTTACTACATGTACCGTGACAAACTGACCTTTAAAGCCGACGGCGCGGTTATTGGTGAGATTAATTTACCCCGCGGAAAAATCCATAACGACGAATACTTTGGCGAACAAGAGGTATTTTACTCGTTTGTCCAAATCCCTGTTGGTATTAAAAAAGCCAGTAAAGAAGGCACTTTTAAAGTGACCTTTATGGGTTGTGCGGAAGGGACTTTGTGTTATCCGCCAACCACCCGTGATGTGATTTTAACGGAAGTTGCCGCTAACGATGGCAAAGTGGCTCAAGCTAAAAAAGTCATTGGCGCACCAGAAGTATCGATCAACGACACGGCTGAACAAGCAACTAAAAGCCCGATTACCCAACAAGACACCTTAAGCCAAATGCTTCAAAATGACAGCTTACTGTGGACCTTGGCGATCTTTTTTGGTTTAGGTATTGGCCTAGCGTTAACACCCTGTGTGTTCCCAATGTACCCTATTTTATCGGGTATTATTGTCGGCCAGGGTGAAAAACTGTCTACTGCAAAAGCCTTCACGTTATCGATGGCTTATGTGCAAGGTATGGCGATTACCTATTCATTATTGGGCCTAGTAGTAGCCAGTGCCGGAATGAAGTTTCAAGCGGCGCTGCAACACCCTGCTATTTTGATTTTCTTAGCGGTGATGTTTGTGTTGCTGAGCTTATCTATGTTTGGCATGTATGATTTAAAACTGCCGTCAAAGTGGCAAGAAAAAATGAACGCCATGTCAAACAACCAAAAAGGCGGCAACTTGATTGGCGTATTCTTTATGGGGGTGATTTCAGGCTTGGTGGCATCGCCTTGTACGACTGCACCGTTATCAGGCGCACTCATTTACGTGGCTCAAAGCGGTGACTTATTACAGGGCTTCCTCGCTCTTTATGTATTAAGCATGGGCATGGGCGTGCCGTTATTAGTACTCGGTACTTCCGGTGGCAAAATTCTCCCTCGCGCCGGTGCATGGATGGATGTTATCAAAACTATTTTCGGCTTCTTGCTAATTTCGGTTTCAATCATGATGATTGGTCGTATTTGGGTAGGGCTGGTGTCTGACGTATTGTGGTCAATTTGGGCTGTTAGCTTAGTCGGTTATTTAATGCATCAGAACAAGTTAACCGCCTTTAACTGGAAGCAGTCTGTTCGTGGAGTATTATTATTACTCGCTTTACTTGCCAGTTTTTCCTATGGTTTTCAAGCTGTGATGAGTCACTTTGGCTTCCAGGTGCCCGGGGTTAGTCAAACGGCGAACAAGGGTACAGCCCAAGCTGATGCGCACCACTTTATTAAGATTAAATCGTTAGATGATTTAGCGGTTGAGTTAGATAAAGCCAGCATCAGTGGTAAAACTGTCATGTTAGATTTGTATGCTGACTGGTGTGTCGCCTGTAAAGAGTTTGAAGCGATTACATTCGCCAATGCAGATGTGCTTGAACGCATGAATAAAATGGTTATCTTGCAAGCCGATGTGACCAAAAGTGATGCTATTGATATCGAGTTACTTGAGCATTACGGTGTGCTTGGTTTACCTACTTTGCTGATGTTTGATAAAAACGGTGATATCCGTGATGATCTTCGTGTCACTGGCTTTATGGGCCCTAAAGATTTCGCTAATCACTTGGATTTACTGCTTAAAGAGTAAACAACCTCTTAGCTAGTGACAATATCGACACAATAAACATCTACCAATGTAAACAAGCGACTTTTCACTCAGGTCGCTTGTTTTGTTTTATGAGCATCATTTTCCCCAAATGCTGGTTTTTCTTATACAATGTTAAGCATCTTTGCCTTAATTCACCATGATGGAGTGCTATGGAACCGGCCATATTAATTATCACCTTACTCTGTGGGCTTTTGGTCAGTAAAGTGGGCTTACCGCCGCTTATTGGTTATTTAGCTGCTGGGTTTGTGCTATTCACTTTTGGTATTCAAGACACCAGCCTGCCTCTTTTACAACAACTCGCTAATTTAGGCGTGACCTTACTGCTATTTTCAATAGGTTTAAAGCTGGATTTAAAAAGCTTATTTAAAGCCGAAGTGTGGGCCACTTCTAGCATTCATTTAATTGGTTCAATTATCTTTTTCATTCCGATATTAAAATTATTAGGCATGGCGGGGTTAGAACAACTAGAAGGCTATACCCTTAATCAACTACTGCTTATTTCGTTCGCATTAAGCTTTTCAAGTACTGTATTTGCGGTAAAAGTGATCGAAGATAATGGTGATATGAAGTCACTGTATGGTCGTGTCGCTATTGGTATCTTGATTATGCAAGATATCTTCGCTGTGGTGTTTTTAACCATATCAAAAGGCGATGTGCCCTCTATTTGGGCGCTAGGATTATTGTTATTACCCTTTGCTCGACCGCTTATTTATAAAGTGTTCGACAAAGTGGGCCACAGTGAAATGTTAGTGCTGTTTGGCCTAGTGATGGCATTAGTGGTCGGCGCTTGGTTATTTGAAGCCGTAGGCTTGAAGCCCGACTTAGGGGCATTGATTATTGGTATTTTACTAGCAGGCCATGCAAAGTCGTCTGAATTAGCTAAATCCATGTACTACTTTAAAGAACTATTTTTAGTCGCCTTCTTCCTCACCATAGGCCTAAATGGGCTACCTACCTGGTCAGATATTGGCTTGGCTGGCATATTAGTCATGCTAGTACCAGTAAAAATAGCCATGTTTATGTATTTACTCACTCGCTTTAAGTTGCGCTCACGCACCTCACTATTAGCCTCTTTTAATCTGGCTAACTACAGTGAGTTTGGATTAATTGTCGCCGCAGTAGCGGCGCATAAAGGCTGGTTGCCAGCATCATGGTTAATCATTATTGCCGTTGCCTTAAGTATTAGCTTTTTGTTTGCTGCGCCGCTTAACAGCAGTGTGAATAAAATTTATCAGCATTTCCAAAGCCACTTAGTCAAACTTGAGATACATCCATTACACCCAGAAGATCGTCAAATAAAAATTGGTAATCCGCGATTTTTAATCTTTGGTATGGGCCGTATTGGTAGTGGTGCTTATGATGAATTGCGTTTGCGTTTCGATGGCGAAATATTAGGCATTGAGCATAAACAGGAGTTAGTTGACTTTCACCGCAGCCAGGGCCGTAATGTCGTCCAAGGTGATGCTGGTGACACTGACTTTTGGGAAAAACTAGAACGTGCGCCTAATCTTGAACTGGTATTACTGGCCATCCCCCATCACGTTGGTAATTTGTTTGCCGTAGAGCAACTTAAAAAGCTCAACTACGGTGGAAAAATCAGCGCGATTGTACAATATGCAGAAGATGCAGAAGCCCTTAATGCAGCAGGAGTCGACAGTGCCTATAACCTTTATGAAGCCGCAGGTGCTGGTTTTGTTGATCATGTGATTTACGAGCATCTTGATGAACCTCAAGAAAAGGTTAACCGTGCGGAGCAGGTTGCCAGTGAGGCAATGCAGGATAATGCCACTGATTCAACTAGCAGTTCAACCAATAATAGCCGAGTTTAGTGCTAAACACTTGCGCCATTTAAGTTAGTAATAGTCAATATATAACGCCTCGAATTTTCTCGGGGCGTTTTTGTTTTTGTCAGCGTATTTTCAATTTTCAGATAGTGAAAAAAATCTCAGTTACAGCAGCTACAAAGTCGTGATATAAATCAAAGTAATAACTTAAATCACTGTCTGTCGGAAATTTTTGAAGTATGTCTAACCCTGCTCAACGTGCTACCAAATTATTTGTGCAAACTTTCGGCACAAAAGCGGACGATTTATACCAAGCACCAGGGCGGGTGAATATTATTGGTGAGCATACAGATTACAATGAAGGTTTAGTGCTGCCCGCAGCAATTAATTTTCATACCGTAATTGCAGTAAAACACCGGGAAGATGATTTATTTCGCGCGGTAACAGATGCCTTTCCAGGACAAATTAAGCAATGGCACTTTGGCGAAGAAGGCACTGTGTCTTCTAATGACGATTGGGCTAACTACTTAAAAGGTGTCACCTCAGCGATGCACACCTCTGGCCTTCACGCTAAAGGCTTGGACTTGGCGATTGTGGGCAATGTGCCATTGGGCGCGGGGCTTTCTTCATCGGCAGCATTAGAAGTGGCTTTTGGCACAGCCATCAGTTATGCCAGCCAATTACATTTGTCTCCATTAGCCATTGCTCAATTATCTCAACGTGGTGAAAGCCAATACATGTGCCATGACTGTGGCATTATGGATCAAATGATCAGCGCGTTAGCCGTTGAAGATCACGCCTTATTAATTGATTGTTTAGAGTTAGAAAGTGAAACTGTATTAATTCCTGAAGAGTTAAGCATTATCGTGATTGACCCCGGCATTAATCGTAAAGCCTTTATGATGCAATTTGAGCAACGTAAAAAAGAATGTTCCATCATTACTGATTTATTAGGTTTAGATTCCTTACGCGATTTATCATCCTCATACCTAGAGCAACGCAGAGACACCTTGTCATCTGAGCAATTTAGACGCGCTCGCCACGTTATCACTGAAAATACCCGCGCCAGCAATGTTGCCCGTGCCTTTGAGCAAAATAATATAGCCCGCTTTAGCCAATTAATGACGCAATCTCACCAGTCATTGCGTGATGATTTTGAAGTGATATTACCTGAAGTCGATATATTGGTGTCAATGATAGCCGAGCACATAGGTGAACGCGGCGGCGTGCGTATGAGCGACGGCTGTGTTATCGCGTTAATCGAGCATGAATTAACAGATAATGTGATCAATTTAGTTGAACAACAATACACCCAAAAAACAGGCTTAGAAGCCAAAATCCATTTATGTTCAGCCAGTGCTGGCGCAGGCAGGATAAGCAAATAATCCCGAAAATAATCTAACACATCATAATAAGAGAGGCCTCAATGGTACGTTTTAGTGTGCTTGAATCTTGGCAAGATCCCCGCGGTGGAGAAGTTGAACGAGTCCGTTTAGACAATGGCACAATCGCAGTGGAAATTTTAAGTTTAGGCGGCATTATCAGATCATTGTGGGTACCGACAAAAAATGGTGAGCGCCAAAACGTGGTACTCGGTTGTGACAGTGTGGCAGATTATCTGGCTCAGTCAGCCCACCTTGGGGCTATTG
The DNA here is from genome assembly GCF_051163755.1 of Shewanella sp. HL-SH5. Lineage (NCBI taxonomy): Bacteria > Pseudomonadati > Pseudomonadota > Gammaproteobacteria > Alteromonadales > Shewanellaceae > Shewanella > Shewanella sp. HL-SH5. Next base: position 3,753,709 of record NZ_CP195038.1, read on the forward strand.
CAGGTCGATACGCCAATCGCATCGCCAATGGCAAAATGTCCCACGGCGGTACTGAGTATCAATTAAGTGTTAACCAGGCAACTAACTGTTTACACGGCGGTATGGAAGGTTTTAACCATAAGCATTGGCAGCTGGGGACGACAAGTGACGGGGTGCGTTTGACCTTACACAGTCCTGATGGCGATATGGGATTTCCGGGCAACTGCAGAGTCCAATTAGATTACCGATTAGTCGGTAATAATTTGTATGTTGAAATGTTAGCCACAACAGATAAAGCCTGCCCTGTTAGCCTCACCCAGCACAGTTATTTTAATTTAGACGGCGGTGTGACCAATACTACCCATCAAATACAAGTTGATGCTAGGCAATACCTGACCATGAATGAGGTGGGTATACCCACAGCATTACTGACCACAGCAGGCAGCGATTTAGATTTAGCTCACACAACCTCAATGGCAGTACAAACACAACGCCCAGAGCTTGCTGCAACCAATGGTTTTGATCATTGCTATGTAATGGATAATACCGGGGGTGAATTACAACGTTTTGGTAAGTTATCCAGTACGGTTAGCGGTGCCAGTATGACGGTGTATACCAACCAGCCTGGGGTGCAGTTATACGGTGCTAATTTCCTAAACGGTGTAGTGGCTAAAAAGCAGCAGATATTAGTTGACCATCAAGCGGTATGCATTGAGCCGCAGATGCTACCAGACTCACCTAATCAGCCTGATTTACCGGGTAATGCTTGGCTAATGCCAAATAAAGTTTATCACCATATTTCACGTTATGAGTTTTCAATAGAATAAAGCTTTAGTCGTCAATAAAAACAAATAAGGGGTAAGTTTTCACTTACCCCTTATTTAATTTAAATCACTTTTGCTAGCGGTCATGTCAGTCAGACCGTATTAGTTACCTGCGATCTTCATTTCACTGAGTAAAATGCCACCAGTGCGAATCGACGATCGTAAATCACGATCCTTACCCACGCCCTGAATCCCCATAAACATGTCTTTTAAATTACCCGCTATGGTGATTTCTTCCACAGGGAACATCACTTGACCGTTCTCAACATAAAACCCTGCAGCGCCACGGGAGTAATCGCCCGTTACGCCATTAACGCCTTGCCCCATCACTTCAGTGACAATCAAACCTGTGTTCATCGCTTTGATTAAATCATCAAAGGTTTGATCTGTATGGCTAAGCGTCCAGTTATAAATACCGCCAGCGTGACCTGTATTGGTCAAACCTAATTTACGCGCCGAGTAACTGGTCAATAAATAGGTCGCTAATGAACCATTATCAATAATTTTTCTACTTTGAGTCGCAACACCTTCACTGTCGTAATTGGCTGACGCTAATGCGCCTATTAAGTGAGGCTGCTCTTCAATATTGAACCACTCAGGAAAAATTTGCGTGTTAATTGAATCGAGCAAGAAGCTCGACTTACGATGCAAACTACTGCCGCTAATTGCACCAATTAAATGTCCCATCAAGCCAGTGGCTATTTCAGGCGCAAACAGTACCGGCATTTTCGCGGTGGCAATTTTACGTGCATCTAAACGGCTAAGGGTTTTATTGGCTGCTTGTTTACCAACCGCTTCAGGGCTTAATAAGTCTTGATACTTACGGGCAACGGTATAGTCATAATCGCGCTGCATATTGCCATCAGACTCTTCACCAATCGCCACGCAACTTAAACTGTAACGCGAACTACAATAGCCATTTAAAAAGCCATGACTATTGCCATACACTTTGGCACTGGTATGGGCATTGGCTGTGGCGCCATCGGAGCTTTTTATACGGCGGTCGGTTGATAAGCTGGCTTCTTCTGCCCTAATAGCTAACTCAGCTAACTCTTCAGCGGTTAATGCTTGCGGATGATATAGCTGTAAATCACGAATATCTTGTGCCATCAAGGCTTTATCCGCCAGACCACTGAACGGATCTTCAGAGGTATATTTGGCAATATCATCGGCCGCTTTAACCGCTTGTCTAATTGCCTCCGGGCTTAAATCTGAAGTAGAAGAGTTACCTTTACGGCCATCACGGAATACAGTAATCCCTAAAGCACCATCTTTGTTAAACTCGACGGTCTCAACTTCTTTATTACGGGTAGAAACTGACAGGCCTTGCTGCTTACTAATGGCGACTTCCGCCGCAGTAGTGCCTAATTCTTTGGCGTATTCAAGCGCAACACTGACTGCTTGCTTTAATGCCGATAATTCACTGTCAATAGTGGCTGGAGGTGCTTGATGAGAAGTCACAAATAGTCTCTTAAATGGCCTAAATTAACGCTAGCATAGCAAATTCATTTCACGATTGATAACAACACGTTTTGCTGACCTTTTTTCCCCGATACAACTGCAAAATAAATGCTATCATTAGCAGATATTTATTTGAGGTTTAAGATTATGAAAATTGTTGGTGATTCTGAGCACTTTCAGCAACCGTATGACAACGATGAAGAATACGTCAGCCGTACTGGATTTAAAAAAGAAAGTGAAGAGGCGCAGGCGTTAGGCATGCGTTTGGTGGCACTAAGTAAAACGCAGTTAGACAGAATGGGGTTAGACGAATTTTTGTACGATGCTGTGCTAAAAAGCAAAGTCATTAAGCAAAAAACTGAAGCTTATCGTCGTCATTTGCAGTACATAGGCAAATTAATGCGTAACTTTGATCACGAACCTATTGAAGCTGCACTGGATAAAGTGTTGAATAAGAACAATAATGAAGCTGCGCAAATACAGATATTCGAAAAAATGCGCGATCGTTTGTTGACTAATGGTGACACTGAAGTTCAAACATTGATGGATGACCATCCACAACTTGATCGTCAAAAGCTTCGTCAATTAGTGCGTCAAGCCAATAAAGAGCTGACCCAAGGCCCTGAGTCTAAATCAGCCAAAGAACTGTTTAAATACTTGCGCAGTGAAATAACTTAGTCATTTTTTGGCTGGGGTGTTATTAAACGGACTGAGTAAGTAGTAAACAGCAATTTACCTTAGATTCTGAATAACAATAATACTAGGATGTTACCCATGCGAATAATGACTTTGAGTCGCAGCATTCCATTAATTTTTGCTTCATCTTTACTTATCAGCGGTTGCAATGGAGCCGCTGATGGCACTGAGACAGAAACAACCACAGAAAACTATGCCATTAGCTTAAGTTTTCAGGCGGTTGTAGATGGGCAATGTAGCGACGCAACAAGCCAGCAATCATTTTATCTTAATGAACAATTTTGTGCGGTTGCCACCCTCAAAAATGGCAATACACTCGCATCGGGACAACTAGTCAATTTTGTTCTACCTTTTGGCAGTGCCTCGCCTGCCTCAAAGCTCACCAATGCTAATGGTCAAGCAAGCTCCATCATTAGCTCAAGTACGACCAATGCAGGAGAGCTAAGCGTACAATTCAACCCTGCTAATAGTAATGTGGTCAGTGCCAGTCGTAATTTTGAGTTTTTAGCGTTAACTACTTCACCAACGACAGAGTCGGTCACCATTTCAGCCAGTATTAACCATGCTTCGGGCACAGTCACACGCTTTAAGGTTGATGAAGCGGTTCAGTTACAAGCCACCCTATTAGACAGCAGTAACCAAGGTATCGCCGATCAATTGGTGACTTTTACTGCCGGCAGTGCCAGCTTATCACCCGCAACAGCGCTCACTAATAGTAGCGGTAAAGCTGTGGTGAGCTATACACCCGCCGTAACAGATTTAGGTGCCAGCACCTTAGCGGTGAGCACTAATTACCAAGGCAAGATGGTCACTAGCTCAAGTTTTTACGAAGTGTTAACCGCAGATGATGTCGCCCAAACAGGTTTGTTAAAAATGGGTCGCTGGGTATCTGCTACCGAATTTTATGAAGGTGAACTGAACACCACATTACCCACAGATACTAACGGTATTTATAAAGTCAGCGCCGGCGGCACATTTGGCGTGACAGCCACCATTGTTTCCGACAATAGCGATGGCACTTTTAGCCGTTTACAAACACCGACTAGCGTGGCCTTTAGCTCAGATTGCTCAACTAATAACAAGGCCAGTTTAGACTCGCCTGTAACAACGTTATCAGGCAGTGCTGGTGCGACTTTTTCTGATACCAGTTGCAGCGGCAATAGTGAACGTAGCGATCAAATCATTGCAACAGCAATGGTTGGTACCACTGCATTAACGGCGAGTATAGACTTCACCTTAAGCCGTCAAACCTTAGCAAGCTTAAGCTTTATTTCTGCAGAGCCAGATCAGATTCGCATTAAAGGCGCTGGAGGTACTGGCTCAAGCGAGTCATCATTAGTGACTTTTATGGTCACCAGTGCCAATGGTCAACCGACTGCGCAGCAAACCGTCAACTTCAATCTTGATACTGTAATAGGCGGCTTAAGCTTTGCAAATGGCCAGCAAACCGATAAAAGTATTACTAATACACAGGGTCTAGCCAGCGTTCGAGTATTATCAGGTACTGTACCAACGCCTGTGCGGGTCGTCGCCAAAGCAACCGACATCGACACTAATGAAGTCATTACCAGCCAATCTGAACAGTTAACGGTAAATACTGGTTTACCACAGCAGCTTGGCTTCAGTATTTCACCCTCGGAATATAACCCAGAGGCAGGCAATCAAAATGGCAAGCAAGTCACTATTACGGTTTACGCATCAGATAGTTTTGGGAACCCTGCGCCCGACGACACTGTGGTTAACTTCACCGCTGAAGGCGGCCAAATACAGCCCTCTTGCTCTACTAAAGGTGGAACCTGTAACGTCAGCTGGACATCAGCCAACCCGAGAGTCACTGATAATAGGGTGACAATTTTAGCCTATGCACTAGGCCATGAAACTTTCTTTGATACCGATGGCGATAATATGTTTGGTGATGAAGATGGTGGTGCAATTGCATTAGCTTGTTTAAATGCCAGCAATAATCCAGTTGCCTGTAAAGGTAATGGTATGGACATTGAAACTTATCACCCAGCTGGCTTTATCGATTTAGGCGACGCGTTTAGAGATGATAATGAGACGGGTGCTTTTGATTCCAGCGAAAAATTCTTTAACACTTTAGCCAGTACCTACACTGGTCCCGACGCTAAATTTAATGGACCACAATGTCTTCGCAATGACGGCATATGCGGGATAGGTCAAGCCAATAAAACCTATATCCGTAAGGCTTTTGTGCTTACTATGTCTGGTTCAACTGCAGTGATGCAATTTAACCAAGATGGCACGGCGCTAAATACTAACTTTAGTAATATTACCCCTATCGCTGTCAATGGCCTCTCAACATTCACAATTAAGCTTACCGATACTGCTAACCAAATATTACCTGCCAACACTACAGTCGCAGTTACCGCGACTGAGGGCGAGGTGTTATTTAACGGTTATACTGTGCCTAACCGCACGCTTGCCGGTGGTACTAGCACTTCATTCATATTAAAACATAACGGTGTAACGGGAGTCAGTAGGGTCACGGTAACAGTGACCACCCCAGGCGGCATTATCACTGAAACCAACTTTAATGTAACTTTGCTGTAGTCAAACTTAGCAAATGCAGATTGAGCTGACACTTAGTGTCTAGCTATCTAACTCCAAAAGCCCACTTCGGTGGGCTTTTTTGTTAGGAGCCGATATAAGTGCTTAGTGATGATGAATGAGGTGATTATGATGATTATGCCTAATCAATTTAAACTACCTTTGTGTCTAGCTCTTACCTAAGAGCTAAGTTAACTTCAACCTCAATTTAGCACTGCCTATACAAGATATCATTACTTGTTAATGTGCCTGGTTTACTTCTTTTTGGCGACGTCTAATACCCGCTAAAGCCAACCCGCTAAACACCGCAAACATCAACCACATTTGTAACCATTGCGGCATTATTGCCGACCAGTCTGCGCCCATTTGATTCAACGTCAACATGCTATTAATTGCAGGAATGGCTGGAATAACCTGTGACATCCACACGAGTGGCTCTGGAATTAATGCTATTGGCCACACGAAACCTGCAACAAACAAGATTGGCATTGATGACAGTAAAAAGATTTGAGTCGGTAAGTCACGTCGGGTAAACAGGCAGCTTAATGTAATACCTGCAGCGGTTGTTGCCAATAAAAAGGGCAGCAGCATTAGTGCCGTTTCTGCTAATGTTCCAAGTACAGTGACCTGATAAGCATAAAAACAATAACCAATATAAAAGCTGCTAAATACGCTATATAAACTGACAAACATCGCCATTCTCGCGCTGAATATTGCCATAGGTGATACTTGCTGCCAGTAGCCTTTTTTGCGCCACTGCCCTGCCCCTAAAATACCTGTACCAATGAGTAATGTTTGATGCAAAATCAATATAAACAACCCAGGCACAACATAAGGCGTATAACCCAAACTAGGATTAAAAACCGGCACGGCGTTAATATTGACCGAATTGATATTTTGATCTGCAAGTGTAGGGTTTTCACCACGGGCTAATAAACCCATTAGTTGCACTTGCTTACCCGCATCCATCCCTGCTGCTACTAACCCTTCAGCAACGGCTGAGTAAATCAAAAAGTAACTGGCATCACCGCCATAACTCAGCGTAGCGCCTTTGCCTAAGAGTAAATTGCGTCTAAATCCTTCGGGAATAACCAATAAGCCGTGGGCGTTACCTTGCTGTATAAGCTGTTTAGCTTCGTCAATACTATTGGCATGGGCGATGATATGAATTTTGGCGCTGGCATCGGCATGGCGGGTTAACTTTCGGCTCAGCGAAGAGTTGTCCTGATCGACTACCACAATGGTTTGTTCGGTAGGCACTTGATGCAAATAGGGAAGTGGATACAACACAGAGTAAAACACCACGCCACCAAATAGGGTCACCACAATGGCTTTATCGGCTAGAAGTGATCGCCATTCAGCAAAATAAAGCGCCCAAAATGTCATATAAACTCCGACTTTACTGACGAGCTGCTATCCAGCAAGCCTGTATCCAGTGTGTCACCTGATGATTTAGGTGCGCGATGCCATAACCCAACTATTACAGGAAGAATGAAAATAAACATCCAATAGGAAGACAGTTGCTGCAAGACTAAGGCGCTGTCTGCGCCGTAACTCACCACACTGACATGGGAATCAATATAATGGCTCGATGGCATTAACAAGCGCCAATATTGAGCCAATTCTGGCATTTCATTGACCGGAAATGTTATCCCCATAAAAGCAAAGGCTGGGGCAAATAATGCGGTACAAAAACTGACACAGCGAGCCGAATCTTTCATCATCAGGAAGATCATCGTCACTATTAACCATAACGCTATTAGCATAATGGCTTGGGCGATGATGAGTACCCCTAATTCACCCGCGTAAGGTAGCTGTAAATATTGGTACAATAACAATAAAATAAAACTACTGTGCAATAGCATGATGGGTAAAAATACTGCGCACTTAGCCAATACTTTTATCCACAAATCCTGCGGTAAGGTGACTTGATTATTTACCGTAATCAGCTCTTTGTTCAGTGCATTAGAAAACACCATCATGGCCAGTAATTGCCATAGTGCGATTAACACTGGCGGCACCAAAAAACCAACATAGTTATTATTGCGATTAAATAAGGCGGTAGTTTGACTCGTTACTGGCGATAGGTTTACCGCAATACTGGCATGATTGACGCCGCTCATTAATAGCTTTTGTTCAGCACTTTTAAACAGTCCGGCACCTAAACTCATCTGTATTTGGCTAGATAATAGTTTACCCACCAGCAAATATTGACTGTTGTAACGAATATCAATTGTAGGAGATTTTGAGGTCAATAATTGGTATTTAAACTGATAAGGAATCACCACCATTGCATACACTTTCGCTTCGCGCATGTCCTTGATGGCGAGATCTAATTGTCCATATGACTCTAGTTTCATCACTGCATTGGCCGACATTTTTCGGGTGAGCATTCTGGACATTTGGCTATTGTCTAAATCAACTACCGCAACGGGTAATTGCCTGGGCAATCCGGCGCTGAATAACCACCATAAGCACAGTACACTCACAATAGGAATATAGGTCACTAAGGCTAATTGCCAAGGTGATTGCCACAGTGTCCGCCACTCTCGCTTAACGAAATCCATCATGGTTAGCATGATTACTCAGCGTCATATTGATACAGTACAGACATACCGACACGAAGATCCGCAATAGGAGTTACTGGGGTTAATTCAACCTCAAAAGTGCGCATATCGAAGTCATGGCCACTTTCTGTTGAACGCCAGGTAGCAAAATGCCCCATCACGCTGACATGATCGACAGTAAAGTCATAGGTTTGCTGTAAAGCTGGCACAGTCAGTTTAATTAGCTGCCCTTGTTTAAAATCGGCTAATTGATCTTCTCTAACCTGTAAAATAGCCCATGAATCTTGCATGTCTATCAAACTAACAACAGGGAAACCACTTGGGGCTAATTCACCCGCTTGCAATAACACCTCACTGACTTCAGCATTTTTAGGCGAACGCATCTGGCTATCGGCCATAATGGCATTGACCTCACGTACCGCGCCTTCAGCCATGCGTGCATTACCCGCCGCTGCGGCTTTGGTTTCTACCCGCGCCCCCTCTTGTGCCATTTGAAACATCGCCAATGCGGCTTGTTCGGTATATCTTGCAGCCTGCCATTGGGTATAGGCTTCATCGCGCTTTTGTCTAGCAACGACACCTTCGGTGAATAAATTCTCTACCCGCTGATAAGTGGCTTGCATTAACTGATTAGCCGCTTTGGCTTTGCGCCATTGCTCTTCAGCAGCGGTAATTTCTTGTTGTCTGGCACCATTTTGCGCTTCGGTTTGCATTGCTTCAGCGGCATCTCGACCGCCCTCTGCTTGCATCAATTTCGCATCCAGTTCAGGACTGCTAATGGCAAATAACAAATCACCTTGAGTCACAAAATCACCCCGGCGAACCATCACTTGCTCAACGCGTCCCGGTACCTTGGATGACACATTGTATTCGCGCGCTTCAATTTGGCCCTGTAGCGTCTGTGGCTTAGGCGTGTAGGCCAGCCAAAGCCCATAAGCTAGAAATACTCCCAGAAAACATAATGCGATGACCGCTAAAAACTTATTTACTCGCATTATTGTTCTCCGGTGAAGTGATAACTGGGCTGGTTCGTGCAATAAACTCATCTAACTGACCGCTAATCGCCATCAACTTGGCGTAGGTTTGTAGGTAACGGTATTTAGCACCTAACTGCTGGGTTTTAACCGCTGCTAATTTAAGCTCGGCATCGACCCTGTCAATGGATGTCGATAGTCCTTGATTAAAAGCGAGCTCACGTAAGCGCAGGTTTTCCTCTGCTAACGCTAATGAAATATCTAAAGCATCAATCTCTTCAATGGCTTGCATCATTTGGCGGTACTGCTGTTCGACCAGTAGGCTTAAATCAAGTTGAGTTTGTGCTTTGGTGTGTCTTGCTTGTAACAAGGCACTTTTGGCAGCTTGCACCTTACCACTGTGACCATCACGGCTTAATAGTGGCACTTTTATGCCAACGCCAACCATCCAATCGGGTTCCACCTGTGAAAATAAGCTGTCATCTTCGTATAAGGTGTAATTGCCGTATAGAAATACCGTTGGGTAATAGCTGCCCTTCTCTAAATCCACTAGGCCATTGGCTTGCACTTCTTTAGCCTCGAGCAATTTTAGCGCTGGATGAGTCGATAAAGTTAATTGACTCATGCGAGACAAAGCAGGTTGAGTATTAAGGATAAATAAAGCCGATGTCGGTGAAATTTGTCGCTGATGCATCATACTGGCAAGGGCTATTTCGGTCATTTCATATTGACGCTTGGCACGGGTCCAATTGACTTTGGCATTCTCTAATGCGACCTGGGCATTTAAGCGTTCAACTTTGGCAATTTGGCCTTGCTGCTCTAACTTTCTAGCATGATCTTCATGCATTGTTAGTGATTCAACTAATTGATATTGAGTATCAGCTAGTGCTTGGGTCACTGCCACCGCGTAATAGCGGTCAACCAGCTGGGTAAATAAATCACGCTGGCTTAACGCTAGTTGCTGTTGCTCTTCAACAACCAGGGCAGCTTGAATACCTTGAGCAGCGGTAATTCTGCCCCCGGTATAAATTGGCCACATAGCTTGTAGGCTTGAGCGAAACACATCTTGCTCGGTAAAAGGGGTGACAAACGCTGATGCGGGAATGGTGGCTAACATACCGCCTATTGCGGGTGGCAATTGCGCTGGGTCAAGACCGACTATCGGATTTAAGTCCATTAAATCCAGCTCAATTGGTTTTTCTAAATGGGTATAAGAACCAGCAATATCGACAGCAGGATAATTTAATGACTTACCCGCATCTTGTTTCGCTTGTGCGCGATTCACTTGCTGTTGTTTGGCTTGTAAGGTGTCGCTCACTTTTAATAAGTTTTGCCATGCCTGCTCAAAGCTCATGGTGCTCGAAGCTTGTGTTTGAGCAATACCTATAGGGGAAGTTTGAGGATCTTGCGCTGCACTCACATGGTTGACGCTGGCCAGCAGTAAAATAACAGCAGCCTTGATGAACCCAGACAAACGGGTCAGTGTAGAAGTCGCGAAAACTTGCTGTGAGCTAATCTGTAGTTCCATGTCGTTCATCACCGTGTAGAGTTTTTACTCTAAGAATATAAATGAATTATAACCGACTCTTTGATTACTGCCACTCTCTAATGGCTATAGATGTTAAGTCTGTGCACTTAACTCCCTTTAGAGGCAGTTTATGCTTGGACCTGAACAGTTAAGCTTGCTGTTATGAATATAATCCACCTCAAACACAATCCCGTTTGAGGTGGACGATGACATCAATTATGGCGATAAATTAAGCCGTACCGCCTACAGTGAGCTTGTCTAACTTTAAGGTTGGCTGACCCACACCAACAGGCACACTTTGACCGTCTTTACCACACACACCCACACCTTTGTCTAAAGCAAGATCATTACCCACCATAGAGATTTGACTCATAGCTTCTGGGCCATTGCCAATTAACGTGGCACCTTTGATCGCTCTAGTCACTTCACCATTTTCAATCAAATAGGCTTCAGAAGCTGAGAACACGAATTTACCTGAAGTAATATCCACTTGCCCACCGCCAAAATTAGGCGCATAAATGCCTTTTTTAACCGACTTAATAATATCGGCAGGATCAGATTGGCCTGCTTCCATATAAGTGTTAGTCATACGAGGCATAGGTAAGTGTGCATAGGACTCACGACGACCGTTACCTGTGGACTTTTCACCCATTAATCGGGCGTTAAGCTTATCTTGCATATAGCCTTTTAAGATACCGTTTTCAATCAAGGTGGTTTTTTGAGTGGGTACACCTTCATCATCAATACTTAATGAACCACGGCGATTTTTCATCGTACCATCGTCAACAACGGTCACTAAGCTTGATGCGACTGACTGACCTATTTTGCCACTAAAAGCACTGCTACCTTTACGGTTAAAGTCACCCTCTAAGCCATGCCCTACCGCTTCATGCAATAATACTCCTGGCCAACCATTACCTAACACCACAGCCATTTCGCCGGCAGGGGCATCGACGGCATGAATGTTAACTTGTGCCTGACGTACCGCTTCACGGGCAAACTCAAAACTGTGTGGCAGCCCTGCATCGTCTGTGGTTAAAAATACGCTGTAATCATGTCGACCACCGCCACCAGCACTGCCGCGTTCACGCTTGCCGTTTTCTTCTAAAATAACACTGCAGTTAAAACGCACTAATGGGCGTACATCAGCAGCTAGAGTGCCGTCACTGGCAGCCACTAGAATTTCTTCATGCACGCCAGATAAACTGACCACGGCTTGAATAACCCGACTGTCTAAGCTGCGAATATACGCGTCCGCTTGTTTTAACAAATCAATTTTTTTAACTTCATCCATCGCCGCGATAGGGTCTGCACTATCATACAGTTGAATGGTTTTAGTGCGGCTAAAGGCTTTGACTTTGTGCTGTTCACCGGCAATAGCTATACCGCGGGCCGCTCGTGCTGCGGCATCTAATGCTGCAGGGCTAATTTCATCGGCATAGGCAAAACCGGTTTTTTCGCCGGTAATGGCGCGCACGCCCACACCCCGCTCAATATGAAAACTGCCTTCTTTAATGATGCCATCTTCTAGCACCCAGGACTCATGGCGACTGCCTTGAAAATACAGATCAGAGAAGTCAATTTGATGTTGATGAATGATGGCTAAATAATCTTGCAGGCCATCGATTGTCAGTCCACCTTGAAATAAGCTTTGCTCAACTTGCGATAAAAAAGGCATTCATATTCTCTTTATTCAATCTAATCAACCCGCAGCTTCTATTTAGCCAGCGCGGGAGCAATAAAACGATTATGCCCTAACACAGGCATTTGTTGGCGAATTTCTGTTACTTGTTTTAAATCTATCTCGGCTTGAACCCAACCTAACCCTTCGGGTAGTTCGGCAATCACTTTCCCCCAGGGGTCAACAATCATGCTGTGTCCCCAGGTTTCTCGGCTACCTTCATTATGTTGCCCCCATTGCCCTGCGCCAAGTAGGTAGCATTGGGTTTCAATTGCCCTGGCCTGTAACAATACTTGCCAATGCGCAGCTCCGGTCACTTTAGTGAAGGCCGAAGGTAATGCAATAATATCAGCTCCGGCTAAGCGCAGTGCACGAAACACATCAGGGAAGCGAATGTCGTAACAAATCGCTAGGCCAACCTTGCCAAAAGGAGTATCAACAACCGTAATACGGGAACCTGGATGGAAGGTGTCACTTTCACGATAGGTCTTAGTGCCGTCGGCAACCTCTACATCAAATAAGTGCAGCTTATCGTATGAGCCTAAGGTTTCACCACTATCATTGAATAAATAACTGCGGCTATAAACCCTATGGTCATCGGCACGCATTGGAATCGTCCCAGCGACCATATAAACCTGATGCTTTTGTGCTAAATCGGCTAATGCTTGTTTAAGCTCACCGTTGTCATCAGTGCCTGCGTATTGTAATTGCTGTGACTCATGACCGCCAAATAACAAACTGCATTCAGGTAAAACCACTAATTGCGGTTGTGAAGGTTGTCGAGGTAATAGGTTAAGCTGCGCGTTGATAAAAGCCAGATTGGCCTGAACGTCTCGACTGCTTTGACATTGTAACAAACTGATTTGCATAACTGTCCCTTTTCAAATATCGCAGATTACTGGCATTAACACTGGGGGCGGTTAATGGTTTATCACCGGTTTCGTTTTCTGATTTAGTTTCAGCGTCTTTTGTGGCTGGCGCTTGAGGCGCTGTACTATTAGCTTTACCCTTTGATAATGGCTCTTGTGTGCCTTTGCCATCGGCAGTCACATCTTCAGCGCCCGGAAAAATACCATTCTCACGTAATATCGACTCTGGAATAACAATCTCTTTGCTTTTGCGCTCTAACTCTTGGAGTTCAGGGTTATCCATGGTGCCTTTTAAGCGAAATCTGATTTCAGAAATAATCTCAATCACTGGCTCCAATACCTTCGTCAGTGCAAATGCACCAATACCTAATGTCCAGGCGCTAGTACTTAAAAATACCACGGTTGGCACACTGGATGCTAATTGAGGCATAAAGCGGATGTCGTAATTTAGGCTTTGAGTGGTTAAATCTGTATAACCGCGCACTTTCATATTGCCCGCCACGGCATCCATTTCTGTGTCGGTGGTTTTAACCACGCCATCTTTGATGTCTAAGTTACCCTTAAAGCTATTAAAATATAAACCTGAACCAAACACGTCTGAAAAATCAAATGACAGTTTGCGTAAAATAGAATCTAAGCTGAAAAGTGAAAATATTCTCGCCCCTTTATCACTTATTTCCGACAAATGCCCTTTACCCATATCAAATTTAATTTTGCCATTTAAGGTTTCAAGCGAAAAGTTATAGGGCGCACCTTGCCATGAAAAATCACCCATAAACCCTAAAGGTGCATCTTGCAAGCCAGGATTAATGCCTAACAATGCTGATAAATCATCAAACTTATCGGCATTCAATTTAACATCAAATTGAGTCATAGTGCCGATGCTATTTTTGGTCCATGCGCCTTTGGCCTGTAAACTAATATTAGATACTGGGTGCGTTAATGACACCGTTTGAAAACGATATCCTTGATCATAAGGATTGGCTTGCATTTGCAGATGACCAAATTGCATATCAAAGACTGTAAAGTCATCAACATCAATAGCCAGCGGCGGCAAACTATCAAGCAGAGTGTCGGGGCTGTATTCTGCATCTTGGCTGTCTTTTACAACGGGTGCTAAGTGCAGCTTGTCGGCCACAATTTTAAGCCCTTGCTCCCGCCAGTTTTTATAAAAATCAACTCGCCCTTCAAACTGTGTCGAGTTGACATTAAATCGCCAGACCTCATCGATGGGACTGGCTGTCAGTTTTAGCTGTTCAAAGTTTTGCGCCAGTAAATTGAACTGACCAATACTGGCATTAATTTGTTTTAAAGCAGGAAACGTCGACTTTGATGCAACCAATGGCTCTGGGTTGGCGCTGACAACAGTTTCTGCTGCCGATGCAGTAAAACCGCGAATAATGGGCAACCATTCGGTTAGATTGGCTTGCTTAAGGTCAATATGAATAACGCCATCTTGCTGGCTCAATGTGTCACCAAACTTAAAGTTTCGCCCTAACATTAAGTCATAAAACTGCAAAGCGTTACCGTCTTTATCCCCTAGGCCACCCCAAAATTCAGCTTGGTCGCTCAGCTTAACATCGACTGTAATTTGTTTGTTGTCACCCATAATGTCCGCAGACAATTTTTGCGACTGCTCAACGGTTTTAGCAAAGGGAGCGGGTAACGACACACTTACCCCTTGAAGGTCTGTTTCTGCTTGGGCGCGCAAACTATAGCCTTGATCGCCAAACATCATCATTAACTGGCCTGTCCAATCGAGAGCACCTTGGTAGTAATCGCTCAGAGGATGATTAAAAGATGCCGGTAAAGAGGCAATATCCACACGCCCGTTAAAGTCGACATCTAACGCTAGCTGACGGCCTTTTTCTTTAGTGGCAAAGCTAAATTGCAGCGGCTGACCAAATAGTTTAGCTTTTAGGTTTTTTCCTGTGACCAAGTTATTTTCAAAACTTAAATCACCATTGACTTGCGTTAAATTAACACCTGGCTGGCTAATAAACACCGGATTATTTTCGAAACGAACGGTGCCTTTAATTAACGGATTTTCGCCTTTAAATAACGGAATCGACAGATCTAACAACGTATTCAGGTTTTGTTTAACCTGCACCACAGCAAGGGTTGAGCCCACGCTCGATTTAAGTGGTGAGGCGTTAATAACTTGCGCTGCCGCTTGTGCATCCATCCATAAATCAGCATCAACTCGCAACAAAGACTTAGCGCCTAGCTCAGGGATCCACACTTTGGTGCCATCAACAGCCACCTGGCCTAACTTGCCTGAGTTAATGGTGAGATCCATTAGCTTATTTTCAAAAAAAGCATATAAATCTAGCTGTTTTACCGCAGGCCAATCTGGCTGAAACTTAAACTCGGCTTGGTTAATATTGAACTCAGCTTGAAATACCCCATCAAAATCAACATAGGGATAACGATTAAAAGCGCCTCGCCACAGTACATTCGCCTGTTCAATATGCCCTGCCTGTAAGCCGCTGTCTAAATACTCGACAAGACTAGGCGACATCGCCATTAAAGGAAAATAATCACTGGCTTTAGCCACATCGGTAATATCAAGATTAGCCGCTAACGCCATATAAGGATTATCGCCAAGATGAAGATTAAGCGCTGCCTGCAAACGAATGTCATCATTATAAAAGGCAATATCAGGCGCAGTGAGTCGCATGTCTTTAAGATCAAAACTAACCGATAATGTTTGGCCTGTTAACTGTAAAGGTTGATTAAAACCGCCTGCAAAATCTATATTGTAATCTTGCTCTGGCAGATCTGCCTGTAAGATGTTATTTGCCCAGGATAAATGTAAATCAACGGGACTTAGACCTGGTAACTGTTCAAATGCTTGCCATGTTAACTGACTTAAGCTGGCTGATGCCGCCCAAGGTTTATCTTTAGCTTTATAAAGCTTTATGGGGCCGATATCGCCTTGTACATTAATATCCCGCCACAGCTGCACATCATCATGGCCTACGCTGGGGATTAGCGGTAATAACGGGGCAAGATTATTTAAGTTAATTTTATTCAGTTGACCAAATAATTGCGCGTTATGATACGCCAGCGATAAACTCAGTTCAGGCCAGGTTTGTTGATTTGACTCAATAGCTAACTGATGACTTTGAATCTGCCATCCTTCAGGGGTGTTTTGCCAGGTTAATTGACCATTTTTGATATCGAAACGCTGTGTATTGCGAGCATCGACTGCATTTACTGCATTTACTGCATTTTGTGTTATTTCTGCTTCTTTATCAGGTTTTGTATTCGATATGACATCGAAACTGGTGTCAAAAATCCCGCCGGTTTTAGGGCGTTTATCATCCCATTCTAACCAGCTTGGTTGAAATATTAACTGACCATCTTGAATATTACGTTCGGCGAAACTGAACCAGGCTTCAAAATTAACAACACCTTGAAAACTGATACTATTTACATCATTTTGGGGATTAATGCGCCTTGAGGCCCACTCACCAATATCGAGTGCTGCGGCGGCAATATAAATATCACCCTTTATCGATTCAGGCTGATAGCCATTACCTTGTAATGCAATTTGTAATGATAACGACTCTTTATCAGATGCTTGATCATCAACAAATAAGCTCCCCTCGCCCCGGTGATCTTCACCTTGATTGAGCCAAACTAAGTTATCAACAAAAATAGGCCGAAATTGATGCAAAGAACTGTTCAGTTGTACCGAAACATCATTAATAGAAAAATGGTTTAATTGTTCGAGTAAAAAAGCATACAGCCAATCCATATTGGCTATGGGTGTTGGTGACCCGCTTTGATTGGATAATTTATCGACATCGATTGCGATACGTACCTTATCAAAACTGACCGTTTCTATTTGAGGCGATAACGTCAGTAATGATTGCCAAAAATCGAGTTTGATATTGACCTGTTCACTGACTAAGGTTATCGGTAGATTATCTTGCGGTGGTAACACCAGATTAGTAACAGTTAACGCTGGGCCATAGGCTTGCCATTTGGCTGACAATCCCTCCAGCTGCAGCTTTACCCCATAGTTTTTTTCCACATAAACCAGTATTTCTTGGCGAACTTCTGGAATATGGGGTAACAAGCCACGAATAAGACTGACCCCAAGCGCAAAAAGTACTAGCAAAATAGCGAGTACTTGTAAGCTGGTGCGCCCAATAGCTGTCAGACGTGGTAACCACACTACATCATCACCACATCATATTTATTTTGAGTGTACAGGGTTTCATTTTGCAGACGAATACGTTTACCTATATATACCTCAAGCTCAGCCAATAAATGACTTTCATCACCACTAAAGCTCATATAAACCGCAGGTGAACAATACAATAAAAACTCATCTGCTTTGTATGCACGATTGAGACGAATGATTTCTCTGAAAATTTCATAAGAGACGGTTTCTACTGTCTTCATAGAACCTGTACCTAAACAGGCTGGGCACTCACCACACACGACATGCTCTAAGCTCTCGCGGGTTCGCTTGCGGGTCATTTCCACCAGCCCAAGTCCTGAAAAGCCACTGACACTGGTTTTTACTCTGTCTAACGCGAGTGCGGCATTTAAACTTTCTAATACCCGCGCCTGGTGTTCGCTACTGAGCATATCAATAAAGTCGATAATGATAATACCACCTAGGTTACGTAACCTCAGTTGTTTAGCAATCGCTTGAGTGGCTTCAAGATTGGTATTGAAAATGGTTTCTTCAAGATTTCGATGGCCAACAAATGCACCGGTATTAATATCAACGGTGGTCATAGCTTCGGTTTGATCGATAATCAAATACCCGCCGGATTTAAGCTCAACCTTACGGCCTAGCGCTCGCTGAATTTCATTTTCAACATCGTACAGTTCAAAAATGGGCGCAGGACCTTCATAAAGCTCAATCTTTTGCGCGATTTCAGGCATAAACTCCTGCGCAAATTGCTGTAGCTCAGCAAAAGTACGTCGAGAGTCGACTTTAATATTGTCAAGATCAGTGCCAACAAAATCACGAATAATGCGCACCGGTAAAGCTAAGTCTTGGTAAAGTAAACAAGCCCCTTTGCGCTTACGTCGCTCACTGACTTTAGCCCACACCCGACGTAAAAAAGCCGCATCTTGTGCCAGTTCGTCTTCACCTATATTTTCCGCGGCGGTGCGAATAATAAAACCACCATCTTCATCAACATAAGGTAAGGTAATATTTTTCAGACGGGCGCGTTCATCTTCAAGCTCAATCCGTTGTGATACACCCACATGGCTTGAACCTGGCATAAAGACTAAGTAGCGAGACGGTAAGGTGATATCTGTGGTTAAACGAGCGCCTTTTGTGCCAAGCGGGTCTTTTACCACTTGCACCATAATATCTTGCCCCTGGCGGACAAGTTCGGCAATATCACGCACGACAAAGTGGCCTTTTTCAACATCGGCGACACATTCTGTGTGCGGCACTATGTCTGAGGCATGTAAAAATGCGGCTTTATCTAAGCCAATATCCACAAAAGCAGCCTGCATGCCGGGTAAAACTCGGCTGATTTTACCTTTATAGATATTACCAACCAGGCCTCGTTTCATCCGACGCTCAATATGCACTTCTTGTAACACACCATGTTCAATTAAAGCTACGCGCGCCTCTGTAGGTGTGACATTTATCAGTAATTCCGATCCTTTCTTACGCTGTGCTTTGATATTCATAAGCCACCAGTATTCAGGTCACATGCTTGCTCTTGTTCAATTAAATGATGAGTAAAGAGCTAACATGAAAATTAAAATGATTTGTGTGTTATTTCTGTATTCACGGTTGAGCCATTAGCTGCATTAATTGTCGTGTTTCTACTAACGGCAAGCCGACAACGGCAGAATAACTGCCTTTAATCGTCTCAACAAAACAACCTCCAAGCGCCTGAATACCGTAAGCACCGGCTTTATCCATTGGTTCTTGAGTGGCTATATAAGTGTCAATTTCGTCATCGGTAATATGACAAAAGGTCACATCGGTAACACAAAGTCGGCTATACGCATGTGTACCATCAGTCATGGCGACACCTGTCATCACCTGGTGGGTATGACCTGACAATTGACGCAAAATATGTTTCGCATCAGCAGCATTTTGCGGTTTACCCAAAATTTTGCCTTCAAGCACTACTGAAGTATCTGATCCTAACACCTTGGCATCTGTTAGCGTTGGCACTAATAACAATCCAGCTTGCGCTTTTTCTAACGCAAGACGAACCACATAATCAGCAGCAGACTCGTTCGCTAATGGCGTTTCATCAATATCAGGGGACACCTGCTCAAAGGAAAAGTCAGCAATTGAAAATCCGGCCTGGGCAAACAGCTGTTTTCGTCTAGGTGAAGTGGAAGCTAAAACCCAAGTCATTTGAATTACACTCTCTTTAAAATCAGCCCCTGATGAGCAGCTATAGTATCAATAAATCAATTTCACTGATGTTAAGCAACTAACGTACTTTATACCTACGGCGAATATTTCTCAGTATCCAAAATACCCACCACCAAATTAGTACGCTTGAAAATGCAGGTAAAAACATATCGGTTTTGAAAGGCGTTTTGCCAACGAGCACATATTCGGCCCAATAAATAACAAAATGATAGATACAAATAAACATTGCAATCAGCAGTGTTTGTTGCCAACGGGGAAAATTACGTAAGCGTTGAAAATGCATCACAACAACATAAGTTATGAGTGCGAAAGCTAGCCCTCTTATCCCTAATGTGGCGCCAAGTAATACGTCTAATAGCACGCCTAATACCCAGGCCGTCAAAATACTATAACGGTGCGGCAATGCCATTGCCCAGTATATCATCACCATCAACAGCCAATCAGGACGCCATGCAGCAACCACATGGGGCAATGGCATAATCTGGAACATCATGCCAATAAATAATGTAATCCAAACCACCAAACGGCCATTGGGGATGTGAGCGCTCATTGTCTCACCTCTGTGGTTGACTGTGTTTGAGTTGATTGTGTTTGAATTGGCTGTGCTGGGGTTGATTGCACAGGAATAGCTTGTGTTTGAATTTGTTGCACTTGATTCGGCTGCATTTCGCTTGATGGCACTTGCTGCGTCGCGCTATCGGGAGTGGGCTCGATTGCAACGCCTGAATCAATCTTTGGTTCGACAGTGTTATTGTTATCAGTCTGCTCTACGGCCGGTAAAATAGGCCAAAAAGGCTTATCATCTGCTTCACCGGGCCAAATCAATAACACATAGCGAATACGGTCTAAAGCAGCCAAAGGTTGGGCATTTATAACAGCATAACTTTGGCCATCGTCCCGTGACACAGATGTCACCCTAGCAACAGGGTAGCCTTCAGGAAAACGATTACCTAGGCCAGAAGTCACTAATAAGTCACCAGCAATAACATCAGTGCTTTTTGCTACGTGCCGTAACTCAACTTGATCAATCTCACCTGTACCATTTGCAATAGCACGCACATCATTGCGGGTTACACGCACCGGAATACCATGGCTAGCATCTGAAACCAATAACACTCGACTGGTTAATTCACTGACCTCAATGACCTGACCCACAACACCTTTTGCATCAACCACTGGCTGACCCACAAACACACCGGTACGTTGACCATGATTGAGAACAACTAACTGACGAAATGGGTCGCTAGCCACTTCCATCACTTCTGCAACCACTTTGCGGGATTCCATATGTACTGGTGACCCTAAAAGTGCTCTTAAGCGGACATTTTCTTGGCGTAAATGCTCAAAACGTTGTAAACGCTCTGACATTAATAACTGCTGATCCATTAGCGTTTTATTTTGTACCGCCAGCATATTACGCGTCGCCAAGGCTTCAGCAGTCCAATCAAGCATCAAACCAGGGACATTAGCTAAATATTGTAATGGACTTAATAAGGAAGAAAGGGATTGGCGAACAGGCTCAAGGCGATCGTTGGCAACAAATAATACCACCGACAAAATAATAGCCAGTGTGAGACGGAATTGGTGTGAAATACCACGAACAAAAATTGGTTTCATAAAAAATTAGGCGGCAAAGCCAAATAGTCCTTCTTGCCAATAGCCAAAAGCTAACACACTTCGCCGCTTAATGAGGGGTTGATTAGTTCTCTTCAGAGAACAAATCGCCACCATGCATATCGATCATTTCTAACGCTTTACCACCGCCACGCGCAACACACGTCAGTGGATCATCCGCTACCATGACTGGAATGCCGGTTTCTTGCATTAATAAGCGATCTAAATCACGAAGTAATGCGCCGCCACCTGTTAGTACCATACCGCGCTCTGAAATATCAGACGCTAATTCAGGAGGAGATTGCTCAAGGGCAACCATAACAGCACTAACAATACCTGATAATGGCTCTTGCAATGCTTCTAAAATCTCGTTGCTGTTCAACGTAAAGCTTCTTGGAACACCTTCGGCCAAGTTACGACCACGCACTTCAATTTCAAGCACTTCATCACCTGGGTAAGCAGTACCAATAGAATGCTTAATACGCTCTGCGGTAGCTTCACCAATTAACGAGCCATAATTACGACGAACATAATTGATAATGGCATCATCAAACTTGTCACCACCGATACGAACCGATGATGAATACACCACACCATTTAACGAAATGATTGCCACTTCAGTAGTACCACCACCGATATCGACAACCATAGAACCGGTTGCTTCAGATACTGGTAAACCAGCACCAATTGCAGCAGCCATAGGTTCTTCAATTAAGTAAACCTCACGAGCACCTGCACCCATTGCCGATTCACGTATCGCACGACGTTCAACTTGCGTAGCACCAACTGGCACACAAACTAATACGCGAGGACTTGGGCGGAAAAAGCTATTGTTATGCACTTGTTTGATAAAGTGCTGCAACATTTTTTCTGTCACATAAAAATCTGCAATTACGCCATCTTTCATTGGGCGAATAGCTTGAATATTGCCAGGTGTTCGGCCAAGCATTTGTTTTGCTTCGGTTCCGACTGCTGCCACTGATTTTGGCCCGTTACCGTTTCGCTCACCACGAATAGCAACTACTGAGGGTTCGTTTAACACGATACCTTCATCGCGAACATAAATAAGAGTGTTTGCCGTACCTAAATCG
The DNA here is from genome assembly GCF_051163755.1 of Shewanella sp. HL-SH5. Classification (NCBI taxonomy): domain Bacteria; kingdom Pseudomonadati; phylum Pseudomonadota; class Gammaproteobacteria; order Alteromonadales; family Shewanellaceae; genus Shewanella; species Shewanella sp. HL-SH5. The sequence continues at coordinate 3,775,943 of NZ_CP195038.1, forward strand.
ATCGATAGGTCGTTAGAAAAAATGCCGCGCAGCTTTTTGAACATGTATCAGGCCTGTATTCTGTGAAGTCAGAAGAAAAAAATCAGCTAACTTTATCAATCACACCCACAATCCACAAGACCGTGAGGGTTAACAATTGCTAATCTGACTATATTTTTTTAAAAAGAGCCCTTAAATAGGCTAAATGGTCCAGTGAAAAAGTGAATTAGCACATAAATCGTCATTATTGCCTTACTTCTTCCCAGTAAATAATTCTATCATGGCCTCGATAACGACCAAAAAAAGCACTTGCCTGGGGGTTAACCAATAAATTGATCGAACTCGTGTCGTAATTCCAATACCATTGCAGCCAACTATCAACTTGCGCAGGTGCTTGCACTTGACCACGATAATTATTCGTACCTGTATTTTGCCAGAACAAGGTCATCTTCCCTACAGAAATATTAGTACTATTATTTGTTCTTGTTACCGTTTGACCTGCAACCTTAGTCGGAGTATAAATTTCTGCTCCAGATAAGCTGCCATTAATTACGCTGCAACTATCGCCAACATTGACAACCCACTGACTGCCGTTCCAATATTGTGCATAGGTTGGCATGCGTAATATTTCATTTTCAGGTCCATAGGTATTATCCATAGTGACCCTGCCATGACGTAAATCCTGAGTAGTGATGCGTTTGGCACTGCAAGTATTTGATGGCGTAGTGCAATTGCCCGCTGTGTCTGCGCGCATGTCTGGATCGGCGACAAACGCAATATTAGTGTCATTATCAAAAACCTTCACGCCGATATCTAACACGCTAAAAGGCCCATCAACATTAGGCGCCGTTGTGCGAGCAAATTTGGCTCGATAACTTGCATCGACCGAAGCCACACCGGCAACCCATGACGCCGCATTGACAGGTAGGCTACTGAGGCGGTTTGACAGCTCAGTACCATTATTACTATTTTCGCCCACTAACTGAGCAGTCCCTTTCGCAAAGGCTGCTTGATAATTTTTCGTCACACTCGAAAATATATTGTAAGCCGTAAGATTCATCGACAATGGGAAAGGCTGGTCCATATAACTAAACACGCCACAGGCTGGTAATACACTTACACCGCTCACCACAAATCTATCTGGTACAAAGCGGCCAATATTTGGTGATTGTGCTAAGGGAATATCATAAAAGCTGGAGCCTAAATAATTAGTAGGCGGTTTAGCCGTGAATGTAAACACCCCAACTTCACTTATTGATTGAGGCACAATACTAGTGTTGGTTGTTTGGGCCACTTGAGCATAACTTACGTTAGAAACAGTCCCAAGCTCGCCACCTGAAGGCGCAACTATACTACGGCCTAATGTAATATTGCTGTGGGCATAATTAGGGGTATTGAGATTGTCACAGTAATTAGTATCACCATCAATTTGCCAAGCTTTACCTTGAATGAGTAAGTTAAATGATTCCCCGGCTTTTTTATACACATTACAAGTGCTATTTCCTGCTACACATTGGGCACCTATATCCTGCGGCGTAATACATAAACCTACCGGAAAACTCACAAAGGGATCATTACCTAACATAATTAACCCTTGTTCATTACCCGTGCCTGTATATCTCGCATCGAGTTGAAGCTGGCCCGCATCAGGATAATTCACCGCAATTTTCGCCTTGCCTAAGGCATCAAATGCAAGTGCTATATTGGTTGCAGTCGCGCTTGTTTTACCCACACTGGTACCATTTACTGACACACTTTGACCATTAATGGGTACTGAGGGACTGGTATAAGTGCTCCAAAAAGCGACATTTTTAGACACATTGGCAAAACTTGGAATACATTGCTTGGTAATATCACTCTTTTTAACCGCACTAACCACTATATCTGGCGCAGGTTTGTTGGCTAACTTATCGGGCACATCAAAAATAAAACCACTATCACCAAAGGTTAGCGTGCAATTAGCAGCAGATGCAGCACTTCCAGCAATACGGCATAAGGTCTGACTGAAAGGTTTAGCACCAGGTGTTGAGCCAGTTACATCAACCACCACTGTGCCTACAGTATTGCGATTCAATTGCAGTGTAGTAGCGCCGCCACTAAAACTGACAACATTACCACCAACCCAGCCTCCTCCGCCTGTGACCGTTGCAGGGCTTAGCGTGGCGGTAACAAAATCTGGCACAGTTTGACTACAATCAGCATTGGCACAGGCTTTAAGGGTTAATGTTTCAGGGCCACAGGTTAACCCGCTGCCACTGTGGGTAAATTCAAAATGATCAATCACCACCCCAATCGGCCTTGAATCCAGTGCACAAATTTCGACGTTGTCTATTTCATGGTTGTTAGTCGCACCACCAGTTGAGCCGGTTAATGACAATAAAAAATCAGCAGGAATGGCCGCTTGAGTGCTAATAGCCGCGGCATTAAAAGCAGGGACAACTTCAATGAATCCACTACCACTATTACGCTCAACTTTAACAATCGATTGGCCGGCTATTTTTGAATCAATGGTAATGCGATACCTGTGTGCTGGAGTCACATTATTATTATCCACCGTTGGACTAAGACAGCTTCCCCCCGTATTAGTGGTGCCATTATTACAAGAGCCGCGTAAGTAAGGATAACCTACCGTGCCAGCCCCGGAACCTCGAACGGCGACAGACTGACGCCTTCTTCCCGGGCCACTTGGCCCGCCTTCCGTTGAAAAGTTACCGTATTCATCAATACCAAAACCTAACCAGCCACCAGCAAAACCATTGACGTTTGATCTAGCACCATAACCCAACGGACCGCCGTAAGCACCTGCCTGTGGGGTAACCGCGGCATCCGAAAGCACAAATGCGATACCATCGGCGCCACTACCGCCATAGGCATAGTGATAAAATTCAATTTCAACGAGATTATTTGCTGCTGGAAATAAGCGTTGATAGGTTGAAGAGGTGGCTTGATTACCGGCCGCCTGAGTTACCCGCAAGCGATTGTTCACAATAGAAGGGGTAAAACCACCACCACTATTTGACACAACCCAGTCATTGCCCACACTGCTGCGCTGAAAGTCGTCGGTAAAACATTGTCTCACTTTGGTTAAGCGCTCAATGGCAACAAAGCTATAATTTTCAAAAATGTGACTCCTGTCGGTATCTCGATAAGTATCCTCATCATCAACCATACTGACCAGGCTATTAGTTAATTGACAACGACGTAACCAACCGCCATCCCCCCCATTACGGCTATTTTTGCCTGCAACTAATACAGGGGGAACAGTGAATCCGATTAACGGTGTTGTGTAGCCACATTGATAATTCAGATCTTGTACGCCGCCAACATTAAACGTCTGAGACTTACCGAAATGGTAATTGGTATTTTCACCTGCGAGCACCATTGCTCCGCTGCCTGATTTTAATGATAAATAACCAATGGTCTCATTCTGAATTTGGCTATTATTCAAACCACCCGGTTGGCATCGAGCGCTATTATCTCTTACTTCAGAAGTGTCTAATGCCAGTTCAATACCCGTCGAGGTAAATTGTGAGGTACTAGTAAACCAACAATTGTTATTGCGGGTTTGAATTTGATTCAGCAATACATCCTGGCTAGCAGGCAGCGTAACGGGCGTATAAGGTGAGTTAGACCCGAACAATGCTTGATTATAATTAACTGAACCGGCTATAAGCTTAGTGCCATTAGGTAAATCATAATTACCAGGGGTCACGGCTATCCAATGCACCTCAGGCATATTATTAGAAGGAATATATTGATTGGTGGGTGATTCAGGCTCTTGCTTTAACCAGGTAAAACCTTGTGCGGTCACATTACCAAGTAATGCTGACGCGGGACCATCATTATTACTATTACTGGTTGAAACCGTTGGCATTAGAAACACCAAGGGCTTAACCCCCGTTGGAAAGGCAGTGGTAAAAGTAATGCTAGTTGTGGTTGCTTTGCCATATTGAATATGAAAAGGCACAGCCACTGAAGCATCATTAATTTGGCCATTTGAGTTAATAGTTAAATATCGCGATGTAACCCGACCATTAATAATTGAGTTATTATCAATAGTTAAGGTTTCATCACTATAAACACGCCCACCAATAATCGCTCCAGAAGTTAAACTCAGGTTTTTATAGGCAACTAACTGTAACGAATGAGTATTGGTTTCGTTAATTTTAGCGCCGTTTAATTGAATGTTATTACCAATAAAAATGCGCGCATTTCCCTGCAATACTATCTGTGCATTTTGATTTAATGTTAAAGAATTTATCCAGTAGTCCCCAGCAGGGAAAACCAACTTAGCACCACTTCCAGCCTCTATAGACTGAAATCGATACTCTTGCTGGGTTGAAGAGAGGGTAACAGTACAGGCTGAATATAATGCAATTGAACTGAATTGATTTTGGCCCGTATTACCCAAACTAATATTTTGATTTGCAGTACAGAACCCTACACCACCATCGGCACCATTGCTGGTTTTAAAGGCATCATTGCCATTTAAGCTCAAACCTCGAGTATCACTGCCTGTGACTGTGCAAAAACGATCGCCTCCAGAGGCGGTATCGCAGCTATCATTAGGTAAGCCTGAACCACTATTATTAGAACAATAAGCCAGATCTGCGCCCAAAGTACCATTTATGCGCGAGCCTCCCTGCATAGAAAGCTGTGGGTTAGAAATCTGATTGCAACTATTACTGCTGTTTTGATGATGCCCTTGTGCCACTGTAGGCCAGGTCACTGATTCATCAATAGCATCAAATGCAAATACGGTCGTTGTAAATAACGCCGTTAGCACGCCAATACAGCTAAGAACACGCGATATCAATTTAATTCCCACGGGCTTCTACCTCTACTTGCCTTTGCACTCTTAAACAGTCAGTACTGCTGTTAGCACCACAGGCTCCGGTTTCACACACGGCCTTACTGCTAATACGGTACTGAGTAAGGGAACTGACTGTCGCGCTATTGCAGGTAATGGTGACACTGCAGCCATGAAATCCAACCGCATTAGCAGGAGGTGTCCAGGTTGAACTCACATTGGTGCATAATGCAGTTGCGCCATTTAAAGGAAACAGTTGTGCTAACGCAGCATCGGCACCACTGTTCGCACTATTAAGTGCCCGTGCGCCCCATACTTCCATAGAAATAGAGGCATCAGAATCATCAACAATGCGCAGTAAACTTGCCGCGAGCAAAAACATCACTATTAGCACAAAAATACCAATCACTAATGCGCTGCCTTGTTGGTGTGATTTTATCGACAATTTAAGGAACATTGATCACCTGTACCTGATGCTGATATTTAAATGACTCACCATTGACACTAAACCTAGGTTCAATATGCACAATCGCATTAGTCACCAAACTGGATGGTGTTAAGATTATGGCGGGCTCAATTAATAAACTGTTGATAATATTTTGCGCCATAATCACCCTGTTAGCCATTGCTGTCGGGGCTGGCTGACTGTTTTGATAACCATAATTAGCGTAACGGGTTAAATCTGAGGTGCCATTAGGTTGGTTTTCAACACAATAGCTCACAGGTTGCGCGGTTAGATAAAGCCGCTTTAATGGCGAAGCTTCAGTAAATCGAATTGATGCGCCAAAGGTTAAGTCAACTTGATCGCCACTGGTGCTAACATTTGATATTAGAAATCGTTTTGCGGTACTGCCGGTTGGATTATAAATTTCACTTGCGGTTAGCGGATAAATAGTCGCCCATTGCCCTGCTAAAATGGTTTGATTAATCACAATTGCACTCAGTATATTACTTGTTGCAGCCGGTGCGATTGGTGCATTAACGTAGGATGTACTGGCAGTAACAGGAACAAATTCTATACACTGGTAGCTGCCATCTGCTGCTGTTAGTAAACGGGTTGAATTAGGCAGTGCGCTGCGTATCTCTCGAGTCATCCGCTCGACCCCAAAACGACTTTGGCTTAGCACTTGGTCTACCGCACTCGATTCAACAAAAATACGCGTGCCAAAAATGACAAAGCTGCTAACACCAACCACAATTATGCCTAAAATAAGAATAACCATGACCATTTCTACAAGCGTAAAAGCGGCTTGTTTAGCCCATTTAGATTGAGTAATCACTCGCATCAGTAATTACTCCTTACGGCTTGGTAAGTGATCACTTCATTACTGGGCGTAGTGACATTGACCGAAATCAGCTTAGCAGCCTGAGTGGTGGCATCAACGTACTTCACCTCAACACTCAGACCAAAATTAATATAAACAGCTGCATAGGTTTTGTTTGAGTTAAACATCAATGAATTGATATTCAATCCATTATAATCATCTACATCATTATAATTGTCACGAGTCTCACCGTTTGGTCCTAATGTGACTGAGCATGTTAACCCTAAAGGACTATTACACGCAGGCACACCACCATTGGGGTTGGTTTGTTGATCATAGCGTTTACCCCAAATCTCATTCATTACAGAATGGGCTAATTCAGCAGAGCGCATCCGGTGCAGTGACTCAACGGATCTGTCAGCCTGGGGGAAAAACATCGATGTCATCATCACAATGGCGATGCTGATCACTAACATTCCCACCACTAATTCAATCAGTGAAAAGCCCGTGTTAGGCCGATTAAGCGACTTTAGGTGTGAGCGTGCTAAACACGGTAACAACTGGCTTAAACGACTTGAGTTATAAAGCATAAATATAACCCTCAGACTCAACAGCCACGTTTAAAATGTCATCAGCATTAATATTGAAACACGCACCAGTACAACTGGGTGATAACATTCGACCTAAACTATCAAAAGTGATGTTAAATGACTGACTAGCGGATACGACTAAACTGATGGAAGCGCCGCCATTAAAGCCTTGTATTGCCTCACTGCGAATAAGAGTAGCGCAGCTATTGCCTGCGCGAGCACTATAATGGCGTAACTGATAACCCGTTGCAGTGACATTAACCTCATAGCATCGGTCGGTGTTATTCAGTGCCCTTAATTGAGCTTGGCGAAGCTCTGAAATGAATTCATTGCGTAACGTGTATGCACTAAAACTCGAACTTGAAAAAAATCGCGGCAACACCACAACCGAGACAATACCAATCAGTATTATCGTGGTCACAAGCTCGACTAAAGTAAAGCCGTTTAGTCTTGATGTTGAACGATTTAAATCCATATTGCCCTTTCGATAAATTCAGCAAAAAAATAGCAATTAGCACTTGATAGTATGGCAAATTTTTTAAGTATTTGTCTGCCTATTTATAAGTGGATGCACAAACCATCTTTGATAGTAAATCGATTACAAAAAGGTACCGAAGCTAGTTAAGTGGCTCATGGCAACTTAGTATTGGCATGAGTAAAGAAGTTTTTTTACCCTTTTCTAGCTCACTTTTAGTAAAGGTTAATAGTAAGTCGTCTGTAAGATGATTAGTAGGCATTTTTTCAATAGCATCCAGCTGAACCGCCACGATCGTTCACCTTTGCGCTACCCGAATGACAGGTGTAAAAAAGCCTGCAAAAATGCAGGCTTTTTTATTAAACTCTATGTTATTTAGCAATCAGCTGCTGCAGCGCTAATAACATAAGTAGGCAATGTAGTCGCACTTGCTTCTGTGTAAGTAAGCTTACATGCAGCTGGAGCACCTTTCTGCCAAATTTCAACGGTTTTAGGCGTACCAGCGTTCGCTTTAATAATCCATTCAGCTGTTCCAGTTGTCGCCGTTGGTGCGCCATCGGCACCCGCGTCAAACACAACGTCTAATGCTTTCTGTAAATCAACCTGAAGTGCATTAGTATAGCCATACTGAGTAGTTATCGTAACGGGTACCGCTGTTGTGCCACCGATAGTCACCGTTTGGTTAGCGGCTTTTTCTTTTCCAGATAAAGCTGCTTTTGAATAAACTAAAGTATTGCCACCTTGAATAGCTGCTTTCATGCCCGCTAGTGCTGACACTCGTGCATCACCTTGCAAGTTAATGAACTTAGGCGCAGCAGTAACCGCTAAAATACCTAAAATAATAATCACGACCACTAATTCGATTAGGGTAAAACCCTGTTGTTTTTGCATTAATTTTTGCATAGTAAGCCTCTCAAAATAAATAAAATAAATTCATGTCTGTTTAGCTGTTATTGTCTAATATAACTTAACAGCCAAATTAAAAATTAGTTGTTGGTAAACGACAATACCTGTCCTGTGCCTGGATTATATGTCACGCCTTTTGCGCCAGCTGTGCTTAAGTCAGGAGCGGGAGTGGCTATACCTGTGGTCTGATTTATCGTCAAAGATGCTATTTGGTGATAAACGCATAAATCAATACCGGCCACACTAGTGCCGTTTATCCCTGTAGCCGAACCGCCGACATTGTCTAATGCTCTAACCGTATAGCGCTGATCTCTTGCGTCTGCTGTATACAGTACATTACGCGGTGCACTTTGCAATACGCGATTAAATACTTCCTGGCAGGTTGCATCTGTCATAGAGGTCACGTCAGTATTGGTTGTTCCTGTGGGGAAACCAAAACGAGTATCTAAAGATACACTGGTACCGTCTAAAATAACCGACGTATTACGACGACCATCGACTTCCCATTGTGCTCTCACAAAACCAACCGCAGTCGCTAAGCCACCCGACACACCATCAACACTGGCATTTTCAGCATCTTCTGTCACGTTTAAAAAACGCGGAATAGCGGTTGCCGCAAGCAACCCAAGGATCACAATAACAATGACCAACTCGATTAATGAAAAGCCTTTTTGATTCAACTTCATAAGTTATACACTCTTTCAATTGTCCCATCGATTTATCTACACCTTAGCATTACACTAAAATGACGATATCTCCACTGATATTAGCAGCTTATTGCAACTTGCTAAAATTTATTTACTTTCTATAGCTACTTTTTGAAAAAAAAGCACTTGTCCAGAGGTAAATTGATAATTGATATTAGCGGAATCTTCCGCGGTATATCGACATATTTTATCATTAGCATCATAGCTCACCTCAATGTCGGTTAATTGAGTCGCTAATAATTGATACCATAAACGTTTACATCCTGGAACATCTAAACTGTCGATCACCGGCCATCCTTTATCGGACAGGCTAATCCAATTATCTGTTGCAACAAACTGATTGCCTAACGTATCTACTACACGTTGCGGTGAAACTTTAGCAGATGCTATAGCACTTTTATTGTCGGGTGCCTTGGGTGCCTTGGGTGCCTTGGGTGCCATGCTTGGCCAGTTAAGCAGTAGTTGTTTCGGTCTACCGCTTGATAGCCACTGGCTTTTTATCATTGTGGTGATATTAAGAAAACGCGTATGCTCAAGGGCTAAGCTTTTACCAGCAATAGCAGGCATGGCGTTAAAATATTTAATTCCTAAAACAGCCAAAACTAATAAAAATATGCTTATTGCTACTATACGACCATAGATTTTCAGTAAGTCATCATCAGCCTTTTGTTGTTTCAGCATAAATGTTCCTCACCTATTGAGGTCATTGATAATCTAGCCTTTAACCACATTGAGCATATCCCACATAGGGAGGTAAATACCTAAGGCGAGGATCAATACGATACAAGCAACAAAGCCAATTAATATAGGTTCTAGTTTAGCGGTGAGATTTTTTAAATCGTAATCAACCTCGCCCTCATAAAAATCAGCAGCGTCAGTTAATAGTTGGTCAATCTGTCCAGTTTCTTCACCAACGGCAACCATTTGCAGCACTAATGGTGTAAACAACTTACTTTGATTCGACACTCTAAGCATGGATTCGCCAGACTCTATTCCTCGTCGCATACCTACAATTTTGTCATGCATGTAAGCATTATCTACCGCATCTGCAACGAGACTGAGCGCTTGTGTCATTGGTACACCTGCACTTAACATCATCGAAAAACTGCGGCAATAACGCGCCAGTGTCGAACGCTCAATGATTGAACCTACGGCAGGAATATGTAACTTCCATTTATCCCACTGCTTCTCGCCTTTTTCACTGTGCAACCAATAACGAATACCCACGATTATGCCAATTAAGCCGACTATCATATGTGGCCAAAAATTCACAAATAGACTAGAGGTTGCCATTAAAATTTTAGTTGCCCAGGGGAGTTCGGCACCAAAGCGTGAAAACATATCAGCAAACTTAGGGATAACCATGATATTAAGTATTACCATAGCAATAGCGATCGCAATTAACACAAACATGGGGTAGCGCATAGCCGATTTTATTCGACGACGAGTTTCCTGCTCACGTTCGATATAACCAGATAATTGAATAAAAGCATCTTCTAGCTTACCGGTATTCTCACCAACATGAACCATTGAAATAAATAAAGAATCGAATACATCTTGATGTTGATTCATCGCAGAAGACAAAGGTCTACCAGCGGTTAACTGCGATGATATATCATCCAATGCTTGTTTCATCCGCACTGAATGAGTGGTTTCCGACAGCCCTGCTATTGCCCTTAAAATAGGAATACCAGACCGAGTCAGCGAGTACATTTGCCGTGAAAAAATTTGTAACTCTTCCAATGACACTTTACTGCCAAACAAGCTAGTAATAGAGAATGTCTTTTGAGGTTTTACCACTCTTAGTTCTAACGGAATAATGCCACGGCTCATCAAGGCGTCCGCGGCTGAGTTTTCATCCGCTGACTCCAGTTGCGCCGTCACTGACTGACCTTGCGCATTTCTACCTCGATAATGATAAGTGGGCATAATTACGCCTCAGCCGTTTGTTGGTTTATAACATCTTGTGATAACGCAATTGAAGATTCACTGACATCTTCAACCAACTTGGACACCTCTTCCATAGTCGTAGTGCCCTGAAATAAGTATTCCATCGCGGATTTAGCCAAAGGAACAAAATTAGGGCTTTTTAATGCTGCGCGGGCGAAATCCTGCGGATTACCTGTACGCATGGCATCAATCATGTTCTCATCAAGTTCTAGTATTTCAAAAATACCGATACGACCACGGTAACCTGAACCGCTACATGTTTGACAGCCCGTCCCTACTTTAAAGGTGGCCTGTGAAAAATCTTCTTTAGAAACACTTTTCAACCAACTGGTATCAGCTGGGGTTAATTGATAATCGACACTGCAATTATGGCACACTCTGCGCACAAGACGCTGGGCAATGATCACTCTTAAAGCACTGGCAACTAAATAACTAGCCGCGCCCATATCGAGCAAACGTAATGCGCTGGTGACCGCATCATTGGTATGCAAAGTCGATAATACAAAGTGACCGGTTAATGCGCCTCGCAAACCAATTTCAACGGTTTCTTGGTCACGCATCTCGCCCACCATTATAATGTCAGGGTCTTGACGTAAGGTGGTACGAAGCACGTTAGAGAAATCTAAACCAATCTTATGATTCACCTGCACCTGGTTAATGCGCGGTAATTGATATTCCACCGGGTCTTCTACTGTAATAATTTTACGGTCGGCTGTATTTAGCTCTCTTAAAATACCGTACAAAGTGGTGGTTTTACCGCTACCTGTTGGGCCTGTTACCAACAACATGCCATGGGGGCGTTTAATTTGTTTACGAATACGGGCAACAATGTGTGGCGGCATCCCGGTTTCATCTAGTGTGCGTAAACCTGCTGTTTGATCAAGTAGACGCATTACGACTGACTCACCATGATAAATGGGCATAGTCGACATACGAACATCAATCTTATGCCCCTTAATTTCCATGTGGAATCGACCATCCTGCGGCAAACGTTTTTCAGAAATATCTAGCCCTGCCATCAGCTTTAAGCGCAACACTAAAGCGGAAGCAATATTGACTTCATTTAAAATATTTTCGTGCAGTTGTCCATCAACACGCTGGCGAATACGCAGTACTTTTTCACCCGGTTCAATATGAATATCTGAGGCGCGCATTTGCACTGCATCTTCAAATATTGATTGCAGTAACTTAACAACTGTTGTTTCGTTATCGCTGTCACCTTGGGTTAAATTTGCCAAATCGAACATGTCGTCAGCGGCATATTCTTCATCTAATTTACCGGCAATTTGCGCAATTTGATCTGTACGACGATATAAATTATCAAACGCGTCTAACAGCTGCTGTTCAGGTGCTACCGCAATTCTTAGTTGTTTAGGTGCAACAAGAATTTCCAAATTATCGATTGCTTGAAGGTCTGCAGGGTCACTCATTGCCACTAAGACACTATCGTGGTTGCTCTCAACCACAAGTGCACGATGTCGACGCGCCTGTACTTCTGGAAGAATATTAACCACTTCAGGGGTAATCGGCAGGCGACTAATATCTAAAAAGGGTAAGTTTAATTGCTGTGATAAAAACTGCAGTAATTGCGTTTCACTAATACTTTTTAAATCAATTAAGGTACGGCCGAGTTTTTTACCGGAACTACGTTGCTCTGCTAACGCTTGTTGAAGTTCAGCTTCCGAAATAATGTGTTCTTGGACTAAAAGATCACCTAAACGCATCTTTAACTTAGGTTTCATTGGTTTTCTCCTAGCTGCGCTAAACGCTGCTCAACAAATTCAATCGCAGTATTCGATAATCCTGGATAGCTTAATGCAGACCGATAAGCTTCGGCCGCTTTGACATATTGCTGCTGAGAATCTAATGCATAGGCTAATCCCATCCACCACCGAGCCTGTGTTGACTCAAGGGTTAACAGCGAGCGGTAAGCAGACTCAGCCAAACTATATTGACCTATTTTTTGGGCTACTTCACCTTGAAATACCCACTTATCTTTAACAAAGTGACTACTATCATCAATGTAGCTCAATGATTGCAGAGCGGCGCGATATTCTTGCAAAGCGTTTTCAATATTGGCTTTGATTAAATAAAATTCCCAGTGTGACGGAAACATACCTACGCCGCTTTCAAGTAATCTAATCGCGGTATTAGCATTATTTTGAGCGTAATAAATACTCACTAACTGTTTGCGCGCCGCATGTAAGCTAGGGTCGAGTATTATCGCTTCCAAATACCCGCTTGATGCATCACTTAAGCGTTTTTCTTTTTCTGCCGTTTGCGCCTTTTGAAATAACACCTTAGCTAATTGCGCCTTGGTCAGATTGACTTCAGTTACCTTCATATTACTCGCCACAGCTTGCTGACTTACTGGTCTATTACTGGCCTTTTGCTGCGGTGATTGTTGCTGTTGCGATGTTTGTTGTATTTGAGCTTGTATAGTCGAGTTAGCCTGCGCAGAGCTAGCCACTGCAGGTGCTTCACTCTCGGTTGTTATCGCGGTAGCTTGTACAATATCTGAGCTGGCAGTAACATTGACTGTATCTTGCTGCTCCAAAGTATCGGATTGCGGTGCTAACTCTGATAACTGGGCATCTTGCTTGGCCATAGTAGCTTCAGCTGGTTGCAGCTCGATATTTTGCCCATCTAAAATTTCTGCTGCAATAAAATGGCTGGCGGAGTCATTACCAAGCTCTGTAGATAACGCAAGTTGGGTTAATTGTTCGTCCGACATATCCTGCTTTTGGCTAGTGTCTTCAACTTGCTGGTTATCCGATGTTATCACTGGTGATACAGTTGAAGAAATAAGTGATTGTTCGGGTAAACTGGTATTGTTAGTCGATATTTCAGGCAAAAATTCTGCCGCATCCTCAAGCTGCTCACCTTGCTGAAGTAAACTATACCCAAACCACGCCATAGGAATAGTCAATGCCAGCACTAATAATCCTAAACGTGTTTTTTTTGGTTGTTCAACCTGACTGTTAAACTCTACTTGAGGACGCACAAATTGGCTTGCTGGTGCAGTATCTGCACTAGTCGCATTCTGCTGACGCTGCTCTAAATCTTGCAGCATTTTATTGATTACGCTCATAACCACCCACTTATTCGTGCCAGCCAATGACCGCAACATGAAATCGAACTGAAATGTAATCCAACCAAAACACTTAACGCCACCCCGATGAAAACGAGTACTGGTTTAAGGGTAAATAATTGTGATGAGGACACAATACTCTTATTGGCATCTTCGGTATCGTTAATTGCCGCTTTACAATGTGCCAAGGTGACTTTGGTAGCCCCTTCTCCATAAGCAAGTAATAACGTTTTATGGGCGAGTATATTCACCAACCGAGGGATCCCGCGTGCGCCGGAGGCGATTAACTTTGATTCTTTAACGGTAAAAGTGGCCAGACCTTGGTAGCCTGCTATCGTGAGACGATGGTTCATATAGGCTTGAACCTCATCCCAATTTAATGGCCGTAAATGATAACTAAACGTAATCCGCTGTCTTAGCTGGCGTAAATTAGCCTGATTTAATCTGTCATCAAGCTCCTGCTGACCAAATAACACCACTTGCAATAACTTACGGCTTTCGGTTTCAAGGTTGGTAAATAATCGCAGTGCCTCCAAGCTTTCATCCGGTAAAGCTTGTGCTTCATCAATCACTAACACAACTTGAAAACCTTGCTCGCTCAGTGCTAATAGCTTTTCATGTATCAACCGGGTCAATTGCTGTTGATCAAGTTTTTCGGCGACATCAATACCTAAATCTGCCGCCACCGCCCAACGTAACTCAGCTGGGGTTAAGTAAGGGTTCGGAATATAAGCACATTGAAACTGCGAAGGTAATTCATTCAATAACTTGCGACAAACTAAGGTTTTGCCAGTGCCAACTTCCCCTGTAACCTTAATAAACCCTTCACCTGTTTCCAGCGCCATTTGCAGCACTTGCAACGCTTCAACATGTGGCGTTAGTCCAAAAAAGAATCCGGTATTCGGCGTCAATGTGAAAGGTAACTGCCGTAAACCAAAGTGTTGCAAATACATAACTGCTAATTCCTGATCAGCCAAAGGTTACTGCTGAGTCGGATACCAACGCTCAATGAGATCCTGCGAACGTTTTAGCTCATTTGCCCAGGTATCATCACCCACCACGGTAGGTTTTAGCATAATAATTAATTCGGTTTTTCTGGTTGAACTGCTGCGATTTGTAAATGCTTCACCTATAAAGGGAATATCTCCCAATAGCGGCACTTTAGACACAATTTCGATATTATCGCTCTTCATCAAACCACCAATAACCACCACATCGCCCGATGCCGCTTTAATCACAGTGTCAGATTCGCGAATTTCGCTTTGTGCTAGAGGTAATTCTAAGGTGGAATCACTGATTTTAATTAATTTAGTTTGCTCTTTCACATCTATAACTGATGGGTGGACATGTAATAACACATTGCCATCATCATCAATTTGCGGAGTGACATCTAACGCAATGCCAGAAAAGAAAGGCGTTAATTCAACCTGTGGAGTGGTCACTGGTGTGGTGCCTGCAACAGTGGTTGATGACACATCGGTGACAAAATACTCATCACTACCCACTTTTATAACAGCTTTTTGGTTATTAGAAGCGGTCACCCTTGGGCTTGATAGCACATTGACGTCACCTTGTGTATCTAACAGGCTAATCATCGCAGCAAAATCAGTACCTTTGACATTAATTGAGGTCACGCCACCAACTACACTGGTAATAGCATTACTTAATCCCTGACCTGCACCTGTGCCAAAATCAATGTTAGTACTGCCAACATGACCCATGACATTTTCCCATTGAATACCCTGCTGATAACCATCAGATAAGGTCACTTCAATAATTTTAGCTTCTAAAATCACCTGACGATGTAAATGAGTTTCTGCTTTTTCGATAAAATAGCGTACTTGGCGTAACTCATTCGGAAATGCACGAATCGTCACTAAGCCAGCCTGCGGAGTTACAACCACTTGGCGTCCGCCGCCAGTTTCCCCGATAATAGCGGTTAGCGTTTCTTTTAGTTCACCCCAAAAATCAGTTTTAGTTCTGGAACGGATAAATGTACCATTTGTATTATCGCTGCTATTACTATTACTACTGTCGTTATTACTGTTGTTACTCGAGCTACTGTTGTTACCTGAATTAGAATTACTGTTATTACTCGAATTTGAACTATTGTCGTTATCAGAAATACGACCTGAACTGACTGAAGTTAACGATAACCCCTCACGTTCCATATATAAGTAATTCAATGAGAAGGTCTCTGTACGCATTCCAGAAGGGAAAACACGTAATATCCGGCCTTCTCGACTCACCTCATAGCCATAAATGTCTTCAACAACCTGGATTGCTTCGGCTAAAGTGACACTCTTTAAAGACAGTGAAATACTACCTTGTACTTCGGGGTGCACAGCAACACTGAGTGGCGTACCTTCAACTAATGAAGGAAAAAAGACTCTTGCATCAACCTCATGCGCTGAAACATCAAATCGACGCTCTGCTGGAAGCGGCGGCATTGAAGCGCCAATACTGTTTTGACCATTAAGCTCACGTTGCACATCAGCGGGCATGGCAGCAGGAGGAGGCATAACCAATTTGGGCGCTTGCGCTTGCGTTAATGACTCATTAATTGATTGTTTTGATTCAGTTGGATCTGGACGATTGGTGGTTTGACATGCCATCAAACTTAATGCCAACAGAGGGGTGATATAGTTAATCGATTTCATTGTTATTATTGTCCTATCTCTCTGTTACCGACTGGAATAGTTGGAGTTTACGACCATCAGACAAGCTTACCTGGCTTTTACCAATTGCCACAATACGTACTCCTTGTACCCTATCACCAACTTTCATAATTTTATTATTTATCACCGCAAACGAAGATGCGCCATTAATGACGCTACTTAGCACTAACCTTTCTGTCGCATCCGCTATAACGACGGCTTGATAACTCGCGCTTGGTAAAGTCGGATCACGCAATGTCTGCCCATGGGCGGCAAAAACCACCAATGAAAGCAAGCTGCTCATAACGTAAGGATTAATCTTGTTTAGCAACACTGATAAAGTCCTTATTAATGCTTAATGTATATAACTCTAATTCGACATTTGCTGTAGGGTGTTTAGCAACTTGATAATCTAAACGCTTCCAATAAAGCTTATCTGGCATAGATTCAACCGCTTTAACAAAATTCAAAATAGCAAAATAATCGCCCTCAATTTGCAGCTTGATCCCATGGCTGTATAGGTTCATCTGATGCTGCTCGTCCTCACCCACCTGTAAAAGTGCAATTGGGGCAATAGAGCTAAATGAAATTAGCTTGATGCCTTTATCATTTGATAACAGATTAGCCAATACAGTGGGCATATAATCTGCTGGCACCATATCAACCATTTGCGCATCTAGCTCTGCATCAACTACACGCATCTGCTCATTAATTAATGTCAGCCTTTGCTGATAATCTGCATTGGGATCTAACATCAACCTTTGTTGATATAACTCAATCTGCTGTTCAATAATGGAGGTTTCTTGCGCAACGCTATGCAATTGATTATCTAGTTGGGTTATTTTCATCCAACTACCATCGAGTGGTAAAAAAGCCAGCATACCAATAACGATAAACGTTGCCGCAGCAATTAATACTCGTTCACGTTGAGTCAACTGATTAAATTTTTGCTCAATTAACTGCCACTTTTGTTTCATTGAGCCATCTCCTTACTCACCACAGGCATGCTGGTAAGCTTAAAGGCCAAAGGCTGATCTTCGCCTCGATCCATCGTCATAGTGGCAAAAGCAAAACCCTTAAGTGTCTCAGCCGTATTAAGTCGCTCAATCCATCTCGGAATGCTAGAGGGTTGCAGCCCAAAACCTTCAAATTCAATCTGGGTTTGATTAAAATAAATTCGACTCAACCAAACTGATGCGTCAGATACCACTGCCAAGTCAGTTAAAATAGGAGAATAACCTTGACTAATCAAAGCTGTGCGCTGCTCTAGTTCATTCTTAAGCAAGCGCTTTAATACTAAACGTTGCTCCTCAAGCTCAACACGGGCGACTAAGTCACGATCGGGAACACGTTGAGCAACCTGTTGTTCTAAGTTGTTTTTGTTTTCGATTAACATTTGCTGCTGAGCATTAGCCTGCTGCAATTCATGCTGCATATTATTCAATTGATGCCAGGCAAGGCCATATAAAAGTATGCTTACACTCAGTAACACTGCTAGAGCAGCCATTAACCTAGTAAAGTTTAACCTTTGCTTGGGAGGTAAAAGCGAAGCGGTATAGAGATTAATTCTGCTTTTAATCACACTTCACTCCTTGATAGTTCTACAAAGGCTAATTTGGCCAAATAAGCTGCAACACCTTGATGTTCGACCATAGTAACTGCTTGATTAAAGTTAGCAGCAACTAATTTAGTCAGAGCAGCTTGCTTACCCTCTGTCAGCAAGTTAATCGCAGCAACCGGCGCCTGGCGCAGCTGACTTTCAAAATAGTCCATTGAGCGCTGTATTTCTAAACTTAAGTTATCTGCCAACCCAGCACTCAAGTCTTGTTCTTTAACACCTTGCAACTCGTTAAAACCACGTACACGGCGTTGCATTAAAGATTCACCCGCTTTAATGACTGTGAATAACAACTCCTGGTGAGGTAAATGTGTTACTAACATGTGGGCCATGTTATCTGCGTCAAATATGTGAGTTAACACTAACTCTTCAATGGTAATACCCGCAATGGTAAAACCAAGTTCTTCACACGCACTCGCAATAGCGACAAGTTTATCTCGAGCGACAACAACGACATTGATTTTAGTGTTAGCGGAAACTGACGATTCAAAATAATCGAGATGAATATTGGCAACAGGTTCGGACACCATGTCTTTAACAGTCCAAATTAATGCTTGGTTAATTTCGGCTGGTTCAACATTAGGTTTCTCGGCTTGCAGTGATTGATAATGGCTAGCTGACATAACTATTTGCACAGTAGCCGTGCCAAACTTTTGTTTTATATCGTTAAAAGTTTCGTTCCAGTTCTGTTTTATTAATGGAAATTTGGTGTACGATTCGGCTTGACCTGACGTTTCACTTTGATAGACCCACACTGAGTCAGTGTCGACAAACACGCCCAATTTAGCGGAAGCCTCTGCTGTACGCCAAAAAGCCAATTTATTAACAAAACCACTATTCATCTAAAAACCTTTTTGCGTGTTAAATGGTGTCGATCCCCAACATACTTATTGAGCCTTAAAAAAGTCAATCTAACTCGAATTAAGTGTTGGCGTCTAATCGTATGTTTACATCCATTTAAACTTTTGACGATACGGCTTTTGAGTACAAATATTAACCGCTAACATTAATTCAACCATAACTGTTAACTAAAACTAAAAACATGGCATTATCCATGGTGAACTTATTCGATACTTTAGCAGCTAATATTTTCTATTTTATAGAAAAATACTAAAAATAGCCCTATTTAGATAAGATAGATTGTCACGCTAAGATAAACAAGTTTTTCACGATATTTGATAACATATAAGTTTACTGACTCATCACCTTTGCGAGACCATAGCATCACCCAAGAACGGCCCCTGGGCGGCACTAACGCCTAATATTTTCAATGTTTGCCACTCTTCAAACATTTCAACTCCTTCCGCTATGACCTGCGCCTTCGAACGTAACAGACCACCAATAAGGCTACGGATATACAACTGATTTTCAGGTCGCTCATGCACCTGACGAATAATTGAACGATCTAATTTTACAAAATCAAAATCTTGGTTTTGAATATATTGTGTGCCAACTACTTGCTTACCTACATGATCTACACTCAATTTAGCGCCTATTTTAGATAACATAGTGAGCGTTTTAGCTAATTGTGGATGTTGCTGATGCTTAATAAAAATATCTTCTGACACTTCAAAAATCAACCTTGCTGCCAATGGCCTGTGTTCAAGCAAAGTAGACTGGATCCAACGAATAAAAGCTCGGCTTGTTAGCGTGTCCATACTTAAATTAACACTATAGGTAAGTGTATTGTTTTGCATTAAACCAAATAATACTTTCTCAATAACCTGCCTTTCTATCTGCGGCATCAAGCCACACTTATTGGCCATTGGGATAAATAGTGTTGCTCTTACCTCATTATTCTTATTATCTTTAACACGGCTAAATACTTCATAATGTAGCAGGCTATTATCACTACCCAGCACAGCCTGGGTCATTACAATAAAACGCTTTTGAACGAGTGCATTTTCTAAAAAACTGCGCCACCTAACCGACCCTTTAGCAATTTCCTGGTCCACCGCACCTTTATCGTACATAAACCATGTATTAATTCTTTGCAGCTGAGCAGCGCGCAGCGCCATTTCGGCTTCTTCAATGATTAATAATGGCTGATCTCCAGCTTTATAAAATGCACCACCAAAATGAAGATAGTTGTCGTGGTTGACTATATGGTGATGATCTACCAATAAGCAGTTTCTTAATAATCTGTCAGCCAATAAGTCGGCTTCATCTAACGATAATTGAGGGATCACGATAATAAACTGCAACAGTGTTTTACGTGCAAAAATCACCTCACTGTGCTCATTAATCAACGGCGAAATAGTGGCAACTATTTGGGTTAAAAATATCCGATCGGCTTCAATATCAGCCTTAACATCCATTAATGCATCATCATTAAATTCAAGTAGAAATATCACCCCATGGGCCACCATTTTATTATCATGGCTTAACGCATCAATACGATTATCAAAATACAGCCTATTACCAATATTAGTTATCGGGTCTAGAAAAGTATTGGCTCGAATAAATTGATCTAATCTGCCACGCTCTTGTTTGGCATCATCCAATTCATCAAGTAAGCGAGATATAGCCCGATTAATTAGCCGCGGACGTCCATTAGTTGCTTGTGATTTTGCAGCATTAATATCACCGTCTAAAATTAATTTACTACGCAGTGCAAGTTGCTCGATACCCTCTAACTCATGGCTAATCCACCTTAAACCGTATCGCACAAACACCCCAATGGCACCAAGTCCGATTAACAGAATCAATGTTTCATACCACCCCAGCTGATATGCGCTAAAAGGAGGAGGTACCGCAAGCGTCATACTAAGACCACTATCGGCGTCAATAACATGTTGATATAAATTAAGGTTTGAATAAGGAGTTCGGGGGTGATCTGCTTGATAAGTAAATAAGACTTTATCACCAAGACTCAATTGAAAATGTTGGGCATGGTAGGCTTTTAATACGGCCGGCAACCATGTATCTAACTGGCGCTCACTATGTTGTTTATAGTGGACCACAATCATAGATTCCAGTTCAGTGACCTTACTTTGTTGAAAACGGTAGGTCAGCTGAATAAAGCTCATTAAAGCACAAAGTAAAAAAACAAAGGCAACGGCAGCCAAAGACACCAACCAAAAACTGGTCAATTTTTTTGTGAGAATTTGAGTAAGCTTCATTTATCCGCTTCCTGCTGGATTTTTATTCTTTGGTAAGTATACATAATCTAAAGGAAATATTTTGCTTTATCCCGATACATTGCAGAAAACAGCAAAAAGGGGCTTAAGCCCCTTGATATAAACTGGTATTCGCGCCGATGACCATTTTATCCGATAAATTAATACGCTGGTACTTTGTTAATTTTAGCGACACCGGAATCAATCGCAGCTTGTGCTACGGCGCGAGCGACATTAACCAGCAACCTTGGATCCATTGGCTTAGGTAAAACATATTCAGGCCCAAAGCTAAGGGACTTAACATTCGGATAAGCTGCTAAAACCTCGCTAGGCACAGCTTCTTTGGCTAAATCAGCAATGGCATAAACCGCTGCCAGTTTCATTTCATCATTAATCACTGCTGCACGCACATCTAAAGCACCGCGAAAAATAAACGGAAAGCAAAGCACATTATTAACTTGATTTGGATAGTCACTGCGACCAGTGCCCATGATCAAATCCTGGCGAATATTGTGGGCAATTTCCGGTTTAATTTCAGGGTCAGGATTTGAACAAGCGAAAATAATTGGATTAGGCGCCATAAGCTTCACATCTTCTTCGGTCAGCAAATCGGCTCCAGATAAGCCTAAGAATGCATCGGCCCCCTCAATCACATCTTTCAAAGTGCGTTTGTCAGTGTTATTGGCAAACAATGCTTTATATTCATTTAAATCTTCACGACGAGTATGAATAACACCTTGGCGATCCAACATATAGATGTTTTCACGTAAAGCACCGCATTTTACTATCATGGTCATACAGGCAATCGCGGCCGCGCCAGCACCAAGGCAGACAAATATCGCATCTTTAATATTCTTCCCTTGAATCTCAAGTGAGTTCAGCATGCCTGCAGCAGTCACAATTGCAGTGCCATGTTGATCATCATGAAATACCGGAATATTACAGCGGGCAATTAATTCTTTTTCAATTTCAAAACACTCGGGGGCTTTAATATCTTCAAGGTTAATACCGCCAAAAGTATCCGCAATAGCCGCTACGGTATTAATAAATTCTTCTGATGTATTGTGAGTCACCTCGATATCAGTAGAGTCAATATTAGCAAAGCGCTTAAATAATAAAGATTTACCTTCCATCACAGGCTTTGAAGCCAAAGGACCTAGATTTCCTAGTCCTAAAATTGCGGTACCGTTGGTAATAACCGCAACGGTATTACCTTTATTAGTATATCGATAAGCATTCTCAGGGTTGGCTGCAATTTCACGCACAGGTTCTGCAACACCAGGGCTGTACGCCAGTGCTAAATCGTGACTTGATTGTGCGGGTGTGGTTAAACAAACGGCAGTTTTGCCAGGTACGGGAAATTCATGATAATCGAGGGCTTGTTGGCGAATATCTGACATTTTATCAATCCTGAATGGCTATTGTTGTGAACAGTTATCTTATAAATGCTGGTTTATTCAGCATCGAAGAACCCTAACAATACGCTAATCTAAAGTGGATATAAATCAAAAAATCAAACTTTCACCACACATCTTACCATTACAGTACCTAAGCCATTTAATAATAACTTATCATTTATGAACTTTTAAAAATCAACAAGTTAAAAGTGTAGTAAAATAACAAACATTTAATCAATTAACGCTTAAATTGTCACTAAACCCAATAAAATGTTAGTAAATATAACAACAATACCGGCTAAGTAAACTAAGCTATTGTTTATAACAAAATGATCTTGGGGAAGAGTTATCACGTGAAGATAAATGATTTTCAAAAACAAAAAAGGCGCCTAAGGCGCCTTTGTCATAATTGCACAAGCAATTACTTTTTACCAAGTGCGCCGAAACGCTTGTTGAACTTGTCAATACGACCACCGGTATCAACAATTTTCTGAGTACCAGTGTAGAATGGGTGACATGCACCACATACGTCCAAGTGCAAGCTTTTGCCAACAGTTGAGTTTACTTTGATGATGTTGCCACAAGTACAAGTTGCGGTAATTTCTGCGTACTCTGGGTGAATACCTGTTTTCATGGGGGTTACCTTAAATTGAAGGCCATGTCGCTATCTCAACCCGAAGTTGGACACCACATGCAGTTAATAACAATATGTTTTAGGCGCAAGATAATACAGCTTCTACACTTTGCACACAAGCGGTTATTTTCAGCGCAGAGCACTGTAGACCAAACGCCGTTAATTTATCGCTAGTTTGATTGCTGCCTAGCAACCAATTCATCAAACTTTAGCTTATCTGCCTGGGCATTTTGATATTGCTTTAAAATATCCTCAGATGGGCAATCCAATGTAGCATCGGCTCTTAACTGTTGAATATTCTGCCCCGAAAATGCACTAGGATTGACCTCATATATCGCTAATATCGCGCCAAATATACTCGTATTCCATTGCTTATGGTTCGCCGTTGCAACACTCCACAGGCTGTCTTGAGGTAGCTTATTGATGACGCATTCAGATATTAAGTATGGCTCATCAGCTACAAGCTCGCTTTCACTCACTTCAAGACTCACAATCTCATCTTCAATTGTTTCAATAACTTCAATAGCTTCAGGGAGTGCAGTGACTTCACTTGCTTTAACCCTTTGCGACTGTTGATCATCAGACTGTACCATTTCAACCTGATCATCAAGGTTATTATGCTCAGCTTTGGATATTTTTCCCGCCACTAACGCATCAAACGACAACTTATCTTGATTCGGACTTTGGAACTGAGCAAGCATCTTACCAGAGGGGCAATTCAGCTTACTATCAGCCTTTAACTTTTGAATATTATTGTTAATAAAAGCATCTGGATTAGTTTCATAAATAGCAATCATGGCACCAAACACATTGGTTCCCCATTGTTTTGCATTACTTATACCCAACTTCCATAAGGTATCTTCGACAGATTTATTAATTATACAGTCAGATTGACTCGCGTCTGCTGACGATGAATACCTATTACTGGTACTTGATGAGGTACTAGCTATTGATGAGCTGTAACGACTCTCTGGCTTGGCTTGTGGTTGTGCCACAACATTTTGATGGCGTTGCTTATAAGCTGTCGAAGACTTCATGGTTTTAATCGCTACCGGCTTATCCGCTTGATGACTCGCTGTTTGCTTCCCCAAATCGCCTTTAAATAAGCTTACCGGTGAATATTGCTGCCATTTACCATTGCGATACTCAGATACTATCAGTGAAGAATTAGGGTCAATAATTTTTTCTTCGCCGCGTAAAATAAAAGTATTTTGCTTATGGTCATCAACAATTAACTTCTCTAACACTATAGTATTTTTATATTTTTGACGTATGTAAAAGGTGAGTAGTGAGAGGTCATTATGGTCACTGACCACATTAACATTTAGTTTGGGTAACTCACCAGCTTCAAAGTCCATGGCTTCGATACCGATATGACTTACATCAGCGACTGCAGGTTGAGTGAATACGCTAGCCGCAAATGCCGCTAAAGCGATACATACCTGAAAGGCTTTCATTTATTAATCCTTTGTCTAACTATATTCATACACCAATATTATCGTTGTCATTTTTATCGATGCGTATCCATTATGGCTCTATCTCATTTTTATTATCGATACTTTTTTTTAACAAAGCCTAACAACTATATATAAATACCCTAATCCGCTGCAACTAAATACTGATTTATTAATGTATTAAGCTCTACTGAGCCAGATGCTTAGCTTCAATCACTTCAAATACGCGACGATCGGCTGACTTATCATTATATTCAGTCAAAATTTCGTTAGATGGGCAGATTAATGGCGCATCCTTCAACAATAAATGAATACGTTGTTTAGAAAAAGCAATCAAATTTGATTCAAATATTGCCAGCATTGCCCCATAAACATTGGTATTCCACTGTCCTTTATAACGATTCGCTATTTTCCACAAGGTATCACTGTCATTGCGCTCTATAGTGCAATTCGCTTCAACGTAAGGCGGTGTTTTTTGCGAACTCACTGAAGCAGATTTAACTGGCGAAGATTGAACTGAATCAACAAGCGCCGATGAACTATTTTTAGCTGTATCGGCGATTTGATTTACCTTAGCAGATGTAATACCAGTTGAAGTTAAGGCCGCACTTTTATCTGAGATAGGCGCATCAAATAAAGCCAAAGTGATTATGGCTGCCCAATGATCACTGTGTAATCTTGACACAATTAACTCAGCACCAGTGTCCGTAACCTCTTTATTCCCTTGAACATGCAATAAGTAAGGATTAATTTTCTCCGCCATCAATACCTGCATTATAGTCTGCTGATTGTGTGTTTGTTTGATGGCAAATTGATATAAAGATAAATCAGCATGCTGATCAATGAAATTAACCTTTAACACAGGCGGCTGACCTAGTTCAAATTGACGACTATTAATACTGATATGTGATACTTGAGCAGGTAAAACTTGGCTGTATATCAGCACAACAACGAGCAGGAATTTGATTATCAATCCCATCATATTCATAGCTTCACCTTACTTTTTATTCTGTTTGTTATATTTATTGTCAGTTAACGGTACACTAAGTACATCTATTGATGAATAATTTAAATTGTCTTTTTGGAACCTTATGCCTGTGTATGTTGAAGTCGCTTTACCTGTGCCACTGCGAAGAAACTTCAGTTATCGCGTCCCAGAAAAGGACATGCCTGCATTAGCAATAGGGTTGCGCGTCAAAGTCCCTTTTGGGCGCCAACAGCTCATTGGTTTAATTACCGCCATTACAGATCAATGTGTTCTAGCTGAAAATCAAGTAAAAAATATCACTCAAGTGCTCGACTCAGAAGCTATTTTACCTGAATCTTTATACAAGCTAACTTTATGGGCTGCACGATATTATTTTACCACCCAGGGGCAAATGCTCAGTCAGGCGCTACCGGTTGCGCTTCGTAAAGGGGCAGACACCGCGCCACAAGCCATTATTTATTACGCCTTAAGCGAGCAAGGTCAACAGGCTCAAGTCAGTTTACTCAGCCGCGCACCCGCTCAAAAAAATTATTCGACGCGCTTAAATTACAATCTATCACCCACGATGAGTTTTTAAGTTTGGAGTATAGTAAAGCGGCATTAAAAGCGCTTGAAGATAAAGGTTGGATTGAGCAAAAAACACAAGCTGTCAACATTGATTTAGCTTGGCGTCAGCAGTTAGACATCACTGAAACACCCCATAAACTTAATAAACAGCAAGCCGTTGCAGTATCGATTCTTAATCAGCAACAAGGCTTTAACTGTAGTTTGCTCGAAGGCATTACTGGTTCAGGCAAAACAGAAGTATATTTAGCTGTGCTTGAAACAGTATTAAAGCAAGGTAAACAGGCACTTATTTTAGTACCTGAAATTGGCTTGACCCCACAAACCATTAATCGTTTTAAACGTCGATTTGCGGTCAATATTGCGGTAATTCATTCAGGGCTTACCGACAATCAACGGCTTGATGCTTGGCGACAAGCTAGAAGCGGTCAAGCGGCGATTATTATTGGCACACGATCGGCATTATTTACCCCTATGCCTTTTCCTGGGGTCATTATTTTAGATGAAGAGCATGATTCCAGCTTTAAGCAGCAAGAGGGAGTTCGCTATCACGCCCGTGACTTAGCCGTTATGCGAGGCCATTATGAAGATATTCCGGTCATTTTAGGTACTGCTACACCTTCTTTAGAATCATTACAAAATGCCATATCAGGTCGATACCATCATCTCACGCTAAGTGAACGAGCAGGCGCTGCACAAAAGGTTAAACAGGGAATTATTGATATCACCAACCAGCCGCTTAAGCATGGTATGTCAGCCTCACTGATTAATGAAATGCGCATGCATTTAGATGCAGGTAATCAAGTGCTATTATTTTTAAACCGTCGTGGCTTTGCTCCGGCATTGTTATGCCACGAGTGTGGACATTTGCACGAGTGTGACCGCTGCGATGCCTTTTTTACTGTCCACCAAGGTTTGAATGAGATTTGCTGTCACCATTGCGGCAATCAATACGCTATTCCTAAGCAGTGCCATCAATGTGGCAGCACTATGCTAATGGGTCATGGATTAGGTACTGAGCAACTCGAACAAGCATTAACCACAATGTTTCCCAAATACCCGGTAGTGCGAATAGATCGCGACACCACAAGGCGCAAAGGCTCGTTAGAGAAACAACTTCACGGTATTCATAAAGGGGAATATAAAATTCTAGTTGGCACGCAAATGCTGGCTAAGGGACATCACTTCCCAGATGTTACCTTAGTCGGCTTATTAGATGTCGATGGTGCATTATTCAGTGCTGACTTTCGTGCACCAGAACGATTTGGTCAGCTATATACCCAGGTATCTGGCCGTGCGGGACGTGCGGATAAGCCAGGCAAAGTATTATTACAAACTCACCAAAGCGATAATCCATTACTGCGCAGTTTATTACGCCAGGGGTATGGTAACTTTGCCCGCGAGCAACTCAAAGAGCGTCAATTAGCCCTGCTGCCGCCCGCTTGGCACATGGTGCTTATTCGCGCTGAAGCACACCTAGCTACTGATGCCGACAGTTTTCTTAATCAAGTCAGCCAACTGCTGCCGCAGGATAAAGACTTTGAAATTATTGGTCCGATACCCGCGCCATTAGACAGAAAGGCAGGTAAATATCGCCGCCAGTTAATGTTTCAAGCTAAATCACGTCAGCGGTTACAAATCGAATTTGAAAAAATTCTTGAGTTTATAGAACAACTTCCACAGACCAAAAAGTGCCGTTGGAGCATAGATCGTGACCCACAAGACCTCATGTAGCGGTTAACATTTAGCACATTTATGGCAAGCTTATAATCTGATCTGAAAAAATTCCATCAAGTACATAGCAATTTACCCCCATAAGCGGCTAAAATATGCGGTTCTGTCGCGTCATTCATTAACGAATTTAGTGCAAGCAAAGGCCCATGAAATCACATATTGAATCTTTACTACAACAAACCATCGCCTCGTTTATAGAACAAGGTATTGTACCTGCTGATTTTCAAGCCCGTATTCAGGTGGACCGCACTAAAGATAAAAGCCATGGTGATCTCGCCAGCAACCTAGCAATGATGCTGACTAAAGTTATCGGCAAACCGCCGCGTGATGTTGCCCAGCTGATTATTGATACTTTACCCGCCTCATCTCATGTGGCTAAAGTTGAAATTGCTGGCCCTGGGTTTATTAACTTTTTTATTGATGACAACGCACTGGCTAACCAATTACAGCAAGCGATTAATGATGCCCATTTAGGGGTTAAGCTGCCGACTAAGCAAACTATTGTTGTTGATTACTCCTCACCCAATTTAGCCAAAGAAATGCACGTAGGTCACCTGCGCTCAACCATTATTGGTGACAGTGTGGTGCGCGCGTTAGAATTTTTAGGCCATAACGTTATTCGTCAAAACCATGTCGGTGACTGGGGCACACAGTTCGGTATGTTGTTAGCATATATGGAAGAACTTCGTGCAGCCAATGGTGAACAAGCGACACTAGAGTTATCCGACTTAGAAATTTTCTACCGTGCTGCTAAGGTTCGTTTTGATGAGTCCGCTGACTTTGCCACCCGCGCCCGCCAATTAGTGGTTAAACTGCAATCAGGCGATGCCTACTGTAATAAACTTTGGCGTGAGTTTAATGATATTTCATTAAGCCATTGTTTAGAGGTATACCAACGTTTAGGGGTGAGTTTAACCCGTGACGATGTGCATGGTGAAAGTGCTTACAATGCTGATTTAGACCAAGTGGTTGCCGATTTAGATAGCCAGGGTTTATTAACTGAAAGTAATGGCGCTAAAGTTGTTTTCCAGAATGAATTCAAAACAAAAGAAGGCGAGCCACTGCCGGTTATTATTAAAAAAGCCGATGGCGGTTACCTGTATGCCACCACAGATTTAGCCGCGATGCGTTATCGTTCTAATGTATTAAAAGCAGATCGCGCGCTGTATTTTGTTGATTTACGTCAAGCACTTCATTTTCAGCAAGTGTTCAAGCTTGCTCGCCTAGCTAAATTCGTTCGCCCAGACATGACCTTAGAGCACACAGGTTTTGGCACCATGAACGGTGAAGACGGTCGTCCATTCAAAACCCGAAGTGGTGGCGTGGTTAAGCTAGTCGACTTACTTGATGAAGCAAACGTTCGCGCACTTGATTTGGTTCGCAGTAAAAATCCAGACATGGACGAAGCCACATTAACTGAAATCGCCCGCGTAGTAGGCATTAGCGCGGTTAAATATGCTGATTTATCTAAAAACAGAACCAGTGATTACATTTTTAGCTTTGAGCAAATGTTAAGTTTTGAAGGCAATACTGCGCCTTACCTACTTTATGCTTATACCCGTGTAGCCGGTATTTTCAAACGCGCCGAAGACATTAACTTAAGCCAGGCCGAAATAGTATTAGAGCATGAAAAAGAAAAAGACTTGGGCACCAAACTTGCCCAGTTTAGTGAAGTGCTTACGCGCATGACCGACAAAGGTCAGCCACATGTGCTATGTGCATATTTGTATGAGCTAGCCAGCGAGTTTTCTAGCTTTTATGAAGCGTGCCCAGTGCTAGCCGCCGACACGGATGCACAAAAACGCAGCCGCTTACTGTTAGCACAATTAACCGCTAACACTTTAAAAACAGGTTTGTCGTTATTAGGCATTGAAACCTTAGAGCGCATGTAAATATGAGCCGAGATTACGCTAACCGTAAACCTAGACCTGCTGCAAAAGCAGCTAAGACTTCGCGTGCTTCAAAACGCAAAGATACGCGCACTATGCCAATCATCCCATGGTTATTGGCTATTGTATTGGTTTCCGGTTTTGGTTATTTTTTATGGATGATTAACGGCAGCTCTACTGATTCCGCAACAGGAACAGCATCGTCAACGGCCAATAAAACTGACACGCCAATAGCCAAACCAGCAGTCGTTAAAAAAGATCCTAATG
Source organism: Shewanella sp. HL-SH5 (assembly GCF_051163755.1). Lineage (NCBI taxonomy): Bacteria > Pseudomonadati > Pseudomonadota > Gammaproteobacteria > Alteromonadales > Shewanellaceae > Shewanella > Shewanella sp. HL-SH5. Next base: position 3,806,037 of record NZ_CP195038.1, read on the forward strand.
AACTGCCGCCTAAGCCTCAAGAAGAATGGACTTATCTTGAAGAATTAGAGAACAAACAGGTTGAGGTTGATGTACCAAACTCTGGTGTGGTGTCTAGCGGCCTATATCAAATGCAATGTGGCTCGTTCCGTCAGGAAAGCCAAGCCAATGAGATGAAAGCGCGTATTGCCTTCATGGGCATGGAAGCACTGGTTAAGCGTTCAGAAGGCGCTAACGGCATTTGGTACCGAGTCGTTTTAGGACCTTTTGAAAGTAAGCGTGATGGTGAGCGTGGCCGTCATACAATGCAAAAAGGCGGCATAAATACCTGCCAAATTTGGTTATGGCAATAAATCTATCTTAAATACCATTTTAATAGCCCGAGCCATCGGGCTTTTTCATAAATGAATGTTCATCTTCTTCACTTGAAAACACTCACCCGCTACCCCATATCCTTTATATCAATCAGCACCCTGTTCAAGGTTGCTGAGTTTAGTGAAGAGGATTAACCGTGACTACTATCGTATCTGTTCGCCGCAATAACCAAGTTGTCATCGCAGGTGATGGCCAAGTTTCCCTAGGCAATACTGTAATGAAAGGTAATGCGCGTAAAGTGCGTCGTCTGTATCACAATAAAGTACTTGCGGGTTTTGCTGGCGGCACCGCTGATGCATTCACCTTGTTCGAGCGCTTTGAAACCAAGCTAGAAATGCATCAAGGTCACCTGCTTAAATCTGCAGTCGAGTTAGCTAAAGACTGGCGTACCGACAAAATGTTGCGTAAGTTAGAAGCCATGTTAGTGGTCGCCGATGAAAAAGAATCATTAATCATCACAGGTAACGGCGATGTCGTGCAGCCAGAATATGATTTAATTGCCATTGGTTCAGGTGGTAACTATGCCCACGCATCAGCACTTGCCCTATTACAAAATACCGAATTAAGCGCCCGTGACATTGCTGAGAAGTCACTGACTATTGCTGGCGACATTTGCGTATTTACCAACCAATTCAAAACTGTCGAAGAGCTGAATTATTAATTCGAGTGAAAGGAAAAACTATGTCTGAAATGACCCCTCGCGAAATTGTCCACGAACTCGATTCGCACATTATTGGCCAGAAAAATGCTAAACGCTCAGTCGCTGTTGCCCTTCGTAATCGCTGGCGCCGGATGCAGCTTGACGCGTCATTGCGCCAAGAAGTGACCCCGAAAAATATTTTAATGATTGGCCCTACTGGCGTAGGTAAAACTGAAATAGCCCGTCGGTTAGCTAAGCTCGCCAACGCCCCGTTTATCAAAGTTGAAGCGACAAAGTTCACTGAAGTCGGTTATGTCGGTAAAGAAGTCGAGCAAATCATTCGTGATTTAACCGACTCTGCGGTAAAAATGACCCGTGAACTGCAAATGAAAAAGTGCCGTTTCCGCGCTGAAGAATTAGCCGAAGAACGCATCTTAGATGCCCTTCTGCCTAAGCCAAAAGAAGACTGGGAAACCGACAAAAAAGAAGATTCGGGTACCCGTCAAATTTTCCGTAAAAAACTGCGTGAAGGCTCTCTCGACGATAAAGAAATCGAGATAGATGTTACTGCACCGCAAATTGGTGTAGAAATCATGTCGCCACCAGGCATGGAAGAAATGACCAATCAGCTGCAAGGGCTATTTCAAAATCTAGGTCAAAACACTTCAAAGCGTAAGAAGATGAAAATTAAAGACGCTTATAAACAATTAATTGAAGACGAAGCTGCAAAGTTAGTTAATCAAGAAGATTTAAAAGAGCAAGCTATTGAGTTAGTTGAACAGCATGGCATTGTCTTTTTAGATGAAATTGACAAAATTTGTAAACGTGGCGAAACCTCAGGGCCTGATGTGTCCCGTGAAGGTGTGCAACGTGATTTACTGCCATTAGTCGAAGGCTGTACTGTTACTACTAAACACGGCATGGTTAAAACAGACCATATCTTATTTATTGCTTCAGGCGCATTTCAGATGTCAAAACCATCAGATCTTATCCCAGAGCTGCAAGGTCGACTGCCTATTCGCGTTGAGCTAGATGCGCTAACGGCTCATGATTTCAAACGCATTTTAACAGAGCCGCATGCTTCATTGACTGAGCAATATATCGCGTTAATGGGCACCGAAGGCGTAACAGTTGAATTTGCAGAATCGGGTATCGAGCGAATCGCTGAAGCTGCTTGGCAGGTCAACGAGCGCACAGAAAACATTGGTGCCCGCCGTTTACATACTGTGATGGAAAAACTGATGGAAGATATCTCATACGAGGCTTCTGAAATATCCGGTTCTAGTTTTGTCATTGACGCAGAATACGTTAATAAGCACCTAGATGCCTTCGTTCAAGATGAAGATTTAAGCCGCTTTATTTTGTAATTGGCATAATCGATAACAGGTATAAATAGTGGTCTAAGCAAAGCGCGTCACGTTTAGACACGACAAAAATTGGATTAACACTACAATCGAGTATGATTAACATATTAGGTTTAGCGTTAATCCTTTTTTATGGATTAACATTTTTATAGGCCTATCACTTTTTTGGCTAGATATTTTAAAAGGTAATCATATGTCAGCAGCCACACCCGACGTAACAGGTATTAAACTTAAGCGGAAATCTAAGTTATTAGAAGTCAGTTTCGACAATGGCCAAACCCACAGCATTAGTTGTGAGATGTTACGCGTCCACTCGCCATCGGCTGAAGTACAGCGTCATGGCAACCCAGTATTAGTCACCCATAAAAAAGAAGTTAACATTACTGCCATTGAACCCGTTGGTAATTATGCGGTAAAGATTATCTTTGATGATGGTCATGATACAGGCTTGTTTTCATGGAAGGTTTTATTTGATTTGTGTACTAATCAGGTCGAGCTTTGGCAACAGTATTTAGCCCGCCTTCGCGCGGAAAAGGGGTCGCGTGAAGCGCTGATTTCAATGAACATTAAGTACTCATAAACCTTATCTGCCAGGCGTTTTTATTTGAATTATTAATATGGTAGTAATTTAATTATGCTACCGTTAAACGATGGGGATAGCACTTACCTGTCTGGAATAAACTGTTAATTATCATGTCTTTATTAGCTCACGCCCATTTGAAACTATACGTACAGGAAAGCCCTAAATAGAAACGCATAAAATCCCCCTCAAAAATAGCATCGCCGCCGTTGTAAATGAACTTTAAAAAACATTTCTGCTGAATTCCTTTGCAGCAAGTTTTTAATTAACCCCATTTTGCGACTATGGCAGATAAACCTCTTAATAAATAAAAAAACAACACCAAAATAACACAAAAACATTATAACTCAACAACTTACAGCCAGGTCGAATATCAAATAATTATCATCATGTATAGGTAAACTGAAAATATAGCTAACTGAGAGCTTTTCTCTGCATACCATTATATTCAATTGTAAGACGTCACTTATCTCGCTGGTCAGGGCATTCTATTGATTCATAACGTTTACTATCCCATCAACTCAAACCATTTGCGCCGGCTCACAAAACTCGCCATACTGGTTCAAACGCATGTTTGAACTAATCTTAATTAAAAACAATAAATCAGAGAATAGCCCTATGAATAATGCAATTAAAACACCCGTTGAAATGCTTGCGCATTGGGTTGAAACACACGGCGAAAAAGTCTATTTACGCCAGCCGATTAATGGCAGCTATAACGACTTCACCTGGAGCGAAGTACAACAAAAAGTTCAACAAATCGCAGGCGCATTACGTCATCTGGGTTTAGTCCCCGGCGATAAAGTTGCTATTTTATCTAAAAACTGTGCCGAATGGTTTATTACAGACTTAGCCTTAATGCTAGGCGGTTACATCAGCGTACCTATTTACCCTACCGCCAATGCCGATACCATTCGCTATGTGTTAGAACACAGTGGTACTAAGGCTATTTTTATCGGTAAGTTAGACTACTGGGCAGACCAAGAAGCCGGTGTCGGTGGTGAAATTTTACGCCTAGCCATGCCCTATGACACTATGCCAGCTCAGTATCAATGGGATCAGTTATTGTCATTGGGTCAGCCTCTTGTTGATGCTGAGTATCCAACTCCCGACACCACTATGACCATCATTTATACCTCAGGCTCAACAGGTAAGCCCAAAGGCGCTATTCATACCTTTGCTAATTACAGCTGGACCTGTGAGGCTGTGGTACGTGATTTACAAACCAATACTGCCGATAGACTGCTGTCTTACTTGCCTCTGGCTCACATCACTGAACGTATTGCCATGGAAGGGTCCTCTTTCTACTCAGGCTCAACGGTGGCGTTTGTTGAAAGCTTAGATAGCTTTGTTGAAGACGTGAAACGTTGCCGTCCAACGGTTTTCTTTTCAGTACCCCGCTTATGGACCTTATTCCAACTTAATATTGTTAATAAAATTGGCCAAAATAAGCTTAATTTCCTGCTTAAATTACCTATTATCAATAGCATTATTAAACGCAAAATTCAAAAAGGCTTAGGTTTAGAACATTGCCGTTTACTCGGCTCAGGCTCAGCGCCTATTCCACCCACGTTACTGAAGTGGTATCACAGTATTGGTATGAATATTTGTGAAGCATGGGGTATGACCGAAAACTGCGCTTATTCGATTATTAACTACCCTTTTAATGCCGATAAGATTGGCACTGTCGGCCGCGCAATTGAAGGCTGCCAGGTGCGCCGCACCGAACAAGGTGAATTATTAGTAAAAAGTCCTGGTTTAATGAAAGGATATTATTTACAAGATGAAGCCACTGCAGCGGCATTTGATGAAGATGGATTTTTCCATACTGGCGACTTATGTGAAATAGACAGTGATGGTTATATAGATATTACCGGTCGTGTGAAAGACAACTTCAAAACATCAAAGGGCAAATACGTTGCGCCAGTGCCTATCGAGCGCAAGCTGGCTCAAGACTCACACGTCGAGTTAATCTGTGTTATCGGTTCAGGTCTACCTCATCCCGTTGCCCTAGTACAATTGTCTGAAGGCGCCAATTTACAACCACGTGAAGAAGTGCGTACCTCATTAAAGGCTACCTTAGACAGCATAAATCCTAATCTTGAATCCCATGAACATGTTGATGCAATTATTGTTGTCAAAGAACCATGGACTATCGAAAATGATGTATTAACCCCAACACTTAAAATTAAACGTCATGTGCTTGAAAAAGCCTTTAGCGCTAAAGTAGAGGGTGTTCGTGGTGCAAAAATTCGCTGGGAAGATGAGCTATAAATTGATGAACTAAAATTCATTAAATAGACAAAAAAATACACGCTGAATGCGTGTATTTTTTTGACATATTCTGTCAATATACGTCTCATTATGTCTGTAACCCTTAAGTGGCTAATGGTTAATACCGCGCCACTTCATTAAATGAGAGCAACATGTTAATTGCATTAGCCATTCTTGGCGGATTTATTATTTTAACCATTGGGGCTGAAGCCCTAGTTCGTGGCGCAAGTGCTGTTGCACTTAAGCTCGGTATTGCCCCGCTGATTATTGGTTTAACCATTGTGGCTTTTGGTACTAGTGCACCAGAGCTTGCCGTCAGCATAAAGTCTGCTCTTGCTGGCAACCCAGGCATTGCCTTAGGTAACGTTGTTGGTTCAAACATTGTTAACATCGGATTAATTCTGGCTATTACCGCATTAATTAAACCGATCCAAATACAATCACAAATGGTTAAACGTGATATTCCCATCATGATTGCTGCATCTATCTTAGTTTGGTTCTTACTTCTTGACGGTGTAGTGAGCTTTACCGACGGTGCTATTTTATTCAGCTTATTAGTGGGTTACTTAGTATTTAGCTATGTCAGTTCAAAAAATGAACCTGAAGAATTAGATATTGATACCACGCCACAAAACCCATTACTGTCTGTAGGGCTTATTATTGTCGGTATTGCTATGCTGGTTGGCGGCGGAATTTTATTCGTTGATGGCGCAGTAGATCTAGCCAAAATGTTTGGCATTAGTGAAGTCATTATCGGCTTAACGATTGTGGCTATTGGCACCAGTATGCCAGAGCTAGTCACTTCGGTTATGGCTGCATTAAAGGGCCAAAGTGATATTGCTATCGGTAACGTAGTGGGATCGAACATCTTTAACGTTTTAGGCATATTGGGCGCTACAGCATTAATCCACCCGGTATCTGCAGAGGGGTTTAATCAAATAGACTTCATCGCCATGATCATTTTCGCCATTATGGTATTACCTTTTGCCTGGAGCGGACTGCGTATTGGTCGTCGCGAAGGTGCGGTATTGCTAACGGGCTATATTGGTTATACCGGCTTCTTGATTTCTCAAGTGGTTGCTTAAATTAAACATGCTAATCAGCAGGTGCTGATAAACACTTAAGTAGATTTACTAACAACCAAAATCTCCATCTTGGTGTCCAGCAAAAAAACCGTCTCATTTTATAGGCGGTTTTTTTATGCCTACAAAACTCACCTAAAATTAATGACATTTGTCATATAAAATCCATGACCTATGTGTCTGCCAAGCTTCACTGTTTCTCGACATAATTATCTCAGTTTCAAACCAGTCTGGTTTGGCTTATTAACATGAAACAAATGGAGATTGACATGAAAACACTATTATTGATTGGCAGCTTAACCCTTATTAGCCACGCAAGCTTTGCTGACATAAACCAAATTGATGCCGCGGCCAACACCATGAATATTGAGCAACTAAAACAAATTAGTAGCCAAACTTTTGATTATGAAAAAGCTTATGCAGAGTATCGCTTAGCAATAACCGCTAATATATTGGGGCAGCGACAGCTTGCAAGCACTCACTTAGATTCAGCTCAAGCAAACCTTGCACAGCTGATTAACAGAGAAAATAGTGCCGATGCCAGCGCGCTGTTAGCGTCAATCTATGGCATGCAAATCGCCTTTGATAGCAGCAAAGCTGCCACCTTAGGCATGAAGTCATCACGTTTACTGACCCAAGCAGAGCAACTTGATGCGACCAACCCAAGGGTTAAATTAGTGCAAGCCATTAGCGCGTTCAATACCCCATCGATATTTGGTGGCGGTATAGAGAAAGCACAAACACTTGCAACAGAAGCCATTACGCTTTTTGAAGCTCCTTGTGAAAGTATTTGCTGGGGGCACGCCGAAGCCTACACATGGCGCGGGCTAGCTAAACAAGAGGATGGCGACATGGCGGGGGCAATTTCTGACTGGCAAACCGCGTTAACGGTTGATGCACAATATGGTTGGGCTAAGTTTTTACTTAGCCAGCAAACAGCAAAGCAGGTGTCAAAGTAAGCGTCATATTAAACGCCTTTTTAAATAAAGGCTTGTGCAAATACGCGCAATTAAGGCGCAGTTAACATATGATTAACAGCGCCTTAATTATCAGCACGACCTAATGATTAAACGGGAATGAGCACCATGAGTTACTTTAATAACAACGCCCTAACTGCTGAAAAAAGCTACGAGCAAAAAACGGCTTGGGTATACCTGTTAAACCTAGGTTTTTACTTTGTGCCGCTGTTTTTTATGCAAGGTCAATGGCTCAATATCATAGTCGCACTGTTAATATTAGTGCCCTTTATTTTCGGATATTTTTGGGCATATAACAGCAGTACCCAAAAAGCGCTTTACCCTATCATCTTAATGCTAACATGCGCGATTGTGGCGACACCTTTTACCTCCGGCACTATTTCATTATTCTCATTTGTATGCTTTTTTATTGGCTTTTTCTATACATTACGCACGGCTACTTTAGGGTTTTTGGCAATTTGTTTGTTGTTATTACTATTGAATCAAGTCGTTAATATTGAAGGTTACTATTTTGCTTTCTATGGCATGGGCATTAGTTTAGGTGTAGGGTTTTTTGGTATTATTGAACAAAATCGTCAACGTATTAAGCGTCAGCATAAGCGCTCACAAGACGAGATAACCCAACTGGCAACCGCATTAGAACGTGAACGCATTGCGCGTGATTTACACGACATTATGGGCCACAATTTATCTTCTATTGCCTTAAAAGCCGAACTTGCTGGAAAATTACTTCATGCAAATCAATTAGACTTGGCCCAAACACAATTAAGCCAATTAGCCGAAATAGCACGTGATAGCCTGAGCCAAATTCGTCAAACTGTGTCGAACTACAAACATAAAGGTCTGCAAGCTTGTTTGCCTAAATTAATACAATCTTTACGCGATCAAGGTATAGAAGTGAATGTGGAGGGTGATACTCCCTCATCAACTGACCTTACCGAGTCACAATTAGCGCTCATTTTGACAGAGGCTATTAATAATTGCCTTAAACATAGTCATGCTGAAAAAGTGAGTCTAATTTTTGCTCAAGATGAACATCATATTCATCTTAGTCTCAGCCAGAATACCGCCGCAAAAGAGATTACCGAAGGTAATGGTTTAAAAGGCATACGTGAGCGGGTAGATTTATTAAATGGCACATTTGAATATCAAACGACACCAGTCTTTCAGCTGAATATCACCCTACCCAATGCAACGCATTAAGGTTAGTAGTGAGTCGCGGTAACAAGAAAGAGCTAAAGCAAAGGGAAACGATACCGTATGAAAATTTTACTCGCTGAAGACCAGGCTATGATCCGTGGTGCCTTAGTGGCACTGCTTACGTTGGCCAAAGGCCAATTGCCCCTCGCGCATTTAGCTAATGGCTTTGAAATTACAGAAGCTGAAGACGGTGAGCAAGCTTTAGCTTTGCTGAAAAAACAGTCTTTTGATTTATTACTCACCGACATAGAAATGCCGCATAAAACCGGCCTTGATTTAAGCCAATGGCTACAATCACAATCCAGCACAACCAAAGTGATTATTCTAACCACCTTTGGCCGAGCCGGTTACATCAAACGCGCCTTAGAATATGGTGTAAATGGTTTTTTATTAAAAGATGCCCCATCAGATGAGCTAATTAATGCCATTATTAAAGTCATGTCAGGCAAGCGCGTGATTGACCCTGAGCTTGCGTTTGCCGCCATAGGTGAAATTGACCCACTAAATGATAAAGAACGCCAAGCACTGCGATTAGCCAGCGAAGGTAAAGCCACCAGCGATATTGCCAAATTACTCTTTATTGCCGAAGGTACGGTACGTAATTACTTGTCTGAAGCAATCGCTAAACTCAATGCCAGCAATCGCATTGATGCTGCTCGAATTGCCAAACAAAAAGGTTGGTTATGAATTTAAGCTAATATCTTGATATTGCCTTAGATCTAATCTCTGCTAAGATAGTAAAACATATGTATATAATCACAGTACTATGCAATTGCTTAGCAAATTGAGTTAAGCATAACTTAGTGGAGTAAATAACGTTTGTTGCGTTTAGATTTAGTGCCCATCACCGAGCTAAAAGGTGTGGCTAAAAAAATGGCTGAAAGGCTGCATAAGCTAGGCATTAAAACAGTACAGGATGTGCTGTTTCATTTGCCGCTGCGTTATGAAGACCGCACTCAAATCTACCCTATTAGCGCCCTATCATTTGGCGGCTACGGCACCATCGAAGCCGAAGTTCAGTCCACGCAAATTATTCAAGGTCGTCGCAGAATGCTTATCTGCAATGTGCGTGATGACACAGGACCTATGACATTACGGTTTTTTAATTTTTCGATGGCACAACGTAATGGTATGCAACAAGGCGCGATGATCCGTGCCTATGGTGAAGTTCGTCGTGGCAATCATCATGCTGAAATAGTTCACCCTGAATATAAAATTATCCAAGCCGGTGATGAAAGTAATTTAACTGAAACCTTAACCCCGATTTATCCGACAACGGAAGGGTTAAAGCAGGCAAGTTGGATTAAGTTAACCGAACAAGCACTATTGATGCTAAATCAAGGTGGCTTGCAAGAGCTTATTCCCGCTAACCTGCAACCCAACAACCTGACACTGCCGCAAGCCCTAATGCTACTTCATCGACCGGATAAAAATGTCGATCCATTTATGCTTGAGCAAGGGCAACACCCTGCCCAGCAACGTTTAGTCCAAGAAGAATTACTCGCCCATAACTTAAGCATGTTACAACTAAGACAAAAATCACAGCGTGATGCCGCTATTTCAATCGCCGCAAGCGGGCAACTACTTAATCCATTTTTAAAAAATCTCCCTTTTAGGCCAACAGGTGCGCAACAGCGCGTTGTTGCTGAAATAAGCCAAGACTTACAGCAATCGCATCCTATGATGCGATTAGTGCAAGGTGATGTAGGCTCAGGCAAAACATTAGTTGCTGCAGTGGCCGCGCTGCAAGTCATAGAAAATGGTTATCAAGTGGCTATGATGGCACCCACTGAGTTATTAGCCGAACAGCATGCGATTAATTTCGCCCAATGGTTTGAACCTTTAGGGGTAAAAGTAGGTTGGTTAGCGGGTAAAATTAAAGGTAAGGCAAGAGTACAATCATTAGAAGATATCGCTTCGGGAGCGGCACAGATAGTCATTGGTACCCATGCAATATTTCAAGAGGCGGTTCACTTTCATAAACTGGCGTTAATAATTATTGATGAACAACACAGATTTGGTGTTCATCAACGTCTAGGCTTACGCGAAAAAGGCGTTAGTCAGGGTTTTCATCCACATCAACTCATCATGACTGCCACCCCAATACCCAGAACCTTAGCCATGACAGCCTATGCGGATTTAGATACCTCGGTGATTGATGAACTCCCCCCTGGTAGAACGCCAGTTACCACGGTAGCCGTATCCGACAGTCGCCGCAATGATGTGATAGAAAGAGTTAGACAAGCCGCGCTACAAGATAATCGTCAAGCTTACTGGGTATGCACCTTAATTGAAGAGTCTGAAGTATTAGAATGTCAGGCTGCTGAAGATACCGCGGCGGAACTGACTGAGGTATTACCAGAACTCACTATTGGCTTAGTACATGGGCGCATGAAAAGCGCTGAAAAACAACAGGTCATGGCAAAATTCAAAGCAGGTGAAATACAGCTGCTAGTTGCGACGACTGTGATTGAAGTAGGCGTTGATGTGCCTAATGCTAGCTTGATGATTATTGAAAATCCTGAACGTTTAGGGCTGGCTCAATTACATCAATTAAGGGGACGTGTTGGTCGTGGTGCGGTGGCAAGTCATTGCGTCATGTTATATAAAGCGCCATTGTCACACACTGCGACCAAGCGATTAGGTGTGCTACGTAATAGTAATGACGGCTTTGTTATTGCTCAAAAAGATTTAGAGATCAGAGGCCCTGGTGAAGTATTAGGTACCAAACAAACTGGGTTGGCAGAAATGAAAATTGCTGATTTAATGCGTGACCAACACCTGATCCCAAGCATTCAAAAGCTTGCTGTGCATGTTTATCAACAAGTGCCCGATAACGTCGACTTAATCATTGAGCGATGGTTGGGTGAACGACAACAATATGTACAGGCATAAGATGATTTTTTATTTATATTTTAACCACCCTATGGACATGCAAGCGTAATCTTGCACAATGGAAACAGTATTTACTCTTTCTGTTCCGTATTATCAGCTTTAAACAGCTAAGGAATTACAATGCAGGTTAATAAAGAAGATAGAGCTACACCCGCGACTGAAGCTGAAACAAAACCAAATATGAATAACGCCATTATCGGCGGCGTTATCGTTGCACTGATAGTCGGTGCGGGTTACTTCTATATGAGTGGCGAAGACTCAGCTGAATTAGAACCGGCCATGCCAACACCTATTGAGTTACCAGAACCCGTGCCAATGAACCCTATCGAAGAGGTACCTATTGAAGAGTCGATTACAGATACTGATACAACTGATACATCAGTATCTGATATTGTGCCATTGGGTGGAGAGTCACAAGCCCCTAAAGTCGTTGCAGAACCCTTACCACCATTAGCGGAATCTGATGACTTTGTTGCCAAGAAAACCTTAGCTGTTGCCAATGGAATGAAAATTGAGCCGCTTATTTTGAAAAAAGATATGGCGCGTCAATTTGTGGTCTTTATTGATAACTTAGCTCAGGGTGAGTTGATCCGTAAAGCCAGCCCAATGCAGGGGCCCAGCAATAAGTTTTCGGTGAGTGAAATTACTAATAAAACTTACTTAAACCCAGATAGCTATCATCGCTATGATTTATACGCAGATTTTGTCTCTGGCTTGAACGATCAAGAACTTGCTGCGACTTACCGCGAACTTAAGCCATTATTTGAGGAAGCGTTTACAGAACTTGGTTACACCAATATGACTTTTGATGAACGCATGCAACAAGCTTTTAAAATGATTGCTGACGCCCCAATTGTTGAAGATCCTATTGAATTAACCTCAATATCGGTCAACTATCAGTACGTTGATGCTAATTTAGAAGCACTACCGAATGCGCAAAAACTGCTTGTTAGAATGGGACCAGAAAACACCCGTAAAATTAAAAATGCCGTAAAACGATTACAACCTTTATTACCTCAATAGTCAGCCAACACTGTAACATTTGAGTAACCTATAAGAAGCAGCAGCGAAAAAACCTCTTTCCCTGCTGTTTTTTTATGCAAGCAAGACTGTTTAGCCCTTCATACTTTAGTGTAGAGTCACCCTGTCGATTTTTGCTTGCCAGTAATCTCTCCTATTTTCACTCGCAAACAAAAATGCCTACTTAGATAAGGACGACTAGGCAACAAAGAGGCAATGTAGTGCAGTTAGCATTTGATATTTTATCATGGAGTGCTTGGACACCTATCTTTCCAACAAAAAAAGTTGGTCGCTCTAGCAGAGACCAAATCAACAAACTGTACTCAATAACGTGTCGCCAGCGCTTTCTCAAATACCTGCAATGAAAAGACGCCGGTTCAGTCGACTAAGCAAAATGATACTTACTGTCGCATTTGATTGCCAAGCAGAAGTGTCAACTCGCAGTATCTTTCGTCCCGCCACGGTGAGCTCAATCGCACTATTGGCTTGCTTGAAGATGTGGTAGCCAAACAACCTCTTTCCCCCATGGCCTTTAGCCAGTCCGTACATAATATTAGCAGTGGAATTTATGGCATATTAAGCACTAATAAAGATAAAGCCAAGCTAACCCGTTTAAACGAATTAACTAATGATAAACTGGCGATTGATGCCTATGCCTGGATAACCAAAGTACTTTGAGTCTCTGGCAATGGAGAAATTCAAACCTGTGACAGTGAAGCTGTCTGAAACCGAACCAGAAAAAGCTACGCAGTTACGTATCAGAGTATTTAAACTCTTACCGTTAAGCCTAATTGCTTAGCTTTAACAAAAATGCGACTCATTCGAGTCGCATTTTTCCTTAAACACAGACATGTTAAAGCATGTAATTAAACACGATATATCGCCGCTTTGGTTTGATACTCTTCAGTAATTGCTTTCATGCTGGTCACTCCATTAGCTAACTTAGCAATTTGCTCTGATAACAAGGTAACTGTGTTCATGTTGTCGCTCATTTCGCTGCCAATATGACTTAACTGCTTACCCTGCTGTTCTGTATCATCAGCAACATGACGGCTTAAGCTAGCAACTTGCTCAATTTGATTAGCTCGTTCCGCCAGTCCCGATGCAATAACGTTTGTATGGGCCACATTAGCCGTAGTACGTTGCTTGCCTTCATCCATTGACTCAACTGTTTTCAGCATACTGTTATTTAATCGACTTAATACTTTGGCAATTTCATCAGTTGATTGACTAGTTCGTTGTGCTAAAGCGCGCACTTCATCGGCAACCACAGCAAAACCACGGCCACTTTCACCCGCTCTTGCAGCTTCAATCGCCGCGTTTAATGCCAGCAAGTTAGTTTGCTCAGAAATACTGCGAATAGCTTGTAATAAGGTGGTGATGGCAGTGACATCTTTGGTTAAATCGGTTAAAGATTCGGTTACCTCTGTGGTATTACTTTCTAATAACTGCATGTCCTTCATGATCGACAATGCACTTTGTCTATCTTGCACGCTAGATGAAGCTGCTGTGTGTGCCTGCTCTGCTGATAATTTGCTGTTATCTGTAACCTGGTGAAAATACTGAATCACATTTTGCGCCGTTTGCGAAATTGAATGAGCCTGATGCTGCTGATGATTCATAGCCTCTTGAGTATGCTCGCTTAACATCAGTAATTGATCTGACGTCTTAGTCATCTTCGCGGCAATATCATGATAATCACTGAACAACTGACTCAGCTCTTCCAGCATCAAATTAAATGCACTCTCTGCTGAAGTCGTAGCAGGGCTCAGCCTAATAGATAAGTCTTTATTAGCCGAAATTTGCTCAATAGCATCGGCGATGCGTATATTCGCCGATGAGTCTTCACGCATGAAGAGTGATATTTTAATTAAAATCATCGTTTCAACAGCAGCAAATAAAGCATGTACAAACATAATGCTCCAATTACAATCGCCGGCAAAAATCATTATAGGTGTATCAAAAAAACTACCACCTGAAAGCTGAATATAGGTAAATATCACATGATGGGCGGCAACAGTTAATAAAGAGGCTAACAAAGGCTGCCAACGCTGATAAATCAAAAAAATAGCCATAGAAGCAAAGATATGAAAATGCATTTCAATCATACCCATTTGGCTTTGCACTAATAGCGCAGATACCGTCATCATGATTACAGCTGCAACAATACCAAATAACGGCGTACCTTTAAGCATGCTGTAACTTGCCTGCACTAACACTGCGATAGCAACCGCTGAAACACCGGTAAACATGAGCATTTTCGCACCAAAAAAACCACTCAAAATAAGTAACGGTGCTTGCATTAATAATATTCGGTATACATATGCATCATTTTTTAATAATCGTTCAATGGCTTGCGATTCAATCATAGCGATCCTTTATTTCGATGTTATATATTGTCTTAATTCAGCTAACATCTTGTCGGTCGAAAGTTGTTTGGCTGTATAAATACGACCAATATGTCCATTCGGTGCAATTAAATATAGATTACCTACGTGATTATTAGTAGGTGAATACGCATGAATATTTTCAGACAAATGCTGGGAAAACCTCAATAGATCAGATTCTGCCAGCGCGGCACTGACAAATCTAGCTGACTGGGCATCAATCATTTGCTGTCGAATTGCTGGAGTATCATTATCTGGGTCAATAGTAATAAACATAAATACTATATCTGCTTGGCCCAATTCAGTATCTTGGGCAATGGCATTTTCAAGCTGATGTAATTGCTGAATGCGTATTGGACAGATTTCTGAACAAGACAAAAATCCAGCAAACAAATAAGTGAACTGACCAGAATTAGCAGGAAAAATATGCGTATTAAGCTTAGTGTCTTGCCATTGAAAATTTAAGGGTGCTAAATTTTCAGCATTAATACCATATCGGCTTTGGCCATCTGTGCTGGTAATGAGTTGTGCTGCAATCATTAATAGAGGCACTAAAAATAGTGCGGTAACAATAAAGCCAACTGCCGACCATTTTTGCGTTTTTGTCATTCACCTCACCGCTTAGCGAAATAATATATCTGGGTAAAAGTTAATACATTATCATAAAAAATGCCCATGATTGAGTATATTCAATCATGGGCATTTACGGGATTTTTTTAATAAGTAATCGAATAATTACAATGATATTGCTTTTAACGCTTGCTTTGCATTTGTCATTGCTGATGCGGCAATATCTGCGCCCATGTTTAACCCTTCAGCATAAATAACTTCTACATCTGTAATGCCAATAAACGCTAATACTGTGGTTAAATAAGGCACGACATGGTTACTGCCAGCATCTTTATGCATACCGCCACTGGAAGCCACAATCACGGCTTTTTTGCCGGTTAATAATCCCTGTGGCCCTTTATCTGTATAGGTAAATGTCACACCTGCTCTGGCAATAAAATCAATCCAAGCTTTAAGTTGTGTAGGGATCATAAAGTTATACATAGGAGCAGCTAATACTATGGTGTCATTGTGCTGGAGCTCAGCGACTAATTTATCAGATAACGCTAAGGCATCGAGTTGACGCGAAGATAAATTATCGCCACCACGTAAACCATTTGCCAGTTCACCATCTAATACAGGTACTGGGTCTAGTGCCAAATCGCGGGTAGTGATTGCTGCACCTTTATCTTTAAATAACATTGCCAAGTCATCTAATAATACTGATGATTGTGAATGCTCGCCTAAAATACTCGATTTCAACATTAATACTTTGTTCATGATTATTCCTTAAAGTCGTGTCGTCATCTTCAGCACTGGACCCCTGTACGTTCAAACACGTTGAATCGCTGCCTTGATGGAATAACAACAGTATACTTACTAATAAATGGAATAATAGCGGAATAAATCGACACTAAGGTTCTAAAAAATAGAATGAACACCTATTTAGCAGAAGGTAAAGATACATAAACGCCACAAAAACGAGCGCATAATACATCCTGACACCAGAGTTCAACCGTAAGCTCGGCTTTAACTCGCCGCCCTCGTGTCAGCGGTGACAAGTCTAATGCTGGCCAAATCACTCTCGCGGTAGGTTGTTGACGCACTGGCGCAATATAGTTCACCTGCGCATCAGCAAGCACAATGTCACCCGAGACCGAGGCCAACTGCTGTTGCAGCCATACCATGCCCCAACCCGTTAAGGTCATCAAAGTATAAATACTGCCGGCAAACATGGTTTGATGCAGGTTAATATTGGGTGCTAACGGTGCTGTGGTTATTAGCTCACTGATTTTAGATAAAGGCACCTCAGCATGGGAAGCTGCAAGTTCAATATTTGTTGGTAAATTAATCGCATCAGTAAATGACAACACCTCAATCTGCATAAACTGACTGAGCGGAATGGTTTGATACCAGGTGCTCACCAGTTCTTCTATTAGCGGTTGATGCTGAGTCATACTTTATACCTGTAAACTGAAGGTCACTGGGCCATCGTTAATCAAGGATACTTGCATATCAGCACCAAAACGTCCTGTTTGAGTGTCAAGCCCAAGCTCACCACAGTATGCAACAAACGCCTCATACAAAGTATTGGCTTGCTCGGGGGTCGCTGCACCAGAAAAACTGGGGCGTAATCCTTTACCTGTATCTGCTGCCAAAGTGAACTGAGAAACCACCAGCAATTGGCCGCCAACCTGGGATATATTCAAATTCATTTTGCCATTTTCATCGCTAAACACTCGATACTTACTGATCTTGGTGGCCAACTTTTGCATTTTATCAATATCATCTTCACGCTCAACACCTAACAACACCAACAAACCTTGATTAATCTCGCCAGTTGTTTCATCTGCCACAGTCACTTTGGCGTGTTTAACCCTTTGTATCAGTCCAATCATAATGTAATTTCACTCCTTAAAAACGGCTTATAACAGGTATAAATTGGCTGTTCTGCGTTGACTCATATTCGTTATCGTTTAACAAATACTTGCGATACCTTGCATCACTGCACGCAGCATCTTCATATCACTCAAACTATGGTATCCGGACTTTACATGCTCTACCGTTAAATAATGGTGTTGGGCCTTTTGTAAGAAATCCGTCAGTAAATGAGCAGGACACACCCAATCTAACTCGCCTTGAATTAAATGAGTTTTTGCAGAAACTCGCCGCGCTATTTGCTCAAACAACTCAGGTGCAGAAAAATAATGATGCATGGCATGGTGGTGTTCAATATGAGCGATTGAAGTGAGTTCAGGCCCAGTCCCCATAACATGAACTAGCATTGGCGAAGCCAAAGCTTGCTCCCACTGATTCCATGCCCAAATAGCGTGTTGTCTTTGTTGCGGGTCTGATGAGTGTAACAATGTGTCATAAGCAGATAATAACTGTGCTGTATCTTCAATCTGAGCATCTTCTGTTTGTGCATCGGCTGCAGGCTTGAATGCTTGATAAGCATCGATAAAAAATTGTGCCGCGCCATTAGGGCCATATAACCAATCACGTGCTGCTGTATTAGCTAAAAACAAGCCCCAATACACTTGCTCACTTACCCTAGCAGGATATAATCCACTGTATAACCACCCTAGTGTCGCACCATAAGACCCACCCACGATAGCCCATTTTTCGATAGCAAAATACTGTCGCACAACCTCAATATCGTCAATTAAAGCGGGTAAAGTATTAGTACTTAAATCACCACCTTGTGAGCGGCCGCATCCTCGTTGATCAATAAAAAATACGTGTAAGTCTAGGTATTCAAACAAAGTCACGTCACTGGCATGACAACCTGCACCAGGGCCACCATGTAAATACAGCACAGGTTTAGCGCCTAGGCGGCCATATTGCGACACCGAAAGCGTGACACCCTCGCCAACATCAACCATTGCATGGCGAATAAACGCTAAGCTCAAGACGTTGACTTAATCTTTTTGTCAGTCGTTTGCGATGACTGATTTGAATGAGATGACTGAGTTGCCGTACTCTCATCTTCATCGGATGGTTCCAAAATATCTTTTTCAACCACTGAATGAACGATGGAGTTATTGTCAGCAGCAGGCTTATCATCCAGCTCTGGGATCATTTGATGCAGTAATTGAGCAACATGCTGATCTAAATACTCAGGTAATGAAGCGGTAATAACCGCACCCAATAACACTATAATCCAAGAGATATAAACCCAAACAAACAAAATAGGGATAACCGCGAGCGCACCATAAATGGCCTCATAGCTAGGAAATTGAGTAACATAAAAAGCAAAACCTTTTTTACCTGCCTCAAACAATACCGCTGCCACTATAGCGCCCAAAAGCGCATGTAAAAAATGCACTTTTTTATAGGGCACAACCATATACAGCAGCAAAATAGAGGCAACAGAAAATATCATCGGTAACTGTGCCATAAGCCAGGGTAAAAAACCTGAAAGCTCGGTATCGCTCAATAGCTCCAAAGAGGCAAGATAGGAAGAAGCCACAATACTGGCCCCCATTAGCACCGGGCCTAAGGTCAGCACCATCCAATACATAGAAAAAGACACCACATAAGAGCGCTTTTCTGTGACCCGCCAAATACTATTCAACGACTTATCAATGGCAGAAATCAGCATAATGGCAACAAAGACTAAGGCTATAATCCCTACAAAGGTCCCTTTAGAAGCATTACTGACAAACTCATTAATATAAACTTGTACTGTATCTCCGGCTGCGGGCAAAAAGTTCTGATACATAAACCCTTCGATATGCTCTCTAATGCCCTCAAACACCGGAAAAGCCGACAACATCGACATAGTCACCGCGACCATAGGCACCAGTGATAATAACGTTACATAGGTTAAATGCCCGGCGCGAATATTAATTTGGTCTTCATCAAGCCGAGGCTTGAGATGTAATAAGAATTCCCAACTCCCAATAAAAAACTTCTTTAGGGATGCCATAGTGATACGACTGGCCATATTTATCCTTATTCAACAAACGATAGGTAAGATATTCATTGTAATCACCTTTCAACTTCGTACAATGTTATAACAAATGAGATGCAAACCAAAGGAACGAATTTATGTCACAACAAGGATCTGCTGGCAATGTATTAGCCGCTGTCGCGAGTTTATTTTTCCCTGGACTGGGACAATTATTACAAGGTCGATTTTTAGCTGCTATCGCTTTCTTTTGCATTGTAGGTACTGGATACTTTTTTGGGGTACTCATTGTACCCGCTATCATAGGCGCAATATTTCATTTATGGGCCATTATTGATGCTGCAAAGTTTAAGTCTGCTGCGTAACAATCAATAAGAGAAACAATAAGAGAAACCAAATGAAAACCTCAAAAATAATTAACATCGGACTTGCTTTAACGTTAGCAGCAAGCACCCTTTCATTAGGTGGTTGTCAAAGTGCTTATTATGGCGCGATGGAAAAAGTCGGCTATCACAAGCGTGATATTATGGTCGACCGAGTGCAAGATGCAAAAGAGTCACAGGAAGAAGCGCAAGAGCAATTTAGTTCTGCATTAGCTGAAATGCAGGCATTACTGGCATTTGATGGCGGCGATTTAGAAAAAGCCTATAACAAAGCTAAAGACGAATATGAGTCAGCGCAGGCTGCAGCTGATGATGTGAGTAATCGTATAGATAAAGTAGAAGATGTGGCTGAAGCATTATTTGAAGAATGGCAATCTGAAATAGATGAAATCAGCAAGGCCAGTTTACGTCGTAACAGCACTAGCAAACTGAAAGAGACTCAGCGTTCATACAACTCTTTAGTGAAAAGTATGCGCAGAGCTGAAGCTAAAATGCCGCCCATTTTAACTGCGATGAAAGATAATATGCTGTATTTAAAACACAACCTTAATGCGCAGGCTATTGGCGCAATTAAAGGCGAATTCAGCAGCCTACAGACTGACATTTCA
The DNA here is from genome assembly GCF_051163755.1 of Shewanella sp. HL-SH5. Taxonomy (NCBI): domain Bacteria; kingdom Pseudomonadati; phylum Pseudomonadota; class Gammaproteobacteria; order Alteromonadales; family Shewanellaceae; genus Shewanella; species Shewanella sp. HL-SH5. Next base: position 3,826,263 of record NZ_CP195038.1, read on the forward strand.
AGCTTGATTAAAGAGATGAACAAGTCGATTGCTGAATCTAATGCGTTTATTAAATCAATGGAAACAGCTAGCTAAACAACCTCAGCTCTGGATAATATAATTTTATTTAACAGCTACTTATTGTCTGACACTGACTAAAATGCCGTATTACTATTAGCAGTAATACGGCATTTTAGTCATGTATGTCTACTGCTCTAACGGCAACATAGTGCGGCTAAACACCGGCTTTAACACCACCGTTGAATGAACTTGAGCAACATTATCAATGTTATTGATATTTTGTTTAATCAAACATTCTAAACTCAACAAATCTTTCGCGACAATTTTAAGCATGTAATCATATTCGCCAGTGATCACGGCACATTCCATCACTTGCTTCAGCTTAGTCATCTCTAATTCAAACTTATCCGCTTTAATACTGGTGCAATCAGCCAATCGAACATAGATAAACGCACTGATATTAAGATCGAGTTTTTGCGGATCTAGCTGGGCTTGATAGCCTATAATCACTTTATCTTGTTCCAGCTTTTTCACTCTGCGTAAACAAGGGGTATCAGACATATTCATTTTATCAGCTAAGTCGGCTATTGAAATACGGCCCTGATGCTGCAAAATATCAAGTAACTTTAAGTCTTTTTTATCCATTGTATAGCCTATTATCTTTAAAACTGTTTCTAACAGCCATTAACTTGAACCACAATTATAGGAACCTCTCCCACCACTTGCGGTTGAGAATAACGCACTTCAGATTTATTTGCCGCATAATCTGCATTGGGCCTAATATGTCATCCAGCCACTTGCCCAGCAGCACTAAAGGTGGTGATGATAAATTCACCACGACGGGATCAACTAAGGTAGAACCATTAACTGATTGAGTTAAGTTTGGCTAGCTATCACAAAAAACAGCATCTTGCGCAATAGATATTTGATCTTTGCCATTATGCTTGGCTTTGTACATGGCAATATCTGCTCGGTGAATCAAGCTATCTGTATCCACATCATCTCCATGACACAATGCCACCCCAATACAAGCACCTACAAACAAAGTATGCCCCTCTAATTCATAAGGTAACTTTATAATATCCAATACTTTATTGGCAACAAAGTTAGCGGTTTGCGCCTGGTCTTTGTTGGGCAACAATACAATAAACTCATCGCCGCCGTAGCGGGCAATAATATCACCATGAAACAGATCTCGGCTGACTCTCTTAGCCACCTCATTAAGTAATAAGTCACCAATGCCATGCCCATAGTTATCATTGATCAACTTAAAACCATCAAGATCGATAAATAATAATGAAAAGTGACGCTTTTCGGATAATAAGTTTTGGATCATATCTCTAATCGCCATGCGGTTAGGTAACCCTGTGACCATATCATGATTAGCCAAGTGCAGCGCTTTTGTCTGGGCTTGTGCCAAATCTGCTGTTCTATCAGCTACGCGACGCTCTAACTCATAGCGACTTTTTTTAATCTCTTCAGACATATGGTTAAAACTTTCAAAAAGCTGCACAAACTCTTTGGTTGTTAACCGCGATAAAGGCAGTTTTTTTAAGGTGTTAGGGGCAAAGGTTAAACCATTAGTAGTATCAATTAATAACGCAATCGGACGCGTAATTAACCCAGAGATCCACCACGAAATGACAACGCAAACAATAAAGGCACTAATTGCTAGCGTTAAAATAATGCCGGCTTGTTCATCTGCACGGGCTAATAATTCACTTTTTGGCTGGGGGATCATCACCCCCCATCCTGTGCTCGGTACCACGGTATAGCCGGCTATCATGTCAACCTTTGCCGCCGGAGAATAAAACGCCATAACGCCTGAACCACCCATCATCATATTTTGCACTACACTGATGGCGCTGATGTCTTTACTTTCTTGTTGCCATAACTTATTCGGATGGGCTAATACATTACCTTGTTGATCAACAATAGCAGCATGCCCGCCTTGACCAAATTTAACCGCTGATTGTAATTGTTCGATATAGCTAGAGTGCATAGTGGCGAGCCATATGCGTTTATCATCACTTTGGCGGATCATATATAAGGTCGGCTTGGTAACACCTTTTTTATGGATTGGGGTGAAGCGGCTACGATTAATATCAGTTAAATTAAATGGGTTTAATGAAGAGGTTAACGAGGTAGGCTGTGAGTTTTCAGGACCAAAAATAACCGCTTGTAATTTGCCATGCTGATCAAATTCACCTAATGAAATAACATCGACATCCTGCATCAACTGAATAAATTCTGTTGCTAAGGTTTGCGATACCACTGAATCACTCGCACGAGTAAAAATAGCTAAAGCATCAATGGCATAGCGCTCTAATGCCTGAGAAATATTTTTGGCGAGTAGTAAATGCTTTTCTTCTACCGTCCGATATTCATCTTCAAATACATTATGATTCGACCATACCGCCATAGAAATAATCGGCACTAGCGAGACTAGCACCATCACTAATAATAACGAGCATCTAAAAGATAGTTTCATTAATAACTTGCTCTCATTTAACCCAGCTCCATGTAAGCGAAAAGTCCATTAGCCAAACACAAAAATGAAACACCTTATTCACAAACGCTACAAAATGCAACTAGGCTTAATAAGAGCTTAAAGTTGCGCACTAAAGAAAACTCAATGTAATTAAATGGTATCCAATAAAAAAACCTTCTATTGCTAGAAGGTTTTTAAAAAATTAACCCACCTTTTAGCGGTAAGTTTTATGCATACCAAGCTGGAATATTAGCTTCATAATCGGTGATGCTTTGCTCAAACGACAAGGTTAATCCTATGGCATCTAAACCATTTAGCAATTTATGACGCGCTGATTCAGTAAGACTAAAACTAAACACAGCACCTGTTGGTGAGGTAACTTGCAGCGCTTGTAAATCGACAGTAATTTCAGCACCTTCTTTGGCCGCGACTTCATTCATTAATTGCTGCACTTGATCAGCCGCTAATTTTACCGGTAACAAACCATTGTTAATTGAGTTGCCGTAAAAAATATCAGCAAAACTAGGCGCGATAATCACCCGTAAACCAAAATCCGCTAATGCCCAAGGAGCATGCTCACGGCTTGATCCACAGCCAAAATTTTCTTGGGTGAGTAAAATTGAGGCACCTTTATAACGAGGATGATTTAACACAAACTCAGGATTAGGTTGATCACCTGCATCGTCTAAATAACGCCAATCGTGAAATAAATGAACCCCAAAACCATCTCGGGTCACTTTAGACAAAAATTGCTTTGGAATAATTTGGTCGGTATCAATATTGGCACTATCAATGGTTACCGCTAAACCGGTATGGGCAGTAAATGCTTGCATGTTTCTCTCCTTTATCGGTTTAGTAAGGTTTGCGAATATCAACAAAATGACCGGCTATTGCCGCTGCCGCGGCCATGGCCGGGCTCACTAAGTGAGTACGGCTACCCCGGCCCTGACGACCTTCAAAGTTACGATTGCTGGTTGATGCGCAGCGATCGCCGGCTTCTAAACGGTCATCATTCATGGCTAAACACATCGAACAACCCGGTAAACGCCACTCAAAGCCGGCTTCAATAAATATTTTATCTAAACCTTCAGCTTCTGCCTGCAACTTCACTTGGCCAGAACCCGGCACAACAATAGCCACAACACCTGCCGCCACTTTACGATTTTTAGCGTGTGCGGCAGCGGAACGTAAATCTTCAATGCGCGAATTAGTGCACGAGCCAATAAACACTTTATTGATGGTCACATCGGTCATTTTTGTGCCCGATGTCAGGCCGATATACTCTAATGCCTTAATGATACTGTTGCGCTCAGTGCTATTGGTCTCATCATCTGGATTAGGTACTACGCCATCAATTGCAACCACTTGACCAGGGTTAGTTCCCCAGGTTAACTGCGGCGCAATATCTTTCGCTTCTAGCACTACTTGCGCATCAAACTGGGCATCTAAATCGGTTTTCAATTCAGACCAAGCGGCAACCGCCTTCTCCCAATCTTGGCCTTTTGGTGTAAATTCGCGCCCTTTTAAGTAGTCAAAAGTAGTTTGATCAGGTGCTACCATGCCAGCTTTTGCGCCCATTTCAATGGCCATATTACATAAGGTCATACGGCCTTCCATGGATAATGCGGCAATTGCATCACCACAAAATTCGACCACATAACCTGTGCCACCGTCCATGCCAAGCTTACCAATAATGGCTAATACGATATCTTTAGCTGTCACGCCGTCAGTGACACTGCCACGCACTTCTACTCGCATGGTTTTGGCTTTTAATTGACGTAAGGTTTGTGTCGCCAATACATGCTCAACTTCAGAGGTACCAATACCAAATGCCAGTGCGCCAAACGCACCATGTGTAGCAGTATGCGAGTCACCACAGACAATAACACTGCCAGGTAATGTAATACCTAACTCAGGCCCCATTACATGCACAATACCTTGGTTGGGATGATGAATATCATATAAGCGCACACCAAAGTCTTTACAGTTTTGCGCTAGAGTTTCAACTTGAATGCGTGCCATTGGGCTTAGCGCATCAAGGCTGGCACTTTTAGTTGAAGTGTTGTGATCCATGGTGGCAAAAGTTTTTTCTGGTGCGCGTAATTTACGTCCCGCAACCTTTAAGCCACTAAACGCTTGCGGTGATGTCACTTCATGCACTAAATGACGATCCACATAAATAATTGGCGCCTCAGCTTCTGGGCTGGCGACTATGTGTGCATCCCATACTTTTTCGTACAATGTTTTTGCGCTAGTTTGCATCATTAGACACCTTCCTTAATAGCATTAGCGATGAAGTCACCCATTTGCTTAGTCGATTTGGCTTGGTCGCGCTTCTCTGCTGTTAATAACTCGCCGGTTAAATAGCCCGCCGACAATGCTTTACTTACGGCACGCTCAATGGCGGTTGCCGCGGCTTCTTCTTTAAAGCTGTGACGTAGCATTAATGCTGCAGATAAAATTTGCGCTACTGGGTTGGCAATACCAAGCCCTGCAATGTCTGGCGCACTGCCACCAGCGGGTTCAAACAAACCAAAACCTGTGCTGTTCATGCTGGCCGATGATAATAGACCCATAGAACCGGTTAACATGGCGATTTCATCAGAGATAATGTCACCAAAAAGGTTTGAACATAACATCACATCGAACTCATTTGGGCGACGTAACAATTGCATGGTCGCATTATCAATATAGATATGTTCCAGCTCAACATCTGGGAAATCGATCGCAACTTCTTCAACCACTTGACGCCATAATACCGAGCACGCTAGCACGTTGGCTTTATCGACCGAGGTGACTTTATTTTTGCGACCGCGCGCCGCTTCAAATGCGATACGGGCAATACGGCTAATTTCGCGGCGGCTATAACGCATAGTGTCAAATGCTTCTTCATCATCCCCTTCGCCCTGGCGCCCTTTTGGCTTGCCAAAGTAAATGCCACCGGTTAGCTCACGCACGCACAACACGTCAAAACCACGGGCTGATATGTCACTACGTAATGGTGACATATGCTCTAAGCCATTGTGTAATTTTGCAGGACGTAGATTACAAAACAATTCAAAGTGACCACGAAGCGGTAATAATGCACCGCGCTCAGGTTGGTCGTTAGGCGGTAGTTTTTCCCACTTTGGACCACCAACGCTACCAAATAAAATCGCATCGGCGGCTTCACAGCCTTTTAATGTGGCATCGGGTAATGGGCAGCCATGATTATCAATCGCAATGCCGCCTACATCATATTCGGTGTATTTAATATCGAGGTTAAAGCGTGCTTCGACTTCGACAAGCACTTTACGTGCTTCAGCCATCACTTCAGGACCGATACCATCACCCGACAATACTGCTACTTGATAACTCATACGCCACCTAACTCCCTATCTTTATGAATCTGTTGTTTAAAATCAGCCACTTTATCGGCACGATAAGTTAAGTTCATCACATGCACTAACGCTTGCGCTGACGACTCAACTACGTCGGTAGCCAAACCAACGCCGTGGAAGTTTTGGCCATTATATTTGGCGGTAATATCCACTTGCCCTAATGCGTTTTGGCCTTCACCTTTAGCACCTAATTTATAGCTAGTAATATTTATCTCACGCCCAGTTGCTCGGGCAATCGCGTTGTATGCTGCATCAACTGGACCGTTACCTGTGGCAGCTTCCGTTTTTTGCTCGCCATCAACCATAATACGAATAGTGGCTGTCGCCACACCTTCGGTTGAATCTGAATGCACCATCATGTGTTGTAATTCATAGTTATCATCATCTTGAGCTCGTGATTCCATAAACACTAAGGCTTCAAGGTCATAATCAAATACTTGGCCTTTTTTATCGGCTAATTTTAAGAACTGATCGTACAAACTGTCCATATCATAATCAGTCGTCAAATAACCCATTTCTTCCATGCGATGCTTAATCACATGACGGCCTGAACGCGAGGTCATATTCAAATTATTACGATTTAAGCCAATGCTTTCTGGGGTCATAATTTCGTAAGTATTTTTGGCTTTTAACATGCCATCCTGGTGAATACCTGACGAATGTGAAAAGGCATTCGCACCAACAATCGCTTTATTGGCCTGAATAGGCATATTACATAACTGGCTAACCAAACTTGAAGTACGATAAATCTCTTTGGCGTTAATGCCACATTCTAGATCTAATAAGCCTTTGCGAGTCGATAAAATCATCGCGATTTCTTCAAGAGAACAGTTACCTGCACGCTCACCAATACCATTAATAGTACACTCAATCTGACGAGCCCCCATTTCAACGGCGGTAATCGAATTGGCAACCGACAATCCTAAGTCGTCGTGGCAATGCACTGAAATTACCGCTTGATCGATATTAGGGACGCGATTAAACAAGGTCTGAATAATGCCGCCGAATTCACTTGGGATGGTATAGCCGACGGTGTCCGGGATATTAATGGTGCGCGCACCCGCAGTAATTGCCGCTTCAACCATACGACATAAATTATCAATCGGTGTACGGCCGGCATCTTCACAGGAAAACTCAACATCATCGGTAAATTTACGCGCATATTTAACCGCGTTAACGGCCATTTCTAGCACATCATCAAAGCTGCGTTTTAATTTGCTTTCAACATGAATAGTTGAAGTAGAAATAAAGGTATGAATACGGAACTGCTCTGCCACAGATAAGGCTTGAGCTGCTGCATCAATGTCTTTTTCTAGGGCACGTGCTAGCGCACAGACACGACTGTTTTTAATGGTTTGGGCAATAGTTTGTACCGACTTGAAATCACCAGGTGATGAAATAGGAAACCCTACTTCCATGACATCTACACCAAGACGTTCTAATGCTAATGCGATTTGAAGTTTTTCTTTCACCGTCAAACTGGCCGCCAAAGCCTGCTCACCATCTCTTAATGTGGTATCAAAAATTATGACTCTATCAGACATCGACTTTACTCCATTTTTGCCTTTGCTTTTTAAACTAAATCGGCAATTGCTTCTCGGTAATTAATACATTTTCAAATGCGTATAAACAAAAAACCCCGCGACATCATGCGCGGGGTTTGTGATTGGTGAGAAAATTAATTCACATTCAGCACAACAGGCTCCGCGCAGTTTCTGCGAATGAGGAGAAGGAGCCCTAGAAGTACGTTAGTGTTATTCATAATTTTTAAATATCTATTCTATTTTTACAGTTATCAAATTTTCTCTTGGGTTAATAATTACCTTGGCAACGCCTCAGTGTCAACCCCCTTTTTACTAAGTTGAATAATATGAGTGACAATTAAAATGAATAATCATTGAATAAATAGCGTAATAAATTGAGCTATCTCATTGTTTCACTTCTAACTTAGTCACTAATTTTGTGCATTATTTAGCGTGAAATCGGTATACTCAACACTACTCAGACATCTTTTTAACAGTCCCTATAGGTCATCATGTTTTTGTTGCAGCGGTTTATACGTGTGTATTGCTTATTTATCACAGGATCACTGATACTGATTACTGCAGCATTATCCTTAAACAGCAACACAGCTTTGGCTGCAACTTACCCACCCGCACTAACTCATGCTGATTATCAGCTTAAAACGAAAACAGAAAAGCTCGATTACATCGATTGGCTGTCACCACAGTATCCAGCCCAGGCTAAAAAACTGATTGATGAACTTGATTCTTTGCATCAAGCAACGCCTTTTTCTGACCGTCATTATTTGAGATTACATTTGTTAAGTTGTTTTAATCTGATTAATTTGGGTTTAAATTCACAAGCCATTAAAGTAGCCAAAGTTGGCGTCGATATGGCTCAAAAAATGCGTATAGATTTAGCCAAACCCTATTTTCTGGCCTGTGAAGCAAGTGCATTGGATTTTGAGGGGGAACAAATTCTGGCCGCACTCGTCAATGAGGAATCGATTAAATTAGCTCAGCTATATAACCAGCCTCAAGCATTAGTTCAGGGCTTAATGACTAGAAGTACCAGAAATAATACTAATGAAACCTTCTCACAAGCATCTGAAGATATCAAAGTCGCCATAGACTTATATCCTGTTGCCAAAACTCAAACTCCTTCATGGTACATGCTGCCCGAACCATACTTGGCACTAGTAATGAGTAATTTAATGTACTCTTCTGGTGATTTATTAGCTGCATTAGCCTATGCAAAAGAAGCACAAGCCTCACATCAGGCTAATGGTGTGATTGCCACCGCAGTGGGGTTTTACTTGGCACGAATTTCTATCTCTTCAGGTGATTTAAAATCTGCAGAGCACTATTTAGCGTTAACTAAAACCCTGTCACCTGAACCAGATAACTTAAATAACCAAGCTAATTTTAATGCCCAAACGGCTTATATCGAACTGCACCTGGGTCATTTACTCTCAGCAGAAACCGCTATTGAAAAAAGCATCAAGCATTTTATCAATACTAATGACAATATTAAATTAATGCGGGCTAAACGTACTTTAGCAATGATTTATTTCGCTCAAGATAAAAACCAGCAAGCGTTATCGCTAATGGATCAAAATATTGCCCAAGCCAATGATAATAATCAATTTTTTGATCTAGTAGAGTTTCATCAAATTCTAAGTCAACATTACAGCAGCAACAATCAATATAAATTAGCGTTTCATCAGCAAGAACTTAAATATGCTGCAAGTCAAAAGGCCAGTGAAAAACTGACTAATACACGCATTGCGCAGCTCAAGGCTAATCGCGAACCCATTGAAAATATTACCCAACAAATAGACCCATCATCGTTAACCTTTCAAGCACAAAATATCGCGCTATTAAGTTTAGCTATTTTTATTTTATTGGCATCGTTTATTTTCTTCATCTCTCGCAAGCCTAAAACTGAACTCAACTTGAGAAATAATGACGACCCATTACAGCAAATAGATGCAATGTTAAGCTTAGCGAAGCAGAGCCATAATCCGCTTACATTGTTGCTCCTGGACACCATCAATATGCGTGATGTGGATATTGCGATAGTACAAGGAGCAATGCAGCAAGTCTTACGAGAGCAAGATAAAATTTTGCGCCAAAAAAGCAACCAAATAGCTGTATTACTGCCCTTCACATCCGATGAAGGCGCTACAAGAGTAGTTAATCAACTTGCGATTACTATTCAGCCATATCAATCAATTAAAGTTAACTTTGGCATTGCCAGCCTGCAGCAGCTGGACAACCTTGATAGCTTAATTAAACGTGCAGAATTAAATCAGCTAGGCAATTTACAGAAGTGGCACCAAAGTAGTAAATAAAATACTAAACAAACTGGATTAGAGGTAATGGCTGTTATTTGGTGTTCTACTTGAACATTTTTAATTTAGCAGCGTTTTATGGCCTGATAACCGAGACATTAGCTGTTGGCTAAATAGTCACTGATCTCATCAAGAAACTCACCACCGAAGCGGTCTAGTTTAATTTGACCTACGCCATTTACAGCCAGCATTTCACCTGGACTTGTGGGTAACATGGCAGACATTTCAGCTAGCGTTGCATCATTAAACACCAAATAAGGTGGTATATCGTGTTGTTCAGCAAGCTCACGCCGCAATAGCTTTAAGCGTGCAAACAACTTACGATCATATTGCTGCACTGAGCGGGTATTAGGCTTACGTTTCACATCGAGTAACTGGATCCGCGGCTCAGCTAACATCAACGCCATTTCAGCTTTTAAAATCGGTCGGGCGGCGGGATTTAAGCGAATACTGGAGCCACGGGTAATGTCTTGACTCGCTAAGCCAAGATGAATCAATTGCCTAAGTACACTTAACCAATGTTCGGCGGACTTATCTGCACCAATTCCCCAGGTTGTCAGCTTGTCGTGACCCCTATCCATCACATTGGCAGCTTTAGAACCTCTTAGCACATCAATAATATGATGCATGCCAAAGCGTTGTTGTAATCGAAATACACAAGAAAGCACTTTTTGCGCATCTTCTGTACCGTTGTATCGTTTAGGGGGGTCAAGACAAATATCACAGTTACCACAGGGTTCAGAGGCACTCTCATCAAAATAATGCAGTAGTACCTGACGACGGCAAGTTTGCGCTTCAGCAAACGCGGCCATGGTATGTAACTTATGAAACTCAACCTGTTGTTGCGGACCCGGTTCAGATTGTTCAATCAAGTGTCTAACCCTGCCGATATCGGCGGGGTCAAATAACATATAGGCTTCGGCTTCTAACCCATCTCGACCGGCACGGCCTGTTTCTTGGTAGTAGGATTCAATACTTTTAGGAATATCGTAATGCACCACAAACCGCACATTCGATTTATTGATCCCCATACCAAATGCCACTGTCGCAACGACTATGTCGACTTGGTCTTTTAAAAATTTATCCTGTATATCCGCTCTGTCATCCTGACTCATGCCCGCATGGTAACCTTGCGCGTTAAAACCTTGTAAACGTAAGCGCTCAGACACTTCATCAACGCGGCGTCGACTGCTGCAATAAATAATCCCACTGGCGCCATTTTGAACTTGGAGGTATTGGCGTAATTGATTCGCTGCATTGAGTTTTTCCGCTACGGTATAGCGAATGTTTGGACGATCAAAACTGGCTAATAGAGTATAGGGCTGAATATGCAAACGCTCACAAATACTCTGACGGGTAGCATGGTCTGCTGTGGCCGTTAATGCCATTAATGGAATGTGGGGGAAATGCTGTTTAAGCGCACCTAATGCGGCATATTCAGGTCGAAAATCATGACCCCATTGACTAATACAATGCGCTTCATCAACGGCAAATAATGAAATGGTAAGCTCATGCATGCGCTCAATAAAGTCCGGTCTTAATAACCGTTCAGGAGACACGTAAAGCAGTTTTATTTCGCCCTGGTGCAACTGACGCAAAATTGCGGCGCTTTGCTCCCGTGGTAAGGATGAATTTAAATACGCCGCACTAACCCCACTTTGCCTTAAGCTATCGACTTGATCTTTCATCAAGGATATTAACGGTGACACCACAATAGTTAACCCAGGCATAACGAGTGCTGGTAACTGGTAGCACATACTTTTACCACCACCGGTTGGCATTATCACCAAGGTATCGTTGCCGGATAAAGCTTGCTCAATAACCTCACGCTGCCCATCGCGAAAATCGCGATAACCAAAGACTTGCTGCAATTGAGCAGCTAATAAATCAGCATGAGTAGATTGAACGGGTTGTGATGTCATTAGCGGAAAATGGTTTATCCATAATTAGTTGAACGGAACAAAATGAGTCGACTATTCTAAAGCACCCATGCACAGATGTCTTGGCTTAAACCACATTCACCTCTATCAAATGATTAGAATTAGCGCTAGATTAAATACTCTACGTTTAATAGAAAGCAAGGACGAACATGACAACACCCATTCAAGCTCAAGTGTTACAGCAGGTTGCAGAGATTTTCGATAAGCATGTCCCGTTTCATAATCTATTAGGATTAGACATCATACGTTACGATATTCAGGGCGTAGAAGTGGCCATTAAGATGAAACCTGAATTAATTGGCAATATTCATCAAAACATTCTTCATGGCGGAGTAACAGCAACAATACTGGACGTTGTGGGTGGCTTGACGGTGTTTGCAGGGTTAGTTGGCAGTCGAGATAATTGGCAAATTGAAGAATTACAACAACGCCTCACCACCTTAGGTACCATTGATATGCGCATTGATTATCTTCGCCCAGGTAGAGGTCAGGTTTTCACTGGCACAGGCAGTGTTATTCGCTCAGGTAATCGGGTGTCAGTTTGTCGTATGGAATTACATAACGAAGAAGGCACTCATATTGCCTTCGGCACGGGCACCTATATGGTGGGTTAGTTTTGAGGCAGAATCTTTACAGCAGCAATCTAATAAGATAAATAAGTTTACTTGAGTCGGGCGACTATCAGGCCTACAATCTCCCGCTCATTTACCTGACAATTCCTGTGAACTTATGCCTGATTTAGAATACCGCAAAGGCGTTATACTTGCTGTGTGCGCCTACGTTATGTGGGGAATTGCTCCGCTTTACTTCAAATTACTTATCCAAGTGTCTCCGCTTGAAATCTTGATGCACCGAGTAATTTGGTCATTTGTATTTATGATCCTATTAATGCAATTTATCGGTGGATTTGGACGTTTACGCTTAGTGCTTAAACAACCTAAACAAGTTGCGGTATTAGTTTTCACCTCGATATTAATCGCCGCCAATTGGTTAATCTTTATTTGGGCCATCAATAATGACCGCATGCTAGATGCCAGTTTAGGTTACTTCATTAACCCATTATTTAATGTATTTTTAGCCATGTTATTTCTTGGGGAAAGATTACGTAAATTGCAGTGGGTTGCTGTGAGCCTAGCCTTCATTGGGGTGTTACTACAGTTAATTTCGTTTGGATCTATTCCACTTATATCGCTTGCATTAGCCGCCAGTTTTGGTTTCTATGGCTTACTGCGTAAAAAGGTCAATATCGATGCAAAAACCGGCTTATTAGTTGAAACAGCATTGCTGTTACCCATCGCTTTAGGTTACTTATTGGTGACGCTAGATTCATCTGCTACCAGTATGCTAGTTAACAACCTTAGTTTGAATCTCACCTTAATTGCAGCAGGTATTGTCACCACTATTCCATTACTTTGCTTTGCGGGAGCCGCGGTACGTATCCCATTTTCAATTCTAGGCTTCTTTCAATATATAGGCCCCAGTATTATGTTCATTTTGGCTATCAAGCTGTTTAATGAACCTTTTGATATGGAAAAAGGCCTAACGTTTGGATTTATTTGGTTAGCGCTTGTGGTATTTGTCGGTGACATGTTAGCACAACGTCAAAAACGCATTAATACAGCCAAGGTATAATTAACCTCATCAAGTCCCCACAAGCACTCATTTAATGGGTTAGTTGAGTATGGAGCAAAGCCAGTGCAGTATCTGGCTGCTCCACGCTAATCATGATCACATAATCTTTATCGATAATAGGCACTATTACCACTTTTTGTGTGCCATTTTCCGCCGCAACAACTGACAATAAGGCCTTATTGCCATTTTGTAATTTAAACCAGCCTAAAGCGTAACCAGGCAATCCTAATCCATTGATACGCCATTTAGGCTGCAATTGGGTTTGAATCGCTAAATCAGCGATGTACGAAGCCTGCCAATCAATGTCACTCGCGGTAAAATCTTGGCTATATAACGGTAAATTAAGTGATACGCCCGTATCATCCCATTTTAGCTCACTGTTATATGACTGATATAAGGTTAATACAAATACCCCAAACACAGCCAATAAGATCCCCATAGAGGCATACTTAGCATTTTTAGGCATAGGTTTACGCAATACTATAACGGCAATAACAAGCAGTCCTGCTAACAAACCTATCAGGCTATATAGCGCTGACGGCCCTAAAGCACTAAGAGAAATAATGTCCATAAACGTATTCCACTGGATAAAAAGATAATAATAAATTTAATCTGCCAGTAACGACATATTATGTCAACTTATCGATTTAATAAATGGCAGGCATAAAAAATGCCGGACAGACCGGCATATTTAACGAGACAACTGGGTTATTTGATTATAAATCCAGTGCCAATATTTTTGAGCGACGTTGATAGTTATACAACTGCTTTTTCTTACCGGGTAATGCTTCTACTTCTACAATGTTGAAGCCATGCTCTAAAAACCAGTGAATACTGCGCGTTGTTAAGGCAAATAGGCGTGAATAACCACGAACACGCGCTTGACCAATAATGTTGTTTAACAACACGCTGCCTCGGTCTGCATCTCGGTAGTCAGGATGAACAACTAAACAGGCAAACTCACCGGCATTGTCTTCTTCAAATGGATATAACGCGGCACAACCAATGACTAAGTTATCGCGTTCGATCAGCATAAATTGCTCGATTTCCATCTCTAACTGTTCACGTGAGCGACGCACTAAAATACCTTGCTCTTCTAATGGACGAATAAGATTCAATACTCCACCAATATCGCCAATAGTTGCGCGGCGTAAGCGCTCTGCGCTTTCTGTGACAATTTGGGTACCAATCCCTTCGCGGGAGAACAGTTCTTGAAGTAAGGCACCATCATCTAAATAGCTGACTAAATGACAACGTGGTACACCATTACGACAAGCATCAATACTGGCTTTAACAAACGCTGTAATGCCGGTACAAGCTGAACCATTTTGTTCCATTTTGGCTAAATGCTCTATGGCTTGATTTGGCATCAGTTCAGCAATCGCATTGCCATTTTCATCAGACAGGCCATTGGTTTCACTAAAACCAATAATTTTATCCGCTTTTAGTTTTACAGCAACCTGGGTTGCCACTTCTTCTGCGGTTAAATTAAAGCTTTCGCCCGTAACAGAAGCCGCTATTGGTCCCATTAAAATTATACAATTATTTTCTAACTGGCGTTTTAAGCCTTGAGTGTCGATACGGCGAACTTTGCCGCTTAAACAAAAATCAACACCATCGTCGACCCCTAAAGGCTGAGCAATCACAAAATTACCGCAGACTAAGTTGATTTGTGCATTTTGCATTGGCGTATTGCCAAGGCTCATGGATAAGCGCGCAGTAATATCAAACTGAACGGCTCCGGCAACTTGTTTGATTACCTTTAAGGTATCTTCATCTGTAATACGCACACCATTATGGTAAGCAGGCTCAATCCCCGCGGCCTGAAGGCCCGCATCTATTTGCGGCCTTGCACCATAAACAAGAACAATTTTAATCCCGAGAGAATGTAATAGCGCCACATCATTCAAAATGCCGCGAAAGTGATTATTCGCTAGCGCTTCCCCGCCTAACATGACCACAAACGTTTTACCGCGGTGGGCGTTAACATAAGGAGCAGAATGACGAAATCCATCAACCAGTTCTGTAGTTCTCACAGGCAAATTCACCTCATTAAATAATTAAGTTTCTGTATTGTGATGTAGGACACCCCTAAGACATCACACTTTATGCAATCCTATTGCATTTTAATTCACTAGAACAGCATTTATTATCACTTAGGGGAAAATAAAAATTCGCTAGCAAGTGTAAAAACTATAGGACAGCGATTTAGTTAAAGTCTTTAAGCCATTAGTATAGCTTACTTTATTGCAGACATAAAAAAAGCCCCAATAAAGGGGCTTTTTAAAAGAGGCATAAATCAATTACTTGATTTTAGCTTCTTTGTACATAACGTGCTGACGGATAACAGGATCAAATTTCATGATCTCCATTTTCTCAGGCATGTTACGCTTATTTTTTTCAGTAGTGTAGAAGTGACCAGTTTTAGCACTAGAGACTAATTTGATCTTCTCACGATTACCTTTAGATTTAGCCATTTTCTATTATACCTTTTCGCCACGAGCACGAAGTTCTTTAACAACAACTTCAATGCCTCTTTTGTCGATAATACGGATACCTTTAGTAGATACACGTAGTTGCACGAAGCGTTTTTCTTCTTCTAACCAAAAACGGTGGTTTTGTAGGTTAGGTAAAAAACGACGACGAGTCGAATTTTTAGCGTGCGAACGGTTGTTACCAACCATAGGCTTCTTGCCAGTTACTTGGCATACTCTTGACATGTCAATCTTCTCCAAAACAAATTTTTAACGCTCGAGCATTAATGTGCCTCGTATGGCCGTCGCCCGAGGCACAAAGAGGGCGCATTTTATACACGATTAGCTACATAAGATCAAGTAGTGATTAACACATCCATCCTCGCTCAGCGAAGGATACTATCTCTTTATCACCCACAACCATATGATCTAACAAAGAAACATCGATAGTTTCTAATGCAATTTTTATTCGCTCAGTTATTCGCCGATCAGCTTGACTGGGCTCTGCAATGCCTGATGGATGGTTGTGGCATACTATTACAGCCGCGGCGTTTTTTTCCAGCACTAAGCTCACCACCTCACGGGGGTAAACCGAGGCTGCATTAATAGTTCCGCGGAATAATTCTACAAATTGAATGACTCTATGTTGGTTATCCAACAATAGCAAGGCGAACACTTCATAGGATCGGTCCGCTAATTGTCTCATTAAATAGTCCCGAGTTAAATCAGGATTTGTCAAAATTTGGCCTTTTTGTAGATTTTCTCGTGCAATTCGCTTAGAAATCTCCGCTGCGGCCTGTAATTGAGCATATTTTACCGGTCCAATACCGGCAACTTTACAAATTTGCTGCTTGGGCGCTGAAAATAATTTACGCAAACCGCCAAATTGCGTAATTAATTGACGTGATAAATCCAGTGCATTTTGTCCCGCCAAACCATTACGTAATATTACTGCTAATAATTCAGCATCCGTTAATTGACCTGCGCCATTGAGTAATAGCTTTTCACGCGGTCCTTCGCCTTGCGGCCAATCTTTAATCCCCATAAACATTCCTTGTTTTTAATCGAATAAAATCTGTTCAAATAATTTATTGTCATCACAGTATGGTCGAATATTTTGATAATGGATCTTCACCCACTTTTGATTGCTTTGTGGTATCGTTAGCCGCATTACGATTTGAAGCGAATTTTTACCCATGCTGACAGATAAGAAAGTGTTATTAGGTATTGGCGGTGGCATTGCGGCATATAAAAGTGCCGACCTTATTCGCCGCTTAAAAGAGCGTGGCGCTGATGTGCGAGTTATCATGACTCAAAGCGCGATGGAGTTCATTACTCCTTTAACCATTCAGGCCTTATCAGGTCATCCCGTAGCGGCTGATTTACTTGACCCAGCTGCGGAAGCCGCTATGGGACATATTGAATTAGCGCGCTGGGCTGATGTTGTACTGCTTGCACCTACCACAGCAAACTTACTTGCCCGCATTAATGCTGGCATGGCAGATGATTTACTGACCACGACCTGCTTGGCAACTAGCGCACCGGTGATCATTTGTCCTGCAATGAATCAGCAGATGTATCAAAATATCGCTACACAAGAAAATATCGCTAATTTAGCTAGAAAAGACTTTACCCTTTGGGGACCAGCGTCCGGTAGCCAGGCCTGCGGTGAAGTCGGCCCAGGACGCATGCTTGAGCCATTAACCATAGCAGAGCAATTGGTTCAATTTTTTGCACCAAAGCTGCTCGCGGGTAAAAAATTGCTATTAACAGCAGGTCCCACCCGTGAAGCGATTGATCCTGTAAGATATATTTCCAACCATAGCTCGGGAAAAATGGGCTTTGCTTTAGCACAAGCAGCGACAGAAATGGGTGCTGAAGTCACACTTGTTAGTGGTCCAGTTAATTTGGCTACCCCAGCCAATGTCAGCCGTATCGATATAGAATCAGCGGAGCAAATGCTAGCTGCGGTTATGGCAAATATTAGCCAGCAAGATATTTTTATTGGTTGTGCCGCTGTGGCGGATTACCGAATTGCAGACATCGCAACTGAAAAAATGAAAAAGTCGGCAGATAAAATGCAACTGTCTATGGTGCAAAACCCAGATATACTCGCCAATGTTGCAGCGTTAGCCAATAAACCCTTTACCGTTGGATTTGCGGCAGAAACTAATAATATTGAACAATATGCCCGCGGTAAACTTGAGCGTAAAAAGTTAGATATGATTGCCGCTAATGATGTGTCTATTCAAGGCCTAGGCTTTAATGCCGATAATAATGCACTACAGGTATTTTGGCATGATGGGCAACATTCATTACCCGCAACAGATAAACTCTCGTTAGCGCGCCAACTGCTGACTTTAATCAATCAACAATTACCGACAACATGAAAACACCTATTGAACTAAAAATTTTAGATTCACGTATTGGTAGTGAGTTCCCACTGCCCGCCTATACCACACCTGGCAGCGCTGGTATGGACTTACGTGCGATGATAGACACCACGATGGAAATTGCCGCGGGTGAAACCGTATTAATTCCAACAGGTATAGCAATTCATGTTGCTGACCCAAGCCTTGCTGCAATCATATTGCCACGCTCGGGATTAGGTCACAAACACGGCATTGTATTAGGTAATTTAGTCGGTTTAATTGATTCTGATTACCAAGGTCCATTAATGGTGTCTTGTTGGAATCGAGGCTCGGCATCTTTTACGATAGAAATCGGCGATCGTTTAGCACAACTGGTATTTGTACCTATAGTACAGGCGCAATTTACACTAGTAGATGAATTTAATCACTCGGATCGTGGTGAAGGTGGATTTGGTCATTCTGGCACCAAATAACCCAACTTGCAGTCACTGAGTCAAGGAACATAAGAATGGCGGAAAGCCCTAAAATCAATCGTCGTGAACACATTTTACAATGTTTAGCTCAAATGTTAGAAACCAGCCCAGGTCAACGCATAACCACAGCCAAACTCGCTGCCGAAGTCGGCGTGTCAGAAGCGGCACTTTATCGCCACTTTCCAAGTAAGGCACGCATGTTTGAAGGGTTAATTGAATTTATCGAAGATGCGCTTTTATCTCGCTTAAACATCATAATGGATGAAGAGAAAGACACTATGAAACGCTGCCAATTAGTATTGCACCTTTTATTGGTATTTTCTGAGCGTAATCCAGGTATTTCACGTGTGCTAAATGGAGATGCATTACTAGGTGAGAACGAGCGTCTACGCAGCAGAATAAGCGTGCTTTTTGCTAAAATAGAAACTCAAATTAAACAAATTCTGCGTGAAAAAACAGTCCGTGAAGGTCGTGGATTTAATTTGGATGAAGCCGTTTTAGCCAATCTGCTACTAGCCTTTGCTGAAGGACGAATTTCGCAATTTGTTCGCAGTGAGTTTAAGCAAAAACCAACACTGCACTTTGACGAACAATGGACGTTTATTCAGCAACAGCTATTAAGAAGTTAACCCTAACAACCAAAGTGCAACGTGCTGATTAAAGGGTCTTTACCTAATTAAAAAACAGCTATAGAATTAGGTCAATCTGATTATTAAAGTAAGATATATCTCAATAACTTACGGGACTAGTGTTACTCAAGGATGAATATGAAAAACCATTATTTTTTTCTACTTTTATTAATTTTTACTTCACCTTTTGCTTTAAGTAATAATTCTGCCGAATTATTCAGCAAAGGGAGCCAATATAGCAATGTCAAAATATCTCCAACTGGAGATTACCTAAGCGCCATTACAAGTTTTGAAGGTAAAAATGTGCTGGTTGTCATGGCGTCAGACTCAAAAAAATTACTCAATACCGTCCATTTTGGTGAGAATGCACAAGTGGGCGATTACCAATGGGTGAATAATGAGCGCATTGTATTAGCCAAAGAATACTTAAAAGGCTGGCAAGATCATCCTATCTACTATGGTGAACTTTTTGCCATCAATGCCGATGGCTCAAAAAGCATGTATTTGTTTGGCCACAATAGCGGACAAATGCAAACAGGTTCCCATATCAAAAAGAACACCTCTATCGAAGCGACTGCATACATTCTTGATCCGATGACACATGATAATAAATACATGCTCGTCAATGCGGTGCCGTGGGCAGGCATGTCTTCAGGCGGGTTTATATCTTTAGATGAATTTACTGAAACAAAACAGGTTGTTTATCGTGTTAATGTTTATACTGGCAGTCGAAAAAAACTGACATTGGCCCCCATAGGCGGTTCGCGATTTCTAACCAACCTCAAAGGTGAAGTGAAATTTGTTTCAGGCGAAGATAAAAATAACGAAACAAAATTATTCTACAGAAATGATGGCGATTGGATTGACAGCAGTAAGTTAAACATTAATTTGTCCGAGTTTTCCCCTGTTTCATTTGCAGAAAATGATACCTCGATTTATGCCGTTGGCAGAAACGGTACTGAAACTATGGGGGTTTATAAAATTAATCTTGAAACGGGCGAGCTGCAAAAAATCATTCAAGATGAAAAAGTCGATCCAAGTCATTTTTGGAAAAACAACTCAACCCAAAAGCTTTATGCTGTTGAGTTTGAAAATGGCTATCCAACATATGCTTTTGTTGATCAAGATGATTCACACAGTAAATTATTAAAACAGCTTATAGCCTCGCTACCAGGACACCAAGTACATATCGTCAGTGAAACAGAGGATGGTAAGAAATTTATAATTAAAGCATTTAATGATCGTAATCCGGGTGATTTTTATCTATTTGATGCTGAAAAATTAAAACTCGAGTATTTAGTCTCAAACAAATCTTGGCTTGATCCAGACTTAATGGCTGAAGTAAAACCTATCACTTTTACTAATAGAAATGGCCAAACGATTAATGGCTATTTAACAGTACCAAATGGCAAACAAACGAAAGACTTACCATTAGTGGTTAATCCACATGGTGGACCGCATGGTGTACGTGACTGGTGGGGGTTCGATCCTCAAAACCAAATGTTAGCACACGAAGGAATGGCTGTACTGCAAATCAACTTTAGAGGTTCAGGTGGCTATGGGCTTGCTTTTGAAGAAGCTGGTTACCAGCAATGGGGCTCAAACACTCAATATGACATCATTGATGGTACAAAGTATCTTATTGAACAAGGTATGGCAGATAAAAACAGAATTTGTATTGTAGGCGGCAGCTTTGGTGGCTATAGCGCATTGCAAAGTTCTATACTCGCACCCGATTTATTCAAGTGTGCAATAGGTTTTGCTGGGATATATGATCTCGAATTGATGTTTAACGAAGGGGATATTGCCGACTCTCGCTCCGGCACTAGCTTTCTTAAACAAGTACTAGGACAGAATCCGTCGGCGCTAAAAGCCATGTCGCCATCAGCTAACGTCGATAAATTAAAAGCAAAACTGATGCTAGTTCATGGCGGTGAAGATAAACGAGCGCCGATAGAACAACTTGAATCACTTGAAAGAAGCTTGAAGGCCATAAATTATCCATACGAAAAGCTAGTCATGGACGACGAAGGCCATGGTTTTTATAATGATAGTCACCGTGCAAAATACTACCAAAAAATGCTTAAGTTCCTAAAAGATAACCTAGATATTTAGCCTCTTTTTCAAAAAAGTTTCTCATCAAAAGCCGATACCTGACTAAAAGGGTCGGCTTTTTTATGCCAGCAATATTAATTTAGTCCAAACCACGTTATCATCCCTATCCAGCTGCAGTGAGCAGCTCCCTCATTTTTAACGTACACTTTAGTGGTACTTGTTGTAGGAGAATATGATGGCACTATCTGAAACAGCCAAGAAAGTTCAAGCCGCATTAGCTGATAGAGGGCTTGAAACCCCTATGCTGCCACAAACCTCTACACCTGAAGAACGTAAGGTTAAAATTGAGCATCACATGCGTGAAATTCTAACCTTGATGTCGTTAGATTTGACGGATGACAGCCTAGCCGACACCCCACGTCGAATTGCAAAAATGTATGTCGATGAGATTTTTTCAGGCCTTGATTACGAGAATTTCCCCAAAATCACCGTCATTGAAAACAAAATGGGCGTTGATGAAATGGTGCGGGTGCAAGACATCAGTTTAACCAGCACCTGTGAGCACCACTTAGTCACCATAGATGGCTTTGCTACCGTTGCTTACTTACCACGCACCAAGATTATCGGCTTATCAAAAATTAATCGTATAGTGCGATTTTTTTCCCAGCGACCACAGGTACAAGAGCGTTTAACCCAACAAGTGTTAGTGGCATTACAAACCTTGCTTGAAACCAAAGATGTTGCGGTAAAAGTCGATGCGGTGCATTACTGCGTTAAATCCCGTGGCGTAATGGATTCAACAAGTTCAACCACCACCACCGCATTAGGGGGTATTTTCAAGTCAAATCCGGCTACCCGTGCTGAGTTTTTGCATCAAGTTAAATAGCCACAACAATTACCTATTGTGATAAATATTCCAATAAAAAAGCTGCAGCAATATGACTATTGCGCAGCTTTTTTATGCTTAAACTGAAACTAACTCATCAGTACCAATTAAATCCCGTACTGCTGACGATAGGCGCTCACCGAAGCTAGCTCGGTTTCCATGCCCGACTTTTCAGACAAATAACTGATTAAATCGGCTAATTTAATAATCGATACAATCTGACAACCAAAATCGCGTTCAACTTCTTGAATCGCCGACAGCTCGCCCTTACCTTTTTCTTGACGATCTAGTGCAATCAACACACCAGCAAGTTGGGCATTGTGGGCATTAATAATTTCCATCGACTCACGAATAGCGGTACCAGCGGTGATCACATCATCAACCAGCATCACCTTACCTCTAAGCTCACTGCCAACCAGGCTGCCACCTTCACCGTGAGTTTTTGCTTCTTTACGGTTAAAACAATAAGGAATATCCACATCATGATGATCACAAAGGGCGACTGCTGTAGTTGTTGCAATAGGAATGCCTTTATAAGCCGGGCCAAACAACAAATCAAATTCAATAGCAGAATCAATTAATGCAGCGGCGTAAAAACGTCCCAAACGGGCTAAATCCTTGCCTGTATTAAACAATCCAGCATTGAAAAAGTACGGGCTAGTACGGCCAGATTTTAAGGTGAACTCACCAAAGCGTAATACTTGGCGTTCTAAGGCAAATTCAATAAACTCACGTTGATAAGCTTTCACTTTCATTCCTCTACAATCAAATTTTAGATTAAAAAAAGGACCACCAAAGGTCCTAATTTTTCAACAGCATATTAACTTAATGCCGCTTTCTGTACATCGACAATTTCACGAATACTGTTTTTAGCTAAGCCAAGCAATTCTAGTAACTCTTCGTGGCTAAATGGCTCACCTTCTGCAGTACCTTGAATTTCAATAATTTTGCCCGTTTCAGTCATCACAACATTCATGTCGGTTTCAGCAGCACTGTCTTCAATGTATTCTAAATCACTGATCGCTTCGCCTTTATAAATACCGACACTTACTGCTGCAATTAAAAACTTAAGCGGGTTAGCTTTAATAATGCCTTTACCACGCGCCCAGTTAAGCGCATCAACCAATGCCACACAGGCACCAGTAATAGCAGCAGTACGCGTGCCGCCATCAGCTTGAATCACATCACAATCGATAACGAGAGTATTTTCGCCTAACAGCTTCATATCAACTGCAGCACGTAATGAACGACCGATTAAGCGTTGAATTTCTTGTGTACGACCAGACTGCTTACCACGAGCCGCTTCACGGTCCATACGGCTATGGGTCGAACGCGGTAACATACCGTATTCAGCCGTTACCCAACCTTGTCCTTGGCCTTTCAAAAAGCGCGGTACACCTTCAGTAAAGCTAGCGGTACAAAGTACTTTAGTATCACCAAACTCAACCAATACCGAACCTTCCGCATGGGCAGTAAAGTTACGGGTAATAGTAATAGGGCGAGTTTGAGCGGGTGTACGATTGCTTGGGCGCATGAAAAGTCCTGTAGTCGAATTCGTATTTAATTTGGGACAATATTATAGTCGCATAAGCTTACATATGCCATGTAAAGGCGACATTGTGTGAACGAATCCTTTAACCCCTTGTGATAAAACCGCTATAATCGAAAATCAATTTGGTTAATATCATATAGGACACTTCATGATCCAAAGCATGACAGCCTACGCTCGTATCGAGCATAAAGCAGACTGGGGCACAGCCTCATGGGAAATTCGTTCAGTCAATCAGCGTTATTTAGAGACCTACCTACGCTTGCCAGAACAATTCCGTAGCTTTGAGCCCGTGCTACGTGATCGCCTGCGTAAACGTTTAAATCGCGGTAAAGTGGAAGTAAACCTACGTTATGAACTAGCCGACAACAGCACAAACGCATTGCAGTTAAATCAAGATTTAGCCAAACAATTACTTAATGCAGCCAATTGGCTAAAACAAGAAGCCGGACAAGGCGAACTAAGCCTTACCGACGTGCTACGCTGGCCTGGCGTGTTAGCTTCAGCAGAGCAAGATATGGACAGCATAGGCAGCGAACTGATGACCGCCTTTGACAGCGCCATCGACCAATTCATTGAAGCCCGCGGCCGTGAAGGTTCAGCGATAAAAGATATGCTACTAAGTCGTTTAGACGGCGTGACCGAGCAAATCAAAGTGGTCCGCGACCACATGCCTACTGTTATGCTGTATCAGCGTGAAAAACTGACTAATCGCTTAGCCGAAATTCAAGGTGAATTAGACCCGGCACGAATTGAGCAAGAAATGGTATTGCTGGCTCAGAAGCAAGATGTGGCTGAAGAGATGGATCGCCTTGAAGCGCATGTGACCGAAGCCCGCAGAATCCTTAAAAAAGGCGGCAGTGAAGGCCGTCGTTTAGACTTTATGATGCAAGAGTTTAACCGCGAATCAAATACTTTAGCCTCAAAATCAATTAGCGCAGAAATCACTTCTGCAGCAGTAGAGCTTAAAGTTTTGATAGAGCAAATGCGCGAGCAGATCCAAAACATTGAATAGACTTTAAATCCCTTACTACAGCTCACTAAAACCCTGTTATAACATCTGTTATAACAGGGTTTTTTATTTTTAAGTTGTTTTTACTTGTTTCATATTGTTTGCTATTGTTTCATAAAAAGTGGGACTAAAATGGTGACTAAACTAATTAGTCCCACTTTTATGTCAGATTAGTCACCAATTTGGACTTAAGCGAATGAATGATAAACAAATAAAGGCTTTTATAAAAACTAAAGAGCTTGGACGCAGAGCCGCAGGAGGTGGCCTGTACATTAGAGTGCAGACGGAAGGCACCGCATATTGGGAAGTAAGATACAGCGTTAATGGCAAAAGGCGCTCAATGATGATTGAAGGTGGCACCTACCCTGCCATGCCTTTGGTAGAGGCAAAGGCTGAAGCCGCAAAAGTAAAGCTATTAGCTAAGCAAGGTATAGACTCACTGGCCGAAAGGGAACGCCAGCAGCAAGAAACCATCATCACTGTTAATGACCTTTTTGCCGATTGGTATCAAACAACAGCCTCACGCTTAAAGCATGACGAAATACCACTGCGAATGTATACGAAAGAAATTAAGCCCACCATAGGCCAACTTAGAGTTGCTGATGTCAATGCTCGCGACATTCGGGCCATCATTCATAAAGTGGCCACCAGCAACCGCCCTACAGTTTCCAATAAAACACTTTTATGCTGTAAACAGCTTTTTAATCATGCCTGTAAGTTAGACCTTATCACTGGTAACCCTGCGGCAGCTTTCAAACCTAATGATGCTGGTGGCGTTGAGAAAAGCCGTGTTCGAGCACTTAAAATCGCTGAGGTGGTTAGCCTATTTAATGTATTGCGAAACAACAGCCATATTTTCACCAGAGACAATTATTTAGCGATTGCATTATTACTTTCATTGGGTGTTAGAAAAGGGGAGTTGATAGCCGCTAAGTGGCAAGAGTTTGAGTTTGATAAACAGCTTTGGCACATGCCAAAAGACCGAAGTAAAACAGGGGTAGCAATTACCATCCCCCTACCAACAGCAACTATCAACTGGCTTAAGGAACTTCATGTTAGAGCTGGTGGATCTGAATTCGTTTTCCCATCACGTCGCGCAAGTAAGCGCAGAGGTTACATATCTAGCGACACCTTAAACCATGCCCTAGCAAAAGTGTTTGGTAAAAAAGTGGATAGCAATAAGGAACCCTATGACAACTTATTAGGTCAAGCTGGAATCGAGCACTTCACGATCCATGATTTACGTAGAACATGTCGGACACTACTTGCTAGCATTAATGTACTGCCTCATGTAGCTGAACGCTGCCTCAACCATAAATTAAAAGGCATAGAGGGTACATACAACCAACATGACTATTTGGATGAGCGGAGAGAGGCATTGGAGAACTTATCTAATCTAATTGCCCCTGCCATCAATGATGCTCACAACACAATAACGCCTTTTATTAAACGTGCATAATTCAACCCGTTACAGGTATTAAAATTATATGAAGACTAAAATCGATTTAACGTTTCGACCTGATAACCATGACATCATGTCCACACTATTCACACGTACCCTGAGTGAACAGCTTATAACGCTAATAAATAAAGGTGCGCCTCTACAGCAATTGTCCATTGTTAGTGATTGCAACGCTGATAAAAATCTAAATTTAATCAATACCAGCTTAGGAGAAATACATAACCTACACATGGTATTAGATGATTTACAAACAGAATATGTTACCAATAGCGAAAGAATGAATGATATAGAAAAACAGTCACTGGCTGATGAATACGCATCTTGTCATCACAAACTAATGTACCTAATCGGACAATATAATTATGAGGTCGAGCATGAAGACCTACTGAATAGAGGGCTAACATCGTTAAAGTCAGCTCAGAAGAAATCTCATAAAGCCTTTTTCAAAAAATATCTCAATGCCATTAGGCTAACAGAGTTCATTTTAGAAGACTTTTATAGCGATCAAGCTAATCACCCTTATCCGCCAATCCTCGTAATAAGGCACATTGAAAGGCTATGTGTAGAGAATAAAATCAGTTACCCCAAAGATTTTAACTCTGATAAGTTCAAAAGCATGCTAAATCCAATTATCAACGATATAAAGAAAAAATTTTCTATTGAGCAATCTTGGGTTGGTGCTCAAAAAACACCTTACCAAACAATACCTTTTAACAACTTCAAACAAAAATTCGTCCATTACATCAATTAGTATTGTCTAATAATAAAGGGTAGTTGGCTGAGCCAGCTATCCTTTAAAGAATAAGAACCCCTACAAAATCGCTCTCGAACTAACTTAAACGAGAGTGACTATGACTACATTAAATCAAACTTTACCTGACCGCATAGTACGCGAAGCAGAACGCAAAAAGATTACCTCCATTTCACGCACCACAGCATGGTCATTAGAACGTAAAGGGCTATTTCCTAAACGCAGACAGCTTTACCCACAAAGCACTTCAGTTGGATGGTTACTATCCGAATTAACCGATT
This sequence comes from Shewanella sp. HL-SH5, assembly GCF_051163755.1. Classification (NCBI taxonomy): domain Bacteria; kingdom Pseudomonadati; phylum Pseudomonadota; class Gammaproteobacteria; order Alteromonadales; family Shewanellaceae; genus Shewanella; species Shewanella sp. HL-SH5. Next base: position 3,853,506 of record NZ_CP195038.1, read on the forward strand.
GGGTATCTACACGTCAACCCATCAGCGCGGCAGGATAATAACAATGACTAAGAGTAACGACGATCAACTGGCCCTTTTCATTGATGCACACAGACTGGTTAGAAAGCCTGAAATACAGCGATTACTAGACGTAAGCCGCTCAACATTAGGCCGAAGAATCAAAGCGGGTCAGTTTCCTAGCCCGTCAGTCATTGAAAGTGGTCGCCCATGCTGGTTATTTAAAGATATCCGTGCATGGCTCCCCCAATAACGCAATGGTATGCAAAGCAGGTTATATACCTGCTTTTTATTCGACTGTTGTGACACAGTTTGACCCACTTAATTAACTGCTACTTTCAGCCCTAATCAAGCGCAAACCCAGCAATGCAGGTAAAAACAAGTAGATTGGCATCTGTCGTTACAGCGGATATTAAATACTATAACGGCCCAGCAACACTGAATTGCAAATTAACGAGAATAATCATGTCTTTCTGTATAACAAAACATAACTCAACATTAGTCGCCTACAAGAACCACGCTTACAGTGTTTATAAGCCTAAAAGTAAAACATTGAAGCCAAAACTCGTAACACAGGTTATTGCTAGCTGTGAAACCATGCTAAGCCATTACAGCAAAGTATTTTCCGTTAGGGTTGATTTGCATCCTAAGGGCTATTCAGCAGATAACAAAGAGATCTGCCAATTCCTGACCGAACAAGTTAACAAACTCAGTAAACGCTATAATTGCAAAATCCAGTATCTATGCGCGCGTGAACAACACCAATCATACAAACAGCATTACCATTTAGCATTAATGCTTAGCGGGCATAAGATCCAACACCCTAAAAAACTACTTAGCCTTTTACAGTCCGACTGGGAAAAACTAGGTGGTTCAGTGGCTCTAGTAGATTACCCATTCAATATAATGCTACGTGGTAATAAAGCCTCCCTTAAACAAACAATTTATCGACTCAGCTATCTGGCAAAGGAAGCAACAAAAGAGCTGAACGGTAAAGCACGTTCTTTGCTAAGCAACAAACTCAAAGCTGCATCAACCTTTGACGAGCAGTTAGATATATTGCTGGTGGACCCATACATCACATTCCAGCGCAACCGTCGAATACAGGCTTATCATGCTACTCACAAGCAAAAGTCTCCGAGCGACAAGCCAAATATAAAAACGAAACATGCTTGGTTTACTACTCAATCGCTCGCTGTGCAGCTTCAACAATGCATTGCCACTAGAACGTCGTCATTAGCACATTTAAGCCCAAAACCACTTTTTGGGGCATCTACATGCCATGATGAGATTCACTATGTTCGACTTAACTAATGATCACTGATCACTTTAAATGAATTAGCAGTCCATGAACCGATAACCTAGCACTGGCACTAAAACCCAACTAGAAAAAAGGTGACCGAACACCAAACTTGAGCGCACACTCTGAAACACACATGCTCTAAGGTTTATCGGTTTTCAACCTAAAAAGTCGAAATAATAATTTAGAAAATACCAAACAAAGCCCATGAACCGAACCGTTACTAAAAGTGATCACTATTATGAACAGTAAAAACAGGAGTATTGATGACTAAGTTTAACCTTCAAGACTTACCCCTATGTGGCGCTAAAACGCGCTCAGGAAAACCCTGTAAACGATATGGCAATAAGGCTAATGGGCGATGCAAACTGCACGGTGGACGCTCGACGGGGGCAAAAACAAAGGAGGGGAAATTAAAGGTCAGGCTTAATCCATTACTAAGTTCATTCACTTGGTTTATAGACAACCATTTTAAGCTAAAAATCACCAAGCAACAGGCTGAAAGTGCAATCACTGCATATATCAACCTAGCAAAACTAAGCGACAGTCACCAGAAATCTGCTTACACGGACGCGATGGCAATTGTTGCAGAATTCAGAGTCGAGTTAGAAACGCTCAAATACTACATTGCTGAATATGAAAACGTTGACGCTCTCATGCTTATTCAGTCAGCCTTAGATCAATACTATAAAGATATTGGCAGCAAGCACCTTTACTTTCATGTCCACACACCTGTATACCCAACACCTTTTTTTAATCAATGCTTGCTCAGCAATGCACAGCATCAACAACATCTAAATTGGGACGCTAGCAGCTTGCGCAAGAAAGGCATGTTCTACACTGGTAAGGTAAAACAAAGCGACAATATGCGTGAATTAAAAAAACGCATTAAAACGTTACAGGCTTTAGCAGAATAAACAGCTACCAGTCTATGCAAAAGCTTTATTTGCTAGCGGAGCCCACTCAAAGCTCACCTTATTGTGACGCAATAAAAACTACCACCAAGATTGTCATTTATAATCCGTCATAATTTCGATTGTTCTAGTAAGCTGGTGGCAGCTAGCTTGTTGATTTTATTACTGCAACTGTTAAGTGCATCCCTTCTATAGTTGTTGCAGCCCCAGAACTCACCATAAGGGCCCGTTCTTAATTTCATATCGCCACCACAAACACTGCAAACCGGCGCTGTATGGCCACAAGAATCATTAAGGCATACCTTAAAGCCGGTAAACCGTTTACGTGTCATTGGGCCACCGCAAAGCTCACATCCCTCCTCTTTATGAGCACACAAAGGGAAATGGGAGCATGAGAAGAACGATTTGAAGTTGCCAACTCTGGGTTTCAGCGTACCTGTAGTACAGCGCACACAGCTTATGTCCTCAAAAATTTGTTGCACCAAAGAGGTGTTGAATTCATCTTTCTTAATGACATAGTTTTCTTTAAGCAATTCGATCACAAATGGACTCACGTCAGTCATATCAGCAAGCACGTATGCTCGGTGTTTTGCCCGAGTTAATGCCACGTAAAATAAGCGGCGCTCTTCTGCAAATTCAAATGCCTCTGCCTTAGGTAAAAACGCATCAAGTATGGGAGGGGTCACTTTCATCGACGGGAAACCATTTTTGCCCGTTTGCATCCCCATGATCACCACATAATCAGCCTCTTTACCTTTTGAGGCATGAAAAGACTGGCATTCGATAGTCAGCTTTGGATATCGTCTGTTTAACTGCTTTAGTTCAACGTTGTCGGGTAGTTGAAACCAGAAGCGCGCCAGCAGATACACAACAGGCTGGGCTTTTGACTTAGTGCTAAGTTCATCCTCAACCTTTTCAACACGCTTGTTAATCGCATTCAAAGCCTGTTCAAGTGCATTGAGGCTTGGTTCATCTTGATTGGCAGGCTCTTGTGCGCCTCGTCGTATCAATGACACCGCGGGGTAATCAACTTTTGAATTGGAGCGAATGTCTTTTTTCAGCTGCACAGGGTTTTTGGTCACAAACTGTGTCGCGACATCACCAATGCTATTGTTAAATCGGAATGTTTCGTCTAAATACGTTTTAGCTGTCGGGCCGAAATATTCAGTAAACTGAGTGGTTAAACTGACATCTGCTCCGCTAAATCGATAAATTGCCTGCCAATCATCACCCACGCAAAACAATGATGCTTTGGGTTTGCCCCCAGGTAAGCAAGAGTCCCGTAATGCTTTGACTAACCGAGCCCTAGGCTCTGAGATATCTTGAAATTCATCCACCATGATATAGCGCCATGGACTAAGAAATTGCCCTTGTTGGATATAGCCTAATGCTTTGCCTATCATGTCTTCAAAATCGATATCGCCAGATGCTAACAATTGCTGTTGGTAACGATTTAATATGGGCTCTAGTAACTCAAATGCCTTACGGGTCTGCTTCGCATCTGCGGCATTGCTAAACACCATTTCTAGTTCATGATTATCAAGACAAGCTGATTTGTACAAGCCAATTAGCTTACTGAACAATTTGGCTAACTCAGTAACACGACCAAGTTCATTAAGTGTCGCTAGTATTGCTTCATCAGGTAGCGGAGACACTTTAATATCTAACGCATGAATAGCGTGCTCAAGCTTATGAGTAAGCTGACCTTTTTTATGCTGATAGTAAAATAGTTCAAGGCAAACTGTTTCATGCTCGTTATGCAATTGGCGCTTCCACGCCATCGACTCCAAATATTGCTGGTTATCGATATAAGCGGCTGTACGATCATCTTCATCAATGCCGTAATACTCGATGTAAACCCCGTAGTCAGGTAAATAAAAGTCTGGTTGATATTGACTAAAATCAACCGTGCTTACATCGTGCTCATACTTAGCTTCATATTTGTATTCAATGCCATGACTGAATAGCCAGTTTGCAATGTATAGCTCGCCAAAGCTTTTTACCCGCTCCCCTTTAAGGGTGCGGATATCATTGTCATTAAGGTATTGAAAATACTCACCCTGAGAATCAAAATCAAAAGGGCTTTTTTCAACATAATAATATTGACTGAAGTACTCAAACAGCTGCTTACGATAGGCTCCGTCTTCAATCAATGTTTCAAGCGTGCTTTGTACCCAGCTGTCTTTCGCTTTTTCATCCTCAGCCCAAGGCGATAGGCTCGGTGATTTGCCTTCGACTTGAGCAATAATTCTTAAACCTAAACTATGAAAAGTGCTTGCTTTAATGTCATCGGTATCAAGCTTCTCCTTTATGCGCTCGTCCATTTCATCAGCCGCTTTTCTGCCGTAAGCAAGCAGTAATATTTCATCGGTTTGTGCCTGACCACTGTTAATTAAATAGCCTGCACGGCCCACCATTACGCTAGTTTTACCCGTACCAGCCCCTGCTAATAGCAAGTTATTGTTATCATCAATCACACAAGCTCGTTGCTGCATCTCAGTCAGAGGCTTAGATTCAACATGTTCAAAAAAATCTGCAAACTTGAATAGCTGAGCTTTTACATAGTTTTCACGCAGCTGTTCGATGTCTGCTTTGTTCCAGCTATACATCTTCTGTAATTTGGCTAACGCTGCGTTTATATCATTCGCCAATGGCATATTTTCACACCAAGGGAACCAACGCCGATATTCACGATCGATTCTCGCCTGCATCATCTCCAAGCGCGATTGACGCAAATATTCCCTAGAAAGTGTTAACTCAACCCTCGCCACCAGATTATCCAATTGTTGAGCATTGTGGGTAGCCCAACGTTGCGCTATGTCATTCTCAAAATGTTTTCGAGCAAAATAGCTGAGAAAAAGGACTTGATAAGCCTTACCTGAAACAGTAAATCCAAGCAGATAACCTAAAGGACTAAAACTAAACTTCGGTGGGCAATCTAATTGTTGCCATAAAAAACTCACTTCAGCTGGTGGCTCTTTAACTGAACCGAACTTAGCTAAAAACTGCCCCTGAGCACGATAAAATGTAATGCCTTTCTCGGTGAGAACCACAGCATTTGGCTTGCCCCTATAAAAATGGCCAAACCAACTGTGCTTAATTGTTTGCGCTGACGGCTTTGATGACAATGTGTAACCTACTGCTAATAAATGGCTTTGATGTTCTCAAGCAACTTGGTTGTTGAATTAGGGGAGTGTAAATTTAGAATAAGGCGTTGTCTTGGATTATCTGTCTTAACGTCTCAATATCCATCGCAGGCTTTTCCGTATGAAGCATGGCGTGGCAATTCGGACAAACGGGGATAAGGTCGTTAATCGGGTCAACTTGATAGCTTTCACCAATCGTGGCTAAATCAACTTTATGGTGCACATGGATAAAGCCTTTACCTATTTCGCCATAGGTCTTTTCAAAATCAAAGTCACACACTTGGCAAATGGCACCGAGCTTGGCGATACAAACCGTTCTTGCTTCGGAATTCCGCTCATAGGCATTGATAGTAACTTGTCTTACTGCTCCTTCAGTAAACTCTGTAGGCAGCTTAAAGACTTCATCAGGATAGATAGGGCTTGCGGCTTGTGAAGCTAGTTTGGCTTTATAGGTGTTCACCAGTGCTCTAACCGACGGTTGATTGCCTTTACCTAGTTCCGAATAATAATCAAGATGAAGCTCAATTGCCTGAATCACTCTGCCAAAATCATTTGCAGCTAATGTTTGATAAAATTTCTCCAGATAATAGCTATAAGCATCAATTTTAATGGTGCGCTTATAGATACTTCCATTGAGCATCGCCCTAAGTACAACTAAGTAATCTTTAGCTGAACCAGATCCAATTAACTCTTCAGCTGCAAGCTGTTCTGCGGCAATAGTCAGTGAAAATACTCCTTGTTGCACTTTCAGAGCATAATTTAGCGCCGCTTTATACTGAGTAGAGGTAATTATAGACATTGAATGCCCCTGTAAAACAATATTGATAAAATTAAAGCGCTAGCCGAATTAATACCGACTTGAGCTAAATAGCCTGCCACCCAATTGCCTTGCACAGTTAAATGCCTTTGCCTAAAGGCTCATTTTTATCTGTAATCTGGTTAATAACGTCAATCATAATGATTATATCTAACCTCTGGTTGTATCGTATTGTGCCGTATTGTGCCGTATTGTGTTTTATTTTTTGTCTAGCTTATTGATAACATGCAATCGATTCGACTATACTTAGGCTAAGTGGATTGGGAGTACCCGGTCGGCGTCAAAACCTTGGTGAGTTTCATCGGGGTTTTTCGCTATCTGGCGTTTGATAAATAAGAGTCTGCAACTAAGGGAAATGCTTCAACCCCCACTGGTCATAACCATTACCCACCATTTTACGCCCACCTTCGCAGTAAAACTTAGCTCGTAATACATCAAAAGCTTGGTTAGCTTGTGCGGGGTTAATCACGTGCCTGCCAATAGGCCTTGCCACTAAATCCGCTAATTGTAAGCCTGCGGAATTACTGGTTTTAGCTGCCATACGTATTTTAAAGGGCAAATCTTTTTGATAGCGATTGTCACCATCACAGATGCGGCGAAACTCTAACTCAAGCTCATCATCTTCTTTGGCGCCACGGCGCTCGACAATCACATGCGTTTCAAGCGTTTGTTGACCTTTTTCGGTAACAAAATCAAACAATGTTTCAAGGCAATGTTTCAAGGCGATGTGGTATGGGTTTTGGCCATCATCCTTATTTGGCATCTTATGTTTTTCGATAACACAGGAAGCCAAAATAAAATTACTGCTGTCAATAATGTTGCTTAACCGCCCCATAAAAACGTTTTTCTCGTCACGGGTTTTAAAGAGTGTAAAATCACCTTTTTCTTTGCGGATTTCATGCTCGTGCAAGATCACTAAATCATGGCCAAAATAATCAAACTTTAACTGTTGTAATTCAGGGACAACTTTAGCTAAGTAATGCCCTTTGTAAAAAATACAAAAGGCCAAGACGAATACAGGATAATCTTTATCGATAGACGTCAGGCTGTGATCACCGCTCTCATCCACGTATACAACAAAATCACTAAAGCCGCGCTCACGGCCGACTCGATTTGACTCTGTATCGGCTTCAATCATGCTTTCACCTTTTTAGTACTGGCTTTTTTAGCAGGCTTCTTAGTTGTTTTCGTAAGCGCTTCACGTTCGGCTTTAATGCGCTCAAGCAAAGCCTGTGCACTGTTATCGCCGCAAATGAGTTCAGGGTTTGCGGCGCGCCAATCGGCGGTGAGTTCACCTCTGAAGGCTTTAGCGAGTATCGACTGGGTTAGGTTATTGACCCGTAGCTGCGCGGCATTGACCTGGGCTTCTATTTTATCGGCTAAGGCGAATAGCTCTTCGACACGGCGGACGATTTCGGTTTGTTCAATTTCAGGAGGAAGCCCTATAGGCAAACTATTTAATGCAGCTTGAGTCAACTTTGCACGACCTGTAGTACCTGATAGCCAAGGAATTATTTTGTAATACATTAGCGAGTAACATAAATAATCACTAGCGACTTTATTTGGAGCCTTCAGTACGTGTGCATGATTATTAACCCAACACTTACCACTATATCGGTAAGCAATAGGTTTAACTCGTCCATAGAAAGTTTCATCTTCGGTAACCATAACTAGTTCATCGTCAAAGATATATTCATCAACCTTATCCACCTCACCATTTGCACCAAAGTATGGATAAAGACCTTGTGCTGATTCTCTCTGTTCTTTTTTTACAGGAATCCTCATATTATCAAGGCATTCTGCAAACTCAGAAACACTTACTAATTCCCATTCAGAAGAAATATCAACTTCACCGGTTTCAGTATCTGGCGCAATGGGTTCTTTAAACTGGCGAGGTCGCTTGATGGTACCGTTAGAAACCAAATCTTTTTGCAGTTGTTCAAAATTATTTCTTCGCTCAGATAGCCATCGTATTTTTAAGCTTTTTGAGTTTTCTATAATCTGATTTTCACCACGCCACGCCTCCGTCAATTTGCCACTCACTGCCGCTGCCAAGAGCGATTGGCGGAACGATTTTAAGATGGCGGGGATGGCATCGAGGCGGGCTTTGGTACTTTCCACCTGCGCCAGCAGCTCATCCAGTTTGTCGGCAATCACTTTTTGTTCGGCGAGTGGGGGGAGCAGTACTATAAAATCTGTTAGTGTATTGGGTGACAAATTAGGTTGTAAAGTTTCAGATAGCCCATTTTCCACTTGCTCTAAGAACAATTTTGACCTCAAGTAATATTCAAAGAATTGTTGAGTTAATGATTTACTGGTTTCTAATTTTGCTACACGTTGATTTAAAAGAGCTGTGCTTGCATCTTTAGGGTACTTACACACTTTTAATTGACCATTGGTTATCGGCCTAGTAAGTGCTAGCAATAAATCTCCACTCCCGATTTGAAAATTCGAGAATTCATTAATGAAAGATAATGGCAGATACTCTTGGTTTTTCTCTACATATTCACCATATTGAATATTAGAGATTTTCACAACCGGCACACCTGTAGATACAAATTGAGTACTTTTAAATGCATTACCTGAAGTTACTTTTCCAACCTCTTTTAAAGAAGCTTTTATCCACCCTTCAGGAATCAAACTGCTCATCCCTTCACCTCAGCATCTAACTCTTCGTCTTGCTCTTGATCCAGCTCTACACCCAGAGATCTCATCAAAGCCTCAAGATCGGCCAATGCGCCTTTAAGCTCTGTCATGGCTTCACCGGCCAGTTCTTCTGGGGTGCCTAAGTCTGCGGCATCGACGCTGTTGGCGTCTTTGAGCCATGAGATATCCAGTGAGTCACCTTTAGTGTCTCGTATAAATTCACGGCTAAAGACGCGCCAACGACTGTGCGCTAAGCGTGGGTCTACACCCTTGTTAACGTCAGTGCTTTCGACTTCCACTTCTTCGGCGTTAAACGACCATTCACCTTCTTTTCTTGCTGAAAGATCTGGATTCCCGCCTTCGCGGGAATGACTTGAAGGATCATAAACCGCTTCAAATGGCTTGAGATGTTGTTCACCAAACGGGGTGCGTTTGCCAAAGTTAGGCATGTTGGTACGTAAGTCATAGACCCAAGTATTGGTGGTGCAATTTTCTTCTTGTAGCTTGTCGGCCTCTGATCCCTTGGTGAAGAAGAGCACGTTAGTTTTGACACCAGCGGCGTAGAAGATGCCGGTAGGTAAACGCAAAATAGTGTGCAAGTTACACTTGTTCATTAAGTCGCGGCGCACATCGGTACCTACGCCCGCTTCAAATAACACGTTATCAGGCAATACTACGGCGGCGCGGCCACCTGGCTTTAAGTTGCGGTAAATGTGCTGTAAGAACGCCAGCTGTTTGTTGCTGGTGGGATAAGTTAAATCATCACGGGTGATGGAGGCATCACCGCCCTTGCTGGTTCCAAAGGGCGGGTTGGCTAAAATGACATCGGCTTTGGGTAAACTCATGCCGACTTGGCCTAATGAGTTACCTAAATGCACCACGCCTTCATCGTCACCTTCCATGCCATGGAGTAAACAGTTCATTAGTGCTAAACGGCGAGTCGATGGCACCAGCTCGACACCGATAAAAGCCTTATTCTTTTGAAATTCGACCTGCTTAGCATCTAAATCAAAATGATCATCAGTCTTGGCTTTAATAAAGCTGTCGGCGGCTATCAAGAAACCTGCGGTACCTGCAGCGGGATCTTGAATGACTTCACCGGCTTGTGGGTTAATCACTCGCACCATGGAATCAATCAAGGCGCGCGGGGTAAAGTATTGGCCGGCACCGGATTTAGTCTCGTTAGCATTTTTTTCTAACAAACCTTCATATAAATCACCTAAGCCGTCTTTCTGGGCGCTGAACCAGTCGATTGAGTCAAGTGATTTGATCAATTGCTTTAGGTGGCGCGGTTCACGCAGGCGAGTTTGTGCATCGGCGTAAATAGCTAAAATCAATGGGTCTGCATGTTGGGTGTTACCCTCGCTGTCTTTGCCTGTGGATAAGGTGAGCAACATGCGCTTATAGTCATCGAGCAGGTTTAAGCCATCTTTGTCGCTTAAGTCGGTCCAGCGGCAACCTGTTGGCAAGGTATGTTTATTAAGTAAGCCCGCCTCGGTGTTCTCGTGCACCATTTTGATAAACAGCAGCAAGACTAGCTCAGTCACGTAGTCGGAATAGTTAATGCCGTCATCACGGAGTACGTCACACAGGTTCCACAGTTTTTGTACAATGTCGTTGTTGCTCATTGGATTTTGCTCTTTACGTTTAGGCCTGTTGCGGCGCTGACTGAATAGGGGATTGCTGATTATCTGATGAATAACGGCTGAACTGATTGCTGTCTTTGGTCATCAGGGTGACAAATTTAGGGTGAACAAATAGCTTCTCTTTGCCCGATTGCACCTCTTCGAGTACCCCAATGTCACATAGCTGCTTTAAATACACAGAGGCGGTTTGACGTTTTGCTAAGCCACTCTCGACTAAGTTGTGTATGCGGCAATAGGGCTGCTCAAAAATCACCTGTACCAGCTCATAGCTATAAATTTTGGGTAACTGCAGGCGAACGTATTCCGTGGTGTGTTCAATGAGCTCTCGGGCCGCGGCGATTTTGTGGGTGGTCCACTTAGCGGTTTGCTCGACGGCATTAAGCATGAAGATTATCCAAGGTTGCCATTCTTGCTTGGTGGTCACGTTAAGCAAGAGACGATAATAGTCTTGCTTGTTGGCGACGATATAACGGCTTAGGTACAAGATAGGCGCACTTAGCAATTGCTGATCGATAAGATAGAGGATATTCAGCACCCGCCCAGTACGGCCATTACCGTCGATAAAAGGGTGGATGGCTTCAAACTGGTAGTGAGCCATGGCCATCTTGATGAGCGGGTCCACATCATCTTGATTGTGTAAAAAGGCTTCCCAGTTGCTTAGCAAGTCACGAATAATACTCTCGCCTGCTGGTGGAGTGTAAATAACCTCCCCCGTGGCCTGATTAGTTAAGCTAGTACCTGGTACTTTACGCACGTCCATCTGCACCGATTTTATGGTACTGCAAATTTCTAATGCGGTTGTGACACACAGCGGCCGGCTGGTTAGCTGAGTAAAGCCTTGGTAAAGCGCTGTACGGTAGCGAAGCGCCTCTTTGGTCATGGGGTCTGCTTGGCTGTCTTCTTGAGCATATTGAAACAGTTTGTCTGTGGTAGTGACAATGTTTTCAATCTCGCTACTGCCTTGTGCCTCTAGCAGTGGCAGCAAGTTGATAAGCAAGCCTTGGTTAGGTAATAGCTCACCCGCTTGCTTTAACTCGGCAAGCGCGGCGCGAGCTGGAATACAAGCCTTGAGTATGGGTAAGGTTTCGGCCAACTCCCCTAGCTTGTCATCTAGTGGTAGAGGGGGCAAATGGTTGTATGCTTGTTCAGCTTGCCATTCCATGTTTAAAAAACCTTCCTTTTTCGACATATAAAGAGATTACGCTGAGCTTATGTCGATTCAATCGACATGTAAAGAAAACATGTTCACAAAAGCTTACTTTATCGACACATCGTGAATATTTTGAGGTGTTATGTCGATAGCATTAAAGCCACCTATGTATCGCTGCTCGGTATTCGGTTATAGCAATAGCCAAAATCTATACATGTTCAACTGTTCTGTATAGAAAATAGGATTATCTATACACATAAAGCAAGTTTCCGCTAACCCGTTTGTCAAAGGTATTCGTTTACAATGACTCACTGGTAAACGAGTCTAAACATTAATTACAAAAGCCAATATATATTGGTGTATCATACTGATGCAATTGATTTTATAGGTAACTGGATTTTGCGTAAAACACTATATCGATGTTTCTTTGTGGCTATATCGCCTTATTTGCCTAACACAGGCTTTGGCCAATTTGTAAAATGGAAGCTGGCATTGCTTTTAGTTGGCGATGAATTCCATCTACAAAACTTATTAAATAACCGCGATAAATTAGCCCGTCATTTTGCTCACGATACTCCTTTGCAAGCTGATCTAGCCGAGTTACTTCCCTGTGGTACAAAAACTGGTGTAAAAGTGTTAGACATTGGTGCTGGGCCAGTGAGTAAGGTCGGTAAAATACATAATGGACATGAAATCGAATTAGTACCTATCGATCCTATGGCAGATAAATACTGTAAAATACTGACTGCGCTTAATTTACGGCCTAAATATTGGACTCGTTACGGTGAGGGGGAACGACTTAGTCAGCAGTTTGAGGAAAACTCATTTGATTTAATTCATGCACGTAACAGCATAGATCACTGCCTTAATCCCATTAACGTTATTGAAGAAGCTATTACGGTATTAAAGCCTAAGTGTTATTTTTATTTGAACCATTATCGTAATGAGGGTAAAGCGGCTAAATACTATGGGTTACATCAATGGAATTTTGATGTTGTTAATGAGGACTTTATCATTAGCAATCGTTTTGGTGAACAAATCAATGTCAATAACACCCTGCGTCATAAAGCATTGATACATCAAATAAAGCAAACCGAAGAACGCTTAATTGTGATAATACAGAAACGATGAACTGGTTAGTGCTCGGCAATGGCGCTAAAGATATTGATGTATGTTCATTATCTAACGACACCAATATCATTGTATTTAATCATGGCTTTAATGAGCTTGTTGGCGTTTGCCGAATTCAGAACCAAAAAATCTCAGGGCTCAGTTCACCATATACTATTCAAGGGCCACTGCCTTTTGAAGGGTTTGAAACACAGCTAAATAGACTGCATAGTTTACTGCAGACTGAGCTTAACAATGTTCCATCAAGTGGCACCGTTTTACTGACAGCATTAGCGGCTAACACTATACAAGCTAGAGTTGTTGGGATGAACTTACTTCCTTCTATAGCCCGCTCAGCGACATTATCGGCCAACATCCCTAACCCATGTCACTTCCATAACTGGCTAGGAGAGAGGCGCTATGCGTTAATGCAAAAGTTTGACCAGCACTTCGATTGGAAAGCATTGAGCTTACGTAAACCTCAATTAGGCAAACTCAATGTATCTGATCCTTTTTCGCAATTACAAACGCTCGCTATAGCACCTAATGATATTACCTTGGCTAAGCTCATTGGTAATATTTCGGCAGACTGTTGGCTCAATAACAGTTCCATCGAAAGCTTAAAGCAGGCAGAGAGCTATTTTTACCTACAACGCGGCCAACAGCGAACCAGTAATTGGTGGCTGTATCATAATGAAGCGTCCCAATATCTGGCAGATACCCACATAAAATTGGCATGGTGCCAGCAATCATTGCAGCTCAGTGCTTAAAGGCTCTTTTGCAAAGATAGCTTTTAATAATTGGCTTTGTTCAGCTTTTATATCTAGAGTGTATTCCGCTCGCTGGTGGAAATATGAATAGCCAATATCAATAAAAACAGGGGCTTTAGCGGCCTCAGCCATTGGTAACATAGTGGCATAATCAGTCACCGATGGTATCCAATCATGATCTTTTTTAAAATAAGCGTGTGGAACGCTATCAAATAAAGACTTTTTAAATGCACGCTGATGAGCCCATACATTCCCTCCCCCTTTTTGCCTAATATTGTTGTAGCTGGGTTGATACAATTTCAATGGTTTATTAGGGCGAAACATAGGCATGTGGATTAAGTCAGCACCTTGATTAGCTGCATCCACAATATGCTTAACAACGTCATGTCGCATTAAACAGTCATCTTGATCTAATATCACAATGATACTGTCATCATTAACACAAACATCTGAAATAGCTTGGATAAAATTCAGTACTCGCCCGTGGTTGTGTTGGTGACGTATCAAGGTTGTACGATCAAGTAGCTTATCGAGCAATATTGGATAGCACCAATTATGGATCTCACCACTGGCGTCATCTATTAAGATGATCCCAAATGATTGATCGCTTTGCATACGTAAACTATCTAAGCACCTTTCAAGCTTGTTTATCGTGGTGAAGCGTCCTTTTAATAGGAAAATCACAGCTTCTTTGCGCTTTGGATATTGCCAATTAGCATGAGTAATTAAATCAAATTGTTCTTCTTGCTCAACAGGACAACAACCTTGGGAAACCAAGTCCCTTATCTGATCAAGTGTTGTTGCTTGTTTATCTTCATTGCGAGGATGAATGTAGAAAGTGGCAGGATCTCCCCCACGTAATGAACTGAGCCCTGTTGTCTTTTGATGTGCCTGTAAAGCACGGTGCCAAGTTAATGTGTATTTATCATTAATTATGGGGTTATTGATTGGCAGTGTTTGCTTAATTTTAACGAGATCTAACAAGCCCATTCTGACTTCGGGAGCAAATTGTCCATCTTGTCCAAAGTAGGGTAAGAATGCATCTGTAGACTTAGGTATATTAAATCCTACGCTAATCACTTTAGGGTCGATTAATTCAGCTTTCATGTCTGCAATGTAATCATGTTGCCAGTTTTTACGCCCCACCAGCACATCACAGTCACACTGTAATACATAACGAGTAGTGACTTGATTAAATGCCCATATCTGTGAAAAAAGTGGTGCCTGTGAAGTGGTGTGTGATTGTTTAACCTTTGATGCACCAAACCATTGGCTGTAAGTAGCAGATATAACATCACTTGAAGTGGGAGCAATAAGCAGTTCATCGACTATGCCATTGTTTACTAGTTCGTTGGCTGATGTGAGCAACTGGTTAAAATCACCTTGTTGATATTGACGTAAAAATGGCCCTTGGTAGCTGTCGAGCAATAGCAATACCTGTTTAAATTTTTGAGGATAATTTAACTGTGTAACGATATGACTCACTTGAGTGAATAGTACATCCGCATCTTGGGCACAGGCTTTAATTAGTAATGTTGTATCTTGATTAATCCCCACATCGATGCTGGTTGGTACATTAGGTGCTCTTAATGACACATGTGGATGCAATGCTTCGATTAAAGCTAAATAGAAGTCTGTAAAGCCTTTTAATTGCTGTAATGCTTTATCTTGAGAGGTTGAAGATGTTCGCCTCACTAATTCTTCATCGGGTAGCTGTAATATGGCAATGGCATATAATCTTGCAGACATATCTAAGAACTTGCTTGCTGTAAGAGGTTGGATATCGCTCCCAACATCAATGTAGTGCAGGCTGCCATCTTTCATTTGACGAATATTGTCCCTTTTTATATTCAAGCCACAAATCCCTGCCGCATACATTCCTTGTAAAAATTGGCCAACAACAATGGCTGACACAGGTAACTGCATCTCAGAGGTATATAAATTCGGGGTACTATAACTCCATTGTCCGTTTTTCTTGTGCCAGCTCACTTGGGGGACGATGTTGTTACTAGGTAAGGCTTGTTTTAACCAGCTGACTTGTTCATCATCGATTGCCCAAGGATAAAAAGACTTCTCAATATTATTTCCTTTTTGAATGACCACCCCTTCTTGCCCAGAGCCTAAATATTGAAATGGTAATTTTTGTACCTGCATCCATTGTTTTGCTGCAACGGCTAAACGATGTCTCTGTTCTGTCCAAATTGCTTTTTGCTTATTGTTTGTTGTATCGATTCCATCCAACGTGTAAACAGAGTAGTAAGGCAAACTTACGATTTCACCTTTATATTCAGGTAACAATAATAAGCGTGTAATCAACCAATGGTCTTCTGCACTTCGAATATTTGGATATCGTTCTATAACCCTAGTGTTAAGTAACAAGTTGCATGATGGTAGTTCATTATCGGACTGCCCATGACAAAATGCCTCAATAAATCCAGTTAACTTGATTGGATTAAGTAATACTTCTGGTTTCGCAATATTGGTAACACTTAAAAGCTGACCATTTTGTTTTAATCTATTACTCCCAATAACAAAGTCAGCATTTGACGCTTCACCTCTTAACCATAAAGACTCAACACTTCTAGCGTTATCAAGAACATCATCAGCATCCAGTCGTGCAACCCATTGAGCAGTAGTTGTAGATGCATAATCTAGCAGTTGGTTACGAGCTCTGGCTGGAGAGCCGCAGAGTGCACTTAAAATTGTCACGCTAGGATGATCTAACAGGGTGCTACAGTGTGCTTGCCAATTATCTGTTGATTGATCATCGAGAATGACAATTTGTGCAGTGCTATTGTCGACTAACGATTGAGATAATGCGCTATGTAACGCTTGAGCAATGAATTCTGCTTGGTTACATAGATTAATACCGATGATGACTGGAGCATTTTTATAATGTAATCCACATTCTTTTATCATTGTCAGTTTACGTAACGCTAACCCTACGGTTAAGGGCCGCGTATCTTTATGAGAGTGATCCTGCTGCAATTCTAATGTCCTTATTAGTGTTCATCTCATTAACTATTGCTTGCTCTGAAATAGAAAATAATGAAGAAATTCGTTCAAAATATTGTTCTTTTTGAGGTTGAGTCATTCGGTGGCCATGTAATAAGATAAACTGAGCACAACCCAATAATTTTTGTCTGGAACCTCTAGCGGATAAGGCTGTTGAGTGCATTCCTAAATTCCAACAAACGGTTACGGCTAGCGTGTACTCAATCTTGATATTAGTAATAGCTAACACTCTTATGGCTAAATCTTTATCGTTACTACTAACAAGACCATCACTAAAGCCGCCGGCATCTATTAACAACTGACACAGCACAAATGTGTTTGACCCTTGCCAACCAGGATTGCCGACTAAAAAATCACTTTGTTTCAGGTTGTTAGGGATATTATTAGCTACTGTGAGCCCTTCTTTTATGACAGATATCCCCGATAAAACCATGTTTGCAGCTCCTCGCTGCGAATGTGTTAAACACAGTTCTAAATGATTTGTAAGCCAATAATCATCATCATCAAGAATGGCAACATAGCACTTAGAGTGACACTCATTAATATAGGCTAGGCCTGTATTCCAAGAGCCAGCCGCGCCTTGGCAACGTTCATTAATTAAGAATGTTACAGGTATGGGGGCTACTGCCGTAGTGATACTAGATTGCTCTGATTCAGATAAAGCAACTCTATCGGTGACCAATACTATTCGTTCAGGAGGTCGAGTTTGAGAGACTATTGAAGGTAACGATACATTCATAAGCGAATCAAACCGAGGCATTGAAGCCATTAATGCAACAACTTCCATCAATGACTAACCAACCTGCCAGAGGTATTCATTGAGTTCATCTAGGATAGTGTCGAGCTGATCATCGAGCACGCTATCAAAACGCTTTGCCCCTCCTTGGTCTGCAAAACGTTGGTTGACAAATGCCTTATCAATCACAGCCTCATGCACTAACTGCTTTGCTAAACGATCAAGCCACTTACGTTGAAGCGGGTTCCAGTCATGCTCGCTGTAAATGCGCTGCATGGCTTTGGTGACTCGCTGCTCAAAGGGAATGAGGGCTTCATCAAGCGCCGCCTGACGAATATAACCAATAATACTGGCTGCAATGTCTTGGTTGGTATTTTTACGCCATGCGCTTTGCAAATGGGCCTCACTATAACCGGCTGCATCTAACATTAATTTGACTTCTTTCAGTTGTTCTCGCGTTAGGTCTTTAGGGCGATTCACGACTACTGACAAGGCTGCCGATTGGTTAATATTCTGCTTAATAAAATGGTTAAAGCTTTCAAGATAGTCAGCTGGTTTTTCGTGTACGCCATAGTTTTGCTGACGACTTATAAATTCATCATTGCCGTTGTAAATAATCGGCATTGCGTTACTGCCAACTAAGTAACGGACTTCTGCCAATTGATTAATAAGGCCGCTATGCTGCTTAAAAAATTGCGATGCCTCTTTAGGGCCAATTTGATGTAAGTGCTGGTGGAGCTTATCAGGCGCTACGCCCCACACCTCTTCAAGCTGTTCGAGCTTTGCTTTAAGTTCTGGCTTGTTTTCTGCCTTTTTCACCGCTTTACGCATCACCCGCATGACTTTTTGACCAAGCTGATTAAGTACATCATCGGCATGGCTAGTGCCTGCCTGTTCACCAGGTACATCTAAGGCTTGCGCTAAATAGGCATCATCGCTTAACTCTTCCACCAGCTGTTCAAGGGTGATGCTGGGGTCTTTAACGATCGGCTTCATTGTGTTGACAGCTTCAAGCGCACTATAAATATCTACGGGGTCATAAATCTTGAAGGCGGTTTTTCCAATATCATCACAACGACGAGTCGCTCGCCCCATCATCTGTTCATACAAAATGCGTGACTTAACGCGGCGTAAAAACACTAAATGACAAATCTTAGGGACATCAATACCCGTTGATAATAGGTCAACAGTAATGGCGATATTAGGATATCGCTCATTTTTGTATTGGCGAATAAGCTGACTGACTTTATCGCTTTGGCCGGTAATTTTAGCCACGGCGGCTTGGTTGTATTCATCGCCATACAGCTCAAAAAATGCTTTGTCTAATAAGCGTTTTACCATGTCAGCATGTACGTCGGTGGCACAAAAGATCATGGTCTTTTCATCGCCGAATGGGTCTAGCTCTTTGGTTAACTCTTGGCAGATAACATCATTAAATGACTCGGTTATCACCCTTTTATTGAAGGACTCTACATCAAACTTTAATTCATCGTCTAAATCGGCGGTTTCTATTTCACCTGTTTGGGTATTAATAGCGCTAACGGTTTCACCTTTTTCAAACTTGATGCCGTGTTTGTTGAGTTGGGTTTCATATCTAATCGGTGGTTCATGGTCGATAAGCCAATCATCTGCCACGGCTTCACGGTAACTATAGGTATAAATGGGCTTACCGAAAATTTCACTCGTATGCTTGGCAGGCGTTGCGGTTAATCCAATACGCACGGCATCGAAATAATCGAGTACGCGACGGTAACTAGACAAGTATTGACTCGCATCGCGAGTGGCAAGCTCACCTTCTGTCATTTGCTGGTCTAGGGCATAGCCTCGGTGGGCTTCATCAACAATAATACAGTCAAATTCATCAAGTGGCGGCGGTGTGTCAGACATAAAAATACGCTTGACCATGGCTTGCACTGTGGCCACTTGAATGCGGGTTTCGGCCTCACTGGCCATATCGCCTAATTCGGCAATGTTGTAGATAGACGATAGAACCTTATTTTGTTCCAGCTTGGCTTCGTCAAAGGAGTCGCATGCTTGCTCACCTAATGCGGTTCTATCAACGAGGAATAAAATACGCCTAAAACGTTCAGCTTTTAAGAAGCGATACATTAAACCAATAATGGTACGAGTTTTACCTGTGCCTGTAGCCATTGCCAGCAGGCACTCGGTTTTATCTTGCTCTAAGGCCGATTCAACCGCTGCAATGGCTTTTTGTTGATAATCACGCAACCCCAGGTAATCAAACCCCTCTTGTTGGAGTTGCTGCTCAGCATCTTCACGGCTACGTTTTAACTTATCGAGCAGGCCATCTGGCGAATGAAACTGTTGCAGTGCTTTCTTTGCATTGCTGGGCTTGCGCGTATCCCGAAACCAAGTGCCCGATAATTCGGCTAGCTGTTTGTTAAACGGTCTGCCATTACATGAATAAACAAAGGGAATGTGATAGTGGCCATCGTTTTCATCCGCCCAAGCAACGGTGCGGCCCTCTAGTTCCCATGCTCCTTGTTGTGTTGATGGTAGTTTATAGCCTCTAGAATAACGCTCTGCTTGAGTAATTTTACCCGCGACATTGGAGTTCTCTTTTTTAGCCTCAACAATAGCAATAGGTGTTAGGCCACAAAACAAAACATAGTCAGCTCGCCCCTGCTGGCCCTTATATAATGTTGGCCATTCTGCAATGGCGAGATTTTTACCTTTTTCGGGTCGAGTGCCTTTGCGGTAATCTAATCTTTGGGTATCAGCAGTCCATTTGGCTTCATTAAGTTGCTGGTCAATTAACACCCGAGTTAGCTCTTCGCTTAGCTCAATATGATTACCCGCTTTGCTGGCTTGCTTACTTAAGGTTGACCTATTTTTACTGGCTGCTTTGCTGTCGGTTTGAGCTTGTTGAGCCAGTTCGGCTTGAAGCGCTTTAATACGAGACTCAAATTGACTCTGTTGCTCGGCGAGTGCTTTTTCATGCTCAGCAGCCTGCTTTGATAATACCCGAGCTTCAGCGTCCATTTGTTCAGCAAGGACGGCGTATTCTTCTTTTTCACGGGCGATTAATTCGGTTAGCTGTTGATTATCAGTTAACTGCTGGTGGTTATCATTTAGTTCACTACGTAATTGCTCAATTTGAGTTTGTAACGCTTGCAGCTGCGCACTGGGATCTTGAGGTGGTGTAAACGGACCCGCTTTAAATGGTGTTTTAAGATTACCAAAGGCATGGTGAAACCAGATGGCTAAGCTACGAGCCAGTTTTAAGCCTTCTAATGCTTCTTTGTGATGGGTTATAAACTGATGTGTAGCTTTGTTGCCTTCGATACGTAATGAATGAAATAACTGCCGTACAACAGGCTCTAAATTCAGTTCTCGATGGATTTTATACAGCAGATCGGCTTGAGTGGTTTTTTCATCAAATTCAACACCACATCTGGCGGCGATATCTTGCGCCATGGCTTCGCCGAGTTGGCGCAGCTTAATCAAGGTGGTGTTAGGGTCGCTTATAAAGGCACGTTCGGCGCTGCTGGCCAAATCGATAAAGATAGGGTCGTATGGCTTGAGAAAACTGAAATTAGTAGAGCCCTTTTCAAGGCTTTTATCTTGTATATCCAATGCCATCATTCCTTCGCAGCGTTAAATTTTTATCTTTTTTATTGAATGCAATCATACCCTGTAAAAATTTAAGAATCATCAATTTGTTATTACATATGAGCATACAGATCAAAAAGATACAGATATACGTAAAATACTTAACTCGCTGAATAGCACTTGATTACTGAGTGATGAAATGTCACAAGCTTAAATGTATATAAGGAGCAGTTTCGAAATAAGTAAATAAAAATCATCTGACTAGTAACACTTAAAAAGCAGTGTTAGCATAATGACTCTTTGCATATTTTCGCTTCAATAAGTTTTGATTTTTTACACATGGAAGTTACTAAAAATGACAATAATAAAAGATAAAATAATCTCTCTTCTAATACAACTTAATCACGGCCTTGTTGACCGTGATGCTACATTAAAGTCAACTTTACTATCAATACTCGCAGGTGAAAACATACTGTTAATCGGCCCACCAGGTACAGCAAAAAGTCTCATTGCGAGGCGTATCACCCAAAGCTTTACCCATGAGCCCCAAGCCAGCACAATTCCCTATTTTGAATACCTTCTGACTAAATTCTCTACGCCTGAGGAAATCTTTGGTCCGCTATCCATAAGCGAACTGAAACAAGATCGCTTTAAGCGCAATACTGCTGGGTACCTGCCATCAGTTAAAATTGCGTTTCTTGATGAGATTTTTAAGGCTAGTTCATCGATTCTTAATGCATTACTCACCATTATGAATGAACGTGTTTATCACAATGGTACCAACGCTGTGAAAGTACCATTAAGAGCCTTAATCGCCGCTTCAAATGAGTTACCTACAGGTCAAGAAGAGCTTAACGCATTGTATGACCGCTTCTTAGTAAGAAGCTTTGTCGATTATGTTGGCGAAGGCAAGTTACAGTATCTGTTTGAACTAAATGAAGATAAGGATATTGAAGGCCCGCTAACCCATGATGATTTAAAACAATTAGATGACAGCATTTCAAGCATAAAGATCCCCGACAATATCAAACAAGCCGTTCAAGATATTTGGCATGAGCATAAAGAAGCTTTCAAAGAAGACCGTCGAGAAGAATTATCTGATCGCCGCCTGATTAAAATCATTAAATTATTACGAGTTTCAGCTGCAACTAATGGTAGGAATGAGGTTGATCTTTCAGATGTGTTGTTGCTAAAAAATTGTTTATGGAATCATCCTGATAATATTGCAACCGTTCAAAAGTTAATTATTAAAGTCTTGCGAAATTACAGCTCATCCGTTCCCCTTAGCGAACAAGACACCCCTACAGTCAGCGCTACCAAAGTAGCACCGAAACGCCGAGTAAAAGGAGTTATCAAGGGCTACACAGGCAGTGGCACTATAGACGACCCCTTGCTGATTTCAAATACAGATGAGTTAATTGGTTTACTGCGTCCAGACATTGGGCTAAAAGGCTACTATTTTCAGCAAACAAAAGACATTGACTGCTCCTCAATGAGTTCATGGACAGAAATCCCTTTTCAAGGTCATTACAATGGTAATAGTTTTAGTATTAAGGGAACATCTACAGATATGACACTATTTGATGATGTTCAGCCAAAGTCTAGTATCACTGCTCTTGTACTTATTGATTATTCATTAGCAAATAATATTGAAGGCTCTGAGATTACTTATTGCATTTCTGATGGAAAAATAACTAGAAGGGATGCAATAAAGTCGAAAATTCATTCCTGCTCTACAACAAGTAGCTTAGTTGGTGGAAATGTCGAAGATTGTGAAATAACCCAATGCCAAACAAAATCCATTTTAATCGACGATAGTTTTAACAGTGACAATTATGCAAAAAATAGCACGATTACAGACTGCATGATTGAACTAGATAATTTCAGTGCCGCCATCTCCTATAAGAAAGGAGGGATTGTTGTCAATGCATTCAACAGCAAGATAAAACGTTGCATTGTCACAGGTACACTAGAAATTCAACGACAGTTCTTTGGATTTTTTCCTTATATCCGTTCTAGTGCTCAACTAAACACTCAATCAAGCACACATACAGATAATTTTAACTTTTTCGGAATAACATCGAGCCTTAAAAGTGGCGAGATTACTGAATGTATACTTGGCCCAATAACAAGTGCTGGTGAAGTGGCTATTAAAGGAATAACTAGTAATTCATTTGATTGCAAACTCATTAATAATGCCTCTGTAGATAGCATTAAAATACATAATAGAGTTAATAATTCTGATGATATAGATGGAAGGGAAATAGCGAATTCACAGTTTAATCAATACTTTTTTGAGCACACCTTAAACTGGGATTTTAATACTGTATGGCAATGGGATGGAAGTAGCAACTTACCAAGGTTACGAAAAGTGGTTATTGATGCTGATAAATCACATTCCCAAGCAGATGAAAGTGAAATTAACAGTGTTGACTTATTAATGCATCAAATTAAAGCTAACATTTGGCTATAGGGAGTCGTAATGCTCAGTACAGCCGCCAACATCCTCAGCTCTGGTGCCAACTTAATCAAAAGTGCCATTCCTCTAGGTATTAAATCGATAAAATACTTTATCGATAGCAATTTCCGAGAGACTGTAACACCAGTCCCAGGTAGCGCTCTATATTGCGATCTATGGGTGGCCGTTGAGCATTCGGGTATTTATGTCGGTGACGGCAGGATATCAAACATTGTGGTTGATGGCATTGCGGAAAGCACTGTTAGCTATAGTAGCGCTGCAGACTTCACTTCTAAAAGTAAGCTGGGGCGTAAAATTTATGTTTCTTGTAACAGCTATGGTGCAGTTGGTAACTTGAGCGTCGCCAATGGCGCAGAGACCCATATCGGCGATAGAGCATTTTATGGCCTTGTGTTTAATAATTGCCATCAGTTTTCGACTAAGTGCGTAAATTATGCAGATCACGTGTCACAAAAAACCGGCTTGATTGAAAGGGGCTTTGATTACATCACATCACTAGTTTCCATTGAAACCTGGGAACCAACCCTCGGTGAGCTGAAAAACACTGCACGCAAGCAATTAGGCACAACAAAATGGCGTTTGTGGGATTGGGACAATTCTCTGGCAGACAATTCTACTCCTGAACCTGACTGGCAAACACAAGAAGAATACTTTAAAAACCTACCACTGAATGAAACCAGTATTAGTAAAATACGCGCAGAACTGGCAGAACTGCAAGCCTATGAAGAAGAACTGGCTGATGAACCTATTCCTGAGGAAGTAAAAGGTAAACTAAAAGCGTTAAATAGCACCCTTAGTCATATCTCAGATAAATATGAAGAAGTGAAAGGCTTTCTTGTTGGCTGCCCTAATGCAGAATTTTCCTATGCTGACCTACAAGCCTGCAAAGATGACTTTAGCGCATTGGCAAGCCTATTAAAGGATAATCAGCAAATTAAAGACCTAGCTCAAAAGATGGGTAGGAACTACATTTCAGTAGATAAAAAGAAAGTCACTAAAATACCAGAGGCCAGCAAAAATGAAGTTCACGGCACACACCGTAGCAATGATTTAATGAGGATGTTGCCAAGTGAGTTAGTAAATTTAGAAGACGAAACACTAGAGATGCTTTTTTACGCAAGGCTTCTTGAAAATAATTTACTCACATACGAGCTTCAAGGCGTGACCCACGTTAACGGCGAGATAAACGAAATTAGCCAAAAACGAACAGGACCTGTTATAGCCTGCATAGATACATCTGGCAGTATGGCAGGACTGCCTTTGCTAAAAGCTAAGGCTATTCTACTAGCCATTGCCAACATACTGAAACAAGAACAACGGTCGCTTCATGTGTTGTTATTTGGCTCGAATGGCGAACTAAGAGAGTTCACTATGAACGATGCCGACAAATCATCAGGCTTACTCAGTTTTCTAAAGCAAGGTTTTGGTGGCGGCACTGACTTTGAGCCTCCTCTTAAGCGTGCCTTAGACATCATTGAAACAAGCGATAATTATATCAAAGCCGATATTCTAATGGTTTCGGATGGCGACTGTTCACTTTCACCTGAATTTATTGAGAAATTACAGGTTCATAAAAATAACTTAGATTGTTCTATTTACTCGGTTCTATGTAATGGTAATAGAGTTGAAGATAATTTTAGTGACGAATTAATTGTATTGTAAAAACTTAAGCGTTCACAACAAGTGAAATGGGACTAAAGTGGTGACTAAAATCATTTTAAAACAAACAAAAATAGACTAATTGCCTGTTTTTAAATGAAATAAAAAACCAAGCCAACATTCAGATCCAAAATGTTGAGTAATGTTTTAGCGGTCACGCTAAAACACTAAACACCTTACTAAAGCCTCATTAAGTGAGGCTTTTTTATTTAACCTCAGTTCGGGTTAAGAGATGAATAAACGGTATTGAAATAGTCAAAATTCAACTATTTACCCTCAAACTTGAGCTTTGCGCTGTTAACAAGGCGAATTTATGCGTCAATAGCGAGCTATTGCAAATGAATTCAACGCAGTTAGCGGGGCAAAGATCTGTTTGATATGCATTTATTATCCCGAGCTGAGGTTATTTACTAATATCCATAAAAAACTATACCCTCAACCGCCAAATATCGAAGGTTTCCTGGCACAACTGTTCTCTAAAGTCTGGATGAGCGATATCGATTAAAGCGCGGGCACGTTCACGCAGTGATTTACCCCGCATATTGGCAATACCATATTCGGTGACAATGTAATGCACATGGGCACGAGTAGTGACGACCCCTGCTCCAGGAGATAACACTGTCGCAATCCTTGAAATAGTGCCTTTAGCTGCAGTGCTCGGCAGGGCAATAACCGATCGCCCTCCTTCAGAAAGTGCTGCCCCGCGAATAAAGTCCATTTGACCGCCTACACCGGAGTAGATGCTCGTGCCTAGCGAGTCGGCGCAGACCTGACCTGATATATCCACCTGTAAGGCAGAATTTATGGCCATAACATTTGGGTTTTTTCGAATAATAGCCGTATCGTTAACCTGTTCAATATCCATAAAAATCACTGATGGATTATCATCAACAAAATCATAGAGTCTCTGGCTTCCTAAAGCAAAACCTGTCACCAGTTTGTCTGGATGCACCTTCTTACGGCTATTATTAATGGCGCCACTCTCAACCAGGTTTAATACCCCATCGGAAAATAGTTCGGTATGGACACCAAGGTCACGATGCTCCGTAAGGCAAGAGAGTACCGCATCAGGAATCGAGCCTATGCCCATTTGCAAGCAGTCACCATCGCGCACCAACTTGGCAACATTTTTACCTATGGCTGAGCTAATCGGGTCACTTACTGCTAATGGATGTTGTGGTAATACTATACTTTGCTCATACACGGCGGCAAATTTCTGGTAATGAACAAACCCATCACCATGAGTACGGGGCATCATGGGATTAATATGTGCGATGATTTTACCGGCCATTTGGCATGCTGCCAACGTTGCTTCAACCGAAATACCCAGTGAACAAATACCATGTTTATCTGGCGGCGATACCTGAATAATAGCGGTGTCAATATGCTGTTCACCGGAACGAAACAGTTTAGGAACTTCAGAGAGAAATATCGGTACGTAGTCCGCATCACCTTGTTGCAATAACAAGCGTGTTGGCACGCCACCGAAAAAACAACGATGACGAAGATGAGCCTTCAATCTTGGGTCACTTAATGACTCTGCGCCCTCAGTATGAAGCTGCAATAGTGTTAAATCATGCCGATTTAAAGCGTGAACAGCCAATGCATCGAGTAATAGCTTGGGTGTTGCGCCCATAGAGTGGGTCCAGATTGTTTCACCATTTTCAATTAAAGAAACAGCTTCTAAAGCAGTATTACAAATAATTGGGGGCATTAAGTTTACCTAGGTCATGGCTCTGTTTTCAGTGTAAGGGCTAATTTAAAACTTTAATAGCCCCTAACAAAACCCATTATCAGGAAGTTGATCTTAAGCACGGGTTATAACAATTTAACTCGGAATGCACAGATATGAAGACTTAAAACTCGAACTAATTAGCCTTAAAACTGAAGCGTTTTGATGTGAAGATTTTTATGCACAATAGTGTTTGAAACGGTATCAGCTAACACAAATATTTTAGCGATAGGCATAAAAAAACCTGCCTCGGCAGGTTTTAATTAATACTTAACGAGCACTAATAACAGTATTAGATATCCATACAGCTTTTAAGCTTATTCATGGCATTTTTTTCTAACTGTCTTATACGCTCAGCTGATACTTGGTAAGTATTAGCCAGCTCTTGCAAAGTCGTTTTATCATCATCTAACCAGCGAGAACGGAGAATATGCTGACTACGCTCGTCTAAGGTTTTAATGGCTAATAATAAACGGTCCTGCGAGTCAGACTCCCAGTTGTCGTCTTCAATATTTTGCGCAATATCTGAAGCGTGATCTTGCAAATACAATGCTGGCGCATAATCGGTTGTGTCGTCGTCACTGTCATTGGTCAAATCAAAGGCAGGATCTTGCGCTGCCATCCGAGATTCCATTTCGGTCACGTCTGATCTAGAAACACCTAAGTTTTCGGCCACCATTGAGACTTCTTCATCGCTGAACCAGCCTAAACGTTTTTTAGATTTGCGAATATTGAAGAATAGTTTGCGTTGTGCTTTGGTGGTAGCCACTTTCACAATACGCCAGTTTTTCAACACGTATTCATGAATTTCGGCTTTAATCCAATGCACTGCAAATGAGACTAGACGTACACCAACATCAGGATCAAAACGTTTTACCGCTTTCATCAAACCAACATTGCCTTCTTGAATTAAATCCGCCTGTGGTAGCCCGTAGCCAGAATAACCTTTGGCGACGTGTGCAACAAAACGAAGATGCGACATAATAAGTTGTTTAGCCGCTTGAAGATCGCCGGTTTCTTGTAAACGCTTGGCGAGATCAAACTCAGTCTTAGCATCTAACATCTCAATTTTAGATACTGACCGAATATAAGCTTCTATGCTACCACTGCTTTGCGGTAACGCTAGCGCCATTGATTGCGTTTGATTAGTCATTCGCTCTCCTACTGCTTTAATAAAATCATGCTACAAAATCTTTGAATACAATGAAATAGATTAAAAAATTCACAAGATGTTAGCTGATAAACTTCATATTATTAAGACATCTTATGTCCAACAAAGTTCATCCGAGCGGTTATTTAACCCGTTAACGTACTACTTTGCAAGTAAACTAAGTTTCATTTACTTACTTTGCATAGATTATCTCAATCGGTTAATCCTGTTACCGTTAACATCTATGCTAAGTTTACCGCTGGTCGGCGATAGATTTACGACGGCTCTATTTTACGAAGATGCTGCCGCACTGATAAATAAGATCCTAACCATCCTAAAAATGATGCCAGTAAAACCAATTGACCCAGTTCAGCAAAAGTAAGTGCCTGTAAACTTAATTCGCTACCATATAGTCCCATTAAGTCAGCTAGCGCACTATCTAAGTACCAGACTAATAAATTAATAATTATCCACGCTAAAAGTCCACCAATGACGCCATACCATATCCCGGTATATAGAAACGGCCGCTGAATAAAGGCTTCTGTCGCGCCGACTAATTTCATAATTTCAATTTCGGTACGACGATTCATAATAGCCAGTCGAATGGTATTACCTATTACCAATATCACCGCCAGTACTAATAATGCCGCGATTGCCAATACGGTTTTCTCCAGCAAGCGCACCATGGCTTGTAAACGCTCTAACCATTCAATATCTAAACGACCAAAACTGACCTCAGGTTCACGTTCAAGCTTACGTAGTAATTCTCGCGCACCTGTTGGACTAGAATATTTAAGTGACGGTGTAACCGTTACCACTGCGGGTAGTGGGTTTTCGTCCAGGTAAGATAAAGCCTCACCAAAACCAGATAGACGCTGAAATTCTTCTAAGGCTTGATCTCGGCTGATATAGTCAATCGACTCGACTTCTCGAAACACTTTAATGCGTGAAATTAAGCTTTGAATAGACTGCTCGCTGCGTCCTTCATTGATAAACAGTGATATCTCCGCGGCGCTATTCCAAGATTGAGTGATATTTTCTGCATTTTTAACCAACACCTGCAATGCTGCAGGTAAGCTTAAACTGACCCCAAGAACTGCCATTGTCATGATTGAAGACACTGGCGTACGCCATAATTCTCCCATACTCGACATGCCTTGTTGAACATGACGAATAAAAAACATCACGATTCGCCCACTCATAGGCAGCTTGCTTTGGGTAATGCTATTTTGTTTAGCCATTAGTCTTCTCCCCTCGAGCTAGAATGAGACTCACCGCCAATCATTCTTCCCTGTTTTAGGGTAAAGGTACGATATTTCATTCGTGCGATGAGTCCCAAGTCGTGGGTCGCAATTAACACACTGGTACCAGCATCATGAAAGGTTTCAAATAACCTTAAAATATCCATAGACAGCTTTGGGTCTAAGTTACCTGTTGGCTCATCGGCTAATAAAATAGGTGGCTTATTCACAATCGCGCGGGCAATACCTACCCTTTGCTGCTCGCCACCAGATAACATAATGGGGCTATGACGCTCTTTGCCATATAGCCCAACCATGTCTAACGCACCTGCAACACGCTTTTTTATTTCACCATGGGAAAAGCCTTCAATCACTAATGGTAATGCCACATTATCGAAAACACTTTTGTCCATTAATAGGTGATGATTTTGAAAAATCATCCCTATATTACGACGTAAATAAGGCACGTGTTTAGCACTGACATTGGCAATGTCATGGCCATTAATCGCCACCCGACCTGCCGATGCACGCTCAATAACGGTGATCAATTTAAGCAAGGTACTTTTACCTGCACCAGAGTGACCGGTTAAAAAAGCCATCTCACCTTGACGAAGATGAAAATTCACATCCAGTAAGGCTTTTTGCCCGCCGGGATAGACTTTACTTACCTGCTCAAATTGGATCATGTTCTGTTATTCTGCCTTTTCTTGACTAAATAATGCTTCGATAAAATCATTGGCATTAAAAGTACGTAAATCATCAATTTGTTCGCCGACACCAATGTGACGAATGGGGATATTAAACTTGTCTGCTATGGCGAAGATTATTCCGCCTTTGGCTGTGCCGTCTAATTTACTTAAGGTAATACCTGTCACACCTACTGCTTCTTGAAATAGTTGTGCCTGGCTAATCGCATTTTGCCCTGTACTAGCATCTAAGGTTAACATCACTTCATGGGGAGCATTGATGTCGAGTTTTTTCATCACTCGAACCACTTTTTTCAACTCTTCCATTAAGTGGCTTTTATTCTGTAGACGGCCCGCAGTATCTGCAATTAGCACATCGACTTTACGCGCCTTAGCAGCTTGAAGTGCATCAAAAATAACTGAAGCACTGTCGGCACCTGTGTGCTGTGCAACAACTGGAATATTATTGCGCTGCCCCCAGACTTGTAGTTGCTCAACAGCGGCTGCCCGAAAAGTATCACCAGCAGCTAACATGACAGATTTGCCTTGTTTTTGATACTGTTTTGCCAATTTACCAATGGTCGTTGTTTTACCTACACCATTAACACCTACCATTAAAATAACAAATGGCCCCTCTGCATTATCAGGCACCAAAGGGATAGCTACAGGGGCTAACATTTTTTGCATTTCATCACGCATAAGATCATACAGCGCTTCTGCATTTTTAAGCTGTTTACGTGATGCTTGCTCAGTGAGGCTTTTAATTAACTTAGTCGTCGTTTCAACACCCACATCGGCGATTAACAGCTGTTCTTCAAGCTCTTCAAATAAATCGTCATCGATTTTTTTGCCACTAAACAAACCAATGAATCCAGAACCAATATTTTCACTGGTACGCATCAAACCACGTTTTAAGCGCGCAAACATGCCTTCTTTTTTAGGCTTGTCTTGGGGTTCTGGCTCAACTTGGGTAACAACACCTTGTGCATTATCTTCCGCAACTTGAGCTTCAGCGGCGACTATTCTAGCCTCTTCGGCAGCTTGAGCTTCCACAGCAATTATTTTAGCTTCTTCGGCAGCTTGAGCTTCCGCAGCGACGATTCTAGCCTCTTCGGCAGCTTGAGCCTCAGCGGCTGCTATTTTAGCCTCTTTGGCAGCTTGCGCTTCAGCGGCAATTATTTTAGCGTCTTCTGCAGCTTGAGCTTCAGCGGCGACTATTTTAGCCTCTTTGGCAGCTTGAGCTTCAGCAGCGACTATTTTAGCCTCTTCGGCAGCTTGAGCTTCAGCAGCTACTATTCTGGCCTCTTCGGCAGCTTGCGCTTCAGCGGCAATTATTTTAGCCTCTTCGGCAGCTTGAGCTTCAGCGGCGACTATCTTAGCCTCAGCGGCTGCTATTTTAGCCTCTTCTGCAGCTTGCGCCTCAGCGGCAATTTTTGCATCACTCGCTTGCGCTTGATTAGCATCATCTTGAATACTATCTTGAATACTATCTTGAGCAACGTCTTGGACGACTTCTTTGGAGGTTTCAACGACCTCTTGCTCGTTCTTGTCTTTACGAAACCACGAGAAAAAACCTTTCTTTGCCATGTTTACTACCAGTGCTCAATATAAAATAAGTTCAATTACAGCGATTTTTTTACGCCAATAGGGGTTATTGGAGAATACTCAGTATTTTTGGTTGAGTTTAATATAAAATATCAGCTGTTTAGGGTGAGCATAGTCTACCACTTTCTTTTTCTTTGTTCAGACAAAATCACGGGGAACACATGGCACGACAAAATAGCAGTAGTGGGCAGGTCAGAATTATTTCTGGACAATGGCGTTCTCGTAAGCTGCCGATCCATGATTTAGAAGGCTTACGCCCTACAACAGACCGTGTGCGTGAAACCCTATTTAACTGGCTATCGGTTGATATTCGGGGCGCTCGAGTATTAGATTGTTTTGCCGGAAGCGGAGCATTAAGCCTAGAGTCGTTATCACGTTATGCCGAATTTGCGTTAATGTTTGAATTACAAAAAAGTGCCGCCAACCAACTGACCAAAAATCTGCACACCCTTAACTGCATCAATGCCAAAGTGATTAATGGTGACAGTTTGCAGTTATTGGCTAAAGGAACAGATCAAGGTTTTGATGTGGTTTATATTGACCCTCCCTTTCGTAAAGGTTTGGCCAAACAGACTATTGAATTATTAATGGCCCATGGTTGGTTAAATAACGATGCACTCATTTATCTTGAAACCGAAACCGATCTTACTGATCTGGTTATTCCAGCAAATTGGTTACCGCTGAAACAAAAAACAGCAGGACAAGTGAGTTACCGTTTATATGCTTATCAACCAGTACCATAAACTCACTCAATACCGTTAAGCACACTTTAAATAATCATCCATAAAAAAACCTCGTTCACTTGAACGAGGTTTTTTATTCAGTAGCCTAAGCTAAGTTACTTTTTAGGGTAAGGATGGGCGACACCTTTATGGCAATCAACACAGGTTTTTCTGTCTTCGGGTGCTTTTTTGAAATTATTTTCATGCATTTTTTTCGCCATTTTCTTCATGCCTTCAGGCTGATTTTCATATATACGAGTATGGCAATGGCGACAGTTAGCTGAATCATTAGATTTGAAATACTTTAATGCTAGGTCCGCTTGTTCTTTACGGTTTTCATCTAACCATGCTTGAGTATTGAAATCATCTATCATGATAAAACCGTATAAATCTTTAGAAACGATGATTTTTTTGATCAAGTAATCAACTGGGCCATGGGGTAAATGGCAATCTTGGCATTGCACTGTTACACCTGCATTGCCACCACCATGAGCTGACGCTAATACTTCATCCTTTAAAGAATGGTTACTGTGGCAAGACATACAGAAAGCATCTGTACTTGTTGCATGTAAGGTTTGCTGAGTTGCAAAATAGCCAACTACACCTAAAATCACACCGACTAAAATCAGTACGATAATGGAATATTTTGTGCTTGGTTTAAATAGGGTTCGCCAGTTCATCACACATCTCCGTTTTACAATATTTTATATATTATTAATTTTGAGTAAGTGTAGAGTGTTGTGGTACGAAAAAAGCTGATATGCCTCTAGATTTAGGTAATAGGTAGAATTCATCACTTAAACTTTGAAGCTGATCAATAATTGACTAACTATTACTCACTCCAACCTTAAACTAAACTTAATACAACGGAGGTGGCTTAACAACAAGACACGAAATATCAACAGTATAATTGCAACACAGATCTCATTTTATGCCATGACCCGCTAATTTAATTATTTATGTTGAGCCAAAATATGCTGTTTTTCACGGGCTAGTATAAGCATCTTCCAACCACCCCACAGCATTATCCCCCCACCTACAAGGATCATGGCGTAAATGATTTGTTGATCCGCCAACATAGGTAAAAAGTTTTTATCAAAGCCAGCAAATATGCCATACAAGCCTAAGCCAAACAGAAGGCTGCCTGGAAAATCAATAATGGCAATCATCAGCATTTTACGATCAATCGCTTTTAGTTGTGTTAGTAGCAGATCTGACATAACAATTTCATCCTTAAATTAAAAAATTAACATAGCAATAAAAACAATCTGTTATCAACAAGTTTATTTGTTTTATGTTTCATCTGCCTTATAACATGGGAGGGTAACGTAATGATTAAAACATGCCTCCTTCATTTTTAATTCTTAACATAGGGTTTCACGTATCTTATTGCCCACAGTTAAGCTACAAAATGCCATAAATGCAAAAAGTCTTCCGAAGAAGACTTTTTATTATGTAAGCCTGTCAAAAACCTACTGGTAAACCGGTAAAATATCCGCCATGGCCAACAAGTGACACGTTGCCGTTAATGCCCCAAATAACACCACAATAATGATCAACATATTGCCTCCTGGTACTTTAAAGCTTTGGCTATTTGGATAGAGCTGACGGGTTTTATAAGCCAATAGTGCAGGTACAATAACCGCCCAAATGGTTGCGGCTAAAGCTGCAAAACCGATAGCCATTAAAAAACCATTAGGAAAGAGTAACCCTAATACTGTTGGTGGAATAAACGTAATTGCTGCGGTTTTTAATCGACCAGTACGTGAATCATCAAAACCAAATAAATCAGCTAGGTAATCGAATAAGCCTAATGTCACCCCTAAGAAAGATGAGGCAACCGCTAAGTTGGCAAACAAGGTCAGTACGCGTGATAAATTTTCGCTGGCGATGGATTCAGATAAGGCCGCCACTAATACCCCCATATTACCGCCTTGGGCAATAATATCTGAGAACATAGCACGAGAAATATTGCCCATAGTGACCACTAACCAACAGGCATAAATCACCAAGGCAATGGTTGTGCCTAGTACGATAGCTTTTACAATGGTTTTGGCATCTTTACCGTAATATTTAACCAGACTGGGTACATTACCATGGTAACCAAAACTGGCCAGGCCAAATGGCAATGCAGCTAACATATAAGGCAAGTATCGAGCTTCACCATCAGGCTCAAACAATCGACTTGGATCTATTTCAATTAATAAGTTACCCGTAGCTAAGAAAAAAGTGATCACCATACCACCAAGCATAATGGTGGTAATGCGATCAACGGCTTTAGTGCTGATTAACACAATAAGTGCAAGCACCAACGCAAACACTAATCCGGCGATACTTTGCGGTAAGCTGATGCCAATGGCCTGCAGACTATGATTAACAATCGAGCCACCGCCACTAATATAAGCGTAAGTTAGGATGTACAACACAAAAGCAATTGATAACCCATTGACTATTCTACCAAATTGCCCAAGCGTATCACGCGTTAACGTGTCAAAACTGGCCCCAGGCTCAAAATGTAAATTGGCTTCCAGTAATAGTAAACCAGACATCAGCATACAAAACCAAATACCTACTAACATCAGTACAGAATAACTAAACCACATACCTGCCCCGACCACGGGTAACGAGAACATTCCCGCGCCGACAGTCGTACCAGCAATAATCATTGCCCCACCAATAAGAGACTTACTTTTGGGGCTATTTTTAGCCGCATTCATGTGGTTTGCCATTAATTTAAATGCTCCGCGTTTACGCTATCTTGAATGGTTTGTCGCACTGATGGACGTAATAATCCATTCGCGTGGTCGCGTATACGAAACACTTCATCTAATGGCTCACGACTGCATAAATAACCTAGCTCTTTTAGTTTCACGCTCAGGGTATTGTACAATTTTTTATCGTAGAACTCTGGTGCAGTAATACCGTGCAACGCCCCTAACCTTTGGGCCAATAAATGGCTGTCTCGTTCAAGCTCAGCACGCTCTAATTCAGGTTTGATCCCTAGCAAATTAAAGATAATTGCATAACGCTGTAATGTTTCACTGACGGTTTCAGCTAATAGCTCTAACTGGGTGATATTCGCTTGGACAACAACACAACGTTTATCACCACTAATTAAATTCTCCTCAACCATTTGATCAAGCACTAAATCAACATAAGCGGGAAGATCAGCAATACCCATAAATAATTCTGCTTTCATCAGCGGGTAAAAGTCCTCAACCACTGCCAGAATTTGTTCACGATTACATTCTTCATAGCGCACTAAACAACTGGCAATTAAGGAAGGAATAATCATGATATGAATAATGTTATTACGATAATAACTCAAGGTAATAGCGTGGTTAGGGTCAATTGCGACAATGTCCCCTAGTGGGTCTTTTTCTAAGGTAAATTTATTGAGTGATAAGCAATGCTTAACAATGGATGGACCATCACCTTCTGCAACCGATGCATAGTCGGAATAAGGTGCTTGTTTCAACAACTTTAAATAGAAATTTAGCTGACGCTCAAGCTGATGACGTTCTAACGCATTTTGCTCTGAGGCTAATAACACTAAACTAGTTAGCGTGACTGAACTTGCCGCTGCTGCGCCATTAATGTTGGTCATCACTTGATTGGCTAGAAGATTAACTGCTGGCGTAACCCATGATGGTTTCTGGTCTGGATCTTTGGCAATTTCTTCACGCCAATCAGGAGATTGTTGTTTCAAAAAGTTTTGTAAATTGATTGGCTCGCCAAAGTTTACGTAACCCTGGCCAAAATTACCCAGCTTACGAATAGCACCAAATACCTGCCAAAGCGATTCCTTCTCTTTTTTCTTACCACTTAATTCTTTATGGTAAGTAGCCACTTCCATCACGTGGTCATAACCAAGATAAACAGGCACTAACGTCACCGGCCGCTCAATACCACGCAGCACACTGTTAATTGTCATGGCTAACATACCGGTTTTAGGTGCAAGCAATCTACCAGTGCGTGAACGACCACCTTCGGTAAAGTATTCAACGGCGTAGCCCTTAGCAAACAGTTGATCTAAATACTCACGAAAAATAGCGGTATACAGTTTGTTGCCATTAAAACTACGGCGAATGAAAAATGCACCACCACGACGGAACATTGGGCCTGCAGGCCAGAAGTTTAAGTTGATACCGGCTGCAATGTGCGGCGGCACCATACCTTGGTAATACAAAATATAAGACAGCAGTAAATAGTCCATGTGGCTGCGATGACAAGGCACATATACAATTTCATGACCGTCATGATGCAGTTGGCGCACTTGCTCAGCGCCTTTGATGTTAATACCACTGTATAGCTTATTCCATAACCAGGTGAGAAAACGCTCAGCAATACGTACTAAACTATCTGAATAGTCGGCCGCGATTTCGTCCAGATACTCAATCGCAGTTTCACGCGCTTTCTCTTTGGAAATCTTCTTGTTTGCCGCTTCTTCTTCAATGGCCTTATTGATCGATTCAGACTTTAATAACGAAGCAAACAGAGCTTGACGGTTAGGCAGTTGTGGTCCAGTCATGACTTTACGTTGACGGCGAAAATGTACCCGAGCCACCCGAATTAATTTATGGGCAATGGCTTCATCAGTACCATGTTCATCGGCTAAATAGCGTAATGACATTGCGTTAGAGAACTGCACAAAACTATGGCGACCTAGAAATAGAATCATTAACCATTTACGTAACCAGGTTGGATTCTCACGTTCAAGCACAGCAGCTTTCATCGTGTCATCTTCTTTGCCTGGAGTACGGCCCCAGTAAAGACTTACTGGCACAAGTTGAATATCTAATTCAGGCTGCTGACGGTGGAGCGCTAATAAACTGGTAAAACAGTTTAAAAACTTCTCACCACCCTCACGCTTACCAATAATAGGCTTTCGCCCCTCTAAACAAACAACTCGTGGCACTTTCATACCATCAAGTTGTAATGGCGCATAAGGACTTGGTAAGCCTAAGCCTTGGGTCATTTCGCTTAATGCTGCAGTGTCACTGATCGACTCTGTCTTCATGACATAAACAATGGGCTTGTCTGGATCGAAGTTTAGATCTGCAAATGGGTCATGTGGCACAACTATCGTTTGCACCATCAGCTTTTGCACCCTACGCAGCAGTCTAAGCATGATTGAATCTGGTTTTGACATAATAATATTCGCAATAAAGCCCTTTTAATATGGGCGCATAGGATACCAGAAACTGGTTACCTTTCACTATAGGCTGTACACATCAAACAATGCTTTTAAATTCAAGAACAAATAAATTGAAGCATGCAATTGATACATATAATAAAAAAAAAATTTCAAATAATAAAATTAAAAAATAATTGGTGAATACTTGCGCAAACACAAACACTGTATATAATGACAGTTACTGTATAGAAAGACAGGAAATAACATGAGACCCTTAACACCACGCCAAGCTGAAATTTTAGAGCTTATTAAAAACAATATCTCTGAAACTGGTATGCCACCTACTCGTGCAGAAATCGCTACACGCTTAGGTTTCAAAAGCGCAAATGCCGCAGAAGAGCATTTAAAAGCCTTGGCTAAAAAAGGGTTTATTGAAATCATGCCCGGCACATCCCGTGGAATACGATTAACCCAAGAAGATGAACCCGAAGAAGCAGGTTTACCTTTAATTGGACAAGTCGCTGCAGGTGAACCTATTTTAGCGCAAGAGCATGTAGAACAATACTATCAAGTTGATCCTAATATGTTTAAACCTGCCGCAAACTTTTTGTTAAGGGTTCGCGGTGACAGCATGAAAAACATCGGCATTTTAGAGGGTGATTTACTCGCCGTTCATAAAATACAGCAAGCCAGAAATGGCCAGGTCGTTGTTGCTCGTGTTGAAGATGATGTGACAGTGAAACGTTTTGAGAAAAAAGGCAATGTCGTATATTTGCATGCTGAAAATGAAGCGTATGCACCTATCGAAGTCGATTTAAGTTACCAAAGCCTCACTATTGAAGGGCTTGCAGTTGGTGTAATTCGTAATGGAGAATGGTTATGAACAAACTAATGGGTACATCCCCTCGTCATCCTGGTTTATGGGTAGATTTGCCAACTGCAGATATTAATTTAGCGCAGCCTATCACCACACTCCAAACCGAAACCAATGGTAAAGTGGAACTCAGTCAATATGCTAGCCAATTGGCACAACTAAGCCTGCAAGGTCGTTGGATTGTGCTAATTAATCCCGCCAATATCAATTATAAACAGATGTTAGCTAGTGCTGGGGTAAGAATGGACCGCGTATTGTTAGTACATGCCAAGGATGAAATTGAAACACTTTGGGCAATGGAAAAAGCATTAACCAGTGGTACATCAAGTGCCGTTATTTCATGGACTCAACCTTTAGATGCACGCGACAGTCGCCGATTAGAGTTAGTCGCAAAAAGTGCCCGAGCATTAGGTGTCGTTATTGAAGATGTAAGCACTCACTTAGGCACTAATTTGGCAACTAAAGCGATTATTTCAAATCAAAATAATGCTGTTAAAACAATTAATTTCACTTCATTTCATTAGTACTAAACGCCGTGTTTACTGAGCCCTGTCTATGTACAGGGCTTTTTTATGCAAAATTTCAGTTAATTAGCTATAAAAGTGATCTTGATCAATGTTTAATCTACAAGTAATGTATTTAACAGGGTTGAAACATTTTTAACCTAATTGAAACGCTACAGTCTAGATTTTATCTGACAGATAAAAGCGTCAAATCAGAATTGATAGGTTCAGTTGTAGGTGCCAGCGTGGTGCACATAAATACAAATCCGTAAGCCTTACACGCTTACAACCACCAGGGTACTTTGAAGTCATCAAGCTTTTTTGGGAACCGAAGAGTTTACATAGAGCAGAGACTTACTGTGTGACTCTTCTTTGTAGTTGCTATTCGCAATTGGCAGAGGAGAAGTCTTGTGAAGCAATGGTTGTATTGTGTAATGGCGGTGTTACTGGCACCTCCACTTGGGGCAAACGAAATGCCCCTCAACATGACAAAGGGTGTAACGAATATCAGTGGCCAGGTTTATGACCTCCATATGATTATTCTTTATATTTGCTGTGCTATTGGTGTTGTGGTGTTCGGGATCATGATTTATTCAATGATCTATCATCGTAAATCCAAAGGCGCGGTCGCGGCAAATTTTCATGAAAGTACCAAAGTAGAAATTGCTTGGACCGTGATCCCATTTGTTATTTTAATTGGTATGGCCATTCCAGCCACTAAAACCCTTATCGCTATGGAAGATCCGTCTGACGCGGACTTAACCATTAAGATCACTGGTTCGCAGTGGAAATGGCATTACAGTTATTTTAATGAAGATGTCGAGTTCTATAGCATTTTATCCACTCCTCGCACCCAAATTGACGGTGATGAAACTAAAAGCGCAACCTACTTATTAGAAGTAGATAAACCTTTGGTACTGCCTCTCAATCGGAAAGTGCGTTTTTTAATGACATCAGATGATGTTATCCACTCTTGGTGGGTTCCAGCTTTTGCGGTTAAAAAGGATGCTAACCCAGGCTTTATTAACGAAGCTTGGACACGAATTGATAAAGCAGGAACTTACCGTGGTCAATGTGCTGAATTATGCGGCAAAGACCATGGATTTATGCCTATTGTGGTTCAGGCGTTGCCTGAAGCGGAATATGATGCGTGGCTTTTAGACCAAAAACAGCTTGCCAATAATGCAGCTGCCGCGGCTCAAGCAGCCTTATCAGAAACTCTTTCAAAAGAAGAGTTAATGACCAAAGGTGAACAAATTTACCTCTCTACATGTGCAGCATGTCACCAACCTAATGGTGCAGGCTTACCCGGTGTATTCCCATCTCTTATTGGCAGCCCACTCATTAAGGGGCCTGTCGATGGCCATATTAATATTGTGCTTAATGGTAAGCCTGGAACAGCAATGCAATCATTTGCAAAACAGTTAACCGCCAAAGATATTGCCGCGGTTGTCACCTATGAGCGTAATGCTTGGGGGAACGACTCCGGTGATGTTATTCAGGCTGTTGATG
Organism: Shewanella sp. HL-SH5; assembly: GCF_051163755.1. Taxonomy (NCBI): domain Bacteria; kingdom Pseudomonadati; phylum Pseudomonadota; class Gammaproteobacteria; order Alteromonadales; family Shewanellaceae; genus Shewanella; species Shewanella sp. HL-SH5. The sequence goes on from NZ_CP195038.1 coordinate 3,893,626, forward strand.
TAAGCAATGTTGCCAGTGGTATTAATGCAGCAGAACCTAATCCAGCAAATACCAGCACTCAAGCAGTTGTATCTGCCGATCCATCTGAGCAAGTCAATGCTGCAGTTACCAAAGCTGTCGACATTGTCGCCGAGGTGAAAGAGGTAGATTTGACGGAATTAACTTATGAGCAGTTAATGACCGAAGGTCTACAGGTATACACATCGTCTTGTGCTGCTTGTCATCAAGCAACAGGTGCAGGTTTACCTGGTGCGTTCCCATCATTGATTGGTAGTCCCATAATTACTGGCCCTGTTGATGCGCATATCAATATCGTTCACAACGGTAAACCTGGTACCGCGATGCAAGCTTTCGCCAGTTCATTATCACCACGCCAAATGGCAGCGGTGATCACTTACGAGCGTAATGCATGGGGTAACAATTCAGGCGATACGGTGCAAGCAGCCGATGTCAATAGCCATGGACAGTAGGGGATAATTAATGAGTACATCTACGCACGATACTGCAGTCCATGACGACCATCATCATGGTGCCCCTAAGGGCATTATGCGCTGGCTGCTAACCACTAACCATAAAGACATTGGCTCTTTGTATTTATGGTTTAGTTTTATTATGTTTCTAACTGGCGGTGCCATGGCAATGGTGATCCGCGCTGAGTTATTTCAACCAGGCTTACAACTAGTTGAACCTAACTTTTTCAATCAAATGACCACAGTTCATGGCCTTATCATGGTATTTGGTGCTGTTATGCCAGCCTTTACCGGCTTAGCTAACTGGCTAATACCTATGATGATTGGTGCGCCAGATATGGCATTACCTCGCATGAACAACTGGAGCTTTTGGATTTTACCCTTCGCCTTTACCATGTTACTTAGCACATTATTTATGGAAGGCGGTGGACCTAACTTTGGGTGGACATTCTACGCGCCTTTATCTACCACCTACAGTCCAGATAGCACAGCACTGTTTGTGTTCTCGATACACATTATGGGGATTAGCTCGATTATGGGCGCAATCAACGTGATTGTGACCATAGTTAATATGCGCGCACCAGGAATGACATGGATGAAGTTACCTTTATTCGTGTGGACATGGCTTATTACTGCATTCTTGCTGATTGCGGTAATGCCAGTACTGGCTGGTGTGGTCACCATGGTGTTAACCGATAAATACTTCGGCACCAGCTTTTTTGATGCCGCAGGTGGTGGCGACCCTGTTATGTTCCAGCATATTTTCTGGTTCTTTGGTCATCCTGAAGTGTACATCATGATTTTACCGTCATTCGGTATTATCTCTGCCATTGTGCCCGCCTTTAGCCGTAAGAAGCTATTTGGGTACTCGTCAATGGTATATGCGACCGCCAGTATTGCGGTGCTGTCATTCTTAGTGTGGGCACATCATATGTTCACCACGGGTATGCCGGTATTTGCAGAGCTGTTCTTCATGTACTGCACCATGCTGATAGCCGTACCAACGGGTGTAAAAATATTTAACTGGGTAGCAACCATGTGGCGCGGTTCTTTAACGTTTGAAACGCCCATGCTGTTTGCTATCGCCTTTATTATTTTGTTCACTATTGGCGGTTTCTCAGGGTTAATGCTGGCCATTACACCGGCAGATTTCCAGTACCATGACACCTATTTTGTGGTGGCTCATTTCCATTACGTACTGGTTACTGGGGCAATATTTTCCATTATGGCCGCTGCTTACTATTGGCTACCTAAGTGGACCGGTCATATGTACAACGAAACCTTAGGTAAATGGCATTTCTGGTGTTCGGTCATTTCGGTTAACGTGCTGTTTTTCCCAATGCATTTCTTAGGACTTGCTGGTATGCCACGTCGAATTCCTGATTACGCAATTCAGTTTGCCGACGTTAACCAGATTGTATCAATTGGTGGATTTGCCTTTGGATTGTCTCAGTTTATTTTCTTAGCCGTAGTGCTTAAATGCATTAAAGGTGGTGAAAAAGCACCAGATAAACCATGGGAAGGTGCTGAAGGATTGGAATGGACCCTTCCGAGTCCTGCTCCATATCACTCGTTTACTACCCCACCAGAGATAAAATGAGATGAATCAGCCAACAAAATCGAATCGTAAATTACTGACCCTGCTTATTTTGGGCGCTGTGGGTATGTTCGGCTTTGGTTTTGCGTTGGTGCCTTTGTATGACGTGCTATGTGATGCCTTGGGGATTAATGGCAAACCCCAAAGCACCGCCAGCACTTACCAAGCGGTGATTGTAGATAAAAGCCGCACCGTTACCATTGAATTTGTCGCGCAGGTGCAATCTGATATGTCTTGGGAATTTAAGCCTCAGGTCAATCGTATTACAGTGCACCCTGGAGAGCTTACCCATGCGAAGTTTTATGCCAAAAACTTATCGACAAAAGACACGGTTGGCCAGGCGATACCTTCAGTATCACCAGGTCAAGGTGCAGCCTATTTTAATAAAACAGAGTGTTTTTGTTTTAATCAACAACCGCTAGCGGCATCAGCAAGCGCTGAACTTCCACTGGTTTTTTACGTGGATCCTGATTTACCAGAATCCATTCATACATTGACTCTCTCTTATACCCTTTATGACATTACCGACAAAGTCGGCGGTGGTGTAAAGCAAGGAGCAGCAAAATGACCACAAAGCATGAAACCTATTATGTGCCAGCACAAAGTGCCTGGCCTATCATTGGTGCAATAGGCCTATTTTTAATCGCCTTTGGCGCAGGCAGTTACGTACAACAACTATCAACTGAAGCCAGTTATGGCGGTTATATTCTAATAACCGGTATCGCTGTGATCATATTTATGATTTTTGGTTGGTTTAAAACCGTGATTGATGAATCTATGTCCGGTTTGTATTCGGCGCAAATGGACCGTTCTTTTCGTCAAGGAATGAGCTGGTTTATTTTCTCTGAAATCATGTTCTTCGGGGCATTTTTTGGCGCATTATTTTATGCCAGAATGATTGCAATGCCCTGGTTAGGCGGTGCATCAAATAATGCCATGACCCATGAAGTATTGTGGCCAGCATTTGAAGCAGTATGGCCACTGGTTAAGACTCCAGATGGCACCACCACCGAAGCCATGCCATGGACAGGTTTACCGCTTATCAATACGATATTGTTATTAACCTCTTCGGTAACCTTACATTTTGCTCACACAAGTTTAGAAAAAGCGAAACGTACACCACTGAAAATTTGGCTAGGACTGACCATTCTTTTAGGTTCTGCGTTTTTGTTTTTACAAGTAGAAGAATACACCCACGCCTACCATGAAATGGGCTTAACGCTTGAGTCGGGAATTTATGGCAATACCTTCTTCTTGTTAACCGGTTTTCACGGTATGCACGTTACCTTAGGGACAGTGTTTTTAATTGTACTGCTTTTAAGGGTGCTGAAAGGTCACTTTACCCAAGATAAACATTTTGCCTTCCAAGCAGGTAGTTGGTATTGGCACTTTGTTGATGTGGTGTGGTTATGTTTATTTGTGTTCGTTTACGTGTTGTAGCAACAGGTAAATAGCACATATTAGTAAGGCCGTGGGTTAGGCTCAATAATGCCTAGTCCCATGGCAATTAATAACAGAATAACCACGAATGCAGAAAACATTACCCTACGCCCTAAAAAGCGACTCATAGACTGAGTGTTTTCACCTTTAACCATAATAAATAATGCGCGGGCTAAATTAAATATAATGAATACAAGCAGTAGCACTAAAACTAACTTAACGAACAGAGGGGCTGTCACAGGCAATCCTTTTGCGGGTATAGGTTGGGCCGCGTTTGTTTTTGTTGCTATTACTGTGAGCGTGTTTAGCATTCTGGTCAAGCTGGGTTTGTGGCAACTTGATAGAGCCGAATTCAAACAAGCTTGGGAACAAACGTTAATTGAAAGACAAAATCAACCTGCAATTACCTTTAAGTCCTTACAACAAATCATTACTTCACAGACAGCCGATGCGTCTGAGACAAATATTTTGACAGGCTACCGTGTAGCCGTTTCAGCTTCGCCAGCCTCTGACAAGGTTTTATTACTCGATAATCAAGTATACCAAGGTCAAGTGGGTTACTTGGCCTACCAAGTATTCCAAGTAAAGCAAACAGAGCCTCGATTATTAGTCGAACTTGGCTTTATACCAGCCAATAAAGATCGCCGTATTTTGCCGCAAATTAACCCTATTCCAGCTGGGCGATACAAATTGCTCGGGCGAATTTATCAAAAGCAAACTAATCCACTTAGCGACCATCTTATGGCTGAAACGGGTAATCCTATGCGCTTTCAAAATATTGCCATAGATGAGTTATCACAAACACTGGGGTATCCATTATTACCTGTGGTTTTACAACCTGACAATGTGCCCCATGTGGACTTACCACAACCCTGGCAACCCATTCCATTATCGGCCCATAAACATCAAGGATACGCACTGCAATGGTTCACTATGGCCGCAGTGTTTTTAGGATTAATGACTTGGCTGACACTGAAAAAGTGGCAGCAATTAAGGCGTTAAATATTTTTCCATTATATAACAAGTAATAAGAGGAGAGAGAATGAACTCCCAACCTAGAAAAAGTAATAAAACATTAATACTCTTGTTTGTGGTGTTTTTAGTGCCTGTGGCATTGGCCAAACTAGTATTAAGTATGGATTTGTACCATGGCGGCGCAACCAATAAAGGCGCGCTACTCAGTACAGACCTTACTTACAGCACCCTAGATATGGACAACCCTAAGCCACATTTATGGCAATTAGTGTATTTACTGCCAGAAAAGTGCGATGAACAATGTGTAGACAGATTATATATTATTAACCAAAGTCACATTGCACTTGGGCGAGACCGCGACAGAATAGTTCCAATGATACTGCTGCAAGACAACAGTGATATCGAGGCGCTTAAACAGCTACACATTCCTTTTGATACCGCTGTAATTAATAGCAAAATGGCTGAATTATTACGGTTACAACAAATGATTATCGTCGACCCATTAGGCAGTTTAGTCATGCAATATGACGCAGTATTGGGGCGTGATGCTAATATCGTTCAGGGCAAAGCGATCATTGCCGACCTACGTAAAATGCTTAAGTTGTCGAGGGTGGGTTAATGCATATTCCTCAACTGATTAAATTCACCTTAGTATTTACCTTAATGGTAATTCTAATGGGCGCATACACCCGCCTGTCTGATGCAGGCTTAGGCTGTCCTGACTGGCCTGGGTGTTATGGTCATTTAACCGTTCCCAATGAAAGCCATGAACTGGCAAAAGTCGAAACCCATTTTCCTGAACACACTATTGAACCGAAAAAAGCTTGGCTTGAAATGATCCATCGCTACATTGCTGGCACATTAGGCCTTATGGTGCTGGTGATTTTAATCATGTGTTTAAAGCAACGTGAAGCGCCAAAAAAGTTGCCAATATTTATCTCAGCCTTAATCATTTTTCAAGCCGCGTTAGGGATGTGGACGGTCACCATGAAACTGATGCCGATTGTAGTGATGTCTCACTTAATCGGCGGTTTTGCCCTATTTTCACTATTACTCATTTTGTATTTACGTACTAAGCCTTTACGTATTCCCGGCGGTGATACTTATGCTCGAAAACTGGCGCCATTGGCTGCTATAGGTTTAGTGGTATTAGTGGTGCAAATCATGTTGGGCGGTTGGACATCCTCTAACTATGCTGCACTGGCCTGTACCACTTTGCCAATTTGTGAGGGGAATTGGATAGACAATCTGCGCTTTGCCGATGCGTTTTCACCCTTTCAAGGTGACCATCCCAGTTTTGAATATGGGGTATTAGATTATCCAACCAGAATGACGATTCACATCACTCATCGTATTTGGGGAGTATTCACCGCAGTAATGCTTGTTTGGTTGGCGTTCAAGTTATTAAAAGCACAATCATCCACCATGCGCACCAGTGCCTATTTACTTATTTTAATGGTAATTGTGCAAGTTGCGTTAGGCATCAGCAATGTGGTGATGAATTTACCATTAGGCATTGCAGTTTCACATAATGGCGGCGCAGCATTATTACTGCTCACCATGGTATTTATTAACTACGCCCTATGGCGTAAAGCGTAACTAGAGGACATAACAATGACAAAACCGATCATCCTCAACGCTCCAAGTGCGGCTCTCACATTACAGTGGCGGGCATACTTTGAAATGACTAAACCCAAAGTGGTAGCATTGATGCTACTGACGGTGTTAGTCGGCATGTGTCTAGCATTACCAGGAGCCGTACCACTACAACCTTTAATTGTCGGTATGGTCGGCATAGGATTAATGGCAGGCGCAGCAGCCGCTTTTAATCACCTTATTGACCGAAAAATAGATGGCCTAATGGCGCGAACCTATAACCGTCCATTGCCTAAAGGTAAAATATCTGGCGTAAAAGCGGCAGTGTTTGCGGTATCTATTGGGGTGTTAGGATTTGTGATGCTGTATGCCTGGGTTAATCCCCTCACAGCTTGGCTTACCTTTGCCAGCCTAATTGGTTACGCCTTGGTCTATACCACGTATTTGAAACGTGCAACATCGCAAAACATTGTAATTGGCGGCTTAGCAGGCGCAATGCCCCCTTTACTTGGCTGGACTGCTGTCACCAATGAAATGCATGGTCATGCGTTATTGTTGGTGATTATTATTTTCACCTGGACACCTCCGCATTTCTGGGCGCTAGCTATTCATCGACGTAAAGAGTACGCCAAGGTTGATATTCCGATGCTGCCAGTTACCCACGGCGTTGAGTTTACCAAAACCTGCATTTTGTTATACACAGTCCTATTAGCCATAGCGTGTTTATTACCCGTATTAGTCGGAATGTGTGGCCCGGTTTATTTGGTTGGTTCAACGCTACTGAGTTGTGGATTTATTTATAAAGCTTGGCAGCTTAAGTACCATGACTACTCAGGTTTAGCGATGAATGTGTTTAAGTTTTCTATATACCACTTAATGGTGCTATTTATCATCTTGCTGGTTGATCATTACTTGTGGGTGAATTAATCCGTTAAGTTTAATCGTGACTTACAGTAACAATACACACGCTAAATTGGCAGCTAACATCAATATCTAGGGAAGTGGTGAATGAGTAAGCGCAGTATTATCGTCGCACTGATCATTATGGCATTCGGGGGCATAGTCGCTAATCAATGGCTAAGCCCTGCAGATAATATGCCTTCAACGTCACTTGCTAAGCCGCAATACGACTCCCTAGATTTAGCCACCAGCTTTATTTACGATAATCCTCGTAAATTAGCGCCGTTTAGTTTGAGTGACCAATATGGCAATACTTTTACTAATAAAAATTTAACAGGTAAATGGAGCCTATTTTTTATCGGCTTCACCTCATGCCCAGATGTGTGCCCAACAACGCTTAATAAATTAGCCGCAGCTTATCCCGCGTTACAGCAAATATCTGACTCCATACAAGTGGTGTTTGTATCAGCCGATCCTGACCGTGACACGCAAACTAAACGTCTAGATTACATCAACTTTTTTAATAGTGACTTTAAAGCCATTACCGCTGAACATGCTCAGCTATTTCCCTTTAGCCGCGATCTCGGCTTTGCTTATGCAATGGTAGGTGATGGTGATGATTATCAAGTCGACCACAGTGCATCATATGTACTGGTCTCACCTAATGCGGAAAAAATAGCGGTATTTAAAGCCAAGCCTAAGCCGGGTGAGACACCTCAGATACTGAATAATGAGCTAATTGCTGATTTTAAAAAGATCGTTGATAACACTTAACAACTGTTGATTATGCTTAAAAAACCGTAAGCTCTAAAAAGTACACTTTAAATATTTTATATCATTGCTTTACACATCAGATACTTGACTCTGCCTATAAAGGCACCAATACTTGAAAGGCACTCCCGCTCATTTTTCAAAAATAGGTGAACCAACGCATAACTCAACGTTCAAACCGTTATGAATTAATCACGCTCAAAGCCAGCATAACTTAACTACTGGTGTCTAGTTTATAGGACACGCTATTTATTTCGCCCGTAAGGGAGTAACGTATTATTATCACCACTTGAAAGGAGGCTAAATGATTAAAGTATTGGTCATAGATGATTCTGCCTTAATGCGCCAGCTACTCACCCAGATGCTTGATACTGATGATAATATTATTGTTGTGGGTGAAGCAGAAGATCCCTATGAAGCTCGCGAACTTATTAAACAACTTTCACCTGATGTGTTAACCCTTGATGTTGACATGCTAAAAATGGATGGGCTGGCTTTTTTGCGTAATTTAATGCGCCTAAGACCCATGCCAGTCTTGATGGTGTCTTCGCTCACTAAAAAGGCAGCCGACATCACCTTAGAAGCACTCTCTTTGGGGGCTATAGATTATATTGTTAAGCCACAAAACCATTATCAAAATAGCCTATCATTATTTCAAAATAATTTAGTTCAAAAAGTCACCGCTGCAGGACAAGTGTCCTTTGATGCACCACCGGCTATTCGCCATCATCATGCAATAGCTCCCCCTGTGACGGGGAAGTTTAAAAATGGACTTATCGCCATAGGGACGTCAACAGGAGGCATTGAAGCGATTCAAACCATTCTGATGGCATTACCCGCAAATATACCACCCATTGTGATTACCCAGCATATACAGCCAGTATTTAGCAGCTCATTTGCAGCCAAGCTAAATAAAAATTGCCACTTAAATGTGATAGAAGCCCAAGGCGGTGAAAAGCTCACCGCAGGTAACGTTTATATTGCCCCAGGGGATCAGCATTTAGCCATCGAACCTGAAGGCGACCACTTTAAAACAAAACTACTTAACGCTGGGCCGGTAAACCGCCATAAACCCTCGATTGACGTATTATTTAATAGCGTCGCTGAACATGCGGCTCAAAACTCTGTTGGTATTATACTGACCGGAATGGGCGCCGATGGCAGCGCAGGTCTGCTTGCAATGAAACAAAAAGGGGCTTATACCATAGCCCAAGATGAAGCATCGTCGCTGGTGTGGCAAATGCCCAGTGCCGCGGTTGCCATTGAGGCAGCCAGTGAAGTATTACCTCTAACTCAGATTAGCGACAAACTACTGACCTTACTCACCATCAGTTAATGTGTTTTTATGAGAATAGGTTTCGCTATTCTTCACGCCAAGTACCATCATTTTTAAGCCTTACCCAAGCTTGTGAAAACCAATAATAGCCTGTTTGGGTTTTACTAGGCACAGTACAATTGTAGCGCTTTCGTCCTGCGGGTAAATCGCGCTTCGCCTGCACAGAAAAAGTATTATCATTAACCCAAATAGCAGGCTGACTTCCCTGGCCCTGCACAAAACACATCATTTGGTGCTTATCAATATCAGTGGTGTCGACGGTTACCTCAAGCAAAGGGCGCCATTGGCCATTTTTTAATTGTGGATCGGTAATGTTTTGCTTAATTACCGGCATGTTCAAGCTGGTAAACTTTAGCTTAAGTTGAGCCAGTTCCGCGTAATCAAAGGCTACCGGGAAACGCGGCAATGCCGTGAGTGATGAATACTGACCTGCGGCACCCGATTGCTGACCCAAGCCGACAAAACCCAACTCATCCAGCAATGAGGTTAACTCAGCATTATATTCACCATATGGATATGCCAGCATTTTCACACTTTGCCCTGTTTGCTGCTTAATTTCAGCTTCTGTTTTCAACAGGTTTTGCCCAACCCGCTGCCGCCATTGCGCAGTGGTTTCATTGGCAAGATAGCGAATTAAATGCTCATGCCCCCAACTATGGTTGGCGATTGTCGCCCCTTGTTCAGTGAGTGTTTTTATCTGCCGCCAGCTCATCATCCCCTTATATCCTGCATCAATAGGCTTAACAGAGATAAACACAGTAAACGGGAATTGATGCTTAGCTAAAATAGCTGCGGCATTGTCAATAATGCTGTCATAACCATCATCAAAGGTAATAACGATTTGCTTAGGCGATCCAGTTTGCTGCAATTTTATTTGTTCAACAGCCTGAGTCAGTGACATAACCGTAAAGTCGTTGTCAGCCAAATATTGCATTTGTTCGGTAAACTGAGTTGGGGTAACTGAGGTACTTTTGGGTGTACTGTCAGACACATGGTGGTATTGTAATATCACCACGGCATTAGCCAATGACGATATAACCCCCGTTAATATTGCGCCCGCCACTAACATGACTTTTTTAAGCATAGTGTTTCCCAAATATGTCTGTGTTTCGTTTACTGTTAAATGGCGATAAAAACCGCCAATTAATGGCGCTAGCCATTCCAATGATTTTATCGAATATCACAGTGCCACTATTAGGTTTAGTGGACACTGCGGTCATTGGCCATCTTGGTGAAGCCTATTACTTAGGCGGAGTGGCGCTGGGCAGTACCATTATTACCTTAATAATATGGTTATTAGGTTTTTTACGTATGTCGACCACAGGGTTAGTGGCACAAGCTTTTGGCGCAAACGATCACCATACCCAGCAGCAATTACTTATTCAAGGGATCAGTTTAGCGCTTTTACTGGCCTTTTTCGCCCTTCTATTCCAACAGCCGATATTGTCATTAGCGCTGCACTTAACTGAAGCCAGCGAGCAAGTACAATTTTATTGTCGTCAGTATGTGGAGATCCGCATTTGGTCATTGCCTTTCGCCTTAACTAACCTAGTGTTATTAGGCTGGCTACTTGGTAGGCAACAACCCAAAGCTGCTATGTGGCAGCTAATTATTGCCAACATTGTTAATATTATTCTAGATGTGGTGTTTGTAATTGGTTTTCAATGGAACGTACAAGGTGCGGCTTTAGCATCGGTGATCGCTGATATGTGTGCATTTAGTGTGGCGGTAATCATGGTTAAACAGCAACTGCAAAAGCAGCCTAGTTTTACCTGGCCACAGTTAACCCAACACTTAAGCTTTACAGGCTTATCACGCTTACTCACCTTAAACCGCGATATATTCATTCGCAGCTTATGCCTGCAAGCGGCATTCAGTTTTATGGCTTTTTATGGCGCAGGGTTAGGTGACGATACCTTAGCCGCTAATGCGGTACTGCTCAATTTATTGATGTTGATATCGTATGCGCTGGATGGGGTAGCTTACTACGCCGAAGCAGAAGTTGGCCGCGCTGTAGGACAAAATAACCCCAGCTTATTGTTTGAATCTGTTAGCCTAGCATTTGCCTGGTCAGCGATTATCGCCGTTATTTTCAGTGTCTTCTTTTGGTTGTTTGGTCAATATATTATCAACGCTCTGACCAATATCCCCAGCGTACAACAAACGGCCAGCACCTACCTTATGTGGCTTATCGCCATGCCTATTTTAGCCTTTGGCTGCTATTTATTTGATGGCGTTTATATTGGTACCGCCCAGGGGCATATTATGCGTAACAGCATGATAATCGCCACCTTTGGGGTTTACTTTCCACTCTGGTGGAGCTTGCAATCCTTTGGCAACCACGCCTTATGGGGCGCATTATGTGCATTTATGCTGTTTCGCAGTATTAGCTTGGGATGGCATTATCATTACCGACTTAAACTAAAATTTGGGTAAATACTCAAAAAGCATTAAACTTTGATGCATTACACGGTAACATCCTGGTTACATGTCAAAATAACAATTTAGTTTGGATATTTAATGAAACGGACTTTAGCTCTTTTTTCCAGTGCATTTGCATTGTTACTCGCTTTGCTTGTCGCACAACCTTCATTTGCCACTCCCTCTACACCACAACAACTGCCTGTTGAAGCTTTTGCCAGCATTCCCGACGTAACCAATGTCACCCTTTCACCTGATGGTAAAAACATTGCAACAGTTGTTCGGTTGGATTTAGATACTCAAAAAGGCTCATTAGTTAATATTTATAATGTTGCTTCTGGTAAGTCAGTTTATCCAGTACAAACTGACAACCAAAAATTCACCATTACCGGCTTATCCTGGGCAAGTAATGACATATTATTTATTTATGCCAAGTTTCCAGCCATACGATATGGCACGCCAACCAATGAATGGCGGTTATTTAAATATTCTATCTCTGAAAATGAATTATCAAGTGTGATTAAACCCATGGTTTTAAAACGCTTTAAATGGGTGCCACAAATTCAATCTGATATTATTGATATGCTCAAAGACGATGATGACCACATTCTGATGCAATTTACTGGATTAGGTAGCAAACCAGAAAATGAAACAGTAATGAAAATTAACCTCACCGACGGCCGCTCAAGTGCTGTGCAATATGCGGTAAAAAATGTCATCGATTGGACGACGGACAAACAACATCGAGTACGAGTCGGCATCTTTCAAGATGACACCCATTATAAAATCATTGAACAAGCCGATAACAATGAAAGCTATCGTACGTTATGGGAATTTGAGGCGTTTGCTGAAAATCAAGTTTGGCCAATGGGCTTCGGTGAAGACCCTAACATTTTATATATTCAAGCCTACCATGAAGGCTATAAAGCTATTTTCAAAGTGAACCTCACTGATCCTAAACTCACCAAAGAGCTGGTGTTTAAGCGCGATAATCTTGATGTCACTGGGGGATTAATTTACTCCAAAGTAAAACAACAAATCGTTGGTGTAAGTGATGGTGCTGACTCGGAATACACTTTTTGGGATGAAGAATATATCGCTCTCATTAATGGCTTGAATCAAGTGTTGCCCGACACCCGCAATTTTATTACTCAATACAGTGAAGACGAGCGCAGTTACATTGTATTCTCTACCAGCGCAACCGACTCAGGCACTTATTATTTAGGTAACAGAGATGCCAAAACATTGATCCCTATTGCTTATCGCTACAAAAATTTATTCCCTGAATTAATGGCCAGTACCGAAAGTATTAACTACAAAGCCCGTGATGGTTTAAATATTGAAGGTTTTCTAACAACGCCAAAAAACGCATTAAAAACTAAACTACCCACCATTGTATTCCCCCATGGCGGACCAATTAGTTTCGACAACAATAGTTTTGATTATTGGACCCAATACTTTGCAAATCGCGGCTACGCGGTATTGCGGATGAACTTTAGAGGCTCAGACGGATACGGCTACGACTTTATGAAAGCAGGTATCAAAAACTGGGGACTTGAAATGCAAACCGACGTAGAAGACGGTACACGCTGGCTTATTGAACAAGGCGTTGCTGACCCTAAAAGAATTTGTATTGCTGGGGCAAGTTACGGAGGCTACGCCGCATTAATGGCCGTTGCAACCACCCAAGATTTATTTCAATGTGCGATTAGTTTTGGTGGTGTGATGGATGTGGAAGACTTAGTCAAGTCACACCGTCGTTACCGCAACTTTGAAATTGTGAAGCAGCAAATTGGCGACGATTATGATGCACTTTATGCCCGCTCCCCTGTCAGTAAAGCCAAAGACATTAATGTGCCAGTGCTATTAATTCACGGCGAGAAAGATCGGGTTGTCGACGTTGAGCACAGTGAAGATATGTTTGATGCATTAACTAAGTACAATAAAAATGTCCAATTTGTTGAGCTTGAAGATGGCGACCATTACCTTAGTGACAATGCTGACAGACTTAAAACCTTTTATGCTATTGAAGCCTTTTTACAAAAGCATTTACCGGTGAACTAATTAAACACCACACGCTATTAGAGTGTTACTTAAGCTAACAGCTTTAAATATGCCCGTATCAACTGCTATGATACGGGCATATTTTTTGGCTTTTTAGCCAATCTGCTGGCATCAGACACTCATTAATAACATTCACAAAAATCGACAAAACAATCAATAAGACACCCTATGACCTCATCAACATTGACAGATTTAATCATCAACGACACCCAAATAGGAACAGGTAAAGCAGCCGAGAAAAGCGCACTTATTACCTGTAAATATACTGGCAAACTAGCCGACGGCACTGTGTTTGATAGTTCAGATACATTTCAAGTGGTGATATCCGCTAAGCGGGTTATTCAAGGTTGGTATATGGGTATTATTGGAGACAATCCGATGAAGGTTGGTGGCAAGCGTCAATTATCAGTGCCAGCAAACCTTGGTTACGGCGAGCGTCAAATTGGCGAGAAAATCCCACCTCATTCAGATTTGTTTTTTGAAATTGAATTGCTTGAAGTGTTAACCCGTGATGATTAAGTCACGCGACTAATGGTCCCACGCCCACCGCATCGTCCTCTGCAACACGCCGTAAACCCATCCATGGGGGCTTGACGAAAACATCCTGTTTTCAACAGTGGCATATGCCGATATGGCTGGCTTTGATGGAATCAAATAAGCCTAAACAACGGTAATACCACAACGTTGTAGGAAATCGAAAGTGTCATCATAAAACTCAGACAGCCTTGTTTTATCAGAGTCATCTCCACTAGGAACGAAAATTATCATCCCCTGCCTCGCTCTAGTCAGTAGCACTCGGTAGGCATTCTCTAAATAAATTTGAGTTTGTTCTTGTTGACGTTTTTCCCATTTACTTCCACGGAATCGCCAATGTTCTTTTCCCTTAGATTTAAATCGAAAATCTGCATCCCATGCAACTAAACACCAATCTAACTCTAAGCCCTGAACATCAAACTCAGTCGCAATATCTTCCAAAAAATGAGATGAGCGAATATCTTCTGGCTGACCTAAAAACCAATCTTTAGGTTCAATTTTGTTTTTTACAAAAATACCTTCCGCTTTCAAACGTATTGCATTTGATGAAGCAAGCATGCCAATACTTTCAGTAGCTCGACTCTGCGACTTTATCCACTTCTTTGCAGTGTCTAAATCTCGAGTCACTTTAATAGGATATAAGTGCGAGAACGTAGTGAATAATTTCCAAGCTAATACGCTATCACCATCAATCAAATAATGAATAAAACTTGATAATTTTTCCGCCCTGAATGACCGCATCGAAGTTGCTAAATGCAAACAGGGTAAGACTGTTCCTTTTGATAAATGGCTAGCGGTTAAATTTGATGCAACATATTCCCCATTTAGTAAATCTGCAGAGTAATAAGCATCCCAATGACTAAATTTTTCGTCTAGTGCATTAAGCCAACCTAACAACCCCACCTCTCCGGTGTTAATTTCTTGCCCTCCACCAACCAGAGCAATAATTACGGCCCAATCTTCGTGACGATCCATGACTTCAATGAGATATTCGGGTTCTGATTTATTAAAGCCTATTTGATTGCGTTTTGTTTGCATGAACTTACTAGCTTGCTCTTTATTCCAAGCTCTTTGTGCCTCATCAAATATTGCGACCTGTTCAGGCGGAACAGCACCGGATAAAGAATCGTCCCTAAACTTATGAATATTCTGAATAAACTGCTCTGTCTGTCGTCGACAAGATGCCAGTGTATCAGCAGTTCTTACTTTTCGATCACGGGCCAAGGCCTCTTGTAACACCGACACTAAAGGGCCATTGCCACTCAAGAATACTGAATACTCTTTCTCTTTTGGGTTTGAATGAGTACTCGCAATATTTAATCCAACAAGTGTTTTACCCGCACCAGGGACACCTGTGACAAAACAAATCACTTTGCGTTTTCTTTCACGGGCGTCGTGTATTAGCTGCAATAATTGCTGACTTGTTTGGCCGATATTTTGAGTATCCGCTTCACTTTTAGCAATATCCTCAACGTTATGTTGAGCATAAAGAGCTTGTGCAGCTTCGATAATTGTTGGAGTCGGTAAGTAACCAGATGCAGCCCATTGGTTGGCATCAAACTCAACCTGCTTTAAAGATGTAGTTATTTGATTAATTGCATTAAGTATTTGACCTGAATGAATAGCAATCGGAGAAGCTACGTTATCAAATGCAAAGTCTAATTTGAATAATGCTTGCTGGGGTGTTGGTTTAGCTAAGTTCGTAGCAATTAAAATGGGCACGATAAACTTATCATGACTGCCATTATGAAAGTTTTTTAGATCGAGTGCATAACCATGGGCTTGCCTTAAATCGGCATGATTAATTTGTTGTGCACCAACTTTGAATTCAATAACAAAGATGACGCCTTTCACCACGAGAACAACATCAGCACGTCGCCCCATTCTTGGGATCATAAACTCAAAAAAGATATGTATATTATCAGCACCACATAATTTCAGTTCTCTTTTGAGTATATCTATTTCAGCCCCCCACGCTCTGGATTGCTGATGCTGTAGTTGCTGAGTATGAGCCGCGGATATTTCACCACTTATAGACAAGGCGTTAGTAACTAAAAACTGTTCGAGAGGTGCGGAATAAAATGCTCTGTTAGACATATTTATTCCTTGAACTTAAAATCAAGAAGTTGTTTAGGAGGTAACTCCAAAGCTTCTGCTAGTTTGACAATATTGATCAAACTAACATTTCTTTTCCCTCTTTCGATTCCACTGATATATGTCCGATCTAAATCAGCTTTTAGCGCAAGTTGTTCTTGTGATAATCCCTTTGAAACCCTTAAGCTTTTAAAGTAGGCACCAAATGAAACGAGTATCAAATCTTCCATGAAAAATCCTAAAAAAAGGTTTTCATGATGATGCAAACATGTAGACAATGAGTCTACGGACTATAAGTCACATATTAAGATTGTTATGATATTAAACTCACAGCACCAACACATACCTTGTACTTCTGCCGCCCGCGCCAGTTTTGGCCAAACATTGTTGCTCTACAAACTGAGCTAAATGTCGGGTTGCAGTGGCCCGGCTGACTTTGGCGATTTTCTGATATTGGCTACTGCTGATGCCATCGCTAAAGTCACCATCGAGTAATCTATTAAGCACTTTAACTTGTTCTGTTGTTAACGTTGGGGTGAGTGAGCGTCGATCCAAACGAAGCCAGAATGGGGTTTTCGCAATGGTTTGTTCAATGTTATTAAGAGAGTTTTGAACGGCATCGTTTAAGGTGTCTAAAAACCAAAGAAGCCAAGGTGTAATATCGAGAGAACCCTTTTGGGTAGACTCTAATATCGCGTAATAAGCTTTACGTCGCTCAAGTATGCTCACTGACATAGCGTAAAAATGAATCGAACGATGTTCAGCCTGTGCTAAAGCTAAGTCCGTGAGTAAACGTGTGATACGCCCATTGCCATCATCAAGTGGATGCAAGGTGACAAACCATAAATGAGTGACTGCTGCCCGTACTAAAGGATCTAGATCAGCCTGTGTTATTGATTGATTAAACCACTCAATAAACTGTATTAAACTATTGTCTAGCGTATCTCGAGGGGGGGCTTCAAAATGGATCGTCGGTTTGTCTAAACGTCCAGATACCACCTGCATAGGCTCACTAACGCGCAACTGGCCGCCTACAACAGGATTAAACACAGCTTGGTTACTTGGAAACAACAGGGCATGCCAATCTAAAATACGCGTTAAATTCAGTGGTTGTTGCCAATTTCGTAATACATCTATGGTGATCTCGGCTAAGCCATCTGTTTGTGCCGTGCTGGGATAAGGGTTTTCTTCACTCACCCCAAGTTTATTGGCTAAAGATGAACGTACAGATAATACATTGAGCTTTTCATCTTCTATAGCACTTGAATAGACGATATTGGCGATCATAGTATCAAGTGTCCATTGGCTGGCTGATTCAGTGCCTATTTTCCCAAGCAACAAACCTTGGTTAAATTGAATTTGACGCAATAAAGGATTTATACGGGTTTGATCCCATACAAAGTCAGGCCATTCTTGCTGTTGCCAAATCCACATATTAACCTCTGCTAGCTAACTAAAATACTGTATTGATGAGCGCACCAAACTATTCTACTTACAAGATGAGGCAAATAACAAATTATTCGCCTCACATAATGAGGCGATTAGGGTTTTTAATTGCCTCATCACGATCTATTTTCACTTCAATAACACTTTAAATAGTCATTTCGGTATAATCACTTACCGGCTAAATAAACACGATGCGAAAACGACTGAATGACTTCTAAACTGCCCCATTCAACACCATCATTGTCAACGATACCTAATCCCACTTTGCCGAATAAACAGGCAAATAAAGTGTTTATTATTGGCCTGCCACGTACCGGTACGACTAGCGTGAGTGTGGCGTTGCTTGAGCAAGACTTAACGGTTGCTCACCAGGCCTTTACTAAGCAGGCGTTTATGTTGGCCGATGCGGTGTCTGATGCGCCGTGCTTTAGTGACTATCAACAACTTGATGCGCTATTTCCCAGCGCTAAGTTTGTTCATTTAGATAGGCCAATGGATAAATGGCTACCGTCGATGCAAATGTTGTTCAGTAAGATGATGGTGCATTTAGATAAAGACAATGGCCGTTTTCATCCGATAATGAAACGCAGCTTTAATCATTGTTTTGATATATGGCAGGTTAAAGATGTACGTGATGAAGCGCATTTAGCAGGGTGTTATTTACGCCACCAGCAGCAAGTAAGCGATTACTTTGCGGGGCGGGATGACTTTATCAGTATTGATATTGGTCAGCCGAATAGCTTGCAAACCTTATTAACCTTTTTAGGGATAAAAGATGACGATGCTATCGACTTCCCTGTGCTTAATGTCGGTCGCAACGTTGCCAGCTGGGATGAATATAAACATCCACATAAAATCAGTAGCAATGCTGCTGGCCCTGATAAACGAAAGTTTTTTGATTACACCTTACTTAAACCATAATAATCATGGCTTAAGTCACCTCAGCTCAATGTATTATTCGTCTGCGTTTTCGTGAGGTTTTCGCTTTACGATCCGTTTGGTTACGGTAAGCCAATCTAAACTCACCCCTGATATGGCACTAAAGCCCTTAATACGGAATATGAGTTGTAAAAATTGCGGCCTTGGCCGAATTTTAGGTTCAATTGAGCGCGGAATAAACCATAACGTGACCATACAGCGCATCACAGTAGACACAATAAACACCACAAATATTGGGCTAGATAACCATTGATTAAGTCCGGTGAATACCAAGAAGTCATTGGCATAGGTGGCAATAAACCCACCGACCATGGCACCGACAAATACAAAACCTGCACTTAATGATGCCTGTAATGCTGCGTAGGTCGCAAAGTCGCTGCGAAAAGGCCGAATGTCGTATAAGTAGTTAGCGGTACAAAGGGTAAAGCCACTCCACGCTAGACCTGAAAAAACTTGTAGGCCGATAATATAAAGATAATTATCAGAAAAAATCCACAGCAGTGGCAAACAAGGAATTAAGCAGCTGGTGATTATCATCACAATTCTATTGCCATATAAATCGCTGAAGCGTCCCCAAAATCGCAAAGTAACAAACTGGGTAAAAATGGAGGCGACACTGGCGAACACAAATTCTAAATAGGTAAAATGTAAGTCTTCTAACATGTAAACCGCAAAAAACGGTGCAGAGATTGCCACCATACATTGCATGCCGGCGACAAATAAACTGTATTGACGGAAAACCTTATCTGCCCAAGCACTGCGAAAATTGACCAATGTCTGGGTAAAATAGCCTTTCTCTTTTGCGCAACAAGGTTCAGGGTCATGCATTTGCAATAATAGCCATGCTGACACTAATCGTCCCATGAAGGCGATTGAAAACAGTAAACTAAACCCTAGCCAGGCCATTTGATAACTGTCGGTAAGACTTAAAATACCGCCGCCAACAAAAAACACACTCAAGGACGCTGCCATGGTTAATCTGGTGCGGGCAGCAAAAAAGGCTCCTCGACGTTTGTCAGGCACTATCGCCCCCATCCAGGCGCGCCAATGGGGCTGAATCAAGTTAATAAAACCGTGGTATAACACCGCTAAGCCAATAAACATCCACACTGCATTGTCAGGCCTGAGGGCGGCGACTAATCCCATTGCTAATACCACCAGCGCTTGCAATATCGCTGATGTAACAATAAAAAGTTTACGGCTAAAGTGACTGGCTAACCACACTGACAATAACTGCGATATCGCACCAAATAATTGCGGTAATCCGGTAACAAAACCCATTTGCCCCATGCTTGCGCCTAAAAATATGGCATAGGCATTAAAAAAGTTATCACTGGTGGCGGTCATGGCTGACGATGCTATGGCTTCTTGCTGAGAACGGCGCAACGTCCGTCGCAGCCACGACAATCTATCGCGACTGCGTGAACAAGGGTTAGTGCTGCTAGACGAATGTTCTAAAGCCATAAGATGTATGAATGCACGCCATTGATAAGTGATTGATTACGATTACTGATTAACGTTACTGTTTAAAATTATGTCTGATAAGTGTCCAGCTAACAATCTATAATGATCACATAATCCGCTATTATCATTGTAAGCTTTTATGTTTACAGTGCTGTTTAAGCCCTGTAAACATAAAAGCCCTTCTGGTATCCACCAGCAGGGCTTTTTGATAAATGGGTGTTAGCCAAACTATTCAAACCAATAACGCTATAGTTACGCTTTTTTGGCTGCGATGGCTGCGTTAACTTGATTAATCGCAGTGCCGCCCAGTACGTCACGTTTTTCTAAACACGCTTCAATGGTGAGGTTTGGATAAACATCATCGCTAATCACTTGGGCAAATTTTTGTAACTCAGCCACGCTTAACGCTTCAATCGGCTTTTGCTGACCAATGGCAAATACCACTACTTCGCCAACCACATGATGCGCTTCACGGAACGGCATGCCTTTGGCGACAAGGTAGTCAGCTAGCTCAGTCGCATTAGCATAACCTTGTTGAGCTGCCACTAGTGCTTGCGGGCGATTAACTTTTAAGCCCGACAACACTAATGCGGCCATGTCTAAACAAATTGCCCAACTGTCGACCACATCAAACAAGCCTTCTTTGTCTTCTTGCATGTCTTTATTGTATGCCAATGGCAAGGCTTTCATTGTGGTTAAAATACCCATTAAACTGCCATATACACGGCCGGTTTTCCCCCGAATAAGCTCTAACGCATCCGGGTTTTTCTTTTGCGGCATCAATGATGAACCAGAAGTGACTTCATCGGCTAACGAGATAAAATTGGCTTCGCCAGAGTTGAAGAAAATTAAGTCTTCGGCCATACGGCTTAAATGCATCATGCTGATTGATGCTGCGCTACACAATTCAACCACGTGATCGCGATCAGACACGCTGTCTAAACTGTTTAGCGTTGGGCGAGCAAAGTTTAACGCTGACGCTAACGCATGGCGATCTATCGGGTAGGCTGTACCAGCAAGTGCACCAGAACCTAATGGACATGAATCGGCACGCCCCAATGCATCTTGTAGGCGACTAATGTCACGCTCATACATTTCAACATAAGCTAGCGCCCAGTGACCGAATGTTACCGGTTGTGCACGTTGTAAATGGGTATAACCCGGCATAACGGCGTCAACTTCACGTTCTGCTAAAGCAATTAACTCTGCATGCAATGTACCTAAACGAGCCAGCAGTGCTGCACCTTCTTTTTTACACCACAGTTTTAAATCGGTAGCAACCTGGTCGTTACGTGAACGGCCAGTATGGAGTTTTTTACCTAAGTCACCCACTTTGGCAATCAGCTTTTGTTCAACAAAGCTGTGAATATCTTCGGCGCCGTTGCTGATAATCGCTTGGGGGTCGTTCCCCACTTCGACCAGTAATTCATTTAATGCCGCTTTTAAATCACTACATTCTTTGGCTGTAATAATACCTACGCTAGCAATGGCATCTGCCCAGGCGATTGAACCAACAACATCCTGTTCAAATAAACGGTAATCGACTGGCAATGAGTCATTAAATAATTTGAAAAGTGCACTGGTTTCGCCTTGAAATCTTCCGCCCCATAACGCCATGTCGGTATCCTCTTTTTTGCTATTCAATTAAGTCGATTAGATCAATATTGTCTTCTTGTAATCACTCTTTAAGCACTCTTTTATTCACTCTTTTGTAAGATTAAAAGTGATTACAAGAAGGGCGCTTTGCAGCGCCCTAATTAAGATTGATTAAGGTTTATTTCGTATTTAGCGCGCGAATACGGCTAGCTAATGAATATAAACGAATAAAGCCTTCTGCATGCTTTTGGTCATACACTTCATCTTCACCAAAGGTAGCAAAAGCTTCTGAATACAAGCTGTTTGGTGAGCGTTTTTTAACTGGTGTAGCTTGCCCTTTGTAAAGCTTGATCACCACATCACCATTTACTGATTCAGCTAGCGACTCAGATGCAGCTATAAGTGACTTACATAAAGGCGTAAACCAACGACCGTCATAGACTAAATGCGACATTTGGGCAGCGACCTGCTCACGCCAAGTACGGCTAGTTTTATCCAGTACTAACTCTTCAATGGCACGCAAGCCCGCAAACATCACAGTGCCGCCGGGTGTTTCATAACAACCACGTGACTTCATGCCGACTAAACGGTTTTCAGTAATGTCGATACGGCCTACACCGTGTTTACCGGCAATGTCGTTTAACTTCATTAATGCTGCATATGGCGTTAGTGCTTCATCGTTAACATGGGTAATACGACCATGTTTAACCGCAAGCGACACATATTCTGGCTCATTCGGCGCATCTTCTGGGGCAACAGTTAATGTCCACACGCCTTTTGATGGCTCGTTCCACGGGTCTTCTAACTCGCCGCCTTCATGGGAAATATGCCATGCGTTAGCATCACGGCTATAAATTTTAGTCGCCGATGCGCTGGTTTTAATATCACGCTCAGCTAAGTAGGCAAGCAAGTCTTCACGGCTACGCATTTCCCATTCACGCCAAGGGGCGATCACTTTTAAATCCGGTGCTAGGGCAGCAAAACAGCCTTCAAAACGTACCTGATCATTACCTTTACCGGTACAACCATGACATACGGCGTCTGCGCCGACTTTACGGGCAATTTCAACCTGTGCTTTGGCAATAATTGGACGCGCCATTGAAGTACCTAACAAGTAAGTGCCTTCATAAATCGCGCCGGTAGCAATGGTTGGATAAATATAATCAGCAACAAACTCTTCTTTTAGGTCAACGATGTAGCATTCTGATGCCCCTGAAGCGATGGCCTTTTCGTGTAAGCCCACTAATTCCTCTTCGCCTTGACCTACGTCGGCACAAAAGGCCACGATTTCACAATCATCATAGGTTTCTTTTAACCATGGGATGATGGCTGAGGTATCTAACCCGCCTGAATAAGCGAGGACGACTTTTTTAACGCCGGTTTTTTTCACTGCACTAGACATGTTTGTTTTCCTACAATCGATTACGTATATTTTTATATATGAATAACGCCAATGGCATTACTGACTTAATCATCAGACTAACTTAATAAGGTGACCAATACTGCATTTTGAGCATGCATACGGTTTTCCGCTTGGTCTAAAACTAATGACCCTTTGCCATCGATAACGTCATCCGTTACCTCCACACCGCGATGAGCAGGCAAACAATGCATGAAATATTTTGCACCCGCTTTAGCCATTAATTGGGCATTAACCTGATACGGGCTAAAGCGCTCTTTTATTTCAGCTAAAGAGGTTTCATCACCCATTGAAATCCAGGTGTCGGTATAAATGGCGTCATGGCCTTCAATCTGATTGATATCAGTAGATAATGTCAGTTTACCGCCATTTTGTGCTGCTAAAGCTTGTGCCTCGGTAACCACCAATGCATCAGGAAAATACCCTTCAGGGCAAATCACTGTCATGGTTAAGCCTAAAATAGCTGCACCATATATCAATGAGTGGGTGACATTATTGCCATCCCCTACATAGGCTAATCTCGCCTGACTAACATCATCAAACTTTTCTGATAATGATAAAAAGTCTGCCAATGCCTGGCATGGGTGATATAAATCAGATAACGCATTAATAACCGGTACACTACCGTACTGAGCTAATTTCTCTATTGTGCTATGCAGGTATGTTCTTGCAACAATGGCATCAGCCCAGCATGAAATATTGGTGGCAAAATCAGCCACTGACTCTCGTTCACCTAAAGCACCGTTTTGTTGGTCAAGGTACAAACAATGACCACCTAACTTGTTGATGCCAATATCGAAGCTTACTCGGGTGCGCAGTGATGGCTTTTCAAAAAGCATCACAACGCTTTTTCCATCTAAAGCGCGACGGTACTCAGCTGGGTTGGCTTTAATTTTTTTAGCTAGCGCTAAAATATCCAGTAACTGAGTTTGAGATAACTCTTTTATCGACAACAGGTGCTTCATAAACTACTCCATTAAGGCTGTATTTGGGTCCCAATGGACCCACCTTGTGCTAATGTTTTTAACTGTTCAGTATCTTGCCAAGAAGCAACTAAAACCGGCTTGCCCATCCATTGAGCCACTTCTAAAGCGGCTTCAACTTTGACTTTCATGCCTTTTTCAATCACGCCTTCAGCGATTAGGGTGTCAATTTGGCTTTTATTTAAACTTTTAATCACTTGCTTGTTCGCATCCCACACGCCTGACACATCAGATAACAGCACTAAAGTACCGTTAACTAATTTGGCCAATGCGGTTGCTGCCTGGTCTGCATTAACATTGAGCATTTGGCCGGCATCTGAAATGGCGATTGAGCTACAAATCGGCAGCCAGCCCTGCTGTAAAATAAAGTTTAAGTAGCTAGCGTCATTCGGGGTCACTTCGCCCACGAGTCCTAAGCGCTCATCTTTAATGTTCGCTTTAACCACATTACCATCGCCCAAACTCATGCCTACACTGACAACACCCGCTTTCGCTGCTGCTGCTTGTAAGGTTTTGTTCGATGTGCCCGCTAATGCGCCTACTACAATGCCAATTTGATCGGCTGGGGTTACGCGTAAACCGTCAAGCTTGATAATCTCTTTACCGTTTGCCGTTAATTGCTCATCGACTAAGCAACCACCACCGTGAACTAAAACAATTTTCTGCCCTGCTGCGGTCATGTCTTTAATTGCTGACATTAAATTAGCCATACCGGTTTCGGTTTGCAGTAATGCGCCACCCACTTTAAGTACTAAAACAGAATTAGTTGTCATTTTTTTATCCTTGTTTTATTTAGTGATTAAACGCCAAAGTGGATTTTGATGCACTGTAAACCTTGGCTTGCAGCACCTTTCATTAAGTTGTCAATCGCACTGGCAACTACTAAATAACCACTGTTTTCGTCGTATTTCCAACCTAAATGACAGTTTGGTGTCAGTACCACATCGTCTACTTTAGGGAATTGATTATACTTAACCGTCACAATCGGTGAGCTGTCATAAACACTATAGGCTTTAGCGACATCCGCTTCTGTGGTCCCAGGCTTTAACTGCACGGTAATTGTGGCCAAAATGCCACGCTTAAAATTACCTAAATGCGGGGTAAATATCACTTCTTGGCCTAATTGCGTGGCAATTTCAGGCTGATGTCTGTGACCTAATACACCATAAGGTGTCAGGCTGACTTCACAAAAACTGGTATGTAAATGCGCTTTACGTCCCGCTCCTGTAACACCACTTACCGCATTAATTACTGGGTAAGCAGCAGTAAGCAAAGGCTTCAAAGGTTTTAGTGCGGTTAATGATGCTGTTGGGTAACAGCCAGGCACAGCAATCATTTTAGTTTGCTTAATTTGCTCGCTATTCCATTCAGCTAAGCCATAAACTGCATCTGCAAGTACGTCTGGGTGAGTATGTTCAAAGCCATACCACTTAGGGTATTGCGCGACATCAGCAAAACGATATGCACCACTTAAATCAAATACAGCTAAGCCTTTTTTATAAAATTCAGCGGCTAATTCCAAACTAATTGAATGCTCTGTTGCCAATACTACGGCATCTGCTTCAGCAATAATTGTCGCTTTAGCTTCGTCAGTTAATGGAGCAAGCACATAAGGCATATGACTATACACTGGGTAAAGATCAGCTAGCTTACGCCCTTTATCTAAACTGCCCTCAGACACATACAACCCCTGAACCGATAAATTAGCGTCAGCATTTATCAAAGACGTAATTTGTGCACCTGTGTATCCACTGGCACCAATAATTGCGATATTTTTCATTATGTTGTTATCTTTTGTTGTCATAAATGGAAGTGTTAGCATAGTACATTTAGACGGGGGACGTCTAATCTAGAACTATCGTCGCAGGAAGTTCTTGCTGATTATTGGTATATTGGATTTAACAGTAAAGTTACACATATTTATTATCATTGCTTACATTCTAGTTGTAGTGCCTTAGTCATCTGTTTGCTAGACTAGCACACAATAATTTTTATGCAATATTATTGAATAAGTATTTCAATAATTTCAGACACAGGACAACTAATGAGTACACTACCTGACCTAAAAAGTGCTTTTACACAGTTAATTGGCACACCATCTATCAGCGCGCTTGAGCCAGAGCAAGATATGAGTAACCATGCAGTTATTGCCTTGTTACAAGATTGGTTCAGCGAGTTAGGCTTTAGCTGCGAAACTCCTACGGTTGCAGACTCACGCAATAAACAAAACCTTATAGCCCGCATTGGCCAAGGGGAAGGTGGCTTATTATTAGCCGGCCACACAGACACCGTACCTTTTGATGAAGGTCGTTGGAGCCAAAGCCCGTTTGAGTTAATAGAAAAAGATAATCGTTGGTACGGCTTAGGCACCTGTGACATGAAAGGTTTTTTTGCCTTGGTACTTGAAGCGCTAAAAGACATGCCTCTAGCAGACTTTAAACGCCCACTGACTATTTTTGCCAGTGCCGATGAAGAAACCACTATGAGTGGTGCCAAAGCATTTGCCGACTCAAAGGCAATTGCACCTGATTATGCGGTAATAGGCGAGCCCACCAGCTTAAAACCTGTGTATATGCATAAAGGGCACTTAGCTCAAGGTATTCGCGTTATTGGTCGCAGTGGTCATTCATCTGACCCCGCCCGCGGATTAAACGCCATTGAAGTAATGCATAAAGTCATGGGCCAGTTATTGAAACTTAAACAGCATTTAAGTGAAAACTATCGCGAAGATGCTTTTACCGTTCCCTACCCTACAATGAACTTTGGCCATATTCACGGTGGTGATGCAGCTAACCGCATTTGTGGTTGTTGTGATTTACACTTAGATATTCGTCCTTTACCAGGAATGGAATTGGCCGATCTTGAACTCATGGTGCTGAATTATTTAAGTGATATCAATAAAGAGTACCCTGGCAGTATTAGTATCAGCACTTTATATCCTGGCGCTGAATCGTTTGCCGGTAAAGCAGACAACCCATGGACAAAACTGGTAGCTGAATTGTCAGGCCATGAAGCTGAAGTGGTTAACTACTCAACCGAAGCGCCTTACATTAACAAGTTAGGCTGCCAAACCTTAGTTTTAGGACCTGGGAGTATTAATCAAGCCCACCAACCCGATGAGTTTATTGGCTTAGAATATCTCACGCCGACAGTAGAATTGATCAAAAAGATGATTTATCACGCATGCATTAAGTAATTTTTAACCAAAAAAGCCTTAAAACCGCTTTTGTTGAAATTTTTTAACGAAATAAAATTACCAAACGCGGTGTTTGTGTATTGACCGAATACTGTACGATGGTTATTGTGATAGATAAGTAGTACAAGTTTAACCGAGTTTACTTTGGAGTATGTATGGCAGAGCAAGTGGCAGATATGTATGCCTCACTGAGATCGAATGTGGGACATTTAGGCCAAATTTTAGGTGAGACAATGCAAAGCCATCTTGGTGATGCATTTCTTGAGAAAGTAGAACAAATTCGAATTCTTGCAAAACAGGCACGCAAAGGCGATGAATCCTCTCGCGAGCAAATGTTAGCATTGTTGACCTCACTTCCAGATGAAGAATTAGTGCCGTTTGCTAAAGCGTTTAACCAATTTTTGAACCTAGCTAACATCGCCGAGCAATACCACACCATAAGTCGTAATTGCGATGAGTTAGTCTGTGTGCCAGACCCAGTAGAGCAACTGCTTGGTCGCATTCTTAATACTGATTTAGATGAAAATGATGTGATTAATTGCTTGAAGCAATTAGAAATCGACTTAGTCTTAACTGCTCATCCAACTGAAATATCTCGTCGTACTCTGATCCAAAAATATGCTGCGGTTGTCGATTGTTTAACAGATCAAGAAAACAGCCAACTGTCAGACCGTGAGCGCAACCAAAACAACTTACGTTTACGTCAATTGATTGCCCAAATTTGGCACACCAATGAAATTCGTAGCGAGCGTCCAACACCTGTAGATGAGGCTCGTTGGGGCTTAAGCACGATTGAAACCTCTCTATGGCAGGCTATTCCCGACTTTCTACGTCAGTTAAATGATCAAGTAGAGCAGCGCACAGGTAAAGAATTACCGATTAACATCGCCCCTGTTCGCTTTTCTAGCTGGATGGGCGGCGATCGCGATGGCAACCCATTTGTTACTCACAAAGTCACCCAAGAAGTATTAGACCGAAATCGTCATGCTGCTGCACGTTTGTATTTAAAAGACATCGTTGCCTTAGTCGGTGAATTATCTATGGAGCAAGCAACGCCAGAACTGCTTGAACTCACTAACAATAGCAATGAGCCATACCGTGAAGTGTTACGCCAATTACGTTGTAAACTGCGTAAAACAATTGATTACTTGAACATTCGACTTGAAGGTCGTTTTCCTGATGTTGATACCAGTGAACTGATTTGGCAACAAGCGGATCTGCAAGCGCCATTAGAACTGCTTTATAACAGTTTATGTGACAGCGGCATGAAATTGATTGCCAATGGATTACTGCTCGATATTTTACGTCGTCTAGCCAGCTTTGGTATTCATATGCTGCGTTTGGATATTCGCCAAGATTCTACTCGTCACAGCGATGTGATTGCCGAGCTGACCCGTTATTTAGGTTTAGGTGATTACAATCACTGGGATGAAAATGAAAAGCAAGCATTCTTGCTGCGCGAGCTCACTAATCGTCGTCCTTTAATTCCGGCTAATTGGCAGCCAAGCGAAGATGTTGCTGAAGTCATCAAAACCTGTGAACTGATTGCCAAACAGCCTAAAGAGTCTTTGGGATCATATGTTATTTCAATGGCGGGTAAGCCATCAGATGTGTTGACTGTTTTATTGTTATTAAAAGAAACTGGTTGCAGCCATCCAATGCGCGTAGTGCCATTATTTGAAACCTTAGAAGATTTAACCAATGCCGCTAGCTGTATTGAGTCTTTATTGAATATCGATTGGTATCGTGGATACACCAAAGGCATGCAAGAAGTCATGATTGGTTATTCTGACTCAGCTAAAGACGCCGGTGTGATGGCCGCTGCCTGGGCGCAGTATCGCGCACAGGAGCAGTTAGTCGCAGTGTGTAATAAAGCCAACGTCAAACTGATGTTGTTCCATGGCCGTGGGGGTTCTATCGGACGTGGGGGCGGGCCTGCTCACAAAGCCATTCTATCTCAACCGCCGGGTTCAGTAGATGGCCGTATCCGTGTGACTGAACAAGGTGAGATGATCCGCTTTAAATTTGGCTTACCAAAATTAGCGGTACAAAGTTTAGCGCTTTATACCTCAGCCGTAATGGAAGCCACTTTATTACCGCCACCTGAGCCGAAAAAAGCTTGGCGTGATTGTATGCAGCGGATTGCCGATGAATCTGTGCTGCATTATCGCGGTATCGTACGTGAAGAAAAGGATTTTGTGCCTTACTTCCGTGCAGCAACACCAGAAGTTGAACTGGGTAAATTACCATTAGGTAGCCGCCCAGCTAAACGCAAAGTTGATGGAGGCATTGAAAGTTTACGTGCTATTCCTTGGATATTTGCCTGGTCACAAAACCGCTTAATGTTGCCAGCTTGGTTAGGTGCAGGTGAAGCACTCAATGACGCTATTCAGCGTGATGAACTAGCATTACTGCGTGAAATGGAAGCCGAGTGGCCATTTTTTGAAACACGAATTTCTATGCTAGAAATGGTTTACATGAAAGCAGAGCCTAACTTAGCCCGCTATTATGAAAACTGTTTGGTGAAACCTGAACTACATCATTTAGGTGAGAAATTACGTCAACGATTACAACTGGGTATTGATACCGTATTGTCATTAACTGAGTCAGATGAGTTAATGTCGCATACTCCCTGGAATCGTGAATCAGTAAAACTTCGCAATCCTTACATTGATCCATTAAACTTCCTGCAAACCGAGCTATTAGCCCGTACGCGTAAGGAAGCTGAGCCTTCTAAGCATGTACAACTGGCGCTAATGCTTACTATCGCGGGCGTTGCCGCAGGCATGAGAAACACAGGTTAATGAAAACACTAAAGCTGATTTTTATCAGTGCCTTGCTACTACTGACTGGTTGCGCCAGTCAGTATAGCATTACTGAAAATGAGATAGAAAATTACCTTAATAAAGAGATGCATTTTGAGGTAAAGCAAGGTAACCAAATTATTGGTATTAATTTGGTGCTTAACGACATGCAAGTCAGCTTAGGTGATAAACCTAATACTATGGGATTAACGGCAACGACTCTTGTGCGTATTCGTAATCCCTTAATGCCAATTAGCGCTGAGCTTAAAACAACGTTTGAAGCACAGCCTTGGTATAACAGCGAAACTAAAAGTATCTATTTACGCAATTTGGATTTAGTTAATGTCAGTGCAAACCCGGCCGATTTAGAGCAAGCACTAACAGCCATTACCCCACAGGTAATGAGCTTCTTACGTGGGTTTCTAGAAAGTCAGCCGGTTTACACACTTGATATGAATGATTCAAATCAAGCGTTAATGGCCAAAATGACCAAAGAGCTCGCCGTTCAAAAAGGCAAATTGGTAGTTAAGTTTTAAGGCCAAAAAGTATGACTCAATGAAAGCGCCAATAGGCGCTTTTTTTGTTCATAAGTATCTGCCTATCCTTAACTCTCAATAGAGTACGTTTTGATAAGCAGTTACACAAAATTAGTTACAGTCTCATAAAAAGTGTCTATAAGTCTCAAGCCTTACCAGTTATTATTTTTCAAATCGACTAATTGATGGGTAATCTACTATGACAGCTTCATCCAATAACGCACGACGTAACATGTCATAAGCAACGGCAGTGCTGAGGCTTCTCACTAACTGTCGAGAGCGACTCGGCAATTTAACCATTTGACTGTAAATGCCATTACGCGTCGCGAGTGCTATTGCAACTGTGCCGACTGGCTTTTGATCAGAACCACCTTCAGGGCCAGCAATTCCGCTGGTCGCTAAAGCGAAGTCACTGTCGAGTATTTTACGCACGCCTTCAGCCATTGCTTCGACGGTTTGAATAGAGACAGCTCCGTGATCATCTAAAATTTGCGGATTAACGCCAAGTACTTTTACCTTGGACTCATTGCTGTAGGTCACTAAGCCATGATGTAGGTATGATGAGCTGCCAGCGAAATCAATTAACTGACTGGTGATCATTCCGCCAGTACAGGATTCTGCCACACTTAAACTAAAACCAGACTGGTATAACCTTGTATGGATCTCTTCAGCTAAGGTCGGCTTATTTTCCGCCACAACGGCAGTGCCTAAACATTCCTTAACCGCTTTTGTCACTTGAGGCAACGCGCGAATAGCTTCATCACCACGGGCGAAAATTTTAATTTCAATATGTGGCATAGAAGAGCGATAACCTAGCTCGATACCTAGGGGTAAGCTAAGTTCAGATAACATATCAGCGAGAGTAGATTCACCATAGCCAATGGTGAGCAGTTTATGCAATTGGGTGTTATCACCTGAGCCAAACTCTTTAGTAATGAATGGCACAAATTGTTCTTTGAACATGTGTTTTAGTTCAAAAGGTACTCCCGGAGTAAAGAATAACCAGGCCTTATTTAACTTCACTCTAAAACCACAGGCGGTGCCTACGGGGTTATCGATCATCACCGCCGACTCAGGCAACCAAGCTTGTTTTAAGTTGCTCTTCGCCATCACACGGCCATTTTTGGTAAACCAATTCTCTAGATGATCGCGCCATTGCTGATTCTCTATTAGCTCTTCGCCTTTCGCTTTTGCCATAGCAAGCGCTGACATATCATCACTGGTTGGGCCTAGGCCACCATTCACTAAAATAACGTCAGCGTGCTTACTTCTCTCTTGGAAAGCAGCCACTAAATCCGCTAATCTATCGCCAACAGTGGTGCGTTGCTGCATCTCAATACCTAATGACATTAGCTCATTGGCAACCCAAGCGGCATTAGTATCAACAATCTGGCCAGATAACACTTCTTCACCAGTACAAATCATCTCAAGCTTCATTGCTTTTTCCTTTATAACAACAATTGCCCCATAAGTTAGGCAACCAATATGGCAATAGCAAGAAAATAGATCGATTTATCTGTTCCTATTAAGTGTTAGCAAGAAAAAAGCTGGTTCATCAGACAGATAACGGACAAAAAGTCTCACCAGATTAGCCACACAAGGTGTAAAAATAGATTAATGACAAAGAACGACATTAATCTAAAATAACGCTATCCAATTGGCCCTTATTGACTGATGAAAACCAAAACATCAACAATAATATCAAATTCCAGATACGAAAAAGGCCTTTGCATTGCTGCAAAGGCCTTCGTCTTAAGTTGGCGAAGCGGACGCTGCTGGTAACAAGAGTGAACCCGCGACCTCCGGCGTGACAGGCCGCTGTCTCGAATCGATGTCTCGAAAAAGCCTTAACCAACAGAACTATTACCCATATTTTTAATATTACACACACGAAAAAGGCCTTTGCATTGCTGCAAAGGCCTTCGTCTTAAGTTGGCGGAGCGGACGGGACTCGAACCCGCGACCCCCGGCGTGACAGGCCGGTATTCTAACCAACTGAACTACCGCTCCTTTAGCAAATTGCTTGCGCACGATGCTAAATTCTTTTTAAGTCGCTGATATGTCACTATCAGTAGACTTCTCTTACTTAAAAGAGAAATTAGGCGCCTGGAAATGACCTACTCTCACATGGGGAGACCCCACACTACCATCGGCGATACTGTGTTTCACTTCTGAGTTCGGAATGGGATCAGGTGGTGCCACAGCTCTATGGTTTCCAGACAAATTTTGTTTATCTAACGCTATTTAACTAGCATTAAATAATAATTCGGAAAGCTGATTACTTTATCTGAGTTTGAGTCTCGTCACACTATTTAAGCGTCCCATTCTAATACTAAGTCGTATCAGTAAAACCCATCTGGGTTGTATGGTTAAGCCTCACGGGTCATTAGTACAAGTTAGCTCAACGCCTCACAACGCTTACACACCTTGCCTATCAACGTAGTAGTCTCCTACGGCCCTTTAGAGAGCTTAAAGCTCTAGGGATGACTCATCTTGGGGCTCGCTTCCCGCTTAGATGCTTTCAGCGGTTATCGATTCCGAACGTAGCTACCGGGCAATGCCATTGGCATGACAACCCGAACACCAGCGGTTCGTCCACTCCGGTCCTCTCGTACTAGGAGCAGCTCCCCTCAATCATCCAACGCCCACGGCAGATAGGGACCGAACTGTCTCACGACGTTCTGAACCCAGCTCGCGTACCACTTTAAATGGCGAACAGCCATACCCTTGGGACCGACTTCAGCCCCAGGATGTGATGAGCCGACATCGAGGTGCCAAACACCGCCGTCGATATGAACTCTTGGGCGGTATCAGCCTGTTATCCCCGGAGTACCTTTTATCCGTTGAGCGATGGCCCTTCCATTCAGAACCACCGGATCACTATGACCTACTTTCGTACCTGCTCGACGTGTATGTCTCGCAGTTAAGCTGGCTTATGCCATTGCACTAACCGTACGATGTCCGACCGTACTTAGCCAACCTTCGTGCTCCTCCGTTACTCTTTGGGAGGAGACCGCCCCAGTCAAACTACCCACCAGGCACTGTCCTCAACCCCGATAAGGGGCCAGAGTTAGAACATCAAAACTACAAGGGTGGTATTTCAAGATTGACTCCACTCCATCTAGCGACGAAGCTTCAAAGTCTCCCACCTATCCTACACATGTAGGTTCAATGTTCAGTGCCAAGCTATAGTAAAGGTTCACGGGGTCTTTCCGTCTAGCCGCGGGTATACGGCATCTTCACCGCAATTTCAACTTCACTGAGTCTCGGCTGGAGACAGCGTGGCCATCATTACGCCATTCGTGCAGGTCGGAACTTACCCGACAAGGAATTTCGCTACCTTAGGACCGTTATAGTTACGGCCGCCGTTTACCGGGGCTTCGATCATGAGCTTCTCTTGCGATAACCCAATCAATTAACCTTCCGGCACCGGGCAGGCGTCACACCGTATACGTCATCTTGCGATTTTGCACAGTGCTGTGTTTTTGATAAACAGTTGCAGCCACCTGGTATCTGCGACTGCCGTCAGCTTAGGGAGCAAGTCCCATCACCAACAGCAGCGTACCTTCTCCCGAAGTTACGGTACCATTTTGCCTAGTTCCTTCAGCCGAGTTCTCTCAAGCGCCTTGGTATTCTCTACCCGACCACCTGTGTCGGTTTGGGGTACGATCCCTACTAACCTGAAGCTTAGAAGATTTTCCTGGAAGCATGGCATCAACTACTTCATCACCTTAGTGACTCGTCATCAGCTCTCAACGTGTACATTTAAGTACGTGTTCCCGGATTTGCCTAAGAACACCGCCTACTACCTTAAACGCGGACTACCAACGCCGCGCTAGCCTAGCCTTCTCCGTCTCTCCATCGCAGTTAGCAGAGGTACAGAAATATTAATCTGTTTTCCATCGATTACGCCTTTCGGCCTCACCTTAGGGGTCGACTCACCCTGCCCCGATTAACGTTGGACAGGAACCCTTGGTCTTTCGGCGAGGGAGTTTTTCACTCCCTTTATCGTTACTCATGTCAGCATTCGCACTTCTGATACGTCCAGTGTGGGTTACCCCTTCACCTTCAACCGCTTACAGAACGCTCCTCTACCGCTTGCAGTAAACTGCAAACCCGTAGCTTCGGTGGTATGTTTAGCCCCGTTAAATCTTCCGCGCAGGCCGACTCGACTAGTGAGCTATTACGCTTTCTTTAAATGATGGCTGCTTCTAAGCCAACATCCTAGCTGTCTAAGCCTTCCCACATCGTTTCCCACTTAACATACACTTTGGGACCTTAGCTGACGGTCTGGGTTGTTTCCCTTTTGACAACGGACGTTAGCACCCGCTGTCTGTCTCCCGAGTAGTACTCATTGGTATTCGGAGTTTGCAAAGGGTTGGTAAGTCGGGATGACCCCCTAGCCTTAACAGTGCTCTACCCCCAATGGTATTCGCTCGAGGCGCTACCTAAATAGCTTTCGAGGAGAACCAGATATCTCCGAGTTTGATTGGCCTTTCACCCCCAGCCACAAGTCATCCGCTCATTTTTCAACATAAGTCGGTTCGGTCCTCCAGTTGATGTTACTCAACCTTCAACCTGCCCATGGCTAGATCACTCGGTTTCGGGTCTACGCCTTGCAACTAAACGCGCAGTTAACACTCGGTTTCCCTACGGCTCCGCTATTCGCTTAACCTCGCTACAAAACGTAAGTCGCTGACCCATTATACAAAAGGTACGCAGTCACGGTCTCAAGAACCGCTCCCACTGCTTGTACGTATACGGTTTCAGGTTCTATTTCACTCCCCTCACAGGGGTTCTTTTCGCCTTTCCCTCACGGTACTGGTTCACTATCGGTCAGTCAGGAGTATTTAGCCTTGGAGGATGGTCCCCCCATATTCAAACAGGATGTCACGTGTCCCGCCTTACTCGTTTTCATCTATGGTTAGTTTTCATGTACGGGGCTATCACCCTGTGCCGCTGAGCTTTCCAACTCATTCCACTAACACACCATAGACTTAAGGGCTAATCCCCGTTCGCTCGCCGCTACTAGGGGAATCTCGGTTGATTTCTTTTCCTCTGGGTACTTAGATGTTTCAGTTCCCCAGGTTCGCCTCATACAGCTATGTATTCACTGTATGATGACCACTTATGTGGCCGGGTTTCCCCATTCGGATATCGTTAGCTCAAATGCTTATTACTAGCTCGCCAACGCTTTTCGCAAGTTATTACGTCCTTCATCGCCTCTGACTGCCAAGGCATCCACCGTATACGCTTAGTCACTTAACCATACAACCCAAATGAGTTTCACAACCCTTGTAAACAAGAGAATGAACTAATCAGACTGTATCGCAACTAGCTGGTTTTTACTTGTCTCACTCCCGACCAGGAAGTGTGACTCGCCTTAGTTTTTAGAATATTCAAGACACTTAAACAGTGTTTTGAGAACTCAAGATACTGATGCTTTCGCATCAATATTATTTTCGCACTAACGTAATCACACAAACGACAACGAATCATCATTCATGCGCCTTTAGTTAGTACTATCAGCTTTCCAAATTGTTAAAGAACAACACTTAACCGGCAAGCGGTGTGTTTCACTCTACTTCCGAAGAAGTTAACAAGTAATCTGTGTGAACACTCACATGCATCTCTGCACTTTAGGTATTGAGTTAGTCGTATAGGTAAGGAGGTGATCCAGCCCCAGGTTCCCCTAGGGCTACCTTGTTACGACTTCACCCCAGTCATGAACCACAAAGTGGTGAGCGTTCTCCCGAAGGTTAAACTACCCACTTCTTTTGCAGCCCACTCCCATGGTGTGACGGGCGGTGTGTACAAGGCCCGGGAACGTATTCACCGTGACATTCTGATTCACGATTACTAGCGATTCCGACTTCATGGAGTCGAGTTGCAGACTCCAATCCGGACTACGACGTACTTTGTGAGATTAGC
The DNA here is from genome assembly GCF_051163755.1 of Shewanella sp. HL-SH5. Classification (NCBI taxonomy): domain Bacteria; kingdom Pseudomonadati; phylum Pseudomonadota; class Gammaproteobacteria; order Alteromonadales; family Shewanellaceae; genus Shewanella; species Shewanella sp. HL-SH5. The sequence goes on from NZ_CP195038.1 coordinate 3,930,139, forward strand.
TCCACCTCGCGGCTTTGCAACCCTCTGTATACGCCATTGTAGCACGTGTGTAGCCCTACTCGTAAGGGCCATGATGACTTGACGTCGTCCCCACCTTCCTCCGGTTTATCACCGGCAGTCTCCCTAAAGTTCCCGACATAACTCGCTGGCAAATAAGGATAGGGGTTGCGCTCGTTGCGGGACTTAACCCAACATTTCACAACACGAGCTGACGACAGCCATGCAGCACCTGTCTCAGAGTTCCCGAAGGCACTAAGCTATCTCTAGCGAATTCTCTGGATGTCAAGAGTAGGTAAGGTTCTTCGCGTTGCATCGAATTAAACCACATGCTCCACCGCTTGTGCGGGCCCCCGTCAATTCATTTGAGTTTTAACCTTGCGGCCGTACTCCCCAGGCGGTCTACTTAATGCGTTAGCTTGGGAGCCCAGTGACTAAGTCACCAAACTCCGAGTAGACATCGTTTACGGCGTGGACTACCAGGGTATCTAATCCTGTTTGCTCCCCACGCTTTCGTGCATGAGCGTCAGTCTTTGTCCAGGAGGCCGCCTTCGCCACCGGTATTCCTTCAGATATCTACGCATTTCACCGCTACACCTGAAATTCTACCTCCCTCTACAAGACTCTAGTTCCCCAGTTCCAAATGCAATTCCTAGGTTGAGCCCAGGGCTTTCACATCTGGCTTAAAAAACCGCCTGCGCACGCTTTACGCCCAGTAATTCCGATTAACGCTCGGACCCTCCGTATTACCGCGGCTGCTGGCACGGAGTTAGCCGGTCCTTCTTCTGTAGGTAACGTCACAGCAATAGTTTATTAAACTACTGCCTTTCCTCCCTACTGAAAGTGCTTTACAACCCGAAGGCCTTCTTCACACACGCGGCATGGCTGCATCAGGCTTTCGCCCATTGTGCAATATTCCCCACTGCTGCCTCCCGTAGGAGTCTGGGCCGTGTCTCAGTCCCAGTGTGGCTGATCATCCTCTCAGAACAGCTAGGGATCGTCGCCTTGGTGAGCCATTACCTCACCAACTAGCTAATCCCACCTAGGTTCATCCAATCGCGAAAGGCCCGAAGGTCCCCTCCTTTCCCCCGTAGGGCGTATGCGGTATTAGCAGTCGTTTCCAACTGTTATCCCCCTCGATTGGGCAGATCCCTAGGCATTACTCACCCGTCCGCCGCTCGCCGGCAAAGATAGCAAGCTATCTTCCCGCTGCCGCTCGACTTGCATGTGTTAGGCCTGCCGCCAGCGTTCAATCTGAGCCATGATCAAACTCTTCAATTAAAGTTTTTTGAAACCCGAAGGTTTCGGCTCAATGAATTCTGATTGCTTTATTAACCGAAGCTAACAAAGTCTTTTTGTACATATTGCTATGAACATTCATCGTTGCATTGAGTTTAAATTTTTTGATTGCCAACATTCCGAAGAACAGAAGACAATTTCGAATAACTCAATACCTGTGAATGTCCACACAGATTTCTTGTTTAAGTTGTTAAAGAGCGTTGATGTTGATTTTTCAAACATCGCCGTTGGACGCTAGGTCGTTGGCTTGGGCTGCGTATTCTACAGACCCTGTTGTCAGCGTCAAGTGTTTTTTCAAACTTTCTTTTCGCTGTTGATTTGATGATGAAACCGAAGTTTTTATCCTTTCAAATTAACCTAACTCGCCACTTTGCTTTCGCGCTGTGCCGTGTCAGTGGATGCGCATTATAGGGAGATTCTGAGGCAGTGCAACCCCTTTTATAAAGTTTTTATATAAAAAAAGATCGCTTGACGATCTTTTAACCTAACACGATCTAAATCGTTTAATTAGGCACCAAAAAGAATACTAATCGACCACTTTTCCTGTTGTGGTGTAAAACTGCTTTAAGAAGGTTATAGCGTTCTCATCGTCCCAATCAACATAACTACGTACATAAGCTACCAGTTCCCCTTGCGGATTTAATATAAAAGTCGCCGGAATTGTTTCTAACGGGAACACTTCACGAAGATTTTGCTTGGGATCAAAATAAGATTCGAATTTTGGTAGACCTATCGATTGCAAAAATGGTTGCACTATCACTTGGCCATCGCCATCAATTGATATAGGTAACAACATGTATTGGGTTTGATCTATTTTTTTGGCAAGCCTGTCTAGTGCTGGAAGTTCTCTGACACAAGGGGGACACCATGTCGCCCACATATTCACTAAGATGACTTTACCTTTGAAGGCTTCAAAATCTATTTGATCATTATTCAATTGGCTGAAGTTAGCTTGGGCGATGGGAAAAGGTTGCTCCAGGATGATGATTTTATCCAAACTGGTTTGAGATACTGGTTTTTGACTAGGTTGCATACCTGGGTAGGCTACACCGCTTTCTATTAGCAGCATGCTAGCACTAATAATAGAGGCTACAACAACAAGTTTTTTTTTCGATATCATTATTTAACCTCAAGTCGGGTTAAGAGATACAGTCAATAGGCTAAACCCTACACGTTTAGCCTATTTTATCGCAAACTTGCTATTTGTTTTGAAAGCAAAGCACGTTGATGTAACGCTGTTAACAAAACAAAGAGCGGTTTGAAAAGTCTTTATATTCTGGACTGAGGTTATTTATTACGTTTTAGTAATTCATCAAGCTGCTGTTTATCTTCAGCTGACATCTCGGCATGGGCATATTTTACATTTCTCTGGCGACGAATAAGTATCGCGCCAACAATGAAACCTATAAATAGCAGCGCAAAAGGACCAATCCAAAGAACATATGTTTTTGGATCAAGTCGCGGTTTATAAAGTACAAAGTCACCATAACGACTTGTCATGAACTCTACAATTTGCTCATCTGACTTACCATCATCAACCATCTTATAAACTTCTAATCGCAAATCTTGAGCGACTGGCGAATTAGAATCAACTAAGTTTTGGTTTTGACATTGTGGGCAACGCAACTCATGTGCGAGTGAAATAGCACGCTTTTGATTACTGGGTGTTTTGAATTCATAGGTATCTACTGGTGTGGCATGGACCACTACACTCGATAACAAACCAATAACTAACGCGAACGATAAATTAACTAATTTCATTACGCTGCTCCATCCGCTTTAGCTTCAGCTTGTAGCTGCTGAACCATTGGATATAAGGTATCTTGCCAAATATTTTGATCAATTGGGCCTGCATAGCGAAATCGTATAATGCCATTATGATCAATGATAAATGTTTCTGGCGCACCATATACCCCGAGATCCAAACCTAAACGACCATCTTTATCATAAAAGTTGATCGTATATGGATCCCCTTCGCGCTGTAGCTCTTTTATTGCCAGTGCTCGCTCGTCACGATAATTAATACCATATATAGGCATAATATTACGACGAGACAACATAGTTAAAAAAGGATGTTCATATTTACATGCAGGACACCAGGTGGCCCACACGTTTAATAATGAAACTTGACCTTTTAAATCAGCTTCAGTCAACAGTTCACCAGGGGTTTCAAGTCTCTCAAGTTGGAAAGCCGGCACCGGCTTCCCTTCTAATGCTGAATCCAGCTTTTGTGGATTAAGGAATAAACCTTGATATAAGAATATTCCCATCACCAAAAATAAGGCTAGAGGTATAAACAGCACCAACTTTTTCATAAATACTCCGTTTTTAAGCTGTCGCTAACTTTTCTTTTGCTTTGTCGTTTACTTCGGCAGCCGTGCTCTTTACGCGATAACGCTTATCTGATGCAGCAAGGAAACCACCAATCATCATAAAGATTGATCCGAACCATAACCAACGTACAAAAGGTTTGTAGTTTAGACGTACAGCAAACTCGGTCGCACTGATTGGGTCACCCATGGTGACATATAGGTCACGGAATAAACCCCAATCGATACCGGCTTCTGTCATGTCCATTGTACGAACATTATATTGACGACGATCCGGTTTTAATAAGGTAATGTATTTATCATCTTGATAGATTTCTATTTGACCTTGTTGTGCTGTGTAGTTTGGTCCAACGACATTCTTAGTTTCAAGATACTTGAATGTGTAACCCGCTAACTCTTGACTGATTCCTGGCCCCATGCGAACACTTTTCTCTATTGAGTAGTTCGACACCATAGTGGCACCAACAATTGAGACGGCAATACCTAAGTGGGCCATGATCATTCCAAGTTGGCTACGCCCAATACGGGTTAAACTGATGCTGCCATCTGTTCCTTTAACCATATTGTATGCAGCGCGGAATGTCGATAATGTCACCCATGTTGCCGCAGTAATGCCAAGTACAACCCATATATTGAATTCGCCGCCCATGAGGAAAGGTACAGACAAACCGATCACTGCTGCAACCATTGCAGGCACAAGTAATTGACGCTTGATCTCGCCTTGCTTTGATTTCTTCCAGCGAATGATTGGACCAATACCCATAAAGCCAAACAGTACTAACACGATTGGAACGAATACCGCGTTGAAATATGGAGGTCCTACAGAAATTTTACCCATACCGAGCGCATCTATAAGCAGCGGATATAAGGTTCCAAGTAGCACGGTACCGGCAGCTACAGTTAATAGCACGTTACAAACCAACAACATGGTTTCTTTAGACTTGAGCTCAAATCGAGCAGGACTGCTCATTTCGCTGGCACGGAAAGCAAACAGAGTTAAAGAGCCACCAACGGCAATAGCCAGTAGAAGCAGAATAAACATACCACGGCTTGGATCTGCTGCAAATGAATGCACCGATGTGAGTACACCGGAACGCACAATAAAGGTACCCAGTAAGCTTAATGAGAAAGCAAAGATTGATAGCAAAACAGTCCAATTGCGGAATGCACCACGCTTTTCAGTTACCACTAAAGAGTGAACCAATGCTGTACCTATTAGCCAAGGCATAAAAGAAGCATTTTCAACTGGATCCCAGAACCACCAACCACCCCAGCCTAATTCATAGTATGCCCACCAAGAGCCTAGTGAGATACCACCGGTTAAGAACACCCAAGCAGCCAACGTCCAAGGACGAGACCAACGAGCCCAAGCTGAATCTAAACTACCACTCATTAATGCTGCAATAGCAAAAGCAAAGCTTACTGAGAAACCTACATAACCAAGGTATAACATAGGTGGGTGGAAGATTAGCCCCACATCTTGCAACATTGGATTTAAGTCACGTCCTTCCATTGGAATTGGAAATATACGCTCAAATGGACTTGAGGTTAGAACCATAAACAAGGTGAAACCAACAATAATCATGGCTAGTACTGCTAGCACCCTCGCAGTAAAGACTTCTTCTAAGCCTTTACTGAACATGGCTACAGCTGTTGCCCACACTGACAATGAGAATACCCAGAATAATAATGAACCTTCATGACCGCCCCATACTGCAGCAATTTTAAAGAAGATGGGTAATTGTGAATTTGAATGATGTGCAACATAGGCGACTGAAAAGTCATCCACCGCGAAGCTGTAGCCTAATATAACTACTGAAACTAGAATGAAGAAAAACATACCGTACGCAAGAGGCCAGGCATATCTCACTAAATATGCATCTTTCTTGGCAGCACCTATTAATGGAACACTGGCTAATAACATGGCAAATGCCAAACCTATTATCAGTGAAAAATGTCCAATTTCTGGAATCATGGGTATTCCTTAGTTATAAAAACATTGATTTGATATCAACAAACCACGTTAATGCAGGTGATGAGCATACGTTACTATACTCACATTAGCTTAAGCGAATTTTAAATCATTTTAGAGCTTGCCAGCTCACATGTCTGCCACTTTCGTGCAAAACTGGGTTACTTGTCTCATTATCGGTACGCTGTAGGATCAAAAGTCTCTAATCACAATCACACAGCGATAAGACTAACAAAATGATCTAAAGTTTCTTACCATTTAATGTTCACATTTTAAATTGTGAACCAGTGCTCAACTCTCAAGTTTGAGCTTTATATCTTCCTTATATTACTATTCAATTAATAATCTTTACGTATAATCGTCTAATCAAGCTCAGCGGAACCCCCGCTTTCCTATAAACTAAAAGTGAATATTGAAACGATGACCACATTTTGGATTCTTATCGCGCTTGTCCTTATTATCGGTTTAATGATGATTTGGGTACCTCATTTTCGTCAGACAAAGCTACTTCAAGCTGAAGAGTCTGGCGTCCGTAAACAAACTAACCTTGAACTTTTTAATGAACGTTTAGGCATTCTTGAGAAAGAATTACAAAACGATTTACATGATCAGAATGAATTTGACGCATTAAAGCAGGAACTAGAAATTAGTTTATTGCAGGATATGAAGCATAAGGGTGATGACTCACTTGCTGCTGCAAAACCAAAAGGTATTTTATGGCCCTCTTTGATGACCATAGTAGTGTTGGGACTAACAGGTTACTTCTATCAGCAGCTTGGTGCATATAATGAACTGGCAAATCCGCCACAAGCTAATAATCCGCATCAAGGCATGAGTAATGAACAAATTATGGCTCAGCGTGTGCAGATGATGGAGGCAGAGGTTCAACAAGCTCCTGAAAACAGCCAAGCATGGTTTAGCCTAGGTCATGCTTATATTTCAGCAAACCAATATAATAAAGCTGTTGCTGCATTCGATAAAGTCATGGAGTTAGTCGGAACCCACGCTGAATTACTAGGCCCTAAAGCAACGGCGATGTATTACCAGGCAGGTCAGAAGCTCACGCCAGATATTCAGGCTATTATTGAGCAGTCATTAGCTTTGGATGCACAAGACCCATCTACATTATTACTTGTCGGAATGGACGCCTTTTTTAATGCTCAATATCAAGATGCAATTAATGCATGGCAAGCTATTTTAGATAGTGACCGTAGTGATGTTGACCGCACAGCATTAATGAATGCTATTCAGTCTGCTAAAATGAGTATGCAATCAGATACGGGAGCCATGCCAAATGATGATGCCCACAGTGCTGTTAAAAATACCGCCACTGAAGCAGGTACAACAATTGCAAAAACTGTCAGTGTTATGGTCGAAGTTGCACCGGAATTAGCGTCTAAGGTTGGGCCAAATGATCAAGTATTTATTTTTGCTCGCGCAACTCAAGGGCCAAAAGTGCCTTTAGCAGCGACTAAAGTCAATGCTAGTGATTTACCATTGACCATTACCTTAGACGATAGTACTTCTATGGGAGGGGATGTAAAATTAAGTGGTGCTAGCGAAGTTGAGATTATAGCCGTGCTATCAAAACATGGCAGCGTCAAACCACAAGCGGGTGACATGAAAGGTACTGTAGATGCTGTTAAAGTCGGCGGTAAAACCACGCTCGTATTAGATACAATAGTTCAATAACTTAGATTAAGGCGAACTTATTAGGTTCACCTTAATAGAGGTCTACGCAAATTTGCTGTCAGACATCCATAAAAAAACCGGCTATTAGGCCGGTTTTTATATTCTTAAAGAAGTATTACTTAGACATGAACTCAATAGCGTTCTTGTAATCTTCATCAGAACAGTCAGTACACATACCACCTGGTGGCATTGCATTTAAACCTGTCTTAACAGAGTTTAATAGTACATCAACACCCTTGGCTAAACGAGGTTCCCAAGCAGCAACATCATGAGATTTAGGCGCACCGGCCACACCCATGCTGTGACATACTTGACATGCCTTGTTATATACAGCTTCACCTTCTTGAGCAAATACATTCGCAGACAAAGTTAAGGCAGCTACTGCAGTCATTGCTAACAATTTTTTCATGTTCAACGTTCCTAATTGCAAATAAATACAAAGCTCAACGCTGCCTGTTATTTTTAGAAGGCAGACTATTTTTAGCTCTACTAGATTACTACATACTGCAAAAAATCTCACCTTTTTGTGATAACAATCTCACCTTGGCATTCAAATCAACCAATATTAACCAGTTCAAGTAATATATTAGCAAATGTTGAAAAAACTCGCATTTTAGTAATTTTATTGGAACTACATCAAATTGCGGACACTTAATGATAGCTAAAGTTAACTGCATAATACTGTTTATGTTAATATCTTTTAATCTTTATTAGTCGATTAAATAGAGGGCTCAGTGACAAAAATAACATCATCCACTCCCTTGATCAGTGCAAACAACCTAACATGCATCCGCGAAGAGCGTTTATTATTTGACGAGCTTAGCTTTGATATCATGCCTGGGGATATCGTTCAAATTGAAGGTCCGAATGGCTCCGGAAAAACAAGCTTATTACGTATTCTAGCAGGCTTATCTCGTCCCTATTCCGGGGATGTGCTGTATTTGAAACACAACATCATTCGATCGCGTGATGAGTTTAATGAAAATTTACTTTATTTAGGGCACCTAGCCGGCGTTAAAAGTGAATTAACCGCAGAAGAAAATCTTAACTTCAATTTAAGAATCAGTGGTTATGATGACTATAGAACGTCTGACATTTTAGCCAAAGTAAACTTAAGCGGGTTTGAAGAAGCATTAGCAGGACATCTGTCTGCAGGGCAACACCGAAGAACAGCGTTAGCAAGATTATGGCATACCAATTGTAAAATATGGATATTGGATGAGCCTTTTACTGCGATCGATAAAAAAGGTGTTGAAGAGCTGGAGCAACTCTTTATGGAGCATGCTAATCGCGGTGGATGCGTAATTATCACAACTCATCAAGATATGAGTTTAATTACTGAGCCTAATCTTCGTAAAATCACTCTCGATTATCGTTTTATATAAGGCTCAATAATGAACAGAGGTATTAGCTACAGCAGCGCGTTTGTGACCTTGTTAAAACGTGATTTGAAAATTGCGGTTAGACATCGTGGTGACATATTTAACCCACTGTTATTTTTTATTATGGTGGTAACTCTATTCCCACTAGGAATTGGACCAGAACCGCAAGTACTAACACGTGTAGCTCCAGGAATAATATGGGTAGCAGCTCTACTGGCATCAATGCTGTCACTGGAAAGGCTCTTTAAAGCGGATTACAGCGACGGTAGCTTAGAGCAAATGTTACTTAGTCCTCAGCCGCTCGCTATTATGGTATTGGCTAAGGTCTTAGCTCATTGGATTTTAACGGGTGTGCCATTAATACTCGTATCACCATTATTAGCGGTATTGCTTCATTTAGAAGGTAATAGCTATGTTGCTTTAATGGCTACCTTAGCGTTGGGAACACCTGTCCTGTCACTATTAGGTGCAATTGGTGTGGCTCTTACTGTTGGGCTCAGTAAAGGTGGCGTATTACTGACCTTATTAATATTGCCTTTATATATACCGGTGTTGATTTTTGCTACAAGTGCTATCGATGCGGCAGGGATGAATTTACCTTATGATGGTCAGCTAGCGATTATTGGCGCTATGCTGGTTGGTTCTTTAATTATGGCACCTTTTGCAATTGGCGCCTCCTTACGTGTGAGTACAAATTAATATGTGGAATAAGATGTGGAAATGGCTTAATTCATATGCAGACCCTGAGCGATCTTATAATCTAGCAGGAAAAATGTTGCCCTGGTTTGCATGTTTAGCAATTGCAATGATAGGTGTTGGTACGACATGGGGCTTGTTATATGCTCCGATGGATTATCAACAGGGTGATAGTTTTAGAATTATATATATACATGTTCCTGCAGCATCCATGTCAATGGCAGCCTACATGGGGATGGCAACCGCTTCATTTATTGGTATCGTCTGGCAGATTAAAGCCGCCGATTGGGCTGCGGCATCTATTGCCCCAATTGGAGCAGTTATTACTTTTATCGCATTATTTACTGGCGCTGCATGGGGAAAACCTATGTGGGGTACATGGTGGGTTTGGGATGCTCGTTTAACTTCAGAACTAGTACTATTATTCCTTTACTTGGGTGTTATTGCACTTTACGCCTCATTTGAGGACAAAGTATTGGCAGGCAGAGCTGCAGGCATATTGGCCATCGTTGGGGTAATCAATATTCCAATTATCAAGTATTCAGTTGAATGGTGGAGCAGCTTACATCAACCTGCCACAATCAAGATTACAGAAAAATCTACAATGACTGGAGATATGCTCTATCCACTGCTTATCAATATTGCTGGATTTGGCATGATGATAGGAGCATTAACCATAGTAAGATATAGAGCAGAAGTATTGGCACGTAACGGAATGCGTCCTTGGGTTCGTGATTTAGCTAACGCGGAGGCGACAAAATAATGCAATTCGATACATTAGCAGAATTTTTAGATATGGGCGGCTATGCGTTCTTTGTATGGTTAGCTTACGGTGTAACATTTGGCAGTTTGGCTATTTTGATCATTCATAGTCTTAGCCAAAGGAAAAAAGTTCTTATTGAGATATCTAAAAAGATCATCAGAGAAGAACGATTAAAAGAATCGAGAGGTAATAAATCGTGAACCCAAGACGTAAAAAAAGACTCACACTGGCAGTAGCTTTAATCGCAGGTGTCGCAGGTGTCGCTTCACTTTTACTGTACGCGTTAAATACCAATTTGAACTTGTTTTATACACCATATGAAATTGTACATGGTAAGAATGACACTGGAGTTAAGCCAGAGATTGGACAGCGTATTCGCGTAGGCGGCATGGTCACTGTTGGCTCTATGATACGCGACCCAAGCAGTTTACATGTGGAATTCGCGGTACATGACTCAGTAGGTGGCGAAATCATTGTGACATTTGACGATCTTCTTCCAGATTTATTCCGCGAAGGCCAGGGAATAGTCGCTCAAGGCGTATTAGTGGAATCAGGTAAGCTGGAAGCAACTGAAGTACTTGCAAAGCATGATGAAAATTATATGCCACCAGAAGTTGCTGAAGCAATGGGACAAACCCACAAAAAATTAGATTATCCAGAAGGCGCAGAGCCAAAGGGCTATAAATACCAGTAACTTATATTGAAAAACTACAAATTCAAAGCCTATAAATTAATAGAGTTGAAATAGATATTGGTTCTTATAACTAGATAAATAATCTCTTTAAATAAAAAGACTGAATCCAAAAGATTCGGTCTTTTTTATATTCGTATAAAATATTGGTCAAGTTAAATTAGCCGCGGTTTTAGTGCGATTCCAATATAAACGGTCTGACTCATTTGGCGTTACCCATCATTATATTGATGGGGTAGAGGTTCACTGCAATATTCAGTAATGTAATTTATAAACGCATTGTCTGCTTCTGTAAGAATTCCCATAACCGCTTACGGGAACCGATTCAGATTTAAAACTGCTGAAATCGTTACGTCAGTGTAATATCCGAATAACTTCCACAACGACTCAAATTTTGCTTGTAGTGATCGAGCTGAAGAGGCATTAACTTCAAGCTTATATGTCGCTAGCATTGGTAGCTGTTATTCATCCTATTCTGTAGCGCAGGTGACTCGAAAACGATATTCGAACCTTTAGATATCAATTCTAAATCTGGCGAACATGACAATCCTCATCGACTTATTTACGAGTAAGTGGAACTAAGGTAACCGCAAAATAAACATAATTATTACAGCTCCAAATAGACATCAGAAAGCCAAATCATAATTGAATTTCATAAAATAAAGACAAATTGTCGATTTAGCATGTTTGAGAGTGCAACAAACGCTTATGCTGCGTTCCGATGTGCATGCTGAGGCTACTGAAAGCTTACTAAACTGTATATTTTCATTAGATTAGACACTTGATAACAACTGATATTAACCCTTTGTTAGTTACTGAAGACTACTGTGAACGTTAAAAATTGCAGAAAATACTAAGAAACCTCAGCTCGGGATAATAAATGCATATCAAACAGATCTTTGCCCCGCTAACTGTGTTGAATTCATTTGCAATAGCTCGCTATTGACGCATAAATTCGCCTTGTTAACAGCGCAAAGCTTAAGTTTGAGGGTAAACAGTTGAATTTTGACTATTTCAATACCGTTTATTCATTCTTAACCCGAGCTGAGGTTAAGTAGAATAAAACAAAGGATAAGAAAGCTGAAAAGTGGATATAAAAAAACCGAGCCTAGGCTCGGTTTTGAATAAGTAATTAAAAATTAATTACTCTGCAGCTTCAACTTCAACAGCTTCAGCAGCTTCAGGACGACCTACTAACTCGATGTAAGCCATTGGGGCTTTATCACCGGTACGAAGACCGCACTTAAGAATACGAGTGTAACCACCAGGACGTTCCTGGAAGCGTGGACCCAATTCAGTAAATAACTTACCTACAACTTCAGCGTCGCGGGTACGAGCGAAAGCTAAACGGCGATTTGCAACGCTGTCTACTTTAGCTAATGTTATTAGAGGTTCAACTACGCGACGCAATTCTTTCGCTTTTGCTACAGTTGTCTTGATTATCTCATGACGAACTAGTGAGCATGCCATGTTACGGAACATAGCTTGGCGATGACTGCTGTTACGATTTAGTTGACGACCACTCTTACGATGGCGCATGACTAATCCTTATAACCTTAATCTGTACTAACCTGAGACTTATAGGTCGTCTGCTAAACTAGCTGGAGGCCAGTTTTCAAGACGCATACCTAACGACAGTCCGCGAGATGCTAAAACGTCCTTAATTTCAGTAAGTGATTTCTTACCTAAGTTAGGGGTTTTCAACAACTCAACTTCAGTGCGTTGTACCAGATCACCGATGTAATGAATCGCTTCGGCTTTCAAACAGTTAGCCGAACGTACAGTTAGCTCTAAATCGTCGACAGGACGCAACAATATCGGATCGAATTCCGGTTTATCATCTTCCTCAGGCTTAGCAGCAGGCTCACGTAAATCAACAAACGCATCTAGCTGTTCGGCTAAAATAGTTGCTGAGCGACGAATTGCCTCCTCAGGATCGATAGTACCATTAGTGGTCATATCAATTACGAGCTTATCTAAGTCTGTGCGCTGTTCAACACGAGCCGCTTCTACATTGTATGCAATGCGAGCAACAGGTGAGAAAGACGCATCAACCAACAGGCGACCGATTGGACGATCATCGTCTTCGGTTTGTGCACGAGCCGAAGCAGGTACATAACCACGACCACGTTCAACACGGATACGCATGCTGATGTCATTATTACCAGTCAAATGACAGATAATATGATCAGGATTCATGATGGTAACATCGCCATCATGTGTGATATCTGCTGCTGTAACAGGGCCTGTGCCGGACTTACTTAACGTAAGCATAGCCTCGTCTTTACCCTCGATAGTTACCGCTAAACCTTTAAGATTTAACAATATCTCAAGGATATCTTCTTGTACGCCTTCCTTACTGCTATATTCGTGCAGTACGCCATCTATCTCGACTTCTGTAACAGCACAGCCAGGCATAGATGACAATAGGATGCGACGCAACGCGTTACCTAAGGTATGGCCAAAACCACGTTCTAGCGGTTCTAGTGTAACTTTGGCGCGAGTTGAATTAACCTGCTCAATTTCAACGAGACGCGGTTTAAGAAATTCTGTAACAGAACCCTGCATTGTGTCCTCTCTTGTTTGTTAGCTTTACTTAGAGTAAAGCTCGACGATCAGCTGTTCGTTAATATCCGCAGACAAATCGCTACGTTCTGGTAGACGCTTGAAAGCACCTTCCATTTTCGCATTGTCGACTTCTACCCATGTAGGCTTTTCGCGTTGACCAGCCACTTCTAAAGCCGCTTTAATACGAGCTTGAGTGCGTGATTTTTCACGGATGCTTACAACATCATTCGCAGACACTTTGAATGACGGAATGTTAACTACACGACCGTTAACCATAATAGATTTATGGCTTACTAGCTGACGTGATTCTGCACGAGTAGAACCGAAACCCATACGATAAACTACGTTATCTAGGCGGACTTCTAAAAGTTGTAACAAGTTTTCACCTGTATTACCTTTTAAACGTGCAGCTTCTTTGTAGTAGTTACGGAATTGCTTTTCTAACACACCGTAAATACGACGAACTTTTTGTTTCTCGCGTAACTGAGTACCATACTCAGACAAACGTGGCTTACGAGCGCCATGTTGTCCAGGTGCAGTTTCCAGCTTACACTTTGATTCGATTGCTCTCACACCGCTTTTTAAGAAAAGGTCTGTACCTTCTCGGCGGCTGAGCTTGAGCTTAGGACCCAAGTATCTTGCCATGATCTTTCTCCAACTATCCTATAACGTAGTGTTATACACGACGTTTTTTAGGTGGACGACAACCATTGTGAGGGATAGGTGTCACATCAGTAATATTGGTTATTTTATAACCAACTGCGTTCAGTGCGCGAATCGCTGATTCACGTCCTGGACCTGGACCCTTCACAAAAACTTCAAGGTTTTTAACACCATAATCTTGCGCAGCAATACCTGCACGCTCTGCCGCAACCTGTGCAGCAAACGGGGTCGATTTACGTGAACCACGAAAACCAGAACCACCTGAGGTAGCCCAAGATAAAGCATTACCTTGACGATCGGTAATGGTTACGATTGTGTTGTTGAAAGACGCATGGATATGAGCCATGCCATCTGCAACCTGTTTACGTACGCGCTTACGCGGAGAACGTGACGGAACTTTAGCCATTTTGGTTTACCTTCCCGTTACTTTCTGATTGGTTTACGTGGACCTTTACGCGTACGCGCATTGGTCTTAGTACGTTGCCCACGAAGTGGCAGGCTACGACGATGGCGGAGACCACGATAACAACCAAGATCCATAAGACGCTTGATGTTCATTGAAATCTCACGACGTAAGTCACCTTCTACAGCATATTTGGCGACTTCTTCGCGTAGGATATCTATTTGAGCTTCGCTCAATTCCTTGATCTTAGCATCTTCAGCAATTGAAGTAGCAGCACAGATTGCTCTTGCGCTTGTACGTCCAATACCAAAAATAGCAGTCAATGCGATGACTGTATGCTTTTGATCAGGAATGTTAATGCCAGCGATACGGGCCACTATGCACTCCTTAAATGTTAAAGGCTATCTGCGAAAAGCCCGAAAGGATACTCGACAGACAACAAATTTGCAAACAATATTTTTGGTCAGCCCATTATTGGGCTGACCAACTTCTTACTTAGCCTTGACGCTGTTTGTGTTTAGGTTCAACACATATAACGCGAACAACACCACTACGCTTGACGATCTTGCAATTACGGCAGATCTTCTTCACGGAAGCTCGAACTTTCATTTCATCACTCCGTAAAAGCTAACTTATTTTCCAAAGCGATCTAAATTCGCTTTGTTGACTAAATTAGCTTTCTTCATCACAGACTCATATTGATGAGACATCATATGGGTCTGAACCTGAGCCATGAAGTCCATGATCACGACTACTATAATTAGTAGCGAAGTACCGCCAAAATAGAACTGTACTTTCCACGCAATTAACATGAACTCCGGAATTAAGCAGATAAAGGTAATATACAACGCACCCGCTAAGGTTAAACGTGTCATTACTTTATCAATGTAACGCGAAGTCTGTTCACCGGGACGAATCCCAGGAATGAATGCACCACTCTTTTTCAAATTATCAGCTGTTTCGCGTGGATTAAAGACCAACGCAGTATAGAAGAAACAGAAAAAGATAATTGCTGTCGCGTACAATAATGAATACAGCGGTTGTCCAGGGGACACAGCTAAAGCGAAATCGCTTAGCCATGACATAGACTCATTTTGTCCAAACCACTGAGCCAGTGTGCCTGGAAACAAAATAATGCTGGATGCAAATATTGGTGGAATTACACCTGCCATATTTACTTTAAGTGGTAAATGAGTGCTTTGCGCAGCAAAAACCTTACGGCCTTGTTGACGTTTAGCATAGTTAACAACGATTCGACGCTGTCCACGTTCCACAAACACTACAAAATAAGTTACAGCAAATACAATAACCGCGAGCAACAGTAGTACCAATACATTCAAGTCACCTTGACGCGCCTGCTCGGCTGTTGAGCCGATAGCCGATGGTAATCCTGCAACAATACCTGCGAAAATTAATATCGAGATACCATTACCAATACCACGTTCGGTAATCTGTTCGCCTAACCACATTAGGAACATAGTTCCTGTGACTAAACTTACAACAGCAACAAAGTAAAAACCAAATCCAATATTGGCCACGAGGCCAGGAACTAAATTCGGTAAACCTGTCGCGATACCGATAGATTGCAATGTACCCAGTACAAGTGTGCCATATCTAGTATATTGACTTATCTTTTTACGCCCTGACTCGCCTTCTTTTTTCAATTCAGCAAGTGCAGGATGCACAACAGTCAATAACTGCATAATAATCGATGCCGAAATATACGGCATGATACCTAATGCGAAGATAGAGGCACGCTCTAAAGCACCACCCGAGAACATGTTAAACATGCCAAGGATGGTATCTTTTTGCTGAGCAAAAAGCTCTGCTAATACAGCTGCGTCAATACCAGGAATTGGTACAAACGAACCGGCTCTAAAGACGATAATCGCACCAATCACGAACAGAAGGCGAGTTTTCAGTTCAGATAAACCACCTTTCGCGCTTTTTAAATCAAGTCCTGGTTTTGCCATCGACGTATTATTCCTCGATCTTGCCACCGGCAGCTTCAATAGCTGCACGTGCACCTTTGGTTACCTTTAGACCTTTTACAGTCACTGGGCGCTCAATGGTACCTGAAAGAACGATTTTCGCAAACTGGATATTGCGAGTAATAACGTTCGCAGCTTTCAGAGTGTTTAAATCGATGACATCACCGTTAACTTTTGCTAGTTCGAGTAAACGAACTTCAGCTGAAACCAAAGCTTTGCGAGATGTAAAGCCGAACTTAGGTAAACGGATTTTAAGAGGCATTTGACCGCCTTCAAAACCTACACGCACACCGCCGCCAGAACGAGACTTTTGTCCCTTATGACCACGACCTGCTGTTTTACCTAAACCTGAACCAATACCTCGGCCAACACGCTTAGGAGCAGATTTAGAACCTGCTGCTGGAGATAGAGTATTTAGACGCATTATCCTAATTCCTCCACCGAAACCATGTAGTAAACCTTGTTAATCATACCGCGAACTGAAGGAGTATCTTCAAGTTCAACTGTATGACCAATACGGCGCAGACCTAAACCTGTTAGGGTAGCTCGGTGTTTTGGTAAACGACCGATGCTGCTTTTGGTCTGTGTTACTTTAACTGTTTTAGTAGCCATGGTGCATTATCCCCGAATTTCGTCAACATTCAGGCCACGTTTAGCAGCGATTTGAGCAGGTGACTTCATGTGCACCAACGCATCGACTGTAGCGCGAACGATGTTGATCGGGTTAGTAGAACCGTATGCTTTTGACAGAACGTTATGAACGCCTGCTACTTCCAATACGGCACGCATTGCGCCACCGGCAATAATACCAGTACCTTGTGATGCTGGTTGCATGTACACAAGTGAACCTGTATGACGACCTTTAACTGGGTGATGCAGAGTACCTGCATTCAACTCAACGGTCACAATGTTACGACGCGCTTTTTCCATAGCTTTTTGAATCGCTGCTGGAACTTCACGTGCTTTACCATAGCCATAGCCAATCTTACCGTTACCGTCACCCACTACTGTTAGTGCTGTGAAGCTAAAGATACGACCGCCCTTAACTACTTTAGAAACACGATTAACTGCAATCAATTTTTCTTGCAAATCGTCTTTTTGCTGAGCTTCTAATTTAGCCATTTATAACCCCTTAGAACTTCAGGCCAGCTTCACGAGCAGCGTCTGCTAATGCAGCCACACGTCCGTGATACTTGAAACCAGAACGGTCGAACGCAACAGTAGCCACGCCCTTCTCGATCGCACGCTCAGCAACTAGTTTACCAATTGCTTTGGCCGCATCTACGTTTCCGGTACTCTTTAGTTGCTCTTTAACTGTTTTTTCAACAGTTGAAGCGGCAGCTAACACCTGAGCTTCAGGACTAATAACCTGAGCATAAATGTGACGCGGTGTACGATGTACAACCAGACGATTCACGCCTAGCTCTTGGATCTTCTTACGTGCACGAGTAGCGCGACGTAAGCGAGATGTTTTCTTATCCATATCGCGTTACCTACTTCTTCTTAGCCTCTTTACGGCGTACAACTTCGTCGTCATAGCGAACACCTTTACCTTTATAAGGCTCTGGTGGACGGTAACCACGAATGTTTGCAGCAACTTGACCAACCAACTGTTTATCAACGCCTGTTAGGACGATTTCAGTTTGGCTAGGACATTCTACTGTCACGCCTGCGGGTAGCTTGTGTACTAATGGATGTGAGAAACCTAATGTTAAGTCTAAGTCACTACCAGCGATTTTCGCACGGTAACCTACACCAACAAGTTTAAGTTTTTTCACAAAACCTTGAGATACACCAACAACCATATTGTTTACTAGTGCACGTGCAGTACCTGCCTGTGCCCAAGCTTTTTCAAAGCCTTCGACAGGTAGAAACTTAACTTGTGCATCTTCGATAACAACATTTACCGCATTGTTGATTACTCGAGTCAGACTTCCTTTACTGCCTTTGACAGTTAAAGTCTGTTCGTTTAAAGTCACCTCTACGTCAGCAGGGATAGTGACTGGTGCTTTTGCAACACGAGACATTACTAACTCCTTACGCTACGTAGCAGATAACCTCGCCACCCGAGCCAAATTGGCGGGCGGCACGATCAGTCATCAAGCCTTTAGAAGTGGACACAATTGCGATACCCAGACCGCCCATAACCTTTGGAAGTTCGTCTTTACCTTTGTAAATACGAAGACCAGGACGGCTTACGCGCTGGATAGTCTCAACGACTGGTTTGCCTTGAAAGTACTTTAATGTAATTTCTAATTCAGGCTTAGCTTCATCTGCTACGGCGTAGTCAGTAATGAAACCTTCATCTTTAAGTAATTTCGCAATTGCTACTTTTAACTTAGCTGAAGGCATCTTTACAGATACGTGGTTAGCAGCTTGGCCGTTACGAATACGGGTTAACATATCCGCAATAGGATCTTGCATGCTCATATTAGCTTACTCCGTACAAGTGCTTACCAGCTGGCCTTACGTAGGCCAGGAACTTCACCACGCATGGTTGCTTCACGTAATTTAATACGGCTTAAGCCGAATTTACGTAAGAAGCCATGTGGGCGACCAGTTTGATTACAGCGATTGCGTTGACGCGATGCGCTTGAATCACGTGGTAGTGCTTGCAACTTAAGTACCGCATCCCAACGATCTTCTTCCGAAGTCTCTGGGCTGCTGATAGTAGCTTTAAGTGCTAGACGCTTTTCAGCATACTTAGCTACGAGCTGTGCACGTTTTGCTTCACGTGCTTTCATAGAAGTTTTAGCCATTATGCTACCCTTATTTCTTAAATGGGAAGTTAAAAGCGGTCAACAAAGCACGACCTTCTTCATCATTTTTCGCAGTAGTAGTGATAACAATATCCATACCACGAATCTTATCGATTTTATCGTAATCGATCTCAGGGAAGATGATCTGTTCTTTCACACCCATTGCGTAATTACCACGACCGTCAAACGCTTTAGCGCTTAAGCCACGGAAATCACGAATACGTGGGATTGCAATGTCAACTAGACGCTCTAAAAATTCCCACATGCGCTCACCGCGCAGGGTAACTTTACAGCCTATAGGGTAGCCTTCACGGATTTTAAAGCCAGCAACTGATTTACGAGCAACAGTTACAATTGGCTTTTGGCCAGCGATTGCAGTCATGTCACGAAGCGCGTGCTCCATAACTTTCTTATCTGCAACAGCTTCACCAACACCCATATTAAGGGTGATTTTATCAATCCGAGGGACTTGCATGACACTGCTATAACCGAACTTTTTAGCTAGTTCAGCGATCACAGTCTCTTGATATTTATCATGCAGTTTCGCCATCGTTTACTCCAAATTACTTAACGAGTTCGCTGTTCGATTTATAAAAACGGACTTTTTTGTCGTTTTCAAATCGGAAACCAACACGATCTGCCTTGCCTGTGGCTTGGTTAAAGATCGCTACGTTTGATGTTTGCATCGGTGCTTCTTTCTCGATAACGCCGCCAGCTACGCCCAATTGTGGGTTTGGCTTTTGGTGTTTCTTAACGAGATTGATGCCTTCAACAATTAATTTACCAGTAGGTAGAACTTGAGAAACCTTACCGCGTTTACCCTTGTCTTTACCTGCTAATACAATCACTTCGTCTTCACGACGGATTTTTGCTGCCATTTTGAAAGCTCCTTACAGTACTTCAGGTGCCAGAGAGACAATCTTCATAAATTGCTCAGTACGCAATTCACGTGTCACTGGTCCAAAGATACGAGTACCAATCGGTGCAAGGTTTGCGTTAAGCAATACCGCTGCATTCCGATCGAAGCGAATGACAGAACCGTCTGGACGACGTACGCCTTTCTTAGTACGGACTACCACCGCGTTATATACATCACCTTTCTTCGCTTTAGCGCGAGGAATCGCTTCTTTAACAGAAACTTTGATAATGTCGCCGATACCGGCATAACGACGATGAGAGCCACCCAAGACCTTAATACACTGAACTCTACGTGCGCCACTATTACATGCGACGTCTAGAGTCGATTGCATTTGGATCATTTTAAGTGCTCCGCTATCGTTACTACACAAATCCCAATATTGGGACAATATTTAGCCAAAAATGAGGATAGTTTTACTCAATTTTGGCGCGCAAGTATAACACCACAATATCGGATTGCATAGTAAAAAAACAAACGGCTCCAAAATAAGGAGCCGTTTAGATTAACCTAACATAAAATTAGGCTTTGGTTACTACTTCAGCTAGGGTCCAAGACTTAGTCTTAGATAGAGGACGACACTGACTAATAGTCACTATGTCACCTTCATTACACTGATTAGTTTCGTCATGTGCATGGATCTTAGTAGTACGCTTGATGTACTTCCCATAAATAGGATGTTTCACTTGGCGCTCAATAGCAACAGTAATAGATTTTTCCATTTTGTTGCTAATTACTTTACCTTGCAAAGTACGGATTTTATCAGACATTACGCACCTGCCTTAGAAGTAATAATGGTCTTAACACGTGCAATGTTACGACGCACTAGTTTCAATTGATTCGTTTGAGTCAATTGACCAGTAGCGTGTTGCATACGCAGGTTAAACTGCTCACGCAGCAGACCAAGTAATTCAGCGTTAAGTTCTTCAACGCTCTTTTCTCTTAGTTCGCTCGCTTTCATTACATCACCGTCTTAGTTACGAAGGTAGTCTTCAGAGGTAGTTTAGCTGATGCTAAAGCGAAGGCTTCACGAGCCAACGATTCAGGTAC
This sequence comes from Shewanella sp. HL-SH5, assembly GCF_051163755.1. Lineage (NCBI taxonomy): Bacteria > Pseudomonadati > Pseudomonadota > Gammaproteobacteria > Alteromonadales > Shewanellaceae > Shewanella > Shewanella sp. HL-SH5. The sequence continues at coordinate 3,951,311 of NZ_CP195038.1, forward strand.
ACCACCCATCTCATAAAGAACCTTACCAGGTTGAATCTGACATACCCAGTATTCAACGTTACCTTTACCTTTACCCATACGCACTTCAAGAGGCTTAGAGGTAATTGGTTTGTCAGGGAAAACTCGAATCCAAATTTGTCCTTGACGTTTAACATGACGTGTCATGGCACGACGTGCAGATTCGATTTGACGAGCAGTTAAACGGCCACGGCCGACTGCTTTCAAACCGAAAGTACCAAAGCTAACTTCAGTACCGTTCGCTAGACCGCGGTTGCGGCCTTTGAACATCTTGCGAAACTTCATACGTTTAGGTTGCAGCATTAAAGTTTCTCCTATTTACCACGAGGCTTACGCTTAGGTTGCTGCTTTGGCTCTTCAATAGCAGGCATCATACCGTCTAGAACTTCGCCTTTGAAGATCCAAACTTTAATACCAATCACACCATATTGCGTGTGACTTTCAGCTGTTGAATAGTCGATATCAGCACGTAAAGTATGTAAAGGTACACGACCTTCACGATACCATTCTGCACGTGCGATTTCAGCACCACCTAAACGGCCGCTAACTTGAACCTTGATGCCTTGAGCACCAATACGCATTGCGTTTTGAACCGCGCGCTTCATAGCACGACGGAACATAACACGGCGCTCTAATTGCTGTGCAATACTGTCAGCAACAAGCTTAGCGTCTAATTCAGGCTTACGGATTTCAGCGATGTTGATTTGAGCAGTAGTGCCTGTGATTTTAGACACATATGCACGTAGTACTTCAACGTCTTCACCTTTCTTACCAATCACAACACCTGGACGGGCAGTGTGAATAGTAACGCGGATGCTTTTCGCTGGGCGTTCAATGACAATCTTAGATACTGATGCGGCCTTTAACTTTTCAGTTAAATATTGACGCACTTCCCAGTCGCTGTTCAGATTATTTGCATAGTCTGATCCATCTGCGTACCAGGTAGAGATCCAAGGCTTAGTGATACCCAGACGGATACCATTAGGATGTACTTTCTGTCCCATTGCTCTCTTCTCCTAGCGATCTGATACAACCACAGTAATGTGGCTGGTACGCTTCATGATACGATCAGCGCGACCTTTGGCACGTGGCATGATACGCTTCATAGTTGGGCCTTCATCTACGAAGACGGCTCCAACTTTAAGCTCATCAATATCCGCACCTTCGTTGTGTTCGGCGTTTGCTATAGCTGAGTCAAGTACTTTTTTAACTAGTACGGCGGCTTTCTTGGGGCTGAATGTCAAAATCTCGAGTGCCTTAGAAACAGGCAATCCGCGAATTTGATCAGCAACTAGACGGGCCTTCTGCGCAGACGTACGAGCAAAACGATGTTTAGCTAAAACTTCCATCTTATTCCTCCCGTATTAACGCTTCTTCGCTTTCTTATCTGCAGCATGGCCGCGATAAGTGCGAGTTGGTGAAAATTCACCAAGCTTGTGGCCGATCATTTCGTCAGTTACGAACACAGGTACGTGCTGACGACCATTATGGACAGCGATGGTCAACCCAATCATATTAGGGATGATCATTGAGCGGCGAGACCAAGTTTTAATTGGCTTTTTATCTCCCGCTTCCATCGCTTTCTCTACCTTCTTCAGCAAGTGCAGGTCAATGAAGGGACCTTTCTTGAGAGAACGTGGCATGGCGAATCCTCTTACTATTTATTACGACGACGTACGATGTACTTGTCAGTGCGCTTATTACTACGAGTTTTATAACCCTTAGTTGGCACACCCCATGGACTCACTGGATGACGTCCACCAGAAGTACGGCCTTCACCACCACCATGTGGATGGTCTACTGGGTTCATTGCAACACCACGCACTGTTGGGCGTACGCCTCTCCAGCGCTTAGCACCTGCTTTACCTAATTGGCGTAGCATGTGTTCGGCATTTCCAACTTCACCAAATGTCGCGCGGCAATCAACTGGAACTTTACGCATTTCGCCAGAGCGAAGACGTAGAGTTGCATATGCGCCATCACGAGCAACAACTTGTACATAGGCACCAGCTGAACGAGCGATTTGAGCACCTTTACCAGGCTTCATTTCTACTGCGTGAACAACTGAACCAACAGGAATGTTGCGTAACGGTTTAGCGTTACCAGTTTTGATTTCAGCATCATTACCAGATTGGATTGGATCGCCAGATTTCATGCCTTTAGCAGCAAGAATATAACGACGCTCACCATCTGCGTATAATACTAAAGCAATGTGCGCAGTACGGTTTGGATCGTACTCAATACGCTCAACTTTTCCTGGAATTCCATCTTTATCGCGTTTGAAGTCGATTAGACGGTAATGTTGCTTGTGACCACCACCGATGTGACGGACAGTGATACGGCCAGTATTGTTACGGCCACCACTTTTAGTTTTTCTCGCCAACAGGCCAGCAAAAGGTTTACCCTTATGCAGGTCCGTATTCACCACTTTAACTACGTGGCGACGACCTGGAGAGGTTGGCTTACACTTAATAACTGCCATGATAATTCTCCTTTGCTTACTCAGCGCCGCCGACGAAATCGATGTCAGCACCAGCAGCTAAAGTAACATAAGCTTTTTTCCAATCGCTGCGACGGCCAGTACGGGCGCCAGTACGTTTGGTTTTACCTTTGTTAACTAAAGTGCGAACTGTATCTACTTCAACTTCAAATAGCTTCGCTACTGCAGCTTTGATCTCTGCTTTAGTCGCATCGATTGCTACGCGGAAAACTACAGTGTTGTTTTTCTCTGCAACAACAGTACTCTTTTCAGAGATGTGCGGAGCAAGAATAACTTTTAGCAAACGTTCTTCGGTGATCATGCTAGCATCTCCTCAATTTGCTTCACTGCATCAGCAGTAACAAGAACAGTGTTAAACGCAATTAGACTTACTGGGTCTAGACCCGCAACGTCACGTACGTCAACTTTGTATAAGTTGCGAGCTGCTAAGAATAAATTCTCATCAACTTCTGCAGTAACAATTAGAACATCTTGTAAGTTCATTGCTGCTAATTTAGCTTTCAACTCTTTAGTTTTAGGAGCTTCAACACTAAATGATTCAACAACAACTAAACGTTCTTGACGTACCAATTCCGAAAATATGCTACGAAGAGCACCACGGTACATCTTTTTGTTAACTTTTTGGCTGTGATCTTGAGTTTTAGCAGCGAATGTTACGCCACCGCCACGCCAGATTGGGCCTTTAACACTACCGGCACGAGCACGGCCAGTGCCTTTTTGGCGCCAAGGCTTTTTGCCTGAGCCAATAACTTCCGCGCGCGTCTTTTGGGCACGAGTGCCTTGACGTGCGTTTGCAGCGTAAGCTACAACTACCTGATGAACCAATGCCTCGTTAAAGTCACGGCCGAAGGTAGTTTCGGAAACTTCAAGAGCGCTCTGCGCGTCTTTCAATACCAATTCCATTACTATCTCCTCAGACCTTAAGCTTTAACTGCTGGCTTGATAATCAAGTCACCATTGGTAGCGCCTGGAACAGCGCCGCGTACTAATATCAAGTTACGCTCTGCATCAACACGTACAACGTGTAAATTTTGAGTAGTTACTTGTTCAGCACCCATATGGCCTGACATCTTCTTGCCTTTGAATACACGACCGGGCGTTTGGTTCTGACCGATAGAACCATTCGAGCGGTGAGCCAAAGAGTTACCGTGAGTCATATCTTGGGTACGGAAGTTCCAACGCTTAACGCCGCCTTGGAAACCTTTACCTTTTGATTGACCGGTAACGTCTACTTTCGCCACTTCTGCGAAAATATCAACATTAAGCTCAGCACCAACTTCAATGCCTTCGCCTTCACCATCTGCTAGACGCACTTCCCATAAACCACGACCGGCAACTACGCCGCCCTTGGCAAAATGACCTGCTTCTGCTTTAGTGATGCGATTGGCTTTTTTGGTACCTGTAGTTAACTGTAGTGCACGGTAGCCGTCAGTTTCTAAAGTTTTCACTTGAGTAACACGGTTGCCAGCTACTTCAATAACTGTTACTGGGATTGACGTACCATCTTCAGTGAAGATGCGAGTCATACCCACTTTACGACCAATAAGACCGATAGCCATCTCTCAAACCTCTTCTAAGGATCTCAATTAACCTAAGCTAATCTGAACGTCGACACCAGCCGCAAGATCTAAACGCATTAGCGCGTCTACTGTCTTTTCTGTTGGCTCTACGATGTCAACTAAGCGCTTGTGTGTACGAATTTCATACTGATCACGAGCATCTTTGTTAACGTGCGGAGAGATCAAAACGGTATAACGCTCTTTGCGTGTAGGTAGTGGAATAGGACCACGGACCTGCGCGCCTGTACGCTTAGCAGTTTCAACGATTTCCGCTGTAGACTGATCAATTAAACGATGATCAAAGCCTTTCAAGCGGATACGGATTCTTTGGTTCTGCATTGACCAGAGCTCCTAAAATGGACACATAAAAAATCACCCTCTTGCTACTTCCTGATCGGAAATGCAGAGCGAGATGATTTAACCGTTCGACTCCCAATCGGAGTCGCTATGAATATGAAAAGCCTAATCGACTCTTCTTTCGCTCACTGCACTAGTGCAGCGAGTGGGCAATTATACAGATCTGGTTTATAAGATCAAGGCCCTTTGTGCGTTATATTAAAATAAGTCTACACAATTCGTTGCGCAGCATTTTACACAATTATTGTCAAAATACTAGTAAATTTTTTACAATAAAAAAGGAAGCCTAAGCTTCCTTTTTCAGTGTTAACTAAATTCGCAATTAAGCAATAATTTTAGCTACAACACCAGCACCAACTGTACGGCCACCTTCACGGATAGCAAAACGTAAACCGTCGTCCATCGCGATTGGGTAAATCAAAGTAACAACCATCTTGATGTTGTCACCAGGCATTACCATTTCTACGCCTTCTGGCAATTCGATAGTACCAGTTACGTCCGTTGTACGGAAATAGAACTGTGGACGGTATCCTTTGAAGAATGGAGTGTGACGTCCGCCTTCTTCTTTTGATAACACGTATACTTCTGATTCGAAAGTAGTGTGTGGGTTGATTGAACCAGGCTTAGCTAGTACTTGGCCACGTTCTACGTCATCACGCTTAGTACCACGTAATAACACACCACAGTTCTCGCCAGCACGACCTTCGTCAAGTAGCTTACGGAACATTTCTACGCCAGTACAAGTTGTTTTAGTTGTGTCTTTAACACCTACAATTTCAACTTCGTCTGATACGCGTACAATACCACGCTCAACACGACCAGTTACCACTGTACCACGACCTGAAATCGAGAATACGTCTTCGATTGGTAGTAGGAATGGCTTATCGATGTCACGCTCTGGCTCTGGAATATAAGTATCTAGTGCTTCTGCAAGCTCAAGAATTTTACCTTCCCATGCCGCATCGCCTTCTAACGCTTTTAATGCAGAACCTTGGATAACTGGTAAGTCATCACCTGGGAAGTCGTATTCTGAAAGAAGCTCACGCACTTCCATTTCTACTAATTCTAATAGCTCTTCGTCATCAACCATGTCACATTTGTTCATGAATACGATGATGAAAGGTACACCTACTTGACGAGAAAGTAGGATGTGCTCACGTGTTTGTGGCATTGGGCCGTCTGTAGCAGCAACTACTAAGATTGCGCCATCCATCTGTGCAGCACCAGTGATCATGTTTTTAACATAATCCGCGTGACCTGGACAGTCGACGTGTGCATAGTGACGAATTGGTGTGTCATATTCGATGTGAGAAGTATTAATGGTAATACCGCGCTCACGCTCTTCTGGAGCGTTATCGATTTGAGCGAAGTTACGCACTTCACCACCATAAGTCTTAGCTAACACAGCAGAAATAGCTGCAGTTAAAGTTGTTTTACCATGGTCAACGTGACCGATGGTGCCTACGTTTACGTGAGGCTTTTTACGTTCAAATTTAGCTTTTGCCACGATATATTCCTTTCTTTTTCAGAAGTGCTCGTTTAATTCGAGCAATATAACATTTATGCCGTAACCAATATTAGTTACGAGATTCTATAATCGCTTTTGCAATGTTTTGCGGTGCATCTGCGTACTTCAAGAACTCCATAGAGTATGAAGCACGACCCTGAGATGCTGAACGCAAATCAGTTGCATAACCAAACATTTCAGATAGAGGGACTACTGCTTGGATAAGTTTAACACCAGCGATGCCATCTTCCATACCTTCAATTATGCCACGACGGCGGTTTAAGTCACCTACTACGTCGCCCATATAATTTTCAGGAGTAGTCACTTCTACTTTCATACAAGGTTCGAGCAACACAGGGGTAGCTTCTAGCGCACCCTTTTTGAAGCCCATAGAACCCGCAATCTTAAATGCCATCTCATTCGAATCCACATCATGATATGAACCATCGAATAAAGTGACCTTTACGTCAAGTACAGGGTAGCCAGCTAAAACGCCGTTCTTCATCTGTTCTTGAATACCTTTGTCAACGGCAGGAATAAATTCACGAGGAACTGTACCCCCAACAATTTCATTGACAAATTCATAGCCTTCACCTTCTTCGCGTGGATCAATTCTTAGCCATACATGACCAAATTGACCTCGCCCACCGGATTGGCGTATAAACTTACCTTCTACTTCAACACTGGAACGAATAGTTTCACGATAGGCAACCTGAGGTTTACCTACGTTACACTCAACACCAAATTCGCGACGCATACGGTCAACGATAATGTCTAAGTGTAGCTCACCCATTCCAGATATCAGTATTTGAGCAGAGTCGTCATCAGTTTCGACTTTGAAAGAAGGGTCTTCCGCTGCTAATTTTTGCAACGCAATCGCCATTTTATCTTGGTCTGCTTTTGAACGAGGCTCAACAGCAATGGTAATTACTGGTTCTGGGAACTCCATGCGTTCTAGAATCACTTTGTGATCTATATCGCAAAGAGTATCACCTGTTGTGACATCTTTTAAACCAATTGCCGCAGCGATATCACCAGCACGTACTTCTTTTAACTCAGAGCGATCATTTGCATGCATTTGCACCATACGACCAATTCGTTCACGTTTCTGTTTAACAGAGTTGTAAACGGCTGCACCTGATTGAAGTACACCGGAATATACGCGGATAAAGGTAAGTGTTCCAACAAATGGATCAGTGGCTATCTTAAATGCTAATGCCGCAAATGGGGCATTATCATCAGATGGACGTTCTACTTCTTGCTCTTCCTCATCAATACCCTTAATTGCAGGTACATCAACTGGAGCGGGTAAGAAGTCGACCACCGCATCTAACACCGCCTGAACACCTTTGTTCTTAAATGCTGAACCACAGGTTGCTAAGACAATTTCATTATTGATAGTGCGCTGACGCAATGCATGCTTAATCTCGATTTCTGAAAGTTCACCTGTTTCCAAGTATTTATCCATCAGTTCATCTGAGGCTTCAGCAGCAGCTTCCACAAGGTACTCACGCATATCTGTTGCCTTAGCAACAAGATGTGCTGGAATTTCTTCATAAGTGAATGACATCCCTTGATCTTCTTCAGACCAATTGATGGCTTTCATCTTAATCAAATCAATAACCCCTTTAAAATCCTCTTCTGTACCAATATTCATTTGAATAGGTACACAAGTGGCTCCAAGACGATTACGGATTTGTTTAATAACACGGTCAAAGTCAGCACCAGTACGATCCATCTTGTTAACAAATACAATGCGCGGAACGTGGTATTTGTCAGCTTGACGCCATACGGTTTCTGATTGAGGTTCAACGCCTGATGAGCCACAGAAGACAACAACTGCACCATCTAACACACGTAATGAACGCTCTACTTCAATAGTGAAATCAACGTGACCTGGGGTATCGATGATATTAATACGGTGTTCAGTGAACTGAGCATCCATACCACGCCAGAAAGTGGTAACAGCAGCCGAGGTAATTGTTATACCACGCTCTTGCTCTTGTACCATCCAGTCCGTAGTGGCGGCGCCGTCATGCACCTCACCAATTTTATGAGACAGACCGGTATAGAACAAAACACGTTCAGTTGTGGTAGTTTTACCTGCGTCCACATGAGCGACGATGCCGATATTTCGGTAACGCTCAATTGGGGTTGTACGAGCCACGATTATACCCTCTCAACTAAAGCAAAATTTGCTTTAGACAATATCAACAATATGGAGCGGGCTAATGCCCGCCCCATTATATTACCAACGGTAATGAGCAAACGCTTTGTTAGCTTCTGCCATGCGGTGAACGTCTTCACGTTTCTTAACCGCAGTACCTTTGTTTTCAGACGCATCTAGCATTTCACCTGCTAGACGTAGAGCCATAGATTTTTCACCACGTTTGCGAGCAGCTTCAACTAACCAGCGCATCGCTAGTGCGTTACGACGCACTGGACGAACTTCACATGGTACTTGATAAGTAGAACCACCAACGCGACGAGATTTAACTTCGACTGATGGACGTACGTTATCAAGAGCTGCTTCAAGGATAGATAAATGATCTTCGCTTTTCTTTTCAGCGACAACATCTAACGCCTTGTAGATAATTTTTTCTGCAGTCGACTTTTTGCCGTCTTGCATAATGACGTTGATGAACTTAGCCAACAACTCACTGTGAAACTTTGGATCTGGTAGGATTTTACGTTGTCCTACAACGCGACGTCTTGGCATATTAATTCTCCGTATGCTTCAGGTATTTCCAAAACTGGAATGTTAAATAATACTAGCTTGGCCTTACTTCTAACGGGATACGTTAAGACTTAGGACGCTTAGCACCGTATTTAGAACGGCCTTGGCGACGTGTAGTCACGCCTGCACAATCTAATGCGCCACGAACAGTGTGGTAACGCACACCGGGTAAGTCTTTAACACGACCACCACGGATTAAGATTACACTATGCTCTTGCAAGTTATGGCCTTCACCACCGATGTACGAAGTTACTTCGAAACCGTTAGTAAGACGCACACGAGCTACTTTACGTAGAGCAGAGTTTGGTTTTTTTGGTGTTGTAGTGTACACACGAGTACAAACACCACGTTTTTGTGGGCACGCATTCAACGCAGGCACATTAGTCTTTTCGACTTTTGGCGCACGTGGCTTACGTACCAACTGGTTTACAGTTGCCATGTATAGCTCCGACAGTTGAATAACTCAACAATTAGGTGTGAAAAATCTATATCCCACAATGGTGGGACGCGGAATTTTAGAAAGGTAATGCCAATCTGTCAAGAAATAGCCAACTTTTGATCGAAATTCGAATAAAAAAGGCGCCAAAGGCGCCTTTTATTAACATTTTCGCAACTTAATCTTAGCTTCCTGCCAAATTAAGTAAGTCTGCTAAGTTCTGTTCAGCTTCGCTTGCTGTCACTTTTGGTGCTTCAACCTTGCCACCAGAAGCGGCTGCTTTAGCACGTTCTTCGTTACGAGTCTTATGATAAGCATAACCAGTACCCGCTGGGATCAAACGACCTACGATTACGTTTTCTTTCAGACCACGTAATGGATCACTCTTACCACCGACTGCAGCTTCAGTTAACACACGAGTCGTTTCTTGGAACGATGCTGCTGAGATGAATGATTCGGTAGCTAAAGAAGCTTTAGTTATACCTAATAAATCACGCTCAAACAATGCCGGCATCTTGCCTTGCGCTTCAAGTTCGCGGTTAGCGATCTTAACGCGAGCCACTTCAGCTTGCTCACCTTCTAAGAAGTCAGTGTCGCCTGACGAAGTGATAATACACTTACGTAGCATCTGACGAATGATCACTTCGATATGTTTATCGTTGATCTTCACACCCTGGAGGCGGTAAACGTCCTGTACTTCGTTAACAATGTAGTTTGCTACATGATGTATACCACGAAGACGTAAGATGTCGTGTGCCGCTTCTGGGCCGTCAGCAATAACTTCACCACGTTCGACTTTTTCACCTTCGAACACGTTTAAGTTACGCCACTTAGGGATCATCTCTTCATAATGATCGCCACCATCGGCAGGAGTAATCACTAGACGACGCTTGCCTTTAGTTTCTTTACCGAACGAAATAGTACCAGAGATTTCTGCAAGAATTGCAGGCTCTTTTGGCTTACGCGCTTCGAATAAGTCAGCAACACGTGGAAGACCACCGGTGATGTCACGTGTTTTAGACGATTCTTGAGGAATACGTGCTAATGCGTCACCAACGTTAATTTTCGCGTTATCATCTTTTGCTACAATCGCATTACCTGGTAAGAAGTATTGAGCTGGTACTTCTGTACCAGGGATCATTAAGTCATTACCATTAGCATCCACTAAGCGGATTGCTGGGCGCATTTCTTTACCCGCTGAAGTACGTGCACCAACGTCAAGTACAACAACAGAAGAAAGACCTGTTAACTCGTCGGTTTGACGTGTCATGGTTACGCCGTCGATCATGTCAACGAACTTAACTGTACCGGCAACTTCAGAAATAATTGGATGCGTATGTGGATCCCAGTTAGCGATTATGTCGCCAGCTGCCACTTCAGTATCTTCCAGTTTTTCTAAAACGGTACCGTAAGGCACTTTGTAACGTTCTTTCTCACGACCTAGTTCATCAATGATGGCTAGTTCAGATGAACGAGAAACAATTACAAGCTTACCGTCAATGTTAGAAACATGCTTAGCATTGTGTAACTTCAGAGAACCCGCGTTCTTAACTTGAACGTTGTTTTCTGCAGAAGCTCGAGATGCCGCACCACCAATGTGGAACGTACGCATGGTTAACTGTGTACCAGGTTCACCAATAGATTGCGCCGCAACAACACCAATCGCTTCACCGTGGTTAATAATATGACCACGAGCCAAATCACGACCGTAACATGCCGCACACACACCAAAATCTGTGTCACAGGTAATTACAGAGCGTACGATAACTTCATCGATGCTGTGCTCTTCTAATGTGTCACACCATGCTTCGTCTAGTAATGTATTACGCGGCGCTAATACTTCTTCAGTACCTGGCTTCAATACATCAATAGCAACCACACGACCCAGTACGCGTTCACGCAATGGCTCAACAACATCACCACCTTCAATAAGCGGCTTCATTGTTAGACCGTGTTCAACACCACAATCATCTTCAATAACCACTAAATCTTGTGCAACGTCAACAAGACGACGAGTTAGATAACCCGAGTTAGCTGTTTTCAATGCGGTATCGGCAAGACCTTTACGCGCACCGTGAGTAGAAATAAAGTACTGAAGTACGTTTAGGCCTTCACGGAAGTTAGCCGTAATTGGGGTTTCAATGATTGAGCCATCAGGCTTAGCCATCAAACCACGCATACCCGCTAGCTGACGGATCTGTGCAGCACTACCACGAGCGCCCGAGTCAGCCATCATATAGATGCTGTTAAACGAAGCTTGTTGCTCTGGCACGCCATCACGGTTAATCACTGTCTCAATTGACAGGTTTTCCATCATCGCTTTCGATACTTTTTCGTTGGCAGATGCCCAGATATCGATGACTTTGTTGTAACGCTCACCGGCAGTTACTAGACCAGACTGGAACTGCTCTTGAATTTCAAGCACTTCAGCTTCAGCATCTGCAACTAAGGTATATTTCTCGTCAGGAATAACCATGTCGTCGATACCTACAGAGGCACCAGAGATGGTTGCAAAACGGAAACCGGTATACATTAACTGGTCAGCAAAGATAACAGTATCTTTAAGACCTAGTTGACGATAACAAGTGTTCAACAATTTAGAAATCTGCTTCTTACCCATGTTTTGGTTAACCAAATCATATGATAAGCCTTCAGGCAGAATTAATGATAAAAGCGCACGTCCTACTGTTGTATCAACGATACGAGTAGCCTTAGTTCTTTCACCATCTTCAGCGATAGTTGTCTCTGTAACACGTACTTTAACGCGTGCATGTATCTCAACAGCACCAGTAGCATAAGCTTTCTCTACTTCTGACACGTCAGAGAATGCCATACCTTCACCGCGGCCATTAATACATTCGCGACTTGTGTAGTACAAACCTAATACAACGTCTTGAGACGGCGTAATTACTGGCTCACCGTTAGCAGGTGACAAAATGTTGTTGGTAGACATCATTAGCGCACGAGCTTCTAACTGAGCTTCAAGCGTTAATGGTACGTGTACCGCCATTTGGTCACCGTCGAAATCGGCGTTGTATGCCGCACAAACTAACGGATGTAATTGAATCGCTTTACCTTCAATCAGAACAGGTTCAAATGCTTGAATACCTAGTCTGTGAAGTGTTGGTGCACGGTTAAGCATGACTGGATGTTCACGAATTACTTCGTCTAACACATCCCATACTTCAGCCTGTTCACGCTCAACCATTTTCTTAGCAGCTTTGATGGTTGTAGCTAGGCCACGACCTTCTAATTTGCCATAGATAAATGGTTTAAATAGCTCAAGAGCCATCTTCTTAGGAAGACCACACTGGTGCAAACGTAAAGTAGGACCTACGGTAATTACCGAACGACCAGAGTAGTCAACACGCTTACCAAGTAAGTTCTGACGGAAACGACCTTGCTTACCTTTGATCATATCAGCCAAAGATTTAAGCGGGCGCTTGTTAGAACCGGTAATAGCACGACCACGACGACCGTTATCTAATAGCGCATCAACTGACTCTTGTAACATACGCTTTTCGTTACGTACGATAATGTCAGGCGCAGCTAAATCTAACAGACGCTTCAAACGGTTGTTACGGTTAATCACACGACGATATAGATCGTTAAGATCAGATGTCGCGAAGCGACCACCATCTAACGGCACTAATGGGCGTAGATCAGGTGGAAGAACCGGTAACACTTTTAAGATCATCCACTCTGGCTTGTTGCCAGATGTGAAAAATGCTTCCATCAATTTCAAACGCTTGGTCACTTTTTTGCGACGAGTTTCTGAATTTATTGATGGTAACTCTTCGCGCATTTGCTCGATTTGTTGCTCAAGATCGATAGCACGTAGCAATTCTAAAACTGCCTCAGCACCCATCTTCGCTTCGAACTCATCGCCGTACTCTTCTAACGCATCTAAATACGTTTCTTCGGTCAACATTTGACCGCGTTCAAGCGTGGTCATGCCAGGCTCGATCACAACAAATGATTCAAAGTACAGTACGCGTTCAATATCACGTAACGTCATATCTAACATTAAGCCGATACGAGACGGTAATGATTTTAAGAACCAAATATGTGCAACTGGGCTAGCCAGTTCAATGTGACCCATGCGCTCACGACGCACTTTAGTCTGGGTAACTTCTACGCCACACTTTTCACAAATGACACCACGGTGCTTAAGACGTTTGTATTTACCACACAAACATTCGTAATCTTTAACTGGACCAAAGATACGCGCACAGAACAAACCTTCACGTTCAGGTTTGAATGTACGGTAGTTAATGGTTTCTGGTTTTTTAACTTCACCAAATGACCAAGAGCGGATTAGATCAGGCGAAGCCAATCCAATTTTAATTCCGCTAAATTCTTCAGTCTTACTTTGCTGTTTAAGAAACTTTAATAAGTCTTTCACGTTTCTCTCCTGAAGGAGTTAAACCAGGTGCTTTGCTGATGCAAAGCACCCTTGGTTACCAAACATTGCTTAAGTGCGATGCTTACTCTTGATCCAGCTCGATATTAATACCAAGTGAACGAATTTCCTTCAACAATACGTTGAAAGACTCAGGCATGCCTGGTTGCATCTGATGGTTACCGTCGACGATGTTTTTATACATCTGAGTACGACCATTAACGTCATCCGACTTAACTGTCAGCATTTCCTGTAGAGTATAAGCTGCACCGTATGCTTCAAGTGCCCACACTTCCATCTCACCGAAACGTTGACCACCAAATTGAGCTTTACCGCCCAATGGTTGTTGTGTAACTAAGCTGTACGAACCAGTAGAACGGGCGTGCATCTTGTCATCAACTAAGTGGTTTAGTTTAAGCATGTACATGTAACCAACGGTCACTTTACGCTCAAACTCGTTACCGGTACGGCCGTCACATAATGTCAACTGACCAGACTCAGGTAAGCCTGCAAGAGCAAGCATTTGCTTGATCTCTTTCTCTTTAGCACCATCGAATGCTGGTGTTGCTATTGGGATACCACCTTTAAGGTGAGTCGCCAAACGCACAACTTCATCATCAGTAAACGAGTCGATATCAACGCGCTGTAACACGTCATCACCTAACTCATAAACTTGTTTGATGTAATCACGAAGTACGGCAATTTCACGTTGCTCTTCAAGCATAGCGGTGATCTTGTTACCAATGCCTTTCGCAGCAGCACCCATGTGAACTTCAAGTACCTGACCGATGTTCATACGCGATGGTACGCCCAATGGGTTTAGTACGATGTCTACTGGATTACCTTCTTCATCATATGGCATGTCTTCGACTGGACAAATCTTCGAGATAACACCTTTGTTACCATGACGACCCGCCATTTTATCACCAGGCTGGATAGTACGTTTAACGGCTAAGTAAACCTTAACAATTTTCAGTACGCCTGGAGCTAAATCATCACCTTGAGTGATCTTACGACGCTTAGTTTCAAACTTCTTGTCAAAGTCAGCGCGCAGCTCTTCGTGCTGTTCAGCTAACTGCTCAAGTTCAGTTTGTTTTGCTTCATCGTCAATCACTTGGATTAGCAAGTCTTTGCGTGGTAACTCAGCTAATTTAGCTTCAGAGAAACCAGCAGCTAATAACAAGTTACGCGCACGGCCTAATACGCCGTCTTCAAGGATCTTGAATTCTTCGCCTAAGTCTTTACGAGCTTGACGAACATGCATGTCTTCAATTTCAAGTGCACGTTTGTCTTTTTCAACGCCGTCACGGGTAAATACCTGAACGTCGATGATGGTGCCTTTCACTGAGTTAGGAACACGTAATGAGCTGTCCTTAACGTCAGAAGCTTTCTCACCAAAAATAGCTCGGAGTAGTTTCTCTTCTGGAGTTAACTGTGTTTCACCCTTGGGTGTCACTTTACCCACAAGAATATCGCCGCCCTTCACTTCTGCACCAATATAAACGATACCTGATTCATCTAATTTAGATAAAGCAGACTCGCCTACGTTTGGAATATCAGCCGTGATTTCTTCGCTACCCAATTTAGTATCACGAGCAATACAAGAAAGCTCTTGGATATGGATAGTAGTAAAACGATCTTCTTGCGCTACGCGCTCAGAAATTAAGATCGAATCTTCGAAGTTATAGCCATTCCAAGGCATGAACGCGATACGCATGTTTTGACCAAGGGCCAATTCGCCAAGGTCCGTAGAAGGACCATCAGCTAATACATCACCACGAACCACTGGATCACCAGCAAAACAACAAGGACGTTGGTTAATACAAGTGTTTTGGTTTGAACGGGTATATTTTGTTAGGTTATAAATGTCGATACCGGCTTCGCCTGCGCGTAGCTCGTCTTCATTAACTTTAACAACGATACGGCTAGCGTCAACATAGTCAACCACACCGCCACGTTTAGCCACCACCACAACACCAGAGTCAACAGCAAGAGTACGTTCAATACCAGTACCTACTAACGGCTTATCAGCACGCAGTGTAGGAACGGCTTGACGTTGCATGTTTGCACCCATCAATGCACGGTTAGCATCATCGTGTTCTAAGAACGGAATTAATGACGCTGCAACAGAAATAATCTGTTGTGGCGAAACGTCCATGTACTGAACGTCAGCTGCACGCATAAAGGTAGATTCACCTTTATGACGACAAGCTATTTGGTCTTCAACCATACGACCAGCTGCATCAACTTCGATGTTAGCCTGTGCAATAACGTAACGACCTTCTTCGATTGCTGATAAGTATTCAACTTCATCAGTAATCACACCGTCTACCACTTTACGGTATGGCGTTTCTAGGAAGCCGTACGAGTTTGTACGAGCAAAACTGGCTAGCGAGTTGATTAGACCAATGTTTGGACCCTCTGGGGTCTCAATTGGACATAAACGACCATAGTGAGTTGGATGTACGTCACGGACTTCGAAGCCTGCGCGTTCACGGGTCAAACCACCTGGACCTAGAGCAGAAATACGACGCTTATGCGTCACTTCTGATAAAGGATTGTTTTGGTCCATAAACTGTGACAACTGTGAAGAACCGAAAAACTCTTTCACTGCCGCAGAAATTGGCTTAGCGTTAATTAAGTCTTGTGGCATTAATTCGTTTAAATCGCCTAAAGATAGACGTTCACGAACAGCACGCTCAACACGGACTAAACCAACACGGAATTGGTTTTCAGCCATCTCACCTACGCTACGAATACGACGGTTACCTAAATGGTCAATATCGTCGACTTCATCGTACCCGTTACGGATTTCGATGATTTTCTTCATAACACAAACGATGTCTTCTTTAGACAGAACACCTGAACCTTCATCTTCAGCAATCTCAAGACGACGGTTAAACTTCATACGACCTACTTTTGATAAGTCATAACGTTCTTCACTAAAGAATAGGTTTTGGAATAAACCTTCAGCAGCATCTTTGGTTGGTGGCTCGCCAGGACGCATCATACGATAGATTTCAACTAATGCTTCTAAGCGGTTAGTTGTTGAATCTATGCGCAGTGTGTCTGCGATATAAGCACCATGATCAAGGTCATTGATAAATAACGTATCAATTTCTTTAATGCCGGCTAATGACAAATTAGCTAAATCTTCTAATGAGATTTCGCTGTTTGCTGTCACTAATACTTCACCAGTATCTTCATCGATATAATCTTGTGCAGCATACTTACCAACAATGTAATCCACTGGCACTTCAAGCTCAGTCGTGTTGGTTTTTTCTAACTGTTTAATATGACGAGCTGTAATACGACGGCCCGCTTCAACCAACAGACTACCTTCAGCATCTTTAATGTCATAGCTAGCTGTCTCACCGCGTAAGCGATCAGGTACTAATGACATCACTAAAGAATCTTTCTTAATCTTGAACTGAATACGCTCAAAGAATAAGTCTAAGATGTCTTGAGTAGAAAAATCTAACGCACGTAGCATGATAGTCGCAGGTAATTTACGACGACGGTCAATACGGACGAATAATGCGTCTTTAGGATCGAATTCAAAGTCAAGCCATGAACCACGGTAAGGAATAATACGTGCGTTATAAAGCACTTTACCGGAAGAGTGGGTTTTACCACGGTCATGATCAAAGAATACGCCAGGACTACGGTGTAACTGAGACACAATAACACGCTCAGTACCGTTGATAACGAACGTACCGTTATCAGTCATCAATGGGATATCACCCATGTAGACTTCTTGTTCTTTAATATCTTTTACTGTGCCAGCTGCAGCTTCACGATCAAACAACACCATGCGTAATTTAACGCGCAGTGGAGCTGAATAAGTGACACCACGGATCTGACATTCTTTCACATCAAAAACTGGCTCGCCTAGTTTATAACTGACATATTGCAGCTCAGAATAACCAGAAAAGCTCTTGATAGGAAAAACGCTACGAAATGCCGCTTCAAAACCGCGTTCACCCGTAGGATCTTGATCGGTGAATTTCTTAAAAGAGTCTAACTGGATAGACAATAGATAAGGGATGTCCAAAACCTTTGGACGCTTACCAAAATCTTTGCGAATACGCTTCTTTTCAGAATAGGAGTAAACCATGGGTTTCCTCTACTTACTAGTGTGACCAAGACTGAAATACATTAATTTTTTAATATAAATCAGCGCGTTTGCCCGTCACCGTTGTCGCAAGAACCTAACCAGTAATCTCTGCTAGGAACTGCTAAAACTGGCGATAAACGGTGAATAAAAAATCGCCTGCGCATAGAGCGCAAAAAAGGCCGACGGTTAAAAAACCGCCAGCCTTCACCCAATTGCTTGGGTGAGTAAGTTAACTAAAACTTACTTGATTTCAACTTCTGCACCAGCTGCAACTAACTCAGCTTTAAGCGCTTCAGCTTCTTCTTTAGAAACAGCTTCTTTAACTGCAATTGGAGAAGATTCTGACATAGTTTTAGCTTCTTTCAGGCCTAGACCTGTAGCGCCACGAAGTGCTTTAATTACAGCAACTTTGTTAGCACCGTGAGAAGTAAGAATTACGTCGAATTCTGTTTGCTCTTCAGCAGCTGCGCCAGCATCGCCAACAGCTACAGTTGCTGCAGCAGCAGAAACACCGAATTTCTCTTCCATTGCTTCGATTAGTTCAACAACTTCCATTACAGACATTGCTGCGAAAGCTTCTAAGATTTGGTCTTTAGTGATAGACATTAGAAATATTTCCTATTGTTCTGAATTCAATTTTATTAAGCGGCCAACTTATAATTAAGCGGCTTCTTGTTTTTGATCGCGAAGGGCGGCCAATGTACGTACGAACTTGCCAGCAGATGCTTCTTTCATAGTCATCATTAACTGAGCTAGTGCTTCGTCGTATGTTGGTAGTTTCGCTAAACGATCAATTTCAACTGCAGGGATAAACATCCCTTCGAAAGCTGCACCTTTAACTTCAAACTTTGCTTGCTCTTTAGCGAAATCTTTTAAAAGACGCGCTGCAGCACCTGGGTGCTCTAGAGAGAAGGCGATTAAAGTTGGGCCAGTGAACGTTTCTGCAAGGCATTCAAATGAAGTACCTTCAACAGCACGCTTAGCTAAAGTGTTACGTACTACACGTACATAAACACCATTAGCGCGAGCGGCTTTACGCAGAACAGTCATGGCACTTACAGTTACACCGCGTGAATCGGCAACAACTGCAGAAAGCGCACCTTTGGCAGCTTCGTTGACTTCAGCAACAATTGCCTTTTTGTCTTCGAGTCTTAATGCCATTAGGCTTTACTCCTGGATTCTACCTAGGGAAATCCCTAGAATTTACCAAACCAAATACAATATGTAGATGGCTACTTACGGTGCAGATTTTCCAGTAAAAAAATTTAGCTGGGGCCTGACACCGTCTACGCAGGAAATTAAGTTAACCTTACGATAAACACCTGCGGTCTTGGACGGAAACTCACTTTTTAGCCAATATACCTTAACGAATTAAGGCAATATCAAGTAAAAGGAGCTTCAACCCACAATTTGCGCGCATTATAGACTAATGCGCGCAAATTGTAAAATTACTTAATGTCTTCCAAGCTAGCTTGGTCGACTGCAACACCTGCACCCATAGTGGTAGAGATGCTAACTTTTTTCACGTAAATGCCTTTAGCAACTGCAGGCTTAGCCTTTTTCAGTGCTGACACTAACGCTTCTAAGTTTTCTTTTAACTGTTCAACAGTGAAATCCACTTTACCGATAGTAGTGTGGATAATACCGTTTTTGTCGTTGCGGTAACGAACTTGACCAGCTTTAGCATTCTTAACTGCTTCTGCAACGTTAGGCGTTACAGTACCAGTTTTAGGGTTAGGCATTAAACCACGTGGGCCTAAGATTTGACCTAACATACCAACAACGCGCATTGCGTCTGGTGATGCGATAACAACGTCAAAGTTCATTTCGCCAGCTTTAATTTGAGCAGCTAGGTCGTCCATACCCACAAGTTCAGCACCCGCAGCTTTAGCAGCTTCAGCGTTTGCACCTTGAGTGAATACAGCAACACGAACGTCACGACCAGTACCGTGTGGAAGTACAGTAGCACCACGTACGTTTTGATCTGATTTACGAGGATCGATACCAAGGTTAACAGCTACGTCAACACTTTCTACGAATTTAGCTGTTGCTAATTCTTTTAAAAGTGCTACTGCTTCGTTGATGTCATACTGCTTAGTACCATCAACTTTTTCGCGAATTACGCGAGCGCGTTTACTTAGCTTTGCCATTATATTAGTCCTCTACTACCAAACCCATTGAACGTGCAGTACCTTCAATTGAGCGAGTCATCGCTTCAATATCAGCACCAGTCATATCAGCCGCTTTAGATTCAGCAATTTCCTGAACAGCGCTACGCTTGATAGTTCCTACTTTCTGTGTATTAGGACGGCCTGAACCTGATTTCAAACCAGCTGCTTTAAGCAGTAGGAAAGATGCAGGTGGAGTCTTAGTTTCAAAAGTGAAAGAACGGTCACTGTATACAGTGATAACAACAGGAATTGGCATGCCTTTTTCGAACTTTTCAGTACGAGCGTTGAATGCTTTACAGAATTCCATGATGTTCACACCTTTTTGACCTAAAGCAGGACCAACTGGTGGAGACGGGTTTGCAGCACCGGCTGCTACTTGTAGCTTAATATAAGCTTCAATCTTCTTTGCCATGTCGACATTTCCTCTATTTGGGTTCAAACGCATCTTGGCGACATGCCAATTTGCTCCCCCTGAAACAACGGGTGCGAATTATACAAAAATCCACACCCGCAAACAATCAATATTTTGTGGTTATTTTAATCAGCTTTTTTCAACCTGATGAAAATCAAGTTCAACAGGTGTTGAGCGACCAAAAATCATCACAGAAACTTTAACGCGATTCTTCTCATAATCGACTTCTTCGATAGTTCCGTTAAAGTCTGCAAATGGTCCATCACACACACGAACCACTTCACCTGGTTCATAAATAACACGATGTGTCGGCGAAGTAACAGTGTCCTGTAAACGCTGTAGTATGTTATTGGCTTCTTTCTCTGAAATCGGCGCTGGACGATCTGATGTACCACCAATAAAGCCCATTACACGAGGAATGCTCTTTACTAAGTGCCAGCTATCATCATTCATTTCCATTTGGACTAACACATAGCCCGGAAAGAATTTACGCTCACTTTTACGACGTTGACCTGCACGCATTTCAACGACTTCTTCTGTTGGCACTAAAATCTCGCCGAAGTAATCTTCCATACTGTGCATTTTGATATGTTCAAGTAGTGTTTTAAGTACACGACCTTCATAACCTGAAAAGGCTTGAATAACATACCATCTTTTCTTCGCTTCTGTAGCTTCAGTCATGTTTAAATGCCTATACGCCTGTAATTAAATTCACAACTCGCAATAAGATTGCGTCTAATCCCCAAAGGATCAATGCAACAACACCTGTTGCAGCAAGAACGATAAACGTTGTGGTAAGAGCTTCTTGGCGAGTTGGCCAAATCACTTTACGCACTTCAATATGTGCTTCGCGAGCAAATGAAAGTGCTTGCTTACCTTTAACGGTTTGAAATGCTATGAAGCCAGCAATTGCAAAAGTGACAATTACACCAGCAACACGAGCCACTACACTGGCTTCTGCAAAAAATTGGTTAGCAATAACTGCTGCTAAAACTAGCAATACAGCCACGCTCCACTTCACGATATCCAGAGAATTACCCTGGCTTTCAGTACTTGTTGTCATCTGTTAATTCCGTTACTCAATACGACCTGAGCTTAGCAACAGTGAACTGCCACTACATTCCCGAGTTACCCCAGAAACTATCACAGCACAGGGTCAAAAATCGGTCATAGATTGTATTCTGATTCAGCTCTATTCGCAACATGACTGGTGGTCTTATGCGAATAAATCAGTAAAAAACTTGCGTTTTATCTTAACGCAGGCAGCCAAAACAAAAAAGGAAGCCTAAGCTTCCTTTTTCAGTGTTAACTAAATTCGCAATTAAGCAATAATTTTAGCTACAACACCAGCACCAACTGTACGGCCACCTTCACGGATAGCAAAACGTAAACCGTCGTCCATCGCGATTGGGTAAATCAAAGTAACAACCATCTTGATGTTGTCACCAGGCATTACCATTTCTACGCCTTCTGGCAATTCGATAGTACCAGTTACGTCCGTTGTACGGAAATAGAACTGTGGACGGTATCCTTTGAAGAATGGAGTGTGACGTCCGCCTTCTTCTTTTGATAACACGTATACTTCTGATTCGAAAGTAGTGTGTGGGTTGATTGAACCAGGCTTAGCTAGTACTTGGCCACGTTCTACGTCATCACGCTTAGTACCACGTAATAACACACCACAGTTCTCGCCAGCACGACCTTCGTCAAGTAGCTTACGGAACATTTCTACGCCAGTACAAGTTGTTTTAGTTGTGTCTTTAACACCTACAATTTCAACTTCGTCTGATACGCGTACAATACCACGCTCAACACGACCAGTTACCACTGTACCACGACCTGAAATCGAGAATACGTCTTCGATTGGTAGTAGGAATGGCTTATCGATGTCACGCTCTGGCTCTGGAATATAAGTATCTAGTGCTTCTGCAAGCTCAAGAATTTTACCTTCCCATGCCGCATCGCCTTCTAACGCTTTTAATGCAGAACCTTGGATAACTGGTAAGTCATCACCTGGGAAGTCGTATTCTGAAAGAAGCTCACGCACTTCCATTTCTACTAATTCTAATAGCTCTTCGTCATCAACCATGTCACATTTGTTCATGAATACGATGATGAAAGGTACACCTACTTGACGAGAAAGTAGGATGTGCTCACGTGTTTGTGGCATTGGGCCGTCTGTAGCAGCAACTACTAAGATTGCGCCATCCATCTGTGCAGCACCAGTGATCATGTTTTTAACATAATCCGCGTGACCTGGACAGTCGACGTGTGCATAGTGACGAATTGGTGTGTCATATTCGATGTGAGAAGTATTAATAGTAATACCGCGCTCACGCTCTTCTGGAGCGTTATCGATTTGAGCGAAGTTACGCACTTCACCACCATAAGTCTTAGCTAACACAGCAGAAATAGCTGCAGTTAAAGTTGTTTTACCATGGTCAACGTGACCGATGGTGCCTACGTTTACGTGGGGCTTCTTACGTTCAAATTTAGCTTTTGCCATGGTATAGCCTCAATCCAATAGTTTGGTGATGAAAACACACACATAATAAAAATCCGATGCATATAGATATGACATCGAATCGATTTTTTAGTCAGGCGATTATTTTTTGTAGGATTGTGCTGATAAGCATGGCAGTAATACCGACTAACCTTGACCTAAGGTTTGCTCAATTAATTGAGCCATATCAGCAAACAAACTTGGAGCGGATGGCGGGAATCGAACCCGCGTTATCAGCTTGGAAGGCTGGAGTAATACCATTATACGACATCCGCGCAACCTACATAGGCTACCTAACTACCTAAAAAATGGTGGAGGGAGAAGGATTCGAACCTTCGAAGGCTGAGCCGTCAGATTTACAGTCTGATCCCTTTGGCCACTCGGGAACCCCTCCAGAAAAATGGTGCCGGCACCAAGAGTCGAACTCGGGACCTACTGATTACAAGTCAGTTGCTCTACCAACTGAGCTATGCCGGCGCATCATTTCGGGAACGGATATTAGGTAAATGTGGCGCTAAGTGCAATAGAAAAATTATAAAAAAGCTAAATAAACTCTCAATTGTCGTTTTTTTATTCGCGAAGCGTTAAATATAACCAATAATGAACCATTATTTTTATTCGGTCAGTTAATTGAATCTTAAAGTATTGTTCCAGTAATACGGATCGTGTAATGTGCCAGACCCAGTATAAAGTTGGCTTATTAATGAAAAACAGCATTCAACAAGCGCTATATCTCTCCTTCGAACGTCATAAATGGGCGGAGTTGCGCAATTCTGTTCCCTTAACATTATGTCAGGAAGAGCTTGAAAACCTAAGGGGCATGAATGAGAAGTTATCATTAGATGAAGTAACTGACATTTATCTACCATTAAGTCGGTTACTTAACCTTATCGTAGGAGCTAAGCAACAACGGGGAATGATTGTAGACAAGTTCTTGGAGCAAAGCGCTTCTCGTTCACCCTACATTATCAGTATTGCAGGTAGTGTTGCTGTTGGAAAAAGTACCACTGCACGTATTCTGCAAACCTTATTACAACGCTGGCCAGAACATCCAAAAGTCGATTTAGTCACAACCGATGGTTTCCTGTACCCACTAGCAGACTTAAAACGCAAGGGATTACTCCAGCGCAAAGGCTTTCCTGAAAGTTATGACATGAAAATGTTAGTCGACTTCATTTCCGCAGTGAAAACCGGTGAACCGCGTGTTTTAGCCCCTTTATATTCCCATGTGACCTATGATCGATGTCATGATCAACATCAAGTGATAGAACAACCGGATATTCTTATACTTGAAGGGTTAAATGTTTTACAAACAGGTCTAGACTCTCCCATTGATTTAAGACGTCCATTTGTATCTGACTTTGTCGACTTTTCGATATATGTCGATGCAGAAGAACATTTATTAAAAGAATGGTACCAGCAGCGATTTTTGCAATTTCGAAAAGGCGCATTTAGCGACCCATTATCATTTTTCCATCACTACGCGGCATTGTCCGATAGTGAGGCAAATGCCATTTCTGCTAATATTTGGGACACGATTAATGGCCCAAATTTAAACTTGAATATTCAACCGACTCGAGAACGCGCAAATTTGATCCTCAAAAAAGGTGAAAATCACCTAATGGATAATGTGTTACTGAGAAAGTAACCTTAAGTTCACACGCGCTAAGTTAGGCGCGTCGTAAACTTATTTCACCGCCAATAAAGGTTTTTAGCCCTTCATTAGTATCAATTATAATCCCTCCTTGTTGATCTATTCCCTTGTAAACACCTTCAACTTCATTAGGCGCCATCAGCAACTTGATAGGCTTGTCAGTAAATAAGTCATATTGCTGCCAAAAATCAATAAATGGAACCAAACCCTGCTTATCAAACAGTTGAATATCACTTTTTAAGTGCTGATGTAGCTTTGCCAATAACAAGGTTTTATCGGGCAATTGATTTTGGCTAGTTAAATCGCTCCAAGGCTGATCAATAAGTTCGCCCTGTACAGCCGACATACTCATGTTAATCCCAAAGCCGATTACCAGCTCAGTTTGTTGTGCATTGGTTTGCGCCACTTCAATTAAAATTCCAGCCAGCTTTTTACCCTCTAAATAAATATCATTAGGCCATTTAAGCCCTAGCCCAGTCACACCCATATCAGTTAACGCTTTGACGATTGAGCACGCTATAACCAGACTTAACCCCATAGCTTTGGTTACATCACTGTCAAAACGCCAAAATAGGGATGCATAAAGATGGTTACCATAGGGAGACTGCCACTGCCTACCACGCCTGCCGCGGCCGGCTGATTGATATTCAGCAACACAAATATCACCAGACTTAAGGTCTTCATGGTGGCTTAACAGAAAACTATTAGTGCTATTTATTTCATCAAAATAAAAACATCTGTTATCTATCTGGTTAATCAATCTATTTTCATCAACTAATGCTATTGGGTTGGCGAGCTTATACCCTTTGCCCTTCACACTAAAAATCTCAACACCATATTCTGATAATGAGTCAATATGCTGATTAACCGCCATTCTGGTTAAGCTAATTTGACTTGCTATTTTCTCGCCAGAAGTAAAATGTTCTGCGCTCAGCAAGGACAGTATTGAACGTTTACGCGACCAATGTTCATTCATGATAAAACGACCTCTCCAAATTGCGCCATCATCCTAGGTTCAGTTTCTAGAGATACTTCAAATCGCTGCTCAATAACAT
Organism: Shewanella sp. HL-SH5; assembly: GCF_051163755.1. NCBI lineage: Bacteria > Pseudomonadati > Pseudomonadota > Gammaproteobacteria > Alteromonadales > Shewanellaceae > Shewanella > Shewanella sp. HL-SH5. Next base: position 3,976,739 of record NZ_CP195038.1, read on the forward strand.
CAATAACATGTAACGCAAGTTGACAGATATCATTGCCGGTTGCATTAGCAGAGTTCACTAAAACTAGTGCCTGCAGTTGATGAACCGATGCACCGCCGATAGAAAACCCTTTAAGCCCAGCATTTTCGATTAACCAGCCTGCGGCTAGTTTTACTAGACTATTTTCTAAGCTGTAGCCGATTATTTGTGGAAATTTATCTTTTAAAGTTTCAAATTTATCAGTGTTAATAATTGGGTTTTTAAAAAAGCTGCCAACATTTCCTAATACCGCAGGGTCTGGTAATTTTGACTGTCTTATTTGGCAAACTAGTTCAAAAACCTGTTTCGCACTGACAGTCGTAGAATCAAGTGTGTTTAATGGAGCGTAGTCCAGCTGCGGCACCCAAACTTTAGTTAACTTAATTTTGACAGCTGTAATGACAGCTTTGTGTTTAAGTTGTTGCTTAAAAATTGACTCTCTATAATCAAATTGGCAATCTGCAGCCATAATTTCATACAGTTGTGATGAATCAAGATCGAGGAACTCGACAGAATGGCAAACCTGACTAAATTCCACCCCGTAAGCACCGATATTTTGGATCGGTGCAGCACCAACAGTGCCGGGTATTAACGCTAAGTTTTCAATACCGTAGAAATTATGTTCCACGCAATACGCCACCAGCTCATGCCAACTCTCACCAGCTTCAACAGTAAGCAGTACCTCATTCCCTTCTTGTTCTACAGCAATCCCTTTAGTCGCAATTTTAACCACAGATCCTGCAAAATCTTCAGTGAAGACAACATTACTGCCACCACCGAGTATCATTAACGCTTTATCTGAGTGATATAAGGATAGGCAATTCTCGATAAGAGACGCTTTAGAATCTACGACAAATAGTTCATCACAAGACTGTTCTAGTCCCAGGGTATTGTGTTTAAGCAGAGATACTGACATATAGATAACATGGTAAATACAAGATGATTTATTGTAACAGGTATCGTGCAAATCAAAGAAACCAAAATATTTAAGTACAACAAACAAATGCTTTGTTGTTGATTTTATTAATTACAAACGTAAAAACTGACATAGACATTACCATACAACTCACTTAATAGTTTTTTTGAGAGTCGTTCAATAATTTTTAAGTGCATGTATTATTGTTACTTTATTCTTATTTCACTCAGAAATATGAGAGCTAAACAATCGACTTCATCGCTTAAGCTGGGCTATTTATTGCTAGAGTGGTATTATCCTGCCCCCTTGTCGGCAGCGACCTATTACTGGTGATGACCGCACAAGATATAATCATAATAAATCTCTGTACACGTTGTGGGTGCTAGCATACCCAGAACCAATAAAATTGCGGGTTCCCTCACCCCGCCTAATCTCAATAAAAAGGCCACAAGATGTTAACACTTACCCCGACGCAGACGCGCCGTGCGCTGCTATTTTTAGTCAGCTTTCATATATTGATAATTTGTGCCAGTAATTACTTGGTTCAGTTACCGTTTCAAGTATTCGGCTATCACACCACTTGGGGAGCATTTAGCTTTCCTTTTGTGTACTTAGCCACGGATTTAACCGTGCGCATATTTGGTCAGCAAGCCGCTAGACAAATCATTTTTAAAGCCATGTTTCCTGCTTTAATTGTGTCATATCTAATTGGCGTACTATTTCATCAAGGCCAATTTCAACAATTTGACGCCGTACTCGAAGCCAATACTTTTGTATTCCGCATCGCCTTTGCAAGCTTCATTGCTTATCTTATTGGCCAATTAATGGATATAACGGTATTTGCGCAATTAAGAAAAGCCCGTGCGTGGTGGATAGCCCCTGCTGCGTCTACCTTAATTGGTAACTTAGTCGACACTTTAGTCTTTTTCAGTGTGGCATTTTATGCCTCTACCGATACTTTTATGGCGCAACACTGGCCAGAAATAGCGACCATAGATTATGGTTTTAAATTGATTGTCAGTTTGGGATTGTTTTTACCCGCTTACGGGGTGTTATTGAGGGTATTACAAGATAAATTATTAAGTACGCATCAACATTCAAGACGCATTTTATAACCCTATTTGATAATAGAATAATAAGCGTGATGGTATCGGCTATCGCGCTTTTTTATTGTCTTAAAGTTGGTAAATGAAGTGTAAAGAATAAAAAAAAGTTTATTTAACTTGCAAACGATAATGAGAATGATTACTATTCATTTGCGTTCCAAAGCTCAGTTACGATTTTAAAGATTCATCACCTTTATTGTTACGCTGAGTTCGCAAGCACGACATTGCTCACACTCTTTGTGGCCGGATTAATCATCCGGCTTTTTTTTGCTTAAAATTTATTAACCGACACATTTATACGGCTACGTGAGTTTATGATAAACCGCTCAATTCTATCCCCATGCTGTTAATCATCACACTTCATTTAATTTAGCCACCAGTGGTTCACATCAATCTCATGCTTAGTTAAACTGCAGCCCCTCGTAAGGGTTATTGGTATATTCATCTTTAGCTCTATGATAAAGACCAATAATAAATACCGTGCCCTTGCCTTCGGTAGACTTCACTTCAATAGTGCCGCCTAACCGTTTGATAATACCGTAGCTTAATGATAACCCTAAACCTGTGCCGTCTTTACGGGTGGTATAAAATGGATCAAAAATACGGCTTAGTTGCTCAGTGTTTATGCCTATACCCTCATCTTCTATTTCGATTTTCACTCCTATAGGTTCATCACCTTGAAGCCAGTCTTGGGTTCGAATCCAAATTTTGCCCTTACCCGTATCATTTCTAGCTTCAATAGCATGGGCGGCATTAACAACTAGGTTAATTAGCACTTGTTGCAACTGCGGTCGATTAACCTCAACGGGACAACTTGCATTAAGCGCTTTAACTAGTACAACCTCTTGCTTTTGTATTGAGTGACGCACCAAGACTAAAACTTCTTCAACAATCGGGGTCATCTGATGCATTTCGATGGGGGCATTAAATTCACCAGGGCGACTGTACTGCAATAAGCTACGAATAATAGTGCTTATACGTCCCACTTGCTGGATCACGAGATCAATCTCTTCTGATACCTGTTCAGCTTGATCACCCAATTCATACTTTAATAATTCCATATTACCTAGAATTACAGCGGTAGGATTATTAATTTCATGGGCAATACCCGCCGTTAACTCACCTAATGCGGTTAGTTTTTCATTGGTGACCAATTGCTGGCGAGTTTCATTCAGTAATTCGACATTACGTTGTAACTCTTCCGTTTTGTCTTGCAAGCTTTTGGTGCGCTGCTCCACTTTTAATTCGAGTTGCTCTGCTGCGGCTTGAATCTGTAAATTTCGACTTTGCAATAAGTCCAGCATACTATCGAACTGTTCAGCTAAATGAGCCAGTTCATTATCACGATCTAAACCGAGCTCACCGATACGAACATTACGGCCTGATTGTACCGCTTTAACCACCTGATGAATGCGTTCTATGGGTTTTAATAAACTGTACGCGCCACGATAAACCAATAAGCCTGAGCCAAATAATACCAGCATTAAAATACTGCCTAACTCAATAATATTAAGTAGGTAATTATGAATGAAAGGTCCTTCAGAAAAACCGGTATATACCATACCCACTCGTTTACCATAGATATCAAGCAAAGGGGCGTAGGCGGAAATGTACCAGTCATTAAACACAAATGCCCTATCAACCCAAGTTTGCCCATCCACTAGTACTTTTTGCTTCACCTCTTCTGACACTAAGGTGCCTAGCGCGCGATTTTGTTCAGAATATTGTGATGACGAGGCATTCATTGGCACGTTAGTACTGACTCTGACATTGTCTAAAAAAATCGTCACAGTACCAATTGAATGTGCAGGTAAAGTCCCTTTGTCATAAACAAGATTGCGAATGTAATCAACTATCACGGTATCTTTATTAAATATATTCCCCCCATCAAGATACCACTGCATTGAAGAGCCTGAATTCATTATTATTGGTAGTACACTTCGACTCACTAAGCCGCGATGTTCCTGCTGCTTGCTTGGCGCTATCGCTCTTTGAGTGGTTTTAAGATTAATTGTGGCATATTGTGCCAATTGTGGGTTTATCTGCTTTAAACGCTCAGAGGGAAGCACCATGACACCTGAAGATGGCGAGTCAGGCTTGTTACGCAACAATGCTGTTAAATCTGGATCTGTTTTAACTTGTTCTACACTGATTAACCTTAAAAAATCTAAGTTAAATTGCCGCTGAGTTTGCGTTAATACCTCTGCGATCGTCTGCTGCGCGTGTGGATTATTTTTATCTTGTTGGAGTTGACTAAACGCAGTTTGAAAGGCCCATGAATTAGCCAAATGAACAAGCTGTTGCTCTTGACGGATTTGAACCTGTTGTAGTGTATTTTCAGCAACCGATAAATCAGCTTTAACCTTCATAAACAATTGCTGACTGGTATAACTAATATTCCAGTAAATAGTGATAAATACTAGGCTGATTAATGTCATTAAGATCGGCAATAGTGTCAGAATTAATAGTCGATAACGCACCTTAGCCTGCATTTGTTGCCAACTGATACCGAATATTTGTTTAAAAAGTGACACGATTAAGCTTCCTTTTGATCCTCGCAACTATCTTGCCCAAACCAATCTTTGTACTTTCTGTCTAAGGTTTTTCGCGATACGCCTAAATCTCTCGCCGCTGCGGATTTATTGCCATCATGGGAGTCAACCACCTGTGTTACATGCTGTTTTTCAACATCTTTTAATGTCCAACTTAGGGGGTAGCCGTAATTATCTACAGTTTCTGCTTGTTCAGTTTTTTTCCAATATTCTGCAGGGGGCTTACCTAATAAAATACATCGCTCAATCATATTCTTAAGCTCACGGATATTACCTGGCCATTCATGCTGCTTTAAAACTTGTAAATCTTCATGGCTCCATAGAACCGGTTTAATGCCCAAGTCCTGTGATATCTGTACCGTAAAATGATGGGTTAATTCCACCACATCTTCTGGACGAGCACGTAAAGGTGGAATTAAAATATTCAGTACATTTAAACGGTAATACAAATCTCGACGAAAATGGCCTTGGTCGACTTCTTCAATTAATAACCGGTTAGTGGCCGCCACAACACGCACATCAATTGCCACTTCTTTCTCACTACCCACTGGGCGAATTGCACGTTGTTCTAACACTCTCAATAGTGCCGTTTGCATATTCATCGGCATTTCGCCGATCTCATCTAAAAAAATAGTCCCACCGGAAGCAAAACTAAATAATCCTTCCCGAGAGCTTTTTGCTCCGGTAAATGATCCTGCTATATGACCAAATAACTCACTGGCCAATAGATCTGGTGCAATAGCGCCACAATTCACCGGTACAAATGGGCCTGCTCGTCCACTCAACTGATGTAGCTGGCGCGCGACAAGCTCTTTACCTGTACCTGACTCGCCTTCAATTAAAACAACCGCATTGGTTTGAGCAACACGTTCTATCACTTGCTTAACTTCATTAATCGCGTCACTGCTGCCAATGATGGTAGAAGACTGACCATGGGACAGCTCACGTTTTAGCATAAAATTTTCACGCTTTAGTAAACGCTTTTCAATACAACGATCAACAGCTGTCATCATTTGTTCTAAGTGAAACGGCTTCATGATGAAGTCTGATGCGCCCGCTCGTAATGCTCTAATCGCCACATCCATGTCAGCATAACCCGTCATAAAAATAATATCGGACTGACGGTCTGTATCATCTAATGCTTCATGCCATTCGATGCCTGAACGATCGGGTAACCGAATATCGACGATTAACAAATCAAAATGACCTTGGCTGCGGAGTTGCTCGGCCTGTGCAATACTTGATGCGGTTTCGACTAGAGCAAATTTTTTCAACATGGCTTTAGTTAAGAAGCTGCGCATTCCAGGCTCATCGTCAACGATTAGAACCGACATACTGGTGTTAGCGCTTACAGCGATGCTCATAATTACTCCAATTGGACATTTTGGCTCAACTTGGCGTTACTTTAGCACTCAATGATAGAAACTGGGTCAGGATGAACCACCAAAAAGTGACCTTGGGACAATTTGTCTTAGGTGTTTTTAACCACCGTGGGATCTGGTTCACAAATTAAGGTTTTGCCGTGAACTGAATTTGCACATTATGTAATTGGCATTTAACTTGCTTAACAGCGGACAGTATTAACGGTTACTAAACCGAGACTTACACCTCCTGTAATGGATTATGCAATTCCATCGTCGTTTAAAAGGATAATTTAATGTTAAAGAAAATCGCCTGTATTACGGCATCATTTAGCGTGTTGGGCAGCTTAGTTTTTAGTCCATTATTACAAGCACATGAGCATAAAAATCACAGCGTAATAAAATTAGCAACGACCACCAGCACTGAAAACTCTGGTTTATTAAGCGCATTATTACCTAGGTTTGAAAAACAATCAGGTTACTCGGTACAGGTAATCGCCACAGGCACTGGTCAGGCAATTAAACTCGCCAGCCAAGGCGATGTAGATATCGTGATGACTCATGCTCCTGCTGCTGAAGCAAAATTTGTCGCTGACGGCTATGGCATTCAACCTCGCGGCATTATGGAAAACGATTTTGTGGTCTTAGGACCTAAAAATGACCCTGCTGGTGTGCACAATGCTAAAAGCGTTATCCAGGCATTTGAGCGTATCGCCACCAAACCAAGCACGTTTATCTCCCGTGGCGATAACTCTGGCACACATATGAAAGAGTTGGAGATTTGGCAACAAACTAACGTCAAGCCTGATTTTGCAGGCTATACTTCGGTTGGTCAAGGTATGGGTAAAACCCTATTAATGGCGCATGAGTTACAAGCTTATACGCTAACAGACCGTGGTACATTTGTAGCTTACAAAGCAAAGTTGGACTTAACTATTAGCTTTGAAGGCGGCGCTGAATTAGCCAACCCTTATCAAGTTATGCTGATTAATCCGACAAAATACCCTGAGCTGAATCATCAAGGTGCACAAGCATTAAGTGACTGGTTAATCAGCCCTGCTACACAAAAAATGATTAATGAGTTCACCGTGCAAGGAGAGCAATTGTTTAAGGCAACTTATCAATAATGAGTGAAGGCTGGTTAGCCCTTTTGCAGCAAGCGTTCAGCTTGCTGATCTCTTTTGACCCCGATGTGTGGTCAATCATTTATGTGTCTTTTTCCGTCTCGTTCGCTGCGCTACTGTTCACCCTGATCCCATCCATCATGCTGGGCTTTTTACTTGCTTTTACTCACTTTCCTGGCCGTTGGATTGTCACTAACCTAGTGCAAACTTTACAATCAATTCCGACGGTTGTTATTGGATTATTAGTGTATTTATTACTCACCCGCAACGGTGTTATGGGTGATTTAAAATGGTTGTTTAGCCAAAATGGGATGATTTTTGGTCAGATGTTAATTTGCGCCCCAGTGCTAGTGGCCTTATCGCAAGCTGCATTTACCAGCGTCGACCGCCGCGCGTGGGAAACATCTCGCACATTAGGTGCGAACTGGTTACATGCAATTTGGACTGTGTGCCGAGAATTACGAGCGGCATTATTGCTTGCTGTTATAGCCGCATTTAGTCGAATTTTAACTGAAGTAGGATGCTCTATGATGGTCGGTGGCAATATTATGAATGTCACCCGCAATATTCCTACAGCCATTGCGTTAGAAACCAGCAAGGGCGACTTTGCTCAGGCTATTGCACTTGGATTAGTGTTACTCATTCTGGCATTAGTACTGAATTTCTCTCTGGGCTCATTACGGGGTAAAGCCCTGCCAAGGAGTCATTAATGACTCGACAATCGTCTTCAACCATAGCGATTCGCTCCACAACAAAGGCGACAATCAATGCCACCAATGTGGTGATGCAGTTTGATCAAAAAGTACTATTTTCCGTCAACGAATTGAACTTTACCCAGGGGGATGTCATTTATCTACAGGGTGATAATGGTTCAGGAAAATCAACTCTAATGAAGATTTTGGCGGGGTTAATATCTCCTTCACAAGGGCATATTAACAGCCAAGGCTTTAGCCAACCCGCTTGGTGGCAAGCAGAGTCTTTGCTAGGTAAAGCGGTGTATTTACATCAACACCCTTATTTATTCGATGGCAGTGTTGAATACAATTTAACCTACGGATTAACGGTAAGACAAGCTCGCTCACAAGCAATACGGCAACGCTTAGTTCAGGCAATAAAAATGGCTCAACTTACCGACTTGGTGCACCATTGCGCCAGTGAGTTATCAGGCGGTGAGCGTCAGCGTTTAGCGATTGCTAGGGCCTGGATCTGTCAGCCTAAATTGCTCATGCTAGATGAGCCCATTTCAAACATGGACAAACACTCTCAACGCCTTGTGCTTGCCATGATAAACCAGCTTAAATCAGAAGGTACTGGCTTACTGATTAGTAGCCATCAAACCTGTGGCTTGACCGCGTTATGTCAACAACATTGGCATATTAAGCAACATGTTATACACACAAGCCAATATGTGCCTAATTTAGATACTCAACAAGATTACTCTGTTATGGAATCACACTATGTCATTGCCAAGTAAACACCAACCGACTATTGATGCCGTTATTCTTGCCGGCGGTATGGCTAGGCGTATGGGCGGAGAAGATAAAGGCTTAGTCGAGTTAAACAGCCAGCCGATGATTAGCCATACGATTATTCGATTAGCACCACAAGTACAGCGCATTATGATCAACGCCAATCGTAATCAACAGCGTTATAGCGAGTTCGGCTACCCTGTGATGAGTGATATTGACTCCGGCTATTTAGGCCCTTTAGCAGGCATGATCACCGCGATGGGCAATACTGAAGCAGACTTATTATTAGTGGTACCTTGTGATTGCCCATTATTACCACAGGATTTAACCAGCAGAATGCTAGCAACCATGCAGCAAACAGGCGCTGAGCTTGTTGTGGCTAGCGATGGCATACGTGAACAACCTGTGGTGTTATTACTTAAGCCGGGGTTACGTGATTCAATGAAAACATTTCTAGATGCAGGTGAACGTAAAATCGATTTTTGGTACGCCAAGCATCACTATGAAGTGACCAGCTTTGCTGATCAACCTAACGCCTTTATCAATGTGAATACCCCTGAACAAAAACAACAGCTTGCTGAGCAACTTGCTGGACGATAGGTCGAGTAACCAGCCAAGTTATCTATAAAAACCAGCACAGTCTTTCAATTAGAGGTCATTATGTCTTCCGTTTTTAATAATCCACTGTCTATCCCTGTTCTTGGTTTTTGTGCATACAGTGGCACCGGCAAAACCACACTATTGAAACAGCTTATTCCTGAATTGAATCGTCGTGGACTTCGTTTAGCGGTGATCAAACATGCCCATCATGATTTTGATGTCGACATTCCCGGCAAAGACAGTTACGAAATGCGCAAAGCAGGCGCGAAGCAAGTGCTTGTAGCATCCCATGTTCGCTGGGCGTTAATGACAGAGGATGCATTAGAGACAGACCCGAGCTTAGCTCACCTGCTGAAACAAATTGAAGTAGATAAAGTTGATATAGTCTTAGTCGAAGGTTTTAAAAAGCTGGCCTTGCCTAAAATTGAATTACATCGCGCGTCACATGGCAAACCTTTAATCCATACCCATGATGACAACATTGTCGCTATTGCTTGCTGCGATGACACACAAACGCCAGCAGAATTGACTCGATTAAATCTCAACAATGTTGCTCAAATTGCCGATTTTGTCATCCAATATCAACAAAGTTGGCAAGCTAAATACGTCGCTTTGCCGATTGATCTCTTAACTGCACAAACACCAGGTGATGGCCAACAAGGGCTTTCGGTTGCGCAAGGCATTAATCATATTCTTAGTCAGGTCACCCCAATTATTGCAACAGAGTCAGTCTATTTAGACGAACTGGATAACCGTATTTTAGCCAATGATTGTATTTCCTCGGTTAACGTTCCGCAACAAACTAATTCAGCTATGGACGGTTACGGGTTTGCATATCACGATGTTGCTTCTGGCAAGCCACTCACCATAGTGGCAGAAGTACTGGCTGGCCATGGCTATGACAAGGTTGTAAAACCAGGGGAAGCGGTAAGCATTATGACCGGTGCGCCAACCCCACAAGGTGTCGATACCATTCAACCTCGGGAGCTTTGCGACACTCAGGACAACCAATTAACGCTGTTAGAAACCACTCATATTAAGCTAGGTCAGCATGTGCGCTTAGCCGGTGAAGATATTGCTATTAATGAGGTAGCCCTAGTTAAAGGTAAGCGTTTAGGTGCGGCTGAGATAGGTTTATTAGCCTCTTTAGGGGTTCATCAAGCATCAGTGGTTAAAGCACCAACAGTGGCAGTATTTTCCACCGGCGATGAAGTCAGCCAGCCAGGTGACGCCCTTAAACCAAATTGTATTTACGACTCTAACCGTTACACCATCAAAGCAATGGCCAGAAAGTTAGGCTGCAAAATTATCGACTTAGGTATTATTGAAGATAATGAACAGGCACTTACAGCCGCTTTACTTCAGGCATCCGAGCAAGCAGATATTGTGATTAGCTCTGGTGGTGTGTCTGTAGGAAATGCTGATTACATTAAAACCGTACTGGCTAAAATTGGTCAAATTAATTTTTGGCGCATCAATATGCGGCCCGGTCGCCCTCTGGCGGTAGGTAAAATCAATAACAGCTTGTTCTTTGGCTTACCGGGGAATCCTGTCGCTGTCATGGTGTCATTTTTACAATTCGTGCAACCTGCATTACGTAAGCTTGCGGGTGAACAACAATTGGCAGGTGAACAACAATGGCAACCCAGTTATATGCCAGCGGTTGCCGATGAGTTGTTGCGCAGTAAAACAGGCCGCACTGAATTTCTACGCGGGGTTTATCGTATTGCCGCAGACGGACAAGTGCATGTTACCTCAAGCGGTGCTCAAGGCTCTGGCATGTTGAATTCGATGGTTACCGCCAACTGCTTAATCGTAATTGGTGAAAAGGATGAGCATATTGCCAAGGGCGAGCGTGTTTTTATTCAGCAACTTTAACTCACGTTTTAGAAAAATCTATGGGGGAAAGATAAGTCAAATTGAAGATAGTTCAGATAGCCAAGCAGGATATTAGCAATTGTCTGTAACTGATCGCTGTGATTTTGTTACCTCTATTGTGTGAGTGAAGACACCGATTTATTTACCGCGTGAGCTAGATGCCCATAACAACAAATAGCTCACGTATCTCGAAAATAGCTAAAGCAATAATGAAAGCGTGCAGATATTTCGATTTATCAGTGCCGTAGGTGGTTACTTCTATCAAGCTGACTTTACCTCATTGAGGATATTTAGTATTTCTCACCATAGATGATAAACTCAAATAACGTTTCATTATCCTATTGAGCTTATGGCTTTATCACGTAAAAAATGGAATACCATTATTATCCTGGTCACAGCAATGATGATTGCTGTACTGAGCTTTATTAATAGTAAAACCGAACAGGTACCAACTGATGCAATGCCATTGTTTGACAGCACCTTGCCGTTAAAGCAACTGCACATCAATAATCAATGGCTTGCTGACTCTAACGGTCAATGGCAGTGCTCTGATGACGTCCTTAACTGCTTGCAGTGGACTGAAGCTTGGCAAAACATTGCTATATCTGCATTACAAATTGAACCCATACATACCTCTGAACCTATCAAGATTACCTTTGCCATTGCCAATATTGACGAGCCCCAAGTGTGGTTGTTATTCACAGAGGAGGGTTTATTGCAATCACCCGGATTCAATTGGTATAAAATTCCCCCAAGCTTACGCGCTGATCTATTGCCCATAGTCAACGTACAATCTCGCTAAGCATCAAAGTGAATAATTGTAGATGACCCACCATAAGAGAGATTGCTAAGCCATGCCAGAATTACCAGAAGTAGAGGTCACCCGCCAGGGGGTCAGTCCTTTCCTTGTCGGCCAAACCGTTGACCAGTTGATTGTACGCAATAGCTCATTACGCTGGCCTGTCCCGGATGTTGCGCAAAACATTGTTGGACAAACCATTAACAGCGTGCGTCGCCGCGCTAAATATTTACTCATAGATACCGATGCTGGCATTACCATTGTACATTTAGGCATGTCTGGCAGTTTACGCATTTTGCCACGTAATACACCGCCTGAAAAACATGACCATATCGATTTAATCCTCAGTAATGGTCGCATGCTGCGCTATAACGACCCCCGCCGCTTTGGTGCCTGGTTATGGTATGAACTCCCCGAAGAGGCTCACCCGCTATTGTCTAAGCTAGGGCCTGAGCCACTAAGCGATGCCTTTAATACTATCCAACTGCAAACTGCGTTAGCCGGTAAGAAAAAGGCTATTAAACTGTGTTTGATGGACAATCACATTGTCGTCGGGGTCGGTAATATTTATGCCAATGAAGCATTATTTGCTGCGGGTATTCACCCACAAACAGCGGCTGGCAATATAGACATTGAACGTTTGACCATCTTAGTTAATGAGGTGAAATTAATTCTAGCTCACGCCATCAAGCAAGGTGGCACCACGCTGAAAGACTTCACTAATGCCGATGGTAAACCAGGTTACTTTGCCCAAAAACTACATGTGTATGGTCGCGGCGGTCAAACCTGCACAGCCTGTGGTAATTTATTGAGTGAGATAAAATTAGGCCAGCGCACAACGGTTTTTTGTGGAGTGTGCCAACCTCGGTAAATTAAATCGGTTGCATCAAGCATGAGCCTCATAAACTAGAATACAAAAAGGGAGCCGAAGCTCCCTTTTATTGAATACATTATGACTAAAATATTTAGCCTTTAAAAACGGTATTCATAACTACCAAATACCGTACCATCGGTTTTATTATCTTCAACTTCAAACTTCGAACTAGAAACTGCACCGCCAAAGGTCACCATTCCCGACAAAATCGGCATACGATAAGACACTTCTAACATTAACACGTCTTCTTTAGGTGGTTGGGGCGCCCATTCATTACTACTGTTTTGGCCGTCATTATTTAACTGGGCGTAACGTAGAATAGAACTCAAACCATGACTGTCTTTAAATTGGCCCACTAAGCCTAAAGCATACACTTTAGCATCACTGTCATAGGTGCTGCCCAAAGCTCTGCCATAATAACGCGAACCACTTTTATAGGTACTATGTTCGTAAAAACAATTAAAGATACTTTGATCTGTTCCACACGCCACTATAGTGTCGGTGTATTCAAAAAACAATTTGTATTGCTGGCTATCAAAAGCAAAACGAGTATCCGCACCCATCATCATGCCGCAGCCGGCTAAATCCCATGGCGCTGAGCCACTTGGATCTTCACAGGTGCGCTCTAAATACAAACCGACAGGAACATTAAACCAACTCTCTGAATAACGTGCATCAAAGCCCGCCATCTGATTACCATTTTTTGTGTCTAATGTAGGATCACAGTTCGCATCGCCGTTAGCACATTCACTACCACCACTGATAGCATCAAAGAAGGTTGAAAAACCACACTCTTCACCTTCACCACAAAACATGGTGGTCCACGAGACACCCAGCTCTAATTGTTTTAGTGGCCTAATAGTGCCGCGAAAATTCCACAGCAGTGGATTTGCTACCGCTCGCTCTTCTTCCAAACGGCTAAAACCCGCGGTTAATGTCCAGGGGCCTACCCAGGATAACAACGGCGTTTCAAATGCAGCAGCATTATTACGACTAAGCATTAATGATGGTGCGGGACGGGCATTATTTGACTTAATTAACCCAGAATCAAAACCCGGGCCCCACCATTGATTCAAGGTGCTAGCGGTAACAATCCAATTTCCCATCACCATTGCAAAGTAAGAATCGTCTAAACGCACTTCTTTATCATCTAATGGATCGTAATTCGCAGAAGCACTGATCTTATAAACGAATCGTTCACCCATATATTCATGGCTGCCGATTAACTCACCTTTTTCACGATAATCAGAACCAAAATGTTGAAAACGAGCACTATCACTGGCTGCGGTTGCTTTAATTCTTGTGTTGTTGCGGTTGCCAATAGCTATTTGATAATAAAAATTGACTCGCGCGAAAGCATCGACTAAATCTGCTGACATCAGTGATGGTTCGGCTTTAGATAAATCAACACCTATACCAGACCACATTAACGGGTAGGTATTCACTGGCACAGTTATGATACCTGCATCGGCTAAGGCTTGAATATCAGCCCGTAAATAAATATCAGATGTATCAACCCAAGGCGCTGCTTCAGATTGGGGGCTATGGGTAATAACTATTATGCCGAAGGCTGCGACTAATGCGGAAAGCTTAAATCCTTTTAACATAATCCTATTTACCTTGTTGCAGCGCATGCATCTGCGCTATTTTCATTTTCAATGCTACTGCCACCTGTGGATGAACGAATTGAGATACATCACCGCCGTGTAAAGCCACTTCCTTTACTAAGGTAGATGATATAAATGAATTTTCTTCAGCTGGAGTCAAAAAGACCGATTCTAAATCAGGGCTTAAACGACGATTCATGTTAGCCAGTTGGAATTCATATTCAAAATCAGACACAGCACGCAAACCCCGAACCAATACACTGGCTTTCTGCTCTTTTGCAAAATCAACTAATAACCCTGTAAATCCTACCACCTCAACATTATCTAAATGAGCGGTAACCAAATTAACCTGTGCTACGCGCTCTTCAAGGGTAAATCTAGGTTGCTTAGAAGGATTAGACGCAATGCCTATAATCACATGCTTAAACAAACGCGCAGCTCGCTCGATAAGATCGGCATGTCCATTAGTAACAGGATCAAACGTCCCAGGGTAAATTGCTCTTCTGTGCATAGTTAAATAGTCTTGATGATATATTTTTAATGATTTTATCAGTTCTATGCACCTCAACACACTGATCATTGATAATAAACTAAACATTTTTTTGTAAAAAAGTACAATATCGTGTAAATTTGTGATTCGATAGGGCTGAATATTTATTGAGCAATTATATCGAATTATATATGGATGTAGGTCGGTTATGTGCTAATATTCCATCAGGTTTGTTTGAATTATTTTATGGGAAGACTTTGAATATGAAAAAATCAGCTATCGCGTTATCAATTGCTTTATTAACAATCGTTTCAGCTTCTGCAAATGCAGCTGACACTACCACTGGCACTCAAGCAGGTGTTGGTGGTGCAGCTGGTGGTGGTGGAGCTGCAGGTCTTACAACTGGTTTATTAGTTGCAGGTAGCGCTCTTGTTGTAGCTGGTGTTGTTACTGCTACGCAAGACAGTAATGCTGAAGATGGTACAGGCCCAGGCACTGGTACAACTCCAGGTACTGGCACTGGCACAACGACTTCTAGCACAGGTACTGGTACTGGCACGACAACAACTTCAGTATCAAACTAAGTCGTTTGGCTGCACTAAAAGCACATTTTTTAATGTGCTTTTTTATTTTCTTTTTTTAGCAATAATCTTAAAGCTTAAGGAATTGAGCTCGTATGCATCCGACTTCCCATAACAAAGCCCTACCATTCATTATCACCTTTTTGGCGCTCACTGGCTGTACCAATTCAGCGATACAGGTGGGAGCAATGCTAAAAGAAAGCGTTGTCGGCCTACCTAGTGATAACATTCCGGTGAGTGAAATAGCTAGCAGCCCATACTCGAGTGTTTACGTTACCATTAACGATGCCCATCAAGCCTATGTTCTACTCGCCTTAGTCGAAGCTCCACAAACTCTTCCTCCCACTCAATTTAGCTCACAAAATGCAGAGCTAAAATGGGTCTCATCTGATGCCGGTATGTTAGTTACTCGCAACAGTCGTTTATTAAAAACCATCAATCTTTATGATGGTAACAGAGTGAGTTTAACGAGCGATCAAACAGATCCTATTGCATTGGGGCTCCATTTAGCCAGTACCCCCTTACAATGGCAAAACACTATTGATTGGCAACCGGGTTATCACCTTAATTATCAACAGTACTCGACATTTACTTTTATCGCTGATGAAACGGTATCGATTAATGATAAGCCAGTATTAGCGAAAAAATTTAATGAACACGTCGTTGTTCACAATTTGAATATGGAATATACCAATCAATTTTGGGTCGATAATGCCACAGGATTAGTGCTGAAAAGTCGCCAAAAAATAGCCCCTAATTTGCCGTATATCGATATAACCTTGTTAAAACCTTACGGTTTTGGAGACGCTAAATGAAGTCTTTAATTCAATTATGCTTGGTGTTTGTGATAACTTTTTCGCAAAATATCAATGCAAGCACTTCAATTACGGTTAAACAGTCAATTGCGGCACAGCAATCACTCACACTCCGTTATGATCAGGCGCCTCGACTAGTACAGATAATGCAAGATAGTCTAATACACAGTCCGCAATTTGCCAGTAATCAACACCCACAGGCTATTTATTGGTTATCCGCTGGTCTGTACGACTCTAAAACCGAAACCCAATTTCAACAAAAGCAGCAGAAAATACTGAACTCGCTTAAAACTAAATATACCGACATGGGTCAACCGCAAAATATTAATGCACTTAAATCATTGTCATCATGGATAAATAGCAATAAATTCATTAAAAGAGAATTTATCCCGCTTGATTTCGATAGCATTCGTCTCAAACAAGAACTAAATCCTCTGCTTACTGGGCAATATTTACTGACTTTACCGACAAAATCTGACTCTGTATTAGTACTTGGCGCTGTAGAGGAAAATGGCCCACTACCATTTAAAGCTAATCAACCAGCCACTGCCTATTTAGATTTGGCAATGCCGATTAATGACTCAGAAAATAGCTTTGCTTGGCTTATTCAGCCTGATGGTAAAGTCACTAGCTATCCGATTGCTTATTGGAATCAACAGCACATTGATATTGCACCAGGTGCTATCATTTATTTAGACTTTCAAGGTGTTAGAGATAACGAGCCAGAGTTAAATAGTGCAATACTCGAATTACTAAGACATTGGGTGCGTTAATCATGAGTCATGTAAAACAGACTGTTTATTCTTTTTGTGCTATCCCATTAATAATCAGTGGTATAGCTATTTCTACTCAAGCGCAAAGTGATGAATTTGCCACCATTAAACTCACCCCATCGCAGAATGATTTTGGCGGCGTTGGTTTGATTCAAATGCCGACAGGCAGAATGGCGCCTGAAGGGGAGTTTAACGTCAATGCCACCTTCAATGAAGACTACTACCACGGCGCCTTGTCACTACAACTTTTTCCCTGGTTAGAAACAACCATTAGGTACACTCAAGTGCCTGATGTACTGTACAGCGATGACCCTAGCTTTAGTGGTGACACTTATTACACAGATAAAGGTATTGACGTAAAGCTACGCTTACTTGAAGAAAGCTATTGGATACCTGAAACATCTATAGGCTTACGTGATATTGGTGGTACTGGGTTGTTTGACAGTGAATTTATTGCCATGACCAAAGCCTTTGGTCCTTTTGATGCCACTATTGGTATAGGCTGGGGCTATATTGGTAATAGTGGTAACTTAATTGATACCGATAAAACATCATCTGTCGATTGTAATAGAAGTACTGGTTATAAAGGTACTGGCGGTAGTATTGACTTTGAACGATGGTTTAAAGGTTGTAGCGCTATTTTTGCCGGTATTGAGTATCAAACCCCCTGGGATCCATTGCGTTTAAAGGTAGAGTATGACGGCAACGATTATCAATCAGACTTCCCCGCGGTTCGAACCGGCGTTCTATTAGAGCAAGACAGCCCAATTAACTTCGGTGTCCTATATAAGGCAGGTAATTGGGGTGACTTTAAACTCAGTTACGAGCGTGGTAATACCTGGACATTAGGCTTTAGTTTGGCAACCAACTTTAATACATTAAAATCTAACTGGCGTGACACACCAAAACCTGTGATTGAAGATAAACCTGATACTGCAGACCGCAAAGTAGATTTACCTGAATTAAATAAGCAACTGGCTTTTGATGCAGGATATAAAGGCGCTAAAATTTATATTAAAAATGATCAAGTTACCGTTGTTGCGACGCAAACTAAATATCGCGATAGAAAACACGCCCACGATCAAGCGGGTCGCATTTTAGCCAATCAATTTCCTGAAGCTAAAACATTCAATATTATTGAGGAAGCGGGTCATTTACCTACAACAGAAACGCGTATTGATGCCAAACAGTTTAAAGCTGCTGTAAAATACGATTATATTGATGCAGATATCAAAGATAGCATTACTGTTGTTGAACCTAATATGCCAACAGAAAAAGCTGATTGGCAGACAGAAGATCAGTGGAACTTTGGTTTTGCGCCTAAGCTGGCACAGTCTTTTGGTGGCTCAGAAAACTTTTATATGTACAACTTTGGTCTCAATGGTTCCGCCAGTCGCTGGTTAACCGAGCATATTGAAGTCGGCGGTTCAATGTATATAAATATACTTGATAACTATGACCAGTTTAAATATAAAACTCCGCCTGATGGAACTGACTTAAAGCGAGTCAGAACACTAGTAAGACAGTATGTTTCAGACGCACCTGTTCGAGTCGACAATCTGCAACTGACCTGGTTGGATAAAGTCAGTGAGAATATTTATGCCCAGGCTTATGTTGGCTATTTAGAAATGATGTTTGGTGGTGTCGGTGGAGAAGTGCTTTACCGTCCATTAGACAGTGAATGGGCTTTTGGTGTTGATGCAAACTATGTAAAACAGCGTGATCCTGATGATATATTTGGCTTTTTTGATGAAGAAATCAATTTTGATCCAGACTCAAATCGTTACTTCCGTGCACAAACAGGAACGTTTACCGGCCATGCTAGTGTGTACTATCAACCCAAATGGTTTGATGATGTGTCACTTCGAGTCAGCTATGGTCAATTCCTAGCAGAAGATCGTGGAGTCAGCGTTGAATTGGCTAAACAGTTTAATAGTGGTGTGATTGTTGGTGCTTTTGCATCTAAAACAAACTTGTCTGCAGAAGAGTTTGGCGAAGGTAGCTTTACAAAAGGATTTTATATTTCAATACCTTTTGATGCCATATTTCCAAAACCGGTTTCAAACCGTGGCAGTTTAGCTTGGCAGCCACTAACTCGTGATGGCGGTCAAAAACTGAGTCGCAAGTTCGAATTGTACGGTGGTACAGATGCTAGATCACCTTGGTTAAATAAACCTTCTACGGTCAAGTAATACTCACTAGACCACAAAAAATGGGCAAAGTATTTAATACTTTGCCCATTTTTATATACTCTTTTTTAATACCCACTACTTCAAATCAATTATTGTCAGATAAAATATTCAGTAAACTAAACATCGACCGCTAGTGTAATAGTGGTGCTGTCAATTTTGCTCCTGAAACATTAATATCTCAGCAACCTTAGATATACCTATATGTTCAAACAATCAAATTGCTCAATAACAGCAGCAACGTCAATCATGACCATTAAATGATCGCCTTTGGCTCTTTTTCCCCAAGGAATGTCGCCCTGCACTTGCGTCGCTATAACTTGCGGATAAACGCTCACGGTATGTTGGCGATAGAAATAGGGCCCTGTTCGATCAGGGTTAGAATGTGCATATAGACCGATTACGGCAGTGCCCTGCGTGACAGCCATATGTAATGGTCCGGTATCAGGTGCAAGTACCCGTTTTGCCAACTTTAACACCGCAAGCAATTGCGTTAAGGATGTTTTACCGACTTGGTTGTCTAACATATGTTGACTGTGTGATTGAATCGCATCGGCTAAATCTTTTTCTAGTTTTGTGGGACCACCGCACAACATTACCCTAAAGCCTTGCGAAATCGCATGATCGGCCACAGCAGCGTATCGCTCAGGTAACCAGTTACGTTCAGCTTTGCTGGCTGCGGGGCAAATAATAAATACCTTATCATCCCCAATAAGTTGTGAGGCAAAGTCGGTGTCAGCTTGTGGGACAGGAATATGCCAACGCGGGGTTAAGTCTGTCACGCCAATGGCTTTGGCAAACCCCATAAAACCGTCTAAAACATGTGGCGTTGCTAGTGGTTCTACCGCATGGTTAGTCACTAGCCACTGGCCTTCTTTGGCTCTGGCCTTATCAAAACCAACTCGAACACGAGCGTTAATCATCAATGATGCGATGGTGGCTCTTAAAGCCACTTGCATGTGCAAAAGCACATCGAATTTTTGTCCGACTAATGCTTTACGCAATGCACCATAGCTTCGCCAACCTTGGGATTTATCAAATATGACAAACTTTATCCCAGGGAGATACTGTAATAATTGATATTCTACTTTACCTATAATCCAGGTAATGCTGAGCTCAGGATATTCACGCTGAATAGCTTGTACCATAGCCACGGCATGACACACATCACCAATGGCAGATAACCTTAAAAGGCATAATGATTTCATCTTGCTGGGGTCAAACTTCATGGGCGTCCAATGTAAGATTAAGCAAGCGAAGTTGCCAGTGAATGCAAGTGAGTGATCTTAAGGTATAATGCCCTTTTGATCTAGCAGGGTTATTAACTATTCATGCAGCTAAAATCCATACCCAACGGCGTTATTGCTTGGTGCCCACCATCAGCAGCACAATTAACTGTCGACAGTTTCACTGTTGAGCACTGGCAGGCGAACGATGCAGTCGTTGGCCAGTCCAAAGGACGCTACACCACTTGGTTTGTGCAAACCGGTGCTGAACACCAACAGCAACAGTGGGTGTTACGTCATTATTGGCGTGGTGGATTAATGGAAAAGTTTAGCCGTGACGCTTACTTCTACACAGGATTAGCTCGCACACGCGCCTATGCCGAGTTAGCGTTATTAGAGCTGCTTTATCAAGAAGGTTTTGCGGTACCGAACCCTATTGCGGCTAAAATTGAACGTTTTGGTTTCTGGTATCGAGCAGATATTATTATTGAGCGAGTCGCTGGTGCGAAAGATCTAGTGGCGCATTTAACTAACCAGCCACTTACTGAGGCTCAGTGGCACGCATTGGGCCAAACTATTGCTAAGTTTCATCTGCGTGGGGTGTACCATGCCGATCTTAACGCGAAGAACATTTTAATCTCTGGTGATTCATTCTCGTTAATCGATTTTGATCGCGGTGAAATTAAATCACCGCAGAAACAATGGCAACAGGCAAATTTACAACGATTATTGCGCTCGTTTAACAAAGAGCAAACTAAACAACCGACCTTACCATTCACCACAGAAAACTGGCAACAATTAATCCAGGGCTATCAAACGCTAAACCCAATAGGGCTGTAAATTAAGCGCCAATAAAAGCAGCCTATTGAGCACTTTCGTGTATTTTAGTGCGTTAATAACTGCGCGATTAGCGCATATTGCTTTTCAAGTGCGCCTTTATTTTGCTCAACAACACCACGCGCAGCTAGCACAGCTTGTTGATAATCTTGCTGATGTTCAAAAAAGTGCAGTAGTGTGTCGGCAAGATCATCAGCATTGGCTACCACTTTAAGACCTCCAGCTTGTTTCAGCAGCGCAGTAATTTCGGCAAAATCCCAATGATTAGGCCCCACAGTGACGGGTAACCCCATTGCTGCTGGCTCTAGTGGGTTGTGCCCACCGTTATTAATTAACGTGCCGCCGACAAAAGCTTGGTCTGCTGCGCCATATAACATCACCAACTCCCCCATAGTGTCGCCTAGTAACACTTGAGTTTGTTCAACCACGTTATCATTCATACTACGACGCGCTAATTGCAGACCAGCTTGAGCAATGGTAATAGCTGCTAAATTAAATTGCTCAGGATGACGCGGCGCCATAATTAACAAGGCTTGAGGGTATTTGGCTAACAGTTGTTTATGTGCAGTTAATATTGCGTCAAACTCGCCGGGATGAACACTGCCCGCCACCCAAATCGGCGCTTGTTGGCGTTGCCATTGCAGCCTTAACGCTTGAGCTTGCTGTAATTTTTGCGGATCAATTGTGAGGTCAAATTTTAAGCTGCCACACACATGCACAACGGCGGGGTCAACACCTAACGAAGAAAACCGGCTAGCTTCTGCTTGAGTTTGCACCGCAATAGCGCTTAATCGTTTTAACATAGGCCGAGTTAGCCATGACTTACTTTGATACTTTTTAGCAGATTTTGCTGACAAACGCGCATTGGCTAGAACTAACTTAACTTGCTGTTTATCTGCAAAATATAACAAGTTTGGCCACAACTCGGTTTCCATAATGATCAACATTTGGGGTTTTGTCTGGCGTAAAAATCGCTTCACTGCATAAGTAAAATCCAGCGGTAAATAGCAATGCTGTACTTTAGTGCCAAATGCTTTGACCACTTCGCTAGACCCTGTTGGGCTAGTCGTCGTGACGGTAAATTTATACTCTGGATAGGTTTTAATTAGCTTTTTAATTAGCGGCACAGCGGCCAAGGTTTCACCCATTGAGACACAATGCACCACCACATCGGTTTTTGCCCATTGGGTTAAACCAAAACGTTCACCCCAACGACTGCGGTAGTCAACACTCTTATAGGCACGCACGCCAAAATAAATTACAACTAATGGAAACAAGAGGTAAAGAAATATCGAATACAGAATTCGGAACATTAATTAGCTACTTTTGAGATTTTTGCTTGTCAGATAAACACAATGTTAACATAATCATAATTCATAGGGATATGAACTCTCGATTATCATGTCGCCATAAGCGTAAATGACTTTTTGTTGAAATTGGAAACCGCATGAAAACCCGCGATAAAATTGTTTTTGCAAGCCTCGAACTGTTTAATGAACACGGTGAACGTGCCACAACAACCAATCATATTGCTGCCCATTTAGGTATTAGCCCGGGTAATTTGTATTACCACTTCCGCAATAAAGAGGACATCATTAACTCCATATTCAGTTTGTATGAAAGTCATTTGGAGTCGGGGTTTAAGCCGTACGATGACATCCCAATTACGGTTGACTTACTGATTGGTTATTTTGATGCCATGTTTTATACCCTATGGCAGTTCCGCTTTATGTACGCTAATTTAGCCGATATTTTAAGTCGTGATGATGCGCTTAAAAAACGTTATTTACATGCCCAGCAGCAGGTATTAAATCGCTCTAGTGATGTATTACGCAAACTGAAAAAAGACGGCATATTAGCCGTAGATGATGACCGCATTATCGACTTAGCAGACACGATTAAAATGATGGTGAGTTTTTGGATTAGCTACCAGTTAACGCAAACGAGTATTGGCACCATAACTAAAGCCACTTTATACGATGGTTTATTACGGGTTATGATGATTTTTAAAGCTTACTCAACGCCGTCATCCATCGCCACGTTTGATCGTTTAGAACATCATTATCGTGATATCGCTAGCCAAGAGCGCGCTGCCGCAGCGTAAACTCTACAGCCATCAAACAATGTTGCCCGAACCCGCTACAATAGTATGTGGGTTGGCGGTATTTTCGATAACAATTCATTCATAATTCTGATTAGATTTTCTAATCGAAACACCTCAATTGCCCTAATCTTGTTAATGTTGCATTTGCCACTATAAAAAACACTGTGGGACAACAAAAATACAGGTTAGAATGCCATCAACTCCAACTGACCTGCCCCGTGTAGACCGATTTTACACTGAGGTTTGGATTAGCATAATAACCAATATCTAGGAGAAAAAAGGTGGCCTCAACCTCTTTCTATGACCGTATCAACCAACAAATTGCCGATGTAAAAACCGATGGCTTATATAAAAGTGAGCGTGTAATTGCATCTGCTCAGCAAACCTCGATTGAAGTTAATCACACTCAAGTTATTAATTTTTGTGCTAATAACTATCTAGGTTTAGCTAATCACCCTGACCTTATTGCAGCAGCAAAAGCGGGTTTAGACACCCATGGTTTTGGTATGGCTTCGGTGCGTTTTATCTGTGGTACGCAAGATATTCATAAGCAATTAGAAGCAAGCTTAAGCGCGTTTTTAGGTACTGAAGATACTATTTTGTATTCTTCTTGTTTTGATGCCAACGCCGGTTTGTTCGAAACCTTATTAGATGCCGAAGATGCTATTGTGTCTGACGCACTTAATCACGCCTCAATCATTGACGGCGTACGCTTATGTAAAGCGAAGCGTTTCCGTTATGCCAATAATGATATGGCTGATTTAGAAGTCCAATTAAAAGCAGCTCAAGACGCTGGTGCACGCAATATTTTGATTGCCACCGACGGTGTGTTTTCGATGGACGGCGTAATTGCCAACCTCAAAGGCGTATGTGATTTAGCAGATAAATACGGCGCATTAGTGATGGTCGATGACTCTCACGCCGTGGGCTTTATTGGCCAAAATGGCCGTGGTACACATGAGTACTGTGATGTGATGGACCGAGTGGACATTATTACAGGTACTTTAGGTAAAGCATTAGGTGGCGCATCAGGTGGTTTTACTGCTGCCAAAAAAGAAGTGGTTGAGTGGTTACGTCAACGTTCACGCCCTTACTTATTTTCAAACTCTTTAGCCCCATCAATTGTCAGTGCGTCGATTCGTGTGCTTGAAATGCTACAAACTGGGCAAAACTTACGTGAAGCCGTATGGGAAAACAGCCGTTATTTCCGTGAGCAAATGACAGCTGCAGGCTTTACTTTAGGCGGCGCAGATCATGCCATTATTCCGGTTATGATTGGCGATGCAAAACTAGCAAGTGACTTTGCTAACAAATTACTGGCTGAAAATATCTACGTGGTCGGTTTTTCGTTCCCTGTTGTTCCTAAAGGACAAGCACGTATTCGCACCCAAATGTCAGCCGCACACACCCGTGAGCAATTAGACCATGCTATCAGTGCCTTTACCCGAATAGGTAAAGACATGGGCATTATTTGATCTTAGCCAAGACGACAACAGCTCGGAAATAATAGGTTATTAAGATGAAAGCACTAAGTAAATTAAAGCCTGAAGAAGGCATCTGGATGGTTGACGCACCAAAACCAGAAGTAGGTCATAACGACCTATTAATCAAAATTCGTAAAACGGCTATTTGCGGCACTGACGTACATATTTACAAATGGGACGAATGGGCGCAAAAGACCATTCCTGTTCCTATGATCGCGGGTCATGAGTATGTCGGTGAAGTAGTCGGCATGGGCCAGGAAGTGCGCGGATTTGCTATTGGCGATCGCGTATCAGGTGAAGGCCACATTACCTGTGGGTATTGCCGAAACTGCCGAGGCGGTCGCACTCATTTATGTCGTAACACTTCTGGTGTGGGTGTAAACCGTGATGGCGCATTTGCTGAATTTTTAGTATTACCAGCATTTAATGCCTTTAAAATTCCAGCGGACATTCCGGATGAATTAGCCGCTATTTTTGACCCATTTGGTAACGCTGTTCATACCGCATTATCATTTGATTTGGTCGGTGAAGATGTATTAATCACAGGTGCTGGGCCTATTGGTATTATGGCTGCGGCGGTTTGTAAGCATGTGGGCGCTCGCCATGTGGTGATTACCGATGTTAACGAATACCGCTTAGACTTGGCCCGCAAAATGGGTGTAACCCGCGCTGTAAACGTCGCCAAAGAAAACTTAAAAGATGTGATGAAAGATCTCGGCATGACAGAAGGCTTTGACGTCGGCTTAGAAATGTCTGGGGTTCCATCAGCGTTCCACGCCATGTTAGACACCATGAACCACGGCGGCAAAATTGCCATGCTAGGTATTCCTGGTGGCGATATGGCTATTGACTGGAGCAAAGTCATTTTCAAAGGGTTAATCATCAAAGGTATTTATGGCCGCGAGATGTTTGAAACCTGGTATAAAATGGCCAGTTTAATTCAGTCGGGATTAGACCTGTCACCTATTATTACCCATCATTTCAATATTGATGACTTCCAACAAGGCTTTGACGCTATGTGTTCAGGCCAATCAGGAAAAGTGATTTTAAATTGGGACTAATTTAGGCACAGCCCTAAACCTAACATAATATTCACACCAATAAGGGGTTGTATCATTACAACCCCTTATTACATAATCACGTTTACTTTGTTATTTATTCCGTTATTTTTACCTTAAGGTGCAGCATGTCGACTTTTAAGCATTTATCTATCAACGAACTCATCCATATGACTACAGATTCTAACGATGTACAGATTGTTGATATTCGCGACGGCGCCACTTTTAATGCCGGGCATATTGAAAACTCGATCAATTTAACTAACGAAAATATCGCTCAGTTTATTGCCGATGCCGATATGGATAAACCACTAGTGGTTGTCTGTTACCACGGTATAAGCAGCCAAGGCGCTGCAGGCTACCTTATTGAACAAGGTTTTGATGATGTCTATAGCCTTGATGGTGGTTATGTCGCATGGGGAGCCGCCCACGCATGATAGAAATTGGCCTGCTACCATACGCTCGCACCGCACAGGCTTTTGTGGATTACCTAACAGGTTTGGGTATTGAGAGCCATATTGAGCCTCACCCTCATGGCGTAGCAATTATGTTAGTTGAGCCACAACATGAAGCAAAGGCCCGTAATGAATTTGCTCAATTTGTGTTGCATCCTCACGATGACAAATATCTACAGGCTTCGTGGGATAATGGCAGTACACAGACAAAGTTTGATTATGGTTCAGGTGTTTTAGGCTTAGCCCAGCAATTTATTACCGGCGCAGGACCACTGACATTAATCACCTTTTTTAGTTGTGTTGTTGTATATGCATTAATGAACTTAGGTCTGGGTAATGCCACCTTTAGCGCATTATCATTTTTTAGCGCTGTGTCTGACAGCAACCTTAATCAAGTTTGGCGTGTATTTACCCCCTCATTAATGCACTTTTCCGCGATGCATATTATTTTCAATTTACTCTGGTGGTGGTATTTGGGTGGTAAAATAGAAACTCGCTTAGGGACTAGGCCCTTATTGTTTTTATTGCTTATGGCGGGCACCTTGCCCAATATTTTACAATTTTTTATTACAGGTCCCAATTTTGGCGGCTTATCTGGCGTGGTCTATGCGGTAGTCGGGTACACCTGGTTAATGGGTGTACGAAAACCAGATTGTAGTATCGCATTACCACAATCTTATATGGGCTTTATGATGGTTTGGTTAATATTAGGGTTTACCGATTTATTAGGTATGCCAATAGCTAACGGGGCGCATGTGGGTGGTTTGTTGGTGGGTCTAGCTCAAGCACTATTCGATAGCCGTAAATCAGCTAAAAGCTAACCCTCCTCTTTGTCATTGCTGGCAAGCGAGGGTTAGCATTTACCCTATCATTTCTAACACCTTATTAACCAGTTTCTCGATGCCTTCATTAGCTTGTGCAATGCTAGTTGCCAGCATGTAAGCTGGAGTTGTGACTATTTTATTCGCCTCATCAACAAAAATATCCTCAACATTCGCCGCATGATGTTCGCCGCCCATTTCATTAAATGCATGAGCAGTTTCATTGTCACGGCCAATAGTGCCCTTAACATTCGTGTAAATAACAGGTAGCATCATAGGGGCAATACACATGTAGCCTACTGGCTTATTCGCCAACGCAAACTCCCGCAAAAAGGTCTCAACAATAGGCGAAATAATGCAATCACTGCCATTAGTGGCAAAGTTAGATAAGTTTTTCGCTGCGCCAAATCCACCAGGCACAATCAAGCCATCAAACTGGTCAACGTCTAAGTTGGCTGCGTTAAGCACTTCTCCTCTGGCAATTCGTGCTGACTCAACTAATACGTTTCGTGTTTCTTGAGCTGTAACCTCACCAGTTAAATGGTTAACCACATGCATTTGATCAATATCAGGGGCAAAACACTGATACTTAGCACCCGCACGAGACAACGCCAGTAAGGTTAAAACAGCCTCATGCACTTCAGTGCCATCAAACACACCACATCCACTTAATAATACTGCAATAGTTTTCATTGTCGGTTCCTTCACCTTAGGATTGATTACGTAATTTTTTAACAAATGCTCAACAAAACACTTGATCTGATTAAAAATCGTGCTAACTTAGCTCATCAAATTTTTTGTAAAGTCAGTTATTCAATTTTATACCGTCAATCGCTACGAAAAATATCAGAGCTGGATTATCGGAGAATCCATTAAATGAATTATCCGATGTAGTTTGCAACACCAAAAAAGCTTTAATCTATCGTTTATATATCAAGGGACTAACCCAGTTAAATAAAAAAGTCCACATAATAAGAATAATTTATAAAACTTATATACCGCTCACAAAAATTAAAATAAACAATATAATTCAACAAGTTATATTTTTCAATTCTAGTCGTATTTAAAACTATCCTGTTATTTACACAAAATGACTCACAGACTTATCCACAGGCTGTGACCATTGTGCGTGGTCATTTTTGTTGACACTTTTCGCTTGAGTTAAGTTACTCATAACGTTCAAACATTCATAGTCCATTTCATGCTATATTCACTGCTAGTATATTCTTTTCAACATAACAGAAACGAACTCATATTATGCCTATAGTTGCTCATAATCCGCTTATTTTGGTCGATGGATCGTCTTATCTTTATCGCGCTTACTACGCACCACCACACTTAACCAACTCTAAAGGGGAGGCAACAGGCGCTGTATATGGCGTAGTAAACATGTTGCGTAGCTTATTAAGCCGATATGAGCCTTCACATATCGCGGTAGTTTTTGATGCTAAAGGCAAAACATTCCGTAATGACATGTACAGTGAGTACAAAGCGCAACGTCCTCCTATGCCGGATGATTTACGCAGTCAAATTGAGCCATTGCACCGTATTATTCGCGCATTAGGCTTGCCGTTGATCAGTATTGAAGGTGTGGAAGCCGATGATGTAATAGGTACTCTTTCTCGTCAGGCGAGTAAAGAAGGTCGGGCGACATTAATCAGTACTGGCGATAAAGACATGGCCCAGCTCGTTGATGAACATGTCACTTTAATCAATACCATGACAGATACCATCATGGGACCAGAAGAAATAAAAACTAAATTTGGTGTCGGTCCCGAATTGATCATCGACTTTTTAGCCTTGATGGGAGATAAAGCCGATAATATTCCAGGCTTGCCTGGTGTAGGTGAAAAAACAGCCCTTGCAATGTTAACGGGAGTTGGCAGCGTGGCAAAATTACTAGCCGATCCTCAATCTGTACTAGAGGTGAACTTTAGAGGCTCAAAAACCATGCCTGCTAAAATCATCGATAACGCAGACATGTTGAAATTGTCTTATGAGTTAGCAACCATCAAAACAGATGTTGAACTAGAGCAAGACTGGCATGGTCTGGATATTAAACCGCAAAACCGTGACGAACTCATTGCTTGTTATGGCGAAATGGAATTTAAGCGTTGGTTAGCAGAGGTATTGGATAACAACAACCCAACAGCGCCTAAAGCTGAAGAAACGGATGAGCCAAGTTCGGTGCCAGTTGTAATAGAAACTGACTACCAAACCATTTTGACTGACCAGCAACTTGACCAATGGATAATCACATTAGGTCAGGCAGAGTTAATTGCCGTGGATACTGAAACCACCAGTTTAAATTATATGGATGCTGAATTAGTCGGGATTTCATTTGCGGTAGAAGCCGGAAAAGCAGCCTATTTACCTCTAGGACACGATTATGAAGGAGCGCCTCAGCAACTGAATAAAGCAGCTGTATTAGAAAAACTTCGCCCTATTCTTGAAGGCACTAAACCTGAGAAAGTCGGTCAGAACCTAAAATACGACATCAGTATATTTGCTAACGCCGGCATTAAGTTACAAGGGGTGCGTTATGACACCATGCTTGAATCTTACGTGTTTAACTCGGTTGCATCACGTCATGATATGGACGGTTTAGCGCTTAAGTATCTAGGCCATAAAAATATCAGTTTTGAAGAAGTTGCAGGTAAAGGCGCCAAACAAATCACCTTTAATCAAGTGTCGCTCGACATTGCCGCACCCTATGCCGCAGAAGATGCCGATATTACCCTTCGCTTACATCAGCACTTATGGCCAAGAGTCGAAAAAGAAGCCAAACTTGCCAGCGTATTTAATGAGCTAGAATTGCCACTTATTCAAGTATTGTCCGATATAGAGCGACAAGGTGTGTATATCGACTCAATGCTACTCAGCCAACAAAGTGGGGAATTAGCTCAAAAGCTCGACCAACTAGAGCAAGAGGCATATGAAATAGCCGAAGAAAAATTTAACCTTGCCTCACCCAAACAGCTGCAAGTGATATTTTTCGACAAGTTAAAATACCCAGTTAAAAAGAAAACACCTAAAGGCGCACCTTCTACCGCTGAAGATGTCTTAGTTGAACTCGCGCTAGACTACCCATTGCCTAAAATTATTTTGCAGCACCGCAGTTTGGCTAAATTAAAAAGTACCTATACCGATAAATTACCGTTAATGGTTAACTCTACCACCGGACGCGTGCACACCAGTTACCATCAGGCTAATGCGGCAACCGGACGTTTATCATCTAGCGATCCAAACTTACAGAATATTCCTATTCGCACCGAAGAAGGTCGCCGTATTCGCCAAGCGTTTATTGCTCCAGAAGGTCGTAAGATATTAGCGGCGGATTACTCGCAAATTGAATTGCGTATTATGGCGCATTTGTCGCAGGACAAAGGCCTATTAACTGCCTTTGCCGAGGGTAAAGACATTCACAAGGCAACTGCTGCTGAAGTGTTTGGAGTACATTTTGAAGAAGTCACCACAGAACAACGCCGCCGTGCTAAAGCAGTCAATTTTGGTTTGATTTACGGCATGTCAGCATTCGGTTTAGCTAAGCAATTAGATATTCCACGCAATGAAGCTCAAACCTATATCGACACCTACTTTGCCCGTTACCCTGGCGTATTAAAGTATATGGAAGACACACGTGCTGATGCCGCTGAACAAGGATACGTATCCACTTTATATGGTCGTCGTCTGTATTTACCGGAAATAAAAGATCGTAATGCAATGCGCCGCCAAGCTGCAGAGCGCGCTGCGATTAACGCGCCAATGCAAGGTACTGCTGCGGACATTATCAAAAAAGCGATGATTGCTGTAGCAAACTGGATAAAGCAAGACACCCATGGCGAGATAAGCATGATAATGCAAGTTCACGATGAACTAGTGTTTGAAGTGGATGCAGATCAAGCAGAGGCGCTAAAACAAAAAGTGTGTCAGCTGATGGCCGATGCGGCCAAATTAGATGTTTATTTACTCGCAGAAGCTGGTATTGGAGACAACTGGGATCAAGCCCACTAAGCTCATAAATGCCAAAAAGTTAACTCGATTCAAGATCAAGCCAAAACCGCGCCAGAATAGCGCGGTTTTTTTATCGGCTAAAATTAACGTCAATCCTCTGATATTAATAACTAAAATCTATAATAATGATAAATGAATAAAAAATAGATAGCAGTCGACTGTGCTTAAGTTCACATTATTGTCGTTTTATATGAAAAACAGTTTTCCATTTAAAGTCCAATAGGGTATTATTCTTGTCGTAGGGTACAGAGGTTAAGATGTTCAGTCTTTCAAACCTTTATTTCACTAGCGATAGTGACCAGCCAAATTCGGCGCCTCAGCAATGTTTATTGCTGAGGCTTTTTTTTGGTTTTTTTTAATCGATTTGTGACTTTAAAACTGCACAATGGGAAAATTAATGATTATTTGTAATTTAAATTCGATTTTTTAGAGTAAATACTTTAAATGAGTTAAAAATAGCGTTATTATATTTGTATTGAGAGTCATCAAATTGAGTTGATGTCACTTGAGTCTTGTTGAATTTAGCTTCTCCCCAAAAAGAGCTAAAGAATTTTATACCGATAGCCCTATGGTTATCGGTTTTTTTTGCTTGTAAAAAATGATAGACCAATAAAAAAGCGTAATGTGATTAACACATTACGCTTTTTTATTATCGATAAGTAGCTGCTAATCTTGCTGCTCTTGTTGTTCTTTTTCAAGCGCTTGCTGATCAAGTAGCCATTGTGGATTACACCACTTATTTAAAATACTCAGCACTTTTGGCTTACCTGTGCCTTTAGTTGACGAAAATGGCTCAACTTGAACCCAATCGCCAAATTTAGACAAATCTTTACGCACGGCGTTAACTGTTTTCATCTTCACGTTTTGCGCAAGCTTGTCAGATTTGGTCAATAAAGCTAACACGGGAATTTCACTGAACACCGCCCATTCAATCATTTGCATATCTAAATCTTTAAGCGGATGACGAATGTCCATCAATACCACAACACCACTTAAGCAAGCACGTTTTTGTAAATACTCGCCTAACGCAAGCTGCCATTTATTTTTTAACGCTAATGGCACTTTAGCAAAACCATAACCAGGTAAATCAACTAAACGGCGGTCAGCAGCGAGAGAAAACACGTTAATTAACTGAGTACGGCCAGGTGTTTTACTGGTTCTGGCTAAACCTTTTTGCTCGGTTAACGCATTTAATGCACTGGATTTACCGGCATTAGAGCGGCCCGCAAATGCAATCTCAACACCTACATCGCCAGGAAGATATTGATCTAAGTGTGCAATGTCAGGTGCACTGATTAAAAACTTAGTTTGACGAAAGTCGATTTGAGATTCAGACACGGTTTACTCCAGAAAATGTTTACCTAACATCATATTTATGTTTCAAATGCTGCCTTTTGCACGTTTTCGTGTAAAATATCAGCCAGATCACATTATAACTCCAAGCAAATCTTAATATTGTGATTTAAAAAGCTCTTAAATGAACTCTAAAAGCCTCATTTAAAGCAAAATTGTCGCTTGGAAAACTATTTTACCACGCTTGCGGGTTATCCTAGTAAGCTCAGGACAATAAATTAACAAGAAGTTGGAACGCCATGAAAAAGTTAGCTCTTGCGCTGTCTGTAGTAGCCGCTATGTCATCACCTGTTATGGCTGAAGGTAATGCCGAAGCGGGAAAAACTAAAGCACTCGTATGTTCTGCCTGTCACGGTGTTGACGGCAATAGCATGATTGATATGTACCCGAAACTCGCGGGACAACACCCATCATACCTTGAGAAACAGTTAAAAGAGTTTCGTGCAGCAATGCAAACAGGTGGTAAACAAGGTCGTATGGACCCAATCATGGGCAGTATGGCTATCGGGTTAAGTGACCAAGATATTGCTGATCTTGCAGCCTATTACTCATCGCAAAAGCTTATTGTGGCTGATGTAGCCGATGTCCCTGCTGCGGGTGAGTCGCTTTACAAAGGTGGCGATATGGCTCGCGGCATAACATCATGTATTGCATGTCACGGTCCAGATGCAAAAGGCATGGCAGCGGCAGGGTTTCCAGCTCTTGGCGGCCAACATGCTAATTACATCAAAATTCAATTAACTAAATTTCGTGAAAAAAGCCGTAATAACGATATGAACGGCATGATGCAAGACATTGCGAAAAAGTTAACCGATGCAGATATGGAAGCTTTATCTAAGTATATTTCAAGCATTAAGTAGTTTTAAATCATAAATCTACTGATTAAATAATGGGTCTGATTGACCCATTATTTTTGACCGCCAGTTTACGTTTACGTCAACTTCATACCATCAATGCTTGACAGGGTTGACGCTTTTAGGGTTAAATACCCCCCGTACCGAGATGAACCCAGCTGTTTATTGCTAATAATAATAATGTAAAAACAGATCTCGGACCTTGTCATTTAAGATATAAGAATAAATTGAATCAATAATAATAATATACTTACGGCCACTCAATAATAATAACAAAGAGTCGCGATTTCGGTTTGAAATCCAGGTCAGATAATTTGTAAGGGATAGACCAATTGGTCGACATGCTATATAGCACTGCCTTACGCAACAGAGATAAAAGCAAACTGTATTCGCACACAAAGCTCATGCTTAGGATGCATTCACTGGAAGCCGACTATCACTGGAAGGTACTTTATACATGGATAGTAAATTCACGTCACAGATGACGGTTAGGAATATGATGTGTCATTAATGACCGTCTACGGAAGCTGAAGTTAGGATGACTACAGAGCATATAAAAAGCGTCATAGATGACCAATAATAATAAGCGCATGGAAAGCTTAAAAAACAAGAAGGATCCGACCGGGAAGTCGCATAGCAAGCATGGATACTTGGAATCAGAATAAGGTGCTTTTTGCACTGTTTATAAGGTGGCAGTTTACTGCCACCTTTTTTCTTGTCTTTTTTTCAAGCTAAACTGTATATCTTGGTGATTTTAAAGCTCAAAAAATCCCTATATACTGTCATGACACATCCTTCTATAGGTGTATAAATATTTAATGATACCCTGCCCTCTGTGCAATCATCAGGCTCAATTTTTTTTGCAGGATAAAAAGCGCGCGTTTTATGTCTGTCCTCATTGTGGGCTAGTTATGGCAGATCCTAAGTCTCATTTAAGACCCAGTATTGAAATGCAACGTTATGGCCGAGCACAGAAAGGGGCTAAACAACGGCAGCTTTCACAATTCTTAATGCCACTTTTAGCGCAAATTAATTTACAACAATCTGGTACATTATCAGGACTTAACTTTGGCCGAGTGCTGGATCAACAATGTTTGCAGTCAATTAATGAAGCCGGCCATAGTGTTAAACAGTACGATCCTTTTTTCGCAGCGGATCACAGTGTATTGCAAACAACCTATGACTTTGTCTGTAGTTATAAAGTGTTTGAGCATTTTCGCCACCCAAATAAAGAGTGGCAATTGTTATCTCGTTTAGTTAAACCGGGGGGATGGTTAGCAATTAGTACCCCACTGATGACGGATTTAAGACATTTTAATAAGTGGCATTATAAAAATAATCCTACCCATGTGAGCTTCTATCAACGACAAACTTTCGAATATTTAACCGAAAATAGCGAATTTACGCTATTATTTGTATCGCAGGCGCTCATTTTGATGCAAAAATCATCAGGATCTGGTATAAAGCGCATCCTAATTTAATGCACGTTGGCATTTTGCCGGCGTGAGCTGTTTTAAAAAGTAACTGAGATAATTCATGGCGCGCAGTAAAAAAACTCGCAAGGGCGGAGAGAACGGCCCTAAATTTGCACCTAGAGTCAAAAAAGCCGATCGTAAAGATGCTGAAGGAAAACGTGGCGAAACAGGCCGAAAGTCTGGAAGTCGTCACAACGAAGCCTTACTAAAGAAAAGTGCACCCTCTAATGCCGGCAAGTCGACAGACCCTCGTCATGGCAGTAAAAAGCCTGTAGCACTAGCACCTGTGGTCAAAGTATCTAAAGTTGCGGAACAGGATAAGCCTAAGCAACCTAAACTGACTGACGAGCAAAAGTTGCTCAAGTTAGAAGATGACCCACGCCTAAATAGCTTGTTAGACATGCTAGAAGAAGGCCGTGATTTGTCTGCAGAAGATCAAAAGTGGCTTGATGCTCAATTAGACAAAATTGAACATTTAATGAACCGCTTAGGGTTAAATGAACCTGAGCCAGCTCCAAAAGCAGTCAAAAAACCCGCTAAATCAGATTCTGATGATGACTTATTAGCCCGGTTTGAGTCTGGTGAGAATCACTTAAACGATTACTTCTCCAAAGACTAAATAAACTCCCGACTGGCGCTTAATGCGCCAGTTTGTTATTCGTCGTAGTCAGCCAATTAAGGAGTCTTTGTGTCTACCGCTCTTATAATCATCGCCATTATCATCGTTATCGCCTTAGGTGCTTATGCCGCATCATTGTTGTTGAAAGTGAAACGCCAAGCTGCCATTAATCAACAAGCCCTTGAAGAGCGCCTAGCAAAAGCAGAGGTGCGCCGACAACAAGCCCTTACCGATATTCGTTACATCGCGGCAGCGATGCTAGAGGACCGCTGCGAGCTTTCTGAAGGGGTAATGCGTATTGGTAAGTTATTCGATGCTTTGTCAATGACAGAACAAGTGACCCCGCTTTTCCCACAGCTGTTCAGCCATTATGACATCATAAGATCTCATCCTATTATGGAAGCGCGCCAAGCACTACCCAAGCAACAACGTATGAAACTGGATTTTGCCAGAATGCGCTCTGAAGCTGACTTAGGTGAGAGTATTTTGCAAGAAGCCAAAAATATTACTGAGTTCGAACAAGCCCCTACACATTAATTCACCTAACACCAATTGATCTATAATTTAAGCTCTACAGGCCGCTAGAAAGATGCGCCAGCTCTACTTAAGCGCTTGCTAATCCAAATAGATTTGTTACTTTAAAATA
The DNA here is from genome assembly GCF_051163755.1 of Shewanella sp. HL-SH5. Lineage (NCBI taxonomy): Bacteria > Pseudomonadati > Pseudomonadota > Gammaproteobacteria > Alteromonadales > Shewanellaceae > Shewanella > Shewanella sp. HL-SH5. The sequence continues at coordinate 4,012,837 of NZ_CP195038.1, forward strand.
CATAATAAAATAATAAGGCTACCCGTTTAATGGTAGCCAAAAATAAAGGGTTACTTATGTTTAATCGCTTCTGTAGCTGGTCACTCACCAAGCTTGGCTGGCAGTTTGATGGCCATATAAATCATAACCAATCATGTGTCATTATTGTTGGCCCGCACACGAGCAATTGGGACTTTGTTATTGGTATTCTGGCGCGCGGTGCATTAAACACCCCAATCCATTTTTTAGGTAAACATCAATTGTTTGTTCCGCCTTGGGGCTGGATATTTAAAGCAATGGGTGGCAGCCCGGTAGACAGACGTAAACACAATAACTTGGTTGATTCTGCGGTACAGCTATTTAATCAAAACGCAAATTACAAACTTGCATTAGCACCGGAAGGCACTCGCAGTCCTGTTAAACGCTGGAAAAGTGGTTTTTATCATATCGCCCTGCAGGCAGGTGTTGATATTGTGCCGGTAGGCTTAGATTTTAACAGTAAGAAAATAATTATCACCACAGCATTAAAACCAACCGGGGCGATAGAGTTAGAAATAAATCAATTGATGGCTTTTTACCGCACCATTAATGGCCGTCACGCCAAAACCATCCCCGTTTATCAAAAGCAACAAACCAAATAACCGTTGGGGCTGCGATTCACAGCCCTATAATCTGCTAATTTTCTAGCTTATTGACTACTGTGTTGATAGAACGCATATCAATGCCAGTCGGATTTTGGAATGCTTGCAAACCAAACTCTGGTAATACAGCAAAAACATGATCAAATATATCGGCCTGAATCTCCTCGTAGTATGCCCAGCGAATATCATTGGTAAAAATATACAATTCAATCGGCAGCCCCTCAGTTGTTGGCGCCAACTGACGCACCATCAGGGTCATGTCTTTGTGTATCTTAGGGTGCTGGCGTAAAAACTCCTGTAGGTAAATCCTGAAGGTGCCAATGTTGGTTAACCTTCTGCCATTAACTGGCATATCAAGATCGCTAATCAGTTGGTTTGCCGTGGTAATTTCTGACAGCTTTTGTGGAATATAAGCTTTTAAATGATTCACTTTTGATAAGCGGCTTTTTTCATCATCGCTGAGAAACTTAATACTATTTACATCGATATTAATTGAACGTTTGATACGGCGTCCGCCAGATTCTGACATACCGCGCCAATTTTTAAATGCATCGGACACTAAAGCATAAGCGGGGATCATGGTGATAGTGTTATCCCAATTACGCACTTTTACGGTCGTTAAAGTGACATCTTCAACCGCACCATCAGCACCATACTTGTCCATTTGGATCCAATCGCCTTTACTCACCATGCGATTAGCTGCTAATTGAATACCCGCAACAAAGCCTAAAATGGTGTCGCGAAAAACTAACATCACCAAACCTGTGGCAACACCTAAACCACTAAAAAAATATATCGGCGAACGGTCACTTAACACGGAAATTATAACAATCAGACCAATAAAAAATAAAAACAACTTAGTCAGCTGTACAAAGCTCTTAACCGGTAGGTTTCGGTTAATTCGTTTAACATCTGCTATCTCATTAACTGCATTCAAACCGGCGTAAATGGCGCGGATAATTAATATCACCAGTAAAGCGCTAAGCGCACGATCTAAAAACAAGCTTAATACTTTATGTTCGGTTAATACTATCGGCAATAAAAAGTCTAAAATGAGCAGGGGAACTAGCATAGCTAAACGTTCAAACATTTTGAAGCGGATAAAAATATCATCCCAAGTCACACTAGAACGTCGGATAATACGATTAATACCACTCACAAAAAAATGATGAGTAATAAAATAACCAATGCCTGCCACAAGCACACACGCGAGCAATAATACTGAGGTAGAAATACCATCGGTAGGCTGACTATTAATCCCTAAATCTGTTAGCCAAGAGGCCACTTCAACTCGCCAATTTGTATTCAAATTCAATCCTATTCATTAAGATAAGCCTAAACATAACAATCACTGGGTAAACGATAATCAGTTAAATCCATAATTACCCATCTAAAGCCAGCCGCAAACTATTATTTTAAATCGTGATTTTAACATTATCATTTCAGCACTTATATGAAAGATTAAACAATATTGATATTGCTCATTTGAAACAAGGCTAGGCGGTGTTTTATCACTTACTTTATCGTTATCGCACAAAACCGAAAATCACAATAAAAAAGGACCTCAGGGTCCTTTATCTATTCATTACTTTTTAACCTAGGGCTTTACAACTCACCCTAGGTATCAAGAATCGTATCATCTAGCGACTCGGGATCATCCCCATTGGTAAGTAAGTGTTAAAGTTTGCTTGCATCAATAAGTCAATCGAACTTTCGATGTCAGGTGCAAAGAAACGGTCTTGATCGTAAAACGTCACCACTTCACGTAACTCGGCTTTCGCTTTGGCTACCGCAGCACTGGGTTGTAATGGCTTTCTAAAATCAAGCCCCTGAGCCGCTGCCAACAATTCAATTGCCAACACGCCACGGGTGTTTTCACTCATATCCCGTAAACGACGCGCGGCAAAGGTTGCCATAGACACGTGATCTTCCTGGTTTGCAGAGGTCGGCAAACTGTCTACCGATGCAGGGTGAGCATAGGTTTTATTCTCAGACGCCAACGCTGCCGCAGTCACTTGCGCAATCATAAAACCTGAGTTTACCCCGCCGTTATTCACTAGAAATGGCGGTAGTTTTGATAAACTAGAGTCAATTAACAAGGCCATACGGCGCTCAGAAATTGAACCTAACTCAGCTATCGCAATCGCCAAGTTATCCGCCGCCATTGCAACAGGTTCGGCATGGAAGTTACCGCCTGACAAAATATCTCCGGTGTCCTGAAACACTAATGGATTATCTGTTACCCCATTAGCTTCGACACCGAGTACATCAGCGGCATGGCGAATTTGAGTTAAACACGCACCTAATACTTGTGGTTGGCAACGTAGTGAATACGGGTCTTGCACCTTGTCACAGTTTGCATGGCTTTGACTTATTTCAGAGTCATTGCCCAATAAATGACGAAAAATAGCTGCCGAGTCAATTTGGCCTTTCTGTCCACGCGCTGCGTGAATACGCTCATCAAACGGGCTACGGCTGCCCATTGCAGCTTCCACACTCATTGAGCCGATCACTGAACTGGCGGCAAATAAGTCTTCGGCATTGAATAAACCTTCTAACGCCAGCGCAGTTGAAGCTTGCGTACCATTAAGTAACGCCAAGCCTTCTTTCGCCGCTAACTCTAAAGGTTGTAAACCGGCAATTTCTAAGCCTTCTTTGGCGCTAATTAACTCACCTTGGTAACTCATTTCGCCTTCACCTAATAACGGCAAACACATGTGGGCCAGCGGAGCTAAATCACCCGATGCGCCAACCGAACCTTTTTCCGGCACACAGGGATAAACACCGGCATTAACCAGTTGGATTAAGAAGTTGATCACCTCAAGACGAATACCCGAAAAACCCCGGCTTAATGAGTTAATTTTTAATACCATCATTAAGCGCACGGTCGCATCTTGCATATATTGGCCGATACCCGCCGCATGCGATAACACAATGGACCGCTGTAATAGCTGTAGATCACCTGGCGCAATTTTGGTGTTAGCTAATAAGCCAAAACCGGTATTGATACCATAAACGGTGCGACCATCTCGCAATACTTGCTGAACAATTTCAGCACTATTATTAATATCAGCAAAGGCGCTATCGGCAAGGGTTAGCTCAACAGAATTACGACTAATTTGGCGCAGCTCTGCCAGTGTGAGTGTGCCCGGTGTTAATGTGAATTTATGCTTAGTCATTATTGTGTTCCTGCTTTATCACTTGAAATCATAGGTAAATCTAAACCTTGCTCTTTAGCGCACTGTTTTGCGATGTCGTAACCTGCATCAGCATGACGCATCACACCAGAAGCGGGGTCATTCCATAATACTCGACCTAATCGCGTAGCCGCTTCATCAGTACCGTCGGCAACAATCACCACACCAGAATGCTGACTAAAGCCCATACCCACGCCACCACCATGGTGCAGTGACACCCAAGTGGCGCCGCTAGCGGTATTCAATAGTGCATTCATTAATGGCCAATCAGATACCGCATCAGAGCCATCAAGCATAGATTCTGTTTCACGATTTGGACTGGCTACTGAGCCTGAGTCTAAATGATCACGACCAATAACGATTGGCGCAGATAACTCGCCATTTTTAACCATTTCGTTAAAGGCTAACGCTAAACGAGCACGATCTTTTAGACCAACCCAACAAATACGTGCAGGTAAACCTTGAAACGCAATACGCTCACGCGCCATGTCTAACCAATTATGCAAATGTGGATTATCAGGAATAAGCTCTTTGACTTTGGCATCAGTTTTATAAATATCCTCAGGATCACCCGACAAGGCTACCCAACGGAACGGGCCAATACCTTCACAGAATAAAGGACGCACATAAGCAGGTACAAAACCAGGGAAATCAAAAGCATTTTCAACGCCTTCATCAAACGCCATTTGACGAATGTTATTACCGTAATCTGTGGTTGCAGCGCCAGCGGCTTGTAATGCCAACATAGCTCTAACCTGAACAGCCATTGATTGCTTAGCAGCTTTAACCACTGCCGCTTCATCAGTTTTACGCATGCTGGCAGCGTGCTCTAATGTCCAGCCTTGAGGTAAATAACCATTTAATGGATCATGCGCAGAGGTTTGGTCGGTTACCACGTCCGGCGTAATACCGCGCTTAACTAACTCAGTAAATACATCGGCCGCATTACCTAATAAGCCGACCGATACAGGCTTGCCGCTTTTATTGGCTTCATCAATCATGGCTAAAGCTTCGTCTAACGACTTGGCTTTTTTGTCTACATAGCGGGTGCGCATTCTAAAGTCGATACGGGTTTCATCCACTTCACAGGTTAATACTGAATAGCCTGCCATAGTGCCTGCTAATGGTTGAGCGCCGCCCATGCCACCTAAACCACCGGTTAAAATCCACTTACCCGCAGATGAACCGTTAAAGTGTTGGTTTGCCATAGCGACGAAGGTTTCGTAAGTGCCTTGCACAATGCCCTGCGAGCCAATGTAAATCCACGAACCGGCGGTCATTTGGCCATACATGGCTAAACCTTTTTTATCGAGTTCGTTAAAGTGCTCCCAATTAGCCCAATGCGGTACCAGGTTTGAGTTGGCAATAATCACTCGCGGTGCATTACTGTGGGTTTTAAACACACCTACAGGTTTACCTGATTGCACTAATAAGGTTTCATCATCTTCAAGACGCTGCAGCACTTCAATAATTTTGTCATAGCTTGGCCAGTCTCTTGCTGCACGGCCAATACCACCGTAAACCACCAAATCTTCCGGGCGTTCAGCTACATCAGGGTGTAAGTTGTTCATTAACATCCGCATTGCCGCTTCTGTTAACCAGCTTTTACAACTTAGCGTTGTACCGTGTGGCGCAATAATTCGTCTGCTTGGGTCGTGTCTTTTATCCATATTTTCCTCTTCAACCTGTTCGGTTTGTTTTATTTTTTCTGTGGCTAACGGCTTGTTGTTCGTTAGTTAATCTGTTTACTTACGGCGAATAACTTATTTATCTATGGTTAACGCTTAAAGGTTAAATGGCCGCCTAATCTAAATTTACTGCCGGGGTGCACTAAACGGGCAAAACTCACCACGCCTTTACGTGACCAGGTGCGGCGAGTAATTTGTAAGCAGGGTTCAGTGGCCACTATTTCTAAACGTTGCTGAGTTTGTTCTGTGGCAATAATCGCTTCGACTGTGTGGCGCGCTTCTGTTAATGGCGCAATTTGGGATAAGTATTCATGGGGTGTTTGCTGGCTAAAATCTTGCTTTAGGTAATCAGGGATCAAGTTAGGATTAACAAAGCGTTCCTCTAACTGTAATGGTATACCTTGCTCGCAATGCACTAATACCGAGTGAAATACGGGACTACCCACCTCTAATCCTAACGCGATAGCAATTGGCGCGATGGCGTCTATTTGGGTTAACTCTAGCTGCTTTACACTGTATCCATGGCCGCGCTCTTTAATTTCATCGGCAATATTACGAATATTCAGTAAAGACGATTGCGACTTAAGACCTGCTACAAATGTCCCTAACCCTTGGGTGCGCTCTAAAATGCCAGCCTCGACCAGTTCAGTTAATGCGCGTCTGGCAGTCATTCGACTACAATTAAACATCTCAGTTAATTGATTTTCTGATGGTATGCGGGCGTTCTCTTCCCACTCACCCGCCTCAATACGCGCAAGGATGAATTGTTTAATCTCAGCAAATTTTGCCAATGCCATATGCGGTTCCAATGCTAGAAATGAGGAATAATGGGATATCATCCTAGCTTGTATATACAAGCGAGATCAAGTATTGTTTGATTAACAATCAAAAGACTGAGTAAAGAACATGGCTATGAACTGGGACCACGTGTGGATTGATGTCAACGTGGCCACTATGGATACAGCATCATCAATGCCATATGGCGCGATTGAAAGTGCAGCCATTGCCGTAAAAGACGGCAAAATAGCCTGGATAGGCCCTCGCGCAGATCTCCCTGAGTTTGATGCGTTAGCCACGCCGATTTACCGTGGTAAAGGTAAATGGATCACCCCTGGCTTGATTGATGCCCACACTCATCTCGTCTTTGCCGGCAGCCGCGCCAATGAGTTTGAACAACGCTTACAAGGCGTAAGCTATGAAGATATTGCCCGAGCTGGCGGCGGTATAATTTCTACCGTAACAGCCTGCCGTGAAGCCGATGAAGAAACGCTATTTAATCTGGGGCGTAAGCGCTTAAATGCGCTTGCTAAGGAAGGCGTTACCACAATTGAAATAAAATCCGGCTATGGTTTAGATACCGAAACCGAATTAAAACTCCTAAGGGTTGCGCGGGAACTCGGCGAGCATCACCATATCGATGTGAAAACCACATTTTTAGGCGCCCATGCCATTCCTGCAGAATATAAAACCCAACCTGATGCTTATGTCGATTTAGTCATTGATGAGATGCTGCCCCAAGTGATTAAGCATAATCTTGCTGATGCTGTTGATGTGTTTTGCGAAGGCATCGCCTTTAATCTTGAGCAAACAGAGCGAGTGCTGACAGCTGCCAAACAAGCCGGCTTAGCAATAAAGCTGCATGCCGAACAATTGTCTAATATTGGTGGTAGTGAATTAGCTGCCAAACTTGGCGCTTTGTCTGTCGATCATATTGAACATTTAGATGAAGCAGGCGTACAAGCCCTCAGTCAAAACGGTACCTGTGCGGTACTGCTACCTGGTGCCTATTATTTTCTACGAGAAACCAAATTGCCACCGATTGAATTGCTGCGTAAATACAAAGTACCCATTGTTATCGCCAGTGATTTTAACCCAGGTTCATCGCCAATTTGTTCAACCAAATTGATGCTGAATATGGCGTGTACATTATTCCGCCTAACGCCTGAAGAAGCCCTTAAAGGCTTAACCATTAATGCCGCTAAAGCATTGGGGATTGAAGAAAGTGTTGGTAGTTTAGTGGTAGGTAAACAAGCCGATTTCTGTTTGTGGGATATTAGTTCACCTGCTGAACTGGCTTACACTTTTGGGGTAAACCCTTGCGAGCAAGTCATTAAAGCGGGTCAAATTATTCAGCAGTAAACCCACATAATCCGCTATAAAAAGAGCTTAAATCGCTAGTCGGTTTAAGCTCTTTTATTATTGGTAATATTAAGTCTAGGTAACCTAGAAACTAAACAATGCCTTCAGGAATAGCTTAAAATTACTCCATTGCATGACGTTTACCTTGTTTGTTTTTCATTGGGTCGCCGTCATATCCTAATGCTTTCCAATCTAAGCGCTGACCTTTGTTATGGCAGTCGCTGCACTGTAGAGCTTGATCTTTAGGTGACACCATGTGGTTAATACGCCACCACATTTCAGTTTCCACAAAGTCATGCTGACCACTATAGCTCAAGCCTTTTTCAACCATAGTTGCATTAGCTTTCATGCCTAAATCTGCGGCAAGATCCCAATCATATTTATCCCAGTATCCACCTTCGCCAAAGGTTTTAGGGGTAATAATAATATTGAGCTTAGTGTCGTAAATTTGTTTACCCGTATGGACTTTAAATGGGTAAATTTTAGCCTTTGCATCACCAATATTGCCCAATGGATAGGTTAGTTTCACCACACTTTTAGGATCAATTTTATCTCCTGCCATATAGGCATCAGCTGTGCCGTTGTACCAGGCATATTGTGGCGGCACATTCTTCTGCCACACAAAACTGCCTTTTTTGTTCATGAAAGTACTTTTGCCATATTCATCTTTGGTTTCTGGTCGCTTCTCTCCTGCGGTAGACCAATCCCATCGCATTTTAGTCGGCTCATTTTTAGCAAAAAATGGAATATGACATGTCTGGCACGCTACCGCAGCAGTATGGGTATTGAGCTTTTTATTTTGATGTGGTGCACTATTATGACAATTTTCACAACCTATATGATCTTGTCCTCCAGGCGACACGCCCATCGCATTACCGGTAATTTGATGACCTTCGGTGGTATGACAGGTTTGACACTGAAAATCATTACCGTCGGTATCCATATGAACATCGGTCGCTTTATCTGGATAAGACATGGATGAATCTAAATCCCCATGCTTGACCGCATCGCCACCGCCACCATAAAAGTGACATGTACCGCAGTTATCTCGCACTGGCTGGCCAACATTTTGTGCTACCCGCGTGAGGTCAACTTTAGCCATAGGCTCTCCTGCTCCAGCAGGCTCTTTGACGTACGTTCCCGTAGTGTCATGACACACTAAACAATCCACTTTTGTCATATCAGAAAAATCAAAGCTATTGTCTTTCCAACCATAGCCCGCATGACAACTGGTACACCGAGGCTCGTTACCACTTATAGATACACAGAAGTTATTAATGCTATTTTTCTTGCCGCGCATTACGGTTCTTCCGGGGAGTTCTTGCTTTAACTCCCAGGTCCAATGTGATGACTTCATAAACTCTTTGGCATGATCTTCATGACACTCAATACATTGAGATGTCACATCAGTACCTTGAGCAAAAGGCCCTGTTATCGCTTCTTTGTGATCAAATGTTGCATAAGCAAGCGGACTACTTAATGCAAACACCATAAATAAGGTCATGGTTTTCATCGTACACTCCTTGTCCCAGTAAGCTGGGACACCATGATTAGAAATTAACGGTTAATGAGGCATTAACATCAAAAGCCGTATCAACCACAGGCAACATCGAGAATGCAGTGCCTGCCATTACGTCATTAATTTTCTGCGGTGCGCCAACAGGCGTGCCGCTGCCAGTGTATTCGTAGTCGTAATAAAGTCCGGCTAACTTGATGAACATACGAGGATTAATGTCAAAAATGTAATAAGCCTCGCCCACGTGACCACGTGTGGCAAGCTTGCTACCAACGGGATCATCCTGTGCTTGAGTAAATGGCGTCCAATATTCAGAACCATAGTTATATTCCAAGCCCAATTTGCCAAAGGGAGCAGGTATTTGCATGCCAACATAAATGCCATAACCATCTTTAGATGAACTATCATCTGCATATTTAGGCACCATAATAATCTCTGTACCTGTGCTATTGAGCTCAGCTTCAAATACCGCATCACTTAACATGCCGCCAAATAACCCGCTATTACCATTGGGCTCAGCGCGTGTCCATCCAAGTGATCCAAACACCTTAATGTCGTCATCACTTTCATAGGCATAACCAATACCCCCTAAATACATGTCACCAATGACACCACTAGGTTGCACGCGGGTGACAAAGTTAAAGTTGTCAAACTTTTGCATATCCTGATACATGGTAGGGGCAAAAATACCCGCTAACTGCGTTGGAAATGCCATCGTGCCCTTAAAACCATCATTGACATCTTTCGCACCAAAAAGGGTAAGTTGCAGGAAGTGGTTACCATCATTGATGACATCAATATTAAAGCCGCCTAAGTGAGTATCTTTGGTCACAATATCACCAAACATTTCGCCATTTCCCCACTGAGATTCAAAGCCCTGACCATAACAAAAACGCACTACCTGACCATCAACACCGGTAATTTCACCTAGGTTGTAACCTAAAGTCGCTCCGTCGAAGTTAAAGTTCACTAAATGCCCTGACGGTGTACCACCACGCATTTCATTTTCACGGTAATGGCTTGGTGGGCCGTAGGTAGATGGTCGGCGGCCAATAGATAAATACGTTTCGCTGCCACCAATATTGCGCCAATCAAAATAAGCACGATCTACTCTTAACCAGTCGCCGCTTGTGTTACCGCTGCTGGTCCCGTCCATAGTGAATGATCTCCAAGAGTCGAAAACCTGTGTACCGGTTGAGTCGCCCCAATTTTTATACATAGCTAAGCGACCAGAAAAACTGACGTTATCCCAAACCTTGGCTTTTAAATCTAAGCGTAAGCGCGTGGTATAAAACAAGTCATTATCTATGTCTTGCATCGTCTTAGGTGCTAAAACATAGGGCATCACACCTTGCAATTGGCCACTTTGAAATGCTTGAGCCAAATCAGGATTAGCCATCATCATCTGCCCTAGGGGGAATTTGCATCGGTTGGCGATCCAAATGCTCCTGACATTGCCTTACCGCCAAAGTCAGAAAAATCGACATTCATTGCAGGGTTCCAGGTGACATTTTGGTAATGCAAAGAGTGGACTTTGGTTCTAAAGTCACCGGTGATGCTAATTCTATCTAACGCGCCATGCCTTTCGGTTTTATCGACTCGACTATTAATATCGTCAAGTTCATCGGTAATGTCCGCAAGTTGGCGTTGCAGCTCTGCAATTTTTTGCGCGTCATCGTTTACTTGTAACGTGTCTGCGGTAACAGCCACGCTGCTTATTGCTAATACGTTTGCCACTAAAATTGATATTAAGGTGCGCATAATAGTGCTTCCTTTTTATGCTAACCTTGATAAATCAATCGAGTTAGCTAAATTTAGGGTGCAGAAATCCATGAGGTTAATCCTCGTTTTTTCTACATTTATTTGGGTTTACTGATGGTGTGCTATCTAAAACATACCAATAACATCAGCTATATAAGAGTTAGCCGCAGGTTTGAGGCTGGTCAGAGTCTGCTGCATGGTCATACAAAAACTGCTGAATATCTTTTAGCTCTTGTTCTGATAGCGCTTTAAAAACTTCAGGTTTTGACTTGTGCTGGTCACGTGTGAAAAATCTATCCCATTGAGCCATTGTTTTTGCCATTGGCGTTAACTCCGGCCCTTCACTATTTGCGCTATGACAAGCTTTACACTCTTTTTTATAAAGATGTTTTCCCTTTTTAGGGTTGCCGCCATCAGCTGCCATTGCTGTACTGCCTAGGGTTAATATCACCGCGATTATTACGCCTAATTGTTGTATTGATTTCATCATCTGTACCTCTAAAGTTGCTATTTTTGTACTGAAGCAAAATAAACCCTCATTTATCCGCCTTGTTAATGATGTTACCCAAAAGTGATAGATGATTATTTGATGTCGATCATATTCATGCAAAAAATCTAATTGATAAAAACATTATTGATAAAAATCTAATAGATATACTTATAGTATTACTATTTTTAAGAACAAATCAGTCTTTGAGTTAAACAACAAGGTACGCTAGGGAAAATGTTTCATTGAAAGCAATAAGATAAAAAATGCAAAACCCATTGTATTACATAATAAAGATTGGGATAAAATGTAAAAAATCGCCCATGAGGGCGATTTTTTATCGTGAAATTAAAGTTTACTTTTGGTTCAACTCATCTATCGGCAGCCAATTCACTTCGACTCCCGCTTGTAAAAACATTTCCTGGCTAATTTTAATTTTCTCTCCCCAACGAGAAAGAAAATCTTCACTCTGCTCAGGACAAAACACCCCAGTAATACCTGTTTGAATTATTTTTGCTGCGCAATTAGGGCAAGGAAAATGCGTCACCCAAATATCGCACCCATCCAAATCTCGCTTGGCAAATAAAATCGCATTCTCTTCGGCATGCAATGTTTTAAGCAGCTTCATTTCCCGGTCGTCGGTTTCAGCACTGTCTGAAATACCGTGCGGATAACCATTAAAGCCAACAGACACAATACGATTATGCTTGGTGATCACCGCGCCCACTTGAGTCGACGGATCTTTACTCCAAGAGCCAACTAACTCAGCCATTTGAAAAAAACGTTTTGCCCACTTTGAAATCATACTAACAGCCCTAAATGAATGACAAATAACAATCTTATTCGATAAAATATCATACCTGATAACCAAACTAACTCTTATATCTATCCAACTGCGATAATAAATTTAAAGTTGCATTCTGCATTTGACAAAATTGATTATTAAATAGATATTGTTACACATTTTTAGATACTACAAATATTTAAATACGTTATTGATCATGGATATAATGACGTTAAACCAAGTAAGGATACTTAAAATAATGAACCCGTGCTTAGTGTTACTGCTCGCCATGTTAATGGCTGGTTGCGCGCAGAAAATTACCGCAATCAACACAGACCAAGATAAAAAACTTGATACCCTTATGGGTTACTTGCTTATTTCCATTGATACTAATAGTAAATTAGACAGTATTAGCATTGACGGCGACAGTGATTTTATTTTTACTGAAGAAAATTTGCAGCCTGGTTCAAACTTCATCATAGCCGAAATTCCTGCTGGCGCTTATAGTTTCGAAAGGATAAAACTAAATCGTTACTATTATTACTCCCTTACTGATGGAATATGGAACTTCACTGTTGAAGCTGGAAAAATTAATTATATCGGTAATTTCAATATTGAAATTAAATTTTTTGGCTCAAAAATGCTCTTAGAAAACCAATCATCAGAAGCACTGAGATATATAGAAGCAAAGTTTCCCAATATATATCAATCTCGCGAGCTAGTTTATTCTGGCCCGGGTAATGACGACTTTTTTTCATTTGCCCGCGAAATGACTAAGGAAAAATCTGAATGATAAATCGCCTCCTGCTTACGTTGGTATTAACCCTAAGTATAATTAAAACCGTTTTCTCTATCCCTATTCCGGCAGATAAACTGTTTATTTCACCCGCTTTCGGTCAATTAAGTTTTAGCCCTGATGAAAAATATCTATCGACATCTCAGTATAATGACGAAGGCTATCAGTTATCGTTAATTGAAATCGAATCCCAGAATTTAATTAATATTTTAGTCTTACCCCCAAGCCAGACCGTTACTGGATATCAGTGGCTTGATAACAATCATATATATTTAAAAATAAGTCACAAAGGTTTCTCTATGGAAGGCTTTATGACAATTAAAGATAGCCAAGGAAACATTAAACCTCGCTTTGCGATCCTTGAATCAAAAGGAGATCTCATTAGTTCACTCAATTATAGTGGTGAAGTGCTCTATAGCTTCAAAAAATATAATAGTAACTACCAACAATTGCATAAAGTCAGCATTGAACAGCTAGAAAAAAACCTCTTCTCTAAACAAACCTTATTTGATGACACCAAGCAGAAAGTGCACGGTTATTTCTTCGATGAAAAAAAAATGACCTTATTTTCTCTAAAAATTGATAAGGAAGCGAAAGAGATAAATTTCTTTTACCGACCATTTAATGACTACAAGTGGCAAAAATTTTTCACCCTATCCTCAGACTCAGAAACCTTCATCCCAATACAAATTATTGATGAGCAAACAATGTATGTACTCAGCAATCAGAATTCCGACAAAGTGGGTTTATATAAGTTTGATATTAAAAATCAGTCATTACTCGACTTGATTTATGAACATGAAAAATATGACCTTGTCGGAGGAAAATTTGATCAGCAAAGTAACCTTCATTCGGTTTCTTTTTATGAAAATGGCCAATTAACAACTAACATATTTGATAAAGATGCCAGTCTAGAACAAAAAAAGTTTACTCAAGCATTTCCAAATAAAATTGTAATCACAATCAACTCCAACAAAGATAACAACCAACATATTTTATTCGTTTCAGCCTCTGATGACTCAGGAAAATATTATCTTTTCAATAGTGATACCGACAAAGCAGTCTTACTCTTTGATCGCTATCCGTCACTGCAAGACTATCAACTGAATAAGACCTTAGAGTTCAATATTAAATCTAAAAATGGCGTCGATATTGAATCATATTTAACCCTTCCCAATAAAGATACCAGTAATGGAACGTTACTGATCATGCCTCATGGCGGTCCTGTTGGCATCAGAGATTACAATCATTTCAATCCTGAAAGCCAGTTTTATGCTAGCCGGGGTTATGCTGTTCTAAGAATCAACTTCAGAGGTTCTCAGGGATACGGCAAAGCTTTTAAACTCAGTGGAGTAGGTGAATTTGGTCTAGATATTGAAAAAGACATCACTAACACAGTTAACTATATTAATAGCCGGTATTCCTTCAAACGAAGATGTGCTATTGGTTCGAGCTACGGTGGCTACTCTTCTTTAATGTTAGCAATACAACACCCCGATGATTATCAATGCGTGGTTGGTGCTTATGGGGTTTATGATTTGCCCTTATTGTTTAATTCTAGCAACATCAAAACCACAGATGAATACCGTGAAAGCACTGCAAAAGTGGTTGGTGATAACAGGGTCGAATTAAAGAATACCTCTCCCTTGTATTTGGCGAATAAAATCAAAACTCCTTTATTACTGATTGCCGGCAAGCAGGACCCTATCGCTGAATTTGAACACACTCGTCGGTTAGAATATGTTCTAGAAAAGTTAGGCAATCCACCACAGACCCTTTACTACGATAAAACTAAACATGGTCATGATAATTATTTTTGGGAGCGTCACCAATCCATCACTATTGCCGAATTTCTAAAAAACACGTTTAACTTTAATAGTTATGAACAGTTAATTTCAGCCGACAAAGATGCAAAAGCAATTGTGGATTTAGCTGAAGATTATGTCACCCTTGCAGATGCATGGCATTTCGATAGCAAAATTGCCAAAAATCCTGAAAAAGCAAATGAATATTATTTAAAAGCTGCAGAAATGAAACACGGAAGAGCTAACTACATAATGGGAAGTCTTCATTTAGAACAGGGTGAAGAAGCAGAATCATTATCCTGGTATAAGCAAGCATCTAAGTATGGCTACGCGGCAGCAAGCTATAAATTGGGTTTGTTGTATAGTGGTAATAGTAATGAGTCTGTATCTAAAGATAATATTAAAGCGTTCGAGTATTTCAGAAGAGCTGATCAACAAGGCTATAGTTCTGCTGCCAAAATACAGATGGCAAAATATTATTGTGTCGGTGATACCATCCCAAGAGATAACACTAAATGCGTTGATTTACTAAAATTAAATCATTTGAAAAATGTACTTGAAGAAAATAAGACAAACGAAGACGAAGAACTTAACAAACAAGCTCAGCGCGCGGTTATTGGCAAAATATTTCTCGAAACGGACTTTTCAGCAGCCGAGCGGCGAGCATTACAACTGCTATTGTTAGAGGAGTATCAAGTTGAAAACATCAAATTCTCAATAAACATAAAAGATGCAGGTTTAGTCTCATCTGACGGTCTAACAATTGTGAATAACCAGCCTAAACTCAAGCTCAGTGAGGGTGACCACATTGCCCTATTCTTCAATATTGAGGCTGACAATGATGAGAAAAACCTCGCGATAATGGCTAGCTGGCAATTCACCAGCGAAAACGGTGACAGAGGTGAATTATGGGCAGGAATGCTTTATGGTAATGCCGATAACACTTGGAGTATAAAGCATAAAGTATCGAAGTACGAAGCTCCAAAAGGAACCTATACTCTAACGTTAAGGGACTCCTCAGACAATATTATTGCGACAAAGTCTTTCATTCGAATATAGTGCTTATTCGTGAGTAATAACACTTTCATTCATGGTGTTATTGCTCGCTAACAGCAGCTAAGCGTCTATAGACCCTCTAGCATCTTGGTCCACTTATCCAAATAAAATGGATGCTCAGTTAAACTAAGCGCACTTCTCAGTGAATCTTTAGCTTTATCGACCTCGCCTAATTGAACATAGGCTTCAGCGAGTGCAGCATGTGCTCCCGCCTCTTTAGGATAAGTTTCAATAGCCAGCATAAAAGTACTTAACGCGGTTTGAGGATCCGTTTTTAACTGACTGTCTGCTAATAAGGTTAACGATTCAACAGCAGAAACCTCAAAACCATATACCTGTTTTGACAAGTGCTGATAATACTCAACAATCGCTTTAGCGCCCTGCTTGCCGATAACTGAGTCAGGTTTAACCGTGTTATGCACATCATTAAATATCATCTCAATACCGTTGGCGGTAGCCAGTATCGATTGGGTCATATAATAACTGCCGTCAAAACGCTTTATTTGATAGTTCAATTGACTATTGGCATTGGTTTGAATGATACCTTCAAGCTTAGCAAATGAATCTAGTTGTCTTTGCTCAAAGTCACTATCACTGGTGCTAACAAATAGAAACCTTGGTTTGCCCTGCATGTTTTTAAGCTTTTCAGGCGCGTCATTTAGCACATATGCAAAGTCTGCTGATAACACTGGGCTAGCAGCAATATAGGCATTAAATAAGCTTGGACGATTAATTAAGCTGTAGAGCACTAAACCAGCATTACCAGTAAAGCCGTTAAAAATACGAAAGCCGTTGGTGCGATAGCGTTTATCAATTGCGGGCAGTAAATCTTGCTCAAAAAAGTCCAGTAGTGCCTGATCACCTTGTTGCTCTATTGCACGCTGCTTTAACTTCCCCAAGGCTTGATGGCCATCCGGTGCGGTAATAATAATCGTTTCAGGCCATGGCCAACCGCCGTTATGGCTCATCCAGTCGTGCATTCCTACCAGCATTAAATGACTTCTTGGATGTAAATCCAACAGAACAACATAACGTTTGTTCGGTGACTGTTGATAATTATGTGGCAAAGTCACCATGAAATTGGCCGACTTAGCACCCAGTAAAGTGGACGTTACCTTAAGTTCTTCGGTGGTCGAAACGGGGAAAGCGGGTTTGGCACAAGGCTGACTTGACCAGAATATGGCAATAAAAAACATGAGCGTTAAAAAATAATAACAACGTAGGGATTGAATCATATTCGTCCTTGAAAATAGGTAGCTCAAATGAGTAAATCAGTTAAACCTAACTTAACACCTAAAAACTGAGCGTACAACTTTCAAACATTTGTTGTGATTTATGATTTACTTACAACAAATCCTCAGCTCGGATAATGCAATTAAGCTAGCCATTAACCGCAATAAAGCATAGGATCACAGGCAAGTTAATTTGTTTATTTGGAGTCACAAAACATTATGAGTATTAGAGCCATCATCGTTGATACCGCTGGTACCACTACCGATCTAACCTTTATTCAGGATGTATTATTTCCTTACTCCAAAAAAGCAATGGCAGACTTTCTTGAGCAAAATCAAACTAATGCATTGGTTGATTACTGCATTAGTGATGTGAAAGATATCGCGCTTGAACCTGAAGCAGATCTTACCCGTGTGAATGAAATTTTATGCCAATGGATTGATGAAGACCGTAAACTGACTCCATTAAAAACCTTGCAGGGATTGATTTGGAAACAAGGCTATAGCCGCTCTGAATTTAGAGGCCATATCTATCCAGATTTCATCGACAATATTGACCGAATTCTTAACGCAAACCTGCGTATTTATAGCTTTTCATCTGGATCTGTAGACGCGCAAAAATTACTGTTTAGTCATACCGACTCAGGTGATTTAACCGCTAAATTTAGCGGTCATTTTGATACTCGTACCGGTAATAAATTAGACAAGCAGGCGTACAGCAACATTTGTAACACCATCAGTTTAAAACCAAAACAGCTGCTGTTTATTTCCGATAGAGTGGAAGAGTTACAAGCCGCAGAAGCGGCTGGGTTAATGACTTGCCAAATGGTAAGAGAGCCAAGTGCCAACACGGCTAAATTCAAAACCATTACCACATTTGATGAACTGTCTGTGTAACAATCTCCCCCGCTATTAAGGTGGGGGAAGCATTATCACTCTACTTGATTCACTGGCTTTGGCAGCATTCGGCCAAAAGCAACTGAAACACATGGTTTAATAACAAAGTCATAATCATAAACAGCATTACTATTGCGTGTTATTGCCAGTATTTCATAATCATTCAATTCTACAACGTGTGAATCTGCCGATTTTTCACAACGGGACAAGTTATCTGCCTCGAATGTATAAGCAAATAATGCTACCGCCTTACGCACACCTAAAGAGTAATTGTGGTGGACCTGCTTGAAGTCAATCTCTTGAAATATATTGATATTAAGGTTCATACCCTCTAGTTGCTTATCATCTGTCGCACTGAGATTGTCTTTGGCTAGAGGTTGTTCCAGCTGGTCTAATATATCCTCTCTCATATTTACATCTTGCTGGTTTAGTACCTGAGACACTGGACTGTCAGGATCTTCAATATTACTTTCTAAATCAACACCTAACAACATCCACAAATGGTAAATCACCACAAAAGACAGCATCACTCGGACTAAAAATGTACTACGTCGAAAAGTACTATGATGTATAAATTGAGGTGACTTGATACCTAATGGCCTCAATATCCATATAAATAAGAAGTAAGCGGGTGACATAATCTGCACTAAAAACATCACGATCCCGCTGATAATAATGAACCAGGCAGGGATATACAGCAAAATAGCAAAGTTATGAGTGTAATTAAAATGTTGAGCTGGCACGCCCACGACATCGTTAACCACAGAGCTGGCATTTGCTAGAGCAAAATTAGCGATTATGGCATAAAACAATAGCAGTACCGCTTTACCCGCTAGGCTATGCCAAACCTTTTCAAAGATAGGCCAAAACTCTAGCAATATGGCGAGTAAACTGACCAGTGCAACTAAAGCCAATGGCTGCTTAAAAATAAGTAACAAAATGGCAAGCAGATAGAATTTTTGCGCAATAGACAATTGATCACGCAGTACAATCAATCGACTAATTAGCTGTTGGAATACTAATTTGGGTATTGCGGCAGCTTCTGGCAACTTAAACGACTTTATTCGTGCAAACATGATTCCCTTACTCACTTTGGCCATCGCATCAGAATACGTATGTTATTTATAAAAGCAGCCATTTAAGCTAATGGCAAAACAATAACATAACGTGTTTTTATACTTGTTGTCAGTATCAATGATTGCTAAATTGGTGTTATATATTAAACGACCGTTTAAAAAAACTTATACCAACTTATAAGAATAAGGATAAGCCACATGGAAGACTTTATCGCTGAACACCCGATCCACACCAAGATCCCAGTCGCATGGGGCGAAATGGATGCCTTACAGCATGTCAATAATGCTGTTTATTTCAAATATTTCGAAACTGCCAGATTAGACTTTTTTAATCAAATAAACTTACTAGAAGACTTACATAAAACGGGAGTAGGCCCTGTTTTAAGTGAAACTAACGCACGCTATAAACGCCCTGTAACCTTTCCCGATACCTTAATTATTGGTGTGACGATTAGTGATATTCAAGCAGACCGCTTTACCATGCACTACACTGCATTTAGTGAAGCACAACAAGCTGTGACAACCCAAGGCTGGGCTAAAGTAGTGATGTTTAACTTTAAATCAGGTAAAAAAGCCGATCTAACCGCGCCATTACTTAATGCGCTAACGCTTTATGCCAAATCATAGAGAAAAGAGTATGAATGATATGACTGTCATACATCAGCCAGAACAGCATCGTTTTGTAGCAGGTTCAGAGGGTGAACAAGCTATGTTGGAATATCACACAGACAATAAAACCATCAATTTTCACCATACTTTTGTACCACCATCAATGCGTGGCAAGGGAATGGCTGAAAAATTAGTACAAGCAGGGTTAGGCTGGGCGAATGAGCAGCAACTGACTATAGAAGCCAGTTGCAGTTACGTACAAAAATTTTTGCGTTAAATTAGCTAGTATCTCACTTACAGTTGCTAAATGATTACCCCGTTAGGTCAGCTAATTGCGTTTTTACCGCATCAGACAATGGCTGGCTTTTTTCTGCTTTATAATCGTAATGCACCATAGTGGTTTTTGCTTCGGCGGTTTGCTTACCTTCTTGCCAGCAACTTTGAGCGATTTCAAAACTGCTGTTACCGATACGGCTAATGTGGGTTTTTACCGTTACCGTTTTACCGTAAAACGTGGGCGCATTAAACGCTATGGTAAAACCTGCAATAATCATATTCCATTTTGATAAATCTTGTCCTGGATTCACAATTTCAAAAACAGGATCTCTTGCCGCCTCAAACCACACCGGAATAACGGTATTGTTAATATGGCCTAGGGCATCGGTTTCACAAAATCGCGGTGTTAAATCCAAAGAAAACTGAGTCACTGGCACGGTAATTCCTTATTATAATCGGTATATTCAGGGTCATCATCGCCAAACTCAATTCAGCGGCAACAAGAGTTTAATAGAGTCATCAAACATCATCAAAGAAGTCTTTGTCTCGAATATACTTATGCATGTAATGATATGCAAACGGTGATATCAACCAGCTTATAATACTTAATAAAAATCGATTTACCGGATGGATATTGTCATAAATTCTTTCATTATGTAGCCACAGCATTTTACCCACATGGTAGTAAATACCCGGTAAAGGAGGCAGAAATGTCACCATATCGACACCACAGCAAATACGATAAGTTCGTCTATGCAGTAAATATTGTTGCTGAAAACTCTTAAAACCCGGTGCAGGTTGACCAAATGTCACCACCCGCTTAATTGCTCGGGGAAAGTCTCGCTCTAACCTATCGGCAGCCAGAATAGCCATCGCACCGCCAGATGAATGTCCAGTTAAGCTAATACGCTTACCCGATTGAATTAGAGGAGTCAAAATAGTATACAGTTGTTGATAAAGGCTGACACCCGTCAGATACTCAGGAGGTTTAGGGTTGGCTGTTTGCTCCAGTAAATACTCATATCCTGCATGCACTCGATACTCGGCATCAGCAAAAACTTTGGTAACCGGCCAACACCAGGTATTAATCCACCACTCATTCACCGTTTGCGAACCACGAAATACCACCAGCACTTCAGTTTGATCTTCACGCCACAGAATTCGTGCGCAAACATTGCCCCAACGATTGGCAATCTGTTGATAATTCTCTGCCACAAACCCCAACTTCTCAGGCGAAAAATCAGGCTTATACGTTACCTTACAAAGCACCGCATAACGTTCATATTGATAGCGCTTAAGTTTTTTCAATTAGCTGCATATTTAAGTATTTATGATGTCACCAGATTAAACACGTAAAATGACACGGGCATGACCAAATTTTACAAATCAAAAAAAGCCCCTATAAAGGGGGCTTGTATGGATAATAAACCCAACTAATTACACATCATTCCCAGTTTCGGGTAATGTGAGACCCAGGCTTTAGCTGCAACTAAAGCTTTCATTTGTCGTAGTTCGATTGAGTGCTGGATCCTCTATTGAGAGACCGATAACAAGAAAGAACGCGACAAACGACTCCAAGCAAAATACTCGAATAGTCTACTGGGTCTCGAACCCGCATTTGCAAGCAAGAGTTAGCTTATTATGAAAACAAAAACTAATCAAAACATTAACGTCGGTGTCGATACTGGCAAGTTCCAACTCGACATTTATATTCGACCTCTCGATATCTATTTCACCGTGTCTAACGATGAAAAAGGCATTAAAGAAGCGGTGAGGCTCATTAAAAAACACCACCCAGAACGTATTGTCATTGAAGCGACGGGACGGCTTGAAATGCCGTTTATTATGGCTTGTGCGAATGCTAATTTACCCTTCGTAATCGCTAATCCTGTACACATAAAACGCTTTGCCGGTGCAATTGGCCAACGCGCTAAAACTGACAAGCTAGATGCACAGCTTATCGCCCATTATAGTGAAGCGATTAAACCTCGGCTATCGACACTAAAGCCAGAGATAATGCAGGCTATGAGCGATTTAGTCGGAAGACGAAATCAACTATTGGTGATGCAAACTATGGAGAAGAACAGACTTCAAATTCTTCCGAAAGAACTAGCGATGACTATCAAACCTATTCTGACTGTGTTTAAAAATCAGATTACAAAAATTGAAACTAAAATCGTTAATCTCATCGAATCAAACCCTGACTACCAAGCTAAAAATATCATCCTGCAAAGCATGAAAGGCATAGGTAAAATTGCTGCTGCGTCCATCATCAGCAACCTACCAGAATTAGGTTATATCAATAACAAAGAAGCCAGCTCATTAGTTGGTGTTGCACCCATGAATAAAGAAAGTGGACGTTTCAAAGGGCATAGAAAGATCCAAGGGGGTCGGCATCAAGTGAGAACGGTTTTATACATGGCCATGATGTCAGCGATACAATCTAACCCTGTTTTTAAAGAGACTTATCAGCGGTTAGTTGCGGCAGGAAAACCAAAGAAAGTGGCTATTATTGCCTGTATTAGAAAGATGGTTGTGATCTTAAATTCGATGTTAAGAGATGGTGTTTTATGGGAAGCGCCAAAAGCATAAAATTAACTATTGACGCCATAGTCTCTTGTTATGCTCTTTAGTTAAAACAATAAGTATGTTTAATACATCGCATTAATCTCGTTAGCATACTTGTTATAGATATTTTTGCGCTTGAGCTTCATCGTGGGGGTAATTAAGCCTGACTCCATGGAAAAGGCTTCAGGAAGTAACGTAAACTTTTTGATTTGTTCAAAGCTAGCAAGCTCATGTTGCAACTCTTTTAAGCGTTGCTCAAAATGCTCTACCACTTGAGTGTTACGCAGCAAATCGATTGGATTTTCAACGCTAATCCCTTTCTCTTTCGCCCATACCTCTAATGCTTCAAATGCTGGTACAATTAACGCGGACACATAGCTTCTAGCATCCGCAATTATAGCCACCTGCTCTACAAACGGGCAGCAACTGACTTTGCCTTCAACACGTTGTGGAGCAATATATTTGCCGTTGGACGTTTTCATCAACTCTTTAATACGGTCAGTAATATGCAAGTTGCCATCAGCATCTATCATGCCTGCATCGCCGGTTTTTAACCAACCGTCTTCAAAGGCTTCTAAAGTATCTTCTGGGCGATTAAAGTAACCCCGCATAACGGTATCGCCACGGACGAGAATTTCACTGTTGTTACCGATTTTTATTTCCATGGCGTGTAAAGGTTTGCCATTTGACCCAGTTACGCGATTACTTAATGTATTACAGGTAACCGTGGCACAGGTTTCTGTCATGCCATAACCACATAAAATAGGCACACCAATACTGTGAAAGAAAGCGGTAACATTCACGTCAAGGGCTGCACCGCCGACAGGCATAAACTTCAACCGCCCGCCTAAGACATTTTGTAACTTGCTAAACACCAGCTTGTTAGCCAATTTCCACTGCACAGACAACATCAAGTTGGCTGGTTTACGGCCTTGGCTAACTTCAAATTGGCGCGCACCTATGCCTATTGCCCAATGAAATAACTTTTGTCGTAAGGCTGGTGCGGTATTTACCTTGTCATGTACTGCGCTATACACTTTTTCAAGAAAACGCGGTACAACACATAATGTGTGTGGTTTTACTGCTGCAATGGCCTGTTTAATGCGATGAGTATCATTTAAATACACATTTCGGCCACCACGACATAACACGTAAAAGCTCCAGCCACGCTCAAACACATGACTTAGCGGTAAGAAGGCTAATGACACATAACCTTCTTTAAAGGCTATTTCAGTATCATGTTGTTCAACCATTGAGGCGATATTACGGTAATCCAGCATCACACCTTTAGGATCACCCGTGGTACCTGAGGTATAAATTAGCGTCAATAAGTCATCTAAAGAGGTTTGCGACAAACGCAACACTAGCTCATCTTCGCTAGTCGATGAAGGGGCTGAACTTAGTATTGTGTCTAAATGAAAATGCTCATCTGAGGCTAACGCCACTGCACTGTCAAACACCACAATATGTTCAACCGTTGGACACTGAGCTTGGATTTTACACGCTGTGTGATATTGGCTTTCATCACCTGCAAAAATCACCTTTGCCCGAGCATCATTAACAATGAATACAGCCTGTTCCATGGTACTTGTGGGATAAACCGGCACAACTACATTACGCGCCTTTAATGCCCCAATATCAGCACAGCTCCACTGGGGACTGTTCTGCGCCAAAATGACCACTTTATCTTGAACATGCAAACCAAAACCAATCAACAACTGTGCTATTTTACTGGTGATAGTATCAAACTGCTGCCAGGAAACCGTATTCCACGGCGCAGTCATTTCAAAACCTTCAAGGGCAATTTTGTCGCCTAAAGCTTGGCTTTTTTGTTGAAGAAGTCTGACGATATGATATTTTTCAAGGATCATTTGAGTGCTACCTTTTTAGCTTACAGCTGTACTGCTTTTTGTTGCATTCTACCTGAAGCAATAATAAACAATAAGAGTTTTTGCTCTATTCATGAGCTAAAGTTCAACTTTTAAACAATTACATTGAGATTTATTGATCCATTAAGCCATTTTTCCACAACTGCTTTCGCCCCAAGGTTAATAGTATTATTGCCAGTAGCAGTAGCGTGCCGTCAGCGACTAGCCAATAAACCATGTTAGCTTGCACCTCAAATGAGTCAAAACTTAACGATATAAATACCGAATGGGCAATCATCAACACCATAGACACTGACAACTGGCTAACACTTCGACTTATGGCCCCAAACCCCAGAGCCATAGCAACGCCCCAACCCGTAGCTAACAGCAAATGAATAATGAATAAGAAAGATAACCCTTGGCCAAATAGATTGCCCACCAAGCAAACTAATAGCATCACTATTAAGGATAGCCCAACAAATCGATAAGAAGCATCATGAAACGCTTTTTGTAAGCCCACTAAGCCACTAAAACAAGGGAGTAAAAATAAAGTTTCACTACTACGCCAACGCTGCAATCGAGTCCAATGCACTAAACTTGCCGCCATTAGTAATAATTGTCCCGCTAAAAATGGTACCGGAAAATCCCAGCCAAATAAGTTAGATAAAACAAATAACAATGAGCCAATAAGAACAATAAAGATAAGTAATAGCGCCAATAATGGCCCCACAAAGAAATTAATGGGATGTAGTTGACGGTTCAACCAATGAAGCAAAATACTTTGTTTTAAGTTAGGTACCCACACCCACCCCATTTCCATGCCATTTAAGTAAAGTTGCCGGGCGTTGGCATGCCAACTTAATAAACTAAACTGTATTCTTACGGCTGCAATCATCACCGCCATCAATACGATTAATAACACTGGAGAAAACTGAGCTGCAACGCTATCGATAAACACTATGCCAATAAATAACAACATTGAAAATTGAAAACCATGTTGCCATCGTAAGCTTAAAACCAAAAAAGCTAACGCCACAATTGAAGACAGCAACACAGTATTAATACCCTGGGGAGCCAAACCTAAAGCAAGTAGCATAGTCAGAATAAAGCACCCAAATAAAATAGCGCACGCTTGCACAACTACATTACGTTGATAGCCTGGAATAAGTCGGCTAGTTTCGGTGGCGACTAAGCGATTTATTTGCCACGCCACCGCCAGTACGGTTGACGCTATAGACATTGACAGCATCATGCTAACGGCACTGGTTTTACCCACGTAAGCACTTAATAATGCGATTGCTATACCCACTAACGCGGTTAACAAAAAGCTAATGCTGCCAATATCGTATGCCCACAAACGCCACATACCTCGATAGCATTGGGGGTTAATAAAATCAGCTAACTTAACACTACCTGGAGTAAGCCGTTTACTGGCATGTAAAAAATCGCTGAAAAGGGCTTTCATCGATGCAGCTCCATAAACAGCTGTTCTAAATTCAATGATTGTTGATTTAATAATCCTGGGAATAGCTCATCACCCACACAATCATCCGCCACTATCGTACGGGTGCCTTGGGTTTCAGTTTGATGCAACACAACTAAGTGAGCAGGCAATTGCGCATCAGAACTGACTTTCAATAATTTAACCTGTTCACGTAACGCGTCAATTTCTTTAAACAACACCAACTGGCCTTGCTTAATTAACGCCACATGGCTAGCTACGCGCTCTAAATCTGAGGTGATATGTGATGAAAACAGCACAGCAGAACCAGACTCCAGCGCCAAATCAAACAAATCTGTCATAAATTTGCGTCTTGCTATTGGATCAAGGCTGGCCACTGGCTCATCAAGGATTAACAGCTGAGGTCGATACGCCATTGCCATGATTAACGCTAACGCTTGGCGTTGTCCTACCGACAGTTTCTGCACAGATTGAGTGGCATCTAAATCAAACCTAACCAACCAATCTTGTTCTAATTGAATATCCCAATCAGGATAAAAACTGCGATGTAAATCTAACGCGCGATCGACGGTAAAACCTTCGTAACCAAAAGGCTGCTGTGGCACATAACCAATTTTAGCTTTGGCTTGAGCTGATAACATAAAGGGTGCTTGATTTAACGTACTGATTTCGCCTTGATCAATATCCAATATACCTAATGCACAGCGCATTAAGGTCGATTTCCCTGCACCGTTTTGTCCCAATAACCCCACAACCATGCCCGGTGTGAGTTCTAATGACAGATTATTTAACGCCACACGCGCCACTTGTTTTCCCTTGGCAGGATAAGTTTTACTGACATTTGAAAATGTGAGTATTGGCGAGACTTCTCTGGTCATTTTTAGCGATTCCTTGCATGTATAATCTAAGTGTTCACTTGGTTGTGTGAGCTTACTCTTGCCAATGCTGGCCAATTAACACTTCTAACTCAGCTAAACTCACACCTAGCTGCTGAGCTTGAGAAATTAATTCTTTAATTTTGGGTTGTAATAAACTGCTACCAGAAGTGGTATGAGTATCTGTGCGAGCCGCGACTATTGAAGGCTGCCCACGACGACGCTCAATCCAGCCTTGATCGACTAATTGTTGTACCGCACGTGATACCGTCATTGGGTTGACCGCTAAAAACTCAGCCATTTGCCTTACTGAAGGTAATACCTCATCAGCTTGCAACTGTCCGCCCACAATCAAACTGACTATTTGATCATGTAATTGACGATATATAGGTTCGCCGCTGCTGGGGTTGACATTTAATAGTTCTAACATTAGTCTCTAACAACTGTATTAATACATTGATACACTCATACACTTATAGTAAGTTAACACAATCATCTAAAAATGCAAAAAGGAAACGTTGCGATGATCTATAGGAAGTTTGTCAGCAAAGCACTTATCTCAAGGCTAAGCACCACCGCTTTATGCCAATCGGCAAAACTTGCTCGTCGTGGTACCGCTATCGTTATTGCGATGGTGTTTGCCAATATTAGTATTGCAGCTGAAGTCGACAATCAGCTGAATATTATCAAATCAGCTAAAACCAGCGCGTGTTACTTAGACGGGATGTCTGAGCAGCTACAATGTGGCAAAATTAGTGTGCCAGAAAATCCGCAAAAACCAGATGGAAAGCATATTGATATCCACTTTGCGATATTACCGGCCATTAAAGATACCCACCCAAACGAAGCCTTATTAGCGATAGCCGGTGGCCCAGGGCAATCAGCGATTGATAATGCCGCTTGGTTTGAAAATTTACTCAGTAAAGTGCGTCAGCAACGTGACATTTTACTGATCGATCAACGCGGAACAGGAAAATCAAACATCCTTAACTGCGAAGACAGTACAGTGATATCAATGCTAGCTTTTGATGACGAAAATATCGATGTAATAGCCGAAACAGAAAAGTGTTTTGCGCAAACCGATGCTGATATTACCCAATACGGTAGCGAGACAGCCTTAACCGACTTTGAAGCGGTACGAGCATATTTAGGCTACCAAAAACTGCATCTTTATGGCATTTCATACGGCACAAGAATGGCTCAGCTTTATATGCGTCACTATCCCGAAGTACTTGCCACTGTCACACTTGATGGTGTTGTACCAATGCAACAAAGTGTTATGGCAATCGGCGGAGCGATTGAGCGTGGATTTGAATTATTAATGCGCGATTGCGCCAGCAACACTGCTTGCCAAGCACAATATCCAGATTTATTAGCCGACTTTACCACCGCCAATAAACGCCTTAGCGAAAAAGCCATAACCCAAAGCGTGCGTGACCCACAAACCAATGAGCCAAGCACATTTTTACTTACTCGCAGTAAGTTTATAGGTGCTATTAGAATGGGGTTATATACCCCAGCCATACGCGCGTTATTGCCCCATGCGATTCATCAAGCTGCTCTAGAAAATTATCAACCGATTATGGGTATTTATACCTTAACGTCAGATAGTATCGGCATAGCAATGGGCATGCATGCCTCAGTGGTATGCGGTGAAGATATACACCGTATATCTGATCAAATGCGTAAAGACGCCAAAGAATCTTACATCAGCGCGAGCATGATTGAAGGCCTTGAAAAAACCTGTGAAGTTTGGAAACTACCGCCGGTTAAAGACACCTTTAGTGAGCCCATCCGCAGTGATTTACCGACATTATTGTTATCTGGTGAATTAGATCCCGCAACCCCACCTAACTGGGCCGCATTAGCGCAAACAGAAATGACTAACGCTAAGCATTTTATATCACCATTCGCCACCCATGGTGTGGCAGCTCAAACCTGTGCCAACGATCTCATTGCTGATTTGGTTGACAGTGGTAGCGTGAAAAACCTGGATGCTAGCTGTTTACAAAAAGATATTCGCCGCAGCTTTTATCTCAACGCTAACTCAGTTGAGCCACTCACCGTTGCCACGCAGTCAAACGTTGAAGGCAATGTCACAATCACACCAGCGGCTGAAAATACCGTCGACATGGTAAAAGAGACTGCGGCAGATAATGTCACTGACAGTGTAATAAACAACGCTACCGACAATGCCACTGGCACGGATAAGGAATAATCATGATTTCAGTGACCAATTTATCGAAAAAAATCGGTGATGTTCAAGCATTGAACAAACTGAGCTTTAGCGCCCAAGATGGCCATATAACCGGTTTACTCGGCCCAAACGGTGCGGGCAAAACGACCTGTTTACGCACTTTATTCGGTTTATTAACCCCAGATGAAGGCTATGCGGAAGTAGACGGCATTAACATTGCCGATAATCCTATTACCGCCAAACAACAGTTAGGCCTATTTCCGGATCCTTTTGGCTTATATGAGCGCCTAACCCCACGTGAATATATTACCTACTTCGCTGAGCTAAGTGGCATGTCACGCAAGGACGCTAAAGTCGCGACCGAGAATGTCATCAACCAGCTCAATTTAAGTGACATTAGTGACCGACGCTGTAAAGGATTTTCACAGGGGCAACGGATGAAGACCGCTTTAGCACAGGCGATAGTCCACCAGCCAACTAATATTATTTTAGATGAACCCACCCGTGGTCTAGATGTAATGAGTACCCGCTTATTACGCGATATTTTAATCGACCTGAAAGCACGTGGGCACTGCGTATTATTTTCAAGCCATGTTATGCAGGAAGTCGCCGCATTATGCGATCACGTTATCGTTATGGCCAATGGTCAAGTCGTCGCAACGGGAAGTCCAGACGAGCTGTGCCAACAAACGGGTGAGGCTTCATTAGAAGAAGCCTTCATTAAACTTATCGGAACTGACGAAGGGATCGCAGCATAATGAATAAACTCATCGCAATGGTGCGCAAAGAACTCATTGATGCTGCACGTGACAAACGTTCAGTAATGGCAGGTTTATATTACGCCATCGGTACGCCCTTACTTATGTGCGCCCTGTTTATGGTGCTAATTGGTCAGCTAACCAGCCCAGAAGATTTAAACATCACCATTAATAAAGCAGACAATGCACCCGATCTAGTCCGTTACCTAGGTCGAAAAGGCATTAACCAAGCAGACTTAACGATTGAACCCGACGCAGATGTTAAAGCAATCATCTTAACCATTAGTGACGATTACACCGCCAACATGGCCAAAGCTAAACCTGCTGAAGTCATTTTAGAAGCAGACAACTCTAATGAAAAACTGCAAAAGTCGATCCGTCGTCTACAACTTGAACTACAAGCTTATAGTTCAGAAATGGGCAGTATACGGTTAATCGCCCGCGGCATTAACCCGCAAGTGATGCAACCATTAAAAGTGAATGTAAAAGATCAAGCTACTCCTGATTCAAAAGGTGGCATGATTTTAGGTATCGCAATTTTCACCATGATTTACTCGGTATTTATTTCGGGGATGAATTTAGCCATCGACACCAGTGCCGGCGAGCGTGAACGAAATTCATTAGCTTTAATGCTCAGTCACCCCATTAGCACCCGTCAACTTGTGTTAGGCAAAGTGATTGCGGTAACCACTTTCGCCTTACTCGGCTTAGTGCTTATTTTGCTTATATCCAAAGTGGCCTACACCTTTGTGCCATGGCAAGAGCTGGGCTTTAGCATCAATATCTCCACCGACTTTATGGGACTGATGTTCGTTATTGGTATTCCTGTCGCCTTGATGGCTTCGACCTTACAATTGTTTGTGTCATTTATGGCTAAAAGCTTCAAAGAAGCTCAGTCATATTTAACCATGGTGTTGTTTGTGCCACTGGCACTGTCAATGGCGGCAAGTTACAACATTGCTCCAGATGCATTGCAGTGGTTGCCTGTGTCTGGCCAGCAGCAAGCACTCATGGACTTTATCAAAGGTAAAGAAATCGCTATGTTGCAGTTAGCAGTGTCCTCTATTGCCACATTAGCAATCTCAATCGGCTTAATGCTTGGGATGGAAAAAATGCTTAAAAGTGAAAAGGTCGTATTTGGCCTATAACCTTTGTCATTCGCCCAATCCTTAGCGCTTATCGGTAAGGATTGGGTCATTAAATACTAGAAAATGAGGAATTTAAAATGGAAAATGATTTCGCAATAATGGCCCTAGTGTTGATTATCGTCATTGGCACTACTGCATCAGAAATGTTTAAGTACTATATGAAGCACAAGCAAAACTCAGACACAGGGAGCATGGCCGAGCTTAAGTCACAAAACCAAGCACTGATTGAACGAGTACAAGTGCTAGAAAGGTTAGTCACCGACAGTGATTTTGAGCTAAAGCAGCAGTTTAAAAAGTTATAACGTGTGAAATATGTCTACATTGCATAAACAAGCACCCACATAACTTTTCAACACCTGGAACCTTAAAACTAACGTGAAGGTTATCATTAACTGCAATGCCATCCGTTGAATCATTATGAGGTTACATTTTGATCCTAATACAGCATCTAAAATGTAGCCTCAATACTAAAAATCTTACGCAATTGCTGTACCTGGCGTCGACTAACATCCACTTCTTGACCATTATTCATGTGTACAAGCAAGCTACCGGCCGTTATTCCTTCCTCAATTTTACTCATTTTATCGATACGTAAAATATCGCTGCGACTGGCTTTGAAAAATAAGTTGGCATCTAACCGCTTCTCTACTTTTGATAACGAAATATGTAAGTAAGATTTCCCTGCCTCTGAATAAACAGCCACATGATTACCTATTGATTCAAAACGAGTAATGTCCTGTATACGCACAATTTTATAATCGCCCCCAAATTTGAGTAGCAAGCCGTGGTTATCAGGTAAGTATTGGTTGTGGGTAAGCTCATCATCACTGCGGCTTTCTTTGACTAAACGCGCTTTGTTGATAACAGCTTCTAGCCTATCTTGCATAATAGGCTTCACAATATAATCAAAGGCATTCAATGCAAATGCGTCTACAGCATGCTCGCTAAACGCAGTACAAAAAACGATATGACTTTGCTGTTCTTGTGCTTTCTTAGCAAACTCAAGCCCATCCATTTCAGGCATTTGAATATCAACAAACACAATATCTACATTGATATCAGACAAGATCTCAAGCGCTTGTAGTCCATCTTCTGCTTCAGCAACGATTTCAACATCAGCAAATTTCCCCAGTAACCTTGTTAGCTCTAAACGAGCTAAATATTCATCATCAACGATTAGCACTTTTAACATAAGGTAACTCCATTGAAACCACAAATTGGTCTTGATCCAGTCCATTGAAAAACTGATATTTGCTAGTAAACATCAGCTCAAGTCGCTTCTTGACGTTATGTATTCCCACCTTTGTACTTGGCTGGACTTTTTGCGCGTATACGCTATTGGTAATAGTTAAACGCCAATAGTCATCATTCAAGACTGCCGATTCAACATGAATAAAACCTGGCTTACGGCTTGTTGATATACCGTGTTTAATGGCATTTTCTGCCAACGTTAACAGAGTTAACGTTGGGATATTCTGGCTTAGTGTAGCTTCAGCCAATTGCACCGTTAGCTGTAACTTTTTGTCAAAGCGCACTTTCTCAATGGCTAAATACTTATCAGTAATTAACCAATCCTGTGCTAGCGTCGACTTAGTTTTCATTTGCGATTGCATTTGATTACGCAGCAGATCAGATAACAATGTCACCACTTCAGCAGCTTTTTCTTGATCCGCAAAAATAAGTGCTCGAATACTGTTGAGTGTATTAAATAAAAAATGGGGACTAAGTTGATTGGTAAGTTGCTGGATTTGACTTTCATTGACTTCAAGTTGGAGTTCTTTTTTATTTTTGTGAAATTGCCAAACAAGATAAGCAACACACCATAAAAATAACGTCGCAAATGACTCTAATATGCCAATAACAAATATGGTTAAGGTCGTGACTTCACCGCCAAACTTACCGTCCTGTGTCATCACTTGAATTTGGTTGATATCAGTACTTTGTAAAAAGCTTAATTTCCCCAATCCATACGACAATATAAAATAAATAAATGAGACAAACAAAATATAGGCTAGACCAACAAACGTTGTCCAAATATCCATACTGGCGCCTAACATGTTCATTCGCAGGTAGGGACGTAATAAACAATGGCAAATAAAAATTAACAGGCTGGCTTCTAGGAAAGAGCGTAAAATAATGTCGCTATAATGATGCTGTGGCATTTCCACAAGCGATAACATCACTGACCAAGTTAACACAAAATGCAATCCAAACATGATCATCATGGCTGCACGGTAACTTTTACTGGTGTTACGGCTATGTTGATAAAACTGCTTTAACAATTGAGATCCTTCTATTCATATCGTAATGCATCTATGGGGTCCAATTTAGATGCTTTTATCGCTGGAGCAATACCAAATACTATACCAATAATTCCACTAAATCCAAGAGCTAACCAAATTGCCCATAAAGGAATAGTAAGAGAGCCAACCACTGGCATAAACATGAAAATAACACCCGCAAGCAAATAACCTAGCACGATTCCAGCTATACCACCAAATAAAGACAACACACTGGCTTCAATCAAAAATTGAGTCAAAATAATATAAGAAGTGGCGCCCAAAGACTTAGCAATGCCAATTTCTTTTGTTCTTTCTGTTACTGACACCAACATAATATTCATAATACCAATTCCCCCTACAATTAAGCTGATGCCAACAACCCCCGCGGCGACAAAAGTAATTGAATTAGTAATATCACTGAATTGTTGACGTGTTTTCTCTGCGGTTTCAAATTCAAAAAAGTCAGCTTCGCTTGCATCTATCTTATTTTTATTCCTTAAAATTTGGCTAACAGAGTATTTAATTGATGCGAGATCCGCCCCCGCTTCTGGACTAAATACAATATCAATATTATTGGTACTATCTGTCCCATTTAACGAGCGAATAGTACTTAGTGGTGCAATAACATAGTTATCTTGATCAAACCCAAATAAACTCCCCCTAGTTTCGGCCAATCCAATCACTTTAAACCATTCGCTCCCGAGTAAAATAAACTCACCAACAGGTTGAGCTGGCAGTTTTAATTTTTTTAGTACTGAGCTACCTAAAAAAACCACGCGGCGTCTTTTAGCATCATCGTCATGGGAAAGAAATCGGCCGATTTCGGGAAAAACGTTAACCACTTTTTGATAATCACTCTCGGTTCCGATAACTTGAGTATGCAAGCTTTGTTGGCCATATCTCACTTCCGACCCAAAGCTAAATGCGCGCATTTTAGCGGCAATATGTTTAATTCCCAGCGCTTTACTCTTGATAGACAAATAGTCGTCATAGCTAAGTTGATTCGCAATCCCCAACATTTCAAGCTCAGTATTGGTTTGTGCTTTTATGGTAACCATGTCACTACCAAGATCTTTTAGCTGATTACCTACCCCTTGGCTCAAACCTTCAGTAATCGATACCACTGTAATAATCGATCCCACTCCAATAATAATGCCTAAGGTCGTCAGTGCACTTCTAAAACCATTAGCCCAAATAGACTGAATTGCTGCTATTGTACCTTCATAGAGATGGTGAAATAAGTTGCTCAACATGCTGCCTCCAGTCTAATTGATGGGGTAGAAATATCTGATACGATCTGACCATCCACTAATCGAATTTCACGTTGACAATGGTTCGCAATGTCTTGCTCATGAGTCACTAAGACTATGGTTTGCCCTTGTTGATGTAGTTCATCAAATAGCGCCATTATTTCGCGAGTTGTTTTACTGTCTAAGTTCCCCGTTGGCTCATCACCCAGTAATATTTTGGGATCAGTTACTAAAGCGCGAGCAATCGCTACGCGTTGACGTTGTCCACCAGATAATTGATTAGGTAACACGTCACGCTTGCCTGCCAGACCTACTTTCTCCAACGCATTAAGCGCAAGCTGTTGTCGAGAGCGAGACGGCATAATACGGTATTTTAATGGGTGCATAACATTTTGTAGAATGCTTTGACGTGGCAGTAAGTTAAAGCTTTGAAAGATAAAACCTATTGAATGGTTTCTGACATATGCGAGCTCTGACTCACTGTAACCAGCTACATCTTCGCCATTGAGCATGTAGCATCCCTCGCTGGGTGTTGATAAGCAGCCTAAAATATTCATCAACGTCGACTTACCCGACCCTGAAGGGCCCGTTATTGCAACAAAATCGTTCTGCTCAATAGATACGCTACAAGGATGTAAAGCTTGATAGACTTCACCCGCCAACGGATAGTTCTTGGTGATGCCATTTAATTGTATAACTGAGTTAGATTGCAGCATGATAACTTTCCTTATGTTGCACTTCTCGGCCTTCTTCCAGGCTGCTCACTAAACGACTCGGCCCAGTTATGACCAAGTCATTTTGCACTACACCCGACAATATAACTTGCTCTGTATCAGTAGACATTCCTAGCTTAACCGACTTTTTAGTCGCTTTATTCGCTTCCACAATCCAAACAAAATAACCTTCCTCATCGCGATTAATAGCCGCTACCGGTACCGTCAACTCACGGTCTGAGCGGGCCAGTAAAATCTCTGCCCGACAGCTCATTCCTGGATAAACCATTTGCTCCGCGTCTAGTGTCACTTCGACTTTGTAGTAAAGGCCTTTGTTTATGCCATCATTTTTGGCTGAAGTGCTAATAGAATCAATCTTACCTAACACAGCTTGGCGAGGTGTCGCAGCCAAGAACACTTCCACGTCTTGCCCTATTGCTATATTTGCAACATCAGCCTCATCGACTCTAATTTGAGCAACATAAGACTTTGTATCAGCTAGTGTCATCAACGGGCTACCAACTATATTTGTCGTGCCAGCTATAACAGTCTCACCCACTTTAATATCTACGGTTGAAATCAGCCCGTCTATTGCAGCCACAAATCGAGTCTTATCCAAACGATTTTGACTTTGCACCATAGTTGCTCTGTATTGTTCAAGCCCCTGTTGAGCAGCCAACACGTCGATTTGGGCAATCCTTAACTGGCTTTGTAGTTGTGCCGAAGTATCTTTATCCATCAATCCTTTTGCCACTAAGCCAATATGCTGTTTGGCGCGGCGCGCTGTTTCTGACTCAATTTCTTTAAGTCGCTCAATCTCAATCAATTGAATTTCAACAGCAGCCTTAGCTTTGCGTACATCAGCTAAAAAGCTCTTAGGATCGATCTCAATGAGTATTTCACCTTTTTTAACCAGTTGCCCCTCTTTGACATGCACATGCTGAACAATACCAGTCAATTCTGAGCGGATCTGAATCTCACGGGAAAACTGTAAATTGCCAGAAGCTAAAATAGTGTCATTGATGCTGCTCTTACTCACACTCTGAGTATCAACTTGCACACCAACATCACGAGACTTGTTTTTGCTCAATATTAGTAAGCTAGAAAAGCCAATTAGAATGCACAGTAAGACGATTCCCTTTTTCATGTAAAACTCCTTTTTTACTAGTTAAAGCACTGCAAACCACACCCCATAAAAAATAAGATAAGGTGCTGAAGAAATGGCGATAGTGCTAGATAAACGCATAGAAAAATAACGAGATAACCCCAGTGAACATATCGTAATTGACCAAATAGAGAATAAATTCATTGACGAATACAGTGCAACGTAAACGCCCCCCTCATTATGGGTAAACAACTGCGCTACGGAGGCGTAATCGATTAGATCCAAAGGTAAATTCCCAGTCGTAGAGCTTGCAAACAACATCATGAAACCTACGTAGTTTACTATCCAAGGTAACTGGCACCATGACGCAAAATAAAACCAATTTTTCACACTAAAACTTTTCATTTGTGTGTTTGATAATTTAGAGACCATCGCAAAAAAAAGGCTTAAACCAATCACCACAAATAAATGCCCTATTGCGGTCATCCCAGCCACGAATATCCAGGTATATTGCAAAGTCATACTCATACTTTCTCTAACGACTGCTAATTCCTGAACGCTCAAATCATTAACTTTCGCTAATTGCTGATTAAGCAAATACTCATCAGTCATGCCACCAA
This sequence comes from Shewanella sp. HL-SH5, assembly GCF_051163755.1. NCBI lineage: Bacteria > Pseudomonadati > Pseudomonadota > Gammaproteobacteria > Alteromonadales > Shewanellaceae > Shewanella > Shewanella sp. HL-SH5. The sequence goes on from NZ_CP195038.1 coordinate 4,049,622, forward strand.
AAAACCAGTAATGACTCACAAATATTAATAACATCAGCGTAAGTAACAAGATTCCGCTTTGTTTCTGATTATTATCAAACTTTTCAAACAACGAACTTGGTGCAACAAACGCATCCAGTACCGTATTAACTACAGTAGCCATAATGACTCCCTCATGATTGGATTTACTTATAAATAAAATATCAAATAAGGAAAAAACTGACTGGGGAAAATGACAAACGGTCAAACTAAGTGATTTTCGGTAATGGGTATCGAGGGAGCGATACAAATTGCAGGAAGTTGGAGAAGGGATAAAGCAAGAAAGCTGCAAGTGATAAACAATATCACCAGCAGCTATCGAGTGCTTTTTTCATTAAAATTTAACCTTTTCTCGACCAGAAATTGCCCAGACTAAAATACCAAACCATACAATCCACGAAATACCTGCAGGAACGTTAGCCGCCATTATTTTTCCTTTATGCTCTCGATTAAGTAAGATCGCTACAATTGAAGGTAAAAAATAGACACCAAAAAACAAGGGAACTAAAAGTACAATTTGACCAGTACTTAATCCTAAATTTGATAAAAACATAATAATTTCCTCTTTTAAATTAAATATTAAGCTAATGCTAGGGTTGATAAATAATTACGACTTAATTGTGACACTAATTTTGAATTGGACTTAATTCCCAACTCTTCAATTATTTTTGACTTTTTATTTACTTCTTTTTCCGCTGACACTAATGCTTTAATCGCTTTAAAACGGTCTTCTTCAATACAGCTAGTATTAGCAAAACGCTCGATAAACTCACGACTATCGTCACTCCCCATTTCAGCGATAAGGTGGAGTATGGGTTCCATAGATGAATTTGATGTAACTGTTGAACTTACTATTTTTGAACAGTTTTCATCGAATACATATTGTGGGCGTAAATGTGCAAACATGGTTGAAGGCATAATATTGAGTGATACCGACAACTCCTCTGCTGGTAATTGGTTATGCACATCTTTATAAGCACGATATAGCATCACCTCGCCCTCAGTTAAGTTCTTACGCTCAATGAATCTCAAATCAACTTTCTCACCTGGGTATCCAACAACATCGTAATAATCATATTCATAATAGTCACTTCCATATCCAGGGCCTGTATAACCCGAAGTTAGAAAGCTAAAGTTGTGATCATGAGGCACATTATAGAAAAATGATTTCTCACCAGATGTTTGTAATAAAGGATCTTTTTTGGCTAACCAAATATTCGCTCTCATAAAAAAGTTAATCCCTTTTTGAGCAGGCTTAAGCATGATCACTTGAGGGGTATATTTATTTGTTTTCTTTTGAATATCACAGTGTTTTTCTAATTCTGTCATTAAGATTTCTGGTAAGAATTTTTTATTGTTATTTAACTTCTTTAAAATAGGAGCAACAGTTTGAAAGCTCTCATCATCTGAAGAGTCAAACTTACTTTCTATAAGCTGCTCATAACATTCATCAAGTGAAATAGACTCATCAATATGATTTAGATCTAATTTTAATGGCATGGTTATATTCCCTATAATAAATTGTATATTCAATCACTTTTTAGTGCCGTAATTGGTATGGATTGATAATAGCAACGGAGAGAAATAACAGCGCTAAAGTGTGATTAACGGTCAAACAAAAGGATTTTCGGCAGAAGTAATATGACAAGTCCACATCAACTTAAGATAAACGACTCAAGGTAAAGGTAGAGATTAGTTAGTGAGTGGTAGATTATGTGGGTAAAACTAAAAGCAGCAACCTGGAATGGCCGCTGCTTATCGTTGCTATTAAAGCATTTAATGATTAACTAGCACGTTGAAGTAACTGGCTTTGTACAATGTCCCAGGTTTGAGAGGCCGCTTGTTGAACTTCATGGTGAGGATCTGACTTAGCCATACTCTCTAACTCATCAATTACTTGTAGGGCATCCATCCCCAATAATTGTTGCATTGCATACCAGCGCATATAGTGCTGTGGGTGATTCAAAAACTTTTTAATAGTTGGAATAGCTATTTGATAATCCATCGTTTTGAGCAATGAAATATGCAACTGCACCCTAGAGTCGACCTCATCTGATGGGTTTTGGAACTTAAGCTGATAATCATAGGCAGAGAACATTAAACTAATAGGTGACTTATTTCGTTTCAACTCTAATGAGATAAGCACAGCATTACCTTCAGACTCTTCAAACATGTAAGTTTCATTGGCTTTTTTATAAATGCACTCACCATCGGAAACTCGAATATCACCAGTATGCTCACATTGCGCAAGATTAAGATTAGTCCGCTGTAAATCATGCTCCCAATTGGAAAGACGCATATTGCCTGACTTAATAAAGAATGTGAGTGTTTCTCTGCCATAAAATGAAATACCACGATCTTTTAAGTTACGCTTACTTGTTGACTTGTAGTTTGAAAGTAGTTTTTGATCAATAAAATCAATACTTAAATCAAAATCATCATTACTGTCTAATATTATTCTCTGAGCAAAAGCAGTTGAATGACCAGCAATTGGATAGACATAAAAATCATTAGTAGATAGGTTTTCTGTGCTTTCTTTGAGAATAATATCAAGTACCGCATCATGTTCATTCTTAATCACATCGGATATCGCTTCAATTTGAACCGATGGCGATTGAGCAAACAATGACTTTAACTTATTAACAAGCGTAAAATTTAAATTGTTTCCTCTACTTTTCTCCATCGCCGTTAACGTATCTACCCAAGAAGCAGGATTACTTAAAAAGCTTTCTACTTTGTGATTAAATTCCATGATGTTCTTCCTTGTTTTTATATTGAGGGGTAAGCTAACTTACTGACAGCGACAATAGTAAGCCAGCGACCCATTCCAGACTATGCCTGTATTAATACCACCATTACGCCTATACAAATTGGGCCACCAACCACTTGTAATTGTGAAGTTCCTGCTACGCCAAATTGTGATTTAAGTTCTGTCGTATTTTCGATTTTCATTATTAATATCCTTGTTATTTATGAGTTAGTTAAGTCAGTAATTAGTGAGCGATTAATACAACCATTACGCCGATACAGATTGGACCGCCAACCACTTGTAGTTGTGAAGTACCTGCAACGCCAAATTGTGATTTAAGTTCTGTTGTGTTTTCGATTTTCATTATTAATATCCTTGTTATTTATGAGTTAGTTAAGTCAGTAATTAGTGAGCGATTAATACAACCATTACGCCGATACAGATTGGGCCACCAACTACTTGTAGTTGTGAAGTACCTGCTACACCAAATTGTGATTTAAGTTCTGTCGTGTTTTCGATTTTCATTATTAATATCCTTACAAAGTATTAGTAAAAAACATTTAACATTAAGCTTGTATTAATACAACCATTACGCCGATACAAATTGGGCCACCAACTACTTGTAGTTGTGAAGTACCTGCTACACCAAATTGTGATTTAAGTTCTGTCGTGTTTTCGATTTTCATGTCATGGCTTCCTTTTTATAGATAATGATTTAAATAATAAATTCATCAGTCATCTTTAATTTATTATCTTGTTAAGCGTCTGCTTGAAATAAATAATAGGAGGTATCACGTAATTATTTTTACTCTTATGAAAAGCGGTCAAAAAAAATGATTAACGGTATGTAGTGGCATAGTTATTTTGGCCACCTAAATAGAGGTGATATTATTACCTCGTAAATTACTTTAGGTGAACACATGAGATCGACAACCCGAAAAACATTTAGTCCTGAATTCAAACTTGAAGCAGCCCAATTAGTCCTAGATAAAAACCATAGCATCATCGAAGCTGCAAAGGCGATGAACGTGGGTAAATCAACCATGGATAAATGGGTGAGACAGTTAAAACTAGAACGCCAGGGTGGCACGCCAAAAGCCTCTCCCATTACCCCTGAACAAATTGAAATTCGTGAGTTGAAGAAACACATAGCACGTATTGAGGAGCATAATCTAATCCTAAAAAAGGCTACCGCTCTCTTGATGTCAGACTCGATGAACAATTTGCGCTAATCAGCCAACTCAAGCAGAGCCACTCTATTCTCACAATTTGTAATGCATTCAAAGTGCATCGAAGTAGCTATAAATATTGGCTAAAAAGAAAAGAGCATATTGATGCTGATTTTACAATTTTATGCAGTGAAGTGAAGACCGCGCATCGTATTAGTAATGGCTCTGCCGGTGCTCGAACGATAGCGCAATTAGTGACTAACAAAGGGATTAAACTTAGTCGTTATCGAGCCCGTAATCTCATGATAAAGCTTGGGTTAGTCAGTTGTCAGCAGCCTAAGCATGCTTATAGGAAAGCAACACAAGAGCATGTAGCTATCCCTAATACGCTTAATCGACAGTTTGCTGTTACCCAACCAGATCAAGTGTGGTGTGGCGACGTGACGTATGTTTGGGTCGGTAATCGTTGGGCATATTTAGCGGTTGTTCTAGATTTATTTTCCCGCAAACCTGTGGGATGGGCTTTGTCATTATCGCCAGATAGTGAACTGACGTGCAAAGCCTTGAATATGGCGTTTGAGTTAAGGGGTAAACCTGAGAATGTGATTTATCACAGTGATCAGGGTTCGCATTATACTAGCTTGAAATTTAGGCAGTTATTATGGCGTCTTCAGATTGAGCAAAGTATGAGTCGTCGCGGGAATTGTTGGGATAACGCACCAATGGAGCGTTTCTTTAGAAGTTTGAAATCTGAATGGGTACCTGTAAATGGTTATGGGAATTTTACAGAAGCAGACAAAGCGATCACAAATTACATCACTGGATATTACAGTGAAACTAGGCCCCATCAATATAATGGTGGGTTAACGCCAAATGAGTCAGAACGTTTATATTGGAATGACTCTAAAACCGTGGCCAATTTTACTTGACCACTACAGTAATAAATCAATTTTTTTATTAAACTTGGGAATGACACTAGATAATAAACAGGATAAGTAAAGGATTGATGTATGAGATAGATAAACTATATTTTGACTATGGTAAGGTAAGATTCAGTAGGTAGCTAGGTCGGGGGCCCACTTTACGGCTAGTCATGATCTGAGCAATACTAACCAATAACCCACTAATAGCCATGACTCTTTTAAAACAACTAGAAAAGATCACCAGCCCTCGTAAAGATATCAATCTAAAACATAATATTGTCGATGTGGTATTCCTAACTCTCAGTGCCATCCTTAGCGGCGGCAAAGGCTGGAAGTCTATTCATGAGTTCGGAGAGGAACAACTCGATTGGCTGCGTCTGTACCAGAAATTCAAAAATGGCATCCCTCGCAGGCATTGTATATCTAATATTATCAGAGCATTGGACTGTGAACTCCTTCTACAAGGAGTGTGTGGTTGGGCCAATGAGAAACGACAAGCAGAAGGGAAAACAGTTATAGCGCTGGATGGCAAAAACCTGCGCGGGGCATGAAGATGCCAAGAATACGCTTCATGTCGTCAGCACATTTGATATTTGCAACGGCATTGCGCTTTATCAAGGTAGTTCAAATTCTAAAGGGAAAAAGAGCTGAAATTGCCCGCAATATTATTGACGCTATGGCGCTTATTACACTGGATGCACTGCATTGTCAGGTCTCTACCACGAACAAAATTAGACAGATTAACGATGATTTTGTTATTCAACTTAAGTCAACCCAACCTAGGTTATTTGAAGCAGTAAAAACCAAATTCAGTGAAGCCTATGAATAGCCAAACAGACCATTTTGAGCAGTCCAATACAGAGTATGGCCGCAATGAGCGTCGAACTGTCATAAAGATAGAAGCAATGTTATAACCGGAGCTTAAGAAAAAGTCCCCGCAAAAGCATGCCAGCAAAAACTAAGTTTAAGACAGTACATTCAGCATCACTTTATTTCGGCCAGTATTTTTAGCTAGATAGAGCTGCTTATCTGCCAATTTTAATAAATCATGAAATTGGTGCTGCTGAGCATTTTCAAATAGCTTAGGTACCACCATCACCCCAATACTGATTGTCAGCCACAAAGTACCATCAACATCGTGCTTAATGTGTAAGTTTTCAACTGCGCTTCGTAACGTCTCAGCAATAAAGGTTACTGCTCGGGTATTATCATCTTTCACAATGACACAAAACTCTTCACCGCCATAGCGCGCAACAAGCGCATCATGGGACGCCATGGTCTCCATTAAACAACAAGCAACATCCACTAAAGCCTTATCGCCAGCAAGATGATCATGCTGGTCGTTATAAAGTTTGAAATGATCAATATCTAACATCATCACACTAAAACCCGTCGCTTGTTGATACCATTCTGCCATCACATTGTCCGCAAAAGCCTCTAATCCACGACGATTAGTGATTTCGGTTAACGCATCCTGAAGCGTTAATGTTTCTAAATAGTTTTGTTGTTCATAAAACCGAATTAACAGCTGATTAAATGAATTAGACACATTGTCTATTTCATCAATAAAATGCTGATTAGGAACCTTAGCCATTAGATTATCATTTGAAGAGGCATTAATACTGCTGTTGAAATGGATCAGAGGTAAAATTAAAAATCGCGATAACATCATCATCGACAATGACACTATCAGGGTCGCAATTAACAATAACAAAATAATTGAAACAGCATCTAACTTAGGGCTTGATCCTTTTCGATGATGCACTGTGATAACCATCGTCTGATCATCAAAGGCATTACGGATAAGCCAACTGTGTGAAGCATTTACTACCTGTAACTGATCAAAACTAAAAAAATCATTCATGGGTTGTGCATCAGCAGGCGTATTAATCTTTTTATCAATAGAAAAACGCACCATAGAATAGCCGGCAATTTCGTCTATCATCTCCTTATCGACTAACCTGGCCATAGTGATACTGCCCGCGATAACGCCATAGCCTTCTGAAGGTAAAATAGTCGTGTTAGTGATATAAAATAACTGTTCAGCAATCACATAATACCCATGACGAGTTGAAGCTTGTTGTGCAGAGATATCAGCAGCAGATGGTAATAAAGTTTTTGCTTCGGTTGCTGTTTTTCCCTCAACAAATTCTCTTAACGCTGAGGAGCTATCACGGATGGATTCATCTAAGTATTGCCAAACAAACTGCTTATTTACGGTATGGATAAACACCGCATCGACATTAGCCACTTCAAATGCATTTGATAATAAATTACTGGCTATGAATTCGTCCGATGGCGCATTAACAAACTCCACCAAACTATCCCAAACCGCGTAGTCATAGGTTAGGGTGGTTAAATTTTTAGCCGATGCGGAAAAGGCAGCTTTAAGCAAAACATATTCTTGTTGTTGCTGGTCAACAACTTCAGCATTAATGCCAGGAAGGTAAAAAAAGTAATAAATAGTCATAACTAAACACGCAACACTTATCAACAGTGATGATAACAGCAGCAATGAAAAGCGTTTTAACGTCATGCATATTCACTCAAATTCAAATATTACTATTGAGTGTAGTCGTGATTTTTCATAACGATAATTTATCTATCTACAAATTATCGATAGATTTCATATTTTTAAAACATAAAAAAGCCCAAACAATGTTGGGCTTAAACAGGGTAACAATTAAAACCTATTTTGCCTTAGGCCTAAATGGTTTAATCACATCTTCATTGCATTCTAAAAATGGCCCTTCCATTAAATCGATACAATATGGAATAGCGGGAAATACTGCATCTAAGCATTCACGAATTGATTTAGGCTTACCGGGTAAATTAACGATTAATGAATCACCTCGAAGACCTGCGGTTTGACGGGAAAGAATTGCGGTTGGCACAAACTTTAATGACTCTGCACGCATTAACTCACCAAAGCCTGGCATCATTCTATCGCATACCGCTTCAGTGGCTTCTGGGGTTACATCGCGTTTTGCAGGGCCTGTCCCACCAGTAGTCACGATTAAACTGCAACCTTGGTTATCTGCCATATCAATTAAAGTTGCTTCAATAACATCTCGCTCATCGGGTATCACTTGATAAACAGGTTCCCACTGCGAGGTTAAATATTCATTAAGTACGTCAATAATGGCTTTGCCCGATAAATCTTCATAAATGCCTGCGCTGGCACGATCGCTCACTGTAACAATGCCGATTTTTGCTTTACTCATGTTATTTATTCCCTAGTGTGGGTAAAAAGTAATATTGATAAATAGGCTGTTAATTTAACAAAAAAACCTATGTTCACAAAATCTTAAACTGATATCTTGATCACTGAATGACTATTTGAGTTGTTTAAACAGCATTGTCAGTTATACACGCTATTAACAGCCGATATAACCGCGCGAAGAGCGGGAGTGTGAAGAGGTGATTAACGATAAAGGTTAACAAGACAGCATCATTCTGATGGCACATTTAAACTGATTAGCACAGATAAAAAACGTCGTCCAACTAGCTACTTATTAACATACTGGGATAACACGCAATCAACCGCCATTTGGGCCACTTTGATTAACGCTTCAACGTTTGTTCCTTCTGACGCCTGTACCGACATCCCCTGAAACAAAATTGCCATTAACCTAGCTAGGTCTTCAGGACAGCATTCCTCCTTCAACTCACCCTGCTTTTTAGCGGTTTCAAATCTTGCGACTAAATTTTGATTATGTTGTGCCTTTCGTTCAAGTATGGCCTGTTTAATTGATTCGCTCGCTTCGCTGCACGATAAGGTGCTGTTGGCCAAGGCGCAACCTTGCGGGTGATTAGTATCGGTAAACTGCATAGCCGCGCCGAGTAATAATCCCTTAATAACATCACCAATATGATCACATTGAAATGCCTGATTAAAGAATGATTCAGGTCGACTTTCATATAAATCAATTGCCTTTAAAAACAATTGTTCTTTATTACCAAATGCGGCGTAAAGGCTCGGTTTTTTAATTCCCATCGCAGCGGTCAGCTCGCTTAAAGACGCCCCTTCATAACCATTACGCCAAAATACGTCCAATGCTTGTGCTAAAGCAAAATCAATATCAAATCCACGAGGACGTCCGACACAAGCTGTCTTTATTTCTGTCAAAACATCACCTCTTTAAATTGATTAATTGTTGATGATTAATAAGTTAACCAAACACTGAAAAATAATCAGCACACTTTACCACAACGCCATACTTTGACTCAAAGTCTGAATCACTTCCCTGTGGGGATTATTGAGTATGTTACACGCTACCAACATCAAATAAAGACCTTAATGTATCAAGGTTGACCCAAGTCACTAAGGCTAACTTGCCCGGTAACAGATTGCCTCATCGTAAATAACATATCTTATAAAATGATTTAATACTTATCGGTACACATTTAATTGACAGGTCTATTTTAATCTATATATTACCGTTCGGTACAGAACATTTTTTACCTTTTGGTACAAATTTAACTATTAGACAACAAAAGCAACACACTAGATGACATCAAAGCCATTGTTGAAAGGACAATTACATGAACAGATTTACATCCATTCTATCCACACTGATAGTGAGCCTAACCGCATTGCTATTAACCGCATGTGGTAATGAATCGCCTCCACAACAAGCTATGCCATCAGCAGCCATCGAAGTGAATGTTGCCAATGTGATCCATGAACGTATTACCGAGTGGGATCAGTTTACCGGACACTTACAAGCTCCTGAAGAAGTTACCCTAGTGCCTCGCGTATCAGGATACATAGAGTCGGTGAACTTTAAAGAAGGGACGCTGGTTAATAAAGGCGATGTGTTATTTACTATCGACTCGAGAGTATTTGCTGCCGAAGTTGAACGTTTACAAGCTGAGTTGACCAGTGCCATATCCGCCAATGAACTGGCTAAAAATGATTTTGAACGCGCTAACAAGTTGTTTAACCAGCAAGCCGTATCTGAAGAATTAATTGATACTCGTCGCAGTAACTTACACCAAACTGCGGCTGCGGTGGCATCGGTAAAAGCGGCACTAACACGCGCTACACTCAATGTGGAATACACCCAAGTCACAGCACCCATTGCTGGCCGGGTATCTTACGCCAATGAAACTGCGGGTAACTATGTTACTGCGGGGCAAACTCAGTTAACAAGTTTAGTATCGACCTCAAACATGTATGCCTATTTTGATATCGACGAGCAAACCTACCTTAAATACTCTTCGCTATCGGCTCAAAACCAGCGTCAAGATCCGCGCTCTGGTAACAATACTGTACTAATGGCATTAGCCAATCAAACCGAATTTACTTACCAAGGTGTTATCGACTTTGTAGATAACGCTGTTAATCAGCAAACCGGTACCATTCGTGTACGCGCCTCATTTGCCAATCCAGACAATCGTTTATTGCCCGGCTTATTTGCCCGTATCAGTATTGCTGGCAGTGCGTCATATCAAGGTATTTTAATCGACGACAAAGCGATTTTTACTGATTTAAATAACAAGTTTGTGCTAGTGGTCAACGCGCAAAACACCCTTGAATATCGTGGTATCACTTTAGGTGAAAAAATTCATGGCTTACGTATTGTGACCGCGGGTTTACAGCCAAAAGACATCATTGTGGTGAATAGCCTGCAAAAAGTGCGTCCCAACGTCACTATCACGCCAAAAATGACAGAAATGGCCGATAGCAGCCAAATTGAAGCGCTACATCAAGCACAGCTACTCTTTGATACTCAGCCACTCACAGCACGTGTTGCTGATGACGCTAATCAAGGCTAAGGAACCACAAAATGTTATCGCAATTTTTTATTAAAAGACCGATTTTTGCCGCGGTTTTATCGTTGCTATTTTTTATTTCGGGCGCACTTGCTGTTTGGCAATTACCGATCACCGAATACCCTGAAGTGGTTCCACCAACGGTAGTGGTGACTGCAAGCTATCCGGGGGCTAACCCAAAAGTTATCGCTGAAACAGTCGCCTCCCCACTAGAGCAAGAAATCAACGGTGTTGAGAACATGCTATACATGTCATCTCAAGCCACATCTGATGGCCGTATGACATTAACCGTCACCTTTGCCATTGGTAGCGACGTTGATTTAGCCCAGTCTCAAGTACAAAGCCGAGTTGAGCGAGCTAAACCACGTTTACCGCAAACAGTGCAAAGGTTAGGTATTGTCACCGAAAAGTCATCACCAGACTTAACTATGGTGGTGCATTTAACCTCTCCAGATAATCGTTATGACATGTTATATCTGTCTAACTATGCGGTGTTAAAAGTAAAAGATGAGCTCGCGCGTATTGAAGGCGTCGGTGCTGTGCGGGTATTTGGTGCGGGCGACTACAGTATGCGTGTCTGGCTAGACCCTAACAAAGTGGCAGCGATTGGTTTATCACCGAATGATGTCGTGGCCGCTATACGTGAGCAAAACCAACAAGCAGCTGCCGGCAGTTTAGGCGCGCAGCCCAGTGGCGATAGCGATTTCCAGCTACTTATCAATGTTAAGGGCCGTTTAGCCAACGTTGAAGAGTTTGAACAAATCATTGTTAAGGTAGGCGAACAAGGTCAAATCACCCGCTTAAAAGATGTGGCTCGGGTTGAATTAGGCGCATCGACTTATGCATTGCGTTCAATGCTAGACAATCAAGACGCTGCGGCATTGCCTGTTTTTCAAGCTTCTGGATCTAATGCGATTCAAATATCTGATGATGTTCGCCTTAAAATGGCAGAACTGTCTAAGTCATTCCCAGACGGCTTAGCATATGACATCGTCTACGACCCTACTGTATTCGTGCGCGGTTCAATTAAAGCCGTGGTACAAACATTACTTGAAGCCTTGTTGCTGGTAGTACTTGTTGTTGTGCTATTTTTACAAACCTGGCGCGCATCCATTATTCCATTAGTGGCGGTTCCGGTATCGCTTGTGGGTACTTTTGCCTTTATGCACCTAATGGGCTTCTCGCTGAATGCCTTATCATTGTTTGGCTTAGTGCTGGCGATTGGTATTGTGGTCGATGATGCGATTGTGGTGGTTGAAAACGTTGAACGAAATATTTCTGATGGCTTATCGCCCGTTGCTGCAACCCAAAAGGCAATGAAAGAAGTGACCGGTCCCATTGTTGCTACCACATTGGTACTGGCGGCGGTATTTATTCCAACCGCCTTTATGTCAGGTTTAACCGGCCAGTTTTATAAGCAGTTTGCACTAACCATTACTATCTCAACCTTTATCTCAGCGATTAACTCGTTAACCCTTAGCCCTGCGCTATCGGCATTACTGCTAAAAGGGCATCACGAGAAAAAAGACGCACTTACCCGCGGCATGGATAAGCTATTAGGCGGCTGGTTATTCAATCCGTTTAATCGCCTGTTTGCCCGTATGTCTAATGGTTACGGTTGGTTAGTTAAAAAAATCATCCGCTTTGGTGCTGTAGTCGGTATTCTCTATATCGGTTTAGTGGGCTTAACAGGCTTACAGTTTGCCAATACCCCTACCGGATATGTACCAGGCCAAGATAAACAGTATCTTATTGCCTTTGCTCAGTTGCCTGACGCCGCATCGTTAGATCGCACTGAAGCCGTGGTAAAAGAAATGTCGCGTATTGCTTTAGCACAGCCAGGTGTCGCCCATGCTGTCGCCTTTCCAGGTTTAAGCATTAACGGCTTTACCAACAGTACTAACAGCGCGATTGTATTTACCCCATTAGATAGCTTTGATGACCGCAGCGATCCATCATTATCAGCAGGCGCTATTGCAGCGGCGTTAAATCAAAAATTTGCAGCCATTGACGGGGCATTTATTGCGATTTTTCCGCCACCGCCAGTACAAGGCTTAGGCACCATTGGTGGCTTTAGATTACAAATTCAAGACCGCGCTAACTACGGTTACGAAGAGTTGTATAAAGTGACCATGCAAGTGATGCAAAAAGCATGGGCAACGCCAGAACTAGCGGGAGTGTTCTCGAGTTATCAAGTCAATGTGCCACAACTTGAAGTGAATATTGATCGCACCAAAGCCAAACAGCAATCGGTGTCGTTAGACGAATTGTTCTCTACCCTGCAGGGATACATGGGTTCGGTTTACGCCAACGACTTCAACCAATTTGGCCGCACTTATCAAGTGAACGTACAGGCAGATGAGCAGTTTAGACAAACGCCTGAACAAATCGCCCAACTTAAAGTACGTAACAACCAAGGTGAAATGGTGCCTATTGGATCGTTTATTAATGTCACCAATTCATCTGGCCCTGACCGTGTTATGCATTATAACGGTTTCACCACTGCAGAATTAAATGGCGGTGCTGCACCAGGGTTTAGTAGCGGTGAGGCACAAGCTGCCATTGAAAAGATTTTAGCGGAAACCTTACCTAATGGCATGACCTACGAGTGGACTGAGATCACCTACCAACAGATCCTCGCAGGTAATGCTGGCGCGTATATTTATCCATTAATTATCTTATTAGTGTTTATGGTATTAGCGGCGCAATATGAAAGTTTAAGCTTACCTTTAGCCATCATTCTCATTATTCCCATGACGCTGTTGTCGGCATTAACAGGGGTGCTTATCTACGGTGGAGATAACAATATTTTTACCCAGATTGGGCTAATTGTTCTGGTAGGGCTAGCAACCAAAAATGCCATCCTCATTGTTGAGTTTGCCAAAGAGTTACAAGATGAGGGCATGGAAGCATTAGAAGCCATACTTGAAGCGGGCCGTTTACGTTTAAGGCCTATTTTAATGACCTCGATAGCCTTCATTATGGGCGTGGTACCTATGGTGTTTTCAAGCGGACCAGGTTCAGAAATGCGTCAAGCTATGGGTGTTGCGGTATTCTCTGGCATGATTGGAGTAACAATTTTTGGCCTTATTTTAACGCCATTATTTTATTATGCGCTCGCAAAACGGGGCAAAAATAAAACCACACCAGTTGATTAACCTCATGGTTCTGCTTGAGTAAACTTGGGCGTAGACAATAAAAAACCGCTAACATTGTTAGCGGTTTTTTTATTGGTAAACATCAAGCGCAAAATACCTGAGTTATAAAGCTGACTGTTGTTGGGCGTAATCAACTAAACTTGCTAAAGACATATTTTGCTCAAACGTAGTACTTTTTAAGCGTTTAGCAAACCAAAATCTCGGTTTCCAATACACGTTATTTAAACTGGAAATCTTAACCCCTTTTTTGGTTGATGCATGTAAAAACCTGGCATCTCCCATGTAAATGCCCACATGACGGGCGCTTTTACCGGTTTTAAAAAATACTAAATCGCCCACTTCTAAGGCTTCACGTGGGACTTCTTTACCTAATACACGTTGCGCATTGACAGAGCGAGGTAACTTTTCACCCACTATGTCAAGATAAGCTAAGTACACAAAACCAGAGCAATCAACACCTTGTTTACTCATACCACCTAATCGATAAGGCGTTCCCGCCCAATCCTGATGGTAAGCTAATAAATTAGGCTCACTCCACTTAGGTAATTTTGGCTCAGCCTTTACAATCACAGGCTTTGGTGGAGGCTTAACCACTGTCACTGGCACCTGAGTAGCACAAGCACTCAACAATACCGACAAGCTAATAAGCAGTAATTTCTTTCTCAATTTAATAGACCTCTAAGCCTAAATATATCTGTTAATCACGCTAAACTTTGTTTAAAAAGATTAACTTATCATTATACTGTTCAAGTAATAAACAGGATAATTTACACCAGTTAAAAAAAATCTCAAAATAAAACTTTCCTCCTCTAGCAAGTAAAAATGGCAACCTAGGGGCTGCCATTCATTCACATCAATTATCTTGATGATAAATTGTGATTAATTTATCGCCATTGACAGGAAGTAACCAACCAAGGTTGCCGTGATCACGCCAATAAAGCCGGGAATAATAAAGCTGTGATTAAGTACATACTTACCAATATGAGTTGTGCCTGTTCTGTCAAAGCTTATCGCGGCTAAATCACTTGGGTAGAATGGGAAAAAGAAGTAAGCATAACACGCGGGTAGCACGCCGATTAATACTGGCGCCGGGATCCCCAATGAAAAACCTAATGGCAGCATAATAGTTAAAACCGCAGCCTGGCTTTTTAAGAAAATGGATGACACAAACATCGCAATAGCAAATGTCCATGGATACACACTGACAATATCGCTTACCGCGCTAACCAAATAGGTTTTATGGTGTTCTATAATGGTGTCGCTCATCCATGCTATGCCAAAAATAATGATGACCGCGGTCATACCTGCGTTAAATACATTACTGGTGACCACTTTTTTAGGCGATACATTGGTAGCCAATAAGATAACCGCACCGACAGACAACATCATAAACTGAATCGCTACCGACATACTGACACCGCTGGGTAATACTTGTTTGCTAAACATAGCCACCATGATCACAGCAAAAATACCCAGTAAAAATACTATTAAACCTTTCTTTGCTGTTGCCTCTGCGGCTGGGGTTTGCACTTTATCAGCACTAGGATCGATTAATGACTCACGAAACTCATCATCTTTTAAACGTGCCTGAAACTCTTGATCTTTATCTAAATCTTTACCCCGCTTTAAGCTCCAAGTACACGCCACCAGCAAACCGATTAAGGTCGCAGGAATAGTCACCATCAATACATTAATTAAGCCAATATCAAGCTGATTATCTACCGCAGTTGCCAATACCACTGCCGCTGCGGCGGCTATTGGGCTTGCTGTAATGCCCATTTGTGAGGCGACTGTGGCCATGGCTAATGGTCGTTCAGGTCGGATACCTTTCTTGTATGAAACATCATAAATAACGGGCAGAAGTGGATAAACCGAATGACCAGTACCAACAAGTACAGTTAACGAATAGGTACACAGTGGGCCTAAAAAAACGATGTGTTCAGGGTGTTTACGTAATAGTTTTTCGGCAAACTTGACCAACAGTTTTAAACCACCAGTGGCCTCTAATGTTGCTGAAGCCGCGACTACAGCCAAAATAATCAGCATTACGCTGACAGGCGGCGTACCCGGTGCTATACCAAATACAAAAGCCAGTACCGAAACACCTAGCCCACCCAGCAAGCCAAAGGCGATTCCGCCATGGCGTATACCAACAAAAATGACAATTAGTAACAACAGCATATGTATATAAAACATTATCAGTACCTACCATATTAAATAGCTGTTGCAGGTATAACACAGCAGAAAATACCGTTAGTGACCAAAATCAAGCTATTGCATAAAGCGCCGTGCCTAATAGATAAAACTGTGAGTTATTGAACACTTTTTATGAGAGTTATACTCATCTAACTAATTAGTTTATAAAAATCAACTTGAAAGGTTATCTCAGCCAAGCTTCACCCACTCATTAACAAACTACCACTGATATATTTTTGACTTACAACGAGTCTAAGTTAATCTTAAGTGCAAAGAATAGTGATACAAAAGGGTGGCAATTAATGAATCGGCTGATAAATAAGTGCTTTAATGCAAAATCAAAAATGTTAACGGCTCACTTAAGCCTAATATTGATTGGATTGTTGCTATTACTTTCAAGCCAATTAGCCGCAGCAGCTGTGGTTGACAAAGTTATCACCATTACCACCCAGGAGTGGGCGCCTTACCAAATAGAAGTTGGTCAAAAAAATGATGGTTATGCGATAAAAGCCTTAGACTGTGTAATGGATAAACTTCAACAACCTTACAAGGTAATATTTCTCCCGTGGGGGCGTGCGCAGTTAGAAGTGAAACAAGGCAAGTACGATGGTTTTTTTTCAGCCTCACACAACAATGAAAGAGATGGTTTTGCGGTATTATCAAATACTTTTATTGCACAGCAATGGAACTTTTACTTACTCAAAAATACCGCTATCCCCTTAAATCAAGACGCGATTAAATCAAACGCACAATTTGGTGCTCGCAGACATTCCAACGCCACATTCTGGCTAAAAGAACACAATTATAACGTTATCCACCAAGCAAGTACTTTGGATGAGTTGATATACTTACTTGAAAAAAATCGCATAGGTGCGATCTTAGAAAACAACTTGTTTTTTGAAGCTGCTGCCAAACGAGTCAACATTCCACTAAATAATTTTGCTGTAGTGCCCAATCTAGATAGATCACTAGGTGTTTATTTTGGTAAAACCTTTTTGAAACAATATCCCGATTTTTTAGATAAATTTAATCAACATACTGAAAGTTGTAGATTTACCTCAGAAACCGTTGATTAAACGATTTTTCATATCAGTGTCATTTGGTTATATTACACTTAATAAGAAGCCAGCACGCAGGCTGGCCTTTTCGATCTAATGTCACCTTGATGTTGGTATAGTCTATGAATCCGTAATACTGAGTTCATCAACCACCTTATCTACATCGTCAGCATTTTTAGCAATAGCAACAACCAAGTCACGTTCTGCATCACTTGTTACTGTTCCTTCTAGTGTTACAACACCAGATTTAACATCAACATTAATATTAGAACCCGCTACATCATCAGAAAACAATAATCGTGTTTTAACAATCATTGCTATCTTAGCATCGGTTAGGTCATCACCTAAATCACTGCCTTTACTATCATCTTGCTGCATCATAACAGTCAATTGATTATCAACGCTTTCAACGCCATCTAAGCTTTTAACCAGCTCACCCGCTAATGATTTATCAATACTACTATCGACTTTACCCGTTAGAATAACCTTACCGGCGTGTACATCGGTATTGATATCAAACGAGTTAAGATTGGTGTTGAGCAATAATGTGGTTTCAACTTTACCGTCAACCCATGCGTCTTTAGCGTCATCCTGCCAATCTTGTGCTGCATTTGCAGAAAAAGCCATTGCACCAAGCATCGTACTTACTACCAAAGATAATGTTGTCTTATTCATAAAGATATCCTCCATTGTTTATCTTGATATAAGTACTGCGTAAATCATGCCAACAAATTAAACTCATGTTTTAAATGATTTTTATTATTTAACATGTGTGTAAACCTAATCATTTTTGGACATTTTTACCGATAACCGGTAACTCTTTCACTTGAGTGATAACTAATATTCAATGGCGATGCAATCATTCAATTAGCAGCATTTTTACTGCCCACATAGAGGCTTTTCATACTATCGCACTCCATTTGAAGCCATGCACAGCCTTCCGCTAATTGCTGAGCAACCTCTTTATTTGTTACCTGCCGAGCAGCCGACTTAAGTTGATTTAAAGCCTGGTGTTCTACATCTAAAAGCCACCCTACTGCTGTCCATAGTTTATCTTGCTTTATTGCATCACTTGCATGTGCATATCCTGTAATAAAAGACGATGAGCTAATTGGTTGAACATCATAAGATGCCACTTCACCTTGCTTTATTCGCTGAAATAAGGGCACCAAATGTTGCAACATAGATCTTCTAGTTGCAGCCATATCCATAAAAATACGCTTGAAATTATAGTCATCCATATCGGCAATCGTTTGCGAGTAAAACAACTGCCCCGCTTGACACAAATCAATTGCATCGCGAATAACCCCTAAATCGATTTGCTTGCTTGATAAATAGTTAATCTGTGAATATTGCAATGTCATTTCTCCTACCATTAAATAACTAATAGCTATCCTGTAATATTTGTAGTCATAATGGATAAACTAATATGGCTCACCTTATGATTGAGTCATGCATAATTCGTACACAACACTGAAAAACCATTAAAAAATTGATTAATAAGTTATTATTTGCAAAACCTTCTCGACACAAACAACATGTTAAGAAAAAGTTACCGATTGTTATTGTCAAATTTACAAAGTTGCCATTAGTTAAATGAGCACCAAAAAGGAGTAACACTGACATGGCCGGTCCTATCTTGTTTTACCACTTGCTTCATCCTCAAACAGCTACACGGCTCTTACAAGTAGCTAGTTGTAGGCATTTCAATAAAATAGCGAGTATTACTGAGCTCCCTTGGCCAACACAACTTGAGGCGAGTAACGCAGATGTGGCAATTATTGAAGTATCTCAATTAAGCCAAGCTGATTATGCCAGCCTTACAGGTAACGCCTTAATGTCTGACATTGAATTTATCTTTTTAAGTGAAGGGAAACCCAACCCTAACCTTGATAAATTAATGTCAGAAGGTGCTGGCTACCATTTTAGACAGCCATACGATATGGAACTCATTGATGACACCCTAAGTGATTTCGCTCAAGACTTATTACTAGAATCATCTAAACGCCAGCAGGTATTATCCAGTGAGTTAGATCAATATGGATTACTCGT
Source organism: Shewanella sp. HL-SH5 (assembly GCF_051163755.1). NCBI lineage: Bacteria > Pseudomonadati > Pseudomonadota > Gammaproteobacteria > Alteromonadales > Shewanellaceae > Shewanella > Shewanella sp. HL-SH5. The sequence goes on from NZ_CP195038.1 coordinate 4,068,723, forward strand.
TGGCTCATCCCGTGCTATGCATAAGCTGTATCGCACTGTTCGCAAAGTCGCGGTGACAGAAAGCAATGTATTAATTGTTGGCGAGAGTGGTGCAGGTAAAGAATTAGTCGCTAACACTATTCATCTTGCAAGTAACAGATCAAACGAACCTTTTATTGCAATTAACTGTGGTGCACTCAGTCCGGAATTAGTCGACAGCGAGCTATTTGGTCACACTAAAGGGGCTTTTACCGGTGCACACCGTGATCATCGTGGGGTATTTGATCAAGCTGAAGGCGGGACGTTATTTCTAGATGAAATTACTGAAATGCCCATTGATCATCAAGTGAAATTATTAAGGGTATTAGAGAATAGCGAATATCGCCCCATTGGCAGTGCCAGTATAAAAAAGGCCAATGTACGCATTATCGCTGCAACTAATCGTGATCCTGCTAGCGCTATTGAGCATGGTCTTTTTCGTGAGGATTTATACTTCAGACTAGCTCATTTTCCTATTCGCGTTCCACCACTTCGTGATAGAGGTGATGATATTTTCGGGTTGGCAAAACATTTTTTAGCCTATAGAAATGTCACTGAAAAACTCAATAAAATCTTTACGCCAGAAGCTGTCAGTTTTATTCAACAACAGCGTTGGGCAGGTAATGTGCGTGAGTTAAAGCATGCCATTGAAAGAGCTTATATTCTCGCTGACGATACGATTGACAGAAGTCATTTCAACATACTTGAAACCGAATCTAAGCCAGAAAATACCACAGATAAGATTATAGTACCCGCTGGTATGCGTTTAGATGAAATAGAAAAGGTCGCTATTTATCAAGCGCTAGAGCAAGCTGACGGTAACAAAAAGATACCGCCGAACAACTGGGTATAAGCGTTAAAACCTTGTATAACAAACTCAGTAAGTATGAAGATAAAGGCAGTGCCGATTAACGCCTCAAAATCGGGCTGGTTTTAGGCACAAAAACCTTCAATGATTTCGGCACAACCTCTACCGTGACATCATTAGATTCAAAAAGCTCTCCATCAATCACATAATGTATTTTTTGTTGAGCTGTTAAGTATATTTTTTTAGCTTGGGCATGATGTATTGCATCAGACTCAAGCTTGTTATTAGTTTGGTTCCACAGACGCGTAATCCCAGTAAATAATAAATCGACCAAACTCAGTAGCTGCTCTTGTGATGACTCTGTCGGCTCAATCCAAGTAATATCTAATAGTCCATCAATGATATTAGGCTCGCCATTACCCTGTGCGAGTAAACTGCTGAAAGGTGCTGAATTGGCAATCACTATACTGGTAGTATCAATGGTATGTGTTTTACCATCATCTAATTGCATAGACAAAGATAATGGCTGATTTTCATCAATGGCATCCCATAGGCCACTCAAATAAGCAAACTGACCCGACTCATTTTTTTTATCTCGATTAGCAGTTTCAATCATCTTATGTTCAAAACCAATACCCACTAGCAATAGCATTATCCGTTCATTACATATTGCGGTATCAATAGGTTGATAATGGCCTTGAATCAAAATATCCACGGCTTGAGCAACAGGGATCACCTTACTGCCGACACCAAATAAGGTATGAGCCAAGGCATTTGTCGTCCCCATCGGAATAATACCTAATGTCATTGTGGTGTTTACCAATATCGAAGCAACTTCATTAACCGTACCGTCCCCCCCACAGGCTACAACTATATCTGCCCCGCACTTAACGGCTTCACGGGCTTGTACTGCAGCATCTTTATCTTCTGTCGTCTCAAGCAGCTTTACTCGATAATAGCTCGATAAGGTTTGTTGAATATATTCAGCATCATCTTGCCACTTGCCACCACCCGATACAGGATTAGCAATTAAATAGAGTGTTTTATTAATTTTAATTCGATTTTGTTGGTACATTTGGGATACTTTTGTAAATTGCCATTTATTCAAACGAGCGGTATGGCGAATTTCATTAATAGAATGCAACACATCCTCTAAATTACTTTTGCTATCGCGACAAGCAAGATAAGAAGCTAGCACGAGTACTGACCGTCCACGGCCTAGTGCACAATGTACTACAACCTTTTTACCGTTAAGTACCTGGTTATTTAGCCAATTTATCGCCTGATTAAGTTGTGCTTCCGAGGGGACACTATGATCTAAAACAGGCACATTTAAATAATCAATATCTTCAGCCAATAATGTGCCATCTAATGCATCAAATTCAGCCGTCACATCTAGAATGGCATCAACCCCTTGGGTTTTAAGGTATTCAATATCAGAAGGAAATAGACGGCATGCTAAATAGAGTTGATCTTCAATTTTTTGAATTGCGGGTACTTTATCGTGTTTTCTTGCCCAGGCATTATAAACCTGACACCCCAATAGAAAAGGGACAAATCCCCAGCTGATATACCAAGGAATTGAACCATTTTGTTTTTTACGAAAAACACCACCAGCATTAAACCAATAAGCAAAACTCACTAAACCCAAAGAGAATGCTAACCAACCAATAAAAAATTTAGCCCATGGTGAATTAAATAACACACACAAAAGCGCAGCTAATAAAGCCCCGCCTGTGTAGTAATACTTAATATTTATCTTGGTTAACATATAAGCGTCCTATTTTAAAAACAACAGAAATCAGCGCATTATTGTGCGCTGCCTAGTATCTTTAACAGTTAGGGTCTTCTGCTTTAAGACCTTCCTTTACGTCTTCACACGCGTCTTCAACTGCATTACCGGCGTCTGTCATCATCTCATCAACTTTTTCACCCGCATTTTCAGCTTTGTTATCAGAGCACGCGATCATGCCTACTGTTGTTAATCCTAATAAAATCATCATGCTTAATTTTTTTAGTAAATTCATATTGATCTCCTTGACCATGAGGCCATTCCATTTGTAGTTTATGTATTAAATTATAAGGCGTCACTTGTATCATGTTATGCCCTAGGTGCTTTACCTCGTATTGCACTTGCTACTAAAGAGATAACAAGTAACACAATAAAAATAAAGAAGATTATTTTCGCAATACCGGCAGCAGTACCAGCAATACCACCAAAACCTAACACCCCTGCAATGATAGCAATAACTAAAAACATCAATGTCCAACCTAACATAAGAAACCTCCTTGAGTATGGGACGATCAATAACGCACAAAAACAAACTAGTATTAATGAACAACTGTTTGTGTATCATTTAACTACTTTATACCAAGCCAACTTCATGCCAACCTTAAAAAAACCAACTAAGAGCCTAATAAGTAAAGAAAATAAATTCAAATCCTTTATTTCAATATCATTAACAAACTCAGTTATTGGCAATAATTACCGACAATTCGGTAAGAGTTTCACATTAATTATGGGGAAAGGAGCATTCCAATAAATTATTGGGGATATCGACGAAAAATCGAGGTGGTTACAACAAGATGACGAAGAGGCATTAGAAAAAGTATGAATAAAAAAACGATTGATTAAAGGAAAAACGACCTAAAGTTATAAAGCAGAGTTCCTCTGTATTTTGACAAAAGAACTCATAAAAAACTCTTTAAACAGCTAACCCCGCCGCAACGCCAGATGACCATGCCCATTGAAAATTAAACCCTCCTAACCAACCACTTACATCCATTACCTCACCAATGAAATACAAACCTGGTACCTTATTGGCTTGCATGGTTTTTGATGACAACTCATTAGTATCAACACCACCCAAGGTAACCTCTGCAGTGCGATAGCCTTCTGTACCATTCATGACAATAGACCAGTCATTTAACTCACTAGCCAGCGTTTCACGCTCGCCATGACCCAGTTGATTTAACGCTTTATCCAATTGCGCTTCTTCAAATAAGGCCTCAACTAATCGTTTCGGTAGCCATTGGCTAAGGGTATTTCGCAGGCTTTGTTTCGGATGATGTTTCAGTGCGAATTCGATTTTATCTAGCGCATTCTCACCCGGTAATAAATTGATAGAAATTGCCTCACCTGGTTGCCAGTAATTTGAAATTTGTAGCACTGCTGGGCCTGATAGGCCACGATGAGTAAACAGTAAGGCCTCACTAAATTGAGTGCCATCTTGAGCGGTAATGGTTGTCGGCACAGCAATACCCGATAACGGCTCAAAGCGCACTTTTTGTTCGGCATGCCACGTAAATGGAACTAAGCCAGCACTGGTAGGCAGTACCTTTAAACCAAACTGTTCTGCAATTTTATAGCCATATGGTGTCGCGCCAAGTTTAGGCATTGATAAGCCGCCTGTTGCGATAACTAACGACTCGCAACTAAAATCACCATTTGAGGTAGTTAAATTAAATCCTGTATCTGTTTTAGTAACAGATAGCATTTCAGTTCGCAGCTGAACCTTTGCCCCTGCCCATTCGCACTCGGTCATCAGCATGGTGACTATTTCTTTGGCTGAGTCATTACAGAATAACTGCCCGTGATCACGCTCTTGGTATTCAATACCATGACGTTCAACCAGCTCAATAAAATCGCTTGAACGATAGCGAGCTAATGCCGATTTGACAAAGTGGGGGTTACCACAAAGAAACTGATTTGGTTCAACCTTTTGATTAGTGAAGTTACATCGTCCACCACCACTGATAAGTATTTTACGGCCAGCTTGTTTGGCGTTGTCTAGCACGAGGACATCACGACCACGATAACCCGCAGTTGCAGCACACATTAATCCTGCCGCGCCGGCGCCGATAATAATTACGTCATGATGTTTCACGTTTTACTCCACACTTTAAATGGGTTGTTTTGTATTTAATTGATAAATATTAAATGCAAAAAAGGATGCTATTTTAGCATCCTTTTTGGTATCTACTCACGGTTAACTTAGCCGCTCTGTTGCACTATTTTTTCAGTGTTTCAGATTTTTTGTCTCGACTGAGTAACTCTTTTGCTGCTTCAACCGGTGCTTTACCTTGGTATAACACTTGGTAAATTTGCTCGGTGATCGGCATTTCTACCCCTAGGCGTTTGGCTAAGGTAAACACTTCTTTAGTGTTTCGGTAACCTTCGACTACTTGACCGATTTCTTCTTGGGCGGTGATCACGTCTTTGCCTTGACCTAAAGCCAAACCAAAACGACGATTACGCGACTGATTATCGGTACAGGTTAATACCAAATCACCTAAACCCGCCATCCCCATGAAGGTTGATGCATCGGCGCCGATAGCTTCACCTAAACGGCTTAGTTCAACTAAACCACGAGTGATGAGTGCGGTACGTGCATTTGCACCAAAGCCAATACCGTCAGACATACCAGCACCAATAGCGATAACATTTTTTACCGCTCCACCAAGCTGAATACCAGTGAAATCATCATTGGCATATACACGTAAACGTTTAGGGCTATGTAAAAGCTCAACTAAGTCATGGGTGAACTGCGGACAAGTACCCGCTACCGATATTGCTGTTGGTAAACCTGCGGCTAATTCTTTAGCAAATGTAGGGCCAGACAATACCGCTAGGGGATATTGCTCACCCAATTGTTCACGTGCTACATCTTGTAATAAGCGGCCTGTTTCAGGCTCTAAACCTTTGGTCGCCCACACAATACGAGCATCACTGCGCAACAAGGGTTTGGCTTGCTTTAATACATCACCAAAAACATGACTTGGCACAACCACTAACACATTTTTACTAGCAGCTAAGGCTTTAGCTAAATCAAGTTCAATGTGCAAACAGTCAGGGAATGTTATTCCGGGTAGGTAAGCTTCATTGCTGCGCGAATCGGCCAATGCCTGCATGCGCTTGGGATCGTGTCCCCACAATAAGGTTTTATGGCCATTGCTTGCTAAAGAAATAGCAAGGGCGGTGCCATAAGACCCCGCCCCTAATACCGTTATTTCGGCAGTGCTGCTCATCACTTACGCGTTAGCTTCAGCTGGCGCTTCTGCAGCAGCCGCTTGACGCTGTTGAACATATTGAGCAAATAGTGCATCAAAGTTCACAGGCGCTAAGTTAAGTTGTGGGAAAGTACCACGAGCAACTAAACCAGAAACAGTTTCACGAGCATATGGGAACAATACGTTAGGGCAATAAGCGCCTAAAGAATGTGCTAATTGTGGCTCTGTTAAGCCAACGATAGAGAAAATACCCGCTTGCTGAACTTCACATAAGAAAGCTGTTTCGTCGCCATTTTTAGCGGTAACAGTTAAAGAAAGTACCACTTCATAAGTATCGTCAGATAACTTAGTACTGCGCGTGTCTAAGTCTAACTTAACTTCTGGGTTCCACTCTTTTTGGAAAACAGCTGGGCTGTTTGGTGTTTCAAAAGACAAATCCTTTGTATAAACACGCTGAATGTTAAACTGTGGTGCAATTGCTTCGTTGTTTGCTATTTCTTCAGCCATGATATCCTACCTATATAATGTTATTTTTCGCTTTTCTGTGGAGCGAATATGGTGTTGGGCTAATAAATGAGGGTAACCTCGCCTTGCCCCTAAAGTCGACCAAACAGCGAAATGCGATTAAGCATCGTTGCTAGTAAGATCAAAAACTAATAGTGTCGATTTTTACTCAACACTATGTTTTTACTGCAATATGATGAACCTAGTGACTATCTCTTGCTTTTGACAACTGGCATATTTGCTGATTGCCAATCACCCATACCACCTTTAAGGTTATATACGTTTTCAAAGCCTTGTTTAACAAGAAGTTGAGCCGCTTGAGAAGATGTCATGCCAGCGTTACATACTAATATAATGGGGCTGGTTTTAAACTTTTCAAGACTTGTAGCCTGATTATTTTTAATTTCAGACAATGGCACGTTAATAGAATCAACGATATGGCCTTTTTTAAACTCTTCTTTGCCACGCACATCGACAACTTTAGCGTCTTGCTTGTTCATCATTAGCGTGAGTTCATGATTGTTAACGGTCTTTACTTTTGATGTACTTGATTTGAATGTCGTCACAATTAAAGCAAAAAATAAGCCAGCCCAAGCCAAAGACAACATTGGGTTTGCTCTTAAAAATTCAATATATTCTTGCATGGTCACTGCCTATAACGTATCGAGCTAAGATTAATTTGGCCAAGAGTATATACCCAAACAAGCTTAAGATACAGGGCTCAGAGTGACATCAAAGTGGTTAGGTAAGATTCAATCTTGGTGGATATGTTAATTACCTTTCAGACAATTTTTCACACAGAATTACGTACCTCAAACAAGGTCAAAAAGTGTTAATTGCGTAAACACTCACATATAAATGAAATTTAATCACCCGTTAGGGCAATCGAGAACCTAAGCCTGTTGCCAACAGCTAATAAGTAGTAATATTTATCCAATTTCATTTTTAACTTCATCTTTAACACTTTAAATAAGGGTACTTCCATGACGACAACTAAACGTCCGCTGGCACTGCTTATTCTTGATGGCTGGGGCTATCGTGAAAATCCGCAAGATAATGCGATATTTCACGCTAACACTCCGGTCTTGGATAAGTTAACAGCCACCTATGCTAACAGCTTAATTTCAGGTTCAGGTCTTGATGTAGGCTTACCTGATGGCCAAATGGGTAACTCTGAAGTTGGCCATATCAATATTGGTTCTGGTCGCATTGTTTATCAAGAACTAACGCGGATCAGTAAAGCCATTGAAGATAATGAGTTTGAACAGAACCAAACTCTGGTTGATGCGGTAGATAAAGCTATAGCAGCAGACGGTGCGGTTCATATTATGGGGCTGTTATCACCCGGCGGCGTTCATAGCCATGAGCAACACATAGAAGCAATGTGCCGCATGGCGGTTTCCCGTGGTGCTAAAGCCGTTTACTTGCACGCCTTCTTAGATGGCCGAGATACTCCACCAAGAAGCGCCAAAGGCAGTATTGAGCACTTTAATACTGTTTTTGCCGAAATAGGAACAGGTCGTATTGCATCCTTAATTGGACGATACTTCGCATTAGATCGTGATAATCGTTGGGATCGAGTCTCGCAAGCTTATGAACTGATTACTGAAGGCAAAGGTAAGTTTGACTATACGAACTCAGTCGATGCACTTGAAGCCGCTTATGTTCGTGATGAAAATGATGAATTTGTTGCCGCATCGGCTATTGTTGATGCAACTGGCCAGGCAGCGACACTAAATGACAACGATGCATTAATTTTCATGAATTTCCGCGCAGATCGTGCACGTCAAATTAGCCGCAGCTTTGTTAATCCAGATTTTGATGGCTTTGTTCGTCATAAAACACCCCAAATTAACTTTGTCATGTTGACCCAATACGCTGACGATATTAAAGCACCTGTGGCGTTTGAATCAGACAATCTTGTTAATACACTTGGTGAAACACTGCAAAAACAAGGTAAAACTCAGCTACGTATTTCTGAAACAGAAAAGTATGCCCATGTAACCTTCTTTTTCAATGGTGGTAAAGAAGCACCATTTGACGGAGAAGACCGTATTTTAATTGAGTCACCTAAAGTGGCTACCTATGATTTACAACCAGAAATGAACTCAACTGAGCTCACCGACAAGCTGGTAGGCGCGATTGAATCAAACAAATACGACGTGATCATGTGTAACTACCCTAATGGCGATATGGTGGGTCATACTGGCAAGTTTGATGCTGCAGTAAAAGCGTGTGAAGCAGTTGACGCGTGTATTGGTCGAGTAGTAGAAGCATTAGCCAAAGTAGGGGGTGAATGTATTATCACCGCTGATCACGGTAACGCAGAGCAAATGACCGATCCAGCTACTGGTCAAGCCCATACTGCGCACACAAGTGAATTAGTTCCTTTCATCTATGTCGGTCGTGATGCTACTATCAAACCTAACGGCCGCTTATGTGACATCGCACCAACGATGTTAACGTTAATGGGGCAAAGTGTGCCAACCGAAATGACCGGCCGCTGTATCATTGACTTAAAAGAGTAATTAATTACCTGTGATAATTCGTTTCTTTGTTAAAGCCAGCATTTTCGCTGGCTTTATAATACTATCCTATGCCGCAACAGGCGCCGACCTCAGCAAACGTCAGTCTGAGTTAAAGTCTATTCAGACACAAATCAATGCGCAGCAAAATGATTTAAAAAACACCTCAAAACAACGAGAAAAACTCATCACATTACTTAAAAAAGATGAGCAAGCCATTGCACGCGCGGCAAGCAGGGTAAATGAAACTCAAACCTCATTAAAAAACATCAGCAGCCAACTTATTGATTTAGAAAAACAACAGAAAAGCTTAACGGCACAAAAAATTGGCCAACAAAAAACGTTATCAAAGCAGCTATCTAGCGCTTATTTAGCCGGGAACCATGATTACAGTAAGATGATGCTCAATCAGCAAAATCCTGCAACCATTGAACGCATGCTGGCTTACTATCAATATTTAAATAACGCGCGCATCAAAGCGATAAGTAAACTAAAAACCACTAGCGAGCAATTAGTTGAAGTTCAAAACAAACAAGTCAAAAAGCAGCAGCAACTGAACACTGTAATGATTGACCAGAAGCAACAAGCTAAACAGTTAAGTAATGAACAAAATCAACGCCAGCAAACCCTAACTCAAATTCAACGCACCTTATCCAACAAAGGTGCTCAGCTAGAACAATTACAAATTGAAGAGGCCAGTTTAAAGCGTATTGTTGAACAAGCTGTTGTTACGGCAAAAGCCAACCCATTAATGGATGGGCTTGAGAATAGAAAAGGTAAGCTAAGCTGGCCAACAAAAGGTCGCATGAGTGAGCGTTTTGGCAGCAACCGTTCTGGTCAAATAAAATGGAAAGGTGCTGTATTAACCGCACCTGAAGGGCAAAATATTAAAGCTGTTGCCGCGGGTAAAGTGATATATGCCGATTGGTTACGAGGTTTTGGTATGGTGATGGTACTTGACCACGGTAAAGGCTATATGAGTCTATACGGCCATGCTCAAACCCTATTTAAGGAGGCTGGAGACAGTGTAAATGATGGCGAATCGATTGCTTTAGTCGGTCGTTCAGGTGGACAGACCGAACCTAGCCTATACTTTGAGATAAGACATAAAGGGCAAGCGGTCGATCCAGCAAGATACTGTCGCTAGGATAACGCAAACTGCCCATAGTTATCGGGGCTGTTATGCATCAAATCATCCGTTATATTAGTTGCTTTATACTTGGCGTGTGCGTGGCACTTTCGATCAGCATTTCAAGTTTAGAGCACGCAAACTCCAAGCCTGCCTATTATGACTTTGACTACCCACTTTTAATCGATGTTATTGATACTGTTGAAACTTACTACGTAGATAAAATAGATCGTCAGCAACTGATTGATGCCGCAATAAAAGGGATATTTACAGAACTTGACCCCTACTCTGGATTCCTAACTCATGAAGATTTTCAGGCGATAAACGACTCTAACAAAGGTGAGTATTTTGGCTTTGGGTTTGAAGTCGCAACTGACCAGGACAAAATTACCATCATAACTCCCTTTAAAAATTCACCGGCTGAACGTGCGGGTATTAAAGCGGGCGATAAGATTATCAAGCTTAATGATACGCTTGTTGATGCCACAAACCTGCAAATGGTGCTAACCGAAATCAGACAATATAGTAATAATAATCAGCCTATCTCATTAAGCCTTCAACCCATTGCGACTAAAACGCCGATTCAAATCACCTTACAACCAGACTTTATCCACATCAATTCTATAAACAGTAAAATTATTGATGGTGACATTGGTTATTTGCATCTGACAAGCTTCCAGGAAGATGCAACCGATGCGATAAGTAAACAAGCAATAAAATGGCAGCATATACCTCTAAGAGGAATAATTTTAGATTTACGCAATAACCCAGGCGGGCTACTAGACCAGGCAATTAGTATTGCAGATTTATTTCTTGATCATGGTCGAATAGTGACCACTACAGGACGTATTTTTGATGCAAATGAAGACTACTATGCCTCTTCAGATACTATTTTTGCTAAGATCCCCATGGTCGTGTTGATTAATAAAGGTTCAGCATCGGCTTCTGAGGTTTTAGCAGCGGCGCTGCAAGAAAATCATCGCGCAACCCTATTAGGAGAAACCAGTTTTGGTAAAGGAACAGTCCAAAGCCTTATCCCCATACTTGGCCAAAGTAATGCCATCAAACTGACTATTGCTAATTACAGTACCCCTGATGGAAATAATATAAACACCATAGGCATTACCCCAGATATAGAAATATCAATTACTGCTGTTACAGATGAGATGAATATGCCTATAATCGGTACAGAAAAAATGTTAGATAATGATTACGATAAGCAAATCGACTCAGCTATCGCCTGGATAGATAGCAGAGAAAACTAAATAAAATCAAAAAGAAAATAATAATAACTGTGCGCTTTTTATTAATAATAATATTACAATTTGCCTGTTTTTCATCATTAAATGCAGCAAACCTAGCTATCATCATTGACGATATTGGATATCGTCAAACAGATGAGGCTGTTTTGTCTCTACCTCAAAATATTACCTTATCAGTCTTACCCCATACACCTTTAGGACAAAGACTAGCATTAGAAGGCCATAATAAGGGTCATGAGATAATGCTACATTTACCAATGCAGGCCTTGAGCGGCAATGCATTAGGCCCTGGTGGATTAACTAATGACATGAACGAGCAACAAGTTAAACACGAAATAACATCTGCCTTTGGAAATATCCCTTTTGCCCGCGGGGCGAATAATCATATGGGTAGCTTACTGACTCAATTAGACAAACCAATGTTATGGGTGATGGAAAGTTTAAAAAGCAAGCAAGCTTACTTTGTTGACAGTATGACAACCAAATACAGCAAGGCGAGTGATAAGGCAAAAGCAGTTGGAGTGCCATTATTGCAACGGCAAGTATTTTTAGATAATGACTTACGCCAACACGCACTTGAAAAGCAGTTCAAACAAATTATTTATCAAGCCAAACAGCAAGGTACACTGGTTGCTATCGCACACCCGTATCCTGAAACTATTGCCTACCTAAAGGCCAACCTCCCTAGATTAAAAGAAAATGGTATCGACTTAGTACACACTTCAGATTTACTTGCGACCGATATCGCTAAAGTTTATTCAACTAGCTCATATCAAACACTGAGATAGATAAATCAGGTAAGGTAGCGATTAACTCAGATTTATTATTTACTATATCCGCTAAAGAATATTGATCCAATACCGCCAAATAAGCAGCAACCGCTTTTCCTAATACCCCTTTTAAATTACATACGGGAGTAAAACGACAAAATGGTTTTTCACAATTTACAGCTACTAATGAGGGCTCTAGTTGTCTAACCAACAAGCCTATTTGAATCTCATTAATAGCAATAGCTAATTTAAACCCACCACTTTTACCCCGAATAGTTTTTAAGTAACCTAACTTTCCAAGCTGATGGATAATTTTAGCAACATGATTTGATGATAAATCAAAAACGTTAGTTACCTCTGCAATACGGAACAAAGCTTCTCGCTCTGGTTGTACTGCAAGGTACATCAAAATGCGGATACCATAATCTGTATAGCGAGTTAATTGCATTGATAAACGATACTCGATAAAAGAAAAAACGACTTTAACATGTTGAACGCTCTAAATCATTGATCAACCATAAAGCTTGCTCATTTGAAGAGCCACAAACATCTATACTCGCAGAAAAACCACTACACACAATAGGCCTCTGTGGTTGACCAAAGATCATACATAGGTTTTTATCACTTAATTGAACACAACGGACACCTGCGGGTTTCCCCTCAGGCATCCCTAGAATAGCGCTCGTAATCGACGGCGAAATACAACATGCCCCACAACCTAACCGACAATCCATTCTAATCTCGTATAATAAAGTAACCAATTATATATCTGATATCTCTTTAAAAGAAACACTAACAGTTATAGATCACCAATCAACACATTTAAAAAAAGACTGGTGTTATAAACTACATGGATTGATAACAAAGTCGATGAACATCTCAAAAGTAATACTATCAAAAAATACCGAATACCTTTATAGCCAACAAAATTACCACACTAGCTTATGAATTACACACACGAAAAAGGCCTTTGCATTGCTGCAAAGGCCTTCGTCTTAAGTTGGCGGAGCGGACGCTGCTGGTAACAAGAGTGAACCCGCGACCTCCGGCGTGACAGGCCGCTGTCTCGAATCGATGTCTCGAAAAAGCCTTAACCAACAGAACTATTACCCATATTTTTAAATTACACACACGAAAAAGGCCTTTGCATTGCTGCAAAGGCCTTCGTCTTAAGTTGGCGAAGCGGACGCTGCTGGTAACAAGAGTGAACCCGCGACCTCCGGCGTGACAGGCCGCTGTCTCGAATCGATGTCTCGAAAAAGCCTTAACCAACAGAACTATTACCCATATTTTTAAATTACACAAACGAAAAAGGCCTTTGCATTGCTGCAAAGGCCTTCGTCTTAAGTTGGCGGAGCGGACGGGACTCGAACCCGCGACCCCCGGCGTGACAGGCCGGTATTCTAACCAACTGAACTACCGCTCCTTTAGCAAATTGCTTGCGCACGATGCTAAATTCTTTTTAAGTCGCTGATATGTCACTATCAGTAGACTTCTCTTACTTAAAAGAGAAATTAGGCGCCTGGAAATGACCTACTCTCACATGGGGAGACCCCACACTACCATCGGCGATACTGTGTTTCACTTCTGAGTTCGGAATGGGATCAGGTGGTGCCGCAGCTCTATGGTTTCCAGACAAATTTGGTTATCTAACGCTATTTAACTAGCATTAAATAATAATTCGGAAAGCTGATTACTTTATCTGAGTTTGAGTCTCGTCACACTATTTAAGCGTCCCATTCTAATACTAAGTCGTATCAGTAAAACCCATCTGGGTTGTATGGTTAAGCCTCACGGGTCATTAGTACAAGTTAGCTCAACGCCTCACAACGCTTACACACCTTGCCTATCAACGTAGTAGTCTCCTACGGCCCTTTAGAGAGCTTAAAGCTCTAGGGATGACTCATCTTGGGGCTCGCTTCCCGCTTAGATGCTTTCAGCGGTTATCGATTCCGAACGTAGCTACCGGGCAATGCCATTGGCATGACAACCCGAACACCAGCGGTTCGTCCACTCCGGTCCTCTCGTACTAGGAGCAGCTCCCCTCAATCATCCAACGCCCACGGCAGATAGGGACCGAACTGTCTCACGACGTTCTGAACCCAGCTCGCGTACCACTTTAAATGGCGAACAGCCATACCCTTGGGACCGACTTCAGCCCCAGGATGTGATGAGCCGACATCGAGGTGCCAAACACCGCCGTCGATATGAACTCTTGGGCGGTATCAGCCTGTTATCCCCGGAGTACCTTTTATCCGTTGAGCGATGGCCCTTCCATTCAGAACCACCGGATCACTATGACCTACTTTCGTACCTGCTCGACGTGTATGTCTCGCAGTTAAGCTGGCTTATGCCATTGCACTAACCGTACGATGTCCGACCGTACTTAGCCAACCTTCGTGCTCCTCCGTTACTCTTTGGGAGGAGACCGCCCCAGTCAAACTACCCACCAGGCACTGTCCTCAACCCCGATAAGGGGCCAGAGTTAGAACATCAAAACTACAAGGGTGGTATTTCAAGATTGACTCCACTCCATCTAGCGACGAAGCTTCAAAGTCTCCCACCTATCCTACACATGTAGGTTCAATGTTCAGTGCCAAGCTATAGTAAAGGTTCACGGGGTCTTTCCGTCTAGCCGCGGGTATACGGCATCTTCACCGCAATTTCAACTTCACTGAGTCTCGGCTGGAGACAGCGTGGCCATCATTACGCCATTCGTGCAGGTCGGAACTTACCCGACAAGGAATTTCGCTACCTTAGGACCGTTATAGTTACGGCCGCCGTTTACCGGGGCTTCGATCATGAGCTTCTCTTGCGATAACCCAATCAATTAACCTTCCGGCACCGGGCAGGCGTCACACCGTATACGTCATCTTGCGATTTTGCACAGTGCTGTGTTTTTGATAAACAGTTGCAGCCACCTGGTATCTGCGACTGCCGTCAGCTTAGGGAGCAAGTCCCATCACCAACAGCAGCGTACCTTCTCCCGAAGTTACGGTACCATTTTGCCTAGTTCCTTCAGCCGAGTTCTCTCAAGCGCCTTGGTATTCTCTACCCGACCACCTGTGTCGGTTTGGGGTACGATCCCTACTAACCTGAAGCTTAGAAGATTTTCCTGGAAGCATGGCATCAACTACTTCATCACCTTAGTGACTCGTCATCAGCTCTCAACGTGTACATTTAAGTACGTGTTCCCGGATTTGCCTAAGAACACCGCCTACTACCTTAAACGCGGACTACCAACGCCGCGCTAGCCTAGCCTTCTCCGTCTCTCCATCGCAGTTAGCAGAGGTACAGAAATATTAATCTGTTTTCCATCGATTACGCCTTTCGGCCTCACCTTAGGGGTCGACTCACCCTGCCCCGATTAACGTTGGACAGGAACCCTTGGTCTTTCGGCGAGGGAGTTTTTCACTCCCTTTATCGTTACTCATGTCAGCATTCGCACTTCTGATACGTCCAGTGTGGGTTACCCCTTCACCTTCAACCGCTTACAGAACGCTCCTCTACCGCTTGCAGTAAACTGCAAACCCGTAGCTTCGGTGGTATGTTTAGCCCCGTTAAATCTTCCGCGCAGGCCGACTCGACTAGTGAGCTATTACGCTTTCTTTAAATGATGGCTGCTTCTAAGCCAACATCCTAGCTGTCTAAGCCTTCCCACATCGTTTCCCACTTAACATACACTTTGGGACCTTAGCTGACGGTCTGGGTTGTTTCCCTTTTGACAACGGACGTTAGCACCCGCTGTCTGTCTCCCGAGTAGTACTCATTGGTATTCGGAGTTTGCAAAGGGTTGGTAAGTCGGGATGACCCCCTAGCCTTAACAGTGCTCTACCCCCAATGGTATTCGCTCGAGGCGCTACCTAAATAGCTTTCGAGGAGAACCAGATATCTCCGAGTTTGATTGGCCTTTCACCCCCAGCCACAAGTCATCCGCTCATTTTTCAACATAAGTCGGTTCGGTCCTCCAGTTGATGTTACTCAACCTTCAACCTGCCCATGGCTAGATCACTCGGTTTCGGGTCTACGCCTTGCAACTAAACGCGCAGTTAACACTCGGTTTCCCTACGGCTCCGCTATTCGCTTAACCTCGCTACAAAACGTAAGTCGCTGACCCATTATACAAAAGGTACGCAGTCACGGTCTCAAGAACCGCTCCCACTGCTTGTACGTATACGGTTTCAGGTTCTATTTCACTCCCCTCACAGGGGTTCTTTTCGCCTTTCCCTCACGGTACTGGTTCACTATCGGTCAGTCAGGAGTATTTAGCCTTGGAGGATGGTCCCCCCATATTCAAACAGGATGTCACGTGTCCCGCCTTACTCGTTTTCATCTATGGTTAGTTTTCATGTACGGGGCTATCACCCTGTGCCGCTGAGCTTTCCAACTCATTCCACTAACACCCCATAGACTTAAGGGCTAATCCCCGTTCGCTCGCCGCTACTAGGGGAATCTCGGTTGATTTCTTTTCCTCTGGGTACTTAGATGTTTCAGTTCCCCAGGTTCGCCTCATACAGCTATGTATTCACTGTATGATGACCACTTATGTGGCCGGGTTTCCCCATTCGGATATCGTTAGCTCAAATGCTTATTACTAGCTCGCCAACGCTTTTCGCAAGTTATTACGTCCTTCATCGCCTCTGACTGCCAAGGCATCCACCGTATACGCTTAGTCACTTAACCATACAACCCAAATGAGTTTCACAACCCTTGTAAACAAGAGAATGAACTAATCAGACTGTATCGCAACTAGCTGGTTTTTACTTGTCTCACTCCCGACCAGGAAGTGTGACTCGCCTTAGTTTTTAGAATATTCAAGACACTTAAACAGTGTTTTGAGAACTCAAGATACTGATGCTTTCGCATCAATATTATTTTCGCACTAACGTAATCACACAAACGACAACGAATCATCATTCATGCGCCTTTAGTTAGTACTATCAGCTTTCCAAATTGTTAAAGAACAACACTTAACCGGCAAGCGGTGTGTTTCACTCTACTTCCGAAGAAGTTAACAAGTAATCTGTGTGAACACTCACATGCATCTCTGCACTTTAGGTATTGAGTTAGTCGTATAGGTAAGGAGGTGATCCAGCCCCAGGTTCCCCTAGGGCTACCTTGTTACGACTTCACCCCAGTCATGAACCACAAAGTGGTGAGCGTTCTCCCGAAGGTTAAACTACCCACTTCTTTTGCAGCCCACTCCCATGGTGTGACGGGCGGTGTGTACAAGGCCCGGGAACGTATTCACCGTGACATTCTGATTCACGATTACTAGCGATTCCGACTTCATGGAGTCGAGTTGCAGACTCCAATCCGGACTACGACGTACTTTGTGAGATTAGCTCCACCTCGCGGCTTTGCAACCCTCTGTATACGCCATTGTAGCACGTGTGTAGCCCTACTCGTAAGGGCCATGATGACTTGACGTCGTCCCCACCTTCCTCCGGTTTATCACCGGCAGTCTCCCTAAAGTTCCCGACATAACTCGCTGGCAAATAAGGATAGGGGTTGCGCTCGTTGCGGGACTTAACCCAACATTTCACAACACGAGCTGACGACAGCCATGCAGCACCTGTCTCAGAGTTCCCGAAGGCACTAAGCTATCTCTAGCGAATTCTCTGGATGTCAAGAGTAGGTAAGGTTCTTCGCGTTGCATCGAATTAAACCACATGCTCCACCGCTTGTGCGGGCCCCCGTCAATTCATTTGAGTTTTAACCTTGCGGCCGTACTCCCCAGGCGGTCTACTTAATGCGTTAGCTTGGGAGCCCAGTGACTAAGTCACCAAACTCCGAGTAGACATCGTTTACGGCGTGGACTACCAGGGTATCTAATCCTGTTTGCTCCCCACGCTTTCGTGCATGAGCGTCAGTCTTTGTCCAGGAGGCCGCCTTCGCCACCGGTATTCCTTCAGATATCTACGCATTTCACCGCTACACCTGAAATTCTACCTCCCTCTACAAGACTCTAGTTCCCCAGTTCCAAATGCAATTCCTAGGTTGAGCCCAGGGCTTTCACATCTGGCTTAAAAAACCGCCTGCGCACGCTTTACGCCCAGTAATTCCGATTAACGCTCGGACCCTCCGTATTACCGCGGCTGCTGGCACGGAGTTAGCCGGTCCTTCTTCTGTAGGTAACGTCACAGCAATAGTTTATTAAACTACTGCCTTTCCTCCCTACTGAAAGTGCTTTACAACCCGAAGGCCTTCTTCACACACGCGGCATGGCTGCATCAGGCTTTCGCCCATTGTGCAATATTCCCCACTGCTGCCTCCCGTAGGAGTCTGGGCCGTGTCTCAGTCCCAGTGTGGCTGATCATCCTCTCAGAACAGCTAGGGATCGTCGCCTTGGTGAGCCATTACCTCACCAACTAGCTAATCCCACCTAGGTTCATCCAATCGCGAAAGGCCCGAAGGTCCCCTCCTTTCCCCCGTAGGGCGTATGCGGTATTAGCAGTCGTTTCCAACTGTTATCCCCCTCGATTGGGCAGATCCCTAGGCATTACTCACCCGTCCGCCGCTCGCCGGCAAAGATAGCAAGCTATCTTCCCGCTGCCGCTCGACTTGCATGTGTTAGGCCTGCCGCCAGCGTTCAATCTGAGCCATGATCAAACTCTTCAATTAAAGTTTTTTGAAACCCGAAGGTTTCGGCTCAATGAATTCTGATTGCTTTATTAACCGAAGCTAACAAAGTCTTTTTGTACATATTGCTATGAACATTCATCGTTGCATTGAGTTTAAATTTTTTGATTGTTCTTCCTAAGAAGAAGCAATTTCGAATAACTCAATACCTGTGAATGTCCACACAGATTTCTTGTTTAAGTTTTTAAAGAGCGTTGATGTTGATTTTTCAAACATCGCCGTTGGACGCTAGGTCGTTGGCTTGGGCTGCGTATTCTACAGACCCTGTTGTCAGCGTCAAGTGTTTTTTCAAACTTTCTTTTCGCTGTTGATTTGATGATGAAACCGAAGTTTTTATCCTTTCAAATCAACCTAACTCGTCACTTTGCTTTCGCGCTGTGCCGTGTCAGTGGATGCGCATTATAGGGAGATTCTGAGGCAGTGCAAGGGCTTTTAATAAGTTTTTTATTAAAATAGCATTGATGGGGCATTTTTTGGGCGAAACGCACAAAAAAGGGACTATTAGTCCCTTTTTCATATGCTTTATGACTATTCTTACTGTTTTTTACTCACCGAAGAATCGTGTTTCTTGGGTTGTAATGACGGATTCACCATCTATTTCAGTTCGTACAACGATATTGATGTTGGTAACGCTACGTTT
Source organism: Shewanella sp. HL-SH5 (assembly GCF_051163755.1). Lineage (NCBI taxonomy): Bacteria > Pseudomonadati > Pseudomonadota > Gammaproteobacteria > Alteromonadales > Shewanellaceae > Shewanella > Shewanella sp. HL-SH5. The sequence continues at coordinate 4,088,031 of NZ_CP195038.1, forward strand.
TAGCTCTACCGGGTCAATTGCTACACTAATAGGTAATGTTAGAATTTCACCTGCCGCAATACTGACATTGTCCAGTCCGATCCATCTTGCGTTATTAAGTCCTTCTACGCTTAGCTGGTAATCGTGCTTAGCCTCGGTCTTATTCAGTATTTTAATCGTGAAGGTGTTTTCTATTTCACCTCGATTGTTTTCACGGTAAAGGGCATTGCGATCACGGATAACATCCATTCGAACCGGCGCTATGGTTGCACTGGCGTAAACAAACAATAATATCATCACAGTTAATATAACGCCGTAACCAACTAACTTAGGACGCAGAACTGTCTCTTTTACGTTATCAAGCTTGTTTTCTGTGGTGTAGCTAATTAAGCCTTTAGCATATCCCATACGTTCCATGGTGTTGTCACATGCATCAATACATGCACCGCAGTTAATACACTCATATTGCAAGCCGTTACGGATATCGATTCCCGTTGGACAAACCTGAACGCAAAGATCGCAGTCAATACAATCTCCTAATCCCTTTTCCTTAGGATCATCTTTACGAGAACGAGGCCCGCGAGTTTCACCGCGCTTAGTGTCATAGCCAACAATATAGGTATTCTTATCAAACATTGCCGCTTGGAATCGCGCATAAGGACACATATGGATGCACATAATTTCACGCATCCATCCTGCATTACCGTATGTGGCTATGGTAAAGAAAATCACCCAGAAGTAGATGCTGCCATCGGCATTTAACGTAAGGACATCTATATACACTTCTCGTGTCGGCACAAAATAAGATACAAAGGTCATTGCGGTTAAGAGGGAGACGAATATCCATGCGCTATGTTTTGCGGTTTTACGCCAGACTTTATCGACACTCCATGGCATTTGATCTAACTTGATACGCTTATTACGTGCGCCTTCAAATTTCTCTTCAAACCAGATAAAGATAAACGTCCATACGGTCTGCGGGCAGGTATAACCACACCATACTCGACCGAGATAAGTGGTGACAAAGAATAATCCAAAGGCGGCAATCATAAAGACGGCGGCGAGTAGTGTTAGATCCTGTGGCCAGATAGTCAGACCAAACACATGAAACTTCTGCTCTGCAAGGTGAAACCATACCGCTTGTCGGTCGCCCCACTGGATCCATGGGAGAATAAGAAAGAACAACATAGTAACCCAGCCCATACGACGGCGAACTCTTGTCCAAAGTCCATCAACGGCGCGTACATATATACTATTGCTGGGATTAAAACGGTCGGCTTTGTTCGCATCAGGCTGATGAATCTTAATTCGATTTTGTTTCGAATAATCTTTGGGTTTCGATTCTATTGTCATTTTACGACCTTACTACATTAACATTACAAACAAACTGGAATAGTATATACCTTTCTAACATTAACTCGGACAAAAAAATGAGAGGTTGGATAGGTTTAGCCATCATAGGTGGCATTATTTATTACTTTGCAACAGAAACGAATAAGCTTGATGAGCCTATAGAATATGTGCAAACAATGTTTACTACTGCTGATAAAAAAGTGACTTCGATGACAGGCACAACAATTCAGCGGGTCGATCATAAAATTCCTATTATTAAAGAGAAAATTTATGAACGCTTGTCGACCATAGAAATTCGTGAACTTGATGGTGTGTTCATTGATAGCGACTCTATTGCAAAATTTAAAGAAGAGTATTGCTCAAGCTCAACGAGAAACCACCCGGTGTTTAGTCGGGATAACCTACGGTTCATTTGCGATCAGATATAGTTAACGCTTTTATGCTCGCTAGATTGACCTAGATATTAATACAGCATAGCCTTTGGATAATGGATTGAAAAAGGCTAACTTATAATGACACAACCGATTTCCGATATATTTGACCCAACACTTTGGGACTCTGTGAGTGGCTTCGACTTTGAAGACATCACTTATCACCGCGCCAAAGATCAAGGCACAGTGCGCATTGCCATCAATCGCCCAGATTGCCTTAACTCATTCCGCCCAAAAACTGTAGATGAACTCTTTATCGCTTTAGACCACGCCAGACAATGGTCAGATGTCGGCTGTGTGCTTATCACTGGCAATGGACCATCAGCAAAAGGTCAATACTCTTTTTGCGCAGGTGGAGATCAACGAATTCGCGGTAAAGACGGTTATAAATATGAAGGCGCTGAAGAAGGTAAGCCCGATGTCGCCCGCATGGGCCGTCTGCATATTTTAGAAGTGCAGCGGTTAATTCGATTTATGCCTAAAGTGGTTATTGCGGTTGTGCCCGGTTGGGCTGTTGGCGGTGGTCATAGTTTACATGTGGTTTGCGATTTAACATTAGCATCTAAAGAGCATGCTATTTTCAAGCAGACCGACCCTGATGTAGGCAGTTTTGACTCAGGTTATGGTAGCGCTTATTTAGCTAAGATGATTGGCCAGAAGCGCGCCCGTGAAATTTTCTTCTTGGGGTTTAATTACTCTGCAGAAGAAGCGGTTGATATGGGCATGGTTAACCGTGCTATTCCACATGCTGAGCTAGAAATAGAAGCCTTAGCATGGGCGAAGGAAATTAACGCTAAATCACCTACCGCAATGCGCATGCTCAAATATGGCTTTAATATGGCTGATGATGGCTTAGTTGGCCAGCAACTGTTTGCCGGTGAAGCAACTCGTTTAGCTTACGGCACAGAAGAAGCACAAGAAGGGCGCGATGCCTTTTTAGAAAAGCGCGACAAAGACTTTTCTAAATTTCCTTGGCATTATTAATTGTTTGACGATTCAATAAGTCTTTAAAAAGAGAATTATAAGCCTGCTTTGTCTCAGCAGGCTTATTGATTTAAAAAATCGATTAACCCAACTAATAAATTTAGCTTCCAATCATAAATGATAATCACTATCATTTAAACAAATCAATTGGGGGTCTTATCATGAAAAAAACAATGACATTTGCTGTACTGCATTTCTCTGTCGCATTTACGGTTACCTACCTACTCACTGGCAGTATTGTCATTGGTGGCGCAGTTGCATTAATCGAACCAGCTGTGAACACAGTGGTATTTTATTTTCACGATAAAATTTGGAACCGTATTGAAGCAAAGAAGTTAGCTCAAGAACTTGAGCTAACGCCTATCCATTAATCAACATTAGTCACTTAGTATGGCAACCTATCTATGACAACCCAGCTAGACACTCTAGTAATAGCAATATAAGAGTGCGCACCTATGTTTCAGCACAACACTCATATAAAGACGGGTTTACGATGTTGGCTTCAATATTTGAACTGCTTGCCTGATCAAATTGGTTTTAGGCTATTTTAGCCTCCCTTCTACACCAGAGTGGCAAACGTAGAGGAAGTTCAACCGTTATAATCTAGAATCAATTAACACTAATAACTCATCAATGATCTTAACCATAACTGTTTTGGCTAATTCAGGCTGGCGCATTCTTATCGCATTATAAACAGCTGCGTGATCTTCCACATTAGCCCCATTAACCCCTTTCATCTGGTTGGTATAACGCAAGCTCACCTTTAATGCAGTACTAGTAAAACCGGTCATTTGAATAAAAAAGCGATTATTACTAGAGCATAGAATATTTGCATGAAATAAAATATCGGCCTCAAGTGGGTCTTCAAGCCCCAACTCGGCATCCTTCATTCGCTGTAACGCTATACCTAAATGCTCTATCTGCTCAGCAGTTGCGTTCTTGGCAGCCAATGCTGCTGCTTCTGGCTCTAATGCTAAACGCATTTGCGTAAACTCTTTTAATAATGATAAAGAGGGTTTACTGCATAGTATCCAATGTAAGACATCAATATCAAACATATTCCATTGGCTTTCTGGCATCACTCTTATGCCCTGCTTTGGGCGAGAGGTAATCAAGCCTTTGGCCGACAACATCTTTACCGCTTCACGCGTTGAACTGCGGCTAACATCGTACTTAACACACAAATCAGCTTCTGAAGGCAACCCTTCTCCAATAGGATATTCCCCACTGACGATAGCAATACCAAGATCATGAGTAAGTTGATGGGTCAGATTTTGCCTAGGTATGCTTGCCATGCTGGTATGTCTTATTGATGTTTCACGAATACGTCACATCATACTATAAAGATCCTCTGCTTATTACTTAGTATGTGTAAATTCAGTCCAGAAAATTTGTTACCCATAAAAATGGCTAAAACGGGTGTTTTAGCCATTTTAATTACCCAAAGATCTTACAAGTTACCTATTTGTACGCCATTGCTATTAAAGTTAAATTGATTCACTTTACCGCATTGAGCGACATGATTACTTGAAGGGAATGGTGTGTTGGACTGACTGATATTGCTTTCCCATCCCTGGCCATTTTTGACGAACGCTTTAACCTCAAAGTATCCATTAACCGTTTTACTGCAATCCATATCCACATCTAACATCCAATAATGTTGTCCCCAGATGTTTAAAGGCTCTTCTCCGAAGCCATTATTAGCAACCGTTTGTTTAGCTCCCCAAGCTACTGGCCATAAATTGGTTGTCCAATCTAATGCAGAACCCGATGATTCAGGGCTTTGAGCAGCCTCAGGGCCATACCAATCTAGATAAGTATCGTTGGCTTTCCAAGGTGCTGTAGTGGTATTACGCAAGTTGTTATGTCTAATTGGAATGGCACATTCAAAATTGCTGCTGGTACAGGTTTTATATAGATTACTTGCCGCATAGGCGTGATCAATGCCACCACGCACAAACATATCCTGACCGCTTTGTGTTTGAGCTTGAATAAAAATAACCGTCCGCTTCCAATCAGGATTATTCACAGCATCACCTGTAATGAGCTTAGCACCTTGATGAATGGCAAACGCATCCCAAGCTCCAACATTAGCATTGATGGAGCCGTTATTATTAACAACAATCGTTTCGCCGCTGCATGATCGCTTGTCTTGAGCAATTTTGCCTTTTAGCACGTTACAATAAGTCCCTGGCGCCATAGATGTCGCTAACGTTGCGGTTAAATTTGAGTTTTCTTTATTAATAGCCACAAAACCTGAACTACCACGACCAAAAGCAATTTTATTGTTGCCGTTGTCCCACCAGTTTGTGGCCGTCCAATTATCAGCGGTGTTATTTCGAAAACTCACCCCACCAGCAATATAGCCCCAACGATGCTCACACTTCCAGTTGTTGCCAAAACATTCTAAATTGCCATTGTTATGAACCCTAACGCCAGGCGCGCCAACATCGGTATTGCCATTGAATGCATAACTCGACATCACTTTTGGGTAACCGTAGGGATAAGCCAGCATAAACACATTGGCTAAGTCATATAAGCGCCCGTCTTCAAACGTGATCACATTACCCGCGCCGCCGTGACCACGTTGATTGTCGTGATTATCGACAAAAACAACTGCAGAACTGCTGGCCATAAAACCCCAGCCTTCACCAAAGTTCTTTAAAGATGCTAAATTGCCATTACGGAATGTATTGCCTAACTGGGTTGAGTATTTAAACTCAGTCACCAAGCCCACACTGGTATATTCACTGGCACTAATGGCTTCACCACCTTGATCAATCACTTCTTGAAAAACCAAAGGTGTGCCATTTACCTTTGACATCACACCTTGAATATCTTCAACGGCCATGTGTTTAGAGGCATCAAAGCGAAAGCCTGCGACACCTATATTAGTCAAATCATTCAAAAAACCCGCAATCGTGGTTTGAACATAATTAGCACTGGTATTAAGATCAGTTAAACCAACAAGCTCACAGTTTTGAACCTCCCAACGGTTGTTGTAATCTTTAATCGCACATGTGTTATGAAAGTCCTGCGGGCTATATGCTGGGTAGCTTTTATTACCATAAGCACTGCCTGCGGTGCCTGTTCCACTGCCGCTAGCCATATGATTAATCACCGCATCAACATAGATATCTACATTAACCGCCTTACAGCGGCTAACCATATCAATAAACTGACCACGGTTACCTCCACGACTTTGTAGTAGATAGCTTACTGGCTGATAACGAGTCCACCACTGGCTACCTTGAATATGTTCGTTCGGTGGTGATACTTGCACCGCGGCATAACCATTTGGCCCCAAAAACTGTTCACATTCTTGAGCAATATCTTGCCAATTCCATTCGAAAAGATGAACAAATGTAGTCGGTTGTGGGTTGGCAAATACTGATGATGACATACACAAAGATAAACCTGTTGCTATGGCTACCTTAGTTAACGCGCGATTAGGATTCATGTTTAAGGCCTTTATTATTAGATTTTTATTGGAGTTAACAATTTGTTAACCCAAATCAGTATCGCCTAATAATCGAACAAATAAACACCTTGGAATATTGAATACGTATGCATAACGACTAAAGTAGCGTCAGCTAATGGCTAAAGTAAGCACACAAAATCATAGCCAGAAGGCTAATTCAAGCGGCTGAATAATAGCAATTTTAAATCATAACAGAGGTTATTTAATCTAATGTTTTCTTAAATCGAGCTGCTGCAACGAACAAACCGACCACTGTAAAACAAGCAAGCCACAGGGTATCGCGCCATAGGTCGATTAAATCAGCTTCTCGTAATACAACACCTCGAATTAAACGCATAAAGTGAGTTGCCGGAAGCGCTTCTGATATCCATTGTGCCGTTTCTGGCATACCTTCATACGGAAACATAAAACCAGACAATAATATTGAAGGTAATAAGATAAAGATGGTCATTTGCATGGCTTGTAATTGATTTTTAGCCAAGGTAGAAATCATTAACCCCAATGATAAACTGGCTGAAATAAACAATAGGGTACCGAATAATATCTGTGCAACTGACCCATTAATAGGCACATCAAATATCCAATGGCCTAACCCCAAAATGATAAACACCTGTATTAAGCCAACAAATATATAAGGAACAATTTTGGCTATCATCAGCTCCATTGGGCTAATTGGAGTGGTAATCAGTAGCTCTAAGTTACCTCGCTCCCGTTCACGTACTATGGCGGTGCTGGTAAACAGGATCATCGTCATGGTCAATATAATCCCTAACAAACCCGGCACAATATTCACCGCAGAGCGTCGGCTTGGATTATAAAACAACACAACTTCAAAGGTTTTAACGGTCTTAGGGCGTATGTCGAAATCAAAATCGGTTAACGGCATAGACTGTAGCGCTAAAATAGCTGAACTGATCATGGTGTCTGAGCCATCAACTATCCATTGACCTAACACTCTATTTTGCACCATTCGCTGAGTTAAATCCTGCGGAAGTATTAGCGCTGCACGCACAACTCCCTGTTTAATGGCTTGCTCAGCCTCTTCTGCGGTAGCAAAATGCCTAACAACGTTCACTACTTGAGTGACTTTAACAGACTCAGTTATCACCCGCCCCGCAGTACTCTGGCTTTGGTCGACAACTGCTATCGGTATTTGGCGAATGTCGGTATTAATGGCATAACCAAACAACAATAGCTGAATAAGCGGGATCATCACTACCATGCCAAAGGTAATCCGGTCCCTTGATAATTGACGGATCTCTTTCACCATTACCGCTTTTATTCGATAGAAAGACATCATTGGCGCCCCTCACCGGTAACACACACAAACACATCTTCTAAACTTGGACGAGCAAGATTCATTTCAGCTTGGGCAAGTTCAGGAAAAGTTGTTTTAAGCCATTGAATAGGATCGGCGATGTCTTGATAAATCAACACCCTTAAACGTACTCCTAGCTGCGCCGCTGATCGAACTGCTTTGGTTGCCAGTAGCTTTTTTTCAATGTACGTAGGTCTGGACTATTAACCTCGACAATATTAACGCCCATATCACGCATTAAAGCATCAGGTTCTCCGTCTGCACGAATAATACCTGATTCCATTACCGCCAAACGATGGCAACGTTCAGCTTCATCCATGTAATGGGTGGTGACTAAAATAGTGGTGCCTTGTGCTGATAACTCAAACAACTGCTCCCAAAACTCTCTTCTATTTTGCGGGTCAACCGCGGAAGTAGGTTCATCCAAAAAAAGTAACTCTGGGTTATGCATAGTGGCACACGCTAAAGATAAACGCTGACGCTGACCACCACTCATACCCGCGACCCTTTGTTGACGAATAGAATCTAACCCATAAGTCATTAGCTGCTCATTAATGCGTAGGCTTAACGCCTTACTGCTCATACCAAATATTTGCCCCATAAACTGCATGTTTTCTTGCACACTTAAATCATCATACAGGGAGAATTTTTGGGTCATGTAGCCAATTTTTAAGCGTAATGATTCTGCTTGCTTGGGCATGGATAAGCCCAATACGGTGATGTCACCCGATGTAGGGCTTAGCAAACCCGTTAGCACTCTTATCATGGTGGATTTACCGCAACCATTTGGGCCTAAAAAGCCGTAAATACAACCTTTAGGGACCCGTAAGGTGACGTTTTCGATAGCAGTGAAATCACCAAACTTTTTCACCACGTTGACTGCTTCAATAACGAATTCAGTCATGACTAATCTCCCGTTGAATTATTAATAATCAAGTCAACCTGGGCGGGGATACCCGAAGGAAATGTTGCCGCAGAGTCTTCTAAATCGACTTCGGCAAGGTACATTAACCGGGCGCGTTCATTCTCAGTCAAAGCGTAATAAGGGGTGAATGAGGCTTCATGAGATACCCAGCGTACTGTGCCAACTAATGTTTGTTCAACACCATCGACATGCACAGTGACCTTTAAGCCAGGAATAAAATGAATACGGTGCGGTGCAGGGACATATACCCTAGCGTAGGGCACGCTATTAGCCAACATCACTGCCACAACACTGTTTAGCGCCACTCGCTCACCTAAGTTATATGGCAAGTTATCTAGTATGCCATCGCGGGTGGCCACTATGGTTAACTCATCTAACTTCTGGGTTTGTAAAACAACTTCTGCTTGGCTAGCCGCTAATTCAGCTTTGGCTTGCTCGATGTCTTCAATACGCGATCCCGCGGTAAGCTTGCTAAACTCTTCCTTGGTCGAATTTAATGATGCCAGTGCTTTATCTCGACTGGCTAAAGCGCTGTCTAAATCAGATTGACTCACTAATTTACGGGCGATTAACTCTACCTGACGGCGATAATTTTTCTGTGCCTCAACAAACTGCGCATTAGCTTGAGCTACCTTAGCTTGTGCTGAGGCGATATCTTCAACCCGCTCGCCATTAGTCAGCTTTAGCAAAAAAGCCGTCGCTTTGGCCTTTTTGGCTATCGCATTAGCCAGGATAGCTTGCTGGTTTTTAGCATCTAATCGCACCAACACTTGCCCAGCTTCAACGATACTGCCTTCAATAACGGGCAACTCACGAATAATCTCATTCGAGGTGGCGGTAAATGTCACTCGATCACGCTCTAGCGTGCCAATAGCTTGTGGTACTGAGGTAGGAGAACAAGCTAGCTGCATGAATATAAAAAACATGCCTAGTATTATCAAACGCATTTATTTTCCTTAACTAAAATCACATACCCATTAGCAACTCATGGGTCGCTTAGAATATAAACCCTTGTAAAAAACCTTAAACATCAATGCATTACCGCACTTTGAGTTACACCAGCATCTCAAAAAAGGTTTATTAAATCTATTGATTTTGAATGAGTGACAAAAGTATTTGAACGATTGCTCAAATAAATCTTGAACGATCGTTCAAAAGATGTTTATATTATATCCATACTAAGCAAACAATGAAGTGATTAACCTATCACTTATTAGATAAACGACCTTTTTGGAGTGTCATATGAGCAAATTTACTATCCATAATTTAGAAACCGTTCCTGCAGAAAGCAAAGCCTTATTAGAACAATCTAAAAAAGCCTACGGTATGATCCCTAATCTTCATGGTGTGTTAGCCGAGTCTCCTGGCATTTTTGAAGCCTATCAAACATTACACACGCTATTTACCGAATCTTCATTTAATGCTGATGAATTAACCGTAGTATGGCAGACAATAAATGTTGAGCATGGTTGTACATACTGTGTACCGGCTCATACTGGCATAGCCGAAATGATGGAAGTAGACTCCGCATTGTCTGATGCATTAAGAAACCGTGAAGCCATGCCAAATGCCAAATTACAAGCACTTCACGACACGACATTACTTGTAGTACGTAACCGCGGAATATTGTCAGATACTGAAATGGAAGCATTCTTTGCGGCAGGTTATGGTCAACGTCAATTACTTGAAATCATATTAGGTTTATCGCAAAAAGTGATCAGCAATTATGTTAATCATCTTGCTCATACTCCTGTTGATGCGCCTTTTAAAAAATTCGCTTGGCAAAACAATAAGTAACTTAAACGAGCAAACTTATTCTGACACGCCACTTATTCTAAACTCAAAATAGGATGGATTTAAGTAAACAGAAGAGAGTGGGTCAATGACTTGCTCTCTTTTTCATTTATTGAAACATATAACGTCGCATTAAAGCAGGTGAAAATATGGCAGATAAAATTAAAATCGATATCATTTCCGATGTTGTTTGTCCGTGGTGTATCGTTGGATATGAAGGATTAAAACAAGCCATTAACGAGCTTGGTATTGAAGATAAAGTTGACATTGAATGGCAGCCGTTCGAACTTAACCCAGATATGCCACCAGAAGGTGAAGAACTGCGCGCGCATGTTGCCCGCAAATATGGCTCTAGTCGAGCAGACAGTGATCGTGCTCGAATCAACATTGCAGCCCGTGGCGCGGAATTTGGATTTAAGTTCAACTATGCTGATGACATGAAAATGGTCAACACGTTTGATGCCCACATCTTGTTAAATTATGCCAAAGGTTTTGGCAAACAAACCGAGCTTAAAATGCGTTTATTTGAAGCATTTTTTAGCGAACATAAAGATGTGTCAGACAGAGCTGTTCTTGCCAATGAACTGATCGCTGTGGGTTTGAATCCAAAAGAAGCAATACCGCTATTAGATAATGCAGAAGCTAGAGCACATATCACAGCAGACAAAAACCAATGGTTATCTGCAGGCATAAACTCTGTGCCAACAGTGGTATTTAATCGTACTAGTGCATTAAATGGTGCTCATCCTGTTGAGTCCTATAAGCAAGCGCTTAGCGAACTACTGGCCGAACAAAAAGCATAAATTAAAACTAACGACTTTAAAAGCCAAAATCCTTATTGGTTTTGGCTTTTTAATATTAAAGAAATAAGGATTACATTGATTAGTTTTTGTGTTGGTATTAGAGCACAGTAAATACCGTGAATACCTTATTTTTTAATGGCTAACGGTGGGTTACTGAATATCGCCTCGATAAAATCACCAATGGTATTGTCGTCACGATTTGCGTGGGCATATGTGCGAATACCAATAATTTGTACCTGTAAAAAACGTGCTAACGCTTGTGGCGTTTGTGCTGTATCTAACTCACCATTTTGTTGTGCTTGAGCCAATAAACTTGCAAACTCAGCTTCAACCATTACCAAAGACTCTTTTGCTTCTGCTAATAAGTCAGCATTATCTTCCGTTAGCTCTGCGACTGTTTTAACCAACATACACATGCCACTTGGCGCATTACCTTGGCTTAATACTGCACGTTCAACAAACAGCTTTAACGCCGCTAATGGAGAATGGGTATCAGCAATACACATATGAAGTTGAGCAACGCCACTTTTGACATAATGCTGTAATGCCGCTTTAAACAATCCCTCTTTACAGCCAAAACTAGCGTAAATACTGCCTGGGCGCATATCAACAACTTCTTGTAGATTACGCATAGAAGTAGCATGAAAGCCTTTTTCCCAATATAAATTGGCCGCTTTTTCAATAATATCTTCGCGATTAAATTTAGCAGGTTTACTCATTAGTTTATCTCTAGAAAAGCAAGGTAACGTTTTGAACGACCGCTCAATTATAGTCATGACACTTATTTTAGTCCAGCCGTTTAACGGTATTCTATTAACTGAAGCAATATTGCTATATTTGGCGATATTTAATTATGAGTTCATCGTGTGTTGCTATTGAGCCTCCCTTTTAGCCAACTAATAGGATGAAATCCTGCTAGTTGGCTATTTTTCTTTTAAATGAATATGTAGGCGAAGCGCTACTACTTACTTAGGCGGTAAAACAATCAGAACATCGGCAAAAAATAAAAAAAAGCAACTACTCTCAGAGTTAGTTGCTTTTATGTATCTGGTTAATAGGCATAATATGCAATATCAACCACTAGCAATAATGTTACTTATTCTACCGTAACCGATTTTGCCAAGTTACGTGGTTGATCCACGTCAGTACCTTTAATTAATGCCACGTGATATGACAATAACTGTAGTGGGATAGTGTAGATAAGTGGCGCCATAAACTCATCACAATGAGGCACTGGAATCACCTTCATGGTGTCGTCTGATTCAAACTCAGCGTCTTTGTCAGCAAACACATACATTAACCCGCCACGGGCACGTACTTCTTCAACATTTGATTTAAGCTTTTCAAGCAGTTCGTTGTTTGGCGCAACCACGATAACCGGCATATCAGCATCAATAAGTGCTAATGGGCCGTGTTTTAATTCGCCTGAGGCATAAGCTTCTGCATGAATGTATGATATTTCTTTTAGTTTTAACGCACCTTCCATTGCGATTGGGTACTGATCGCCACGGCCTAAAAATAGTGCATGGTGCTTGTCGGCAAAATCTTCTGCAAGCTGAGCAATTGCATCGTCCAAACCTAATGCTTGCTCTACTTTAGCTGGCATTGATAACAGACTTTGGGTGATGTTAGCTTGCATCTCATCTGACATACCGTTGTAACGACCAATCACAGCGGTAAGCATTAATAAACCGGCTAATTGCACGGTAAATGCTTTGGTTGAGGCTACGCCAATTTCAGCACCGGCTTTCATCATGTAAGCCATGTCAGATTCACGTACTAACGATGAACCACCTGAGTTACATATAGTTAAGGTTGCTTTGTAGCCCATTTCTTTAGCAAGGCGCATTGCTGCTAACGTGTCGGCGGTTTCGCCCGACTGTGAAATAGTCACTAATAAGCTGTTTGGAAATAAATGTGATTTGCGGTAACGAAACTCTGAAGCAATTTCAACATTACATGACACACCGGCCCAATCTTCTAACCAGTAACGTGCTGCCATACCTGCATGGTAACTAGTACCACAGGCGATAATTTGTACGTGTTTAATGTCTTTTAAGAACTCTGCGGCGTTGTCACCAAAGGCGCTGTCTAGTACTTGTTTGTTGGCGATGCGACCTTCTATAGTGCGCGCTAAAGCCATTGGTTGCTCGTAAATTTCTTTTAGCATGTAGTGACGGTATTCACCTTTATCACCTGCATCATGGGTCACTTCTGACTCTTTAACTTCACGCTTAACGGCATCGCCATTTAAGTCATAAATATTCACTTCACGACGCGTGACCTCTGCAACATCACCTTCTTCTAAGAAAGCAAAATTACGCGTTACCGGCAGTAGTGCAAGCTGGTCTGATGCGACAAAGTTTTCACCTATGCCATAACCGATAACAAGGGGACTGCCACTACGAGCCACAACCATGCGTTCGCTGTCGCGACGGTCAATAACCACTGTACCGTATGCACCTTCTAGCTGCTTAACGGTTGCTTGTACCGCTGATAATAACGTATTAGCCGTTTTAAGTTCATGGTGCACTAAATGGCAGATAACCTCTGTGTCTGTGTCTGATGAAAACACATATCCTAGCTCTTTCAGTTTTACACGTAGCTTGTTGTGGTTTTCAATAATACCGTTGTGTACAACGGCAATATCACCTTCAGATAAATGTGGGTGGGCATTACGTTCACTGGGTTCACCGTGGGTTGCCCAACGGGTGTGCGCAATACCAGTGCCTCCCGCTAATGGGGATTCATCTAATGCTGATGATAGCTCTTGTACTTTACCTAAGCGACGGGTGCGGCTTAACTCGTCATTATGGATAACCGCAACACCTGCACTGTCATAACCGCGATATTCTAAACGGCGTAGACCTTCAACTAAAATTTCTACTACATCTCTTTGCGCTACTGCGCCAACGATTCCACACATGATTATTTACCTATTGAGTAATTTAAAAATTAATTTGATTCGACATAGGACGCAAGTAACACTTTTACGCCCTGGTCTGTAATGGTTTGTAATGCCTCGGCTGAGATATGGTCATCGGTGACCAATACATTGATCTCGCTCCAAGGCAGTTCTAAATTTGGAATTCGGCGACCTATTTTTGATGATTCAAGCAAGACGATAACTTCACGAGACATTTCGGCCATCACTTTACTCAGCCCGGTTAGCTCATTAAACGTGGTGGTACCCCGCTCTAAATCTAAGCCGTCGGCACCGATAAATAGTTGGTCGAAGTTATATGAGCGTAAAACCTGTTCAGCTACCTGGCCCTGAAAAGACTCAGAATGCGGGTCCCATGTACCACCGGTCATCAATAATGTCGGTTCGTTTTCAAGTTCATGAATCGCATTGGCCAGCTGCAATGAGTTAGTCATTACCACTAAACCACGCAAGTTATTTAGCTGCTGCACAATACCTGTGGTAGTGCTACCACTATCAATAATAATTCGGTTGTGATCTTTAATCAGCGCGGCGGCGGTTTTAGCTATAGCCAGTTTATTGGGTGCTATTTTGGCACTAAATTGCTGAGTGACTTCGTCGGGCACTGCAATAGCGCCACCATAACGGCGTAGCAATAAGCCTGTTTTTTCTAAAGTAGCTAAATCCTTGCGAATGGTGACTTCCGATGTTTCAAAACGTAAAGACAACTCTTCAACACTGACTTCTCCTTGCTGATTAAGCAGGTTGATAATGCTGTGTCGACGTTGTTGGGTATTACGCTTATTCATAATGGGGTTTTCTTTCACTTAAGTTACGAAACGAAAGATATTTTAGCAACAAATGAAACTTTATCTAGACTTGTTGAAAGATAAATAACAAAAAAGCAGCGATAATCGCTGCTTTTTTACGTTTTGGGCGTTAACTAATATTAAAACTTAGCTTCTACCGCTAGGTTAAAGTTACGACCTTGACCTATGGTAACCATATTATATTGGCCACCTTCGATGTAATCGGTATCGAACAGGTTTTTTATGTTCGCACGAAAGCTAACATCTTTGCCCATCATATCCAGAGTGTATGCTGCACCCAAATCAAAACGGATATAATCATCTTTAGTGATAGTGTTATTAACATCAGCAAAACGCTCACCGACGTAGATTGCGCCAAAATTCATGGCAAAGCTCTCGGTCATTTCATAACGAGTCCAAATGTTGGCAGACCATTCAGGTGCATCGATAGGCGTATTACCTTCACGATTGTCGCCTGTATGATACTTAGCATCTAAAAACATCATAGAGGAGGTCATAAACCAACTTTCACTTAATTGGCCTTGGGCACCCATTTCAAAACCACGATGTTTTTGCTCGCCACCTTGAGTGGTAATGTCAGTAAACTTACCCGTTGGTGTAGGTAATGTCTCGGTAATGGTGATGTTTTCTAATGTTATATCAAAAACAGCTGCCGTTAATAGCAAGCTATCATCAAATAACTCCCACTTAGTGCCCACTTCATATTGGATACCATATTCAGGCTTTAGATCTAACCCATTGTTAACGTCAGATTCATTATTTACCGCGCCCTGTGGGCTGAAGCTTTTTGAATAGTTAACATAGATACTGCCATTATCTGCAGGAGCGTAAATTGCACCAAACTTAGGTGATACGGCATAGCTATTTTCACCTAGACCGTCTTTCTTTTGCTCGTCATAACGCACGCCTGCAAGTAATTTCCATTGCTCATTCAAGGTCATTAAGTCTTGTAGATAAAAGCCGTAGTATTTGTAAGTGCTCGCTGCTCGCGCTGCAACATTGTTATAGTCATAATCAGGCACAGCAACTGGCTGACCAGGAATAACATTGACTAATTTTTTACCGCCATCACGGCGTTGTTGATAAAAGTAATCCAGGTAGTTAGCACCAATCAGCAACTGATGTTGTATACCTGCTATATCAAATTCGCCAGTAAAGTCAGCATAAGCGGTTTTATGTTGCCAATCATCGTAGCGGTCAAATGGTTTGATGTTGTAACCATTAGCGGTAAATGGGTCTTCAACATACTGTGGAGCAGAATCAAAACGTTGACGATTAAACTGCTGCTCGTTATATCCCGTCTTCAATTTCCATGTGTCGTTGATATGCCAAGTTAAGTCTGCACCTAGATTTGATACCGTGTTGTCGGTAAATGCCCAAGGGGCATCCCATATAGTTTCGTTGTTACCAATAACATTACCTTGCTTGTCTAACCAGCCACCAGCATCTATACCCGCCTTATCTTGAGTATGGTCATATTTAAGTGACAACATAAGATCGTCGCTGAGGTCAAATTCGGTATTAATATAGCCTAACCAGCGATCGCGCTCCTGAGCTTCATCACTGGTAGAATACTCACGCCAATACTCAGTATCTTGCTTCACTAATACTGCGCGGTAGCGCATGGTCTGCGCTTCATTAAAACTGCCACCTGCATCTAATTGAAAACGAGTTGAACCGTTTTCATCGGTATCAAAACCTAGATCTAGCATGCTGTCGTAAGTTGGCTTTTTTGTCACCATGTTAACCAAGCCACCAGGGCCTGACTGACCATATAACATGCTTGAAGGGCCTTTTAATACTTCTACCTGCTGTAGCGTTTCAATAGGCTGCACATAGTGCGACCATTGCTGGTGGCCATTAATAAGGTAACCGTTACCTGAATCTAATTCAAAGCCACGGATACTAAACACTTGGCGGTTCCAGCGAGTTGTTCCTGCTGTAACACTTGAGTCATTTACTAAAACTTCAGTTAAGTTAGTAGCAAGCTGTTCATCGGTAACAAAATCGGGGATAACATTAACAGATTGCGGGGTGTCCATTAAGTCAATATTGCCACGCATAGCACCTGATGCTGAACCCACTTTGTAGTCGTTAAATGTCCGTCCAGTGACTTCTATACGTTCAATGTTTTTATGCGATGCGGCAGCTTGATCTGGAGAAACTTGCACTGAAGAAACTGATGTGGCTTGTTCTGCTTGAGCATCAAAGTGCACTGAATATGACAACAATCCCGTTGTAACGGCTATTGCTACTGCTGATAGTTTAGTTAACATTCATACCTCTATTTAGATGTTATACCGATTTAATGCAGGCATACTAAATGAGAATGATTATTATTAGCTAAAATTTACAGAATATTTACTTTATTTGTTGGAACTTACAAAAAAGCGATAAGTGCATCACACTTATCGCCAATAGAAGTAGTGAATGTAGAGTATTACTTCGAAAATTTTACCGGGCGTTGCCATCCAGCAATATGACGCTGTTTCACACGGGTTATCACTAATTCACCCTCGCCAACATCTTTGGCTATAGTAGAGCCTGCACCTAAGGTGGCATTTTTACCTATGGTAACTGGAGCGATAAGTTGAGTATCACTGCCAACAAATACACCATCTTCTATAGTGGTAACAAACTTATTAACACCATCGTAGTTACAGGTAATAGTACCCGCACCAATATTTACCCCGGCACCTATTTGTGCATCACCTAAGTAACTTAAATGCCCTGCTTTAGACCCTTTACCGAGTACTGTTTTTTTCATTTCAACAAAGTTACCCACGTGAGCATCTTCTTTTAATTCTGCACCGGTACGCAAACGGGCAAATGGTCCGGCACTGGCGGCTTTACCTAATTTAGCGCCTTCTATAATTGAGTAAGGCTTAATTTCAGCGTTATCGGCAATATCACAATCAATAAGAATAGCCCCGGAGCCGATAGTCACATTATTACCTAAAGTGACTTTACCTTGAATGATCACATTGACATCAATCATCACATCCATCCCAACGGTTACCTCTCCGCGGATATCAATACGGGCTGGATCACGCAAGTTAGCACCTTCAAGCATTAACTTTTCAGCCGCACGAGCTTGGTAAGCACGCTCTAATTGAGCCAGTTGCACTCGATTATTAGCCCCTTCGACTTCGATAGCAGATTCAGGTTGAGCAGTCGTAATAGCCACACCATCGGCATGTGCCATCGCTATAATATCAGTCAGGTAATATTCACCTTGGGCATTACTATTAGATAAACGACTTAACCAGGTTTTTAATTGCTTACCCGGTACAGCCATAATACCGGTATTCACTTCGGTAATTTTTAATTGCTCAGCGTTAGCATCTTTTTGCTCAATAATACCGACGACATTATCGTTGTGACGAACAATTCGGCCATATCCAGTTGGATTAACAAGGTTAACAGTCAGAATAGCTAAGCCATTATCTGCGCGGGCAGCTAATAATTTTTCTAAGGTTGATTGCTGAATCAAGGGTACATCGCCGTAAAGAATTAATACTGTATCGTCATCACTAATGTTTGAATTGGCTTGTGCTACAGCATGGCCTGTCCCTAATTGCTCAGCTTGTAACACCCAATTTAAAGGTTGCTCACCCAATGTTTGCTTTAGTTTGTCTGCGCCATAGCCATATACAAGTTGAATAGCCTTGGAGCCTAAAGCGTTTGCCGTATCAATAACATGTTGAACCATGCTTTTATGGGCGATTGGGTGTAACACTTTAGGAAGATCTGAGCGCATACGCGTTCCTTTGCCTGCAGCTAAGATCACAACATTTAACGACATGATTAATTCCTTTAAAAGACTAAAAAGTATAATTGGCGCTATTTTAGCTGAATACAGCCTAAAATGGAAAATACTCACCACAGCCATCGACGATGAATAAACAATCCCAATAAAACAGCAGAAATAAAAAAGGCGACTCATAAATGAGTCGCCTTTTATCCAGCAAATAATCAACTTATCTGGTGATATTTCTTTTGATGGTTTCAACAACTTTCAATTGCGCTATCGATTTAGCTAATTCAATTGTTGCGGCTTCATAATTGAAGTCTACGCCGGCATTAGCAATTTTCTCTTCTGCACGACGTTTAGCTTCTAAAGCTGCTTGCTCATCAATATCATCGGCACGCAATCCAACATCAGCAAGAACAGAAATAGATGTTGGTTGAATTTCCAGGATACCACCTGAAAGATACAACACTTCTTCACTGCCATCTTGCTTGACTATGCGCGCCATGCCAGGTTTGATCTTTGTTAGCAAAGGAGCATGATTAGGCATAATACCTAATTCACCTTCAGCACCAGATACTTCAAAAAAAGTAACTTCGCCGTGGTATAAGCTTTTCTCTGCACTAACAATATCAAGTTTGACTGTCATGCCTGCCATTGAGCTCTCCTTAAAGAACTAAGCTTTACGGCCTAGTTATTTCTTCTTGTTCGCTTTTTCGATAGCTTCATCGATTGAGCCAACCATGTAGAACGCTTGCTCAGGGATGTGATCGAACTCACCATCCAAGATACCCTTAAAGCCACGAATAGTGTCTTTAAGAGAAACGTACTTACCAGGAGAACCGGTAAACACTTCTGCTACGAAGAAAGGTTGAGACAAGAAACGCTCAATCTTACGTGCTCTGAATACCATGGTTTTGTCATTATCTGACAACTCATCCATACCCAAAATAGCAATAATGTCTTTCAGCTCTTTATAACGCTGTAATACAGTTTGTACACCGCTTGCAACATCATAATGCTCTTGACCTACAACCTGTGGATCTAACTGACGTGAAGTCGAATCCAATGGGTCAACCGCTGGGTAAATACCTAGCGATGCAATATTACGAGACAATACAACAGTCGCATCTAAGTGAGCGAAGGTTGTTGCTGGTGACGGATCTGTTAAGTCATCCGCTGGGACATATACCGCTTGTACAGAAGTAATAGAGCCTGTTTTGGTTGAAGCGATACGTTCTTGAAGAACACCCATCTCTTCAGCCAGTGTTGGCTGATAACCTACTGCAGAAGGCATACGACCTAAAAGTGCAGATACTTCAGTACCCGCTAAGGTGTAACGGTAAATGTTGTCAACGAACAACAGTACGTCACGACCTTCGTCACGGAACTTTTCAGCGATACTCAGGCCTGTTAACGCTACGCGTAAACGGTTACCTGGAGGCTCGTTCATTTGACCGTAAACCATGGCTACTTTGTCTAATACGCCTGAATCTTCCATCTCGTAGTAGAAGTCGTTACCCTCACGAGTACGCTCACCAACACCAGCGAATACAGAAAGACCCGAGTGAGCTTTAGCGATGTTGTTAATCAGTTCCATCATGTTAACTGTTTTACCAACACCAGCACCACCGAACAGACCGACTTTACCACCTTTAGCGAAAGGACAAACAAGGTCGATAACCTTGATACCCGTCTCTAATAGCTCAGTTGAATTTGACTGATCTTCGTATGAAGGTGCTGCACGGTGAATTTCATAACGCTCTTCTTCACCAATTGGACCCGCTTCATCGATAGGCTCGCCCAATACGTTCATAATACGGCCAAGGGTCTTAACCCCTACCGGAACAGAAATTGGTGAACCTGAGTTTGCTACCTCTAAACCACGACGCAGACCATCAGAAGAACCCATAGCGATGGTACGAACAACACCACCACCTAGTTGTTGCTGAACTTCCAGCACCAAACCATTACATGGGCTTTCGCCTGTGATCTTCAGAGCGTCATATACTCGAGGTACAGAATCTTGTGGAAACTCTACGTCCACAACCGCGCCAATTACTTGGACAACAGTACCTGTGCTCATGATTAATCCTCTAAACTTGATTTCGTTACCTAAACCTAAACCGCTGCAGCGCCTGATACAATTTCCGACAGTTCTTGCGTAATAGCAGCCTGACGGGCCTTGTTATAGACGAGTTGTAAACCATCGATCATGTCGCCAGCGTTATCTGTTGCCGCTTTCATTGCTACCATACGGGCAGACTGTTCAGAGGCAATATTTTCAACAACACCTTGATATACTTGTGATTCTATATAACGAGTTAGCAGTGTTTCCAAAATTTCTTTTGGATCTGGCTCGTAAATATAATCCCAAGGATAACTAGCTACTTCTTCATCTGATTTAGGTAAAGGTAGCAGTTGCTCGATCACAGGAGTCTGGGTCATTGTATTAACAAACTTGTTAAACACAATGTACAGACGGTCCAGTTTGCCTTCGTTGTAAGCTTTTAACATGACACGTACAGTGCCAATCAAATCAGCAAGTTTGGGCGCGTCGCCTAAACCTGATGCATGGGCGGAAATTTGACCACCAAAGCTTTTAAAAAACTGAACAGAACGGGCACCAATTGGGCAAAACTCAACTTCTGCGCCTTGTTCTTTCCATTTTTTAATGTCTGTCACAACCTTTTTAAATAAGTTGGTATTCAAACCACCACAAAGACCACGGTCGGTTGCTACAACAATGTAACCAACCCGCTTAGCATCTCGAACTTCTAACATTGGATGTTTAAATTCGAGAGTACCTTGCGCTACGTGACCGATCACTTTACGCATATTTTCAGCATATGGACGGCTTGCAGCCATGCGTTCCTGCGCTTTACGCATTTTGCTGGCGGCTACCATCTCCATAGCGGAAGTGATCTTCTGAGTATTTTTGATACTCGCGATCTTGGTTTTAATCTCTTTAGCGTTAGCCATCTCTACTCTCCAATCTGGGACCTGAGGTGCCCATGGACACCCCGTTCATTGTTACCAGGTTTGGGTTTCAATGAACTTGTCCATGCCTGCCTTTAACTCACCTTCGATATCAGCGTTATAATCGCCAGTAGCATTGATGGTGTTCATAAGGTCAGCATGTTGACTGTTCATGTATGAAAGCAGAGCGGCTTCAAAGCGACCGATTTCATTTAAAGCAACACTTTTAAGGAAGCCTTTTTCAGCTGCAAAAATAGACACAGACTGGGCGGCAACACTCATTGGTGCATATTGCTTTTGCTTCATTAATTCGGTTACACGCTCACCATGCTCAAGTTGAGCACGAGTTGCTTCATCTAAATCAGATGCGAACTGTGAGAACGCTGCAAGCTCACGATACTGTGCAAGTGCGGTACGAATACCACCAGACAGTTTCTTGATGATCTTAGTCTGCGCTGCACCACCAACACGAGAAACAGAAATACCTGGGTTAACTGCTGGACGAAGTCCTGAGTTAAACAAGTCAGTTTCAAGGAAGATCTGACCATCGGTAATCGAAATTACGTTAGTCGGTACGAACGCTGATACGTCACCAGCTTGGGTTTCAATAATAGGTAACGCAGTTAAAGAACCGGTTTTACCTGTTACTGCACCTTTAGTAAATTTCTCTACATAATTTTCGTTTACGCGTGAAGCACGCTCTAATAAACGAGAGTGTAGATAGAAAACGTCACCTGGGTATGCTTCACGTCCTGGTGGACGCTTCAATAGTAATGAAATCTGACGGTAAGCAACTGCTTGCTTAGACAAATCATCATATACGATTAAAGAATCTTCACCGCGGTCACGGAAGTATTCACCCATAGAACAACCAGAATATGGCGCCAAAAATTGCAGTGCAGCTGTTTCTGAAGCAGATGCAACTACAACGATAGTGTTTGCTAATGCGCCATGTTCTTCAAGTTTACGTACTACGTTGGCTATGGTAGAGGCTTTCTGACCAACAGCAACATAGACACACTTAATGCCTGAATCTTTCTGGTTGATAATTGCATCGATTGCCATCGCTGTTTTACCAGTCTGACGGTCACCAATGATCAATTCACGTTGTCCACGACCAATAGGGATCATAGAATCAACGGCTTTATAACCTGTTTGAACTGGTTGCGATACTGACTTACGTTCAATAACACCAGGAGCAATTACTTCAACAGGAGAGAAACCATCGTTGTCGACAGGTCCTTTTCCGTCAATAGGCTCACCCAGTGTGTTAACAACGCGACCAAGTAGACCACGACCAACTGGTACTTCAAGAATACGACCAGTGGTTCTAACTTTATCGCCTTCTGCTAAACTAGCATAAGGCCCCATCACTACAGCGCCGACAGAATCACGTTCTAAGTTCAACGCGATTGCAAAACAGCCACCAGGCAGTTCGATCATTTCACCTTGCATTACATCGGCAAGGCCGTTAATGCGAATGATGCCGTCACTTACTGCAACGATTGTACCTTCGTTGCGAGCTTCACTAACGACGTTGAACTGCTCGATCCGCTGTTTAATCAGATCGCTGATTTCAGTGGAATTCAGTTGCATGCTAAAACTCCCAATTACGACTGCAGCTTATCAGACAGACGCGATAACTTACCGCTTACCGAGCCATCAATGACTAGGTCGCCTGATTTAATAATCACACCGCCGATTAGCGATGTATCAATACTGCAATTCAGCTTAACTTTGCGTGCGAGACGTTTCTCTAAAGAAACACTAATTTGCTGCTGTTGCTCAGAGTTTAACTCGAAAGCAGAAACCACATCGGCCTCAACTTCTTTCGCCCACTCATTTCGGTATTCAGCAAAAATCAGCGATACAGAAGGCAGTATCGCTAAACGACCGTTTTCAGCCATTACCTTTATCAGGTTTTGACCTTGCTCGTTGACTTGTTCTCCACATACCTTAATAAATAGTGAAGCAAGTTCAGCACTGGCTAGAGTGCCATTAAGCAGTGGCTTTATTGATTCGTTTACACTTACCAATGACGCGAAAGTTAACATTTCTGTCCAACTATCTACCGCTTTATGTTCAACTGCAAAATCAAAAGCTGCCTTTGCGTAAGGACGAGCGATGGTGCTTAATTCAGCCATTACTCAACTCCTTAATCAAATTTCAGCAACTAGTTTATTAACTATGTCGCTGTGGGCTGCTGGGTCAATCGAACGCTCAAGAATCTTCTCTGCACCAATGATGGCTAGAGCCGCTACTTGCTTACGCAAGTCATCTTTCACGCGATTACGTTCGTTCTCAATTTCTGCTTTACCCTGAGCGACAATTTTAGCTCGCTCAGCATCTGCTTCAGCCTTTGCTTCTTCAACGATTTGAGCTTTTCGCTTGTTAGCTTGCTCAATAATTTCGTTGGCAGTTGCCTTAGCATCTTTAAGTTGCTCAGTGGCTTTCGCTTGAGCTAACTCTAGATCTTTTGCAGCACGGCCGGCATCGGCCAGACCATCAGCAATTTTTCTTCTGGCGCTCTTCGATAGCATTCATCAACGGCGGCCATACAAACTTCATGCAGAACCACACAAAGAGCGCAAAAGATATTGCTTGGCCTAGCAGGGTAGCGTTAATACTCATAACGTCAACTCCTTACAGGGTGCTAAATTAGCCAAGTTGAGCTAAGAATGGGTTCGCGAATACGAAGAATAATGCAACACCAACCGCAATCATAGAGATCGCATCAAGTAGACCCGCTACGATGAACATCTTAGTTTGTAACGCTGGCGCTAGCTCAGGTTGACGTGCAGAAGCTTCTAAGAACTTACCACCTAAGATTGCGAATCCGATTGCTGTACCTAATGCAGCTAGGCCAATCATGATAGCAACAGCGATTGCCGTAAAACCAATTACAGTTTCCATTTTATCTCCGATAAATGTCTAATTATCAATTTCTAAATTAATGTTCTTCATGAGCCATGCTTAGATAAACAATCGTCAGCATCATGAAAATAAAGGCCTGCAGCACAATAACCAAAATATGGAATATAGCCCAAGGCACTGAAAGTGCGAACTGAGCCCACCAAGGCATAAGTGCTATCAGAATAAAGATCAACTCACCTGCATACAGGTTACCAAACAGACGAAGCGCTAATGAAATAGGCTTCGCAATCAAGGTGACAGTTTCCAAAACTAAGTTTACTGGAATCAATAACCAATGATTGAAAGGTTGTAATGTTAGTTCCTTAGTGAAACCGCCAATACCCTTAACTTTAATACTGTAAAACACAATCAACACAAACACACTTAAGGACATACCTAAAGTGACGTTTAAATCGGTGGTAGGTACAATTTTAAGGTAAGGAACACCTAATAATCTGTTTGCGGCTTCAGGTATAAAATCAACCGGAATTAAGTCCATTAAGTTCATCAGGAAAATCCAGACGAATATAGTTAGACCTAACGGTGCAATAACAGCATTACGACCATTAAATGAATCTTTTGCTATTTTATCAACACCTTCCACGCACATTTCAACGAAACATTGAAATTTACCTGGAACACCAGTGGTTGCTTTTTTTCCTGCTTTGCGGAATAACCACAAAAACAAGATCCCAAGGCCAACTGAAAACAAAAGTGAGTCAATGTGCCAAGTCCAAAACCCGGCATCTTGACATGCATAGTTAAAAGCAACTCCGCCATCGGCAGAACACATTTTCGCATTAGTCAGGTGATGCTGGATATACTCGGAAGCGTTTAATGCTTCACCAGTTGTCGCCATGATTAATCTCACTTAATTTTGCTTGAAGTATAAAGGGACTGTCCATGGCACTATAAGACCTAAAGCATAGGTTGCAAATAAAGGTGCGAACACCATATCTAACAAACCAAACGCAATAGCAAACAATACTATGGTTAGCAGTAACTTTACCGCTTCCCCCAGAAAAAACGATTGAACGACTTTTCCTGACGCACTTGCCCCCGCATGGGAAAAGGCTAGGGTTGCGAATACAAAATTGGGCAGTACAGCAATGAGACCTCCCGCCAAAGCAGAAAGACCATACTGAACACCCCACAGAGCGAAAAGTAAAATTGATGTAGCCCCAACAACCGCCGCCTGAAATATCACCATTTTATAGGCTGAAGACCGGCCACGACGCGCTAAAACATTAGTCAAATTTTTCTCTCCGCATTCGTGCTTTTTGCGAGTTGCAGTCTAAATTAACTTTATTAACCCAGCCTTAACTTACAAAAAGCCTGCAAAGTATACCTTTTCGCATTTTGTTTGCAACTTTGATAAGCGTAAAACAGCTATTTTAAAGGTGATTTGCATCAAGAACTGCAAAAACAAAAATAGATAGCTGCATCACAAACTTATTGATGATGTGGTTTATTGTTAAAAATTAGTGAATTTTACTCAAAATACCGTCTAATTCAGCAAGATTTTGATAATTTATTACAATTTTACCCTTTCCTTTACTGCCATGATTAATTGCAACTTTAGCACCTAATCTTTCAATTAACTGTTGCTCTAAACGGCTTACATCATGATCTTTAGGCATAGTTTCAGGAGGTTTAGCAGGATTTATCGCTTTATTTACTAACCGTTCTGTTTCACGAACAGTCATTTCTTTCGATGCGACTAATCTGGCAAGGTTAGTTTGCTCATCACCTTCAATAGCAAGTAAGGCACGGGCATGGCCCATATCTATATCGCCATTTTCTAATAAACGCTTTACCGGCTCATTAAGACTGTTTAAACGCAACAAATTAGATACTGATGCACGTGACTTGCCTACGGCATCGGCCACTTGTTGATGGGTGAGTTCAAATTCAGTCAATAGGCGCTGCAATGCTATGGCTTCTTCCATTGCATTGAGGTCTTCACGCTGAATATTCTCAATTAAGGCAATCGCCACAGCAGCTTCATCAGCCACTTGTTTAACTAAACATGGCACTTTATTCAGCTTTGCGATTTGAGCTGCACGCCAACGACGTTCACCGGCAATAATTTCATATTTAAATTCTGATACTTTACGCACAACAATGGGCTGAATAATCCCTTGTGAGCGAATAGATTCAGCTAATTCTTCTAGCGCTTCAGGTGACATATCTTTACGAGGTTGATATTTGCCCGGTTGCAATAAATCCAGATCAAGATGTATCAGCTCATTATCCTGTTGATTGACACTATTTTGCTGAATATCTGATTGTCGACTTGCCGCATTGCTATGGCTTAGTAGGGCATCCAAGCCTTTACCTAAACCGCGTTTTTTTACCGTCATTATCTCATCCTACGCTTGTTTAATGGTTGTTTGCTGCTCTGCACGGCGAATAATTTCGCCTGCTAAGGCTAAATATGCTTTAGCTCCGGCACTGCTCTTATCATAATACATGGCAGGTGCGCCAAAACTTGGTGCTTCAGCTAAACGAATATTTCTCGGGATCACGGTACGATAAACTTTTTCACCAAAATGTTGTTTTAGTTGATCAGATACATCGTTAGATAATCGATTACGAGGGTCGTACATAGTACGAAGGATCCCTTCTATTTTTAGCGCCGGATTAACCATAGCGCCTAATTTTGTGATGGTATCAATTAATGCGGTGAGTCCTTCAAGGGCATAATATTCACATTGCATAGGTACTAATACTGAATCAGCTGCTGACATGGCATTTACGGTCAACATATTGAGTGATGGCGGACAATCAATAAAAATAAAATCGTATTGATCTTTAATCGGGGCCAGTGCATTACGTAAGCGAATTTCACGAGCGTAAAATTCCATTAATTTGATCTCTGCTGCGGTAACATCTCCATTGCCAGCAATGAGATCATATTTACCTACGGTATTTCTTATCACCATTTCATCGAACGGTTTTTCTTCTACCAGTAACTCATAGGCGGTGTTTTCGACTTCATATTTGTCAACACCACTGCCCATAGTGGCATTACCTTGTGGATCTAAATCAATCAACAACACTTTACGCTTTGTGGCGGCAAGTGATGCGGCTAAATTTACGCAAGTTGTTGTTTTTCCTACGCCACCTTTTTGGTTGGCAACGGCAATGATTTTACCCACAATATTATCCTGTTGTAATTATTGATGTCCGGTATACGTATATCTGCTAGTGAGTATTACATTTTTACCAATTTTAATAAATGTCGCTGTTCATCAAGCTTTGGTACTTGTAAAACGATGGTTTCAATCAGCTTAAACTCAGCAGGTATTGCGGCTATTTCAGCTTCGGTCAATTGACCTTTTAATGCGTAGAATAATCCACCTTCTTTAGGTAAATGATGACACCAGTTCAACATGTCAGTAATAGAAGCAAATGCTCTGCTCAACACACCATCAAATTTATCTTTGGGATGATAAGCTTCTACTCTGCTTTCAATAGAGCTGAAATTGTTAATCTTTAACTCGAATTGAACCTGTTTTTGAAAACGGATACGTTTACCTAAACTGTCTAGTAAGACAAATTCTTTATCCGGATTTAAGATTGCAAGTGGGATCCCAGGTAAACCCGGGCCGGTTCCAACATCAATAAATCGTTGGCCCTCAAGATAAGGGGATACCACTAAACTGTCCATCACATGGCGGATTAACATTTGTTCAGGTAATCTAACCGAAGTTAAATTATAGGCTTTATTCCATTTGTTGAGCATTTCAACAAAGCCAACAAGTTGTTTTTGTTGTAATTCTGTCGCTGATATGTTTATTTCAGCTAAATAATCACTAAGTTGAGCTGCTAGCACAAATAACGCCTCTTTAATTTTTATCGATAATCTTCGGTATTATGAAGCCGTAAAAGCACTAAGGGAAGCCTTATGGCTCCCCTTATGATTGAGTTTAATCGGTTTAGTTGAATTTATGCAGTTTTTCTCAATAAGCCACGTTTTTTCAAATGTACCAATAAAATGGATATTGCTGCTGGGGTTATTCCAGATATACGCGATGCTTGACCAACTGTATCAGGTTTATGGTTATTTAATTTTGCAATAACCTCATTGGATAAACCGGGTACTTCTTGATAATCCAAATCTAACGGCAACAATGAACTTTCATGACGAATAGCTTTATCTATTTCGCCTTGCTGACGTTGTATATAACCTGAATATTTAACTTGAATTTGTACTTGTTCTGCTGCTTGTGGATCTTCAAGTCCAGGGCCAAATCCTTCTAAAGACATTAACTTAGAGTAGTCCATTTCTGGTCGACGTAATAAGTCCTCAAAAGAAGCTTCACGTGATATAGGTGTATTTAACTCTGGATTTAATACATCTAGCAAAGGTGAATTTGGGTGAACCCATTGGCCACGAAGACGCTGCAATTCCAATTCGATCGATTCACGTTTTTCACTGAATTTAGCCCAGCGATCATCATCAACTAATCCTAATTCACGGCCTTTTTCAGTCAAACGTAAATCGGCATTATCTTCACGTAATAATAAACGATACTCAGCACGACTGGTGAACATACGGTACGGTTCTTTGGTGCCTAAAGTTGATAAATCATCAACTAAAACACCAAGATAAGCTTCATCACGGCGTGGACACCAGCTTTCTTTACCTTGCACCAGTAAACTAGCATTCATTCCTGCAAGTAAGCCCTGTGCAGCAGCTTCTTCGTATCCTGTTGTACCGTTAATTTGCCCTGCAAAGAATAATCCAGCGATCGCTTTTGTTTCTAGTGAATTTTTAAGATCCCTTGGATCAAAATAATCATATTCAATAGCATAACCTGGTCGCATAATTTCAGCATTTTCCATGCCTTTAATCGAACGAACTAAATTAAGCTGTACATCAAATGGCAAACTGGTTGAAATACCATTTGGATAAATTTCATTAGTGCTTAGGCCTTCTGGCTCAATAAATATCTGATGTGATGATTTATCTGCAAAGCGATGTATTTTATCTTCAATAGATGGACAATATCTTGGACCAATACCTTCGATAACCCCTGAATACATTGGACTTCTATCTAAAGCACCACGAATGATATCGTGGGTCTTTTCATTGGTGTGTGTGATATAACAAGATACTTGTCTAGGATGCTGACTAACATCACCAATAAATGACATTACTGGCAATGGTGTATCGCCTTTTTGTTCTGTCATTTGATTAAAATCAATAGTGTTTGCATCAATACGAGGTGGTGTACCGGTTTTTAATCGTCCGACACGGATTGGTAATTCACGTAAACGATTTGCTAGTGCGATAGCTGGTGGATCACCTGCTCTACCACCGCTGTAGTTTTGCATGCCAATGTGAATTTTACCGCTTAAAAAAGTGCCTGTTGTTAACACAACACTTGGTGCTTCAAATGCTAATCCCATTTGAGTAACAACACCAATAATTCTATTATTTTCAACAACAACGTCATCTACAGCTTGTTGGAATATTCGCAAGTTAGCTTGATTTTGAAGAATGTGTTGAATTTTTTGACGATACAAAGCTCTGTCAGCTTGTGCCCGAGTAGCTCGAACCGCTGGTCCTTTGCTGGAATTTAATGTTCTAAATTGAATTCCTGCAAAGTCAGTTGCTATTGCCATTGAACCGCCCAAAGCGTCAATTTCTTTGACCAAATGACCTTTTCCGATACCACCGATTGCTGGGTTACAGGACATTTGTCCTAGAGTATCGATATTGTGCGTGAGTAATAGGGTTTTTGATCCCATTCTTGCAGCGGCGAGTGCGGCTTCAGTTCCGGCATGACCACCACCAACAACAATTACATCAAACCGTTCATGAAAATGCATTTGCAACCTACGTTAACTAATTTAAAAAAATGGGTTAAAAAAATTGTCGAGTTTTAGTCGAGTTCAAATTGAGCGGATCATTTTAGCATTTGAAGGGCACTTGGTGAAAGATCATTTTTACCTGTTCGATCTAATGTGGTTTGACTAATAGATCTTAAGATCTTTATATAGATCTTCTTATTATGTTTATTATTAGGATCGATGAAATCTGTGGGTAACGCTAATTTTTAATTAATATTATAGGCTTACAAGATCCTAATCCTGTGATCATTTAGCGATCAAACCCAAGATAAGCTGGGGATAGATCGCATAGTTATCCACAAGGGGGATCTTGATCAAGATCGGGGTGTGAACAGTACAGGGTTATGATCGTATAAATTAATAGTTTATCCACATACTTATAAATAAAATTAGTTTTTTGTGGATAAACTGGAACTAAATTGTGGGTTATTGATCTATTACACCCATAAAAAGTGTTAATAGATCTAAATGATCAGCCCTTGCCAGTTAGATAACCATGATAAGGCGGGCTCTTCTGGGATAGGATCGCGTTGTACATCAATTTGGATCTTATCCACAATGGCTTTTGCTCCAGCGGCTTCAAATAAGCTAATCAGTAATTCTGGCCCCTGACAAAAAGTATCGTAACTTGAATCGCCAATAGCGCATAAAGCAAACTGATATTGTTTCAGATCCGGCATTTTTAGCATTAATTGTTGATAAAATGGCTGGATATTATCGGGTAGATCGCCTGCTCCATGAGTAGAACAAACTAAAATCCATAGTGGATATTCGCTCAAATTATCTAGATTTGGCTCCAGCATAACGCTTGTTTGATGGCCTATTTCAACGAGCTGAGCGGCTAAATCATCGGCAATATACTCACTGCCGCCTAACGTTGTGCCTACTAATAGTGCTATTTTTGCCATGTTAACTCCAAATAATGTTCGAGATATTTATTCATTTTGCCTGATTTATGCAATTTATTCATTGCACCTTTTAGGGAGACTCAGTAGTTTTAGATTAATCTTCTTACAATTGTGTAACATAAATAATGACTTTAGTTGAACTTACTCAGCAATTTGCCGATATTGCCTGGGGCCCACATATGCTCATTTTACTCGTGGGAGGTGGATTATTCTTCCTGATTTACTCTCGGTTTGTGCCATTTAGATATATAGGTCATGCAATTAATATTTTGCGTGGTAAACATCCTGATGATGGTGCAGAGGGCCATATTAGTCATGCGGGAGCCTTATCCAGTGCGATGGCCGGTACTGTAGGTATGGGCAACATAGGGAGTGTGGCTGTGGCTATTATGGTGGGGGGACCTGGTGCTATTTTTTGGATGTGGATCAGTGCCATAGTGGGGATGGCAACTAAATTTTTTACCTGTACCTTAGCTATTATGTACCGTGGAAAAGATGAAAATGGGGATGTACAGGGCGGACCTATGTACATTATCACCCAGGGACTTTCTAAAAAATGGCACTTTTTAGCGGTATTTTTTTGTGTTGTAGGATTAGTCGGTAATTTTCCATTATTTAATTCAAATCAATTAGTGCAGATCATTCGTGAATGGTTGATCGTTAAGCCGGGCTATTTTCCTGCAAATGAATCGACTTTTATGTTGGATCTTGGCCTTGGGATCGTAGTGATGTTAATTGTTGCTAGCGTCATTTTGGGTGGGATCAAGCGAATTGCAACGGTTGCATCTAAAGTGGTTCCTTTGATGATTTTGATCTATATGGGTTGTGCTTTCTACGTTATAGCCACTCATCTAAATGAAATACCCGGGTATTTTGCATTAATTTTCACCGAAGCTTTCTCATTAAATTCGGTTGGAGGAGGGATTTTAGGCACTATGTTAATAGGTATTCGCCGAGCGGCTTTTTCTAACGAGGCTGGTATTGGAACTGAAGTGATGGCCCATGGTTGTGCTAAAACTAACGAGCCAGTAAAAGAAGGCTTAGTGGCTATGCTTGGTCCTGCTATTGACACCCTAATGGTGTGTACTGCTACGGCGATGATTATATTAATATCTGGGGTTTGGCAGGGAACAGAAGCTGAAGGGGTTAATTTATCTGCTCAGGCATTTAGTATAACTATGCCTGGTGTTGGACCTTATTTATTGATTTTATGTGTGGTGTTTTTCAGTATTAGTACCATTTTTACTCAGGCTTTTTATGGTGGTCAATGTTTTGCATTTCTATTTGGTCGTAGCAAAATACGCTATTATCAATACTTTTATTTATTGGCCATTTTGTTTGCAGCAACTGCTAGTCTTCAAGAAATTGTTAATATTATTGATGCTGCGTACGCATTAATGGCTATTCCAACAATGACATCAGCTATTTTACTTGCACCTAAAGTTAAGGCAGCTTCGGTTAAATACTTTGCTAAGTTAAAAGTTAATCAGCTAAATTAATTGGGTATATTTACTTTATAACTTAAAAAAGGAATGCATCTGCATTCCTTTTTCATTTATATAAGTGGGTTTACTTGTTAAAAATATTTAGCGTGAAAGCGAAGGTGTTCTTCAATAAAACTGGAGATGAAATAATAACTGTGATCATAACCTTCTTGCATACGTAAGGTTAACGGGTAATTAACATGTTTAGCGGCATCTTTTAAGGCTTGTGGGTTAAGTTGTTCAGCTAAAAAGTTATCATCACTACCCTGATCCACCAGCGCAGGAATATACGCTTTTACATCTGTTAACGTTTTTAGTCGCTCACAGCTGTCATATTCAAGCCAGGTACTTTCATCTTCTCCTAAATAACCTTTGAAAGCTTTTTGGCCCCAAGGACTACTTATGGGATGACAGATTGGGCTGAATGCTGACACGCTGCTGTATCTAGCAAGATTACTAAAGGCGATAAGCAGTGCACCATGGCCGCCCATAGAATGGCCGCTAATTGCACGTTGTTTTGTGACGGGAAAGTTAGCTTCAATAATGGCGGGTAACTCATCAACGACATAATCATACATTTGATAGTGTTTATTGAAAGGCGCTTGAGTGGCATTAACATAAAAGCCAGCGCCTAAGCCAAAATCATATGCTCCTTTACTATCGTCAGGTACTTCATCACCGCGGGGGCTGGTATCAGGACAAACAATAGCAAAACCCAGTTCTGCAGCAAGTTTAAGTGCACCTGCTTTTTGCATAAAGTTTTCATCGGTGCAGGTTAATCCTGATAACCAATAAAGGACGGGGACTTTTTTTGTTTGTGCTTGTGGCGGCAAAAAAATAGCAAAACGCATACTACAATGTGTGCTGGTTGATTGATGACTAAACTGTTTATGCCAGCCATTAAATACTTTAGTAGAGCTCACTTGTTCAATAGGCATCTTGGTTCCTTTTTGCTGTTACTTGCAAGAAAACCTAATAACACTAAAGTAGATAGTGTTATTAGTCTGTTTATTATAGCTAGATAGTGCCGATTAAAATCACTTATTAAAGTGAATTACACTGCGAATACTTTCTCCTTTGTGCATAAGATCAAATGCATCATTAATTCCTTCAAGTCCCATTGTGTGGGTAATAAACTGGTCTAGTTTAAATTCGCCTGCGAGATATTGCTCAACAATTCCGGGTAATTCACTGCGTCCTTTTACACCACCAAATGCACTACCACGCCATACTCGGCCAGTAACTAATTGGAATGGACGGGTTGATATTTCTTGGCCTGCGCCTGCTACGCCAATCACGACAGACTCACCCCAACCTTTATGACAACATTCTAATGCGCTGCGCATTACGTTGACGTTACCAATACATTCGAATGAGAAATCAACGCCGCCGTCAGTCATTTCAACAATCACATCTTGAATGGGTTTATCAAAGTTTTTAGGATTAATGCAGTCAGTTGCACCCAGCTTTTTAGCTAACTCGAACTTAGATTCGTTTAAGTCTATGCCAATAATTCTGCTTGCACCGGCCATGGTTGCGCCAATAATTGCCGATAAACCAATACCACCTAGACCAAAAATAGCAACCGTATCACCTTTTTGTACTTTCGCTGTTTTAAGTACAGCACCTATCCCTGTAGTGACACCACAACCGAGTAAACATACTTCTTCAAGTGGTGCTATAGGGTTTACTTTGGCTAAAGATATTTCCGGTAATACTGTGTATTCAGAAAATGTTGAACAGCCCATATAATGAAAAATAGGTTCACCGTCTTTAAAGAAACGTGTAGTGCCGTCAGGCATTAGACCTTTACCTTGAGTTGCACGAACGGCGCTACATAAATTGGTTTTACCTGAAGTACAAAATTTACACTTGCCACACTCAGCGGTATACAGTGGAATTACGTGATCACCCACTTTAACACTGGTAACGCCTTCACCTACCATGTGGACTACGCCGCCACCTTCATGTCCTAAAATAGCCGGAAATACACCTTCAGGATCATCTCCTGATAATGTGAAGGCATCTGTATGACAAACACCTGATGCCACAATGCGGACCATCACTTCACCTGCTTTTGGGTACATTACGTCTACTTCTTCCACTTTTAATGGCTGACCTGGTCCCCAAGCAACGGCGGCTTTAGATTTTATAAATTGTGCTGACATGTGGTTATTCCTGTTTAAGGTTACTTTAGCTAGGTTAACAAAAAAGCGCTCTACACAGTGTAGATGATTAAACTATTGTAATTGTTTTCTGTAAGATGATAATAAGCTTATTTTACAAATTACTTTTACGAGGATGTAATAATGATGCCATGGGATGGAGTGGTTGAGTTTGTCGCTGTTGCTCAAACAGAAAGCTTTACTCAAGCCGCTAGCCGTTTAGGTATTTCCACCGCACAGGTGAGTCGCCAAGTGAGCCAACTTGAGAATAGGCTCGCAATAAAATTATTCTATCGTACTACACGTAAAGTCTCTCTTACTGAAGAAGGCGCGATATATTTTCGCCATTGTCGTCAAGTGTTGGATGGGCTAGAAGAGGCTGAACGGGCTATTTCTAGTTTGCAGCATTCTCCACAAGGGCTTATTAGAATGACAGCACCAGTCACTTATGGTGAACGGTTTGTTATGCCTATTGTGGTAGATTTTATGGCGCAATATCCACAAGTTGAAGTTATTTGTGAATTAACCAATAAACAGCTGGATTTGGTAGATGGCAGTTATGATTTGGCTATTCGATTAGGGCGTTTGGCTGATTCGAGCTTAATTGCTAAACGGCTCAGTAGCCGTCGCCAATATGTTTGCGCTTCGCCTGCTTATCTTAAGCAATACGGTGTGCCTGAAAATTTAACCGATTTAAATAAACATGATTGTTTAATTGGCACTAATAGCCATTGGCACTTTGATGAGCAGGGTAAAGAGAAAGTCATTAAAGTGCAGGGACGTTTGCAATGTAGCAGTGGCATGACGTTATTAGATGCGGCTATAAGGGGCATGGGAGTTGTGCAATTACCCGGTTATTACGTCAATGAGGCAATAGCACTGGGCCAACTGACGGTGTTACTGGGTCAGTACCAACAGGCAAAAGAAGGTATTTGGGCCTTGTATCCGCAAAATAGGCATTTATCTGCCAAAGTGCGTTTATTAGTCGATATGTTGGCTGACAAATTACCTTAATTAATGGTTTTAATTGTTTATAAATGGGTTAAATATCGATTAATTTGAGCTCTGGGCATTCGAGTAATGTTATTGACGGTATCAAAAGCTAAATCAATACCTGGCGATTTATCACTAAGTAATGTTAATTGATGCAACCATAAATGTGCTGTCATTGTGGCATCTGCTAATGCGCGATGGAATAATCCATCGGTTGGCAGTTGATGATATTCCACTAAAGTAGCTAGTTTATGGTTCGGTGCCTGTTGGCTTATGCGACGTGATAACAATAATGAGCACGCAAATTGTCCTGAATAGCGTCGCTTGCATAAAGCAAATTCAGCATCTAGAAATTTTTTATCAAAACTGGCATTGTGAGCAACCAAATTAAAGTCACCAATAAAGTCTGCAAATTTATCCATAACTACCTGACAGCTTGGTGCATCACGTAACATAGCATTAGTGATCCCAGTATATTGTTCAATAAAGGCATTCACTCTTCTGCCTGGGTTGATTAAAGACTGGAAGGTATCAATAATGACACCGTCAACAATCTTTACCGCGCCTATTTCTATCGCCCTGTCACCGTTATCAGGTGATAAGCCGGTGGTTTCAAAATCGAGTACGATGACATTATTAGCTAACAGCATATTCACTTATTACCTATACACTACTTACCAATACAGAATGAGCCGAATATTTTGCCTAGCAAGTCATCTGAGGTAAATTTACCGGTTATTTCTGATAATGCCATCTGGCACATACGTAACTCTTCTGCGAGTAATTCACCAGCTAAATACACTTCAAGTTGTTCTTTACCCAGCATTAAATGGCTTGCAGCTAAATCTAAGGCTTCTAAATGACGACGACGGGCAATAAATCCGCCTTCTAAATTACTTTGATAACCCATTAACGATTTTAGATGCTGCTTAAGATCTTCAATTCCTAAACCCGTTTTAGCAGATATACGGTAGACGTCATAACCCTGTTCTTCCGACATTGTTAACGGTTCGCCAGTTAAGTCCGCTTTATTACGAATAACGGTAATACCTAATCTTGGTGGCAAGCGGTCAATAAAGTCTGGCCAAATATCATGTGGATTAATGGCATAGGTTGTGGTGCCATCGACCATAAACAACACTCTGTCAGCGGTGGCTATTTCAGCCCAGGCACGTTCAATACCTATTTGCTCAACGGTATCTGTGGTATCACGTAAACCCGCAGTATCGATGATATGCAGTGGCATGCCATCAAGGTGAATATGCTCACGTAATACATCACGGGTAGTGCCAGCAATTTCGGTAACAATGGCTGACTCTTTTCCAGCTAGTGCATTGAGTAAACTTGATTTACCGGCATTAGGGCGGCCTGCAATAACCACTTTCATGCCTTCGCGAATAATGGACCCTTGCTTAGCACTGGCTTGAACAGTGTCTAGTTTATCGATGATTTTATATAACGCACTGGCAATTTTTCCATCGGATAAAAAGTCGACTTCCTCATCGGGAAAATCAATCGCCGCTTCGACATATAAACGCAGGTTGGTGACTTGTTCAACTAACTGATGAACCTCCTTAGAAAACTCACCTTGAAGTGATTGCAGTGCACTTTTAGCAGCCTGTTCACTGGTTGCATCAATTAGGTCAGCAATGGCTTCTGCCTGGGTTAAATCAAGCTTGTCATTTAAAAAGGCCTGTTCACTAAACTCACCCGGTTTGGCAATACGAATACCGTCAATTTCCATAACACGCTTTATTAGCATGTCTAATACTATTTGGCCGCCATGACCTTGTAGCTCTAAAACATCTTCACCGGTAAATGAGTTAGGCCCTTTAAAGAACAAAGCGATACCTTGGTCGATCACCAGACCATCGCTACTATTAAAGTCACAATATTCGGCATAACGTGTTTTAGGAATATGACCAATAATAGCGGTGGCCACTTTGCTGGCTAAGTCACCTGATACGCGAATAATGCCTACACCACCACGACCGGGTGCGGTAGCTTGTGCCACAATAGTATCTGTTGTCACGGTTATTTCCTGCTAAATCATTAATGGAAAAGGCGGCCAATTAAGCCGCCTTTTTATTATCAAACTATTTAGTTTACTGCAGAGCTTGGGCTTATTTTAAGCCTTTTTTATCAAGTCCGGCATAAATAATTTTTTGTTGGGTAATGGCCACTAAGTTACCCACTAACCAGTAAAGAACTAAACCTGCTGGGAACCATAGGAAGAACACAGTAAAGATAACTGGCATCCACTGCATCATCTTAACTTGCATAGGGTCCATAGTCGGTGCCATTGGTTGCATCTTTTGCATTAACCACATAGACACACCCATTAATAACGGAAGTACATAGTAAGGATCTTGTACCGATAAATCGTTAATCCATAGCATGAATGGCGCATGACGCAATTCATAACTTTCAAGTAATACCCAGTAAAGTGCAATGAAGATAGGCATTTGCAGAAGGATAGGTAAACAGCCACCAAGTGGATTTACTTTTTCTTTCTTGTAGAGTTCCATCATAGCTTGACCCATCTTTTGACGGTCATCACCAAAGCGCTCTTTCATGTCCGCTAGTTTAGGCTGCAGGTTACGCATTCTAGCCATAGAGGTGTACTGTGCTTTGGTGAGTGGATATAACAAACCACGTACTGTAAGAGTGATTAAAATAATCGCCATACCCCAGTTACCCACAAATGATTGATAGAACATCAATAACCAGTGAATTGGAATGGCTAACCACCAAAGGAAACCGTAATCGACCACTAAGTTCAGTGACTCAGAAATGGCAGATAATGCTTCTTGATCCTTAGGACCAACATAAAATTGCGATGAAATCGTTTGCTCAGCACCTGGTGCAATATCATATATCGCGCCACGGAAGCCTATGTTAGCCAACCCCCCGCACTGACGCTTGAAAAAATGGTGTTTTGATCATCAGCTGGTGGCACCCAAGCAGACACAAAGTAGTGTTGAAGCATTGCAGCCCAACCACCTAATGTTTTCTTGTCTAGGTTTTTGTCAGCCATGTCATCGAAGCTGTATTTCTCATAACGAGTGTCTGCAGTTGAGAAAGCCGCACCGCGATAAGTTGGCATCATCATGCTGCTTTCGCTTTCTTTGATGCTGTGCTTAATTTGACCATACATTTGAACTTGCAGTGGTTCTGCTGAAGTGTTGTTTATGCGGTAATCAACGTCAATACTAAATTTACCACGGTGAAGTACAAAGACTTTCGTGTAAGTAACGCCGTTGTCAGCAACAAAAGTGAGTGGCACTTCTAAACTATCTTGGCCATCAGCTAAAGTATATTGCTGTGACTGGCTAGTATAGTGCGCGCGACCTTTTGCACTGCTATCGATACCATTACGGCCAATTAAGCCGCTTTGGGCGATATAGTAGATGTCTTTTGTTTGCTCAAGCAGTACAAAAGATTCTTCTTTATCTATTTCAAGTCTGTGTCCAACTAATGCTGAATAAACAATATCGCCACCTACTGGATCAATTTTTAATACTAATTGGTCTGTAGTAATAGTGATCAGTTCTTTAGATGCGCTAACCACTTCCGGTAGGGAAGTATCAGCATCTGGAACATCAGATGTTTGAGAATTATTTGCCGTCGATGCTACAACTGATGATTCAATTGCGACGGGTTGTGGTGTTTTATCTGTTTGCCATTGTTGCCACATTAAAAAGCTGACAAACAGCAGACCTATTAGCAATATATTGCGTTGAGATTCCATAGCCTATTTATTACACCTGTCATTTTTAGGGGGGACGGGATCATTACCGCCGGCATGTAAAGGGTGACATTTTAATATGCGTTTGATTGCAAACCAACTACCTTTTGCCGTTCCATGTGTTTTTATTGCTTCAATAGCATAATGTGAACATGTTGGATTGAATCGACAACGCGGTCCAATCATAGGGCTGATAAGAAGTTGATAGCCACGAATTAACGTGGTTGCTAGCCATTGTAACGGCGACTGAGTTTGCGCCATAGCTTTTCTATTAATTTATGTAGTTCTGCATTTTCCATTTCCATCACGCCATTTCTGACCAATACTACGATATCTATGTTGGGGATGTCGTGTTGATGTAAACGAAAACTATCTCTTATCACACGTTTAATACGATTACGCTGATTAGCACGTTTAACAAAACGTTTTGCAACAGTTAATCCTAAACGGGGATGTTGCTCTTGGTTTGGAACAGCGAGCAGAGTTATTTCAGCAGAGGATGCTTTGATTGGATTGGAGAATACAGATTTAAATTGCGCGGGAGTTAGCAAACGTAACTCCCGCGTAAAGGTATAGCTAGTCACCTAGTTATCTACTTAATTAAGCAGACAAACGAGCGCGACCTTTCGCACGACGACGTGCAAGCACCTTACGGCCGCCTACAGTGGCCATACGAGCGCGAAAGCCGTGAGAACGCTTGCGCTTCAGGTTGCTAGGTTGAAAAGTACGTTTACTCATGATGGCAATCCGTCTTTGTTAGTGAATTTGCCTTATCTCCAACATTAGAGGTAAGGGTAAAAAAGAGGCCGAATTGTAATCACTTTAACTCTCAGCGTCAACAGCCAAAATGGTTATATGATAAATTTCTGCCAATTAACCTTCGTTAAGATTTGTTAAATACCACAATATTGTGTGGATAACTCTGTGTACCAACACAATATATAGTGGTTTTAAAACTATATTACCAGATCGAAGAATGCGCATTATAGATCATTCTGGATCGGTTAATAAAGCGGGATTTGCATCATTTTGATAGAAAATAGATCGGCTTTGATCTTTAATGATCGAAGATATCCACATACAATGATCGCCTTGGGGATAAATATTAGATTAACGATAGCGATCATCCTGATCTCACTATAGAATAGATCTCCTTTTGTTAACCTATTTTTGGGGAAGAAATAAGTGGCGGTTTCACTTTGGCAACAATGTATCGGTAGGCTGCAAGACGAATTATCGGCTCAGCAGTTCAGTATGTGGATCCGTCCGTTACAAGCTGAAATGGATGGTGATACGTTAGTTCTTTATGCTCCAAATAGATTCGTATTAGATTGGGTGCGTGATAAGTACATTAATATCATTAATCAATTTTTTACCGAGCAAATGGGCAGTAATGCGCCTAAATTGCGTTTTGATATTGGTAGTCGTCCTTCAGCTCGCCAAACTCCAGTGGTGTCAGCCCCTGTTTATGCAAAGCCAAGTGGTCACCAGACTAAGGCGCGTGTTGGCACAACCTTTAACACTCAAGCTGACCCTGTAGCCAATGCTAACCATCGTAGTAACATTAACCCTACTTATCAGTTTGATAACTTCGTTGAAGGTAAATCAAACCAATTAGGTAAAGCTGCTGCATTACAAGTTGCTGAAAATCCGGGTGGCGCTTATAACCCGTTATTTTTATATGGCGGCACAGGTTTAGGTAAAACTCACTTATTGCATGCTGTCGGCAATGGCATCATTAAAAATAACCCAAATGCAAAAGTGGTTTACATGCATTCTGAGCGTTTTGTTCAGGACATGGTTAAAGCATTACAAAATAATGCTATAGAAGAATTCAAACGTTACTATCGCAGTGTTGATGCTTTGTTTATTGATGATATTCAATTTTTCGCTAACAAAGATCGTTCACAAGAAGAATTTTTCCATACCTTCAATGCGTTATTGGAAGGCAATCATCAGATCATCTTGACTTCAGATCGTTATCCTAAAGAGATTGACGGTGTTGAAGATCGCTTAAAATCGCGTTTTGGTTGGGGCTTAACAGTAGCTATTGAGCCACCAGAGTTAGAAACCCGTGTGGCGATTTTAATGCGTAAAGCACAAGAGAGTGGAATAAACCTACCTGATGAAGTGGCGTTCTTTATTGCTAAACGTTTACGTTCTAACGTACGTGAACTAGAAGGGGCATTAAACCGTGTTATTGCTAATGCTAACTTCACTGGCCGCCCAATTACCATTGATTTTGTCCGTGAAGCATTACGTGATCTCTTAGCATTACAAGAAAAGCTAGTCACGATAGACAATATTCAGAAAACAGTGGCAGAATACTACAAAATAAAAATGGCAGATATGCTGTCTAAACGTCGCTCGCGTAGTGTGGCAAGGCCAAGACAAGTGGCGATGGCGCTATCTAAAGAACTCACAAACCATAGCTTACCTGAAATAGGTGATGCATTTGGTGGTCGAGACCATACAACCGTGCTGCATGCCTGTCGTAAGATTGCGCAGCTGCGCGAAGAAAGTCACGACATTAAAGAAGACTATGCCAACTTAATAAGAACGCTTTCTTCTTAATTCAGGGAATACTGACACAATGAAATTTTCAATTGATAGGGATGCACTGTTAAAACCATTGCAATTGGTTTGTGGTGCCGTTGAACGTAGACACAACTTACCCATTCTTGCCAATTTACTTGTTGAAGTTAGTGACAACTCACTTAAGTTAACCGGTACAGATTTAGAGGTTGAGCTGGTTGGTCAAGCCGCTATTCAAGGTGATGTTGTTACTGGACGCACAACGGTTCCAGCCAAAAAGCTGTTAGATATTGTTAAATCATTACCTGACTCATCAGAACTGCATATTGAGCAACAAGATAATAAATGGTTGCTGCGTTCTGGCCGTAGTCGTTTTTCATTGGCCACATTACCGGCCGAAGATTACCCTAACGTTGAAGCATTCCAAGCGGATATTGAATTTAGTATAAAACAAGGTGTGTTGAAATCGATTATTGATTCTACTCAGTTTTCAATGGCTAACCAGGATGTGCGCTATTATCTTAATGGTTTACTATTTGAAACCGAAGGCAACATGCTGCGTTCTATTGCCACAGATGGCCATCGTTTAGCGCTAAGCCACCGCCAAGTTGAACAAACACTGCCAGAAAAACAAGTTATTGTCCCGCGTAAAGGCGTGGTAGAAATGTCGCGCTTACTGGATAGTGAAGATCAAGATATTACAATCAGTATTGGTGATAATGCCATTCGTGCCGTAACGGCCAATGCAGTATTTACCAGTAAACTCGTTGATGGGCGTTTCCCTGACTATCGAAGAGTGCTGCCAAAAGGGGGCAATAAAATAGTCATTGCCAGCCGTAATCAGCTTAAACAAGCATTAACCCGCGCCTCGATTCTTTCTAACGAGAAGT
This sequence comes from Shewanella sp. HL-SH5, assembly GCF_051163755.1. Lineage (NCBI taxonomy): Bacteria > Pseudomonadati > Pseudomonadota > Gammaproteobacteria > Alteromonadales > Shewanellaceae > Shewanella > Shewanella sp. HL-SH5. Next base: position 4,131,080 of record NZ_CP195038.1, read on the forward strand.
TCCGTGGTGTGCGTATTCAGCTTGAACCTGGCTTATTAAAAATTACCGCTAATAACCCTGAGCAGGAAGAAGCCGAAGAGATTATTGATGTTGACTATAATTCAGATAATTTAGAAATTGGCTTTAATGTTAGCTATTTATTGGATGTACTCAATAACCTTGCCAGTGATGAAGTTCGCATCACCTTAATAGATGGTAACTCAAGTGCTTTAATTGAGAATCACCTTGAAGAAGACTCCATGTATGTGGTTATGCCAATGCGCCTATAAGGGTGTTGTGGTAGTCTATTAACCATAGTTAACAAGGTGCTTATATGCACCTTGTTTTGTCTTTAATTCAGCGCGTACAGTACCCATAGGTTTGCATGAATCTTAGCCGCTTAACCATTAACTCTTTCCGCAATATTTTGTCTGCTAATCTTAGTACTGGCAATGGATTAAATTTGATTTATGGCCAAAATGGCAGTGGTAAAACCAGTATTCTTGAAGCGATTTTCTTTTTAGGCATGGGACGTTCTTTTCGTAGCCACTTATCGCAACGGGTGATTAATACTGACGCCGATAATTTAGTGTTATTTGCCCAACTTACCGATGGTGAAGAGCATACAAAAATTGGTTTGCGCCGCCATCGCAGCGGTGAAATAGAAGTTAAAATTAATGGTGATAAAGTAAAAAAGCTGTCTGTATTGGCTGAAACATTACCTATTCAGGTGATAACCCCAGAAAGTTTCTCACTGCTGTTTGAAGGACCAAAGGCTAGACGACAGTTTATCGATTGGGGCGCGTTTCATTCTGATCCACAATTCTATCAAGCCTGGGTTAATACTAGACGTATTTTAAAGCAAAGAAATCAACTTCTTAGAAATCAAGCCGCCTATTCTCAAATACAGTTTTGGGATAAGGAATTGGTACGGTATGCTGAACAGGTCACTGATATACGAAATCACTATGTAGACTCGTTAAATGAGCTACTAAAGGGTATAATCAATGAGTTTTTACCTCAGGTTAATATTAATGTTTCCTTTACCCGAGGATGGGATAGCAAAACGGACTTTTCGCAATTATTAGAAAACCAATATCCTAGAGATTTAGCCACCGGAAATACCGCAAGCGGCCCGCATAAAGCGGATTTACGTTTACGGGTAGGCAACTTGCCTGCGCAGGACGCGTTATCCCGTGGTCAATTAAAATTATTAGTCTGTGCACTGCGTATTGCACAGGGAAAGTTGCTCAAACAACAACTGAATAAAAACAGCATTTATTTAGTCGACGATTTACCGTCAGAGTTGGATGCACAGCATAGGCAGCTATTGTTGAAACAGTTAACCGAAACCGGCGCACAAATATTTGTCACCGCAATCGAGCCTGCAGCAATAGTCGATTCGTTAACAAGTCCCCCCGACAGGATATTTCATGTTGAAGATGGACAAGTAACGGTTATTGAATAACAACGAGAGAGAAATATGTCAGAGAATAGTTACGATTCTTCGAGTATTAAGGTTCTAAAAGGCCTTGATGCAGTACGTAAGCGCCCTGGTATGTATATTGGTGATACTGATGATGGTACGGGCCTTCACCATATGGTATTCGAAGTCGTCGATAACTCTATCGATGAAGCGTTAGCCGGTCACTGTAGTGACATTACTATCATGATTCATAGCGATGGATCTGTGTCTGTCAAAGATGATGGCCGTGGTATTCCGGTTGCTATTCATGAAGAAGAAGGGGTTTCTGCCGCTGAAGTGATCATGACCATACTGCATGCTGGCGGTAAGTTTGATGATAACTCATATAAAGTCTCTGGCGGCCTTCACGGTGTGGGCGTATCGGTAGTTAATGCGTTATCAAAAAAACTGCAGCTGACTATTCGTCGTGCGGGTAAGATTTATGAACAGTTCTACACTCATGGTGTACCTGATTCACCTATTACCGAAATTGGTGATGCAGTTAAAACCGGTACTGAAATTCGTTTTTGGCCAAGCTCTGAAACGTTTACCGATGTAGAATTTCATTTCGATATTTTAGCTAAACGTGTTCGCGAGCTCTCTTTCCTTAACTCGGGCGTTGGTATTCGCCTTGTAGATGAGCGTGAAAATAGAGAAGAGTTCTTTAAATACGAAGGCGGTATTAGCGCGTTCGTCGATTACTTAAACCGTAATAAGACACCTATTAACAAAGAAGTATTCCATTTTGTGCAAGAGCGTGAAGACGGCATTACCGTTGAAGTGGCTATGCAATGGAATGATGGTTATCAAGAAAATATTTTCTGTTTTACCAATAATATCCCCCAACGTGATGGTGGTACTCACTTAGCCGGTTTTAGAGGTGCGTTAACGCGTAACTTGAATACCTATATGGAGCGTGAAGGCTTCAATAAAAAAGGCAAAACTAGTGCCACAGGTGATGATGCCCGTGAAGGCTTAACTGCGGTTATTTCAGTTAAAGTGCCTGATCCAAAGTTCAGCTCACAGACCAAAGATAAATTAGTGTCAAGTGAAGTGAAAAGCGCGGTAGAACAAACCATGGGTGAGAAGTTGAATGACTACCTATTGGAAAACCCAGTTAATGCTAAGTTGATTGTCGGTAAAATTGTTGATGCAGCTCGTGCGCGTGAAGCTGCGCGTAAAGCGCGTGAAATGACACGTCGTAAAGGCGCATTAGATTTAGGTGGTTTGCCAGGTAAACTAGCTGATTGCCAAGAGAAAGACCCTGGTCTTTCTGAAATATATATAGTGGAAGGAGACTCTGCTGGCGGTAGTGCTAAGCAGGGGCGTAATCGTAAAAATCAGGCCATTCTGCCGTTGAAAGGTAAAATTTTAAACGTAGAAAAAGCCCGTTTTGACAAAATGTTATCTTCACAAGAAGTAGCCACGCTTATCACTGCTCTAGGTTGTGGTATTGGCCGTGATGAATACGATCCAGACAAAACCCGTTACCACAATATCGTTATCATGACCGATGCTGACGTCGACGGCTCGCACATTCGTACCTTGCTGTTGACCTTCTTCTTCCGTCAAATGCCTGAGCTTATTGAACGTGGCTATGTGTATATTGCACAACCACCTTTGTACAAAGTTAAAAAAGGCAAACAAGAACAGTATTTAAAAGATGAGTTAGCGTTAACTGAATATCTAACAACTCAGGCTTTAGATGGTACTCACATCTATCCAAGCCAAGGTTCATTAGGTATGAGCGGTGAACCATTAGAGCGTTTAGTGACCCAGTATCGTGAAGTTGAAAAGATTATCAAACGCTTAGAAAAACGTTTTCCAACTAACATTACTAATCGTATGCTTTATCATCCTGAAATCACCACTGCAATGCTTGCTGATCAAGGTGTGATGAATGCATGGTGTGATGCCTTTATTGCTGATTTAGTTGCTTTAGAAAATAGTGGGGTGATTTATTCATCTGAAGTTATTTTAGATCCTGAGCGTAAAGTGTATACCCCAAAAGTCATTATTCGTAAGCACGGTATTGATACTAGTTACGTATTTGGCTATGACTTCTTCACTTCGAATGACTATTTGCGCATTGCTAAATTAGGTGCTGCTTTAGACGGTATGATTGAAGAAGGCGGCTATGTGCAACGTGGTGAGCGTCTAAAAGAAGTGGATAGCTTCTTAGAAGCGTTAGATTGGACCATTAGTGAAGCAAAGCGTGGCTTATATATTCAACGTTACAAAGGATTGGGTGAAATGAACCCTGAGCAATTGTGGGAAACTACAATGGATCCAGAGTCTCGTCGTATGTTGCGAGTCATGATTGAAGATGCGGTCGCTGCCGATCAACTGTTCAGTTGTTTGATGGGTGATCATGTTGAGCCTCGTCGTGAGTTTATTGAAACTAATGCGTTAAATGTGGCTAACTTAGACGTCTAGCTTTAAGCGTAACAGTAGCGATAAAAAAGGAAAGCTTAGGCTTTCCTTTTTTGTTTGCATTTTTTACGGTTTAATCTCAACCCAGGGATCGCTAAATTCGATATTGGTGATGAATTTTTCATCGGTTAAGCTGGCGAGAAAAGCCAGTAACTGTTGTTTTTCCGCTTCACTGATTTCAAAGCCCTTAATGAATGGACTTTTTAATGGATTTTGTCGTCCATCTCCTTGGTGTTCCCCTGCTGTAATATTACGGCCACCAGCTGCATAAATATCTATCACTTCAGATAAACTCGCCACGCTACCGTCATGCATATAAGGCGCTGTTAGGCTGATATTTCTTAAGCTTGGGGCCCTAAAACGACCGTCATCGATAGCTTTACCACTGACTTGAGCTAGACCAGTATCCTTTTGAGGGTAACCTAGCTGGCTATTTTGCTGTACTGGTGTCAATGCCGTGTCAGCCAAACTATTACTGGCTAATGATGTGCCAAGTAACCCAGTACGTTCAGTGTAATATAAGCCGGTATTGTGGAAAGGGCGTCTGTCTAGTGGTTGCTTTTCGTGGCTGGTGGATTGGGTAAAGTTAAAGCCGCCATGGCAATGATGGCACTCAAGTTTTTCTGAGAAGAATAGCGCCATTCCCGCGAGTTGGGCTTCATTCAGGGCATCGTCTTGCTCATTGTAGGCGTAAGCATCAAAGGGTGAGTTTAAGGATACTAAGCTTCTTACAAAACTCGCTAAAGCTTGAGTTATCTGTATAAAGTCAACACCGTTAGCTTGTTGGCCGAAAGCTTGCTCAAATAGTGCTGGGTAGGGCGCTTGGGTAAATCGTGCGAGTATTAATGCTTCTTTACCCGCGAGCCCCATTTCTACTGGCTGCTCACTAAACAGGGGCAGTAAAACCTGCTCCTCTATATGAGTTAGACCGTCGTGGGCCCAGGTGAGGGTTTTGTTGTAGGCAATATTGACTAAGGCTGGCGCATTACGAGTGTGCGCTTGCCCTGTACTGCCTATGGAAACCTTGAGTGTTTCGGCAAAGGCTTTGGATTGTAAATGGCAACTGGCACAGCTTTGTGTTTGATTGGCAGACAGGCGAGTGTCATAAAATAAGTAACGGCCTAATGTGACCTTGGCCTGTGTGATTGGGTTGTCGGCAGGCACTTCAGGCTTTGGGAAGCCTTCTGGTATTGGCCATTCATATTGGCTGACTTTGCTAGCAGATTCTGCCTGATTATCATTTTGTTGGTGACTTTCTTGCCCACAGCCCAATGCGAGCAGCATTAACAGCGCAAGTGCCATGGTGGCCAGCCATTGAGGTTTGCTGGGTCGGTTAATCTGCATTAATTAAATCGCCACATTTTAGGGGTATCAGATATATCGCTATCCAGAGGTTTGAGTGTTAAAGCTGCTTCACTCGCACTGTTTATCCCTAAAGCGTTAAACAGAGGCTGGCAACTTAGGCTTTGTGGATCAGACATACAAGCCTGTTGCGAGAGTTTGTCATCATTAAGTACAGTCGTTAGTAGAGGAGCTAAGTCTAATATTAGCTTTTGCTCCCCTTGATAAGCTAATTCGACTTTGGCTCTATTGGGGTAGCGGCAAGCCTTTAAAGGTGCACGCATTACACTTGCTGATTGGCAACCGATAGAGCCTAAATGAAATTGCCAGCCGGTTTGCAGACTAGCTAAAGGTATGTTTGCAGTTGTCTGATTAGTGGTAACTGCTGAGTTTGGCTGGTTAGTTTTATTCAAATCCAATCGTAAAAATTTATGCCCTTGTTGCCATGTCCAAAACATATCACTTTGATTAAGTGGCGGTAGCGCTTTAAGTGGATTACCGTGATTAAGCTTAAATGGCACACCCAATTCAAAACCCATTAAGCCCGGTGTCAATGGTCTTTCAAAATCAATTGTCCAATTTTCCTTACCTTGGCAATCTCCTCCCAATAACAATAAATTTTTCTGTTGATGGCTTAATGTCTCCAAATCGGCATCTGTCTTGAGCGTGATGGGTTGACCGTTAAGGGTAAAGTTACTTAAGTAAAATTGGAGTTGTGCTAAATGCCACTGTGCTAATAGAGGCTCGTTGCACGTTACTGTTTTGTCATGCCACATCAATATAACTCTTAATGACTTGTTTTGTGCTGATTGCGCTTCAGAACCGTCACTACAAGCGACAAGTAAGCATATTAAAGGCCATATCCATAGATGTGTAGGGCTTAACGCTAAGGATTTTTTTAACCGTCTAAAATGGGTGCTAAGGGAAGTAATATAAATAAATGATGACATGTTATCTTATTGTTGTTTATGTGTTGCTTTTCTGTATCCTACAAAATAAACCCTCAAAAAGCACTGATTTCTCGTTGATTTTAACTACTGGAACAAAAACGGAGTTCATTATGACGTTCCCTTATTTATGTAAGAGTGGCCTTAAACTTGTAGGTTTATTGTCTCTTAGTTGTTTTGTTAATACTTCCGCACTGGCGCATTCAGAGCATGATAAAGCAAGATTTGTCAGTGAGACGGGTCAAGATAAGGGCTTATGTGATAACGCATTGCGCCCTTGTAAAACAATTGCTTATGCAGTGACTCACGCTAATAAGGGCGATCGTGTATTGGTTGCTGATGGTTATTATCAAATTCAAGATATCGATGAACTCTTCTTACTGACCAGTGAAATCGTGCCTGTTATGGGGGGATTTAATCGTTTTGATCATTATCTTTCCCAGGCGCCACAGCTTAATAATACTGTTTTGGCAGGTGTACCATTAGAGTTTGCATCTAGCTTACACGATCGTGGTTTTAGGGTGATAAGTGATGGTATAGGACAGTATGGCAGTCAGCTTGATGAGATGTTAAAAGAGCATCAAGCGTTACAGCAAGACCATTCAAGTCAGGAGTGTACAGGTGGTAAGGCGGGTGGCTTTAACTGTGATGCCATCGACTTAGTATCCCATGTTTCCCTTGGTAGCTTTTCTTCCAAACCTTCGGCTGCCAATGATATTTGGGGCCATGTAGATCTTAATACCGGTACAGAATATGCCATTATTGGATTAACCAATGGTACCGCCGTAGTGAGTCTGGCCGATCCTGCTAATCCGGTTGAAATCGGTACTGTTTCTGGTAGCAATACCAGTTGGCGCGATATTAAAGTTTATCAATGGTTTGACACCTTAACTTCTCGCTGGAAAGCCAATGCCTACGTGACATCAGAAGGCTCAGATAAGATTCAAATTATTGATTTAAGCCAGTTGCCGACCTCTATCACTCGACTAGCAACTGATTCAGCTGAAGGAGCGGCGCACAATGTGTATATCAGTAATCTTGATTATACTACCAATACCGCGTTAAGTGGTTTAACACCCAACCTTCATATTGTAGGTCAAAGTAGTGCTGGTGGTGCCTTTAAGAGTTATTCCCTAACAAACCCCGGTCGCTTAAGTGCTAGTTTTAGTCATAGCGGTGCCACGCGTGATGATTACACTCATGATGCCAGTTCTATGGTAGTTGACGATGCTAGAGCACAAGCCAGCTGTCAAACGGCCATATGCACGGTTTTATTAGATTTTAATGAAAACAGCATGCGCCTTTGGAATATTACCAACCCCTCACAGAGTAAGTCATTGTCAGAAGTTAGCTATGCTAAAGCTGAATATGTTCATTCAGGCTGGTGGAGCGAGGATAAACGTTATGTGTTTGTCCACGATGAATTAGATGAACAAAGAGCCGGACTTAATACTACATTACGGGTTTTTAATGTTGATAATCTAGATGCTCCTAGTTTAGTTAAAGTATGGTCTGGACCGACTAAGGCGATAGATCATAATGGCTATGTTCGTGGAAATCGATATTACATGTCCAATTATCAACGTGGCGTGACTATTTTAGACATTAGTCAGCCAGACGACCCTAAAGAGGTAGGTTACTTTGATACCTTTCCAGCGTCAGACAGTAATGCGTTTAACGGCGTTTGGGGCGTTTACCCTTACTTGCCATCTGGTTTAGTGATTGCTAGCGATATCAATAGTGGTTTGTATATTCTGCGAGATAAGACGCAAAGCCAGATTCAGGGTAATGCGAGCTTTAGTTCAACAACATCATCTGCACTAGCGGGAGATGTGATTACTGTTAATGTGCAACGTCCGCAAGGCGAAGGTGTTGTTGATGTGGGTTATGAAACCCTAGAGGCAAGTGCAAAGCAAGGGCGTGATTTTGAGGCTCAAACAGGGCGGTTAAGTTGGGAGGCCAATGACCTTACGCACAAGCAAATTGTTATCACCACCTTTGACAGTGGTCAAAACCGTGAGCTTAAGGCATTTGTCCGTTTGTTTGATCCCCAGGGCGGTTTAGGCATTACCAGCCCAAGCTACCATGAGTTATCTATTGGCGAAGATGTACCTCAGCCAGGCACCCTTGGTTTTGAGCGCGAACTAAGCACTATTAATGAAGGAGCAGATCCACTAAGTGTATCGGTATTACGCGTTGGTGGTAGTGTAGGTGAGGTGCGTGTTAACTATGAGTTTATAGAAGGCACCGCATCGTTAACAGAGGATCTTCAAGGTAACCTAAGTGGTGAACTCGTCTGGTTAGATGGCGACTCAGAAGCTAAGGAAATTATTATTACCCCCAAGGAAGATACTCTCGTTGAAGGTAATGAGCTATTTTTGATAAAACTGACCAGTGTTGACTCAAGTGTACTTGGTTATTACATCCAGACAGTGACTTTAGTTGATAATGACAGGCTTAATCGCGCTCCTATTGTTACTGTGGGCGACAGTCGTGAGGTGAATGCAGGGGAAACCGTGACATTAACCGCAGTGGCTTCCGATCCTGAAAATGATGCTATTAGTTACCTATGGCAACAAACAGGTGGTACTGCAGTGAGCCTAACTAATGCGAATACAGCCTCTGCGCAGTTTGTTTCACCAACGTATGATACAAGCTTAGTGTTTAGTGTGACAGCAACGGATAGTTTGCAAGCTAGCGCTTCAACAAGCGTAACTATTACGGTCAAGGCGGCTGTTGTGCCATTACCTGTACCAATAACTGAGCCATCCGGTGGCAGCAGTGGCGGCAGCTTAGGTTGGATATCGCTATTATTATTGGCTTTAATAGGTAAGCGTAGAATAGCTTAATCGTGGTTGTGGGTAATTATTAGCGTGTTATAAGAAATGGAACCTAATGGTTCCATTTTTGTTAGTGAGTGAACACCTACTAACTTTGCTATTTTATTAAACTGGCAAGCGTTACAGTTAAAACCCTACTATCTAGCGGCTATGGTTGTACATAATGTTTTTGTGTCGGCTTGATATGACTTGTACTTAGATCAAATAGTTTAGGTAGATTTCACCTAGATTAATTATGGTAAACTTCATTATTCGAGTATATCGGCTTATAACGATTAACCATTGAGGGTGATTGGTAATTGGACTGGCCAAGGACAGACTTGTGTTGATGAGTCTCACATAAAGTTCTATGGTGAGCTTGTTGAAATCAGCAAATTAAATATAACTTATCTAGATTTTATTGTTGAGCTAAATTATAAAACAGCGCCATCTAGCTGCGACTTTTATTGCAGAGTGCTATGGTTAAGTCAGAGCCTTTTATTCATTATCATTTGGATCAATGCCGTGGTCAGAACATTTTTTAAGAAGTTGTTTAATATTCGTGATAATCAAGAACAAGCTAAGTTTACCGGTGTGTCCAATACTGAAAAATTAAAAGCTGCATCACGCGCTAAAGCCGCTGAACGAGCCACTACAACACAGGTAGAGTCGCAGATTAATGAAGCTGAGCAGTTGTCATCAATTGATGTTTCAGCGTTATTTTATAGTTTACTTTTTCCTGTGCAACAGCAAGGTACGGGTATAGCTAATAATCTTGAGCACCAAGTGATGGGCAAAATTGAGATTGCGTTAAGCTCTCCCAAAGACATAGCTGAAAATGTGTTAAAACTTCCCAGTAAAATAGTTGAATTAGATAATAAGCTGGCTAATCAAGACGTCGATATTAAAGACGTATTGCAATTAATAGAACAGGATCCTTTGTTAAGTGTTGAAGTCTTAAAGTTATGTAACTCGACAACTTTCAAACGCTCTGATAGAGAGGTGACTAATTTACAACAAGCTTTAGTGCAATTGGGCCGTGAACAATTAAGGCAGTTTGTAACGGCTTGTTTGGCCCGCGAAATGATAGATATTAAGCCAATTTATTTCCGTCGTTTTGGCGCTGAAATATGGCGTCATTCAATGCAGGTGGCTTTTTTATCTAGCGAGCTTGTTGAAGGTGAGCGTGATAGCGCTTTTTTATTAGGACTATTACATGATGTGGGTAAGATTGCTATATTCAAAATGTTGATTGATGCTTTTCATCAAGCAGAACCCGGCGAACAGCCCAATTCATTATTGTTTAGTCAGCTCATGACCTCAAAATCACTGACGCTAAGTGCTTTATTAGCTAAATATTGGCAATTGCCAAATACCTTTGCTGAAAATTTATCTTTACTGGCCAATGCTAATGTACCGCCTAAGTCAGGTGCAGCTAAAGCGGTTTGGCGAGCGAATGTGATAAGCGAATGTTCTATGTTAGTACAAGCGAATAAAATATCAGAAGAAGTACTGATTAAGTTATTGGCTCAAGTCGACATTTCCCGCGAGTCTTTTGATGAACTACATCAAAAATTATTACAGTTTTAAATCACTCTGATTTGAATACACATAAAAAAAGCGCCTAGGGCGCTTTTTTTATGTAATGACATTTAAACTAATCGTTACTGCAGTACAGAAATGTCTGCAATATGTAAGAATTGCTCACGTAAGCTATTAAGTAACGCTAAGCGGTTATTCTTAAGTGCTTCATCATCAGCCATCACCATGACATCTTCAAAGAAGGTGTCTACACTTTCACGTAAATCGGCTAGCAAGGTTAATGCCTGCTGATAATCAGCATTAGCAAATAGGGGTGCTAATTCTGGTTGCAGTTGGATTAACTTATCCGCTAAAGCTTTTTCTGCCGGTTCAACTAATAAGCTCTGGTTAATGGTTTCAGGCAGTGTGCCTTCAACCTTGGCCAAGATATTAGACACTCGCTTATTAGCTGCAGCAAGGGCTGTGGATGCCTCTAAACTGCGGAAGTGTGATACCGCTTTAACACGACTATCAAAATCAGCAGGGCGCGTTGGGCGACGTGCTAACACTGCAAGAATCACATCAACTTGAATGCCTTTATCTTGATACCAGCTACGGAAGCGGGCCATAAAGAATTCAAGAACATCATCAGCGGTTGTTTTATTGCTAAGACTATCACCGTGAAGTGTTTGCGCTTGAGCGATTAATTCCACTAAGTCTAACGGTAGATTGTTTTCTACAATAATACGTAAAATACCAATAGCGGCACGGCGAAGAGCAAATGGATCTGCTGCTCCCTTAGGGGCTTGGCCAATACCGAAAATACCCACAAGGGTGTCAAATTTTTCAGCTAAGGCAACCGCACAAGATACCGCATCTGTTGGCACTGTATCACCTGAAAACTTAGGCTTATATTGTTGTTCAATAGCAACAGCAACCGCTTCTGACTCACCATCTAAGCGGGCGTAATGCATACCCATAGTGCCTTGGGTATCGGTAAACTCCATCACCATATTGGTCATCAAGTCTGCTTTTGATAGTAAGCCTGCACGACTAGCATCAGCTTCGCTGGCATTTAATTGTGCAGCGATAAAACCTGCCATTGCAGAAATACGTTCAACGCGTTGCTTTAACGTGCCTAATTGCTTTTGGAATACCACGGTTTCTAGGCTGGCTAAACGAGACTCTAGGGTGTGCTTTTTATCTGTGTTGAAGAAAAACTCAGCATCAGCAAGACGTGGGCGAACCACTTTTTCATTACCTGAAATAATTTGCTGCGGATCTTTCGATTCAATGTTGGTGACAAAGATGAAGTTAGGCAGTAACTTGCCTGCGTTATCAAACACAGGAAAATACTTCTGATCGCCTTTCATGGTGTAAACCAAAGCTTCAGCTGGCACGTTTAAGAACTTTTCTTCAAAGCTGGCGGTTAATACCACTGGCCATTCAACTAATGAGGTGACTTCTTCAAGTAAGTCATCTTCAAGTTCTGCTATACCACCAATAACCGCAGCAGCTTTTTCTGCATCAGCTTTTATCAAGGTTTTACGGGCATGATAATCTGCAATCACTTTACCTTGTTCTTTGAGCATAGTGATGTAGTTATCTGCATGATCTAACTCAAATGAGGCTTGCCCCATAAAGCGGTGACCTCGAATGGTTCGTGCAGATTGAATCCCTAACACTTCACCTGAAATAGACTCGGCACCTAATAACATGGTGACAGTATGAACCGGGCGAATAAACTGAGTTTTGTTATTACCCCAGCGCATTGGCTTTGGAATAGGCAGCTTATCTAATGCTTGTTGAGTCATGTCAGCAATAAGGCTGCTTGTGGCTACACCCACTATTTTGGCTTGATGAACTAACCATTCACCTTTGTCTGTCACTAAACGTTCAGCTTGCTCTACCGTAATACCGTTACCACGAGCCCAGCCTTGGGCTGCTTTGGTTGGATTACCGTCAGCATCAAATGCTGAGCTAACAGCAGGGCCACGTTTTTCAACAACTTTATCCGCTTGCGCTAACGCTAACTGAGTAATGCTAATGGCTAATCGGCGAGGTGCTGCATACCAAGTAGATGTGGTAAAAGGTAAGTCAGCTTTAGTGAGTTCTGCTTCAAAGTTAGCTAAAAATGATTCCGCAAGTGTGCGTAGTGCTTTTGGCGGTAACTCTTCAGTGCCAATTTCAATGAGTAAGTTTTCAAATTTCATCTAATAACCTCTACTTACACATAGGGAAGCCTAACGCTTCACGTGCTTTATAATAAGATTCTGCTACACCTTTAGCCATGGTACGAACGCGTAAAATATAACGCTGGCGCTCGGTCACTGAAATAGCATGGCGTGCATCAAGTAAGTTAAAAGCATGGGAGGCTTTCATGACTTGTTCGTATGCAGGAAGAGGTAATGGTTTTTCTAAGCCTAATAATAGTTGGCAGGCCTTTTCACAGTCATCAAACTGTCTAAATAGTACTTCAACATTCGCGTGCTCAAAGTTATAAGTGGACTGTTCAACTTCATTTTGATGGAAAATATCGCCGTATGTGACTCTTCCCATTGGGCCGTCTGTCCATACTAAGTCATAGACACTATCGACTTCTTGGATATACATGGCTAAGCGTTCCAAGCCATAGGTGATTTCACCCGTAACAGGGCTACACTCTATACCGCCAACTTGCTGGAAGTAGGTGAACTGAGTCACTTCCATGCCATTTAGCCAGACTTCCCAGCCTAAACCCCAAGCACCTAAAGTCGGTGATTCCCAGTTATCTTCTACAAAACGAATGTCATGGACTTGAGTATCAATACCTAAAGCCTCAAGTGAGCCAAGGTACAACTCTTGAATATTATCTGGAGAAGGTTTCAATACCACTTGGAACTGGTAATAATGTTGCAAGCGGTTAGGGTTGTCACCGTAGCGTCCGTCAGTTGGGCGGCGTGATGGCTGCACATAAGCGCTGCTCATTGGCTCTGGCCCTAAGGAACGTAAGAATGTTTGTGGGTGGAAAGTTCCAGCGCCCACTTCCATATCTAGCGGTTGAACAATTGCGCAACCTTGCTGCGCCCAGTATTCTTGTAGGGTTAGGATGAAACCCTGGAATGTCTTTACGTCATGTTTCGTCGTCATGTCTACTACTGTCAGGCTATTAATAGAAAATGGAATTGATTATACCTTGTAGAACAAGGTAGATGTAGGTTATTTTTTAACGTATTACTGAAATTGTTAATGGACACCATAACATGCAAGTTAACCGATGTGGCTGGGTAAGTGAAGACCCTATGTATCAACAATATCATGATGAGGTATGGGGGCGGCCTGTTTATGACCCTATAGAGCTTTTTGCTAAACTGTGTTTAGACGGTCAGCAAGCGGGATTATCCTGGATAACCATTCTTAAAAAGCAGGCTAACTATGAAGCCTGCTTTGCTCATTTTGAACCGAGTATTATCGCCAGCTTTGATCAAGACAAAGTCGAGGAGCTGTTACTTAATCCTGGTATAGTGCGTAATCGATTAAAGGTTAATTCCATTATTCGCAATGCCAAAGCGTATTTAGCTTTTGTTGAGCAGGGCAATGATTTCTCTGAATTCTTATGGGGCTTTGTAAACGGTAAGCCACAGGTAAATTATCCTGCAAGGCTTAAAGATGTGCCTGTGCAAACGCCAGCATCTGAAGCTATGTCAAAGGCGCTGAAGAAGATGGGCTTTAATTTTGTTGGCCCAACTATTTGTTATGCTTTTATGCAAGCCGTTGGCATGGTCGACGACCACACCACAGATTGCTTTTGTGCCGCGTCTAAGCGTCAATAATGTAGAGCGGTTTGAGTATCGCTTAATAAAAAAGGGTGTTCCACGTGGAACACCCTTTATTGTTACAACATAATGCTGTGAATTATATCTACACTATTTTGTTTCAAAGAAAAACGGCTTACGTTGTATCTTAGCGCCATTCAACTCATTCATTGTTTCCGAATTAAATAACTTACCGTTAACCATAGTGTAAGTTACTTTATCAGTGCTGCGAATGTCAGTCAGTGGGTCACCGTCAATAACAATCAAATCGGCTAGTTTACCTGGCTTGATTGTACCAAGCTGATGATCCATACCAAAAGTGGTTGCTGGGTTAATGGTGGCTGTTTTCAATACATCCATATTACTCATGCCGCCTTGGGCAAACATCCACATTTCCCAATGAGCAGCCAGACCTTCACGTTGTCCATGTGCACCAATGTTTGGCTTAACACCAATTTCATTTAGTTCGTTGGCAACGCGTGCGACATTAAAATGATTGTAATGTGCATCCGGTGCAGTGGTTCTACGCATTGAGCGCGCATCTAAAATATCATGCGGAACATACATACTTAAGCGTGGATGTGCCCAAACGTCGGTTTTATCATACCAGTAATGTTCACCAGAAATACCACCGTAAGCTACTACCAAGGTTGGGGTGTAGGCTACTTTAGTTTGGCTCCAAAACTGTTTGATGTCGCTATAAATGGCAGCAACTGGTAATGAGTGTTCAACCGTTGTGTGGCCATCAGCAATCATAGTGAGGTTATGTTGAAGTAGCGATCCACCTTCAGGGACTACCATCATTTCTAATTCACGCGCTGCCGCTATTACTTGCTGACGTTGGTTACGTCTTGGTTGGTTATAGCTTTTTACGCTAAAAGCACCGACTTTTTTAAGGCGTTCTAAATGGAATTTAGCATCATCTAACGAATCAATGTGTGAGGTATAACCAGGGCCGTTAGCGCCATATAGAATCGTACCGGTTGAAAATATACGTGGGCCAACAATGTTACCGGCTTTTTGTTGCTCTGCAGCAGCAAAAATCTCAGTGGTATCATTTGAAGGATCATGGATAGAGGTGACTCCTAATGATAAGCCTGAATAGAGCGCCCAGTTTTGTTGTGGAATGATCTCATCATCTGCTTGGCCACCATGTGCATGGGCGTCAAACAGGCCAGGCATAATAGACTTACCGGCAATATCGATAACTTGCGCGCCAGATGGAATGGATGTTGATGCATCGCCAACAGCAACAATTTTATTGTCTTTAACTATCACCACACCATTTTCAATCACTTGATCATTTTCAAGGGTGATGACTTTACCGCCAACAAAAGCGATTGTTCCACGTGGAACATCTGCATCCTGTTTAAAGCCAATAGAGGTTATTTGGGGCTCAATTTTGGCGTCAGATTTTTCATACTGAGTATCAACTTTGGCTTGATATAAGTCTGGGCCAAGGGTCCAATAAAGCTCGTTGCTGTCATTGTTCCAACTTATGCTTTCGCCGGCACGGGCACTGAGTTGAGTAACGGGTAGATTGTTAGCTTTAGGGCCAATGTTAATTGTTTCACCATGCTTAGCAAATGGCGTGACATAAACACGGAAACGTTCTGCAAATGCAAGATGTTCACCATTCGGGGCTATACGAAACTCTGTCGCATGTTCGCTAGTGTAATGAGTACGTTTTTCAAAACCGTTCATGCCAATTGATGAAAGTTGCGGCGAGCTGCCGTAATCCATAAAGTACACTCGGTCGTTATCTGCACCAAATTGTGGTTGATAACCACTGGCAGATAGCTTGGTGTTTTTCTTACCTTTAGTATCAACTTTATATAAACCAGGTTCTTGAGACCAAGTGCGAGCTGTCATATAGCCGCCCTTAGCTTTACGATAAACCACATATTCTCCATTAGGAGAGAATGTTGGCTCAACATATTTACCAGGTTCATTAGTTAACACTTTGGCTTTTCCACCACGCGAACTGACGATGCTAACGGTACCTTGGGCTTGGTCATTCCAAGTGGTAAATACAATGTTTTTACCATCACGTGACCATTGAGGGAATAGCTCGTTAACATCATTATCTAAACGAGTTAAGCGTTTTTGTTTTCCATCTTTTATATCGCGGATCCATAACTTGCCCAATGCTTCAAATACCACTTGTTCACCATCAGGTGAGACCTGTGCCATGCGCAGCATTTTTACATCAAAATTATCTTGATCAAGGTTCTGAGTAAATCTAACAGAGGGCTGTACATCTAACTGGGTTTTAATAGAAAAGGGTATATTACTAAGCGTTTTTTTAGCCACGTTTAGCTTGTTGATTTTACCGTTAGCCCAGAACACAATATCTTTATTATCATTGGTCCAAGACATTGTTGGGTAAACGCCGTGAATAGCCCAGGTTTCTTGCATGTCACGATCTAGCTTGTCATACAGCTTTGTTTCTTCACCAGACTTTAAGTCCAGAGAATATAAGGTCGACTGGAAACCATCTCGTTTTATGTATGCTAAAGATTTACCATCAGAGCTTGGTGTTGGGCGAATAGCACCGCCGGTACCTTCAATTAATACTTCAATGTCACCGGTTTGGGTGTCATAGCGTTTAATTTTATAAATCCCTTTTACAGAATCCTTTGAGTAATGAAAGGTTTTACCTGGGGTCGCATCTTGGCTGAAATAGATATAGCGGCCGTCAGGTGAGTAGGCAGGCTCGCCTAAATCTTTTTGATCATTTGGACGTTCTGTCAGCTTAACGCCTTCACCTCCAGCAACATGATACATCCACACTTCGCCAGCACCTAAGCTTCGACTTGCCGTAAAGTGTTTACGAGCAACTAGATACTGTGAGTCAGGACTCCAGGCTGGGCTGTTTAATAGGCGGAATGTTTCGCTGGTTACTGGATGTGGATTGGTGCCATCGGCATTCATTATCCATATGTTGTCGCCGCCATCTTCATCTGATGTGAACGCAATATATTTTCCATCAGGGCTATAAACTGGCTGCATTTGCCATGCAATGCCACTAGCAAGTTGGGTTGCTTCGCCACCAGATATAGGCATTTGATAGATATCGCCTAGTAGGTCAAATACAATCGTTTTGCCGTCAGGTGATACATTGACGTTCATCCATGTACCATCAGTGACATTAATGTCGACTTTTTGTAATGGGGCATTTTCTGGGGCGTTGACTTGCCATTTCGCTGCTTCATCTTCTGTGGCAAAACTAGTTGAGCTAATACCAAGTGATAATGCTATCGCGGTATAAATAGGGGTAAGTTTTTGTGTGAACATGCAAGATCCATTTATTTATCATTATAAGAGTATTAATGCCAACCAACAGTATCTAAAGTGGTTTGTGTCAGGCTTGTTAGCATCAAATCTGGCTTGGTAACCTTTATCGCACAAATGGCTATAAAACGACACAAAAAATCTGTTTCAAATAATGACAGAAAAGTAACTTGGTTGTAAAAATGGTGTGATAAGTTGACATGCATAAAGCTGATGATGGGTAACTTTATGGATATATACCGGATTTTAGATTGGAGGTTTTTTTAGTACTGTTATGTTCGATAAATAAACCTTTAATATGACAAGATTCATTTATCTATAGAGTAGCGATTAAGTGATTTGGTTGTCATGTTTAGCGCATCGTTACTGGATCATCTGGTTGTATCAGTCCTGCTTGTATGACTTTACAGGTTACACCGCCTCGCCAGTCTGGTGTTAATGCTTGTTCTAATCCAGCAAAAGCGGCTTCCATTTTTTTACAGGGATCTGTTTCACCTGTGATCAGCAATTGTAAGTCCGCACCAATTTTGAGTGTCTTGCCTACATCAGCGGCACTGAACTCATACCCTGTTATTAACAGATTTGCTCTACGGGTAAGCCAGTCTAAATCGGCATTTATTTGCTTACAGGCTATTTGCCATTGCTGTTGAGATAGTACGGTTACTTGACGTTTTCCTGGACGGCCAAAAACATCATTTTCAACACCTCGCTCTAAGGTGACTTTGGCGCAAAATACTTGACTCATTTTGCCACGCTTAGCTGTTTTATAAGCTATTGCTGCTAACTTAGCTTCCATGTTCATAGTCCTTTTTTTAGCAGATATTGATAGGGCGTTTTTGATGTTTCGCTGGCAATTAGGGTGTGGTCCATAAACTCACAAAAACTTGGAATGTCTCGGGTTGTTGCTGGGTCATCGGCAGTAATTAATATTGTTTCACCGTCTGCCATCTTACGTACCGCTTTACGGATCATCATTACCGGTTCAGGGCAGCGTAAGCCTAACGCATCAAGCTGGTGTTGTGCCTGTGCGAATATTTCTAGGGAGGTTAATTCTTCTGACATTGCCACTTCAACTTAGCTTTTTTAATATCCATAATTTTACTCCGCCAAATCTAGATTGCCAAGTTTAGGTGTAACTAATGTGATTTAGCTATGAATTAACGTTTTAATTTGTTTTTAAATTTTCCTCAAACATGTTTCACGTGGAACATTAGCCTGTTGATGAAAAATAAAAAACCGAATTATTTTTCAATAATTCGGTTTTTTGAGTTAATTTACAATCGATAGGGTGAACCCGTTAGATTGATAAACTCAGACTAACTTTAAAGATAGCTTAAACGCGTTCGAAAACAGTCGCGATACCTTGACCTAATCCGATACACATAGTGGCTAAACCTAATGTTGCATCTTTATCTTCCATCAAGTTAATCAGGGTGGTAGAAATACGTGCACCTGAACAACCTAGTGGATGACCAAGGGCGATAGCGCCGCCGTTAAGGTTAATCTTGTCATCAACTACATCTTGTAAACCAAGATCTTTAACACAAGGTAAAGACTGGGCTGCAAACGCTTCGTTAAGTTCAATCACATCTAAATCAGCAACTGAAAGACCAGCACGGGCTAATGCTTTTTGAGTAGCAGGAACTGGACCGTAACCCATAATAGCTGCATCACAACCCGCAACAGCCATAGAGCGAATGCGCGCTCTAATTGGTAAACCTAATGCACGAGCCTTAGATTCTTCCATCACTAACATCGCAGATGCACCATCTGATAGTGCAGATGATGTGCCCGCTGTTACAGTGCCGTTAGCTGGGTCAAACGCTGGACGTAAACCCGCAAGTGACTCAAGGGTAGTTTCAGGACGGATAACTTCGTCGGTCATAACCTTGATTAATGCGCCGTTTACATCGTGGCCTTCAATGCCCCAAATTTCTTTGGCAAAGCGACCTTCAATCGTTGCAGCATGTGCACGCTGGTGAGAGCGTACAGCAAAAGCATCCTGTTGTTCACGGGTAATGCCATGTAACTTACCTAGCATTTCAGCAGTTAAACCCATCATGCCAGAGGCTTTAGCTACGCGGTTAGCCAGGCCTGGGTGAAAATCTACACCGTGGTTCATTGGTACATGACCCATGTGTTCAACACCACCAATAATGAAGGTATCACCTTGGCCAGTCATAATGGCACGAGCCGCTTGATGAAGTGCATCCATTGATGAACCACATAAACGGTTCACTGTCACTGCACCAGCCGTTTTAGGAATACCAGCTAATAATGATGCGTTACGGGCAATGTTAAAACCTTGCTCTAGAGTTTGTTGCACACAACCCCAAATAACATCTTCAATAGTATTTGGATCCAGTTGCGGGTTACGAAGCATTAATGCTTTCATTAGTTCTGCAGAAAGAGTTTCTGCACGTACATTTCTAAATACCCCAGCCTTAGAACGGCCCATTGGGGTACGAATGCAGTCTACGATAACAGCTTGTTTCATGATTTAATTCCTTTCCCACTTATTAGGCTTGGTAGTAACTACCGTTGTTGGCTGCAAGTGCGCGCATTGCATCGGTAACTTGATATAAGCCACCAAGATGTGCGTATTTGTCTGCTAGGGCAACAAAGTTTGCTACGCCCATGGTGTCTAAGTAACGGAATACACCGCCACGGAATGGTGGGAAACCAATACCGTATACTAGACCCATATCGCCTTCAGCAGGTGATGCAATAATGCCTTCTTCTAAACAGCGAACCGTTTCGATGATCATCGGGATCATACAGCGAGCTATGATTTCATCTGACTCGAATGCCTTTAATTCACCGAACTCAGCGCTTAATAATTCATAGCTAGTTTGGTCAACGTCTTTTTTCGGCTTACCACGACGGTCTACAGAATAAGCATAGAAGCCTTTAGTGTTTTTCTGACCTAGACGTTTGTTTTCAAACATAATGTCGATAGCGTCTTTGCCATTTTTACCCATACGGTCAGGGAAGCCTTCAGCCATTACTGCTTGTGCGTGATGACCGGTATCTAAACCGACTACGTCAAGTAAGTAAGCTGGACCCATTGGCCAACCGAATTGTTTTTCCATGACCTTATCGACAGCGGCAAAGTCTGCACCATCAGCAAGTAGTCCGCTAAAACCTGCAAAGTATGGGAACAATACGCGGTTAACGAAGAAGCCTGGGCAATCATTTACAACGATTGGGGTTTTACCCATTTTGCTGGCGTAAGCGACCACTGTTGCAATGGTTTCTTCTGAGCTGTGCTCACCACGAATAATTTCAACAAGTGGCATTTTGTGCACAGGGTTAAAGAAGTGCATACCGCAGAAACGTTCAGGTTTCTTAAGGCTTTTAGCTAGCAAGTTGATAGAGATAGTTGAGGTGTTTGAAGCAATAATCGCATCTTCAGATACATAGCCTTCAACTTCAGCCAGTACAGTGGCCTTCACTTTTGGATGTTCAACAACCGCTTCTACAACGATGTCGCTATTTTTGATAGAGGCATAATCTAGTGAAGGGGTGATGTTGTTTAATACTTTAGCCATTTTCTCTGGCGTAGAGCGACCGCGTGCAACTTGTGTTGTTAGAATTTTAGCCGCTTCGTTCAAGCCTAACTCTAATGCTGGCTGAGCGATGTCTTTCATGACAATCGGTGTGCCTTTGCTGGCGCTTTGGTAAGCTATACCGCCGCCCATAATGCCTGCACCTAGTACCGCAGCTTGGTTAACATCTTTCGCTAATTTACCTGCTTTTTTCGCTTTGCCTTTAACTAATTGGTCATTTAAGAAAATACCAATCAATGCAGTCGCAACGTCTGTTTTAGCAAGCTTAATAAAAGCCTGAGCTTCAACTTGTAATGCACCAGCGCGATCTAAAGTCGCCGCTTTTTCGATAACATTCACAGCAGCCATTGGCGCTGGATAATGTTTACCGGCAATAGAGAACACCATACCTTTGGCTGTGGTGAACGACATCATAGCTTCAAGCTTACCCAGTAGCAGCGGTGATTGCTTTTGCTTACGACGAGCTTGCCAATCTAGGTTGCCCACTAATGCATCATGCAACATTTGAATAGCTGCTGTGTGTAGGTTTTCTGGTGCGACTACCGCATCAATAGCACCCACTTTAAGTGCATCGTCAGGACGTTGTTCTTTACCTGATGTGATCCATTCTAATGCATTGTCAGCACCGATTACGCGAGGTAGACGAACCGTACCACCAAAGCCAGGAATTAAGCCTAATTTGGTTTCAGGTAAACCGATAAGTGCATTGGTATCAGCAACTCGTAAGTCGGTTGCTAGAATCGTTTCACATCCACCGCCTAAAGCAAAACCGTTAATCGCTGATATGGTAGGGAAAGGTAAATCTTCAAGCTTATTGAATACTGCATTAGCTTGTTCAACCCAAGCGAGCAGTGTGGCATCGTCTTGCTTAAATAATTCTAAAAATTCAGTGATATCAGCGCCCACAATAAATGTGCTTTTAGCTGAGGTAAGTATTAATGCTTTGATATCAGTCTTTTGTTTGATGCTATCTAGTGCAGCATCTAAAGAGGCTAGAGTCTCTCTGTCAAATTTGTTTACCGAGCCCGGTGCGTTAAAGCACAGCTTGGCAATATTGTCTTCAAGTAACTCAACCTGGATGGTAGGGCTTTGGTAGATCATTGCTTGCTTCCTTATTGCTTAAAGCGATTTCAACATCTTTATAATCGTGTAGTTATCAAGCTTGTTTCACAGCAGTATAGGCCATCATTTGACCAGTTACACAACAGTGTGCGACTAAATGACAGAAATTACAACACCCAATTTAAACGACCGTTTAATTTTTGTCTACTAAGGTGATTTTTATCCTTTGTGGTAAACTGTGAGTGTTTGCCAACTACTGAATAGGAATCAAAAAATGGATCAGCTGGATAGCTTATATCATTCACATATTGCCGAGTTAAATCGTCGGGTTGCTGAGATCACCCGTCGTGAGAATTTTGCTGGCGTCGTTATTCATTCAGGACAACCCCATCGTCAGTTTTTAGATGATATGAATTATCCATTCAAGGTGAATCCTCATTTCAAAGCATGGCTACCTATTCTTGATAATCCAAACTGTTGGGTTATTGCCAACGGGATTGATAAGCCAGTATTGGTCTTTTATCGTCCAGTGGATTTCTGGCATAAGGTTAGCGATGTGCCAGAGGCATTTTGGACTGAACATTTTGACATTAAGCTACTAACCAAAGCTGATAAAATTGCTGAGTTTTTACCGAAAGATTTGAGTAATTGGGCTTATATTGGTGAGCATTTAGATGTTGCTGACGTATTAGAGTTTAAGTCCCGTAACCCTGATGCGGTAATGAATTACTTGCATTACCACCGCGCTGATAAAACGCAATATGAACTTGAGTGTCTACGTCGAGCAAACAAAATTGCAGTTAAAGGTCATAAAGCGGCCAAAAGTGCATTTTTCAATGGTGGCAGTGAGTTTGAGATCCAGCAACAGTACTTAGCTGAAATCAGCCAAGGCGAAAACGAAATGCCATACGGCAATATCATCGCCTTGAATCAAAATGCGGCTATTTTGCATTACATGACATTAGCCCACGTAAAGCCAAAGCAGCGTTTATCGTTTCTTATTGATGCTGGTGCAAGTTACCATGGGTATGCCGCTGATATTACCCGTACTTATGCGTTCGAGAAAAATCGTTTTTCTGAACTTATTACGGCGTTAAATCAGCAGCAACTGGCCATTGTCGATGCAATGAAACCCGGGGTGAAATATACAGATTTGCATATTATGACCCATGAGCGAATTGCGCAGTTATTGATAGACTTTGAACTGGCTCATTCTGATGTGACTGCGCTGGTTGATTCTGGTGTCACGCGGGCATTTTTCCCCCACGGATTAGGTCATATGCTTGGCTTGCAGGTACATGATATGGGCGGATACTCCCATGATGAGCGCGGCACTCATATACCAGCCCCCGAAAATCATCCTTTTTTACGCTGTACTCGAACTTTAGCGGCCAACCAGGTGCTAACGATTGAACCTGGTATTTATATTATTGACACCTTGCTCAATGATTTAAGTGACCATGCTAAGCAGTTAGTTAATTGGCAAACAGTTGATGTAATGCGACCTTTTGGCGGTATTCGCATTGAAGATAATGTGATTGTGCACAGTGATCGAAATGAAAACATGACAAGAGAGTTAGGTCTTGACTGAGAGTTATTCAATACCTGATTCCAACTTGTTGATTGAAGAGGAGATAAAGCATAGTCGCTTTATCTCTTTTCTATTTCATTGCCCAGACCAAGATGTTATGAAGTTAACACTTACTAACATGAAGCGCGATTACCCAGGGGCGAGTCACTATTGTTATGCCTTTATAGCCGGAGAGCCTAATGAGATGGTTAATATTGGTTCCAGTGACGATGGCGAACCTGGTGGTAGCGCTGGACGCCCTATGTTAGCAAGCTTGCAAGGCGCCAATGTGGGTGAGGTTGGTGCAATAGTTGTACGTTACTTTGGTGGCACAAAGCTTGGCGTTGGCGGCTTAATGCGTGCTTATAGTTCAGGCATAAAGCTGGGCATTAGTCAGTTAAGTTTACGGACTAAGAATATTCGTTACCCGATCACCCTAAACTGCAACTATGCACAGTTAGCGGATGTTGAATATTTAGTGGCTCAATATGACGGGGTTATTTTAGCGAAAGCGTTCAGTGACAAAGTCGATATGACATTCGAGTTAGCAAAAGATGCCTTAGCTGATTTTAATACTCAGTTAGCCACAATGACCCAAGGGACGCTTCAAGTGAAGTTTACTGTATGAGCTAGGCTGAACTTATGCCAAAATGCCTTACAAAGTTAATTTTTCATATTTTTATAACATCGAACTAACAGAAGCCTTTAATGCAATATAAAACAATTATAAGAATCACAGGTTTGCTGATGGCCTTGTTCTCTATCACTATGCTTCCGCCTGCTTTGGTGGCGGTGTTTTATAAAGATGGTGGCGGTACTGCGTTTGTTCAGGCGTTTTTTGTCAGTTTATTTTTAGGTTTTTTACTTTGGTATCCCAACCGTAAACATAAAAGTGATTTACGTACCCGTGAAGGCTTTCTTATTGTGGTGTTGTTTTGGACGGTATTGGGATCCATTGGGGCACTGCCGTTTATTTTCTCCAAAGTGCCTGATTTAAGTTGGACCGACAGCTTTTTTGAATCCTTTTCCGCGCTTACAACCACTGGGGCGACTGTTATTGTCGGCCTAGATGACTTACCTAAGGCGGTATTGTTCTATCGCCATTTATTACAGTGGATGGGCGGCATGGGTATCATCGTGCTCGCCGTGGCTATTTTGCCGTTACTGGGTATTGGGGGCATGCAGCTATTTAAAGCCGAGATCCCCGGGCCAGTTAAAGACAGTAAAATGACCCCAAGAATTGCCGAAACCGCCAAAGCGTTATGGTACATTTATTTGATGTTAACTATCGCCTGCGCCACGGCATTTTATTTTGCCGGTATGAATGCTTTTGATGCTATTTGTCATGCGTTTTCCACTATCGCCATTGGTGGTTTTTCCACTAAAGATGCCAGTATTGGTTATTACGATAGTTCGGCGATTAATATTATCTGTGCGGTATTCTTACTCATTGCCGCCGTTAACTTTAGCGTGCATTTTGCCGCTTTCACCCGTCGTGGAATTAACTTTAAAATTTACTTTAAGGATGCTGAGTTTAAGGTATTGATCGGCGTTCAAGTGGTGCTAACTGCCATTTGTTTTACCACTTTATATTACTCGGGGGTTTACGACACCGCTGAGCAGACATTAGATTATGCTTTTTTCCAGGTGGTTTCGATATCAACTACCGCTGGCTTTGGCACCGAAAGCTTTCACTCCTGGCCGCTGTTTTTACCCGTATTACTGATATTTTCAAGCTTTATTGGCGGTTGTGCAGGTTCAACTGGCGGGGGGATGAAGGTTATTCGGCTCATTCTGTTGGTATTGCAGGGCTCGCGTGAGCTTAAGCGTTTGGTTCATCCTAAAGCTATGTATTCTATCCGTATTGGCGGTGCAGCATTGCCAGACCGTATCATTGATGCGGTATGGGGCTTCTTCTCGGCTTATGCATTAGTGTTTGTTATTTGTATGGTGATTTTAATGGCGATGGATATGGATGCTATTACTGCATTCAGTGCGACAGCGGCTAGTTTGAATAACCTTGGACCAGGGCTAGGCGATGTTGCCAATAACTACGCTAGTATTACCGATGGCGCTAAGTGGGTGTTGGTTATTGCCATGCTATTTGGTCGTTTAGAAGTATTTACTCTTTTGGTGTTATTTACACCGACATTTTGGAAAAACTAATGCAAAGCTTACTGGTTTACTCAACTGTGGATGGTCAAACGCTTGCCATTTGCCAACGTATCAAGAAACAACTTGAGCAATCTGGACATGGTGTCACGTTAAAGGATGTCGCTCAGGTCTCTCAGGTAGATATCGAAAGTGCCTCGCAAATTATTATCGGTGCTAGCATTCGCTATGGTAAACATCGTCCCGCATTATATGATTTTATTGCCAGAAACAAGGCCGCAATTGAAAGCAAAGCTAATAGCTTTTTTACGGTCAACGTAGTCGCAAGAAAACCTGAAAAAAACACCCCTGCAACTAATCCTTATATGCAAAAGTTTTTACTGTTATCACAATGGCAACCACAGTTGTCTTCTGTGTTCGCAGGTAAGATCGACTACCCTAAGTATGGTTTTGTCGATAAGTTTATGATCCGCTTTATTATGTGGATGACCAAGGGCCCTACGGACACATCTGCCACGTTTGAGTTTACTGATTGGAATAAAGTAGATGATTTTGCGGCTCAGTTGGTGCAACAAGCTTAATCCAACAAGCTTGCTGCATTAAGCTATATGTACAATATCGATAATAAAGTGGAAGTGTCGATAACAGAGGTAAATATTTAGGCGCAATAACGGCGATGTAAAATAGAAATAACCTCAGTCACTTGCTCGTTTTTTAAAGTATAAAACACCACTTGCGAACTCTTACGAGTGTTAACTAAGTCTTCTGCGCGTAATACGGCTAAGTGCTGTGATAAAGCAGACTGACTGAGTGGCACGGTCTCATTCAACTCAGTTACGCTGAGCTCTTTATCCAACAACAAGCACAAAATCATTAAGCGATAAGGGTTTGCTATCGCTTTCAGCCATTTTGCAGCTGTTTCTGCGTTTTCTAGCATCGATGAAATATCGATATTTTGCTGCATAGGAGGATCCTTGGATACGAGTGATATCCGAATCATACTCGTGCTGTGTGTAGATCTCAATTATCGGTGCTAATAATATGAGCTAATTCTAATTTGTGATCACTTCATCGGTATCTTAAGTCTTTTTTTGCCACACTCATTCTTTCTTTATCAATAGAGGTTCACTATGTCCAAAGTTTTGGTGTTGTATTATTCTCGAGGCGGCCATACTGCACAAATTAGCCGTGCTATCGCTCAACAAATATTGGCCAAAGGAGGAGAGTGTGATGTGCTCAATATTAATGAAGTTAAGCATAATATTGATTGGACCCAATACCATGCTATCGCATTAGGTGCCTGTGTACTTTATGGCTCATACCATAAGTCGGTATTTGAGTTTGTCGAACGTTATCAGGCTGAATTGGTAAAAGTGCCCAACAGTTTCTTTTGCGTTAACGTTGTTGCTCGAAACCCAGAAAAACGTGTTCCTGAAAACAATAAGTACCTACAAAAATTTTTACAGCTTTCACCTTGGCAACCACAGGATGTCAAGATTATCGCAGGTAAGGTCGATTATCCTTCTTGGCCCTGGTACGACAGTTTAATGATCCGTCTTATTATGAAAATGACTGACGGCCCAACGGATCCTAAAGCGATTATAGATTATACCGATTGGGAGGATGTTAAGCGTTACGCTGAGCATGTGTTAGCTATGACTTAAGAGCGTAGAAAAATTAACTAAATTGGGCATTAACCGGCGGCTATTGTGGGCGCTAGGCGCTTACTGCCAATTTACTTAGCGATTTACGCTGCAATAATATTAATAACGCCAAAATTGTGGGTGACAAAGCACCGCGACAGTGAGAATCTCAAGGCGCCCCAATAACATACCAAAAGCTAACGCCCACTTAGCCACATCAGATAAGCTTGAGAAGTTACCTGCAGGACCAATAATAGCGCCTAAGCCAGGACCTACATTGGCAACCGCAGTAATAGCACCGGTAAAGCTGGTTATAATATCTAAGCCTGTTAGCACTAAAATCATCGATAATCCCAAAATAACGATGAAAAAAAGCATAATGAAGGTGACTAATGAGCGAACAATATCTTCACTGACTTTATGGCCATTGAAGGTATCTTTAAACAAGCCTTTAGGGTGGAATTGCTGTTTAATTTGCTGGCGCATAATGACCATTGAAATTTGAAAACGAAATATTTTAATGCCACCTGAGGTTGATCCCGAACAGCTGCCAATCAACATTAAAAACAAAAATGCGGTACTGGCAAACGCACCCCATGCTTGATAGTCGGTTAAGCCATAACCTGTAGTGGTTACCACTGAAATAACATTAAAACTGGATAAACGCAGTGCATCGATAAAGCTTAAGTTTTTGTGCAATGACAGCCACAACGCAATACTGAAAGATACTGTAGCCACAAACAATAAGAAGCCCTTTACTTGCTGATCATTCCATATTGAAATATTGCGTTGCTGTATTGACTGGACAAACATCAATAGGGGCAGACCTCCTGCCAACATAAAGACAATACCCACCCAATGTGCCGCATTAGAGAAGTGAGCCATTGAGTTATCTGATGTGGAATAACCACCGGTAGAGAGGGTGGTCATGGCATGATTAATTGCTTCAAACCAGTCCATACCTGCGAGGTGATAGGCAAAAGCACACAGTAATGTAAGGCTACCGTAAACCCAGAAAAGATTTTTGGCCATATATTGCGTTCTGGGAGTGGCTTTGTCGCTCCAGTCGGATGATTCAGTTCTAAATAAACGCATGCCACCGACGTTTAAAAAAGGTAATACCGCGACGGCCATGACAATAAAGCCAATGCCGCCCAGCCATTGTAATAAAGAGCGCCATATTAGAATGCTGTGATCCATATTATCCAAGCCAGACAATACTGTTGAGCCAGTAGTGGTGATCCCTGACATAGTTTCAAAGAAGGCGTCGGTATAAGTGATACCGTGGTATAGCGCAAAAGGTAGTGCGGCACAAAGGCTTACCGCTAGCCAGGTGGCGCAAGTCAGAACGAACATATCACGAATGTTTAACCGAATATCATGTAGACGACCAGATTGAATACAAAAAATAGCCACACTGCCGGTAAATATAGCCGATAGCATGAAATCACCTATGGTTTCTTCACCATAGATGAGTGCAAAGCTCATGGGGATTAGCATGAATCCGGTTAAGATTGACAAAAATATGCCAATCACAAACACCAATTGCTTGATATTTATCATGTTGGATTAAAAGAAAAACGCGCTCGGTTGGAACAGTTTTTCAACATCGCCAATAAATTTCTTATTTACTAAGAAAAGAATCACATGATCTCCTTGTTCAATAACTGTTTTGTCGTGGCCCATCAGCACTTCATCATTACGCACAATGGCGCCAATGGTAGTGCCTGGTGGCAGTTTGATATCACTGATTTTTTTGCCCACGACTTTAGATGTGCTGGAGTCTCCGTGAGCAATCGCTTCAATCGCTTCAGCTGCACCACGGCGTAATGAATAAACGTTACAAATATCGCCCTGGCGAATATGTGTCAGTAATGCTGAAATAGTCGCTTGTTGTGGAGAAATAGCAATGTCGATATTAGCTTCTTGGACTATATCGACATAGGCTTCGCGCTGAATTAACACCATGACTTTCTTCGCACCTAATCGCTTAGCAAGCAGGGCTGACATAATATTGGCTTCATCATCATTTGTGACCGCAATAAATACATCTGTTTGGTCGATATGTTCTTCTGTTAGCAGCTCTTGATCCGATGCGTCACCACAGAAAACCGTGGTGTTTTCAAGCTTTTCTGACAACATTTCAGCTCGCTCTTGGCGATGCTCAATCAACTTAACAGAATGATTTTTTTGTAACCGCTTAGCTAAACCAAAACCAATATTACCACCGCCAGCAATCATAATGTTGCGATATGAGTTATCCAGCTTTTGCATTTCACTCATTACCGCACGAATATGGCGGCTGTCGGCAACAAAAAACACTTCATCATCGGCTTCAATAATGGTGGTACCACGGGGCATGATAGCTTTACCTTGACGGAAAATAGCTGCAACCCGGGTATCAATATTGGGCATATGTTCACGCAGGGTAGCAAGCGCGTTACCGACTAAGGGGCCGCCATAGTAGGCTCGTACTGCCACTAGACTCAGCTTACCTTCTGCAAATTCAAGTACTTGCAGTGCGCCTGGGTATTGGACTAAACGATGTATGTAAGCAGTGACTAACTGTTCTGGTGCGATGAGTTCATCAATGATAAAACCGCCACGGGGTTTGGTATCACCGGATTTTACTTCAGAGTTAATAAATAGTTTATCGCGCAGATCTAAATAAGGTTCTGAGCGGATGCGGGCAATTTTAGTGGGAGTACCAAACAGTGAATAAGCAATTTGACAGGCTGCCATATTACATTCATCACTGTTGGTGACTGCAATTAACATATCGGCATCTTCTGCACCGGCTTCTTTTAATACGCTAGGATGCGCCCCATGGCCTACCACTACGCGTAAATCAAACTTGTCCTGAAGTATTCTTAGTCTAGCTCGGTCATTGTCAACGAGGGTTATGTCGTTATTCTCACCGACTAAGTTTTCTGCCAATGTGCCGCCAACTTGCCCTGCGCCCAAGATAATAATTTTCATAACCTTGCAAATATCCTTACTGTGCTTTAACTAAGCGAGCGTAGTAGAAACCATCCATATTGTCTTGGCCAGGAAGGATCTGCCAGCCAATATCCTGTGCATTTGATTGCTGACTAATTGGCACTAATTGCGCATCGGGTGTGCGCGCTAAAAATTGTGTCACCTGCTGGCTATTTTCTTCGGGCAAAATAGAACATGTTGCATAAAGTAATGTGCCACCCGGTTTTAACCACTGCCAGCAATGATCAAATATTTGCTGCTGTAATATGGCTAATTCTTCAATATCTTTATTCTTACGTAACCATTTAATATCAGGATGACGGCGAATCACTCCGGTTGCTGAGCATGGTGCATCGAGTAAGATGCGGTCAAACTTTTCACCTTGCCACCATAGATCAATATTAGCTGCATCACCATGAATAACTTGCGCTTTTAAATTCAATCTGTCGAGGTTTTGTTGTACTCTCACCAAACGTTTTTCGTCAAAATCGACCGCTATGACGTTTGCTTGGGGAGCTTGCTCAATTATGTGACAGGTTTTACCGCCGGGGGCAGCACAAGCATCTAATATGAGCTCGCCATTTTGTGGTGCTAGCAAGGTTGCCGCCCATTGCGCCGCACCATCTTGTACTGAAGCTGCGCCATCCATAAAGCCTGGCAAGGCGTTTACATCTTTTGGGCTGTCGAGCAAAATAGCATTTGGGCTTGGACCTTCGCTGGCATCAATATTATGCTGTGCTAACGTGGCTATATACGCCTCTCGACTGTGTAATTGCTGATTGTTGCGCAACCACATAGGCGGGCGATGGTGGCTTTGTTCAATTATATCTTGCCATTGTTCAGGGTAAGCTTGTTGTAATCGCTTAATGAACCAGGCTGGCGTGTTATAGCGCAAGGTCTCGATATCTGTATTGAGCGGCATTTCATTACGTTGAATATTACGCAGTACGCCATTGACCACTTTAACCAAACCGTCAAACTTCAGTTGTCTGCAAGCTTCAGCTGTTTCTGAAATAGCTGCGTGGGCGGGTATACGGGTAAAGTAAAGTTGATAACAGCCAACAAGTAACAGCTGATAAACAATGCGCTGTTTACCTTTAAACGGTTTTTCTAGGCAGTCGCTGACGCATTTGTCTAGTTGAGGTAACTGGCGCATCACCCCATAGCAAATTTCCGCCATCAAGGCTTTGTCTTTACCACTGTCTAAATATTGCTGTTTATCGGGTAAGGCTACCGATAATGATATACCCTTTTCGAGTACGTCAAAAATGGCTTTGGCGGCTAATGCACGCACATTCATGCTAGTTAGCCTCTGAATTTAATTGGGTGCCAACACTAAACCAATCGGCACGTGAATTAAGAATGTCAGCGACCGACAAGGGCTTTTTATTGGGGAGTTGCATTGTTTCAACAATTAAGCTGCCGTCGGCTGTTGCAATGACAATACCGTGCTTATCTGCTTGAGTAATAGTGCCGGGCATGGCATTGTTTGGTGTCGTGTCATACCGTACTTGCCACACTTTAATGCTACTTTGTTGGTGCTCGAAATAACTCACTGGCCAAGGATTAAATGCACGTACTTCTTGCCATAACTGTTTAGCGGATTTATGCCAATCTAGTTTAGCTTCTTCCTTTGACAGTTTCTCGGCGTAATTGACCAAAGACTCATCTTGTTTTTCAGCAGGCAGCATATCTTGGCTTAATTTTGCTAAGGCATCAATTAATGCATCCGGTCCTTGGAGAGCCAGCTTTTCATATAGGCTTGCTGAGGTATCAGTATCTTCAATTGGCAGTGATGTTTTAAGTAGCATGTCACCGGTATCTAAGCCAATGTCCATTTGCATAATAGTCACACCGGTTTCTGTATCGCCAGCCCATAATGCGCGTTGAATAGGTGCAGCACCTCGCCAGCGTGGCAAAATAGAACCGTGAACATTGATACAACCTAAGCGCGGCATGTCTAACACCACCTTAGGTAAAATAAGACCATAAGCTACTACCACCATAATATCGGCGTTTAGGGTAGCAAGTTCTGCTTGGGCGTCTTCAGTACGCAATGAGGGTGGCTGAAAAACGGCAATGTTATTTTCAACCGCTAATTGTTTCACTGGACTTGAGGTCAGCTTTTTGCCACGCCCAGCCGGTCTATCTGGTTGAGTGTAAACGGCACAAACATTGTGCTCTGATGAGATCAGTGCTTGTAAATGACGCGCAGCAAAATCTGGCGTACCAGCAAAAATAATGTTTAACGGTTTCAAATTCAGTCCTATGCGTCTTTAGCGGCGATACGAGCTTCTTTTTCAAGCTTGGTTTTGATGCGTTGGCGCTTCAGTGGCGATAAGTAATCCACAAATAGCTTACCTTGTAGGTGATCCATTTCATGCTGGATACAAATCGCAAATAGCTCGTCTGCTTCCACGGTAAACTCTTCACCATGGCGATTAAGCGCCTTTAAGGTGATATGCTCGGCACGGTCTACTTTAGCGTAAACACCCGGAACAGAGAGGCAACCCTCTTCGTTAGCAAAGTCGCCATTTGAGGCGACTATTTGTGGGTTAATGAAGATTGTTGGGCGTTCAACTTCGTCTTGCAGGTCCATAACAATTAACTGCTGATGAAAATCAACTTGAGTCGCTGCTAAACCAATACCTTTTTCGTGGTACATTGTTTCAAGCATGTTATCGATTTGTGTTTGCAATTCTGGGCCAAAGTCGCTCACAGGCTTGGCTACAGTGCGTAAACGCTCATCCGGAAAACGTAAAACATTAAGTAATGACATATATAAACTCTTAACAAGTCTGACAAATTTTAGCTAGTTAGCTATACTGACGGTAGAAAATAGGATAATTTTAATCCTTACCGACCTTCAATAACAGTAAAAAGCTCAATTAAAGGGCTTAATAACATGGACAACACCATGAAACGGATATTACTACTTGCTTTTATAACATTGAATATCTTTGGATTAAATGCAGATACACTGACTTTAAAAGCGGGACATCCCGACACATATGTCGTTAAAAAAGGCGACACGCTTTGGGATATATCAGGGTATTTTCTCCAAGATCCATGGCGATGGCCTACATTGTGGGGGGTTAATCCACAAATTGCTAATCCTCATTTAATTTATCCTGGCGATCGTCTTACACTGGTTTTTATAGATGGTCAGCCACGTTTAGTTAAAAAACAACATATCAAGAAGGGCGTGGAAGGGCATATTCTGCCTAAAGGTGGCGCAATTCCAGCAATCGACTTAGCGCTCATTGAACCTTATTTAGTGCAAAATCGTGTAGTTGAACAAAGCTGGTTAGATTCTCAGCCAATGGTATTAAGCGGTGAAAGCCCTTCTAAGCATCATATTCTTAATGATGTTATTTATGTCAATGCGAATATGCCAGTAGGTCAAAAGGTCGCTATTTATGAACATGGACGTGAATTTTTAGACACCCAAACCGGTGAGCTGCTTGGCCGAGAAATTATTCTGAGTGCCAGTGGTCGTGTAACGGCTGATGGCGATATTTCAAAGGTGAAGATACTGAGTAATTTACGTGAAACTGAAGTGGGATATTCTGTTATTCCTGTTGAAGATGACGCGTTAATGTCTGCCTACTTCACCCCTACAGCTGCAGAGCTAGGTGTGCCAGCCAGTGTTATTGCTACCGTAAGCACTAACCGTGAAGCAGGTAAGCTGGAAGTGGTTTATCTTGATAAAGGATTAGATGCGGGCGTTAAGCCTGGGCATGTTTTTGCTATTTATCGTGATGGCGAGGAAGTGGTAATAGGCAGTGATGGTCAGCCTGTACGGGCAATTGAACGTACATCGTATGACAAAGTAGTCGCTCATTTTTCAGATGATAAAGTATTTAAGGTACCTGACGTTTATCACGGTAATCTAATGGTTTTTAAAGTTTTTGATAAAACCAGTTTAGGTTTGATTATGATGAGTGATCGTCCTGTTAGAGTAAAAGATAAATTGGTTACGCCAGCCAATTTGACCTTTAAAGGTGAATAATTTCTGATAATCTGGTCGACTGGTTAGTTGTTTCTGCAGTATCCGGGCTAGGACCCGCTCGGATTAAACAATTATTAGTGCACATGGATGTTGAAGAGTTAAGGCAAAGGTTGCAATTTGAACCTGATGCCTTACCGCTTTCTTCTCAATCTTTGAGGGCGTGTAAAATCGATTTAGATAAAGTCGATAGCGCCCTCGACTGGCTTGAGCAAGCAGATAATCATCATCTTATCTGTTTATCTGACCCTTTATATCCTCCACTGTTACAGCAAATATATGACCCTCCCTCAATTCTTTTTGTCAAAGGGCAAGTAAACGGATTATTACCGCCTTCAATCGCTATAGTGGGTAGTCGTAATATGTCATTACATGGCGCAGATACGGCCGCCAGTCTCGCTCGTGGCCTTTCTTGTTCTGGGTTTAGTATTACCAGTGGGATGGCAGCGGGTATCGATGGTGCAGCGCATAAAGCTGTGGTGGCTAATAATGGCGTGACATTAGCAGTATTGGGTTGTGGGGTAGATGTTGTCTATCCTAAAAGGCACAAATCGTTATACGACAATATTCAGCAAGATGGCTGCATCATTAGTGAGTTTTGGCCTAAAGTGAGTCCGGTAGCGGGGCATTTCCCTAAACGTAACCGCATAGTCAGTGGTTTGAGTTTAGGGACTGTTGTTGTTGAGGCGGCACGTAAAAGTGGCTCACTGATTACGGCTCGATTAGCAATGGAGCAAAACCGCGAAGTGTTTGCTGTTCCAGGGTCGACGGTGGCGGGATATCATCAAGGTTGCCATGATTTAATTAAAAATGGGGCAAAACTTGTGGAGGATGCTGCCGATATAATAGAAGAATTAGGGTGTTTATCTGAGTATCACCTTGTACAATTGCATCATCGTCACCATATACAAGCTAGCGAAATGAGTAATTTGCCATTTCCTTCGCAGTTAGCTAGTCTGTTAACAAGTGTAGGGTATGAGACTACAACAGTTGATACAGTAGTCGAGCACAGTGGAAAACCGATAGATCTGGTGTTAGTAGAATTGCTTGAACTTGAGTTACAAGGGTGGGTTGCAGTAGTGCCCGGTGGTTACGTCAGACTAAAGAGGAGTTAGCCATGTTTGATATCCTCATGTATTTATTTGAGAACTATGTCCATAGCGAAATAGAGTTATTGGTTGATGAAGATGAATTAACCAAGGAACTGACACGTGCCGGTTTTCATCAGGTCGATATTATTAAGGCCTTGGCATGGCTTGAACGTTTAGCGGACTTACAAGAAAGTGATAAACCGTATTTATGTAACCATGCACAGCATTCTTTCCGTATTTATACTAAACAAGAGGCTGCCAAGTTAGATGTGCAATGTCGCGGCTTCTTATTGTTTCTAGAGCAAATCCAAGTCTTAAGTGTTGAAACCCGAGAAATGGTTATCGACAGGGTGATGGACTTAGACGAGCCTATATTGGTATTGGAAGATTTAAAATGGGTGGTATTGATGGTGTTATTCAATGTCCCTGGAAATGAATCCGCTTATGAACAAATGGAAGATTTAATCTTCGAGCAGCCAGATGGCCATTTGCATTCGTAGTGTTGCTAAGCATTAAATAAAAAGGAGGCTATGCCTCCTTTTTCGATCCCGATAGGGTAAAATTGTTTTAATTTAGATAAAGCCTATTCAAATCAAACATAACAATTAGATGAGTCATGTCAAAAATTGATCAACAATTATTTACTGCCCATGAGCATGCTTTAGAAAAAGAGTATGAACTCTGCCCAAAGTGTGGCTGCGAGTTATCGCTAAAGCATAGCAAACATGGCAGTTTTGTTGGTTGTAATAATTATCCTACATGTGATTATACCCGGCCTTTAGTACAACACGAGTCGATAGAGACCCAAGTGATTGCTGGTTCAAGTTGCCCTGAATGTGGGCATGAATTGGCGGTTAAATCAGGGCGATTTGGTATTTTTATTGGTTGTACTCATTACCCGGAATGCCATCATATTGAAAAGCATGATCACAGTAATGAAGCGGAAGCGATAACATGTCCACATTGTCAAAAAGGACAGTTAGAGTCGCGTACTAGCCGCTATGGTAAAACGTTTTTTGCCTGTAGTGCGTACCCAAAATGCAAATATATTGTTAATTACCCGCCTGTTAATGAGCCGTGTCCTGATTGTGGTTTTGGCATTTTAGTCGAACGCAAAGGGGCTGCAGGCTATCGTTTAGAATGTCCTCAAAAAGCCTGTAAATACAAACGGTCACTATAATTTAACTTGTGTTAAGGATTAATCATGTTGCAATTGCAACCCGATGCTGTAGTTGACGTTATTTCTAAAGGTGGCGTAATTGCTTACCCAACCGAGGCTGTATTTGGATTAGGCTGTGATCCCGATAACGAGATTGCTATACAAAAACTACTCGATGTAAAGCAACGGCCATGGCAAAAAGGACTAATCTTGATTGCCAGTCATTATGAGCAATTAGCTAACTATGTCGATGAATCTCAGTTAACCTCAGTTCAGCTTGAGTTTGTGCTGTCTAAATGGCCTGGTCCATTTACGTTTGTTATGCCCATTAAGTCGAATGTTTCATCATTATTGTGTGGTGAATTCTCTTCTATTGCCGTTAGGGTGTCAGCACATCCTACTGTGCGCGCCCTTTGCGACACGCTGCACAAACCGTTAGTATCAACCAGTGCTAATCTAGCGGGAGAAGCGCCCGTAATGCAAACAAAGCAAATTTTAACCGATTTTAACGGCAAAATAGATGCGCTGGTGTTGGGATCATTAGGTGAACAACGCCAACCATCTACGATTATTGATGCACGCACAGGACACGTTATTAGAAATGGAAACTAATTTTATGCAAAAAGGCTCAGATACCTTAGTTGTACCTAATGTAGAACAAGTAAAAACATTTTTATTGTCACTTCAGCAACGAATTTGTCAGCGTTTAACTGCGCTTGATGGTAAGTCGACTTTCAATGCCGAGTCTTGGAAGCGTGAAGAGGGTGGTGGTGGCACCAGTATGGTATTAACCCAAGGAAATGTATTCGAACAAGCAGGGGTTAACTTTTCTCATGTTATGGGTGCAGCAATGCCTGCGTCAGCCACAGCACATCGTCCTGAATTAGCGGGTAGAAGTTTTGAGGCTATGGGAGTGTCATTAGTTATTCATCCAAATAATCCTTATATTCCAACAACCCATGCTAATGTGCGCTTTTTTATTGCCAGTAAAGAAGGTGCTGATCCCGTTTGGTGGTTTGGTGGTGGATTTGATTTAACGCCTTATTACCCGTTTGAGCAAGATGTTGTTAGTTGGCATCAAACTGCACATGATTTATGTCTGCCATTTGGTGAAGACGTTTATCCTAAATATAAAAAATGGTGTGATGAGTATTTCTTCTTACCCCATCGTAATGAGACTCGTGGTGTCGGTGGATTGTTTTTTGATGATCTAAATGAGCCAGGATTTGAACAAAGTTTTGCGTTTATGCAAGCTGTGGGTAATGGTTTTATTGAAGCCTACGAGCCTATTGTTGAGCGTAATAAAGCATTGGAATACCAAGATGAAGAAAGACAATTTCAGCTTTATCGTCGTGGACGCTATGTTGAGTTCAATCTAGTTTATGACCGAGGCACTTTGTTTGGCTTACAAACGGGGGGGCGCACAGAGTCTATTTTAATGTCTATGCCGCCTTTAGTTCGTTGGGAATATGGCTTTACGCCAGAAGCGGACACTCCAGAGGCTGAATTATATGAGTACTACCTTAAACCGCAAGACTGGCTAGGGCTGAACAAGTAAGTGTTAGCTATTTACTGATTACGCATGTGATCAGCTAAAGTTGAAATAGCCTGAATAATCGCATGACGATGTTCAGGCTTTTTTATACATTTATCAATAGCTGCCCGCATACAAATTAGCCATTGGTCACGCATAGATTCATCTATTGAAAATGGCATATGTCTGGCGCGGAGTGCCGGATGACCATATTTTTGTTGATAAAGTGGTGGTCCGCCGAGCCAACCAGTTAAAAATTCATATAGCTTGGCTTCAGATTCTGCTATTGGTGCGCGATGAAGTGCCAGTAGTGTTTGAGTTTCTGGTCGTTGTTGCATTTGTTGATAAAATTCATGGGCAATCGCTCTTATCACTTTATCACCACCAATTAAATCATAAGCATTAGATTGCTCAGCATCTCTGTGATGATCTACTTGCTGTTTTTCGAAGATTTTCTTCAGCCAATTCATTGTGATACCGTCTATTTGTTTGTTAATTATTATATATCATTTAATCTTTTTCTTACCAGCAACAACCAATGACAACTTTGGGTTAATGTTTTGAAACGATTTAGTTAAATCTTTTTATGTTGTTTGTTCGACTATCTTGCTAAATTGACCTCAATTTCAAAGGAGAACAATAATGACTAAGATGATGCCATCTTTAGTGATGATTGCTGTCACTGCTGCCCTTATGGGATGCAACCAATCAGAAGCTCAAGATCCAAAAGTAACAATTAATAAAAATCCTTATCCGAGTACTTATCAAGCCTTACCCAGTAAAAAAACGATAATCAAAAATGCAACAGTGTTAACTGGTACTGGTGAGAAAATCGAGAATGCTGACCTGATTATTATTGATGGCAAGATTAGTGCTGTTGGGCAAAATCTAGTTGCAGATGACGCCACTGTCGTCGATGCGAAAGGCAAGTGGGTCACTCCTGGTATTATTGATGTGCATTCTCATTTGGGGGTTTATCCTAGCCCTAATGCTGAGTCGCATAACGACGGTAACGAAATGACCAATCCTGTGACGGCGGAAGTATGGGCTGAACACAGCGTATGGCCGCAGGACCCCGGCTTTAATCGGGCTAGAGAAGGTGGCGTAACCACGATGCAGATCTTGCCGGGTTCAGCTAATTTAATCGGTGGTAGAGGTGTGACATTAAAAAATGTCCCATCTGAAAGCATGCAAGGCATGAAGTTTCCAGATGCGCCCTATGGTTTGAAAAATGGCCTGTGGTGAAAACCCTAAGTCGCTTTACGGTAGCCGCAATGAACCACCGATGACACGTATGGGCAATATGGCGGGTTATCGCCAGGCGTTTATTGAAGCGACTGAATATAAGCGTGCTTGGGATAAGTATGAAGCCGATTATGCTGCAGGCAAAAATGCCGTTGCACCTAAGCGCGATTTAACCCTAGATACTTTACAAGGAGTGTTAGAAGGTGAAATTCTAATCCACAATCATTGTTATAAAGCCGAAGAAATGGTGATGATGATTGATTTAGGCAAAGAGTTTAACTATCACTCTGGCACATTCCACCATGCAATTGAAGCTTACAAAATTGCCGATACGTTAGCTGAAAATGGAAACTGTGCTGCTATGTGGCCAGACTGGTGGGGATTCAAGTTAGAAGCATACGATATGGTACTTGAAAATGTTGCCATTGTTGATGCTGTTAAAAACTCCTGTGCGGTTGTGCATTCAGATTCTCCTGTCACGATTCAACGCTTGAATCAAGAAAGTGCCAAAATCATGCACAATGCAAATGCCAATGGTTTTAATTATACAGAAGAACAAGTCATTAGCTGGATTACGACTAATGCTGCTAAGTCTTTAGGCATTGCCGATAAGACTGGTTCATTAGAAGTAGGTAAGAACGCTGATGTAGTTATTTGGAACGTAAATCCGTTTAGTGTCTACGCTAAAGCTGAGCAAGTATTTATTGATGGTGCAAAAGTCTTCGATGATAAAGATGCGCGCTATCAAGCTCAAAGTGACTTTTTACTTGGACAGGAATAAGGCCAATAACATGAAGAAAATGACAAAAACGTTACTTGCCTTATCGATGGCAAGTGCCATGTTAGGTACATCGGGTTTGGCGTTAGCTGAATCATTTGCAATTACTAATGCCACTGTACATACAGCCACAGAACAAGGCGTACTAGAAAACGCTGTAGTTGTCGTTAAAGATGGCATTATTACTGCGGTAAATACGGCAAATAGCCTTGCAGCATATGAGGTCGATAAGGTTATCGATGCCAAAGGGGGCGTTGTTACCCCTGGGTTTATAGGTTCGATGAACATACTGGGTCTAGTTGAAATCAGTGCGGTAACTGAATCTGGCGATGCTCAAGATAAAAAAGCGGATATTACTTTTGATCCTAGCTATGCCTACAATCCAAAAGCCAGCAGCATAGCGTTTACTCGCAAAGGTGGCATTACCCGCAATGTTGTTACTTCAGGTGGTGGGGAGGATATCTTTGCTGGTCAAACATTTGTTATCGATCTAACAGGTGGGTGGGATAGTGTTAAACAAACTAATACCGCAGTATTTGTTGAGCTAGGCGCTAACCATGAGGGATCTCGAGCGACGTATTTACAGCAATTAGTTACTCAGCTTGAAAAAGCGCAAAAGTCACTTGAAAAGGCCTCTAAAGGCAAAAAAAGTAAAGATAATGAAGACGCTGAGCCAGAAGCCGCTGACGAAATTATCAATCAGTTACTTGCAGGGGAAAAGCCGCTTATCGTTGCCGCCGATCGTGCTAGCGACATGTTAGCCGTGCTCAAAATTAAACAGCGTTTTAAGCTAAATGTTATCTTTGTTGGCGCAGCGGATGCGGTATTAATTGCTGATGAAATAGCTAAAGCCAATGTGCCGGTGATTATTGATGCAATGCGTAACTTACCTGAAAGCTTTGACTCTTTGCATAATGATTTAAGCAATGCGGGCAAATTAAATGTCGCGGGTGTCAAAGTTATATTATCCAATATCGGCGATAGCCATAATGTGTATAGCCTACGTTATAGTGCAGGCAATGCCGTTGCTAATGGTATGGATTATAATGCGGCTTTAGCATCAATGACGGCAAACGTCGCAGATGTGTTTAACATCGACAGCGGTAGAATTGCTGAAGGCAAGGTTGCTGATATTGTTATCTGGAATGGAGACCCATTCGAATACAGTAGTCATGTAGTCAAAATGTACATTGATGGAAAAGAGCAAAGTACGCAAAGTCGTCAGGACAAGTTACGCGAACGTTACACCACACCATCTGACTTACCGCGTGGTTATACAAAGTAAATCCAATTGAGTATGAACATGCTGTATTAGAGAGAAGATAATTGATGACCGATTTATATGCCGTATTAGGTAATCCGATTGCACAAAGTCAATCACCGTATATTCATAGTGAGTTTGCTAAGCAAACCCAGCAAAATATGAGTTACCAAACAATACTTGCACCGGTCGATCAATTTGAGGAAACCCTGCGCACCTTTATAAAAAAAGGTGCGAAAGGTGCCAATATCACCGCCCCGTTTAAAGAGCAGGCTTATTCGCTTTGTGATGAACTCAGTGAGTTAGCTCAATTAGCGGGTGCGGTGAATACGTTGACGTTTACTGAAGATGGTAAAATATACGGCGATAATACCGATGGGGTGGGGCTGGTAAATGATCTTGAAACGCAGTTCGGGCCACTCAAAGATAAGCATGTATTATTAATTGGAGCTGGTGGCGCAGCAAGAGGGTGTATATTGCCAATTTTACAGCATCATGTTGCTCAATTAGTTATCTGTAATCGAACTCATGAAAAAGCACAACAGTTGCAAACCTTGTTTTGCGATTATGGTAACTTTTTTGCGAAACCGATTGAGGAAATCCAGTCTCCATTTGATTTAGTGATTAACTCAACCTCAGCAGGTTTATCAGGGCAACTAATATCTCTGCCGAGTGTTATTATCGATGAAACAACAGACTGTTATGACATGACTTATAGTCAGCATACTACGGTATTCAATCAGTGGGCCAAAGACCAAAACGCACATCAGACAGCTGATGGTTTAGGGATGTTGGTTGGTCAGGCAGCTAAAAGCTTTAACCTATGGCGTGGAGTTACTCCTGATACCGATCCTGTTATGGAAAAACTGCGACAGTCACTTGCTCAAAAGGTGTCGAGTTAATGAATCAAAGCGTGATTTTTACCGATCAACTCTATATGGAAACAAATCAAGTTAGATTTATTGCTCAACAGCAGGGAATGCATATTAACTGTATTGCAAGCTTTGCTGTAATCAGTGCGCTTTGCGACCATCAAGTGGTTAATGAACATAACGCGGTTCACTTGTTTGAACAATGTCGATTTGATTTAGAAGATAAAGCCGAAGTGCTGATTGAACAAGAAGCTTTCAGTGATAGTGGTGACATATTCTTATCGTTATAACTCATGTATAAATGCATTTCTCACAACACGACTTAAATACAAGAGTTAAGTTATATTAGCATTTTATATCAAGCCTGCTTTTTGAGTTTTTTTTGAACATACATACTGTGATCCGCCTGCTTAAACGCACCTTCCCAATCCTGATCATAGCGCGCAACTCCATAACTAAAATGAATAGCAGGTGTTAACTGTGTAAGTTCATCTTGCATTTGGGTAATTTGCTTCATCAATATTTCAATTGGACCGTAGCATAAAGCGATGAACTCATCACCACCATAACGAGCGACCAAAAATTTTGGATACCACATTGATTTTAGCGAATTAGCCAACGCTTTTAGTGCATCATCACCTGCTTGATGCCCATGTTGATCATTTAATGGTTTTAAGTTGTCCATATCCAAAATAATGATGTAACTCCCTAAATTGGGTGCATGTTGCCATTGCAGAACGGCAGCATCAAATTTTTTACGATTATAAAGTTCGGTTAATCCATCAT
Organism: Shewanella sp. HL-SH5; assembly: GCF_051163755.1. NCBI lineage: Bacteria > Pseudomonadati > Pseudomonadota > Gammaproteobacteria > Alteromonadales > Shewanellaceae > Shewanella > Shewanella sp. HL-SH5. Next base: position 4,174,343 of record NZ_CP195038.1, read on the forward strand.
TATTAGCCAAACTTTCTATTTCTTTCGACTTCTGATACAACGAAATCGCGTTAGCGGCCTCGGATGTTAAAATATTGACTAAACTAATATCGTAGTCCCCAAAAGTTCCCGCCTTAGTACTGTCTAAATTCATCATTCCATAAAGTTGTCCTTTAATCCTAATTGGACTGGATAATGTTGAACAAATAGGTTTTGTTGATGCATCAGGTAGAACAAATGGGTCATCATTTTTGGCGCTTTTAGCATTGATGTTACTAATGACAACCGTTTTATGAAAACGCCCCTTAGTTAAACGATATAGAAAGGTTTCTTTTAGCGTAAAGTTAACATTTTGCAGGGCATCCATATTTAGCCCTATAACGGAGGCAAACTGTAACCGATCAGTCATATTGTCTACCAATATAATACTGCCCATTTCTGCATCATCTACAGCGGATACCGCTTTTTGTAAAAGTGCGTCTAGAAATGATTTTTCAGAGTCATACTTATTCGATAAATTAACTAACTCGTAGGTTGTATCATTGATATGGATAACCTGTTCCAAATGCTGCCAAAGTCGTAACATATTTTGCTTATATATGTAAAAGCTAATTGCATAGCTGGCCAGATACCCGCCAATAATCAACGTTAAGTATAAGTAAGTTTGTTCAATAGCTGGGGTAAAAATGATAATAGTGCAAATAAGACACAGAGGAAGAGCGAGCAGCAGAAGATGTTGCTTAAAATCAATATAGGCGATGTGTTTATTGTTAATTCGATTTTTAGTTTGCACTACACTCATCCTAAGTAAAAAATGAAGTCCAGTAACCGATAAGGTGGGGGACTTTAAACGGTCTGCATAACGATTTTTCAATACTAAAGTGACAATCTTTGCTAAATATAGACTAGAGTCACGACTTATACACAACTAAGATATAATCATTTATTAATTGATACGATAAATAAAAGTGTTATAAGCATTAAGAGTTTAAACTAAATGGACCAAGCTTATATTGGCCCATATTAGGCTTCGTCATTAGCTCGACTGTTGTAAGTCCACTAAGTATTCATTTTTTAACCGAACATAATTATCAGCAGACTGCGGTAAAAAAGCACGTTCAGCATCCGTCAAGGCTCTAATCTGCTTACAAGGGCTGCCAACATACAAATAACCGCTTTGCAAAATCTTATTCGGTGGTACTAATGAGCCCGCACCGACAATGACATCATCTTCTACTACTGCACCATCAAGTAAAATCGCGCCCATGCCTATTAATACACGATGACCAATCTTACAGCCATGTAACATTGCTTTATGCCCAATGGTGACATCGTCACCTATAATTAAGGGATGTCCATCAGGATTAGCAACTGATTTACGGGTTACATGCAATATACTGCCATCTTGTACATTGCTGCGTTTACCAATACGGATCTTATTTACATCACCACGCGCGGCCACTAATGGCCAAATACTTGCGTCATGGTCTAATTTTATGTCACCCACAAGCACGGCTGACTCATCAACATAGACATTATCAGCTAAATTAGGGTGGATCCCTTGGTAAGTTCTTACATTAGTAGACATAACAATCCTTATATATTCACGGTTTGAGACAGTATAATGCTTAAAAACTAGCTGGTCAGGCTAAATTATCCGCAAACAAGCCAAAAATAACAAATAACTTTAAAAAAGGGGTTGCGTGGTT